>NZ_CM182549.1:4800000-7697500 GCF_059448745.1 Bradyrhizobium sp. SOJA106
ATAAAACCATGAATTTGCTCGACATCCTGCGCCGTGGGGGTAACACCAGTGCCGATGGCCCAGACCGGCTCGTAGGCCACGACCAGATTGGCGGCGGTAGAACCGTCCGGCAGCGATCCGTCCAGCTGGCCGCGCAGGATATCGAGGGTCTGGCCGGCATCGCGCTGGCTTTGCGTCTCGCCGATGCAGACGATCGCGACCAAGCCCGCCCGCCACGCGGCTTCCGCCTTCTGCCTGACAAGCGCATCGCCCTCGCCATGGTCGGCGCGGCGCTCGGAATGGCCGACGATGATGGCGCTCGCCCCCGCATCGGCCAGCATTTCGGCGGCGATATCGCCGGTATGGGCGCCTGAGGCCTTGGGGTGGCAATCCTGGGCTCCCACCCCAACCTTGTTGCCGCGCGCCTTCTCGGCAAATGAGGCGACCAGGGTCGCCGGCGGGCAGACCAGCAGGTCGGCCTTGGCGGCCACATCTGCCGCGCCGTTGAGCATGGCTTCGAATTCGGCAGCCGAACCTTTCAGGCCGTTCATTTTCCAGTTCCCGGCGATCAGGGGTCGGATGGGGTCGGTCATGTCGGTTTCCAGCAAAATGAGGTTTGCGCATGCGCTAGCAGAGCTGTCGCGGCAGTTCCAGATTCTTGTTTTGACGCGTGTTCCTGATGCGAAGCGGGTCCACTTCGCTGGAAAACGCTCCGGGGCTTTTAACCGCAGCTCCCGGGGGACCGCCTGACCTGAGGTTGCGGGGGCAAAGCCGCCACTTTATGATGATTGATCAATTTGGTGAGGCGCTTTTGCGGAATCTGCATTAAGACGCGCTCCCGTTCCCCTCCTGACCAAAACAAGTTGGACCAAATGCTTCGAGGAATGCGCAAGGCCTCATCAAACTGGGTCGGCAAGACCATTATGGCGATCGTGATGGGCGTGCTGATCATCAGCTTCGGCATTTGGGGCATCGCCGACATCTTCCGCGGCTTCGGTCAGTCCACGGTGGCCAAGATCGGCCACACCGAGATCTCGCTGAACGAGTTCCGCCAGACCTACACCGATCGCCTGCAGCAGATCAGCCGCCAGTTCGGCCGTCCGCTGACGCCTGACCAGGCGCGCGCCTTCGGTCTCGACCGCCAGGTGCTCCAACAGACCATCGCGGAGGCCGCGCTCGACGAAGAAGCTCGCCGGCTCGGGCTCGGCCAGTCCGACGAGCAGATCCGCCAGGTCATCATGAACGACCCCAATTTCAAGGGCGTCGACGGCAAGTTCGACGCCAACCGCTTCCAGGCCTTGATCCGCAATTTCGGCTACACCGAGCAGCGCTACGTCTCCGAGCAGCGCAAGGTGTCGCTGCGCCGGCAGCTCACCGGCACGATCGGCGCCGGCCTCGAGCCGCCGAAGGCGATGATCGACGTGCTGACACGGTTCCAGAACGAGCAGCGCGCCATCGAGTTCGTAAGACTCGATGCCGCGCAGGCGGGCCCGATCGATCCGCCCTCGCCCGAGGCGCTCGCCGCCTATTTCGAGGATCACAAGGTCCAATTCCGCGCGCCCGAATATCGCAAGATCGCCTTCGTCGTGGTCTCGCCGGAGGAGATCGGCAAGTGGACCGAGGTGTCGGACGAGGACGCCAGGAAGGTGTTCGAGCAGCGCAAGGACCGCTTCGGCACGGCCGAGAAGCGCCAGATCCAGCAACTCGTATTCCCGAACGCCGCCGAGGCGCAGGCCGCTCGCGAGCGCCTCGTCGGCGGCATGTCGTTCGAAGATCTCGGCAAGGAGCGCGGGCTGAGCGCCTCGGACGTCGACCTTGGGCTCGTGACCAAATCCTCGCTCGACCCCGCCGTCGGGAATGCCGCCTTCGAGCTGCCCGCCGGTGAGATCAGCCAGCCGATCCAGGGCGCTCTCGGCGTCTCCATCGTCAAGGTCGAGAAGATCGAGCCCGGCGTCGAGCCGGACTTTGCAAAGGTCGCAGCCGACATCAAGCGCGAGATCGCCACCGAGCGCGCCCGCGTCAAGGTCGCCGATCTCCGCGACAAGATGGAAGACGAGCGCGGTGGCGGCTCCAGCGTGATCGACGCGGCGCAGAAGCTCGGCCTCACTGCCGTGACCATCGACGCCGTCGACCGTTCCGGCCGCGCGCCCAACGGCCAGCCGGTCGCCAACATCCCGCAGGGGCTCGATGTGGTGTCGCAGGCCTTCAACACCGATGTCGGCGTCGACAACGACTCGATCTCGTTCAAGGGCGGCTATGTCTGGTACGACGTGCTCGCCATCACGCCCTCGCGCGACCGCAATCTCGACGAGGTCCGTGACCAGGTCGAGGCGCGCTGGCGCCAGGACCAGATCGCCGCCAAGCTGAAGGCCAAGGCGACCGAGATGGTGCAGAAGCTCGAAGCCGGCGGCAAGCTCGCCGATGTGGCCTCCGCGATCGGTGTCAAGGTCGAGACCGCCTCGCCCTTCAAGCGCGATGACTCGCCCGCAGGCGTGCCCGCGGCCATCGTGGCGGCCGCCTTCCGCACCGCCAAGGATGGCGTCGTGCAGTCGCCCGTCAGCGGCGGCAGCGAGGTGATCGTCTTCCGCGTCACCGACATCATCGACCCCACGGTCGATGCCGCCTCGGATGCGGTCAAGAAGCTGAAGGACAGCCTCGACCGCGCGCTCACTGACGAGCAGGTTGCCGCCTACGTCAACAAGCTTGAAACCGACATCGGGACCACCATTAATCAGGCCGCCTTCGCGCAGGTGACCGGCGCGAACCAGTGAGTTGAAAGCACGCGATGGACGACCTGAAATCGATCATTGGAAAAGTGGCGACCGGCGCCAGCCTGTCGCGTGAAGAAGCCGCTTCCGCCTTCGACGCCATGATGTCCGGCGAGGCAACGCCCTCGCAGATGGGCGGTCTGCTGATGGCGCTCAGGGTCCGCGGCGAGACCGTGGACGAGATCACTGGCGCGGTGTCGGCGATGCGCTCCAAGATGCTCACGGTCGATGCGCCAGAAGATGCCGTCGACATCGTCGGCACCGGCGGCGACGGCTCCGGTTCGGTCAACGTCTCGACCTGCGCCTCCTTCATCGTCTCGGGCGCCGGCCTGCCGGTCGCCAAGCACGGCAACCGGGCGCTGTCGTCGCGCTCGGGTGCCGCCGACGTGCTGGCCTCGCTCGGCGTCAAGATCGATCTGCGGCCGGAGCAGGTGGGCCGCTGCGTGCGCGAATGCGGCATCGGCTTCATGTTTGCACCCGCCCATCATCCCGCGATGAAGAACGTCGGCCCGACCCGGGTCGAGCTTGCGACGCGCACGATCTTCAACCTGCTCGGGCCCCTGTCCAACCCGGCCGGCGTGAAGCGGCAGATGGTCGGCGTGTTCTCCAGGCAATGGGTGCAGCCGCTGGCGCAGGTGCTCAAGAACCTCGGCTCGGAATCCGCCTGGGTCGTACACGGCTCCGACGGTCTCGACGAGATCACCCTCACCGGCCCGACCTTCGTCTCCGCCCTCCACAACGGCGAGATCCGGAATTTCGAGGTGAGGCCGGAAGAGGCCGGCCTGTCGCGCTGCGAGCCCGGCGCGCTCAAGGGCGGTGACGCCGATGCCAACGCGGTCGCGCTGCAAAACGTGCTTGACGGCAAGCCGAGCCCCTATCGCGACGTCGCGCTGATGAATGCCGCCGCCGCGCTGGTGGTGGCCGGCCGCGCCAGGGATCTGAAGGAAGGCGTCGCGATCGGCGCGAAATCGCTCGACAGCGGCGCGGCAAATGCGCGGCTGAAGCATCTGATCGCGGTCTCGAACGGCTGAGTTTCCCATGTCGGACATCCTGACCAAGATCGAAGCCTACAAGCGCGAGGAGATCGCCGCCGCCAAGCGCGCGCAGCCGCTCTCGGAAGTCGAGGCCCGGGCGAAGGCGCAAGCCGCTCCCCGCGGCTTCGTGCGCGCCATCAGGGCCAAGCATGCCAATGGTGACTTCGCGCTGATCGCGGAAGTGAAGAAGGCCTCGCCCTCCAAGGGTCTGATCCGCGCCGACTTCGATCCGCCTGTGCTCGCCAAGGCCTATGAGGCCGGCGGCGCGGCCTGTCTGTCGGTGCTGACCGACACGCCCTCGTTCCAGGGCCATCTCGACTTCATGGTGGCCGCACGCGCGGCGACGTCGCTGCCGGTGCTGCGCAAGGATTTCATGTTCGACACCTATCAGGTGGCGGAAGCGCGCGCGCACGGCGCCGACTGCATCCTGATCATCATGGCGGCGCTGGACGATGCCACTGCCAAGGATCTCGAAGATGCAGCGCTCGCCTACGGCATGGACGTGCTGATCGAGATCCACGACCGTGCCGAGCTCGAGCGCGCGCTGAAACTCCGCTCGCCGATGATCGGCGTCAACAACCGTAACCTGCGCACCTTCGAGACCACGCTCGCGACCAGCGAGGCGCTGGCGCCGCTGATCCCCGGCGAGCGGCTGATGGTCGGCGAGAGCGGCATCTTCGCGCCCGCAGACCTCGCGCGGCTCGAGCGCGTCGGCATGTCGACCTTCCTGGTCGGCGAAAGCCTGATGCGGCAGGCCGACGTGACTGCCGCCACGCGTGCGCTGCTCACGCGTGAGACCGCAGCGCGCGCCACGGGCACGCGCTGACATGGCGCGGAAGCCGTCCGCATCCAAGCCGTCAAAAGCGAAGGCCGGCCCTGCCCTCACCCATATCGGCGCCTCTGGCGAGGCGCGGATGGTGGACGTGTCGGAGAAGCCCGCGACCGAGCGGCTCGCCGTCGCCGAGGGCCGCGTGGTCATGACCAGGCCAACGCTGGACCTGATCGTCTCGGGCAATGCCAAGAAAGGCGACGTGCTCGGCACCGCGCGCATCGCCGGCATCATGGCGGCGAAGCGTACCTCGGAGCTGATCCCGCTCTGTCATCCCCTCGCGCTGTGGAAGGTCACCGTCGACATCGAGCCTGACACGAAGCTGCCCGGCTGCCTCGTCCGCGCCAGCGTGAAGGTGACGGGACCGACCGGCGTCGAGATGGAGGCGCTCACGGCCGTGTCGGTCGCGTGCCTGACCATCTACGACATGATCAAGGCGGTGGAACGCGGCGTGCGCATCGAGGGCATCCATCTCGTCGAGAAGCTCGGCGGCAAGTCGGGCCATTACCGCGCCTGAGCTCTATTTCGCCGCGCGCTGCCGTTCACGATAGGCACGCGTCTTGACGCGGTTTCCGCACAGCGTCGACATGCACCAGCGCCGCGTCGACGGTTTCGAGCGGTCGAAGAACACCCGGCGGCACTCTTCCGACGCGCACATCTTCAGCCGATCCAACGTTCCGAGCAGCGTCGCGTCGTGCAGCTCGATCGCAATCGTCGACAGGCCGGCGAGCGCATCCTCACGCACCGCCGACAATATTGCGCCGCGCCCGGCATGGGCCTCCACCCGCAATGGAAACGGCGCGAGAGCGCGGTCAAGCGCGCCGAGAACGTCCTTGTTGCGGCGCCGCTCGGCCGGCTCGCACTGCAGATAATCGCGCAAGGCACCGCGCAGCTGTAGCGCAGTCTCGAGCATCGCGGGCGTGACACGTCCGCGCTCGGTGCCGAGGCCGCGTTCCCGCATCCAGTCCGCAAGTTGCTGTGGCCCGCCGAGTTCGTCGCCCTGCGGATGCGCGACGCCGAAATGCGTGAAATGGCGGACATCGAGCGTGTTGGCGAAGTCGTAGACGTTCGCCAGCGCATCGGGAACCTTGAACTTGCGGGACTCTTTCGACATCGGGTCACCAGGGATTGGAACACCAGTAAAGCAGATTTGCCGGTTGACAGCAATAGACACCGGTATACTATGTTTACAGGTGTCAATAACGAGAACGCGAGCGGTGACCGAAGCCCTTCACTATCTCGAACTCACCGAGCTCGCCGCGCGCATCAAGGCGCGCGACATCTCCGCGCTGGAGGTGACTCGCGCGCAACTCGGCCGTATCGACGCTCTGGACGGTGAGCTCCGCAGCTACGTCCATGTGATGGCGGAAACGGCGATCGCCGCGGCCAAAGTGGCGGACGCCGAAATCGCACATGGCCGATATGGGGGCCCGCTGCATGGCGTGCCGATAGCGCTGAAAGATCTGTTCTGGACCAAGGGCATTCCGACGGCGGCCGGCACGACGCTTCATCGCGACTTTCGTCCCGGTGAGGACGCAACCGTCGTGCGGCGGCTCAAGGACGCCGGCGCAGTGGTGCTCGGCAAGGTGCAGCTCACGGAGGGCGCTTATTCCGATCACCATCCGCTGGTGACGCCGCCGAAGAATCCATGGAATGCGGCTTGTTGGCCGGGCATTTCATCCAGCGGCTCGGCGGTCGCGACCGCCGCAGGGCTCTGCTTCGCCTCGCTCGGCTCCGACACCGGCGGCTCGATCCGGTGGCCGTCGGCCGCCAACGGCCTGACCGGACTGAAGCCAAGCTGGGGGCGGGTCAGCCGCCACGGCACGTTCGAGCTGGCCGCGACGCTCGACCATGTCGGCCCGATCGCTCGCAGCGCGGCCGATGCCGGCGCGCTGCTCGGCGTGATCGCCGGACACGACCCGAACGATCCGACGTCGCTGTGCGATCCGGTGCCCGACTTTCTCGCCGCGGCTGCACAGGACGTACGCGGCTTGCGGATCGGTGTCGACGCCGCCTGGAACAGCGACGATGTGGAGGTCAAGACAAAGCGCGTGCTGGCGGACGCCATCGACGTCTTCCGCTCGCTCGGCGCTGACATCGTGGACGTCGAATTTCCCGACGTGACGCAGGCGATCGCCGATTGGGCGCCGAATTGCGCGATCGAGGCCGCCGTCGCGCACGAGGCGACCTATCCCGTCCGCAAGGGCGAGTATGGCCCCATCCTTGCCGCGGTGATCGAGGCCGGTTGCGCACTCTCCGCGCGCGATTACCAGAAGATCCTTTTGCGGCGGCTCGCGCTGCGCGGACGCGTGGCTGCACTGTTCGAGACGATCGACCTGCTGCTGATCCCGGTGCACCCGTTGCCACCTGTGACGCTCGCCATGATCGACACGCTTGGCGAACGGCCGGACCTGATCGCAAAGCTGCAGCGCTACACCTGCCCGTTCAACATGACCGGTCATCCCACGATCACGCTACCCGGCGGCGCATCAGCGGACGGAATGCCGATCGCGTTCCAGCTCGTCGCCGCCCATCTCGGCGAAGCCGCGCTGGTCCGTTCCGGCGCCGCATTCCAGCGCGCGACGTCCTGGCATCGTCGCCATCCTTCCCTCACCTCGCGGAGGCAACATTGACCAATCAAACCACGCGGGCTCATCGGAGCATTTTCCATGGCTGGTTCGTCGTCGCCGCGGCATTCGCCGTGATGTTCGTCGGCTTCGGCTCCGCCTACACGTTCAGCGCCTTCCTCGAGCCGCTCCAGCGCGATTTCGGCGCCTCGCGCGGCTCGATCTCGCTGGTGTTTTCGATCGCGGGCTTCCTCTACTTCGCGCTCGGTCTCGTCAGTGGTCCCCTTGCCGATCGGCTCGGCTCGCGGCCGCTTGCCGTCGCCGGCATGATCCTGGTCGCGGTCGGGCTTGCGGCCGCAAGCGTCGCGCGCTCGCTCGTCGAGGTCTATCTCGCCTATGGGCTGGGCGTCGGCATCGGGGTCGGCTGCGCCTATGTTCCCGCGATCGGCGCGGTGCAACGCTGGTTCGTGAAGCGCCGCGGCTTTGCCTCCGGGCTCGCTGTCAGCGGGATCGGGCTCGGCACGCTGGCGATGCCGCCGCTTGCCTCGCTGCTGATCGCATCGGTGGGCTGGCGCGGCGCCTATCTGGCGCTGGGCGCGATCGCGCTGCTGCTCGGCGCTGGGCTCGCGCTGCTGATCGAGAATGATCCGAAGAATCGGGGCCTCGGCCCGGACGGTGATCCAGCTCGCGAAGCCTCCGCTGCCGCCAACGCAAGCGGCGCCCTTGTGCGTGAGGCGGTCCGATCGACGCGTTTTGCCGGTCTCTATGTGTCGTGCCTCGTCTGCTCTTTCGGTGCCTTCGTTCCGTTCGTCCACCTCGTGCCCTACGCGCGCGACCAGGGGATCGCGGCATCCTCGGCCGTGCTATTGCTCGGGATGATCGGGGCCGGCAGCACCGCAGGTCGGTTCTTCCTCGGCGCGCTTGCCGACCGGATGGGCCGCGACCGCTCGCTGATCATGGTGCTGATCGGAATGGCGTTCGCGATGGTGATCTGGGCCGTCGCGGCAAATGCCTGGGCTCTCGCCGCCTTCGCCTTCGTCTACGGCGTGTTCTACGGCGGCTGGGTCGCTGTGCTGCCGGCGGTCGTGATGGACTATTTTGGCGGACGCAACGTCAGCGGCATCATCGGCGTTCTCTACACCAGCGTCGCCTTCGGCACACTGGTAGGCCCGAGCGCCGCCGGCTTTGCCTACGACTCGAGCCACAGCTACGCGCTGCCGATCCTGCTCGGCGCCGCCGCGAACATTGTCGCGGCGCTGATCGTGATGGCAATATTGCCGCGCAGCGGAACGCGCGCAGTCACTTCAGCGACGAGCTGATCGATCCGAATTTCGCGCTGAGTTTGCTGCCCATCCCGTTGATGAGAGTGATGATCGCAAGCGCGATGCCGGCGGCGATCAGCCCCTATTCGATGGCGGTCGCGCCGGATTCGTCGACAAAGAAGTTCTTCAAAAGGTTTTTCACGATCGCATCCCTCTGTCTCGCTCTCATGGCTTTTTCGCAAACCACGTGCCAAGGTCGCCGCGAGGATTGCCAGCAACTTAGATGGTTAAGCCTTGGTTGACCGCGGCCGGTGCGGCAGAAATTGACTGGCATCGCCGAGGCCATCCGGCAATTCCTGCACCTCTTGTCCTGCCCAGACCGATTGTTTTTGCGTGCGTACCTTCATGGTGCGTTAACCAGCCTTCCTAACTTCGCCTCCACATCGTTCCCGTAAACCAACGGATGTTTTCGGGCTCAGTATTGACCCTGACGTGTGCACGGCAACGATCCAGCATGATGACGAGATTTGGTAGCCGCCTCTTTGACCAGGCTTTCGTGCGCAGCGGACCGATCCGCTGGCTGGTGGTGGGCGGCACGCTTTTGATCGCTGCGATCGCCGTCGGCGCGACCCTGATGGCGCAGAATTTCCGCGAGCGCGCGTTGCGCAACGCCGGCCGCGAGCTGGAAAACACCGCCCTGCTGCTCGCCCACCATTTCGATCAGCAGCTGCAGGATTTCGCGGTCATCCAGAAGGATTTCGTCGATCACGTCCGAACCACCGGAATCAGCAGCGTGGAGGACTATCGCAAGCGCCTGTCCGGCCAGGACGTCCACCGCATGCTGCGCTCGAAGATCGAGGCCCTGCCTTACATCGGCGGCCTCAACATCATCGATGCCGACGGCAATCTGATCAATTCGTCGACGGCGTGGCCGGCCCCGAAAGTGAACGTCGCCGACCGCGCCTATTTCCGAACTTTCAAATACGACCCCTATTCGCCTGATGTTCTGATCGAGCCGCTGCATAGCCGCGTCTCTGGCGCCTGGACCATCCTGATCGTCCGCAGGATCGTCGGACCGAACGGCGAGTTCATGGGCGTGGTCGGGCGCGGCATCGAGCCCGTCAATTTCGAGAAGTTCTTCGCCTCCGTCGTGCTCGGCGATGGCGCAACGATCTCGATGCTGCACCGGGACGGCACGCTGCTCGCCCGCTATCCCCATTCCGGCGAGCTGATGGGACAGAATTTCAAGACCGGCTCGTTTGAGCAGCAAAGGATTTTCGGCCTCGATCATTTCGCCGGCCGCTTCATAAGCCCGGTCGACGGCGAGGACCGGCTGGCCTCGGCGCGGGCCCTGCCCCACTTCCCGATCCTGATCATGGCCACCACCACGCGGACGGCGGCACTGACCGACTGGCGCGAGCAGAACGCCATCCTGATCTCGGTCGCCGGCGCCTCCGCGCTCGCCATCGCCGGCGTTCTGATCGCGATCGTGCGCAAGCTGCTGGAGCAGCACCGCGCCTCCCGCGAGCGGCTGATGCTGGAGAAGCAGCGCCTCGACCGCGCCGTCAACAACATGACGCAGGGTTTGCTGCTGTTCGACGCCGAACGCCGGCTCGTGGTCTGCAACCAGCGCTACATCGAGATGTACCGATTGTCGCCAGACGTGGTCAAGCCGGGCTCCAGTTTCGACGACATCATCGCCCATCGCCAGGCGACCGGCTCCTTCACCGGCAACGTCCAAGACTATGTCGCGCGCGTGCTGCGCGACATCCATGTCCGCAACTCCATGGTGGTCGACACGGCCGACGGCCGCTCGATCCAGATTCTCAACGAACCGCTCGCCGACGGTGGCTGGGTGGCGACGCACGAGGACATCACCGAACGGCGGCGTATCGAGGAACGCATCACCCATCTCGCCCATTACGACGCCCTCACCGACCTGCCCAACCGCGCCATGTTCCACGAGCATCTGCGCGCGGAGCTGGCCGGCGTCACCGGCGGCGAACAGGTCGCGGTGCACTATATCGACATCGACGAGTTCAAGGGCGTCAACGACGCACTCGGCCATCTCGTCGGCGACGAACTGCTGAAGTCGGTGGCTGCGAGCCTGAGCCGGTGCATCGGCCCCGCGGATTTCGTGGCGCGGCTCGGCGGTGACGAATTCGCCATCGTGCAGAGCGCCGTGACGTCGCCGGACCAGGTCAACGAGCTCGTCGCACGGGTCTTCCATGCCATCCGCACCCCGTTCGACTGCATGGGTCATCATCTCACCACAGATGCCAGCATCGGCATCGCGCTCGCGCCGGAGCACGGCACCGCGCTCGACCAGATCCTCAAGAACGCGGACATGGCGATGTATGCCGCCAAATCCGCCGGACGCCGCACCTATCGCTTCTTCGAGCCGGAGATGGACGCCAAGGTCCACGAGCGGCGGCAGCTCGAGATCGACCTGCGCCACGCCATCGCGCAAGGCGGGGGCGAAGGCGGCCTCGAGGTCTATTACCAGCCTTGCCTCGGCCTGAAGGACGACCGCATCACCGGCTGCGAGGCGCTGGTGCGCTGGCGCCATCCCGAGCGCGGCATGGTCTCGCCGGCCGAGTTCATCCCGATCGCCGAGGACACCGGCCTGATCAACGAGATCGGCGAATGGGTGCTGGCAACCGCCTGCCGGGATGCAGCGAGCTGGCCCGACGACATTCGCCTCGCCGTCAACGTCTCCCCGGTGCAGTTCAAGAGCGGCACGCTGGCGCTGAAGATCATGGCGGCGCTCGCCGCCTCCAATCTGCCAGCGAGCCGGCTCGAGCTCGAGATCACCGAAGCGGTGCTGATCCGCGACGACGATGCAGCGCTCGCGATCCTGCACCAGCTGCGCGCCATCGGCGTGCGCATTGCGCTCGATGATTTCGGCACCGGCTACTCCTCGCTGAGCTATCTGCACCGCTTCCCGTTCGACAAGATCAAGATCGACCGCTGCTTCGTCAAGGACATCGCCGGCCCCGACGGCTCGGCCAGCATCGTGCAGGCGGTCGTCAATCTGGCCGCCGCCCGCCGCATGGCGACCACGGCCGAGGGCGTCGAGACCGAGGAGCAGCAGCGCCTGCTCCGCGCGCTCGGCTGCTCGGAGATGCAGGGCTATCTGTTCAGCGCCGCGAAGTCCGCCGACCAGGTGCTGGAGCTGTTCGCCCTGCATCGCGGCCGGCTCGCCGAGCGCAGCGGTGCGGAAAACCGCCGCCGCGAGGCGAGCTAGCCATTCGGCCTGCGCGCCGCGCTTGACGGTGACATCAGGCCAAAGTATTTCAGCGCTCGCAGCTGCCGAATGCCGCTGCCGTAGGCGTTACCGTCATCCAACGCGTCCTTTGTCGAGAGGATCCCGGCTGGGAGATCTCGATTCACGAGACGCCACGGTTATGCCATCACTTTCCCCGTTTGCGGACATTTCCCCGTTCAAGACGTCGATTCCAGCGCGGCTTCTTGTCGCCTGGATGTTCGCAGTCTTGTCGGGTTGCTCGCTGCCGGGGTCTGCTGGGTTGCCGTGGCCTTCACCTCCATCGAAAGGCAGCAACCATGAAGATGACTGGCAACACGATCCTCATCACCGGCGGCACCAGCGGCATTGGCCGCGCACTGGCTGAAGCTTTCCACGACCGCGGCAATCGCGTCATCGTCACCGGACGACGACAGGCCCTGCTCGATCAGATCACGGCTGAACGCCCCGGCCTGGTCGGCCTGCCGCTCGACCTCGACGATGCCACGGCAATGCCGCGCCTGGCAGCCGAGATGCGCGCGCGCTTCCCCGAGCTTAACGTGCTGATTGCAAACGCCGGAATCTCCCGGACGGAGGACATGACCGCGGACGGCTGGGACGCCTCAGACGCGGAAGCGATCGTCGCGACCAATATTCTCGGCGTGCTGCGCGTCGCGGCCGCACTCCTGCCGCTCCTGAAGACGCAGCGGAATGCGACGATCATCGCGACCAGCTCGAACCTCGCTTTCGTGCCTCGCGCCGACCTTCCGACCTATTGCGCCAGCAAGGCGTTCCTGCACTCCTGGCTGCAATCATTGCGTCACCAGCTCCGCAGGATCCCGGTCGAGGTGCTGGAGCTCGCGCCGCCCTATGTGCAGACCGAGCTGACCGGCCCGCAGCAGGCCAGCGACACGCGCGCCATGCCGCTTGCTTCCTACATCGCGGAAGTGATGCAACTGCTGGAGCTGCGGGTGCATCCCCGCGATGAAGTGCTGGTCGAACGCGACCGCGCCCGCCGCTGGGCCGAGCGCGACGGCCGCTACGAGGCAACATTCGCGGCCTTGAATCCGAGCTGAGACGGCGCCCGACACGAATTCGCCCGGGAGCGGTATCCACTCCCGGGCGATCGATATCTCGATGTTGTACGGTTTAGTTCGGCACCGCAGCCTTCGGCGCGGGCTTCGCGGCGACCGCATTCGCGGTCTGGCCGTGGAGGAAATCGTAGGCCGCGTGCAGGGCCTTGTCGTCCTCCTCCTTCGGCGGAACGTAGGACTGCGATCCGGTCTGCTCGGTGCCGTCGGCGGCCGAGAGATGCCCGCGCATCTGCGACTCCGCCATGGTGTCCATGCGGCCCTTCAGCTCGGGCGGCACCTCCTGGAGGATCTCGATGTCGGGCGCGATGCCCTGGGCCTGGATCGAGCGGCCCGAGGGCGTGTAGTAGCGCGCCGTGGTCAGCGCCAGCGCGCCGTTGCCGGCGCCGAGCGGGATGATGGTCTGCACCGAGCCCTTGCCGAACGAGCGCGTGCCGATGATCGTCGCACGCTTGTGATCATGCAGCGCACCGGCCACGATCTCCGAGGCCGAAGCCGAACCGCCATTGACCAGGATCACGAGCGGCTTGCCCTTGGTGAGGTCGCCGCCATGCGCGGTGAAGCGCTGGGTCTCCTCCGGATTGCGGCCGCGGGTCGAGACGACCTCGCCGCGCTGCAGGAATGCGCTCGACACCGACACGGCCTGGTCGAGCAGGCCGCCCGGATTGTTGCGCAGGTCCATCACATAGCCGACGAGCTTCTCCTGCGGGACCTGCTTGGAGATCGCGGCGATCGCCTTCTTCAGCCCGTCGGTGGTCTGCTCGTTGAACGAGGTGACGCGGATATAGCCGATGTCGCCGTTCTCGACATGGAAGCGCACCGGGCGCACATGGATGATCTCGCGCGTGATCGCGACGTCGAGCGGCGCATCCGCCCCCTTGCGCATGATGGTGAGCTTGGTCTTGGTGTCGACCGGCCCCTTCATCTTGTTGACGGCCTGTTCGAGCGTCATGCCCTGCACCGCCTCGCCGTCGATCTTGCTGATGAGGTCGCCTGACATGATGCCGGCCTTGGACGCCGGCGTGTCGTCGATCGGCGAGACGACCTTCACGAGGCCCTCCTCCATCGTGACTTCGATGCCGAGGCCGCCGAACTCGCCGGAGGTGGTCTCCTGCATCTCGGTCCAGGCCTTGTCGTTCATGTAGCGCGAATGCGGATCGAGCGCTGTCACCATGCCCGTGATCGCGCCTTCGATCAGCTTGGAATTGTCCGGCTTCTCGACGTAGCTCGCCTTCACGCGCTCGAAGACCTCGCCGAACAGATTGAGCTGGGTATAGGCATCATCCGCGCTCGCTGCCGCCCGTGCCGCCCATACGCCGCCATGGGGGCTCGCGACCAGAAGGGTCAGACACGCTCCGGTGAGCGCGCCCAGGGGGAACAGCAGGGATTTCCGCATGGAGGGCCTTCTTAGCTGGCGGTTCTGTTGGAGGTCTGGAAGCCGCCATGCAAATGGCGATCCAGCCCGCTTCTCACAATACCATTCAGGTTTCTTGATGGCCGGGCCGCCAGGCTGGCGGTACATCGCAAAAATCTCTCCCAAAAAGCCTTGGCCGGCGAGCTAAACTTTTGGCAACGTTCCGAAACCGTTCACGCAAAGCGGAATCGGGTTGGCCCGGCCACGCCTCGCAGCTATGCGATTTTAGGATGGTTTTGCAGGGCCGGACGGGCTAGGCGATGAGACAAGGCTTCAAATTCTCGGGAGGATAACAATGAACGAAGCACCCCGCATCCGGCCGGAACGGAACGTTGAGCTCGGCGCCAGCAATGAGCCGTTCCAGAACCTGCATGAATTCATCCGGAAGGCGCGTGCCAACCTCAACCAGAACGCCTGGGACTACATCGTCGGCGCCGCCGAGACCGAGACCACAATGCGCCGCAACCGCATGGCGCTGGACGAGATCGCCTTCCGGCCGCGCGTGCTGCGTGACGTCCGCAAGGTCGACGGCTCGGTCGAGCAGTTCGGCCGCAGGATGCGGCTGCCGGTGGTCCTGGCCCCGGTCGGTGCCCTCGAGATTTTTGACCCGGATGGCGCCGCGAGCGTCGCGCGCGCGGCCGGCACCTTCGGCGCGGCGCACATGCTGAGCTCGGTGTCGGAGCCCGGCCTTGAGAAGACCGCCGAGTCCGCTCCCGATGCGCTGCGTCTCTACCAGCTCTATGTCCGCGGCGACGACGCCTTTGTCGCCGATGTCGTCAGCCTCGCCGAGAGAAACGCCTATGCCGCATTCTGCCTGACCGTCGACACCGCCCATTACAGCCGTCGTGAACGTGACATCGCCAAGCGCTATGTTCGCGAAAGCCGCCTGCGCGCCACCGGCGGCGATTTCCAGAAGGGTCTGGAGTGGCGGACCGTGAAGATGATCAAGGACAAATTCAAGATACCGCTGATCCTCAAGGGCATCGCCACCGCCGAGGATACGCTGATCGCGCTCGACCATGGCGTCGAGTGGATCTACGTCTCCAACCATGGCGGGCGCCAGCTCGATCACGGCCGCGGGGCCATGCACGTGCTCCCTGAGATCGTCGATGCCGTGAAGGGCCGCGCCAAGATCATGGTCGACGGCGGCTTCTGCCGCGGCACCGACATCGTCAAGGCGATCGCGGCGGGCGCCGACCTCGTCGGCATCGGCCGGCTGCAATGCTGGGCGCTGGCGGCGGCGGGCGAAGCTGGCGTCACGCGAATGCTGGAACTGCTGGAGGACGAGGTGCTGCGCTGCCTCGGCCTCTTGGGCGCCACGTCGTTCGCCGAGGTCAACAAGTCCTGCCTGCATCCGGCGACCGCGACAAATGCGCCGAGCGTGTTCAGCGCGTTCCCGCTGTTCGACCATGACCCGTATCGGTACTGAATGAAAGGATGCAGGTGACTTCGCTCTCTCCCGGCAGCGCCGATGCGCTTCTGTTCGATCTCGGGCGCGTGGTGCTCGACATCGATTTCTCCAAGGCGATCGACTGCTGGGCGGGACATGCCGGCTGCAAGCCCGAAGCCATCGTCGCGCGCTACGTGCGCGATGAGGCCTACCGGCTGCACGAGCTCGGTAAGATCAGCGACGAGGACTATTTCGCCTCGCTGCGCACCTCACTCGGGATCGGCATTTCGGATGCGCAGTTCCTGGAGGGGTGGAACGCGATTTTCGCCGGCGAGATGCCTGATATCGCCGAGCTGTTGCCGCGTGCGGCAAGGCAGATGCCGCTCTACGCGTTCTCCAACACCAACCGGCCGCATGTGGACTATTTCTCGAAAGAATATGCCGAGTTGCTTGGCCATTTCCGAGAGATCTACCTCTCCTCCAGCATCGGCCTACGCAAGCCGGACGCGGAGGCTTTCGACCATGTCGTGGCCGCCATCGGCGTGCCCGCCAACCGGATCGTGTTCTTCGACGATCTTGCCGAGAACATCGAGGGGGCCCGCGCCCGTGGCTTGACCGCGGTGCACGTGACCTCGCCCACGATGTCGGGAAGGCACTGAAAGCACTTGGGGTTTGACGTTCGGTGCGGTTCGGCCTGTTACCGGGTCAGCCGGTGCTGGAACTAATTTGGCGCAGAATGAGGAACCAAATCACTTTGTGCAATTTTGTACGGAGTTCCCGGAACGAATGTTCGCGGGCGGACTCATGACTCCGTTGGGAATTCTACATCGGACTCATCCTCGTGTTGGGCAAAACCTACCTCACCAAGCAGGCCTCGCTGCTGATGAAATACGCCAGAACCACCTCGGATTCTGAGCTCTCCGCCAAATTGATCAGCAAGGCCGCCGACCTGAAATCGCAAGCCGATCCGCTGCCCGACAAGGATCAGAGTCCCAAAGCGCCGGACGTCAGTCCGGACGAGCAGCCGGGGAGTTGACCGATGCTGGCCGTGGCGCTCGTCCTTCTCATCCTCGCCATGGCCATCCTCATACCGGTCTGTCTCGCCTTCCGGATCATGCCGCGGCGGATTTGACGTCAGTCTTTCACTGCAGTGCGGATCACACAGGATGAATCATCCTGCGTGACCGCCTTTTTGCCTCTGCGCCTGCACTCGGCTAGAACTCTCGCCGCCGATTTGCCCGAAGGGGCGTAGCTGGAGTTTTCACCCGTGGCCCTGATGCCGGTTTCTGACGCGCTTGCCGCGGTGCTTGCCGGCGCAGAGCCGCTGCCTGAAGAGATGGTCGCCCTCGACCACGCCTTCCACCGCGTGCTCGCCCGCCACGTCGCTGCGCGGCGCACGCAGCCGCCGCAGGCGATGTCGGCGATGGATGGCTATGCGGTGCGCGCGGCCGATGCCGCGACAACCGAGTCCCAGCTCACCGTGATCGGCGAAGTCGCGGCGGGCCGGCCGTTTGCGGGATCGGTCGGTAGCGGCGAAGCCGTGCGGATCTTCACCGGCGGCGTCGTTCCCGATGGCGCCGATGCGGTCGTGATCCAGGAGGACACGGTCGTGGACGGCGGGCGCATCACCATCAAGGAAGCGGCAGTGACGGGACGGCACATCCGCCCGGCCGGCGTCGATTTCCGCGAGGGCGACGTGCTGCTGCGCGAGGGCATCCGGCTGACCGAGCGCGACCTTGCACTCGCCGCCGGCATGAATCACCCGCTTCTGCCCGTCCGCCGCCGCCCGAAAGTCGCGATCCTCGCCACCGGCGACGAGCTTGTGATGCCGGGCGCCACGCCTGGCCCCGGCCAGATCGTCTATTCCAATGGCTACGCCCTTCACGCGCTCGCGCGCAGCGAGGGGGCCGATACCGTCGATCTCGGTGTTGCCGCCGATACCCTGGACGCCACCACGGCGGGCATCCGCCGCGCCCGCGAGAGCGGCGCCGACATCCTGATCACCACCGGCGGCGCCTCGGTCGGCGACCACGATCTGGTCCAGCAGGCACTGACGGCCGAGGGGATCGCGATCACATTCTGGAAGATCGCGATGCGGCCCGGCAAGCCGATGATGCATGGACGCCTGGCGGCAATGCGCGTGATCGGGCTGCCCGGCAATCCCGTGTCATCCTATGTGTGTGCCTTCCTGTTCATGGTGCCGCTGATTCGCGCGCTGTCGGGCCGTTCCGTGATTCACCATCGCCGCGAACGGGCGGTGCTCGGCCGCGACGTCGGCGCCAACGACCAGCGTGAGGATTATCTGCGCGCACGGCTGGAGACGCGCGACGACGGCACGCTGATCGCCGTTCCCGTCAATCACCAGGATTCCTCACTGCTTGCGAATCTCGCTGCGGCACAGGCACTTCTGGTGCGCGCGCCGTTCGCGCCGAAGGCCGAAGCGGGCACGCCTTGCGAGGTGCTGCGCCTGCCGGTCTGAACGCGCCGGCTACACGCGTGGCGCGAACTTTGTCGCGTTCACGGTAAATTAAGCAGTTGCGGAACATGTATCGAACATATAGTGTCCGTTCATGATTTGTTTCGAGCATGTAGCGGCTTATCGCTGAATTCAGCGTCTCGGAATCGAACGACATCAACCGGGGGATTTTGGTCGAGATGTTAACGCGCAAACAATACGAGCTCCTGCGGTTCATCAGCGAGCGATTGAAGGAAAGCGGCGTGCCGCCCTCCTTCGACGAGATGAAGGACGCGCTCGATCTGCGCTCGAAGTCGGGCATCCATCGCCTGATCACCGCACTCGAGGAGCGCGGCTTCATCCGCCGCCTGCCCAATCGCGCCCGCGCCATCGAAGTCATCAAGCTGCCCGAGCTGCAGGCCGCGGCCGGCAACCGCCGCGGCTTCACGCCGAGCGTCATCGAAGGCAATCTCGGCAAGGTGAGGACGACGTCCAGCCCGCCCGCCGACGAGGGCGAGCGCCCCGTCGCCGTGCCGGTGATGGGCCGCATTGCGGCCGGCACGCCGATCGAGGCGTTGCAGACTCGCAGCCATACGATCAGCGTCCCGCCCGACATGCTCGGCTCGGGCGAGCATTACGCGCTCGAGGTGCGCGGCGATTCCATGGTGGAAGCCGGCATCCTCGACGGCGACATGGCGCTGATCCAGCGCAACGAGACCGCCGACACCGGCGACATCGTGGTGGCGCTGATCGACGACGAGGAAGCGACCTTGAAGCGCTTCCGCCGTCGTGGCGCCTCGATCGCGCTCGAGCCCGCCAATGCGGCCTATGAGGTGCGCATCCTGCCGCCGAACCGGGTCAAGATTCAGGGCAAGCTGATCGGGCTTTATCGGAAGTACTGATACCGCAAGTCCTGAGCGCGCTGTCCGCGCGCTCCGGTCGGCATCGCCATCAGAGATCGGAGCGGATGATTGTCCGCTCCCGCTGGATAGTCTTTCTGGTTTCGCTCAGATTATCCGGCCCCTGCTCCGACGCTACATCCTCGGCACGCCGCACCAAGCAGACCGCTTCGGGATGGCTTTTGAAGGTTCGAGGAGACGTCATGCGCAAGATCATCCTGAGCACGGTGGCCGCAGCGCTGATTGCGGGATCAACGTCGCAAGCCGTTGCTGCACCATCGCATCGCCATGTCCGCAAGGACACCGCCAAGGAAACGGTAGCGAGCGAGCAAGTCCGAAACGCGCGCAATGCGCTCACGCAGCCATCACAATCGGTCTGGCCATATTCCGGCTGGTCGGCGCCCGCCGGCCGCTGACACGCGCCCACCGAATGCGCGAAAGCAGGGTTTGTTCCTAGCGCCTTCGGGAAAGATAATGTGATCGCATGCTGCGGTGGCGAGCCGCAGATTTGCCTATAACCGCGCAGACGCTATGATGCTTCCACTCTGATAGAGGCCTGCGCCTCGTAAGACAGAGGCGCGGGTTGCTATCTCCGCATGAGGAGCACCCACGATGTGTGACTACAGCCTGCATGCCGTCGCATCGCGCCCTGCCGAAGTCGGCGAGACGATCGTGACGACAACTTTCCGCGGCACCTCGACGCGCGGCTTTGCCTCCGCGGCCGATCCAACAGTCGCGGTCTGCCTGCTGCCGGGAACGGAGCTCGCCTTCGCCGACAACGTCCGCTACGACAATCGCTGGATCTGGACGCGCACCGTCAACTCGCGCGTCGGCAAGTTCGGCAAGATCGATCCGCACATTCCCGATCGCCATCATGATGCGATCGAGTTCCCCGACGGCAAATACGTGCTGGTGACGCAACTCGTCGAAGGCCAGCAAGCAACTGTGCTGCAACTGCCCGTGACGCAGCCGCTTGGCGAGCGCGAGCACAAGCCGCAGGTCAGTGCCGAGAACCGGCCGGCAACTCCGCGTCTGCCGATCGGCTGACGCAGATATCCCGGGCCGACAGCCCGGGCCAGGAAGAGAGATCGCCATCGCCGGCCGTGGCCGGCGACGTGGTGTGGCTTGCGTCTCTCGACATCCGGGCGGACGAGGTCAGCCCACCGCCTTCCCGCCGCACGAAGTTTGCGCTGTCCTGCCTGAATTTTGACCGTCCGCTCCGCAAGTAAATGCCCGATGCTGTCTCGGCTGGTGTCTTGGCTGGCGTCTTGGCACGAGGCGGCGGGCACGTTCGATGAAGACCTTCATTCGCGTCGTTGAGCTCTGGGTACCGGACCGGACGCGCATGCGGCTGGAATTCGGCGGCGGCCTCTACGACGAGGGGCTGTCCGCGTTCAAGGCTGTGAGCGAGGATCTGAATTTCGGATATGACGAGGGACTTCCCGGCAAGGCCTGGGCGAGCGGCCACCCGGTGATTCTCACCAAATTCGCCAACTCCGATTTCAAGCGAACTGATGAGGCGCTGGCGGCGGGACTCACCTGTGGGGTCGCGGTGCCGGTATTTTCAGGCGAATTCCTGCAAGCCGTGATGGTGCTGTTCTGCGGCGACGACGAGGCGCATGTCGGCGCGATCGAGCTCTGGCACAATGATCCTGACGTCTCACACGAGATGGGACTCGTCGATGGCTACTATGGCACTGCCGACATGTTCGAGTTCAACTCCCGCCACACCAGGTTTCCGCGCGGCTTCGGCCTGCCCGGACGCACCTGGAAAGCGGGCCTGCCGCTGATCATCAAGGAACTGCACAACGCCAAGAGCTTTCTGCGCTGGGAGGATGCAGCCGAGATCGGCATCAATCTCGGCGTCGGCATCCCCTACCGAACCGGCACCGACCAGACCTGGGTGCTGACCTTCCTCTCCGCACAGGCATCGCCGATTGCGCGACGCTTCGAGATCTGGGTCCCGAACGAGACCCGCTCCGCGCTCGTCTTCCGCGACGGCGATTGCAGCGCGCAGACCGATCTTGCCGCGCTCTATGCCGAAAAGTCCATCACCAGGGGCGACGGCAGCATTGGCGGCGCCTGGGCCACCGGCATGCCCGCGATCAACGATGATCTCTCCCATGACCGCTCGACCTCGGCCGCGGCGGCACGCGCGGCCGGACTGAGCCGGATGGTGGCCCTGCCCGTCGTCGGCAAGTCCGGCCTCGACTCCGTGCTGGCTTGGTACCTGTAGCCGGTACGCTCAATCATCGGCCTGCAAGTCCGTCTCGGACGGGGTCGCGTTCCGGTTGCGGGGAGCAGCCGGCGGCGCAAGGCTCGCCCCGAAATCAGCCTCGCCCGCAATCGCCGGGGACCACGGCCGGTCGGCGCCTCTCGCCTTCACCGCCTGCACCGCGAATCCGTCGCCGCGACGTGTCAGCGCCAGCGCGCCGTGCGCCGCGAGCCTCTGCCGGTCGACCACCATCGCAGCGCAATCCGGCGGCGCTGGCCTTGCCGTGACCACCAGTGCAGCGCGACTGCAATCATCAGCCAGTGCATCGATCCGCAAGGACAGCGCGACCAGCCGCCCATCGGCGAGCGGCGTGAGGCAGCCGGCCTCGTCGCATGACACGCCGTCGGCCAGTGCGGCACTGCCACCATCGCGCGCATCGGCATCGGCGGCGAGCCACTCCTTGAGCAGAAAACCGTCCTTGCTGGCCCTGATCAGATGCAGGTGGCCGTCCCTGCCACGCACAGCGATACTCTGGCCGTCCCCGGCAATCAAAACGTCGGGTTGGCGCACCGACAGCCCCCAGAGCATCGCCACCAGCAGCACCACGGCGCCGGACCAGCGCAGCGGCGTCCGCAACAAGCCCATCACGATGACCCCGAGGCTCGCCGCGATCAGCGGGCCTATGCCGAATGCCGGGATGCGGCCGACAGCGCCTGGCAATCCCGCTACCCAGCGCGAGACCGCGATCATCCAATCGATACCGATCCCCATCAGCCACCAGAACACGCCGTCGAGCCCGAACGGTGCCGCAAGCAGGCCCAACAGCCCAGCCGGCATGACCAGCGCCGAGACCACCGGCATCGCGCCGAGATTGGCGAGCACACCGAACGGCGTGACGCGGTGGAAGTGAAAGGCGGCGTAGGGCGTGGTCGCAAGCCCCGCGATCAGCGAGGCCAGGAACAGCATCGCGATCTCGCGTCCGCCCCACAGCGCGATGCGCGCGGTCGTGGAATGATCGGGCGAGGCAAACAGGTTCGGCATGCCGATCTGCACCAGCGCGACAAGTCCGAGCGTCGCAGCAAAGGACATCTGGAAGCTCGGATGCACAAGCGCTTCCGGCGCGACCGCAAGCACGATCATCGCCGCCACGGCCAGCGTGCGGAAGGTGATGGCGCGCCGGTCGACCATCACAGCGATCAGCACCACCGCCGTCATGAAGAACGATCTTTGCGTCGCGACTTCCGCGCCCGACAGCAGCAGATAGAACGCCGCAGCGACCAGCGCCGCGGCGGCCGACCATTTCTTGATGGGGAAGCCGGCCGCCAACCCCGGAATCAAGGCCAGCAGCGCGCGCACCGCGAAGAACACGACACCTGCGACGACGGCCATGTGGTAGCCGGAGATCGACAGCACATGACCAAGGCCCGAGATGAACATGGCGTCGTTGACGGGCGTCGTGATCGCATCGCGCCGACCGGTGAGCAGCGCGGTCGCGATGGCGCGATCGTCGCCTTCGAGCGTTGAGCGGATGCGCGCGTCGATCGCATCGCGCAAGCCCTGCATGAACGCGGCGTAGCGCAGCCGCAGGCCGCCGGTATCGGGCGGCACCGACGCCGTGATCGCGCCCATCACGAAGCCGGACGCGCCAATACCCTGGAAGAACATGTCGCGCGAGAAATCGTAGCTGCCGGGTCGCACCGGCGAGATCGGCGGCAACAATCGCGCCTTCAGCTGCACGAAGCTGCCGACCTCGGGCGCAGTCCCTTTGCGCACCGACAGGCGCACGCGCTCGAGCTTGACGTCGCTGCGCTGCGCCTCCATCGCGGTGACGCGAAGGACAAAACGATCGGTGCGCTCGCGGATGTCGCGGGTCTCGACGAAGCCCGACAGCGATACCGAATAGAGCGGCTTTGCCAGTACGGTGTGCGAAATGCGCGCCGTCTTCCAGGTCGCCACGGCAAGGCCGGCCGCGACGGCAGCGATCAGAAGCGCAGGCGCGAACCACCGGCTCCGTCGCAACAGAACCGCGCCAGACATGAGCGCGACCGCGGTGGCGGCAACGACCCACAGCACCGGCTCATGATCGGCCGCGAAGTACAACGCGATGCCGCCGCCGAATGCGACAGGGACCCACGGCAACAGCCGCCCTGCGCCGGTTTCAGCGTGCGCCCATTCGCGGAGCGTCTCGACGGTCGCGGGCCAAAGGCCGGAGCCCACCGGCGCAAAGCCGTCAGCCGCGACGGTTCGGCCCGTCGGCCAAGTTCCCGCAATCCCTTGCGAGACACGCTGCGGCCGGCCCGGCTCTGCCATTCCCTAGCACCCTGCGATACGCGACGGGTGCCGAGGCTACCGGAACGTGCAGGCGGACGAATAGCGGTACGGATCGGGAACGAAGGGGACGCCGCCCTACTTTTCCTCTTCCATCGTCACGGCGACATCCGCTTTCGCCGAGAGGCGGACCTTGTTGCCCTCGACGTCGGCGACGAGACCCTTATCGATGAAATGATGATGGCCCTTGTGGCTGCCCTCACCGCTGTCCTTCTTGGTCAGCTTGATGCGATTGCCCTCGACCCGGTCGACGGTGCCGACATGGACGCCATCGGCGCCAATGACTTCCATATGCTCTGCGATGTTCTGCATGGCGGGATCCTTGTTGGATCCCGGCCAACGCGCTCGCCCGACGTTCGTTTCCATCGCCGGAATGACGATCCCGTGTGCGTCCGCTAGATCAGCGGCACTTGCGACGAGGCGTGGTGATTGACGATCTTCCAGTCGCCGTCCTCTCGCGTGATGACCCAGCTCATCTTGATGACGAGATCGTCTCGCTCGCCCGCGAGGTCGAACGCGATGGTGGCCGCCATGTTGATCAGGTCAGGGCCGGCCTGCGCCGCGTTCACCTCGGAAAAGGTCGCGTTCGGCTTTGCGCCAGCGCGGCAGGCCGTTGAAGTAATCGGCGACGCCGTTCCTCCCCCGATAGAGCTTTGGGTTGGAGCCGAAGAAGAACGCGTTCCTCGCATAGAGCGACGACGGCGCGGCAGCATCGAGCTTTGCGAAGCGGGCGCACCATTTCGCGATGATGGCGGAAACGATGGCGTCAGCTTCGCTGCTCATCTCGGCTCCTCAGCCTTTGGCGACTTCCTTCGCGAACGTATCGCGCAGGCCAATGGTGCGCGAAAACACCGGCTTGCCCGGCGTCGAGTCCTTGTCGCGCACGAAATAGCCCTGGCGCTCGAACTGCATCGGCTCCATCGAATTGGTCTCCGCAACGGAAGCCTCGACCCGCGCATCGGACAGGATCTCCAGCGAGTTCGGATTGAGATCGGCCGCGAAATTCGAGGCGTCGGGGCTCGGGTTGGCGAACAGCTGGTTGTAGATGCGGATCTCTGCCGGCTTCGACGTCGCCGCCGGCAGCCAGTGCATGGTCGCCTTGACCTTGCGACCGTCGGGGGCATTGCCGCCTTTGGTCGCGGGGTCGTAGCTGCAGCGCAGCTCCACCACCTCGCCCTTATCGTTCTTGATCACACCGGTGCACTTGATGAAATAGGCATAGCGCAGCCGCACCTCGTTGCCCGGCGACAGTCGGAAGAACTTCTTCGGCGGGTTCTCCATGAAGTCGTCCTGCTCGATATAGAGCTCGCGGCCAAACGTGATCTTCCGCGTACCGGCGCTAGCGTCGTCCGGGTGGTTGATCGCCTCGAGCTCCTCGGTCTGCCCTTCCGGGTAGTTCTCGATCACGACCTTGAGCGGCCTCAAGACTGCCATGCGCCGCTGCGCCGTGCGATTCAGCTCCTCGCGGATGCAGAACTCGAGCATGCCGACGTCGACCACGCTGTTCGCTTTCGCCACACCGATGCGCTTGACGAATTGGCGCAGCGCGGCCGGTGGCACGCCGCGGCGGCGCATCCCCGCCATAGTCGGCATGCGCGGATCGTCCCAGCCCGCGACATGACCGTCGCGGACGAGCTGGGTCAGCACGCGCTTTGACAGCAGCGTGTAGGTCAGGTTGAGGCGCGCGAACTCGTACTGATGCGGCTCGGACGGCACCGGCAGCTTCTCGATGAACCAGTCATAGAGCGGCCGGTGGTCCTCGAACTCCAGCGTGCAGATCGAATGCGTGATGCCTTCAATGGCGTCCGACTGGCCGTGGGCATAATCGTAGCTCGGATAGATGCACCACGTGTTGCCGGTGCGCGGATGGTGCGCGTGCAGAATGCGGTACAGCACGGGATCGCGCAGGTTGATGTTGCCCGCGGCCATGTCGATCTTGGCCCGCAAAACCCGCGCGCCGTTGGGGAATTCGCCGGCCTTCATGCGGCGGAACAGGTCGAGATTCTCCTCGACCGAGCGGTCGCGGAACGGCGAGTTCTTGCCGGGCTCGGTCAGCGTGCCGCGCGAGAGGCGGATCTCCTCCTGGGTCTGGTCGTCAACATAGGCAAGCCCGTCGCGGATCAGCTGCTCCGCCCATTCGTACAGGCGGTCGAAATAGTCCGAGGCGAAGAACAGGTTCTTGCCCCAGTCGAAGCCGAGCCAGCGCACATCGGCCTGGATGGAATCGATATATTCCTGCTCTTCCTTGACCGGGTTGGTATCGTCGAAGCGCAGATGGCACCGGCCCGGAAACTCCTGGGCGATGCCGAAGTTAAGTGCGATCGACTTGGCGTGGCCGATATGCAGGTAGCCGTTCGGCTCCGGCGGGAACCGGGTCACGATCTCCTTGTACTTGCCCTGATCGAGGTCGGCCTGGATGATGTCACGAATGAAATCGCGCCCAACCTCGCCTGCCACCGGTTCTGTCATTACGAAAATCCTGTAGGGAAATCAGCGGTCCTTCTGCCAAATTCGCGTGGCCGCGCCAAGGGCTTAAGTACGGCTTTAAGCCGTCCGCCGTCGGGCTTTAGTTATGCTCCGGTCCTGCTATACACCACCGCCTCCAATGCATAGGCCCTGCCAAGAATGACCGATCCCGTCGTCACCCGCTTCGCTCCGTCTCCGACCGGCTTCCTCCATATCGGGGGTGCCCGCACCGCGCTGTTCAACTGGCTCTATGCGAAGAAGCACGGCGGCAAGATGCTGCTCCGGATCGAGGACACCGACCGGGAGCGCTCCACGGAAGCTGCGATCGGCGCCATCCTGGACGGCTTGAGATGGCTCGAGCTCGGCTGGGATGGCGAGGTCATCTACCAGTTCAGCCGTGCCGCCCGTCACCGCGAGGTCGCCGAGCAGCTGCTTGCCGACGGCAAGGCCTACCGCTGCTACGCCACCGCCGAGCAGCTCGCCGCCATGCGCGAGAAGGCGCGAGCTGAGGGCCGCACCCGCCTCTATGACGGCATGTGGCGCGACCGCGATCCGGCAACGGCGCCCTCCGACGTCAAGCCGACCATCCGCCTGCGCGCCCCGCAGACCGGCGAGACCGTGATCGAGGACCAGGTCCAGGGCCGCGTGGTCTGGCAGAACGAGAACCTCGACGACCTCGTGCTGCTGCGTGGCGATGGCAACCCGACTTACATGCTCGCCGTAGTGGTGGACGACCACGACATGGGCGTCACCCATGTCATCCGCGGCGACGATCATCTGATCAACGCCGCCCGCCAGAAGCAGATCTACGATGCGATGGGCTGGGCGCTGCCGAGCATGTCCCACATCCCGCTGATCCACGGCCCGGACGGCTCAAAACTCTCCAAGCGGCACGGCGCGCTCGGCGTCGATGCCTACCGCGCCATGGGGTACCTTCCGGCCGCGCTCCGCAACTACCTCGTCCGGCTCGGCTGGAGCCATGGCGACCAGGAGATCTTCTCGACCGAGGAGATGATCGCCGCGTTCGATCTTGCCAGCGTCGGCCGCGCCGCTGCCCGGTTCGATTTCGCCAAGCTGGAAAGCCTCAACGGCCACTACATCCGCAACGCCGACGATCAATCACTCGTGAAGATGTTCGGGGACGTCCTCGATCACGTCGTGCCAGCCCGCGAGGATATCAAGGCGAAGTTGAACGACACCACGCGGGCGCAGCTGCTCAAGGCCATGCCGGCCCTGAAGGAGCGCGCCAAGACGCTGATCGAGCTGATCGACGGCGCCTATTTCATCTTCGCCGACCGGCCGCTGCAGCTCGATCCCAAGGCGGCCGCTCTGCTGACGGACGAGAACCGCAAGCTGATCGGCCAGCTTCATTCCGCACTGGAGAAAGTTGACGCCTGGAGCAGCGCCACCACCGAAGCCGCGCTGCGCGCCTTTGCCGAGGAAAAAAGTCTTAAGCTCGGCGCGGTCGCCCAACCGCTGCGAGCGGCGCTGACCGGACGGACGACCTCGCCTGGTATATTTGAGGTTTTGGACGTGCTGGGACGCCAGGAAAGCCTGGGGCGGCTTAAGGATCAGTCCAAGGACTAGACTAAGACGTAAGTAGGCCATGGCTGCCATGATCTTGCAGCGCACACAGCAATAATATACCCATCTCCCCCGTACATTCTGGAATATCCGGCCTGCCCCACCACCTCATCGGGGCCTTCCGGGTCCGGCCCGTTTCACCATACATCGGGGACCTCTGATGGACGCAAAACCAAGCAACAAGACCGCCACGCTGACGGTCGGAAACAAGAATTACGATCTTCCGATTCACAGCGGCAGCGTCGGGCCTGATGTCATCGATATCGGCAAGCTCTACGGCCAGTCCGGCCTGTTCACCTACGATCCGGGCTTCACCTCGACCGCGAGCTGCCAGTCCAAGATCACCTATATCGACGGCGACGCCGGCGTGCTGGAATACCGCGGCTATCCGATCGAACAGCTCGCCGAGCACGGCGACTTCCTGGAGACCTGCTATCTCCTGCTGTACGGGGATCTGCCGACCGCCGCGCAGAAGAAGGATTTCGATTATCGCGTGACCCATCACACGATGGTGCACGAGCAGATGGCCCGGTTCTTCCAGGGCTTCCGCCGCGACGCCCACCCGATGGCGATCATGGTGGCCGCCGTCGGCGCGCTGGCAGCGTTCTATCACGATAGCACCGACATCAACGATCCGAAGCAGCGCATGATCGCGTCCATGCGCATGATCGCGAAGATCCCGACGCTGGCGGCGATGGCCTACAAGTACACGGTCGGCCAGCCCTTCGTGTATCCGAAGAACTCGCTCTCCTTCGCCGAGAACTTCCTCAACATGTGCTTCGCCGTGCCGTGCGAGGAGTACAAGATCAATCCGGTGCTCGCTGACGCGCTGGACAAGATCTTCATCCTGCATGCCGATCACGAGCAGAACGCCTCGACGTCGACCGTGCGTATCGCCGGCTCCTCGGGCGCCAACCCGTTCGCCTGCATCGCGGCCGGCATCGCCTGCCTCTGGGGCCCGGCACATGGCGGCGCCAACGAAGCCGCGCTCGCGATGCTCTCCGAGATCGGCACCGTGGACAAGATCCCCGAATTCATCGCCAAGGTGAAGGACAAGAACTCCGAAGTCCGCCTGATGGGCTTCGGACATCGCGTCTACAAGAACTACGATCCGCGCGCCAAGATCATGCAGAAGATGTGTCACGCCGTGCTCAAGGAGACCGGCCATGGCGACGATCCGATGCTGAAGGTGGCGATGGAGCTCGAGAAGATCGCGCTTAGCGACCAGTATTTCATCGACCGCAAGCTGTACCCGAACGTCGACTTCTATTCGGGCATCACGCTGAAGGCGATGGGCTTCCCGGTCTCGATGTTCACCGTGCTGTTCGCGGTCGCCCGCACCGTCGGCTGGATCAGCCAGTGGAGCGAGATGATCGAGGATCCGCAGCAGAAGATCGGCCGTCCGCGCCAACTCTACACCGGCGTCACCCGCCGCGACTACGTCGCGATCAAGGATCGCAAGTAAGACCTGAGCCGACGGGGCTCTCAGAACGGCGCCATCTCACGATGGCGCCGTTTTTGTTTGGCGCCGAAAAACCGGCAACGATCGTCTCACCGGCATCATTTCATACGGCGGCTTCCAGCCTGGCAGCGCAGCAATCCGTCCACGCTAAGCATCGATTGCTGGAAACTCCGCACCAAGATCGAAGCCGGTCTCCTCGGCCGGGTAGTACAAATACCCAGCCAGCGAAAAATCGACGATGGTCGGCCGGTCGCCCAGCATGAAGCGCCGATCGCCGCCGAGATGCTTCTCGACTATTGACAACGCTCCGTGCGCCCTCGCGCGCGTATAAGCCAGCACATCCGGATGCAGCGGCTCCGGCGTCATCGATTGTAAAACCCGGTGCGCGGCAAAGCTGCCGGTGAACCTGTGATTATCGAACAACAACCAGCGTGCAGTCTCAAAGCGTTCCTCCGCATCCAATGGTCCGAACATGCCGTGGGTCTCGGCAAGCCATCCCAGGATCGCCCCCGACTGACTGAGGCATCGGCCATCGAATTCGAGCACCGGGATCTCGCCCATCGCGTTGGTCGCAGCCCGCCAGTCGGGATCGCGTGTCACACCGCCGACGAAGTCGACGCCAATCGGCTCCCAATCGATCCCGGCACAATTGAGAAACAGCGCAACCTTGAACGAATTGCCGGACGCTCCGACGCAATGCAGCCGATATCGCACCATTGGGCAGACCTCGCTCGATCATCGTGAGATCATGTGCGCCCGCCGCTGACACTATTATGGCAGCAGCTTCTCTTGCTGCCCCGCACAACAACATGTCGCCGCATCCCGCCCGCGAGCGCTTGACAGGCGAAGCGCTCCGCGCGCAAATTCTTACACTAAGTAAGAATGAAGTCAGGGATGCAAATGCCAGAGCAGCCGAGAAGTCGGCGGCAGACGCGCGCTGCCATTTTGACTCATCTGCTTCAGTTCGGCGGCTCGTTCCGGCCGCCGCTGGCGAAGGCCGTTCGCCTGTCCGAAGCGAGCCTGTCGCGCATCCTGTTCGATCTCAAAGCCGAAGGCCTGATCGAGGAAATCAGGCGCCCTGCCCCTTATGTCGGCGGCCCAACGGGTCTGGTGGCCCTTGATGGTTCAGTGGCACTTGCCGCATTCGAGCTGAGCACCCAGAGGCTCAGTCTCGGCGTGGGCAGCCTGTCGGGCGAGCTGCACTACACCGAACGTGTCCCGCTGCCGCAAACGCCGACCAACGAGGCCGTCGGCCGTGTGTTCCGCGAGGCCATGACATTGCTGCGCGACTGGACGCGGCGCCGCCGCATCACCCTCGCGCAGATCGGCGTCTCCATTCCGGGCCTCGGCCGGCTCAGCGTGTCGGGCAATCCGATCATTCCGTGCGATGTCGGGCGCATCCGCGACATGCTCGATGGCATGTTTGCCGACGTGCCTGCCGAGTTCACCAATTCGGTCGTCGCCCACGCCACCTTTCACCGCTGCCGCACCGAGAACTATCCCTTCAGCGACACCCACCTTTTCGTCCTCGTCAGCCACGGCGTGGCCGGCGCCTGGATGGACGATCCCGGCGAGGCCGATGCCCTGCAACCCATTGAGCTCGGCCACATGGTGTTCGGGCCAGGAGGACCGCGCTGCCGCTGCGGCCATCATGGCTGCGTCGAGGCCTATACGTCGCTGACGGCGCTGGCCGAGCTCCTCGGCGTTGCCGAAGTCGAGCTGCTCCAGCTCGGCAGCGAATGGGTGAACGCGATTCCGCTCTCATCGCGCGCTCGTCAGGATCTGCACCGGCGGCTGTTCCGGCTCGGGCTCGCGATCGGCAACACATTGAACGTGAAGCCATGCGGCGGGGTCGCGATCAGTGGCTGGCCGTCGCTTCTCGGCGAGGACGACCGCAAGGCGGTGATCGACGGGATCGATGCCTGCCTGCTGGGCGGCCGAACCCTCGCGCAAACCTCCCTCGTTTTCGTGCCGCCCTCGACCGGCAACGATCCGCAGGCAGCGCTGGCCTTCGCCGCCTTTTGTCTCGCCAGCCGCGGTGGAATGCCCGCGGCATCGACGGAGGCGGCCTGACATGCCCTGAGACGCGCAGTCTCAACGTGCCAAGAAAGTTCACATCCGGGAGGAACTTGCCATGCCGATCACAACAACAAGGCGCCGTCTGCTCGCTGGATCTGCTGCCATGATTGCGCTGCCGGCCTTTGCCCGTGCCCAAGGCGCCGTCAAGCCGCGCCTGACCGCGATCTCGCAATGGTCCGCGGGCAGCGATGGCGCCGCGATCACCGCGCTCGGCAAGAAGTTCGAGGAGAAAGGCGGCGTCTGGCAGCACTCGCCGGTCCCCGGCTTCACCACCGAGATGATGAACAAGCTGCGTGCCCAGATCATCGCCGGCGATCCGCCGGCCTGCTCGCAGCTCAAGGGGCCCGAGATTGCGGCCTGGTCGAAGATCGCTCCGACCGTCGATCTCGACGCACTTGTCGCGGCCGCCGGCTATGAGAACGTGGTCGCGCCGGATCTTGCGAAATTGCATAAGCCGGCCGGCAAGTGGATCGCGCTGCCCTTGCAAATCTACAGCACCAACATGCTGTTCCTCTCCAAGCGCGCGATGGACAAGGCTAAGGCCGACAAGATCCCCGTCACCTGGACCGAATTCAATGATCTCGCCGAAAAGATGAAAGCGGGCGGCGTCGCATACCCCGTCGCCAACGGCGGCACCCGCCCCGATGATGGGCAGAAGTTCGAAGCCGCTTTGGCGGGCATCAGTCCAGCCGTCTATCGCACGGCCATCATGAGTCTCGACGAGAAGGCCCTGAAGGCCCCTGAGATCAAGGCTGCCTTCGCGCAGGTCCGCAAGATCGCCGACTGGATGGACCCGAACGTCGGCGCCCAGCACTTCTCGACCAATCTGAAGCGCTTCGTCGACGGCGACATGGGGATGATGATCATGGGCGGCTGGGCGCAGGGCGTGTTGCGCAACGCCGGCTTCAAGTTCGAAGACTTCACGATTGCCCCGGGACCGAGCGACAATGGCAAGCCGGTCTTCCTGTTGAACGCCGATGCCTTCATCTTCTGGCAGCGCAAGGAGGCGGACCTGCAGGCCGGCCAGACGCTGATGGCCCAGCTCGTCATGGATCCAGCGATCCAGACCATGTACTCGCAGATCACGGGATCGATCCCCGTGCGCACCGATGTCGATCTCTCGGGCGAAGGCTGGTCGGACGGTCAACGCCGGACCGCAGCAGCGCTGAAGGATGCGATCGCCAGCAACCAGGCCGTCCTCAGCCTTGCACACAACATGGCGCAGGAAAACGGCATGACGGCAGCGATGATCGACGTGATCACGGAGTTCGTGAAGAACAAGACCATCAAGCCGGAGCAAGCCGCCACACGCCTCGCCGACGCGGTCGAGGGCGCGCGTTGATCCTCACCGTCTCGACAAGACCGGGCCGGCCCGCTGCTTCTGACATGGTCCACCGGCTGCCCGAAGTTCTGGCGATCTGGGTGCCGCTGCTGCTGTCAGCGGCGCACCTGATAGCGTTCTCGCTGTGGACGATCTGGATATCGTTCACGCCATCCACTCTGGTCCCTGTTACGGGGTGGGTGGGTTTGCGTAACTATTCCGCGGTTGCGGCCTCGCGGAATTGGCAGATCGCGCTCGACAATCTGCTGCTGTTTGGCAGCGCCTTCGTGCTGCTGAGCCTGGCGACCGGGCTCATCCTCGCCATCCTGCTCGATCAGCGCATTCGCGGCGAGAACGTGCTGCGCTCGATCTTTCTCTATCCCCTGGCGGTATCGTTCGTGGTAACCGGCACGGTCTGGAGCTGGCTGCTCAATCCTGGTCTTGGAATCCAGAAGCTGGTCCACGACCTCGGCTGGACCTCCTTCCGGTTCGACTGGCTGATCGACCGCGACATGGCGATCTGGACCATCGTCATCGCGGCGATCTGGCAATCCTCCGGCTTTGCCATGGCGCTCTTCCTCGCCGGCCTCCGCTCTGTCGATGCCGACCTGATCAAGGCCGCGCAGATCGACGGCGCCGGAGCTATCAGGATGCACCGGCGCGTCATCCTGCCGACGCTGTGGCCAATCACTGTCACCGTCATCGTCATCCAATTGCAGTTCGCGATTTCGACCTTCGACCTCGTCCGTGCGCTCACCAATGGCGGGCCAGGAATTGCGACCCAGCTGCCGGCGCTTGTCGTCTATGACCTGATGTTCCAGCGCAGCCTGCTCGGCCGGGGCGCGGCGGCGGCGGTCCTCATGCTGCTCATTCTACTTGCGGTGCTGCTGCCCTATGCAGCGTGGCGCTATATCCAGCGGCGGCGGGCAATCGATGCGTGAGCGAACCTTGGCACCAGGCCGGATCCTGATCTATCTCATCGTTTCGCTGATCGCGGTCGCCTGGCTCGCGCCATTGGCCGTGGTCGTACTGAATTCGCTGCGGACAAACGAGGAGATCGCGCAGGGCTCGATGATCGGCTGGCCGCAGCACCTGGCGTGGAGCAACTACGCCGCCGCCTGGAGCGGCTTCTGCGTCGCCGAGACCTGCGCCGGCATCCGGCCATACATGCTGAACTCCGCGATCGTGACCATTCCCGCGACGATTTTCTCGACCCTGCTGGGCGCGCTCGCGGGTTACGCGGTCTCGCTCTGGCGCTTTCGCGGCGACAGCTGGATCTACGGCATCGTCACGCTCGGCATCTTCCTTCCCCAGCAGATGCGTCTGCTGCCCTGGACCATTGTGCTGCGCGACACCGGCCTGATGAACACGCTCACGGGGCTGGTCGTGATTCACACGATCCAGGGGCTTTCCTTCACCACCCTGTTCTGCCGAAACTACTACGTTGCCATTCCGCAGGAGTTGATCCGAGCGGCGCGCATCGATGGCGCAGGGTTCTTTCGCATCTTCTGGCGTATCATCCTGCCGCTCTCGCCGCCGATCCTGGTCGTCACCGTGATCTGGCAGTTCACGCATATCTGGAACGAATTCCTCTATGGCGTGACATTCACGACGGGTCAGCAGCAGCCGGTCACCGCCGCGCTGATCGCGCTCTCCGCCGCGGTCGCCGATATCCCGCAGCATGGCGTGCAAAGTGCCGCGGTGATGATCGCTGCCCTGCCGACGCTGGTGATCTATCTGATCGGCGGCAAATACTTCGTGCGCGGCCTCACCGCCGGCGCAGTGAAATGATGGATTCGTCATGACAGCATTGAGCATTCGCGCCCTGTCGAAGCGCTACGCCAATCTGGAGGTGCTGAAGGGCATCAACCTGGATATCGAGAGCGGCGAGTTCACCGTGCTGGTCGGGCCGTCCGGCTGCGGCAAGTCCACGCTGCTCAACATCGTTGCCGGGCTCGACCGCGCCAGCGCAGGCACGGTGGAAATCGGCGGACGCGTCGTCAACGACGTCCCGCCAAAAGACCGCGACATCGCCATGGTGTTCCAGTCCTACGCGCTCTACCCGTCGATGACGGTGCGCCAGAACATCACCTTCGGCATGGAGTGCCGGCATGTGCCGAAGGCGGAACAGGAGAAGGCGGTCGCGAATGTTGCAAAACTGCTCCAGATCGAGCCGCTGCTCGGCCGCAAGCCGTCGCAGCTCTCAGGCGGGCAGCGCCAGCGCGTGGCGATGGGCCGCGCATTGGTGCGCGATCCCCTGCTCTTTCTGTTCGACGAGCCGCTCTCCAATCTCGATGCCAAGCTGCGCGTCGAGATGCGGATGGAGATCAAGCGGCTGCACCAGCGCATCGGCGCCACCATGATCTATGTCACCCACGACCAGATCGAGGCGATGACGATGGCGACGCGGATCGCCGTGATGCACCAGGGCAGCGTGCAGCAATTCGCCGACCCCGATACCGTGTACCGCTATCCCGCCAATCTGTTCGTCGCCCGCTTCATGGGCTCGCCGCCGATGAACACGATGCCGGCCCGGCTCGAGGCAGATAGCAGCGGGCTGGTGGCGGTGATCGGTGCCGGACGGCCGGACGAAGTTCGGCTGCGCCTGAGGAGCTATGACGCGGCCGCTTCCTATGTCGGCCGCACCGTGGTGCTCGGCATCAGGCCGGAATGCATCGCCGAGGGCAGCCGCGTGTTCTCCGCCGAGGCGCCCATCGTCGTCAACGCACCAGTGGAGATGGTCGAGCCCACCGGGGCCGAGACCATCGTGCTGCTGCGACTGGGCGGCGAGCCCGCTCAGGCCCGCATCTCGCCGGACGTCCGACCCGCGCCCGGCGACGTGGCGCCCTTCGCGCTCGACACCCGCCGCATTTGCCTGTTCGACCCCGAGACGGAGCGACTGATCGCATGACAAAGACGAGCTATGCCGGCCTCGCCGGCCGCGTGGTGTTGATCACCGGAGGCGCCAGCGGCATCGGCGCCGCTTTCGTGCGCGCCTTCGCCGCCCAGGGCGCCCGCGTCGCCTTCCTCGACATCGATGAAGCGGCCGGCGGGGCGTTGGTCGCGGAGGTGACGTCCGCCTCCGGTACGGCGCCCCTGTTCGTGCCCTGCGACCTCCTCGACATCGACGCCTTGCGAGCCGCCATGGCGCAGGTTCACGGAACGCTCGGCGATGCGGCGGTCCTCGTCAACAACGCCGCCAACGACCACCGCCAAGTGCTGTCAGAGGTGACGCCGGCCGAATTCGACTGGATGATCGGCATCAACCTCAAGCACGTCTTCTTTGCCGCACAGGCCGTGGTGCCTCAGATGCAGGCGCGCGGCGGCGGCTCGATCATCAACATGTCGTCGGTGGCCTGGATGCGCGGCGCGCCGGCGCTGCCGGTCTACGCCGGGGCGAAGGCGGCGATCGTCGGCTTTACCAACTCGCTGGCGCGGGCGGTCGGGTCCGACCGCATCCGCGTCAACGCCATCGCGCCGGGCATGGTGATCACCGAGCGCCAGCGCCGGCTGTGGTATCCGGACGAGCAGGTCATCGCCGAGTTTCGCACCCGACAGGCCATTGCCGAGCCGGTGACGCCCGAAGACGTCGCCAACATGGCGCTGTTTCTCGCATCCGACGAGAGCCAACGCATCACCAGCCAGTGTTTTCGGGTCGATGGCGGCTTGGCTTAGGTAGGATGCGGCCATCCTTGCGCAACAAGCGCGGTTTCGTAGGGTGAGCACCGCAGCGTGCCCACCACCTTTCCGTGGGCACGCTTCGCTCTGCCCACCTACAAGGCCGTCGTCTTAGCGCCGGCCTTTCCGCATCGTCGCCAGCACAATGTCGGCGGCGAGCACGCTCGGCGATCGGTTTCCGGTGGACATGATCTGATCGAGCTGCGCGAACGCTTCGACTTGCTGCCGCCGCAGCGGCGAATCCGTCAGCGCGTCAGCGAGCGCCGGGGCGAGCTTCTCGGGCGTACACTCCTCCTGCAAGAACTCCGGAATGACGTCCTTGCCGATCACGAGATTGGCGAGGATCACCGAGGAGACGCGGATCGCGCGGCGCAGGATGAAGGCTTCCATGGCGCCGACGCGATAGGCCGTCACCATCGGAATGCCCGACAGCGCGAGCTCCAGCGTCACCGTCCCCGACTTTGCCAGCGCCGCACGCGCAATGCGGAAGGCGGCGCGCCTCTCGTTTTCGCCGATCACGATTTGCGGCTTGACCGGCCAGTTCGCGATGCCTTCGCGCACGGTGGCTACGAGATGCGGCATGGTCGGCAGCATGAGCTCGAAGGAGCGCCCCTCCGCCTGAAGCCGCCCGAGCGTTGCGCCAAACACCTCGAGATGATGCCGGATCTCGCTGCGGCGGCTGCCGGGCAGCACCAGCAGCACCGGCGGCTCGGCATCGCGGCGGCGCCGCTCCTCGGTATTCGGGCGCAACGAGGTCAATTGCTCGATCAGGGGATGGCCGACATAGCTGCACGGCGGCCCGCCGAGCTTGCGGTATTCCTCCGGCTCGAACGGCAGCAGGCCGAGCACATGGTCGACATAGCCGAGCATGGTCCGCGCCCGTCCCGGCCGCCACGCCCAGAGCTGCGGCGAGACATAGTCGACCACCGGGATCGCCGAATTCTTCGCGCGAACGCGGCGGGCGACGCGATGGGTGAAGTCTGGGCTGTCGATGATGACGAGCGCGTCGGGCGGTGCCTGCAGCACGGCGTCCACGGTCTGGCGGATCAGCCGCAGGATTTTCGGCAATTGCTGCACCACCGCGGCGAAGCCGACGATCGACAGCTCCTCGATCGGAAACAGCGACTCCAGCCCCTCGCGCGCCATGGTGCGGCCACCGATGCCTTCGAACTGCACGCCGTCGCCGAGGCGCTGGCGCAGCACCTTCATCAGGGCGCTGCCGAGCCTGTCGCCGGATTCCTCCGTCGCGATCAGGAAGATCCTGCGCTTGGGATCGCGGCTCTGCATCATGCCGGCAAGCCGATGACGAAGAGATACTTTGCGTCGGCAAGCGCGATCATCGCCTGCGGCTCGGCGGCGATGGTGTTGCCGGCGATGACCGCGATGCCGGCAAGGCCGGCCTTGGCGACGCCCTCGATGGTGCGCGGGCCGATCGTCGGCAAGTCGAAGCGCAGATCCTGGCCGCTCTTCGGCGCCTTCACCAGCACGCCGCGGCCCATCGCGGCACGGATCCGCCCCTCCTCGCGCAGGCGCGCGACGCGCGCGAGCAGCGCGTCGGTGCCCTCGATGTCCTCGACCGCCACGACATGGCCGTCGATCACCACCGCAGCCTGACCGATGTCGAACGGGCCGAGCGCGGTCAGCACCGCGCGGCCGCGCGCGATGTCGGCCTTGGCATTGTCGGCGGGCCAGGCGCGACTGATGCAGCCCTCGGGCATCAAGAGATCGGGTGCGACATCCTTGATGCCGACCATGCGGAAGCCGTCCTGCTCGAGGATGCGACCGACGCCGGACAAGAGATGATCGTCGCCGCCGCGGAAGGCGCGAATGACGTTGCCGAGCAGGCGCAGCGTCTTGACGTCGAACCTGATCTCGGAAAGCGAGGGCCGCACCAAGGTGCCGATGAAGATCAGGTCGCGGCAGCCCTCCTCGCGGAACAGCCGCATGGCGCGGCCGAGCTGGCCGATCGAGATCCAACGATGGCGGAATTTCTCCACCCGCGCCGGATCGCAGGCCCCACGCAGCGGAAACAGCACCGGCGTGATGCCGCGCGCGGCGAGCGAGTCGGCGACCGCGAACGGCATCGCCCCGCCGCCGGCGACGATGCCGACCGGCGATGAAACTTCTGACGCCGCCGATGTCATGCCCGCGGCCATGCCAGGATCACTTTGCGATGGCAGGAAGACAGAGCGGGCGCTTGCCCTTTCCGATGAAGTCGAGGATTTCGGCAATCGCCGGATCCTCGCTCGCGAGCGGACGCACCGCCTCCAGCCGCGCGGCGAACGTGCCGGGGCCGTGGAAGAGTTTTTGGTAGAACGCGCGCACGGCGGCAAGCCGCTGCTTGGTGAATTTGCGCCGCTTCATGCCGATCAGGTTGAGGCTCTCCAGCACCGCATACTGGCCGTTGGCGAGCCCATACGGGATGATGTCATCGCGCACGCCCGAGAGGCCGCCGACCATCACATAGGAGCCGATGCGGGTGAACTGATGCACCGCCGAGAGGCCGCCGATATAGACGGCGTCGCCGATCTCGCAGTGCCCGCCGAGCGTCGCCGAGGTCGCGAAGATCGCGTTGTTGCCGACGATGCAGTCATGGCCGACATGGCTGTTGTTCATGAAGTAGCCGTCGTTGCCGACGCGCGTCTTCCCGCCTCCCTTGACGGTGCCGACGTTCATCGTCGCGCCTTCGCGGATGGTGTTGCCGGACCCGATCTCGAGCGTGGTCGGATCGCCCTTGTAGCTGAGGTCCTGCGGCGCGCCGCCGAGCACCGCAAACGGCGAGATCACGCAATTGTCGCCGACCGAGGTATGGCCGATGACCGTGACCTGCCCGATCAGCTTGCAATTCGCGCCGATCACGGCATGCGGGCCGATGATGCAATAGGGCCCGATCTCGGTGCCGGCGCCGATCACGGCGCCGTCCGCCACGCGTGCGGTGGGATCAATCTTGCTCATCAGGCAATCTTACTCATCAAGAAGGTCAGCTTATCTGTTGAAGTCGCTCGCTTTTCCGGTGGTTAGCGCGACCGGGCCCGATCTGTCCAGTGACGTATCTATGGGCGCATTTCACCGGACGGTCGAAGCAATCGCCTCGGCACGTGAACGACTTCATCCTCCGCATGAAGAAGCGCGCCGGAAGCGCCCTCAATCCGTCAGCATGGCGCCGACGTCGGCTTCCGCGACGACCTGGCCGTTGACCTTGGCATCGCCGTGAAACCACCACATCGCCTTGCGGCGGCCGAGCGAGCGCATGTGATACTCGATGGTGTCGCCGGGCAGCACCGGCTTGCGGAATTTGCACTTGTCGATGGTGAGGAAGTAGACCGCGCGCGGCTTCTCGGTGCCCTCGACCGACTTGATGCCGATCACGCCCGCGGTCTGCGCCATTGCCTCGATCATCATGACGCCGGGATAGACCGGGCGCTCGGGGAAGTGCCCCTGGAAGGCCGGCTCGTTGAACGTGACGTTCTTGATGCCGATGCCGCTGTAATCGGCGCGGATGTTGATGACGCGGTCGATCAGCAGCATCGGAAAACGGTGCGGCAGCGTTTGGAGGATCGCGTTGATGTCCACCAGCTCGAACTTAACAGGTGATTCCTCCGTCATTCCCGTCCCTCGTCCTTCGGATCGGCCTTGCTGTCGCGTACCAGGCGCTCCACCGCGATGATCTCCTTGAACCACTGTTTGGTCGGCTTGGCGAAATGCCCGCCCCAGCGCCCGCCCGGTGGGATGTCGTCCTTGACGGCGCTCATGGCGGTCACCTGGGCCCCGTCGCCGATCTTGAGGTGGTTGTTGATTCCAACCTTCGCTCCCAGCGCCACGTTGTCGCCGATGGTCAGGCTGCCGGCGAGCCCGATCTGGGCCGCCAGCAGGCAGTGCCGGCCGATCGTCACATTGTGGCCGATCTGGACCTGATTGTCGATTTTGGTCCCCTCGCCGATCACCGTGTCGCGCAAGGACCCGCGGTCGATCGTGGTATTGGCACCGACCTCGACGTCGTTCTGGATCAGGACCCGACCGGTCTGCGGCACCTTCAGATGGCCTTCGGGGCCGAAGAAGATGAAGCCGTAGCCGTCCTGGCCTATCGAGCAGCCGGGATGGATCAGCACGTTGTTGCCGATCAGCGCGCACTGGATGGCGGTGCGGGCGCCGACATTGCAGTCGCGGCCGATCTTGACGCCGGGGCCGATCACCGCACCGACGCCGACCACCGTGCCGCTGCCGATCTCCACGTCCGGGCCGATCACCGCCAGGGGATCGACGATCACGCCGTCCTCGAGCCGCGCCGTGGGGTCGATGACGGCGGAGGACGCGATGCCCGCATTGCCGACCCAGGATTGCGGCCGTAGCGCATCCCCGTGCCATTCCCGTGCGATCCTGACGAAAGCGCGGAACGGCTGCGCCGCCCGCAGCACGGCCACATGCGCGGGCACCTGGGCTTCGAAACGCGGGCTGACGAGGCAGGCGCCGGCCTTGGTCGCCTTGAGCTGGTCGGCATATTTGAGGTTGTCGAAGAACGCCAGATGCATCGGGCCGGCTTCATCCAGCGAAGCGAGACCCGTGATGATCTGGCCGCCCCTGCCGGGGTCGACAAGCTGCGCCTTCGTCAGCGTGGCGATATCGGCCAGTGCTGTGGCAGGCGGTTTTGTGAAGAAGGTCGGCTGCGCCATTCCACCCCGTCGCGGTCCGGCTTCGGCATGAAGCGGCTAGGCCGCATCATGCCTCATCTCATGGATTGAGCACGATCTTTTTGGCATCCGGCCCCCAACTGGGGCCGGATCATGCCCTGCTGATCGAATTAGAACGTGGTACCGCCGCCGAACCGGAACTCCTGCGTGCGGTCGTACTTGCCCTTGGTGAGCGGCACGGCGTAGTCGAAGCGCAGCGGTCCGAACGGCGACTGCCAGATCAGGCCGACACCGACCGACGAGCGGACCACCTTGCTGTCGTCATAGATCAGGCCGGTACAGGTTCCCGCGGTCACCGGATTGGTGGTCGAGGGGATGCAGTTCGAGTTGGCTGGCGTGGTCGTTTCGCCGGTCACGCTCCACGTCGTCGGTCCCTTGTAGTCATACAGACCGCCGGCATCGGCATAGACCGCACCCTTCAGGCCCACTTCCTTCGGCAAGAACCAGAACGGCATCTGCAATTCGAGCGAAGCGCCCCAGTACTTGGTGCCGCCGAGCGCGTCCTGCGTGTCGAACGGATTGATGTCGCGCGGACCGATGCCGTTCGGCGCGAAGCCGCGGACGAGGTTCGGGCCCATCTGGAAGTGATCGAGCATGCGCAGATCTTTGTTGCCGATCTGGTTCAGCATGCCGCCCTGCACGTGCACGAGGCCGACGATATCGGACACCAGCGGAGCGTAGTACTTCGCGTCGATCACCGACTTCAGGTAGGAGACGTCGCCGCCGACGCCGGCGAAGTCCTGACGGAAGTCGATGAGCAGACCGTCGGTCGGGTTCTTGTTGTTGTCCAGCGTGTTGTAGGTCAGCGAGTAGCCGAGCGCCGAAGTCAGGGTCTTGCCGCCAGCGAGCTCCTTGCGCACCGGCAGCGAGGCTTCGCCATCGCTATAGCAGCCCAGGCCGTTGGTCGAAGCGGCAAGGGGGATACCAGTTGCGTTGGAGAAGGCCGGGCTCGGGTTGAACGCAGGATTCGGCGTGCCATCAGGCAGGAATTGCACGTTGTTACAGTTCGCAAGGTAGCCCGGCAGCGAAATTTCCTGCTGGTAGATCGAGTAGCGCAGCTGGAGCGCGAGATCTTCACGCAAGGAGAAGCCGAGGCGCGGCGAGAAGCCGAGCGTCTTGGTGCCGTAGGAGATGTAGCTGTTGGACAGCTGCTGGCGCTGGTAGAGGTCGAGGCCGAGCGCGACCCGGTAGTCGAGCAGATACGGCTCGACGAACGACAACGAGTAGCCGCGGGCATACTGGCCATAAGTCACCGCCGCCTTGGCGAACAGGCCGCGGCCGAGCAGGTTGCGCTCAGAGATCGAGACTTCGGCCAGCGCGCCGTCGGTGGTGGAGTAACCGCCCGAGATCGAGAAGTCGCCGGTCGATTTCTCTTCCATGTCCACGATCAGGATGACGCGGTCACTCGAGGAGCCGGGCTCCGTCGTGATCTTCACGCTCTTGAAGTAGTCGAGGTTCTTCAGGCGCCGCTCGGCACGATCGACCAGCGCGCGGTTGTAGGCATCGCCCTCTGAGATGTCGAACTCGCGGCGGATCACGTAGTCGCGCGTGCGGGTATTGCCGCGCAAATTGATGCGCTCGATATAGGTGCGCGGGCCCTCGTCGATGTTGAACACGACGGAGACGGTGTGCGCCTCGAAGTTGCGGTCGCCGCCGGGGCGGACCACGGCGAAGGCGTAGCCGCGGCGCGAGGCCTCGATCTGCATCTCCTCGACCGACTTCTCGACCGATTCGACGTTGTAGAGCGAGCCGACATTGACGCGCGAATAGGCGCGCATCGAGGTGGGATCGAAGTTCGGGATGCTGGAGCGGAAATCGACCGCGCCGACGCGGTATTGCGCGCCTTCCTCGATCTTGAAGGTGACGTTGAAGCCCTTCTTCTCGGGATCGTATTCGGTGAGCGCGGCCACGACCTGCACGTCGGCAAAGCCGTTCTTGAGATAGAAGCGGCGGATCAGGTCGCGGTCGGCTTCGACGCGGTCGGGATCGTAGATGTCGCCGCTGGCGAGGAAGCTCAGCAGATTCGATTCGCGCGTCTTGATGACGTCGCGCAGGCGGTAGGACGAGAACGCGTTGTTGCCGACGAACTCGATCGACTTGACGCCGGTCTTGGCGCCCTCCTCGATCGTGAAGATCAGGTCGACACGGTTGTTCGGCTGCTCGATGATTTCAGGCGTGACGCGCACGTCGTAGCGGCCGGACCGGCGATAGATCTCGGCGATTCGCAGCGTGTCGGACTGCACCATGGCGCGGGAGAAAGTGCCGCGCGCCTTGGACTGGACCTCGGCGGTGAGCTGCTCGTCCTTGATCTTCTTGTTGCCCTCGAAGGCGATACGGCCGATCACCGGGTTTTCCACAACGGAGACGATGATCTGGCCGGCGGGGCCTCGGTTGATCCTGACGTCCTGGAACAGGCCGGTCTCGATCAGGGCCTTGAGGCCGTCGTCGATGGCGGCTTGATCCAAGCGGCCACCCGGACCCGGCTTGAAATAGGAGCGGATCGTCTCGACCTCGACACGGCGATTTCCTTCGACGGAAATCGACTGAACGGTCTGAGCGAGCGCAGACGAAGACACGAAAACAGCCCCGACCGGGGCAACCACCGGCGCGCCGAACATGATCAGGGTTGCGAGCAAGCCCCCCCGGAGTCGCAGTCCAAACTTCATGCGCAACGCGCCCTTATCATTCCGTACCAGACCCAACCCCAACGCCGGTCCGGGAGATTCCCCAAGTTCAGGGCCGCTTGTAGCCAATTTCACCGACGCCGCAAACGGCCGAGCGCGCCGCAATTTCAATTTCATTCCAAGACGTTGCTGAACAGCAACGCCATCGTTCGCGCCACAAAAAAGCCCCTATCAGGAAGCCGCCATCCGAAGGATGTCGTTGTAGGTCGCAAACACCATCAGCATCAGCACCAAACCGAGTCCGATTCGGAACCCCATCTCCTGAGTCCGTTCGGACAGGGGCCTGCCGCGCACCACTTCGGCCGCATAGAACATAAGATGACCGCCATCGAGCAGGGGAATCGGGAACAGGTTCAACAGGCCGATCGACACTGACAGCACTGCGCACAGGTTGATCACGAACTGGAACCCGGCGCTCGCCGCCTGCCCCGACATCTTCGCGATTCCCAGGACGCCGCTGACCTCGTTGGGATTGCCCTGCCCGACGAACAGCGAGCCCAGGAACTTGAACGTGCTGGTGATGATAAACCAGACCTGCTCGACGCCGATCTTGAGCGCTTCGCCGATGCCGACCGGAGCGGTCGAGGCCTCCCCGGCCTGCGACTTGTGCTCGACGCCAAGCACGCCGACGCGGTGGCTGTTGCCGAAGGGATCCTTGCGCTCGAGCAGCGCCGGAGTGGCGGTCAGCGACACGATGGCGCCATCCCGCTTCACCTGGAACGTAAGCGCGGAACCAGCATTCATCGCAACGATTCGCTGCATGTCGGCGAAGCTCTCGATCGGCTTGCCGTCGATCTGGACGACAACGTCCCCGATCTTGAAGCCGGCCGCAGCCGCCGCACCGTCGGCGACGACGCCGTCGACGCGCGCGATCGTGCTCGGCTTGCCGTAGTACAGCGCCATGCCGGCGAAGATCAGCGCGCCCAGGATGAAATTGGCGATCGGGCCGGCCGCGACGATGGCGGCGCGGGGACCGACCTTCTTGTGGTGGAAGCTGCCGGCGCGCTCCTCCTCGGTCATGGCCGCGAGCGTCTCCGCCGACGGGGTCGAGGCCTCGCTCTCGTCGCCGAAGAACTTGACGTAGCCGCCGAGCGGGATCGCCGAAATCTTCCAGCGCGTGCCGTGGCGGTCGTTGAAACCGACCAGCTCTGGTCCGAAGCCGAGCGAGAAGGTCAACACGCGAACGCCTGCCCAGCGCGCGACCAGAAAATGGCCGAGCTCGTGGAAGAACACGACGATGGTCAGGACGAACAGGAAGGGAACCACGTAGCCGAGAAGCCCATGGCTCAAGGCATTGAAACTATGGACGAAAAAGTCGATCATCGATTCCCCTTATCCAGCGCCGCAAGGCCCTGGCCCAAGCCATCTAGGATGCCTTTAAGGCAATTTGAGGCAATAGGGCGGCAGCTCTATTTCGAGCAACATGGTCAACACAGATTGCATCATCGGCGGAGGTCATCGGCGCCTGGTTGCCGCCGCGGATCCAGTCATCGAGCGTCGCCTCCACCAGCCGCGCGATCGCGCCGAACCGGATCTTGCCGGCGATGAAGGCGGCGACCGCGACCTCGTTGGCGGCGTTGTAGACGGTGGTCGCCCCTTTCCCGGTCCGGAGCGAATCGAAGGCCAGGCGCAACCCGGGGAAGCGCTCGAAGTCCGGCGCCTCGAAGGTCAGCTGGCCGATCTTGGCGAGGTCCAGCTTTGCCGCCGGCCCCTTGATCCGGTCCGGCCAGCCCAGGCAGTGCGCGATCGGCGTGCGCATGTCGGGCGCGCCGAGCTGGGCCATCACCGAACGGTCGGAGAACTCGACCATGCCGTGGATGATAGACTGCGGATGCACGAGAACATCGATCTCGTCGGGCGAGAGCGCGAACAGATAGGACGCCTCGATCACCTCGAGGCCCTTGTTCATCATCGAGGCCGAATCGATCGTGATCTTCTGGCCCATGCTCCAGTTCGGATGCTTCAGGGCCTGCTCCAGCGTCGCCTGCTCGATGTCGGCCGGCTTCCAGGTGCGGAACGGGCCGCCCGAGGCCGTGATGATGACGCGGACCAGCTCGTCGCGATTGCCCGATGCCAAGGCCTGAAACAGCGCGTTGTGCTCAGAATCGGCTGGCAGGATGCAGGCGCCCGCTTTCGCCGCGCGCTGCATGAAGAAATCGCCGGCGCAGACGAGACATTCCTTGTTGGCGAGCGCGACATGGGCGCCGCGATCGACCGCGGCGAGCGCCGGCTTCAGTCCGGCGGCGCCGCTGACGGCGGCCATGACCCAATCGGCCGGCCGGGCGCCGGCCTCGATCACCGCGCTTTCGCCGGCGCCGCATTCGGTGCTGGTGCCGGCGAGCGCAGCCTTGAGCTCGGGGAGCTTGGAGGTGTCGGCGATCGCGACATAGCGCGCGGAGAATTCCTTCGCGAGCTTGGCGAGCGCCGCGACGTTGCCGTTCGCGGTCAAGGCTTCGACGCGGTAGCGCTCGGGCGAGGCGCGCAGCAAATCCATCGTGCTGTCGCCGATCGAGCCGGTGGCGCCGAGAACCGTGACGCTGCGGACGTCGGACGCAGCAAGCCTGTTGTTACGCAATGGGACTGCGCTCATATCCTCACCAAACCATAAGACCGCTTCCGGCGCTATGCACACCATGGCGAACAAAGCCGACAATCCATGCCATCAGGATGGCGGCAACAAAGCCGTCCAGGCGGTCCATAAGGCCGCCATGGCCGGGAATTAAGTGACTGGAATCCTTGACGCCGAAGCGGCGCTTCACCGCGGATTCGAACAGATCGCCGGCTTGCGATACCACCGACAGGATGGCGCTGACGAGCAGCAGCGGAACGGCCTTGCCGATCCCGCAGGCCGCAAACCCGCCTGCGACCGCAAGGCTGGCCACGAAGCCGCCGAGCGCGCCGGACCAGGTCTTCTTCGGGCTGACGCGCGGCCACAGCTTCGGCCCGCCGATGCTGCGCCCCGCGAAATAGCCGCCGATATCGGTCGCCCACACCACCAGCAGCACGAACATCAGCGCGGAGAAGCCGTTGACGAGATCCTTCCGCACCAGGATCGAGGCGAGCAGCGCCGCCGACGCATAGGCGAAGCCGGTCGCGGCCCAGACGAACTTGCCGCGTGCGATCACAGTCACGATCGCGCCGCCGATGAAGCCGACGACGATCGCGGTCTTGAGCGCGCCGGCGGCCACGCACAAGCCCATCATGGCGATGGCGATCGTCCCCGCCCCGGTCAGCGCGGTCGAGCCCGCCCCCACCACCATCAGCCATTCCGCGAACAGACCGATCGACACCAGGGTGACGAGCAGCGCCCACAGCCAGCCGCCGGCATAGGCGAGCGCAATGGCGAGCGGCGCCAGCACCAGCGCTGCGAGAACCCGCATCACGAGATTGCTCGGGGTCGGCTTTTCGCCCGCCGATGCGGCGTCGGGTTCGCTCACGAGGCGGTTTTCGCGACCAGACCGCCGAAACGGCGCTCGCGCCTGGCAAATTCGGCGATCGCGCCTTCCAGCGCCGCCTTGTCGAAATCGGGCCAATGGATCGGCACGAACACGAGCTCGCTGTAGGCCGCCTGCCACATCAGGAAGTTGGACAGGCGCTGCTCGCCGCTGGTGCGGATGATGAGATCGGGATCGGGAATGTCGGGCGCATCGAGATGCGCGCCCAGCGCCTCGGCGTCGATCGTATCAGGGTCGCGCTTTCCTTCTGCAACTTCGCGCGCGAGCTTCTGCGCCGCTTTCGCGATCTCCTGGCGCGAGCCGTAGTTGAAGGCAACCACGAGCGTCAGGCGCGTGTTGTCGCGCGTCAGTTCCTCGGCCTCGTTCAGAAGCGCACAGATGTCGCTTTCGAGCCCGTCCCGCTCGCCGATGATGCGCACCTTGACGCCATCGCGATGCAGGCTCGCCAGGTCGTTGCGGATGAAGCGCCGCAGCAAGCCAAACAGATCGCCGATCTCGCTCGCCGGGCGCGACCAGTTCTCCGACGAGAACGAGAAGATGGTGAGATAGCGGATGCCGAGCTCGTGCGAGGCACGCACCACGCGGCGCAACGCCTCGACACCGCGGCGATGCCCTTCCGCGCGCGGCAGGCCGCGCGCGGCCGCCCAACGCCCGTTGCCATCCATGATGATGGCGACATGCGCAGGCGCATCGGACCGGTCGGGTCCTTCCGTTGCGGGCGCGGCGGCGTTGGACATGATGTCGGCCTCAAAGCATGATCCGGACCCGAAGGGCCGCGTTAGCGCAAAGTGCGAAGCGGTCTTCCGAAGAGATCATGCGCGAACAATAACCTAAAGCACGATGACCATTCATCGTGCTTTAGACAGTCAGGATTTCTTTTTCCTTGGCGGCCAGCAGCTGGTCGATCTCGGCGATGGTGCCGTCGGTCGCCTTCTGCACCTCGTCAGCATGACGCTTCTGATCGTCCTCCGACATCTCGTGATTCTTCTCGAGCTTCTTGAGAACGTCGAGACCGTCGCGGCGGACATGGCGCGCGGCGACCTTGGCGGCTTCGGCATATTTGTGCGCGACCTTGACCAGCTCCTTACGGCGCTCCTCGTTGAGCTCGGGGATGCGCAGGCGCAGCACCTGGCCCTCGGTCGCGGGCGAGAGGCCCAGATTGGAATCGACGATCGCCTTCTCCACCGCCTTGACCATCGACTTGTCCCAGACCTGCACCGAGATCAGGCGCGGCTCCGGCACGCTGACGGTAGCGAGCTGGTTGAGCGGCATGTGGCTGCCATAGGCATCGACCTGCACCGGATCGAGCATCGAGGCCGAGGCGCGCCCCGTGCGCAGGCCGCCAAGCTCGTGTTTGAGCGACTGGACGGCGCCCTGCATGCGGCGCTTCACTTCGTTGAGGTCGAAATTACCCGTGGCCATCACGTTTCTCCTTCAAAATCCCGGCGACCTCTCCGCGACCCTGCCTTTTTGGGGCGCGTCAGACGAGCCGTCAGCCGGCGACGATGGTTCCGTGGCCGCCGCCACGCAGAATCGCGCCGATCGAACCCGGCTCCGCGATCGAGAACACGATGATAGGCAGCGACGTCTCGCGGGCAAGCGCGAAGGCGGTCGCATCCATCACCTTGTAGCCGCCCTCGATCGCCTGGGAATGCGTCAGCCGGTCGAACCGCGTGGCGGTCGGATCCTTCTTGGGGTCGGCCGAGTAGACGCCGTCGACATTGGTCGCCTTCAGCACCGCCTGGGCGCCGATCTCGGCGGCACGCAGCACCGCCGTTGTGTCGGTGGTAAAGAACGGATTGCCGGTTCCGCCGCCGAGCAGCAGGATTCGGCCCTCGGCGAGATATTTGTGCGCCGCCGCGCGGGTAAAAAGCTCGGAGATCTCGGGCATGACAAAGGCCGAGAGAGCCCTCGCCGGCGCGCCCTTGCGCTCGATCGTGGCTTCGAGCGCGAGGCAGTTCATCATCGTGGCCAGCATGCCCATGGTGTCGCCGGTCGGGCGTGATACGCCGCGGGAGGACACCTCGACGCCGCGAAAGATATTGCCGCCGCCGATCACGACCGCAACCTCGGTGCCGAGCTGGCGGGCGGCGATCAAATCGTCCGCAACCCGGTCCATGGTCGGCTGATCGATGCCAAAGCCTTGCTGTCCCGCGAGATATTCGCCGGACAGCTTGATCACGACGCGACGATAGACCGGATCAGTCATGAGCACTTTCCTTGTCCGGGCGCCGCTTCCGGCGGCACGGCCGGAAGGAACGTTCCGGCGCTTACTTCTTGCCGCTGGCCGCCGCGACCTCGGCTGCGAAGTCGCTTTCCTGCTTCTCGATTCCCTCGCCGAGAGCATAGCGCACAAACCCGGCGATCTTCACAGCGCCGCCGACCTTGCCTTCCGCTTCCTTCACCGCCTGCGCCACCGACTTGCCGGTGTCGTGGATGAAGGCCTGCTCGAGCAGGCAGACTTCCTTGTAGTAGGTCTTGAGGCCGGACTCGACGATCTTCTCGATCACGTTCTCGGGCTTGCCCTGCTGGCGGTACTTGTCGGCGAGCACGTCCTTTTCGCGCTTGACGACCGCCGGATCGAGGCCGGACGGATCGAGCGCCAGCGGGTTGGTGGCGGCGACATGCATCGCGATCTGGCGGCCGAGCGCTGCGAGCTCGTCGGCCTTGCCGGGCGATTCCAGCGCCACGATAACGCCCATCTTGCCGGCGCCGTCGATGACGGCACCGTGCACATAGTGCGACACTACGCCCTGGCTGACTTCAAGCGCGGCGGCACGGCGCAGCGTCATGTTCTCGCCGATGGTGGCGATCGCGTCATTGATCGCAGCTTCGATCGTGACGTCGCCGACCTTGGCGGCCTTAATCTTCTCGACATCGGCGCCGACGTCGAAGGCGACCTGGGCGATCATCTTCACCAGGCCCTGGAACTGGCCGTTGCGCGCGACGAAGTCGGTCTCGGAGTTGACCTCGACCACGACGCCCTTGGTGCCCTTGGTGAGCGCGCCGATCAGACCCTCGGCGGCGACGCGGCCGGACTTCTTGGCGGCCTTGGACAGGCCCTTCTTGCGCAGCCAGTCCTGCGCCGCTTCCATGTCGCCATTGGTCTCGGTGAGCGCGGCCTTGCAGTCCATCATGCCCGCGCCGGTCGACTCGCGCAGGTCCTTGACCATCGCAGCTGTGATCGTTGCCATCGTTGAAAATCCTTCTTGCCTGCCGGTTTGCCGCGGCGTGGCACTAATTGCCCCGCCGCGGTCCATCTCAGGAATTCGCGTCAACTGAATGAAATGGTGGCCGGATCCGGTCCGGCCAATCCACCGCTCGTTTTGACTATTCCGCTTCCGCGGTCAGCGCCTTGGCCTTGGCCACCCAGGCATCCGCGCGGCTCGGCAGACCGACTTCTTCGCCGATCGTGTGCGCGGTGTCGTGGTCGAGCTCGGCGAGCTGCCAGTAATGGAAGATGCCGAGGTCGTTGAACTTCTTCTCGATCGCACCCGACACGCCCGGGAGCTTCTTGAGGTCGTCGGCGGTGCCGCGCGGACCGGCAAGGCCCTGGAAGCCGCTCGAGGAAGGGGCCGGCAGCTCTTCGGCGATCGGCTGGGCCGAAGCGCCGACATCGATGCCCGAATCGCCCTGGGCACGCGAGATGCCGTCGATCGCGGCGCGCGCGACCAGGTCGCAATACAGCGAAATGGCGCGGCCGGCGTCGTCATTGCCCGGCACCACATAGGTGATGCCCTTCGGATCTGAATTGGTGTCGACGATCGCGGCGACCGGGATGTTGAGGCGCTGGGCCTCCTGGATCGCGATGTCTTCCTTGTTGGTGTCGATCACGAAGATCAGGTCGGGAAGACCGCCCATGTCCTTGATGCCGCCGAGCGAGCGGTCGAGCTTGTCGCGCTCGCGCTGAAGCGTCAGGCGCTCCTTCTTCGTGTAGGAATTGGCCTCACCGCCCGAGAGCACGTCGTCGAGATGACGCAGGCGCTTGATCGAGGCCGAGATCGTCTTCCAGTTGGTCAGCGTGCCGCCGAGCCAGCGCGAATTGACGAAATACTGCGCGCAGCGCTTGGCCGCATCGGCAACGCCGTCCTGCGCCTGGCGCTTGGTGCCGACGAACAGGATGCGGCCGCCCTTGGCAACCGTGTCGCTGACGGCCTGAAGGGCCTGGTGCAGCATCGGCACGGTCTGGGCGAGATCGACGATGTGGATGTTGTTGCGGGTGCCGAAAATGAAGGGAGCCATTTTCGGATTCCAGCGGTGAGACTGGTGACCAAAGTGCACGCCGGCTTCGAGCAGCTGACGCATAGTGAAATCGGGCAGTGCCATCGTTCTAATTCTCCGGTTGGTTCCTCCGGAAACGTGTGAGCAAAACGGAGCGTTCTCGCCCCGGCTGCCACCGGACGGCCTTGTGAGCCATGTTTCCGTGTGAGATGGCGCGCTATATAGCGCCATTTCGGCCAGAAGCAAGGAAATAAGGGCCATTCGGGGGCGGTTTTCGCCCGCCGAAGGCTGCTTCCGCGAGGCTTCCGCCCTGCCCTAGCACTTCGGCTGGTTGGGCGGGCACTTCTTCGCGGCGGCGGGCGGCGCCGCGGGACGCGGCGGCGGTGCGGCCGGCCGCGGTGGCGGGGCAACCGCCATCCGCGGTGGCGGCGGGGGCGCCGGCCGGGCTGCCGGTGGCGGCGGCGCAGGCGCAGGCCGCGCGGCCGCTACAGGCGGAGCCACCCGGGCAGGTGGAGGCGATGCGACGCGCGGCGGAGGCGGTGGTGCCGGGCGTGCGGCGGCTGCCGGCGGCGCAGGCGTCGGCCTCGCCACCGCCTGGGGCCGCGGTGCTGGCGCCGAGGGGCGGGTCGCCTGCGCTGGTGCTGCCGACGGAAGATGCTGCGGCCTCACCGGCTCGTGCGCAGCGGAAGGTGGTGGCGCGGCCGGTCGTCCGGCGGGGCGCGCAGATGTTCCGGCAGGGGGTGGCGCCGAGGCGGCCGGCTCGCGGGTTGCGGACTTGGCGCGATCCGCAGGCCCGGTCACGGCCGGCGCTCCCGCGACCGGCGGCTTCGGCGCCTGGCCAGGCGCAGCAGTCGGGTTCGTCGGCGTGACGGCAGTAGCCGGAGCAGTCGTCGTGGGCGCACCGGGATGGGCCGACGGCGTTGTGCCGGCCCCCGTGGCGGTCGCCGCCCCCGGATGCACCGGCGCTGTCGTGCCGGGTGCCGTCGCGGTGGGCGCGGGCTTGCCGCCGGGTGGGGTCCCCGTTGACGGCGCGGGCGGACCGCCCTGGGCTCCGGGAACCGGCAATGTGTTGGCTTGAGGCAATCTGGCCGGCGGCGCGGGGGATGGCGCCGCGGTCGGTGCGACATTTGCCCGCGTCGCCGGGGACGTCCCCGGCCTTGCCGTCGGCTGGATCGTCGCGCTCTGCGGCATCGGCGCCTTGCCCTGCTGGATCAAGGCGGCGCGCTGGGCGACGGCCTGCGGCACCGCCGGACCTGCGGGGTTGGCGCGGCCGGCCACCGCCGGCGCCAGGCTGGCCGCTCCGACGCCGCCCCCCGGCGGCGGCGTCAGCGGGCGGTTGATCACAGTGTTGATGACGGTCGTGTTGTGGATGTTCTGGTAGATGATGTTGTTCGGCGGCGGCGCGACATAGATTGGCGGGCGGACGAACACCGGGATCGGCACGAACACCGGCTGCGGCAGCACGAACAGCCCGACCACCGGCAGCGGCGGCGGCAGCACGACGAAATCCGGCGGCGGTGGCGGCAGATAATAGACCGGCGGCGGAGGTGGCGGCACGAAGCCGAAATCAGGGTCGCTGAAGTACAGCACCGGACGGTCGACATAGACCACCTCCTCCGGCGGCGGTGGCGGCACGTCGTAATCCAGCATGGCGAAGCTCGGCGGCGGCTCGAGCGGCGCGGTCAGGATCGCAAGCCTGCGCCGTGCGTCGCCGGCGTGCGGCCCGCGCGGATAGCGGCGCAGATAGGACCAATAGGCATCCGGCGTGTCGGCGCGATAAGTCCGCCGCCAGGTGATCGCCTCGCGGCGCGCCGCCACGATCGCCATGACGCGCTTCGACAAGGGATCGCCGGGATAGGCCGCGAGAAACTCCTCGTAAGCCGGCAGCGTGTCGCGCGCGAGCGCGGCGGCATAGGCATCCTGCACGCCGAGATCGCGGATCGGCTTGCTCCGGATCGCGGCGACCTGGTCGGGCGCAACCTCCGGCGGCGGTGCATCGGGACCGCGCTCGAAGAACGAGAACTGCGCCGAGGTCTTCTGCTCGTTCCAGGGCACCTGCGCGCCCTTGGAGGATTCGTTGACGCGCAGGCGGACGCGGTCGAACACGTCGGGCAGCGCCAGCCCGCCGGTGCGGATCATCTCGGCCAGCGACTGGGCGTAGATGCCGTAGGGCCCCGGCTCCTCCGGCGCGACCGTGCCGGGCGCGGCGTTGAAGGCGATCAGCATGTTCGGCTCGGGCTCGACCAGCGCCAGGCCGCTGGCGATCGGCTGGCCGCCTTCGATGAAGGGCTGGGCGCGAGCCGCATCGAGCACGACGATATTGGCCTTGAGCTGGATCGACGCGAGCTGGCGCACATAGTCGCTGATGCGCAGGGCCTCGGTCGGAATGTCGGTGTCGCGGCTGATGTTCGAATCGACCGGGATGAAATAGTTCTCGCCTGCAAGCTGCACGCCGTAGCCGGCCAGATAGATCATCGCGACGGTGCCGGGGCCCGAGGCCTGGGCCTTCTGGATGAAATCGCGAAAGCTCTTGCGCAGCGTGTCGCCATCGAGATCGCGCGCGCCGACCACGTCGAAGCCCGCCGCCTGCAGTGTCTGCGCGATCAGGCCGGCATCGTTCGCGGTTGTCGCCAGCGGCGATTTCGCATACGCGCCATTGCCGACCACGAGCGCGATGCGCTTTTCCGGCTGCTGCGCGCGCGCCTGATCCGCCGCGCCCACGGCAAGGACCGCGAGTGGCAGGAGAAGGCAGATGAAGGCTCTGAGCGTCCCACGCATGGCTTGCTTGCCCGGCTTTGTTCGTTGAAGTGCCAAGTGCGCATCAGACGCGCGGCTGGCTGAATGGCGGTTGAACGAAAGGCTTGGATTGAGGCGACGGCATGGCGGCCCGGTTAACGGCGTCAGCGCCAGGTGAGCTTCAGGTCAGGTTCAAGTCAGTTTCGCAACGGCGCAAGGCGATCAGATCGCGCAGAGCAGCTGCTACAGCTGCTGCACGTCCACGACGCCCGCGACCGCCTTGATCGCGCCGGCGATCTGCGGCGAGACTTTGAAGCGCCCCGGCAGCTTCATCTCGACCTCGGTCTCGAGGTCGAGCATCATCACCAGCGAGACCTCGCCGTCGCCATTGGAGCGCGGCGCGATGCCGGGGCTGCCGATTTTCGGCGCGGCGCCGTTGCTGGCCGCCATCTCAGGGCCGGCGAGACGCTTGGCGATCGACTCCAGCGGCTTGGTGTCGCGCAAGAAGATGCGCAGGCCCTTCTGCGTCTTCGCGGCGGCGTCATCGAGCGGTTCGGCATGCAGCACGCGGGCGCGAACGTCTTCGCCCTGGAGCTCGGCACCGAGCTGGAGCAGCACGGCCGCGCCCGGCTCCAGCACGTCGCGATATTGCGCAAGGCCCTCTGAGAACAGCACCGCCTCGAAATGGCCGGTGGGATCGGAGAGCCCCATGATGCCCATCTTGTTGCCGGTCTTGGTGCGCCGCTCCATGCGCGACACCACGGTCGCGGCGACCTTGCCGGCGGTGGCGCCGGTCTTCACCGCGCGCGAGAACTCGGCCCATGACTGCACCCGCAGGCGCTTCAGCACGGTGGCGTAATCGTCGAGCGGATGTCCGGACAGGAAGAAGCCGATCGCATCGTATTCGCGGCGCAGCCGCTCGGCCGGCAGCCACGCCTCGATCTGCGGCAGCATGATGGTCGGCGCGTCTGCCGACATGCCGAACATGTCGTTCTGGCCGATGGTCGCGGCCTCATGCGCGCGCTGGCACGCCGCGAGGATCGCGTCCGCGCCGGCGAAAACGCGGGCGCGGTTCGGCTCCAGCGTGTCGAAGGCGCCGGCGGCAGCTAAACTCTCGATGATGCGCTTGTTGATCGCGCGCGGATTGACCCGCGCGGCGAAGTCGGCGAGCGAGGTGAACACCCCACGCTTCGTGCGCTCCTCGACGATCTGCTCGATTGCCTGGGTGCCGACGCCCTTGAGCGCGGCGAGCGCGTAGTAGATGACCTTGTCGCCGACCTCGAAGGTCGCACCGGAGCGGTTGATGTTCGGCGGCTCGACCTTGATGCCGAGGCGCTGCGCCTCGGAGCGGAATTCGGACAGCTTGTCCGTGTTGTTGAGATCGAGCGTCATCGACGCCGCGATGAACTCCACCGGATAATGCGCCTTCATGTAGGCGGTGTGGTAGGACACCAGCGCATAGGCCGCCGCGTGGCTCTTGTTGAAGCCGTAATCGGCGAACTTGGCGAGCAGTTCGAAGATGGTCTCGGCCTGCCCTTTCGGCACGCCGTTCTTCACCGCACCCGCGACGAAGATGTCGCGCTGCTTGTCCATCTCGGCGCGGATCTTCTTGCCCATGGCGCGGCGCAGGAGGTCGGCGTCGCCGAGCGAATAGCCCGACATCACCTGCGCGATCTGCATCACCTGTTCCTGATAGATGATGACGCCGAAGGTCTCCTTCAGGATCGGCTCCAGCACGGGGTGGAGATATTCCGGCTCCTCGTCGCCGTGCTTGCGCGCGCAGTAGGTCGGGATGTTCGCCATCGGACCCGGGCGATACAGCGCAACCAGCGCGATGATGTCCTCGAAACGGTCCGGGCGCATGTCGACCAGCGCGCGGCGCATGCCCTGGCTTTCAACCTGGAACACGCCGACCACCTCGCCGCGCGCGAGCATCTGGTAGCTCTCGGCGTCGTCGATCGGCAGCGTGGCGAGATCGACATGGATGTTGCGCGGCTTGAGCAGCTTGCACGCGACGTCGAGCACGGTCAGAGTCTTCAGGCCGAGGAAGTCGAACTTGACGAGACCCGCAGGTTCGACCCATTTCATGTTGAATTGGGTCACCGGCATGTCGGATTTGGGATCGCGATAGAGCGGCACGAGCTCGCTCAATGGACGATCGCCGATCACGATGCCGGCAGCATGGGTCGAGGCGTGCCGGGTCAGGCCTTCGAGGCGCTGGGCGATGTCGAAGGCGCGCGCCACCACCGGATCCTCGTCGCGGAAGGCCTGGAGTTTTGGTTCACTCTCGATCGCGGCGGCCAGTGTGACGGGCGCGGCCGGATTTGCGGCACAAGCTTCGTCAGCTTGTCGACCTGGCCGTAGGGCATTTGCAGCACGCGCCCAACGTCGCGCAGCACGCCGCGCGCCTGCAGCGTACCGAAGGTGATGATCTGCGCGACCTGATCGCGGCCATAGCGCTGCTGCACGTAACTGATCACCTCGCCGCGCCGGTCCTGGCAGAAGTCGATGTCGAAGTCGGGCATCGAGACACGCTCCGGATTGAGGAAGCGCTCGAACAGCAGGCCGAATTTGATCGGATCGAGGTCGGTGATGGTCAGCGCCCAGGCGACCAGCGAGCCTGCGCCGGAGCCGCGGCCCGGGCCGACCGGAATGCCTTGCGACTTCGCCCATTTGATGAAGTCGGACACGATCAGGAAGTAACCCGCATATTTCATGCGGGTGATGACGTCGAGCTCGAAAGCGAGCCGCTTGGCGTAGGTCTCCTCGGTGGTGCCCTGCGACAGTCCGTGCACGCGCAGGCGGTTGGCAAGCCCCTCCTCAGCCTGGCGCTTCAGCTCGGCCGCCTCGACCGCCGCCGCATCCGAGCTGCCCGCAGCGCCGACCGTGAAGAACGGCAGGATCGGCTTGCGCGTCATCGGACGGAACGAGCAGCGCTCGGCGATCTCGACCGTCGAGGCCAGCGCCTCCGGAATGTCGGCGAACAGCACCGCCATTTCGGCGCGGGTCTTGAAGCGGTGATCCGGGGTGAGCTGCTCGCGGTCGGTTTCCGCGATCAGGCGCCCGCCGGCGATGCAGAGCAGCGCGTCATGCGCCTCATAATCGTCGCTCGCGGCGAAATACGGCTCGTTGGTTGCGACCAGCGGCAGGCCTTTGGTGTAGGCGATGTCGATCAAGGCGCCCTCGATGCGGCGCTCCTTGTCGGTGTTGTGGCGCTGCAGCTCGATGTAGAGGCGATCGCCGAACAGTTTTGCCAGACGCTCACACCGCGTGGCTGCGATTTCAGCCTGCCCGACCGCAAGCGCGAGCGAGACTGGCCCATCCGGCCCGCCGGTCAACGCGATCAGGCCTTCGGTCTCGCCGTCGAGCCAGTCGAATTTGACGAACGGCGCGTGGCTGTCAGGCGATTCGAGGAAGGCGCGCGAGTTCAGCCGCATCAGGCTGCGATAGCCGCGCTCCTGCGCCGCCAGCAGCACCACGCGCGACGGCCCCATCGCGTTGCGGGCGTTCGGATCCTGATCGCCGAAATCGATCGCCAGCTCCAGGCCGACGATCGGCTGGATGCCGGAGCCCGCCATCTTGTCGGAGAACTCCAGCGCGCCGAACAGATTGTCGGTGTCGGTCAGCGCCAGCGCCGGCTGGTGGTCCTTCTTCGCAAGCTCGGCGAGCTTGGCGATCTTGATCGAGCCCTTGAGCAGCGAATAGGCCGAGTGAACGTGAAGGTGGACAAATCCGGCGCTCGGCATGGTCGCGTGACGGCCTCTTGCAGATGAGATGGAGCGGTCGCCCGCACCGGAGGCATCCAGCACTCGCCCGGCCGACTCGCCTCACAATGGTGGGGTGTCGCGCCGCGAGAGTCCACGCCGGAGCGGTCGCTTCGCCGCGTCGTCCGGCTTTTCCCCAACCGGAATCACAGCTGTGGAATCACCTGCGCCCAGATCGCGATCATCCCGACGAACAGCGTGATCGAGGCGAGTGCGGCGGCTTCTTCCACGAAAATCCTGAACATGGCTGGCTCCATCGCTAGAACGTATGGAGAACATTGTTCTCATTTCGTTCCTCGGAGTCAAGCAATCCGAGCCTTCGCAAAACGGGATGGTTAACTCGCTGGATTCACGCAATAAAAAAGCCCCGGCGCGAGGCCGGGGCTTTTTCGACGATCGCTCCCGTGGAGCGATCGGCATCAGTAACGACCGATGATCGGGCCGCCGAACTTGTAGTTCAGGCGGACGAGACCCATGTCGACGTCCTGCTTGATGTGGTCGACGGTGCCGCTGGCGAAGGTGACGTCCTTGCCGCCCAGGAAGATGTGGTTGTACTCGACGCCAACCGACCAGTTCGGGGCAAAGCCCACTTCGAGACCGGCCCCAACCGTACCGCCCCAACGGGTCGCGCTGGCGGTGTCGATATTAGCGCCGGCGGCAGTGAAGACGTCATACTTGCTGCCGACAACCGCCGCGCCGCCCTTCACGTAGGCCAGCACGTTGTTCCAGGCATAGCCGACCTGGCCAGTGATCAGACCGAACGAATCGATCTTGGTGCGGTTACGGAAGCCGGTCACAGCGCTGATGTTGTCGCCCGTGAAGTCAGCCCAGTTGCCCTGGCCTTCGAGGCCAAACACGAACTGGCCGGACTGCCAGCGATAACCGATCTGGCCACCGACGGTGCCGCCGGTCGCATCGTGCGAACCTTCCGGACCGAAGCCGACCAGGCTCCACTCCGAGCGCGCCGAAGCGCCGCCGCCGTTGATGCCGATGTAGAAGCCGCTCCAATCGTAGATCGTGGCGATCGCCGCCGGCGGAGCCTTGGTGTAAGGACGCGCAGCGAGATCAGCAGCCAGCGCCGGCGCAGTCGCGCTGAGCGCGACGAGGCTCACAGCAGCAAGCAACAGATTCTTTTTCATATGATTCCCGTTCCAGTTTCTTCAGTAGGCCCCCGGGCCGCGGTGTCGTCTTAGCAGCGATCGGCGGAATTGCTGTAACCTCGACGCCACAGTCAGAGCCAAAGGCCCCCGCTACGTTAATGCATGTTTAGCAGCGCGCGCCGGAAGCCCTTTGAAACAAGTGTTTTCATGAGTTCCAACGTCCACTACACGAACATACATCGCCTGCGCGCGTAACAACGTCGCGCGCACAAACGCGTGATTGGAGAATTGAAATGTGCGGACGAATTACCCTCCCCATTGTCGCCACATTTTCGCTCGCTCTCGCCACATTCGCGTTTGATGCAAGCACGCCTGCGCGCGCGTTCGGCACCAATCACGCGTTCTGCCTCACGGGTGATGAATGGCCGGGGCTGAGCAATTGCAGGTTCGACAGCTACGCGCAGTGTCAGGCGAGCGCATCGGGCCGCACGCTGACCTGCATCGCCAATCCCTACTTCGCAGGCCAGCGATGATCCCTATGCGTATCAGAACCGACCGCGCACATTCACGCCGGGCTATCTCCCGCTGCGCTGAGACGCGCTGCGCCGCCCTCGCGCTCGCCGCGATTGGCGCATTGCTGGTCAGCACGCATGCGCGCGCGCAGACCTATGATCCAAGCTATCCCGTCTGCATGCAGATCTACGGCCAGGTGGGCTATTTCGATTGCCGCTACACCTCGCTCGAACAGTGCAAGTTTCTCGCCGTCGGGCGTTCGGCGAGCTGCGTCGTGAACCCGTACTCTGCGCAGAAGAGACCAGTTGCCCCACGCCGGAGGCGCGTTGATTAGACTGGCACGTACCAATCGGGATGCTGATATGCGGCCGCCCAAACATGACCGCTGTGGTGTTGACGCGTACTGATCCGGGTTTAAGTTCGACGGACAAATCTTGCAGGGGTGGCGACGTTCGCTGGGCTGGTTCCCGTTGACGCCACCGATGCAGGACACATGACGACCTCGCCTCAAGCGACCGCGCGCCGTACGAACGCGACCTCCGCGCCTCCTCACCTCGCCATCGTCCTGTTCTCGCTCGCAATGGGCGGCTTTGCGATCGGAACCACCGAATTCGCATCGATGAGCCTGCTGCCGTTCTTCGCGAAAGATCTCGGCATCGATGAGCCGACCGGGGGGCACGCGATCAGCGCATATGCGCTCGGCGTGGTGCTGGGCGCGCCGCTGATCGCCGTGCTCGGCGCACGCTTCGCGCGCCGGACGCAGCTCTTGGCGTTGATGGCCGTGTTCGCGCTCGGCAACGCGCTCACCGCGCTGGCACCTGGCTTCGGCTGGATGATCGCCGCGCGCTTCCTTTCGGGGCTGCCGCACGGCGCCTATTTCGGCATCGCTGCGCTGGTCGCGGCCTCGCTTGTTCCTCAAAATCGGCGCTCGCAGGCGGTCGGCCAGGTCATGCTCGGCCTGACCATAGCCACGATCATTGGCGTGCCGCTGGCCAATGTGATCGGTCAGGCCGTCGGCTGGCGCGCGAGTTTTGGTCTCGTCTCTGTGCTGGCGCTGCTGACGGTGCTGCTTTGCGCCATGTTCGCGCCGCGCGACCGGGCCGGCAAGTCGGACCCGTTGCGCGAGCTCGGTGCGCTCCGCAGCGGACGCGTCTGGATCACGCTCTCGATCGGCGCCATCGGTTTCGGCGGCATGTTCGCCGTCTATACGTATCTGGCCACCACGCTGATCGAGGTCACAAAAGTCAGCACCACCGTCCTGCCGTTCTTCCTCGCGATATTCGGCATCGGCGCCACCCTCGGCAATCTGTTCGTGCCGCGCTTCGCCGATCGCGCCCTGATGCCGACGGCGGGCGCGATCCTGCTGTTCGCGGCCGTCGCGCTGCTGCTGTTTCCGCTGGTCGCCGGCAATCCCTGGCTGCTTGCGGCGGATGTCTTCGCGATCGGCGCCAGCGTCTCGCTCGGTGCCATCCTGCAGACGCGGCTGATGGATGTGGCGGGCGATGCCCAGGCACTGGCTGCCGCGCTGAACCATTCGGCGTTCAACACCGCGAATGCGCTCGGTCCGTTCCTCGGCGGCCTTGCCATTCGCGAGGGCCTGGGCTGGACCTCGACTGGTCCTGTCGGCGCCGTGCTTGCGCTGCTCGGTTTCCTGATCTGGATCGTGGCCTGGCGAGACGCCAGGTCTGCACCGGTCGTGGTCAACACCCCGCCCTTGGCGCCAGCACGACCGGCGCCACCGCTTGCGCCGGATCACCGCAGCCGTGCAAAGGATCCGGTGGCGTAGCGGCCGCTCAGCTTGGCCAGGGCGTGTTGCGGATGCGCGTGCACGCGTTCGGCTTGCGGAAGGAGGGATCGTGATCCTCGATGTAGTCGAAGTTCACCGTCCCGAACGTGGTCTGAGGCTTCTTCAGCGCTGAGCAGGTCTGCACCTTCAAGAACTCGTTCTTGAAGTCGCCGCGCGGAAACGCCGATATCACCTGCTCCCGCTGCTCCGGCGTGTACTCGTCATAGCCAACGCCGACGACGTCCACCAGTACTCCCGCGTTGGTAAGCGCGATCTCCGGCCGCATATATTGCGGAATACCCGGCGTGGTGTGCAGCGCGATCGCCTCCCACACCAGATCGGCCTGTGCCTCGCCGATGCCGCGCGCCCGGAGGAAGTCGCGCGCCGCATCCGCACCGTCGACCTCGAACCGCTTGGTCTCGCTGTGGTAGTGGTCGACCAGGCCGAGATCGTGGAACAACGCCGCGACGTAGAGCAGTTCGGCATCGAATTTCAGCTTCTGACGCTGTCCCTTCATCGCGCCGAACACGTAGACGCGGACGGAATGGTTGAACAGCATCTCGTCTTCGTAACTGCGCACCAGTTCGGCTGCCTCGCGCGCCAGCTTGCTGTCGGGAATCTTCACGCCGGAGATCACGCTCGTCATCTTCAAGCTCCTGAGTTGCAAACAAGGTCGATCGATTGCGCCCGCGGCCCGTCAAGCTGCCTTGTCTGCCACGGCGCGCGGCGTCTTGCGGAAGCTGATCGCCATGCGGTTGTACGTGTTCATCAGGCTGATCGCGATCGTGAGATCGACGAGCTCCCGCTCCTCGAAGACCGCCCGGGCGGCTTCATAGGCCTGATCCGGCACGCCGGTATCCGCAACGCGCGTCACCGTCTCGGCCCATGCGAGAGCCGCGCGCTCGCGCCCGTCGAAGAGATCACCGGCTTCCCGCCACGCTTGCAGCAGCGCGACCTTTTCGATCTTCACCCCGCTCTTGAGCAGATCGCGCATGTGCATGTCGAGGCAGTAGGCGCAGTTGTTGATCTGCGACACGCGCAGATAGACGAGAGTCACCAGCGTCGCGGGAAGATTGCTCTGCATGATGTAGCCATAGACGCCACCCAACGCTTTCACCCCTGCCGGTGCGATGCGGTCGTAGTCGAGACGCCCAGTCATGGTCTTGCTCCCTAATGATCGGCTTGAAGGCCCGGCCCTTTTCTCGCTCCCTAGGTGCCCCTACCGTGGTCCATGGAAAAGCACCAAGAACGCACAAAAATCGTGTACCACGGCGTATGACCAAACCGCTGCGGCTGGAACTCGATCGGTCCGCCAGGACGCCGCTGACTGAGCAGATCCACAAGGGGATCAGGGCCGCGATCGAGAACGGCGTGCTCGCGCCGGGCGCCCGCCTGCCCTCCTGGCAGGACCTCGCCGCCCAGCTTGGCGTCGCGCGCGGCACCGTGCGTTCGGCCTATGAAAAGCTCTCGTCCGCCCAGCTGATCGTCGCCGCCCGCGCAACCGGAACGCATGTCGCGGATCGGCTCTCGTTCCCTGTTCGGCAGGACAAGGCTCCGGACCCCGGCTCGTTTATGGAGATGTACCGGGAGCTCACCGCGGGGCCGGCCTTCTTCCAGATGGGCGTGCCGGGCCAGACGACCTTGCCCGCAACGCTGCTGGCGCGGATGCGCGCACAGGCGGTTCGCGCCGAGATGAGCGCGCCGGCGATCTATCCGGATCCGCGTGGCGAGCTGGACTTGCGGCGTGAGATCGCGGCCTACCTTGCGCTGGCGCGCGGGATCACGTGCGCGCCATCCCAGATCATCATCACCGGCGGCTTCAGCGGCGGCCTTGGCCTCGCGCTCCGTGTGCTCGGCCTCGAGCAGAAGAAGGTGTGGATGGAGGATCCGGGCTTCCCGTTCACCCGCCACGGCCTTGAGCTCGCGCGATTATCGGTCGCGCCGATCCCGGTCGATGCTGACGGCATCGACGTCGGGTACGGGCTGCAACATGCCCCTGACGCGGCGCTCGCCGTCGTGACCCCGGGACAGCAGGCGCCGCTCGGATCGACACTGTCGCTGGAACGACGCTCACGCCTGCTCGACTGGGCCGCACAAGGCAAGGCCTGGGTGATCGAGGACGACTATCTGAGCGAGCTTCAGCTCAAGGGCCGCGCCACGCCGGCGCTCGCCTCGCTCGACCGCGCGGGCCGCGTCATTCACATCGGCTCCTTCAGCAAGACCGTGACGCCGACGTTACGGCTCGGCTTCGTCGTTGCGCCAGCCGCTCTCGCCTCGCGTTTTGCCGAAGTTGCGGCCTGCCTCGCCCCGGCGGCCGGGCCCGCGGTGCAGCTGGCGATGGCCGATTTCATCCGCGAGGGTCATTATCTGCGGCATCTCCGGCGCACCAAGCGGGCCTACGCAGCGCAAGCCGATGCGTTGCTGAAACTGCTCCGCGTCCGCACCGCCAATGCCGCACTTGCAGGATTGGCCGCAGTCCTGCGGCTGCCGAACGGCACATCCGACCTCTCCATCGCCCGGGAAGCGGCATCGTTCGGACTGGCGCCTACGCCGCTATCGCTGTGGTATGCATCGAAGGCATCAGCGCAGCCGGGACTGCTGCTGGGCGTCGCCACGTCTCCGCAAAAGCACCTCGGGGCGTCTTGCGAGAGGCTCTTTGCGATCCTCGAACGCCAGGCATGATGGCCATCGTCGCGAGAAGCGGCCGGGCCGCCGCAAACCGCAAGGGCGCGCACAGCCTGTTGGTCCATCGTAAGACTGAATCAAGGCCGGGCGTCAGCTCGCCTCCTTCACCGGCGTATAGATCACGAGCTTCAGCGCGGGATCGTCATTGGCCTGGAAGCTGGTGTGCTCGAAATGCAGCACGCCCTTGGTCGGGTGGGTCAAGGTCTTGCGGCCCGACAAGGTGCCGTGCACCTCATGCGCGCCCCACCATTTGACGAATTCGGGACTGCCCTCGCGCAAGCGCGTCAGCAACTCCGCAAAGGCGGGATCGCCGGCCCAGACATCGTGCGTGGCGCGAAACATCGCGACCATGCGTTTGGCGACGTCAGCCCAGCCTGCCCCGTAGGATTTGCGGGCCTTCTTGTCGGTCATCATCAACAGCAGTGTGTTGCGGTCCTCTTCGGGCAGCCGCCCGAACGCGAAGATCTCCTCGGCTGCTGCGTTCCACGCCAGCACGTCCCAGCGCCGCCCGGTGATGTAGGCCGGATGCGGCAGGCTTTCGACCAGGCGCCGAATGGCCGGCGGTACCACCTCGCGGGTGAAGGGACGTTTGTTGCTGTCGCGCGCGAGGTCCTTGAGATGCGCATGCTCGGTCTTGCTGAGCCGCAGCGCCCGCGCCAGCGCATCGACCGTTGTGACCGACGGGCTGACGGTGCGGCCCTGCTCGAGACGGATGTACCAGTCGACACCGATGCCGGCGAGCTGGGCGACCTCCTCGCGGCGCAGCCCCGCGGTGCGCCGCCGCTGGCCCGCGGGAAGGCCCACGGCCTTCGGCGACAACTTTTCGCGGCGAGACCTCAGGAAGTCGCCGAATTCGACGCGGCGGGGATCGGCCATGAAGTGTTCCCGTGATGGAGGGCCCGTGGAATACTAGGATAATACCAGGCCTTCCTGCATCGCGAAAGCCCTCGCATAGTCCGTACACCTCACAAATGAGGTGCGAACGAAGGTCAACATCATGAAGGCTGCCGTACTCAAATCTTTCGGATCCCCGCTTGCGATCGAGGACGTCCCCGACCCCGTGCTCGGCACCGGCGAGGTGATCGTCGACGTCGTCGCCACCCGCGTCCTGTCCTATTCCAAGGAAGTGTTCAGCGGCGAACGCAAATACGCGCTGGATCTGCCCGCCGTTCCAGGAGCCGGCGGGGTCGGACGCGTGCGCGCGATTGGCCCGGACTCAACCAAACTGTCCGTCGGCGACTGGGTCCTCTGCGATCCGACCGTCCGCTCGCGCGACGACGCGATCGCTCCCGATATTCATTTGCAGGGCGTCAGCGCGCGCGGCGAAGGCGGCATGCGGCTGCAGAAGTATTTTCACGACGGTTCCTTTGCCCAGCGAATGAGAGTGCCGACGGAGAACGTGACGCGGCTCGGCGAAATCAGCGCGGAAGAGGTGACGCAATGGTGCGCGCTGGGCACACTGCTGGTACCCTATGGCGGCTTCCTCGCCGCCAAGCTGCAGCCCGGCGAGACAGTCCTGGTGAGCGGCGCGACCGGCAATTTCGGCAGCGCAGCCGTGGCGGTGGCGCTCGCGATGGGTGCGGCTTGCGTCGTTGCGCCGGGCCGCAACGAGAAGATGCTCGCCGAGCTCGTGCGTCGCCATGGCGCGCGGGTCAGGCCGGTGAAGCTGACGGGCAACGAGAACGACGACCGCGAGCTGATGAAGCGCGCGGCACCCGGCCCGATCGATTGCGCGTTCGACATCATGCCGCCCTCCGTTTCGACCACGGTGGTCCGCGCCGCGATCATGACGGTGCGGCCCAATGGCCGTGTCGTGCTGATGGGCGGCGTCAACATGCAGGGCGGCCCCGGGCTGGAGCTGCCCTACAACTGGATCATGCGCGAGTGCATCACGATTCACGGCGTCTGGATGTATCCGCCGGATGCTGCGGTTCGCCTGATCGCGCTGGTCCGCGCCGGCCTCTTGCGTCTCGATCACTTCGAGACGACGGCATTCGATCTGGACCACGCCAACGAGGCCGTGGACTATGCGGCCGCCCATGCGGGCGCGTTCAACATGACGGTGATAAAGCCGTAGATGGCCCTTCCGCTGCGGCGATGCGCCGTCGCAGCGGATAGGCCTGCGATGTCAGATGGCTGGGAGACGTCACCCCGATCGCAGCCGGCCACGGCCGCCTACTGTGCATGGGGTTGTTTTCGCTGCTTGGTTACTCGAGCTCGATCACCTGGCCGTTCGACAGCGACACCCGCCGGTCCATGCGGCCGGCGAGCTCCATGTTGTGGGTCGCGATCAGCATCGAGACCTGGGTCGCCTTGACCAGCTGCATCAGGGCCTGGAACACGTGCTCGGCGGTGCCAGGGTCGAGATTGCCGGTCGGCTCGTCCGCAAACAGCACGCGCGGCGCGTTCGCGACCGCGCGCGCGATCGCAACGCGCTGCTGCTCGCCGCCCGACAGCTCCGCCGGCCGATGGGTGATGCGGTCGCCGAGGCCGAGATAGCCGAGGATCTCCTTGGCGCGCTTGACGCTCTCCGACTTCTTCAGGCCGCGGATCATCTGCGGCAGCATCACGTTCTCCAGCGCCGAGAACTCCGGCAGGAGCCGGTGCGACTGGTAGACGAAGCCGATGTCGGTGCGGCGCAGCTGGGTGCGCTCGATGTCCGGCAGTTGCGAGGTCGGTGCGCCGTTGACGTAGACCTCGCCGGAATCGGGCGCCTCGAGCAGCCCCGCAATGTGCAGCAGCGTCGACTTGCCCGAGCCCGAGGGCGCCACCAGCGCGACGGATTGGCCCGGCCACAGCGCGAGCTTGGCGCCGTCGAGGATCGTCAGCGGCACCTCGCCTTGCAAGTACTGCCGCTTTATCTCGTGGAGATAAATGACCGGTACATCGTCAGCCCCCTGCTGCTCCATCAGCCCCTCACTCGTACCGGAGCGCTTCGACGGGATCGAGGCGCGCGGCACGCCAGGACGGGTAGAGCGTCGCCAGGAACGACAGAGTCAGCGCCATGATGACCACCGCCGTTGTCTCGCCGATGTCGATCTCGGCGGGCAGCTTCGACAGGAAGTAGAGCTCCGGCGAGAACAGCTCGGTCGAGGTCAACCAGGACAGGAATTGCCTGATCGATTCGATGTTGAGGCAGATCACGAGGCCGACGAAGAAGCCGACCAGCGTGCCGACCACGCCGATCGAGGCGCCGGTGATCAGGAAGATGCGCATGATGGAGCCTTGCGAGGCCCCCATCGTGCGCAGGATCGCGATGTCGCTGCCCTTGTCCTTCACCAGCATGATCAGGCCGGACACGATGTTGAGCGCTGCGACCAGCACGATCATGGTCAGGATCAGGAACATCACGTTGCGCTCGACCTGGAGCGCATTGAAGAAAGTCGAGTTGCGTTGCCGCCAGTCGACCAGGAACACCGGGCGGCCCGCGGCCTCCGTCACCGCCGTGCGGAAGGCGTCGATCTTGTCGGGGTTGGTGGTGAACACCTCGATCGAGGTGACGTCGCTGCTGCGGTTGAAATAGGCCTGCGCTTCCGCCAGCGGCATGAACACGAAGCCGAGATCGTATTCGGACATGCCGATCTCGAACACGGCGACGATCTTGTACGGCTTGATGCGCGGCGTCGTGCCCATCGGCGTGACCGCGCCCTTTGGAGCCACCAGCGTCACGCTGTCGCCGGCGTGCAGCGACAGCTGGTCGGCGAGCCGGCGTCCGATCGCAACGCCCTGCCCTTCGTCAAAGCCCTCGAGCGAGCCCTGCTTGATGTTCTTGGCGATCGAGGTGAGATTGTTGAGGTCGTCGGAGCGGATGCCGCGTACCAGCACGCCCGAGGCGTTCCACGGCGATGACGCCAGCGCCTGGCCGTCGACCACGGGCGCGGCGAGCCGGATACCCTGGACCTGGCTGATGCGATCGGCGACGTCCTTCCAGTCGGTGAGCGGCGATTCCAGCGGCTGCACCAGGATGTGGCCGTTGAGGCCGAGTATCTTGTCAAGCAGTTCCTTGCGGAAGCCGTTCATCACGGCCATGACGATGATCAGCGTCGCCACGCCAAGCATGATTCCGAGGAAGGAGAACCCGGCAATGACCGAGATGAATCCCTCCTTGCGGCGCGCCCGCAAATAGCGCGCCGACAGCATCCACTCGAATGGCGCGAAAGGCGCGGTTTGAACGGTTTCGGTCATGGTCTCGTCCATCGCTCGATAATCCCATGATTCGGGGTCAATTGTGGCCGGATTGGCGGCCGCGATCTCGGGCGATGAACAATATTCAGCCGACCAGGCGGGCGACCGCGTCCGCAGGCGACATCGTCTCGCGGGCGCCGTCGCTGCGCTTCTTGATCTCGACCCTGCCGTCGGCGAGGCCCTTCGGCCCGATCATGATCTGCCAGGGGATGCCGATCAGGTCGGCGGCGGCGAACTTAGCGCCGGCGCGCTGGTCGGTGTCGTCGTAGAGCACGTCGACGCCTTTGGCGGTGAGCTCCGCATAGAGCTTCTCGCAGGCCGCATCGACGGCGGCATCGCCCTGCTTGAGATTGAGGATCGCCACGCGGAACGGCGCCACAGCTTCCGGCCATTTGATGCCGGCGTCGTCATGGCAGGCCTCGATGATGGCACCAAGCAGGCGCGAGACGCCGACGCCATAGGAGCCGCCATGGATCGGCACGTCGACGCCGTCGGGGCCGGCCACCATCGCCTTCATCGGCTCGGAATACTTCGTGCCGAAATAGAAGATCTGACCGACCTCGATGCCGCGGGTGTTCACCCGCTTCTCGGCCGGCACTTCCCTCTCGAACCGCGCGCCGTCGTGGACATCCTCGGTCGCCGCATAGAGCGAGGTCCACTGCTTGATGATCGGCGTCAGGTCGCTGTCATAGTCGACGTCCTCGCCTGGCACCGGCAGATCCAGCACGTCGCGATTGATGAACACCCCGGATTCGCCGGTCTGCGCAAGCACGATGAACTCGTGACTGAGATCGCCGCCGATTGGGCCGGTCTCGGCGCGCATCGGTATCGCCTTCAGCCCCATCCGCGCGAAGGTGCGCAAGTACGCGACGAACATCTTGTTATAGGCGACGCGGGCTGCCGCTTCATTCAGGTCGAACGAATAGGCATCCTTCATCAGGAACTCGCGGCCGCGCATCACGCCGAAGCGCGGACGCTGCTCGTCGCGGAATTTCCATTGAATATGATAGAGATTGAGCGGCAGGTTCTTGTAGGACTTCACATACGCGCGAAAGATCTCGGTGATCATTTCCTCGTTGGTCGGCCCGTACAGGAGCTCACGCTTGTGGCGGTCGGCGATGCGCAGCATCTCAGGACCATAGGCGTCATAGCGGCCGCTCTCACGCCAGAGATCGGCGAGCTGGAGCGTCGGCATCAGCAGTTCCAGCGCGCCCGAGCGGTCCTGCTCCTCGCGCACGATCTGCTCGATCTTCTTCAAGACGCGGAAGCCAAGCGGCAGCCAGGCATAGATGCCGGCCGCTTCCTGCCGGATCATGCCGGCGCGGAGCATCAGCCGATGCGAGACGATCTCCGCCTCTTTCGGATTTTCCTTCAGAATGGGCAGAAAGAACCGTGACAACCGCATGGCAATACTCGAGGAATCAGTGAGGGCTTGCAGTGAAAGCGGATTGGGAGCGAAAACACAAGACCGGGAATGAGGAAAAGCCGCTAACGCGGCGAGATTCCTGTCATTTTTCCGTTGCCTTCAGGTTCGACTTGAACCTTATCTCCTAGGGCGGCGCCACATCGAGATCGTCCTCGAGCGTGATCTTCTCGAAATCGGTCACCAATGCATCGATCCGCACATGCCAGCGGCCGGCAAAGGGCAGATCGACCTTGCGCACGTGCCAGTAGCCGTCCGGTCCGAGCTCGGCATTGCGTTCCATCGGCTCGATGCCGCGCTCGGGCAGGCTCAGCGTCAGCCTCGCCTCCTTGGCCGTAAGCGCCGTCGCCTCGCCCGTCATGAGCTGAAGCACGAAATCGTCGATGCCGGCCTTGCCCGGCGAGACCAGCACCTGGAACATCGCCTTGTCGGTGTGGATGTGGATCGCCAAGGGCGTTTCCGGAACGATCGTCCGCGGTGGCGGCGTGAACCGCCAGCCGGCCACAACGGCGAAGATGGCGAGCGCGATGGTGCATTCGAGCAGGATCGAGCGCTTGAGCGCAGGCGTCGATGTCTCGTCCCGGGCCAGCGCCGGCGTCAGCCGGAATCGATTGAACGCGGCGAGCGCGAGCAATCCCGTGACCAGTACAAGCTTGATCGACAGGATGAGCCCGTAGCGGGTCTCCACGAGCGCTGCCGGCTTTTCGAGCTGAACGATCGCGAGCGCGAGGCCGGTCGAGGCCAGCACGCCGACCGCCAGCGCAGCGAGGCGGGAGAAGCGGTTCACGACGGGCAGCGACGCAGTCGTCGGCTTCGACATCAGCGCAACGAGCGGCGCGAGAGCACCGATCCAGACGGCAACGCCGAGGCTGTGGAGAAAGATCGCCGGACGCGTCAACGCCTCCGGCGGCGCCGTTGCAGCGTGCCCGGTCGTGGCGAGCGACAGACCGACGCCGATGAGCGCAACGATCGCGACAGCACGCGCGTACCATGCGCTCCACAGCGCCATCCGGGCGAGCAATATCGCCGCGAGGGCGACGAGAAGCGAGGGGCCGGCGCTGGTCGCGAATGCGGCTTTCCAGGGAGCAGCCGTCGCAAGCGCCGCCAGCGGCAGGCCGAGCAGATCGAGGCCCAACGCGCCGAGGGACGTAATCGCGCTCGCAAGACCGATGGCGAGCGCGACGTGCGGAACGGTCATGCCGATCATAGACCAGGCGATGCAGCGCGCAAAAAACACGCCGCCAACGCCGACAAACAGTCCGAGATAGAGGCCGACCCGCGCAAGCCAGATCAGCGCGTTCAGCCCGCCATCCGCCCTCGCCGGAGGTTTTGTCGCCGTCGGCGTACCGATCGAAAAGATCACCGATCCCGAGACCGGGTGACCGTCCTGTGAGATCACCCGGTAACTGACCACGGCCGTTCCCTGCGGCAGGTCCGGCGGCATCGCGACCGAGATGGTCTCGCCCGATGCACTGACGCGCGCATCGTCCCGCGCCCTGCCCACGCCATCGATCAGCCGGATCGCGCCCGGCGTCACCGCCTCGTTGAAGCGCAGCTCCACCGCTTTCGGCGCGCTCGCGAGCATGCTGCCGCTCGCGGGCTCGACCGAGACAAGCGCCGCATGCGCCGACGCGCCGGTCGCGAGGCCGACGACCAGAAGCAGCGTCGCGAGCGCGGCGATGAGCCGCATCAGGGCTTTGGCAGCAGCTTCACGCCAGGCGCCGGCGACTTGCCCTCGTGCGAAGGCCCTGCTCCTTCGGTCGGGATTTCGATCCAGCGGCTGACGCCGGTCTCGCATTCCTGGACGACCGGGAAATACAGCGTCGTGTTCGGCTTCAGCATCTCGGTCAGGACCGTTTGCATGACGAACTCGTCATAGTGCTTGTCCGGCAGCCTGCCGCCGGACCACGCCACCTCCTTAACGCCGGAGGAGAGCTTGCTGCCGTGGTAGTCGTACTCGCTGGCATATTTGCCCTCGACGACATCGACACTCCAGCCCGCCTTCGGCATCGGCTTCACCGCGATCACCCCTTCCGGGATCTGCACGCGGATCTTCACCGTGGGTGAGCCGGCGCAGCCATGCGGCACGGCGAACACGGCCTTATAGGACGTGCCGACCGTGGCCTGCTTGGTTTCGAGGAAGACGTGCGCGCCAGCCGGCGTCGCCGCAAGCGTCCCCAGAACGATGACCCAGCGATGCTTCGACATGTGCCGTCTCCCGAGGATCATGATCGGCTTCATCACATCTTCATTCCCGAATGATCCGGCATTTTCTTCATTTCATGGCCGGAATGGCCAGCATCGCCGGGCGCTTGCGCGCCGACGCCCTGCACGTCGAGCGAAACCGCGACCTTGCCGGCCTTCTCGAACTCCAGCGTCAGGGGCACCTTGTCGCCCTGCTTGAACGGCCCCTTCAGCTCCTGGAGCATCAAATGATAGCCGCCGGGCGCGAGCTTCACGGTCTTGCCCGCCTCGATGACGAGCCCCTTGTCGAGCGGACGCATCTTCATCACGCCGTTGTCCATCGCCATCTCATGGACCTCGGCTTTGCCGGCGATGTCGGCGGAGACGCTGACGAGCCTGTCGGCCGCCGTCCCCTTGTTCTCGATGGTGAGATAGCCGCCGGCAACCTTGGCGCCGCCCGGCGTCGCCCGGCTCCAGGCCTGCGAGATGACGAGATCGCCGGCCTTGACGTCCTCGGCCACCGCAGGTGCCGCGCAAAGAGCGAGCGCAAAGGTCGCGAGCATCACATCTTTCAACATCGTCTTCATATTCGTCTTCCCGTTTGCAGATTGAATCTCAGTGTGTGCCGAGCTGTTGGCTCGACCATTTTTCGAGATCGGCCATCTCGGCCGAGCCCTCGATCGTCGTGATGGTTCCGTCCCGCGAGATCAGCAATGTCCGAGGGATATCGCCCTGCCAGGCGGGATCAATCTCGAACCGCAAGCGCTCGACGAAGCCGTCGCTGAAGATGAAATTCTCGGCCGACGACAACCCCGCTTTGTCGAGCATCGACTGCGTCGCCGCCGGCAGATTCGGCACGAGATCAGCACTGATCGTGACCACCTCGATGCCGGGATGATCCTTTGCAAACCGCCCGAGCTCCGGCAGCTCGACCTTGCAGGGCCCGCAGGTCACGCCCCAGAAATGCACCAGTGTCGGGCGGCCGGCATGACCCTTCAGCACGCTCTGCCACGTACCACGTTCGAACGGTTTGAGGGCCGGCGCCGCCACGAGCGCAGCCGCCGACGCGATCAGGATCCCCAGGCCCAGAATGCCGGCAAATCGATATGTCATCGTTGATCCTCGATCGCTGTGAGCAGATACCCATCCGCCTTGGTCATCCATGACAGGTAGACCTGTCGGCCATTGGACACCAGCAAGGGGTGGTCGGAGGTGTCTGTCGTGCTCCATATTGCCTTCGGCGGCGACCAGCTTTTTCCGTCATCTCGGGAGATCCTCATTTGGATGGAGGTCTTGTCGCCATCGAACTCCTTCCAGACCATCACCGTTCCGGCAGGGCCTGCGAGCACGTAGGGGCGCGTCGGATTGCGGCCAGGCTCCCCCAGCGCCATGGGCGCGGAGAACGTGCGGCCTTCGTCGCGCGAATACGCATAGAACAATCCCTTCCGCGCCTTGCCGTTCGTGTACCAGGCGACATGATAGGTCCCGTTCGGCGCAACCGTGAGGCTCGGCCCGTGATGTGGGCAGGCATTGATCTGCCAATCGTCGTTGCTGACCCGGCGGATTTCACCTGGAGTCGCGCCGTCTGTGAAGGTCATGACCGCATGATCCCGCACGCCGCCATCAAAGATGTTCCTGAAGATCACGGCCGGTCGCCCGGGCGCCGCAAAGGTCAGCCCCAAGCGGCAGCATTCACAGGTGCCTTCGCGCGCTAATCGAGCCTCCGCGAAGGTGGTGGCGCCGTCACTGGACGAGGCAAAGAACAGCCCCGCCCCCTCGTACTTCTGTCCTGCTTCCTTCGCGAGAACGCGATTGCGCTTGTCCAGCCACGCCGCAAAGACTGTTCCATCCTGATCGAGCGCGAGCGCCTCAAAACGCTGGCTCTCGTTGCCGGCGGTGATGGGCCTCGGCTCGACAAAGCTCTTCCCGCCATCGGCCGAGCGCGTGTAGAGCACTTGGCCGTTGAAGGCCTCATCCCTGAAGATCGAGAACGCGAGTGCGATGCCGCCCTTGCGATCGACCACGATCTTCGGCCGCGCATCCGGGCCCCAGTCGAGATTCAGCCGCTTTGTCGTGACCTGGACGGGAGCCGAGAAGCTCCGCCCCTCATCCCGCGAGCTCGCAACCGAGACCTGCCCGCCCGCCATCCAGACCAGCCACAGCGTTCCGTCCGGAGCGAATGCGGGCGTCACCTTGGTCGCACAGCGCAACATCGGCTCCTCGCAGGCCGCCTCCGATGCATGCTGATGGTGCATCTGCGCGAGCGCCAAACCATGCAGGAACACAAGAGTGACGATCGCAAGCAAGCCACTTCGGATCATGGCCCTATTCCCTTCGTGAGCCCGGATCATCTGAACGCCACCTTCATACCCGCAACGAACGTGCGCGGCGAGCCTGCGTAGATCGATCCGGTCGTGTTCGCGAGCACGCTCGCAGGGTTTTGAAGGCCCGCCGTGGTCACGGTGTTGGCGATGTTGTTGGCTGACGCAACGTAGATACGGTCGAACACGTTCCTGACTTCGAGGAACAGGTTCAGCGATTTGAACGTGTCGGACACGAGATCGGTCTTGTAGTGAACGTTCAGATTGACCAGCTCATAGCCCGGCGCTTTCAATAGATTTGCATTGTCCATGTAGAAGGAGTCCTTCCACTGGACCTCGACGAAGCCTCCAAGTCCAGCCAAAGGCCCCGCGAACTCGTCGTAACCGACCCTGGCCGTCAGTTCGTTCAGCGAGATGCCGGGGATCTTGTTGCCGGCCCGGTTGAAGCTGAACAGCGTGCCATTGGTAATGTTCTCGACATACTCGGTGTAGATTTCGTCGAGATAGGTGTATGCCGCCATGAACCGCCAGCCCGGATAGAACTTCCAGTCGGCCGCAAGCTCGACGCCGCGATGCTCGGATCGCGGTGCGTTGAACATGTAGGTTATGCCGTTGATCGGAGTTGCCTGACTGACGATCTCGTTGCGAAAGAACTCGTAGAAGCCAGTCGCGCTGAGCTTGAGCGCGCTATTCGGGGTCCAATCGAAACCGAGGTCGTAGCCAAGATTTTTTTGGGTTTGAAGCTGGGTATTGTTGCCCGACAAACCCGTCGGAAGGACGAACAGATTCGAGACCTGCGGAGTGCCGTATCCCGTGGCGACCCGTCCGCGGAACAGCCACTCGTTGTTGAGATTGTAGAGGAGCGCCAACTCCGGCGCGGCATTCTGAAACTGCCGATCCGCCGTCGTGAGGGTTGTGGTGGTAACGCCAGTGGGACCGGCATATGCGTATGCCGTGTTGATACCCTTCAGGAGGGTTGTCTCCCAACCGATGCCCGCGACTGCGGTCAGTGCCGCAGTGAGCTTGATCTCTTCCCTGGCGCGAACACCATAGTTGGTGGTCTCGCTGTAGAGATTGCTCGACAATCTGCCGAGCGTTGCATTGCCTCCCGGCATTACATTCCGCGTATCGCTCGGCGCCGTCAGCGTATTGTAGAAGGCGCCGAAGAACGTGGTGGATTCCAGGCCGACGATCTCGCCTCGCCTGGTGACGTCGCTCATAAGATTGTACGAGGGAAAATCTCCGATGGCGCTGGTCGCGCCGGTCGGCTGGTTGATGTTCCTATCGTCAAACACGAACTGATTGCGCCAGGTCGTGTTGTTGTCGAAATCGTGCTCCCAGCGACCACCGACGATAGTGCGGCGATCATTGCGGCCAAGCCCGGCCTGCACTGCCGTTTCCTTGTCCGTGCCGGCCGCCGTATTAAAGCCGTTGTTGAAGAGCGTGACCGTGCCGCATCCCGCCGCGGCCGAGACACCGGTCGCACAGCCCTGCTGGAAAGGATTTTGGTAATACTGGTTCAGCGACTGCCGGATCGGCAGCCGCGCGCTGAGGTCGTTGTTGATGATCTTGACAGTGAAGCGATCGTCCGGCGTCGCCTTGAGCCTGCCGAGGAAGTTGACGGTCTGCGTGTTGAACCAGCTGTTGCCGATATAGCCGTCGCCGCGCGTGTCGCTCGCGAAGAGCGAGCCCTCGAAATTCCCGATCTTCTTGCCTGCAGCAAGGTAATTGTTGAGATAGCCGTAGCTGCCGCCCTCGACACCATATTCGATCCCGTCGATCGTGCCGCCCGGCCGCGTCCGAAAATTGAGTGCGCCGCCGGTTGCGTAGTTGCCGTAGAGCGGCGACGAGGGACCACGGACGACGTCGATCGCACCATAGGCGTGGGGGTCGATCAGGTCGCTCCGCGACAGGCCGTCCGGCTGCGTGACCGGAAAGCCGTCGTCGAAGATCACGAGATTGCGGATGGCGAAGCCGTTCCTCGCGTTGGATCCACGAATCGAGATGCCGAAATCGCGCGGTCCGTTGCCCTGCTTGATTGAGATGCCCGGGCTGTCCCGCAGGACGTCGCTGACCGAGAATGCGGGACGATTATCGAACTGGCTGCGATCGATGATCGTCGCGGTCTGGCCGGATGGCGCTTGATTGAGGCTGTCGCGCGCTGCGCTGGCAGTCACGGTCCTGTTCTGGGTCCGCGCGCCGACGCTTGCGCTCTGCGCAATGGGTTTCGGCGCGCGGTTCGCGGACACGGCTCGCGGCTTCGAGGCCCGGCTGACGGCCTTGGCGCGAGCCGCCTGCGGCGCCTCGACAGTCACAGCGGGAAGTTCAGTGTTGCGGCTTTGCGCGAAGGCTCCGCTCGAGGACGTAAGCAGTGCGGCCTGAATGGCAACGATGCTCACGCCGCGACGAGCATGACGAACTGACATGGGGCATTCCTGACGCCGGCTTTCGCTCCGGCCAATCGACAACATCAATCGCCAGCGGACGGAACGCGGCGACTACGAGGGGTCGTCAGGAAAGATGAGGAGGCGCGCGCGCCTGGGCGTTCGAGCCCTTGTGGGCTGCGACGACGGTGACCTCGGCGCTATGCCAAGAGACGCGCTCGGCGCGGCGGAGGGGAATGGAGACAGTGAGCTGCGGCGGCGAATCCAGCGAGGCGCCCGCCTGCGCCAAGCAACACAGCGCGCAGGCCGCACCATGCGCGGTCGGCGTGCCGGTCCGATCGTTCAGATCACTGCCCTGCTCGCCCGCGCTGTGGCAGATGACGGCGGCATGCAACGGATCGGCCATGGCCTGCCCGGCCGACCAGCACGCGGCGATCGGTGCCAGCACCTGCATCGCCAGGGCGAGCAGGACGAGGGGTAGGAATTTTTGCAGCCGGGCGCGCATCCACCGAACCATTCGTTCGTGCGCCAACTAAACACCGCGCCGCCGCGCGAGTCGAGGTCAGTTCCACCGCCATCTTGGTCCAGCGCAAATATCCCGAAAACTGTGATCGGACCGCCCCACGGGACCGGACGCCCGGCATTTGAGGCAGCGGCCAAACCCTGCCCTGTCCACAGATTTCTTATATTTGTCATATGCTTACGAGGTAAGCAGCCGATCATTTCGTCTATTGCTCGAATTTTGAACATTCGTTGCCGAAAATGATGACAAGTGAGAAAAGTTGATCTAGCATTCCTCTTGCTCAGGCCTGACCGCGAGGTCGATGTCTGGTGGTCCAAGTCTCGGGAGGAGCCCCTGGCGCGCAAAACGCAGCGTCGCCCCGTCAATCAAGATCAAATCTCAAGATCGGGGATAATAGGGTCGACACAATTTTTGAGCGGGGCCAGGCCCCGCTCTTTTTTTGTCTGCGTCGCCTCAAAGCCGATGAGCGCTTCCCCGGATTCGATCGAACAGAGCTTTGAGACCCGGCATCGCGCTGCGCCGATCTCACGCCGCTCGTCTATCAACGTCTGTTCGAACAGCATCCGGAAACGCGGACGATGTTCCGCGTGCAGGGCAGCGAGTTGGTGATGGGATCGATGCTTGCGCTGACGATCGAGGCGATCCTCGACTTTGCGGGTGAACGCCGCGGGCATTTCCGGCTGATCGCCTGCGAGGTTGCCTCGCACGATGCTTACGGCACGCCGCGCGATCTGTTCATCGCGTTCTTCGCCGTGATCAGGGATACGCTGCGCGATCTGCTTGGTGACGAATGGTCGGCCGAGATGGCGCAGGCGTGGGACCAGTTGCTCCCAGATATCGACGCATTCGCCACCGTGCCCGCCTGACGCTTTGCGCTGCACCAACGTGAGCAGCCTGCGATCCCGCGGCCGATTGCTGATTGAGTGGCACCAACTCTTGTGAGAGACTTTCGGACATCGGTCGCGCAGGCAATGACGCGCCGACGATAAGAGATATGGGAGCGAGCGATGTCCGGGACGAAAGATTTCTCGACGACGAGGCGCGATCTTCTTCAGGCGGCAGCGACCGCCGGCGCCGGAGCTGCCCTTCTCGGCAGCATGGGCATAAACCCCGCATTGGCGGCCGAGGTCGGACGCAGCGAGAAGCCGCTCAAGGCGGCGTTCTCCAATGCAGGCCTCCAGGCCACCTGGTGCGCGCAGGGCAAGCAGGCCGCGGAATTCTGGGGCAAGCTGTTCAATGTCGAGGTCACCTGGTTCGACGGCCAGCTCGACGCGGTGAAGCAGCGCGCCGCGATCGACAACATGGCCTCGCAGAAATGGGATTTCGTCGCGATCCAGGCCTTCGGCATCGGCACCCTCACCCAGCCCGTGCAGAAGATGATCGACGCCGGCACGCCCGTGATCGACATGGACACGCTTATTGCTCCCCTCGATCAAATTAACGTCCACTCCTTTCTCGCCCCCGACAACGAGTTCATGGGCGCCTCGGTCACGCAGGCGCTGTGCAACGCCATGGGCGGCAAGGGCAAGATCATCATGACGCAGGGCGCGCTCGGTCACACCGGGGCACAGGGCCGCGCGAAAGGCTTCAACTCCGTGGTGAAGCAGTTCCCGAACATCGAGGTGCTCGATACCCAGCCGGCCGACTGGGACGTCTCTAAGACGGCGCGCCTCTGGGAAACTTACCTCACCAAATATCCGCAGATCGACGCGGCATTCTTCCACAACGATGACATGGCGCTCGCCGCCGCCAACATCATGAAGGCCCGCAACCGCACCAACATCCTGATCGGCGGCGTCGATGCGATGCCGCCGGCGATCCAGGCCGTCAGCGAAGGCCGCATGTTCGCGACCGTCCGCAATCCGTCCTGTCGCATCCATGGCGGCGCCATCATCGCGGGCGTCTCCGCCGTGGTCGGCGGCGAGAAGAGCGGCCAGGGCATTCCCAAGAACGTCGTCACCGACGGGCCTGTCGTTACCAAGGCCAATGCCGCGGGGATGCAGTGGATGCAGGATCATTTCCTGATCTGAGATTCCATGTCAGCGGGTCGTTCGCCCATTCTGGAACTGCAGGGCATCACGAAGAGCTTCGGCGGCGTCGAAGCGCTTCGTGGTGTCGACTTTGCGCTGTACCCGGGCGAGATCCACGGTCTCGTCGGCGAGAATGGCGCGGGGAAAAGCACGCTGATGAAGATCATCGCCGGCGTGCACACCGAATTCTCCGGCCGCTTCCTGATCGACGGCGCGGAGTCGCATTTCCGCTCGGCCCGCGATGCGCACGCGGCCGGCATCGCCATGGTGCATCAGGAACTCTCCGTCGCGCCCGACCTCACGGTCGCCGAGAACGTGTTCCTCGGCAACCAGCCGACCAATGCCCTTGGCCTCGTGCAATGGCGGCGCATGGCGCGCGAGGCCGGCGAGCAGCTCGCCCGTTTCGGCATCGACGTCGATCCGATGTCGAGGCTCGGCGATCTGCCGATCGGGCTGCAGCAGCTGATCGAGATCGCCCGCGTGCTGTTCTCCGGCGCCCGCATCGTCATCCTGGACGAGCCGACCTCCGCCCTCTCCCCACCCGAGGTCGAGCGCCTGTTTGCAACGCTCAGGCGCCTGCGCGAGGAAGGCACCAGCATCGTCTTCATCTCGCATTTCATTGAGGACATCCTTCGCGTCTCCGACACGGTCACCGTGTTCCGCAACGGGCGGAAGGTCGCCGAGACGGCGAGCACTGCGACCAGCAAGGGGGCCCTGATCGAGGCCATGATCGGCCGCGGCGGCGAAGCGCTCGAGCACAGCTACACCGACGATCTGATGCTGCCGCAGCCGAGCGACAGCCCGGTGGTGCTGAAGGTCGACCGGCTCTCGCTCGCCCGCAGCCTGAAGGACATCTCCTTCGAGGCGCGCGCCGGCGAGGTGCTCGGCATCTATGGCTTCATGGGGTGCGGGCAACAAGAATTGTCGCGTATCCTGTTCGGCAAGCTGAAGCCTGATGGCGGCACGCTTTTCGTCGACGGCACGCCAAGGACCTTTGCCAGCACGGCGGCGGCGCGGCGCGCTGGTGTGGCGCTGGTGCCGGAGAGCCGGCGCGACATGCTGTTTCACCAGGAGCCGGTCTACAAAAATGTCTCGATCAGCATATTGGATCGCATCTCCGCCCTGCTGCTCAAGCCGGCGCAGGAGCGCGACATCGCCCAGCGCCAGGTCGAGCAGCTGCAGATCAGGCCGCCGGTGGTCGGCCTCGACCTCGGCATGCTCTCCGGCGGCAACCAGCAGAAGGTTGCGCTGGCCAAATGGCTGACCTATCCGCCAAAGCTGCTCGTCCTCTGCGAGCCGACCCGCGGCATGGATGTCGGCGCCAAGAACGACGTCATCAACATCGTCCGCGACCTCCGCGAAAAAGGGCTCGCGATCATCGTGCTGTCGACCGAGCCGGAAACGGTGCTGTCGCTGGCCGACCGCATCCTCGTGCTCAAGCGCGGCGCGGTGGTCCGGGAATTCAGGAACGAGCCGGTCAGCAAGGACCGCCTGCTGGAAGCGGCGTGACGGAGAAGCACATGAGCAGTGAGACGGCTTTGGCGGCAAAGCAGCGGGCGCGGAGCGTTGCGCCGTTCCTGCGCTCGCAGATGCGCAACATCGCCCCGTTCCTCACCCTGATCTTCCTCTCCGCCTTCTTCGCCTTCGCCAGTCCCTCCTTCGCCACGCTGGACAATCTCGGCAACATCCTGACGCAGGTGTCGGTGACGGGCATCATCGCCGTCGGCCTCACGTTCGTGATCCTCTGCGCCGAGATCGATCTCTCGATCGCCAGCATCGCCAACGTCACCGGCATCGCGGTCGCCTACTTCACGCTGCAGGAATCCTACGTCAACATCGCCAACATCCCCCTGCCCGGCGCGGTCGCCATTCTGCTCTCGATCCTGCTCTGCGCCCTGCTCGGCCTCGTCAATGCGCTGGGGCTGACCGTGATCGGCATCCCCTCCTTCATCATGACCTTGGCGATGATGCAGATCGCGGCAGGCATCTCCGCGCTGCTGGTGCGCGGCCAGATCGCCTACAAGGTGCCCAGCCTGATCACGACGCTCGGCTCGGGATCGATCGGCGGCATCCCCTGGATCGTCATCGTCGCCGCCATCATGCTGCTCGGCGGCCACCTCGTGCTGACCTACACGCGCTTCGGCCGCTACGTCTACATGGTCGGCGGAAACCGCGAGGCGGCCGAATTTGCCGGCCTCAACGTCAAGCTCATCTTAGGCGCCGTCATGGTGATCTCGGCGGTCTGCTCGGGGATCGGCGGCATGCTCGGCGTCGCCCATTTCGGCAGCGCGCAGCAGAACGAGTTCGACACGTACCTGCTCGACTCCATTGCCGCGGTGGTCGTCGGCGGCACCAGCCTGTTCGGCGGCCGCGGCGGCATCGGCAACACCATCGTCGGCCTGTTCGTGCTGGGCGTCCTCAACAACGGCCTCGACCACGTCAACATCGACAGCTTCCTGAAGATCCTGATCCGCGGCTTGATCCTCCTGGCAGCGCTGGTCATCAACGTCTATGCGCAGCGCTTGCGGGAAAAAGCGGCGGAGTAGACGGCCGCCAGACAAAAGTGCGAAAACAACCCCATGCACAGTACAAATCATTGGGGAATTTGGCGCGCAGCAAATTGCGATGTTTCCGAAATTGGATTTGACACGTCGGGCAAAACAGGAGCATGATGGCATCATGGCAGCGAACGGGTTCGGCGCAGCGCTGAGTTCAAGCTGCGGCCATTGCCTGCATGATACGACCCGCGGTCGTCTCCTTCGCCTCTCTTCAAACATCTGCAAAATCCCCGAGCAAGCCATCGTCATGCGGTATTCAGCCCTCCTCGCGATCCTGCTGTTCTGTTCGGGGTGGGGCAAGTGCCGAGCCCCGCGTTGAATGGAAGTTCCTCGGTGCCAATCTACGGAGGACAGTTGATCGCGATCGTGCCGGAGAAGCGTCTGGTTGCCGTTCAGCTCGTTGAATTGAATGAACGCCAGCAGGGAATTCAGTCCGCGACGTTTCTCGATTTGGTTCGGCAGGTCATGACTTCCACCGATTGAGGCGGGCGGAATGGATGGAACCGCGCGGGTGGTGGCGGCGAAGTCGATCAGCGCCAGGCCTTTTCGTTCTTCCGTTCGTAGTCCCTGAAGGCCTTCTCGAGCCCACCCAGAACCTCGGCTGAGGTCTCGAACATCGCCTTCAACTGCGGTTCGTCGACCTTCTCGATGTCTTCGCGCAGATGGTTCCTGATATCCTGGAGAGCCTTCTGCATCTTGTGCGTATGGTGTCGGGGATCGCGGTCTGCCGCACTTGCCATGGCCAATCTCCTCGTTGATAAGGTGGCTCCGCCGGACCTCGAAAAAGCATCCGTCGCGACAACGCATCAACGGACAACGAGAGGCCTCGTTCCAACTAGGGCATTCGATAGAGACTGCATGAAGTTCGAGCAGGCAGCCGTAGGATGGGTTGAGCTCTTGTGAAACCCATCAAACTTGATTCTCTCAATCAGCCCGCATCAACGGTTGCTTGGTACTCGCTCCGCCCGCGAGGCGATGGATTTCGCACCGCTCTGCCTCCCTTAGCCGACATTGCAAATGCCTCAGCCCGGTTCAGCTAAGGGCCAAAATGCGAAGAGCTCAACGTGAGCACATCCGGTCCGCTGTACCCTCGGAAGCGCACCATGCGTGGACAAGAGAGGAGGTCTGCAACGGGCCACATCCGGACTCGAGCACCGCAGCACAGGCCGACATCAGCGTCTTCTCCGACTTCGGACTGAATTGACAATTTCCTTCGCCGCGTCCTGAAGCTCGTCGAGATGCCGGGCCGCAAAGGTCTCGATGGAAAAGGCGGTCTTAAGCCAGAGCATGTTGATTGCTCCGAGGACCCGCTGCCCATCGCGCAGAGGAACCGCGATCGAGAACAGACCATCCGCATGCGGGGGGCCACCATAGTAACCTCCGGTATGCGTGGCGTCGCGCGTGCCATAGCCGCGCGAACGAACCTCGGCGAGGATACTGCTTAAGCGCGCCGGGTCTCGCGCCAACCGATCCTCAGGCTTGCTGGAGCTGCGCAACAGATCGACAATTCGCTGTCGCTCCTTCACAGGACAATACGCGAGATAGGCGCGGCCGACCGCCGAATGCAGCCAGTTGACCGGCAACCCGATGCGCTCCTGCTGCAACAAGATCGGGCTCCGCGCCCGTGTCGTCTCCCGAATTTCCATGTGGTCACCCGCCGGCACCATCAGGTCGGAGGGCCAGGAAACCCGCTCGCACAGTCGCTCCAGGATCGGAGCCGCGGCTTCCGCGATGCGGTCGCGATGTTCTCGACGCGAAGGCGCATGCGAAAGCGTCGCGCCGATGCGATAGCGGCCGTCGGCAAGCCGTCGCGTGACCAAGCCGGACCGGGCCAGCGTGTGGAGGATACGGAGCAGGCTTGGCTTGGAGATGCCGGTGAAAACATAAAGCTCCTGCAATGAAGAGTCTGGCTGCATTTGCAGGGCCTGCATAACGAGAAGGCCCCGCTCCAGGCTCTTGATGACTTTCGGGCCCGCCATCGCTTGCTCGCCTCGTTTCACAATGTGGAATGTAGCGCTTCACAATGCGGAATGCACGTCGATTGTTCTGGCAAAACGCGCCGTCACGCTCAAAGGTAGGGTGCCTGCAGGTTGCGACTTGGAATCGAGATTTTCATCGTTGATGGAGACTTCCATGAGATCCCGCCTGTTTCACCGCACCACCTCATTATCGCTCGCGACGCTGGCCCTGCTCGCCTCAAGCCCGCAAGTATCCGCACAGACATCCTTTCCGACCGGGACGGTTCGTTTCGTGGCACCGTTCTCGGCCAGCACGCCGCCCGACATCATCAGCCGCATCGTCTCCAAGGAATTGACGGAGTCGGAAGGCTGGCGCGTGATTGTCGAGAATCGGCCGGGCGGCGTCACCACCATCGCAGCCACCGACGTCCTCACCCAGCCGGCAGACGGCAACAGCCTCTATGCCATGTCGGTGCCGTCGGTCGCGGCGCCATCGCTGGTGCCGAACATCTCGTTCGACCTGGACAAGGATTTCGACCCCGTCATCAAAGCAACGGTTTCCTACAACGTTCTGGTGGTGAACCCGTCGGTGCCGGCCAAGACCGTGGCAGAGTTGGTGTCTCTGCTGGAGAGCCAGCCCGATAAGCTGACATTCTCGTCCGGCGGCTTCGGCACGCCCGCGCACCTGATCGGCGAGCAATTTAAGCAGCAGACTGGCACGCGTGCCCAGCACGTTCCTTACGCGCAATTCCCGCAGGCGATCGGTGACCTGCTTAACGGCACCAACGCCTTCATGTTCATCACCATGTTGCCGGTCGTCGACCTGATCAAGACCGGTAAGCTGCGGGCGCTTGCGGTGACCGGACCGAAGCGTGTGCCGCTTCTTCCTGATGTGCCGACCATCGTCGAAGCCGGCTATCCTTCGCTGGTGGTCGAGGACTGGACCGGCTTTGCAGTCAAGCATGGCACGCCGAAGGAGACGGTCGCGCGGCTCAACGCTGCCATCAACAAGGCGCTGGAGAAGCCGTCAGTGCGCGAGGCGCTTGCTAAGATCGGCGCCGAGCCAGCGGGCGGCACGCCCGAGCAATTCGGCCGGCTGGTCGGCGACCAGGTTTCGCACTGGCACAAGGTCGTCGCCGACGCCGGCATCAAGGTCCAGTAACAGTGACATCAGATTTTTGCGTGACGCTCCTCGGGACGGGGACACCAATCCCCCGTCCTGATCGTTTTGGCCCGAGCACGCTAATCGAAGCGGGCGAGCATACCATCCTGATCGATGCCGGCCGCGGCGCCGCTATGCGCTTGTTTCAGCTCGGCGTTCCCATCGGTCGGGTCGATGCGCTGTTGCTCACGCATTTTCATTCCGATCACACGGTCGGCATTCCTGACCTCTGGCTGACGGGCTGGCTGAGCTCATATTTCGGCAACCGCCGGCGCCCATTCAACGTGATCGGCCCGGTTGGCACGGCCAAACTGATGCACCACCTTGAAGCGGCCTACGTCCACGACATCGAGATCCGCGTCGAGGATGAGAAGCTGGCGCGCGAGCATGTCGCGATCACGGTGAACGAGTTTGCGGAGGATGGCCTCGTCTATCAGGCCGGCGATCTGCGCGTTATGGCCTTCACGGTCGACCATGGCGACGCCATCAAACCGGCCTATGGCTATCGTATCGAATATCGCGGCCGCATAGCCGTTGTCTCCGGCGATACTCGCTACAACGCAAACGTGCTCCGTTACGGCGAGGGTGCTGACTTGCTGGTTCATGAGGTCGCAATGGCGCCGCCGAAGCTTCTCGGTCAGGCCGACATCCAGCGCATCGTCAATCATCATACCTCGCCACAGGAAGCTGGACGCGTGTTCGCGAAGACGCGGCCTAAACTCGCCGTATTCACGCATCTGGTTATGCTCGCCAGTGACTCCGTGACGGCGCCGAGCGTTGACGATCTGATCGCGGCAACCCGCGAGACTTATGCCGGACCGCTTGTTGTCGGCGAAGACCTGATGAGCTTCGAGATCGGCGAGACCGTTACGGTCAGAAATCTAAAATCTGGCTCCTAAGACGTCTGCTACGGGTCAAAGGCTGCAGTCCGCGTCTCCACGATGGCTTTCCGCTCAGCCCTCGAAAGCGGACGGTGCGAGGCCAAGAGCGGGGGTCAGCCACGGGCCAGGAGCAGTCGTAGGTTTGCCCACTTTTAGCCTGCACCATTCCCGGCGATCTGACTCCGAAACGGATGCGCGTAGGGACTATTGTGGAGCGCGTGAGGTCGTGTGCAGCACCATTAGCCAGCGGCCCCCGGTCCTCTCGAAAATGTTCGTGGTGAAGGCCGCGAACACTGCGGTCTCGCCGTTTTTCAGTTTGCCTCGAACCTCCTCGAGACCAACGACCCAGGCAGTGTTTTCATTGATGCGAATCTGCGGGTCCTGCATCGATACTGAGATATCGGCGAAACGGTCAAACGTCGCTTCCCAACTCTTCCTCACGGCGGCCCAGCCGACAATCGGTGCTTTGCTCGCGGGATGAACCGCGATCACATATGGCTCGTGCGCCCAAATCGTTTCCATCGCGGCAATATCGCGCGCAGATAACGCCCGATCGAATACGTGATTGGCGGCTGCGATGGCCGCACTCTCCGCACCCGTTTCGGCGCGTGGCGCGGCCGCACCTAGGATCGCGAGCATGATAAAACCGAATGTTGCGGCGATCGTTCGGATCAGCTTGTTCGACATGGCAAAAGCCTCACTTGTCCATCGCGAGAGCGTGCCGCGTCCTATTGCGGACGGCTAGGTCACTTTGCTACCATCCGATGATCAAAATCGGACAGCGCGAATGCGGCGTGAGGTCGGGTTCCCGCCCATTGAAGGGATTAGCTACTTCAATCGTCGCTTCCCATTTTTGGGAATCGAGCCGCTCGCCTTGTCTGATCTGTTCAGGCGCGTCCCGCCGGATCATTTCGACCATCCGCAGCGTCCTGCTTTTCATCTTTTGATGCTGTTCTCGTCGGGGACCACCAGGCATTTCCTCGACTTCGAGCGTGTGCGATGCACGGCGCGGACGCTTCTCCATGTTCGCCCTGGCCAGGTGCAGCAGTTCGTGCCCGGTGCCGAGGCGGAGGCGACGGTGCTTCTCTTCACGCCCGAGTTTGTTCTGCCGGATGAGGCGGCGAACCATCCGCTGGTCCCCGGCTCGGCGCTCGAGCATGCGGCGCCGAGTGGAGTGATCAACCTCGATTCGGATTCGTACGAGCGCGTTTACGCCGGGTTTGCGATGATAATTGATGAGTATAAACGTAGCGATGGCTCGACGATCTGCGCAAAAATCCTGCAGCACCAGCTTCACGTTCTACTCCTGCAAGTCGCTCGCTGCTCGGAACGGCACGAAGCCTCATTTATTTCGAGCTACCATCGGATGGTCCGGCACTTTCTGACTGACGTCGAAGCCCGCTTTATGCGGACGCGCCGTGTCGAGGATTATGCCGATAGGCTAGGCTGTTCATCCAAGGCGTTGCGTCGTGCGTGCCTTGCGGTTCGCGGTGTTCCGCCCAAGATGATAATCGAGGAGCGCGTCATCCTCGAGGCGAAGCGACTCATTGCGTACACCTCGTGCCCCATCGAGTCGATCGCGGAGACCGTGGGATTCGGCGAGGCGACGAACTTCGTAAAATTTTTTCATCATCATGCGGGGATATCTCCCTCACAATTCCGAATGCAGTTTCCAGGCCGTACGCCCGAAAAAATTAAGACGGTCCGAAACTGAGCCTTCGCCGCAAATCGAAAAGAGCTCGATGACCGCTCAGGGTCATGAGCCGGCATCCGCTGCCTGAGCACAAAATGTCTGCTTTGAGCCGCCCGCCGAGGCCGCGCAGTGCCGTTGTTTGCATTTTATGAATGAGCGCCTTCGGTGGAGGTTAGGGCCACCCGCCCCGCAATCTCCTCGCTTCGCCAGCACCTCACCGCATGCCCATCCGCCCGCGTCTCCAGCACCGGCCCAGGCTCGCTGCGGCACACCGCTTCCGCATAACGGCAGCGCGGGCTGAAGGCGCAGCCGTTTGGCGGATTGAGGGGGTTGGGAAGATCGCCGCCGGTCGTCGCCAGCGGCGCATGGCGCAAGGGATCGGGGATCGCTGATATCAGGGCCTGCGTATAGGGGTGCGCGGGGCGCTCGAAGATCTCGCGCCAATTGCCATTCTCGACGATGCGGCCGAGATACATCACGGCGACGCGGTCGCTCATGTGCTCGACGACGCCGAGATCGTGGCTGATCATGATGTAGGAAAGGCCGAGCGTGTCCTTCAATTCCAGGAGCAGGTTGATGATCTGGGCGCGGATCGAGACGTCGAGTGCCGATACCGGCTCGTCGCAAATGACGATCTTGGGATTGAGGATCAAGGCGCGCGCGATGCCGATGCGCTGGCGCTGGCCGCCGGAGAACTCGTGCGGGTAGCGGTCGGCCTGCTCCGGCCGCAGGCCCACATGCCGCAGCATGGCCGCGACGCGGTCCTCGATCTCGCTTTTGGCGGTCACGCCATGCACGCGCAGGGGATCTTCCAGCGTGCGGCGGACGGTCTGGCGCGGATTGAGCGAGGCGTAGGGATCCTGAAATACGATTTGCACGATGCGGGCCAGCGCCTTGCGATCGCCGGATTGCCTGGCTGTCACGACCTGCCCGTCCAGCACGATGCGGCCGCGCGTCGGTGTCAGAAGGCCCAGGATCGACAAGGCGACCGTCGACTTGCCCGAGCCGGACTCGCCGACGAGGCCGAGGCATTCGCCCCGCTTTAGCGAGAGATCAACGCCGTCGACAGCGCGGAGCACCCGCCGGCCACGGCCCAGCAGGCTACCCCCGAGCGGAAAATGAACCGCAAGATCCTCGACGCTGAGGATGAGATCGTCATCCACCTTGGCCTCAGCCGACACGTTTTGCGGTTCATGCATGGTGATGACACCTCACCAGCCCGCCAGCCTCCAGCAGATCCGTCTCCGGCACGACCGTGCGGCAGATCTCGGTCGCCTGCGCGCAGCGCGGATTGAAGCGGCAGCCGTCGGGGAAGCTCGTGATGGCGGGAACGACGCCCGCGATCTCCTTGAGCCTGGTGCGGCCAAGCGCAGCGCGGCTGCCCAGCCGCGGCAGCGAGGCGACCAGGCCTTGCGTATAGGGATGCGATGGGGTCCGGAAGATATCGGCCGAGCCGCGCTCCTCGACGATGCGGCCGGCATACATGACGGCGACGCGGCGGCAGACATTGGCGACGAGGCCGAGATCGTGGCTGACCATCAGGATCGCCGTTCCCCGCTCTGCGCACAAATTGCGCATCAGCTCGATGATCTCGGCCTGCACCGTCACGTCGAGCGCAGTAGTCGGCTCGTCGGCGATCAGGAGATCCGGACCACAGGCGAGCGCAATGGCGATCATCACGCGCTGGCGCATGCCGCCGGAGAGCTGGTGCGGGTAATCATTCGCGCGCCGCTCCGGCGCCGGGACGCGGACGCTCGCGAGCGCCTCGATCGCCAGCCGGTTGGCCTCCCGCCAGCTCTTGCCCTTGTGCAGCACGAACATCTCGGCAATCTGCCGCCCCACTGGCGAGACCGGGTTCAGCGCCGTCATCGGTTCCTGGAAGATCATGGCGATGCGGTTGCCGCGCAGCTCACGCTGCCTGGCCGCCGAAAGGTGCTGGATTTCCCGCCCCTCAAACCGGATGACTCCGCCGCCGATCGACAGCGGCGGCCGCAGCAGGCCGATCAGGGCGAGCGCCGTGATGCTCTTCCCGCAGCCGGATTCCCCGACGAGCCCGAACGTCTCGCCGCGATCGATGCGGAATGAAATGCCCTCGGCGGCGGCAACGCGCCGCGATCCGTCGTCGAGATCGATGCGCAAATCCCTGACTTCGATCAGCGGCGCGCCCGTCATGCTCGCCGGCTCCGCGATTGTGGATCGAGAATATCGCGCAGCCCGTCGCCGAGCAGGTTCAGGCCCAGCACGGTCAGGAAGATGGCGAGGCCGGGAAAGATCGAGAGCCACGGCGCCGTCGTGATCTGCTCGCGCGCCTCCGACAACATGCTGCCCCAGCTCGGAAACGGCGGACGGACGCCGAGGCCGAGGAACGACAGCGCGGCTTCGGACAGCACCGCGCTGCCCATGCCGAGCGTGCCGATGACGACGATCGGCCCCAGCATGTTCGGCAGTAGCTGCGTGACCATGATGCGCAGATCGCCATAGCCGAGCACGGTCGCCGCCTGCACATAGCCCTGGCTCCTCAGCGACAGCGCCGAGGCCCGCGCGATCCGGCAGGTGAAGGACCAGTTGGTCAGGCCAAGCGCGATCAGGAGGCTGGTCAGGCCGGGCCCGAGCACCGCCATGATGGCGAGCGCGAAGATCAGCGAGGGAATCGCGAGCATGAGATTGGTGAGCGCATTGACGACATCGTCCCACCAGCCGCCCCAATAGCCGGCGCTCAGGCCGAGGGCGACGCCGATCACGCTGTTGATGAGCTGCGAGACGATGCCGACCGTCAGCGAGACGCGCGCGCCGTACACCACGCGGGAATAGATGTCGCGGCCCTGGTCGTCCGTGCCGAACCACCAGGTCCAGCTCGGCGGCTCCTCCGCATTCATCAGATTGGCGTCGAGGACCGGATCGGTGTGCGCCAGCCAGGGTGCGAGCAGGCCGACCAGGATCGCGAGCGCGAACAGCACGCCGCCGATGATGAGATTGGCGCGGAGCTTCATGCGTATCTGATCCTCGGATCGATCACGCCGTAGAGCACGTCGATCAAGAGATTGATCGCGAGAAAGGCCAGCACCACCACGAGAATGGAGCCCTGAACGGCGGGAATGTCGCGCTGCAGCACACTGTCGACGAGCAGCGAGCCGATGCCCGGCCAGGAAAACAGTTTCTCGACGACGACCGCCTGCCCCATCAGCCCGCCGAACTGAAGCCCGACGGTGGTGAGAATGATGACGAGCGCGTTGCGCATCACGTGCCACTTCACGACCCGCGCCTCGCTCATGCCCTTGGAGCGTGCGGTGCGGACGAAATCCGCGGTCATGATCTCGAGGACCGCGGCGCGCGTCGTGCGGGCAAACAGCGCCATCGGCGAGACGCCGAGCGTCACGGCCGGCAGCAGCAGATATTGCAATCCCCCGTCGCCATAGCCGAAACTCGGCAGCCAGCCGAGCTTCAACGCGAACAGATACATCAGCACGAGACCGAGCCAGAACTTTGCGATCGAAAGGCCCGACACCGCCAGGACCATGGCAGCCGTGTCGACGATGCCGCCGGGCCTGAGCGCGGCGACGAAGCCAAGCGGCACACCGATCGCAATGGCGAACGCCATGGCTGCGAAGATGAGCTGCAGCGTCGGCCATGCCCGCTTGGCGATCATGGTCGTGACAGGCTCGCGGGTCCGGAACGAGGTGCCGAAATGACCGGTTGCGAGCTTGGCGATGTAGGCGCCGAACCGCACATAGACGGGATCGTCGAGACCGAGCTGCTTCTTCATGCGCAGCTCGACCTGCGGATCGCTGTCGTCGCTCATGGAGGAGACGATGCTGCCGGGAACCACGCTGAACAGCACGAAGACCAGCAGCACCACGGCGAGCACGGTCGGAATGGTTTGCAGCAGGCGACGGAGCAGGAACGAGAGCATCTCAACTTTTCCCCTCTCCCTCCATCGTTTGGCGCGACGGAGGGAGCGCGAGAGCGCGTATCACTTCGCGGGCGAGGTCTCGTCGACCCAGAGGTCCTCGACGTTCTGATGGGTCAGCTCCGTCGCATTCAGCTGAACGCCCTTGAGCCACGGCTGCACCGCCATCACCGCCTTGTTGTAGTTGAAGAACCAGACCGGCGCCTCCTCGTAGAGCAGCGCATTGGCCGTCTGCAGCAGCTCGGTGCGCTTTGCGGCATCGTCGGCCTGCCCGGCGGCATCGATCAGCTTGTCGAACTCGGCATTCCTGTAATTCATGTAGTTGCAGGCCGGCTGCGGCGTCGACGAATGAAAGCATTTGAGCGCGGCCTGCGCATCCGGGCCGCTCTGCTGGGAGTAGATGAAGGCCTGGTAGTCGCCGCTGCGCACCACCTCCGCCAGCACCGCGGTCTCGACCTGCTTGACCTTCGCCTTGATACCGACCTTGTCGAGCATCGGGATCACGGCCGAGACGATCGGCAGGCCCCAGCTTTCGTTCTGGCTGGTGGTCCATTCGAACTCGAAGCCGGAGGCGTAGCCGGCCTCGGTCAGCAGCTGCTTGGCCTTGGCGGGATCGTAGGGGTACGGCTTCATCGCCTTGTCGTAGGCGGGCGAGGTCAGCGGCAGCCAGCTGGTGGCACGATAGGCCTTGCCCTTGACCAGCTTGTTGATGATCAGGTCGGTATCGATCGCGTAGTTGATCGCCTGCCGGACGCGCTTGTCGGCGAACGGCTTGAAGGCGGGATTCATGCCCATGTAGCGCGTGAAGACCTCGGCGACCTCGACGATGGTGCCCTTGAGGTTGGCGTCGGACTGGTAGGCGACATATTGCGCAGGTCCCAGTACCGAGGTGTCGATCTCCTTGTTGCGGAAGGCAACGTCGCGCGCTGCGGCCTCGGCCATGATCGACACCACGATCTTGTCGGCGTAGGGCTTGCCGGGCTTGTAGAACCGGTCCCACCGCTCCAGCACGATGCGCGATCCCGGCACGTGCTCGACGAATTTGAACGGCCCAAGGCCGATCGGCTTCTGGAGGAAGCTTTCCTTGGCGCCCTCGTCGGCGGGATAGATCGAGGTCAGCGCGGTGAAGAAGTAGAAGCCTGGATCGACCTTCTCGGTCAGCTTCATCTCGAGGGTGAAGTCATCGATCTTCTTCAGGCCGGAGATCTCCTTGGCCTGGCCCTTCTCGACGGCGGCCGCGCCCTCGATGATGCGGACATAGCGCGCACCGGGATAGGCCTTGGTGCCATCCATGATGCGGTTGAAGGTCCAGATGACGTCCTCGGCCGTCATCTTGCGGCCGTTGTGGAAATAGGCGTCGTCGCGGAGCTTGAACGTTTGAACGAGACCGCCACCTGAGACGATAACCTCCTTCGCGAGCTCAGGAACGGGCTTTCCTTCCGCGGAGTCCCAGATGTAGAGCGAGCGATGCAGGGCCTTGGCATAGATCTCGTCCTGGGCGCGCTGCGTGGTGTGAATGTCGAGGCTGGTGAAGCTCGAGCCGTAAGGCGCGGTCATGCGGATGGTTCCGCCCTTGCGTGGGGTCTGGGCCTCCGCGGTGGCGGCGAGAGCCAGTGCCATCCCCGCGACGATCGCAGTCATCCTGAACATCATGTGTCCCCCAAACAGCGCAGGTATTTCGATCAGGATTTGATCATTCGTCGGCGGTCAAACGCAAGCATCGTTTTGATGCCGACCTATGCCGGTTCCGGAAGGCAGACCTCCGAGGAAACCTCGTGAATCAGGTTGCGACCTCGAACGATACAGGCCGCCGATTGACGCGGTGCGTCATCGGGCGACTGGGACCAGTGAACATTTTTCGCGATCGATGCGACCAAGCTCAGGATCGTTAATCCGAGCCCCAGGGATCGCGGAAAAAATGAAGCGCCGAACGTTAGGTATCTTGGTCGCGGGCAGCCTGGCCGCTGCGACGGCGGCGATGGCGATCCCCGTCACGCCGGACCCTATCCGGGACAATCCGAGTGACACCATCCACGCCGGCTGGTCCCACACCTCGCGATCAAACGGGTATGCCGACGACACCTGGTGGGCGGCCAGGGACCGTTGCGCCCCCGACTATCTCGGTGAGCGCCTGCTCCGCAACGCCGTTGGCGTGCTGACACGGGCCACAAGCCGGACCTTCGAGGACAAGATGTCCAAAGACGTGGGCCTGCCGCTCCCCGACGGTTGGGGCCTGATGACCGCGAAGAACTCGCCCTTCATCCGGTCGGCTCACGCCGAGACGCCGCTCGATCTGAAGGCCGTGCTCGGCTTCTATCGCGCCACACTCGGCGGGCGCGGCTGGACGGAGAATGACGGTGCGACGGTCGAGCCCGATCGGGCCGTGATCGCCTTCACGACGTCAGACGGACCGGCGCTGCTCCGGCTCACCCGTCAGGACGGCAGGACCACCGCCGACCTTTCGCTCCGCAAGCCGGCGGTCGCGACATCAGGCATTCTGCCCGAGGCGGGACAAGTAAGGCTGTTGCTCGGCAACAAGACCGATCAGGCGGCCGAAATCATCGTCAATGAGCGAACCATCAAGCTAGCGAGGCACGCCGGAGAAGATCTGGCGGACTCCGACGCTGCTGCGGGCGAATTGCCTGATAGCCAGAAGCTCGATCTGCCGCCGGGCAAGTACAAGGTCACCGTCAAGGCGGACGGCAGCGCGGCGCAGAAGCGCGAGTTCGAGGTTGCCGCCAACGAGACCTGGGGCCTGCTGGTTGGCCCGGACGGCGTCCCGCTGCCGATGCGGCTGTATTAGGTCCCGCGAGGATCCCTCACCTCGCGCGACGTCTTCAGCCTGACAATTCCGGCTGCCAGTCCCGCAGCTTTCGCGCGGCGCCGGTGACGTCAGCGATCGTCCGGAACGCTGGCGCCTCCACCATCATCCCGCGCGCGAGCCGCACGGCGCGCGCCTCACACACCGCCCGCCTCTTCGGGTCCTCGATCAGCTCGAAATCGATGTTGTGGGCGAGGCCGAAGATGCGGCGGATGGTTTTGGCGGCGGCGAAGCCGACCGTGTCGGTGAACAGGCGCTGCATGTAGGCTTGCCGCTCGGCCTCGAGGCGCATCGCGCCCCTCTCGCCGGTAAAGAGTGAGACCGGATAGGCATCGCCGCTGGCCTCCGACCGCCAGAGCTCGAGGAACTTTCGCGCGAACTCGTTCCAGACCTGCTCGACCGTCTCCAGCACCCAGGCCTCGAACGCAGCCCGCTCGCCCGGCGCTCGCTCGTGGCCGGCGGAGGCGAAATAGGCCATCAGCAGATTGGCGAGCACCGCGCCGACGTCGAACCCCATCGGCCCGTAGAACGCGAATTCGGGGTCGATCACGCGCGTCTGACTCTCCGTGACCATGATCGAGCCGGTGTGGAGATCGCCGTGCAGCAGCGCTTCAGGGCTAGCCATGAACTTCAGCTTCAGCCTGGAGATCGCAACATGCAGCTCGATGTCATCGCGCAAGGCTGCGGCGAGGCCATCGAGAAACGGCGCGGTCCAGCGGTTCTGCTCGGCGATGCGGTAGGGATCGGTGAAGATCAGGTCCTCGGTGATCTTGCAGAGCGCATGGTTGCCGGCGAACGCCGCGATGCCTTCCTTCTTCTCGGCCGCCGAGAGCGAAAGATCGGAGGTGAAGAACAGGGCGCGCGCCATGAAGGTGGTGATGTCGTCCGCGAAGCGCGGATAGTGCGTTGCCGCGACGAGGCCCTTGCGCATGATGATGTGGGGCTCGAGCAGCTCCATCACCGTCAGCGCCAGCGTTTCGTCGTGGTGCAGCACGGCCGGCACGAGCCCGGGCGCGAGCTGGGCCTGCCGGGACAAGGCCAGGAATTCGTAGTGAGCCCGCGACAGCGGCAGCGGCCAACTCTCGCCGACGAGGCGGACGTAAGGCAGCGCCTGCTTCACGGCGATGCCGCCGCGCGCGCCCTTGACGATGAAGACGAGATTGAGATTGCCGTCGCCGACCTCGGTGATCGCCCAGGCGGCCGGCTCGCCGCCAAGGAGCGCTTTCAGCTCCGGCAGGCCGGCGAGATGGTCCCGCAACGCCGCCTCATGCAGAATCCGATAGTCCCCCGCCTGCCCTTGCGTCATGACGATCCCATCCCAGTTATTTGCCATGATCTTCTCGGAAAAGCCGCTTCGCACTTTCTGCTGACGCGGCCCTTCGGGTCCGGATCATGCTTGTATGGGCCGGATCGTTACTCCCGCTCCAGGAAGCTCGAGCCGATCTCGGCCTTTCTTTTGATCGGATCGTAATCGCAATAGACGAGGTCCGCCACCAGCGTGTAGCTGGCGCTGACGGTGTATTTGTCCAGCTTGACCGAGTTCAGGCCGATCACCGAGGTGCTCTTGCCGCCGTTCCACCTGAACGGCGTCGAGCTCTTGGCCTGCTCGCAGGCCATCACCGCCTCGTTGAAGACATAGCCCTCGACGAACGCCTTCAGGGTGCGCACCTGCGCCGCCATTCTCCATTCGAAATAGCCGACGGCCCCAAGCCCCGCGACGATCAGCACCAGCAGTGCGACGACGATCCGCTGAAAAGTCATTCGATCCCCCAAGTATACGAACCGTCTCCGCCGTCATTGCGAGCGCAGCGAAGCAATCCAGCGTCTTGCCGCGGAGGGATTCTGGATTGCTTCGCTGCGCTCGCAATCACGAGCTTGGTTGACATCCCTCGTCCCTTACTCTCCTAGAACGGCATTCCCATCAATTTCGACAGGCGCTCGATCGACAGATAGCCGGCGTGATAGGCGGCCATGCCGAGGCCGTAGATGATTGCCGAGATGATCGTGGTCCAGATCAGCTTGCGGCCCATCCGGGTCAGGATCGGCGCGCCGGGATCGGTGCCGGGCGCGCCGACGCCGTCCTCATGCTGGCTGCGCACGCCGAACGGCAGCGTCAGGAACAGCGCGACCCACCAGATGACGAAGTAGATCGCGATCGCGGTCGATATCTGGATGGCCATGGGGCGGCCTTATGCCTGCTCGATCTCGACCAGCGCGCCGGAAAAATCCTTGGGATGCAGGAACAGCACCGGCTTGCCGTGGGCGCCGATCTTCGGCACGCCGTCGCCGAGCACCCTGGCCCCCTCCTTCACCAAGGTGTCGCGCGAGGCGATGATGTCGACGACCTCGTAGCAGACATGGTGGATGCCGCCGTCGGGATTGCGCTCGATGAACTTTGCGATCGGGGAGGCCTCGCCGAGCGGCTCGATAAACTCGATCTTGGTGTTGGGGAGCGTCGCGAACACGGTGGTGACGCCATGCTCGGGCAGCGGGACGGCTTCCGAGATCTGCGCTCCGAATGCCGCGCCATAGATCTTCGCGGCCTTGACGGCGTCCTTGGTCGCGATCGCGACGTGGTTGAGGCGACCCAGCATGCTTCTTCTCCCTCAGCGCATGATCCGGAAAACGGGATCGTGCCTACGCTACACTGTCAGAACATGTACCAGACAGGGGGGCTTTTTGCCCCAATGTTCGTTGATCACGGCACGGACGGCGCGCCGCACCGACTCGGCCAAGGCATCGGGATCGCGGCGGCGCGGCCGCGGCAGGCCTTCGACGGTGGAGACCACCGCATCGAACACGATGTCGTCGAAGGCCTCGCCGGCCCGGTTCTTCTCGGGGATGCCGACGAGGTCGACCTCGGGATCGTCGGCGAGCTCGCCCTGCTCGTTCATGGCGATGGCGACGAAGGCGCAGCCGGAGAACGCCATGCGGCGCCGCTCGATCACGGCACGCGATTTGGAATCCTCCAGGATCGCGCCGTCCTTGTAGAGGCGGCCGGACGGCACCTCGCCGACCACGCCGGGATCGCCGGGGCCGAGCTTGACCAGGTCGCCGTTGCGGACGACGAGCACGCGCGGCACGCCGGCGGCGCGCGCGAGTTTTGCGTGCTCGTTGAGGTGCAGCGCCTCGCCATGAACGGGGATCAGCAGCTGCGGCTTCACCCAGGAGATCATGTCGCGCAGCTCGTCGCGGCGCGGGTGGCCGGAGACGTGGACCAGATGATCGCGGTCGGTGAGGACCTCAACGCCCTGGAGCACCAGATTGTTGATGATCGAGCCGACCGCCTTCTCGTTGCCCGGGATCGTGCGCGAGGAGAAGATCACGCTGTCGCCGCGGTTCAGCGTAATTTCAGGGTGGTCATCGTTGGCGATGCGCGCCAGCGCGGCGCGCGGCTCGCCCTGGCTGCCGGTGCACAGCGCCAGCACCTTGTCCTGCGGCAGATGGCCATAGATCTCGGGCGAGCGGAAGTTCTGCACGCCGTCGAGATAGCCGGTCTCGCGCGCGACCTGCACCACGCGCTCCATGGCGCGGCCGACCACGACGACCTCGCGGTCGGCGGCTTTGGCGGCATCGGCGACGGCCTTGATGCGGGCGACGTTGGAGGCAAACGTCGTCACCGCGACGCGGCCCTTGGCGGCCTTGACCAGATCGATGATGGTTTTGGCGACCTCGGCCTCCGAGGGCGAACGGCCGTCGCGGACGGCGTTGGTGGAATCGCCGATCATGGCGAGCACGCCCTCCTCGCCGAGCTCGCGCAGCCGTTTCTCGTCGGTGGGGCGCCCGAGCGTCGGGGTCGGGTCGATCTTCCAGTCGCCGGTGTGCAGCACCGTGCCGGCTTCGGTGTGGATCGCCAGGGCATGCGCTTCGGGAATGGAATGCGCGACGGGGATGAACTCGACGTTGAACGGGCCGACATCGATGCGGCCGCCGGACGGGATCACGGTGACCGGGATCTCCGGCGCGTTGCGCTCGGCGGCGCATTTGGCCTCGAACAGCGCGGCGCTGAATTGCGTCGCGTAGATCGGGCATTTCAGCTTGGGCCAGAGGTCGATGATGGCGCCGAAATGATCCTCATGGGCATGGGTCAGCACCAGGCCCATCAGGTTCTTGCGCTCCTTCTCCAGGAAGCTGATGTCCGGCATGATCAGGTCGATGCCGGGCAGATGCTCCTCGTCGCCGAAGGAGACGCCGAGATCGACCGCCAGCCACGAACGCTGGTGGCGGTTGCCGAGGCCATAGATCGACAGGTTCATGCCGATCTCGCCGACCCCGCCGAGCGGCGCAAACACGAGTTCGTCGGGCCTTGCCATCACGCAGCTCCCACCGAGCGCACCGGGCCGAAGAACACCTCGCCGGCGGCGACCGGCACAAGACGCCCCTCCGCGGTGCGGACGATCAGGCAGCCGGTGTCGTCGATGGTGTCAAAAATGCCCTCCAGCGCCACGGTTCCCGTGTGGATCGCAACCCGCTCGCCGAGCCCGGCGGCGCGCTCCAGCCAGAGCTTGCGGATCTCGGCAAAGCCGCGGCCATTGTCCCAGATGCCGCGGAACTCGACCCAGGCGTCGGACAGCGCCGAGAACAGCTCCTCCGCGCTGATCTGGACGCCGAGGGCAGCCAGCGACACCGCCGGTGTCGGCGTGCCCTCGGGCGCCGCGACGACATTGGTGCCCATGCCGGCGACGACGGCCAGCCGGTCGCCGATGGCCTCGGCCTCGAGCGCGATGCCGACCAGCTTCTTGCCGCCGGCGAGCACGTCGTTCGGCCATTTCAGGGCATAGCGGGGACGACCCTCGCCGAGGCGCAAGGCCGCTTCCAGGCTGACCTTCTCCAACGCCGCCTCCTGCGCCAGCCCGGCCGCGAAACCGAGGGTGGCGGCGACGGCCGGCGCGACGTCCATGACTTCGAGGATGCTGGCGGCGAGATTGCCCTTGGGTGCGATCCAGGCGCGCTGGCGACGGCCGCGGCCGGCGGTCTGCTCATCCGTGACGAACCACATCGGGCCGCGTTCGCCGGACCGCGCGCGCTCGATCGCATCGGTGTTGGTCGAGCCGGTCCGTTCGAACGCCGCGAGCTTGTAGCCCGCGGACGATGCGCGAGGACCGAGCGCGAACGCCATCCTAGAACAGCGACTTTGCCGCGGCGGAGGCGACGCTCACCACCGGACCCGCAAACAGCGCGAACAGCAGGTTGAACAGCCCCGTGACCGCCATCACCGTCTTCACCTCGATCCTGACCGGATCGACCTGGCCGGCCGGCTCGTCGAAATACATCGTCTTGACGATGGAGAGATAGTAGTAGGCGCCGACGACGCTGGTCAGCACGCCGATGACGGCGAGCGTGAACAGATTGGCCTTGATGGCGGCGACGAAGACGTACCACTTGCCGAAGAAGCCGGCGAGCGGCGGCACGCCGGCAAGCGAGAACAGCAGCATCGCGAACAGGAAGGCGAGCATCGGATTGGTCCGCGACAGACCCGCGAAATCGCTGATCTGCTCCACCGCCTGGCCGTTGCGCTTCATGGCGAGGATGATCGAGAACGAGCCGAGCGTCATCGCGACATAGATCACGATGTACATCAGGACGCCCTGCGCGCCTTCCGGCGTGCCGGAGGCGAGGCCCACCAGCGCGAAGCCCATGTGGCCGATCGAGGAATAGGCCATCAGGCGCTTGATGTTGGTCTGGCCGATCGCGGCGAAGGAGCCGAGCGCCATCGAGGCGATCGCCACGAACACCAGGATCTGCTGCCACTGCGAGACGATGCCCGGAAACGCCGTCAGCGTGACGCGGGTGAAGACGGCGAGCGCGGCCACCTTCGGCGCCGAAGCGAAGAAGGCGGTGACCGGGGTTGGCGCGCCTTCGTAGACGTCGGGCGTCCACATGTGGAACGGCACGGCCGAGACCTTGAAGCAGAGGCCGGCGAGCAGGAACACCAGGCCGAACACCAGGCCGACATTCGCGGTGGTCGCGGCCTGGGCGATACCGCTGAAGCCGACGGTGCCGGTGAAGCCATAGACCAGCGAGGCGCCATAGAGCAGCATGCCCGAGGACAGCGCGCCGAGCACGAAATACTTCAGGCCGGCTTCGGTCGACTTGGCGTTGTCGCGGTTCGAGGCCGCCACGACGTAGAGCGCGAGCGACATCAGCTCGAGGCCGAGATAGAGCGAGATGAGGTCGCCGGCCGAGATCAGCACCATCATGCCGAGCGTCGAGAGCAGCACCAGGATCGAATATTCGAAGATGCGGCGCGACGGATCGGACAGGAACTCGGCCGACAGGATCAGCGTCGCAGCCGAGCCGATCAGCGCCATGATCTTCATGAAGCGGGCGAAGTCGTCGACGATGAAGCTGCCGCCGAAGGTCACTTGCTTGCCGGCAGGCTGCGCGTAGACGAGCACGCCGACCACGACCAGGAGCACGACCGCCAGCGAGGTGACCGCGCTCGTCGTCCCCTGCCCGCGATAGGCCCCCAGCATCAGAAGCGCCATCGCGCCGACCGCGAGCACGATCTCGGGCAGCACCGGCGCCAGTTGATAACCTGCAGTCTCAAAGCTCATGGCGATATCCTGACCTGCCCGATCACTGGAGCAGTGCGGCGGCCTTCACGGCCGTCACAGCGGTGTTGTAGTTGTTGACGAGTTGCTGGACCGAGGCGGCCGACATGTCGAGCACCGGCTTCGGATAGACGCCAAACAGGATCGTCAGCGCGATCATCGGGAACAGCGTCACACATTCGCGCAAGGTGAGATCCTTGATGCTCATCAGCGACGGCTTCACCAGCGCGCCGAACACGACCTTGCGGTAGAGCCACAGCGCGTAGGCGGCCGAGAGGATGACGCCGAAAGTGGCGAAGAACGCGGTCGGAATCGAGACCTTGAAGGTGCCGAGCAGCGTCATGAACTCGCCGACGAAGCCGCTCGTGCCGGGCAGACCGACATTGGCCATGGTGAAGACCATGAAGGTCATCGCATAGAGCGGCATCCGGTTGACGAGGCCGCCATAGGCCGCGATCTCGCGGGTGTGCATGCGGTCATAGACGATGCCGACGCAGAGGAACAGCGCGCCCGAGACGATGCCGTGCGAGATCATCTGGAACACGCCGCCGGCGACGCCCTGCATGGTGCCGGCGAAGATGCCCATGGTGACGAAGCCCATATGCGCGACCGAGGAGTACGCGATGAGTTTCTTCATGTCCTCCTGCATCAGGGCCACCAGCGAGGTGTAGATGATGGCGATGGCCGAGAGCGTGAAGATCAGCGGCGCGAAGTCGTGCGAGGCCAGCGGGAACATCGGCAGCGAGAAGCGCAGGAAGCCGTAACCGCCCATCTTCAGCAGGATCGCGGCGAGGACCACCGAGCCCGCGGTCGGCGCCTCGACGTGCGCGTCAGGCAGCCAGGTGTGCACCGGCCACATCGGCATCTTCACCGCGAACGAGGCGAAGAAGGCGAGCCAGGCCCAGGTCTGCAAGCCCCGCGGCACGGCAGTGTGCATCAGGGTCGGGATGTCCGTGGTGCCGCCGTTCCAGTACAGCGCCATGATGGCGAGCAGCATCAGGACCGACCCGAGAAAGGTGTAGAGGAAGAACTTGAACGAGGCGTAGACCCGGCGTGGACCACCCCAGATGCCGATGATCAGGAACATCGGGATCAGGCCGCCCTCGAAGAACAGGTAGAACAGCACGAGATCGAGCGCCGAGAAGGTGCCGATCATCAGCGTTTCCAGGATCAGGAACGCCATCATGTATTCGCGAACGCGGTTGGTGATCGCCTTCCAGCTCGCGATGATGCAGAACGGCATCACGGCGGTGGTCAGGATCAGCAGCGGCAGCGAGATGCCGTCGACGCCCATGTGGTAGGTGATGCCGGTCGCGAGCCAGCTCGCCTTCTCGACGAACTGGAAGTCGGCGCTCGAGGGATCGAAGCGCATCACCAGGATCACCGACACCGCGAAGGTGATCAGCGTGGTCCAGAGCGCAATCCAGCGCGAGTTGCGCTTGGCCGCCTCGTCGTCGCCGCGGCTGAGATAGACGATCAGCGCGCCGACCAGCGGCAGGAAGGTGGTGACCGAAAGGATGGGCCAGGTTGTCATTTACTGGCCTCCAAAGCCGAACATGAACCAGGTGATCAGGCCGGCGGCGCCGATCAGCATGGCGAATGCATAGTGATAGAGATAACCGGTCTGGATTTTCACGACGTTGCGGGTGACGTCCAGCACGCGGGCGGAGACACCGTCGGGGCCGAAGCCGTCGATGATGAAGCCGTCGCCCTTCTTCCAGAGCTGATAGCCGATCCACTTCGCCGGGCGGACGAAGATAAGGTCGTAGAGCTCGTCGAAGTACCATTTGTTGAGCAGGAACTGGTACAGCATCGGCTGCTCTGCGGCGAGCCGAACGGGGATGTAGGGCCGGCGGATGTAGAACAGGTACGAGACGAGGAAGCCCAGCACCATCATCACCGTCGGCAGGAAGGCGATGGTCTCGGGGATGTGGTGCATCTCCTCGATAATGTGCGGGTTCATCTTCACGGACTCGCGGAAGAACTCCTCGATGCCGTGGCCGGCGAACAGCTCCTTGAACGGCAGGCCCGCGACGAACGAGCCGACCGCGAGCACGCCGATCGGGATCAGAATCCAGAGCGGAGCCTCATGCGCTGCTTCGTAGTGATGCTCGTCGTGCGGCTCGCCGTGGAATGTCTTGAAGATCAGGCGCCACGAGTAGAACGAGGTCAGGCCGGCGGCGACGATCGTCATCAGGAAGCCATACACCGCGAAAGGGTTGTGCGAGGCGTAGGCGGACTCGATGATCGCGTCCTTGGAGAAATAGCCGGCGGTGAGCGGGAAGCCGGTCAGCGCCAGCGTGCCGACCACCATCACCGCGTAGGTGTAGGGGATCTTGCGCCAGAGGCCGCCCATGTTGCGGATGTCCTGCTCGTGGTGCATCGCGTAGATCACCGAGCCGGAGCCCAAGAACAACAGCGCCTTGAAGAAGGCGTGCGTGAACAGGTGGAACATGCCGACCGAATAGGCCCCTGCTCCCATCGCCACGAACATGTAGCCGAGCTGCGAACAGGTCGAGTAGGCGACGATGCGCTTGATGTCGTTCTGGACGAGGCCAATGGTCGCCGCGAAAAACGCGGTGGTGGCGCCGAAGAACATCACGACGGCCTGCGCGGTCGGGGCGAGCTCGAACAGCGGCGACAGGCGTGCCACCATGAACACGCCCGCGGTGACCATGGTCGCGGCGTGGATCAGGGCCGAGACCGGAGTCGGGCCCTCCATCGCGTCGGGCAACCAGGTGTGCAGCAGGAACTGTGCCGACTTGCCCATCGCGCCCATGAACAGCAAGAGGCAGGTCAGGGTCAGCGCATCCGCATGCCAGCCGAGGAAGTCGATGGTCTTGCCGGTCAGGCCAGGCGCCGCGTGGAAGATGGTCTCAAAATCGGTCGAGCCGGCCAGCATGAAGATCGCGAAGATGCCGAGCGCAAAACCAAAATCGCCGACGCGGTTGACCACGAAGGCCTTGATCGCGGCGGCGTTCGCCGACGGCCTCTGGTACCAGAAGCCGATCAGCAGGTAGCTGGCGAGACCCACGCCTTCCCAGCCGAAGAACAGCTGGACCAAATTGTCCGCCGTCACCAGCATGAGCATGGCGAAGGTGAACAGCGAGAGATAGCCGAAGAAGCGCGGCCGGTTCGGATCCTCGTCCATATAGCCGATGGAATAGAGGTGCACGAGCGAGGATACGGTCGTCACCACCACCAGCATTACCGCGGTGAGGGTGTCGACACGAAGCGTCCACCAGACCTGGAGGTCGCCGGAGAAGATGAAAGGCAGCAGCTGGATCCGGCCGTCGTGGTGCATGAAGCCGACATCGACCAGCGTCATCCAGGACAGCGCCGCCGCGACGAACAGCAGCGCCGTGGTAATGAGCTCCGCAGCGCGCGAGCCCGCCGCCGCCGGCTCGACAGGGCCGTGGCCGTGATCATCGTGACCGTCGCCGGGCTCGTGGTGGGTCTCGTGGATGACGGAGGCATCCTCGCCGATCGTGTCGGACGCATGAGCGTGCGCGCCAGGACCGTGATGATGGCCGTGATCGCCGTGATGCTCGACCTCATCGCCCGAGGGATTGCGGGCATGCGCGCCGACCAGGGAGATGAGCCCTGCCAGAATGGCGCCCAGCAGGGGCAGGAAAACGATTGCCTGAACCATTTGAGAGCTCAGCCCTTCATCAGATTGACGTCCTCAACCGCGATCGAGCCGCGGTTGCGGAAATAGACCACCAGGATGGCGAGACCGATCGCGGCTTCCGCAGCGGCCACGGTCAAGACCAGCAGCGCGAAGACCTGGCCGACGATGTCGCCGAGGAAGGTCGAGAACGCCACGAGGTTGATGTTGACCGAGAGCAGGATCAGCTCGATCGACATCAGAATGACGATGATGTTCTTGCGGTTCAGGAAGATGCCGAGGATCCCGAGCGTGAACAGGATCGCGCCGACGGCAAGATAGTGTCCAAGCCCGATCGTCATTTCACCCACTCCGCGGCATCGGCGTCCGAGAGCCCCTGCCCCGACGCCACCTTGCGCATCGCCATCGCCATTTCGGGCGTGCGCGCGTTCTGAACGTTGATGTCCTGCCGCTTCACACTCGCCTTGTGGCGCAGCGTCAGCACGATGGCGCCGATCATGGCGACCAGGAGCACCATGCCCGCGAGCTGGAAGTAGTGGATGTACTTCGTATAGAGCACGAGCCCGAGCGCCTCGGTGTTGGAGACGTTGGCCGGGATCGCCGCCGTGATCGCCTTGGAGACGCCGGGGTTGATGACCCAGAAGCCGACGGTGAGCAGCAGCTCGAACATGAAGATGCCGCCGATCACGAGGCCGACCGGCAGGTACTGGATGAAGCCTTCGCGCAGCTCGAGGAAGTCGACGTCCAGCATCATGATCACGAACAGGAACAGCACCGCGACGGCGCCGACATAGACGACGATCAGGATCATCGCGAGGAATTCGGCGCCCATCAGCACGAACAGGCCGGAGGCGTTGACGAAGGCCAGGATCAGGTACAGCACGGAGTGCACGGGATTGCGCGAGACAATCACCATCACCGCCGAGGCGACGCAGACGCCGGCGAAGAGATAGAAGAACAGCGCGGGAAGGATCATCGAGAAACTCCCGTCATTCCGGGGTGCGCGCCAGCGCGAACCCGGAATCCAGAGATTGTGGCGCGAGATTCCGGGTTCGCGCTGCGCGCGCCCCGGAATGACGAGGAGGTGGCGGGAAGGATCATGCCCTCACCTCACCGGTACGGCGCGTCGAGCTCGATCGCTTTCGCGATCTCGCGTTCCCAGCGATCGCCGTTGGCGAGCAGCTTGGCCTTGTCATAGAGCAGTTCCTCGCGGGTCTCGGTCGCGAACTCGAAGTTCGGACCTTCGACGATGGCGTCGACCGGACAGGCCTCCTGGCAGAGGCCGCAATAGATGCACTTCACCATGTCGATGTCGTAGCGCACGGTGCGGCGGGTGCCGTCGTTGCGGCGCGGGCCGGCCTCGATGGTGATGGCCTGGGCCGGGCAGACTGCTTCGCACAGCTTGCAGGCGATGCAGCGCTCTTCGCCGTTCGGATAACGACGCAGCGCATGCTCGCCACGGAAACGCGGCGAGATCGGGCCCTTCTCGAACGGATAGTTCAGCGTCGGCTTCGGCTGGAAGAAATAGCGCATGGCGAGGAAGAACGCCGAGACGAATTCCGACAGCAGAAGCGAGCGTGCAGTGGCGTTGATGTTGATACCCATGACGGACCTCACTTCGGCGCGATGCCGGCGAAATGCAGCACGCCGGCCACCACGATCACCATCGCCAGCGAGATCGGCAGGAACACCTTCCAGCCGAGACGCATCAGTTGATCGTAGCGGTAGCGCGGCACGATCGCCTTCGCCATCGCGAACAGGAAGAACATGAAGAACAGTTTCAGCGCGAACCAGATGATCCCCGGCACCCAGTTGAAGGGCGGCAGATCGACCGGCGGCAGCCAGCCTCCGAGGAACAGGATGGTCGCCATCGCGCACATCGTGACGATCGCGACGTATTCGCCGAGCATGAACAGCAGGTACGGCGTCGAGCCGTACTCGACCATGAAGCCGGCGACGAGCTCGGATTCCGCCTCCACGAGGTCGAATGGCGGACGGTTCGTTTCCGCCAGCGCCGACACGTAGAACACCACGAACATCGGGAACAGCGGCCAGACGTACCAGTTCAGGATGGTGAGCTGCGGCAGCCCGATCAGGCTGGCAAGGCCGCGGGCATGCTGGGCCTCGACCACGGCCGAGAGGTTCAGCGTGCCGGCGCAGAGCAGCACGGTGATGATGACGAAGCCGATCGAGACTTCATAGGACACCATCTGCGCCGCCGAGCGCAGCGCGGCAAGGAAGGGATATTTCGAGTTCGACGACCAGCCGGCCATGATGATGCCGTAGATCGACAGCGACGAGATCGCGAAGATGAAGAGGATGCCGACATTGATGTCGGAGATCACCCAGCCGAGATTGGTCGGGATCACCGCCCAGGCCGCGAGTGCGAGCACGCACGACACCAGCGGCGCCAGCAGGAAGACGCCCTTGTTGGCGCCGGCCGGGATGATCGGCTCCTTCAGCACGAATTTAAGCAGGTCGGCGAAGGATTGCAGCAGGCCCCAGGGGCCGACCACGTTCGGACCGCGGCGGATCTGCACCGCCGCCCAGATCTTGCGGTCGGCGAGCAGGATGTAGGCGATCGCGATCAGGAGGACGACGAGCACCAGCACGCTCTCCGCGACCATAATGATCAGCGGCCAGAGGAAACCGGTCCAGAATGCGCTTTCGAAGATTTCCATCAGATCACGCTCACTCCGCTGCGGTCAGCATCTGCCCGGAGGCAAGCCGCGAGCATTCCGCCATCACGGCGGACGCACGCGCGATTGGGTTGGTCAAATAGAAGTCCTCGACCAGCGGCTTGAACGGCGCCTTCTCGGGCGAGCCGCCCTTCCCGGCCAGCTTCTTGATTTGGTCGGCAGAGCCGGCCTCGATCTGGTCGAGCCGGATCAGATGCGGCACCGCCTTGAAGATCTCCTGACGAAGCGCGGCGAGCGAGTCATAGCCGAGCTTCTTGCCGAGCGCCTCCGACAGGGCGCGGACGATCGCCCAGTCCTCGCGGGCTTCGCCCGGCGGGAACGCGGCCCGGCCCGTCATCTGCACGCGGCCTTCGGTGTTGACGTAGATCGCGGACTTCTCGGTATAGGCGGCGGCCGGCAGGATCACGTCGGCACGATGCGCGCCGCGATCGCCGTGAGTGCCGATATAGACGACGAAGGTGCCGTCCGGCGCCTTGATCTCGTCGGCACCGAGCAGGAACAAGAGGTCGAGCGTGCCGAACGTCGTCATCTGTGCGGCGTTGAGGTCGCCCTCGCCGGCGACAAAGCCGATATCGAGCGCACCGACGCGCGAGGCGGTCTCGTGCAGCACGCCAAAGCCGTTCCAGCCCTCCTTCACGGCGCCGACGTCGAGCGCGAGCTTGGCGGCGGCGGCGAGAATGGCGGCGCCGTCGTGGCGCGCGGCCGCGCCCGCGCCGACCAGGATGATCGGCTTCTTGGCGTTCTTCAGCACGTCCATGAAGGAGTGCCTGCCGGCCGCAAGCTCGCCGAGCGTGTCAGTGCCCGCGCCGAGATGGTCATAGTGGTAAGTGAGATCGGCCTTGGCGCCGATCAGGCCGACCTTGAAGCCGCCGGCGCGCCAGCGCTTGCGGATGCGGGCGTTGAACACCGCCGCCTCTTTCCGCGGATTGGCGCCGATGATGAGCAGCGCATCGGCCTGCTCGACGCCGGCCAGTGTCGGATTGAAGATGTAGCAGCCGCGGCCGAGCGCGGGATCGAAGGCGTCGCCGCCCTGCACCGCCATATTGCTCGAGCCGAACTTGGCGAGCAGGTCCTTGAGCGCGAACATCTCCTCGACGCCGGCCAGATCACCGGCGACCGCGCCGATGCGCTTGCCGTCGGTGCGGCCCGCCTTCGAGGCGATCGCGGCGAAGGCCTCCTGCCAGCTCGCCGCGCGCAGCTTGCCGGCCTCGCGGATATAGGGCCGGTCGAGGCGCTGGGTGCGCAGGCCGTCGACGATGTGGCGGGTCTTGTCGGAGATCCACTCCTCGTTCACGGCCTCGTTGATGCGCGGCAATACGCGCATCACCTCGCGGCCGCGGGTGTCGACGCGGATCGCAGAGCCGAGGCCGTCCATGACGTCGATCGACTGGGTCTTGCCGAGCTCCCACGGGCGCGCGGCGAAGGCATAGGGCTTCGAGGTCAGCGCGCCGACCGGGCAGATGTCGACGAGGTTGCCCTGCAATTCCGACGTCAGCGCGTGCTCGAGATAGGTCGTGATCTCCATGTCCTCGCCGCGGCCGGTGGCGCCCATCTCGGGCGCGCCGGCGACTTCCGCCGAGAAGCGGACGCAGCGCGTGCACTGGATGCAGCGGTTCATCGAGGTCTTGACCAGCGCGCCGAGATATTTGTCCTCGACCGCACGCTTGTTCTCTGCGAAGCGGCCGGTGTCGACACCATAGCCCATCGCCTGGTCCTGCAAATCGCACTCGCCGCCCTGATCGCAGATCGGGCAATCCAGCGGATGGTTGATCAGAAGGAATTCCATCACGCCTTCGCGTGCCTTCTTCACCATGGGCGAACGCGTGGAAATCTCCGGCGGCTCGCCCTTCGGGCCTGGACGGCAGTCGCGCACGCCCCAAGCGCAGCTGGCGACCGGCTTCGGGCCACCCTTCACCTCGACGAGGCACATCCGGCAATTGCCGGCGATTGACAGCCGCTCATGATAGCAGAAGCGCGGGATCTCGGCGCCGGCGGCCTCGCACGCCTGAAGCAGCGTGTACTCGGCGGGGACGTCGATCTCTTTGCCGTCGATGATGAGCTTGGTCATGTCTCTTACTCCGCCGCGACCATGTTCACGGGATCGCGGACGCCGATATCGTCGATGTCGGCCTTGTGCGAATACTGGTCGATGCGCGCCTCGATCTCGTGACGGAAATGCGCGATCAGGCCCTGGATCGGCCAGGCCGCGGCGTCGCCGAGCGCGCAGATGGTGTGGCCTTCGACCTGCTTGGTCACTTCGAGCAGCATGTCGATCTCGCGCTTGTGGGCGCGGCCTTCGGCCATGCGGGTCAGCACGCGCCACATCCACCCCGTGCCCTCGCGGCACGGCGTGCACTGGCCGCAGCTCTCGTGCTTGTAGAAATAGGAAATGCGAGCGATGGCACGGATCAGATCGGTGGACTTGTCCATCACGATCACGGCCGCGGTGCCGAGGCCCGAGCGCAGCTTGCTCAAGGAGTCGAAATCCATCGGCGTGTCGATGATCTGCTCGGCCGGCACCATGCGCACCGACGAGCCGCCGGGGATCACGGCCTTGAGGTTGTCCCAGCCGCCACGGATACCGCCGCAATGCTTGTCGATCAGCTCACGGAACGGAATGCCCATGGCCTCTTCGACGTTGCACGGCCGCTCGACATGGCCGGAGATGCAGAACAGCTTGGTGCCGACATTGTTCGGCCGGCCGATGCCGGCGAACCAGGCCGCGCCGCGGCGCAGGATGTCCGGAGCCACTGCAATGGACTCGACATTGTTGACCGTGGTCGGGCAGCCGAACAGGCCGACATTGGCCGGGAACGGCGGCTTCAGGCGTGGCTGCCCCTTCTTGCCTTCGAGGCTTTCGAGCAGCGCGGTCTCTTCGCCGCAGATGTAAGCGCCGGCGCCATGGGCGACGTAAATGTCGAACGGCCAGCCGTTGACATTGTCCTTGCCGACCAGCTTGGCGTCATAGGCCTGATCGATCGCGGCCTGAAGATGCTCGCGCTCGCGGATGAACTCGCCGCGGACATAGATGTAGCAGGTGTGCGCGTTCATCGCGCAGCTCGCGATCAGGCAACCCTCGATCAGGAGATGCGGATCGTGCCGCAAGATCTCGCGATCCTTGCAGGTGCCGGGCTCGGACTCGTCGGCGTTGACGACGAGATAGCTCGGACGGCCGTCGGTGGATTCCTTCGGCATGAAGGACCATTTCAGACCGGTCGGGAAGCCGGCGCCGCCGCGGCCGCGCAGGCCCGATGCCTTCATTTCATTGATGATCCAGTCGCGGCCCTTGTCGATGATATTCTTCGTACCATCCCAGGCGCCGCGGCGCCGCGCGCCCTCGAGCCCCCAATCGTGGAGGCCGTAGAGATTCTTGAAGATGCGGTCCTTGTCCTCGAGCATTTCAGCGCTTTCCGATCAACGGTTGGCTTGCTTGTAGGCAAGCCCGGCGGCGCAGACGGCGAAGGTCAGCGCCCAGAGCAGACTGGATTCCAGCGACGCGTTCAGGCTGAAGCGTTGCAGGAGAAAGATGAAGGCAGCCGCCACCGCGGCATGCATTGCGATGAAGCCCCACTTCTTCATGGCACCGCGCCCCTCCACCGAAGGCTGCGAGACATCACGCATCAAGTGATCTCCTTCAGCGTGGTCGGTCCGGTGATCGGCGCCGAGAACTGGCGGCCGTTCTGCGGACCGGGCTTGGGCGGGTTGCCCGACGCGAAGCCGTCGAGCACCTTGCCGAAGCTCTCCTTGGTCAGGTCCTCGTAAGTGTCCTTGCCGATCAGCACCATCGGAGCGTTCACGCAGGCGCCCAGGCACTCCACCTCTTCCCAGCTGAAATTGCCGTCCTTGGAGAGATGGAAGGGCTCGTGATGGATGCGGTGCTCGCAGACGTGGATGAGGTCCTCGGCGCCACGCAGGCGGCACGGCGTGGTGCCGCAAACCTGGACGTGGGCCTTCTTGCCGACGGGCGCGAGCTGGAACATCGTGTAGAAGGTCGCAACCTCCAGCACGCGGATATAGGGCATGTCGAGCAGGTCGGCGACCACGCGAATGGCGGCCTCCGAGACCCAGCCTTCGTTCTGCTCCTGGACGCGCCAGAGGATCGCAATCACCGCGGAGGCTTGCCGGCCGGGGGGATATTTCGCGATCTGCTGTCTGGCGAATGCGAGGTTCTCCTCCGTGAACGCAAAGCTCGCGGGCTGGACTTCCTTCGGTGCTAATCGGCGAACGGACATCTCTTATCTCTCACTGCATACGGCGCGCGCTCTTGGCATTCAGGGCATTGATCCTGTCCTGCCAGAACGCGCTTGCGGTGCCGAAAACGTTGTAGCCGACATGGGTCGAGACCTTGATGCGGTCGAGGATCGACAGCTCGGTCACGGTCTCCAGGCGGTTGCTGCGCGGATCGAACACGATCAGCTTCAGCGGGGTCTGTTCGAGGATGTAGCGCGACACCGCATGCGAGCGGTCGCTGCCGTGCTCCTCGCACATGATGACGCTGTCGGCCTCGAGCAGCCGGGCACCGCCCTTGATCGCCTCGATCTCGACGCCCTCGACGTCGAGCTTGATCAGGTATTTGCCGATGCCTGCGACCTTGCCGTCGTCGATCAGATTGTCGAGCGCCATGACAGGCACTTCCTCGCCGCCATCAGACGGATCGCCGGCAATGCTGAAGGCTTCGTGCTTGGTGCCTGACAGCCGCGCGGTGCCGCGCGTGGCGCCGATCGCGCACTTCATGGTCTCGAAGCGATTGCCGTTGATGAGGGCATTGTTGGCGAGCTTCGGATAGTTCTGCCCCGACGGCTCGATCGCGATCGCCTTGTGCGAACCGAACGGCTTGCTCGACACCAGCACCGACCAATAACCGTAATTGGCACCGCAATCGAGCAGCGTGTAGTCGACGTCGATGCTGTCTGCGAACAGCAGCTCGAGCTCGTCTTCATAATTGTACGAGCGGTTGAGCAGCTTGCTCCAATAGCCGTCGCCGTAGGGAAACTCGAACACGGCATCGGGATTGAGCCGGATCGCGATGTTGCGTTCCGGCAGCGTCTTTCGCAGCAGATTGGCGCAGGCGATGTAGCCCATATGCGAGAAGTGCGAGGAGATCTTCGATCCCGTCACCAGCGCCAAGGCAGCCGTCCGCTCCCACAGGTTGGCCCCTTCAAGGGCCCCCGAGGCACGGTCAAACTGGATTGGCGCCTGCGCCATCACCGATCGACCTCTCCGAACACGATGTCGAGCGAGCCGAGGATCGCCGAGACGTCGGCGAGCAGATGGCCGCGGCAGATGTGGTCCATCGCCTGCAGATGGGCAAAGCCCGGCGCGCGGATCTTGCACTTGTAGGGCTTGTTGGTGCCGTCGGAGACCAGATAGACGCCGAACTCGCCCTTCGGCGCCTCGACGGCGGCATAGACCTCGCCGGCCGGCACGTGAACGCCCTCGGTGTAGAGCTTGAAATGGTGGATCAGCGCTTCCATCGAGCGCTTCATCTCGCCGCGCCGGGGCGGTGCAACCTTGTTGTCGGCGACGACGACGGGGCCCTTGCCGTCAGGCGCATTCAGCTTCTGGATGCACTGCTTCATGATGCGCACGGACTGGCGCATCTCTTCCATGCGGATCAAATAGCGGTCGTAGCAGTCGCCGTTCTTGCCGATCGGAATGTCGAAATCCATCTCGGCGTAGCACTCATAGGGCTGCGACTTGCGCAGGTCCCAGGCCGCGCCCGAACCGCGCACCATCACGCCCGAGAAACCCCATGCCCAGGCTTCCTTCAGCGGCACGACGCCGATGTCGACGTTGCGCTGCTTGAAGATGCGGTTGGCGGTCAGCAGGCGGTCGAGATCGTCCACGACCTTCAGGAACGGATCGCACCAGGCCTCGATGTCGTCGACCAGCTTCTGCGGCAAATCCTGATGCACGCCGCCGACGCGGAAGAAGGCCGCGTGCATACGGCTGCCGGAGGCACGCTCGTAGAACACCATCAGCTTCTCGCGCTCTTCGAAGCCCCACAGCGGCGGGGTCAGCGCGCCGACGTCCATCGCCTGCGTGGTGACGTTGAGAAGGTGCGAGAGAATGCGGCCGATCTCGCAATAGAGCACGCGGATCAGCTGGCCGCGGCGCGGCACCTCGATGCCGAGCAGCTTTTCGGCGGCGAGGCAGAAGGCGTGCTCCTGGTTCATCGGCGCGACGTAATCGAGCCGGTCGAAATACGGAATCGCCTGCAGATAGGTCTTCTGCTCGATCAGCTTCTCGGTGCCGCGATGAAGCAGTCCGATATGGGGATCGACACGGGCGACGACTTCGCCGTCAAGCTCCAAAACCAAGCGCAGCACGCCGTGCGCAGCCGGATGCTGCGGCCCGAAGTTGATGGTGAAATTACGGAGCTGTTCGGATTGCTCGTTCATGATCAGGCCTTCGGTCCTGCCTTCTCGTCACCGGGAAGCGGATAGTCCGCCCCTTCCCACGGCGAGAGGAAATCGAACTTGCGGAATTCCTGGTTGAGCCGGACCGGCTCGTACACCACCCGCTTCTCCTGGTCGTCGTAGCGGACCTCGACGAAGCCGGTGAGCGGGAAATCCTTGCGCAGCGGATGACCCTCGAAACCGTAATCGGTGAGGATGCGGCGCATGTCGGGATGGCCGACGAAGAACACGCCGTAGAGGTCGTAGGCCTCGCGCTCGAACCAGTCGGCGCCGGGAAATTCGTCGATCAGCGACGGCACCTGCGTGGTCTCGTCGGCAGCGACGCGGAGCCGGATCCGTGTGTTCAGGGTCGGTGACAGGAAGTGATAGATCACGTCGAAGCGCTTCTCGCGCGACGGATAGTCGACCGCCGTGATGTCGGTGATGTTGACGAAACGGCAGCTCGGATCATCGCGGAGGTGCCTCACCACCTCAACGATCTTGCTGGTCTCGACATCAACCGTGAGCTGGTTAAAGGCCACCGTGTGACCGGTGGCGGCGCCCGGAAGCGCGCTAACGATCGTTTGCCCAAGGGCGTCGAGCTTGCCGTCGTCCATGACGTAAAACCTTAGCGTTCGATGGTGCCGGTGCGCCGGATCTTCTTCTGGAGCAGCAGCACGCCGTAGAGCAGCGCTTCCGCCGTGGGCGGGCAGCCCGGCACGTAGATGTCGATCGGCACGATGCGGTCGCAGCCGCGCACGACCGAGTAGGAATAGTGATAGTAGCCGCCGCCATTGGCGCAGGAGCCCATCGAGATGACGTAGCGCGGCTCGGGCATCTGGTCGTAGACCTTGCGCAGGGCCGGCGCCATCTTGTTGGTCAGGGTGCCGGCGACGATCATCACGTCGGACTGGCGCGGCGAGGCACGCGGGGCGAAGCCGAAACGCTCGACGTCGTAGCGCGGCATCGACACCTGCATCATCTCGACGGCGCAGCAGGCGAGACCGAAGGTCATCCACATCAGGGAACCCGTGCGGGCCCAGGTGATGAGGTCGTCGGTCGCGGCCACGAAGAAGCCCTTGTCGGACAGCTCGTGATTGACCTCGAGGAAGAACGGATCATTGGCCCCGACCGGCTTGCCGGTCGACGGATCCAGAATGCCCTTGGGGGCCGGCGCGACGACCGGACCGGTGGACGATGCAGGGTTCAATCCCATTCGAGTGCCCCTTTCTTCCATTCATAGGCGAACCCGACCGTCAGCACGGCGAGGAACACCACCATGGACCAGAAGCCGGTCGCGCCAAGCTTGCCGAATGCCACCGCCCAGGGAAACAGGAACGCCACCTCGAGGTCGAAGATGATGAAGAGGATGGCGACCAGATAGAAGCGCACGTCGAACTTCATGCGCGCGTCGTCAAAGGCGTTGAAACCGCACTCATAGGCCGACAGCTTTTCCGGGTCCGGCTGCTGGAACGCCACGATGAAGGGCGCGATCAGCAGCACCAGGCCGATCAGGCCCGCTACCCCTATAAAAACGACGAGTGGAAGATAGTTCTGCAAGATGCCGCTCATTGACGAGCCCTTTTTCCCGCAGCCTCGGGACAGCCACGGATTCGTCCGATTTGGAATTATTCTGAGCCTTAGCGCAGTGCACCAATGGGCGCAAGACACGCTCGATTTAGGCCCTTTTGCCGCCCCCTGAACGGCGGCAACCCCGGAATCACCCCGCGGCTGGTATGGAGCAGATCGACCGCCCCAGCAAGAGCGATCCCGATCAGTTCACGCGCGCTCGGCGGTGACGTCCGCTGTTGGAACGGCTCACTTTATTTAGGCGGCGACGCAGCAAAATCCAGCTTACAACGAAGACAGGCGCCCCCACCGTCACCCAGGCGACATATTGGCCAGGCTCGCCCCAGAGCAGCGCGGCCAAGAGGCCGGTGATGGTGGCGGCCGCGAGCAGGATAGGTGCAGCAAAGACACGTATCCACAGCCGCGAACGGTCAGAGGAGCCATGCATCACGACGGGACCGGGGCTCGTCTGGCGAATGCGTCGGACTTCGCAGCCGCGCGCTTGCGCCGGCGCGCCATCCAGAGATAGAGGCCGCTGCCGATCACAACGATGGTGAGCAGGTCGAGCGCGGCCCAGATCACCTTGAGCGGCATCCCGCCATAGTCGCCGAAATGCAGCGGCTGCGAGATCAGCAGCGCCTGGAGATAGAGCGGCAGCGCACGGGCATCGGCGACCTCCGCGGTCTCGCCATCGAGCAGCACCGGCTTGAGCAGCCGCGCCGTCAGCGCGGTGTCGCCGCGCATGAACGCGGCGAAATGATGCGACGAGGTGAAGGGCGTGCCCGGAAACGCGATGAAGGCGACCTCCATGCCGGGCGCGGTCTGCCTGGCGCGCGCAACGACATCGTCGAGCGAGGCCAGATGCGTCGGCGGCGGCTTGCCGGCATAGGGCGCGACCATGCTGGCGAGCTCGGTCGCCTTCCATTGATTGAGCATCAGCTCGGCCCAGGTGTTGACGACGCCGGTCAGGCCCACTATCAGCGCCCAGGCGATCGTCACCACCCCGATCAAATTGTGCCAGTCGAGCCAGCGGACGCGGCGCGAGGCGCTGTCACGAATGGTGGCAAAGCGCAGGCGGCGGGTGAACGGCCAGTACAGCACCACGCCGGAGACGATGGCGATCGCGAACAACAGGCCCATCCCGCCGAGGAACAGCTTGCCCGGCTGGCCGGCAAACATGTCGGTGTGCAGCTTGAGCATGATCAGCATCGGCCCGACGCCGACCGGCCCGAGCAGTTTTGTCGAGACCGCATCGAAGGCGCGCACCGTCGCGTTATCAGGCAGCCCGTCGACGGCGCTGTTGGTGAAGGCGGTGACGATCCCGGGCTCGTCCTTGTCCCAGGAGATATATTGCAGCACGCGGCCGGGATCGGCGGCGAGCGCGGCATCGGCGACGGCTTGCGTCGTCGCGCGCGCCGCGCCCGCATGAGCCTCGGGCCGGGGGGCATAGCCCAGGAGCTCATCGATCTCGTGATGGAAGATCAGCGGCAGGCCGGTCAGGCAGAGCAGCAGCAGGAAGATGGTCGAGATCAGGCTGGTCCAGGTGTGGACCACGGACCAGAGCCTGACCGTGCGCGCCTTCACGCCGTCCTCCCCTCGCCTACCATTTGTAGGACACGCTGGCGGTGACGCGCCGGCGGTCGCCGTAGAAGCAGGACGTCGCTGTCGCGCAACTCGCGACGTAGATCTTGTCGGTCAGATTGATCACGTTGAGAGCCGTACGCCAGTTCTGCCATTCGTAATGAAGCGCGAGATCGCCGAGCACGACCGCGGGAACCTCGAGCGTGTTGGCGGCGTCGGCCCAGGAGGAGCCGACATAGCGAACGCCACCGCCGAAACCAAATCCTTCGAGCGGTCCGTCCTTGAAAGTGTAGTCCGCCCATCCCGAGACCAGCAGCTCCGGCGTGTTGGTCGGCGTCTTGCCGACCAGCGATGGGTCGAGATCCCTGCTGGCGAACAGGTGATAGGCCGTGAAGGCACCGATCAGCTTCAGCTCCCGGGTGGCATTGGCCACTGCTTCGAGCTCGATGCCGCGCGAGGTCACCTCGCCGGTCTGGTTCTGCAGCAACGGGTTCGCCGGATCGGTCGTCAGCGCGTTCTGGCGCTTCAGGTCGAAGAACGAGGCGGTAAAGTAGCCGTCAAATCCCTTCGGTGCGACCTTGACGCCGATTTCAGCCTGCTTGCCGGTCTCCGGAAGCAGCAGCTGGTTGCTCGCATTCAGGCCGATGACTGGATTGTAACTCGTCGCATAGGAGATATAGGGCGCGATACCGTTGTCGAAATTGTAGATCAATCCGGCGCGTCCGCTGAACCGGCTGTCGTCGCGTTGAGCGACATTCGCACCCGTGTCACGCGCGGCTTGCGTGGTCTCGACCCAATCGTTGCGGCCGCTCAGCACCAGCGTGAAGTTGCCGAGGTTCATCTGGTCCTGCACGTAGGTGCCGGCCTGCTTCTGCGTGATCAGGAAGTTGCGGAATGGTGCGCCGGTGATCGGGACGTTCACGCCATAAACCGGATTGAACACGTTGATCGAGGGCACCGTGCCGAAGTTGAAGGCCTGATAGTCGTCGATCTGGTAGCCGCGCAAATCGACGCCGAACAGCATCGTGTGCTTCACGGGACCGGTGCCGAAGCGGTATTCCAGCTGGTTGTCGAGATTGCCCTGGTTGGCGGTATCCTTCGCATACCAATTGTACCGGCCCAGCGTGGCCGCGTTGATGTTGTCCCAGCCGTTGCCGACGTAGCCGCGATAAGTCACGTCGACATGCGCAAAGCGGGCATTCTGGCGGAACGTGAGGTCGTCGGTGAGATTGCGCTCGAACTGGTAGCCGAGCATCTCCTGCTCGCGCGTGAACTTGTCGACGCTGGGATCGCCTATGAAGAAGCTGGTCGGGATCTTGCCGAACGGCGCGCTGGTCACCGTGCCCTGATAGGGCAGGAAGTTGATGCCGCGCGTCTCCTGCCGCGAGGCCGAGGCCAGCACCGTGAACGTCGTATCGGCATCCGGCTTCCAGGTGAAGGATGGCGCAATGAAGTAGTTGTTGTCGGGCGTGAAGTTGACCTGCGTCGGACCGTTCTGGACCTGGCCGACGACGCGGTAGAACAGCTTGCCGTCTAGCGGCTGCGTCGCGACCGGCCCGCCGAAATCGAAACCGACATAAGCGTTGCCGAAATTGTTCACGCCGGTCTCGACATAGCGGATCGGCTCGGCTGGCGGCATCTTGCTGATGACGTTGACGATGCCGCTCGGGCTCGATCCGCCGTAGAGCACCGCCGACGGCCCGCGTAATACCTCGACCCGCTCCATGTTGGGCGTCTGGAGCTTCCAGCTCGCATAAGAAGTGTAGAACAGCTGCATGCCGTCGAGGAACAGGCCGACGTCGTCAGACTTGAAGCCACGGATCAGCCACCAATCGTTGCGCGTGTCAGCGCCGAAGGTGCCGGCGCGTACGCCGGCGGTGTAGCGCAGGACTTCGTCCAGCTTGTTCGCCTTCTGGTCGCGGATCTGCTCGGCGCCGATGACGGAGACCGACTGCGGCGTCTGCATGATCGGCGTGTTGGTCTTGGTGCCGGACGAGCTGCGACGCGCGACATAGCCATGCACCGGACCGCTCGGCGTCTCGACGACGCCGACATTGCGCTGCGGCTGGGGAGTGGTTCGATTGGGGGTCTGCACCGATCGCGGCGCGCGGCGCTGGGGCGCCGCGGCCGCGCGGCGGCGCTGCTCCGGTGCCGCAACGGTCACCGGCGGCAGGTTCTGCGCCCCACTCTGCGTGGACGATTGTGCGTGCGAACCCTGCGGTACCAAAACCCAAGCGGATGCGGTCGCCAACACGGCCGACCGCAGCATTCCAAGTCTGTTCAACGCGCCACCCCGAAGCTGCATGTTTGATGCGTCATGCCGCCGATCCCCGTGCAGCATGCGTTTGCAGCGACGCTTATGTGAGTGCGCGCGAATTCCCTAATTGAAAAGTTCTTAGAAAGAATCCAATCCGGTTCCAGCGTTTCCGGATGTTTCTGCGCGCTCAGCGCGCTCCCTTTTCAGCTTCGAGCATCTTCTCGGCGGCGGCCGTGAGGCGATCGATCTGCGCCAGCAGCGTGTCGAGCTCGTTCGCACTCAACTGCTCCAGCAATTGCCGATTGCGCTCCTGCGCGCCTTCGACGATCGCATCATGCGCGGCGAGGCCTGCCGCGGTCAGCGAGATCAGCACCTCGCGGCTATCTTTCGGGTTTGCCGATTTCGCGATCAGCTTGCGCGACAACAGATTGGCGAGCGCACGGCTGATCTGGCCCTTGTCCTGGCCGACGGCCTCGGCGAGCCGCGCCACGCTCATCGGCGGCCGGCGGCCGAGCGAGGCGACGAGACCGAACTCGACCGAGGACAATCCGGTGAGGCGCTTGTAGCGCAGGATGGCGCCGCGCTTGAGCAGGTTGGCGAGCACCATCAGCCGCGACGACAGCATCGCGGTGATCGGCGCCGGCGAGTGGCTTTCATCCGCATCGGACGACGCGCGTCCGGCCCTGCCCAATGTCTGGCTCATGATCCCACCTCTGCCAAGAAAGCCAGGGCGTGCCAAGTCTCGGCCGAGCTTTGGTAGCGCAACCTCCGTAACCCGACCGAATGCAACTAAGAGGCACTCTAGACGATCGTTGACATTGTCATCGAATTGTCTTTCACTGGGTCAAGTGACGAATTGACCGGACGAACAAGGCCGGCGGCGGGAGGACCAGCATGACCATGACCCAGCGGGATCGCGATCTCGGCACGGCCTATGCGATGAAGCCGGCGCACACGCGCACCGAGCTCACGTCGGTCGCGCGCGGCACCCCGATGGGCGAGCTGCTGCGCCGCTACTGGCATCCGGTCGGGCTCGTCGGTGACGCCACCGGCACACCGAAGAAGGTGCGCGCGCTGGGCGAGGACCTGGTGCTGTTCCGCGACAAGCACGGCCGCGCCGGCCTCTTGCACGCCCGCTGCTGCCACCGCGGCACCACGCTCTACTACGGCAAGGTCGAGGACGACGGCATCCGCTGCTGCTATCACGGCTGGAAGTTCGACAGCGAAGGCCATTGCCTCGAGCAGCCCTGCGAGCCCCAGGGCGGCCAGTTCAAGGACAAGGTGCGCCAGCCCTGGTATCCGGTCGAGGAGCGCTACGGGCTGATCTTCGCTTATATGGGGCCGGCCGAGAAACGCCCGGTGCTGCCGGCCTACGAGTGCCTCGAGAACATGGATGACGGCGAGTTCGTGGAGGCGGATGACTCATCGATCGGCGGCGGCGGACCTGCCATCATCCCCTGCAACTGGCTCCAGCATTTCGAGAACGTGGTCGACCCCTACCACGTGCCGGTGCTGCACGGCTCGTTCTCGGGCCCGCAATTCACCAAGATGATGGCGTCCATTCCGGAGGTGAAGTTCGAGACATCGCCACGCGGCGTCCTCGTGCGCTCCGAGCGCAAGCAGGACGGCGGCAAGATCTTCTACCGCGTCAGCGAGGCCGCATTGCCGACGCTGCGCGTGGTGCCGAACCCGCGCGTCGCGCAGTTCGCGCGCGTCGAGTCGATCGGCTGGGTGCTACCGATCGACGACACGTCGTTCCGCATCTACGTCGCCGGACGCGTCAAGGCATCAGGCGAGATCAGCCGCATGCGCTCAAAATTCAACGGCAAATTCTGGTGGGACATGACCGAGGAAGAGCATCAGCAATTCCCGGGCGATTATGAAGCCCAGGTCGGCCAGGGCGAGGTCACGGTCCACTCCGAGGAGCATTTCGGCCAGAGCGACCGCGGCATCCTGATGCTCCGCCGCATGCTGACCGAACAATTGGAGGCGATGGAAGTGGGCCGCGATCCGATCGGTGTCTCCTTCGACAAAAGTGCGCCTCCGATCGAATTCGAAGCGGGGAATTACATCCGCGAAGGCTCGACTTAGCAGCCCTTGAGAGTGGACCGACAACGATAACGAAGACAGATTGGGGGAAGCGATGGTCGATGTGACGTCACAGATGTCGGTGCGAACGGCCGTCACGGCAAAGCCCTCGGCACGTCGCTATTACGTGCTGGGGCTGCTCACCATCATCTACGCGCTGAACTTCCTCGACCGCACGATCTTCAACGTCCTGATCGAGCCGATCAAGAAGGAGTTTGCCCTCAGCGACACCATGATGGGCCTGCTCGCGGGCTTCGGGTTCGCGCTGTTCTATTCCCTGCTCGGCATCCCCATCGCGCGTGTCGCCGACCGGCTCAACCGGCGCAACATCATTGCGATGGCCTTCGCGTTCTGGAGCGCGATGACGGCGCTGTGCGGCGCGGCCACCAGCGTGACCTCGCTGGCGCTCGCCCGCATCGGCGTCGGCATCGGCGAATCCGCGGGCTCCCCCGCCTCGCAATCGATCGTCGCCGATCTCTTCGCCAAGAACGAGCGTCCGCGCGCGCTCGGCATCTACGCCATCGGCACCTATCTCGGCGTCTTCCTCGGCTATTTCGTCGGCGGCTACGTCAACCAGCACTATGGCTGGCGGACGGCATTCTATGTCGCGGGCCTGCCCGGCATCCTGCTCGCGATCATCCTATGGCTGACGATCTCCGAGCCGAAGCGTGGCGCGATGCAGGAGAATTTTGTGCCCGAGCCGCTCGGGCCAACGCTGCGCTTCCTGGCCTCACAGCAGAGTTTCGTGATCGTGCTGATCGGCTTTTGCCTCACGACCTACACGAACTATGCCACAGCGGCCTGGATCCCGCCGTTCCTCGCCCGTGTGCATCACCTGTCGAGCACCGAGATCGGCACGTATGCCGGCACCTTCAAGGGGCTCGCGGGCATGGCCGGCACCCTGCTCGGCGGCTTCGTGGTGGCGCAAGTCAGTCATCGTGACGACCGCTGGAAGCTGTGGGCCCCCGCGATCACCTCAGGGCTAGCCGGCCCGGTGTTCGCGCTGTGCATGCTAACGCAGGATTTTTCGATGATGGTCGCCACGCTTGCGCTGACCTCGTTCCTGGTCGGCTTCCATCTCGGCCCGATCTTCGCGATCGCGCAGACCGTGGCCAAGCCCAGCATGCGGGCACTGGCCTCCGCCCTCATTGCGCTCACCGCGACCTGCTTCGGCCAGGGCGTCGGCCCGCTCGCCGTCGGCATGATCAACGACGCCCTCAAGGGCAGCTATGGCGCAGACGCCGTACGCTATTCCCTGCTCTCGGCGGCGGTGACAACGACGCTCGGCGCCCTGCTCTTCATCTGGGCGGCGCGCACGATCCGGCACGACATCGGCCGGGCAGCCGCCTAAGGACGGTGCGGGCCGCAAGCCCGGCGAAATCAACCGGGCGTATTCATGAAACCATTTTGCGGAGCCCGCGAAACCATCCGGAAACAGATGATCCCTAGAAGAAGAGCCCATAGACGGCGGCAAAGCCCGTCGGGAGGCTCGGATGAACCACTCAATTCACTCTGCTGATCGTGCGACCCACCTGAAGATCGTGGTGGTGGCGCTGGTTGCTGGTATCCTGGTGGCCGGCTTCGGGATCGCAGCCCGCACCAATGCCGATTACAGCCAAACCGCCCAGTCCACCCACGTGATCAAGGCCGGCAAGCCGGTGGCGGTGACCAGCGCGGGCAGGGCGGAGATTCGCTGAGACACCCTGTTTCGGGCTGACCCATGGCCGCCGCAGGGCGGCTTTTTCGTTTTCCAAAGCAATGCTTAGCCGAGATGGGCGGGTGAAGCGCAACGTCCTTGACTTCACCAAGCCCCGCCTTTAAGTCCCCCCTCGTTCCGCGCGCGTTCAGCGAGCCACGCGGGAGTAGCTCAGTTGGTTAGAGCGCCGGCCTGTCACGCCGGAGGTCGCGGGTTCGAGCCCCGTCTCTCGCGCCATTTTGGCAATGCCTTCATAGCCTTGGCCCGAATTTCTTGACGCCTTTCGCGGCTGCGCGGGCCGTTGCCGGCCGCCTTCGGGAACCCGTGGCATAGTCAGCTCGCGTCCGAATCGTCTACGCCTTCCGACACTTGGAGGGATCCCCCACGCGTTGTCGGCTTTTCCGGGAATTCCCTGTCATTGGACAGTTGAGGAGGCCAGACATGGCTAAGAAGGATTCGGCGAAGAAGGCTGCCGCCCCCGCCACCATCACGCTCAAGCACCTTGCCGCCGATATTGCGGAGAGCCAGGACCTGTCGAAAAAGCGCGCTGAGGCCGTCCTCACCGACATAGTCGAGCTGATCACCAAGCACCTGAAGAAGGGCGATCGCGTCCGCATCGTCGGCCTCGGCATCCTCCAGGTCCGCAAGCGCGCCGCCCGCACCGGCCGCAATCCCGCCACCGGCGAGGCCATCCACATCAAGGCCAGCAAGAAGGTCGCGTTCCGCCCGGTCAAGGAACTGAAAGAGGCGATCTGAGCGGCTTACGTCTCGTTAAGCCTGATCCCGTCTCGACCGGCCGCATCAAGGCCCGCTTTTCTGATATACCGCCTACTCCCCCAAAGACCCGGCGGTTGACCAGAAATGTCCTCTCTCACCTTCACGCATACCGTGACCGAACGCTTCCTGCGCTACGTCACCATCGACACCCAGTCCGATCCGGAATCCCCCAGTTCGCCCTCGACCGAGAAACAGAAAGATCTCGGCCGCATGCTCGCCGCCGAGCTGAAGGCCATGGGCGTCGCGGACGCGCATCTGGACGAGTACGGTTACGTCTACGCAACGATCCCGGCCAACACCGACAAGAAGGTGCCGGTGATCTGCTTCTGCTCGCACATGGACACCTCGCCCGACGTCACCGGCAAGGACGTCAAGCCGCAAATGGTGAAGAACTACCGCGGCGGCGATATCACGCTGCCGGGCGACCCCAACCAGGTGATCCGCTTTGCCGAACACCCGGCGCTGAAGAACCAGATCGGCAACGACATCATCACCACCGACGGCACCACGCTGCTCGGCGCCGACAACAAGGCCGGGGTCGCCGAGATCATGGATGCCGCGCATTTTTTCATGAACAACCCCGACGTGAAGCACGGCACCATCAAGATCCTGTTCACGCCGGACGAGGAGATCGGCCGCGGCGTCGACAATGTCGACCTGAAGAAGCTTGGCGCCGATTTCGGCTACACCATGGACGGCGAAAGCGCCGGCAGCGTCGAGGACGAGACCTTCTCGGCCGACGGCGCCACCATCACCATCAACGGCGTCAGCGCCCATCCCGGCTACGCCAAGGGCAAGATGGAGCACGCGATCAAGATCGCCGCCGCCATCGTCGAGCGCTTGCCGAAGGAAGGCTGCTCGCCGGAGACGACCTCGGGCAAGCAGGGCTTCCTGCATCCGATCGGAATCGACGGCGCGCTCGAGCAGGCGACGCTGTCCTTCATCGTGCGCGATTTCACCGAGGAAGGGCTGAAGGAGAAGGAGGCCCTGCTCGAGGGCATCGTCAAGGACGTGATGAAGGACTATCCGCGCTCGACCTACACGTTCGAGGTGCGCGAGCAGTACCGCAACATGAAGCAGGTGATCGACCGTCACCCGCACGTGCTCGAATACGCCATCGAGGCGATCCGCCGCGCCGGCCTGCGCCCGATGCGCACCGCGATCCGTGGCGGCACCGACGGCTCGCGCCTGTCCTTCATGGGCCTGCCCTGCCCCAACATTTTTGCGGGCGAGCACGCGTTCCACTCGCGCCTCGAATGGGTGAGCCGGCAGGACATGGAAAAGGCCGTGCAGACCATCGTGCATCTGGCGATGATCTGGGAGGAGAAGGCTTAGCCTCTCGAGACAATGATGGCCGGGCTGGTCCCGGCCATCATCTTTGCAGGTTATCTACGGCACCGGCATCGCGCGCGGATTGCGATGGAAACGGTTCGAGCTTGCCATCCAATTCGGCAACGGCTCACCATCGCGGTGGCGTCCGCCGGCAACGGCGGCAGCCCAGGCGACTGCGGCGCCAATCAGGGCCGCCGCGGCGACCGAGAAGGCCACGATGATCGAGTTGCGCCGCGCGCGGTTGATCGCCGTCCGGGAGTCCGCGATCATCGCGTCGACCCGCCGCTCGGAATCAGGTGCTGCCAATCCCGTGACCGCAGCGACCTGCTGCACGAGATAGGTCCGGTCGTCAGTGCTGACACCGCTATGGCTTGATGACGTCATCAGGATGCGTCCCGCCTCGGCGCGGGCTTCCCGCATGTCGGTGTTCGCAGGCCTGCGCGGTGCGCGGAACAACTTGTCTAGCTCGTAGCTGAGCAGCGGCTCAGCGGAGGTCGTATTGCCCGCTCCGCTGCGCATCGGCGAGCGGTCGAGCGCAGCCGCACCGATGATCGCCATCAGCGCCGCGCCGATCAGCACGGCGAGAGCCCAGGACGTCAGACCATGCAGCCCGTCCCGCCGCTCGCCCTCATCCTCGATCGTCGCCAGCGCGGGCGCCGGACGCGTGGTCCGTCCGGCGATATAGCCGCCGAAACCGAAGCTGACGATTGCCTGGATGACCAGATACAACCCGGACAGCAGCGCCAGCGCCGCCGACGCATCGCGCCATGTCGGCGAGGCCGAACTGACCCCGAGGCCGATGGCGACGCCAAAGCCGATCAGGATGAACGACATCGCCCCGGCGGCGAAGGCGCCTGCCAGCACAGAGCCCCATTGGATGGTCCGGCGCTCCTCGGCGATCGCGGCGCCGCCCTCCATCACATCTTCCCGCACGAGAGTTTCGACTGTCATCGCGGCCCTCTCAGCGCAGGCCGAAGAACGACAGGATCGCCATGATCACGACGATCAAGCCGATGAGATAAATCAATCCGTCCATGGTTTGTCCTCCTCAATACTCCCTGTCGCTAATCGGGAGGAATGAGGAACGTTCCTAATTCGACATGGTCCCGTGGAACGAACCGGCGAGGTGCGAATTGTCTGTTCGAGTCCCAAGGATGAAGACTGTGAGCACAAAAGGCCCCAGCCGGGCAGCCCCGGAGCTGGGGCCTTTCCGTGTGCGCGACTGCCTCACCTGCCCGTTGCCTGTCCTATGTTAACGACGCCGGCGGCCGGATCATCAAAGATGCGATCGGGGTGGAACCTGCAAATCGGGAGAGCCGCGTGGACCGCAGAACGGCGTGCCTGCATCAGGCGGATCTATTCCGGGAGAAGGCCCTCGCCGATCCCGAGCACCACGATCAATGGATCGACGAAGCCATCAAATGGCTGGAGCGGGCGATGGAGGCGAGTCACGCCGTCATCACAGTGGAGGCGGGCGGCATCAGCCATCTTCCGGAGCCGGCACGCGCGGCCGCGATCGACACGCTCACCTCGCACCCGCGTGTGATCGCCCGGCAATGAAAAGCGCTCGCAGCTCGCGCTGCTGCCGCAAATGTTCCTGGAACGTAACAATGTTGCGGGTCGACACTGTTCCTGCCGCCATGCTAGGCGGGGCTCAGACCGCAACCAGAGTGACATCGTGCTCGCGAACCGCCAGCCCTCAGGATTCCGCCGACCGCGCAACTGGCGCGGCCTGCTGTCCGTGCTGATCGCGGTGGTCTATTTGCTCGCGGGCGCGCTGCACGGCCTGCACGACATCGACGTGACCACGCCCGCCGGCGGCTCGGAAATTGCGACGGCACTCGATACTGCGGGACATAGCGACCACAAGGCGATCGGCGGGCATCACTGCCACGGCTGCTTCTCGGTCGCGGTCGTTCAGCCGGCACCATCGAGCACGTCGATCCCGCTCGTGGCGGCTCCGCATCCGAAGCCCGAGCCCCACCTCACCGGCATCGTCCCCGATACCGACTCCCCGCCTCCCAAGCATCTGACCTGAACGGATCAGCGGGCGCACCGCGTGCACCCATCTCATCTCCTTCACAGGTCCTATTCATGCTTTCCAGGCGGACGGCCGCGCGCATGGCATGCGCGATGGCTTTTCTCATCAGCCCACAGCTGGTGCTGACGTCGCACGCACAGCCGCTGACGATGCGCGCGGCGCTATCGCGCGCGCTCGCCACGAGCCCGCGCCTCACGGCGGCGGAGCGCGATGTCGGCATCGCCACCGGCCAGCGCATACAGGCGGGCGCACTGCTCAATCCGGAACTGTCCTATGAGCAGGACAATTCGCTCGGGTCGGGTATCTATCGCGGCACAAGATCGGCCGAGACCACGCTCCAGATCAGCCAGGCCTTCGAGCTGTTCGGCAAGCGCGAGGCGCGGATCGCCGCCGGCGCGGCCGGCATCGAGGTCGCCACGATCCAGCGCAAAGCGGTCAGGCTGGAAGTGTTATCGGAGACCGCGATCGCCTTCCTCAGCGTGCTCGGCGCGCAGCGGCGCATCCAGATCCTCGATGAGCAGATCGTCGCGATCGACCGCCTGACACCGCTGCTGCGCCGCCGCGTCGAAGCCGGCGCCTCCTCGCCGGCCGAAACCGGCCGCGCCGAGGTCGCCTCGGCGCTGGTCAAGGCCGACCGCGAGCGCTTCAAGGCGACTCTGGCGAGCGCCCGGCGCGAGCTCGCGGTGCTGATGGGCGATCCCGCCGCGAAATTCGGCGAGGTCTCCGGCCGGCTCGACACCATGGGCAAGCCGCCGACATTCCAATCGGTGGTCGCCGCTATCGATGCCAATCCGCAGCTGGTGCGCTGGACCGCGGTCTATGCACAGCGCAATGCCGAGCTGCTGATGGCGCGCTTGCGGCCCTACCCCGACGTGCGCATCGCCGCCGGCTGGCGGCATTTCAACGAGACCAATGACGACGCGGTGCGCCTCAGCGTCTCGGTGCCGATCCCCGTGTTCGACCAGAACCAGGGCAACATCCTCTCGGCGCAGGAGAGCCTCGCCAAGACCAGGGCCGAGCGCGAGGCGAGCCGCAACACGCTGATCGTCGTCGCCGGCCGCGCCTATGACTCGCTCCAGGGCTCGCTGCGCGAGCTCGCGGTGCTCCGCGAGACCGCCATCCCCAAGGCGGCCGAAGCATCCGAAGCGATCTCGCAAGGCTACGGCCAGGGCCGCTTCTCCCTGCTCGAAGTGCTCGACGCCCAGGCGAGCGTGACGCAGGCGCGCCTGCGTGAGCAGGAGGCACTGCAGAACTTCCATGTCGGCGTTGCCACCATCGAAGGCCTCGTCGGAAATCCCTTCACGCTCGCGCGGGAGAGCCCACGATGAAGACAGCCCCCACCATCATCGTCGCCGTCGTTGCCGCCGCGCTCGGCGCCTACGGCTATTCCATGCTCGTGCCGGCCAAGATTGCCTCGACGGAACATGCCGAGCGTTCCGAACAGAAGAAGCCGAACGATCATGTCGAGCAGGATGAGCACGGCGCCGACCGCATCCGCATCTCCGACGTCAAGCTGGCCGCGGCCGGCGTCACGCTGGCGGAGGCCGCGAGCGCGACGCTGACCGACACGCTCGCCTTCAACGGCATCTTGCGCGCCAACCAGGAGGCGGTGGTTCAGGTCACTCCCCGCTTTCCCGGACTTGCAAAATCGATCCAGAAGCGGATCGGCGACAGGGTCGGCAAGGACGACCTGCTCGCCGCGATCGAGAGCAACCAGAGCCTGACGGTCTACGAGCTGAAGGCGCCGATCGCCGGCACCGTCATCGAGCGGCAGATCTCGCTCGGCGAATACGCCTCCGAGCAGAAGCCGGCTTTCGTCGTCGCCGATCTCTCGACCATCTGGGTCGATCTGTCGATCTACCGGCAGGATCTGCGGCGCGTCCGCCTCGGCGACGAGGTGCTGATCGACGCCGACGACGGCCGCGGCGAGATCAAGGGGACGATCTCCTACCTGGCGCCGATCGGTTCGAGCGAGACCCAGACCGCGCTCGCGCGCGTGGTGCTGCCAAATCCGGACGGACGCCTGCGTCCCGGTCTGTTCGCCACCGCGCGGCTGATCCTCGCCGCCCGCAACGTCGCGGTCGCCGTGCGCCGCAGCGCGATCCAGACGCTCGAGAGCAAGACCATCGTGTTCGTCCGTGAGGACGGCGACAAGATCGAGGCGCGCCCCGTCGAGCTTGGCGACTCCGATCCGAAATTCGTCGAGATCCGCGCAGGTCTGTCCGCCGGCGAGCGCTACGTCGCCGAGAACAGCTTTGTCGTCAAGGCCGAGATGGGCAAGGGAGACGCCGATCATGATTGACACGCTTCTCGCATTCTCGGTGCGCCAGCGCTGGCTGGTGGTCCTGCTCGCGCTCGCGGCCGGCGCCTTGGGCGCGTGGAATTTCACCCACCTGCCGATCGACGCGGTGCCTGACGTGACCAACGTCCAGGTCCAGATCAATACGCGCGCGCCGGGCCTGTCGCCACTCGAGGCCGAGCAGCGCATCACCTTTCCGATCGAGACCGCGATGGGCGGCCTGCCCAAGCTCGACTATACGCGCTCGATCTCGCGCTACGGGCTGAGCCAGGTCACCGTCGTGTTCCAGGACGGCACCGACATCTATTTCGCGCGCCAGCTCGTCAACGAACGCATCCAGCAGGCCAAGGACCAGCTCCCTGCCGGCACCGAAGTCGCGATGGGCCCGATCTCGACCGGGCTCGGCGAGATCTATGTCTATTCCGTCGAAGCCAGGCCCGGCGCGAAATCGCCCACCGGGACCGAGTTCACGCCGACGGAATTGCGCACCGTCCAGGACTGGATCATCAAGCCGCAGCTGCGCACCCTTCCCGGTGTGATCGAGGTCAATTCGATTGGCGGCTATGAACGGCAGTTCCACGTGCTGCCGATCCCCGGCCGGCTGATGGCCTACAAGCTCGGCTTCCGCGACATCATGACGGCGCTCGCCGCCAACAACGCCAATGTCGGCGCCGGCTATATCGAGCGCAATGGCGAGCAATATCTGGTCCGCGCGCCCGGCCAGGTCGCCAATATCGCGGAGATCCGCGACATCGTGATCGGCTCGCGCGGCGGCGTGCCGGTGCGCATCCGCGACGTTGCCGAGGTCAGCGAAGGCCAGGACCTGCGCTCGGGCGCGGCGACGGCGAACGGCGGCGAGACCGTGCTCGGCACTGCCATGCTGCTGGTCGGCGAGAACAGCCGCAGTGTTGCCCAGCGCGTGAAGGCGAAGCTCGCCGAGATCGCGAAGTCGCTGCCCGACGGCGTGATCGCGCGCGCCGTCTACGATCGCACCCATCTGGTGGAAGCAACGATCGAGACCGTCGAGAAGAACCTCATTGAGGGCGCCGCGCTGGTGATCGCGGTGCTGTTCCTGATCCTTGGCAATATCCGCGCCGCGCTGATCACCGCCTGCGTCATCCCCCTCTCGATGCTGTTCACCATCACCGGCATGATCGAGAGCAAGGTCAGCGCAAACCTGATGAGTCTCGGCGCCATCGATTTCGGCATCATCGTCGACGGCGCGGTCATCATCGTCGAGAACTGCCTACGGCTGCTCGCGGCCGAGCAACGCCGGCGCGGCCGGCTGCTCTCGCTGGACGAACGGCTCCAGACCATCCGGGCCGCCAGCAGCGAGGTCATCAAGCCGAGCCTGTTCGGCACGCTGGTCATCGCCGTGGTCTATCTGCCGGTCCTGACCCTGACCGGGACCGAGGGCAAGATGTTCACGCCGATGGCGCTGACCGTGCTGATGGCGCTCGCGGGCGCGGCGCTGCTGTCGGTCACCTTCGTTCCGGCCGCGGTGGCGATTGTCGTAACCGGCAAGGTCTCGGAGAAGGAGAACATCTTCATGCGCGCGGCAAAGCGGTTTTACGTTCCGCTGCTCGACCGCGCCATCCGCTACCGCCGCAGCGTCGCGCTCAGTGCCGTACTGATCGTCGCCGGCAGCCTGTTTGCGGCAACACGCATGGGCGGCGAATTCATCCCGAGCCTGGACGAAGGCGACCTCACCATCGAGACCATCCGGATTCCCGGCACCAGCCTCACCCAGAGCGTCGACATGCAGCTGCGGCTCGAGAAGGCGGTGAAGCAGGTGCCGGAGGTCGCAGAAATCTTCTCCAAGATCGGCACCGCCGAAATCGCCAACGATCCGATGCCGCCGAACGCCGCCGACACCTATGTCACGCTGAAGCCGCGCGACGACTGGCCCGATCCGGCCAAGCCGAAGAACGAGGTGATCGAGGAGATCGAGCGCGCCGCCAACACCTTGCCCGGCACCGCCTATGGCATGACGCAGCCGATCCAGATGCGCTTCAACGAGCTCATCGCTGGCATCCGCAGCGACGTCGGCGTCAAGATCTTTGGCGACGATCTCGACGTGCTCGCCGGCATCGCCCGGCAGGTCGACGGCGTCGTGCGTGGCATCGAGGGCGCGGCCGACGTCAAGACCGAGCAGATCGCGGGCCTGCCGATCCTCACCGTCAAGCTCGACCGCCAGGCGCTGTCACGCTACGGCCTCAGCCTCAGCGAGTTGCAGAACCTCATCGAGATCGCGATCGGCGGCAAGCCGGCCGGAAAGCTGTTCGAGGGCGACCGCCGTTTCGACATCGTGGTGCGCCTGCCCGAAAGCCTGCGCACCGATCCGGATGCGATCAAGTCGCTGACGATCCCGCTGCCCCCTGGCGAGGATGTCGCGGCGGTCACCAAGACCGCCTGGCCCGGCGGAAGCACGGCGCTGCGCTACGTGCCGCTCTCCTCCGTCGCGGCGATCGAGATCGCGCCGGGGCCGAACCAGATCAGCCGCGAGAACGGCAAGCGCCGCGTGGTGGTGATGGCCAATGTCAGGGGGCGCGATTTGCGCTCTTTCGTCGCCGAGACGCAAGCCGCCGTCGTCGAGAAGGTCAAGCTGCCGCCGGGCTACTGGATTGGCTGGGGCGGACAATTCGAGCAGCTGGTCTCCGCCACCAAGCGCCTGACGATCGTCGTGCCGGCGGCATTGCTGCTGGTCTTCTTGCTGCTGTTCATGGGGATGGGATCGGCGGCCGACGCGGCGCTGGTGTTCTCCGGCGTTCCGCTGGCCTTGACCGGCGGCGTTGCCGCACTGCTGCTGCGTGGCATCCCGCTGTCGATCAGCGCCGGCGTCGGCTTCATCGCGCTGTCGGGCGTCGCCGTGCTCAACGGCCTCGTCATCATCGCGTTCATCGAGCGGCTGCGCAGCGAGGGGCGGCCCATTGCGGAGGCCGTACGCGAGGGCGCCCTCACCCGTCTGCGGCCGGTGCTGATGACGGCCCTTGTCGCCTCGCTCGGCTTCGTGCCGATGGCGCTCGCCGCCGGCGCCGGCGCCGAGGTGCAGCGGCCGCTCGCGACCGTGGTGATCGGCGGCATCATCTCCTCGACGGTGCTGACGCTGCTGGTGCTGCCGTCGCTCTATGTGCTGTTCCGCCGTGACGCCGCGGACGAAACGCCTACAATAGCGCCCGACATGGTGACTTCCGGGGAGCGCTAGGCTTGGGCAACCACGACCATCACGGCCATCACCATCATGATCATGCCAACCACAGGCATGATCATGGTCACGGCCATGGTCAAGGTCACGCGCATGTCCACGCGCCCGCTAATTTCGGCAAGGCGTTCGCGATCGGCATTTCGCTCAACACCGCGCTGGTCGTGGTCGAGGCGATCTATGGCTATATCGGCAATTCCACCGCGCTGCTCGCCGATGCCGGTCACAACCTGTCCGACGTGCTCGGCCTGGTCGTGGCCTGGGCTGCGTCTGTCGCGGCAAGGCGCGCGCCGAGCGGCCGCTTCACCTATGGCTTGCGCGCCGCCACCATCTTGGCGGCGCTGGCGAATGCGGTATTCCTGCTGGTGGCGACCGGCGCGATCGGCTGGGAGGCGATCCTGCGCCTGCGCGCGCCTGAGCCGATCGCGGGCGTCACCGTGATGGTGGTCGCCGGCATCGGCATCCTCATCAACGGCTTTACCGCCATGCTGTTCGCAAGCGGGCGCAAGGACGACATCAACATCGAAGGCGCGTATCTGCATATGGCCGCCGACGCTGCAGTCTCGCTCGGCGTCGTGGTCTCGGCCGCGCTGATCGTCTGGACCGGCTGGCTCTGGCTCGATCCCGTCACCAGCCTCGTAATCTGCGCCACCATCCTCTGGAGCACCACGAGCCTCCTGCGCGGCTCCATCGACATGTCGATGGCGGCCGCCCCGAAGGGCACCGACCTGGCCGCGATCAAGGCTTTCCTGCTGGCGCGGCCGGGTGTGTCAGGGATCCACGACCTCCACGTCTGGCCGATCTCGACCACGGAAACGGCGCTGACCTGCCACCTCGTCATGCCCGCCGGCACCGGCGATGCATTCCTGATGGAGACGGCGCAGCTGCTGAGGACGACCTACCGAATCGGCCACACGACGCTTCAGGTGGAGACGCATCCCGACAATGGCTGCGCGCTGGCGCCGGATGATGTGGTGTAACGAGGCCAGCCATCGACGGCGTCACGGCCGGGCTTGTCCCGGCCATCCACGCGCCACCGCGAGTGAGGCCAGACGTGGATGCCCGGGACAAGCCGGGCACGACGACGGAGCCCTACGCCGCCTTCGCCGTCACGATCCAGATCGCACCTGGCAGCGCCACGCTCTGCCCTTTCAGGAACGGCGCAAGAGTCTCGCGGATCGAGGCTTTGGCGGCCTCATATGTTTCGGGCGGATGGCCCTGCAGCGCGCGGCTGGCGGGGCCGATCTGGAGCGAGCCGTCGACGGCGGCATCGAGGCCGCCGCCGATCGCGATGTCCATCGGAAGATCGTGCGGCTCCATCCCGACATCCGCGAAGCCCGCACCTTTCAGGATGCGCATCACGCGCTCCTCCGAGGCGAAGGCGAACGGGCCCGGCTCCTCCGGCCCGACCGGCGGCATCTTCGGCACGTGTTTGTAGACGGCCATCAGCGGCGCCATCATCCACGGGTTTTCCTTCGGCTCGCGCCAGCAGACGAAGGCAAGCCGCCCGCTAAGCTTCAGCGCGCAGCGCAGATTGGTGAAGGACGCGATGGGATCGGCGAAGAACATGACGCCGAAGCGCGAGGCGAGCACGTCAAAGCTCGCCGGCTCGAACGGATGCACGGTCGCGTCCGCCAGCACGAAATCGAGCGGCAGGCCCTTTGGCGCAAGCGCGCGCGCCTGCGACAGCATCGGCTCGGAGACGTCGAGGCCGAGCGCAAAACCGTCGGGCGCCACCGCCTTCGCGAACGCGACCGTCGTCGCACCCGAGCCGCAGCCGACGTCGATCACGCGCTCGCCCGGCTTCGGTTTGGCACGGTTGATCAGGACGTCGGCGATCGGCCCGAGCAGCTTCTCCTGCACCGCATGGCGGTCCGCCCAGCGCTGCCCGCTCGGGCCGTTCCAATAGGCGATCTGGTCGGCGTTTTGCTCGTGTCCGCTGGGCCGTTCCATGGATGCCCCTCTGGCAGCTCGGTCGAAAGACTCCGATGCCGAAAAGCAATGCCGCCGTCAACCAGGGCTGCTCCGTCCGCCTGTCGGCGAGACATGCCTCCATTCTCGCCGCGTTGCACGGCGTCACAGGTTGACGAACGGTGAGAGAACCTACTGCCGAGCTGCGCTACGCCAATGCGCTACGCAAAGTCATTCGGCCGCCAGCGCGGCTCCAGTTCGCTTCGCAAGAACCCGGCGGAAGTCGGTTGCCAGCTCGTCATAATAGCGGGCAAGCTCCTCATAAAAAGCCTTGCCGGCTTCGTCGCTCGCTTCCTGAGCTGCTTTCATGCAGTGAGCGGCTTTGGCCTCGTACCTTTCCAACTTCGTGCGAAGATCACTCATCACGGCGATACTCCACGCAAACCAAGGGAACTGGAACGCTGGTTCGCGGTGCGATCGAAAAGATGACCGAAGGAAGGCAATTTTGGACCCGCCACGGGTCTCTTTCAGGGCACCGGATGCCCTGGCAAAAGCCCGGCTTTCGGCTGTTCGGCTCCGGCGCGGCGGCCTTCACTCGCGTCGCGTCAATGATGTTTGAGCTGGCCTGGATGTCTAAGCCGGCCTGCCGAGCTCGAAGGCTGGTGGGCGGTCACGGATTCGAACCGCGGACCCTCTCGGTGTAAACGAGTGGGCTAGCTGGAAAGTCCAACGAAAACCGATGTTTATTGGCTAGCTGGACTGCGTATGTTCTTGTTTGGTTGCGTTCATTCTGTCGGGTAACTGTCGGGAATAGAGTTCCTGGCGAACTCCTGCGCCTGCCTCTTGGCGGTCTCCTGATCGACTTGGCCAGCACGCAAGCGGCGCCCTGGGATATCGTCCCAATAGAAATAGACTGACTTTCGTCCATCGCTGAAGCGCACTTCGAAGCTCCCGCAGTCCTCAACAATCGAATGACGGATGATTCGGACGCCGTAAGTTTCTGCCATCTGGGCAGAATAGCAAAAACCCGCCCAGCCGTTAAGCCGAGCGGGTTGGGTACGTCCCACTATTCGGGAAACGTCACCGAACGAGGTGGGGCGTAGGAAAGCGCGGAAGCAATCTCCAGCGAAACTCAGCCTCTCTCATGGCCTGATCGCGACTGACGATAGCGTGGTTTTCCAAGACCTGTGCGTTAGATGGTGAGAAGTGCTCAACAGGCGGGAACTGAGCCGTGCTCCGAAGGCCCGTTTCTCCATCCATGAATTCAATGATGACGGCGTCGTGCATACATCCTCCCAATCTGGCGAACCGATAGACTAGCATACAATCACTGTGCCGCTACGCGGCAGCAGCAAGTTTCAGGATGGATGATAGGTGCGCTTCCGCTCCATATCCCTCACTGCCTGCTCAAAAATTGCTATGGCCCGCGAGACATTACTGGCACCCATGTCCTGCGGGTCTGTGTTGGCACGGAGCCATGCAATAACCTCGTCAACAGTCGGTTCCTTCTCGCTCATGCCGCCTCCCTCACCTTGGCCTGCTCTCTCATCCAAGCCACCGCCCCAGCCAGATAGTTAATCGCCCCAAGACACTCGGCCTCAGCTGCGTCGTACTGGCCTCGATCAATCATGCCGGCCGCCTCTTGGGATTTCTTGATGGCCTGCCCGAGCGGGAAGCCAGGCCCAACCATGCGGGTGGTCACCAGCATGGGCTGATCATCGAACGGCAGATCACGCGCGTGGCGTTCCTTGCCCTTGCCGATTGCGGCGTGATTGAAGGCGGCATCGAGAATGGTGCGGAGGGTCGTGTATTTGTCAGTGGGCGGGCGTAGACCAACCACGTATGTCCGCGCGTCCACCTCAGGACTATTGGCCGCAACGGGCTGGCCAATAGTGGGGTGCCATTCGGTGGCTGGCACAAATTGTCCTGTCCAATCTTCGCGCCCACTCGGCATCACACCGCCTCCATTTCTTTCTTCTTCACACCGCCAACCACCGGCCTAAACCGCCACGAAGCGAACGGCTTCTCAAAGTCAACGATCTCCGCGCCAACCCGGTAAGGCAGGCGATCGTTGCGGATTTCCTTCAACAGCAAGCCTTCAACGCCGAAGTGGTCCACAACTACGTCACGCACGGTGTAGGTCTGATTTAGCTTGGGGTATATCTCATCGCCGTAGCCCATGGTGCCGAGGTTGGTGTCGTCAATGAAGGCGACAGAGTCGCCTGGGTTGATGTGCATCACACGGCCTCAGTGGTAGACGCCAGGGTGAAATCCAGATAATATTCCTCACCAACCGTAAACTGACCAATGAGCGCGGGATTGGTGATGGCCATGGTTAGTGACGCCGATGGCGTAAACTTGGCATAGGTATTATTTTCGTCACTGCCATCCGATGGATACTGCGATGCGCAAACTGCGCTGAACGTCAGAGTTTCTTGCGTTACCTGTCCAGTAGTCGGGTATTGATTGATACCCGCAATACGCATCTTAGCGCGCATAGATGTCATTGGCTTCACCTTAAGGTCAACTTGCATTTCAGAATGTGGCGCTGGGCTACGAAACGCGGAGCATTGCGCCAAGCCTCCGTTTAGGCCCGATCCGCCGTATTCGGGCGCAAGCGTTCCGTCGAGGTTGTGCGTTCCAAGATCCACCAGAATTTCTCTTGCTTCTTTCTGCACAGCTTCTGGCGTCATGGTTGCCCAGCGCTCTTCGCGTTTTCGTATCTGCTCCCTCAGGGAGTCTATCCACTTCTGGTGGTCAATCACGCCGACTCCTCAGCCCATACGACATCCTCAATTCGCTTCGGCAAATTCCGCTCGTCGTGGATCCAATACAGGTCAACCTCTGCGGATTCGATACTAGTTGCCTTGTTCTCTATCGCGATACACGCAGCATCGAACGCGCTGATACTGTGTCCTTCGGTCACGAGCTCGCCAGCAATATAAATACCAACCCAATCGTCTGCCTGCGCGAACACCATGTCAGTTTCGTATTTTGGCATCACGCTGCCCCCGTAATTTTCGTAGCGGAGCGAGCGGCGTTGCGCACAAGACTGAAGAACTCGTCCTTACTCCCCAGCCAAGTTATCTTGCCCAACTCTGCAACGTAAAACGTCGAGTAATTAAAATTTTCTCCTTCAGCCATGATGGCAACACCAAGCTTGACGGAATCGCCAATTTTTCTTGGCACATATTCTTCAAATTCCAATGTAGTCTTGGTCTCAGTCTTCTTTTTTCGCCAGAACATCACCGCAACTCCTTCATCCAATATAAGCTCTGCGGAAGCGCCCAAGGCTCAGGCTTAAACAAGAGATATCCGGCCTTGATCAGATTGTTTGAGCTAGGCACGTTGTCGGTCGTGTCCGTTATAATTGAGGTCCAGCCCAGCTGACGCGCCTTTCGCTCACGCACCTTCAGCAAGCGGCGCTGCAACCCTTGCCCTCGATGCGCAGGCAGAACACCAGCGCGCTTCAAATAGCCGACGCCAGGCCCGATAGAGCTTGGCACTATGCCAGCGAATCCAACCGGATCCTTGCCGTGATAGGCCAGCCACCAGTGGCCGTAGTATTTGACCTTTGGCGCGGTATCGAGGAAACACGCGTCGTGCAACTCATCAAGAGTTTCGGCAATGTCTTCGTCTTCGCCGTCGACTTCGCGGATGATATAGGTCACGGGACGGCACCAACGGCCTTAGTAGGCTGGATGCTGTCGTTTAAAATCTGCAGGTCAGCCCCACTAACTGCTTGCACAATCTCAATGCGATCCCAACGAGGCACTGCTATGCGACCCGTTCTGGCCGCCACACGTCGCGCAACCTCAAGGATCGTCAGCAAATCACTCTCGGTTATTTTCACCTTGGCCATCACGCCGCCCTTCGCACGGGCTCGTTGTCATTGGCCGCTACAGGAGCGCCGTTGAGCATCGGCAGGCTAACCGTCAGCCGGTCAATCTCGCCGTAGTCCCTGTGCAGGGTGATTGAAACAGCCGTGCGAGGCGACGAGAATCCCATACCAGCGTGCCATGCATCCTTTGCGGTCAGGGTGTTGAAGCTCTCTGCTTTCACGCCATTGTGCACCTTAGCGCGGTCGTGGTGGACATGACCGGTGTATCCGTATCGGAATTCGGTTTCGCCCCATTCGCGCGGCCAGTTCGTCGCCATGTACCCCGACATGTCGCCCATTTTGAGCATATCGCCGTGAGTTGCGGCCACCATCACCTTGCCGAACCGGTGCATAAAGAAGCGGCTGGGGTTGGTGTCAACCGTGACGCGAGGCTCGTTGCGAAAATGCGCAGCAATGGCAACTGCCAGCAGCTTGCTTGATTCCTCGTCATGGTTTCCGGGCAACTTGCGATAGATCACGTATTGATGCTTCTGGAGCGCAAGCTCAACGCACTCAACAACGAGCTCGTAGCCAACCTGGAGGACGCGCGCATATCGGGTGTCGACGTCCAGAACGTTCTTGCTTCGCTCAGTCTGATTGCGGCTGCTGTCAGTGTGGAAGTAATCCCCGAGATCAAGCACGATGGCCGTCTCGCTATTGGCCGACCTCGCCACCAGATTCTTTACCGAGCCACGCAGAAGTTCGGAAGCAATATCAAGGTCAAAGCTGGCGCCAGTTTCTGCTGCCCATGCGTAGAGGCCAAGATGCAAATCAACTATCGGATAAACCGTCAGCGTCTCTGCGCTGGTATAGGCCGGCGCAGGAGGGAGGCCAGTACATCCATTGTAGTCCGCGATTGCGGCCTCAAGTGCGGCTAACAGCTTACTGCCGCCCGTCTCCTCTCGTGTCTTAATCCACTTGACGATCTCGCGGCCAGACGGATCGACAAGCGCAGAGATACCCTTAATGGCGTGGCCTTCGGGGACAGCGAATTCCTCGCCTTTTTCCGGCTTCTGCTGGATGAACTCACGTACCAGATCGCCGTGCTGGTTGTAGACAGCCGTTTCCTTGGAAATGTAATAGCCGTCCAGCACCGGTTCGGTGCCCATCATGCCGCGCTCGTTGGCCCTTTTGATGTGCCGCTGAACCTTGGCCCGCGACCACCCCAGGGCCACGGCTGCGGCTGACTTGCCGCCATGCTCGCGCACCGCCGCAATGGCAGTCTCGATATCTTCATCTGAAATCGGCGGTGTAGGCATGGTGCTCCGCTAGTTGGTGCAATATTCAACAGTGTTGCTTGGCGGCAAAAACGCTAAATGCGCCCGAGAAAATAATGGCCGGGATTTTGTCCCGGCCATGCACAGCGATGTCAGCCGAATCACTCCGGCTTGCGGACGAACTGGAGAAAAAAGTTATCGAGTCTGTCCCCAAGCCGGTTGATGGCCGTGGTTACGTCGGACATAGCAGCTCGCGAGACGTACTCAGCGGCCACATGCTCGCGGTGTTCGGCAAGATCCCGTTCAAGGTTACTTGCCTTCACAGAAGCCGCAGAGGCGAGTATTTCAGCGGCCTTGGTGCTCGCCTCGGCCTGGGCCAGCCTGGTGGCCAACTTCCAGACCCAGCCAGCCACGGCTAGAACCACGGTAACGACAATGCCGGCCGGAATCTCCCAACCCATCAGCGCCAGCCCTTCCGAAGGTCGCCATACCACGCCAGAAACCGCTTGCCGCAGCGCTGGAGCACGACTTCATGCACCCGGTCCTGCTTCCACAAGGACTCCACTTCGGCCACTGACAGCACTTTCTGTGGCACCCTGACTGGCCCCGAGCGAAAGCACGTCTGGATGTCTGCCGGCACAACAGGAAGGCTGCCTGAGACGGTCGCGCCCGGTTGGCCACATCCAGCCAAGGCCAGCGTCAGCGCGGCCACAACAGCCGCCACGGTTCGTTTCATCTAATATCCCCTGCCCTCTTAGCTGCATCTTCCGGCAGGCATGCCGTGTCGTTCGCTGGCGTCTGGGCTGCCTTATCGCGTAGCGCGTCCAGTTCAACGGCATCGCCCGCAGCTCGCTTGGCGTCTGCCTCGTTCGCGCTCTCAAGGGTCTTGATCCAGCCCTTCAGAACTGCCACCTCGCGCGCGTTCTGTTCCGCCTGCGCCCTGCTATAGGCGTTGTGGTCAATCTGCTGGTATGTGAAGCCGGCGATAAGGACAGCGCCCGCTGCAACGGCTACCTTCCAGTTTTTTGCGAACCACGCGATTACGGCCAGCGCGATCACGCCGAGCGTGACAGCTATGATGAGTGCGTAGTTCGATGCGACATAGGACATTAGCCAGATCATTTGAAAATCCATTTGTGCCACGCTGGCCTAGCCGGGGCAGGCGCAGGCTTGACAGGAGTGCGACATTCGGGATGGGCTGTGTACGTCTTGTCATCGACCGCTTGCCCGTAACAAGGCGGGCCATCCGGCACCTTGATGGCTGCCTCTGCTGCGGCTTGTTCTGCAGCCTTCTGCGCCCTATCCGCGTCCAGTTGCGCAGCACGAGCCTTGATGGCTCGATCTGCTGCCGGGGCCCCATTGAGATATGAAAAGCACATCTTCTGATCGTCACGACGCCGATTAATCAGGCCCTTGACGACCTTACCCTGTGCACGGATGTACCACCCGGTGTAGACCAGCTTGCCGTCAACGATCTTTGAAGTTAGCAGCGCCGCGCAGGCACCCTTGAAGTCGCCCCTATTAATCGCAGCCACCATAGGCGATTTGCACACAGCCCCAGTGCCAGCGTTGTATGAGGTGGTAATCATAGCCGCGCGGACACTATCTGGAGCATCAACCTTGATGCACTCGCCAATCCTCGCGTCATACTCGCGCAGACGAACGACAAGCCGGTCAGACCAAAACTTTTCATCGTGGGTTTCGCCGCACCTCACGCCTTCGGTCTCGCCGTAGCCGCCAGTGCACGGCCTGCCCGTGCCGATGGTGTCGACCTTGACCGTAGGCCAGTAGCCCTCGGACTTCTTGACGGCAGGCAGCACCATTGCGAGAGCGGCGGCACTGGCAACCGTGATTGCTGTCTTGCGGGCGCTCATGCACCGCCCCCGATGTCAGCGGGCGGCACCTGCTTAACCAGCCTCAGAAAACCAATTAGGCCGTACCCAGCGCAGCTCAGCGCGAGGAAAAACCACGGATTAAACACGTCGACGAAAGCCGCCAGACCGAGTACAGCACCCGTCAGGACGAACATGAAAAGGCTAGCGCGCACCGACCAAAGCCGATGCAGATCAGTGCGCCAATTATCAATGAGCGTGGGCGCGCGGCTGCGCACCCAAGAAATGGGGGACATTTGCGGTCCTTTGTGATGGAGGTTCTGGTGGTGTAGGGCGAGGCGATTCAGCCGCGCAGGATCAATCTGTGGCGGGTGTCAAGTCGCCAAACGGAGCGATCTCGGGAATCTGGAACACGGCCCGCTCGGGGTTAGCCACCTTGCACCGGCCCTGAACCGACGCTAGACCCGAGACTCCCGGCACTCTGATATGGACGACCCTTCCGAGTAGAACGGCGAGATCGAATGACCGAGAAACCTAAGGCGCTACAGATACTCTCGACCAGGATTGTCGACAGCAGCGGCAACGCCGTCAAAGCCCTCGACCATGACGGGAGCTATACAATCGAGATCACGAGCAAGGCATCAGCGGCGGTCAAAAACGCCAGCATTGGCTACAACATCAAGCTCGGAAACGGACTTGTGGTCTACGGAACCTCGTCCGCAATTCAAGGGCACTTTCTTCACTTCGCCGAGGGCGAGGCCAAAACGTCGCGCTTCACATTGCGGCCGACACTCGCGCTCGGGATCTATTACTTGTCGGCGGGCATCGCCGAAGTCCTGACCCCAGAGGAGGAGGTGCACAACTACGTCATGCTCGACTACGTCCACGACGCGATGCCTTTTGTCGTCGTCTCTGACAGGGACGACGGGATCTGCGACTTGGGTAGCCAGCTTGTCTCCCTCACAAAAGTTGCCGAGGCCTGAATGCACCTTTCACACCTGTCGCTTTTGGCTTGCCCCGTCGACAAGACACCCCTGCGTCTCACGACCAGCGAAATGGACGGCGATTTCGTCAAGCGCGGTACCTTGGCCAGTGAAGCTGGTCGGTCCTATCCGATCAGGTCTTTCATTCCACGCTTCGTTGCTGACGACGGATACGCCTCTAATTTTACCGTCGAATGGGAAAAGCATCCCGACATCCTGCATAGCTCGATGTCGAATTTTTCTGCGTATCGACAGCGCTTCACCCAGGAAACCCGATGGGGCAGCAACCTGTCAGGCCAACTCATACTCGAAGCCGGATGCGGCCCCGGCGCCATTACCCCGTTTGCACTGGAGACCGGCGCAACGGTTGTCTCCTTCGATCTTTCCAACAGCGTCGAGAAGGCCCGCGAGAACGTCGGGCACAATCCAAACAGCCTGTTCCTTCAGGCCAGCCTCTTTGAAATGCCGTTCAAGCCTGAGACGTTCGACAAAGCCTTTTGCTTTGGCGTCCTGCAACACACTCCAGATCCGAAGGCCGGAATTCGCCGGCTGGCCGAAATCCTCAAACCCGGCGGCGCTCTCGCGGCCGATTCCTATATCGAGCCCGATCCGCACCTTGGCGGCGGCCATAAACTGTTGCGGGCCAAATACCGATTCCGAAGGCTCCTCCCGACGTTGCCCCCGCACGTTCTCCACAAGATTGTGCGCGCCTACGTCGCGGTGATGTTCCCTCTCTATAAGATGGTACGCGATCGGCCAAACGGCCCCGATCTGATGCGCGGCTTGATGATCGACGAATATCGGCAACGCATGACCGGGATGGACGAAAAATATTACAAGGAGTTCGCCGTCCTCGACATCTTCGACTTCCTTTCGCCCAAGTACGACACGCCGCAGTCCGTCGAGTCCTTTCGACAGATTTTCGCCGACTGCGGGCTGGACGCGATCGACGTGCACCACGGCTGGAATGGCATTGAGGGGCGAGCATCAAAGCCAATTGCAGAGCGCGCGCACCAGGCGGCGGAGTAGACGCCAATCAAGTCCAACCAAGCGCGGCGGCATGGTGCGCGTCTGCCCTTGCGTCTGTCAGGGACGAATACAATGCAAACTCGTCAATGAAGCCATTCAAAGGGAATGGGCGATCCGTGCCGTTGTTGGTGCCACCACCAAGCCAGACTGCTTCCGTGCTGCGCGTCGTCAGCGTTTTTGCATAAGCGAGCGTCTGCCTCGCTTCTTGGCCTACAACTCGGATAAAAAGGTTGCCGGACGCCCGCCCGAAAATGACGTGGTAATATTTATCCGTCACAAGCGATATCGTGCTGGCGATTGCTGCCGTCGTGGCGTCGGTACTGCCCACAAGGAATTGAAGCTTATTGCTGAATACACCCAGCAAAAATGACAAATGAGTCGCATTCGCTGATGTAACCCAACCGTTAACTACCCATGGATTATAGGAGGCAGAACTGGAGGGCAACGTCGCGAAGTTGACCCACAACTCCATTGTGAAATCACTGCTCCCAAAATCGAATGTGGACGAGCTCGGAATGGTGATCAAAGAGGTGCTGTCCGGCAAATAAACCGACGTTCCTCCCTCGCCAGCCGCGCCGATACCACCGCGGATCGCAGCGCCAGAATAGCTAGCATTAAGACTCGCCGAGCCGTTGTTGGTGGCGGTCGTACTTGTCGTTTCGTCGAACGGGTAATAAACGATGGGATTGTCAGCCATCACCGCCGCCCGATATGGCTTGATCGGAGAAGCCGTCCGCCAGGTGCCCGGCAGCTTGTAGTAAGACAGAACGCTGAAACCTCCTAATGCAGCATCGGTACCGTTTCCAAGAGCATTTGATGCCTGCGCGCCCAGCACAGGGAACAACGCCCTAGACCACGGTGTCATGAGGGTCTTGGTAAAGCGGATCTCGTGAGCGTCGGAAATCTCGCCAGCGGTGTTCAATCCCCCACCACCCACGGCGTTGAACAGCACAGACCACGCCATATCCATGGTGGAGATTTGCAGGGCGAGGCCGTCGTCGAAATCTGTCGGGAAGGCCGTCTTTGCAACCTGCCCTACAGTGGTCCCGGCTGTAATGGCTGCCTGTGTTCGGCTGATGGTGTAGCCGCGAAGCGCGTTTAGCCGACTGTAGTACAGCTCTTTCGGAGCGTTATAGGCGCTGTCGGAAATCACCAGTGCGGGGCGACAAACATAGAGAAACGAGCCGCTCGACCCTCCTGATGCAAGGACAGTCCCGGCAGGAACGGCCATAACCTCAGTCGTCGCCAACTCCCGATGGAACCATTGTGTCGAACCATTGAGGTTCGCAAACCAAGCATTGACGACGTACCACGTTTCGCCTGCCGGCACGGTGACAGACCAATATGCGCCCTGCCAGTAAACATAGGCGGCGGGATCGAGCAGCGCTGCTCGATCCTTCCAGTACGCCAGTTCTGGACTGAGAAATGCCGCCGCAGCGATGTTTGCACGCGCCGTCGTAGCCGTCGCCGACAATTCCGAAAGGTTGTTCGCGCTCGACAGGTCGCCCGCACCCGGCTGGCCAACAATGTTCAGATTCCAGTCGGCAAACGTCCCGCTTCCGTTGGTCTTGTCGACATTGATGGTCAGCGCCGTGCCGCTGTACGTCCCAAGACCTTCCATCCAATTGGATGTATTCGCTGCAGAACTAGCGCGAATGCGTGCGCCGTTGGTGTAGGCTAGACCTGCTTGCGTAGTGAACGCCTTTGAGCCTGTACCGATCGTCAGCGACGTGGTCGACGTGCCGCCATAGCCTGGGCCGGTCGCCCCGGTCAGTCCGGTGTTCCCGATACTCGCCAGCAACTGCCAATAGGTCGTGTTCGGCGGACCGTGGTTAGTGTGATCGAGCACGCATGCATAGCTCGACCCCGAGAGCGTCACGACGTCGCCCACGCTGTAAGCGGTCGCATTGCTCCAGGCGCCCTTGAGCTGAAACGCCTTGTAGATGCCGATGAACGTCCAGACGCCCGCCGATTTCACCCAAGTCTTGCCACTAGACGGCTGGAATGCATACTGCCCGTCATCGCCGAGCGACGGATCAGGCGCGGTCGCGCCAACGGCCACGAACACAAAGAAACCGCTGGTATTTAGCGCCGCAACCAGCTTGTCGACGTCCCGCGCGTAAGTCTCGCCGACGATACGTTGCTGCGACACCTTCCAAATCGTGTACGACGCGCCGCTCAGCGTTGCACCAGGCCATGGCGTGATGACCAAATGCGTGTCATCCGTCACGTCAGTGATAGGGACGCAGAAATGCCCGCTTTGAAACAAGTCGCCAGGCTTGACATTGCCTGCGGTTAGCCAGATGGGCCCTAAGCCCGTAACGGTGGTGCCGTCAGCGGCAACAGAAACCGTGCCCGTGGAGTATGAAGAGAGTGCGGTCAATGTGATGTCCTAGAAAATGTTATGGCAGAAGTTCCTGCAAATTATCGGCCGGATACCCAGGCACCTTGTTCTCGACAAGAATGGCGTCGATCGCTGCCGGGGTCTTGGCGGCCCGCACTGCAACTATCATGGCGCGTCGCGCGTTCTCTCGCTCCATCATCTCATCAGGTTTTGCGACAATGATCGCCGCAAGCCCCTGGGGCGAAATACCCTCAATCTCTGCAGCCTTGACGAACTCATCAGGCGGCTCCGCTCCACGAATAACCTCCTGCGCTATCTGCCGCTTCCGTTCGTGAGCGAGATCAAGCAGCGTGGCAGTGCAATAGAGATTGATGCGCCGCTCAGCTTTCTTGACGAGTTGCGTCATGGGGTTGGCATTGATCTTCATTCCACCGCCTCGATGGTGATCTTGGCGCTCAGGTAACGTGGGCCGGCGTCGAGCGTGATCTGATAAGTGCCGGCCTGATGACTAGCGAACTCGATCTTGCCGTCTATTACGCTTTCCTGATGGATTACATGAGTGTCGAACGAGACGGTGATGTCCATGTTAGCAGGTTCGACCTGTAGCTCTAGCGCATCCATGCCATCGGCCCTTACTGGCCGGATATCGCCGGTAATACTGATATCGCGCTTCTGCACTACGCGATGCGGCTCGCTCGACACATCGACGTATAGGGACAGCATGTCGCCAGGCCCGTCATATAGTAGGTGAGGCGTTCCCATCTCCTTGTAGCGCTCGGAAAGAATTTCCAGAGTGCAATCCGCTTGGAAGATGCACTGGTTGATGAAACCGTCCGGTTGGTAGACGACGAGCACGACTAACCTCCGACTCGCTTGAATAGGTTGAACCACATTTGCGACGCTTGAGCTCCGAATTTTGATCGGAACTGAAGATATGAGGTTGTCACCAAGACATACCACCACTGATCGACGCCGTTGCCGCGATACATATTCGGCGTGAATCGTCCTGTGCTTGTAGGCACTCCAGCGTTCAAGGTAATGCAATGGCAGACGCACATCGGCGTCTGATCCAGCGTCTCACCGAAAAAGAACGTGGTTGCCGCGTCATTCGCGCTGGTGAGCGTACCTGTTCGGTAGGGAATAAGACCAGACCAGCGGGAGTCGAACACGGTCTGATCGACGTCCGCGGTCGTAACTTCGATGCCGGGCATGCTGACGCGCATGGCGCTCGCTTGCCCGCCCTGAATAAGAACACGCTGAACCATCAGCTTCCGACGCTACGATTGAAGACCATGTAGGTGACAACGACCGTTTGGGGGGTGTTGTTGGAAAAGCTCAACTGATTACCAAAGATGACGCACACTGCCGCAACATCGTTCGACTCCGCGCCGCCAGGCGCGGCTGCGCCGAGGTCACTCGGATATTCTACGTTGAAGCTGGTGTTACCCTTGAGCATCACGTATGGGTGCTTCACGAGGTCGGTAGGCAGAGCCACGGTTGGAGTCGATCCAGATGGCACCGCGATCTGGCCGGACAGAACGATCTGCTCATACTTGATATCGGAACGCAGAATGAAGTTGGCGGCCGGACCTGCAATTGCAACATCGACTCCTGGCTTTGACAGCCAGATGCCCATCGCGCCGAAACCGGGATGCAACCCTGCGAGAAAACGCTGTGTCATTACCAGTTCTGCCAGACCACATAGAATACGTTATGCGTTCCGCTCGCCAAAACAGATCGCGCCCACGTCATGTCGTCGGTGATGAATAGCTGAGTGGTGCTGATGGAGAGATAATATGGCGTCCGCTGGACGCTGACACCGCTGGTCGAATCGCGAAACACGACACCGCTGGCGTAAGAATAACCAAATCCGCTTACATTCCAGAGCATGACATCGACCGCAGGAACGGCCGGATACGTCGTTGCAAAATTGATGGGATTATTGATCGAATATCCAGCGACGGACCCGATCTCTAATGGGCGACCAGACTGAAGGCGCGAATCCAGAGCCAGATATTTGTAGTCTACCGCGGGCGGGCTCTCGGCATCGTACCCGGGCTTCGATACGGTAACTCGATCTGAGGAGATATAGATACGCTTTGCCATTAGTCCGAGATGATCAACGTACCGCTATTGAGATTGAAGTTTACTTTGCCACTGAGCCCGACAAGAGCGCCAGACGTCACCGTGCCAAGGCTCGTAATCGATCTGTCGACAATGAGAGCGCCGCTGATGCCAACTTTCGTGGCTCCGCCAATGGTGCCAACCGTGAACATCGCCTGGGGAGTAAGGCCCGGCGCAACGACCTGGAATTTGTCGGCCGTGACGATGAATGACGAGATGCCAGACCCGCCGTTGAGCAACTCAAGCCCCGTGACGTATCCGTTGACATCAAGCGTCACCGTATAAGCTGCGGCAGCGTAACCGTTGAATGTGGCGATTGCGCTCGCCGTTTGACTTACGAACGCAGTGGTCGAGCCGAAAGTCGCTGTTGCAGCTGTCGAAAAGCTTGCGAATGCTGTCTGAGTATCGACAGCGACTGTCCTGACTTCGTCAATCTGCGCCAAAGCGTCGTCAGATCGCGCGGCTAGCTGCGAACGGACCTCCTTCTTATCCAGCCATGAGCGCGTGGTGGCATTGGAGACTACGGCAGCGATCTCCTGCCTGATACGGCCCAACTCTTCGCCGAACTGGTCCTGCAGAGTCGTCAGTTGGTATTTGATACCTGCGATCACTGAGGAAAGCGCGACAGTACCAGGCGCCACCACAATGGTAGGTGCGGAGAGATCAAAGGTCGCATAAGGTCCGCGCAGCTTACCAGTGGTGATAGCCTGGACACGCAGTTTTAGCGTCGCTGGTGTCACTACCTGCTGGAATTGATTGTCGGCCCCCTCGTAAACCTGCGCCCAGTTCACCCCGCCGTCATAGGAAACGTCGGCGATGTAATATTCAGCTCCCGCCGTGGGATACCAGCTTGCACTTAGTTTCGGCTCCGCAATGCCCTGCCCGAATGAGGCCACCAACCCAACGATAAGCGGCACCCGCGCATCTGATGGAAATTGCGGCGTGGGGAGAACCGGCGGATCACCTAGGTCTGTTGTGTGGACCCGCTCGTCGTCGACGACCAACGACAGCGTGCAGTGATCGCCGCTCGGAGCGCCGTTGAGCACAACGCAAAGCTTTGACTCGCTGACACCGGTACCAAGCTCGAAGGATGGATATTCCGCACCGTCCTCGCGCGCAAGAACGTCAGCAAGCGTGGTTGATTGCGCAGCCTCCGCGGCCGAGAGGCTCGCCGCATTGAGCACAGCCTGGCTGCTGTCTCCGCCCTGCGTACACGCTACAGGCCCGAAGAACTTGCCGTTGGGCCGCCGTATCCGAATGTAGAACGGGGCCGCATCCCAGGCTGGGGCAGGGTTAAGCGTGAGAGTGTGCCCAGAGACGCCGACGACCGCACCACCGTAGCCGTAGTTTTGTGGCAACTCAGATTGAATGCGTAGGACGGATCCGAAGGTAACCGCCCTGCCCTCGTACTCCGTGCCAATTTGCACATTCTCGCGACGGTAGAGCGATTGCAGATAGTAAAACGCGCACTCGCGGAACGCTTGTTCGCGATTAACAATACCATCTACACGCCTCGGATCGGCGTTTTGAGCCGTAAATATCTCGCTGTTGGGCGGATACTGAACCTGTGCCGGCCGCCAAGTATTCTCGTCGATGTACTCGACAATGACCGCGTCAGGATCCTCGTCACCCAGCATGGTGAACGTGATCTGCGTGGAATCTCTGACGATCTCGCGGTCAGTCAGCATCATGGTCGGCACATCGCGCCACTCGTCGCGGACGACCGAAATGGTATCGCCAAGCCAGAAATGCCGAGACCGCGATGGCGTCAATATTTTATCCAACGCCTCGGGAACTGCGGTCGCTGTAGTGAACCGATAGTCGAACGTGTCGCCGCGAGCTTCACAGTTGGCAGCATGGTTGACAACAGCACTGAAGTCGACTTTTGCGACCGACAGGCCAGAGCCGTACTGGCTGCTCGTCACGGCATCGAGGAACGCCCACGACGGGCTGCGCGTTGCCCTAGTGGTGAACGTTGAGCCGTCCCATGTCGGCAGCTTGCGCGTGCCAAGGACACCAAATTTGAAAGAGCCCTGCGTCGATTGGGACGCCTTCAGTCGAATTGCAACGGTCGAGACATCCGGGAAGGAGTTGCTGCCCTTCAGAAAAGACCGTAGGCCCGCCCACACGACCTGGTTGGTGCCACGGTCACTGGCGAAAGCCGCGTCATCGCGGCGAAAGCGCACGGCATAACGGCCGGGCGCTACATCGACCTTGCGGCTGTCACGAATCGGGCTGGTAGACCCATACAGGAACGTTCCAGAGAACAGCGTCGCGAACGGCCCGATCTGGGCACCGGCATCATCAATCGGACAATACTGCGCCGTCAGCGGCACAGATCCATAGCCGATTTTGGCCCCGTCATTGGTCTGATTGAATGTCGCGCAACCAGCCGGCATAACAAAATCGATCGCCAGCGATTGCGCCTGCGTGCCAGAAGGATTGGCAGCGAACGGTCCAATCCAATCGCCGGGTACAGTCGCGGTTGGGGCGACGAAGAACCCGCCAGTTGTCCCGCTACCATCTGGCAACTGTTGCCCAGAGACCTCTGTCGACTGGTCAACATTGGTCGGGAACAGTGTTACCTCTTGTCCCGGCTCGTAAAACGCAACCTGTGCGCCGGGGAACGACGCCGAGACACCGCTGCCAGCGGTCCAAAGAGTGGTATCGTCGATATAGAGCGCCTCATACTCCATGCTGCCCATTGAGACCGACAGCAGCACGTTGAGGTATTGGTCATTGCCAACAAATTCGCCCCACGGCGTAGCGGCAAAATCGGGATAATCCTTCAGGCGGCCGTACCATACCGGCAGAGGCTGACCGAGTTTCGCGACGTTGCCCTGCGCCGCGGCGGAATAAATCTGGTCCTGCTTTGCGTCCGGTGCGTTGGTAGCACCAGCCTTTGGCGCGACAAGCGCGTTGATCAGGAGTGCGCCACCTAGCCCGATGAGGCCAGTTGCGACGCCTCCAGCGATCGTGGCCGCAGTTCCGGACAGACCTAGAACACCCGTCGCGAGTGCAGGTCCGGCCCACGCCGCGAAGGCAGTAACCGCCACAAGCGCGACCAGCCCGATAATCTGCTTGGCACCACCATTGCCGCCGAGCGGATAGGACACAAAGCGTACGCTGTCGTTTGCAGCGATGCGCTTACGCCGCCAGTCGCGGCGCAGCACGGCCTCGCCGTTTATTTCAAGGATGGTCGGCAATCCCTTTTTGAACTGCCAGCCATACTTGCGATCTCGAGTTGCCCAGCCAGACCGACGTAGGAATGCCGTCACGGTTTCGCGCGGCAGCGGCTCGGCGCGAGCGACCTCTACGCCTGGCATGACGACATGCACGACAGGCTGGCGCTTGCGGGTGCGCGCCGGTATTTTAGAAACTGTTCCGTGCATCAGGTTTTTGGCTCGAAGAACGTCAATTTCCGCCAGCCCATTTGGCGCAGCGCTAATGGCGTCTCACAGGCGACACCGGTCTTATCGTCGCAATGGATGACGCGGCCCTCCGGCAGCAGCCAGACGCCGATATGTGCCGGGAAGCGAAGATGGGCCATCAAGACAAGGGCACCATCAGCGGCTGTCACGAGCCCGCCTGGACCATCAGGCACCTCACACCAGTTGGCGCGCTCCGGATTGTTGGAGAACTCTGCAAGAACCCATCGCTTGCTGAAATCTGACGGGACCGTGAGGCCAGGCAGTTCGCGCCCAAATAATGCTCGCTGAACGTGACGGGCGAAGTCCCAACAATTGCCGCCCTGCCAGGACCATGGCTCTCCGATAAGTGCCGAGAGAAATTTGGAGCGCTCTGTCACTACGGCAACAAACTCGGAAATTGCACGTAATCGTAATTCTTGGTGATGCGCGGGAACCGCTTGTTCTGCAGGTTCTTCACCACCACGGTACCGGTTAGAGTCGTCCCAACCATCTGGACTTCGCGCAGTTCAAATTCAACAGGGCCATACGCCGGCTCTGACAAATCGCTGTTGAGATACTCGCGGTACAGTACCGTGATATATTCGCGCACGCTCTGAGCTGCGCGGATCTTCGGCACCAGCTCGCGGCCAACATTGTCAACCTTGATAGTGGTTGACGGGGGCTGTCCTTCGCGTTGCTCCGGATAATCAGCCTCGAAAGGGCAGGCAATAAATGTAACACTCTCACCACCATTACGAACCGCGCCAGCCTCTATGCCGAACTCCATGTCATCACCAACATTGGCGACGATCCGGGCTGGCTCATCAAAGGACGATTGCCAAATCTCCAGCGTATAATAGACACGCGCGCTTGGCGGACAAGACGCATATGCCTCCTGCAGGGCTTCGCTATGAGTTGGCATTAGATGTCGTAAACCCGGAGAGTCATCGAAACGTCAATCACCCCGCTGCTTACGAATTGCTCTTGCGGCATGCCGTCCTTTGTGAACTGGCAAACCTTGTTGTAGCAGCCATCACTGAGAAACACGTTCGCGGTAAATCGTGAGGTCGCATTGTTTAACGTCGTCTTCCACCACGCTGTGAAAGTGGAGAACTGCGCGTAGGTCATCCGCACGCGAAGCGGAAGCGTCCCTACATTGTCTCCGGGCCGAGTGCGCAGGCGTACATTGCCGCCCTCCATTTCGGTCGATACCGGCGGCAACATCCGTTGAACAGGCTGGAAGTCATCCAGCCTCGGCATAATCGGAACACCAGCAGGCCATGTTGGCATCGTCATCTATTACGACCCCATGAATTGCTTGACGCCATACTGCTTGGACAGCACGCGACGGCCAGCGCCGCTTGAGATGGAGTCGCCCACGGCTTGATCCACCATCTTGCGAATAGAAATCAGTGTTCCGCCGTTCGGCGTCTTTTGCGCAGTGACCTGGTTGTCGCCGTAGTTGTTGATCGTGATACCTCCACCGCCGCCCTTGACGCTGTCGTTGGCAGGAATGGACGGCGCGCCGACGTACCCACCGCTGGCATAGCCACGAAGCTGCTTACGCAATGCCTCAAGTGCCGCCGGGCCGCCTGCGGCCTTCACGCTATCCTGATCGAAAACATACTCGCCTTTGTGAACGATACCGGCAGGCTGGAATTTGCCGCCCGAACCGGTATAGCCGCCATCAGCGTAGATCGCCGGTAGGCCACCTGCCCCAGCAGTAGGCGCTGCAGTGCCACCTGCCCCCGGGATCAACGAACCAAAACCAGTTTGAAGGCTCTTCATCAGTGGGCCAACGATATAGAGCTTGATAATCATCTGCTCGATATCTTTGATGATCGCAGCCGCCATGTCGCTGAAACCGTCTTTGGCTGACTTTGCGCCAGAGACGATATCAGTAAGACCGGACGTCAAATCGTTCGACAGTGCCGAGGAAGCACCCTTAAGGGCATCGTTCAGCCGGATTGCGGCTGCGTAGCTGGAATCGAGCGCGGCAGGGACGTTGTTCCCATAGATACCATAAAGCTGTTGCGCAATCTTGACGTCTTCGTCAGACAGCAGCGACGTCTTTGCGCTGAATTCAATCTGGCTGCTTGCCTTGGCCTTCGCTAAGGCGTCAGCAGCATTGCCTGCCGCTGACGCAACAGCATTGATCTTCGCTGCGACCTCTGGCGTCACCTTACCGAAAGCCTGCTGCGCCTGCTCAGTGAGGCGGTATTGCGTCTCCAGCTTAGCAATCGCACCAGCGCCCTGACCAAGAGCTGCGATCTCGCCCTCAATGCCTGCGGTGCGCTTGTTGTTGCTATTCAGCGCACTTTGGAAGTGCTTAACTGCCTGCTCCTGAGCGCTAGCTGCCTCTTCCGCCGCTTTCTTGCGCTCGTTGTACGACAGGATTGCGAGCTGATTATCCCGCTCAGCCATCGCCGCAATCTGCTTGTCATCAGAATTGGCGGTCTTCATCACCTCATCGTAGTTCTTGAGGATCTTCTCGCGATCATCAAGATTCTTCGAAACAGTGCCGCCAAGCGTCTTCATCGCATCGGCGAAGCTCTTGTTCATCGCCGCAGCAGCGAGCGCCGCAACATCAAGTTCCTTGCCGGCCGCACCGACCGCCTTCAGATTGTTAGCAAGCTCGCCGGCCGTTTTACTGGCCTCCAGCAATTCGCCGCCGAGCGCGCGAACTTTCTGGTCCGGGCTATTATTAACAGTATCGGAAATGGCATCGCGGAAGGACGCGACGTCCGGCTTGCCGGCCTTCACCGAGGCGTTGAAATCATCAATCGCCTTGCGGAACGGGGCGAACTTGTCCGCACCCGTGTCGACGATCCGGCCGAACTCGTCGACGAACTGCGCCATCTGCTGGCCCGGCGAGGCAGCCGACAGAGCAAGCCTCTGGAAATCCTTCTGCAGCTTATCGGTGGAGATGCTCAGGAGTGCCTTAAGTACCTCCTGACTTTCCTTGACGGAGGTATCAACGCCCTTTGCGGCATCGCCATAGGCAGCCTTCAGCGACTTGACCAACTCGACGTGCGCTTTCATGCGGTCGTCGAGGTCCGACACAGCGCCGAGGGCCTTGGCAGCCCACTGCACGGCCGCGCCGCCAAGTGCAATGACTCCGATAGTAGCCAGGCTGGTTGGCGTAATCAGGGACTTGAATGCGCTACCAAGCAACGCAACGGCGCCACCAGCACCAGATTGCCCGAGCACCTGATTGATCTGCGTGCCCTGCTGCAGTGCGATAGTAAAGGGATTCTGCCCGCCCTGAAGTTGGACAGCAATGTCCTGGAACTGCGCAGCAAGGTTGGCGGTCTGGAATTTGGCCGCACCAAGGGACTTGGTGACGTCGTCAATCTTCTTGGGAGCCTTGGTGAAGGCATTCCCAAGGCTATTGTCAACCGTACCGATCTGCCCTACCAGCTTATCAAGCTGGCGTTGCATTGCTCGCGTGTCGGCCGAGATAGATAAAATTAGTTGTTCGTTGTCAGCCATTTACACCACGGAGAGACGAATGATCAGGGTGGCTTTGTGCGCTGCAATGCTGGGCTGCGCGGCAATACCAGCGGAGGCTGGCACCGCTCTTTGCGGAGCCCTACAGGCGCCAACCAGAGGCATTCTGATGTCAGCCGCCGAGACGAAGGCAGCAGTTGACAGACTGGGCACCCACACGCCCAAGGCCGCCCTTGAACTGGCGGGCAGCGGAGCGGAACCAGCCTTGGTCCGTTTCGATGAAAAGCGCGTCGCGCTAGCGAAAGCGCTTAATGAGTTTCTTGAGTCCGGCGATGCGTTCACCACCGAACTACGCAAGTGCGCCCAGTAAACCTAGCCGTACTTCTTTTTCAGTTCAGCTAGTCTATCTGCTGTCATGGCCTGGCCACCGGTTCTTACGCCGTTCGCCTCCATCCAAAACTCAACGGATGAGGTGAACTCAGTCAGCGTCGACGCCCAGAATTCGGCCGGCGACCAGCCTAATCTTACTGCGGCGAACCCTTGCCATCGCCGCCAAGGGATTCCATCGTTTCCGTCTTGGCGGCCATCTCGTTTCCCGCAGCGGCCTTTTGCGCGTGGTGGGCGAGCGACATCATAAACGCCTCGGTGCAGCGAGGAAGGTCCGCCAGCGTCATTTCCTTAAGCGCCTTCTCCACGTCCCCCTTGATCGCGAGACACTCAACAGCCGCCATGGTGGCGTTGATCTCAGCGTTAGCAATCTTCCCGTACATCTCGCTAAAACCGGGCAAACCAAGGCGGGATGAGAGAGCTGCGAGTCCCTTCATCTCCGTGGCAACAACCAGATCCACCCCGCCGACCGTGAGCGGGACTTCACCCCGCTCACCATTGTACGTCAAAGACATTAGGCCTCCGCAGTGAAGGTCAGCAACGAAGCGTCGAGCGGCGTCCACGTGGCAGAGAACTCAAGCGGGTTTTCCATGTCACCGCTCCACTCAAAATCGCTGATGAAGAACGGTCCCTGGAAGGTTCCGTAGCCTGGGACCACCACCTGATAATTCACGTTGATAGCCTGGTTGCGGACGTCGTCGGCGATAGCCTTGCCAGCCGCATTGCTGTCAAAGAGACCGTTGCCGGAGAACTCGATGGTCTGCCGGCCCGGGCGCGCAGTGGCGACAATCGGCAGCGAAGGGTCGGCGCAGTTCGGAACAGTCGTGTCAATCGACGCATTCGACATCTTGAAGGATCGCGTCCGGATACCGCAAACAAACGAAAAGACTTCCGGCGAAGCGCCGTCGCCACGTTTGATCACGAGTTCGCGGGCATTCTCTTGAGCCATATGGCCCTCCTAGTTCTCAAAATGATTGACTGTCAGTGTGACGACGCCGTGGATTGATGTTTCGTCGGCGTCGCTGAAAACACGGGTGCTGCTTACAATCGCGAACGCATACGACCGACCCGAGACAGTCAATTTCTGCGCATGCAGCGCGTCGCGTATTCTGGAAATGATTTGCTTGGCGGGGGCGTATGATCCCGGCGCAGTCCAAACGTGGATCGTTAGAGTCTCTGTCAGGCCGTCCCTACCCTGAACGTCAGCTCCAACAGAATCCAACTCGTCAACCTCAACATATGGAAGCGGATTATCCTGCGGTGCTGGGGAGTGCACACCGCCAGCGGCCAAAGGGGGTGACAGAGAATCGAGCGCTGTGAAAACCGCCGCCTGGAGTTCGAAAGAGCCGTCTGACATTGCTATTTTCCGTTAATGGCTTGTCGGATGGCACGAAGCACGCGGTTACGAATGCGCTTGCGATACTCTCGATACGTCGGGAAGATGTGCGGCTGCTTGGCAATGCCTGGGTGGGCCACCTGCGGCGTAACCACCACCTTGCCACCAACGTTGAACACAAGGGCAGGCTTCTTTTTGGCCTTGATAGTGTGAGGCCTGGTGCCAAACTCCAAGAACCGCCACAGGAAGTCCGCGAAGATGCCCCACGCGTTCGGGTCCTTCGTATCGCTTATTCCGATCGGCTTTTTCGCGTCGTTTCTGTCGGCGATTTTCGCCGCGATAATCGAGTTCCGGTACTGACCACCTTTGCGCGGAGCTCTCGCCTGTATGGCGGCTGCTAGTTCTTTCGCCGAATCTTCTTGCGCCTTAGCAATTTGCGCTTCAGCCTGCGGGACCAAATCTCGAAGCCGCTTGATTACCGCGTCACGACTTTGGGGGGTGAACCTGGCCGGCATCGTCTTTGGCCTCTGCCTCCTTCGGTTTCGGCAGCACTGTCCGAATGACCGCAAACGCGGCCTTGCGTAGTTTGATGCAGGTGCTACAGGGCTGTGCCATCGGTCTCGACAATGAATTCCAACATATCGTTGCGCTGGTCTGGGTTCGCGTGGCTACGCACGTTGTAAGTGATGCCGTCGACAATCACGCGGTAGGTCCCATTAATCGCCCGCGTGGCGGCACTAGACCTCACCCTCAGAACGCCAGCCTGGCTGTCGGCGATCCGCCCCTGCTGAATCTTTTCCCGAGCGCGCTCCGGTGACAGCTGCGCCCAGACCGTGACGTGATCGGCCCAACTCTGTGTTTGACCACCAGCTCCATCTGGGGCGGTGGTCAGGGCCTGGAACGTCGCACGCTTATTGAGGGGGCCGGCCTGCATCAATTTTGCCACATTTGTACGGTTTTCGTATTGTTTTTATGCCGACTCGGTATACGATCGCCCGAGAGACCCTGACCCACATAAGCCATGAGCAAAGAGGAGTGGCAGAAGTTGGCCGATCTGCTTCGCTGGAACGCTGCTAGATTCCGGCTCCCGGCGCATCCGAACGCATGGCCCGAGTGGATGACCGAGGAAAAGCGGCACTGCATGGCCGACAATTTCGAGGGCTACGCCGCCCAGATCGAAACAGACTGCCTCTCCCCTGAGGGAGTGAGCGGCTACGCAGCCCGCGCCAGCAGATCGGTTTGCAGGTCGCTCTTTTCCTGCGCGATCAGCGCCCGATTGATGATGACCAGTTGGTAGACGCGTCCGCCTGTCGGCAAGGTATAGGTCGTGCCGACATTCTGGTTTTCGAGCAGGTGATATCCATCGGCCGCAACGTAGGCCACGGTGCAATTGGTGCCAAGCGCGCCGCCGTAGTTGATGGCGAGCGTGGTACCCAACGTCCCGAAGTCGACGTATTTGGTCTGCGCCGTGGGGCGGTTTCCGGCAGTGTCTTGCACGGCATGACGCCCCAGCACTTCCTTGAGCGAGACGCCATCGATCGAGCCGTTATAGGTCGACGAGCCGACCGCAAACACAAGGGAGTTGTTGGTGTTCACGTTTTGCGGATATCGCGTGAACGCACCCGTGCTCGACGAATTCAAGATCGTCGTGCCCGGCCCGATTCGCATGATGAGGTTGCCAGCGGTGCGGTCTGCGATGGTCACCTGCGCCTGATAGACCTTGCCAAGCCCATAATTCGCTGCGGCACTCTGCGAAATGTTGTTGGTATTGCCCGCAGTCTTGCGTGCCTTACCAGGTGAGGCCCAATTCCAGAGTGTTCCGTCGCCGCTGATGACCCAGCTCGACAGGTCCGAATCGAAGGTTCCGTTTACGATGTTTTCTGAGCCAAGCGTCGCCGCGAGCGAGCCACCCCATTGCAGCTTGCTGTACCAACGGCCAACTGGATTGCCCGCAATGACGGCCAGGCCCGTCGTGTCCTGCTGCATCGTCGACAGGTCGGAGCCGTCGAGCCAAGAGCCCGTCTCCCCACGCGAAAACAGCGTCGCCGGACTAACGTAGGTCGGCGCATAAAGATCGACGGTGTCGTAGACCTCGATCCCGCTGAAGGTGACGCTGCCGGCCGCGCCCGGCGTCGCGTAGGCGTTCAACTGGCAACAGATGTATGCGTACGGCTCGGTCGCGATGAACGATGTCGTCACGCCGGTGCCAGCACCCGTCCAGTAGCCGAGCTGGCCAAACAGGCTTGTCGGGCTGTTGGAGATCACCACGTTCGGCGCCGTGTTGGATAGACCCGATTGCGCGATGCTTCCGATCTTCACGGAATAGGCTCGGCCGGGAATGACTGCTACGCGGAGATACTTGAGGCCGACCGTCTGGCCGGTGCTGCCATCCGTGGTAATCGTCAGCGTGCCGCCCGCTGCGCTCGCGACTCCGGCGGCATTGTTCGGACCGTCCGACCACTTCGACCAGTCCGTGGTCAGACCGCTATGGAACGCCATGTTCCCGTAGCCGAGGCCAGCCACAACGGTCCCCGTGATGGTCTGGGCGGCCGTGTTGCCCCACGCATCCGTCGCGGTGACCTGGACGGTGTAGCTCTGATTCCCGACCTTCACCCCGTTGCCGGTGAACCGTAAGAACACACCCGCCGCATAAGCGCTGGCATCGTAAATCTCGAACTGCGCGGCGTCGGCGCCGCCGGTGATCGTCCACGTCACCGGCTGATCAGCCAGCAGAGGATGACCCAGACGCGCCTTCTCGGGCACGCTGAAGCTGTTCGCTGAACGGATGACAGGTGCCGTCGCCTCCACCTCCGTCACCGTCAGAGGCACGGTCACGGTCTGAGCCGCCGAGCCATCAGTTGGCGTCGCAGTAACCCGGATCGCACGCGGGTTCTTGTTGGTCGAGGAGGCCACATTGCGCGGCGCGTAAATGCGCGGCGTGCCACCACCGCCAACCGGAATGGGCAATCCCACGCCGCCAGCCGTCGCGGCCGAGCTGGCGTTGTTCGTCACCATCGAAAGCACCGACTGGATCACAGCCTTGTCGGCGGTGAGCGCGTCCACATAGGACTGTGGCATGTCGGCTTCGAGGAATGCGAGAAAGAACGTGTTTGTGGCCGTGTCGACGACGTAACCGCCGAACTCCTGATATGCGCGCGCCAGCATACGGCCATAGCTCGTCGTCAACCCGATCCGGTCGATATCGACATTCCACGGGATTGCGAACATCGCGCCCATGGGGATGATGCCGTTATAGGACGTTGACGGGACGTCCGCCGATGTCGCGGGCCAGACATACTGCGTTCCGAGCGCCGCAACCTTGGCTTGGTTCGGTGACATGCCGATCGCGATGCCATGCGGAATGCGCCCTGCCGCCAGCTCTGCCGTGCGCACAAGGCCGCCGAGCAGAGACACGCCCGCGGCACGAATGCCGTCGTGAGCCAGAACGCCTGAATTGGGGAAGCCGACGCCCCACATGTCATTGCGGGCAAGAAAGGTGCAGTCGACGTTGGTGATGTTGCCGTTCGCGTCGGTCGTGACGTTCGGGTGCCAAGTCTCGTAATAATAGCGGCCGTTCGGCTCGATCAGGATGGCCCAGCCGTCCACCGTCAAACCGGCGAACGAGCGCGGCGTCGGCATGTCGAAATAGCCCGGAGCGTTGTCGCTGCCGGGATCTCCGGGATACGGCCACGTCGCCATGTCCGATGTATCGGAGGGCCTGCGCTGGTAGGTCCAATGCGCGACCGGATCGCTTGACGATGCCTGATAGATGCGCATCGAATCCTGCGCGATCGACAGGAACTGCGAAGTATTATTGGTGCGCAGGACGCCCGTTTCGTTCGTTGGGTCGTAAGCCTGGTAGTTGGCGCCGCTGCCAACTGGCACATTCCAGATGCTGCCCGTGGTGAAGGGATAGACCGGCGGCGCACGGTAGAACGTCTGAGCCGGGATCGACAACGCGCCAGATGATGCGTTGATCGTCGCCCCACTGTTGTCCGCGTCGGCTATGGACCAAGTGACCGCCTTCCGTGCCTGCAACGTTTGCGACCCGGCTTGCCCCTCCGGCAGCGTCATCGCGTTGAATGGCTTAACGAGGCTTGCCGCACTCCCAAGGGGTGAGAGAAGCAAACGGCGGGCTGTATTTGGATTAGTGGACACAGCTAGACGATGAATCCATACAGCCAGATCTGGCGAGCAACGGCAGCCGCGGTGAACGTGCCCGCGTTGACCAACTCAACGAACAGGCTGCTACCAACCAGTTCAAAATCTTGCGTGTCGGTGAACTGCGTCTTCACATAGCAGGTGCCACCAGCCGCAACCGGAGTGCCGAGCGAGAGCGAGCCTCGGTAAGCAGACAAGTCCCCGGACGCGCGAGCCCAAGCAGTATTGTTCGCTCGACCGCTGGGCGGCGTGACACTGTAGGTGTGGGCTGTATAGGCGCCTTCGCCGGAAATTACGGCACTAGCATCAATCTTGACAACTGCACTAAGCATGCGGACTAGTGAGCCCGGAGGGACCAGCCTCCCCAGGCGATCTGCAAAAATGAATTCCTTTGCCGTATCGATAATGTTTCCTGCCGCATAGGAGGCCGCGGACGGCGTGAAGGTGGCACTCCCCTTCACGAAGGTGCCGTTGATGAAGCTGACCTCAGCCATCAGAGCGTGACGCCCGTGTTCTGGATGTTGAGGCTGAGCTGAGTCGTGCTGATGGCGACGCCGAGAACGACAAGATCACCACCAGTGGTGATATCAGCTTGCGGGCAGATCCCACCTGGCGTGGTCGACTGGCAGTACGTCGTGCCCTTCACAAGGGTAGCACCAATAGTGATCGGACCATTCTTTTGGATGGTCAGCGGCTGATTTAGCGCCGCATTGTTGAGCGCGATGCCGCGACAAGTCTTCGCGCCCGCCGCATTGGAATCCGACAGCTTGTACTTGTTGACCGTGGTATCGAGATAGACCGCCTGCCCGGCCGTAATAGCAACACCAGCAGTTCCCGTCTCGCGCTGAGAGCTACCGTCGCCGACGACATTGGCCGCCGTAATAGTAATGTCCGCCATAATCAGTGAATCCCTATCTTAGGAAATATACGGGGGCCTGTCGGCCGGTGAGCCGCCAGCCTGCGATGCCTCGGATTGAGCGGACGAGTTGTCCAAAGGGTCGCCCCCGTTTGAGCCCTCCAGGGCCGTCACGAAGCTCTCGACCTCAGCCACTCGACTACCAATGACGTCAATTTTCGTGTGGCCCTTTGCGAGCGCAGCCTCTCCGCGCGAGCCAACGGATTCGATCTTCGCCAGAAGTTTTCCGGCGCCATCTTCCATATTGTGCTCAAGCATCGCCATGGCCTTCGCGAGACCCTGCAATTTTGGCGTAGCCATTTCAATTAACTCCGGGTGGCGCTGCAGCGTCTCTAGCCGCAGCTTAAGATGCGCAATCGCGACGAGTGCCGTTAGCCGGTCCACACCTCAGGCGCCGCGGCGATAATTCGCCAGCAGGCTGTCGACCGTCGACCAACCTGCGACCCAAAGCGCGCCTGGTACTGGGCGAGCTCCGGCCGGCAGATCATTCGGCTCGCGCGTCGCGTAGGATCCGCCGATGATCAGGAGAATTGCATTCTTGACGGCGTCGGGGACGTCTGCGTATCCAACAATGGCTGTCACCGTGATGCGCGAGCCAGCTTGAATTGCGGGCCACTGCTGCCCAAACTTCAAAGCAAGAGATGCCTCTAGACCTTCCGCACGCAATTCATAAACGTCGGTGCTTAGAGTCTGGGTTGCCCCAGTAGCGTCAACGTAAGTGACGCTAGACACTGACTGCACGGGCGCCTCAGGCAGGAATGAGAAATCCGAGAACTTGTCGCATTTCATAACGACGGTCTGCGTTGCGAGACGCGTGTTGCAGTATTTTTCTACATACCCGGTTGCGCCGGCAATCATGAGCGCGATGTCATCAGCATCGTCAGCTGCGTCAATGCGCAACCGCAGTTTCACCTCGTCCGTCGAGACAGGCGTGTTGGTTGCGGCAACAGTGATGCTGGCTGGATACCACATCAGACTTTCCTACGCGGCCTTCCACGGCGTCGCACTTCAGCCGCCGGCTCCAACGCTACTGCCCGTTCAATGGTCTGTTCGGAAACGGGAACAGCATAGGCAGCCGCAATCAGACGCATCGCTTCGTCACCAGAGAAGCGATCCGTTTCGTCGCCGGGGTCGAGTGAAAACCCTTCTCCGGCGACACTGGTGGTCATGCGCAGAAGCATTACGCAGTAATACCGGCCGCCTTAAGGGCCGCATCAGCAGCACGAATCCAGGTAACGATCGCGTCGGCCTGGGCCTGCGTCGAATACCCATACGGCGTGGTGTTGGTGGATGCAGTGGCAGCCGGAGGCGTCAGAGCCGGAGTCTGCGTGCCGGCATTATTTACGATCTGCCCACCGGTCTCGATCTTGATTTTGCCGCCATTGGCAACAACCAGGGTGTTGCCGCCATCTGTTTCGTAAATCTTAGGGACGTACGTCGGATCAGCCATTTATCTATCTCCAAAAATGATGGGGCGGCTTTACTGCCGCCCCATATTGGTTACGGCTGAACCAGATACTTGACCGCAGCGGTGTCGAGAAGTTCGCCGTCGAACCGGATCAGGCCAGCGATACCGAGGTCAGGCCAGAACCGCTCGCGCAGAACGCCGATGACCGGTGCACCGACCTTGCGGACCCAGTACTTGCCGAAGTCGCCAAACAGCACCGTCTTGTTGCCGGTGGCGATGGTGGCCATGGCCTGGTTGATGCTGTAATTATAGCCAAGCAGAGTACCGGGGACACCCGCCTTCACGTCGCCCATGGTCCAGATGTACTTGCCGTCGCCGTCCTTCAGCTTGCGGAGGGCCGCCAGCGTCAAGTCGTTGAACATGAAGCGGACCTTCGGCGACTGGCGATAGGCCGGGTCGACCGAGTGGACGAGGTCAATAATTTCGTCGTAGATGATAGCCGTGGCCGACGCAGCGGTCTTGCCAGCGCTGGCGGCGGTCACGATGCCATTCGGCGCCGAAGTACCGCTCCCGGTCGTGAGCTGCAAGTTCGACAGGCGACCGAGACGCTCACCAAGCAAGTCAGCGAGCAGCGATTCCATGTTGAAGATGGAATCCTGCGCCAGCTGCCACGAGAACCTAACGAACTTCGTGTTAAAGTCGTAAGCCTCAAGCTGCTTCTGACCGAAGGCCGCATCCGCAGAACCGTCGTCAGTCAGCGCGGTGCCTTCACTGCCCTGCACACCAGTCTTCGACGTGTCGTCAACGGTCGGGATCGGCAGTGCGTTACCGGCCGAGGTATTCAGTTCGCTAACGATCGAGCCGTCATACATCGGCCCCCACATCTTCATGGACCGAACAAGCATGTCCTGCAGCTCAACCGGAACGGTGTATCCACCGGCCGAGTTGGTGCCGCCGGTCTGGATGCGCTTTTCCATGTCCTGAACGACGCCAGCACGCAGAACGGCGCGCTCTTCGGAATCGAGGGCATCAAGCGATGCGCCGCCGGCAATGAACTTGAAGAACACCTGACGATATTCAGGCTTATCGCCCTCATCCGCACCGCGCGTCTCGTCCTCGCCACTGGCAACAGGGCGCTTGGCCTTGCGCGCGGCAGCAGCACGTTCCTCGGCAGCCTTTTCGGCCGCAACAACGCGCTCTTCGCGCTCGATGTGCTTCTCAACCTTGTCGAATTCGGCCATAATGTCGTCATGGCGCTTTTCGAGTTCAGCCGTGCGCGACTCGTCGGTGTTCTTACCAACTTCGTCAAGCGCAGCGCGCGCCTGGGTCAGCAACTGGCCGCGTTTTTCCTGGAGTTCAGTCAAGTTCATAGTAAGTCCTCAAAATGAAATGCCGCTCAGCGGCGCGTGGTTGAATGGCAGGACGCTAATTGCGTCTGCCCACCGGCTCTAAGCCGGGTGACTACGTGGCGTCCTGCCGGATCCCACGAATTCTCTGTTCGAATTTTGCCTTACGCTCAGCAAGGCGTCGCTTCGCGGCGGCGTCGTTTGCGGCGCGCTTGTCTGCTTCAGCCCTGGCGGATTCGACTTCCTTGCGTGCCGCCTCAAGCGAGCGCGCAGCAAGGGTGGTGTCGTCATAGGCCGGGAATGCAACCGCACTCACCTCGTAAAGCTCAACCGCCTCAATCGTGCGGACAGGCTTTTCCGGATCCGTGTCGTCCCACTGCTGCTTCGTGACCCGGAAGCCAAAGCTCATGCCGGAGATGTCGCCACGCTCCACAAGCGTCCAAAGATCATTGCCGTCGCTGGTATCTGGAACGTCGACCTCGACGCGCAGACCCTTCGTGTCCTGCGAAAGTCGCAGCGTGCCAGATTTAGTGCGGCCAATAACCCGGCCAGTGTCATGATCAACCAGCGCGCGGACGTCAGCGCTCATAGCGGAGTCGAATGCACCAGGCGCAATCTGCTCCTGAAAATAGCCGCCGATATCCGTCAGCGAATTGAACACCGCGGCGTACCCAGACAGGGTGCGCTTATCACTACCCGCTCGCACCTCGACACCGAGGCTTCCACCACGCCGCTCAATCTCAGTCATGCTGCTTTAGGTTCCTTGGGAGCATTGCCCGCGTCCGAGCCTTGCTTGTTGTCGTTCGTTGGCGTGGCCACCACAGGCTGCGTGCCCAGCGGCACAGTGGCGCCCTGAATCAGGAGCTTGTCCGCTTCGCTGCCCTTTGCAGGCAGGTTCTCCAGCGCGCGGACCTCATCAGGCGTACGAATGGCGTTCTGGATCGCCGTGGCATAACCAGTCATTCGGCTGGCGAAGTCACCACGTAGCAGGCCGTCGAGATTGTGCTCGACATAACGGTTGTTATTGCCGCGGCCGAACAGCTTCAAGTTAAGCTCGCCCTCAAACGCCTCGGACCACTGGCCGATAAGGTGCTTGACCAGGTGGAGATCCTGCTGCTCAGCGTTGCTGAACGTCGCCCGCGTCAGATCCTGCAGAAATACCGGAGGCAGCTGATACGCCCGCGCGATTTCCTCGATCTGGAATCGCCGCGCGTCCGTCATCTGACCCTTTTCAGGATCAAACCCAACCGGCTTCAACTCATAACCGGACGGGACCGGGAAAACCGCCTCGCTGTTGGACTTGGCCGCATCGATCGTGCGCTTGATGTCCGCCTGAGCGCGCTTGATAGCTTCCGCGCCAGCTGGCAAGGGACCAACAAGAGCAAGTGGAGGAACGCCGCCGCCTGCAAAGAAGTAGCTGGCGTAGTCGTTCATAGCCAGCGCGAGCTGAATCGCCTTCGAGGCCAGGACGATCGGGCCATAATGCCGAACACCGCACGGGCGCAGCATAAACGGCAGATCGATGATATCCTCTGACGGATAATCCTTGCCATCGAAGCTGTAGACCAGCTTCAGACCGTGGCGACGGATTGTCGTCTTGTAGGGATTCATAGGCCAAATGGCCTCGATCCCCTGCGGAGCGCGCTCGATCCAAGCTAATCCGCGGCCACCGGTAAAGACCTGCTGCCAAAAATACTGACGAAACTTGAAGCTATCCATTTCGTCGTTCGGCGCGTCATGGATAACAGACTCAAGTTTGCCGCTGACCTTCTTCGGGCCGTCCTTCGTGTCTCGATACGCATGAAGTGGCAGGGCAGCCATCGTGCGAGAGAGAAAAGCAACCGCAGCAGCAACAGCAGGCACAGTAAGTGCACTATCGACCGTGACATGCGGCAGATTCGCTTGGTTTAAGCCAAAAAACGCCAGGAAATCCGGAGAACTAACCGGAATCGTCTGGTTTTGGATGTTTCTGGCCTCGCTTTTATTCGCCCTGTCAAAAGGCCACATCAATCAAGCGCCAATCTGTGCGAGCGAGAAGCTCGGATCATCCCATGGAGAAGCCACGCGACCACCGTCACCAGCCCCATCGACTGCGGCGCCGACTGCCATGCAGAGCGCTACAGCAGCGTCAATGCGCCTGTGGGACTTGTCTTTGACGAGGTACTTGTTGCCGAGCGGATCTGGCGTGCTGAACGTCGCCGCCATAAGTGCAGTCATCAGAACCGGGCTGCTCCGCAGCCTAATTCGCCCGTCAATAATGAGCGATTCCAGTTCGCGGATTGAGCCTGGCATCCACAAACCGCCAGGCTCCGGCAGCCCTTCGGCTTTTGCCTTCTCAACGAGCTCTTCGCTGGGCTTGTTACGCCGGTTACCGCCCTGAGGGTGGTCCCGGTAAGTCAGCTCCAAGCCAATCTTGCCGCACTCTTCCTGAAACTCGGCAAAGGCGTAGTTGTCGTAAGCGACGGCCTTGATATCGAACTTCTTACTGGCCTGCTGCACATCGTACGCAACGTAGTCGTATCGGATGCGCTCGCCTGGAATCGCGTGAAGATAGCCGTCTTTCACCCACTGCAGGTACGGCGCCTTATCCTCGGCCGCGCGCTGCCTTAATGTGTCCGCCGGGGTGAATGGCTCAACCCAAGCATCAAACGTCGGAGCTAAGAAAACGCTGCCGTCAGGACGCTTAACCTCTTTGTGGCCGGTTGGCGTCACATACGCCACCGCGGTCATATCCTTGTGCGACGAAAGGTCGACACCGAGAAAGACCTGCTTGCCTTCGTGCTGCGCAATGTCGAAATCCGTCATGACAGATTCGACGGTTTTGCGCGGCATCCACGACGTATGAGCGTCCGTCCAAACGCAGAAGTACAGTCTCAAAACGCCGGGCGCGTCACTCGGGAAGTTCTTCGCGAAGGCAACCTGCGACGCGATGTATTCCTTGGTGACCGTAATACCCAGCAGCGGATTAGTTTTAATCCAGCAAGACGGATCCTCTAACGGGTCGTCGTCCTTGTCGAGCGCACACACATACGAGAAATATTCGTCCGAACCGTCCCAGGTTTCGCCGACGTACTCGTAAACTTCGTCCGGCGTCTGGGTGCCTGCGGCGACATTGCAGGCCATCTCATGCTCTTTCCAACATACAGACAGCCGATCGCTGCCCGAGTTGGTAATCATCACCAGAAGCGGCTGCCTGCGGAACTTAAAGCCCGCCTCCAGCATACGCATGATCTCTGGGCCCGGGTGCTCGTGCACCTCATCGCAGAGCGCGAAATGAGGCCGCAAACCCGAACCGGTTTTGCCAGCCTCGCGCGACATAGGCCGAAAAAACGACTGCGACCTGTGGTGCGCGATATTGTATTCCCGCGCGAAGCCGCCGCTGAACTTCACCCGACGCGCCAGATCCGGAGATTGCCGGACCATCTTGCAAGCGTCGCGAAACAGAATGCCAGCCTGGTCTTTGGTGGCTGCTGCCGCATACACCTGCGCGCCGGCTTCGCTATCCGCGATCAGGCCATACAGCCCAATCCCACCAACCAAAGGCGACTTACCGCATCCCTTGCCGGCCTCGATGTAGGCCCGTCGAAACCGCCTGCTGCCGTCCGCCCGCTTCCAACCGAACAACGAGCCGAGAATGAATACCTGCATCGGCTGCAGGACGAACGGCTGATTGTCAAACTGGCCTTCGCTGAGCTTCAGCTTCTCTTCAAAGAAGCGGAATACCCGAACAGCTGCAGCATCATCCCAAAATATTCCGCGCTCGGCACCGCGGGCTAGATCGTCGAAATGACGACGGCAGGCATTTCGTACATGAGGGCCAGCGACAATAATTCCATCAAGTACCGCCCGCGCGTATGCCGAAACTCTGTCCAGCGCCTCAGTCGAGGATGTCGTCTTCGTCCTCGTCATCGTCCGGCAATGCCACCTTGCTCGCGTCTGATGGGGTTGCGCCCATCTGGCCAAGGCACTGCCTAAGAAGATTGAGGGCCTGGACGCCGCACTCCTCGCCGGCCATCAGCCTGGCTCTAATGATTGTTGCGATCTCAACGACACCGCGGTGCGATGCGTTGAGCCACGGAATTTCTTTCTGGAATGTCCGCCACGCCAGCCGTTGCTCGCCGCCCATCCACTCGGGAGGGTCACCCAGCTCGCCGGGCGATTGCGGCTCTTTGCGATTCTTGAAGCGTTGCGGGTTTTTCTTGTCCGCCGCTTCAACCGCAGCTTTGGCGCGTGGTACTCGCGGCCTAGCCACGATTCAGACCCATATTTTGAATTGTGGATGCGTGAATTTTTGGGGGCCGCCGGTAGCTAGTGGCGAACGTAAGAAAGTTTCAATACAGCCCCGGTATCTTGTAATTTTATTGCCATTACACCGCAATACCGTAATAAAGCTGCCAGTATCCGCCAAATATTGTAATATTATTGCTTTGGCATCTGGTATACGTTAAATCGGCCAGCCATCCGGCCCGAACGTCACCACCACCTGCCCTAAGTCCTCGCGCTGGCCTTCGCTGTCGTGGTGTGCCTTGCACAATGACTCAAATGGGCCGTACCAGAACCGCTCTACATCGCCTTTATGGCCGCCGTCAGCGTGGTGCACAACAGTAGCCACCTCGACCACGTCCATTGCTAGGCAGCGCTGACACAGCGGCTGAACGGCTAGCTGGGCGTCCCTAGTGCGCTTCCATCGAGCCGTGCTGTAGAGCTTACGATACTCGGCAGCTTGGGCAGAGCGTGGGTCAGTCACGCAACCCTAGTCTGCTCATCACTTGGCACAAACACCAAGCGCCAGCCTGCCTGCTCAAGCGCCTCAACGACATCCTCAGCCGCGCTGTCCGGGTCGTCGTGATCCCACAGCTCCTCAGCGATAATGTCGACTGGCTTGCGAGCGTGGACCATGGCACCGGTTAATAAGAAACAGCAGCACAGCTGTGTGCCGCAGATAAACCAACGGCGGGGAAATTAACCCCGGTGGCCAGGGCCATCTCGGGGGCACCACTGAACGTGCGTGCAAGAAAACGGCGGGGCAGAAAAATTGCCCCATGCTCTTTAGTAAACGGGGTGGCGGGCAAGCCGAAAGTCTAGGCTGCTGCTTTATCCCAGAACGTTTTGGCCACGTCCTTGATCTCTTGCTTGCCGGCGCGCTCCAACGTGTCGTCCGACCCGGTAGCGCCTATGTGTCGCCCGACTTCGCGGTACGTGTGCGGCCCAACTGCCATATCGAGCACCACGGCGTCAGAACCAAGCCAAGCTCGCATTCTCTGGGCGTCAATGTGTCTAGCCATCTCCACTTCTGCATCCACTTCGGCATCGGGTGGCATCTGGCTCTTGGTACGCCGAATCTTCGGCGTTTGTGTCTCACCATGAAGAGATGGTCTGTATCGCGGCTCGTGGCTAGGCTCGCCATCCCTCATGGCATCGTCTCGGTAAATCGCGATCAAATCTTCGGCCGACCTCTCGTACCTATTCGTTTCCCACTCTGTGGGCCGGACTCCCGGGTCATTGTCGTTGGCGGCCAACTGCGGAGCGCCATCATGGTAGTCTGTCATCCAGAGACGAAGCGCGCCCAATGAAAACATATCGCCCTCTCGTTTCAGGGCGCTAAGTATTGGATATGGCTTACGATTCGCCGCAATCGCAACTTCAGGCCGCCGCATTGGTCGCCTCATTGTCATTCATCGCGTCAGCCACATGGCTTCCTTCTTGGCCGGTAATTTTACGGTACAAAAACGCTCTAACCTTCTCCAGATTACCAATCTGAAATTTATACAACGGCCTTCCGTGGCCGGTTGTTGACTTGTGTGCAGCATAAAGAATTTGCGCTTGGTCATTGTTAATGTCTTGTCTGTAGTACTTCAGCATCCAGTGAGAAAATACAGACCACTGCGGTTGGCTCATCTCACAGCCCGGTTTCAAAAATTTCTGCCCGCTCCTTGGGTCGGTCCAGTACCTGTCATCCCCGCTCCTATCCACCTTGTCATCACCGTACCAACAGCACGTCCCGTTGTCGTTCACGACAAGATATTTGATTCCAGATTCGGCATATCTTCGTTCTTGCTCGTGCTGCTTTTCCTGGAGCGGGGTCCATCCGAACCTGCCATCAGGGTCATAGCCCTGAGATTTGACGTCAACAAAGATCAACTCTCCGGTGTCCCAGTTTTTGGCGACTAGGTCGGCACGGCCCACTGGTGCGGAGTTGCGAAATACGTCATATCCTTGACGCATCAGCCATGTGACAGCCACGTGCTCGTTTATCGCACCCTTTACCGCATAGAGCACCTTACGCCTTCCGCCATCTGGCGTGTCGATAAACGATTCCACAGGAACAACTGGGTTCTTTCCCATTCCTCTTCCAGCCATCACTTCCATTCCACGTTATCATTCGCCGCAACCGGCTCACCCAACCATCCACGCACCGCAGACACGGCCTGCATCGCGCTGTCGGCCTCCGTGGCAGCCCTAATCACCGCCTGGTATGAAAACCCCAGCCGAGCCAGCAGAGCGTGCCTGTCTCGTTGCTCGGGCGACAGGCGGCCCTTCTCGGTTTTATTCTCAATCAGCCCAAGCCGCCCGCCCTCCAGGTAGACCCGCAAATCGTGTTCGCCCGGGGTGAGACCGGTTGCCTTGGCGATTGCTGCGGTCTGCTTGCCTCGCCTGCCTGCCGCCATATCGCCGGCAATCGTGAACCGCTTGTTGAATTCCGGCATGGCCCGCAGGGCGCGAACCTGGCTGGCCTGCAGCCGCCACTCGGGTACGGCTTTGGTGAGCCGTACGACCTTCGTGCCGTTCCGGAGTGTGGTGGTTTTGATGCCCATGGACAGTAGTGGGCATGGGCATGGGAAATACTAAATCGGCGTCTGGTGGTCGCGCCAACCAACTAGCCACCTCACCACCCGAGGTGGACGTGGCGAGGTGGTGTGAAAACAAACTCTTCACCACCACCTCACACCACCCCACCCCCTAAAGGGGTGGGGGTGGTGGTGTGAAGGTGAATCTTCCGCCTCGTGGTGTGATTTCACACCACCTCAAAATCGAGGTGGCTAGAGGTGGCTAGGTGGCTAATTTCACACCACCTCATGAGGTGGTGTGAAACAACAAAAAACCCGCCACTTGGGCGGGTCGAGGTTGCTATTAGACGGCCTCTTGGCCTGGCCTACATGGTCTAATAAATTTGATCTTTCGGTTGAAGTGCTTCGGGTCTGGCTCGTCCACAGCCTCCAGAATACCGTTCTCAATCCACGCATCCAGAGCCGCCTTGATGCGCCGTTTTTCGGGCGTCATGGCGCGGCCTGTCTCCAAATGGACGCCCATTGCGCTGGCCAGCACATAACCCGCCCAGTCGTCCGATTGCGCGCTCTCGCGGCAGCTCTGGTTGGCCAAGCGCACCAGCACCTCCTTGCGCACGATGTCGGGGATCTGAGCTGCTACCTCATCTTTGGATGGCCAGTGCCATTCCGTGACCACAGGGGCGAAGTCCTGAGGCTTAGTCATCCCTCGCCCATTACCCAACGGCACGCCCTCTAGGCGGCGCCAATCAAGCTTGTGAGACAGTGGCGCGAGGTTTGCCTTGCCATGATTGATGCTGAAGTATCCGAACCGATCCTCCTTATCCAGGTTCGCCTTTACGGCCTGATCCTCGGACATCCGGTTGAGAACCCTGACCGAGCGCGCGGCACCGATAAGAGCCACGGCACCGCGGGCGTCCTCAACGGTCGCCTCGCGGTCGGCCAGCTTGCGCAGGTGGTGGACGATATCGATGGCACAATTGGTGCGGTCCGCAATTTGTGCCCACAGCTTGGCCACCTTGTCGATCGCGCCGTTATCGTTTTCGTTCACTTGGTGGGTCGACACGAAGGGGTCAACGATTTTTACGTCAATCTGGTTGGCCTCAATCTGATTGACGATGGCCTCAACCACCGGCTCAACGATGCGAACGCCAGACTTCTTGTCCTCCTTGGCAATTACCAGTTCCTGTTCGCGCCCAGTATCGAGGAACAGCCGCCCGTTGATGTCTTCGGCTGAAATCTTGTACTTGATGCACGCCGCCATGATACGGCGCTCCAACTCGTCCCGGGGATCCTCACTGTTGAAGAGCCATACCCGGAGCGGCCCTGGCGGCTTTACGCCGGCCAGCGCCCTGCCCGTCACCATGGCCAATGCCTCTACAATACTGTTGGCCGTTTTGCCCAAGCCGCCTGGCGCCACGGTCACGGAAACGTACTTCCGGATGTAGTGGGTGCCGAACGCGAACTCGCGTCGCGGGAGCTTGGTCGGGTCTTTCCACTGGAACGGTGTGGCCGTGAGTGGCTGTTGCTTGTCCTGCTTCACCGGTTCGCTGTCAGAAATTTTGGTATCTTTTTCTGACACATCGTCCGCTGGCTGCTGGACGGGTGGCTCGGCTTTTGCTTTCGCCTTCCTCAGACCATTCTCAATCATGCGGCTGATGTCCACCAGCCTAGTATTGTCCTGTTCGGGTTGCGGGATATCGCGCGGTGAACGGCGCCCGGCCGCCAAGCCGTTTTCAATTGTCTTACAGCACCGCGCCCAGTCCCTGCCCCAGCCTCGCGCAACGTCCTGCAGCAAGGCCCGCGCCTCGGACTCCGGCAATGCGCCAGCCCCGACGAAAGTACCTAAGGCAAAGCTGGCGTCGTTGAGACGGTTGTTACGGTTGCCCATCGGCTCCGCAGCGAGCTCGGCCAGCTCCCGGTCCACTGCGGCGTTTACATAGGCGCTGTTGGTGTGAGCGGATCCCGTGGGCTGGTGGCTGGCCGGACGCTCGCGCCTGACAACGAGATCAAGCAGCCACTGCGGGGCTTCAACCGGCTTAAGGTCGTTGTCCCACTCATACCGGCCGCCGGCTAGCGTAACGCTGCCAGGCGCGATGACGTAACCACCATCACCACGGACGTCGATGCCAGGCCCAAGATTGCCGCGGTTGCGCACGCCTTGCACATGGCGGAAATAGTAATGCTTGCCGCCGCTGGCTGTGGTGGCGGTCAGCGTGGCGGGTAACGGCTCGTATTCCTCCTCAAGGGCAGCCAGCGTCTCGTGGCCGTCATGGCGCGGGTCAATGTCCAGCACCCACGCGCCGATACGCTCGCCAGTCGGCACACCAACCATTGCGGTCGGATTGTCCTGCCACCAGCGCCGTACGATGTGCGCAAATCGGGTTGCGGCCTTGAAGCCATTGTCGGTGATCGGCGTCTTGACCTTGAGGACTTCTACCTCGCCCGTTTCCGGATCATATTTTGTCTGCCCGGTGATGCGGTCGGTCGCCTCTTCGTCCGCAGCCCGACACGGAAAAACCGGCCAGGTTCGGCCGGTGATGTAGGACAATGCGACGTCGATGGGCTGGGTGGTGGCTTCAATCTGCATGATGCCCCTCGCTGCTGAAGCTTGGCGTCACCGCACGCCAAATCGTGTAACCGTAATGCTGGCGCATATGCTCAATGATGTGCTCGGCCAGTTCGCGCTCACTGACAATCTGGCCGTAGTTCAGCGCGGCGTAGTCGCTGATGGCGCTCTCAAGTGCGTCCTGCGGCGTCATCAATACGGCACCTCCTTGGAAATGATCTCCCGCATGCTTTCGGCATACCCCTGTAGGATGCACCCCAAGAAGGTCGACCACTCCTCTGGCTCCAGCTGCGCCAAGTCTGTCTTACCAATGCTGTCCAGATACTCGCCGCCAACATTGCCGCCATCCTCAAGCGCGCGGCGCTCATACCCATCAATTGCCTTACGTGCCATGTGATAGATCCTCGGAAGTTTCGAGCGAATGCCATTGTGCGTCCCATCCAAGCACTCCCAACACACCCACTTGACCGGCGCGCGATCGTGCGGAGACCAGCCGATGTTGTCGTGCCGGCGTTTGCAGATCAGGCAGGTGCCTACAGGGTTGATCTCGGTCATGCGGCACTCGTCTGCAACAGGTTATCGTTGGCGGCGAACTTATCCGTCTGATTGCCCCACGCCGTCCAACCTGGCCACGCTTGACGCGCAAACAGTTCCAAGTACGGACCAGCCACCAAACGCTCGATGCGTCCATACTGCTCGTCCGGTTTGCGGCTGTGCTCGCGTCGTGGAGCCTCAATCTTCTGTCGAACGTCAGCATTCAGGCGCTTGGGTTTGCCGCGCGTGTACAGCTTGCAAATCTCCATTTCCTGGCGAGTCCAATAGCCCATACCGAGACGGCCTTTGTCCCAAATGAAGGCAACGCTCTTCGGTGTGAAACCCCAAGCTTTGGCCAAGTCTGTAGCTTCGTCCTGAAGGTGCGAAACAGTCCACATGAACAGGATGCAGTCGCGCGCGGCCACATCACCAATGCGCATGGCTTTGAGATCGGCCAGTGACATGACTGGATACGGCTGCTCGGCGCGAGTTGGTGCAACGTCCTTGCCGCCGTATGTACGGAAGGACCATGGCGGGTCAGCCAAGATAGCTCCGAACGGACCCTGCGGGAGTTCGATCACGTAGCCTTCTCCATATCCCGCAGCGTCGCATAGTCCCTGAAGCAATCGATGAATTCGCCCTTTGCTCGCTCCGGCGACCAATATCGCAGTTCGATACCAAGCGGTTCAAGCGTATTGCTCCATTCTGTATCGCACAGCGACATGTTCTGGCTTGCCTCATCATACAACATGCGCCTATCAGCCTCTTTCACCTGCGTGGGCAGTGTCAGAGGAAGACCGAACTTCCATGAAATCTCAGCCCAGTTGCGAGCCTCTATATCCTTGTACCCGGTCAAGTACGGCTTGGTGGGCCGCGGCACATCGGTGACATATGCCTCGGTTCCATCGTGCAGCAGACCACACAGGGCAACCAACGCACCGTGCCTGGGATAGAGCCAGCGTGCGATATGCACGCTGTGCTCTGCGACGCTGTAAAATTTCAGGCAGTGCCCGCCGAAGCGGCACAGCATTGAAAGCGCGTGCGCGATATCGAGAATGTCAATGTCTTCTGGTCTGGGATCGATCGGCCAATATTGCTTGCCGGTGTAGGTCTGGATCCAGTCGCCTTGTCGTGTCACAGTGTGCCCCGTCAGTCGGGTTGCACGCTTACCTCGGCCCGTGGCCGCACACCTAGAAGGGAATGTCGGAATCCCAGTCATCTCCAGCCGCTCGCAGCGGCTTCCAGTTGTCATTGTCAGCAACGGGCTCGGGTTCAGCAGCCGAGTCACCGGCCTTCCACCCTACCACGGATTGATATTTTCCGTCTGGCTTGAGTTGAACCTGTGCAGTTGTGCGCAGTTCACCAGCGCGCTCCAAGAACTCATCAACAGTCTTTGGGAATGGTCGCTGTCCTCCATGCTGCGCCCAATAACGTTGTGCCTTTGCTCCAGCGAATCCCGGGTGCTGCGGGCATAGCCACTCATTAACCGCCGTGAGGCCAACCATGTATGTCGTCTTTACACTCGGCGGCTTTCCAAGCTTGGGCGGGTGCTCGCGGAATGTTCGCCTTGTGACCTCGTGCCAGACCGGCGGGGCGGTGGAGAGCACAGGTGCAATAGCAGCTGTGGCCGTAATCTTTTCTTCTTCCGATGGCGGGAAGACGTAGCCGCAGCAATGGCATGTCATGCGCGAGATGGGAATCAGCTCACCACATCCGGTGTTTCCGTTCTCATCCTTCTTGTCCTGCGGGCACATCTTCACGGGTTGCTCGCCAGTTCCTTCGCCCGGCGCCTTCGGCCTGATCTGGTCGATAGGCCCGTGATAAGCCAGGTTCTTGCCGTGGTCCGCAACAAGGCAATCCTCTTTGCCCGGCGAATTGCGTGTGCCGCGGCCAAGGATCTGCACCAGCTTGCCGGCAGACTTGGTGCTCAACAATAGAGATATGAAGTCAACGAACGGAAAGTTTGTGCCCGTCGTTATCATGTTGACCGATGAAATCGCCCAGATCTTCCCAGCGCGGAATTCCTCGAAAATCTTCTGGGTCTGATGGGCGTTGTCGCTGGTGAGGACAGCACAAGTTCTGCCGTGCCTGCGGATTGCCTCAGCAATGTGGGTGGCGTTCTCTTTGCTGGTGCTGAAGTAAAGCGCAGCGCGCCTGCCCTCCGACATCAACATGTCCTCGGCGACAGCGTCCTCAATGATACGTTCAGCTGCAGTCGACAGCTGACCCGGGATATAATCGCCACCTCGTGTGCCAACTCCCTTAAGATCAATCTTGGAGGTGGTTTTGTGGCTCACAAGTCGCGTAAGATACCCCTCGTCAATAAGGTCCGTTAGCTTGGCCTCATAGACAACGGTATCAAACAGTCGATCTTCGCCCTCGGTGAGCCGTCCGGAATCCAGTCGATAATCTGTTGCTGTGGTGCCTGCGATGCGGCGCTCGGGATTGAGCTCCAACGTCGCGGCGAAGAACTTGCCATATTGCGTTTCGCCGTTGCGGCTGATGGCGTGTGCCTCATCCACGATGATAAGGTCAGGCGCGCCAAGTAGGGCCGCACGGTTGCACACTGATTGAATACCGCAGAACAGCACTTGCGCACGGGTGTCGCGTTGCCCCAGGCTGGCAGAGTAGATCCCAGCCGGCGCAAACGGGCTGAGGCCGATGAACTCCTTGAAGTTCTGCTCCACCAGAGACGCTGAATGTGTCACGTTGAAGATGCGCATGTCCGGGTAGTCGCGCAGCAGCTCCTCAATCATTTTAGCAATGACGAGTGCCTTGCCAGCACCGGTCGGCAACACGATAAGCCCGTTGCCGCCGCCTTCGCCCCAGTACTTGTACAGCGCGTCCAGCGCCTCACGCTGATATGGTCGCAGCTCAAGCAACGTTCGCCACCTTGATATTATCGTTGAGCACCGCCCTGGCCGCCCTGATACGGTAGTGGATGGTCGGCGCGCGCACGCCGCTACGCCTCGCAATGTCGGCCTCCGAGTGACCGCACGCTGATAGTAGCACTTCATCGCGGCTAGAAATGCGATCGAGCGCCAGAGAGATATCCGTCACGTATTCCTGTGTTGGCTCGGACGCGCGCAACTCCGGCCCATGGCTAGCATTGCGGTCCCGCTTGTACGTCACGCCGCGCATCAGCCAATACAGCCAGCCCGCGAAGTTGCCGTCTGTCCGGTAGATGTGCCAGCGCTCCAGCGCCCTGGTAATAATCTCTTGGTACATATCCTCGTGGCGCGTTGAGTCCCTTTCGAGAATGTGCATGCGGGAGCGGATGTACGGCTCATGGGCCAGCAAGAGGGCGTCGAAAGATGCCGGGCGATTGTCGTTGGCGTGCGTGGGGGTCATGCTGCAGCTGCCTCTGCCTGCTTGTTGTTGTCGTTTGCGGCAAACACCGCGCCGAATAGTGGACGCACATGGTCCACCCCGGAGGCCGAACCGGCATTTTTGATAATAGAAGATATGATCGTCTCGCGTGGGTTGGCTCCAGCGCGCACCTGGAAGGCTAGCGAACGCACTTGCGGAATGACACCCGCCAAGAGAACGGTGGCGAATGTTTTCTGGTCGACATCTCTGCCAGCAGACACCATGCGCGCCAAGACGTCCTCAGCCTCAGCAATGCCAGCAAGCACCTCAGTTCGGTACCGCTCGACGTTGGCGCGGTCGGGCGCCTCAAGTAGCGGCAGCACGTCATCGAGCTCGTCGCGAACAATGAGCGCCAAGACGTTCTTTTCCTGCAGCACGGCATCCTTGGCGCGGTGCTTTAGAACGTAATCCTCGCCCTTTGCCTTCACCATGAAGCCGTCAGCGAAACGGATAACGAAGCCCTCCATTCCCTTGACCGATCTGGCGTGGTGTAGGAACAGCTTGGGGTCGTCTGAAGCTTCATGGATGGGTACAGAACGCACACCCATGTCCCGCGCGATATCAGCGACCGAGTTTGCGCTATAGTAGTGTCCATCTACATTGCGCCTTACAGCCAGTAATGTAAGGCCGCTCTCTTCGTAGTTGATGACAATGCGGTTGTCAGGCGCCGTGAACTCGAAAATGGGTGTAACGCCGCACTCAAGACCAACCCTGCATTCCTGGCGCACGGCGTCAGTTAAATGCCGCTCAGCTTTCCGCGCCACGTCCGTAAACCCCATCCGCGTCATGAACACGACTTCATCGTTCACGATCGCTGGATGGATCATGGATCCATCCACCTTCTCCATGACTGCATGGGGTGCCGAGAGGTCTAGGTTCTCTGCCGTACACTCCGGCCGCTCGCCGACGTTAAAGAATTTCTGAAATGGCCTGGCCAAGATACGGCCATCAGGCGCGAACTTCAGTCCGCGACACTCCAGCCGGACCGGATCATCAAATGAATCCGGCGCTGCGTACACGTAATCTACGACCGTATATCCCTCTTTCTGGACCACAACGAAGTCCGAACGCCCAGCCATGTGGGGCATGACGTCATCCAGGTGCTCGATGCGTTCCGGTGTATACATCATGCCGCGAGCCTCAGGCCGCTAGTGCGCGCGTCATGTACCGAGACGTTCGGCAGCCCATCACCGGTCAGGATATCCTTAAGCGATGACTGGAACCGCTCGTGGTGCACCTCCACAAGCGGCCTACCCTTCACCATCACACCAGCCCGCCAGTCCGCATCGCGCAGCTTGTCCAGCAAAGGCCGGTCAACCACCACGTACTCAACCTGCGATCCGGCTGGCACAAGGCTGACAAGCGCCAGCCTGTCGCGACGGCGCAGGTTGGTGGCATCGATAGCCACAGGCAGGCCGCACTCAAGACGTGCGCGAGCGAGCCGGCGCATGGCTTCGAACACGTCGTCGTTGCGCTCCTGTGACTTGAAGTCGCCGCAGTATTCTTGCCGCAGCCCGTCCGATGAGATTACCCACGTGTCGTTGAAGTGCTTGCTGGCATAGGTGGACTTCCCTGCCCCGCTCGGACCCACCAGCAGCGCCATCAGAGGCTGTTGGACCGGCTCAATAAGACGCGGCGCCTCCCAGTTGGCGGCAACCTGGAAGCACACAATCCCCTCTTCACGCCACATGTCGACAACGCGCTGCCGATCGTCGTAAACGACGTCTGGCCAGTGGTCGGGGTGGGTCTGGTGCAACCAATAGCGCTTCAACTCGACGTCCGGCGTATTATCGCCGGCACAACGCATGTGGGTGAGTAGAGCTGGCGCGATGCCAGGCTCGCACACTAGCCATTCCTCGGTTTGGCGATACACAACATCAGAGCGAGCAGACCAGATTTCCACGTGGTGCCCGGCAGCCTGATGCGCCTTGAGCGCGTTCACCACAGGCCAATTGGGAACATCATCCACACAGGCCGCAAAGAACGATTCCCAATCCTTATTGCCACCTCGGACAAAATGCGTGCGGTGACTAATATCGGCAATAGTGCCGTCCAGGTCGAAAATCACTTTCATGCTGCATTCTCCAGTCTGTCTTGGCCATCAACCCACAGCTGCCCATCGGGCTTGCGGTAGGTAATCGTCTCCGCCTCGGCGTCAGCGTCAATTTGCTCGTAACCAACAAGCGTTTGCGGGATAAAGAGGTGCGCCGGACAGCCCGCGTCTTGCTCAGCAAGCGACAGCGGCTTTTGCCAGCGCGAGCAATCCCAGCCCGCGTTACCATCCATCAGCGGTGTCGAATGAATGCACGTGCGGCAATGCGCGCGTGGCTTAAGCTCACCCCAGCAAACGTCCGCCTGCTTGCAGAACATTCCCCGGAAATCATCGCGTTTGGTGCAGAGTCTGGCGGGCGGATTCGGTGAGTTGACGATGCGCTCAATCCGGGCAACCGATCTGATAGCGAAGTCCGCGTCATACGGCACGCGCTCAAAGTGCAGATCCTCCGTATTCTTGTTGGACATCATGTAAAAGACGCGGTCGATGCCGAGTCCGAACATGTAAAACTGGAACGTCGCGTAATGCATCGGCATGCCGACCTTCACGCCATTCTTCTTTACTGGTCTGAACTTCTCTTCCTTGGCCGATTTGCACTCAACAACGTGCTCCTTGGTCGGCGCCTCTAATATCTTGAGCGCACGCCCATCGATCTTGCCGCGAAGGTGACCACCAACTGCGCGAACCTTGTCCTGCTCTCCCCACACCTCGCAGCCAATCGAGCGGAGCAACTCCAGCAGGCGCTCCTCCTCGATGTTGCCGCGCTCGAATATACGACGCTGCCGCCAACCGATTTCCTCCGGCCTAGATGCGCGGCGGAACGCAAGCCAGATTTGCCGATCGCACTCCAGCCCGATATCGCCGGCCGGCACGCCAACCGATTCCCAATCGTCGTGGCCGGTTTCCAGCTTGCGCTGGACGGCTTTGAGTGTTGGCGTGATGACTTGCGGCAGTGGCGCCACTAGACCCCCACCGCCACACGAGCCGCGAAGTAGATCAGCCACGCAGCGAGCGTTACACTGACACACACGGCCAGGCGCACCACAGCAACAACGGCTTGGCCGAAGTTGTAATCACCTCCGCTGCTTTCGTTCGGCCACCAGAGGCCCCACGCCCATACAGCAATGGTAACAGCGAGCGGAGCTGCCCAAGCGCTTAGTGTAATGGTCATTGTCTTGCCTCTACCTCGCCCTGCGAACGGCAGAAATATCTAGGATCCCAATCTGTATCCACCTCCACAAGAGTTACTGTGCCGTCAGGCGCAGTAACTTCTAGCTCGTGGTTATCTGGGTAGCCGTCAGCAAAACAGCCGTTTCGCGCGGATTCCTTGCACCACTCCTCGGCCGCTTCCTCGTCGTCGTATGCCTCAAACGATTGCCTATCGTCCTCCGGCTCCCGCCAAGAGATGGAGCGGACTTTGTACGAACCTCGGGGCATCACGCCACCCTCGCGAACGAAGCCAACTCCTTGGCGCGCGCCAGGACTTCTGAATGCGACACAAGCGGATCACCCCAGAATGTATCCACAGGGACTCCGATTGCTCGCGCAAGCTCGGAGTAATCTTCTTTCAGCTGTATCCACGACAGCTCGCTGGATTGCGCCTCGTCACGCAAACTGTCGTACAGGCCCTGCAGGTGGCAAAGCTCAGCCCGGGTGTCGATTAGTTCGTCCGTAAGCTTGTCGATTTCTGCTTGTGTCATCATTCCATTCCAACATGCTCGGCAATGCGCCGCAGAATCTCTTTCAAGGACTCGCTGGCATCGGCCGAGGCGATTGCAAACGAAATTGGCAGCGCAGCGAGCGCATCCCGCTCGTTCTCTTCCCTCTCGCGGATACGATCTTCGGCGAGAGCCTCGTCCCACCCTTGACGCCAATCGCACGCACGGCTGGCGTCCTTGTATGGGTTCAATTCGTTCGGGTAACCGCCGCGATAGTAGGCATTGCGTCCCTTGCGCCGCCTAGCGCTCGGTGTCTCGCTCATGCCGCCCTCCCCATCACTTCGCGGTATCGCGCCTCGCAATCCGCAATGTCCTGCCAGGTTGGCGTGAAGTTGCGTTCCAAGGTGACAACTGCGTCTTCAAACCTGCCACGCCTAATCAGCGAAATTGCTTCGAACGCCGCGTCTTTAAGGTCAGCCTCGGCATCCCAGCGCCCCTCCCAATATCGTGCGTCAGACATGGGCTAAATCCGCATCGGCATCACTAGGCCAAGCCATTCGCCATCGCCCTGGAAGATCGCGGGTGTACCACCATCGGCCAGTGAAATGCGCACCTCGTCACCCGGTGCTGCGCCCAGAACATCGCTGGCGTACTGGCAGTTGAACCCGATCTCGATGGGCTCTCCGCTGTACGAGGCTGGCACGTCCTCGTGCGCCGTCCCGTCGTCGGCCCTCATGTCAATGGCGATGTTGTCGCCAGCAACGCTGAACTTGGCACCCTTGCCGCGCTCGCTGGCCACGGCTGTGGCTCGCGCAACTGCGTTCGCCAGGTCCTTACGGTCGACCGTAACGACGTTGTCGTTATTGGCGGGGATCACTCGTTGGTAGTCAGGAAAGGTGCCATCGATCAACTTGGACACGATGATGATGTCAGCCGTGGCGAAACGCACCCGGTTCTTGCTGAGCGACACCGAGACAACACCAGCCGGCACGACGCCCACCGTCTTTGACGGAACAATCACGGGCGGGATCTGCGGCATCCCCGTCGCGGTATTGTGCGCCAGACGGTGGCCATCCGTTGCGACCGCGCGAATGCCGGCCTCGGCAGTGCTGTGGAGGTGAACGCCGTTTAGATAATACCGCGTAGCCTCGTTGGACATGGCGAACTTGACCGGCGCCACCAGCTCGGCGAAGTCCAAGTCAAACTCAACATCAGGTGACCCCGCATCAAGTCTCGGGAAGTCCTCAACCGGCAAGGTCGGCAGCGTGAACCTGGAGCGTCCCGATTTGACGACGAGCTTGTCATCCTTGACTTCCATAGTGACGGTATCGCCGGAGATTCGACGCGCGATGTCGCTAAGACGCTTGGCGTCGACCGTGGCGCTCAGTTCGCCGTCGCACGTCGCCATGGCACTAACCTGGATATCCAAGTCAGTGCCGGTCACGGTCAGCGTGCCAGACGCTCCCGACAACAGCACGTTGCCGAGAATCGGGATGGTGTTTCGGGATTCCACTGGCTTGGTGGCAGCCGAAAGCACGCGCGCCAAATCGGCGCGTTGGATGGAGAGGGTCATTGTTGAATGTCCTGTACAGTGAGCCGTGCACCGCAGTGCAAGGTGGGTTAGCCTTTGATGTGCTCGATCGCCTCTTCGACGTCCTTGGCGCCTTGCATACCCAACGTACGCATGGCGGCAGCCAGATTTTTCAACCGGCCTTTTATCGTGCGCCTACCTAACTTCAGTTCCTCGCGCCTTGCTTCCTCGTAACGGTCCTCGTAGCAACTGTCGTAGTGCCCCATCACCGCACCTGCAACGTTTCATCGCCGACCACACGCTGCGCACCAGGTACAGCAATGCCAGCGTCAAGCGCATCCTTGATGGCGGTCTTGCTGACCTTCTTGTCGACCTCAACCTTGAACGCCCAGGACGGCAGCGCCGTCTCGTCTGTCACCTCGATGGACTCGCGGCCCTTGGCCCGGGTGAGCGTGCCTTCCGGAAGCTTCACGGACTTCAGGTCACCTGCCGTCATGAGGCGCAACGCAAAGCGACGCATGGCCCGCGCACGTTTTTCGGCACCGCCCTTGCGAGCGGCGAGGTTATCAATGCGGGAGTCGATCGCTAGTGCGTCCGCCTCAGCCTCACGAAACCGCGTTAGGATCCGATCGAGCACGTCATAGGCCGCCGTGCTGCCCTCAATCATATCGGCGCGCAATTCCTCATCCTCAGCCAATTCCGGGTAGCTGGCGATGAGGTTGGACAATTCGAGCTCGATAAGCTGAACGTCCAGCAAGATGTTTTCGTTCTTGGGCATTAGGCGCTCACCACCTTCAGGCCACACTCGGCCAACGTATCATTCAGAATCTTGCTGTTGTGCTCGCCCCAGTTCAGCGCATCGCACAGTTTCTCAACCGGCGTCTTGGGCTTGTCCGGCTTGAGTAGGCCAAGCGCAGTCAGGATATTTACAACCGCGTCTCCGCAGTGGGCAGCCTCGCCCCACGCAGCCCTCGCCTTCCTATTTGCCTCATCTAGCGTCATTCAGTCCTCCAAAATGTCAGGTGGACTACTGGTGCGCGTGTCGCACCAGTAGTAGTGTTGGCCGCCCTACTTCTTGCCCCACGGCCTGGCCTTGGTGGACGCCGCACCACCGTTCCCAGTCGTGCGCGCGTCGCCGCTAGGCTTATTGTCGTTTGCAGGTCGCGACGCGGGCCGGTTGTCGTTCGCAGCGACCGGGCCGGTCACACCAACCTCCGGCAGGTCGCCCTCGTCCGGGTAATAGTAAGCCTTGATCTCCGCGCGAGCCGGGTACACGGGCGACCCGTCCGGATTCTTATCCTTCGACGGCTTACCCAGGCCGATCTTGGCGCGGAACGAGATAAAGTGGAGGGCGTCGCTATCATCGACTTCTTCGATGCCCAATGCGCGGCAGAGCTTGGCGAAGGTCTTCTGGCCAATCTCCTGGGTCTGCGCCACGTCATGCTCAAGCATGATGTTGTTGAACAGGAGGCGCCCCTTGTGCTCCTCCGGAGCCACAACACTGACCCGCAAGGCCAGCATCTTGCCATTGCCCTTGGGTCCAGACGTATCCTTCACTTCGGACTGGATGATTTCGAGGTCGTAGATTCCGTTCGGCAGTTCAGGATAATCGTTCTGGGAGGTGTCGTGATCTGTGCTTTTGAACTTGGTTCCGAGTTGGGCCAAGGGTGGTCTCCTGATTGAGATCAGGTTGCGGCTGTGCCGCGTAGCACTCGGCTAAAGGGCCGATCGTGCCGATAGTTATACTAGGCGACCGCGCTCATTGGCGAAGTCAATTGGGTGCTTGCCGCCCTTCTTCTTGTTGCAGGTTGAGCAAAGCACCTGAAGGTTGGAACGATCGTTTGAGCCGCCGAGCACAAGTGGAATGATATGGTCCACCTGCCTGGCAGTCCTCTTTCTCACCGAGCAACCGCATTCTGCGCACCTGTATTTTTGTCGCTGTAGTATCTCCAAGACGTCGCCTGAGGTGTGGCTGCCATCACTACCGCGCAAACGCGCCCTTCGTTTTCGTACATTTGCTTGCACCTTCTCGGGGTTGTTGGCGGCGTATCGGCGTGAGGACTCAGTTCGCTTCTCGGGATTATTCGTGATCCATTTCTTTCGACTGGCTATTACCTTGCCGGGATTTCTCTCTCGCCATTCCAGGATTTGCTCCTTTACCCTTGGATTAGCGTGGTATCTCCGCAGGTCGGTGGCGGCTTTTCTTTCTCTGTTTTCGCCGTACCACCTCGTGGCCTTCTCCATGGCGCACGGGACGCAGCTCCCAGAGTTTGAATATCTCTTGTCCCGGTGCCCATGCTTGCAAGTCTTGCCATCTGAGTAGAACTTCAGACCCGCCGTCACCGCCTCCGCGCGAGTGCGCGGAAGCTCGTTGTCGTTAGCAGCATTCACTGTCAGAAATACCACTTCGTTGCTTCGGCGCCGGCCTTCTCAAGCCAGCGCTCGGTGCGCAGCATGTACTGCTCGGCTTCCTGAGGACGGTCAAAGCCGACCCTGGAAACCGCCCTCTCAAACGCAGCCTTGGCCAGTTTGGCCCAGCAGCGCTTGATTGCGGCGTCTACGGTCTGGGAGCGTTTGGTCACGCCGCCTCCATTCCACGCTGTTTGCCTTCGTCATATCCATCGGCCGGCACGAGCCAGTCGAGCGCTCGGCTGCCGCACACCAGAAGCATCGTTCCATTACGCGCTCCCGGCGGAGGCGGGTTGGACATAAGCCAACCAGCCAGTCTCACGTCATCGCAGCGAAGGTATGGGGTCACGCCGTCTCCCCTTGCACGCTCGGCAGATACTTCGCCAGCTCGCTGTAGCCCTTGCCCTTCACGTACTTGATGGACTCGGGAGTCGGAAAGCGCGACTTCGCCACAAAGCCCGCATTCTCAGCTAGATGGATGTAGCGCTCCTTTCCTTCAGCGTGATGCGTTGATTTCTTATTACTTGGATCGGCTTTGACCAGAGTCACACGGTAATTCACGAACCCGACCACGTCCGACTTTTCCCGGATGAGGGCCGCGGCGCGCTTGTGAAGCTTGACCTCGTATCGGCTGTACGGGTCAGAGACCGGAGAGTTGAATGTCACGATTCCGGGATGCGCGAGCAAAACGACGTTGATGCCAGCCGTGGCCAATGCGTCCAGCGCGTCAGTAATTTCGGTCCACTCGACATCGGCCTCTCGATAGCCCCGACCATAAGCCGCAGTTGACCCGGAGCTGCTGTCATCGATCGCAGTGGCGCCGATACGCGCACAAGTGACCTTCCACACAAGCGGCTCGAGTCCGTCCAAGCTATCGAAGATCGCGGTCTTGAAGTCGTGGACAAGCGAGCCGTCATCGTTGGTCGCCAGCAATTCGCCAACGATGTCGTACAGATCCTCAAGCGTTTCGATCGTGCCTGGCGTGGGAAGATCGATGTCCGATGGCGCGCGTTCGCCAGACGTCGGGATATAGACCGGGTTGGGAAATTCCGAGGCCAGCGTAGTCTTGCCGACGCCGTCGACGCCGTAAATCGTTACGATGGGCGCGCGTTCTTGCGCTTGCTTCTTGGTCGACTTGAGCGAAGAGAGTGAGATTGCCATTACGTATCCTTACGAATGTGCTGGAGGCCAATGCCCAGGCGTGCTTGCGAGGGCCATGAGAACGCACGCGATAAGAAATACGTGCAGAGGATCGAGGTGGCCGGTTGCGGTCCAGAGGTGCACTGCTAGAAAATCCCCAGCCAAACCCCAAGACCGTGCACCACGCCAACCGGCGCCACGATGCAGCCGAATGCCAGCAAGATCCATGCACTGGCCTTGATGCAGACGATGACGTGCGTCACCCAGGCCGCCACGCTGCCGACAAGGATAGCGATCCATGCCAGTAACAGCGACATAACGGCCATACCCTGCCTCTCGTCGGGATTGCGGTATCGTTGGCGGGCGCGCCAAGCATTGAAGTTTGCAACAGAGTCGTCGTACAGACTGAACATCAGATCGCGTCCTTCTTTTCGTAAGAGCCAGGAATGCAGCGGACCTTGCTGATGGTCCACCGGTCATCGGCAAACCTGCCGGCCATCTTCCATTGCGCAAGATCGGCCGGAAACAGCATGCAAGCCTGCAGGCTGTCGACCTTGGTCACGATTTCCTCGTGACATGCCTGCGCTGGAATTCCAGCCAGCGCCTGGCAGAGCACGGCAACGACCGTGATTGTCATGCGGCCCTCGCGAGCTGGCCGCACGTCTCCAACTCATCCGCTACCGCTCGCAAAGCCGCCGCCTGCGCTTTGTGTCTGGTTCGAGCCTTCCGGCGACGCTCGTCAAACGACTTTCGATCGTTCCACTTGGCCGCTGCGCGGAGTTGCTCAGCGGTTACACCGCTGGCCAGCGCTTGCTGCAGGGTGATGGTTGTCGGCTGTGGCTGAGCAGCAGCGGGCAACCGGTGAATGTTGGCGGCGTTCATTAAATCTCCCCCATGATAAGCTTGTTAAGGTACGCAGCACACGTCTCGCCATAAGACGGTTCTTTTCCCGCAGCCTCCTCCGCAAGAAAAAGCCCGACGGTCTGGAACTCAGCCGCGAAGGAGTCCGGCTCCTCGGTGTATCTCCGCATCCACTCGTTGAATGCCTGTGCTGTCGTGCGACCTGCCATCACGCCACCTCCTTCATGCTGTAAGACACTTCGGCCACGCGGCCGGCTACGCGCTGATAGACAGCGAATTCCTGGCCAGGGTTGTTCTTGGCGAGCCGCTCGGCTTCAGTCACCGCGCTGGCGACGTCAGCGTGGACGAACGGGATGTTGCTAGGACGCGGCTGGCCATCTAGGATACGGGCGACGATGCAGGGGCGCGTGTCGATGACGAGTTTGTCAGCTACGACCGCGAGCGGCCGGGCCGGGCTGAGATTTCTTTCCTTCTCACCACAGGTGCCGTACCACGTTGAAAACTTGACACGATACCAGCCGTCCTCAACCGAGATGACTTCACCGATACCTGCATCATCAACACTAGACGTTGTGACCAGGTCTCCGATCTTAAACTTCGGTTCGGGCTTCGCTTCCTGCTGGCCATCGCGCCCCGCGCAATCCGCAGCCTCCACCAGCTCCAAGTTATCCGCGTCAATCGGCAGGCCCATGCGCTGATACGCGCCGTGCTTTACGAACACGGCATGATTAGACTGGCGGTCAACTTCGCCGACATCGCCGGCAGCGAAGTAGCCGCTGTGTTTGGTGACGCGAACCTTGTCACCTGGAAGGAAGGCGGGTGCGAGGCGGTGCTCGAACAGGCCTTCGGTATGGTGCGAAAGCCCGTCAAGATGGTAGTAAATGCCGAGGCCATCGACCGGTTTCACCGTGGTGACAGTAGCGACATCGCCAATCGCACCACCACCATCGGCGTCAACCACGCGCACGCGCTGACCGATCTTGAACTTCGGCGCATCAGCTGCTCGCGCAGCTTCATCCTTCAGCAAACCGTACATCCCTGGCCCCTTAGTGATGAGTTGCATTGCGGGATTCAGCCAGAGCGGCCTTGGCGCAGTCGAAGCAGACAACGTTGGACTCGTCGGGCTCGACAGACTCAAGCAAAGAACCGCGCCACCACTTCTCTTGGGGCGATCCCGTCGCATCGCGATACAAAACGCGGTATTGGTCTTCCTGACCTTCAGCTATCTGCAGGCCGGTAATGGTACCAATCACGCTATCGTCGATTTCGACGACGTCGCCGATGTCAAAAAAATGCTGCATGTAAAGGCTCTTCTCTTCTGGTGTCATGGAGTCTCCAAGGCGCGCAGTTTCGTTTGCCGCACGCGCCCACGCGGCAAGCAGTTATGATTCATTGTTTGTCTGAAGTTACGCTGCGCTACGCAGCCCGGTGTCTGGCGCGCTAATCCGAACTGGTTCCCGGCCACACAACGCGCGCACATCGTCTTCGTAGAGCCGCCCAGGATGGGCCACCTGCAGCGCCAGGAGCTCTAAGGTCGCCCCTAATTCTTCTGGCTGCTCCTCGTATTCAGCGGAGAGGATCAGGCGACGAACAACATCAGCACTCACCCCGACCCGCTCGGCGATCTCTTCACGGGGGTAATTGTCACCCCAAAGTGCCAGCACCTCTGCGTGCTTTCTGTCCGGTATTTGTACACCCGTGCGGGCTGCCTTAATTTTGGTCCTGTTCCGGCGGAAGAATCTCTCAACGGTCGCCTTGTGAACTCCGACACGCTGAGCGATTTCCGCTACGGTTATGCCCTCGATGCAGGCCAGATCGATAATTTCCTCGTCATTCCATCGAACCATAATGAATTCCGTGAGTTGGCGTTTCCGCGATGTGGGAACACCCTACACTGATTCTATACAAAAGCCATACAGAAACCAGCACCTGTTGAGATTTTCTTGTCTATGTTTTGTAGTGGCTTGTTTTAGCTAGATTTTTAAGCTTGATTGAAATGTATAAGTTTCGTATACGGAACACACCGCGTAAAAACACGGGGTAGCAAAAGGGAGTATGTCGTGGATTATGCGAAGTGGGCTAACAAGCACATCGATGAAATGGCTGAGCCGCGCGGACGCACGAAGGTCGTTATAGCCTTGGCTGAGCGTCTCGGCATGGCAAAACCCACGCTACACACGCGACTGCGTGGCGAGACCAAATTCAGCACAGAGGAAGTCGAGAGAATGGCCGAGTACTTCGGTGTAGAGTCGCCAGTTAGGGCCAGGCGGGCGAACGACAATCATGCGAGCAACGTGGTGTCGCTGCGCCAAGCGGCGACGCGCAGCACGGAGGGCGTCCCCTATCCGATACTGGGCGTGGTGGAAGCTGGTTCATTTCGAGAAGCTGACTTGCTTTCGCAAGTTGAGCCGCGCTCCGTGAACGCGGCGCGCAGCGCAAGTCATCCTAACGCAAGACCGATGGCTTGGGTGGCGCACGGCGACTCAATGAACGAAGCAAAGATATTCGACGGAATGATTGTTCTCGGCGTCGACTTCCAAGATGCAGGCGGCGTGCTGACGAACAATATGATTGTAGTTGTCGAGCAGAGCCGGGGCGGCCTGATTGAGCGCTCCGTTAAGGCCGTGGCCGTTTATCCGGACAGAACCGAGTTCCAGCCGAGATCCACAAACCCCATTCATAGGCCAATCGTTTACAAGAACGGGAACCATGATGAAGATGTGGAGGTAAAGGTGCTGACTGTGATTCATGGGGCATACGTCGATCTCTCACGCTGAGTAACGCGCGATATCCACGCCTGCTTTACAGTTATTCGTTTGTGTTCAAATTGTGTATTGCGCGACACGCAACTTTATCGCATTGTTCTGCCGGGCGTAGAAACCCGGCTACATTGTAGGCCTCTCCGTATTGGCGGCGCCGAATCCCGACACTTCAGTCGGCGCGTGCCCTGGCGGGCACGTCACTTGGCCTTGTGGCCGGGGGCGTCTCGCCATGTCCAAGACCTCACGGTCTAAAAGCGGACGGTCCGTAAATGTTAGCGGATTTCTACCCCCCGGCTGCCGCGCCGGTTCGCGGCCATGGGGAGTATAAGGAATGGGCGTCGAAACACTACAGCGTGAGCGTGATTGTTACGGAGGACAAATACCTAAAATGCGCGACAAGTTTAGCGCAGCTTTGTTTTACTCAATACTGCGTGCCGAGGGATGCGACCCGATTGTTATTAATGGCGCCCTTCACATGAACTTCCGCAGAACCTCAGCCACGATCAGCGCCGGCCAATGGGCCGCACGACACGACCCAACGGGAAATGCGCGCATAGAATATGCGCGCTTGGTATGGGCTGAGCACGCCTCGCGCACAGAGGCAATTGAGCTGGGCTGACGGCGGAGTGCAGATCCGCAAGAATACGTAGAGGCAGCGCGAATGCTGACCTCTATATATTTTTCTTCCTTTTGTATCGTTTTAGTATTGCTTCTGTATGACTCTTGTATATGATGCCCCCATTCCACCACGGAATCGGGAGCACGAAATGTCTACTCTGTCCCACCAACGCAATCGTATTTATCGATCCACTGATTGGGCTTTGTATCGCCAGCAGCGTGCCCACCTGGCCGAACTGTTCCCCGCCATCGCCGACAGTGGTCGAGACAAGTGTCCGCTTGCTATCGGCATCAAGTACGACCTCATCGGCGCTAATACGGGTCTCTCACCTGCTGAGGTTAAGCACTTCCTGCGCGCCTATACGTTCGGACCGAAGTATCTGCGCACGCTGAAGGTCGGAGCGTGGCGATACGACCTGGACGGTGCTCGTAACGGGTGGGTCTCGCCGAACGAAGCTGCGCACGCGTCGCTGTGTCTGCGTACGCATTACGACATGAAGAGCTGTGGGCGAGTCGGATTGCGAGCGGTCGCTGAGGCGATGGTCGATGACGAGCCGGTGTATGCGTATCGGTTCGCACGGGAGGCTGCGTGATGCACACGCAAGGACCGTGGATAGTAAGCAGTGCGTTCTTTGTCAGAACTGCAGACGGCCGCGTGGTGGCGGCTGTTTATGGTGATCGCGAGGATTGTCATCCGGGCGCGTGCAGCCGGGCCAACGCTCGCCTCATCGCTGCGGCACCGGATCTATTGGCGGCATGCAATGCCGTTCTGCAGCGGTGCAATGACAACGGCGGCGAGATTGATGCGGAAGTTGTTGCCCAGATCAGCGCTGCCATCGACTTGGCTGGGGCAACATGACCCAGCCCAACCAGAACAACACGCAATGGAGCGCAGCAAAAGAGGTGCGCTTGCGCGAGCTGCACGCCAACGGTGACTCGTTTGGCGTTATCGCCTCAGAACTCGGCATGACTCGCAGCATGGTTGCGGGCAAGTGCAAGCGGCTCGGGTTGCGCTTTGCGCCGCGCCAAGAGCGGCGCTGCGTTAGCGCGCAAGCTCGCAAGGCGCCGCGCCAGGTTAGGCCACAGGCGCCCCCAGTTGAGCCCCTGCGCCTGCTGTTGAGCGACCTGCGACGCGCTAGCTGTAGATGGATTGGCGACGACTCCACGTTCTGCGGGCACGCAACTGAGCACGGATCTTACTGCGCGTACCACAGCCAGCTCGTCTATCGGAGACCGGCGTGAGCGTCGAATTCCAAATCGGACAGTGGGTGCGCAGTCTGCCAGTCGGTCGAGCACCTGCCTTCGTCGGTCAGATCCTGGAGCACAACGAGCGCGAATATGTCGTGCGCGATGATTGGAATCGCCGCTTCGCACGCAAAGCAGACGAATTGGAGAAACTGCAATGACCAGCCAACAGCATGCCGACCATCTTCTAAGAATTTGGAATGAGCGTCGCCACCTCAAGCCGATCTACAGGCTGGTTGATTGCCCGCCGCGCGACAAGGCTGAGAAGCCACAATCCGAGCAGTTGCATCAATGATCGGCAGCATTCCCAGTTCCGCGCCGCTGATCGAACCAATTGGTTGGTTCTTAATCGCGTGTAGCGCTGGCGGCATTCTGATCGCCGTTATTGCCTTGGTCTTCATGGTGATGCGCGTGATCCGCTGCAAGGTTTTGCATTGATTAGCCCTTAGCACACAGCAGACATCCGAAGGCCTGTTTTTAAAGGGGAAATTGAAATGCATACCGTTACCGAAAGCATCTACAGCGGCTCATCCGTCATCGTCCCTCTCGCCGATGTCCAGCACATCGAGAAATGGGACAAGCACACCATTCCGGGCATCATGGTCGTGACCAAGCACACGAAATGGAATTTCGAGCACGACATCTGGGAGAATGGCATCTGGATCAGTGAGCCGGAGGCAACCGCGTTCCGCTCTGCCTGGTGTCGATACCGCTCCGAGCTAGAAGCGGACACGCTCGCAGATCTCTCCCCCGACGCCATCATGGGCAAGTTTGACGCCGCCATCGACGCGATCAAGCGCGCCTAGCTGTCGCACATGGACGCAGTGATGGCGAGCAACGGAGGGGGGGCAATGAACGTATTTCCAGATCCTGACATGCCGACGATGGAGCGCCTGATGGGGCTCGCTCAGATGCATGGCCCGGAACGCGCCAGCGAAACGTCGGCAGAGATGCTGTCGGCTATCGTGGCCTTCCTGCTCGGGGGCGTTGGGCCTCAGAAGACCGCAGAGATCATGCGCGATTGGGCCGGTGCCGTGCAGCGCAAGTGCATCCAGGCAGTGTCACCGGAGGAGGTTAGATCATGAGCCGGCACACCATAACCCGTGATGATTTGATCGCCCATCTCGAAGCCGAAAGATGGGAGCGCTACGCCAGCTCCGCCTGCAACAACCACGGCACCAAGGCGCTCGAATTCAGCACGCATCGCCAGTTTCGCGTCACGGTCGGCGGGGTGGTGGTCTACACCGGGCAAAGCCCAACCGATGCCGTCAACGCTTACAACGAGGGCTGAGCCATGACCGAAGACATCCGAACACATGCCCAACAAACGACAGCCCATGACTTCCAGCACTTCTGCGCGGACGTCCAATGCCCCTATGACGGCGAACCATCCGGCGACAACTGCAAGTGCCACAAGTCGAAAGAGCAGATGATGCGGGAACACATCGCGGCTCTCGAAGCGAAGATCGCAGACTGTCGTTCTCCAACCGAACGAGAGCACTCATTCCACGGCGCACAGTGCCCGTCCTATCCGAACTGCAGCGGCGGGTGTGGCCTTGGGTGCACAAAGGAGCACGCCGACTCGACGCCGGAGGCGGCTGCCGTGGAACGCACGGCAGCAGCATTTGACGTTGAGGGCTATGTTGCCGACTATGAGTTTCGCTGGGAGTGCGGCGACTACAAGCCAAGTGAAGGCGAACAAGAAATGCTTGTGGACGCCATCCGTAGCGTGCTGCACGAGCTCCAAACTAACTGCCGGACACCAGCAGCGGCAGAGCCTACCCAAGAAGCTTGCAACTGTTGCACTTCACAGGCGGCGTGCCGACAGAACGGGTGTTTACGTCCTCACTCTCCGGCAACGGTCGAGTCTGCCCAAGGGGCGACAGAGCGGCCCCTCGACTTCTTCAGCGAGAACGTTGACCGCTGGGGCGCGGCCGAATGGTTCGACCGGATGGCGAAGGCCCTTCGTCAGCAGGACGCGGCTGTTGTGGCTGGCGACATGATGACTATGGAGACGTGCCGCAACGTAGCGGCGTCGAGCGCGATGCGCTTGGTCCGCGAGTTTGAGAATGAGGTGCGCGCCGCTCTAGCCTCTCGCACTCCGGCAGAGAGCGGCGCGGGGGATATTTCCGACGTCCTCGAACTGATTGAGTACCAGCGCCGCCGCTTCCAAGACGTGCGCCTCAACTTCAAGCAAATGGACCGACTTCTTGCGAGGCTAAAATGAGCGATCTTCCCGCGATTCCCGATGACGATGCTGACTTCACACCCGACTTGGCGCGTAAGATCATCTGGAAATACCAGACGATGATTGGCGACCTTCGCCGCCAGATCAATGAACGTGACGCTCAGGTCGAGGATGTGGTCGAGCATTGCGCGAAGCTCTGCGACACGGTTGCAATAAACGCATCCCGCCGTGCTGCTGAGCACGTTGACCCAAACAGCAAAGCTGCGGCGCTCGATAAGATGGAGGCCGCCCAGCTCTGCGCGGCAACCATCCGCGAGCGCGGGCGGAAGCACCCATCGACAATGCTCGGAGGCACCGATGGCGCGGCGTAACCCGAAGCCTGCGGAACTCCCGATTTGGACGGACGAGGCTCTAACGCGGTTGCTCGGAGCTTGCGACGGCTACATTCACGCGATCGTCGATATCAAGTTCAAGATCGAAAGCTACCACGGCCAATACCGAGGTCATTTTCACCCTCGTCATGTCAGGCTGATCGAGCGTCGCGACGCCATCGTTAAGCCGATGCGCGAGCTTCACGACAAGCTGGAGGCCGATTTGCGCAGGTGTCAGGAAACATACAAGCGCGAATATGCCCGCGCTCATCCTCCGCAAGTGCTTCAATCTGAGGACAAGTCATGAAAATCTGGTTTGATACCGAGTTCATTGAGGACGGCAAGACAATCGACCTCATCAGCATTGGCATGGTGCGCGAGGACGGCGCGACCCTGTATTTCGAGAACACGGAATGTGACCACTCGCGCGCGAGTCCGTGGGTTGTTGAAAACGTCCTCTCTCACCTGTCCGGCAAGCACTACCACCAGGGAACGCGCAAGGTTATTGCCAATAACATCCTGTCATTCGTTGGCGGCCAAAAGCCCGAGTTCTGGGCCTACTACGCCGACTACGATTGGGTGGCGCTCTGCCAACTCTACGGCACGATGATGGATCTCCCGAGCGGCTGGCCGATGTACTGCCGCGACGTGAAGCAGCTTTGCGATTATCTCGGCAATCCCAAGCTGCCCGAGCAGACATCCACCGAGCACAACGCTCTGGCTGATGCGCTCTGGACGCGACAAGCTTGGGACTTTCTGCGGAATCGCGATTGCGCTCAGCGGGTTGCATTGGCGAACAACAGCCCCGCTCATCTTTCCCATGTACGACAGGGTGAGGGCTAAGCTTTGCGCTCGCGCCGCTTTAGCTCGCGCTCTACGGCCTCTCGGATAAAGGCCGCTCGCGACTCCTTATCCTCCAAAACCCGGTCAATACGATCCAGCGTGCCGCCGACGAGGGTCTATAGGCCGCCTCAGGTCGAGCGCCTAATGCGCTGTATTCAAAGCGCGATGGGATGTCTCGATCCGCAAAGCAAAAACTACGACGAGCGGCTGGCTTGGTATCGGTTGTTCGATGCCATGGAGGGTCGAGAGCCGCGCCCCATCCTTTCGCACATTCACGATGAACATATAGCTGAGGTGCCAAAGGCCGTCAAAAATATGCACTCGCGATCTGGAGGAATCTCTGAAGGCATCAAGGCCGCCGTGCCGTTGGAATTCATGCGTCACGCGGCCAAGCATTCCGACATTCAAATGACTCAGCACTACGATCGCGACGAGCATGAGCTTGCAGCTGAGGCGCTACGCAGAAGGGCCGCCGCGCGCAAACTTAGGGTGCCAGCGATATTGGCCGCCAACGACAATAGTCTGATTGAAAAAGCTGCATGACGCCCGCAAATGATAATGTGCCTGCTCCAGGCGCGCCGCTACGGTTATCTGTAGCGGCGAAATTTGCGTTTCCGCATGGCGGCATGACTGCAAGCGGACTCCGACGTGAAGCCGATAAAGGACGACTTGTAATTGAGCGGATTGCAGGTAAGGATTACACCACCCTAGCAGCCATTGAAGAAATGAGGAAATTATGCCGCGTCCAGCAAAAGGCCCCCGTTTGTGGCTCCAGCCGGCTAGGCGCGACAGTAGCGGCAAAGTCCTTGAGCCCGCAGTTTGGTGTATCAGAGACGGGGCGGTTAAGCGCAGTACAGGTATCGGAGACATCCAAAATGGAAGCGCTCCGCAAGAAGCTATCGACTGCTTCACAGAATACCTCAACCTCAGAAAAACGCCGCGCGTAAAAGACAAAGATCCCGCGAACGTTCTGATTAAGACGGTCTGCGATATTTATGCGGAGGACAAGGCTAGCGGTCACGCTCGCCCCACCGAAACAATCGACAGACTAACCCGCATCATCAAGCACTTCAGCGGCAAGAAGCTCTCTGACCTGAATAAGGGTTCTTGTCTCGCCTATGTATCGGCACGCGGCAAACAAGCAGCGGCCAGGCGAGAGCTTGAAGACTTGCGCGCCGCTGTTCGCCATCACTGGGAGCTTGGCCTGTGTGCCGCCCTCACACCCGTGGTCCTGCCCGACAAAGGGGAGGCCCGCGAGCGTTGGCTTACCCGTCAAGAAGCGGCCAAATTGCTATGGACCGCGTGGCGCCTCCGGGAGGACCGTGGGGAGGCCCTTGGGCGCAGCAGAGCCAAGCATCTGGCGCACTTCATCCTAGTTGGCCTGTACACGGGCACGCGGTCTGGGGCCATTTGTGGGGCCGCGCTAGAGCCCACAGAGGGCCGTGGCTGGGTCGACCTGGAGCGCGGTGTGTTTTATCGGCGCGCGATCGGCAAAAAGAAAACCAACAAGCGTCAGCCATCTGTCCGCGTCCCGCCTCGTTTGCTGGCCCACATGCGGCGCTGGAAAGCCAAGGGGCTTATTTCCCATTCCCTGATTGAGTGGCACGGCGAGGCCATCAAGCGCGTCTCCAAGGGCTTCACCAGCCTTGTCAGGGAGGCCAAGCTAAAGGACGTCAGCCCACACATCCTCCGCCACACCGCTATTACCTGGCAGGCGCAATTGGGTGTTCCCCCACACGAAATCTGCGGATTCTTCGGGATCACGATGAAGATGTTTGAGGAGGTGTACGGTCATCACCACCCAGACTTCCAATCAAACGCGGTCAATGCGCTCAACAGGTCGCGGCAGCAGCCCAAGAAACCCAGCAACGTCGTCCCGATAGCGCAGTCTGGCTAGGGTTTCTGTCGGGGAAACTGTCGGGACGACACCCCAAAAACCTGCTAAGTAGTGGTGGGCGGTCACGGATTCGAACCGCGGACCCTCTCGGTGTAAACGAGATGCTCTAACCAGCTGAGCTAACCGCCCTCGCCGCCTCTTTAGCCCTACGGGCCCCGAACGGGCAAGACCCCAGTCCCAACGAGGAGCCTCAATCCTGCGGCCTTCCCGGCAGCAGCGGCACGGCGTCGATCCACACCGCCGCCGACTGGCACCAGATCTGCCTGACAGGACGCAATTGATCGCGCTGGCGGATGCTGCCCCAGCGGATGCCCCAGTCGTCGGCCTGGTCGCCCTCGCCGCTGGTGAACAGCGGGGACCCGCAATCGGCGCAGAAGTGCTGGAAGCGCACCCGGCCGTTGTCGCCGCGCTTCCCGTAGACTTTGGGGGTACCGCCGGTGAGCCTGACGTCGGCCCTGGTGCAGATCGCGGTGACCCGGAACGGCGAGCCGGTCAGCGTCTGGCAGTCGGTGCAATGACAGACCGAGATCGCGTCGGGATCAACCTCGGCTTCAAACGTGATCTTCCCGCAATGGCACTGTCCGTCGACCTGCATGACCAATCCTCAAATCGGGATAGGGGGGAGTCTCGCGACTCCTCCCCTCCCACACCACCGTACATACGGGTCCGTATACGGCGGTTCGGCGGATTATGCAGGCCACTGTCCCGTGACGGAAGCCAAGCCGAGCGAAGCGAAGAAGCTGTTTGGCAGAGCAATGGCAAGCGCGGGGCTGTTCGCGAGCCGCCAAGGGCCATGCGGGGCGCCGGCAGTTTGCGCTGCCAGATCCCGGCCGACGCCACGGCGTCGCAGCTCGGCGAAGCGAGCGGGTCCATACTTCCATTGCTTCCAGACGACGGCGCGCAGCCGCCGCCTGATCCACCGGTCAAGCACGCGCAACACCGACGGGGTTTGGCAGAAGCCGAAGTAGCCGCGCCACCCGATCAGGTAGGCTGACAGCTCCTTGGTAATCTGCACGAGGCTTCGACCGCACGTGCGTCGCGTCAGCTCCAGAACTTTTACCTTGAAGCGGGCGAGCGCCTGCGGCGCGATGCGCCGTCGCGGTGGTTCACTTCCGCCGGTAAAGCTGAAGCCCAGGAACTTGCGAACGCTCGGTTTGGCGACCGCACTCTTGGCCTTGTTGATCTTGAGCTTGAGGTGCTTTTCGAGGAACCGTTCGAGGCCGGCCAACACCCGCTCGCCCGCCTTCTGACTGCGTACATAGATATTGCAGTCGTCGGCGTAGCGCACGAAGCGATGGCCGCGTTTCTCCAGTTCCTTGTCCAGCACATCCAGCATCAGGTTCGACAACAGCGGCGAGAGCGGTCCGCCTTGCGGCGTACCCTCCTCCGTCGGGCTGACCAGCCCTGCCTCCATCACACCCGCAGTCAAGAAGCCACGGATGAGCTTGAGGAGGCGCTTGTCAGCGACCCGTTTGGCAATGAGCCCCATCAGGATGTCGTGGTTGACCCGGTCGAAGAACTTTTCCAGATCGATGTCGACGACGACGGCGTAACCGGATGCGATGTAGGTCTGCGCCCGTTCCACCGCCTGATGCGCCGAGCGGGTCGGCCGGAAGCCGAAGCTCGCCTCGGAGAACGTTCCGTCCCAATCTGCCTGCAACACCTGCATCACCGCCTGCTGGATGAAGCGGTCGAGCACCGTCGGGATGCCGAGCGGCCGCAGGCCGCCCGACGCCTTCGGTATCTCCACCCGCCGCACCGGCTGTGGCTTATAGGTGCCGTCAAGCAACTGGGCGCGGATCGTGAGCCAGTGCTCCTTCAGATAGGCCGATAGCTCGCCGACGGTCATCCCATCGACGCCTGCCGCACCCTTGTTGCGCTTCACTTGCGCCAATGCTGCTTGCAGATTCTCACGCTCGACGACTACTTCCATCGACGGTCCTGCGACCGCCGGGCGTTCGAGGCTGGCTCTCACCGCGCTTGCTTCGGTCTCTCCGGCGGCGGAGCTTGCGGCTTCACCGCCTGCTCCGGTGCCCAAGTTCAGTTCGACCTGATTCTTCTGCCGCATGGCTCGCGCGAGATCGTTGCTCTACTAACCACTTCCACCGTTCGGGCCTTCGGCGGCACACGCCACCTACTATGCCCTCAGCTGACTTCTGCGCTGCGGTCGGGCCGCCTTACGACGACCTCAGTCCCGTTGCCGGGACACAACGCAGACCTCCCGAGGTAAGACCGACCGCCTTCACCGCGCGCCCGCCGAATTTACCACCCCGACCCTTGATGACCCTGGACTTCGCGATCAGTTGCTCGCTCGTCCGGCCGGGTAGGCCTCGTTATCCGGTGTTTGTCCATCGGGCCGCGGCTTTGCTCCACGCTTTCTTCAGACCCCACCTCGCGGTGACGCCCTTGCGCTTCGCTAATCCTTCGCCGCCATCAGGCTGGATAGAGGACTTCCACCTCCAAGCTGTCGTTCATACTCGGCACACAACAAAAACGGCGCCCGACGGCGCCGTTTTATCATCTTTCGTTGAACGTTAGTGAGCGGTCAGGCCGCCGGCGGCCTCATCGCCCTCCGGCTTCACGGTCACCTTGGTGTCCTCTTCCCAGACGATCGGCACCGGCTTCTTGACCAGCGCCTTGGCGACGACGTCGTCGAGGCGGGAGACCGGGATGATCTCCATGCCGCCCTTGATCGCATCGGAAATCTCCGTGAGATCCTTGGCGTTGTCCTCGGGGATCAGCACCGTCTTGATGCCGCCGCGGGCCGCAGCCAGCAGCTTCTCCTTGAGGCCGCCGATCGGCAGCACGCGGCCGCGCAGCGTGATCTCGCCGGTCATCGCGACATCGTGGCGGACCGGGATGCCGGTCATGACCGAGATGATCGCGGTGGCCATCGCCACGCCCGCGGACGGACCATCCTTCGGCGTCGCGCCCTCCGGCACGTGCACGTGGATGTCGCGCCGGTCGAACAGCGGCGGTTCGACGCCGTAGTTGATCGCGCGGGAGCGGACGTAGGACGCCGCCGCCGAGATCGACTCCTTCATGACGTCACGCAGGTTGCCCGTGACGGTCATCTTGCCCTTGCCAGGCATCATGACGCCTTCGATCGTCAGCAGCTCGCCGCCGACATCGGTCCAGGCAAGGCCGGTGACGATGCCGACCTGCGGCTCGCTCTCGATCTCGCCGAAGCGGTACTTCGGCACGCCCAGAAGCTCTTCCAGAGTCTTCTCGGTGACCTTGACCGACTTCTTCTTGGAGATCATCAGCTCCTTCACCGCCTTGCGGGCCAGTGTGGAGAGCTCACGCTCCAGGTTACGCACGCCCGCTTCGCGGGTGTAGCGGCGGATCAGCAGCAGGAGCGCGTCGTCGTCGATCGAGAACTCCTTGGAGTCCAGACCGTGCTTGGACACCGCGTTCGGGATCAGATGCTTGCGCGAGATCTCGACCTTCTCGTTCTCGGTGTAGCCCGCGATCCGGATGATCTCCATGCGGTCCATCAGCGGGCCCGGAATATTGAGCGTATTCGCGGTCGTGATGAACATCACGTTGGAGAGATCGTAGTCGACCTCGAGATAGTGGTCGTTGAACGTCCCGTTCTGCTCGGGGTCGAGAACCTCGAGCAAAGCCGAGGACGGATCGCCGCGGAAGTCGGCGCCCATCTTGTCGATCTCGTCCAGCAGGAACAGCGGATTGGACGATTTGGCCTTGCGCATCGACTGGATGATCTTGCCGGGCATCGAGCCGATATAGGTGCGGCGGTGACCGCGGATCTCGGCCTCGTCGCGCACGCCGCCGAGCGAGACGCGCACGAATTCGCGCCCCGTCGCCTTCGCGATCGACTTGCCGAGCGAGGTCTTGCCGACGCCGGGAGGCCCGACCAGGCACAGGATCGGCCCAGTCAGTTTGTTGGCGCGCGACTGCACGGCAAGATACTCGACGATGCGCTCCTTGACCTTCTCCAGACCGTAGTGATCGGAGTCCAGGATGGCTTGCGCCGCCTCCAGATCCTTCTTCACCTTGGACTTCTTGTTCCACGGGATCGACAGCAGCCAATCCAGATAGTTGCGCACCACCGTCGCTTCCGCGGACATCGGCGACATCTGGCGCAGCTTCTTCAATTCATGCTGCGCTTTCTCGCGCGCTTCCTTGGAGAGCTTGGTCTTGGAGATCTTCTCTTCGAGGTCGGCGAGCTCGTCGCGACCATCGTCGTCGCCGAGTTCCTTCTGGATCGCCTTCATCTGCTCGTTGAGATAATACTCGCGCTGGGTCTTCTCCATCTGGCGCTTGACGCGCGAGCGGATGCGCTTCTCGACCTGCAGCACCGAGATCTCGCTCTCCATCAGGCCCAGCACCTTCTCGAGGCGCGTGGTCACCGACAGCGTCTCCAGGATGCCCTGGCGGTCCGCGATCTTGACGGCGAGATGCGAAGCAACGGTGTCGGCGAGCTTGGCGAAATCGGTGATCGCCTGCACGACGCCGACGACCTCGGCCGAGATCTTCTTGTTGAGCTTCACATAGCTCTCGAAGTCGGACACGACCGAGCGCGCCAGCGCCTCGGCCTCGACCGACTTCGCATCGGTGTCGGCGAGCGCGACGGCGGTGGCTTCGTAGTAATCGGCGCGATCGGTGTATTTCTGCACGCGCGCACGCTCGAGCCCTTCGACCAGCACCTTCACGGTGCCGTCCGGAAGCTTCAAGAGCTGGAGCACGCTGGCAAGCGTACCGGTCTCGTAAATGGCATCGGGCGCCGGATCATCGTCGGACGCGTTCTTCTGCGTCGCCAGCATGATCAGAGCATCGTTCTTCATCACCTCTTCGAGCGCGCGGATCGACTTCTCGCGACCGACGAAGAGCGGCACGATCATGTGCGGGAAGACGACGATATCGCGCAGCGGCAGCACGGGATAAGCGTGCGCTTCGCCATGGACGATGGTTGGCCGCGGTTTTGGATTAGTCATGGCCTTTTCCTTTTGCTTTGCCCCCTTGCACGCAGCCCGCCGGCTTATGCGCAACCGCCACAAGGTGCCGAGGTGATCGACAGAACCGGTCTACCATTCGCAGGTTGGACCAGGCTTGCCGGATCGGAACAGCGGCGAATCTTGCACGGAATTCTCGCTCGCCGCCGACATTAGGTGGCTATCGACCCGGGGGGTGTCAAGTCACTGAAATACGCGCGCCATCAGGCGCTTACGCACACATGTAAGCGACGCAACATGGACTGCGGAGAAAGCTTCCGCAGCCCTCAACTGATGAGACGTTCGGAGCGTTCCAGCGCCGCAATTTAGGCGCTGGCGTTCTCGACCGCGCGATCGGAGCGATCGGCGTAGATGTAGAGCGGACGGGCCGTGCCTTCCACGACTTCGCGCGAAATCACGACTTCTTCCACACCTTCCAGGCCCGGCAGGTCGAACATGGTCTCGAGCAGGATCGCCTCGAGGATCGAGCGCAGGCCGCGCGCGCCGGTCTTGCGCTCGATCGCCTTGCGGGCAACCGCGCCAAGCGCCTCGTCGGCGAAGGTCAGCTCGATGTTCTCCATCTCGAACAGCCGCTGGTACTGTTTCACCAGCGCGTTCTTCGGCTCGGTCAGGATCTTCTTCAGCGAGGTCTCGTCCAGATCCTCCAGCGTCGCCACGACGGGCAGGCGCCCGACGAATTCGGGGATGAGGCCGTACTTCAGCAGGTCCTCAGGCTCGACGTGACGGAAGATCTCGCCGGTGCGGCGGTCCTCCGGCGCGAGCACCTGGGCACCGAAGCCGATCGAGGTCGACCGGCCGCGCGCCGAGATGATCTTCTCGAGACCGGCGAAGGCGCCGCCGCAGATGAACAGGATGTTGGTGGTATCCACCTGCAGGAATTCCTGCTGCGGATGCTTGCGGCCGCCCTGCGGCGGGACCGAAGCCACCGTGCCTTCCATGATCTTGAGCAGCGCCTGCTGCACGCCCTCACCCGACACATCACGCGTGATCGAGGGATTGTCGGACTTGCGGCTGATCTTGTCGATTTCGTCGATGTAGACGATGCCGCGCTGGGCGCGCTCGACGTTGTAGTCGGCGGCCTGAAGCAGCTTGAGGATGATGTTCTCGACGTCCTCGCCGACATAGCCGGCTTCGGTCAGCGTGGTCGCATCCGCCATCGTGAACGGCACGTCCAGGATGCGGGCGAGCGTCTGCGCGAGCAGCGTCTTGCCCGAGCCGGTCGGGCCGATCAGCAGGATGTTCGACTTCGCGAGCTCGACGTCGTTGTGCTTGGTCTGGTGGTTGAGGCGCTTGTAGTGGTTGTGCACCGCGACCGAGAGGACCTTCTTCGCATGGCTCTGGCCGATCACGTAGTCGTCCAGCACCTTGCAGATTTCCTTCGGCGTCGGAATGCCGTCGCGCGACTTCACGAGCGAGGACTTGTTCTCCTCGCGGATGATGTCCATGCAGAGCTCGACGCACTCGTCGCAGATGAAGACCGTGGGACCCGCGATCAGTTTGCGGACTTCGTGCTGGCTCTTGCCGCAGAACGAGCAATATAGCGTGTTCTTGGAGTCGCTCGTGCCAACCTTACTCATTCATGTCTCCGTCCGCGGTTCGATCGTCTCGCTCGATCGCTCCATTTCCGGCACGAATGGCCGGTATGAAGTTCAAATAGAGCAAATTCCGTACCAAAAAAGACCCTATGCGCTACATCCCGTGCGAATCACGGTCACTCGATTCTCCCGCGATCATAGCCGATCATGCGTAGCCAACCATGCTGTCACCCGACTATCAAGAATTCGCTAATCGGGGGTCGCCGGCTACCCGTGACAATACCGTGATTTCCGGTCTTGGCACGAGCGAAGTGATGGAAATCACCCCGGCGTTGCTGGATTGCCACGAAAACAAGCACGAAAGCGGAACTTTGCGCCCATCGCAGCGCGCAAAACAGCGCTTTTGCGACGCGCACAAACGTCCTCAACGTCAACACCGCCTTGACGGTGCCCGCGATCCCCAGGGGATTCACCCGGGGATCTCCCTTGCGGCCCGGTAGTGTTACGGGGCCTTCGCCGGCGCCGGCTCCTCGGCGCGCTTGTCGATGACCTTGTCGACCAGGCCGAACTCCTTGGCGTCGTTCGCGGTCAGGAACTTGTCGCGCTCCAGCGCGTCCTCGATCGACTTGTAGGTCTGGCCGGTGTGCTTCACGTAGATCTCGTTGAGCCGCTTCTTCAGGTTCAGGATCTCCTGAGCGTGCAGCATGATATCGGTGGCCTGGCCCTGGAAGCCGCCGGAGGGCTGATGCACCATGATGCGCGCGTTCGGCAGCGAGAAGCGCATGTCCTTCTCGCCGGCGGCGAGCAGCAGCGAGCCCATCGAGGCCGCCTGGCCGGTGCAGAGCGTGGAGACCGGCGGACGGATGAACTGCATGGTGTCGTAGATCGCAAGGCCCGACGTCACCACGCCGCCCGGCGAGTTGATGTACATCGAGATTTCCTTCTTCGGATTTTCCGCCTCAAGGAACAGCAGCTGCGCGACGATCAGCGTCGACATGCCGTCCTCGACCGGGCCGGTCACGAAGATGATGCGCTCCTTCAGAAGGCGCGAGAAAATGTCGTAGGCGCGCTCGCCACGGTTGGTCTGCTCGACCACCATGGGCACGAGGTTCATGTAGGTTTCAACCGGATCGCGCATGAGTCACCTAGGGTGTTTGAGAGGCGAACATCGCCAGTCTTGGCTGCCAGTTTAGACTGGATATGCCGGAAGGCCGATGGACGTCCCGTGATGCAGGAACTTTCGTAGAAGAGCTAGCGACAGATATAGCCCAATTCGTGCCAGACAAGTCCCGAACGAATTAAGGCCTAATCAATCAGGCAGTTGAAGCTGATTCGCGCAAAGAGGCGCAGCCGACCATCTGGCTAGCTGGGCCCCTTCGCTGATCATCCTTAATAGAAGGCTGTTCCAAAATCCCATTGCGAGTGGAATCGGAACGGACCGGGATCCACTTCGCTCGAAAATGCTCCAGAGCCTTCAGGCGGCGGTCTTTTCCGCCTCGTCGTCCTTGTACAGGTCCTCACGCGAGACCTTCTTCTCGGTCACGTTGGCGAGCTCGAGGATGAAGTCGACGACCTTGTCCTCATAGATCGGCGCACGAAGCTGGGCCAATGCCTGGGCGTTGTTGCGATAGAAATCCCAGACTTCCTTTTCGCGGCCGGGCATCTGGCGGGCACGCTCGATCACGGCGCGGCCGACCTCGTCGTCGGTCACGGTGATCTTGTTCTTCTCGCCGATCTCGGAGAGCACGAGGCCGAGGCGCACGCGGCGGTCGGCGATCTTGTGGTACTCTTCCTTCGCCTTCTCCTCGGTGGTGTTCTCGTCGGCAAAAGTCTTGCCGGCGGAGTCCATCTCGGCCTTGACCGAGTTCCACATCAGGTTGAACTCCTCCTCGACGAGCGAGGGGGGAGCCTCGAAGCGATGCGCCTCGTCGAGCCGGTCGAGCAGCGCGCGCTTGACGCGCTGGCGCGTCGCGGTCGCGAACTCGGCAGCCAGACGCTCGCGCGCGGCTTCCTTCAGCTTGTCGAGCGACTCAAGGCCGAGCGTCTTGGCGAACTCGTCGTCGATCGCGAGATCCTGGGGCGACTCGATCAGCGTCGCGGTTGTCTCGAACTCGGCCGGCTGGCCGGCGAGCTTGTCGTTCATGTAGTTCTTGGGGAATGACACCTTCAGCGTGCGCGTCTCATTGGCACCGATGCCGATGAGCTGCTCCTCGAAGCCGGGGATGAAGGTGTTCGAGCCGATCACGACCTGGATGCCCTCGCCGGTGCCGCCCTCGAAGGCTTCGCCGTTGATGGTGCCCTTGAAGTTGATCGTGACGCGGTCGCCCGAGGCGGCCTTGGCGCCCTCGCCCTTGGCGGCATAGGTGCGGTTGGAATCGGCGATGCGCTTGATCGCCTCGTCGACGTCGGCATCGGAGACCTCGGCCACGGGCTTCTCGACCTGGAAGCTCTTGAAGTCGGCGAGCGCGATCGACGGCACCACCTCGATCGCGACCGTGTAGGTCAGATCGGTCTTGCCGCTCAGCAGCTCCTCGACCTCGGCCTGCTCGGTCGGCATGGTGATCTTCGGCTCGGTCGCAAGGCGGAAGCCGCGCTCGGAGAACAGCTGCGTGTTGGTGTCGCGGATGGTCTGGTCGATGGTCTCGGCCATCACGGAGCGGCCATAGACCTTCTTCAGGTGCGTGACCGGCACCTTGCCGGGACGGAAGCCGTTGATGCGGACCTTGTCCTTGAGATCGACGAGCTTGGCGCCGGCCTTGGCGTCGAGATCAGACGCGGGAACGCTGATCTTGAACTCGTGCTTCAAACCTTCCGAGAGGGTTTCTGTGACCTGCATGGCGTACAATCTTCTTTTCGTTCGGTCCCGGCACATTGCGCGCCGAGACGCTGTCATTAATCGATCCGGCGCAAGGCGAATGCCTCAACGCCGGTGGTTCATCGGACCGGCCTTTCGCAGACAAACGTCCACGAGAAGCAGGTCCTCGCAATCCGTGCAAACGCGATAAGCGCTTGGTGCGGGCGGAGGGACTCGAACCCCCACAACTTTCGTCACTGGAACCTAAATCCAGCGCGTCTACCAGTTCCGCCACGCCCGCGTGAATTTGCATCAAGACCGGCCGCGATGCCGCGGGCGGCCGGGCTTATACCATGTGCCTGATCGTTCGCAGCAAAAAAATGGCCTGATGGAGGCAAGCTTTACGTAGGCACGATGGCTGGACTTATCCAGCGCGGCATGATCCGGATCGCGCATGAAAACCCGGATATCTGCCCCCGATCGGCGCGACGTTCTGGCCGGGCTCGGCGCCTCAATTGGCGCCTCACTCGGCGCCTCGGCGGCCGGGCTGTTCGCCGGCGGCGCCGGCCCGCTCGTGACCGCCCAGCTCGCGCTTCAGGCCAGAGCGGCAACATTGGCTCTCAGGCCGGAGCAGCCGGCTACACCAATTTGGGAACTGGCCGCGGTAAGCCACCTTGGAGACGTACGTCTCAAGCGTTTCGACAATTGCCAAGTGGTGTTCCGGAATGACCTGCCAGTGCCGCTTGCGCCCGTCTGGTACGGCCTCAATGCCCCGATGGGGGCCGATCCGCTCAGGGGTCGCGCGCCGCCGGCACCGGACACGACAGAAACGTCAATTATTTCAATAGCTCATGCGGGAACCCTGCTGGCCGACTTTCGGCTCTTCGAAGATGTCCAGAAGCAGCCCGCGCGTCCACTTCCGATCATCGCCGCCGAACCGAGCCGGATCGCCGTCGATCGTGACGTGGTCCTCCTGATCGAGGAATGGCGCCTGCGGCCGGACGGGACTGCGCTTCCGCCGGGCCGCGACCCCGGCGGCGCGACGCCCTTCTATACGATCAATGGAACGACTTCATTCGAACTATCAGCCGCGGCCAATGAGCGGCTACGGCTGCGCTTTATCAACGGCTCACAACGCTCTGTTCTGGCGATCAAATTGGAAAGCCATGAAGTCCGGGTGATGGCCCTTGACGGCCAGCCGGCCGAGCCGTTCCCCGCGCGCAACGGCGCCCTCGTGCTCGCCCCGGGCGGACGTGCCGATACGTTTGTGGATACGGCCACATCGGCCGCCTTCCTGCTGCATGACGGCAAAGAGGCGCGTCAGGTGGGCATCCTCAAAATATCAGGCCGACTGGACCGGCGAGCGGCGCTGTCATCGCCCCAGCCCCTCCCGTCGAACGATCTCCCCGAGAAGCTCGACCTGAAGGGTGCCCTGCGGTTCGATGTCGCGCTCGGCGCAGCCGAGGCCGGCTGGATCAAGCCTGCAAACTTCTCCACCGCCTCGGCCCCCGCCTTCCGCGCCAAGACCGGCCGCACCGTCGCGCTGGCCCTGAAGAACCCCGCCCCCATCGCGACCGTCTTCCACCTGCACGGCCATCCCTTCCGTCTGCTCGACAAGCTCGACGACGGCTGGAAGCCTTACTGGCTCGACACGCTCGCGATCGAACCCGGCCAGACCCAGCGCATCGCCTTCGCCGCGACCTCGCCCGGACGATGGTTGCTTGAATCCGTCGCGACCGACTGGGCCGCGCCGCGGCTCGTGCGGTGGTACGAGGTGGAGTGAGCTTTTGTAGGATGGCAGAGCGAACCCATCGCCATCGCGCCAAGATTTGAGATGATGGGTTTCGCTTTGCTCTACCCATCCGACCTAAAGGCTCAGTACTCCACCCCGAGCGCATCATAGATGCGCCGGTGCACGGCCGGCAGCGTCTCGGTCAAATCCTCCGCAATGAGCCCCGGCCCCGCCTCGCTGGCCGCCTCGCCATGCATCCACACGCCGATGCTGGCGGCTTCGAAGGCCGGCACGCCCTGCGCCAGCAGTCCTGCGATGATGCCGGCGAGCACGTCGCCGGCACCGGCCGTGGCGAGCCAGGGCGGCGCGTTGGCGGCGATGGTCGCGCGGCCGTCGGGCGCGGCGACCGTGGTGTCCGGGCCCTTCAGCAGCACGACCGCGCCGGATCGCGCGGCGGCGGCACGCACGCGCTCGAGCTTGGAACGGCCCGGATGCTTGTTGCTGAGATCGGAGAACAGGCGCGGGAATTCGCCTTCATGCGGCGTCAGCACCACCGCATTGTCCTGGGAGGACTTGATCGATTCGAACAACCGCTCGGGATTGGCCGCAAAGCTCGTCAGCGCATCGGCGTCCAGCACCAGACGCCGCTGCGCGCTCAGCGCGGTGCGGACGAGATCGCAGGTGCGATCGCCGATTCCCGCGCCGGGGCCGATCATGCAGGTGTTGTAGCGCTGGTCGCCGAGCAGCTCGCCGAACTCGATCGCGGTGTCGACCGGGCGGACCATTACTGCGGTCAGCGCGCTCGCGTTGATCGCGAGCGCCTCGCGCGGGGTTGCCAGCGTCACTAGGCCCGCACCGGCGCGCAGCGCCCCGCGCGCGGCAAGCCGCGCCGCGCCGGTCGCGGCGGCATCGCCCGAGACCGCCAGCACATGGCCGCGCGCGTATTTGTGGCCGTCGATGCGCGGCACCGGAAAGGCGGTGCCCCAGAAGTCCGGATCGTTCTCGAAGACTTGCGGCCTGATCTCGTCCAGCACCGGCGCCTCGATGCCGATGTCGGCGACGCGCACGCGGCCGCAATGCATCCGGCCCGGGAGCAACAGATGCGCCGGCTTCTTGCGGAAGAAGGTGACGGTCTCGGTGGCGTTGACCGCCACACCGAGCACGGCGGCGCTGGTGCCGTTGATGCCGCTCGGCAGATCGACGGCGAGCACCGGGGCGCCGTTGGCGTTGATCGCCTCGATCATCTCGCGCGCCTCGCCATCGACGCTCCGGCTGAGGCCGGCACCGAACAGGGCATCGATGATCAGCGCGGGTCTTCCGATCGCCTGCGGGTTGAACGGCAGCACGGGATGCTTCCAGCCGCGCGCGGCGGACGCCGCATCGCCCTGGAGCTGGTCGCGCTCGCACATCAGGATCACCGAGACCTCGCGCCCCTGTGCGGCGAGCTCGGCGGCTGCGACAAACCCGTCGCCGCCGTTATTGCCGGGGCCGGCCACGATCAGGATCGGGCCATCCTCCACCAGCGCATTGGCGGTCTCGGCGACCGCCTGACCTGCGCTGAGCATCAACTTGAAGCCGGGTGTGCCGGCGGCAATGCTGAGCTGGTCGGCACGCTGCATTTCGGCGTTGGTCAGTACTTCCATGCCACTTCCCTGGTACAAACGCCTCTTCAACAGGCATATTCGGTGCTGATCGGACGCCCGGAACAGCTTTCTGCACACATATTGAACCGTTTGCCTATTTCGTAGTCTTCGGTATTTTGGGCCGGTCGGCGCAATCTATCAGAGATGCTCGTAAAAGGCTGATAACGCTCCAGTAATCAGGGCATTTGCAACTTGGCATAGACCCTGCTTTCGAGGAAGCCGCTTCGGTTTGTCGTGCTCACTGGCAATTATCAGGGTGTGGCCGGCCGTTGTTGCCGGACTGGTCAGGGATCCCGGCATAGCGAAGACAATATCGTGCGTGAGAAAAGCGCATCCTGACGAAGACGTTGCTATTTGATCGAAAGACCGGGAGGCGCGCAGTGAAGAAAATCGAAGCCATCATCAAGCCATTCAAGCTCGACGAGGTGAAGGAAGCGCTTCAGGAAGTCGGCCTTCAAGGCATCACCGTCACCGAGGCGAAGGGCTTCGGCCGGCAGAAGGGTCATGCCGAGCTTTACCGCGGCGCAGAATACATCGTCGACTTCCTGCCCAAGGTGAAGATCGAGATCGTGATCGGCGACGATCTGGTCGAGCGCGCAATCGACGCGATCCGCCGAGCCGCGCAGACCGGCCGCATCGGCGACGGAAAAATCTTCGTCTCCAATATCGAAGAGGCGATCCGCATCCGGACCGGCGAATCCGGGCTGGACGCTATCTGAGCCGGGTGCTATCCCGAATTTTGCGACACTCTGAAAGAAAAAAGGCTGCTTCGGCGGCCTGATTTCGTTTGTGCGGTTGCGCCAACTCGCCGAAAGCGAGAACAAATCTGCTCACCTGGAAACCGACCCGCAGAGCCAAAAGGGGTATGCATGAAGACCGCCAAAGACGTCCTGAAATCGATCAAGGACAACGACGTCAAATACGTCGACCTGCGCTTCACCGATCCGCGCGGCAAGTGGCAGCATGTGACGTTCGACGTCAGCATGATCGATGAGGACATTTTCGCCGAAGGGACGATGTTCGACGGCTCCTCGATTGCCGGCTGGAAGGCGATCAACGAATCCGACATGTGCCTGATGCCCGATCCGGTGACCGCGACGATCGATCCGTTCTTCGCCGAAACCACGATGGTCATCACCTGCGACGTGCTCGAGCCGACCACCGGCGAGCCCTACAACCGCGACCCCCGCGGCATCGCCAAGAAGGCCGAGGCCATGGTGAAGTCGATGGGCGTGGGCGACAGCGTGTTCGTCGGCCCCGAAGCCGAGTTCTTCGTGTTCGACGATGTGCGTTATTCGGCCACCCCCTACAACACCGGTTTCCGGCTCGATTCGTCGGAGCTGCCGATCAACTCCGACACCGAATATGAAGGCGGCAATCTCGGCCACCGCGTCCGCACCAAAGCCGGCTACTTCCCGGTGCCGCCGCAGGACTCGGTGCAGGACATGCGTTCCGAAATGCTCGGCGCCATGGCCAAGATGGGCGTCAAGGTCGAAAAGCACCATCACGAGGTCGCCTCCGCCCAGCACGAGCTCGGCATGAAGTTCGACACGCTGACGCTGATGGCAGACCACTTGCAGATCTACAAGTACTGCATCCACCAGGTCGCGCACATCTACGGCAAGACCGCCACCTTCATGCCGAAGCCGGTCTATGGCGACAACGGCTCGGGCATGCACGTGCACCAGTCGATCTGGAAGGACGGCAAGCCGGTGTTCGCCGGCAACAAATACGCCGACCTGTCGGAAACCTGCCTGCACTACATCGGCGGCATCATCAAGCACGCCAAGGCGATCAACGCCTTCACCAACCCCTCGACCAACTCCTACAAGCGTCTGGTCCCGGGCTATGAGGCTCCCGTGCTGCTCGCCTACTCCGCGCGCAACCGCTCGGCCTCCTGCCGCATCCCCTACACCGCTTCGCCGAAGGCCAAGCGCGTCGAGGTGCGCTTCCCCGATCCGCTCGCCAATCCCTATCTCGGCTTCGCCGCGATGCTGATGGCCGGCCTCGACGGCATCAAGAACAAGCTCGATCCGGGCCCGGCAATGGACAAGGACCTCTACGACCTGCCGAAGGAAGAGCTGAAGCAGATCCCGACGGTCTGCGGCTCGCTTCGCGAGGCGCTGGAAAACCTCGACAAGGACCGCGGCTTCCTCAAGAACGGCGGCGTGTTCGACGACGACTTCATCGACGCCTATATCGAGCTGAAGATGACCGAAGTCGAACGCTTCGAGATGACCCCACATCCGGTCGAGTTCGAGATGTATTATTCGGGCTAGGCGGCTCGAACTCTACACGACAAGCAAAAGGCGCTCCGATGGGAGCGCCTTTTCGTTTGAGGGCTCCTGCGGTGGGTTGAAGTCTTGCGAATCCATCGCCGCAGCTGCACGACCCGTTAACCGCAATGGGAGCGACGGACTACGTGTTCGGCGAATCCACCTACGCCGCGCGCGCTCCGACGAAAGATTCGAAAAGGTCAGCTTAATCAGAGCAACTACTACATACGCGGCCACGCAGACAATCGTCAGCATTGTGAATAATACGAGAAGGAAGAGTGGATTATGCGCTTTGCTCAATTTGACGGTGCCAGCAAAGACCCCTAGCGCGCCCGAGAACAGCCCGATCGAAATGCCAAGATGAGCCAGCAGATAGAAAAAGGAGAACGGTTCGCTCCTGATGACAAACATGGCAATGACAGGAACGAAACAAAAGAGAATGTCGCCAGCGACTACGTGCCCAGGTCCGCGTGCTGGATATACATCGCCTCGACCGTGATGACAGAAGCCAACACAAACGCGCTAACATTCATACAAACGTCGCACGCGTTCCGAGCAGGCTTGCTTGTGAGTCGGTCCTGTCCGACATGTTCATTGACCTGTAGAATGGGTGGAGCGTGGGGACGCTTATCGTGGGACAGGTAAAACTCTCCGCGACAAGCTATGCGGCGTCCAGACGATACGGTTTGATCAATAGCTCGGCAGGCACTTTCCAAGCTTCGCCGATCCGAAAGATCATCTCCACGGTGAGCGCGCGCCTCCTGTTCAATATCTCGGACGCACGTGAGCGAGAGCCCAACAGCTCCGCAAGTTCTGCCTGGGTGTGTCCTCCCTCATCAATCAAATATTTCAACATATCAATGGGATCGAGACGCGACGTGTCGACCGGCCAACGCGCGGCCTCGTATTTCTCGACAAGCGTTGCCAGGATATCGATCTTGTCGCCATCATCAGTCCCGGGCTCCGCACCCCAGAGCCGCTCAATCTCGGCAACAGCGGCATCGTAGTCTGCTTCTGTCCGAATAGGACGGCCTCCTCAGTACATCGCAACCGTCAGCGCATCGATCTTGTCATATTCGGCATGTGCACCGATGAACTTGATAAACGCGATTTGATGCTTGAATGCGAATGCGACGATCAGGCGGAAATTGCCGCTGGCGATTTCAAACCGCGCTCGCTCTCCGTTCAGCACGACCACACCAGGAACGGTCACCTGGATCTCGTTCATCGAAGACCATCTAGCTGCCCTGACGAGCTTGACCCACGGCGCCCCTGAGACGACAGCGCACCCTTCGCTCCACCCATGTCCTCCTGGCCGCGACTACGACCTCGCGATCGATGCCGCCGCCCCGACAGAGCGGGAGAAATCACGTCGTCTCCCCCCGCGACATCAAATGGTCGAGCAATCCCGTCGGCAGCGGAAAGACGATGGTCGACGACCGTTCCCCCGCGATGTCGTGCAGGGCCGCGAAGTAACGCAACTGCATCGCCTGAGGCTCCTGCGCGAGAATCCGGCCGGCCTCGACGAGCTTTTCGGCAGCCTGCTCTTCGCCCATCGCGTTGATCACCTTGGCCCGCCGCAACCGCTCCGCCTCGGCCTGCTTGGCAATCGCGCGCACCATGGTCTCGTTGATATCGACGTCCTTGATCTCTATGCCGGTCACCTTGATGCCCCAGACGTCGGTCTGCTTGTCGAGGATCTCCTGGATATCGGCGTTCAACCTGTCGCGCTCGGCAAGCATCTCGTCGAGCTCGTGCTTACCGAGCACCGAGCGAAGCGTCGTTTGCGCGAGCTGGCTGGTGGCGGCCATGTAATCGCCGACCTTGATGATGGCGCGCTCGGGATCGACGATGCGGAAGTACAGAACGGCGTTGACCTTGACGGAGACGTTGTCCCGCGAAATCACGTCCTGCGGCGGCACGACCTGCACCATCACCCGGAGGTCGACCTTGACGAGTTGCTGCACGATCGGAACGAGGAGGATGAGGCCCGGGCCCTTCACGCCGGTAAAGCGCCCGAGCGTAAAGATGACGCCACGCTCGTATTCGCGCAGAATTCGAATAGCCTGGGATAGAAACATGATGACAAGCAGCGCAAGCGCCGCATAAGTCATGTATTCCAGCATCATGATGGACCTCCCTCGCCGGCTGGTGCGCGCCGTATCAGCAGCGTCAGGTCGATGACGTTGGTGACCTCGACCGTCTCTCCGGGCTTGAACGTTTCGGCGCCGCGCGCCTGCCAGCGCTCGCCATGGGCAAAGACATGACCTTCGCTCCCGTTCCAATCGAGGACTTCGGCGGGTAAGCCTCGCATGGCCTGCACACCGACCCGTTCGGGAGCTTTGGCGGCGCGCCGAAGCGAACCAAGCACGACGAGCGCAAAGCCGACGAACACAGCCGCGGTGATGCCGATCACCCACCATGACAGGTGATAGCCGGGCGCCTCGACCCTGAAGAGCATCAGCGCTCCCAGCACGAAGGCGATGATCCCTCCAAGGCCGATCACCACGGTCGGATTGAAGGCTTCGATGGTGAGAAGCACGATGCCGACCAGCATCAAGGCCAGGCCGGCATAGCTGATCGGCAGCAAATTGAGCGCATAGAGGCCGATCAGCAGACAGATCGCGCCGACGACTCCAGGGGCGACGGCTCCGGGGGACATGAACTCGAAGATCAGGCCGTAGATGCCGACCATCAGGAGAATGAACGCCACGTTGGGATCGGTGATGACCGCCAGAAGGCGGGATATCCGTCCGGGGTCGAGGGCTTCAACCACGGCATCCTTTGTCGCGAGGCGCTGCGTCTTGCCGCCTGCAACCTCCACCTCACGGCCATCGAGCTGCCTCAGCAATTCAGCCTGATCGCGCGCGACGAGATCGGTGGCATGTGCCTCCAGCGCGCCGTTGGCGGAGAGCGTGGCAGCCTCACGGACCGCCTTTTCCGCCCAGTCCGCATTGCGATGGCGCAGCTCCGCAAGGCTGCGAATGAAAGCAACCGCATCATTGGTCGCCTTTGCCGTCATGGCATCTTTCGGCTCGCTCTGCTGGTCGCCGTCCTTCTTGTCCTTGCCGCCCTTGTCCGGCGCACCGCCCGGCAGCCCCGGCAGCGGCCCGCCAATCTGCACCGGCGTCGCAGCGCCGATATTGGTGCCCGGCGCCATCGCTGCGACGTGGGTCGCATAAAGGATATAGGTCCCCGCGCTCGCCGCGTGGGCGCCGGAGGGAGCGACGTAGCCAACGACAGGAATCGGCGAGGCCAGCACATCGGCAATGATCTCGCGCATGCTGGAGTTGAGACCGCCGGGAGTGTTCATTCTCAGAAGCACCACCTCGGCACGCCGTTCGCTTGCCTTGGCCAACGCCTCTTTCACGTAGTTGGCCGACGCGGGGCCAATGGCCCCGTCGATCGAAACCACCAGTGCAAGGCGGCTGTTCTCCTCCGCTGGACTGGGACGGAGGCCGCAGATCAAAACCACGGCGCCAATCGCCGCAACGAGGGCCGCCTTCATGGTCTGCACGGCAGTGCTCCCTTGCAGAGCATATGGTGGTCCTCTCGGGAACCTCAATGCTGCGCGTGGAGGCCAACGTCACGATTGTGCAACGCAATGCAAATCGCCACACAGGATATCGATGTGATCGGCTGAGCAGAGGCAGCCGCGGACCAGGTCACAGTTGGATCCGCACCGCGTCAGGCGCGGCTACCGCGCTCAAACATAGAGCTTGCCCACGCCCGTCAGCCTTCGTTCTGGATCTGACTCCACTTCGTTCTCAAAGAACAAATCAGAGCCGGGAAAATAGGGACGGAGCAATTCCTACTGATTGGTTTATTCCGAGCGAGATTTGGATTGCGCATTGGGCACATGGCGCCATCGTCGTCGGCCTTGTCGTCGCAAAGCACGACGGAGCTGGTCTTCGGCAGCGACCGTGTTGCGCATCATCGGGATGCAATTCCAGTTTGGAAATCCTGGAGCGGAGCGAGCGGCCGATCGTCCGCAGCTCATTTGCGGGCGCGGATCTCCGACGGGGACGCGCCATAGACACGGCGAAAGGTCCGATTGAAATATGAGATGTCGTTGAAGCCGGACCGGTGCGCGATGTCGCTGATCGAGCGGCCTGCGAGGCTGACATCCGTCAGCATCTTGTAGGCCGAGGCGAGCCGCTGGCTGAGGACGAACTCGGTGAAGCTCGTACCTTCGGTCTCGAACAGCCGTCGGACATAGGATTTCGAAATGCCCTGCTTGGCAGCCACAGAGTCCAGGCTCAGCCCGGGATTGCCGGATTGCGCACGAATGTGGGCCTTGATGCTCCGCATTCTGGCGGCTGCAAGGCCGCGCATGTTCGCCATCTCGGCGGCATCCGGCCTGGCACCCAGCAACAGCGCGCCGAGATCGAGCATATGGTTCACGACGGCCCGCCGCATTGCGGCGTTCGCGAGCGTCTGTCTCTCATTGACGATGCCGAGATAGTCCAGGAAGAGCGACAGCGCTGGATTCTGTTTGTCGAGCGGTCTGCCGACGGCGTCATCGAAGTTGCTGACCAGAGGCGCAATCAGCGCGCGGCTGATCCGCCAAGTGACCACGCGCCTCGTCGTGTAATTGGTCGCGGTTCCCGGCAATCCATTCGTGGTCAGGGCCGCCTCGCCCGGACCGAGATGCGTCTCGTGGCCATTTTGATTGTGGATGGCCGCACCATCGAGGTTGAACACAATCACGGGATCGTCGTTGTCAATCATCGCTTCGGTGTGGCGACAGAAAATCGGAGAAACGGTCGCGGCCGCGACGGACATTCCGGGCAACGCCCGCAGCTTCATGTCGATCTGAAGGGCCGCGTCCGGCAACGGCTCGATCTCCAGCTTGAGAATTTCACGGCCGTAGATCTGATGAAAGGCTTCGATCCTGTCGCGCTGGGCAAAGGCGGAGCTCGACAGCTCCAATGCGATCAATTCGTCGCCACTATCCAACGCACCGCTCCGTAAGTGTAAGATCGCCCGGCGGTCCTTTTGTCGCAGGAAATGTCGCAGCGTTCAAAGGACTTTCATGCTGCCTCCAATTCGGATGGCGCGGCGCTCTAGCGCTGCTTGATGCGACGCGGGCTCCGGACTGAGGCGCCTGCCGATGTGGCAAAGCGATCACACTGAATGGCAATCGTCGGACTTGTGTCGATCAGTCCAAATCGGTGTAGCGCGTGCCCCAAGCCGAACGCGCCGCACTCCCGGTATAGCTCCCTGACGTCGCTCGAAATTGCGCGCGCCGTTGCAGAGGGTTCAATGGCCATCACGGGAAAGATCTTTTCGGCTGCTACACTTGGTCTGGCATTGACACAGGCGGCTTCCGCCGCGGACCTTCCCGTCAAGGCGGCTGCGCTTCCGGCTCCAATTGTCGATTGGAGCGGTGTCTATGTCGGCGTGCATGCCGGCTATAGCGGCGGCATGGCGGACTGGTGGATTAACGACCCGAACGAACCGACCGCCGATTATGCCGCGAATGGCGTGCTCGCAGGCGCCCAAATCGGCATCAACAAGCAGATCGCGAGTCTCGTCTTCGGCCTTGAACTGGACGGCTCTTGGGCGAACATCCGCGGATCGCAGACGCTGCGGCTTGGCTTCCCGTTCTTCGGCGACGTGACCAGCACCACCACTTCGAGAATTGAGGCATTGACCACAGTTGCCGGTCGCGCCGGGCTGGCGGCCGATCGCTGGTTCGCCTTCACAAAATTCGGACTTGCCGGGGGTTGGGAAAGGCACACCAGCAACGCAGCCGGCGATTTCGGCTTCGGTGCCTTTTCCTCGAACCTCAGCGGGCGTGAATATCGCTGGGCGCCGATGGTCGGATTTGGCGCCGAATACGTCTTGGACGGAAATTGGTCGGTCAAAGCAGAATACGATTACCTGCATTTCGGCACTCGGCAGGTCGCGATGAGCGGCAGCGCCACGTCTTTCGGTGTGACGACTCCCCTCGCTGGGGATGTCCCGATCGCGCAGGACTCCATCCACCTGATCAAACTGGGGGCGAACTACCGAATTGGCGGAGTCGCGGCCGATCCCAAATATCCGCCGGTCAAGGCGGCGTCCGGCACGGACTGGACCGGCGGCTTCGTCGGCGTGCAGGCCGGTTATGGTGTTGGTCGCGAGTGGCGCCATCAGGACCGCTCGCCTCTGCCGGGCAGTGGCAGCTTCGATGCAAGCGGATGGCTCGCCGGCTTTGATGGGGGCGTCAACGTGCAGTCCGGCGCGTTGGTTTTCGGCGTCGAAGGTGAATGGATGTGGACCGGCATGCAGGGTAGCAGGTTCTCGGCGTTTCCCTTGTTTGGTACCTCGGCTACGGCTGATCTGAGAACCTCGATCGACTGGCTTGCGATCGCCAGCGGCCGGGCCGGTTTCGTGGTCGGCGATCGCCTGCTTGCCTATGGTAAGGCAGGCGTCGCCATTGCCAATGAAAGCCACGTCTTCAATGGTACGGCAGCCTCGGGGGCCTTCAGCATGAGCACCGCGGCCGAAGGCAAGACAATACACTCGGGAGGTGTGATCGGTGCGGGACTCGAATACGCGCTTGCCCGCAACTGGTCGATCAAGGGTGAGTACGACTTTATCCGCATGATCAACCAGCATGCGAGCCAGAGCGGCCCCTTCGATCAGACCGGCTTCGCCACGTCACGGGCCGCCTTCAACAGCTGGATCACGCAGGATCTGCATCTGTTCAAGCTCGGCGTGAACTATCACTTCAATCCGCTGCCCGGGGCCGTGACCGCAAGCTATTGATCGCGGGAGCGTGAGCTACGCCGCCGCCTTCTGCCGCGCCACCAGGGCTTCGCCGAAGGCCTCGAACAGCTTGCGGTTGACGGGGTTGCGCTGGGGATCGTACTCGGCGTGCCATTGCACGCCGAGCGCGAAGCTCGGCGCTTCCGCGATGCGGATCGCCTCGATGGTGCCGTCCTCGGCGACGCCTTCGATCAGCACGCGCTTGCCGGGATCGAGGATGCCCTGGCCATGCAGCGAATTGACCCGGATCTTCTCGCAGCCGAGCAGCTTTGCGAACGCGCCGCCGGGCGTGAGATCGACGTCGTGGCGGTCAGCGAACACCACGGTCGGATCGGGATGGATCTCGCCGTTCTCGAGCCGGGGCATGCGATGGTTCATGCGGCCGGGAAGCTCGCGGATCTCCGGATGCAAGGAGCCGCCGAAGGCCACGTTCATCTCCTGGAGGCCGCGGCAGATGCCGAACAACGGAATTCCGCGGGAGACACAGGCCACCGAGAGCGCCAGCGCGACCTCATCGCGGTGGATGTCGTAGGGCTCGTGCTTCTCGCAAGGGTCGACGTTGAAGCGGGTCGGGTGGACATTGGCCCGGGCACCGGTGAGGACGATGCCGTCGACGGTGTCGAGCAGCGCACCGATGTCGGTGATGTCGGGCGCTCCCGCGAACATCACCGGCAGACCGCCGGAGACCTCGGCAACGGCGCGCAAATTCCGCTCGCCGACCATCTGGACCTGAAATCGATTTTCGACGCGATAGGCATTCCCGATCACGCCGACGACCGGCTTTCTCATCTCCCGTTCCGACCTCCCGCAGAAAAAGATTCCCTAAGCATGCCCTCGGGATGGAACAAATTCAACAGAGGCGATCGCGGGACGGCAATGCTATTTTCGCGCAAATGCGCCTGGCCGGGCACCCTTTCGCTCCAGCAGCATTGGCTGGGGGCCGCAAACGCATCCAATCGGCACTTGGCCCGACTTGATCCCCGGTGGAATTTCGCGAAAGAGTGCCCCCGCGTGCAGCCGCCGAAAAGGAGCCGATGTGACCATGTCCAGAGATGAACGGCCCCGGACCCGCACCGATCTGGCTTGGTCGGTCTCGGTCGGAGGCATCAGCGTCGTGCTGTTCACGGCTCTCCTCGCCTTCGCCTGGTATTTTGCTGCCACCCTGCTCCTGATCTTTACCGGCATGCTGCTCGGCGTCGGCCTCAATGCGCTGGCGGGCGCGCTCGGCCGCCGCGTGCAGCTGCCGCATGCGGTGCGGCTCGCGATCGTCTGCGTCGTGCTCGCGGCGCTCCTCGCGGGCGTCGCCTATCTCGGCGGCGCCACCATCGCCGAGCAGGCCTCGTTGCTCAGCAAGACCATCAAGTCGCAGATCACCAATGTCCGCTCCTTCCTCGAGAACCACGGCATCGACACCAGCGTGTTCGATCTCGGCAATGCCGCGCCTGCCGCCACCGGCGATGCAGCGCCGGCGCCCGCCCCGAGCCCGCCCTCGCACAGCGGATTGCCGGGCGCAGGCGCACTGGCCTCGAGCGGCGGGGCGATCGTCAGCCAGACCTTCAAGCTGCTGTTCGGCGCCATCAGCGCCGTCGGCAACATCTTCATCGTGCTGTTTCTGGGCCTCGCCTTCGCGGCCCAGCCGAGCGTCTATCACGATGGCCTGCTGTTCCTGGCACCGGCGAAGCACCGCAGCCGCGCCGCCCTCATCGTCGGCGGTATCGGCGAAACGCTGGAACGGTGGCTGATCGCACAGATCGTCGTGATGATCGCGGTCGGCACCGTGACCTGGATCGGGCTTGCCATCATCGGCATCCCCGGCTCGTTCATCCTGGGAATCCAGGCGGGCCTGCTCGCCTTCATTCCGACCGTCGGCGCCATCATTGCCGGCGTCGTCGTGGTGCTGGCGAGCCTTGCCTCGGGCTGGATCCCGGCGCTGTCGGCGCTGCTGCTCTTCCTCGGCGTCCACGCCATGGAGAGCTACGTGCTGACGCCGATCCTGCAGCGGCAGGCGTTGAACATCCCGCCGGCCACGCTGTTCGCGTTCCAGATCCTGCTCGGCGTCGTGTTCGGACTCTGGGGCCTCGCGCTGGCGCTGCCTCTCGTCGCCATCGCCAAGGTCATGATCGACCATTTCAAGACGTATGAGGCGCCGCCTCTGGCGGAGGCGGCGTAAGGCGTCTTGAGGTCGCTCAGGTCGTCAGCACGGTCTCGGTGTGCTCGACCTCAGGCGGGGCGGCGAAATACTGGCCGACGAGGCCGCGCCACTCGGTGAAATTCTCCGAGCCGCGGAAATCGACGGTGTGATTTTCCAGGGTCGCCCACTTCACCATCAGCCGGTAGCGCTGGGGCTTCTCGATCGACTTGTGCAGCTCGAAACCGTGGAAGCCCTTGGAACGGCCGAACGCAGCCTTGGCCTTGGCGACGGCGGCCTCAAAGTCCTTTTCGCTGCCCGGCTTGACGTCGATTTGCGCGATCTCGGTGATCATCAGCTTCCACCCTTCTTTGTTCGATGACCGTGTCTACCGCAGCCGCAGGCAAAGAAAAAGGCGCCGAAATGGCGCCCTGCCCGGCCAGAAATGCGTCGCTCTCAGGCCAACAGCAGCGCGGTGCCTGCCACGATCAGCGTGCAACCGATGAACAGCGCGACCGGCCAGTAGCTGCGGCCCTGCGCATAGCGCCCCTGCGCACGCCGCTCGGTGATCAACGCGCGCTCGTATTCATCCGCGGTGGAGAACAGGCAGGCGAAGCCGCCGCGCGCCGAGCTCGCGGCGGCTTCGAGCGACATCAGGGCAGCCTGCGGGTTCTGTCGACGGATCGATTCCATGGCCGCAATGGTAGGGATCGAATGGTAAACAGAGGCTTAGCGCAAGCGCTCCCGCGCCTCAGATGGTGGCCGGACGCGCCTGCTGCGCACCGGTCCGCGCGGCGCTCTGGCGGCGCCAGTTCTCCAGCGAGAGCGGCAGCTCCTCCGCCGCCTCAACGCGGTTTCGGCCGCCGCGCTTGGCCCGGTAGAGCGCGGTGTCGGCCGAGGCCAGCAGCACCTCGAGCTCGGTACCAGCCGGACCGCCCGCAACGCCGATACTGACGGTGGTGTCGACCGGGCCTTCATCGACCACGACCCCGGAGGTCTCGAACGCTTCGCGGACGCGCTCGGCGACCAGCACGCCCTCTTCGAGGGAGCACGGCAGCAGCGCAGCGAACTCCTCGCCGCCGATCCGGCCCGAGAGGTCGGAGATGCGTAAGTTGCTGATGACGACGGTCGAGAACAGTTTCAGCATCTCGTCGCCGGCCGGATGGCCGAAGCGGTCGTTGATCGACTTGAAATGGTCGATGTCGAAGATCATCACGGTCACAGGACGCCCGGCCTTGGCCTCGCGCTCGATCACGCGTCCGCAGGCTTCCGAGAAGCCGCGGCGGTTGAGCATGCCGGTCAAGGGATCGGTCGATGCAGCGGTCCGGTGCGCCGTCACGGTGCGCTCGGACACCAGCATGAAGATCACGAACACGGTGCCGACGGCGTAGAGGATCAGCTCGACCGCAAACACGGTGACCCAGATGCTGGACGAGAAGCCCGCATCGTGCGGGCGCAGGAAGCTGCCGAGCAGGATCGGCAGCATCAAGACGCAGCCGTGCATCACCGGCACCACGAAAGCCGGCCAGCGCCGTTGCAGGCTCTTGCGCCGCTCGACCCAGAGCTCGCTCGCGGTCAGCGCCGCATAGACCGAGACGATTGCAGCGCCGACGATCATGCGCAGCATGGACGCTGCGGGATCAAGCAGCGAGACGGCGGCGACCCAGGCGAGCGCGCCGACGAGAAGACCCGGCCAGTTCGGCTTGCGGCCATGGAAGACGCGCGCGGCATTCCACACCATGCCGCAGGCGACGAATCCGACCGCGTTTAATGCCAGATAGAGATGCGGCCCGAGCTTGTCGCCGGCCGCCGTCCACAGCGCGACGGAGGCGGCACCGAGCAGATAGGCGGTGCCCCACCATTTCAGCGCAGGACTGTTCTCCTGCCTGCCAAAGAATACCATCATGGCGCCGAGCAGTGCGGCAACCATGGTGGCAACCAAATAGAGCGTGATGCTATCGAGCGACATCATGTCGGCCCCCTTGAGAACATAGCAGTTACGCGATCGGCACATCCGATTTGCGCGCCCTTCCGAATGCGACGCTATGTCCCGCGAGTTCCATTCAGGTTGTCGCGCGAGCCTAAGTTTTCAGGAAACACGCCATCAATTTGCGTACAAACGAACAATAAAAAGGGCGCTGAAATCAGCGCCCTTTTGCATTTCATTGAAGCCGCTTTCGCGGCGAATGTGACCGAAGCGATTAACGCTTCGAGAACTGGAAGGACCGGCGGGCCTTGGCCTTGCCGTACTTCTTACGCTCGACCACGCGCGAGTCGCGGGTGAGAAAGCCGCCCTTCTTGAGCACCGAGCGAAGCTCCGGCTCGAAATAGGTGAGCGCCTTGGAGATGCCGTGACGGACGGCGCCGGCCTGGCCGGACAGGCCGCCGCCGGCGACGGTGCAGATCACGTCGTACTGGCCCGAACGCTGGGCCACCGAGAACGGCTGCTCGATCATCATGCGCAGCACGGGACGGGCGAAATAGACCTCGACCTCGCGCGAATTGACCGTGACCTTGCCGGCACCCGGCTTGATCCAGACGCGAGCGACCGCGTCCTTGCGCTTGCCGGTGGCGTAGGCGCGGTTGAACTTGTCGACCTTCTTCTCGTGCTTGGGCGCCTCGGGCGCGGCCGCCGTCTTGAGCTGCGAGAGCTGGTCGAGCGACTGGATGGATTCGGCCATGTTATGCGGCCCTCGTGTTCTTGCGGTTCAACTTGGCGATGTCGATCTTCTCGGGCTGCTGCGCCTCGTGCGGATGATCGGCGCCGCCGTAGACACGGAGGTTGCCCATCTGCACGCGCCCGAGCGGACCACGCGGGATCATGCGCTCGACGGCCTTCTCGAGCACGCGCTCGGGATGACGGCCCTCGAGGATCTGGCGCGCGGTGCGCTCCTTGACGTGGCCGACATAGCCGGTGTGCTTGTAATAGGTCTTCTGCTCGCGCTTGCGGCCGGTGAGAACCGCATGCTGCGCGTTGATGATGATGACGTTGTCGCCGCAATCAACGTGCGGGGTGTAGGTCGGGAGGTGCTTGCCGCGCAGGCGCATGGCAACGATGGTGGCGAGACGGCCGACGACCAGACCCTTGGCGTCGATCAGCACCCACTTCTTCGTCACCTCAGCCGGCTTTGCCGAAAAGGTTTTCATGTCGGAGTTTCCGTGGACGGGAGATTTCGGCGCGAACACCGCACCGGACTGCGCGGTTTTCTAGAGAAGAGACGCGCCACGGTCAATGCCCGAAGATCAAAATTATGCCATCCAAAACAGTAGGTTAGAAATATGGTGCGATATTACCTGCGAAAAGCTCAAACATTTGGAATGGAATAGGTCGAGGTGACATGGGCGATCGGATCGGGCGAGGTGCCGGACAACAGGTTCACCTCCCCGACCGCCAGACGCTTGCCGAGCTTGAGCAGCCGGGCTTCCGCCAGCACGTCCTGCCCGGGCTGGCCCTTGCGCAGGAAATTGATGTTGAGATTCGTGGTCACGGCGAGCCCGATCGGTCCGATCGCGGACAGCAGCACCACATACATGGCGAAATCGGCCAGTGCCATCAGAGTCGGGCCGGAGACGGTTCCGCCCGGCCGCAGCATCCTTTCGCTGAAACGCTGGCGCAACAGGCAGGTCTGACCATCCGCGCTCTCAATCGTGATGTCGTCGCCGCTGAAGGCCTGGGGAAACTCGTCGCGGAGAAACTGCTCGACCTCCGCCACGGTCATTTTCGCTGCCGCCATGCTGTTCCCCACCCTCGCTTCACTTGCCCTGTTACATTAAGTTATCTGCGTCATCCCATTGCAATCATCCAACGGAAACCGCGTCAATGTCCGTTCAGGCCGCCCGCGCCCCCTCCCCGCACCCGCCGATCCTCCTGCGCGAGATCGTCGGCAGCGTTGCCGTGCTGACGCTGAACCGCCCCGCAGCGCGCAACAGCCTGTCGGAGGCGATGATCGGCCAGCTGCATGCGAGCTTCAACGCAATCTCCGAGGACAAGCGCATCCGCGCCGCCGTCATCGCGGCCAACGGCCCGGCCTTTTCCGCCGGCCACGACCTGAAGGAGCTCACCGCCCGGCGCACTGACCCGGATCGCGGCCGCGCCTTCTTCGCCGAGATGATGCACGCCTGCAGCGCGATGATGCAGGCGATCGTGCGTCTGCCCAAGCCCGTGGTCGCTGCCGTCCAGGGCATCGCGACCGCGGCCGGCTGCCAGCTCGTCGCAAGCTGCGATCTTGCGATCGCCTCGGAAGACGCGAAGTTCGCCACGCCCGGCGTCGACATCGGCCTGTTCTGCTCGACGCCGATGGTGGCGCTGTCGCGCAACGTTCCGCGCAAGCAGGCCATGGAGATGCTGCTCACGGGTGAGCCGATCACCGCCGACCGCGCCCGCGAGATCGGCCTCGTCAACCGCGTGGTGCCCGCCGGCACCGAGCTCGGCGCCGCGATCGAGCTTGCGCAACAGGTCGCGCTAAAGTCCGCCTACACCGTCAAGCTCGGCAAGGAGGCGTTCTACCGCCAGGCCGAGATGAGCCTTGCGGATGCCTATCGCTATGCCGCCGAGGTGATGACCGCGAACATGATGGCGCGCGATGCCGAGGAAGGCATCGGCGCGTTTATCGAGAAGCGTCAGCCGACATGGCGGGATGAGTAATGGGCGGCGTCATCGCTGCTCAACCCACATCGTCATTCCGGGGCGGCTCGCAGAGCCGAGCCCGTAATCTCGAGAGTCTCAGGTGCGCAATTGCGCACCATAGTTCGATGCTGGGCATCGCCCCGGAATGACGAACGAAAGAAAAAGATGAATCACGACGCCTATCCTGACAATTACATCCGCAGCATCCTCAACAGCGTGAAGTCGATCGCGATGGTCGGCGCCTCGCCGGTCAATGTGCGGCCGAGCTATTTCGCGTTCAAATATCTGGCGCAGCGCGGCTATGACATGATCCCGATCAATCCCGGCCATGTCGGCAAGGAGCTGCTCGGAAAACCCTTCGTCGCCTCGCTCTCCGACATCGGACGCCCGGTCGACATGATCGACATTTTCCGCAACTCCAGCCACATCATGCCTGTCGTCGAGGAGGCGCTGACGCTCGATCCGCTGCCGAAGGTGATCTGGATGCAGCTCGGCGCGCGTGATGATGCCGCTGCGGAAAAAGCGGAAGCGGCCGGGATCAAGGTCGTGATGAACCGCTGCCCCAAGATCGAATATGGCCGACTCTCGTCCGAAATATCCTGGATGGGCGTGAACTCGCGCACGCTCAGTTCCAAGCGTCCGCCGGCGCCGATGCAGGGCATGCGGCTCTCCCTCAATCGGATGAGCGTTGGCGGCGGCGACACAGCGGCCTCCGACCGCGCCGCCAAAAACAAGACCGAGCAAAGCTGAGACAATCGCGAAGGTTTCTTTTCGCGGACACGACAATGCGTAGCAAGATCGTCCCCAAATCATTCTGACGTGAAGCGGCAGCTTGACGGCGGCCACCGCGGCCACCAGCATGCCCCGCGAATTTTAGGCCACAAGAACAGGACGCCCTCAATGAGCGATCGCCTTCCGGGATTTTCAACCCTCGCCGTGCATGCCGGTGCACAGCCCGATCCGACCACCGGTGCGCGCGCGACTCCGATTTATCAAACGACGTCTTTCGTCTTCAACGACGCCGACCACGCCGCCTCGCTGTTCGGCCTACAGGCATTCGGCAACATCTATACCCGCATCGGCAACCCCACCAACGCGGTGCTAGAAGAGCGCGTCGCCGCGCTCGAGGGCGGCACCGCCGCGCTTGCGGTCGCCTCGGGCCACGCCGCGCAGGTCGTGGTGCTGCAGCAGTTGCTCCAGCCCGGCGACGAATTCATTGCCGCGCGCAAGCTCTATGGCGGCTCGATCAACCAGTTCACGCATGCATTCAAGAGCTTCGGCTGGAACGTGGTGTGGGCCGATCCCGATGACATCGCAAGCTTCGAGCGCGCGGTGACGCCGCGCACCAAGGCGATCTTCATCGAGTCGATCGCCAACCCCGCCGGCAGCATCACCGACATCGAGGCGATCTCGACGGTCGCCAGCAAGGCGGGCGTGCCGCTGATCGTCGACAACACGCTGGCCTCGCCCTATCTGATCCGTCCGATCGACCACGGCGCAGACATCGTCGTGCACTCGCTGACGAAATTTCTGGGTGGCCACGGCAATTCGCTCGGCGGCATCATCGTCGATGCCGGCACGTTCGACTGGTCGACCGGCGGCAAATATCCGATGCTGTCGGAGCCGCGGCCGGAATATCACGGCATCCGCCTGCAGGAGACGTTTGGCAATTTCGCGTTCGCGATCGCCTGCCGCGTGCTGGGTCTGCGCGATCTCGGGCCCGCACTCTCACCCTTCAATGCTTTCATGATCCTCACCGGCATCGAGACATTGCCGCTGCGCATGCAGAAGCACTGCGACAACGCCAAGGCGGTCGCCGAATTCCTGGCCGGCCATCCGGCAGTGGCCTCGGTGAGCTATGCCGGCCTGCCAAACGACAAGTACAACCAGCTCGCGCGTAAATACGCGCCGCGAGGCGCGGGCGCGGTGTTCACCTTCAGCCTCAAGGGCGGCTATGACGCCGGCGTCAACCTGGTCTCGAAGCTGCAGCTGTTCTCGCACCTCGCCAATGTCGGCGACACCCGCTCTCTCGTCATCCACCCGGCCTCGACCACGCACAGCCAGCTCGATGATGCCGCCAAGGTCAGGTCCGGCGCCGGCCCCGACGTGGTGCGGCTCTCAATCGGCATCGAGGATAAGGAAGACCTGATCGCGGACCTGGAGCAGGCGCTGGGAGCGCCCCTCTGAGTCATTCCGGGACGCGTAGCACGAACCCGGAATCTCGAAGTTGTCTGGCCATCTCTGGATTCCGGGTTTGGTCTTGTCGGACCACCCCGGAATCACAGCGGCGGCTTCTTAGTAACCGCGTCGTTAACAGTCATTAACCATATCTGCCCCATACATCGTCTCTGGATCACCCTTTTGATTCGGAGCCGACGATGTTGCGCTGGACGCTGCCTGCCCTCGCGGCCATGCTGACGGTTTCGGCCGCTGTTGCCGCCGATTTGCCGGCTACGCCAAAGCGGCGGGCGGTCGCTGCGCCGCCCGAACCGCCAACGGTCTATGTCGAGACCGATCCGGATGCGCTGATCTCGCCGGCCTACGGCATCGGCAGCTACATCAGCAATCTGCCGGGGACGCCGCTGTTGCCCGGCTCCAGCACTTTGCCGGGCTATTACGGCCGCCCCTGGAGCTACGATTATCAGGGCGCATATTACGGCGGAAAGCAGGTCGACTATTTCTGGCGCCTGCCCTATGCGTGCGGCGTCTATGGCTATTGCTGATCAGGCGGCTGATAGTGATCAGCCGGCCTGGCTGACCGGAACCACTCGCGGCTGCGCTTGCGTCGATTGCCGCGCGGCGAGCCGCTCCACCTCCATCACCGCAAGCGTGAGCACCACGATCGCAACGGCCTGATGCGTCAGGGCAAGTCCGATCGGCACCTGGTTGAGCAGTGTCAGGATACCCAGCAGCGCCTGCAGGCTCACCGCTGCGAACAGCCAGAGCGCACCGCTGGTAGCGGAACCTGCGCGTGAACGCACCGAATCGAAGGCATGCAGCGCCGCCAGCGCGAACAGCGCATAGGCGGTCATGCGGTGCTCGAACTGCACGGTCAGCACGTTGTCGAACATGTTGCGCCACCATGGCGTCTCGAACCAGAGCCGCTCGCCCGACGGAATGAACGCGCCGTCGATCTCGGGCCAGGTGTTGTAGGCACGGCCCGCGCGCAGGCCCGCAACAAGCGCGCCGAAATAGATCTGCACGAAGGTCATGACGAGAAGCAGCGCGCTGGTGAAGCGCAGCCGCACGGGCGCTGCGATCCGCGGCCGCTCCTTAAGCCGCCGCACCGTCCAGACGATGCCGGCGAAGATCAAGAGCGCCAGCATCAGATGCGTCGCCAACCGATATTGCGAGACCTCGACGCGTTCGGTGAGGCCCGAGGCCACCATCCACCAGCCGACCGCGCCCTGGAGTCCGCCAAGCGCGAACAGCAGCCACAGCCGCCGCTTCAGCTCACCGGACAGCCTGCCGCGCCACAGGAAGAACAGGAACGGCAGGAAATAGGCGGCACCGATGAACCGACCGAGCAACCGGTGGCTCCATTCCCACCAGAAAATCTCCTTGAACTCGGACATGCTCATCCCGGCGTTGAGCTCGCGATATTGCGGGATCTTCTTGTAGGCCTCGAAGGCCTCGGTCCACTGCGCTTCCGAGAGCGGCGGGACGCTGCCCGTAACCGGTTTCCATTCGACGATCGAGAGCCCGGATTCCGTCAGGCGCGTCGCGCCGCCGACCAGCACCATCAGCGCGATCAGCGCGGCCACGGAGATCAGCCACCAGCGCACGGCACGATGCGGCTCGGACGGGGCGGAAATCGGCGTCATTTCAAGGGCTAAACCAGGTCTGTAGCTAAGAGACTTGAACCGGACTGCGTGCCCCTTATAGTCCCCCGCTCCCGCAGCGCAAGTTACGCGAAAGCGCCATGACGATCCGCACCCGCAAGTTCCTCGGCGCCATCCTGCTCCTGGTGCTGGCCACGGTCTGGGCCTTGCTCGGCATGGCCTTCGCGCAGATGCCGTGGATCGCCGAGTCCGGCTGGCGGCAGGCGGTCTACTACGTGGTGGTCGGCATCGGCTGGGTGCTGCCGGCGATGCCGATCGTGAGCTGGATGCAGCGGCCCGACCGGATCAAATCGAGCTCGTGACGCTGCTCGTCGGTTTCACCGGCGCAAAGGCGACACCCGACATCAGCACGCGCAGCATGCGCAGCGATTGCACGCGCCCGTCCCAGGAAATCCGCGGCAGCGCACGCAGATTGGTGCGGCCCTCTGCATCGACGATGCCCGGGATCGTCGACACCGCGCTGGCAAAACCGGCCTCCTCCGCCATCAGGACGTGGCTGCGCCGGAACGAGGCGCGGTCGCCGAACGGAAAGGCGAGATGCCTGACGTCGCGGCGGAAGGCGGCTTCCGCGACAGCCTTGCCCATCGTCATCTCGCGCAGCGCGGCCACATCCTTCATGTTGGCAAGAACGGGATAGTTTACGGTCGCGCTGCCGATCGTCACCAGCGGATCGGCAGCCAGCCTCGCCAGATCCTCCCAATCCATCGATGCTTCGCGCGAGAGCGCGGCCAGATCGATCCGGTAGCGCGTGCAGAGATCGGCCATCGCCACCGACAGCTCCGCCGGTGGCAGCGAGCGCAGCCAGCCTTCGAGATGCGAAAACAGCGCTCGCTTCTCGGCATTGCCCGTGACGGTGAAACGCTGCTCCTTCTCGCCCATCATCAGGCTGATGCGGCTCTCGCGCGCAATCACCTGCTCGAGCCCGAGCCACCAGGCTTCTCCGACACCGTCGGGAAAGCCGGTGGGAACGTAGACGGTGAACGGAACGGCGTGATGGGCCAGCACTGGATAGGCGAAGCTGATGAGGTCCTTGGGAGCGCCGTCGAAGGTGAGCGCCACGAAGCGGCGCTTCTCCCGCAGCGTCACCGCGCGGCGGCAGACCTCGTCCATGCCGAGGAAGTCATAGCGCCATCGCTTCAGCGCGCGAATGGCGCGGTCGAGGAATTGCGGCGTGATCTCGTCCGCTCGCAGCGGCTGGAATCCGCCGCGCCGCCGCGGCCGCACGCGCGAAAACCGCAGGATGGCGCCGGCGCCGCGGCCGCGCAGCGCGGCCTGCCCAGTGAACCAGGCCAGCTCGAGGCGCAGCCGCTCCAGCCATCTGTCGTCCGAGGCCAATATCCCACCTTCGCGTTCGCCGACAGCCCGTTCCCGCAGCTATTGTCATTACCCTTTGTTGACGTTTGTTTGCAAAGGTCGGCCACAGGCCGAATTACGCATTTTTTCGTTTCTCGACAGGTTTCGCGAATGACCATGGCTGCGGCGATGCAAAGCCGGACGGCAGGATCGCCAGCGCGGTCGAAAGCGAGCCGTATCGCGCATGTCGACATCGTCACCGATCTTGCCGAGGCCGAGGCAACCTGGCGCGCATTCGAAGAGCCCGGCCACCTCTTCACGCCCTACCAGCGCTTCGACCTGCTGGGCCCGTGGCAGCGCCTGGCCGGCGGCGAAGGCTCGCGCCCCTTCATCGTCATTGCCCGCAACGCCGAGCGCCAACCGCTTCTGCTGTTGCCGCTCTCGCTGCGTCAGGGTCACGGCGTGCGCACGGCCTGTTTCATGGGCGGCAAGCATACGACGTTCAACATGGGCCTGTGGAACGCCGAATTTGCCGCGCAAGCCACCATCGCCGAAGTCGACGCATTGCTTGCGCCGCTGCGCGAGCATGTCGACGTGCTTTCGCTGACGCAGCAGCCGCTGCGCTGGAACGACCAGCAGAACCCGTTTGCGGCTCTGCCGCGGCAGACCGCAATCAATGGCTGCCCGCTACTGGTGATGGAGCCGGGTGGCCCACCCGCATCGCGGATCAGCAACTCCCTCCGCCGCCGCCTCAAGAGCAAGGAGAAGAAGCTCCAGGCGCTTGCCGGCTATCGCTATCATCTCGCCACCACGGATGCGGACGTCACCCGCCTGCTCGACTGGTTCTTCCGCGTCAAGCCGGCGCGGATGGCGGAGCAGAAGCTGCCGAACGTGTTCGCCGAGCCCGGCGTCGAAGCGTTCATCCGCAGCGCGTGCCTCGCCCCGCGCGGCGACGGCCGCGCCATCGAGATCCACGCGCTCGAATGCGACGACGAGGTGATCGCGATCTTCGCCGGCGTCGGCGACGGTCAGCGCTTCTCGATGATGTTCAACACCTACACCATGTCCGAGCACGCCCGCTACAGCCCCGGGCTGATCCTGATGCGCTACATCATCGACCGCTACGGCGAGCGCGGCTACCGCTCGCTCGATCTTGGCATCGGCTCGGACGATTACAAGCGGATGTTCTGCAAGGATGATGACGACATCTTCGACAGCTTCATCCCGCTGACCTCGCGCGGCAAGCTCGCGGCGATGGCGATGTCCTCGCTCAGCCACGGCAAGCGACTGGTGAAGCAGAACCAGATGCTGTTCGATTTGGCGCGCCGGGTGCGCCAGGCATTCGGGTAGAACGCTACGACCTCAAATATGGTGGGCAAAGCGAGTTGTCCGCCATAGCTCCGAGAGTGAGGACGGAAGCGTCCTCACCAGCTGCGTTTCAATCGGGAAGATGGTGGGCATGGCGCGGTGCGCCTTTGCTCACCCTACGATTCAAATTTCGCGGAGAGATAGCCCTCGCCCGTCACGCCGCCACGACACGTGGCGCTTCCGGTGCATTGGAAGGCCGCACCGGCCTAGTCAGCATCGTCACCTCGCTGAAGCCGACGCCCCTCAGTTGCTCGCACATCAGCGCACGGGCATCCTGCGCCATCGCGGCATCCGGCACCACGACAGCGCGGGCATGCGTCGTCAGCAGTTCTGCTGGGAGATCCGAAGCGCTGCCGGCGTCGAGCAGCACATGGTCATAAGCACGGAGCAGCGCGTCGACCGCGAGCGTCACCCGCGGCGATTGCAGCAGGCTGCGATCGAAGCCGGGACGACCGGCCATGACCAGGTGCAGCCGCGAGAGCTTGTCGCGGGTGATGACCTGCGCGAACGAGGCTTCGCCCTGCATCAGCTCGGCAAGGCCAGGCGCTGTGGTGTCGACGGATACGGCGGCGATGGTCAGCGACGACCCGGCAAGGTCGACCATGACGACGCGCGCCTCGCGCGCCAGATGCCGGGCGAGCGTCAGCGTCGACAGCGTGATGGCCTCGCCCGGCGCAGTGCCAAGCACCGTAATCTTCTTGGCCGCTCCGCCAGCGGCACGCAGACGGTCCGCCAGGTGTTCGATCTCGGCGAACTCGCTGATATCGGCATCGGCCGTCATCTCCGGCTGGAGCGGCGCCGGCTCCGCCATCACTGGATCGACGAGCGGTTCGATGACCGGCTCGACGACCCGCTCCTGGCGCACCGGCGCCGGTGCCGGGACGATCGCCGCCACCGCGCGGGGCGCGGTCTGGCGCAGCAGCTCGCCGGTGACGACGACGCCGGACGAGAGCAGCAAGGTCGCGATCGTCGCGATCAGCACGATCGGCAGCTTCTTCGGATAGGCCGGCGTGTTCGAGACGATGGCACGCGAGATGATGCGGCCGTCGGTCGGCGCGGTGTCGATGGTCTCGCGGGTATTGGCCTCGCGGTATTTGGCGAGATAGGTCTCGAGCAGGTCGCGCTGCGCCTTGGCTTCGCGCTCGAGTGCGCGCAGCTGCACGTCCTGACCGTTGGTCGAGGTCGCCTGCTTCTTGAGCTGCTCGAGACTCGCCAACAATTCCTGCACCCGGCCGCTGGCCAAGCGCGCGTCGTTTTCCAGCGAACGGGCGATCTTGGCAGCCTCGTCGCGGATCTGGTTGTCGAGATCGGCAAGCTGCGCCTTCAACTCCTTGATGCGCGGATGATTGCCGAGCAGCGTCGAGGATTGCTCGGCCAATTGCGCCCGCAGGGCTACGCGCTGCTGGGATGGCCCGCGAATCGATTCCGAGTTCAGCACCTCGGAGGCCTCGATCGGCTTGCCGCTCTGGAGCATCTCGCGGATCAGGCGCGCCTTGGCTTCGGCATCGGCCTTCAACGCGCGCGCGTTGTTGAGCTGGGTGTTGACCTCGCCCATCTGCTGGTTCGACAGTGTGGTGTTGTTGGTACCGACGAACAGGCTCGACTTGGAGCGGAAATCCTCGACCTTGGCTTCGGCCTCGGAGACGTTCCGCCTGAGCTCGTCGATCCTGCTGGCGTACCACTGGCTCGCGTTCTTGGCTTGATCCTGGCGCGCATCCTGCTGGAGCACCAGATAGCCGTCGGCGATCGAATTGGCGACGCGCGCGGCAAGGTCCGGATCGGCGGACTGGAATTCGACCACGATCACGCGAGACTTGTCGACGGCGTAGGCCTGGAGGCGCTCGTAATAGGCATCCAACACGCGCTCTTCCGGCGTCATCGAGAACGGATCGCGGCCGATGCCGACCAGCGCCGCGAGCGATTTCAGCGGCGAGACGCCTTGCAGCACCGGATCGAATTCGGGCCGCTCGGCAAGCTTGTTCTTCTTGATGATCTCGCGCGCGAGATCGCGCGACAGCACGAGCTGCACCTGGCTGGTGACGGCTTCGGCGTCCAGCGCCTGCCGCTCCTCGGTGCGGTCGCTGTTCGGCCGCAGGAACACGTTCTCGCGGCCGTCGATCAGAATGCGGGCCTCGGACTTGTAGCGCGGCGTGACGAGATTGACGGCGGCGATCGAGGCGACGAGCGCGAGCACCGTCGGCACGATGATCCAGCCGCGCTTGCGCGCCAGCGCCGCGCCAAGCGCGTGCAGGTCGATGTCACCGGATTCGACTGGCGCCTGCTTCGGGACGACGGGCGCAGGCTTTGCTTCGACCCTGGACGCAGGCTCTTCCACTGCAGCTTCGGCCGCCTTAGGTTCGGCCTTGGGCTTCGAAACGGCCCGCTCGATCACAGCCTTGTCCTTGCCGGCACGCCAGAACGCTAAACGCATCGAACACTCCCGCAGGGCAATGCTGCGACTCTACCTCAACCATGGCGATTACACTCCATTAAGGTTGCCGCTGGGTTAATCGCGCGGCGCAGCAGCTGGCAGCTTCGCGCTCGTCACCGTTTGTTAACCACGAGGGCTCTTAATCCGTCTCGATATTTCGAGAATTGTTCGAGCATCGGGTTCGCGCGCTGGTTCTGATCATGCCCCCCTCTCCCGACCGGCCGCTCCGCATCCTGCACGCCGTACGCGCGCCCGTCGGCGGCATCTTCCGTCATATCCTCGACCTCGCCAACGGCCAGGTCGACCGCGGCCATTATGTGGGCATCCTCGCCGATAGCCTCACCGGCGGCGAGCGCGCCGAGAAGGCACTTGCCGAGCTCGCCCCGCGGCTGAAGCTCGGCGTGCATCGCCTTGCGATCCGCCGCGAACCGTCGCCCGATGATGTTCTGGTGTGGCTGCGGATGCGCCGCCTGATCGCCGCCCTCAAGCCCGACGTCCTGCACGGTCACGGTGCCAAGGCCGGAGCCTTCGTCCGCATGCGGCGGCGCTCCGACGACACCATTCGCATCTATACCCCGCACGGCGGCTCGCTGCATTACCCTCTCCACACGTTCAAGGGCGAATTCTACGCGCGGCTGGAGCGCGCGCTGATGGATGCGACGGACTTGTTCCTGTTCGAGAGCGCCTTTGCCCGCAACACCTATCAGCGCATTGTCGGCACGCCCAAGGGCGTGGTGCACTGCGTCTTCAACGGCGTGACGCCGGAGGAGTTCGAGCCAATCGTCATTGCGGAGGACGCCACCGATCTCGCCTATGTCGGCGAGTTCAGGCGCATCAAGGGCGCGGATCTGCTGGTCGACGCGGTGGCGCGTCTGCACGCTGGCGGCAGAAAGGTCACGCTGACGCTCGGCGGCGATGGTGAGGAAACCGCGGCCTTGAAGGCGCAGGTCGAGAAGCTCGGCCTCGCCGGTGCCATCCGCTTCATCGGCCACGTCAAGGCGCGCTACGGCTTCTCCAAGGGCCGGCTGCTGGTGGTGCCCTCGCGCGGCGATTCCATGCCCTATGTCGTGATCGAGGCGGGAGCGGCCGGTATTCCGATGATCGCGGCCCGGGTCGGCGGCATCCCCGAGATCTTTGGTGCCGACAATCCGGCGCTGTTCGCGCCGAGCAACGCCGAAGCGATGGCGGAAGCAATTGCAGCCGCGCTGGACGATCCACAAGCAACCGCGCAGCGTGCATCCTCTTTGCGCGAGCGCATCTCCGCGCATTTCTCTCAGCAGGCGATGGTCGACGGCGTGCTCGCAGGCTATCGCGACGCATTTGCCAATCATTAACCATTGTTCGGCCCGCTTTAGAGAATCTTCCGATTTGTTCGATAATCGAAGCGCCAGGGGATGCTCACCCGGGGCGCAAGGTCGCTGCCCGCGGGTTTTTGGAATGGACGTGGACGCCCGTGGAACCGCTCAACGCACGCTCGATGCTCGATGCCGCGACCAGCGCCGCCGGCCCGGTTGACAAGCCCTTCGTCGAACGGCGCCGCCGGCTCTCGCCGGCCGCGCTCGAGGTCGTCAACCAGAAGGTCGCTCGCGCCTATTCGCCGATCGTGATCACAGGCTTCGTGCGCGCGGCGGACTTCACGCTGCTGAGCCTTGTCGGCGCCGGACTATATGTCGGCTATGTCATGCCGCTGTCCGGCTTCAGCTGGATCTATCCTGCGCAGATCGTTGCCGTCGCGATCGCCGCCGTGGTCTGCTTCCAGGCCGCCGACATGTACCAGGTGCAGCTGTTCCGCGGACATCTGCGGCAGATGACGCGGATGATCTCGTCCTGGTCGTTCGTCTTCCTGCTGTTCATCGGCGTCTCCTTCTTCGCCAAGATCGGCAGCGACACGTCGCGGCTCTGGCTTGCCGCCTTCTTCTTTCTCGGCCTCGCCGCGCTGATCGGCGGACGTCTCCTGCTGCGCTCGCTGGTGCGCAACTGGGCCCGTCAGGGCCGGCTCGACCGCCGCACCATCATCGTCGGCTCCGACCGCAACGGCGAGGAGCTGGTCGAGGCGCTGAAGGCGCAGGAAGATTCCGACATTCACGTGCTCGGCGTGTTCGACGACCGCAACGACAGCCGCGCGCTCGACACCTGCGCCGGCGCTCGCAAGCTCGGCAAGGTCGATGACATCGTCGAGTTCGCGCGCCGCACCCGCGTCGATCTCGTGCTGTTCGCGCTGCCGATCTCGGCGGAGACGCGCATCCTGGAAATGCTGAAGAAGCTCTGGGTGCTGCCGGTCGATATCCGCCTCTCCGCCCATACCAACAAGCTTCGCTTCCGGCCCCGCTCCTATTCCTATCTCGGGGAGGTGCCGACGCTGGACGTGTTCGAGGCGCCGATCACCGACTGGGACCTGGTGATGAAATGGCTGTTCGACCGCGCCGTCGGCAGCCTTGCGCTGCTCGCGGCGCTGCCGGTGATGGGACTGGTGGCGCTGGCGGTGAAGCTCGACAGCCCCGGCCCCGTGCTGTTCCGCCAGAAGCGCTTCGGCTTCAACAACGAGCGCATCGACGTCTACAAGTTCCGCTCGATGTACCACCATCAGGCCGATCCGACCGCCTCGAAGGTCGTGACAAAGAACGACCCGCGGGTCACCCGTGTCGGCCGTTTCATCCGCAAGACCAGCCTCGACGAGCTGCCGCAGCTCTTCAACGTGGTGTTCTCCGGCAATCTCTCCCTGGTCGGGCCGCGCCCGCATGCGGTGCAGGGCAAGCTGCAGAGCCGCCTGTTCGACGAAGCCGTCGACGGGTATTTCGCCCGCCATCGCGTCAAGCCCGGCATCACCGGCTGGGCCCAGATCAACGGCTGGCGCGGCGAGATCGACAACGAAGAGAAGATCCAAAAGCGCGTCGAATTCGACCTCTACTACATCGAGAACTGGTCGGTGCTGTTCGACCTTTACATTCTGCTGAAGACGCCGATCTCGCTGCTGACCAAGAACGAGAACGCGTATTGAGTTGAGGTGCTCTGTCAAGTCCTGCGAAGGCGGGGCATCCCGCCCGCTCAAGCCGGGTAATGACAGCTGTGTTTGTGGCGTGCAAGTTGCGTAAGCGTATGAGCGTGTAATGGCGTATGCGGCGACAGCCGGGCGAGTGAAATTGGCCGCACCGGCTCCGCCCGGCGTGCTGGCGCTCCAGCGCGCGCTGGTGTGGCTGGTCGGCGCCTTCGGCGCTATCGTCTTCATCGAGCCGAGCCCCTACGAGATCGCGACGCTGCTTGCCACCGTGACCTTCTTCGCCACCGGCCTGCGGCTGAAGCTCGTGCTGATGCCGCTGGTGCTGATGCTGGTCCTGCTCAATGTCGGCTACACCATCAGCGCAATCCCGCTGTTCGAGCAGAGCGAGGTCGTGAGCTGGATCGCGACGTCTTGGTACATGGCGGTCACCGTGCTGTTCTTTGCGATGGTCACTTCAGAGGATACCGCGGCCCGCCTCGACATGCTGCGGCGCGGCCTCGTTGTCGGCGCGATGGTTGCCTCGCTCGCGGCGATCGCCGGCTATTTCCACCTGATTCCCGGCGGCGACGATCTCCTCACCCTCTACGGACGCGCGCGCGGCACGTTCAAGGATCCGAACGTGCTCGGCGCCTTCCTGATCCTGCCGGCGCTGTTCGCGCTCCAGAGCGTGGTCTCCGAGAAGCTGGCCAAGGCGTTCCGCAACGTCATCGCCTTCGGCATCATGTCGCTGGCGATCCTGCTCGCCTTTTCCCGCGCCGCCTGGGGCGGGCTGGTGCTGACCTCCGCCTTCATGCTGGCGCTGATGGTCCTGACCAGCCGCACCAACGCGCAGCGCTCGCGCATCATCATCATGGCGATCGTCGCGGCGGTGCTGGGCCTCGCGCTGATTGCCGTGCTCTTGTCATTCGACTCCATTGCCGAGATGTTCAAGCAGCGCGCCAGCTTCGACCAGAGCTATGACGAAGGCCGCTTCGGCCGGTTCGGCCGGCACATCCTCGGCGCGGAGATGGCACTGGACCTGCCGCTCGGCATCGGTCCGCTGCAATTCCACCGCTTCTTTCCCGAGGACACCCACAATTCCTATCTCAACGCCTTCATGTCGGGCGGCTGGCTCTCCGGCGTGTGCTATCCCGCGCTGGTCTTCACCACCGTCATCGTGGGCTTCCGCCACGTCTTCGTTCGCGTACCCTGGCAGCGCGCTTATCTTGCGATCTTCTCCGCCTTCGTCGGTACCGTCGGCGAGAGCTTCGTAATCGACACCGACCACTGGCGGCATTTCTGGATGATGCTCGGCGCGATGTGGGGCATGATCGCCGCCGCGCAGGCCTACAAGACTACGGACGAGGACGCTTCTTCAGCTTGAGCTCGGGCCGCTTTTCCGGTGGCGTGTCGAGCAGACCTTTCAATGCAGCGGTCGCCGCGAGCACGCCCTTGTAGCCCTCATTTGCAAAGCGAAGCAGTAGACGCAGCTCCTCGTCGGAATAGGCGCTGAAGACTTTCTCCATGGCCTGCTGCATCGGCACGTAGAGCTGGCCGATCGTCATGGCCTTCTCCGGCACGACCGAAATGAAGACCTTGCGCCGATCTTTCTCGTCGCGCTCGCGCCGCACGAGGCCAGCCTTCTCGAGTCGATCGACCACACCGGTGATCGCGCCCGTGGTCAGGCCGGTGACCTCGGCAAGCCGGCCCGCGGTGACGCGGCCCTCCAGATACAGAATGTCCATGCATTCGAGGTCGGAATTGGCAATTCCGGCAACGTTCGCAACGGTCTGGCCATAGAGCACGCCCTGCGCGGACGACCTGCGCATCGCCTCCTCAAGCTCCTGCAACAATGCCGCGCGCGCTTTCGTCCTTGACAAGGCCGCCCTCATATCTTAGTCAATATATATCTTAGTCACTAAGAGATTTAGCGACCGTAATTTCTCCTAGCACCACGGAAACGTCGCGAGCAAGCCATGTCCTATCGTCCACGCAAGGCCCTCATCATCGGTGCCGGCATCGCCGGGCCCGTCACTGCCATCCTGCTCCGCCGCGCCGGTATCGAATCCGCCATCTACGAGGCCTGGCCCTATTCGAAAGGCATCGGCGGCGGGCTTCAGATCGCCCCGAATGGCATGCAAGTCATGGACGAGATCGGCCTTGCGGGCGAGCTGATCAGCCGCGGCTCGGTCGCGGAATCCTTCGACTTCTACTCGCAAGGCGGAGAGCGGCTCGGCTCGATCAATCGCGACATGGAACGGCGCTTCGGCCAACCGGCGGTCAATGTCTGCCGCGGCACGCTGAACGAGATGCTGATCGACAAGGCCTGGTGCTCTTGCGTCTCGCTCTATTTCGAGAAGCGCCTGATCAAGATCGAGGATCGCGGCGACCAGCCGATCATTGCCTATTTCGCCGATGGCACCACCGCCGAAGGCGACTTCCTGATCGGCGCCGACGGCGTGCATTCGATCACCCGGCGCCAGGTGGTGCCGGACGGACCGCAACCGTTCAACACCGGCCTGATCGGCTTTGGCGGCTTCGTGCCGCACGCCGTGCTCGATGGCCGGCCGATCGGCCGGCACGTCGAGACCACGTTCGGCCAGAGCGGCTTCTTCGGTTACGGCTATTGCAGCCCCGATCCGACCGACGGCGTAATGTGGTGGAGCACGCAGCCCGTTCACGGCATGGATGCGGCGATGTTCCGCGCGCTCGACCAGGCGACGCTGAAGCAGCATCTCCGCGACTTCCATCGCGGCTGGCACGATCCGATCCCCGAGATCATCGAAGCCGCGGACAACATCGTCGTCACCGACACGCTTGACGTCGCGACCCTGCCGACCTGGTCGCGCAAGCGCTCGCTGCTGATCGGCGATGCCGCGCATGCGACCAGCCCCCATGCAGGTCAAGGTGCCTCGCTCGCGCTCGAGGATGCGATGAGGCTCGCGCGCCTGATGCAGGACGGCCAGGAGCTCACCGCCACTTTCCAGGCCTTCGAGGCCGAGCGGCGCCCCCGCGCGGAGAAGATTGTCGCCATCGCCCGCCGCAACGGCAACAGCAAGCGCGAGTTCAGCGCCGCCGGCGCGTGGATGCGCAATCAGATGATGAAGTGGCTGCTGCCGCTGGGCGCGAAGGGCATGGATTTCATGTACGCGTATGACGCGCGGGCGGTGTAGCTCCTCCCTCTCCCCGTTCTTACGGGGAGAGGGTCGGCGCGAAGGCTGCTTCAGCGAAAACGATGAGAATTGGGCTCGCGGAGAGTCCCCCTCACCCGCCGCGCGTCGGCCTCTCCCCGCAAGCGCGGCGAGGTGAAGAAACGCCTAGCTTTCTACCCCGAACGTCAGCCCCGCGTGATCCTGCAGCCGCTTGATCAGTCTGTGCTGCATCGCTGCGCCCGGCGTCCAGATGCCTCCGGGGACGTCCGTCGCATCGCGCAGCAAGCAGACCGCGCATTCGGCGATCATCTTCGAGGTCGACCCGTAGCCGGGATCGCGGTCGCCCTTCACGAAGGTGCGGACCTGACGGCCATCAGGAGCGACCGCAACGAAGAGCAGATCGTACATGCCGTTTTCGCGCTCTTCCTTTGAAGGCCCCTCGCCCGGCTTCGGCGGGGCCTGCGTCGCCATCCGGTTGTTGGCGGCGACGATGTCCTTCGCCATCGCCTTACCTTCCTCGCCCGGACCGGCAATCTGCATCTCGTCGTAGACGAAGTCTCGGCCGTAGGGAAAGCCCAGCAGCATGTTGGAGCGGTGCACGTTGCGGGTGTTGATGTTAGCCATGAAGAACGGCGTCAGCCAAGTCTCCAGATCTTCGTCGTAGACTGGCTTGTTTCCTGGCGGCTGCTTCGGCCCTGCAAAATCGGGCGTCAGCGCAAACGGATCTCGCAACAGTGCCAGCAGGTTTGCATCCTGCGCCGCAGCGGCGAATATCGCCTTGCTGCTCGCCGCCGTGCCGCCGGAAAACGTGCCCCGCATCTCGCGCACCCGGCCCTTGACGCGCGGCGCCATCGCACCGAACACGCGCTTGGCCTCCTCCTGGACGGTGAAGGTGCCGAGCTCGAACGGGATCGAGTCGTAGCCGCAGGAGAACATGATCCGCGCGCCCGACTTCTGCGCGGTGGCAAGATGCGCGTCGATCATGCGACGCATCCACGGCACCTCGCCGCAGAGATCGAAATAGTCGGTGCCCGTCGCCGCGCACTCCGCAACCAGCTCGTTGCCATAGAGCAGATACGGACCCACGGTCGTGATCACCGACCTCGTCCGTGCCACCATCGTCTTCAGCGAGGCGGCATCGGACGCATCGGCGACGAGCAGCGGCGTCTCCGCGGGCGCGCCGATCGCATCGCGCACCGACTTCAGCTTATCGAGGCTCCGGCCTGCCATCGCCCATTTGAGCTGCTTGTCGTCCTTGTAATGCGCCGCCAAATATTCGGCGACGAGCTGGCCGGTGAAGCCGGTCGCGCCGTACACGACGATGTCGAATTCTTGAGAGCTCATGGTCGTCCCTTACTTCTTCGCGTAACTCACGCCCATGCCGGCACGGACGTCGCTTTGAATACCATAGGGCGGGATTGGATAGCGCAGGCCGTTCTTGGCGAGCGCCTTCATGCCCTCGATCGCCTTGGCCAGATGTGTTGGCTTCAGCGCCATCAGCATCTCCTCGTCCGGCACGCCGCCATAGCGCCGTTCGGCATAGCATGGCAAGGACAGGCTGGGCTCGCCGGTCTTGAGCGCCCTGCCCCAGGAATCCGCGCAAGCGGTCTCGCCGACCACGCCCCATTCGAACTTCTTGTAGCCGGTATATTGCAGGCCGTTGATCAGGATGATCATCTGCCCGGGCGTCGCGTAGACGAGGCAGATGTCGGGCGGATCGAGCCGGCCGCTCTGGAGCGGACTGACCGCGAGCGCCTGATACTGTCCGAACGGCACGACGTCCAGCGCCTCCTGGCGCTTGCGCGCATCTTCCGCCGTGCCGTGCCAGACGCCGACATAGTTCTCGCCGGCGAGCCATTTTTCGTCCTGCGGCGCGAGGCCGATCACCGCGCGGCACTGCGCGCCGACCAGATCGTCGCCGGTGATGCCGACGGTCCAGCCCAGACGCGCGGCCATGCTGACGATCTGGTCGGTGGTATGGATCGCGTTCGGCCGCCGGATTTTCGGGATCGCCTCCATCTCGGCGGCTTGGGCGAACAGCTTCATGCCGATCACTGTCGTCTTCAGCCGCAACAGGCTGTTGAGATCGGCGACGAGGCCGGCAAGATCGATCCTGTCTGCGCTCTGCTGCTGCATGGCATCCTCCGGGCCGGCAATCGCGCGCCGGTGCTGTGTTCTTGTTTTGCAGCTCCCGTTCTAGTCCTTGCCCGGTCCCGGAAGCAACTCGGCGGTCCGTCCCGTGACGCGGTACGCCAAAAGGCCGATCCATTCGCGCATGGCGACATCGGTCTTGCTGAGGCCTTCCGCGCCGTTGCGGGTGAAGGCGAAAACCGCGTCGCGCCCGCCCATCCGCCAGTCGACGGGGTAGGCCTCGACGTCAAATCCGGTCTTGCGGAAGACCCCCATCGCGCGCGGCATGTGGAAGGCCGACGTGACCAGGAGCCAGCGCTCGCCCGGCCTCGGCATCACCAGCTGCTTCGTGAAGACCGCGTTCTCCCAGGTGTTGCGGGACTCGCGCTCGACGATCAGCCGCTCCTTCGCTATGCCGAGACTCTCCAGGATCGGCGCGGAGTAATCGGCTTCCCTGGGTCCGGTCGAGATCAGATTCGCCGAGCCTCCGGTGAAGACGACGCGTGCATTCGGATAACGGCGTGCCAGCTCGGCCGGCGCAAAGAAGCGATCGGCGGCGTGCGAGACCACTGGCGTGCGGTGCGCAGCCGACAAATCGGTATCGACGGAGCCGCCGAGCACGATGATGCCGTCCGGCGCGCTGCGTGAGGAGTCCCACGCCGGAAACCGCGATTCCAAGGGATACAGCAGCAGATTGCCGAGCGGCGAAAACGCAGACAGCGCCAGCAGGACCAGCGTAGCCACGGCCAGCTTGCGGCCGAGCGATGCAAAGCGCGTCATCATCAGCAGCAGAGACAGGATTCCGAGCTCGACCAGCAGATTGATCGGCAACAGCGCTGTGCCGAGCGTCTTGGAAAGAACGAAATACAGGGGAGCCTCGCTGGAATGATCATGCCGGACTTGACCGGCCCATCCTTCTTCAGAAAATCTTCTTGAAAGAGGATCGATCGCCGGGTCAAGCCCGGGCTTAGCAGGTTCTCATGACGAGCTCTGATGCAACCGGACGGACAATGACCCATCATCACCTGCATTCAAGCCCCGAGACCTGCCATTGGGGCTTCTTCGAAGCCGCCCTCAAGCCCGTCCTCACCATCGCGAGTGGCGACGAGGTGACGGTCGACACCATCAGCGGGGGCCCGGACGTGCTGCCCGACCGCGACAAGTTTCACATTCCGCCGGAGATGCACGAGGTCCATGCCAAAAACGAGCGCATGCTGCCCGGCCACATCCTCACCGGCCCGATCGCGGTCGAGGGCGCCGAGCCGGGCGACGTGCTCGCGGTCGAGATCCTCGACGTCCAGCTCCGGCAGGACTGGGGCTGGAACATGATCAAGCCGTTGTCGGGCACCCTGCCCGACGATTTCCACGCCACGCGCATCCTCAACATCCCGCTGGACCGGACGCGGATGGTCGGCCGCATGCCGTGGGGCCTCGACCTGCCCCTCAAACCGTTCTTCGGCGTGATGGGCGTGTCGCCGCCGCCGGCCTGGGGCCGCATCTCCTCGCTGGTCCCGCGCGCGATGGGTGGCAATCTCGACAACAAGGAGCTTGGTGCGGGGGCCACACTGTACCTGCCGGTGTTCGTGCCGGGCGCGCTGTTCTCCTGCGGCGACGGCCATGGCGTGCAGGGCGACGGCGAAGTCTGCGTCACCGCGATCGAGACCGGGCTCCGGGGCCGCTTTCGGCTGACCCTGCGCAAGGATCTCAGGTTCGACTATCCCCGCGCCGAGACGGCGACGCACTACGTCACCATGGCGATGGACCCCGACCTCGACCAATGCGCGGTCCGCGCGCTGCGCGACATGATCGTGCTGCTCGGCGAGGTGCGAAACCTGTCGCGCGAGGATGCCTACACGCTGTGCAGCCTGGCAGCCGATCTGCGGGTGACCCAGACCGTCAATGGCGCCAAGGGCATCCATTGCATGATCGAAAAGGCGATCGCGCACGGCTGAGCTGCGCCCGCTTCCCTGACCTGCTGACGCCACGTCGCCGCCCGGCCTCCCGCGCGGCGTGCAACGTCGTGCCAAATTTTATGTGTGATTCCAACGGGCTGAGCAACGAACTCAGCCTGAATTTGACTTCCACCCTTGAACCTAAATAGAGTCTTTATCGTTACTTTTATGTACCCGAGTAAGAGGCTAGCGTTCGGCCATGGCCACCGAAAAAGCCGAGACTGACCGCATTCCAGTGACCTTGGCGCTCTCGACCATCAACTATCTGGAGAAACTGGTGAGACAGGGCACCCATGGCACCAGCGTTCCCGGCGTCGCACGGACATTGATCGAGGAAGGCATCCGTCTCGCCATCAAGGACGGGCTTTTGTCGATTCGCGACAATGGCAGGACGTGAGGGCGCGCCCGACGTGATGCGGACGGATCTTGCGAAGCGGATGGCCGGCATCTGCAACCTGGGACCGATACAATGCCTGTTCTCTCACCGACTTCTTCGCCGACTTGGACTGACGAACGAATTGAACTTCTGAAGCAGCATTTCGAAGCCGGGCTCTCCTGCCGCGAGATCGCGGCCGATATCGGCGTCAGCCGCAATGCCGTCATTGGCAAGCTGTCCCGGCTCAATCTGACGCGCAGCCGCGCGGTCGAAGAGCGCCGACTCGAGCGAAGCCTTGCGCCACACGCCCGCGCCACACGCGCCGTACCGCGCCTGCAGTATGAGATGCTCGCCACGATCTACGGCGCGACGGACGCGCCCGTGATGGCCGGGCCGATCGACAACACCAATCGCTGCTCGCTGCTGGAGCTGTCCGAGAACCGCTGCCGCTGGCCGATCTCGACGCCGGGCGAAGAGGATTTCTGCTTCTGCGGCAACACCGCGCCCGACGGCCGGTCCTATTGCGCCGGCCACAGCCGCCTCGCCTACCGGCCGAATTCGCGTGCCCGCATGATGCGGGGTTAACTTGTTGTCTGGCGCGTTTTCCTGACGCGAACCGGTATCCGGTTGGCTTGAAAACGCCATCCCCAAAACGAAAAACCTCCGGCGGGGCATCACCGGAGGTCTCTGGAGGCTTAGCGTGAAGCTAAGAGCCGTGACTTTCGTAATCGGCTAAAGAGAGAATAGCTGATCAACTCAGGTAAGTAAATAAGTTTGAGGACCATCGAATCGCATGGCTCCTCTTCATCGTCCGCAGAGGCTGCCGGATTTTCCGAAAGCAGATCCTGCCGCAAGGCTCTCGCAAAAAGCCCCGGCGGTCTCCCGCCGGGGCTAAGGTCGGATCCGAGAGAACCTCGAGCTTACCAGTTGCGCTGGGCGCGCAGCAGCAGGCTGTAGGTGTCCTGGTCCTTCAGCTCGTAGGTGGCCGCCGGCTTGGCGACGCTCGTCAGAGCACCGGTCGTGATCGTGCCCGAGTACTTCTGGTCGAGGTGGCTGTAGGTGAAGTCAGCCGAGAAGGTCAGGTTCTTCACCGGCGTCCAGCGGGTGATGACGCCCACCTGGCCGATGTTGAAGTCCGGGTTGCAGGTGCCGGTCAGGGTGGCGAACGCGGCGCTGCCGCAGATCAGGCCCTTGGCCGTGCCGCTGTAGTTGACCGCAGCCCACGCGCCGTACAGCGCCGTGTTCCAGTACGGGCTCCAGTTGTGAGTGTAGGCACCACGGAAGCCGTAGGTCTTGGTCAGCTCCATGCCGCCGCCGGGGCCGAACACCGCGTCAGACACGCCGGCAAAGCCGATGCTCTGATAGGCCGCGTTCGAGCTGCCGAACATCGAGTAGCTGGTCGCGGCCAGCTCCTGGAAGTTGTAACGGCTCGCACCGTCGGTGTAGACGCCCGAGATGTTGATCACGTCGCCTGCGCCGGTCGGGATGTTCTTGATCTGCAAGGCGAGCTGAACGGCCCAGCCCCACTTGTCTTCAGGGTGACCGGTGGCTTCGGTCGCACCGTAGTAGGCGGCGTGGTTGTCATGCGCGGCGACCGACGCCTGGAAAAGACCCCAGGCCTGATCGACGCGGACCATGCCGACGATGTCGGGCGCACGGCTGCCGCCGAGGTTGTTCGAGCCGTAAGCGCCGCCCAGCACGCCGGTGGTGCTCATGCCGGCAGTGTTCCAGATGTTGGTCTGGAAGACCTGCGTCTGGTCCTGAAGCGAGAACGCCGCCGTCACGCCCTGACCGAAATCAGCGGTGTAGGTGGCCTGAACGACGCCGTTGGTGGTGCCGCTGCCGCCGACGAGCTGGTCGAAGTTGTTGCCGGGATAGTTGATCCAGGGCGCGTCGAACTGCGACACGGCCTTACCGAGGGTGAAGCCGGCGAACTGGATGAAGGCGTAGTAGACGCCGAGCGCGCCGCCCGAGATCGCACCGTCGGTACCGTTGACGGCACCGCTGGTCGAACCGACGAGGCCCGTGCCCGCAGCGTTGAGGCCGAGCGTGCCGCTGTACTGGGTCGCGCCCGTGGCCGAACCCGTGCCGACATAGTTGCCGGTCGTCCAGGTGAAGACCGCGTCGAAATAGGTGCGGACCACGCCGTACTCGGTCGCGGTGCGCGTGTCGATGTTGAGGTCTTCACGAGCGCGCATCGAGTAGTAGTTAGTCAGGCGGTTGTTCGCCGCGAACACGTTGTTGTACTGGGCGTTGTAGTTGCCGCCGGCGTTGAGCGCCACTTCGGCACGCAGATAGCCGCCCAGCTTGATGCAGGTGTCGCTGCCCGGGATGTAGTAGAAACCCGCGCCGTAAAGCGAGCAGACCTTCACGTACTCGACCGCCTTGGCCTTGAGCGGAAGATCAGCCGCCTGAGCTCCACCGACGGCGATTAGACCCGCCGCAGTGCCGAGCAAAAGGCTCTTCACCACTTTCATTGAAAACCTCCAAGTTCTCATTTTACGGAGACCGGACCGTGAGGCCCCCCAGATCCCCATCTCTTCAAATCCGCTCGGCCGCTTCGCGCTTTCGGACACACCCGCATTCGACGCGAGGGACGTGAGCGAACCACCTGCAACGGGACGATCGAGTACCCCCCACCGTCACGGAGCAATATGCCTGCGCCGTTCCGCTAATCAAAATAGTTTATCTGCTCAGCTTTGTAGTTTCACTAAACCTGTGCCCCGCGGGCAACACCCGGGTCGACTGATCTGCTGAGCCGGTCATCTTTGTAATTTTAGTGACAAAATTACCCTGCTCTGCACTTGCGTCAGAGCAGGCTTGCGTGGACTATGGCCTTCTACGACACCAGCCAGAAGATCAGATCACGGGAGTGACGCTGTGTCCGCAACGAGGAAGGAAGGAGCGCGTCTGCGCTCCATCGGAAATCTCGATATCATCCGGCGTTTCACCTGGGAGATATCCTCGATCAACATGTATCTGGAAGAACTGCGTCAGTTCTGGGCCAGAACGCTCGGCATCAGCGGGCCGCAATGGTTGATCCTGATGGCGATCTCCGACCTCGACAAGGACGACGGCATCCCGGTCAACGTCGTCTCCAAGCTGCTCCACGTCGATCCGTCCTTCGTCACGACCCAGTCCAAGCTGCTCGAGAAGAAGGGCCTGTTGCGCCGTCGTCCCTCCCCGACCGACGCCAGGGTGGTCCGCCTCTCCCTGACCGAGAAGACGCAGAAGCACCTGGCGAGCCTCAACGAGCAGTACAAGACCATCAAGGAATTCGTCTTCCAGGAATTCGACGAGAACGAGCTCACCGAATTCACCGCCAAGCTCGCGACGCTGAAGACCCGCCTGGAAAAGGCCTGCGTCCGTCTCAGCCTCGACTTCTGAGCGGGCTGCCGCCGCTAGATGCGCGCGCCGCCGAGCCGCGATTCGAGCCAGTCGAAGATGTATTCGTTGGCAAGGCTCGGGTTGTCCGCATGCGCCTGCGCTGCGCCGGTCTCCGTCGCGGTGAACACCTTGAGCATGACATCCGAGCTGCCGAGCCGCGAGTTCTGCACGATCTGACGGGCCCGATCGGCCTTCAGCCAGCCGTCCTCGCCCAGCGTGATCAGCACCGGACAATCGGCGCTGGACGCCATCAGCGGCGCATGGGGCACCGGGACGATGCTGACGTCGCTCATCGCGAACCGGCTGGCGAAGAAGGCGCGCTCGTGCAGGTCCCACAGGCCGCCGTCGCAGACGGCGGCGGCAAGGCGCGGCTCCTGCAACACGGCGCGCGCCACGAAGGAAGAGCCCCAGCCATCGGCGACGATCGCGACGCGATCGAAATCGACGTCGCGGCGGGTCTCCAGATAGTCCATGACGCCGGGAATCGCGCTCTCGAGATCCCGCCGCCGCAACAGCACGTCGAGATAATCGTCGCGCTGGTCGCCGAACAGGTCCAGCGCCAGCATCGAGAAGCCGCGCTCGCGCGCATGCGGCGCGAGCTTGAACAGGAACTCCTCCTTGCGGTGGCCGGGCTCGCCGATACAGATCACTGTCGGCGCCCGCCCGCCTGCCGCCGCGGGCAGGAAGTAGCCCTGCAACGCATGATCCTCGACCCATGGTATCGTCACGACTTCGCCGGACGGGTTGCGCGCCGTGAGATAACGACGGGCGCATTCCTGCATCGCCAGCACCGCAACCCAGCGGCGCTCGTCGGCCGGATCCAGCGGCATCGCCGCCGCGCCATAGTAATTCATCGCTCGCAGCCAGTTACGCTGCGCCGTCGCCATGTGGCCTTCGGCGAACGCGGCTTCGGCACGCTGACGGTTCACTTGCGCGAGCTTCTTCCACTCGCGATGCCAGGATTGCTCGTCACCACGCTTGAGCCGCCGCGCGATCATCAGACATTCCGCGATCGTGGCGCCGCCCTCCTGGGCCGCGGTGAGGAGCCGCGTGAATTCAGCGGAGATGTCCTCTCTCTCCGGGCAAAGGGTCCAGTCGTCGGAGAGGCATGCGGGTATCATCGGGAGCTACGCTCTATCGTCGCGTTACCCCTGATTCACTAAACTATTTTGGTTCCTTGACCAAGCCGCCGTGCGCCGAATGAGACCCGTTTGACATCACCATCGCTTGAACGATGCTTGATGAGCGGCCGCGTCGCATGCGTGACATTCCAATTCGTCATAAGGCGCCGAACATTGGCAGGAGGTGGCACGCAAAATCACCGGCGCACCTCTTGCCATGACGCGCATCATACATACATCCGCGCGCCATCGTTGACGGTGTCGGCCAGGCAGGTTCAGCCGAGACGCCAGCCGACCTCCTGCGTGAAACTTTCGTAGAAGGCGCGGTCATAGGCTTGCTCCGGCGTGGCCCGGACGCGCTCGTCAAGGCGCCTTGCATCCTCGCCCACAAGAATGCGCCATTGCTCCGCCTTGACCCCGTCGAGAATGATCTTGGCGGCCTGCGCGGCGGTCGTCGGCGCATCCTCGAGGAAGCTGCGGGCGCGCTCGGCGAACACCGCCTGGATATCCTCGTCCGACATCTTGTCGGCATCCGGCACGCCGGCCGCGACCATGCGCTTGCGGGTCAGCGCGACCTCGTCGGGGTTGAGCCGTTCCGAGCCGTCGGCGCTCTGCACCTTGCGCGAATTCGAAACGATCGAGGTGCCGATGTGGCCGGGCATCACCACGGAGCATTTGACGTGCGGCGCATGCAGGCGCAGATCGTTGATCAGCGCCTCGGTAAATCCCTTCACCGCGAACTTGGCCGAGCTGTAGGCGGTGTGCGCCTGGTTCATGCCGATCGAGGCCCAGAAGCCGTTGACGCTCGCGGTGTTGACGATGTGGGCCTCGTCCGCCGCGACCAGCATCGGCAGGAAGGTGCGAACGCCGAGATAGACACCGCCCCAGCAGATGTTGAAGGTGCGCTCCCACTGCTCGCGCGTGTTGGTGAACAGGCTGCCGCCGCCACCGATGCCGGCATTGTTGAACAGAAGATGGATCCGGTCCGTCTGCTGCTGCTCGGCGAGCTCGTCGCGAAAACGCTTGAGGTGATCCTCGATCGCAACGTCGGCGACATGCGTCGTAATGCGCAGTCCCTGCGGCAGCTTCTCGAGCTCGCAGAGCCGTTTGGTTTCGGCCATTGCCGCTTCCGAGACGTCGCACATCGCGACATTGCAGCCCTCGGCAACCAGCTGCCGGGCGAGCTCGCGTCCCATTCCCGTGCCGCCGCCGGTGATCACGGCGATCTTTCCTGCAAAATCCTTCATGGGACTTCGGGCCCTCCCCTTGTCGGTCTGTTTCTTTACAGCTGGCGCCGCCGACAGCGGCGCGCGCAAAATGTAGCAGCGCCGCATCCGCACGCAAAAGCTGATCGACGCGGCGCGCCGATCAAACATCGCGCCTTATTTCGAGGCACGGACTATTCCGCGCGAATCCGAGACGTGACGATCTCGGCACGACCCGCAGCTGCAGGCTGACCAGGCGCACCGGGGGCGTATCGGGGCAGTGGCCGCTGTGGCGCGCCCGCCACACGCGGTTTATCCCGCCGGTTCCCCGTATTTGTCCGGCTTCGGTTTAAGGGCAGCTTTTTTACAATCCGAATCGCCACATGGAATCCGGACGCTGGGTCGGGTCGGCCAGGCCACGTGTTGTTTGTGTCACAGGCTCTGGCACTCCGCTTGCATCCTCTTCGTGGTCAGAAACTACCGATGAGGTGACTGAATGTTCGTGACCGTCGTAGCCGTGCTCTGCCGGCTTGGTGCATCCGCCACAGGCGGCTGTGTCGAAGAGATCGTGACCGACAGCAACATGACGCCCGAGATGTCGATGATGCAGTGTGCGGTCGGCGCACAGGCTCCGCTTGCCAAATGGATGGGCGAGCATCCGATCTATCGCGCCAATTGGCGCCTCGAGCGCTACAAATGCGTGCCGGGCCACTACGAGATCAAGGGCCACGCCTAAGGCCCCGCAAAACGACGTCCATCGAGGAAACGCCCGGGGCTGCCTTGTCCCTCCGCGCGCATACTGCCAGCGCCGGACTCATCGAGACGGCGCCTCGCGTGACAATGATCACGCTTCCCCTCAAGCTACCGCTCGCAAAATGATCGCACGCGCCTGCCGCCCCTCCGGCGTCGGCATCAGCGCATAATTGTGCGGCTGGTCACGGAGCAGATGCAGCTCGACCGGCACGCCCACCGCCCTCGCCCGCTCCGCAAGATCGACGCTGTCGGGGTAGAGCAGATCGCGCGTCCCCGAGAAAATGGTCATCGGCGCAAGCGCGCGGAAGGCGCCGTTGAGCGGGCTGACGAAGGGATGGCCGACATCGAGCTCGCCGGCATAGAGGCGCCCGGCTTCGACGATCCCGGGAATGTCCTGGATCGGGTCGCGCGCCGCGATCTCGACCTGCTCCGGGCGGCTGACCGAGGCCTCGGCCGCAGGCGAGATCAGCATCAGCCGGTTCGGCTGCCGATGGCCGCGGTCGCGCAGCCACTGGCATGCGGCGAGCGCGAGGCCCGCGCCGGCCGAATTGCCGACCACCGTGACCTTTGCCGGCCCGGCATCCTCCAGCAGCATCCGCAGCAGCTCGGCCGTCGCCGGCACGACGTCCTTGGCGGTGGCCCGCGGCGCCAGCGGATAGATCGGCACGACGCAGACGACGCGCGCCTTGCGCGTCATCTGGCCGATGAAGCGCCAATGCGCCGGTACGATCTCGTTGATGTAGCCGCCGCCATGCAGGAACATGACGAAGTTGCAGCCCTCATGGCCCGACGACGGCGCCGTGTAATAGACCGGCCAGCCGCCCATCTTGGTCAGCGTCGCCTCGACGCCGCGGCCAAGTCCCGTCGGCTCGAACGATGCCGGCTGCAGCGCGAGCTTCTGCACATGGGCCTGCACCGCCTCGGCTGACGCGAGCTGCTCCTTGTACGGAAGCTGCCGCAGCAGCAGGTTGAAGGCGCGGCTCTGCAGGCTTGGCGCGGGATCGAGCGGCGCCCCAGCACCGAACACGCAACCGCCTGGGCAAAGCTGCAATGCCGATACAAGTCTTGCAACGCTCATGGTCCGTCCTCCGCCTGGCTGCATCCATATGGCGACGAAGCAGCTTGCCGGAAGGCCGCGCTTCGCCGATATAATGCGAGCGAACGCTCGTTTTTTCTACTCGCATTCGGATTCGACGCCATGGCGCGCAAGCCGCCGACAAAACCCCGGAAAAATGCCTCGCAAGCACGCTCGCGCGCCACGGTCGACGCGCTGATCGAGGCAACCGCTCGCATTCTGGTCCGCGAAGGTTTTGAGAAGACGAGCACCAACCGCATCGCCGAGGTCGCCGGCGTCAGCGTCGGCTCGCTCTACCAGTATTTTCCGAGCAAGGAGGCGCTGGTCGCCGCCGTGATCGACCGTCACAACGACGAGATCATGCACATCGTCCGCGCCGCCTTCGTCGAGGTCGCGGACATGCCGGTCGAGAAAGCGGTGCGCCGGCTCGTCACCGTCGCGATCGAGGCCCATCACATCGATCCGGACCTGCATCGCGTCCTCGCCGAGCAGATCCCGCGCTCGGGGCGGCTCGCCGAAGTCGAGGCCTTCAATCACGAGGTCCACGCCCTCGTCCGCGACTATTTCGAGAGCCGTCGCACGGAGATGCGCAAGATAGACCTCGATATGGCAACCTTCATCTGCGTCAGCGCGATCGAGGCGGTGGCGCACAACACGGTGCTGCACCAGGCCGAGATGCTGTCGGAGAAAACGGTGAAGACGCTGGTCGACGAGACCACAAGGATGGTAGTGGGCTATTTGCGTCCATCCGGGTAGCACGCGTCATCTGTTACAGATTTGTCGCACTTCAAGAACGCGTGCGCGAGCCTCGTCGAGGTCTTGAACTTGGCAAAAAAGCCCCACCTATCCGGCGAGCGGCAAAATACCTGAGAAAGTCAGCTAATGCAGTCACCAGAATGGAAGGCGATGGCCATTGCCGGAGCGATTGCGCTCCTGTCGGTGTCCCTGCTGGCCGCCGACGCAACGCTCGACCTGAGCGCCAGCGGGTTCACCAAGCGCCTCGAAAGCGCGCGGGCGTCCATCGTGGATGTGGTGGGACCGCGCCAACTCGCCTTCGCCGTCCGGACCTGGACCCGCGGCAAGCCGCTGCCCGAGCCGCAGTGCCAGCACAGCGCCGCGATCGCGCAAAGCTTCGGTCCATTTGAGAAGAAAATGGTCGGAGCGAGAGGATTTGAACCTCCGACCCCTAGTCTCCCAGACTAGTGCGCTAACCGGGCTGCGCCACGCTCCGAATGCCGTTCCATTAGCTAGGATCGCCGCTTTGCGCAAGGCGAGGTCACACCATTTTGCTGGTTCGGTCCAATAGGCCGTGGGCCAATGTCCCGGGAACTGTCCGCAAAGTCGGCGAAAGGCGCCCTCACCCGTCCTTCAGCGCCTGATCCAGCATCTCACGGCAGGCGACGAGGTCGGCGAGCGCCCGGCCCAGCCGCTCGCGATCCAGCGCGCTGGGGCCGGAGGGCGCGGCGCCGCCCTTGCGGAAGGTGGTGAGGATTTCCTCGTCGTCGACCTCCGTGAAGCGGAAGTCGATGCCTTCTTCCTCATCCCCCTGGTAGTCGTCATCATCGGCGTCGGTGATGCCCGTGATGGGGGCCTCGTCGTCCGGCTCCATCAGGCTCTGGCCGATGGCGTCCTCGATGGCCCCGAACGAGACGGCGGCCGCACCGTCAGCGAGGCCCTGCACCGACTTGACGCCATGCTCCTTGAGGATCCGCTGCACGCCACGGATGGTGTAACCCTCGCCGTAGAGCAGCCTGCGGATGCCCTTGAGCAGGTCGACGTCGTCGGGGCGGTAGTAGCGGCGGCCGCCGCTGCGCTTCATCGGCTTGATCTGCGAGAAGCGGGTCTCCCAGAACCGCAGCACGTGCTGCGGAATGTCGAGTTCCTGCGCTACTTCGCTGATGGTTCGGAACGCATCCGGCGCCTTGTCCAAATGCCAAATCCTTATCCGACGGGCGAATTACGCCTCGGGTTGAGCCTTGCTGGCGTCGCCGTTGGTGCGATGCTGGGCGTTGATGCGCTGCTTCAGGATCGCCGACGGCTTGAACACCATCACCCGCCGCGGCGAGATCGGCACTTCGGTGCCGGTCTTCGGATTACGGCCGATGCGCTGACCCTTCTTGCGCACCATGAAGGAACCGAACGAGGACAGCTTCACCGTCTCGCCCTTCTCCAGGCAGTCGGTGATCTCCTTCAGCACGAGTTCCACGAAGGCGGACGATTCCGTGCGCGACAGCCCCACCTTCTGGTAGACGGCTTCGCAGAGATCGACACGCGTTACGGTTTTACTTTGATCGGTCATCGCCCTGCCCCACATCACGGCGAACAATTGTTGTCTGAAATTATGAGCTTACGGCACGGCGGTCAACAGCGCTCATCAATGCAGACGCATCGATAATTGGCGCTGATTCCGGCAAAATTTTATCGACGCTACCAGCGCACCAGCGCGGAGCCCCAGGTGAAGCCCCCGCCCATCGCTTCCAGCAGCACCAGGTCGCCGCGCTTGATGCGGCCGTCCTTGCGCGCCACCGACAGCGCCAGCGGGATCGAGGCCGCCGAGGTGTTGCCGTGACGGTCCACCGTCAGCACCACCTTCTGCGGTGCGATATGAAGCTTGTGCGCGGAGGCGTCGATGATTCGCTTGTTGGCCTGGTGCGGCACGAACCAGTCGATGCTGTCGGCATTGAGCCCGGTCGCCTCGAAGGCATCGACGATCACGTCGGTGATCATGCCGACCGCATGCTTGAAGACCTCGCGGCCCTCCATGCGCAGATGGCCGACGGTCTGGGTCGAGGACGGACCGCCGTCGACGAACAGTTTTGCTTTGTGGCGGCCGTCGGAGCGCAGATGCGTGGTCACAACGCCACGGTCGGTCGCGGCCTTGCCCGGCTGCTCCTGCGCCTCCAGCACCACGGCGCCGGCACCGTCACCGAACAGCACGCAGGTGCCGCGGTCGTTCCAGTCGAGGATGCGCGAGAAGGTCTCCGCGCCGATCACCAGCGCGCGCTTGAAGGCGCCGGTACGCAGGAAATTGTCGGCGGTGGCAAGTGCAAACACGAAGCCCGAGCACACCGCCTGGAGATCGAACGCGGCGCCATGATTGATGCCGAGTCCATGCTGCACGGCGACGGCCGTTGCGGGAAACGTGTTGTCGGGCGTCGAGGTCGCCAGCACGATCAGCTCGATCGACTGCGCATCGATGCCGGCATCGGTGAGCGCGGCCTGCGCCGCCTTGATCGCCAAATGCGAGGTGAACTCGCCCTCGGCCGCGATGTGCCGCTCACGAATGCCGGTGCGCTGCACGATCCACTCGTCGGACGTGTCGATACGCGCCGCCAATTGGGCATTGGTCACCACCTGCTCCGGCAGGTAGGAGCCGCAGCCGAGCACGACCGAACGAATTTGAGTCACGAAACAGCCTCCTGCGCGGACTGCACGGAAGTGAGTGCACCGCCCTCGCGGTTGAGCATCTGATTGATCTTGTTCAGGAGATCGTAGTGAGCCATCTCATAGCCAACATCGATCGCATAGGCAAAGCCTTCGGCGTTGATTCCGCCATGGCTCTTGACCACCAGTCCATTGAGCCCCAGCAACACCCCGCCGTTGGACTTGTTGGGGTCCATCTTGTCGCGCAGGGCCTGGAAGGCGCTGCGGGCAAAGAGATAGCCGAGCTTGGACAGCCAGCTCCGTTCCATCTCGTTGCGGAGTAATTCCGCCATCTGCCGCGCGGTTCCCTCGGCGGCCTTGAGCGCGATGTTGCCGCTATAGCCTTCGGTCACGATGACGTCGGCCAACCCCTTACCGATGCCATCGCCCTCGACGAAGCCGATATAGTCGAGTTCCGGCAGGTTCCGCGCGCGCAGGATTTCACCGGCCTCGCGGATCTCCTCGTGTCCCTTGATTTCCTCGGTGCCGATGTTGAGCAGGCCGACCGTCGGGCGCGGCTTGTTGAACTGCACGCTCGCCATGGCCGCGCCCATCACCGCGAGCGCCACCAGATGCCGCGCATCGCCGCCGATCGTGGCGCCAAGGTCGAGCACGACGGATTCACCGCGCTTGGTCGGCCAGATCGCGCTGATGGCCGGGCGGTCGATGCCCGGCAGCGTCCGCAGGTGGAAACGCGACATCGCCATCAGCGCGCCGGTATTGCCGGCGGACACCGCGACATCCGCCTCGCCCTTCTTCACCGCGTCGATGGCGAGCCACATCGAGGAGGTCTTGCGGCCGCGCCGCAGCGCCTGGCTCGGCTTGTCGGAACCGCTCACGGCAACCTCGGTGTGGATAATCCTCGAGGCGGCCTTGAGGGCGGGATGCTTCTCGAGCTCGGGCTCGATCCTGGCGCGGTCCCCGACGAGCAGGAATTCGGTGTTGCGATGCCTGCCAAGCGAGATGGCGGCGCCTGGAATCACCACGGCGGCGCCGGCGTCGCCCCCCATGGCGTCCAGCGCGATGCGAACCTTGCTTAGCATGAAAGTCCTGGAAACCTGGTCTGGTGCGGTCTTGAACGAGCGGGGCCGCGAAATGGGTTCGCCAACGATTTGGCGACCGGCCAAGCGCCACGCCGCACCCGGACCGCGGCGCGACAATAGCGTTTTGTTATCCCGAAACAACCTCTTGCCCCCAGCCTTTTGTATTCAGGACGATCAGCTGGCAGGTGATCGAATTCGCCGTAAACAACAATAAATTCAAATAGATATGACTATTCCTCAAACCATCCTGACAAACGCCTCGCACCCCCTCGCAAGGCGATCACCTTGAAATGCCGATTTATCGGCCCTTCTTCGCGTCCTGGAGCGCCTTCAGCGCCGCGAACGGATGATCCTCCGGGTCGGGAGCGGTAACTTCCGCCTCGAACACGGCCCCGGGCTTGCGGGGATAGGGATCGATCGCCAGGAACAGCGCGTCGGTGGCGAGCCGGCCGAGATCGATGATGCCGCCAACGATGGCCTCGGGCGGATCGACGACCTCCGGAGGCTCCTCGTCGTCCTGGCCCTCCTCGATCAGGTCGGCAAGGCGGCGCGCCTCGGCCTCGGGAGCGAAGATCAGGTCCACCTCCTCCTCGATGTCGTTCTCGATCGGATCGAGCGTCACGACGCAGGTCTGGCCGATCCGGGCGCGGACTTGGCCCGTGACCTGATAGCGGCCGCCGCTTTTCGGCACGACGTCGAAGCTGGCCTTGGCGGACAGGATCTCGCGAAGGCCGGCGAGCTCGGCCATGGCCTGCCGTTCGGCGGCCGACGCCTCGAGTTCGCGATACACGCCGGTGTCGGGAATCTGCGCGACGATGACGGGAGACCGCCAGGGATCGGGCGCGGCTCCGGTGTGCGGTCGGCTCATGGTTTGACATCCTCGGAAAGCGCTGGCGGAAACTTGAACGACGCGCGCAGCAGCGCGGCCTCGCTGGTCCGGCCGAGATCGGCCTCCGTGGCTAGGGCATAAGCCGCGAGCCGCCGCGCCTGGTCCAGACCGGACCCGTTCAAGATATTCTTGCAGATCGCCGCCGCCAGCGCCTCGCCGCCGGCTTCGATCGCCTGGTCGTAGGCCTGCACCCGGCCGTAAAACGCCTCGCCGAAGGCCCGCATCCGCTTCGGCACGGTCTGGTCGCCGACCCCCATCTCGCGCAGATTGTCGTCCATGTCCTCGCAGAAGCGGTCGAACAGCGCCTGCGACAGCTCGGTGGCGCCCTGGACAGTGCGCAGCCGGCGCAGCACCAGCCAGAGATGCAGCAGCAACAGGTCGAAACGCCCGTTAACCGTATCGGACACGCCCAAGTCGCGGTAAAATATGGGTTCTCGCGCCTGCGTCACGATCATGCCATAGATGGCTTCAATGGTGCCGGCCGGGGCTAGCCGGGGTTTCCTGAAGTGATTGAACGGCCAAAGCATTGTGGTTTCCGCAAGCGGGCGCGCGCGTGTTGCATTCAGAGCCTCCGCCCGGTACTTCAGCGCCTCGCGCGACGCAAGGGGACGGAATCAGTTCCGCTATGACGATAACGAACCAGACCAGCCCGCGCGCAAGCCAGCCGCGCGGCCTTCATGCACGCTGGCGCGGCTTGCGCATGGCTGCCGCCGTGGCTCTGGTCGGCCTGGCGCTGGTGGGCTGCACCGGCGAGCAATTCCAGAAGGGCTACATCCTTCCTCCCGGCGCGCTGGAGCAGATTCCGATCGGCGCAAGCCAGGACCAGGTGCTGATCGTGATGGGTACGCCCTCCACGGTCGCGACCCTCGACGGCGAAGTGTTCTACTACATCTCGCAGCGCTCGGAGCGTCCCGTCGCCTTCATGAACCAGAAGGTGGTCGATCAACGCGTGATCGCGATCTATTTCGACAAGAACCGGCGCGTGCGTCGGCTCGCGAACTACGGCCTCCAGGACGGCAAGATCTTCGACTTCATCAGCCGCACCACGGCGACGTCGGGTCAGGAGATGAGCTACCTCGCGCCGCTGTTCAAGCTGCTGAGCTTTAACTGATCCTTCAGCCTGCGGCGTCCTGTCGCTGTCCGCGCGGCGCTCGCCGCCGTCCGCGACTTGCCGTTGCGCGCGGCCTTCCCTACGCTCCCTGTAAAACAAGAAGCAGGGAGTGGATTCGTGCCCAATCGTTTGTTGTCCCGCCGTCGCGTGCTGACCGCTGCTGCCGGCCTTTCGGCTGCGGCGATCCTGCCGCGATCGAGCCTGGCCGACTGGAAGCCGACCGAGAACGTCCGCATCATCGTGCCTGCCGCAGCCGGCGGCTCGACCGACGTCATGGGCCGGCTCTTGGCCGCGCATCTGCAAACCGTCTGGGGCCAATCGGCTGTCGTGGAAAACCGCTCCGGCGGCGGCGGCACGATCGGCACGGCCGAAGCGGTCCGCGCCAAGCCTGACGGACACACCATCCTGATCGGCAATCCCGGGCCGAACGCCATCGCCTACAGCATCTTCAAGAACCTCACCTACAAGCCGGACCAGCTCCAACCGGTCTCCAACATGATCCGGATCCCGAACATCGTCTCGGCGCATCCGAAGACCGGCATCAAGTCGATCGCCGAGCTGATCGCGTATCTGAAGGCCAATCCGGATAAGCTCAGCTACGCCTCCTCTGGCGTCGGCCAGAGCCCGCATCTCACCGGCGCCTGGTTTCTCCAGCTCACCGGCCTGAAAATGACGCACATCCCGTTCCGCGGCGCCGGTCCCGCGCTCCAGGCCGCGCTTGCGGGTGACATCCAGATCCTGTTCGACAATCTCTATCCGAGCCTGCCGCAGGTGCAGAACGGCACCCTCACGGGCCTCTGCGTCACCACGCCAGAGCGCAGTGACCTCGCGAAGGACCTGCCGACCATGCGCGAGAGCGCGCCGGAGCTCGCCAATTTCGACGTGTCTTCCTGGTTCTCGGTGTTCCTGCCGAAGGGCGTCCCCGCGCCCGTGCTCGACGCACTCAATCTCCAGGTCAAGGCGATGCTGGAGCGCGACGACATCAAGAAGCAGATCGCCGCCATGGGCGCCCGCGCCGACTACGGCACGCCGCAGCAGTTCGCCGCCTTCGTGGACGCCGAGACGAAGAAGTTCGCCGGCATCATCCAGAAGGAAGGGCTGCAGATGGACGTGCAGTAGGCGCGCTCAAGAGAGGTCGGCACAAGGAGAGCGCGCAACACACCGCTGTCATTCCCCGCGCCGGCGGGGAATCCAGCACCCCGCGCCTTATCCGTATGCCATCATCGCCTCTGGAATACTGGATCGCCCGCCTGCGCGGGCGACGATGGCGAGGTTGAAGCTGCGCAATGACGGGATGGCTGAGATCGGCCTCTCCAATCGGGATAGGGGGAGTCTCGCGACTCCTCCCCTCCCACACCACCGTACATACGGGTCCGTATACGGCGGTTCGGCGGATTATGCAGGCCACTGTCCCGTGACGGAAGCCAAGCCGAGCGAAGCGAAGAAGCTGTTTGGCAGAGCAATGGCGAGCGCGGGGCTGTTCGCGAGCCGCCAAGGGCCATGCGGGGCGCCGGCAGTTTGCGCTGCCAGATCCCGGCCGACGCCACGGCGTCGCAGCTCGGCGAAGCGAGCGGGTCCATACTTCCATTGCTTCCAGACGACGGCGCGCAGCCGCCGCCTGATCCACCGGTCAAGCACGCGCAACACCGACGGGGTTTGGCAGAAGCCGAAGTAGCCGCGCCACCCGATCAGGTAGGCTGACAGCTCCTTGGTAATCTGCACGAGGCTTCGACCGCACGTGCGTCGCGTCAGCTCCAGAACTTTTACCTTGAAGCGGGCGAGCGCCTGCGGCGCGATGCGCCGTCGCGGTGGTTCACTTCCGCCGGTAAAGCTGAAGCCCAGGAACTTGCGAACGCTCGGTTTGGCGACCGCACTCTTGGCCTTGTTGATCTTGAGCTTGAGGTGCTTTTCGAGGAACCGTTCGAGGCCGGCCAACACCCGCTCGCCCGCCTTCTGACTGCGTACATAGATATTGCAGTCGTCGGCGTAGCGCACGAAGCGATGGCCGCGTTTCTCCAGTTCCTTGTCCAGCACATCCAGCATCAGGTTCGACAACAGCGGCGAGAGCGGTCCGCCTTGCGGCGTACCCTCCTCCGTCGGGCTGACCAGCCCTGCCTCCATCACACCCGCAGTCAAGAAGCCACGGATGAGCTTGAGGAGGCGCTTGTCAGCGACCCGTTTGGCAATGAGCCCCATCAGGATGTCGTGGTTGACCCGGTCGAAGAACTTTTCCAGATCGATGTCGACGACGACGGCGTAACCGGATGCGATGTAGGTCTGCGCCCGTTCCACCGCCTGATGCGCCGAGCGGGTCGGCCGGAAGCCGAAGCTCGCCTCGGAGAACGTTCCGTCCCAATCTGCCTGCAACACCTGCATCACCGCCTGCTGGATGAAGCGGTCGAGCACCGTCGGGATGCCGAGCGGCCGCAGGCCGCCCGACGCCTTCGGTATCTCCACCCGCCGCACCGGCTGTGGCTTATAGGTGCCGTCAAGCAACTGGGCGCGGATCGTGAGCCAGTGCTCCTTCAGATAGGCCGATAGCTCGCCGACGGTCATCCCATCGACGCCTGCCGCACCCTTGTTGCGCTTCACTTGCGCCAATGCTGCTTGCAGATTCTCACGCTCGACGACTACTTCCATCGACGGTCCTGCGACCGCCGGGCGTTCGAGGCTGGCTCTCACCGCGCTTGCTTCGGTCTCTCCGGCGGCGGAGCTTGCGGCTTCACCGCCTGCTCCGGTGCCCAAGTTCAGTTCGACCTGATTCTTCTGCCGCATGGCTCGCGCGAGATCGTTGCTCTACTAACCACTTCCACCGTTCGGGCCTTCGGCGGCACACGCCACCTACTATGCCCTCAGCTGACTTCTGCGCTGCGGTCGGGCCGCCTTACGACGACCTCAGTCCCGTTGCCGGGACACAACGCAGACCTCCCGAGGTAAGACCGACCGCCTTCACCGCGCGCCCGCCGAATTTACCACCCCGACCCTTGATGACCCTGGACTTCGCGATCAGTTGCTCGCTCGTCCGGCCGGGTAGGCCTCGTTATCCGGTGTTTGTCCATCGGGCCGCGGCTTTGCTCCACGCTTTCTTCAGACCCCACCTCGCGGTGACGCCCTTGCGCTTCGCTAATCCTTCGCCGCCATCAGGCTGGATAGAGGACTTCCACCTCCAAGCTGTCGTTCATACTCGGCACACAGCAAAAACCCCGCGGCTTGCGCCGCGGGGTTTGTCTTGTGCAGCCTTGGCCAGCTCAGTGCGCCAGGATCGCCAGCAGCAAGAGCGCCACGATGTTGGTGATCTTGATCATCGGGTTCACGGCGGGGCCGGCCGTGTCCTTGTAGGGATCGCCGACGGTGTCGCCGGTCACCGCGGACTTGTGGGCATCACTACCCTTGCCGCCGAAATGACCGTCCTCGATGTACTTCTTGGCGTTGTCCCAGGCGCCGCCGCCGGAGGTCATGGAGATCGCGACGAACAGGCCCGTCACGATCACGCCGAGCAGCATCGCGCCCACCGCCGAGAACGCCGCCGACTTGCCGGCCGCGCCGCCCCCCGCGATCGCGTAGATCACGAAATAGACGACGATCGGCGACAGCACCGGAAGCAGCGAGGGGATGATCATCTCCTTGATCGCCGCCTTGGTGAGCAGGTCGACCGCCTTGCCGTAATCGGGCTTGTCCGTGCCCTGCATGATGCCCGGCTTCTCGCGGAACTGACGCCGCACCTCCTCCACGATCGCCCCGGCCGCGCGGCCCACAGCGGTCATGCCCATCGCGCCGAACAGATACGGTAGCAGGCCGCCGAACAGCAGACCGACCACGACATAGGGGTTGTTGAGCGAGAAGTCCGGATTGACGCCGGCGAAGTAGGCGTGATGCGCGCTGTCGCCAACGAAGAACTTGAGGTCCTGGTTGTAGGCCGCAAACAGCACCAGGGCGCCGAGACCGGCGGAGCCGATCGCGTAGCCCTTGGTCACCGCCTTGGTGGTGTTGCCGACCGCGTCGAGCGCGTCGGTCGACTTGCGCACCTCCTTCGGCAGGCCCGCCATCTCGGCGATGCCGCCGGCGTTGTCCGTCACCGGACCGAAGGCGTCGAGCGCGACGATCATGCCGGCGAGCGCCAGCATGGTGGCGGTCGCGATCGCGATGCCGAACAGGCCGGCGAGGCTATAGGTGACCAGAATGCCGGCGATGATGACGATCGCGGGCAGCGCGGTCGCCTCCATCGAAACGGCGAGACCCTGGATCACGTTGGTGCCGTGACCAGTCACCGACGCCTGGGCGATCGACTTCACCGGGCGATAGTCCGTGCCGGTGTAGTATTCGGTGATCCAGATGATCAGTGCGGTGACGACGAGGCCGACCACGCCGCATTCGAACAGCGCCGTGCCCGTGTAGTCGACGCCCTCGAGCTTGCCGAAGCCGATCAGGGCGTAGATCACCCCGCCGATGCCGATCAGTGACAGGATGCCGGTTGCGATCAGGCCCTTGTAGAGCGCGCCCATGATCGACTGGCTCGCCCCGAGCTTGACGAAGAAGGTGCCTATGATCGAGGTGATGATGCAGATGCCGCCGATCGCGAGCGGCAGCGTCATCATATTGGCGAGGATCGGCGTCTTGGCAAAGAAGATCGCCGCGAGCACCATGGTGGCGACCGCGGTCACCGCATAGGTCTCGAACAGGTCGGCGGCCATGCCGGCGCAGTCGCCGACGTTGTCACCGACGTTGTCGGCGATCGTGGCAGGGTTACGCGGATCGTCTTCGGGAATGCCGGCCTCGACCTTGCCGACGAGATCGCCGCCGACGTCCGCACCCTTGGTGAAGATGCCGCCGCCGAGACGGGCGAAGATGGAGATCAGCGAAGCGCCGAAGCCGAGCGCCACCATGGCATCGACCACGGTGCGGCTATCGGGCGCGAGCTTCAGCGAGTGGACCAGGAAGCCGAAATAGAGGGTGACGCCGAGCAGCGCGAGACCGGCCACAAGCAGGCCCGTGATCGCGCCGGCCTTGAAGGCGAGCTCGAGACCGCCGGCAAGCGAGGTCGTCGCCGCCTGCGCGGTGCGCACATTGGCGCGCACCGAGACGTTCATGCCGATGAAGCCTGCGGCGCCGGACAGGATGGCGCCGATGGCAAAACCGATCGCGACATAGAGCCCAAGGAAATAGGCAAGCAGCAAGAAGATGGCGATGCCGACGATCCCGATCGTGGTGTATTGGCGCCGGAGATACGCCTGTGCACCTTCGCGCACGGCAGCTGCGATCTCCTGCATGCGCGGCGACCCCGCATCCGCGCCCAACACCGAAGACGTCGCCCAAATCGCGTAGACGACGGAAAGCACTCCGCAGAGCACTATCAACCATAATGCTGTCATGTGATTTTTTGCCTCAGATCCTTGATGTACCCCCGGCGCCTTTTGTTGTCCGTCATGCGGTGCAGCGCCTTGATTTTGAACAAGGCCGCCCCCTGCCCGAAGGGGGCGGCCTCAGTCGCCAGCGAGCTTGCCAAAATCAAATTGAGGGTGCAACGCCGGATCAGGCCTAAGAAGCCGATCTCGGCAAGTATTTAGGCCTGCTTCCGAGAGCCTGGCCACCGTTTCGAGCAATTCCTAGAAGTGGCTATAGGACAGCCGTCGCAAGGTCAATTCCGTGCCCTGCTCGTTCAGGAAGCGCGGCCGCTCATGGCCGGCGACGATCGTGCCGATCGCAGTAACCGCTACCCCGGCGGCCCGTCCCGCGGCAATCAGCACATCGCTGTGGGCAGGCGGCGCGGTGCACAGCACCTCGTAGTCGTCGCCCCCTGCAAGCAGCGTCTCAACACAAACGGCATTGCGCGTGACCAGGTCTGCCGCCGCCGCCGACAGCGGCACGCTCATGACGTCGATCCTGGCCGAAACGCCGGACGCCGCACAGAGCTTTGTCAGATCGCCGGCGAGCCCGTCGGAGACATCCATGGCCGCCGACGCGTGGTCACGCATGCTCTCCGCCAGAATATTGCGCGGCTGCGGCACGCGATAACGAGAGATCAGAGTTTCCCTTGCCACGGGATCGGACGCGAGCGCGCCGGCCGCAGCCCCACCCGTAAGCACGTCGAGGCCGAGCGCGGCATCTCCGATCGTCCCCGTCACCAGGATGCGGTCGCCCGGCTTCGCGCTGGTGCGGCCGACCATCCGGCCCTTCGGCACGCGCCCGAACGCCGTGATCGAGATCATCTGCGGCCCCGGCGTCGACACCGTGTCGCCGCCGAGCAGCGGGCATGCGAAGGTTCTTGCATCCTCGCCGAGCGCATCCGCGAATGGCCGGAGCCATGCATCCTCCTGGCTGCGCAGCGCCAGCGTCAGTACGAAGCCGGCGGGCACAGCCCCTTTGGCGGCGAGGTCCGACAGGTTCACCCGCAGCGCTTTTCGCGCGATCGTGTCGGGCGGGTCGGTGGCAAGATAGTGCACGCCTTCAACGACGGCGTCGGTGGTGACGACGATGTCGTCGCCGGATGAGGACAGGACCGCGGCATCATCGATCAGCCCGAACGCACCGGGATCGGTCGCCAGCGGCTTGAAATAGCGTGCGATGAGGGAGTCTTCGGCAGAGGGATTGTGCTGGTTTGCCACTTGCCCTAACCCCACTCTCCGCTGTCATCGCCCGGCTTGAGCGGACGATCCGGTATTCCAGAGACAGTCGTGTGACATCGATCGGCCGCGACGTACTTCATCACCCGCCTTCGCGGGTGACGACAGCGGAGTATGGGGCAGCCGTCTCGCATCAATTCACCGCCCTTGCGGGAAATTACCCCCGCCCGAACTCGTCACCGCGAAACTGCCGGCCGATCTGATCGAGCACGGCATTGACCATACCGGTCTCCTCACGATCGACGAAGGCGTTGGCGACGTCGACATATTCCGACACCACGACGCGGCCCGGCACGTCCTTGCGATGCTCCAATTCGTACGCCCCTGCCCGCAGCACCGCGCGCAGGATCGCCTCGATCCGCTTCAGCGGCCAGCCCTTGGACAGCGCGTCGTCGATCAAGGGATCGAGCCTCTTCTGGTCGCGCACCACGCCGGAAACGACATCGCGGAAGAACGCGGCTTCCGCCGGCAGGTAGGTGTCGCCCTCGACCTCGTTGCCGAGCCAGTGGCTCTCGAACTCGGCGAAGATGTCGTTGATGCCGGCACCGGCGATATCCATCTGGTACAGCGCCTGCACCGCGGCAAGCCGCGCAGCACCACGCCGGTTTGCTTTCTTCTCGGTGGCAGAAGCCGGCTTTTTGGTGTTGTCAGCCATTGCTCAGGCCCGCGCCAGACGGCGTTTGATGCGCAGCATCGCAAGCGCGGCGCGCGCGGCGTCGCCGCCCTTGTTCAGCTCGCTGGCGCGCGCCCGCGCCCAGGCCTGATCCTCATTGTTGACGGTGAGGATGCCGTTGCCGAGCGGCAGCTTGCGCGCCACCGCGAGGTCCATCAGCGCGCGCGAGGATTCCTGCGAGACGATCTCGAAATGGATGGTGTCGCCGCGGATCACGCAGCCGAGCGCGATCACCGCGTCATAGGGCTTGCCGTTCGCCGCCGCCGCATCGACCGCGATCGCCACCGCCGCCGGGATCTCCAGCGCGCCAGGAACCGTGATGACGTCATGGGTCAGGCCGGCCGCCTTCAACTCGGCGACCGCGCCGTCCAGCAGCGCGTCCTGGAGATCGTCATAGAACCGCGCCTCGACAATCAGCGCGCGCGCGCCGGAGATGTCGGTCTGGTCCTTCAGGGGTGCGCGCCGCGCATCTGCCATTGGTCAATCCGTCTTATTCTGGGGTTGGCGCTATGTAGTCGCCGCAGGCCTATAAGCCAAGTTTTAAAGCGCTGTCATTCCGGGGCGGCTCAAAGAGCCGAACCCGGAATCTCGAGATTCCGGGTCTGGTCCTGCGGACTATCCCGGAATGACGGCTACGCCGTCATTTCCGTCAGCCGCGCCGCGTAGCGGGCCATCAGATCGACCTCGATATTGACCTCGTCGCCCGCCTTCCAGCCGCCGATGGTCGTGACATCAAGCGTGTGCGGGATGATCAGCACCGAAAAGGTCACGTCCTTCACGGTATTGACCGTCAGAGAGACGCCGTCGAGGGTGATCGAGCCCTTAGTGGCGATGAACCGCGCCAGCTCCCGCGTGGTCGAGAGCTCGAACCGCGCCATGTCAGGCAAGTCCTCACGGCTGACGAGGGTTGCAATGCCGTCGGCATGGCCCGCGACGATATGGCCACCGAGCTCATCGCCGATCTTCAGCGCACGCTCGAGGTTCAGCCGCGTGCCCACCTTCCAGTGCTTGGCCGTCGTCAGCGCCAAGGTCTCGGCGGCGGCATCGACGTCGAACCAGGTTTTGCCGCCTGCGCCGCCGGAAGCGACCACGGTCAGGCAGACGCCGTTGCAGGCGATCGAGGCGCCGTCGGCGATGGTGGTCTGATCATAGCTGCAGGCGATGCGCAGCCGGTGCAGCTGGCCCTGCGCCGTCGGCGTGAAGCCGACGATCTCGCCGATATCGGTGACAATGCCGGTGAACATGTTAGGCGCGCTCGTAGATGGTGAGAGTATCCTTGTTGAAGGTCTCGCTAGCATGAACCTTCCAGGCCTGCGACTGCGTGATTTTCGACAGGGGCATTGCATCGAGCGCATCCACGCCGTCGGCACCGACCGCTTCCGCCCCGCGGAACAGCCAGATCTCGTCGACGAGGTCGGCCGCCACAAAAGACGCCGCGATGCGGCTGCCGCCCTCGACCATCAGCCGCGAGATGCCCTTCTCGGCCAGCGCATGCAGCACGGGGGGAAGATCGAGCCCGGACGCGCTGCCCGCGGCGACGCGAATGATCTGCGCGCCGGCTGCGCCAAGCCGCGTCGCGGCCGCCGCCTCGGCAAGCTCCGAGCCCACCACCCAAAGCGGCGTCTCGCGCGCCGAGCGCACGAGCTGGCTCGATGCGGGAATCCGCAGGCTCTGGTCCAGCACCACGCGCACCGGCGAGCGCGCCGCCATGCCCGGCAGGCGGCAGTTGAGCTGCGGATCGTCCGCCAGCACCGTGCCGATGCCGACCAGGATGGCGTCGCTCTGCGCGCGCAAGAGATGCACGCGGTTGCGGACGGCCTCACCGGTGATCGCCACCGGCTTGCCGCCGGCTGCGCCGATCTTGCCGTCGGGCGAGACTGCGAGCTTCAGGATCACATGCGGACGGTGATCGCGGATACGGCGGAAATGACCGGCGTGATCGAACGCGGCCTCCGCCGCGCACAGGCCGACATCCACCGTGATACCGGCGGCGCGCAGCCGCGCATGGCCTTGGCCTGCGACTTCCGGATTGGGGTCCTCGATCGCCGCCACCACCCGTTTGATGCCGGCCGCGATCACTGCGTCCGCACACGGCGGCGACTTGCCGAAATGCGAGCACGGCTCCAGCGTGACGTAGAGTGTGGCGCCGCGCGCCGCCTCGCCGGCGCGCCGCAGCGCTTCAGGCTCGCCATGCGGCCGTCCGCCGGGCTGGGTCCAGCCGCGGCCGACGATCACGCCATCCTTGACGATGACGGCGCCCACGGCCGGGTTCGGCCAGGTGCGCCCCAGCCCGCGCCGGCCGAGCGAGAGCGCCAGCTCCATGAAGCGTCGATCGGCGTCTTTGGCCTCGCGGGCCTTCTGCGCGAACTGATCTTCCAGGATGCGGAAGATCATTTGCGCATCGCGGCGAGCCGCGCTTCCTCCTCACCGGAGAGCTCGCCGAGCACGTCGGCGAAATCCTTGGCCTCGCGGAAATTGCGGTAGACGGAAGCGAAGCGCACATAGGCGACGTCGTCGAGCGTGCGCAGATGCTCCATCACGGTCTCGCCGATCACCTCGGACGAGATCTCGGCCTCACCCCCGGTCTCGAGTTCGCGCACGATGGTGGAGACCATCTTCTCCACCCGCTCCGGCTCGACCTGCCGCTTGCGCAGCGAAATCTGCACCGAGCGCATCAGCTTGTCGCGGTCGAACGGCACGCGGCGGCCGTTGCGCTTGATCACCGTGAGCTCGCGCAGCTGCACGCGCTCGAAGGTGGTGAAGCGGAAATTGCAGGCGACGCACACGCGCCGCCTGCGGATGACGGAAGAATCCTCGGTCGGACGCGAGTCCTTTACCTGCGTATCGAGACTGTTGCAGTTCGGGCAGCGCATCCGTTTGCCTTGACCTTACTGGTAGATCGGGAACCGATCGGTGAGCGCCTTGACCCGTTCCTTGATCGCTGCCTCGACCAGCGGCGCCTTGCCGTCGTCGGACTGTGCGATCGCGTTGAGGACCTCGGCGATCATTCCTGCGACCTGCTGGAATTCAGCGACACCGAAGCCACGGGTCGTCGCCGCAGGCGTGCCGAGACGCAGGCCCGAGGTGACGAAGGGCTTTTCGGGGTCGAACGGAATGCCGTTCTTGTTGCAGGTGATGGCGGCGCGAACCAGCGCCTTCTCCGAGACATTGCCCTTCAGGCCCTTCGGCCGCAGGTCGACCAGCATCAGATGGTTATCGGTGCCGCCCGAGACAATGTCGAAGCCGTGGCTCTTCATCGCCTCGGCCAGCGCCTTGGCGTTCTCGACGACGTTCTTCGCATAGACCTTGAAGTCCGGACGCAGCGCCTCGCCGAAGGCGACCGCCTTCGCCGCGATCACATGCATCAGCGGGCCGCCCTGCAGACCCGGGAAGATCGCCGAGTTGAGCTTCTTGGCGAGCACCTCGTCGTTGGTGAGGATCAGGCCGCCGCGCGGACCGCGCAGCGACTTGTGCGTCGTCGTCGTCGTGACGTGGGCATGGGGCACTGGCGAAGCATGCACGCCGCCGGCGACGAGGCCCGCGAAGTGGGCCATGTCGACCAGGAGGTATGCGCCGACGCTGTCCGCGATCTCGCGGAAGCGCTTGAAGTCCCAGGCGCGCGAATAGGCCGAGCCGCCGGCGACGATCAGCTTCGGCTTGACCTCTTCAGCCTGCTTCTGGACCGCGTCCATGTCGATGATCTGGTCCTCGCGGCGCACGGTGTAGTGCGCGGCCTTGAACCACTTGCCGCTCATGTTGACGGGCGAGCCATGGGTGAGATGGCCGCCGGCGGCAAGATCGAGACCCATGAAGGTGTCGCCCGGCTGCAGCAGCGCCAGGAACACCGCCTGGTTCATCTGGCTGCCGGAGTTCGGCTGCACGTTGGCGAAGTTGGCGCCGAACAGCTTCTTGGCGCGATCGATCGCGAGGTTCTCGGCGACGTCGACCCACTCACAACCGCCATAATACCGCGCGCCCGGATAACCCTCTGCATACTTGTTGGTCATCACCGAACCCTGCGCTTCCAGCACGGCCCGGCTGACGATGTTCTCGGAGGCGATCAGCTCGACCTCGTGTCGCTGCCGGCCGAGCTCGCCCTTGATGGCGGCGGCGATTTCCGGGTCGGCCTGCTCGAGCGAGGCGGTGAAAAAGGAATCGGGCGCAGAGGCGGTTTTGGCGAGGGTCATCTTGCGAATATCTCCACCGCCGCAGCCTTTTGGCAGGCTACGGGCGGGTCTGGTGTGACGATCGGAAGCACGCGCGATCTACCACATCGCCCGCAATAGGCCAAGCTTTTGCGGGTCGGGCTCGATATTTATGCAAGATATGGTGGGGATTGAAGGTTTTCCGCCCCAAGGCGACTTCTATGAAACCGCTCCCTTGCCGATCTGTCCGAAGAGGCCGCTTTGGACCTTGAATCCACCATGCCGGTCCAAACCGATGAGGGCCAGATCGCCCCCTTAAAGTCCGGTATATCCCGCCTTCACCGGGTCCACGCTGCCGTCGAGCTGGCGCAGATAGGTCAGGCCGCATACCGTCAACCTGTGGGTGTCCTTCTCGCCGGCTTCCACCAGAATATTGAGGTAGTTCGTCACCTTCATGCGCGCCTCCTCGCTGGCCGCAGCGGTGCGGTTGGCGAGCAGGTCATAGGTCTGCATGATGCGATCGATGGCAGCTTCCATGGCACCCTCTGGTTCTTCCAATTTCGGGGAGGTTTGATCAGGCAACCGCGCGCGCCTCGGCCTCGAACCGGACGATGGCCTTGTTGGCGAGCCTGATCTTGTTGAATTCGCCGTGCTGGAGCAGCTTGACGATGATCCCGAGCAGGCGCTCGTCGGTAACGAGGGAGTCGGGGATCGCGCCGGAACGGCGCAGGTAATTCGCGGCAATGGCGTAGGCCTCGCTCACGAGTTCCACGTTCATCGCCTGAAGCCCGCGCTCGACCAGCATCGACATTTCTCCGATCTGAAGGAGATAAGCGCTGAGCCTGACCCTGGTTCCGCCGCGCCGGCCGATTTTTTTCGCAAGCGCACAAAAGCAAAACGCACCGGTCCGGCGGGAAGCCGGGCCGGCGCGCTTGGGGAAGTTGAGGCACGTTCGGGAGGCTTGCCGGTCTTGTTGCGGGCCGGCTTGGCCTTGATCCCTCGGAAAACTCAGAGCCGGTACAGGATCTGGTCGGTCCAGAACCGCTCGAGACGGTGCAGCGACTTGTTGAGCGTGGAGAACTCCTCGCCCGAGATGCCGCCGACCTGCTCGACCGTCTTGACGTGCTTCTGATAGAGCGCGTCGACGATGCGGCGGACTTCCTGGCCCTGCGGGGTCAGGCGGATGCGCACCGAGCGGCGATCAACGCGGGAGCGCTGATGATCGAGGAAGCCGAGCTCGACGAGCTTCTTCAGATTGTAGGAGACGTTGGAGCCGAGATAGTAGCCGCGCGTGCGCAGCTCGCCAGCGGTCAGCTCCTTGTCGCCGATGTTGTAGAGCAACAGCGCCTGCACCGAATTGATGTCCGCGCGGCCGCGGCGATCGAACTCGTCCTTGATGACGTCGAGGAGACGGCGATGCAGCCGCTCCACCAGAGTCAAAGCTTCCAGATAGAGCGACTGCACCGAACCTTGCTGGCCGGAGACGCGCTCTGCCGTATCTGCCGCAGTTGCGACGGCTTTCATCATGACACTTCCCCTGTTGTCGTTTTTATCGACACTTATTCGACGAAACTTGTGTCCCGCCTGATAGGGGCAACTTAAGGGGGGCGTTTGAAGATCGGCTTAAATAAGAGAATAAAGAGATCATGAATTTAAGACAGTGAATTGCGGATTAAGCCTGTGCCACAAGGACTTTTCGCAACCCTCTGTTGACCTTCGCAAGGTCCTGTTCACCCTCCGTCCGCCACATCTGTCGCATTCCAGAACAGCCCCGCCCCGTTTCGAAACGGCTGCGTAACAGCTGTGGCGGAACAGACTGGTCAATGAAAACTTACCGCGAATTTTAGGCATCCAGCGGTCAACCAATCGCGCGTGAAAGCTCTCGTGTCCCGGACAAGCGAAGCGCAGAGCCGGGACCCAGCAAGCCACAAACGAGATCGAGGAGACATGGGCCCCGGCTCTGCAATGCACCACGCCGCAAACGCGGCGTGCTGCATTGCGTCCGGGGCACGAGAGCATTGTCGAGCGACGACGTCCCGCTACGGCGGCCGCTCGCGCGCGGCCATCCAGGCGAGCGCGAGATAGGCGGCGAGCATGAACGCCTCGGCCCCGACGACGATCAGGCTGCCTCCGTAGATGCCGGGGAACATCAGCTCGATCACCGCCATCGACACCACGGTGGTGAGCCACACCACCGCGCCCCACGGCGTTGCCAGCCACAGACCGACCGCAGCGACGAGCTCGATCACGGCGAAGTAGACGGTCGCGGCCTGCCAGGCCATCGCCTGATTCTCGAACGCTTCGTCCTCGCCACCGACGAAGCCGGTCACCTGCGCCCAGTGATAGAGGCCTTTCAGGATCGAGAGCAGCGCCATCACCCGCAGGAACAGCACGAGCCGGCGCGTCCAGACATTGTCGTCGGACTCGGATCGGTCCGACGAGATCGCCGCGACGGAGATCGCATGGTCGCGGGCAGCGTCCCTGGCAAGGGCGCTGTCGCGGGCCGCTTCACGGGTGGAGATCTCGGACATGCCCCCTTCTGGCTGCTTTGCCCCGCAAAATCAATCGGCTGCCATCCATTGCGGCAGGTCAAGCCGCGGTGGCAGGAACCATGCGAGCTGGTATAAGAATAATTCCAGCCGGAGGAAGAGTGATGGCGATCAAATACGGACGTCCGATCGAATTGCGCGAGGTGTCGCGCGGGACCGGTACCTCGTCGCCCCATGCCCTCGATCTGACCGTCCGCCCGCGCCGCAACCGCAAGGCCGAATGGGCCCGGCGTATGGTGCGCGAGAATGTGCTCACCACAGACGACCTGATCTGGCCGCTGTTCCTGATCGACGGCAACAACAAGCGCGAGCCGGTCGCCTCAATGCCGGGTGTCGACCGCCTCAGCGTCGACCAGGCCCTGCGCGAGGCCGAGCGCGCGACGAAGCTGACAATCCCCTGCATCGGGCTGTTTCCCTACACCGATCCGTCCTTGCGCGACGAGGAAGGCTCTGAAGCGACCAATCCGGACAATCTGGTCTGCAAGGCGGTGCGCGCGATCAAGAAGGAATTCCCTGACATCGGCATCCTCTGCGACGTCGCCCTCGATCCGTTCACCAGCCATGGCCATGACGGCCTGATCTCCGACGGCAAGATCTTGAACGACGAGACGGTCGCCGTGCTGGTGCGCCAGGCGCTGGTGCAGGCCGAGGCCGGCTGCGACATCATCGCGCCCTCGGACATGATGGACGGCCGCGTCGCCGCCATCCGCGAGGGGCTCGATCGCGCCGGGCTGCTCGACGTGCAGATCATGGCCTATGCGGCAAAATACGCCTCCGCCTTCTATGGCCCGTTCCGCGACGCCATCGGCTCCGCCAAGACACTTACCGGCGACAAGCGCACCTATCAGATGGACAGCGCCAACACCGACGAGGCGCTACGCGAGGTCGAGCTCGATATCGCCGAGGGCGCCGACATGGTGATGGTGAAGCCCGGCATGCCCTATCTCGACGTCGTCCGCCGCGTGAAGGACACGTTTGCGATGCCGACCTTCGCCTACCAGGTCTCCGGCGAATACGCGATGATCGCGGCGGCAAGCGGCAACGGCTGGCTCGACGGCGAGCGCGCGATGATGGAGAGCCTCCTCGCCTTCAAGCGCGCCGGCGCCGACGGCGTCCTCAGTTATTTCGCGCCGAAGGCGGCCGAGAAGCTGCGCACGCAAACGTAGGTCTAGTGGGCTGGGCAAAGCGACTTGTCCGCCGTAGCTGGAAGAGCGAAGGCGGAGGCGTGACCACCAACATCGCGCGAGGCCGAGCAATCGTGGGCACGGCGCTAGTGTCCTGAGTCACAAGTTCGCAATCGTAGATTCGCAGTAGATTCGCGTCGCTGTGCCAGAGATGGCGGCTGTAACAGCGACGGAGGATCTGATGTCGGCCCAGCGGCTTGCGCCCCTGATATTGAGCGATGATGAGCTTGCCGAACTTCAGTCGCTGACGATGCGGCGGAAAACGGCGCAGGCGCTGGCTCTGAGAGCCCGGATCGTGCTGACCTGCGCGGAAGGCGGTCAGAACAAGGAGGTGGCGGCCAAGCTAGGCCTGGAGCGGGGAACGGTAGGCAAGTGGCGGCAGCGTTTTGTAGAGCAGCGCGTGGCCGGGCTGCACGACGAGCCGCGTTCCGGGGCGCCGCGCACCATTGACGATGCCCGCATCGAAGCTGTGATCGTGCGGACGCTGGAAAGCTGCCCCGAGAACGCCACTCATTGGAGTTCTCGGGGCATGGCGAAGGCCAGCGGCCTGTCGGTGTCAACGGTGCAACGCATCTGGCGGGCCTTCGGGCTCCAGCCGCACCGGCTAGAGACATTCAAGCTCTCCACCGATCCGAACTTCGTCGCCAAGGTGCGCGACGTCGTCGGCCTTTACGTCTCGCCGCCGGCACACGCCATCGTTCTGTGTGTAGACGAAAAGTCCCAAATCCAGGCGCTGGACCGCAGTCAGCCGATGCTGCCGATGCGTCCCGGTCAGCCGGCTCGAAGGAGCCATGACTACAAAAGGCACGGCACCACATCGCTGTTCGCCGCTCTCGACATTGCGACCGGACGGGTCATCGGCAAATGCTACGGACGCCACCGAGCCGCCGAGTTCCGCAAGTTCCTCGACGAGATCGAGGCCGCCGTACCGGGCGAACTCGACGTCCATCTCGTCATGGATAACTATGCAACGCACAAGACGCCGCTGATCCGGAAATGGCTAGCCAAAAGGCCGCGTTGGCATGTGCACCTGACTCCGACCAGTTCGTCATGGCTCAATCAGGTCGAGCGCTTCTTCGCGCTCCTTACCGATAAGAAGATCAGGCGCGGCGTCTATCGCAGTGTCGCTGCCCTCAGGGCGGACATCACCTCGTTCATCGAACGACACAATGCCGATCCGAAACCATTCCGATGGACCAAGTCCGCTGACGACATCCTTGCTTCCATCGAGCGCTTCTGCCGATACAATGCCCCGGCACAAAACGGACCAATGTTGCGAACTTCTGGTTCAGGACACTAGGCGCCTTTGCCCACGCAACGGTTCCTTCGTGCCCCGGACGCAATGCAGCCCGGCGCTCTTGCGACGTGATGCGTTGCAGAGCCGGGGCCCATCTCACCGCGATCTCGCTTCTGGCCTTCTGGGTCGCGGCTCTGCGCGCCGCTTTGCGGCGCTTGTCCGGGACACGAGCGCGGAGTTGCGCAATGCTGCAACACTCATCCCGCCGCTTGCGGCGTCGGCTGAGGCCCACATAAGGGACGCAGCGCCTCGCGTTGCTCGCGCGACAGCACGGTGATCGGATAGATCGGCTCGCGTGCCTCGCGCTTGAAGAACGGGTGCGGCCATGTCTTTCCCCGCAGCTTCCAGCCAAGCACCTTGCCGATGGCGCGCAGGATGATGGAGACGTTAAGTCCCGTTGAGCCCGCGGGCGGCCCGCCGACCGCGTACTTGCCGAGAATGGCGCCGATCGGCGCTCCCGCGACATCGTCCACTGCCGGCGTGCCGCCCGCGAACGCCTCGGCGATGATGCCGACAAAGGGAACGCTCGGCGAGAGCGTGTTGCCAACGGGTGTGTTGCAGCAGCTTGCATACCAGCGATAGAGGCCCTTCGGGCTCAGTCGCAGCCCTGCGATCCGATCCTGTCCCTGCACAAACGTAAGCGTCGACGGCGCGATCTGGACAATGTCGCTGCCGCCTTTCGCATTCAACAGATCGGCGCGGCCGAGCTGGTGGGCAAAGGCCTGGCAGTCGTCGCAGTAGCAGACCACACGATTGACGGTCCGCGGCGACACGCGCGTGACCACGGCACGGACTCCGCCGCAGCGGCAACGTAGTTCGAGCTGACGGTCCATCGAAAGTGTCTCTGTGCGGGTCTTGCCGCCCAGCATGGTGCAAATCGCGGAGCGCGCAAGCGCCCTCGGCCGCCGAATCGCCGGAATATTTTGCGCTCATGAGGGGCCAACAGCCTTGGCGTGTGGCCGGACTGTTCCCATGTGCTGCGGGTGAGAGAGCCGAAAGCGGAAGGGAAGCTCATGTCTTATTCTTCGGGTTCGCCAAATGACGGCGGCGCCTGGCGCAATGACGGCGCGGTCCAGCCGCACGCCTATGATCCCTGTCTGCATCCGGAACTGTTCCGCGGCGTCGCGACGCGGCGGGTGTTTGCCTTCCTGATCGACATGATCGTGATCGCGGTGCCTGTCATCCTCGGCTACCTCTTCATCGCGCTGTTCGGCGTGGTGACGCTCGGCCTGGGTTGGGCGCTGCTCTGGTTGGCCTGGCCCGCCTCGGTGATCTGGGCCATCGTCTATTATGGCGCCTGCATCGGCGGTCCGTCCTCGGCGACGATCGGCATGCGCGTGATGGATCTGGAACTGCGCACCTGGTACGGCGCGCCGGGTTATTTCGTGCTCGGCGCCACCCACGCCGTGCTGTTCTGGGTCACCGTCTCGTTCCTGTCGCCCTTCGTGGTGCTGGTCGGCCTGTTCAACGGCCGCCGGCGTCTGTTGCACGATTTCGTCTTGGGAACGGTCGTCATCAACAATTCCGTCCGCGCGCCGGTGTCGGAGGCGGCCAGGACTTGGTGAGTACCTTGTGAGCCATATGGTGAGGAGCTGGCAATATGTGCCTGCTAGTCTGGCGAACCTGTCCTGCCCTGTCCTGCCGCGCAGGCCGATTGACCGGAAGCCTTGGTAGGGCGATGCTGAGATCCAGTTCGGAGGCCCACGACGTCCCTTGACCCAGCACTCGCGCGATACCCCGCAATTTTACCTCACGGCGCCCTCGCCCTGCCCCTATCTGCCGGGCCGGCACGAGCGCAAGGTGTTTACGCACCTCGTGGGTGACCGCGCCGGCGACCTCAATGACCTTCTGACCCATGGCGGGTTCCGCCGCAGCCAATCGATCGCCTACCGCCCGGCTTGCGACCAGTGCCGCGCCTGCGTCTCGGTCCGGGTGATCGCGAACGAGTTCCGTCCCTCACGCAACTTCCGCAAGGTGCTCGCGCGCAACGCCGACATTATCGGCGAGCAGCGCAGTGCGGTGCCGACCTCTGAGCAATATTCGGTGTTCCGCGCCTATCTCGACGCCCGGCACCGCCATGGTGGCATGGCCGACATGACCGTGCTCGACTACGCCATGATGGTCGAGGACAGCCATGTCGAGACCCGCATCATCGAGTACCGCAAGCGCGGCCCCGACAGCGGCATCACCGGCCGCGGCGAGGAGCTGATTGCGGTCGCGCTCACCGACGTGCTCAGCGACGGCCTGTCGATGGTCTATTCGTTCTTCGACCCGAGCCAGGTCAGCCGCTCGATGGGCACCTTCATGATCCTCGACCACATCGCCCGCGCCCGCCGGCAAGGCCTGCCGTACGTTTATCTCGGCTACTGGATCGAGGGCTCCAAGAAGATGGACTACAAGGCCCGCTTCCTGCCGCAGCAGCGCCTCGCTCCCTCAGGCTGGCTGCGCATCGACGCACAAGGCGATACGGCGACCGAGCCGCAGGACTGATCTCGACACACTCGTCGTCATGCCCCGCGCAGGCGGACATCCAGTACGCCGGCTTCTCGAATCAACAAACTGTCTCTGGAATACCGGATCGCCCGCCCCAGTGCGCAAGCGCGCACAAGGCGGGCGATGACAGCGCTGGTCGATCAGCTAAACAGCGTATCCACCAGCAGCTTCGCGTTCAGAAGCACGATCACACCGGCGACGATCCAGGCGACCGCGGCGACTGACATGGGTATCGCGAACTTGCCCATCTTGCGGCGGTCGGAGACGAAGCGGACCAGCGGGATGACGGCGAAGGGTAGCTGCATCGACAGCACGACCTGGCTGAACACGAGCAGATCGGCCGTGCCACGCTCGCCATACATCGCGGTCACGATGATCACCGGGACGATGGCAATGCCGCGCGTGAGCAGGCGGCGCGCCCAGCTCGGCAGGCGCAGGTCGAGAAAGCCTTCCATGACGATCTGGCCGGCGAGCGTCGCGGTCACCGTCGAATTGAGGCCGGAGGCGAGCAGCGCCACCGCAAACAGCGTCGAGGCGATGCCGAGGCCGAGCAAGGGCGAGAGCAGCTCGAAGGCCCGGCCGATCTCGGCGACATCGGAATGGCCGCTTCTGTGGAAGGTCGCAGCTGCTACGACGAGGATCGCGGCGTTGATGAACAGCGCCAGCATCAGCGCGATCGTCGAATCCGTGGTCGCCCATTTGATCGCTTCGCGGCGGCCCGCGTCGTCGCGCTCATAGGCGCGCGTCTGCACGATCGAGGAGTGCAGATAGAGATTGTGCGGCATCACGGTCGCGCCGATGATGCCGATTGCGATGTAGAGCATCTCCGAATTGGTGAAGATCTCGGTCTTCGGCACGAAGCCGTGCAGCACTTCCGCGATCGGCGGGGCTGCGGCGACGATCTGGACCGCGAAGCAGACCGCGATCACCGCGAGCAGCGCCATGACGAAAGCTTCGAGGAAACGGAAGCCGCGGTTCATCAGGAGCAGCAGCAGGAAGGCATCGAGCGCGGCGAGCAGCGCACCGCCGATCAGGGGAATGCCGAACAGCAGTTTCAGCGCGATCGCAGTGCCGATGACCTCGGCGAGATCGCAGGCGATGATCGCGGCTTCGCAGGCGAGCCAGAGCAGGAAGTTCACGGCCGGCGAATAGGTCGCGCGGCAGGCCTGCGCGAGGTCGCGATCGGTGACGATGCCGAGCCGCGCCGCCAGCGACTGCAGCAGGATCGCCATCAAATTCGAGAGCAGGATGACGGAGAGCAGCGTGTAGCCGAATTTGGAGCCACCGGCGAGGTCGGTTGCCCAATTGCCGGGGTCCATGTAGCCGACCGAGACAAGATAGCCGGGCCCGACGAAGGCGAGCAGCCGCCGCCACCACACCGCCGCGGCGGGGATGGCAACCGTGCCATTCACCTCGGCGAGGCTCTTGGTGGTAGGCGCATCGGCGCGCCAGCCGGCGGCGTCGGAGGTCAGGTCGGGCGATCGGGCATCCATGCGGTGAGAATACCGAAGTCGAAGCTTATTGCAACTCATTTGCAACTGCATCTAGCCCGATCGGTTCCCGTAGGCCGTTTGCGCCCGGGGCTTGTCGGGAAGCGGGTGGGTTTGGCTGGCTGCGAGGGCCGATACTGGCGCCAATCCGACTTTGCAGGAAATGAGCCATGTCGAATCCGCCCCGCCTCCCCGACACCTTCAACCGCCTTGCCTGGTCCAATCTTGCGGCGCAGTCGGCCGAGCAGATCGCGCTGGCGGCGGCCCCCATTGTCGCGGTGCTGACGCTGGGCGTCGCCGAAGGCCAGACCGGCCTGCTCCAAACCGCCCTCACCCTGCCCTTCGTCCTGTTCGCCATTCCCGCCGGCCTGCTCGCCGACCGCATCTCCCGCCGCTCGCTGATGGCGGCCGCCGAGGCCCTGCGGGCCGCCGCGCTCGCCGCGATCGTGCTGCTGCTCGCGCTCGGCGCGCTCAATCTGCCGCTGCTGGCACTGCTCGGCTTTGCCGCCGTGTGCGGCACCGTGGTCTACAGCGTGGCCGCGCCGGCCCTGGTGCCCTCGCTGGTGAGCGCGGACCTCTTGCCGGCGGCCAATGCCCGGATCGAGCTCGCGCGCACCATCGCCTTTGCCAGCGGGCCTGCACTCGGCGGCGCGCTGGTGGGCTGGTGGGGCGCGAGCCTGGCCTTCGGCTTTGCCGCGGCGCTGTCGGCGATCGCGGTCGTGCTGCTCTCCGGCATTTGCGAACCTTCGCGCGCGTCCGTCCCGCGGCGGCATCCGTTCCAGGACATCCGCGAAGGCGCAGCCTTCGTGTTTCACCATCCGCTGCTGCGGCCGGTGTTCATCACCCAGTTCATCTTCAACACCGGCTGGTTCCTCCAGATCGCCGTGTTCGTGCCTTATGCCGTACGCCATCTCGGCCTGACTGCCGCCGGCGTCGGCACCGTGCTGACGATGTACGGCGTCGGCATGGTGATCGGCGCGCTGTTTGCCACGCGCGTGATGCAGCGCATCGCGTTCGGCACGGTGGTCGGCCTCGGCCCGGTCACCGGCTTCGTCGCCGCCGTGGTGATGGCGCTGACGGTGCTGGTCCCCTCGCCCTGGCTCGCGGGTCTCAGCTTCTTCCTGCTCGGCGTCGGTCCGATCCTGTGGGTGATCTCGACCACGACCTTGCGCCAGTCGGTGACGCCGCCGCGCCTCTTGGGGCGCGTCTCCGCCATCAACATTATGAGCTATGGCGCCCGCCCGCTGGGCTCAGCGCTGGGCGCGATCGTCGGCGGCCTCTGGAGCGCGGAAGCGTGCCTCTACCTCGCGGCGGCTGTGTTCGGCGCGCAGGCGCTGGTGATCCTGCTGTCACCGGCGGTGGCACTCGACCGGCAGCCGGCGATGGTGGGGGACGAAGCAGCAGCGCGCTGCTAGCTACAAAGTTGAGACAGCGGGCCTAATTCGCCAGATAGCGCTCGTAGCTCCCGGTCACCGGCTCGCTCGCGTCGACTTCCGGATCGAGCGTGTAGAGATCCTGGGCGCGACCGATACCGCGTAGCGCATAGCGGCCAGTGGAGACGAGGTAGCGCCGGCCGGCGGCATCGAGGCCTTTGTAGAACTCTGCTGAAGCCAGCAGCTCGCGGTCGACCGAGCGGCTCATCGAGGCGATGCGGCTGACCTCGTTCACGGTCGGGCCGACCACGGTGAAGTCGAGCCGGTCCTCGCTGCCGATATTGCCGTAGAAGACCTCGCCGACATGCAGGCCGATATAGGCCGAGGTGGTGGGACGGCCGTCGGCGGTGCGACGCACGTTCAGCGCCGCGACGTTCTTGCGCAACAGATGCTCGGCGCGGAGCGCCGCGCGGCGGGCATCGGCCATGTCCTCGCCGGTGAACATCGCGAGCACGCCGTCCCCGATCAGCTTCAGGACGTCACCGCCGGCGTCGTGGATCGCGTCGATCACGGCCTGGGCGTAGTCGTTGAGGAACGGGATGATCTCGTCCGGTCCGATGCTCTCGCTGATCTGGGTCGAGCCGCGCAAATCCGAATACCACAGCACGGCGTTGATGCGCTCGGTGACGCCGCGCGAGATGCGCCCGCGCAGCACCTGCTCGGAGGCGTCGCGGCCGAGATAGACCCGGCCGAGCGTGCGCACGATGTCGACCTGCTGCGCCGACTTGATCGCCAGCCCCAGCACCGGTACGAGATCGCGCATCGCGGCGAGCTCGGCATCGCGAAACCCTTCCTCGCGCCGCGTGGTCCAGCAGGAGTAGAGGCAATCCATCTGTCCGAGCGCGCCGGTCTCGCCGAAGCGGTGCACGAAGGCGAGATAGTGACGATGGCCGTTTTCGGCGAGCTCGCCGATCTGCGAGAAATCCAGCGAGGGCGCGTCGGCGAGATCGATCACCATCTCGTCTTCGCCATGCTCGAGCAAGTGATAGAACACCGAGCGACGCCAGTTCTTGGCCGCATCGCCCTCCGCCGTCGAGCCGTACTCGACGACGTCGCTCTCGTTGCTCGGCGTATCGCTCCAGCGGAAGGCACGGCCCTCATAGATCGGGTGCAGGGTGTCGATGACGACGAGCCCGCGCGAGAGTTCCAGCCCTTCGGCGCAGCAGCGCTCGCAGAAGCCACGCAGCAGGTCGGGTTCGGGAAGGCCGGTGAGCCCCTGGCCGGCCAGCCAGTTCATCAGCGCAAGACGGGAATTGAGTTGCATAGACCATTATGGCGCGCATTCGTGACGAGCGAAAGGCGTTTGCCACGCGCAGGCCGTGCGCAAGGCTCCCGCCCTTCGCAGGTCGAATATGCCGCGGCTGCGGTTGACGGGTTCACGCTGCGAGCGGCAAATGCCTGCGATGATGAATTGGTCGGCCAAAATCGGAAGCATGCGCAGATGAGCCAGCGCCAGCTTCCGATCATCCTGGCGCTCGGCACCACGCAGACCCTGGCCTGGGCCTCCAGCTACTATCTGCCGGCGCTGCTTGCCGATCCCATGGCGCACGACCTCGGCGTCTCTTCCAACTGGGTCTTTGGCGCGTTCTCCGCCTCGCTCGTGATCTCGGCCATGCTCGGCCCGCGCATCGGGCGGCAGATCGATCTGGTCGGCGGACGACAGGTGCTGTCGGCCTCGAACCTGACCATCGCCGCCGGCCTCGTCCTGCTCGGCCTCTCGCAATCGGTCGCGGTGATGGCGTTTGCCTGGCTCGTGCTCGGCATCGGCATGGCGATGGGGCTTTACGATGCAGCCTTCGCCGCGCTGGGCCGCATCTACGGCACGGAGGCGCGCAGGCCCATCACCGGCATCACGCTGATGGCGGGCTTCGCCTCCACAGTCGGCTGGCCTCTCACCGCCTGGGGCCTCGCCCATATCGGCTGGCGCGAGACCTGCTTTGCCTGGGCCGCCGCCAACATCCTGATCGGCCTTCCCCTCAACTTTTTCGTGCTGCCGGCGATCAAGGGGGCGAGGCAGGCGGCCGCGACGGCGGAAAAGCCGCATGTGCCGCTCGACCGCACCATGATCCTGCTCGCCTTCGTCTTCGCCGCGGCCTGGACCGTCACCGGTGCGATGGCCGTGCATTTCCCGCGCATCGCAGAAGCAGCCGGCGCGACGCATGTCGAGGCGATCGCGGCCGGTGCGCTGATCGGCCCGGCCCAGGTGGCCGCGCGCGTCCTCGAAGCCGGCCTCCTCAGCCGCTTCCATCCGCTGTGGTCGACCCGGCTCGCCTGCCTCACCCATCCGATTGGAGCGGCTGTCGTGGCGATCTTCGGGGGTGCCGGCGCAAGCGCCTTTGCGCTGCTCCACGGCTCGGGCAACGGCATCCTGACGATCGCCCGCGGAACGCTGCCGCTGTCGATCTTCGGCCCCAAGGACTTCGGCTACCGCCTCGGCATCATCGGGGCCCCCGCAAGGATGGCGCAAGCGGCGGCGCCGCTGGCCTTCGGCCTGCTCATCGACGTCATGGGCGCCAAGGTGCTGATCGTCTCCTCCGCGCTCAGCCTCTCGGCGCTGGCGGCGCTGTTCCTGATCCGCGCCGGGCGGCGGCCGGATTGACCACACCGCCGCTTTCGCGCACAAGCGGCCCATGACCGATGACAACAGCCCGCCCCGCACCTTCAAGGGTCTTTTGCGCTGGGCGACCACGCCGCCGCAGGCCTGGGGCGTCTATCTCCTCGCCCTCCTGCTGGTGTGGCTGCTGTCGTTCTATGCGGGCACGCTGAAGCCGAAGAAGACGCCGGAGACGAGCCCGCCGCCGGTCACGGCCCCACGCTAAAGCATATCGCGCCTCCGGCCGCCCGGACGTCCTCGACAAAGCTGCCGACTTCGTTCGTGAGCTCGCGACAGGCCGTCTGCCGCGCTCAGCACCTCGCTTGCCGCAATGCCCGTTTCCGTGGCCGCCTTGCTCACGGGCGAACCAGACAGCGTCGGCAACAGCGGAGATCGGCGCCCGGATCGCCCAAATTGCGCTCTGCATCGGCCTGCGCATGCCGGCACGACGAACGCTGCGTGGGAAGCGACATTTCAACCTTCGCACGTCGCGGAGCTGATCAATTCGTCTTCGCCTCGCTGGTCGCGATCCAGATGCCGGCGAACACGGCGATCAGCCCGACCAGAAGATTGGGCGTGATCGGCTCGCCGATCAGCAGCGCCGCCAGCAAGGTCGCGGCGATCGGATTGACCGTCATCGTATTGGCGACCCGGGTCGGCGTCGCCCGCGCCAGCGCCATGACCCAGAGGATGAAGGCGAGCGCGCCGCCGCCGGCGCCGAGATAGATGCCGGCGATCCACTGCCCCGTCGTGAAGTGATCGAGTGCGACAAAGCTGCCCTTCGCCAGGCCCGCCAGCACCAGCACGAGGGCGCCCGAGCCCATGCCGACCGTGAGGAAGCCAAGCGCGCTGGAGCGTTGCATCAGCGGCCGTGACAGCACGTTGTAGAAGGCCATGCAGAACACCGCGCCGGTCATGATCAGCTCGCCCCGCCACGCGCCGGGCGGGCTCTGCGCCAGGCCCGCGGCCAGCGCCGCCGCGACCCCGAGCACTGCGATGGCAACGCCCGTGATCTTGCGCATTGTCAGCCGCTCCACGCCGAGGATCGCGCCGACCACCATGGTGTGGAGCGGAAGCGTCGCCAGCGCCAGGCTGGCGCGAGCCGCGGTCGTGTAGGACACTGCGATGTTGTAGAGGATGAAGAACAGGCCGAAGAAGCAGATGCCGAGCAGCGCCACGGAAGGCCAGTCGGCGCGCTGCGGCCAGCGCACGCCGAGCACGAGCGCACACGGCAGCAGGCAGAGAAAGCCGATGCCCCAGCGCAGGATCGCAAGCAGGATGGGATCGGCCCCGCCGACCAGATAGCGCGTGATCGCGGCCGCGGTGCCGCCGATGCTGCTCGATAGCAGCGCAATGGCAACCCCGAGCCACTCGCCCACGCTTCGTCTCCTGTTTCGGAGCCTCGAGGGCGGCTAGCACATCCCTGCTGCCACCATCATGGCAGCAGGAGCGTGACGCATCTCAGTCGTAAAATTCCGGCGCCATCTTCTGGCCATCACGCTGGGCCTTGTCGTGGTTGATCCAGAGCTGCGCCTTCTCCTTGTCGAGCGTGTCGGCGATCTTCTGCATCGAGGCCACGCTCATCTCCTTGCTGGCGTTCATGGTGGGGACGCGGCGGTTGTCCCAATTGTCCCTGAAATGGACGGCGTCGCCGGAGAGCACCACCGCGCCGGTCTTCGGCAGCTTCACCAGCAGCGACTGATGTCCCGGCGTATGACCGGGTGTCGAGAGGATGGTCACGCTGCCGTCCCCGAACACGTCCTTGTCGCCCGTCAGCAGCTCGACAGGATGCGACGGCTTGAACCGCGGTTCCTTGTTGGCGCCGGGCCAGTCATATTCGGCCTTCTGGACGTAGAGCATCGCCTGCGGGAACAGTTCGACATTGCCGACATGGTCGGGATGCGTGTGCGAGACCGCCATCGTCTTGATGTCGTCAGGCTTGACGCCGAGCTGGTCGAGCTGTGCGGCAAGCGTCTTCGGCCGCCGCCAGGTCACGGCCTTGGGATCGGCCGGCGCAAGGCCATTGGGCATGGCCGCGACGGAGTCCGCGATGCCGGTGTCCCACAGGAACCAGCCCTTGGCGTGCTTGATCAGATAGCAGCTGTCGGCGAAGTCCATGGTCTTACCTTCGTTGAGACCGGGCGTCCAGCGCGAGATGTCGCCGGCGGTGCCCTCGCCGCAATTGAGGACGTAGAGCTTTTCGACGCCGGCCTGCGCGACAGCGGCCTGGCCCGACAAGGCGAGGGCGGCAACGGCGAGAGCAAATTTGAGTCTGGGCATCATCTTGGTCCCTCCTGGGGCAAGCGATTGGAGCGGCTGCGACCGAGGATCAACCCCGGCCGTGTCGCTGAATTCCGTTCGCTGGGATCACGTCAATGTGGGCAAGTCTCGACCTCGACCGTGACGTGGCTGAGCCTCTTGAGGCCGGCGAGGCGCTTCTTGTAGACGGCGGGCTGCTTCGGCTTGTCCGACACCAGCGAGACCAGCACGGCGCAATGACCCGGACCGATCTGCCAGAGATGCAGGTCGGTGACGCGATCCTCGCCGACCTCCATGCGCGCGCGGATCACCCGCTCCAGCTTCTCGTCGGCACGAACGTCGAGCAGCACCGCGCCGGATGACTTGATCAGACCGAACGCCCAGCTCGCGATCACGACGCTGCCGATCAGGCCGACGGCCGGGTCGGCCCAGACCCATCCCGAATACATCGCGACCGCGAGCGCGCCGATCGCCAGCACCGAGGTGGCGGCATCCGCCATGACGTGGACATAGGCGGCGCGGAGATTGTTGTCGTGATGATGGTGGCGATGGTGGCGATGGTCGTGGTCGTGATCGTCGTGATCATGATGCGCGTCGCCGTGCCCATGATCATGGCCGTGATGGTGATGATCGTGGCTGTCGCGCAAGAGCCACGCACTGACGAGATTGACGCAGAGACCGAGCGCGGCGACCGCGATCGCCTCGCCATAGACGATCGGCACTGGCGTGATCAGCCGCAGCACACTCTCATAGGCGATCTCGATGGCGATCAGGCCGAGGATGATCGCGCTGGAAAAGGCCGCGAGATCGCCGAACTTGCCGGTACCGAAGGTGAAATGCGCATTGCCGAGGTGCCGGCGCGCGAAACGGTAAGCGAAAGCGGCGATGCCCAGCGCGGCCGCATGCGTCCCCATGTGCCAGCCGTCGGCCAAAAGCGCCATCGAGCCGAACAGCGTGCCGGCGACGATCTCGCCGACCATCATGACCAGCGTGAGGACGACCACGAACCAGGTGCGCCGCTCGTTCTCGTCGTGCTTCTCGCCCAGGAAGGCGTGGTCATGCGTCCACTGTTCAATGGAGTGGGAATGCATCGAATTCTCCAGAAGATTCAGGTCTATTGGAGCGCACTATAGACCGGTGAAGCCCAATTTTCTAAGGCCCAATCGCCTCGCGCATTGACAGTTCCGATTAGTTTCGCTGTAATCGGCCCATGGGGATTTGAGCGATCTCCCCACGAGGCGACATGCCCAAGTATCGCGTCCCGTTCGTTCCTACGAGGACGCATCCACATGACCACTTTCACGACCATATCGTCCGACAAATTGGCGCGCCTGATCGGCACGGCCAATGCTCCTGTCCTGATCGACGTCCGCACCGAGGAGGATTTCGCCGCCGACCGGCGGCTGATCCCCGGCTCGATCAAGCTCAGCCACGAGACCGTCGCGGAATGGGGCGGCGAATTTGCCGGCCGCTCCGCCATCGTCTCATGCCTGCGCGGCGCCAAGCTCGCGCAGGGCACGGCGGCCTGGCTCCGCCAGCTCGGCGTGCAAGCCGAGACGCTCGATGGCGGCTTCGAGGGCTGGAAGGCAGCCAAGCTGCCACTGCTCGACACGCGAAAACTGCCGCCGCGCGACGCCAAGGGACGCACCGTCTGGGTGACGCGGGCACGGCCGAAGGTGGACCGCATCGCCTGTCCCTGGCTGATCCGCCGCTTCGTCGATCCCAACGCGGTGTTCCTCTATGTGGCGCCGTCCGAGGTGGTCGCCGTCGGTGAGCACTTCAATGCCGCCCCGTTCGACATCGAGAACGTGTTCTGGAGCCACCGCGGCGAGCTCTGCACTTTCGACGTGATGATCGAGGAATTCGGCATTGCCACGCCGCCACTGCTCCGGCTCGCGACCTTGGTGCGCGGTGCCGACACCGCGCGGCCGGATCTGGCGCCGGAGGCCTCCGGCCTGCTCGCCGCCTCGCTCGGGCTGTCGCGGATGTATGACGACGATCTCGAGCAGCTCGAGGCAGGCATGACACTCTACGACGCCTTCTACCGCTGGTGCCGCGATGCCACGGCCGAGACCCACAACTGGCCGACCAACAAGGTGAAGGCGTGATGGACACCCGCGCCAATCAAACGGGAGCTGATGCCGGTCACGGCATCAGCTTCGGCGAGGCGTTCCGCGTCTGGCTCCGCGTCGCATCCTTGAGCTTCGGCGGGCCCGCGGGCCAGATCGCGGTGATGCATCGAATCCTCGTCGAGGAGAAGAAGTGGATCTCCGAGGGGCGTTTCCTGCATGCGCTGAACTACTGCATGCTGCTGCCGGGGCCCGAGGCCCAGCAGCTCGCGACCTATGTCGGCTGGCTCTTGCATCGCACCGCCGGCGGGCTGATGGCGGGCGGACTGTTCATCCTGCCCGGCATCATCGCCATCATGGGCCTCAGCTACATCTACGCCGCTTACGGCAATGTCAGCTTCGTCGAGGCCTTGTTCTTCGGCCTGAAGGCCGCCGTGCTCGCCATCGTCGTCGAGGCCGTGGTGCGCGTCGGCAAGCGCGCGCTGAAGAACCGCATCATGATCGCGCTGGCGGCCATCGCCTTCGTCGCGATCTTCTTCTTCGCGGTCCCCTTCCCGATCATCATCATCGCCGCGGGCCTGATCGGCTATGTCGGTGCACGAGCCGGCCGGCCGGAATTCGCCCCGGCCGCGCACGGCCACGGCGGCAGCAGCGCCGCGATCGACAGTATGCTCGGCGAAGCCGTGCCCGAGCATGTGCGGCCCAACACCGGACGCGCGATCCGGACCGGCGCAATGTGGCTGGCGCTCTGGCTTGTGCCAGTGATCGCACTGCTCCTGGCGCTCGGCGAGGCCAACGTGTTCAGCCAGATCGCGCTGTTCTTTTCCAAGATGGCGCTGGTCACGTTCGGCGGCGCCTATGCGGTGCTGGCTTACGTCGCCCAGCAGGCGGTCGAGCATTATCACTGGCTGAAGCCGCATGAGATGCTCGATGGTCTCGGCATGGCCGAGACCACCCCGGGCCCGCTGATCATGGTGCTCCAGTTCGTCGGCTTCATGGCTGCCTATCGCGATCCGGCCGGGCTGTCGCCGATGCTTGCTGCGACCGTCGGCGGATTGCTCGCGACCTGGGTCACCTTCACGCCCTGCTTCCTCTGGATCTTCGTCGGCGCCCCCTATATCGAGCGCCTGCGCGGCAACACAGGTCTCGCCGGCGCGCTCAGCGCGATCACCGCCGCCGTCGTCGGCGTCATCCTCAATCTTTCGATCTGGTTCGCGCTGCACACGCTGTTCCGCGAGACCGTGCCGGTGCACGCCTTCCCGCTGGATTTCGACATGCCGGTGCTGCGAAGCGTCGACATTCCCGCACTCGTGCTGTCGATCGCGGCTGCGACCGCGATCTTCCGCTTCAAGCTCGGCATGCTCACGGTGCTGGCCGGCAGTTGCGCCGCAGGCGTGGCGCTGCGGTTGGCGGGGGTGATCTAGCGACGGTCTAGGTTCTGATGGAACAGCGCAGTTCCCGATCAAGCGTCCCGCCCTCTAAAGGGTGAAACGTTTGGAACGGCGCCTGTTCGCCCTGGTTAGCTCCCATTCATTGCCACGAGGACCTCTTTCCCCGGGATGAGAGCATGACTGACCTGTCCATCGATGCGCGGCTGCTTGCTCCTGACAATGATCGGCATGGCGCCAATCTCACGATCGTCGCCATCGCCGTGGCTGTCCTCATTGCCGGCGCGGCGGCCTTGTCTGGCACGATCTCCTGGCAGCAGGGATTGTTGTTTCTGCTCGGCGGTGCGCTCGGTCTGACGCTGTATCACGCGCTGTTCGGCTTCACCTCGGCCTGGCGCGTCTTCATCCTCTCGCGCAGAGGCGCGGGGCTCCGGGCGCAAATGGTCATGCTCGCGCTGGCGACAGCCCTGTTCTTCCCGGCGCTGGCGCAAGGCACGCTGTTCGGCAAGGCGGTGCATGGCGAGCTCGGCGCAGTCGGCATCGGCATGGTGATCGGGGCATTCCTGTTCGGGCTCGGAATGCAGCTCGGCGGCGGCTGCGCCTCCGGAACGCTGTACACCGCCGGTGGCGGCAATACCCGCATGCTGGTGACATTGGCGGCCTTCATCGCGGGATCGACGATCGGCGCGCTGCATCTGCCGTGGTGGAGCGCGCTGCCGAACATCGGGGCCGTGTCGTTGATCGAGCGGTTCGGATGGCTCCCGGCACTGCTGCTCTGCTGGGTCGTGATGGCCGCGATCTATCTCCTCACCATCAGGGCCGAACTCGCGTGGCATGGCCAGCTCGAGCCGGGCGGGCGGACCAGATTGCAAGGCGCGCGCCGCTTCATGCAGGGACCGTGGCCGCTGCTGTGGGGCGCGATCCTGCTCGCGATCGGCAATTTCGCAACGCTCTATCTTGCCGGGCGACCATGGGGCATCACCTCCGCTTTCGCGCTCTGGGGATCGAAGATCCTGATGGGCTTCGGCGTCGACGTCGCGTCGTGGCCCTATTGGCAGGGCGCCCGCGCCGCTTCGCTGCATAAAAGCATCTTCGCGGATATCACCTCGGTCATGGATTTCGGCATCATCCTGGGCGCGCTGCTGGCGGCGGGCCTTGCCGGCAAGTTCAGTCCGACGTGGCGCATCTCCGCCCGCTCCCTGCTCGCCGCCATGGTCGGCGGCCTGCTGCTCGGATACGGCGCGCGCCTCGCCTATGGCTGCAACATCGGCGCCTATTTCAGCGGGATCGCCTCCGGCAGCCTGCACGGCTGGTGCTGGCTGGTCGCGGCCTTCATCGGCAATATCCTGGGAACGCACCTCCGGCCGCTGTTCGGCCTGGCCGTCGAAAGGTAGGTAAGCCGCAGGGCCTCGGCCCCGGACACGGCTCCCATCCGTCGGGCAAAACAGTCGCGACGCATCCGTTCATGGCTTGTCAAGTCCGCCCCTCACAAATATTCTTCTTTACCGAAATTCTGATTTGCCGTACAAGCAAAACACCCTGGCCCGAGACAAGGGGCGGATCGCGATCGTCACGAACCGCGGGCTGGGCAGCGATGGACGCGACGGCGTCGGGCGCGAGCGGCATTGCAGGGCGGCTTTCGCTGTGAGCAATTGCCTTCGCGCGTACGACACGACGCTGGCAGCGTCTTCGTATGGCTTCGGGTGTGAGCACACGCCAGCTCCTGGAGTCTCAGCGAAGGCGTGCGCGGACGGAGAAGTCGTGTGGTCCTGACGCCCGGGGTCTGTGCGTCAAGTCCTGCGGTGATGTGGCGGTCCGACCGGACAGCGCGCGTCAGCCATCCGCAGGGCGACGGGGGCAATAGTGCATCGCTCCCCGAGGAGAGCACGAAGGACACCGTTAAAACCATTCGCGCAGGGAAGGCCGGGCGATCCGGCGAACCTGTGGTCCACCCCGTGTGCATTTTTCCGAGCGCACGGACTTGCGGGTGCCAGCTGGCGCCCGGCCTTCCCTGCGCCCTTGTCTTACGAGGGCGTTGCGAGAGGTAGAACTCGGGCGCTTTAAGCCGCGAGAACGCGAACGCTCGCCCGCTGTTTGAAACGTATAACGGAGCGGTGGCCAGTCTTGGCTCATTCTCCCTCGGTGTCATCGCCCGCGAAGGCGGGCGATCCAGTACTCCGCAGCGGACATTGTGCGAACCCACTGGTGCCTCGGCGGGGCAAGACACCTTCGTTGTCGCGCTACCGCATCATCATCCGCGCGATCGCCTCCCCGATCACCACCGTCGTGAAATGCGTGTTGGCGCGGCAGTCGGATGGCATGATCGAGGCGTCGGCGACGCGCAGGCCGCCGATCCCTTTCACGGTGCCATCGGGATTGACCACGCCGTCGCCGTCGTTGACGCCGCTCATGCGGCAGCTGCCGGCGGCATGCTGGATGTCGCCGGTCTCTCGGCGCAGCAACGCATCGAGCTCGCGATCCGGCAGGCTGGCGGCCTGCGGCAGCGTCAAATCGGTGTCGGCCAACCTGATCCAGTCGGCGATGCCTGATAGCGCCGGCTGCGACGTGATCACGGCCAGCCGTTTCACCGCGTCCATCATCCGCAGCATGTCGCGGGGATCGGCGAGCATGTTCTCCTCGACGACGGGATCGATGGATGGGTCGGTTGAAGCCAGCTTCAGCGTTCCGCGCGAATAGGCGTTGAACAGCCCGGCGCCGATCGCCCCGGGCACGCCGATACCACGATGGTTGAACGCGATCAGGATCATGTCGCGCTTGCCGCCGTCGGCGAGGCCCGATGAATAGGTCACGCAACAATTGGTGTGGCGAGTGTCCGGATCGGTCGGCCGCAGATTCTCGCGGAGCTGGATCGTGGCGCGAAACAGCGGATGGTCGAAAAAATGCCGGCCGACCGGCAGGTCGCGCTCGACCGCAATCCCCAGCGCCTTCAGCTCTTCGGCCGGCCCGATGCCGGAACGCAGCAGGATCGCCGGACTGTGGATCGCGCCGGCACACAGCACGATCTGACGCGCGCTGATCTCGTGGGTGCCCTGCCCCTCTCTATGAACGCGGACGCCGGTCGCCCTTCCGTCACTGATCAGCACGCGATCGACCAGCGCGTGGCCGCGGATCTCCAGATTGGCGCGGCCGCGCGCGGGCTCGAGATAACCCTCATTGGTGGTGATGCGGCGGCTGTCGCGGCTGTTGATGGGGTAGCAGGCAACGCCCTCACCGTCGGGGCCATTGAGATCGGCGCACCAGGGATAGCCGCTCGCCAGCGCCGCATCGCGCAGGCCGCGATCGACGGGTCCCCATTGTTCGGGCGGCGCGCGATAGACCGGCAGCGGTCCGCCGCGGCCATGGCCTTCGGCGTCGCCGAATTCCAGATCGTCCTCGATCACCGAGAACAGCGGCATCACGTCCTTGGCCGACCAACCGGTGCAGCCATTGGCGGCCCATTCGTCGAAGGCATCGGCAACGCCGCGGATCGCGATCTGGCCATTCATCATCGAGGAGCCGCCGAGCCCCTTGCCGCGCCAGTAGAAGCGCGGCTCCTGCCCCGCCACGCGGCGCGTCAGGAGATCAGGCCACTGCCATTTCTCCTGGTACTCGCGCTTGTGGATGATCGGGATCGGGTTCGGCGTTCGCACCTCCCAGGGCGCCTCGTCGGCGCGCCAGTCGAGCCCCGCCTCTAACAGCAGGACGCGCCGTGCAGGGTCCTCGGACAGCCGGGCGGCCACAGCGGCGCCGGCGGAGCCGCCGCCGACAACAATGACATCGTACATTGCGTTACTTCTCGACATTCCCAAAGTCCGGCATGCCCAACGCTCACGCGTTGCAGCGCGTCCGGGACACGAGACCGCCCTACCCGATCACCCTGCCGAACTTGTTCGACTTCGGGAAGCCCTTCGGCGGCAGGCGGCCGGCATCGCCGCGATTGCCTTGCCACTCGGCAAGCTCCTTCATGCTCGCGGAGAATTCGCGACCCGCAGAGTCCTTCCAGGTCAGACCCGCCTTGGCGTCGAACACAGCAACATCGGAGAGACCGCCGTCCTTGTACTTCTGCAGCCGCGTGCCGCGGCCGCGGGCCATTTCGGACACCTGCTCGAGCGGGAAGATCAGCATCTTGCGATTTTCGCCGATGACCGCGACGGTGTCGCCGAGCACTTCGGCGATCGCGCGCGCCTCGTTCGGCATGTCGACGTTGAGGACCTGCTTGCCCTTCTTGGTGGTGCCGACGCAATCGTCCTCGTTGACGACGAAGCCCTGGCCCTCGTGGCTCGCGACCAGGAATTTGCGTCCGCCCTTGTGGACGAACAGCGCGACGGGTGCGGCCTCCTGCTCGAGGTCGATGAACAGGCGGATCGGCTCGCCGTGTCCGCGGCCGCCGGGCAGTTTCGCGACGTCGAGCGAGTAGAATTTGCCGTTGGTCGCGAACAGCAGCAGCTTCGACGTCGTTTCGGCGAAGAAGGCGAAACCGAGCTTGTCGTCCTGCTTGAAGGCGAGCCCCGAGAGATCCTCGACATGGCCCTTCATGGTGCGGATCCAGCCCTTCTCGGAGACGACGACCGTCACCGGTTCGCGCTCGACGAAGGCCTCCTCGATCGCGGCGAGATCGTGCTCGGGCGCATCGGCAAAGGTGGTGCGGCGCTTGCCGAGCGGCGTCTTCGGTCCGAACATGTCGCGGACCTTGCCGACCTGCTCGCCGACCTTCTTCCATTGCTCGGCTTCCGAGGCGAGCACCGCGTTGATGCCCTTGAGCTCGGCACGGAGGTTCTTGTCCTCGGTGCGGATTTCCATCTCCTCGAGCTTGCGCAGGGAGCGGAGCCGCATGTTGAGGATGGCTTCGGCCTGCACCTCGGTGAGCTTGAACGCCTTGATCAACGCCGGCTTCGGTTCATCCTCGGTGCGGATGATCTTGATCACCTTGTCGATGTTCAGATAGGCGATCAGGAAGCCGCCGAGGACCTCCAAGCGGTGCTCAATCTGCGCCTTGCGGTAGTTGCTGCGGCGGATCAGCACGTCGCGCAGATGGTCGAGCCATTCGCGCAAGCACTCCGCGAGCCCCACCACCTTCGGGATCTTGCCCTTGATCAGGACGTTCAGATTCAGCGGAATCTTGTTTTCGAGCTCGGTGAGCCGGAACAGCGATTCCATCATCAGCGCCGGGTCGACGTTCTTCGACTTCGGCTCGATCACGATGCGGACGTCTTCGGCCGACTCGTCCCTGATGTCGCCGACCAGCGGCAACTTCTTCTGATCCAGCAGCTCGGCGACCTTCTCGATAAGCCGCGACTTCTGCACCAGGAACGGAATCTCGGTGACGACGACGACCCAGGTGCCGCGTGCGCCCTCTTCGTGCGACCACCTGGCGCGGACGCGGAACGAGCCGCGGCCGGTGGTGTAGGCCTCAGCAATGGCCTGCTTGGAATCGACGATGATGCCGCCGGTCGGAAAATCCGGGCCCTTGACCCACTTCAAGAGCGCCTTGGATTTGGCGTCGGGCTTCTCGATCAGATGCAACGCTGCGTCGCACAGCTCGGCGGCGTTGTGCGGCGGGATCGAGGTCGCCATGCCGACCGCGATTCCCTGCGCACCGTTGGCGAGCAGGTTCGGGAAGCCGCCGGGCAGCACCACCGGCTCTTTCGACTGGCCGTCGTAATTGGCGCGAAATTCAACCCCGTCCTCGTCGATGCCTTCGAGCAGCAGGCGCGCGACGTCGGTCATGCGCGCTTCGGTGTAGCGGTAGGCGGCGGGGTTATCGCCGTCGATATTGCCGAAATTGCCCTGGCCGTCGACCAGCGGATAGCGCGAGGAGAAATCCTGCGCGAGACGAACCATGGCGTCGTAGATCGCCTGGTCGCCATGCGGATGGAACGAGCCCATCACGTCGCCGACGATCTTTGCGGACTTCTTGAAGGCGGTGCCCGGGTCGAGGCGGAGCAGGCGCATGCCGTAGAGGATGCGCCGGTGCACCGGCTTCAGGCCGTCGCGCGCATCGGGCAGCGCACGGTGCATGATGGTGGAGAGCGCATAAGCGAGATAGCGCTCTTCGAGCGCCTCACGCAGCGGCACCTCGTGAATTTCGGCCGGTTCTTCCGGCGGAACGATTCGCTTTCCCATGCCGCCCGGTTAAACCGTGGAAGCGAATCGGGCAAGGATCGAATGGTTCCCTGTGGGCAGCCTATTGGCCTGCCCAGCCGGCCGTCACGGGCGGGGTCTTGGCCGGCGCCGGGGCTGGCACGTTGGTCAGGCAGCGGCGGGCCGCCTCGATCTCGGCCTCCGTGGCACCATGGGATCGCGCCCATGTCTCTGCGGCTGCAGCGGAATATTTGGCCACATAATACCGGACGAGAGTGCAGGAGGCGCGCCGAAACACACCCGGCTGCGGTTCGCCGGCCGTTGCGTCAGGCGCGAGCGCGACCAGCGCCGCGGACAAGGCAAATCCCCTGATCAACATTTGGGCTGTCCCCCGTTGTGGAACCCTGCGGGGGCGAACTCGATTGGGCCGATTTAGTTCCCCCGGGAACCGAAACTGGACGGGCAAGCCAGGCGCGATCAACTCATGGCGCCGGAATTGCAGCTCTCGCCTGCTGCCGCATCAGCGCATTGATGAAGCCCGCGCGCGCGTCGGAATGGCCTTGGCCTCGCGGCTCAAGCACATGGCGCAGCAGGAACAGACCGGTGAGCCGGAAGCCATCCTGGAGATCCCGCTCGGTCAGCTCGCTCGCGGCTTCGCCGTGGCGCAGGAACGGCGGCAGGCGCAGCAGCCGGTCCCGCCACGGCTCGCCCGCGCCGCGCGACACCGCGCCGCCGGATTTGGGCGAAACGTAGATCAGGTCCGTCGTCTCGCCGGTCACCGCGCAATTCTCCAGCGCCAGCCCGAAGCCGAGCTCGGCGAGCATCGCCAGCTCGAAATGGATCAGATGCACGGCGGCGCTGCCGATATCGTCGAAATCGTCGAGCGAATGCTCCAGCAGCGCAAAGATGTCTTCATGCGGATCGCGCTCCGGCAGCAGCCGCGCGATCGAGGCGAGATGGGTGACGCCGTAGACCCCGTGGGACGACCCCAGCAGCGTCGCTGCACGCAGCTTCAGACCCTCGATCGCATAGGTCCCGAGATGCTCGTCGAGCCGCGCCCGCCACACCGCACTGACGCTGTTGCCCGGCTGGAGCAAAGGTCGCAGCCGCGAGCTGGCACCGCCGCGCACGAGCCCGAGATGGCGGCCATGCGCGCGGGTCAAGAGCTCGACGATGGCGCTGCTCTCGCCATGCCGCCGCACCCCCAGCACGATGCCTTCGTCGGTCCATTCCATGGAAGTGAGTCTACAGGATTCCGGTGCCTCTCGCACGCACTCGTGCCCCGGACCAAACGCGGCGCGCCAGCGATGCGTTGCCGAGCCGGGGCCCATCTCTCCGCGCGCTCCTGGGTCCCGGCTCTGCGGCGCAGTGCTGACGCGCTGCACCTTGTCCGGGACACGAGACCCTCACGCGTTGAACCAGCCCTGCGCGTCGCCGGTGAACGAGAAATACAGTCCGATCGCCGTCAGCGCGCAGGAGACGATCTCGATGGCGCTATCGAGTTCCAGGCCCTTTTCGCCGATGATCTGGCCGAGCGAGATCACCGAGAGAACGAGCGCTGCCGCCAGCACCCAGCGCGGCCAGTTCTTGCGCCAACGCGCCGCCAGCCAGACGAAATAGACCAGCAGCAGGATCATGCCGCCGGCGAGCAGGGTCGCCGTCATGATCATCTGCTCGGTCGTCTCGGCATTGGGCGTGCGGTCCTGCACCGCGACCGACAAGGCATCCAGCATCAGTGACGCATAGAGCAGCGCTTCGAAGCGCCGGACGTTACTGGGCACGCTCATCCGATACCGATCTTTTCTTGGTTATTCTTTGGGAAAGTCCAGGCCCATCTCGCGGTAGCGATCGGGATCGTCGCCCCAGTTCTCGCGCACCTTGACGAACAGGAACAGATGCACCGGCACATCCAGGATCTGCATCAGCTCTTTGCGCGAGTCGGCACCGATCGACTTGATGGTGGCGCCGCCCTTGCCGAGCACGATCTTCCGCTGGCTCTCGCGCTCGACGAAGATCGTCTGCTCGATGCGCACCGAATGATCCTTGCGCTCCTCCCACTTGTCGGTCTCGACCGTGGACTGGTAGGGCAATTCCTGGTGCAGCTTCTGATAGATCTTCTCGCGCGTGATTTCGGCCGCGAGCTGCCGCATCGGAGCGTCCGACATCTGGTCCTCGGGATAGAGGAACGGACCTGGCGGCACCATCTCGGCAAGCGTCGTGCGGATGTCGTCGACGCCGTCGCCCGAGATCGCCGCGATCATGAAGGTCTTGGCGAACGTCATCCGCTCGTTGGCGGCCTGCGCGAGTGCCAAAAGCTTCTCGCGCTGGACCAGGTCGACCTTGTTGATGACAAGGATCTTGTCGTGATTGACGCTTGCGGCCTTGGCAAGGATCGCCTCGGCCTCCTCGTCGATACCGGTCTTGGCATCCAACAGCACGCAGACGAGATCGGCATCATGCGCCCCGCTCCAGGCGGTCGACACCATGGCGCGGTCGAGCCGGCGCTTGGGCGAGAAGATGCCGGGTGTGTCGACGAGGATGATTTGCGCATTGTTCTCGATCACGATGCCGCGGATCAGCGCGCGCGTGGTCTGCACCTTGCGCGAGACGATCGTGACCTTGGCCCCGACCAGCGCATTGACCAGTGTGGACTTGCCGACATTGGGCGCGCCGATCAGCGCCACGAAGCCGCAGCGCGTCGCGGTCGGCATCTCGCCGCTTGTTTCAGCCGTCATTGCCGCCGCCAACGCCTTCGCGTTCGATCATGACCGACGCCGCGACCTTCTCCGCCGCGCGCTTGCTGCCACCGACGCCTTCGGCCGGCGCCAGTCCGGGCAGGTCCACCGCGACACGGAACTGCGGATCGTGATGCGGGCCGGTGCGCTCGACCTCGCGGTAAACAGGGGTCGGCAATCCCTTGCCCTGCGCCCATTCCTGCAGCACGGTCTTGGGATCGCGCAAGGGACGCCGCGGCTTGTGCATGCGCTCGGTCCAGTTGCGCTTGACGAACTCGGACGCCGCCGCATGGCCGCCGTCGAGGAAGATGGCACCGATCACGGCTTCGCAGATATCACCGAGGATGGATTTGCGCAGGCGGGCATCCGCGCTGGACCCGACTGACCCCAGCTTGATGTCGTCGAGCAGGCCGAGCGATTTTGCGACGTCGGCGCAGCTCTCTTTCCGCACCAGCTCGGCAAGCCTCTTGGACAGCTCGCCCTCGTCGGCGTTCGGGAAGGCGTGATAGAGCATGTCGGAGACGACGAGGCCGAGCACGTGGTCGCCGAGGAATTCCAGCCGCTGATAGCTGTCGCCGCGCTTGCGCCCCGACTTCAGCGCGGAGACATGCGTGATCGCCTGCATCAACAGGTTCGGGTCAGTGAAGGCGTGGCCGATGCGTGCCTCGAGCGCAGCGTTGGCATCCGCCGCCTTCGCCTTGGCCTTCTTGCTGCTCCGCGCCCGCTTCTTCTTGGCAGGCGTCTTCGTTGCAGCTTCGCTCTCGGGAGCGGCTTGCGCCTCGATCGATTGGGTCGCGATGTCCTTGGCTTCGTCTTTCATCGGACGATTTTGAAGAAGCGATTCCAGCGCACCGACCACGGCCAGCGCCAGAACATCCAGGCATGCTCGCCTTGGCCGATCGAGAAGAAGATCATCTGGGCCCGGCCGATCAGGTTCTCCTGGGGCACATAGCCCACCGCCGACTGGACGCGGCTGTCGGTCGAATTGTCGCGATTGTCGCCCATCATGAAGAAATGGCCGGGCGGCACGGTGTAGACACTGGTGCTGTCGTAGAAGCCGTTATCGACGCAATCGAGGGTCTCATAGGAGACGCCGTTCGGCAGCACCTCCTTCCAGCGCTTCACCCGCGCCGTCGTGACCCGCTCCGTGTCGGACGAGCTGCAAGGGTCTTCGCCGACGAAGTCGCTCAACCGCTCGCGCTGCACCGGGACGTCGTTGATGTAGAGCAGCCCGTCCTTCATCTGGATGCGGTCGCCGGGAAGGCCGATCACGCGCTTGATGTAGTCGGTGGAGTCTTCCCTCGGCAGGCGAAACACGACGACATCGCCGCGGTTCGGGTCCGCGCCCCAGATGCGCCCCGAGAACAGCGGCGGCGAGAACGGAATCGAGTAGTGGCTATAGCCGTAGGAATATTTCGAGACGAACAGATAATCGCCGACCAGCAGCGTCGCCTTCATCGAACCCGAGGGGATGTTGAAGGGCTGGAACAGAAAGGTGCGGATCACCAGCGCGATCAGGAGAGCGTGGATCACGACCCGGATCGTTTCGCCGACGCCGCTCTCAGTTTTCGTTCCCGAAGTCACGCTCATTGCTCTCTCAATTCCGGCCGGCGGTCACAGAGCGCCCTCCTCCCGCGAACAGCCCATCGCTCGCGGCCCAAGGAGATTGTCCTGATTCTGATAGTGAGGGCCAATTCCGGCGTAAAGCCGAATTCGCCCAGCCTGATTTGCGTCGCGACTTTTAGACGGTTGTCGGAGGCCACGCAATCAAGGATCGCATCAAAACTGCACAAGGTATTGATTTTGAATACGAATTATAAAATGGGCGCGAAACGGTCAGGGCTTGGCGAGCGGGACGGCCGAAATGACGACGAAGGCCTGGGCGAGCGGCCAGTCGTCGGTGATCGACAGGTCGATTCTTGGCTCGAATCCCACCGGCGTCAGGGCCTCGAGCCGGGCCAGGGCGCCGCCGGTCAGCTGCATGGTCGGCCGCCCGCCCGGCAGGTTGACCACGCCCATGTCGCGCCACCACACGCCGCGCCTGATGCCGGTGCCGAGCGCCTTGGAGCAGGCCTCTTTGGCGGCGAAGCGCTTGGCGTAGGTCGCCATCACCATCCTCTCGCTCTTGGCACGCCGCTCCGCCTTGGCCCGCTCGGCCGCCGTAAAGATGCGGTCGAGGAAGCGTTCGCCGTGGCGCTCGATCACTTTGGCCACGCGGGTGATGTCGATCAGGTCGGAGCCGATGCCGATGATCATGCCCGGCTCCGGCCGCGATCCATCGCCGCGCGCATGCTGCGCACCGTCTCGGCAAGGCCGACAAACAGCGCCTCGCCGATCATGTAGTAGCCGATATTGAGCTCCATGATCTCCGGCAGCTCGGCGATCTTCTCCGCCGTGGCATAGTCGAGGCCGTGGCCGGCGTGAACCTCGAGCCCGGCTCGTTTTGCGAGCTTCGCCCCCGCCACGATCCGCTGCCATTCGGCTTCCGCCTTGTCGGTGTGCCCGTCGACGACGGCGTCGCACCAGGCGCCGGTGTGGATCTCGATCACGGGCGCGCGTAGCCGCGCCGCCATCTCGATCTGCGCAGGGTCGGCGGCGATGAACAGCGAGACGCGGATGCCGGCATCGTTCAACCGCGCGATGTAGGGCGCGAGCGCATTGTGCTGGCCGACCACATCGAGCCCGCCTTCGGTCGTCACCTCCTGGCGGCGCTCGGGCACCAGGCACACCGCGTGCGGCTTGGTGGCCAGCGAGATGCGCATCATGTCGTCGGTCGCCGCCATCTCGAAATTCAGCGGCTTGGAGATCCCGGCCTTCAGCCGCGCCATGTCCTCATCGCGGATGTGCCGGCGGTCTTCGCGCAGATGGGCGGTGATGCCGTCGGCGCCGGCCTCGATCGCCAGCAGCGCGGCGCGCACCGGATCGGGATGGCGGCCGCCGCGCGCGTTACGCACGGTCGCGACATGGTCGATATTGACGCCGAGGCGGAGCGGAGAAGCGGGCATTTCAGGACTCACGAAATCAGAGGCAGACGTAGCAAGCAGCGTCTATCCATTAACACGTTCGACTTTGGCGACGACAGCCTTGGCACGCAGCTGGGCCAGGATCGCGCTCAGATGCTTGAGGTCGTAGACTTCGAGATCGATCGTCGTTTCCGTGAAATCGGGCGAGCGGCGCTGCATGCTGATATTGTCGATGTTGCCGTCGTGCTCGGCGATCACGGTCGCGATCTGCGCCAGCGCGCCGGGCTCGTTGACGTTCTCGACCTTGATGCGGGCCGGGAAGCGCTGCGGCGCGGTGTCCTCGATGTCCCAGCGGACGTCGAGCCAGCGCTCCGGCTCCTCCTCGAAATCCTTCAGGGCCGGCGCCTGGATCGGATAGATCGTGATGCCCTCGCCTGGCGTGACGATGCCGACGATACGGTCGCCCGGCACGGCGCCGCCGTTCGGCGCGAACTTCACCGGCAGGTCGGAATTGATGCCGCGGATCGGGATCGCGACGGCGCTGCGCGGCGACTCGGACGACCTGTCCTTGAGCTTGGCGGCAAGGCCCTTCTTGACGCCATAGCGTGCGACGCGCTCCTCCTTGTAGTCGGGATACATCGCGCGCGCGACGTTGGAGGCCTTGATCTCGCCGCGACCGACGGCCGCCATGACGTCCTCGATCGACGTGCGCGCCAGCCGCGGCAGCGCACCCTTGAGCTTGTCGTCGGCATATTCGATCTTGGCGCGCTCGAACAGGCGCTCGACGATGCGGCGGCCGAGACCGGCATATTGATCGCGCACGGCGGTGCGCGTCGCACGGCGGATCGCGGCGCGTGCCTTGCCGGTGACCGCGAGCGTCTCCCAGGCCGAGGGCGGTGCCGATTGCGCCTCCGAGGTCAGCACCTCGACCTCGTCGCCGTTCTGGAGCTCCGAGGACAGCGGCGCGAACTTGCCGTTGATCTTGCATCCCACAGCGCTGTTGCCGACGTCGGTATGCACCGCATAGGCGAAGTCGATCACGTTGGCATGGCGCGGCAGCGCGATCAGCTTGCCCTTGGGGGTGAAGCAGAACACCTGGTCGTGGAACAGTTCGAGCTTGGTGTGCTCGAGGAATTCTTCCGGATTGGCGCTCTCCGAGAGGATGCCGATGGTGTGGCGCAGCCAGGCGAACGCGTTGGACTCGCGCTTGAGGAATTCGGTCGGCGAGCCGACGCCCTCCTTGTAGAACACGTGCGCGGCGATGCCGCGCTCCGCGATCTGGTCCATCTCCTCGGTGCGGATCTGAAGCTCGACGCGCTGGTTGCCCGGCCCGATCACCGTGGTATGGATCGAGCGATAGTCGTTCTGCTTCGGCGTCGAGATGTAGTCCTTGAAGCGCCCCGGCACCACCGGCCAGGTGGTGTGGACGATGCCGAGCGCGCGATAGCAGGCCTCGATGTCGTTGACGACCAGTCGAAAGCCGAAGATGTCGGACAATTGCTCGAACCCGACCGACTTGCGCTCCATCTTGGTCCAGATCGAGAATGGCTTCTTGCGGCGGCCATAGACGCGCGCCCCCAAGCCGCGGTGGCGCAGATTGTTGGAGAGCTGGTCCTCGATTTCGCCGATCAGATTGCGGTTGCGCTCGGCGAGTGCGTCGAGCCGCTGCATCACCACCGAATAGGCCTCAGGATCGAGGGTGCGGAACGACAGGTCCTCCAGCTCCTCGCGCATCTCCTGCATGCCCATGCGCCCGGCGAGCGGCGCATAGATGTCGAGCGTCTCCTCGGCGATGCGACGGCGCGATTCCGTCGGAACGAAGTCCAGCGTGCGCATGTTATGCAGGCGGTCGGCGAGCTTCACCAGCAGGACGCGGACATCGTCGGCAATCGCCAGCAACAATTTGCGCAGGTTCTCGGCCTGCTTGGCTTCGCGCGATACCAGCTCCAGCCGCTTCAGCTTGGTGAGGCCCTCGACCAGCACGCCGATCTCGGGGCCGAAGATCTGGTCGATCTCGGCCCGCGTCGCCTCGGTGTCCTCGATGGTGTCGTGCAGCAGCGCGGCGACGATGGTGGCATCGTCGAGCTTGAGGTCGGTGAGGATCGCCGCCACTTCGAGCGGGTGCGAGAAGTATGGATCGCCCGAGGCGCGGGTCTGCGAGCCATGCGCCTTCATGGCGTAGACATAGGCGCGGTTCAGCAGGTCTTCGTTGGTGTTGGGGTTGTAGGACCTGACCCGCTCGACGAGGTCATATTGACGCATCATGCGCGCGCGGGGCTTGGCCGGACGGGCCACCGGCGCAGTCGGGGCCACGGCAACCGATTCGGTTGCGGCCAGCATCTGCGTTGGTCTGCGGCGCCGATACACCATGCCATCCTGCCTTCGAACGGACCACGAGAGAGCCCGTTGTATACATCTTAGCTCCGATCCCGCGCGGGTCCCGATCAATTCATCAATTCAGTGACAGGGCGCGGCGCGAACCGGCAACACTATGGTAACCACGAAAACGCCAACAAAAGCAAAGGCCCGAACAACGGTTCGGGCCTTTGATAAGATCACAAGAAGTCGATGACTGCGATGGGACGAGTTACTCGTCCTCCTCGGGCTGCTCCTCAGGCGGCGCGAGACCTTCGAGACCTTTCAGGAGCTCCTCTTCGGTCATGCGCTCGACGGCAACTTCGGTATCGTCCGCATCGACGCTGGCCCCAGCGGAACCGATCAAGGGCACGGTGTCCGGCTCGGGCTCGTCGACCTCGACGAACTTCTGGAGCGAATGCACCAGCTCCTCGCGGAGGTCCTCCGGCGAGATCGTCTGGTCAGCAATTTCGCGCAAAGACACAACAGGGTTCTTGTCGTTATCGCGGTCAACCGTTAGTTGTGAACCGGACGAAATCATGCGCGCACGGTGTGCGGCCAGCAGGACCAGGTCAAACCGGTTGTCGACCTTGTCGATACAATCTTCTACGGTGACGCGAGCCATGGACTGCCGCTCCGTTGTGGTTGGGACGAAATATGTGGATGATCGGGGCTAGTTATAGGGGCCGGGGCAATTTCGCAAGGCCAAATTGTGATTTGGCCTCGCCAAACGGCTCTGCTACCCCCACATTGGGGCTGGGTCGAGTGATTTTCCGGGCTGTCGGACGGGGCAGCGCCGGGTGTATGCATGACCGCCATAACTATACCTTGATTGCCCCGACTTCTCCGGATTTGCGGTTTCGACGGGCTTCGGCAGCACTGTAGAAGTGCGCGGCGTGCTGCCGCCGCGCCAACAATAAACGATCAATCACGAACACTACGCGAGCAACTGAATGTCACCTTCCCCTACCAACAAGATCGCGCTCTTCATCGATGGGGCCAATCTCTACGCCACGGCGAAAACCCTGGGCTTCGACATCGATTACAAGCGCCTGCTGAAGGAGTTTCAGAGCCGCGGGACCTTGCTGCGGGCGTTCTACTACACCGCGATCATCGAGGATCAGGAATACTCCTCGATCCGCCCGCTGATCGATTGGCTCGACTACAACGGCTACACGGTCGTGACCAAGGCGACTAAGGAATTCATCGACGCCTCCGGCCGCCGCAAGGTCAAGGGCAACATGGACATCGAGCTCGCGGTCGATGCCATGGAGCTCGCCGAGCACATCGACCAGATGGTGCTGTTCTCGGGTGACGGCGACTTCCGTTCCCTGGTCGAGGCCGTGCAGCGCCGCGGCGTGCGGGTCACCGTGGTCTCCACCATCGCCAGCCAGCCGCCGATGATCGCGGACGAGCTGCGCCGGCAGGCCGACGTCTTCACCGACCTCGTCGAGCTGCAGTCCAAGCTCGGCCGCGACCCGTCCGAACGCCCCGCCCCGCGTGACCGCGGCGAGCGTGGCGAGGGACGCCACCACGCCCCGCAATTCCTCCAGCGCGCAACCACGATGGCGCCGAGGGGCGATGACGACTTCGAGGAGTGAGGCGGCCCGGTCGAGCCGCCAGCCTCTCACCGTCGTCCCCGACCGTGATTGTCCGCTCTGTCCACGCCTGGTCGCCTTTCGCGAGGCCAACCGGGCGCGCGAGCCGTTATGGCACAATGCGCCGGTCGCCCCCTTCGGCGATATCACGGCACGCCTTCTGATCGTCGGGCTGGCGCCGGGGATGCAGGGCGCCAACCGCACCGGCCGTCCCTTCACCGGCGACTATGCCGGCGATCTGCTCTACGCCACGCTGCTCGAATACGGCTTTGCCAAGGGCAGCTATCAGGCCCGTCCCGACGACGGATTGAGGCTGGTCGATTGCCGGATCGCCAATGCCGTGCATTGTGTTCCGCCGCAGAACAAGCCGCTGCCGATCGAGATCAATACCTGCCGCCGGTTCCTCGTCGCCAACCTCGCGGCGATGCCGAAGCTGCGCGCGATTATCGCGCTCGGGCGCATTGCGCACGACAGCGTGCTCAAGCCGCTGAACCTGAAGGGCTCGCAAGCCCCCTTCGGCCATGGCGCCGTGCATCAGGCCGGTGCGCTCAGGCTCTACGACAGCTATCACTGCTCGCGCTACAACACCAACACCGGCGTGCTGACGCCTGACATGTTCCGGTCCGTGTTTGCGAAGGTGAAGGCGGATCTGGATTAGCTCTTCGCTGGATTGGCCTTCAGCCAATCCAGCACGTCCCCGGCATTCCGGTCGGGCGGAAACACCGGATAGAACACATGCGTGATGCGGGCATCGTCGATGATCAGCGCGAGGCGCTTGATCAGGGTCAGCCCTGCGACCTCCATGGTCGGCAGTTTCAAGGCACGTGTCAGCGCCAGCTTCTCGTCCGAGAGCACGGGAAAGGGCAGATGCAGCCGCGAGGCCATCTCGGTCTGGTATTCGTTGCTCTGGGTCGAGAGCCCGAACACGTGCGAGGCACCGGCCGCCTTCAGCTCGGCGAACAGATCGCGGAACGCGCAGGTCTGCGGCGTGCAGCCGCGCGCGCCCGGGATCATGTCCCAATCGTCGACCAGCGCGATCTTGCCGGGCTCGCCGGTGCGCGGATAGGCGAACACCACAGTGCGGCCGGAGAGCGCCGACAGCGTCACTGACGTATCGTCGGTTGCGAGCAGGCTGATCGCCGGCAGCGTCATGCCCTTCAGATGCGCGGCACCGCCGTCATCGGCCGGCGCAGGAATCTGGCTCCAATCGACCTCGAGCAGGTTCTTCTGAGACATCCGTGTTCTCGCCGTCCTCTTGCCGCGATCCGTTTGCCGCTATCCCCGCGCCCGCATCAGGCGGCCCTTCTCGCGGCTCCAGTCGCGCTTCTTCTCGCTCTCGCGCTTGTCGTGCAGCTTCTTGCCCTTCGCAACAGCGAGCTGCAATTTGGCCCGTCCGCGTTCGTTGAAGTAAAGCTTGAGCGGGATCAGCGTCATGCCCTCGCGATCGACCGCGCCCATCAGCTTGTTGATCTGCCGCCGATGCAGCAGCAGCTTTCGCGGTCGCTTCGGCTCGTGGTTGAAGCGGTTGCCCTGGAGATATTCGGGAATGGTGGCGTTGATCAGCCAGATCTCGCCGTCCTTCGAATCCGCGTAGGACTCGGCGATCGTGCTCTTGCCGTTGCGGATCGACTTCACTTCGGTGCCGGTCAGCGCAATGCCCGCCTCGATCGTGTCCTCGATCGCATAGTTGAAGCGGGCCTTGCGATTTTCCGCCATGACCTTGATCGGACGTTCGTTCTTGTCGGCCATGCAAGTGAAACCTGAAGTCAAAACCTGATCGGGATGCGCAGCAAAGCTAACAGTTTGGGTGAAGCGCGCGCGTCACTTCTTGAGGAGATCGCGGATCTCGGTCAGCAGCACGACCTCGGCCGACGGCTTGGGCGGCTCAGCGGGCTTGGTCTCTTCCCTGCGCTTTAAGGTGTTCATGGCGCGGATCACCAGGAACAGCACGAAGGCGATGATGATGAAGTTGATCGTCAGTGTCAGGAAGCTGCCGTAAGCAAGCACTGCGCCTTGCTTTTTCGCATCCGCTAAGTTGGTGGCGGTGACCGACTTCGACAAGGGGACGAAGTAGTTCGAGAAGTCGAGGCCGCCGGTCGCCGCACCAATGATCGGCATGATGATGTCGCCGACCAGCGACGTGACGATGGCGCCGAAGGCCGCGCCGATGATGACGCCGACCGCAAGATCGACGACGTTACCCTTCATGGCGAATTCGCGGAACTCCTTGAGCATCTGCCTGCCCTTTTCGTCGACGCTCATGGACAGCTCCCCGATTTGTCAGCACATCAGTTGATCAGGCCGGCGTGCACCATGGCGCTGCGCACCGCGGCGCGGGTCGGTTCGGAAACCGGAACCATCGGCAGCCGTAGCGTCTCGTCGAACTTGCCGAGCAGCGACATCGCGTACTTGATCGGCGCCGGATTGCTCTCGATGAAGAGGTTGTTGTGCAGCGGCATCAGCTTGTCGTGGATCGCGAGCGCCGCCTTGGTGTCGCCCTTCTGCCAGGCGGTGTGGAACTCCGCGCACAGGCGCGGCGCGACGTTCGAGGTCACCGAGATACAGCCGTGGCCGCCATGGGCCATGTAGCCGAGGATGGTGGCATCCTCGCCGGAGAGCTGGTTGAAATCCTCGCCCATCGCCGCGCGCTGCTGCGACACGCGCACCATGCTGGCGGTGGCGTCCTTGACGCCGGCGATGTTCTTCAGCTCCCACAGCCGCTTCATGGTGTCGACCGACATGTCGATCACCGAGCGCGGCGGGATGTTGTAGATGATGATCGGGATCCCGATCGCGTCGTTGATCGCCTTGAAGTGCTGGTAGAGGCCTTCCTGGGTCGGCTTGTTGTAGTAGGGCGTGACGACCAGCACGGCATCCGCGCCCGCCTTCTCGGCGTGCTGGGAGAGCTCGATCGCCTCCTTGGTCGAGTTGGAGCCGGCGCCGGCAACGACGGGCACGCGGCCCTTGGCCTCAGCGATGCACCATTCGACCACCTTCTTGTGCTCGTCATGGCTCAGCGTCGGGCTCTCGCCGGTGGTGCCGACCGGGACGAGGCCATTGGTGCCCTCGGAGATCTGCCAGTTGACCAGGGAGCGGAACGCCGCCTCGTCCACCGAGCCGTTCTTGAAGGGCGTGACCAAGGCGGTGAACGACCCCCGGAATTTCGTCTTGGCTGCCATGGACTTCCTCCGTACGCGGCGATCTCTTGAGAGCGAGCCCCATACATATCGGGTCTATCCCGCCGGTAAAAGGGCCGCTGCCGCGGGACGCACCGTTTAGGCCGCGATTTTGCCGCGGTGCTGGTGCAAATCGGGCGGAGGTAAGCGGCTGTTGGTATTTTGTCCGCATATTCAATCAAATACAGCTAGATCTTGAGCCAACTGACTGATTCGGGGCGACGAAACGCCGTGATCTCCTTTCCGCGTGCCATGTGGCGATCCATTGGCCTGGTTCTGTGCCTGACCGCAGGGCTCTCGGTCGGCTGCGCTGCTCTCGCCAAGTCCAACGAGACGAGCGCGGAAGGTACCAAGGACAGCGCGAAACCGGCCGCCAAGGACACCGCCAAGAACACGCCGAAGGCACCTGCCAAGGGAACAGACAAGGGAACAGATAAGGGAACCGGCAAGGACAGTTCGAAGGACATTTCAAAGGACGCAGCCAAGGGCGCGAGCAAAGGTGCGGCGAACACCCCTGCCAAGGATGCGTCGAAGAAGCCGACCAAGGACGCAGGCAAGACCGTCAGCACGGGCCCCACGAAGGACAAGCCCAAGCCTGCCGCAGCGGCCCCCACGCCAAAATCAGCGCCGACCGCCGGCAGTTCATCTCCCAAGGCCGCATCCGCGCCGGCGGTGACGGCCACGATCAGACCGAACGCCCCGGCGCCCGCCAAACCGATCGCCGCGCCCGTGCTGGCTCCGGCGACGCGCCAGCATGCCACGCCGCGCAAGCCGGTGACGCCGGCCGCGGTCGCTGCGACCTCCTCGACGTCGCAAGCCGACAAGGACACGCTGGAGACCGTTATCGAGCTCGTGCGCAAGCGCAAGGCGGGCGACGCCACCAACTACGCCGCCTCGATATCCGATCCTGTCGCGCGAAAACTCGCCGAATGGGTCATCCTGCGCAGCGAGGACAATGGCGCGAGCGTTGAGCGCTACCGCGCCTTCCTCTCCGCCAATCCGAGCTGGCCGTCGCAGACCTTCCTGCGCCGCCGCCTCGAGGCCGCGATGTGGGACGACAGGCGCGACGATTCGGTGGCGTGGTCGTGGTTCGAGAACGAATCGCCGATCTCCGCCAAGGGCCGGTTCACGCTCGCCAAGGCGATGCTGGCGCGCGGCGACCGGGCCAATGCCGAGCGCCTGGTGCGCGAGGCCTGGCGCAGCGATCCGATGTCGGAGGAGACCGAGAACAACGCGCTTGACCAGTTCGGCGCGCTGCTGACGCCGGGCGACCAGAAGGCACGGATGGACACCCTGCTCTACGGCAGCGAGAACGAGGCCGCGATGCGCGCTGCCAAGCGCCTCGGCGCCGGTTATGTTGCGCTCGCCAAGGCCCGCATCGCCGCCGTCAAGAAAGCACCGAACGCGCGCGCGCTGCTCGACGCCGTGCCGCGCGAGCTGCACAACGATCCCGGCTTCATCTTCAGCAAGATCCAGCTCCTGCGCCGCGAGGAGAAGTTCACTGAGGCCGCCCAGCTGATGCTGTCGGCGCCGAAGGACCCGGGCCGGCTCTACAATCTCGACGAATGGTGGATCGAGCGGCGCCTGCTGGCGCGCAAGATGATCGACAACGAGGAATTCCGCAGCGCCTACCTGATTGCGCGCGACGCCGCCCTGCCCTCGCGCGACATCTACAAGACGGAGCAGGAATTCACCGCGGGCTGGATCGCGCTGCGCTTCCTCAACGATCCCACCACCGCCGCCCAGCATTTCGCCCGCATCGGCGTCGGTAGCGTCAACCCGACCACGCTGGCGCGCGCCGGCTATTGGCAGGGCCGCGCCGCGGAAGCCGCGGGCCGCCAGCAGGAGGCGCGCAACGCCTATGCCCGCGCGGCCGAGCAATCGACCAGCTATTACGGCCAGCTCGCGCGCGCCAAGCTCGGCCTGCCCCAGATCGAACTCAACAGCCAGCCGCGCGGCCGCGGCGCCGAGCGGCTGGAGATCGTGCGCGCCGCGCAGCTGCTCTACGAGCTCGACGAGCGTGAGCTCGCCGTGCCCCTGCTCGCCGACATGGGCGAGAACGGCGATCCCGAAGCACTCGCGGGCCTGGGCGAGCTCACCCAGCGCTACAACGACGCGCGCGGCATGCTGCTGCTCGGCAAGGCTGCGCTCAACCGCGGCCTGCCCTTCGATTTCTACGCCTATCCCGTCAACGGCATTCCGCATTTCACGCCGATCGGCCCCGAGGTCGAGCGCAGCATCGTCTACGCGATCGCGCGGCAGGAGAGCGCGTTCAATCCCTCGGTGGTTTCGCCGGCGCAGGCCTATGGGCTGATGCAGGTGACGCCGGACGCCGCGCGCTATGTCTGCAAGCGGCACGGCGCGACCTACGATCTGGCGCGGCTGAAGAACGATTCGGTCTACAACGCCACGCTCGGCTCGGCCGAGCTCGGTGGCCTGCTGGAGGATTATCGCGGCTCCTACATCATGACCTTTGCCGCCTACAATGCCGGCCGCGGCAGCGTGAAGAAATGGGTCGAGCGCTACGGCGATCCGCGCGATCCCAAGGTGGACGCGGTCGACTGGGTCGAGCTCATTCCATTCTCCGAGACGCGCAACTACGTGCAGCGGATCATGGAGAACCTTCAGGTCTACCGCGCCCGCTTCGGCGGCGGCACGCGGCTGCAGATCGAGGCCGATTTGCGCCGCGGCACCGGCAGCGTCGAATAGCCCGCTTCCCTCAAGAGGAAGCGCACCATCTCACTCACCAGTGATGGCACCGCAGTCCAGAACTGCAGGAGGTTCTGCGCTTCAGACCTTCTACGAGTGCCAAAGCAACAGGAGACCGGGGCTGGACCAGCGTCGAGAGCGCCTATTACTGCCGTGCTCTGGACCTGAAATGAGGACGGTTGCCATTCGGAACGTCTGAGGCCGTCTCCGTTCGCGGGCCCCGAGAGCGCCATTACGACGATTTGCTTGCTCGACAAATGTTCCACGAGCAGCGCTCGCGCAGCATTTCCCAAAGAGAAAAGACCGCCACAAAAGAAAAGCCCCGGCGGTTTCCCGCCGGGGCTTCTGTCAGGTCGTTAGACCGAACTTACCAGTTGCGCTGAGCGCGGAGGAGCAGAACGAGCGTGTCCTGATCCTTCAGCTCGTACGTCGCGACCGGCTTGGCGGGAACCGCGACCAGAGCCGGCGGAGTGATGATGCCGGAATACTTCTGATCGAGATGGGTCCAGGACAGATCAGCCGAGAACGTCAGGTTCTTGACGGGGGTCCAGCGGGTGATGATACCCACCTGGCCGACAGCGAAGTCCGGGTTACAACCCGTGAGACCTGCTGCACCGCCGATCAGACCGCCACCGATACCGGCCGGACCGCAGATCGCACCCTTGGCGAGCGAACCGAACTGAGCCTGAGCGTAGGCACCGTAGATCGCGGTGTTCCAATACGGATCCCAGTTATGCGTGTAAGCGCCGCGGAAGCCCCAGGTCTTGACCGTCTCCTGCTGGGAGCCCGTGAGGAACACGGTGTCCGGAGCAGCAGCAAAGCCAAGACTGCCATAGGCAACATTGGATGTACCATACATCGCGAACGTGCTGCCCGCGAGGTTCTGGAAGTTGTAGCGCGTCGCACCATCGGTGTAGACGCCCGAAATGTTGATCACGTCACCCGCACCGGTCGGGATGTTCTTGATCGACAGAGCGAGCTGAACCGCCCAACCCCACTTGTCGTCGGGGTGACCGGTGGTCTCGGTCGCGCCGTAATAACCAACATGGTTGTCATGCGCAACCACCGACGCCTGGAAGAGGCCCCAGGCCTGGTCGACACGCACCATACCGATGAGGTCCGGAGAACGGGAACCGCCGACGCTGCCGGTGTTCGCGATCGACCCACTGAAGTAACCGTAGAACGAACCACCGGACAGGTTGAGGTTACCCGCCTGGGTGTACTGAGTCGGATCCTGTGCCGAGAAGGCGGCCGTCACGCCCTGACCGAAGTCAGCGGTGTAGGTGAACTGGTTGACACCGGTGACCGTGCCGGAACCGCCGACAAGACCGTCGAAGTTGTTGCCGGGATAGTTGGTCCAGGGCGCGTCGAACTGCGACACGGCCTTACCCATCGTGAAGCCGGCGAACTGGATGAAGGCATAGTACACGCCGAGCGAACCGCCCGAGGTGTTGCCGTCGGTGGAGTTCACCGCGCCGGAGCCCGAGCCATACAGCGTGGTAGCGCCGGTGAACGGGTTGGTGCCCGCGCCGAGGGTGCCCGAGTACTGCGTCGCACCCGAACCGCTGTTGGTGCCCACGTAGTTTCCGGTCGTCCAGGAGAACACGGCGTCGAAGAAGGTACGAACGACACCGTACTCGGTTGCGGTGCGCGTGTCGATGTTCAGATCTTCACGAGCGCGCATCGTGTAGTAGTTCGTCAGACGGTTGCGGGCACCGTTGGCGCCCTGGCTCGAAACGTTGAACTGACCGCTGAAGTCCGAGTTGGTGTTCAGCGCGACTTCAGCGCGCAGATAACCACCCAGCTTGATGCAGGTGTCAGTGCCCGGGATGTAGTAGAATCCGGCACCGTACAGGGAGCAGATCTTCACGTATTCGACCGCTTTGGCCTTCACGGGGAGATCGGCTGCCTGCGCTCCGCCAACGGCGATCAGACCCGCCGCTGAGCCGAGCAAAAGGCTCTTAACCAACTTCATGTTAAACCTCCAAGTTGCTCTTCAGGGAAGGTCACTGACCGGACGGCCAATTCCCCAACCCCTCTAAATCACCGCTTTCGGCCCCTTCGCGCCTTCGGACACACCCGCATGAACGCGAGGGACTTAAGCGAATGACCTAAACGGGACGACTTCGGGATGCCCCCCTCCGTCGCTCGGTCACAATTACCGAACGTCCTTGCACACACAACAAGAGAACGCTCCGAAACGGGCCTATGGAGCGCGTTTCCGGAAGAGTGTTGCACAAATAACACGCAGATGTGATCGGAACGCCCTCGTAACCCATTGTTTACATTATAATTTTCGAGACGGTTCTTTTTGCCCTCAAAGTTCCGCACATGAGGCGGCCGAGGCGAGACCTCGCCCCGAAACCGCTTTGGGACACTCGAATCGTAGAATCGGAAGGAGACTCAAGGAGAAGGCGCGCCTCCGGTTCGCGAGCCTGTTGCTGTGCAGTCACGGCTAGGCCCGCCGCGCACGCTGCAAGCACTCTATATGAACAACCGGGATCATCAGGATCGAGACAAGTGGCCCGGCCTTCTCCCGCGCACGCCGCCACGCTGGATTTGTCAGGAAGTTCAGCCGCTTGTTCGAGAAAAGCCGGCTTTCGCGCGGGCAACAATCCATGCGGCGAAAGCCCGACGTCCCAGCTCTGCGTCCATTCTCGCGCAATCGCGCTCTCGCTCCGAAGATCACTGGGAATATTCGAACGAAAACACGCGCTTCGAAATTGACCAGCCCAAGCAATTAGATGCATAAGGCTCGCACCGGAGAGGTGGCCGAGTGGCTGAAGGCAACGCTTTGCTAAAGCGTCATACGGTCTCAAGCTGTATCGAGGGTTCGAATCCCTCCCTCTCCGCCACCCAGCGACTGTCCGGCCCGGCCCGGTTCTTTCAGCCGAAGGCGCTCGCGGCGCCGGCGCGCAAGCTCGGCGCAAGGATGCGGCTGAGCTCAGCCGATTCGCGCTCTCTTATATATGTGTGCGCGGCTAGATGCGGGATCGCCAGATCCGCCAATGAGAGGGCGAGATCAGCACCGCCTCGCCGGCCCAGATATTGAACCAGACACCGGCCCTGCGCCGGCAGGGAAAAGTGAGCGGCAAAATGCCGGTCTTGTGCGGCCGTCCGAGCACCAGATCGCAATCGTCGGGCGCGATCTGAATCGGCAGCCAGTGACCCGTTACGGAGTCATATTGGTCGGGGTTGCTCATGCCGCGCGGGATCCTAAGCGGCGGCACGATGCAGGGCTTGATTCAGCGCAACCAAATCGCCCCGTGGAACCACGGCGCCGGCTGCGATGCAGGGTTCAGTGAGCCGAAATCCACGCCCTCGCATCGCGCTGGGCGGCCGCGATCTCGGCATCCGACATCTGGCCGGCGACTTCCTGGCGCAGCGCCACGGCGTCTTTCCGGCCCTTCAGCGCGGCGAGATTGAACCATTTGTGCGCGGCGACGAGATCGACGAGGCCGGAGCGGCCGCTCGCCCAATAGATCCCGCGCTCGAACAGCACGTCCGACAGCGCGCTCGCATCGATCGGCGTCGCCGTATCGAGATCGAAAGTACCCTGAAACATAACGCATCCCCTTTTTTCTTATGCCGCCTCGTTCATCGAGCGCGGCTCCCGTCCAACTCTGATGTGCATGACCCTTCCGGAATCGTGCACTGTTCAACTCATCCCCGAGTCTTCTTGCCCAATGCCGTTTGCCGGCTTGTTGGAGGCGATGATGGCGGGCAAATTTGAATGGCAGTTTAAGTATTGCGATGAAGCAGACGTAAACGCGAGCGCCGGCCGGGTGCGCGCGGAATTCAAGAAGTTCCTGTTTTGCAGGCACTTCTGCGATTCGTCAGATTCGGTTTACCGTGGGATTTTGGGACATCGATAACCATCGCGCGCAGTGGCATGCGTGCTGCGGTTACAGTTTGTGGGGGCGGATCGCAGGAAAGAAGTAGCCGCCGCGTGCGGCGTCACCGGCGCCTGGGGTCCCGGCCGGCGTAACGACCCAGACGGGAGCATCGCGCTCGCTTTGCCCCGAGCCCATGCGAACACCGTCGCGCAAACGACAGTTCACCGCAGCCTCACCTGCCCCAAAGGCAGTGCAGCCAAGGCAGCGCGGCGACGTCGCGATCAGATCAGCAATGTGGGGAAAGGGAATGCCGGCAATACCCCGGCCTCAAACAGAACGAGGGCGTCGGCGAACACGTCAGGACCAGATTTCACGTCGGCCCGAAGGGCGCTTGTGAAATTGCGGAGCCCCTTGGGGAGAACCGCACCGAACGAAGAAAACTCGTTTCTTCTACCGGATCGTCAAAGAGAACGATCCGACCGTTGACCTGATGTCTCGCCGACACCCTCTATCGTCGACCAGAACCTCTGGGAGGCACTGATGACGTGCCGGCTGCTTTAGGAGCCGGCAACTTCAGAAGCGAAGTTACTTCTTCTTCTTCGCGACCTTGCGGGTCTTCTTCGCAGTCTTCTTCACTGCGCTCTTCGCCTTCTTCGCCTTCTTCGCTTTCTTGGCCATGTTGCCCTCCGATGTGTGAGATGGCTTTAATCGCTGTGCGCATTCGGGGATCGAATGCACTCACCCCGAATACACCAACACGACGAAAAAAACATCTTCTGACTTAAGGAAGTGTTGACGGCGCAGTGCGCGTGCGCCAGCCGCGCCTGATTTGCGTGTCAGCAGAGACACGCCTGCGCGATCGCAAATGCTTCGTGCAGCATCGTCCTCGGCAAGCGCAGCGATTGCAAGAAAACCCTATGCAGCAAGTAATATTCTGCGCACGCACGTCACGCGCGATCGATGCGATGATGCGCGCTGCAACGCGCGCGATCGCGTCGCCGGGCAGAGTCGCGGACTCTGAGTCGCGAATTTTGGCAACGAAATTATTTTCATGCTTAACGGCGGAAGCGCTCGTCGGAGCGCGTGCAAGTCGCCGCTTTGCGCGAATCGAGCGGGTCGCGATTCGGTGGCGCTACGCGCCCTCGAGCGGGCGATAGACAGCCGTCGATGATGCGCGAGCATCGCGAGCCGAAGCAAGGTGACGAGCGCGTGTCCGTCACCTCGTTCGAACGCGCGAGGCTAGATGCCGAGCTTGGACTTGAGCAGCTCGTTGACGCTCTGCGGGTTGGCTTTGCCGCCGGACGCCTTCATCACCTGGCCGACGAACCAGCCGAGCGACTGCGGCTTGTCCTTGACCTGCGCCGCCTTGTCGGGATTGGCCGCGATGATGTCGTCGACAACCTTTTCGATCGCCGAAAGATCCGTCACCTGCTTCATGCCGCGGCTTTCGACCAGCGCGCGGGGATCGCCGCCCTCCTGCCAGACGATCTCGAACAGGTCCTTGGCGATCTTGCCCGAGATCGTGCCCTCGCCGATCAGGTCGACGATCGCGGCAAGCTGCTCGGCGTTCACGGGAGAGCCCGCAATATCCCGGCCTTCCTTGTTGAGACGGCCGAACAGCTCGTTGATCACCCAGTTCGCCGCCATCTTGCCATCGCGGGCGCGGTTGGCGAGGTTGTCGAGCACGCTCTCGTAGAACACCGCGCTCTCGCGCTCGGCGACCAGCACGCTCGCATCGTAAGCCGACAGGCCGAAATCAGCGACGAAGCGCGCCTTCTTCTGGTCCGGCAATTCGGGCAGCTTCGCCTTCAGCGCGTCGACGAACTCCTGGCCGAACTCCAGCGGCAGCAGGTCGGGATCGGGGAAGTAACGGTAGTCGTGGGCCTCTTCCTTGGACCGCAACGAGTGAGTTTCACCCTTGTTGGGGTCGAACCGACGCGTCTCCTGCTCGATCACACCGCCGTCCTCGATGATCTCGATCTGGCGCCGCGCCTCATACTCGATCGCCTGGCCAATGAAATTGATCGAGTTCAAGTTCTTGATCTCGCAGCGCGTGCCGAGCGGGCCGCCGGGCTTGCGCACGGAGACGTTGACGTCGGCGCGCAAGGATCCCTTCTCCATGTCACCGTCGCAGGTCCCGAGATAGCGCATGATCGAGCGCAACTTGGTCACATAGGCCTTGGCCTGCTCCGCATCGCGGATATCGGGCTTGGAGACGATCTCCATCAGCGCCACGCCACAGCGGTTGAAATCGATATAGGACAGCGACGGCGACTGGTCGTGCAGCATCTTGCCGGGGTCCTGCTCCAGATGCAGCCGCTCGATGCCAACGGTAGCGGTCCTGCCGCCCTCGAGCTCGACGATCACCTCGCCCTCGCCGACGATCGGCGACTTGTACTGGCTGATCTGGTATCCCTGCGGCAGGTCCGGATAGAAATAGTTTTTCCGGTCGAACACCGAACGCAGATTGATTTTTGCGTTGAGGCCGAGCCCGGTCCGGACAGCCTGCCTGACGCATTCCTCGTTGATCACAGGCAGCATGCCCGGCATCGCGGCGTCTACCAGCGACACGTGGCTGTTCGGCTCGCCGCCGAACGCCGTGGATGCGCCCGAGAACAGTTTGGCGTTCGAAGTCACCTGGGCATGGATCTCCATGCCGATGACCATCTCCCAATCGCCGGTGGCGCCTTTGAGAAGCTTGTGCGTGGCCGTGCTCATGTCTTGCTCCCGAGCAGCGTGGCAGCGATCCGCTCCCACTCCGCTTCCAATGAATCCTTCGCCGCGACTTGGCCTGCCTGGCGGTACCAGTAGCCGGCATTGCCGAGATCGCCTTCGACGCGGTGCAGATAAGCATGCACCCAGGCCGCCTCGCGGCTGCTCTCGTCCTGAACGATCCTGTGGGCCCGGTCCCAGTCGCCCCTGGCGGCCCACCAGAGACCTCTAAGCGGCGCGCTCAGCTCCGGCGCGGGCGCCGCGCCGTCGAGGCTCGCGATGAAGCCAGCGACATTCACCACCACCTCGCGGGCGTGAAGCGGCCGGCGGCCTGCTCGATCACCTCGCCGAGCGAGAACAGCGTTTCCTCATCGAACGGACGCCCAATCAGCTGCAGCCCGAGGGGCAGGCCCTGGCTATCCTTGCCGGCGGGCACGGCGATGCCGGGCAGGCCCGCCATGTTCACGGTCACCGTGAAGATGTCGTTGAGATACATCTCGACGGGGTCGGCGCCGCCCTTCTCGCCGATGCCGAAGGCGGCCGACGGCGTCGCCGGCGTGAGGATCGCGTCGACGCCCGCAGCGAAGCAATCCTCAAAGTCCTTCTTGATCAGCGAGCGCACCTTCTGGGCGCGCAAATAATAGGCGTCGTAATAGCCGGCCGAGAGCACATAGGTGCCGATCATGACGCGGCGGCGCACCTCCGCGCCAAAACCTTCGGCGCGGGTGTTCTCGTAGAGCTCGGTGATGTTCTTGGCCTGCTCGCGCAACCCGTAGCGAACGCCATCATAACGCGCGAGGTTGGAGGACGCCTCCGCAGGGGCCACTATATAATAGGCCGGCAGCGCGTATTTGGTGTGCGGCAGCGATATCTCGACGAGCTCTGCACCCGCAGCTTTCAGCCAGGCCGCGCCCGCCTCCCAAAGCTTCTCGATCTCGGCCGGCATGCCGTCGAGACGATACTCCCTGGGGATGCCGATCTTCATGCCCTTCACGGATTTGCCGACCGCGGCCTCGTAGTCCGGCACTGGAATGTCGACCGAGGTCGTGTCCTTGGGATCGTGCCCCGCCATCGATCGCAGCAGCATCGCGGAATCGCGAACGCTGCGCGCGATCGGGCCTGCCTGGTCGAGCGAGGAGGCGAAGGCGACGATGCCCCAGCGCGAGCAGCGGCCATAGGTCGGCTTGATGCCGACGGTCGCGGTGAACGCCGCCGGCTGACGGATCGAGCCGCCGGTGTCGGTTGCGGTCGCACCCATGCACAGCAGCGCCGCCACGGCCGAGGCCGAGCCGCCGGACGAGCCGCCCGGCACCAGCGTCGTGTTGCTTCCCTCGCGCCGCCACGGATTGCCGACCGGTCCGAAGCACGAGGTCTCGTTCGCCGATCCCATCGCGAACTCGTCATTGTTGAGCTTGCCGAGCATCACCGCGCCGTCGCGCCAGAGCTGCGAGGTGACGGTGGACTCATAGGTCGGCACGAAATTGCCGAGGATCTTCGAGCACGCCGTGGTGCGCACGCCCTTGGTCGCGAACAGATCCTTGATACCGAGCGGAATACCCGCGAGCGGCCCGGCATCGCCCTTGGCGAGTTTTGCGTCCGCCTCGCGCGCCATGCTGCGCGCCTGGTCCGGCGTCTCCATCACGAAGGCATTGAGCACGCGTGCGGCTTCGATCGCGGAGAGGTGCGCGTCGGTCAGCTCGAGCGACGTGAAAGTCTTGTCGGCGAGACCCTTGCGGGCCTCGGCGAGCGTCAGCGATGTCAAATCGGTCATTTATTGATCGGGCTGCAGAAGAACGGAGACAGTGTCTTGTCGTTGGCCGGGTCGTCTTTTTTGGCGGCCGCATTCGCGGCGGCTTCGAGCTCGTCGAGCACGGCATTGACGGCGACATTGGGATCGGCAGCCTTGCCCTGCCGCTCCATCTTGTCGAGGTAGTTCATGTAGGCCTGATAGGCCTTCTCATCGTCGCAAAGCAGGCACATCGGACTTCGTCCTGAGACTCTTTATTTGACGCGTTTTCTTCACGCGAACCGGGCTCCACTTCGCTCGAAAACGCTATGCTACTCGACGACCTTCGGCACAAGGAAGAAATGCCCGTCGGTCGCGGGCGCGTTGGCAACGATATCGTCGGCGATCTCGCCGTCATCGACCACGTCCTGCCGCTTCTTCATCTGCATCGGGGTCACCGAGGTCATCGGCTCCACGCCCTCGACATTGACCTCCGAGAGCTGCTCGACGAAGGCGAGCATGGCGTTGAGCTCGCCCTGAAGGTGCGGAACCTCGTCCTCGGAAACCGCAATGCGCGCCAGATGCGCGATGCGGCGGACGGTAGCGGCGTCGACGGACATTATATAAGGCCTCTCACGGCAAACCCTAAGTGCCGTATAGCAGAGGCCGCTTTTGCGCCGCAACCGGCGCCAGAGGCCTATCCAGCCAGCGCTTTCAACCGGGCCAGCGCCGATTTCGCCAGATCCCGGGTCAATTCGGCCGCAGGGGCCTCGCGGCCGAGGGCAATCGCCTGTCCCGCCCAGAGATTGGTGAAATCCACCCTGCCCTGCTTTTCGGCAGCCGCCTTCAGCGGCCCCAGCGCGGTCGCGGCATGAGGGAACGGCGGCGCATCCGGCGAGATCGGCCCGGCCTCACGCATCAGGCGATTCTGCACACCCCGCGCCGGCCGGCCGGTCATGACATTGGTGATGACGGTGGAATCGTCCCGCGCTTCAGCGAGCGCCTTGCGGCCTCCCGCACTGACCTTGGATTCCGGACAGCGCAGATAGGCGCTGCCGATCTGCACGCCGGAGGCGCCGAGCGCGAACGCCGCGGCAATGCCGCGCCCGTCGGCGATGCCGCCGCAGGCGATCACCGGCACCTTCACCGCATCGACGACCTGCGGCACCAGCGCAAACGTGCCGGGCTGCTCGGCGATCTTGTTGGTCAAGAACATGCCGCGGTGACCACCGGCCTCGGCGCCCTGCGCAATGATGGCATCGACGCCGCGCTGCTCGAGCCAGACCGCCTCCTTCACCGTGGTTGCGGATGAAATGACGATGCAGCCGGCCGCCTTGACGCGCTTGAGCAGTGCCGCCTCCGGCAGACCGAAGTGGAAGCTGACGACCTCCGGCCTCAGCTCCTCGACGACCTCGCAGAAGGCGGCGTCGAACGGCGCGCGGTTCGCGGCATTGATCGGCGCGGCCGGATCGAGGCCATGCTCGGTGTAATAGCCCGCAAGCCGCTGCTTCCAGCGCGCCTCGGCTTCAGTCGTGAGCTCGACCGGCGTGTGGCAGAAAAAGTTCATGTTCACCGGCGCCTTCAGGCGCTGGCGGATCAGACCAACCTGCTCGCGCGCCTTCTCCGCCGAGATCATCGCGCAGGGCAGCGAGCCCAGCGCACCACCTTCTGCGGCGGCAATCACCAGCTCCGCATCCATCACGCCGGCCATCGGTGCCAGCACGATCGGGAATTCGGTCTTGAAGAGGTCGATCAGTCGACGGTCAGGCCACATGGTTGTTCTCTCTCGTTCTTTCTTACCCTCCCCTGGAGGGGGAGGGTCGATCGCGCGAAGCGCGAGCGGGGTGGGGAGACAGTCTCTCAACGGAGAATCTGTTCGTGTGGAGAGATCACCCCACCCCGCCACGCATTCCGCTTCGCTACATGCGTAGCGACCCTCCCCCTCCAGGGGAGGGTCAAAAGTCTACGCCGCTGTCACCGAATTTCTCCGCCCAGCGAGCAGCTGCTTTGCCTCCCCCACAATCCGCTCGACGATCTCGGCCGCGGGAGGAATATCATGGATCAGGCCCACCGCCTCGCCCGCAATGACGGCCGCGACATCGAAATTGCAGGCGGCCTTCGCCGCAGCATACTCGGCCGCGACCGCGGCGACATTCTGCATCAGCTCGACCTCGCGCCCGATCCAGCGCCTGGCATGATCGTTGACAAGACACCGTCCCGTGAACGGCGCCGGCCAGACATTGTTGCGGGAGAGATCGAAGATGATGCCGCGCACCGTCGAGCCACTATTCGCCGCGCAAATGCGCCGCTTGGCTTCCTCGGCGCCATCGGCCTCCCGGCTCGCATAGAAGCGTGTGCCGAGCAGCACGCCGCTTGCGCCAAGCATCGTCATCGCAGCGAGCCCGCGTCCGTCGGCGATTCCGCCTGCGGCGACAACAGGCACACGGCCCGCGGCGAGATCGACGATTGCCGGCACGAGATCAATGGTAGCGCGTAAGGCGCCGTGACCACCCGCCTCCGTCCCCTGCGCGATCAGGATGTCGGCGCCGGCATCGAGCGCCTGCCGCGCCATCGTCTCGTCCTGCACCTGGCAGATCAGGCGCGCGCCTGATGAGGTGATGCTGCGCGCGAACGGCGCGGGATCACCGAACGACAGCATGATCGCGGACGGCTTTGCGGCGAGCGCGATATCGAGAAGCTCCGGCCGTTTCGCGAGGCTCCAGGTGATGAAGCCGATGCCGAACGGTGCTGACAGATCGGCGAGCTTCGCCGTCTCCTGCTCCAGCCACGCCCGTTCGCCATAGCCACCGCCCAGAATGCCGAAGCCGCCGGCGCGGCTCACCGCCGTCACCAGACGGCTGCCGGCGACGACGTCCATCGGCGCCAGCAGGATGGGATGCCTGATCTCCAGCAGCGTGGTCAGCGAGGTCGTCATTGGCACGGCGCTTCCTCCGATCTGGACAGCAAGACTAGGGCCGACTAGCATTCTCGAAAAATGAATTGTTGCGAACGTAGCCATCTCGAAAGCGAAACGACGCCATGGAACTCAGCGACATCCAGACCTTCGCCGCGGTCGCCCGCGCCGGCGGCATCACCCGCGCCGCGGAAGAGCTGAACACCGTGCAGTCCAACGTCACCCAGCGCGTGAAGGCGCTCGAGGCGGAGATCGGCACGGCGCTGTTCGAGCGCCACAGCCGCGGCATGACGCTGACCGGCGCCGGCAAGCGCCTCCTGCCCTATGCGCAACGGATGGCGGCGCTGTCGCGCGAAGCGCTGCTCGCCGCGCGCGACGACGGCGAGCCGAAAGGACCGCTCGCGATCGGCTCGATGGAGACGACGGCAGCCGTGCGGCTGCCGCCGCTGCTGGCTGATTTCCACCGCCGTTTTCCCGCCGTACGTCTCTCCTTGCGCACCGCGACGACGGCCGACCTCGTCGCCGGCGTGCTCGAAGGTGCGCTCGACGGTGCGTTCGTCGCAGGTCCCATCGCCCATGCCGACCTCACCGCGGCCGGCGCGTTCCGCGAAGAGCTGGTGCTGGTCAGCGCGCGGCGCTGGACCTCGCTCGCCGAGCTGCGCGCCTGCACGCCGGAGTCGGGCCCCACCGCGCTGGTGTTCCGCACCGGCTGCACCTATCGCCAGCGGCTCGAACAGGTGTTCGTCGAGTTCGGTTGGCCGTCGGCCGCGCGCTTCGAGCTCGGCACGCTCGACGGCATGATCGGCTGCGTCGCCGCCGACATGGGCGTGACGCTGCTGCCGCGCGCGGTCGTCGAGCGCAGCGCAATGAACGGCAGCGTGTCGATTCACGCGCTCAGCGCCGCGCATGCGCGGGTCGAGACACTCTTCATCCAACGCCGCGCCGGACATCAATACAGCGCGCTTCAAGGTTTCATCGCCTGCCTGAAGACGGACGACGAAATCATCGCGGCATGATATGCGCTAAATCCATGCCGGCTCTTATCTTGCCCCTCGTCGATGCTGCGATCCACTGGCCCGAACGCGGCGCGCTGGTCGGCCTCGATCTGGGCACCAAAACCATCGGCGTTGCCGTGTCCGACCCGGACCGGCGGCTCGCGACCGGCGTCGAGACCGTTCAGCGCAAGCAGTTCAAGCAGGACGCTGCCCGGCTGCTCGCGATCGCCGCCGACCGAAAAGTGGTCGGCTTCGTGCTCGGCCTGCCCATCAACATGGACGGCAGCGAGGGCCCGCGCGCGCAATCGACCCGCGCCTTCGCCCGCAATCTTGCGAACCTGACCGCGCTCCCGATCGGCCTTTGGGACGAGCGGCTCTCGACCGCGGCCGTGGAGCGCGAGCTGATCGGCATGGATGTCAGCCGCGCCAAGCGCGCCGAGGTGATCGACGAGCACGCCGCGATCTTCATCCTGCAGGGCGCGCTCGACCGCCTTGCGAACTTGCGCGCTGGCTGATGCCATGGCGGTCGTGATCGCGGCGCTGCTGCCGGTGTTCATCCTCATCGTGCTCGGCATCGTGCTGAAACGCACGCTGATGCGGCTCGACACGCAATGGCACGGGCTGGAGCGGCTGACCTATTTCGTGCTGTTCCCGATGCTGCTGATCCAGACGCTGGTGAAGGCGGACCTGTCGAAAGTGCCGGTCGCCGGCGTCGGCGGCGCCCTCTTGCTGTCCGCGCTCTCGATGTCGCTGCTATGCCTGGCGCTCCGCCCGGCCCTGTCACGGCTCGACATCGATGGTCCCGCCTTCACCTCGATCTTCCAGGGCGCAACCCGCTGGCAGACCTATGTCGCGCTCTCGGTCTCCGCCAATATGTTCGGGGATGTCGGGCTGGCGTTGGCGTCCGTTGCCATGGTCGCGATCATTCCGCTGGTCAACGTGTTCAGCGTCGCCGTGCTCGCGCAATATGCCGCGCCGGAAAGGCGGTCCGCGCGCGCGATCGTCATGACGGTGATCCGCAATCCTCTGATCTGGGCCTGCGCCATCGGCCTCGTCATCAACGTCATCCATTTGCCGCTGCCGAAAATCTGGCACGAGGTGGCCGATGCACTCGGCCGCTCCTCGCTCGCGATCGGCCTGCTCGTCACTGGCGCGGGCCTCCAGCTCAAGGGCTTGCTCCGCCCGAGCATGGGCGCGACCATCGGCGTCGCATTCAAGCTGGTGCTGATGCCCGTGCTCGCGCTGGTGCTCGCCGCCTGGTTCGGGCTGACAGGCAACAGCCTCGCCATCGTCGCGATCTGCGCGGCGGTGCCGACCTCGCCCAGCGCCTATGTGCTGGCCCGCCAGATGGGCGGCGACGCACCGCTGCTGGCCCAGATCATCACCCTGCAAACGATTTTGGCAGCGATCACGATGCCGGTCACGATCGCGCTGGTGGCCTAGCTCCCGAGCCACATGGTCAGCACCACCGCGGTCAGATTGTTCAGCGCGTGCAGGATGGTCGTGAGCCAGAGCGAGTTGGCGCGGTGGCGCATGTATCCGAACCACAGGCCGATGGTGAACACTTCGGCAAGGAAGTAGAAGTCGTACTGCAGATGAACGATCGTCCACACCAGCGACGACAGGATGATCGCGCCCGGCACGCGCAGGAAGCTCGCCGACCAGCCGCGGAACAGAAAGCCGCGTGCCAGAAACTCTTCCGACATCGGCGCTGCCACGCTGAAGGCGACCAGCAGCATGAGTGCCGCGCCCTTGTCTCGGCCGGATTTCAACAGATCGGTCATGAAGCCCGGCGTCGCCTCGCGGCCGAGCGATCGCGACACGACCTCCCAGGCCAGCACGATCAGGACGAGACCGACCGCGCCGAATAGGAGCTGCTTCCAGGACGGCCAATGGAGCGCGAGGTAATCGGTGAACGACGCCTTCTTGATGCGGATGGCAAGCCACACCGTCGCCAGCGTCGCCGGCAGCCCCATGATCACCGAGAGCGCCAGCGCCTGGGGCTCGTGACCGATCGACTGGAGCGAGGCGAGATCCATCGGAAGGCCGCGCAGCGCCACCAGCAGGACGACCGCACCGATCTGCCCGACGAACATCGCGACGAAGATGAAGAGGCCCCACAGCGCCGTGCCCCAGAACCTCCAGACGCGCGGCGGCGCGGGCGTCTCGATCAGCGGCGGATGGTCGGGATTGAGGGAGTCCATCAGGAGGCTTTCGTTGGGTTCACACCGTCATTCCGGGGCGATGCGAAGCATCGAGCCCGGAAGTTCAAGATTCCGGTTTCGCCCTTCGGGCGCCCCTGAATGACGGAATCAATAATCACGGCAGCGCCCGCTCCAGCAGGGCGCGTATATCGCCGCTGTCCAGCTCCACCGCGCCATACATGCTGGCGTGATTGGCAGGGAGACGCGTGGCGGCGAACAGTTCGGCGTGGCGCGGCAAAACGCCGTTGAGCGCGGCGGCTCCGGCGAGCAGCGCAAGCTTCTCGACCGCGAGCCTCGCGACGCGCTCGCCGTCGGCCCGGCGGAATGTCTGGACGATGAACGCGGCCGCCTCGCCTGCGCCGGGCAGCCCCTTCGTCTCGGCCGCCAGCGATTGCAGCACCGCCATCGCCGCCTCCGGCTCGCGCGAGAGCGCGCGGAGCACGTCGAGGCACATCACGTTGCCCGAGCCCTCCCAGATCGCATTGACCGGCGATTCCCGATAGTGCCGCGCCAAGATGCCGTCCTCGACATAACCGTTGCCGCCGAGGCATTCCATCGCCTCGTAGAGGAACGCGGGCGCGCTCTTGCACGTCCAGTATTTGATCGAGGGCGTCAGCAGCCGCATGTAAGCGGCCTCAGCCGCATCATGCGACGTGCGGTCGAAGGCGCGGCAGAGCCGCATCACTAGCGCCGTGCTCGCCTCGACATGCAACGCCATGTCCGAGAGCACGGCCTGCATCAGCGGCTGGTCGGCCAGAAGCTTCTGGAACACGCTGCGGTGACGGGCGTGATGCAGCGCATGTGCGAGCCCCGAGCGCATCAGGCCGACGGACGCGATTGCGCAATCCTGTCGCGTCAGCTGCACCATCTGAATGATGGTGCGGATGCCCTTGCCCTCCTCGCCGACCCGTTCGGCATAGGCGCCGACGAACTCGACCTCCGACGATGCGTTGGAGCGATTGCCGAGCTTGTCCTTCAGCCGCTGGAACTGGATCGCATTGACCGATCCATCCGGCGCGAAGCGCGGCATGAAGAAACAGGTCAGTCCGCTATCCGCCTGCGCCAGCACCAGGAACGCATCGCACATCGGCGCCGACATGAACCATTTATGGCCGGTGATGCGATAGGCCTCGCGGTCACGCACCGCGCGCGTCATGTTGGCGCGCACGTCGGTGCCGCCCTGCTTCTCGGTCATGCCCATGCCGATCGTCATGCCGCGCTTCTCCGACCATGGCGCGAAGCTCGGATCGTAGCTCTTCGTCGACAGCACCGGCATCACGCGGGCGAGCAGTTCCGGCTGCATCGCCAGCGCGCCCACCGAGGCGCGCGTCATCGTGATCGGGCAGAGATGGCCGGTCTCGACCTGAGCGGCCATGTAGAATTTTGCCGCGCGGATGACCTCGGCGGCATCGCCCGCCGGCCTGCCGTCCGCCGTCCAGGTCGAATTGTGCACGCCGGCATGCGCACTGTGCGCCATCAGCTCGTGATAGGCGGGATGAAACTCGACCTGGTCGCGGCGATTGCCCTTGGCATCGAAGGTGCGCAGCTTCGGCGGGTTCTCGTTCGCCACGCGCCCGCGATCGGCCATTGCCGCCGAGCCCCAATGCTTGCCGAACTCGGACAGCTGCCGTTCCGCCACAGCGCCGCCATTGGCCTTCACCGCCTCCACCAGCGGCCGGTCAACGGCGAACAGATCAACGTCCTCGAACGGCGGCGACTGGTTGAAGACCTCGTGGGTCGCGAAGCTGGGCTGGGTCATCGCGTTTCCGATCAAATCTGTCCCGTCACGGGTGATGCCATCTCTCCCCTTGGGAGAGGTAACCCGACTCGCGGCTGCATCTGCTTCAATGAAACTCTACCTTGTTCGCGGCTGGATCGGAAAATCATAGGCCGCCCCGCCCGCCTCCGGCAGGGAAAAATGCCACCACTCCTTCGAATAGTTCACAAAGCCTTGCCTCGCCATCGCAGCCACCAGCCGCTTGCGCCAGGCGCGCTGCTCGGCCGTGATCGACGGTGCCGCGGTATGGCCTTTCGTGTCGGTGCAGTCATAGCCGGTGCCCATGTCGACGCTGCCTTCCGGCAGCCGCGCCGCGACCGGCGCCGTGCAATCGGCATAGGTCCTCGACGGATCGATTTTTGCGGAATTGTCGGCCTTGAGATCGACCAAAGTGAGGTCGAGCGCGGCGCCCGTCGAGTGCTGCGAGCGGCTCGCGATGTAGCCGAGCCGGAACAGCTCAGTCTTCGGGATCTTCGGATTGTAGCGCCGCTCGGCGGCGGTCTCGTTGCCGTTCTGCGACCACTTCACCATGTCGCGCGAGGCCCGCGCCGGCCGGTAACAGTCGAACATCTTCAGCGACAGGTTTTGCGCCGCCAGCTCTGCTTGAACCGCCTTCAGCCGCAGTCCGACCTCGCGCTTCACTACGCATTCGCCGGCGCCATAGCCGGCGAGCGGACGGCCGACGAAATTGTTGGACGTGGCGTAGCGGATGTCCTGGATGATGCTGGGATCGATATCACGCAGATAGACGAAGCCGCCGGGGAGCGATTGGGCGTGGGCGGATGAGATTGAGGTAATCGCGAGAAATGAAATCAAAAACGTTCTGATCAAGCGCATTCGCTCTCCCCTGTCATTCCGGGGCGGCTCGAAGAGCCGAACCCGGAATCTCGAGATTCCGGGTCTGGCGCTCGCGCGCCATCCCGGAATGACTGCGGCGGCGACAGATCAGGGGATAACTCCCCGCCCCGGCATTGGCCCTTGCTCCCCTCGCCATCCGCGCCTATAGCTCTCGCTTTAATGACATCGAAATCGACCTTCGTCCTCGGCCACCGGCATTTGCTGGGCATCGAGGGCCTTTCCGCGGCCGATATCACCGGCCTCCTCGACCTGTCCGAAGAATATGTCGAGCTCAACCGCCAGGTTGACAAGAAGCGCACCGTCCTGCGGGGACGGACGCAGGTGAACCTCTTCTTCGAGGCCTCCACCCGGACCCAGTCCTCGTTCGAGCTCGCGGGCAAGCGGCTCGGCGCCGACGTCATGAACATGTCGGTGTCCTCCTCGTCCATCAAGAAAGGCGAGACGCTGGTCGACACCGCGATGACGCTGAACGCCATGCACCCGGACATCCTGGTGGTGCGCCATCACGCCTCCGGCGCAGTGGAACTCTTGGCGCGCAAGGTCGACGGTTCCGTGATTAATGCCGGCGACGGCGCACATGAACATCCCACCCAGGCGCTGCTCGACGCGCTCACCATCCGCCGCAACAAGGGCCGGATCGAGGGGCTCGTCATCGCCATCTGCGGCGACGTGCTGCATTCGCGCGTCGCTCGCTCCAACATCATCCTGCTCAACGCCATGGGCGCCCGCGTCCGCGTCGTCGGTCCCTCGACGCTGTTGCCGCCCGGCATCGAGCGGATGGGCGTCGAGGTCGCGCGCGACATGCGCGAGGGTCTCAACGGCGCCGACATCGTCATGATGCTGCGGCTGCAGCGCGAGCGCATGAACGGCTCCTTCGTGCCGTCATCGTCGGAATATTTCCACTATTTCGGGCTCGACCAGAAGAAGCTCGCCTACGCCAAGCCGGACGCACTCGTGATGCATCCAGGCCCCATGAACCGCGGCGTGGAGATCGACACCGCGGTTGCCGACGGCGCGCAATCCCTGATCCGCGAACAGGTCGAGATGGGCGTCGCCGTGCGCATGGCGGTGCTGGAAGCGCTCGCCCGCAACCTGCCGAACGCGTGATGCCGATGCTGACTGATCGCCGCCCCGTCCTGCTCGCCAACGCCCGCGTCGTCGATCCCTCCAGGGATTTCGACGGCCTCGGCGACGTCCTGATTGCCGACGGCATCATCCGCGAGACCCGCCGCGGCATCGGCGCGGCCGGCGTCCCCGAGGGTACCGACATCGTCAACTGCTCCGGCAAGATCGTCGCACCGGGCCTGATCGACATGCGCGCCTTCGTCGGCGAGCCCGGCTTCAGCCATCGCGAGACCTTTGCCTCGGCGAGCCAGGCGGCGGCGACCGGCGGCATCACCACCATCATCTGCCAGCCGGATACCTCGCCGGTGATCGACAATTCGGCGACTGTCGACTTCGTGATGCGCCGCGCCCGCGACACCGCGATCGTCAACATCCAGCCGATGGCGGCGCTGACCAAGGGCATGCGCGGCGAGGAGATGACCGAGTTCGGCCTGCTCAAGGCCGCCGGCGCGGTCGCGTTCAGCGACGGCGACAGGAGCGTGACCAATTCGCAGGTGATGCGCCGCGCGCTGACCTACGCCCGCGATTTCGACGCGCTGATCGTGCACCACACCGAAGACCCCGACCTCGTCGGCGAAGGCGTCATGAACGAAGGCGAGTTCGCCTCGCGGCTCGGCCTGATGGGCATCCCGAAGGCCGCCGAAGCGGTGATGCTGGAGCGCGACATGCGTCTCGTCGCGCTCACCGGCGGCCGCTACCACGCGGCCTCGCTGACCTGCATCGACTCGCTCGAGATCCTGAAGCGTGCCCGCGACGCCGGGCTCGCCGTCAGCGCCTCGGTGTCGATCAACCATCTCGCGCTGAACGAGAACGACATCGGCCCCTACCGATCCTTCCTGAAACTGTCGCCGCCGCTGCGCACCGAGGACGACCGCCGCGCGCTGGTGGAGGCGATGGCCTCCGGCCTCGTCGACGTCATCATGTCCGATCACAATCCGCAGGACGTCGAGGTCAAGCGCCTGCCGTTCGCGGAAGCCGCTCCCGGCGCCGTGGGCCTGGAGACCATGCTGCCGGCGGGCTTGCGGCTGGTCCACAATGGCGAGATGGAACTGGCGACGCTGATCCGGGCGATGTCAACCAGGCCGGCGGAGTTGCTCGGCCTGCCAGGCGGAACCCTGCGCACCGGCGCTCCAGCCGACGTCATCGTGATCGATCCTGATACGCCCTGGATCGTCGACCCCGCCGATCTCAAATCGCCCTGCAAGAACACCCCGTTCGACGAGGCCCGCTTTACAGGCCGCGTGGTGCGCACCATTGTCAGCGGACGGACGGTGTACGAGCATGTCTGACGTGCGTAGCGGCGGCCAGGGACCTTGCAACGATGGGGCTTGAAGCATTTCTGCCGGTGGCCTTCGTCATCGGGTACCTCCTCGGCTCGATTCCGTTCGGGCTGATCCTGACCAGGCTCGCCGGCACGCAGGATATCCGCTCGATCGGCTCCGGCAGCATCGGCGCAACCAACGTGCTGCGCACCGGACGCAAGAGCCTTGCCGCGGGCACCCTGCTGTTCGATGCGCTCAAGGGCACTGTGGCGGTCGTGATCGCCGGCCACATCGCGGGGCCGAATGCCGCGATGGTGGCGGGGCTCGGCGCCTTCCTCGGCCATCTCTTCCCGGTCTGGCTCAAGTTCAGGGGCGGCAAGGGTGTCGCCGTCTACATCGGCATCCTGCTCGGCCTGTTCTGGCCGGCCGCACTGGTGTTCTGTCTGCTCTGGCTGGCGACCGCCTTCACCACCCGCTACTCCTCGCTCTCGGCCCTGGTGGCATCCTTCATCACGCCGATGTTCCTGTGGTGGTTCGGCCATCTCGCGCTCGCCTCGCTGTTTGCCGTGCTCACGCTGCTCTTGTTCTACGCGCATCGCGAGAACATCAAGCGATTGCAAGCGGGCAAGGAAAGCCGGATCGGGCAGAAGGCCTAGTAGAGCGTTTTCGAGGGAAGTGGATACCGGTTCGCGTCAAGAAAACGCTTCAAGCAAAATCTAAGGCCGGAAAAAGTACGGATACCGCCGCACCCCCTCCGCATTATATGCCAAATCCTGTTCGCAACTCCGAAGCTGCTCGCGGCCGGAGTGGCGAACGAGTTCCATGCCTGTCATCCTGACGGAGAAGATGGCGTTACGCGGTTGCTCAGAATGAGCGAGAAGATTGTCGGCACGCATGACGGCGGCGGTTTGCAAGGTGCTTCCAGCACCGCGGCAAGCCGGCTGCTCTCGATGACGAGTATCTGGTCCGAGGCGCCCTTGCCGCCTCCTAAGCCTGTTCCTCCACCACCGGCGCCTGCTCCCGCGAAAGCCGTCGCTCCCGTCGAGGTCATGACCGCGACCGCACCCGTCGTGCGCGATCAGGTCCGCTCCAAACAATGGCCGCCGCGAAAACTCTCGTTGGCGCTCCAGGGCGGCGGCACCTTTGCGGCGTTCACCTGGGGCGTGCTGGAGCGGCTGCTGGAAGAGCCATCCATCGAGATCGATACCATCAGCGGCGCCAGTGCCGGCGCCATCAATGCGCTGCTCCTCGCCTGCGGCCTTGCGGAAGGCGGACGCGAAGCGGCCCGCGCGCGGCTGAACCGATTCTGGGTCCGCCTGATGCACGAGGCCTCGTTCCGCTCGCTGATGCTGCTCGGCGGCTTCTCGCCGGCCGGCAGCTCGGTCGCGTTCGGCCCGACGCTGCGCTCCGGACAGTTCGACCCGTTCGACCTCGATCCGCTGCGGCAGGCGCTGTCCCGCGACATCAATTTCGACGTCTTGCGCGATGCGACCTGCCCAAAGCTGCTGATCGCGGCGACGCGCATCCGCGACGGCCAGCAGCAGGTCTTCCGCAACGAGGCAATCACCGCCGATGTCGCGCTCGCCTCGACCTGTCCGCCCCTGGTTCACTGCGCCGTCGAGATCGACGGCGAGGCCTATTGGGACGGCGGTTTTGGTGGCAATCCGCCGCTGGTGCGGCTGGTGCAGGAATCGGCGACGTCCGATCTGCTGTTGGTCCAGGTCACGCCGGCGCGCGACAGCTACGTGCCGATCACGCTCGCCGCGATCGACCGCCGGCTCGACCAGATCGCGGCCAACGCCGCGCTCAATGCCGAGATCGCCGCGATCGCATGGGCGCAGTCGCACGCAGCACCTGCGCTGCGGCTCTCCCGGATCGCGGCCGAGGATTCCGTTGACGGCCTTGCGCAGCGCTCGTCCACCGATCTCGGCCGCGGCTTCATCCGCACGCTGCACCGGAGCGGCCGCGAAGCCGCCGAGCGCTGGCTCGGACAGGACGCGACAGCCGAAGCTCAACGCGCCGTTTCCGTCGCAGAACCTGCGCTAGCCTGATTTCGCCAGCGCGTTCTCCAGGAACCAGGCCGCGGCCAGCGCGCCCGGATCGTTGCCGAAGCGCGCGATCACCTGCACGCCGATCGGCAGGCCACCCACCTTCAGCACCGGCACGTTGACGCAAGGATTGCCCATCAGCGTCCACAGCCGGTTGTAGCGGGGATCGCCCGTGGTCGCGAGCTCCTTGGCCGGCGGCGTGCCCGGCGCCGAATAGGTCAGCAGCACGTCGACGCCCTCGAACAATTCGCCGAGCTCGCGGCGGCCACGGCGGCTGATCCGCCGCGCTTCGTCGTAGTCCTTCGGCGTCAACCCGACCGACGCATCGAGGCTGGCGCGCAGCATCGGCGCGATCTCGTCGTGACGCTCGGAATATTCCCACGCCAGCGCGCGATGCGCCTCGAACTCCTGGATCACGGGGTGGATGCGCCAGGCCTCCTGCATCGCTTCCGGCAGATCGATGCTCTGCACGCTGGCGCCGGCACTCTCGACCGCCTTGATCGCGGCTTGCAGGCCCTCCTCGGCGGCCGGCTCGACGGCGCCCGCGAACTCCTGCCTGACCACGCCGATACGCGGCGACTTCGCCGGTACGATGCCGGAGAACTCGCTGCGGCCCGTCATGGCATGCAGTCCGCGCGCAAGGTCCTCCGCGCGCGCACCGAACAGGCCGACCGTGTCCAGCGCCCACGAATAGCATTTCACGCCGACTGTCGGCAGCATCCGGAACGACGGTTTGATCGCAGCCGTGCCGCAATAGGCGGCGGGCCGGATCACTGAGCCGCCGGTCTGGGTGCCCAGCGCCAGCGGAATCATGCCGGCGCCGACGGCAGCCGCCGAGCCGGAGGACGAGCCGCCCGGCGAATGGCCGAGGTTATGCGGATTGAGCGTCGGCGTCGGATCGCGCGAGGCAAACGCGGTCGTCGTGGTCTTGCCGATGATGGTGGCGCCCGCCCGCTTCAGCATCATCACGACAGGCGCATCGCTGCGCGGCTGCCAGCCGCGATAGATCTCCGAGCCCATCTCGGTCGGGAAATTCGCGGTATCGATGATGTCCTTGATCCCGACCGCGATGCCACGCAGCGGGCCGGAGGCTTGCGCCTTTGCCGCCTTGTCGTAGCGGACGAAGGCGCGGACGTCCTTCTCCTTGCTCTCGATCGCCGCGAGCGACTGGGCGATGGCGGCATCCGGCGAAAGCTCGCCCGCTTCGATGCGGCGCTGGAGGTCGGCGAGTGAGATCATGGCAGAATCCTTCTTATTGGGATCGCTTTTAGCATCGGGGCGAGGTCGCGCAAGCAAACGTCGCTGTTGCGCAACGCCCTCAGGTTGTTCCATGCTGCTGCCACAAGGAGCCGCCGCCGTGGACGCCATCAATCCGAGCGTGGAGCTGACTGAAGCCGAGCGGATCGACCGCCTGCGGCTGATCCGCTCCGACAATGTCGGGCCGCGCACCTTCCGTTCGCTGGTCGATCATTTCGGCAGCGCCCGCGCCGCACTGGAGCGCCTGCCGGATCTGGCGCGTCGCGGCGGCGCACAGCGGTCCGGGCGCATTTGCAGCGCCGACGAGGCGAAGGCCGAGCTCGCCGCGAGCCGCAAATTCGGCATCGCCTGGCTCGCGCCCGGCGAGGACGGTTATCCGGCGCGGCTGGCGATGATTGACGATGCCCCGCCATTGCTCGCCGTGCGCGGCGATAACGCATCTTTGATGCGTCCGATGATCGCCATTGTCGGCTCGCGCAATTCTTCAGGTGCAGGTCTGAAATTCGCCGGCCAGCTTGCGCGCGAGCTTGGTGAAGCCGGCTTCATCATCATCTCAGGGCTGGCGCGCGGCGTCGACCAGGCCGCGCATCGCGCGAGCGTGGAGAGCGGCACGATCGCCGTGCTCGCCGGCGGCCATGACCGCATCTATCCGCCCGAGCATGGCGACCTGCTGACCGCGGTCCTCGATCACGCGGGCGCGGCGATCTCGGAGATGCCGCTCGGCCACGAGCCGCGCGCCCGCGACTTTCCCCGCCGTAACCGGCTGATCTCCGGCGCCGCGCTTGGCGTCGTCGTGGTGGAAGCCGCGCACCGCTCGGGCTCTCTGATCACCGCGCGCATGGCCGCCGAACAGGGCCGCGAAGTGTTCGCCGTCCCCGGCTCGCCGCTCGATCCACGCGCCGCCGGCACCAACGATTTGATCAAGCAGGGTGCAACGCTCGTCACCGAAGCTGCCGACATCATCAACGCGGTTCAGCCGATCATGGAGCGGCCGCTGATGAGTCCTGCGAGCGAGCCGTTCGAGAGCGATCCGCAAGGCCGCGACCGCGACCAGATCACCGCCCTGCTCGGCCCAGCGCCGATCTCGATCGACGATCTCGTCCGGATGTCCGGCGCCTCGCCCGCGATCGTGCGCACCGTGCTGCTGGAGCTCGAGCTCGCCGGCCGCCTCGAGCGCCACGGGGGTGGTCTGGTTTCGCTTCTTTAGCCGCCGCCGTTGCGCCGATCGAACTGCGTCCGTGCGGCTTCGATCTGCGGCAGGTGCTCCATCGCCCAGTCGCCGAGCGCCTTCACCGGCCGCGACAGGCCGCGACCGAGATCGGTGAGCTCGTAGTCCACCCGCGGCGGAATGGTCGGGAAGATCGTGCGTGTGACGAGGCCGTCGCGCTCCAGGCCCCGCAGCGTCAGGGTCAGCATCCGCTGCGAGATGCCGTTGATCATGCGCTTGAGCTCATTGAAGCGTTTTGGCCCGTCGCCGAGCATCATGATGACGAACACGCTCCATTTGTCGCCGACTCGGGACAGCACGGAGGCGACCCCGCGGCAGTCCGCATGGTCCGGATCCGGCCGCTTTGAGGTGGGCAAATCGAGGTGTGTCGGTTTCAATAATGTGTCCATGGCTCAAAAAAGTGCGTTCTTGCGGGGATTTTGGCAGTCACTCATGTAGTGCGGGTTACAAATCTATACCATGGGTGACCCCAATGAAACTCCTCCATATCGACTCCAGCGTGCTCGGCCCCCACTCCGTCTCCAGGCAGGTTTCCGCCGCCATCGTCGACCGGCTCAGGCAGGCGACGCCTTCGCTTGATGTCGCCTATCGCGACCTGACCCAGACCCCGCTCGCCCACCTCTCCGGCTCGCATCTTGCGGCCGCGCAAGGCGCGCCGGCGCCTGCGGAACTCGGACCCGACCTTGCCGCGAGCGCGGCGGTGCTCAACGAGTTCCTCGATGCCGACATCGTCGTGATCGGCGCGCCCATGTACAATTTCACCATCCCGAGCCAGCTCAAGGCCTGGATCGACCGCGTCCTCGTTGCGGGGAAGACTTTCAAATATGGCGCGAGCGGCCCGCAGGGCCTTGCCGGCGGCAAGCGCGTGATCGTGGCGATCTCGCGGGGCGGCTATTACGGCCCGGGCACGCCGGCCGCCTCGCTGGAGCATCTCGAAAGCTACCTCCGCGGAGTGTTCGCTTTCATGGGCATCACCAGCCCCGAATTCATCGTTGCCGACGGCATCCAGGTTGGCCCCGAGCATCGCGAAAAGGCGCTCGCCGGTGCGCTTGCGGCCGCCACCAGCCTGCGCGCGGCGTAAGGCTCGCACTGACAACAGCCGCTGCCGGCCTTTCGGCGGCGGCTGACCGACCGCCTAAAACCAGATGCCCTGAATGCCGAGAATAACGGCGACGAGCGAGATCAACAGCCCGATGCCGGAGAACAGAGCCACTCCGATGAACTCGGCCGTATCTGAGCGTTTGGCTGATGTGGCGGACCGTTCAGTGTAAATACGCGGTGCTGAAATCGACGAAAAAATGCGAGCTGCCTTTGGCATCACGGGCTCCTTTAAAATGAGTCTTGTGACCCCTGCCCGTAAGAAGGTCTCGGCAGCATGCGCGAAGGTTCAACGCCTCACACGAGGTTCAAGAAATACATCCCGCAAGACGTGGGAACCTGTCGGCTCAACCACGGCAGGCCGGCCGACAGATTCAATTTTCACTTCACTTGATCAACCACGATAGATCGGCGCGCCGCTCGGCGAGGCCACTGCACCGCCGTCGACGAAGATCTCCTGGCCCTGGATATGAGCGGCATCGTCGGAGGCGAGGAACAGCACTGTCTTCGAGATGTGATCCGGTTCACCAATGCGGCCGAGCGGCGTCGACAGCGCGATGCGCTTCTCGAATGCTTTCTCCGCTTCAGGCGTTGCGACCGCCGCGCCCCAGATCGGCGTGCGGATCGCGCCGGGCGCAACGACGTTGACGCGGATGCCGCGCGGCGACAGTTCCGAAGCCATGATCCGCGCCATCGCGCGCACGCCGGCCTTCGCCGCGCCGTAGGCGGAGTAGCCGGGAATGCCGAGCACGGAGATCACCGAGCCGTTGAGGATGATCGAGGCATTGTCGTTGAGATAAGGCAGCGCCGATTGCACAGTGAAGAACACGCCGGTGAGGTTCGTGCTGATGACCTTCTCGAACACCTCGAGCGTCGCCGAGCCGAGCGGCGTGCCGCCGGGAATGCCGGCATTGGCGAACACGATGTCGAGCTTGCCGAATTTCTCGGCGCCCTTCCTGATCGCGGCTTCCGTTGCGGCGATGTCGGTGGCATCGGCAACGAGCGCGAGCGCGTTCGGGCCGAGCTCTTTCGCCGCGGCCGCCAGCGTCTCCTTGTTGCGCCCGGTGATGACCACCTTGGCGCCCTCGGCGACGAACAGCTTTGCCGTCGCAAGGCCGATGCCGCTATTGCCGCCGGTAATGAGGGCCGTCTTGTTCTTCAGTCTCACGCTCGTCTCCAGTGGTTGCATGATGAAACTAAGTTGCCATCTAGAGCGCATGGTTTTATGATGCAACCACACAAGCGCGTGATCGGCGCCGAAATCGTGCGAATGCGACAGGACGACGGACGATGGTGAAACGAACGAGCTTTGCGGGAGATTCCTGCCCGATCGCGCGGTCGCTGGAGGCGATCGGCGACTGGTGGTCGCTGCTGATCATTCGCGAGGCGCTGTTCGGCCTGCGCCGCTTCGGCGAGTTTCAGCGCAAGCTCGGCATGGCCAAGAACATCTTGTCCGTCCGGCTGCAGTCGTTGGTCGACCACGGCATTCTCGCCACCGCTCCCGCCTCGGATGGCAGCGCCTATCAAGAGTATGTCCTGACTCCGAAGGGCCGCGGCGTCTTCCCCATCCTCGTGGCGCTGCGCCAATGGAGCGAGGAGTTCGACGATCATCCCGAGGAGATCGCGACCATCCTGGTCGACCGCGAGAAAGGCCGCCCGGTGAAAAAGCTCGAAATGCGTGCGGAGGACGGCCGCCTGCTCAGCCCCTCCGACACCACGCTGAAGCCGCGCCCCGCGCCGCGGCGGCGGTCGGCGGGATAATCGTCGCGTTAGTGACTTTTTGGCAAGCTGTCACCACACATTGGATGTCATCGCCCGCGAAGGCGGACGATCCAGTATTCCAGCGGCGGCCCTGCTTCCCCGAAAAGCCGCGGCGTACTGGATTCCCCGCCTTCGCGGGGAATGACGGCCCTTGTGGAGCGACAGGCCCCTCACGACAGCTTGCGCTTGCTCCGCAGCCGCAAATGTTCGTCGGCCTCCAGCTTTGTCATCCCCAGGAGATAATGCAGCACGTCGAGCTTGTGGCGCTCGGCGAGCTTGCGCAATGCGCCGGCCTGCTCGGATATGAAGGCGACCGCCTCATCGGCTCCGCCTTCCCCCGGTTCCTCGTTGCGCGCGCGCAGCGGCGCACGTGATGTGGCGCGCGCCCGTTTCCGTCCCGGCTTCGTCACCCGACCCAACCCCGAATCCATGCCCCGGGGGACTCTACGCCGAGAGCGAGCGCAACTCCAAGGTGGTATTTTGCAACTTTCTCGATATGAAATTTTTCCCATTTGGAGCCCTCTCAACACCCCTCGATTTGACAGGGACCGCCTCACCACCCATGTTCGGGTCGAAACGGCCGACCCGAGTCCTTTCGTTTTCGGCCTAAGATTTTCCCGTAAGTTACTGGAACTACATGAATATCGTCATTGTGGAGTCGCCGGCGAAAGCCAAGACGATCAACAAATATTTGGGCTCGTCCTACGAGGTTCTGGCCTCGTTCGGCCATGTCCGCGATCTCCCCGCGAAGAACGGCTCCGTCGATCCCGACGCCAATTTCAAGATGATCTGGGAGGTCGACCCCAAGGCGGCCGGGCGACTCAACGATATCGCCAAGTCCCTGAAGGGCGCGGACCGCTTGATTCTCGCTACCGACCCTGATCGCGAGGGTGAGGCGATCTCCTGGCACGTGCTGGAGGTGATGAAGGAGAAGCGCGCGCTGAAGGATCAGAAGATCGAGCGCGTGGTGTTCAACGCGATCACCAAGCAGGCGGTCTCGGAAGCGATGAAGAACCCGCGCGAGATCGACGGTGCGCTGGTCGACGCCTATATGGCGCGCCGTGCGCTGGACTATCTCGTCGGCTTCACCCTCTCCCCCGTGCTGTGGCGCAAGCTGCCGGGCGCCCGCTCGGCCGGCCGCGTGCAGTCGGTGGCGCTGCGCCTCGTCTGCGACCGCGAGCTCGAGATCGAGAAGTTCGTGCCGCGCGAATATTGGTCGCTGATCGCAACGCTGCTCACCCCCCGCGGCGATGCCTTCGAGGCGCGCCTCGTCGGCGCCGACGGCAAGAAGATCCAGCGCCTCGACATCGGCACCGGCGCGGAAGCCGAGGACTTCAAGAAGGCGCTGGAACTGGCCACCTACGCGGTCACCGCGGTCGATGCCAAGCCCGCGCGCCGCAATCCGCAGGCGCCGTTCACCACCTCGACCCTGCAGCAGGAAGCCAGCCGCAAATACGGCTTTGCGCCGGCGCACACCATGCGCATCGCCCAGCGCCTCTATGAGGGCATCGACATCGGCGGCGAGACCACCGGACTCATTACTTATATGCGTACCGACGGCGTGCAGATCGCCCCGGAGGCAATCACCCAGGCGCGCAAGGTGATCGGCGAGGATTACGGCAACGCGTACGTGCCGGACGCGCCGCGCCAGTACCAGGCCAAGGCCAAGAACGCCCAGGAGGCGCACGAGGCGATCCGCCCCACCGACCTCTCCCGCCGCCCCGACAGCATGAGCCGCAAGCTCGATGCCGAGCAGGCCAAGCTCTATGAGCTGATCTGGAAGCGCACCATCGCGAGCCAGATGGAAGCGGCCGAACTGGAGCGCACCACGGTCGACATTACGGCAAAGGCCGGCGGTCGCACGCTGGAGCTGCGTGCGACCGGCCAGGTCGTCAAGTTCGACGGCTTCCTTGCGCTGTATCAGGAAGGCCGCGACGACGAGGAGGACGAGGACTCCCGCCGTCTGCCGGCGATGAGCTCGGGCGATGCCTTGAAGCGGCAGTCGCTGGCCGTCACCCAGCACTTCACCGAGCCGCCGCCGCGCTTTTCGGAAGCATCCCTCGTCAAGCGCATGGAAGAGCTCGGCATCGGCCGGCCCTCGACCTATGCCTCGATCCTCCAGGTTCTCAAGGACCGCGGCTACGTCAAGCTGGAGAAGAAGCGCCTGCACGGCGAGGACAAGGGCCGCGTCGTGATCGCGTTCCTGGAGAGTTTTTTCAGCCGCTACGTCGAATACGACTTCACCGCAGCGCTGGAAGAGCAGCTCGACCGCATCTCCAACAACGAGATCTCCTGGCAGCAGGTGCTGAAGGACTTCTGGCGCGACTTCATCGGCGCGGTCGACGACATCAAGGATTTGCGCGTCGCGCAGGTGCTCGACGTGCTCGACGAGATGCTGGGGCCGCACATCTATCCGCCGCGCGCCGATGGCGGCGACGTCAGGCAGTGCCCGAGCTGCGGCAGCGGCCGGCTGAATCTGAAGGCCGGCAAGTTCGGCGCCTTCGTCGGTTGCTCGAACTATCCCGAGTGCCGCTACACCCGCCAGCTTGCCGCCGACGGCGAAGCCGGCGCCGACCGTTCGCTCGGCCAGGATCCTGACACGGGTCGCGATGTCTGGGTCAAGGCCGGCCGCTTCGGCCCCTACATCCAGCTCGGCGAGCAGAGGGACTATGAGGAAGGCGAGAAGCCGAAGCGCGCGGGCATCCCGAAGGGCACCTCGCCCGGCGATGTCGATCTCGAGCTTGCGCTGAAACTGCTGTCGTTGCCGCGAGAGATCGGCAAGCATCCCGAGACCGGCCACCCGATCATCGCCGGCCTCGGGCGCTTCGGGCCGTTTGTGAAGCACGAGAAGACCTACGCCAGCCTGGAAGCCGGCGACGAAGTCTTCGACATCGGCCTCAACCGCGCCGTGACGCTGATCGCGGAAAAGGCGGCGAAGGGCCCGAGCCGCCGCTTCGGCGCCGATCCCGGCAAGGCGATCGGCGATCATCCCTCGCTCGGCACGGTCACGGTGAAGGCCGGCCGCTACGGTCCCTATGTCACCGCGGGCGGCGTCAACGCGACGATTCCGAGCGAGATCGAGAAGGACGCCATCACGCTGCCGCAGGCAATCGCATTGCTCGACGAGCGCGCGGCCAAGGGCGGCGGCAAGGCCAAGGCCGCCAAGAAGGCGAAGCCGGCTAGGTCAGCCAAATCCGCCGGTGGCGAGGACGCCGCGCCGAAGAAGAAGCCGGCCGCGAAGAAAGCCGCGGCCAAATCGAAAACCGAATCCACCAGCAAGGCGCGCGCTGCCGTGTCGTCGACCGCCAAAACGTCGCCGACCAAGACAGCCACCGCCAAGGCTCCGGCCAAGAAGAGTGCCGGCAAGACTTAAGATCAAGAATTAGAGGTTAAGTGAAACGCAAACATGACCATGGCTTTCCTGACAGGCAAGCCATCGTCGCCTTCATCAAGGCAAACCAGGGAAAGGTCGGAACCCGCGAAATTGCGCGCGAGTTCGGCCTGAAGAACGCCGATCGCGTCGAGCTCAAGCGCATGCTGCGCGAGCTCGCCGACGACGGGGTCATCAAGAAGAAGCGCCACAAGGTGTCCGAGCCGGACGCGCTGCCGCCGACGCTGCTCGCCGACATCACCGGGCGCGACGCCGACGGCGAGTTGATCGCCTCCCCCGCCGAATGGGACGAGGTGGAGAGCGGCGAGCCGCCAAAAATCCTGATCGAGATGCCCCGCCGGGCCAAGCCCGGCACCGCCGCCGGCATCGGCGACCGCGCGCTGCTGCGCGTCGAACGCTCCGATGAGGACGAAGGCCCTGCCTATCGCGGCCGCATCATCAAGGTCATCGACAAGGCCAAGAGCCGCATCCTCGGCGTCTTTCGCAGCCTGCCCGAAGGCGGCGGCCGGCTCGTCCCCGTCGACAAGAAGTTCGCCGACCGCGAGCTGAACATCGCCAGGGCCGATACATCAGGCGCGCAGGACGGCGATCTCGTCAGCGTCGACATCGTCCGCACCCGCGGCTTTGGCCTCGCCTCCGGCCGGGTCAAGGAGAAGCTCGGCTCGGTCAAATCCGAGAAGGCGATCAGCCTGATCGCGATCTACGCCCACGAGATCCCGCTGCAATTCTCCTCCGCCGCCGAGCGCGAGGCGGAAGCGGCAGAGCCCGCCAATCTCAGGGGCCGCGAGGACTGGCGCGACGTCCCGCTCGTCACCATCGATCCGCCCGACGCCAAGGATCACGATGACGCGGTGCATGCGCAGGCTGACGAAGATCCCAACAACAAGGGCGGCTTCATCGTCAACGTCGCCATCGCCGACGTCAGCTTCTACGTCCGGCCGGGCACCGCGCTCGACCGCGACGCGCTCGACCGCGGCAACTCGGTCTATTTCCCCGACCGCGTCGTGCCGATGCTGCCCGAGCGCATCTCGAACAATCTCTGCTCGCTGGTGCCGGGCGAGCCGCGCGGCGCGCTCGCGGTGCGGATGGTGATCGGCCCCGATGGCCGCAAGCGCTCGCACAGTTTTCATCGCATCCTGATGCGTTCGGCCGCGAAGCTGAACTATGCACAGGCGCAGGCCGCGATCGACGGCCGCACCGATGACACCACCGGCCCCCTGCTCGATCCGATATTGAGGCCGCTCTATGCGGCATATGCCTGCGTCAAGCGTGCGCGCGACGAGCGCGATCCGCTCAATCTCGATCTGCCCGAGCGCAAGATCCTTCTGAAGAGCGACGGCACGGTCGACCGAGTCGTCGTTCCTGAAAGGCTCGATGCGCACAAGCTGATCGAGGAGTTCATGATCCTCGCCAATGTCGCAGCAGCCGAGATGCTGGAGAAGAAATCGCTCCCGCTGATCTACCGCGTTCATGACGAGCCGACGCTGGAGAAAGTTCACGCGCTCGCGGAATTCTTGGAGACGCTCGACGTCCCCTTCACCAAGTCGGGCGCGCTGCGGCCCACGCTGTTCAACCGCGTGCTGGCCCAACTCGAAGGCCATGACTATTACCCGCTGGTGAGCGAGGTGGTGCTGCGCGCCCAGGCGCAGGCGGAATATTCCTCGGAAAATTACGGTCATTTCGGCCTGAATTTGCGTCGCTACGCGCATTTCACCTCGCCGATCCGCCGCTATGCCGACCTCGTCGTGCACCGCGCGCTGGTCCGCGCGCTCGGCCTTGGCGAAGGCGCCCTGCCCGACAGCGAGACGCCGGAAACCTTAAGCGAAGTCGCCGCACATATTTCGCTGACCGAGCGCCGCGCCATGAAGGCGGAGCGCGAAACCGTCGACCGCCTGATCGCCCATCACCTCGCCGACCGGATTGGTGCCAGCTTCCAGGGCCGCGTCTCCGGCGTCACCCGCGCCGGCCTCTTCGTCAAGCTCTCCGAGACCGGCGCCGACGGGCTGATCCCGATCCGGTCCCTCGGCACGGAATATTTCAACTATGACGAGAGCCGCCATGCGCTGGTCGGCACGCGTAGCGGCACCATGTACCAGCTCGGCGACGTCGTCGACGTCCGCCTGATCGAAGCGGCTCCCATCGCAGGCGCGCTGCGCTTCGAGCTATTGTCCTCGGAGAGTGAGAGCGGCCCGCGCGAGCGCCGGCCGTTCCGCGGCCAGCGCAAATCATCCAAGGCGGCTCCCGGCCGCAGCCCGGAGAGAAAACGCAAGCCGGAGAAGCAAAAGTCCGGCAAAGGGAAGACGTCGAGAAAGAACAAGGGCAAGGGAAAGAGCAAGAAGGGCAAGGCGTGGTGACGATGAGCACGGCCCCGAAAATCTGGACGCGCGAGACCGGTCTCGTCGAGAAGCGCGACGTCTGGACCGCGATGAGGCGCGGCTTTCGCAGCCGCTGCCCGCGCTGCGGCCAGGGAAAGCTGTTCCGTGCCTTTCTGAAGACCGCGGACAATTGCAGCGCATGCGGCCTCGACTTTACGCCGCACCGCGCCGACGACCTGCCCGCCTATCTCGTCATCGTCATCGTCGGCCACGTCACGGTGCCGGCGATCCTCTGGATCGAGACCAATTACACGACGCCCGTCTGGCTGACCTTCGTGGCCTATCTGCCCTTCACCTTCCTCGCTTCGCTCGGGCTGCTCCAGCCCGTGAAGGGAGCTGTGGTCGGCTTGCAATGGGCTCTGCGCATGCACGGGTTTGACGAGAACCCTCCGGATGGTATTCCGCCGGTGTAAGCAATAAGCAAAAACGGTCTGGGTGAGGACATGACGGATATTTCGCAGGCCGAAGAGAAGGCCAAGATTCACGAGGGCAAGGAAGCCGACCACCATCCCTACTTCCGGCCAAAGGATGCCGCGACGCTGATCCTGGTCGACCGCAGCGGCGCGATCCCGAAAGTCCTCGTCGGCAAGCGCCACGACAAGGTCGTGTTCATGCCCGGAAAGTTCGTTTTCCCCGGCGGCCGCGTCGACAAGGACGATCATCGCGTGCCGTGTGCGGCGCCGATCACGCCGGAGCTCGAAGCCAATCTCGCCAAGGGCAGCCCGAGGACGCCGGCCTCGCGCGCGAAATCGCTGGCGATCGCCGCGATCCGCGAGGCCTGCGAAGAGACCGGCCTCTGCCTCGGCCGCAAGGTCGAGGGCAAGGCCAGGCTCGAGGGTCCGTGGAAGCCCTTTGCGGATGCAGGCCTGCTGCCCGATCCCTCCAGCCTGTTTTTGATCGCGCGCGCGATCACCCCGCCCGGCCGCGTCAAGCGGTTCGACACGCGCTTCTTCACCGCCGATGCCTCCGCGATTACCCACCGCGTCGAGGGCGTCATCCATGCCGATGCGGAGCTGGTCGAGCTGGTCTGGGTCGAGCTCGGCTCGAAGCCGCTCGCCGATCTGCATCCGATGACGCGCAACGTGCTCAACGAGCTCGACACCCGCCTTGCCACCGGCCCGCTGCGGCACGATGCGCCGGTGCCGTTCTTCCATTTCTACGGCGGCAAGATGCAGAAGGATATTCTGAGCTGATCGCTTCCCTCGCCATTCCGAGGCGCGCGTAACGCGAACCCGGAATCCATTAGGCCGCAGCGATTGACGGTGGATGGATTCCGGGTTCGCCAAGAGGCACGTCCCGGAATGAGCAGAGTGCTTTATTCCTCATCCGGCTCGGTGCCGACGTAGTCGCGCGCCGGAAGCTTGAGGACGCGGCCTATTTCTTTCGCAAGCTTGTCCGCCTCCTCGCGCCTGGTAAAACTCTGAAGCGCAATCGGCTCGGTGCCCTTGTTGCCGCAGAGGTTGACGTCATACGTGGTCAGCTCACGATCGTAATCGTCGGTGATGCTGATGAAATGGTAGTCGGCGAGATCGCGCTCTTTCCGGATATTCAGCGGGCCGAACTGGCTCGTGATGACGATCTGGCGCAGCGTCTCGTTGAGCACGACGAAGGTGCGGAATGTGAGCAGGATCAGGCCGGGAATGCCGACAACCAGCCCGAGGCCGGTGAACACCAGCACCGGCACGAGATCGTCGGCGAGCCGGCCGAAGCCGGAAAAATCCTGGCGCAGCCCGAGCGCGACATTCCACAGGAGATAGCCGCTCGCCGCCAGCAGCGGCAGCGACAGCAGCCGGCCGACCCAGGGCATGGGCCGATCTATGCGGACCATGCCGCCATCCACTGTCATTGCGCCGGTCATTTCTGGCCTCCTTACGGTCTTGGCTTGGTCGGGGCTAGGAGCCGATTGGTTCGAAGAGGCACGCCCACGCCTTGCGACCGGCCTCCCCTCGACGTGCCAGTGCCGTTCTTCCATTTCCATGGCGGCAAGATGCGACGAGATGTGCTAGGTGAAGCAAAGTCGCCTAATCGACTGGAGGGTCGGATGACGCGGTTCGCAAGACCTCTGCTCGCTTCCGTCGCGTTGTGCAGCCTGCTGTCGCTGCCGGCCCATGCGGAGCTCGACGTCGCCAAATTGAAGCAGACCATCGAGACCTCCTTCGAGCGCGACTATCCGAAGCTCGATGCGCTCTACAAGGACATCCACGCCCATCCCGAGATCGCCTTCCAGGAAGAGAAGACCGCGGCGAAACTCGCTGCCGAGATGCGCGCGATCGGTTTTGAGGTAACCGAGCACGTCGGCAAGACCGGTCTTGTCGCCATCTACAGGAACGGCGACGGTCCCACCATCATGGTTCGCACCGAGCTCGATGCGCTGCCCATGGAGGAGAAGACCGGCCTGCCCTATGCCAGTCGTGACAAGCAGATCTGGCAGGGCCGCGAGACATTCGTCGCCCATAGCTGCGGCCATGACATCCACATGGCGAGCTGGGTCGGCACGGCGAAGACCTTGGTCGGCATCAAGGACCAATGGCACGGTACGCTGATGTTCATCGCGCAGCCAGCCGAGGAAGAGGTCGCGGGCGCAAGGGCGATGATCGATGATGGCCTGTTCACCCGCTTTCCGAAACCCGATGCGGGATTTGCCCTGCACGACGGCAGCGGAGCCTACGGCTCCGTCACCTACAGGGTCGGGGTCGGATCGTCGAATGTGGACGGCCTCTTCATCAAGTTCATCGGCCGGGGCGGCCATGGCGCGATACCGCAGGCGACCATCGATCCCGTGATGATGGCATCCCGCTTCGTCGTCGACGTGCAGAGCGTGATCAGCCGAGAGAAGGACCCGACCGAATTCGGCCTTGTCACCATCGGCGCGATCCACGCCGGCACCGCGGGCAACATCATTCCCGACGAGGCCCGGGTGATCGGCACGATCCGCAGCTTCAAGCCGCAGGTGCGCGCCAGGATGCTGGCCGGGATCGAGCGGACGGCGAAGGCAGTGGCGGCGATGGCGGATGCGCCGGCGCCCGAAATCCATCTCGACGAGGGGACCAAGGCGGTGGTGAACGATGCCGCCGTGGTCGGCCCAGCCGAGCGGGTGCTGAAGGCGGCCTTCGGCGACAAGTTCAACGTCAGCCCGGCGAACACGACCAGCGAGGATTATTCGGAATATGTCAATGCCGGCGTGCCGTCGATGTTCTTCAACATCGGCGTCTATGAGCCCGACCGCGTCGCCGCCGCGCGTAATGGCAGCGGCCCGCCGCTTCCCGGCAACCACTCGCCGCAATTCGCCCCGGTGCCGAAACCGACCATCCAGACCGGCGTGACCGCGATGACCCTCGCCGTGCTGAGCGCGTTCGATCAAAGGGCACGGGGGCAGTAGCGCCGCTCGCGTCAGTTTGCGGAATGACGCGAACGTGCTGAGAGTTGATCGAAAACGAAAAATTCTTCCCAGCCCTCCCAATGGCAGAGTTCCGCCGCGTCCCTATGTCTTTGCGAACGACACCCAGAACGGATACGGGGCGATGGCACAACGGCAACTCAAGCTTGGCGCGTTCATGCGCCCGATCAGCATCCACACCGGCGCCTGGCGCTATCCCGGGGCCTGGCCCGACGCCAATTTCAACATCAGCCACATCAAGACGCTGATCAGGAAGCTCGAGGCCGGCAAGTTTGACGCCTTCTTCATGGCCGATCATTTGGCCGTGCTGAACATGCCGATCAATGCGCTCAAGCGCAGCCACACCGTAACCTCGTTCGAGCCGTTCACGCTGCTGTCGGCGCTCTCGGTCGTCACCGAGCGCATCGGCCTGATCGCAACCGGCTCGACCACGTTCGACGAGCCCTATCACGTCGCGCGGCGCTTCGCCTCGCTCGACCATCTCAGCGGCGGCCGTGCCGGCTGGAACATCGTCACCACCTCGAACCCGGACGCGGCGCTGAATTTCGGCCTCGACGACCACATGGAGCATGCCGAGCGCTACAAGCGCGCCCGCGAGTTCTATGACGTCGTCACGGGCCTGTGGGATTCCTTCGCCGACGACGCCTTCGTGCGCGATGTGGAATCCGGCCTGTTCTTCGATCCTTCGAAGCTGCACACGCTCGACCACAAGGGCAAATATCTGAAGGTGCGCGGTCCCCTCAACATTGCCCGCCCCGTCCAGGGTTGGCCGGTGATTGTGCAGGCCGGCGCGTCGGAGGACGGCAAGCAGCTCGCCGCCGAAACGGCGGAAGCCGTCTTCACCGGCGGCGGCAGCCTCGCCGACGGGCAAAAACTCTACGCCGACATCAAGGGCCGCATGGAGAAGATCGGGCGCGATCCTGAGCATCTCAAGATCCTGCCGGGCGCCTTTGTCGTGGTCGGCGACAGCGTCGATGAAGCCAAGGAGAAGCGCGCGCTGCTCGACAGCCGCGTCCATTACGACAGCGCCATCGCCTCGCTCTCGGTCATCCTCGGCACCGATGCGTCCGGATTCGATCCCGATGGGCCCCTCCCCGAGATCCCCGAGACCAACGCCAGCAAGAGCGGCCGCCAGCGCATTGTCGATCTCGCCGCCCGCGAAAAGCTCACCGTGCGCCAGCTCGCCCAGCGCGTCGGCGGCTATGGCGGACTGTCGTTCGTCGGCACTGCCAAAACCATCGCCGATCAGATGGAGGAATGGCTGGTCGGGCGCGGCTCCGACGGCTTCAACATCATGTTCCCGTTCCTGCCCGCTGGCCTCGACGATTTCGTCGACAAGGTGGTCCCGGAGCTGCAACGGCGCGGGATTTTCCGGAAAGAGTATGAAGGGGCCACTTTGCGGGAGAATCTGGGCCTGCCACGGCCGAAAAACCGCTTCTTCGAGGCCTGATCGGCCCGATTTGGGTGGATTTTAGCCCTAGAGCCCCATTCCGGGCTCTCGCTCTTTGTTTTGACGCGTTTTCTTGACGCGAACCGCTGCCCACTTCGCTCGAAAGCGCTCCGAAACCTTGACTTCCCCCGGTTTCTGGCTAGGTTGCCGCCCAACGCGGGCCGTTTGGCCGGCTCCAGATTCCCCAATTTTCTGAGGTTCAGAACATGGCCAAAGCGGTCACCATCAAGGTCAAGCTCGTGTCCTCGGCTGACACCGGCTTCTACTACGTCGCCAAGAAGAACTCGCGCACCATGACCGACAAGCTGGTCAAGAAGAAGTACGACCCGGTTGCGCGCAAGCACGTCGAATTCCGCGAAGCCAAGATCAAGTAAGATCGCGGACGCTAAAGACTTTTGCGGGGCCCCTTTCGGGGGCCCCGTTTCGTTTGGGCTCTCTCGTGCCCGGCTCTGCGTCGCACCCGCTGAAGCTGCGCTGCGCTTCGTTTTTTGACCGGTCATCCTGAGCTGCGCGCTAAGCGGATGCAATCGATGCGGCAGCGATAGCTAAACTCGCGGCTAAGACCAGATGGCGCGCCTGCCCATTTCAATCATGATGATGCAGCGCTTCAAATCAGCAGATCATGATGCGCAGGTATAGTGGCGTGATGCGCACCACTATTGCCGTGATTGGCCGCGTGTTCATCCGGTGCATAAGGGACCGCTTTGACGATCATCTCGAGGTGCTCTTTCTGACCGGGGGGAACGTGCGGATCGATCGGACTATCAAGTACTTTGGGCGCGATGATCGCGACGAGGGTGGAAGGAGCTGTCTCGCTATCGAACCGGAACACCTGTTCTTGATCTGCACCGCCGGTCACGGACGCAGCTTTGGCCGACTGAGTGTCTTCTGATTCGGTTGCAGCAGGTTGCGCAACCTGCTGCGAGTTTCCGCATTCGGCGTTGCCGCCGGTCGCAACGCTCGGATCGACGATGTTGGCCGCTTGCGGTGCGTTCGCCGCGGCTGCGTGCTCCGAATTGCCGTGCTCAGCGGCCGTAGGCTCTGCCGTCTTCACTGCCGCTGAGGCGCTCGCAGCGTCGGAAGCCGAAGCGTGTTGCTCAGCAACGTCGGTCAACTCCGTCGCCACAGCCTTTGCTGACCCCGGCCCCCCAGCGTGCTGCGAGTTGCCGCATCCCGCGTTGTCACCGGTTGCGAAGCCCGGATCGACGATATCCCTTGCTTGCGGTGCGTTTGCAGAGGTCGCGTGTACATCGTGCCCCGAGTTGCCGTGCTCCACGGCGCCCGGTTCTGCCGTCTTCACTGCCGCTGACGTTCCCGCAGCGTCTGAAGGGGAAGCGTGATGCTCGGCGCCATGGCCGACGCCGTTGCCCGGTTTGGAGTCAGCTTCAGTCGATTCCGTGGCTGCCGACTTTGCAGACCCCTTCTCCGAAGCGTGCTGCGAATGACCATGGCCTGTGCTGGCGGCGATTGCGACGACCGGATCGATCTCGGCTGCGTCCGGCGCGTTTGCAGTGTTTGAGTGCCCCGAGTTGCCGGGTTCGGTTTCGCTTGATTCTGCTTTCTTCGCCAATCCTGGCGGAACGTTCGAGCCCGAAGCATGATGCCCGTCGCCATTGCCTGATTGGGCGTCAGCCTCAGTCGACTCCGTCGCTGCCGCCTTTGCAGACGCTTTCTCCGAAGCGTGGTGCGACTTGCCGTGGCCCGCGCTGTCGGCCGATACGACGTTTTCGGCCGCGTCCGATCCGTCTGCAGATTTTGAGTGCCCCGAGTGGCCATGCTCGGCTTCGCTTGATTCTGACTTCTTCGCCAATCCTGGCGGAACGTTCGAATGCGAAGCGTGATGCCCGGCGCCATTGCCGTCGCCGTGACCCGGTTTGGAATCAGCTTCAGTCGGCTCCGGCGCTGCCGCCTTTGCAGACCCTTTCTCCGAAGCGTGGTGCGACTTGCCGTGGCCCGCGCTGGCAGCAGTTTCGGCGCTCGGTCCGCTCTCTTCGACCGCGTCCGATCCGGTTGCAGATTTTGCGTGCTCCGAGTTGCCATGTTCGGCTTCGCTTGAGTCCGCTTTCTTCGCTAGCCCTGGTGGAACGTTCGAATCCGAAGCCTGATGCTCGGCACCATTGTCGACGCCGTTGCCCGGTTTGGAGTCAGCTTCAGTCGATTCCCTAGCTGCCGCCTTTGCAGGCCCTTGCTCCGAACTGTGCTGCGAGTTACCACGGTCCGCGCTGTCGGCCATTGCGACGCTCGGCTGGATGGTCACGTTCAGCCCCGTCGACGGATGGCCGGTTTCCGCACTGATCGGACCACTGTTCGATGTGGCATTTCCAACTGCCGGAGCTGTCGCGCTATGAGCAGGCACGATCGACGATACGCGAACCGGTTCGGCAGATGCAGCACCGCTCTGTTCCGTCGTATTCGCTGACTCGCCCGTGGAGGTTCTGAACCTTTCCGTCCCTCCCGAGCCGGTCCTAGTCTGGCCGAACTGGAGCCTCGAGCCGTCGTCGGCCGGGATGGCCCAAACTCCGGCCGTCCCGAGCGTGCCCTCGCTCGCCCCGGTGCTGGCGTCGCCACTGTCCTTGCTCAGAACGGTCCCATCGATGCCGCTCGCCGGTGTCAGCACTTGTTCGAGCTTCTCCAGGGTGATGGCGACAGGTAAGGCTTCTCGATGATCGGCGACATCCGCTTCCGCGACGGATACGATCCCCTGCAGGTGGATCTCCAGCAGGCCGCGATCGCCGATATCAAGGACCCGATCGGTCGGATTCACATAGACGATCGTTTCATTGCTTGCGGCGTCGTAGATCCAGGCGAGGGTATGTGGCGGGATCGACTTGCTCGCCGCCGTCATATGCAGCCACGCAAGCGCGCCGAACGCCGCAAGATTGAGCCTGCCCGGCCCGGATGCGAAATCGAAGCCGGATTGGGACGATGTAGAGTTGGAATCGGTCGGCGAGCGATGAACAACGTTTCCATCACCGTTGCCGCCGCCCATCAGTTGATCGCGGCCATATCCGCCCGCACTGGCCTCGTGAGCAGCGTCCACCGAGGCAACAGGTTTTTGTGCGTCACCCCCGACGCCATCACTCGCGCCATGGCTCACTTGGGTCCGAGCGTCTTCTGCAGCGACGCTCTCGTTTGCAGTGGTCACATGCGCGGAAGACAGGCGAGACTCGTGCGAAGGCAAGCCCGTGGCTGGGTTGTCGACATGATTGACACCGGCATGAGGGATCGCGGCCAGTTTTGTGGCCGCCTGCTCTCCGGCGACGCTCACGAAGCCGTCGTTCGACGCCTGACCCAATTCATGCGCCTGCGCGGCAAGATGCGGATCGTGCAGTGCGTAGATCAACGCACCGGCGAGAGTGGCGAAGGTGCCATACTTTCCCTGAACCGACATCGGATTGGAAGCAAGCCGGGGGAATTGATGCTCCGCGGTCAGCTCACCTCCCAGCTGTGTGTCGCTGGTTGCTCGCAGGAGAGGCGTCGGAAGATTGGGCGTGCCCGAGCCAACAGGACCGTCGTATTTCCACGGTTTCGAGCCGGCAGATTGCTCAGCCACGCGCAACGCTTCCATTGCCGCCGGCGCGTTCGCGACCTGGCCCAGCTTGGCCAGAAACTCTGTCTGGCTAAGCAGGTGCGTCTCGCCGGATTCATAGACCATGAGGTGCCGGAGAATGGCTTTCTTCCAAGGCTCATATTCGGCGTGCTCTGCCGCGTCGCCGGCGCCGTCGTCATCCGGAAGCATGTCGTTCGCTTCCGACGCCTTGAGTTCATCCGCGATGGCGACCGCCAGAAAGGCCAGCGCAAGCGTGCCGAAGCCGGAGGGATGTTTCAGCAATGCGAGAGTCGCGAGCACCGTCCTGTTGGTGACCTCGAGCTTCTGAAATATGTTGTACAGGTGAACTTTGACTGTCCCCGGTGAAAGGTTCAGCTGGCGCGCGATCTCCTTGTTCGACATTCCTTCCGACACCAGTCGAACGATTTGACGTTCCCGGTGCGTCAACAGCTCCAGCTTCGTTTCAATTTGGCCGGTGCCGTCAGTCGCCTTGCTGATTGGCGAGAGATCGAAATGCGCGGGCGGCACACTGTGCTTCGTCAACAGCCGCAGCACTCGCAGCATGGTGTCGGGGGCGACGTATTTCGAAATTGCGCTGCAGGCGCCGGCAGCAATCGCTGCGGCGAGTTCGTGGTTGGCTTCGGTCTCGGTGAAGAACACCAGGCGCGTCGGAACATTCTCGGCTCTCGCAATCGCCAGGATCTCGGTGACCGTCAGGTCTGGCAGCGTGTCGGCAATCAGCGCGACGTCGGGTGTCAAATTCCGGATGGCTTCGAGGCCGCTTGCCGCATCGCGGCATGATGCGACCACGTCGAAGTCCTGCTGTGCTCCCAGTATCGATTTCAGCCCCTGCAGAACGATCGGCTGTGGATCGACGATCACAATCCGATTGCGCTGAAATATGCCTTGCTTCGCAGACACGTCTAACATGGACACTGCCTCGGCCCGGCCATCTATGTATTTCGGCATATGGCCGAGACCAGGCGAGGCATTAAAATACAATTAATCGAACGAAGAAAGAGGCTTAGCGGCGTTAACGTTACGTTGGAACCGCGAGCTTTGAGGCATTTGGGCGAAGAAATATGACATTTGACCCGATGGCGGCTGCGATTGACTGGCTCGACGCCTACCGCGCGGGTGATATCGAGGCGATCCTGGACATGTATGCCGAAGATGCCGTGGTTCACTGCAGCTGCGGTTGCGGCGGCGTCAGAACCATTACGAGCCGCCAGGCACTTCGCGCCTATTGGATCGATCGCCTCCGAGAGCATCCGGCAGGCAAGTTGGACGATCTCAACCCCTCGCACAACGATGGAACCATTATCTCATACCTCACCGATGCCGGTGTCATGAGCGCGCTTTTTGCGTTTGACGCCACCGGGAGGATCAAGGAACTGAACTGCCATCCCTCACACTAGAGCCGCGAGCTTGATCGAGGCCCGCAATGGGCCACGTGCGGACTTGCGGAAGAGTGCCAACGTCCGCAACGGATCAACGGCTGCGACCGGCAGCTTGCATGATGGCCTGACAGGCCTGCTTCCCTAACGCAAATCAGCCCCATCCTATTGACTCGCATCGCGAATGGGCAAATCCTTCGAACGACGCAATTGCCATTGTCAATCTCAGAGTTACTGACTTCGGCGCCCGGCGTTTATCGGCGCCATCTGACCAAACTTTTTCCGAACAGAAGCGGAGGGGCCGATGCGCGCGCTCGCCTTGAAAACCGTCTCTCTTCTCGCCCTCGCTACCCTCTGCGCGATCTCCGCCTCGCCTGCCGCACGCGCGGAAGACGCGACCGACGAGCAGTTCGGCAAGGTTCACTTCCAGACGTCCTGCAACGAGGTGGCGCAGCGCCGCTTTGACCGCGGGATGCGCTATCAGCACTCGTTCTGGTACCGGCCCGCGAAAGAGATTTTCGAGGAGACGTTGCAGGCCGATCCGGAATGCGCGATCGCCTATTGGGGCATTGCGCTGAGCCTGCTGTACAATCCGCATTTTCCCGCGCCGAAGGAAAACCTCGCCGAGGGTCTCGCCGCGCTGCAGAAGGCCAAGGCCCTCGGCGCCAAGAGCCAACGTGAACGCGACTATGTCGATGCGCTGCTGGCCTTCTATTCGGGCGACGAGAAGACGACGTTTGGCCAACGCACGCAGGCCTATCTCAAGGCGACCGAAGCCGTCGCCGCGCGCTATCCCGATGATGACGAGGCGCAGATCGCCTACGCCATCACGCTGAATGTCACGGCGTCACCCAACGACAAGACCTATGCCAACCAGCTCAAGGGCGCGGCCATCCTCGAGCCGATCTTCAAGCGGCAGCCGCGGCACCCCGGCGTTGCGCATTACCTGATCCACCTCTACGACTATCCCGCAATCGCAGAGCAAGGTCTCGACGCTGCCAAGCGCTATTCCGAGATCGCGCCGGCGGCGCCGCACGCTTTACATATGCCCTCGCACATTTTCACGCGCGTCGGCTATTGGAACGAATCCATCGAGGCCAATAGCCGTTCAGCCAAGGCAGCCAAGGAGGGCAAGGATCCCAGCGAGCAGCTGCACGCCGAGGACTATATGGTCTACGCCCTGCTCCAGCTTGCGCAGGACGGCCGGGCCCGCGACGTCATCGCGGACATGGCTGCGACCACGGGCTATGCCCCGGCTGTCCGTGCCGGTCCCTACGCGATCGCGGCCAGTCAGGCGCGCTATATGGTCGAGCGCGGCGATTGGCAGGGCGCTGCCGCGCTGAAGGTCGAGCCGAGCCGGTTTGCCTATGTCGACGCAATCACCTATTTCGCCCGCGCGCTTGGCGCGGCGCGCTCCGGCAATGCGGACGCGGCGACGGCCGACATCGCCAAGCTGACGGAGCTGCGGGACAAGCTGCAGCAGGACAAGGACGCCTATTGGGCCGAGATCGTCGACATTCAGCGGCAGGTCGCCACAGCCTGGCAGCTCAACGCCCAGGGAAAACAGGCGGACGCGTTGGAAGCGATGCGCCTTGCCGCCGACGCCGAAGACAAGACCGAAAAATCCATCGTGACGCCGGGACCGCTCGCCCCGGCCCGCGAGCTCTACGGAACCATGCTGCTCGAACGCGGCATGGCGACGGAGGCGTTGGCGGCGTTCGAAAGCACCATGCGCAAGGAGCCGAACCGCTTTGGCGCGACGATCGGCGCCGCGCACGCCGCCGAGAAAGCGGGTGATGACGTGAAGGCACGCCAGTACTATGCGAAAGTCGTCGACATGGCGCGAAATGGCGACTCCTCGCGGGAGGAGCTCGCGGCCGCACGAAAGTTCATGGCTCAGAACTAACAACTCATGGCTCACAAGTAGCAAGAGCGCCACGGCAGCTTTCATGCGCCTGACAAGCAAATCCGTTGCGATCAGCGCAGCCATCGCCCTGCTCTGCGCCGCCGCCGCGGTCTGGATCTCGCGATCCGGCGAACCGGCGCGCACAACTGTGGCATCTGGCGAGGTCCGCCCGGTGTGGACGGAAATCGACTGGCCTTTCGCCGCAGATCCCTGGGGCAAAGGAAAGGCCTTCCGCTGCAAGGCCGACAATTGCGGCGCAGAGGTCGAGCTCTACGTTCGCGCCAAGCTCGGCTTTTGTAATTGCGCCACCGGCATCGCCGACGATCGCGATCTCGAGCAGATGGGCGACCTGGTGCTGATCGGCAAGGCAACGCCGAGCGGTGCCGGCCGAGAGATCATCGTCGGTCCCATGCGCGGCCGCAGCCGGGCCTATCGCCTCGAGGGCAATCGCAACACCGCGCTTTCGCTCGCCTTCAATCAGCGCTGCGACATGGTGGCCGCGACGGCTCTGGTTGGACCGGGCGCGCCCGCGTCGCTGGAGCCGGCAGTGCTGGCGTTCCTCAATAGCGAGCGCATGCTGAAATGGGCCGAGGTCGCGCTCGGGTTATAATCCACTCCGCCTACGCCGCCTTCAGCACTGGCGCCGGCGGCTGCGACGGCCTGACCAGCGCGAAGGCGACCTGGATGATGCCGCCGGCAAGGCCGAGTGCCACGCCGATGCGCCAGGCCATGGTGTAGGACCCGAGCGCGTCATAGAGCAGCCCTCCCCCGTAAGCGCCGAGGAAGCTGCCGATCTGGTGGCTCATGAAGGCAAGGCCCTGGATCATTGCCTGCCAGCGCAAGCCGAACATCTCGGCGACCGCGCCCGCGACCAGCGGGCCGACACCCATCCAGAGGAAGCCCATGATTGCGCCGAACAGCAGCGTCGAGAACGACGTGGCCGGCAGCATGAAGTACCAGGCGAGCGCGAGCGAGCGCAGGATGTAGATGCCGCCAAGCAGCGCCAGCTTGTTCCAGCGCTGGCCGGCCCAGCCGAAGAACAGCGAGCCCAAGACGTTGAAGCCGCCGATCATGCCGAGCGTCTGCGCGCTCAGCATCGGATCGAGGCCGCAGATCGCGAGATAGGACGGCAGATGCGTGGTGAGGAAGACGAGCTGCATGCCGCAGACGAGATAGGCGCAGGTCATCACCACGAAGCATGCGTTGCCGAACGCCGTTCTCGTCACCGACGCAGCCGTGGCATCGCCGATGTCGTCGGCGGCCGCCTTCGGCAGCGGGATGGCGTCGACGCGGCCGGCATACCACGCCGCCGGGATCATCAGCGCCGACATGATCACGAAGCCGGCAAGCCCGATCCGCCAGCCAAAGCCCTCGTTCAGCATCTGCCCGATCGGGGCCGACAACAGCGCGCCGAGCGAGCCCGCGCCGGAGACGATGCCGAGCACGGTGGAGCGCACCGTTTCGGGCACCGCACGCGCCGCCACCGACATCGCGATCGCCGCAGCGGTGCAGGCCAGCGAGGTGCCGATCAGCACCCCGGCGCCGATCATGATGCTGACGAGGCCGTTCGCGATCGCCATCAGCGCGAGGCCGACGATGTACATCAGCGCACCCACGATCATGATGGGCCGGAAGCCGTAGCGCACCGTCATCGCGCCCGCGAGCGGCTGGAGGAAGCCCCAGGCGAGGTTCTGCACGGCGAGCGCCAGCGTGAAATCCGAGATCGAAATGTGGATGTCTTGCGTCAGCGGCTGCATGAAGATGCCCAGGCTCTGCCGCAGCCCCATGCTCAGCGTCAGCATGATCGAGGCGCCGATCAGGATGGGCAATGTCGGACGCAAAACCTGCAACAGGGGCATTTTTGTTCTCCCGTTTGGGCGCGGCGCGACAGCCGCCGTCTGCGATATCAGTTGATTTTGGTTACACAGACCTGTGTACTTAGGCTATAGATAGACGAAGCTGTCAAGCGAACAGGATGCACGCTACCGCATGGCTCCCCCGCCCGCCCCACAGACGATGAAAGAGCGGATCCTTCAGACCGCCGACAAGCTGTTCTATCTGCAAGGCATTCGCGCCATCGGCGTCGACACGATCGCGGCCGAGGTGGGCATCAGCAAGCGCACGCTCTACAACCACTTTCCGTCCAAGGACGCGCTGATCGCGGCCTATCTGGAGCGCCGCTTTGTCGCTCAGCGCCCCTCCGACAAGCCGCCGGCCGAGCAGATCCTGGCGACCTTCGATTCGCTGGAGCGGCGGTTTGCGGCCAAGGATTTTCGCGGCTGCCCGTTCGTGAATGCGGTGGCGGAGCTTGGGCCTGCAGATCGCGCGGTGAAGAAGATCGCGATTGCCTTCAAGGAAAGCCGCCGCGTGTGGTTTCGTGATCGGCTGAACGAGCTCGGTGTTGCGGATGCGGATGCGCTGGCAACCCAGCTCGTGCTCCTCGTCGATGGCTCCATCGCGCAGGACCTCGTCCGCGACGATCCCGCAATGGCCCGCGCCGCGAAGGAAGCGGCGAAGGTGCTATTGCGGAATGCGGGGGTTGATGTGGGTGGAGATGCAAAGCCGGTGAAGGACAAGCACTCGCCGCGGTGATCACTGCCACCGCGTTACTCGGTGTCAGGCAGCCTCACGCCGCCTGCGACACCACGCGATTGCGGCCGTCGTGCTTGGCGCGATAGAGCGCGGTGTCGGCGCGCTTGAGGACGTCGGCGACCGCCTCGCCCTTCTGCTCCAGCGTGGTGAGGCCGATCGAGATCGTGACCTCGATGCGCTTGGTCCCCTTCTGGACGGCGAAGGGCTCGCCCGCGATCGAGCGGCGCAGGCGCTCGGCGACCATGCCGGCGACGTGCAGATCGGTCTCGGGCATCACGATGACGAACTCCTCGCCGCCATAGCGGCATGCGAGATCAATGCCGCGGATCGATTTGCGCACGCGCACCGCGAATTCGCGCAAGACGTCGTCGCCGGCGTCGTGGCCGTAATTGTCGTTGATGGATTTGAAGTAGTCGATGTCCAGGATCATCAGCGCGAGCGGCTTGCCGCGGATCGAGGCCTGCTCGGCGAGGGTCGCCAGATGACTCTCCATGTAACGGCGATTGTGCAGGCCGGTGAGCGCGTCGGTGATCGCCATCTCGATCGAGTTCTGCACGTTGTCGCGCAAATGATCGGTGTAGCGCCGGCGGCGGATCTGGGTGCGCGCGCGGGCCAGGAGCTCGGTCTTGTCGATCGGGCGCAGCAGATAGTCGTTGACGCCGATCTCGAGGCCGCGGAGCAGCCGCATCGAGTTCTCGGCGTCGGCGATCGCCAGGATCGGCACGTGGCGCGTGCGCTCCAGCGAGCGCGCCTGGCTGCAGAGCCGCAGGCCATCGAAATTGTTGAGGTCGAGCGAGACGATCAGAAGGTCGTAATTGCCCTCGGCAGCGTGGAACAGCGCCTCCGTCGGGTTCGGCTCGACGTCGATGGTGTGCTCGGCGGCGAGGGTCGTCGCCAGCCGCTCATAGGAGGACTGGCGGTCGTCGACCAGGAGGATGCGGCCACACTTGCCGGTGTCGGCGACGGCGCTGCGCTCGGGCGCCTGCATGCCGATCTCGAGCGAGGTGATGGCGCGCATGCGCAGCTCATCGGTCATCATCTTCAGCCGCGTCAGCGAGCGCACACGCGCGATCAGCACGACGTCGGAGACGGGCTTTGTGAGAAAATCGTCGGCGCCGGCCTCCAGGCCGCGGTTGCGGTCGGCGGGGCTGTCGAGCGCGGTAACCATCACGACGGGGATGTGGTGCGTCGCCGGATCGGTCTTGAGGCGGCGACAGACCTCGAAGCCGTCCATATCAGGCATCATGACGTCGAGCAGGATGATGTCGCATTCGGCTCTCCGGCAGATCGCCAGCGCCTCGGCGCCGTTCGAGGCGGTCATCACGTCGAAATATTCAGCCGATAGGCGGGCCTCCAGCAGCTTGACGTTGGCAGGAACGTCATCGACAACCAGGATACGCGCGGACACTGTGAACTCACTTCCTATCCGATAAAACGCCGGACCGTCTCAATGAATTTGCCGACCGAGATCGGCTTGGACAAATAGGCTTCGCAGCCGCCCTCGCGGATGCGCTCTTCGTCGCCCTTCATCGCGAACGCCGTGACCGCGACGACGGGAATGGCACGCAGCTCCGGATCGTCCTTGATCCAGCGCGTCACCTCGAGGCCGGAGACCTGCGGCAATTGGATATCCATCAGCACGAGGTCGGGCCGCATCTTGCGCACGAGGTCGAGCGCCTCGTAGCCGTTGCTGGTGCCGGAGGTCTGGTAGCCGTGCGCCTCCAACAGGTCGCGGAAGAGCTTCATGTTGAGCTCGTTGTCTTCCACGATCAGGACGGTCTTGGCCATCCCGCCCTCCTGCTTGGTCCGAAAGACCGATACATGTGACGCCTCAGGCGCCTCTTTCCGGCGCTTCGAAAACTGGATTCAAACTAGCCTCAGATTCGCTCTAGTTTCGTTAAACCCGAGGGCCCACTTTCTGCGATGTGGTTTCCAGTTGCTTGTCGCCGGGCCTGCAAGACTCGGGGCCGAGACTCGGGCATGATCTCAAAGTAGACACCGAAAGTTAACGGAAAGGCAAACTGGGCCATTGAAAAAGCCTGTTCACAACCCCCGAGAAGTCGCTGAAATCGTTGCGATTCAGGCGCTGTCCTTCGTTGCGAGCGAGCCCGAGCGGCTGGGCCTGTTCCTGGCCGAGACGGGGGTCGGTCCGGAGACCCTGCGCAACGCCGCCTCGGACCCCAATTTCCTCCTCAGCGTGCTCGATTTCGTGCTGCGCGATGACGGCACCGTGAAGGCCTTCGCCAAGGCCGCGGAACTGCACCCGACCAACGTCGCCGCGGCGCGGCAGGTCCTTGGCGATGCGCTCGGTGACCCCAATTGGGAGCGCGACGTGCCGTGAGCACTCCCGATACGGCGGGGCCCCGCTGCTTCTGCCGGGATTGTCTGGCCGATCTGGATATGGGCGTGCGGCGCTGTTCCGCCTGCGGATCCCCCCGCCTCGTCCGCCACCGCGCGCTGTCGAGCCTGACCATCGCCCACATCGACTGCGATGCTTTTTATGCAACGGTCGAGAAACGGGACAACCCTGATATCGCCGACAAGCCCGTCATCATCGGCGGGGGCAAGCGTGGCGTGGTGTCGGCCGCCTGCTACATCGCGCGCACCTATGGCGTGCGCTCGGCCATGCCGATGTTCAAGGCGCTCGAGGCTTGCCCGCACGCGACCGTGATCCGGCCTGACATGGCGAAGTATGTCCGCGTCGGGCGCGAGGTGCGGCGGGCGATGCAGTCGCTGACGCCGCTGGTCGAGCCGCTCTCGATCGACGAGGCCTTCCTCGATCTTTCCGGCACCGAGCGTGTCCACGGCATGATCCCGGCAAAGGTGCTGGCGCGCTTTGCCCGCAACGTCGAGCGCGATGTCGGCATCACCGTCTCGGTCGGGCTGTCCTGCAACAAGTTCCTCGCCAAGATCGCCTCCGACCTCGACAAGCCGCGCGGCTTTGCCACGCTGGACCAGGAGGAAGCCCGCACGATGCTGGCGGAAAAGCCGGTCGGCTTCATCTTCGGGGTTGGACCGGCGACGCAAGAGCGCCTCGTGCAGCGCGGTTTCCGCATCATCGCCGATCTGCAGAAGGCCAACGAGATCGAGCTGATGCGGCAATTTCCGAGCGACGGCCGCAGGCTGTGGCGGCTCGCCCGCGGCATCGACGACCGCCGCGTCGAGCCGGATCGCGGCGCCAAAACGATCTCCAGCGAGACCACCTTCGAGACCGATATCCGCGATTTCGCGACGCTGGAAAAAATCCTGTGGCGGCTGTGCGAGAAGACCTCGTCGCGGTTGAAGAGCAGCGAGCTCGCCGGCTCGACCGTCACGCTGAAACTGAAGACCGCCGATTTCCGCCAGCGCACCCGCTCGCAGTCGATTGCAGCCCCGACGCAGCTTGCCGCAAAGATCTTCTCGATCTGCCGCGAGATGCTGGCAAAGGAGATCGACGGCACCGCCTTTCGCCTGATGGGCGCCGGTGTCAGCGCGCTGCGCGAGGGCTCGCCCGCCGACGACACCGACATGCTCGACCGCCGCGCCGCCCACGCTGAACGCGCCGTGGACAGTCTGCGCAAGAAGTTCGGAAGCGCCGCCGTGATCCGCGGCATCGCGTATGACGGGCCGGAGAAGGCGCAGGAGTGACCGTGTCCTGCTCAAGTCAGTCGCATTCGTAGATCCGTGCACCCGGATAGGCACGCCTGGCATATCGAACGACCAACTGCCGATCCTGAGTTTCCAGGAACGGAGTTCGGATCTGACAAGCCCCGACGATGAGGTGCCACAAGCCGTTGAGCTTTCGAATGACAACGTTCATTAAGCCGCCTCGCAGTGACCCGCGTGGACTCAAATTGTAGGCATCTTCCGCTGTCGCTCAATTGTACTGGCGTAAGCTCGGCCTATTAGAAAGATTAGAGGAGATATACAAAGGTATGCTGGTCGCGGTCTCAACAGCAACTCGGGGGCTATAGGTCTTGCATGGTGACAGGCGAACGCAATCTCGACGCGCTGCTGAGTAACATGAAGCCGGAGATCCTGGACGACATCTTCGTGTTTTGCACGCTTGCGCCGCGCGCGAGCATTCCAGCCGCCATCAGCCCGATGCTGACGTTCCGCGAACGCGAAGGAACTACGCTGGTGATCCTGCGCGAGGAGGCTGAACGTGCCGGACTAAGCTACGCATTCCCCTCGCGCCTGATCACCCTAACGGTTCACTCCGCGCTCGATGCGGTGGGCTTTCTGGCGGCGATCACGGCACGTCTGGCCGAAGGCGGTATCAGCGTGAACGCCGTGTCGGCCTTCCACCACGATCATCTTTTCGTGCCCGCCGACCGGGCCGATGAAGCGATGGCTCTCTTGCATGCACGTTTACGCCGAAACGGGGGTGATTGCGCTTGATCTAGAGCATGCTCTAGCCTGTAGAGAGATGGCTGGCCTCGATTCAAGGAGACAGCCCATGACAGTGACCGACAACAAGGCGCTCATTCAGGACATCATGGATGCGCGCGCACGTCGCGACCCCAACCCGTTCATCGCCGCAATGGCAGATGACTTCGTCTGGCGGATCACCGGCTCGACGGCCTGGTCCGGCGAGTATGTCGGCAAGGCCGACGTGCTGGAGCGCCTGATGGAGCCGCTCCACCGACAATTCACCGCTCCCACCAGACTCACGGTATCCCGCATCATTGCAGAAGGCGATTACGTCGTTGCCGAGTGCCGGGGCAATGCGACGATGCTTGCCGGCGACCTCTACGCAAATACTTACTGCTTCGTCATTCGCATGGCGGACGGAAAACTGCGCGAGCTGACCGAGTACATGGACACCGCATTGGTCGAGAGGGTTCTAAGGCCGCCCGGCAGCCAATGAGGCCGACGCAGCCTTGAGGCGTCCATGCGGCGACATGGCGGGTCTTTCCCCTCCGACGATCCACTCCTCATAGAATTCGATCTTGGCTTCGATGAGCGCCAAAGCCTGCGTCCAACGTCGAATGTTGTCCTGCACGCGCTGCTGATGGGCTGCGAGCAGCGCGTGACGCTCGGTCAGCGTTGCTTGGCCGCGTTTCGCAAGCGCTGCATATTCGCGCATCTGCCTGACCGACATGCCGGTGCCGCGCAGCCGCTCCATCAGATCCAACCAGCCAACGTGAAAATCGCTGTAGATGCGCCGTCCGCCGCGCCCCCTGATAACGCCGGGGATCAAGCCCTGAGCTTCATACCAACGGATGGTGTGGATACTGCGGCCCGTTAGGCTGGCGACCTCTCCGATGCGAAGCTCCCGCGACATGGTCTTCCCTCCCGTTCGAAACCGCCTGGCGAGCGTAGCGCTGTTTGTCCGCAGAAAGGATATCGCGCGGCGTGGTTGGCTCGCCCGTCTCGATCGGCCGTTCGAATGGCTACGATGGCACAGTACCACTGTTTTGCCCGACGCGTCAAAGAAAATTCTATAAAAACGAAATAACCCAGCGTTCCGCAATTGCGTTTCTACTGTGCATGGGGTTGTTTTCACGTTTTGCGAAAACGCGGGCGGACGCGGCCCAGCAAGGACGGCGCGTCGCCCGCGGCAAGTGAAGCCCCAGTCAATCCGCGACCGCGATCGCCTCGATCTCGATCAGCCATTCCGGCGCAGCCAGCGCGGAGACGCCGACGAGCGTCGAGGCCGGCGGCTCCATGCCTTCGAAGAATACCGATCGCGCCTTGCCGATGATCGGCCGCAGCTCCGGCTTGTAACCGACGACGAAGGTCGTGATCTTGACGATGTTGGCGTAGCTCGCGCCTGCCGCCTTCAGCGCGAGGCCGAGATTCTGCATCACCTGCGTCGTCTGCGCAGCGATATCTCCCTCCCCGACGATCCGCCCTTCCTCGTCCACCGAGACCTGCCCGGAGATGTAGATGGTGCGCGCGCCCGAGGCGGTGACGACGTGGGAATAGGCTGGATTGTGATGCAGGCCGCTGGGGCGGAGATGGTCGAGCTTGGGCATGGGCTGGCTCCCCGAGTTTGTGGTTGGGAGGGAGCGTAACCGGAGATGGCGTTGGGTGCTAGCCTTGCCCTTCAATTACAGGGCTTGCTGTCCTTGACGTCGAACTTGCCCATGGCACCGGAAATGACGAAATCGTTGTAATCGAGCACGAGCTGGCGGGAGACGCCGTTCTCGTAGAGCTCGAACGCCATCGCGTAGACCGGCGTCTGCTCGCCCTCCTTCTGCTGCACGTCGCGATCGAAATAGCTGACGGTGACGGGCCAGCGCCTCAGCGATTTCATGTGCTCGTCGGAGGTCGACGGATCGGATGAGGTGGTGCGGTCGGCGGGGATCGGCTGGCCGATCACGGTCAGCGTGTTGTAGACCTTCTGGCCGTCGTCGGAGCCGTCATAGACGGAGAGCTCGAGCAGCGACTTGCCGTCCTTGGCCGCCGCAATGATGCGCTGGATCTGCTCGGTCGGGAACACGATCTTGCCATCGAGGGTGAAGGTCTTGGGTGCCGGCAGCTTCAGCTTGACGTTGATGTGGTCGCCGTCGCGCTCCGCCGAGCCGTCGACACGACCGGCATCGGCCTCGTTCATCCGCGTCTCGATGTTGAAGCGGTAGCTTTTTCCCGCGGCATCTTCCCAGGAATTGGAGCGGAGGTCGCTGAGCGTGACCTTACCCTCGCCGCTGTCGAGCTCGGAGACCTGGCGGAATTCCGAGGTGTAGCCCTCGCAGGCGCTTCCGGTGAAGTTGTAGAGAATGCGGCCGCGCGCGCTGTTGACCGAATTGGAGCGCGATTTCACCAGGCTCAGATCGTACAGCGCCTGGTGGGCGAGGAACGGGCCGTTGGCGGCCTGCGCCGTGCAGCCCGGGCCGAAACTGGCCGCCGCGAGCGCCATCACACCGAGCGAAGTCCGGAAAAGGTGCACCATGTCTGTTCCTTGGGGACGCGTCCTTGGCGAAAGCGCAGATTCGACATTTTAATGACTGTTCCATTGCGTCGCAACTGAGGCCGTTTCACGTAAAGTTGCGGCCTTTGCGTTGACCCGCCTGCCCTGCCTCAACAAATTGCGGTGCCTCCGGGTTGCTTGCATGTGGCGGTACGATGGGCGAAACAGACACGCCGGGCCAATAGATTGCGCCCGGCTTACGAATTCCTGGCAACGAGGTCGAACATGGCGGGCACGGTCGAGCAGAAACTGGCGGAACAGGGCATCAAGCTGCACGAGGCCCCTACCCCCGTCGCCAACTACGTGCCGTTCGTGCGCACCGGCAATCTGCTGTTCGTCTCCGGCCAGGTCTGCTTCGATCCCGCCGGCAAGCTGATCGCCAAGGGCAAGCTCGGCGCCGGCGTCTCGATCGAGGACGGCGCCGCGGCGGCGCGCGGCTGCGCGGTCAACCTGCTGGCCCAGGTCAAGGCGGCGCTCGGCGATCTCGACAAGGTCGTGCGCGTGGTGCGCCTCGGCGGCTTCATCAACTCGGCGCCCGACTTTCTGGACGGGCCGAAGGTGCTGAACGGCGCCTCCGACCTGATGGTCGCCGCCTTCGGTGACAAGGGCCGCCACGCCCGCACCACCGTGGGCGTCGCCTCGCTGCCCGCGGATGCGGCGGTCGAGGTCGAAGGCGTGTTCGAGGTCGCCTGACGCGCATGCGCGCTCCGGATTGGCTGACAGCCCGGCCGGTCGCCCATCGCGGCCTGCACGACATCTCGCGCGGCATCGTCGAGAACATGCCGGGCGCGGTGCAGGCTGCGATCGCAGGCAATTTCTCAATCGAGGTCGACATCCAGCTCTCCGCCGATGGCGAGGCGATGATCCACCACGACCACGCGCTCGGCCGTCTCACCGAGGCGACCGGCGAGGTGGTCTCGAAGACCGCAGCGGAGCTGAGGGCGATCAAGTTCAAGGACACCAACGAGCGGATGATGTCGCTCTCCGACCTCTGCGCCATGGTCGCCGGCCGCGTGCCGCTGGTGATCGAGGTGAAGAGCCGTTTTGGCGGCGACCGCAGGCTAGTGAGGCGCATGGCCGAGGTGCTGGCGTCCTATGACGGCCCCGCCGTCGGCATGTCCTTCGATCCCGACCAGGTGCTGGCACTCCGCGAGCTGTTGCCGAGCCGCCCGCGCGGCATCGTCGCGCAGCGGACCTATGAGGACGAATACTGGGGCTATCTGACGCAGGAGCAGCGCGACAGCATGCTGTACCTGCGTCACGGTTTTCAGACCCAGCCGCATTTCGTCGCCTTCAAGGTCGACCACCTCCCGGCCTCCGCCCCCTGGATCGCCCGCAACGTCTTCGGCTGCCCCCTGCTCGGCTGGACCGTCCGCACACCGGAGCAGCGCACGCGGGTCGGGCAATATGCCGACCAGATGATCTTTGAGGGATTCGTGCCGTAGGCATGATGTTCCCACCCTTGAAGTCGCTGCTGCAATGCACGATCTTGGGCTCAATGGCATCATCCGAAATTACGCTCGAGGCCGTCCCGTCCATTGGCGAAGTCTCGCCGGAGGATTGGGACGCCTGCGCCAATCCCGGTGGCAAGTGCAACGGGCTTGGCGCGGGAACCTCATCGGCTCTTCCAGGCGATTCCCTCGGCCTCTCAAGACCGGCCTACAACCCGTTCGTCTCACACGCGTTTTTATCCGCCGTCGAGAAATCGGGTTCGGCAACGATCCGCACCGGCTGGGCACCGCGCCACCTCGTGGCCAAGCTCGACGGCCGCGTCGCAGGCGTCGTGCCCTGCTATCTAAAATCGCACAGCCAAGGCGAATATGTCTTCGACCGCGGCTGGGCGGACGCCTATGAGCGCGCCGGCGGACGCTACTATCCGAAGCTCCAGGTCTCGGTTCCCTTCACGCCGGCCACGGGTCCGCGGCTACTGGTGCGCGACGGCGTCGACCGCGAGCACATCACCGAAGCGCTGGCGAGCGGGTTGGTCGCGCTGTGCGGTGTCAGCAAGGCTTCCTCGGTCCACGTCACCTTCGCTCGCGAAGCCGAGTGGAAGCTGCTGGCCCAGCACGGCTTCCTTCAGCGCACCGACCAGCAGTTCCATTGGCACAACCAGGGTTTCGCCAGCTTCGAGGACTTCCTGGCGACGCTGAATTCGCGCCACCGCAAGTCGATCAAGCGCGAGCGGCGCGACGCGCTAGCAGCGGGCGTCACCATCCACTGGCTCACCGGAAAAGACATCACCGAGGATGCCTGGGACGCGTTCTTTGAATTCTACATGGAGACCGGCTCGCGCAAATGGGGCCGGCCGTATCTCACGCGCGAATTCTTCTCGCTGATCGGCGAAACCATGGCAGAGGACGTGCTGCTTGTGATGGCTCGCCGCAACGGCCGTTGGATCGCGGGCGCGATCAACTTCATTGGCTCGGACACGCTGTTCGGCCGCAACTGGGGCGCGGTCGAGCATCATCCCTTCCTGCATTTCGAGGTCTGCTACTATCAAGCGATCGATTTTGCCATCAAGCGCGGCCTCACCCATGTCGAGGCGGGCGCTCAGGGAGAGCACAAGATCGCGCGCGGCTACCTGCCGCGGACCACGCATTCAGCCCATTTCATCGCCGATCCCGGCCTGCGCCGCGCCATCGACGATTACCTCGAGCGCGAGCGGGCCTATGTGGCCGAGGCCGGACGGGAGCTTGCCGAGCTCGGCCCGTTCCGCAAGGGCATTGGCGAGGCGCCTTGACGGTTTGCCGTCGCTGGTGACAGTAAGCGCAAAATTCCGAGGGAGCCGTCATGACCGCCTACGACACCAACAACATCTTCGCAAAGATCCTGCGTGGCGAGCTGCCCTGCCACAAGGTCTATGAGGACGAGCACGTCTTCGCCTTCCTCGACATCATGCCGCGCGTGACCGGCCACACCCTCGTGATCCCCAAGGTCCCTGTCCGCAACATCCTCGATATCACGCCGGACGACTACGCCCATGTCGCGCGCGGCGCGCACAAGATCGCAGCGGCCGCGATGAAGGCGTTCAAGGCCGACGGCATCACGGTGCAGCAGTTCAACGAGCCAGCCGGCGGACAGGTGGTGTTTCACCTGCACATGCACGTGATGCCCCGCCACGACGGCGTGGCGATGCTGCCGCCCGCCAGCCGCAAGGAGGACGACAAGGTGCTGGAAGACCATGCGGCGAAGCTGATCGCGGCGCTGAAGAGCTGAACGTCACTCCGTCTGGAAATCCCCCGGCTGCGGCGCGGCCAGCGGCGTGAACTCGCAGCGATCAGGCTTGATGTCGATCAGCGGCGTGTTGTCGATGCAGTCGAGCCCGCGTACCAGAATCGCATTTCCCTCGATGCCGACCAGCTTCACGATCGAGGTCCCGATCGGATTGGGCCTGACCGGCGAGCGCAGCGAGAATGTGCCGCGGGTTTTCTCGTTGTTCTTCGGGCTTTGCAGGATGATGTCGCGGCGCGACTTGTCGAGCCAGTACAGCACTTCGAGATTGCTATAGAAGTCCACGCCCTTGATCGCGGGCACGAACGGTTCAAAAATCTCGAGCCGGCAGATCGGGCCGTCATGGCGGCCCTGCCGCGGCGTCTCCAGCCGCGAGGTCCAGGGCGTGCGGATGCGGCCGATGAAGACGAGGCCGGCATCCTCCACGGGCGGCAACTCGATGGCGACCTCACCCTCGCGGAGCTGGTTTTCGCGAACCATATTTCCAGTTCCTTAGCTGTTCGCCGGCAGTTTTAGCCCAACCACCATTTCCCGGCCAGCATGAAGAGTTCGCCGGTCACCACGCCGGCGAAAATCGAGCGGCGGGTCAGCAGGAAGACGACGAGGCAGGGGCCGACCGCACCGTCGCGCAAGGCATCGGGCACGCTGGCCAGCGCGCAACTGCGCACCATCGTTCGATGCTTCGCATCGCCCCGGAATGACAAGCAGAGAGGCGTGTGCCCTACCCGCTCACACCCCTATTCCTCAGCACGAAACAGGCGCCACCGGCCTTGCGGATCTTATTGCAGAGATCATCCGCCTCGCTCCGCGTATCCGCGCCGATGCGCACCTGGTAGAACGCGCGCGTGCCGCGGCTGCGCATCACCGACCTTAGCAGGCTCGGATCACGCTCGCCGATCACGGTGCTCAGCTTCGTGACGGCCCGGGAATACATCGCCAGCGCCTTGTTGCGGTCGAAGCCGGCCGCGAGCTGCACGCCCCAGATCTTTGCGGCGGCGAGCTCCACATGCTGCTCGAGCTCGGCCACGAACGGATTTGGCGCGCGCTTGAGCAGCGCCATGAGATCGCGGCAGCTCGTCGGCGGCGAGCTCGGCGGCCCCTTGCCGGTGCTGCCGGCCTTGGCCCAGGCATCGACGCTCGCGCCGGTGATGGCATAGACATAGTTGCGGGTCTGCTCCGGCATCGGGCCGGTGCCGGCGAGCCATTCCTGCACCCGGCGCGGTCCCGCATTGTAGGCAGCCGCCGCAAGGCCGAGATTGCCGAACTGGTTCCGCAGCTCGTTGAGAAATTCCGCGGACTTCGGCAGCGCCTGCACCGGATTGAAGGGATTGAGCAGCCCGCGCTCGCTCGCGGTGCCCGGCATGAACTGCGCGATCCCCTGGGCGTGCTGGCCGCTGCGCGTCATCGGCCCCACCGCATCGGCCTGGAAGCGGCTCTCCTGCCAGATCACGCGGGCGAAGAACTCCAGGGGCAGGTTATTGTCGCGTGCCGCGGCCTCGACGATCAGGCAGATGGATTCACGCGTGTCGCTCTCGCGTGCGTCTGCGGGCTTTTGCGGCGGCATCGCCAGCTCTTCGACACTGGGGACGGCTATGTTCGTTTTCGCGGGTGAGCTGTCCCAAGCCGCCTGCGTCGCCGGCGCGGCCAGCGCGACAAGGATAAATGCTGCAATTCGCGCCAACTTTGCCCAAGCATCGTTGTGGCGCGTGCCGGCGCGGCATGCGACAAGTTGTTCTGCCATGTGGCATCGTGCCATGGTTCGACGAGTTGCCAATATATGTTGCCTGACCTGCTTCTCCCAATGCGTTCCCCCGCCCGACGGATCCGCGCAATCCTGGCCCTCGCTGCCCTCGTTCTGTCCGCCGCGCCGGCCCTGGCGCAGGTCAGCTGGCTGATGGCCACGGAATATCCGCAAAACAACATCTCGGGCATCGGCCTCACCACTTTCGCCGATCACGTCGCGGCGCGCACAAACGGTTTTGTGACCGTGACGAGCGCCTTCGACAACGAGCTCAAGATCAATTCGGGCGAAATGCCGCGGGCTGCGCTGGATGGCCGCATCGCCGGCGGCGATGCCTTCGCGGGTGCGCTGTCCGGCCTCGACCCGGTGCTCGGCCTCTCCACCCTGCCCTTTCTGGTGCAAACGCTCGATGTCGCGCGCGCCACCAATGCGCGGGCCCGTCCGCTCTACGAGAAGGCCTTCGCAGCGCGCGGTCTGAAGTTGCTCTATCTCACGATCTGGCCGGCGACGGGCCTCTGGTCCGATCATGCGCTCGCGGGCGCCGACGATCTGCCGAAATTGAATTTGCGCGCCTACGACGCCAATTCCAGCGCGGTGATGCGTACCGCCGGAGCAAATGCGCTGTTCCTGCCGATGGACAAGGCGCTTGCCGGACTGAAGGAGCACCAACTGAACGCATTCCTCACCTCCGGCGATGGCGGTGCGGGACGCAAGCTCTGGGACTACCTGCCGCATTTCACGGCCATCAATTATGCGATGCCGATCTCGATCGCCTTCGTCCGCAGCGAGGCGTTCGCAGAACTGTCCGAGCCGATGCAGCGCGAGGTCATGGCGGCTGCAGCCGAGACCGAGCGGAGCCAGTTCGCGCTGCTCGCCCATCGCACCGCCGAGAATTACGCACGCATGCGCGACAACGGCGTCAGCATCGCTGAGCCCGCGCCGCAATCTCTCATCGGAGCGCTTCGCAACGCCGCGACCAGCACGATCGCAGCCTGGGAAACCCAGGCCGGCCCGGAGGCCACAGCGATCGTCGAATGGACGAAGCAGCAATGACCTTCCGGACCTTGACTTGACGCCTGATCCGGCTAGCAACGGGCGGCAGTCTCAACGCTGGTTCCGCCCTGATGACGACAATCTATTTTGATCTTGATGGCACCCTGACCAACCCGAAACCCGGAATCACCCGCTCGATCCAGTACGCGCTGGAGCGGCTCAACGTCGCAGTGCCGAGCGAGGACGAGCTGACCTGGTGCATCGGCCCGCCCCTGCATGCCAGCCTGGAGAAGCTCACAGGCAGCTCGGAACTCGCCGACCGCGCGCTGCTGCTCTATCGCGAGCGCTTCAGCGATGTCGGCCTGTTCGAGAACGAGGCCTATGGCGGGATCAAGGACACATTGTCCTCGATCGCCGCGACGCATCAGCGCATGTTCGTGGCGACCAGCAAGCCGGCAGTCTATGCCAACCGCATCGTCGATCATTTCGGCCTGAAGCCGTATTTCGAGCGCGTGTTCGGCTCCGAGCTCGACGGCACGCGCGTCGACAAGCGCGAGCTGCTGCGCTACGCCCTTGAACAAGCCAAGGTCGATCCCGCCAGCGCGATCATGATCGGCGACCGCAGCCACGACGTGGTCGGCGCCCGCACCAACGGCATGACCGCGATCGGAGTGCTCTACGGCTATGGCAGCGAGGCCGAGCTCCGGGATGCCGGCGCACATCACATCTGCGCCGCGCATCCTGAGCTGCTCGGCCACTGCGTCGCTTAGGCGCTGACGGTCTCCACCGCCGCCAGCATGCCGGTCTTTGCATGGCAGCTCCGATACTCGAAGAACTGCTCGTCCGCAGCCGCGACCGTGACCTCGTGATACAAGCGCAGCTTGGCCGAGGGCCCGAGCGTCGAGAGGTACTTCATCGCCGCGCCGAAGATCCTGACGTGGGTCGGATGCGACTCCGCCCATCGTTCCAGTGCGGCCAGACTCTTCCACCAGCTCTGGCCGTAGGATTTTTCGCTCGCGCTGCCGTCAGCCGCGAGCACCTGCATGTAGCGATTGGCGTAGCAGCCGATCGCAAGGCCGTCGTCGCGCAGAAAATCCATTCCCTCGTGGAGCACCGGCTCGACGTCGTCGAGATAAAGTTTTCGCTCGGACCCCTCGGTATCGCTCCAGTCCTGCCCGGAACGGATCAGGCAGAGATTGTCGTGTGCCTTGACGCGCAGGCGCGCGCCATCGCGGATCAGCTCGGGAGTACCGGTCGGCGACATCGGATCGGTCTGCGACAGTGGAATGCGATCGCGCATGCCGCCCCAATAAGCGTGCTCCTGCACCTGGCCGCTCATGCCGTCGGCGATGACGGCGACTCCTTCGGGCCGGTCGGGTGAGGAGAACAGTGTCTCGTGTCGCGCCAGCGCGGGACGCAGCACCTCGATGAAGGTGCCGATGCCTTCCCGCGGCTTGCCGGTCCACACTTCGCGCGCCGGCACAAACCAGGCGTCGAAGCGCGCGACGTCATCCCAATAGGCCACCGAGACGATGGTCTCATAGCCGGCCTGGTCGACATAATGCGCGCGGTCCCAATGCGAGGGACCGCCCTCGCCCGCGAAACGTCCGGCGATCTCCGCGAGCGCCTCAGTCGCCGCCGCCGACCCCGACCCACGATGCTGCACGCCAAAATAAGCCATCACCACGCGGCTCACGGCCGGCTTGTAGCGCGCCACGAAGGACGGATATGGCGGCTGGTAGTCATCAGGCACGCGCTTGTGACGCGTGCGCACTGTTTCGAGATGCAGAGGAATTGCGGATTCCATGATCGTGCCCTGCCTTGCTCTCGGCGATCAACTCGCCGCCGCGCCGATGTCCGTGGCCTCGACGGTGTCGGCCGGCAGCGCAAACTGCTCGACGCGCTTGTAGGGCTTGTTGTTGAGCAAGAGCCGCGTCACGTCGGGCCGTGAATAATGTCCGGCGGGATCGGCGGCGTTCTTGGCAACTCCGATGGCCCCGAGATCGATCTCGGCGATCAAAAGCCTCTCCTGATCCGGTGCAAGCTTGTCGCCGATCTGGCTGCCGTCGGGACCGTAGATCGCGGCAAAGCCGCCGCCGGCATGCAGAAGCGCGTGCTTGTCCGGCCGATCACAAAGCTCATCGATCATGGCCTGCGAGACCGTCGCGCAGGGCGCGAGCACGAAGCAGGAGCCCTCGACAGCATAGACCCGCGAGGCCGCGTTGTTGACCTCGGCCCCGAGCGCCGGCGCAAAGGGATCGTAGAGCGAGAAGCTCGGCCAGGCCGCGACGTGGACCTGCTCGTTCTGGGCGTACATGGCGTATTTCGACAGCGGCTGGAGATGCTCCCAGCAGCACAGCGCACCGAGCCGGCCGATATCGGGCCTCGCGTGCACGGCGAGATCGCTGCCGTCGCCCTCGCCATAGACGGTGCGTTCGGCATGGGTCGGGCGTAGCTTGCGGCGCTTTGCGATGGTCTCGCCGTCGGGTCCGATCAACCATTGCGCGAGATATAGGCTGCCGCCGTCGCGCTCGGACAGGCCGATCACGGCCGTCAGCTTCGCTTTGCGCACGGCCTCGCGCAACCGCTCGGCCTGCGGACTGTCATAGGCCAGCGAATTGTCGAAATAGCGCTGTACGAAGCCGCGGCCAATCGCCCAGGCCGGCGAGTCCATCCAGATGTGCCAGGGATAGCCGGGGATGAAGGCTTCGGGAAAGGCGATCAGTTTCGCCCCCTTCTCGGCGGCCTCCCTGATCAGCGCGACCGACTTGTCGATCGAGCCATCGAGATCGAGCCAGGCCGGCGCTGCCTGCACCACCGCGACCTTGTATTTCGGATGTTCGATGCCCATTCCCGCCTCCCTTGCCGGTTGATCGGAAGCCACGTCCGATGCAGTCTATTTGGCCAAGCCGGCGGCGGGGCGCTCGACCGCGGCGGAACAAAAACTCGACTGGACGGCAGCACCGCCTCGGTGCGGAATTTGCCTCCGCCAAGGCTCGATCCGGTGCCAGCATGCAGTTTTGCAGGATGTGAAAGGGAGGCTTGCCGATGCCAATCCAGTTCACGACAGACGGCAGCCCCGCCTACCGGCGGCTGGCGCTGTGGCAGGACATCGTGTGCGACGTCTTCGTCGGGCTCGACTGCAAATCCGACCTCGGCAGCGCCTTTCGCGGCTCGGTCACGCAGGCTCCGCTCGGCAAGGCCGTATGCTCGGAGGTCTGCTCCGACCGCCAGCACGTGTACCGCACACCCTCGCGCATCGCGCGTTCGGATCAGGATTTTGTTCTCATTGCGCTCGGCAATCGCGGCTATGGCGACGTGGTGCAGGATGGCCGCGAGACCGTAATCCATCCCGGCGAGTTCGCGCTCTACGACACCACGCGGCCCTATGAGCTGACGTTCAACGAGGCCTTCACGCAGACCATCTTCAAGGTGCCACGGGAAATGCTACAGCGGCGGCTCGGCGCCACCGAGACGCTCACTGCGATGTCGTTCGGAGCTGACGCAACGCTCGAACGGCTCGCCTACGATTTCATCTTCCGGCTTTGCCAGAGCGCGGACCGACTTGCGCCGGATCATGCTGCGGCTTTATCGGAGCAGGCTGTCGATCTGTTGGCGATGGCGCTAGGCGAACGGCTCGGCAAGGCATCGCTGCCATCGTCAACTCATCGCGCGGCCCTGCTCTACCGGCTGAAGGCGCACATCCGCGCGCACCTCGCCGATCCCGACCTCTCGCCGGCGGAAACCGCCGCCGCAATCGGCATCTCGCCGCGCTACGTCAATGATCTGCTCGCCGACGAAGGCATGTCGTTCCAACGCTATGTCCTTGCCGAGCGTCTAGCCCAATGCAAGCGCGATCTCGCCTCCCCTGTGCTCGCGCATCGCCATATCAGCGAGATCGCGTTCGCCTGGGGCTTTAACGACCTCTCACATTTCGGCCGCGTCTTCCGCGAGCATTTTGGAATGTCGCCGCGTGACTTCCGGCAGAGCCAGTTGCGGCACTGACAGTCAGCCATCACCTCGAGCCTTCGCCCCGGGCGAAGGCAATGCTCGCCAATTCCAGATTGTCTTGCCTCGAGGCCTGGATCAGGCTGGCGCGCATGAGGACTCACGGCACGATAAGCGGATCTGAGCTGCTGCTGGGTGTGATCGCGATCCGGCTCGCGGTCCTCGTCCTGGTGGGCTGGAGCCTGACGCTCCTGCCGCGGCAGGCGCGTGACACTGAGGTCGCCTGTTTCCCGCCGGCCGCGATACGGATCGAGGCGCAGTCTTCGACGAAGACAGCCGGCCCCCGCATTGCTGATGCGGCATTCGATGACATGCGTCTGCACGACTAGGCCACGTCCGGGCAAGGCCGGTATGTGAGCGCGTGACAGGACGCAGGCGCCCGCTTGCACTACCATCGCTCCCGAGGGCCGCAACGATCAACTGACGGCCAGCCGAGGAGCAGATCGATGGAATACCGACGCTTGGGCCGGTCAGGCCTGATGGTGCCCGCTTTGAGCCTTGGGACCGGCACCTTCGGCGGCGTCGGCCGCCTTGCCGCTTGGGGCACGACCGATGCGACCGAAGCGCGGCGCCTTCTCGATATCTGCCTCGAGGCCGGCGTGTCGATGTTCGACACCGCCAACGTCTATTCGCTCGGCGAGTCCGAGCGCGTTCTGGGCGAGGCGATCAAGGGCCGCCGCGACAAGGTGCTGGTCTCGACCAAGGCGACGTTCCGATTCGGCGATGGCCCCAATGACATCGGCTCGTCGCGGCAGCATCTGCTCACCGCCATCGATGCCTCGCTGCGCCGGCTCGGCACCGATTACATCGACCTGTTCCAGCTCCACGGCTTCGACGCCTTCACGCCGCCCGAGGAGGTGCTCAGCACGCTCGACGTGCTCGTGCGCGCCGGCAAGATCCGCTATGTCGGCGTCTCGAATTTTTCGGGCTGGCACCTGATGAAATCGCTCTGCGTTGCCGACAAGCACGGTTTTCCGCGCTACGTCGCCAACCAGACCTACTATTCGCTGATCGGACGCGACTATGAATGGGAGCTGATGCCGCTCGGCCTCGACCAGGGGCTCGGCGCCGTTGTCTGGTCGCCGCTCGGCTGGGGGCGCCTCACCGGAAAAATCCGCCGCGGCCAGCCGAAGCCCGAGGTGAGCCGCCTGCCCAAGACCGCCGAATTCGGCCCGCCCGTGTCCGACGAGCACGTCTATCGCGTCGTCGACGCCATCGACGAGGTCGCGAAGGAAACCGGCAAGAGCGTGTCCCAGATCGCGCTGAACTGGCTGCTCCAGCGTCCGACCGTGTCGACGCTGATCATCGGCGCGCGCAACGAGACGCAGTTGCGCGAAAATCTCGGCGCGGTCGGCTGGTCGCTGACCAAGGACCAGATCGCCAAGCTCGATGACGCGAGCAAGGTGACGCTGCCCTATCCCTATTGGCACCAGCGCGTGACCTTCACGGACCGCAATCCGCCGGCGGTTTAGCAGCCGGTCGATCTGCCTCGCCGCTCGAGGCCCGTATTGTCGTGCTCCTCCGGGGCCAAGGCGAGCGCGTTGGTAACGGCTGGGTTCCGGAACCATCGCGGTCCTGTCCGGTTGGCGCAATACTCCGTCACCTGGCACGTTCGATTCGCCAAAGCAGACGCCGCTCACAAATGTCGACAGTCACGATCGAGCAGGCCGACGGCCTGCCGCTGCCGCAGCGCCGATGGGCCATCCTCACCATCGCGCTCGGCATCACGATGTCCGTGATCGACGGCGCCATCGCCAATGTGGCGCTGCCGACGATCGCGGCTGATCTCAAGGCAAGCCCGGCCTTCTCGATCTGGATCGTCAACGGCTACCAGCTCGCCATCACCATCTCGCTGCTGCCGCTCGCCTCCCTCGGCGAGATCGTGGGCTACCGGCGCGTCTACCTGGCGGGACTTGCGCTGTTCACCCTCGCCTCCGCATTTTGCGCGGTCGCGCAATCGCTGCCGATGCTGACGATCGCGCGCATCATCCAGGGCTTTGGCGCAGCCGGCATCATGAGCGTCAACACCGCGCTGGTCCGCTTCACCTATCCGCATGCGCTGCTCGGGCGCGGTATCGCGCGCAACGCGCTCGTCGTGGCGGTGTCGGCCGCGATCGGGCCGACGCTGGCCTCGGGCATCCTGGCCGTAGGCAGCTGGTCCTGGCTGTTCGCGATCAACGTGCCGATCGGTGCGGTCGCCGTTGCGCTCGGCGCACGGTGCCTGCCGCACACGCGCCTGGCGGCGCATTCGTTCGACTGGCAGAGCGCGGGGCTTAGCGCTGTCACCTTCGGCGTCGGCATTTTCGCGGTCGACAGCGTCGGCCACGGCGAGCCGCTGCTCACCTGCCTGATCGAATTCGCCGTCGCCGCCGTCGCAGGCGCCGCGCTGATCTGGCGCGAGACCCATGTCGCCGCGCCGCTGTTGCCGGTCGACCTGCTGCGCATCCCGATCTTCGCGCTGTCGATCGCGACCTCGATCGCCTCGTTCTGCGCCCAGATGCTGTCCTTCGTCGCGATCCCGTTCTACCTGCAAAGCCGCTTCGGCTATTCGGCCGTGCATATGGGACTGCTGATCACACCCTGGCCGATCACGGTGGCGTTCGCCGCACCGCTTGCCGGGCGGCTGGTCGAGCACTATCCCGCCGGCCTGCTCGGCGGCATCGGCCTCTTGCTGTTCGCAGGCGGGCTCGCCTCGCTCGCGATGCTGCCGGCCGAGCCCGGCGCCTTCGACATCGCCTGGCGCATGGCGCTGGCCGGCTTCGGCTTCGGCCTGTTCCAGACGCCGAACAACCGCACCATGATCGCGGCCGCACCACGCGAGCGCTCCGGCGGAGCCAGCGGCATGCTCGGCACCGCCCGCCTGCTCGGCCAGACCGCCGGCGCCGCGCTGGTCGCGCTGTTCCTCGGGCGCTATCCGCAGGAGGGAACCAGGATCGCGCTGCTGGCTGGCGTCGGCTTTGCGCTATGCGGTGCGCTGCTCAGCATGTTGCGCCTGTCGCCCGCCGGCGCGCGCGGCGCCGAGCGTGTGCGGGTGCAGGACGGACAGCGGATGAAGGGAGATTGAGCGCGGGACGCTCGGGTTTCAGGCGACGGCGCTGCCCGCTGCGCCAAAAAAGGCCGGCTTTTCAGCCGGCCTTTTCGATCCATGTTGCTCGCGATCAAACCTTGACCAGCGGGCCCTTCGAGATCGGCCCTTTCGAGCCGCCGGGGCCGCCGCCCGGCTTGGACTTGCCCGGCGGACGCTTGCGGGTGCCGGGCAGCTTTTCCTGCTTCGGCGTGACCGGCCCCTCGACGAACTCGAAACCGATCTTGTCCTTGGTCTCGTCGGCCTCGTCCTTGACGAGGACGACGCGGACGTGGCCGCCGGCCTTGAGCTTGCCGAACAGCACCTCGTCCGCCAGCGGCTTCTTGATGTGCTCCTGGATCACGCGTGCCATCGGACGTGCGCCCATCTGCTCGTCGTAACCATGCTGGACCAGCCAGGCCTTGGCGGGCTCGGACAGTTCGATGGTGACGTCGCGATCGCCGAGCTGGGCCTCGAGCTGAAGCACGAACTTCTCGACCACGGTGCCGATCACCTCGACGCTGAGATGGCCGAACGAGACGATGGCATCGAGGCGGTTGCGGAATTCCGGCGCGAACTGGCGGTTGATCGCCTCGTGGTCGTCGCCTTCCCGCTTCGAGCGCGTGAAGCCGAACGCCTGCTTGGCGAGATCCGCCGCGCCTGCATTCGTGGTCATGATCAGGATCACGTTGCGGAAGTTGACCTGCTTGCCGTTGTGGTCGGTCAGCCGGCCGTGGTCCATGATCTGGAGCAGCACGTTATACAGGTCGGGATGCGCCTTCTCGATTTCGTCGAGCAGCACCACGCAATGCGGATGCTGGTCGACGCCATCGGTGAGCAGGCCGCCCTGGTCGAAGCCGACATAGCCCGGAGGTGCGCCGATCAGGCGCGACACGGTGTGCCGCTCCATGTATTCGGACATGTCGAAGCGAAGGAGCTCGACGCCGAGCGTCGCCGCGAGCTGCTTTGCGACCTCGGTCTTGCCGACGCCGGTGGGCCCTGAGAACAGATAGCAGCCAATCGGCTTCTCCGGCTCGCGCAGGCCGGCGCGGGCGAGCTTGATCGAAGCCGCCAGCGACTCGATCGCCCTGTCCTGGCCGAACACGGTGCGCTTCAGGGTCTGCTCGAGATGCTTGAGCACCTCGGCATCGTCCTTGGAGACGCTCTTCGGCGGAATCCGTGCCATGGAAGCGATCGTGGTCTCGATCTCCTTGATGCCGATGGTCTTCTTGCGCTTGTTCTCGGCGACCAGCATCTGCGCCGCTCCGGACTCGTCGATCACGTCGATCGCCTTGTCGGGCAGCTTGCGGTCATGGATGTAGCGCGAGGACAGCTGCACGGCAGCTTCGATCGCCTCATTGGTGTATTTCAGCCGGTGGTAGTCCTCGAAATAAGGCTTGAGGCCCTTGAGGATCGCGATCGCGTCCTCGACCGTCGGCTCGTTGATGTCGATCTTCTGGAAGCGCCGCACCAGTGCGCGGTCCTTCTCGAAGTGCTGCCGGTATTCCTTGTAGGTGGTCGAGCCCATGCAGCGGATGGTGCCCGAGGCGAGCGCCGGCTTGAGCAGGTTCGAGGCGTCCATCGCCCCGCCCGACGTCGCGCCCGCACCGATCACGGTGTGGATCTCGTCGATGAACAGGATGGCGTTGGGATGGGCTTCGAGCTCCTTCAGCACCTGCTTCAGGCGCTCCTCGAAGTCACCGCGATAGCGCGTGCCGGCGAGCAGCGTACCCATGTCGAGCGAGAACACCGTCGCTGCCGCCAGAACCTCCGGCACCTCGCTGTCGACGATGCGCTTGGCAAGGCCCTCCGCGATCGCGGTCTTGCCGACGCCGGCCTCGCCGACGAACAGTGGGTTGTTCTTCTGCCGGCGGCACAGCACCTGGATCGCGCGGTTGATCTCGGAATTGCGTCCGATCACCGGATCGATCTTGCCGTCGCGCGCCTTCTTGTTGAGGTTGACGCAATAGGTCTCGAGCGCCTCGCCCTTCTTCTTGGCGTCATCGTTGCCCTTGGTCTCGGTCTCCTCGTCGACGCCGCGAACCGGACGCGCCTCGGAGACACCAGGCCGCTTGGCAATGCCGTGGCTGATGTAGTTGACGGCGTCATAGCGCGTCATGTCCTGCTCTTGCAGGAAATACGCTGCATGACTTTCACGTTCGGCGAAAATCGCGATCAGCACGTTGGCGCCGGTCACCTCTTCGCGACCGGAGGACTGCACGTGGATCACCGCGCGCTGGATCACGCGCTGGAAACCGGCCGTCGGCTTGGCGTCGTCGGCGCCATCCGTCACCAGATTTTCGAATTCGGTCTCAAGATAATTGACGAGGCTCGTACGGAGCTTGTCGAGATCGACGCTACAGGCGCGCATGACCGCAGCTGCATCGGAATCGTCGATCAGAGAGAGCAAAAGATGCTCGAGCGTCGCGTATTGGTGATGACGCTCGTTTGCGATCGCCAGTGCACGATGCAGGGATTGTTCAAGGCTTTGGGAAAAAGTCGGCATTCGCGTCCTCTATGGCCCCCACCATCATGATCGCCATCGCCCGGTCAGGCAACAACAACCTTTGTCACATATAGTTATACAAGACCGCGGCGAAAGACCGGTTCCGCGACCCGGCGGCGACACGCCTGCGGTATTTTCGATGCAAAACCTGTTCCGATTTGGGCAGAGCTGCCCATCTGGGCAGGATTGACGCCGCTGCCAATGTTCGCCGGATCATGCAGCAGGATGTGCTGCCATCACACAGCACGCGAACAGAACCGCTCTAAAAAGAACTCGAACGCACGACTACTTCTTTTCCATCACGCATTGCAGCGGATGCTGGTGCTTGCGGGCAAAGTCCATCACCTGCGTCACCTTGGTCTCGGCGATCTCGTAGGTGAATACGCCGCACTCGCCGATACCGTGGTGGTGGACATGCAGCATGATCTTGGTCGCAGCCTCGACGTCCTTCTGGAAGAACTTCTCAAGCACGTGGACGACGAATTCCATCGGCGTGTAGTCGTCGTTCAGGATCAGCACGCGATACAGGTTCGGCCGCTTGGTCTTGGGCTTGACCTTGGTGATCACCGACGTGCTCGGCCCGGTCGGACCGCCCGAGCGGTTGTCGTCATTGCTCATACGCGGGGCATGGGCAGCGGCTGGCGCGGACAGGTCGAGGCTGGAAGACAGGTGCGGCATGGCTCAGGCGTTCAAATTCCCAACGGAGCGGATGACAGCTCGCTGCGCAACCCCGCCCTCCGGAGCTTCGCGCTGGCGCGCCGCCTTGTTGGATCGCCGCTCCCGACGGATCCGGTCCAAGCCGGATCATTCGCTAGCAATATGGGCCTGCCCCTGGCTCGCCGCAAGCGTGCAAAGGTCTGGCCGATGCGGCCGCGGCGGTCCCGAGTCCCGGTCCGGCGATCCTGACCAAGGTTAATCAATCCGGATCGATTTGACAAAAATTTCCGCCCGCCCGTTCAGAGCCTGTTGACCAGGAACCGGGTTGCAGCGTGGCTGCGACGGTTTCGCGCGGGCTATCTCCGGTTTTCTGCGGTCCCATCACCTGCCGTCCAAGGGGGTGGCGCGAACGGATTTCGGGGATCATCATGTTTCGCCCGCCCGTTATCTACCTCGTCCACCAGTGCCTGGGCCTGGCGCGTATGCGCGTCGCCATGGTGCTCGACAACACCGCATCGATGGTCGACGATGGCAAGATGCCGGCGATGCAGACCGCCGCCAAGAACCTCATGGACCAACTCAGCGCGCTCGCCAAGACCCGCTCGCCAAGACCAATGGCGACGTCTACATCTCGATCGTGCCGTTCGCTAAGGCCGTCAATATCGGCGCCAGCAACTACAAGTACTGGATCGACTTCGCGGATTGGGATGCCGCGTGGACTCCGGCCAATCACAACGCCTGGACAGGTTGCGTGGTCGACCGCGACCAATCATGCCGCTGAGCTACGACTGGTCCTCGCTCAAAACCGTGATCGACAAAATGAAGCCGACCGGCAACACCAACCAGGGCATCGGGCTCGCCTGGGCTGGATGACGCTGCGGTCTGAACACGCAGAACCGCCGGCACAACAATGCCTCACAGATCGACGCGCGGCAGAAGCCGTGCGACAACGCCAAGGCCGCGAACATCACAATCTACACGGTGCAGGTCAACACCGGCCACGATCCGACCTCGAGCGTGCTGCAATATTGCGCGAGCAGCACCGACAAGTTCTATCTGGTGAAGTCGGCGGACCAGACCGTGTCGGTGTTCAAGGACATCGGCATCTCGCTGTCCAAGCTGCGCGTGGCGCGCTGAGGCCACCCGCCACAACACAGAAAAAAGCCCGGCTGGATCAGCCGGGCTTCTTGATTCCAGGATGTGAGGGAGCGCTTAGTTGGCGGCCGGGGTGAACTTCGAGACGATGGTCTCGACCGGCTTGAACGCCTGCTTGGCGAGGTCGCTGTAGAGGCCGGCGATCTTCTGCGATTCCGCGACGAAGGTCTCGTAGGCGGAACGGGCGAAGTCGGTCTGGGCTTCCATGGCCTTGTCCAGCGACTTCACGCCGGAAAGCTTCTCGACGAAGGATTTGGTGTCTTCGAACGACTTCTTAGTGTAGTCGCCATAGGCGCTGGCGATCGCCTGGAGACCGTGCTGCACCGAGGTCGCGGAGGCGACGCACTGCTCGAACTGCTCTTTCCCGTAGTTCTGAAAGTCTTCAACCTTGAACATTTCGCAATCCTTTTCCCTGGCTCTCGTCCGGAAGCCCCGGCTCCCTGACTCTGCCCACAATTAGTGCAACGCACAAAAATGTCAAGAATCTTGTGCGACGCACAAAAACGGATGCCAAAATAGATGCAAGTCGCGGAAATTCCCGCGCTTTCCCGCAATGGTTCCTTAAGCTTTTGGAAACCGCAGCCCCGTACCCTGATTCCCTGGACGTGTTCAGCTTCCGCACGCGGTCAAAGCCGTTTGAGAACATCACCTTAGCCAGAACAGCGGCTCAGGCCCAACGTCTCCCGTGGCGAACACCAGCGGAGGGACAGCCTGAGCAGGTAATGATCCCGGCTCCAGTGGGCACAATTTCGCCTCACGAGCCGGTGATCAAGTCAGAAACGGGGACGGGGTTCCATGCTTCGTAAAAGCTTGTCTTCTTCGCGCTTGGCGCGCGTCGGCGTTTTCGGGCTTCTTACAGTCACCACTGCAGCCATCTTCACCACCGACGCGGCCGAGGCGCGGCGCCATCGCCGCCATTACGCGAGCCATCGGGTGCAGCGCGATGTCTCCGAGAGCTCCAGCCCGAAATTCGCGTCCATCATCGTCGACGGCAATTCCGGCGTCGTGCTCCAGGCAAACAGCCCCGATGGTCTCCGCCATCCCGCCTCGCTGACCAAGATCATGACGCTTTATCTGCTGTTCGAGCGTCTGGAGTCCGGCAAGATGAAGCTCGACACCGAGATGCCGGTATCGCAGCACGCCGCCGATCAGGATCCGACCAAGCTGAACCTGCGCCCCGGCCAGACCATCCGCGTCGAGGATGCGATCAAGGGTCTCGTCACCCGCTCGGCCAACGATGCGGCGGTGGTGATCGCCGAAGCGATCGGCGGCGACGAGGACGATTTCGCGCAGATGATGACGCGCAAGGCGCGCTCGCTCGGCATGTCCAAGACGGTCTATCGCAACGCCTCTGGTCTGCCGAACGACGAGCAGGTCACGACCGCGCGCGACCAGGCCACGCTCGGCCGCGCCATCCAGGAGCGCTTCCCGCGCTACTATCGCTATTTCGCGACCTCGACGTTCAATTGGCGCGGCCAGTCGATCCGCAACCACAATCACCTGCTCGGCAGCGTCGAGGGCGTCGACGGCATCAAGACCGGCTACACCCGCGCCTCCGGCTTCAATCTCGTGACCTCGATGCGGCGCGGCAACCGCCACCTGATCGGCGTGGTGCTTGGCGGCCGCAGCGGCGGCTCGCGCGACGCCATCATGCGCAACCTGCTCGCGGAGAACCTCGAGAAGGGCGCGACCACCCACACCGTGGCCGCCGTCACCGAGCGCAACGGTGCAGACGCGAGCAGCGACGTGGCCGATGCCTCGGATACGCCGGCCCGTCCCGCGCCGCAGGTCCAGGCCGCGGCCGCCCCGGAAGCCCCGTCGCGTCTCGCCTCGCGCCTGTCGACGCTTGCCGCTGCGACCGCGGCGATGCCGCCGGCTCAGCCCAAGCCTGAAGTCCGGCCGACTGAATCCAAGATCGAGCCGGCGCCGCTCACCAATGGCGTGATCTCGAGCCAGCCGCTTTCCATCATTCCCGGCTCGTCCGAGCCGATGAAGCCTGTCCGGGTCAAGACCGTCCAAGTCAAGGCCGGCACTGTGAAGGTCGCCTCCGCCACCCCGGCTCCGGTCGCTCCGCAAGTCACGAGCACGATTGCCGCCCGTTCAGACGTTGCGGAAACTTCCGGCGCCGTCGTCGCCCGGGCCGATTTGATCAACAAGCCCGAGCCCCAGAGCCAGCCGGAAGCGCCGAAGCCTGCCGAGGTCGTCCGCACCGAACTGCCGCGTCAGCCGGCGGGTTTTGGTACCGGCAACGGCATCCTCGGCGTGCTGCCGGCCACAACCACCGCCGCTCCGGCCCCGGCGGCTGCGAAGCTCGCGTCCGCCGATCCGGCGCCGCAGCCCGCCCAGATGAGCGCCACCCCCAAGCCGGTCGTCACCCACAGCGGCTGGATCGTCCAGGTCGGCGCGCTCGAGAGCGAGACCGAAGCCCAGCAGCGCATCGATGCGGCGCGCAGCTCGGCCCGCGGCCTGCTCAGCAAGGCCGATCCGTTCACCGAGCCTGTGGTTGCCAAGGACAATCGCAAGCTCTACCGCGCCCGCTTCGCCGGGCTCGAGCGCGACCAGGCCGAGGCCGTCTGCCGCGCCCTCAAGCGCGCCGAGATCTCCTGCATCACCGTCCGCAACTGATCGAGCGGATCTTTCCCACAGCCAATGCCCGCGCCCTGCGCGGGCATTTTTCGTTTGGGATGCGGATGAGGCCCAAGGCTGTTCCACGACAACCTCTCGTCAAGACTTTACGGTTAAAACTTTACGCAAGGGATCGACCACGCCGACAATGGCGGGCACCAGGGCGACGGCGAACGGAGAAGCGGAGCTGACGCGGTACGGGCGTTTATGGTGCCGGAGTTAGACGTTATGCGTACGAAGCAGAGTATCCTTGGCCTCGTTTACACGGGCAGCGAGATACGTCGAGCCCCCCTGGTCGGGATGGAGTTTCTTCATCAGGGACTTGTGAGCCCGGCTGATGTCGTCGCGGCCCGCCCCCGGCTGCAAGCCAAGGATCTGATAGGCTTCCTCCGCCGTCATTTTGCCGCCCGGCGCCGCGCTGCGCTGCCGCCCTGCCGCATCGCCCTGCGCGTTCTGACGCCAAGCGGGAAACCGGCGGTCCAGATAGCTTTCAAGTAAGGCGACGCTCTCGGCGTCGAACGCCGGTACCATCGCCAGCAGGCCAGCGAGATCGAACTCATCGAGATCGCGCCCCGCGTGGGGCCCGGCGACGATCCGGCCCGCGAGCTGGCCGGAATCGTGATCGAGCCGCATGTCCAGGAACTGCGACCGCACGCGCGAGGCCTGACCTGTCGGGCGCGTTGCGCCGCCGCCGAACAGCCCGCCAACATTGCCGATGCCGGCGTTCGCCAGCGGCGTCCAGCCGAGCAGTCCGGCTCCCATGAGTCCGAGCGGGATCGCCACCGCCAACTCGCCTCGCAGACCCGTGAAGGCCGCGACCGCCAGCGCCACGACGCCGCCGCCGAACTTGATGGTGCGCGCAAGCACCGCCGGATTGGCGGAGCGGAACATCTGGAGCAGCAGATAGAGCGTGATAACGGCGACAGCGCCGGCGATCAGGGTCATGGCCTGAATATAGTCGTCCTGTTGTCAAAAAGCATGGCGTCCTTCGTCCACGTCCACGACCGGCTGATGACACGAGACGTTCGTTCGCCAATAAGCGACCCTGTCCAGATCATTCCCCGCACGGCGAAATCCTGCTCGGTCTCGCGTCCATGGTCTGGGCGGCCGAAAGCGCGATGAGATCAAGGTGAACCGTCATCGCGTTTTAGGTTCTTGAGCATGATCTTTTCGAAAAACCGCTGCGCAGTTTTTCGGATCATGCTCTGGCCTATTTCATCTGGCCGATCAGCCTGGCCGCGCCGCTCTCGCCCTTCGCCAGTTTCAGCAGCGCCTCGCGACCACCGACCGCATAGGCCGCGGCAGCGCGCAGCAGCTCACGCAGTTGCGCCGCCGCGCCAGGATCGAACCGGCACCAGGCGCCGCCGGTCAGCCTCGCGATCTCGCGAAACGTCCGCTCGGCCACGGTGTCATCGCCTTCCTGAAACAGGAACACCGGCACCTTGAGCATGCCGAGCTCGCCGGCCTTGGCGCAGAGGTCGTCGACCTTCTCCTCCATGGCATCGCCGACGAAGACGACGGCGCGCACGCCAGAGGCAACCGCCTCGCGCCGCGCCTCGCCTAGCACCTTGCCGATCTGGGTGTCACCGCCGCGGCAATCGATCTTGCTCATCAGCCTCGCAAGCTTGCTGCTGTCGGAGATCCACCCTGTGGCGCGGCACTCGTTGAAACCGCGATAATAGACCAGCCGGATGTCCAGACTGCCGAGCGCCGCAGCTTCGCGGAACATGTCGGCTTGGAGCGCGCAGGCCATGTCCCAGGTCGGCTGCCGGCTCATCGTCGCATCCAGCGCGAAGATCAGCCGCCCCTTCGCGCCGGGCGCATGCGGCGACAGCGCGCGCGCCTTAGCGACGAAGGCGGCGATGTCCTCCGAGGTCGATGTCCTCGTCTTCGGCAGCGCGCCGTCCGCTTGCGCCGAAACGGCATCGCCACCACGGGGTTTGATCGGTTCGCCCGACATCTCTGCTCTTCGCCTCGCGGTGAGCAGCTAATGTGGTCAGCGACGATGGCCCGGTCAATGTGCAAAGCCCCCGCAAGCTGGCGCCGACGGGGGCTTCGAGGATCGGATCGACCGGAGCGAGAGGTCAGCTCTTGGCCGGCGCCATCAGAGCGACCGGACCGGGCTCGAGAATCTTGGGCGGGGACGATTGCGTGTCGACCGGCGCCACCTCGCTGTCGGTCGAGCTCAGGAACTTGTCCAGCATGCTCTGGATCGAGTTCTTGGCGTCGTCCGGACCGGTGTCACGCATGTCGTTATGCTGGAATTCGGTCTTCACGACCTGGATGCCCGCCTTCTCGCACTCCTCGTCCGTGGGGATCACGCCCGGATCGGTCTTGAATTGAGGATCCTTGGAGCGGAACGACAGGATCTTGAACTTGCCGGCGGTGACGAAGGGGACGCGGAGGTTGTCGAGCGTGACGACCTTCTTGACCTCGTCCGGGTACTGCTTGGCGAAGTACATCGTGATGTCGCCGCCCATGGAATGGCCGACCATCGTCACCTTGTCATAGTCGGCGTTGGGCTGAACCTTCTTCATCTCCTGCATGGCCAAATGAATGTTGGCGACTCCGCGCAGGATCTGCGGCAGCCGGCCGACATAGAGCTCGCCCGGCTTGGTCACCATCGGAGGATCGGTCGGCAAATCGTGCTGCGGGCTGACGACGAGATAGCCGCGCGCGGCGAAGATGTTGGCGAGGAAGCCGTACTCGGTGTTCTTGACGGTGTTGCCGTGATTGATCACCGCGACCGGCAGCGTGATCATGCCGGCATTGGCCTGCATTTCCTTGTCGCGGCGGATCGCGATGTCGACGGGAACCGGACGGTTGTCCCGCGAAGCGTCGTAGAAAGTGATGGTCTCGTGCTTGATCGCCCACTTGCTCGCCGTGAAATAGGCGATGCCGCAGAGCGCACTCACTGAAACCAGAACGGCAATTCCACGCTTCATTTTCGTCCTCAGCCTCAGGCTCTTACGGCCTGAATCCCTGTTGAAAATCGTGTTCTTCCGGGGCTCTTTGTCCCCTTGTCGCCTATTCCCTAATATATGTCACAGCCACGTGACAGGAAGCGTAAATATTGTGACCTGACAGCCCTTTCATTGTGCGCCGCACACGATTCTTGGGCAGCCCGGACTCGTGCGCTACGTCAGCGTGCAGGTCAGGATCGGACGCAACCCATCTCGATCATCAATTTCGCAGTGAACGTAGATGAAAACGAGCGAATGCGCGCCCGGTTCCCCCGGGAACCGGCATGCGGATCGATGCGGAAGTAGCTCTATACCGCGTCAAGCGCCCAGGATGTCGTGGACCTCAAGCGGCTTGTCGACCTGACTGAACCACTCGGCGCGGTTGGCGGCGCGGCGGCGGCCGCGCTCGTCGAGCGGCAGCTTGAGCTGGCGGAGCAGGCTCGTTACCTCCTCGCGCGCAGTGAGATGGCCGAGATTGGGCCGCATGCCGAGCGTGGCCTCGTCGATCTCGTCCAGGGCAGTCAGGCCGCGCGGGAAGAATTCGCGATAGACGACGCGTTCGGCGAAGCCGTCAACGTAGCGGAAGCCGAGTCGCAGCGACAGATCCTTCAAGCCGTCGGCGACGAGCTGCTTGTTGCGGGAGCCGAGCATCGACAGTCTGTTGCGGACGACGATCCAGTCGGTGGTCGCCCCGTCGAGCTGGCGGCGCTTGCGCCTGACGTCACGCACCATCTCCGCGTAATGGCTCTCGCCCGTCACCGCGTAGTTGGCGGGCTCGACGGTGCCGAGCACGTCGAAGTCGAGAAAGCTGTCGTTGATCGGCGTCACCAGGGTGTCGGCCATCGAGTGCGCAAGCCGCATTAGATAGCTGTCGGTGCCGGGCGTATCGATGACGATGAAGTCGAAGCTGCGCTCGACCGCCGCGACCGCCTCCATGAACTGCTGGAACTCCGAGTTCTCGTTCTCCGCGATCTGCATGGTCTCGCCGAGCTTGATGCAGCGATGCACCGGCAGCTCGAGGCCGAGCCCGGTGCGGCGGGCCCAGGCGGAGCGGTTGCTGATGTAGCGGGTAAAGCTTTGCTGGCGGCAATCGAGATCGATGGTGGCGACGCGCTGGCCGGCCTTCAGGAGCGCAACGGCGATGTGCAAGGCGGTCGTCGACTTGCCGGAGCCACCCTTTTCATTGCCGAGCACGACCACATGCGCCGAGCCGGATTGGCCTTGGCTAGCTTGCACAAGCATTGCGATCCTCAACACCCCTAACGAATATCTTCGAGTTGACCACGTCTGCGGTCAAGTGAAATGCGTGACAGGTAACGCAAATCGCAACGCGCGGCTCTTATCATGAAGAGCAGTGCAGCTGCGCGTCTGCGATGCAGCCCACACACTCGCAATGTCGCGCGGCTCGACGCGAATTGCTGTGCCGCATCCGGATGCATGGCGTCCACGACCGCCGCTTGTTAAGGTTGGCCTGCCGGCCGTCGGGCCGCGCCCGCTCCGATTCCCAACCCCGTCGAGTCCCGATTCGAGTCCCGATGTCACGAAGCCCCTTGATCGCCCGCACGGTCCCCACCTTGCGACGCGCCGTCGACAATCTACGCAAGCGAAAGGCCACGATCGCGCTGGTCCCGACCATGGGGGCACTCCATGACGGGCATGTGTCGCTGGTGCGCCTCGCCAAGCGGCGCGCCAGCCGCGTCGTGGTGTCGATCTTCGTCAATCCGACTCAGTTTGCGCCGACCGAGGACTTTGGCGCCTATCCGCGCACCTGGAAGGCCGACATCGCCAAGCTCGCGGCCGAGGAGGTCGACATCGTCTGGCATCCCGGCGTCGAGGCCATGTACCCGGACGGCTTTGCCACCCGCATCGTGCCCGAGGGACCGGCGCTCGCCGGCCTCGAGGACCGGTTCCGGCCGCACTTCTTCGGCGGCGTCGCCACCGTCGTCGGCAAGCTGTTCACGCAGTGCCGGCCGGATGTTGCGATCTTCGGCGAGAAGGACTTTCAGCAGCTGCGGGTGGTGATGCAGATGGCGCGGGATCTCGACCTTGGCGTCAGGGTGATCGGCTCCCGCACCGTGCGCGAACGCGACGGGCTCGCGATGTCCTCGCGCAACGTCTACCTCTCGGCGGAGGAGCGGCAGACCGCGACCACGCTCTACCGCGCCATGAAGGACAGCGCCGGCCGCATCCGCGCCGGCGAAGCCCTCGGAAGCGCGATGACGCGTGGTGCGGAGACGATCAAGGCGGCCGGTTTCGCGCTCGACTATTTCGAGGCGCGCCACGCCGAGACGCTGGCGCCGGTCACCTCGCGCGAGGACGGTCCGTTGCGGATCCTGGTGGCAGCCAAGCTCGGCACGACGCGGCTGATCGACAATATCGCGGTTTAGAGCAGCCCGAGATCGCGCAGCTCGCGCCGCATCGGCTCGGGCATGGCCGCGATCGAACCGGCGGCGGATTTGCCGAGATCGGGCGGCACGGAATCGTTGGTGAGATAGCGCCAGCCCTGGAACGGGCGCATCGGCCGCGGCGACACCGAGATCACCTTCGGCTGCATCACGATCCGGCAGCGACCGATGCCGTCCTTGTCGCGGAACGGCTCGATACCGATGATCTTTTCGCGCGCGGCGATCTCGCCCTTGATCACCCAGTAGAGCGATCCGCCCGCCAGAATCTCGGCGTCGCGCTTGGGCACCATGCGCGTGATGTGGATGTGATGTTGCGGCAGACCCTTCTTCTTGGCGGTCTGCATCCGTTCGGTCACCCACCCCTTCAATTCCTTGACGGAGTCGCAGCCGACGGCGAGCTTGATCAGATGGAGTGGCATGGCCCAGCATTAGCCGGGCGGCCGCGCGTTGGGAATGCCGATCTACTCGTTATCCGCAGCCCGAGGCGTCGGCGTCGCGGCCGGCGGCGCAAGCGGAACCGGAGCGGCGGCTGGCGCGCGCTTGGCGGCCGGCTGCTTCTTGGCGGCCGCGGCCGGTGCCGCAGGCGCAGCGGCCTGCGCCGAGGCCGCCGCGGGTGCGCGCGGGGCTGGCGCGGCGTTTGTGGCAGGCGCGGCCTGGCGCGTCGTTGCCGTCGCCGGTTCGGGAGTCATGATGCTCACCGGCGGCGTCGAGGAGGCGCTCGGGAACTCCGCATTGGTCGGCTTGCCCGTCGGCATCGACGGCGGCAGCCCGACAAGCGCAGCAGTTGCGGGCAGCGCCCCCGGCACCGTTGCGGGCGCGTTCCAGGTCGGCGCGTAGCGTGCGACCAGCTGATCGTAGAGATGGGAATCCATGTTGGCGGCGACCTGCTGCTGATCGGTCAGCGAGCGGAACGCCGGACAATCGAACTGCGTGCAGCCGTCGCGCGCGACCAGCACCTGGGCGACGAGGCCGTAGCGATCATGCTCCAGCGTCTTGCGCAGTATCTTCATGTCCTGTGTCAGGCTCTTCTCGGCGGTTGCGGCATCACCGAGCGCGGTCAGCCGGTCGATCCGGCTTGCAGTGTAGGCGACGGCGGCGGCCGCCGCGTCGGGCGCGCCGAACAGCGCCTTCTCGCAGCCGGCGGCCACGGTCTCTCCGGCGAGCTCGTCGAGGCAGGACAGCGCCGGCAAGCCTGCGACGACCGCGGCTTGCGCGCGACCTTCAGCAACCGGCGTCTCGTGTCCGATCGGCCCATAAGGGCGCATGGTGGCGGCGACCGCGATGATGATGGCGAGCAGCGAGATGGCGGCCAGCGCGCCGTTGGCGACCGTTCTCTCGGCGCGCAGCAGCGTGAACAGCAGGATCAATCCGAAAACGCCGGCAGCGACCAGCGTCATCCACATCAGGAAGGCCGGCGAGCGCCAGATTTGGTCGAGCGTAGTGGCCCAAGCCCAGTCCATGCGCGACGTCCCCTCACGCGAGTTGAGAGCGAATGGTCAAGCGAGCACCGCGAATCGGCAACTGGCCCCGGCTCACCTTGGAGGTGAAGCGGGCCTTTTGACGGCGGCAGGATACAAATTCCTTGAGGCGCGACGAGGCGCCGGTGGCCTTCAGGACAGCGCGAGCTGGCTTTCCTTGGCGACGCGCTCGAAGGCTTCGGTCGAGCTCTTGATGCGGTACTGGCAGTCGTCGCCTTCCGTCGGCAGCAGGCGGATGATCTCGTACGAGCCGCTGGCAGCGGGGCGCGCGACGTTGCTGGCCGTGAAAAGTACGCGTGCTCCCACGGGGAATTTATGCTTCAACGCCCATCTCCATCACTCAAACAGCGCCGGCCGTGCCCAGGGTCCCACTGCGACGGACCGGCTAAACCCGGGCCGCTGTATAGCACGCGCCGGGCCGCTTTGGCCAGCAGTATACAGCCATGGCAAACACGCCGATCTGTCAGTGTTTTCAGGATGATGGCCGGGGAACCGGGCGCCCGACGATACCGCCGGAACGGCTCGCTTCAGGCGGTATGGGGCAAATGGCCGTCGGGACTTGCGTGATCCACCGCCTTGGGCAGTTCCTGGGCGAGGATCTCGCCGAGCTGATCGACGGGAATGTTGTAGCGCGCGGCCAGCTGGCGGACGGTGTCGTTGCCCAGCACGGCCCGGAGCTGATCGGCCGAGATCGGCAGGTTCTGCCCGTTGCCGAGCCAGGATTTGACCTGCTCGCCGAAGCCGGACTGCTGAAGCTTTGCGACGATCGCGCTGAGGCCGCCCTGATTGCTGCTGCCGAGCACCTCGTTCAGCACGGCCGGGAGCACGGCAGCACCGTGCTGGCTGAGCGCGCTGCGCAAGGCTGGGTTGTTCTCCAGCGAGTCCAGGATTCCCATGACGATGCCCTCTCCTTGGATTCCCTCGCGATCGAGCGCCGCCCTCGCGCAGGCCGTCAAGCGGCGCTCGATCACATTCATGAGTTAAGCGAGCATGACCTTATCGGGAAACCGGTCCCCGCTTTTCCGGATCATGCTCACACGGTCTCGAACTTTTCGATGACGAGCGTTTCGGCGATACCGTCGCGTGTCCATTCCTGAAACGCCGGCATTGCGATCATCGTGTCCATATAGGCCCTGGTCTCCGCTGTGACCTCGATGGCGTAGGTGCGGAAGCGGTGCACGACCGGGGCATACATCGCATCCGCCGCGCCGAAGCGGCCGAACAAATACGGTCCGTTGGCGCCGTAGCGCGAGCGGCACTCGCGCCAGATCTCCTGCACCCGCGCGATGTTGGCCTTGGCGTCCGCCGACAGCGTCACCGGGCGCACCGGGCGGTGCAGGTTCATGCCGCATTCGTTGCGCAGGGCCATGAAGCCGGAATGCATCTCGGCGCACACCGAACGGGCATGGGCGCGGGCCGCGACGTCGTCGGGCCACAGCTTCTTCTCCGGGTAGCGCTCGGCGATGTATTCGATGATGGCCAGCGAATCCCACACGGTGATGTCGCCGTCGACCAGCACCGGCACCTTGCCGGCGCGGCTGAAGGAGAGAATTTGCTCCTTGTCCGCGGGATTGTCGGTGTAGAGCGGGATCACGGTCTCCACGAACGGGATGTCGTTGGCGCGGAGTGCGAGCCAGGGCCGCATCGACCACGACGAGTAGTTCTTGTTGCCGATTGCGAGTTTCAGCGCTGCCATGTCACTGGTCCTTCTCGAGTCTTCCGGATGCAGCCGCTTTTAGCGCCATCGCCTGCCGCCAATCAATCGTTGCTGCGCCTCGTCATGCATGGCAATCGTTGCCGCTCCGCGAGGAGAGAGACATGAGCAGGCACTGGGTCGACATCACCGCCGTCGGCTTCTTCATCATCGAATGGCTGGTCTATGCCGCGACGCTGGAGCATTCGGCCTATGGACGCGACAGCCTGTCGGCGCGGATGAACCGCTATCGCGAGGTCTGGGTGCGCCGCCTGCTCGATCGCGAGGCGCGCATGGTCGACATGCAGATCATGGCCTCGCTGCAGAACGGCACCGCCTTCTTCGCCTCCACCAGCCTGTTCGCGCTTGGCGGCGCGTTGGCGCTGCTGCATGCCACCAACGACGCCATCACCATTCTGGGCAAGCTGCCGATCGATCTCAGCACCTCGCCCGCCATGTGGGAATTGAAATGCGTCGGCCTCGTGCTGATCTGCGTCTATGCCTTCTTCAAGTTCGCCTGGGCCTATCGCCTGTTCAACTATGTCGCGATCCTGTTCGGCGGCATGCCGCCGGCCTCGCAGCGCGGCACGCCCGAAGCCGAGGCCCATGTCATCCGCACCTCGCGCGTGTTCGAATCCGCCGGCCGCCATTTCAACCGCGGCCAGCGCGCCTTCTTCTTCGCACTCGGCTATCTCGGCTGGTTCGTCAGCCCGTGGGTGCTGTTCGTGTCCACCGCGGCGGTGGTGGTCGTGACCTGGCGGCGTCAGTTTGCCTCCAGCGCCTGGGCAGCGATGGCGCCGGAGATAGCCGCGGGCGATGAGGGGAAACGTGGTCGTTGAAGGACTCTCGTGTCCCGGACGCGCCGCAAGGCCCCCTAGCGCGTCGAAGACGCGCGTAAACGCGCTTAGGGCGTTGCTGCGCCGAGCCGGGGCCCATGCTCTAAGTGACGCTGTCATTCCCCGCGAAGGCGGGGAATCCAGTACGCCGCGGCCTATCGATTCAATCACGAGCGCCTCGGAATAATGGATCGCCCGGTCAAGCCGGGCGATGACGGCGAGTGTGTGGCTACAGACATACGTATTCGACCTCGCGGCGCAATTCGCCCGAGCTTTGCTTGATCTCTCCACCCTCGAAGCCAAGAGGGCGCAGGGAAGGCCGCATAGGCGTTAAGGTAGCGCAAGCATTGATTGATATTGACGTTTTCGGGGAGGCTCGCGCAGGTGCCGCCCAAGCGCTCGCTTACTGCGGCGCAAGCGGCGGATGGTTGGTTGTGGAATGATTGCTTGCAGCAAGGATGCAACGAGTTGTTGCAAGATACGCCAACCGCCAGGTGTCGTCAGGCGGCCTGCTTCCAGTGGGGAGAGTCCTCGAAGTCGCGGACAAGCGGCTCGAGCAGCAGGATAATCAAGAGGTGAGCCAGCAGGTAGGGCTTCGCCGAACGCTGATCAGTTCCAGGCGGTGTCTTGAGACCAATCAGGCTTTTCAGTCGCTTGAAGCCAAGTTCGATCCGCCATCGCAGTCGATAGAGTGCAAGCACATCCTTGGCGGAGAACTCGTCCCGTGCGAGCGACGTGACCAGAATGACCCAATCCGCGGCTTCCAGAGTCCCTTTGGAGATGATGCGGTTTTCGTCTCGTGCGTCTCGCCGAGCTTTACGACGCGAAGCCGCGGCCGCACCGGTGGGCTTCTTGACCGCAACCAGACGCATAGCCAGAGGCGCCCCGTCCTTGCGTTTGATCCAAATCCTCCGATCGATCAGTCCGCGTGCCTTTGCCGCACGCAATTGGGCCATCAGATCGAATGGAAGGCCTTGGGCATCAAGCCAGCGCGCGTTCTTCCAGCCTGCTCGGATCAGAACGTCGGCACCAGCCGCGCGGACAGCCGCGATGCGGTCAGGTTGCAGATAAGCGCGGTCAGCAATGCGGATCTCGTTCTTGACTACTGGTATCCGGTCAAACGTTTCGCCCTCTTGCTGATCCGTTAGCTCGAAGTGACCAAAGCGCTCACTTGGCAGATCAAATGCACTATGAAGCCGCCAAAGCTCACTGCTCCTGCGGGCAGTCGGCCCGGCCTGAGGTACTGTCGTCGCATCGACGATGCGGATCAGGCGGCCTCGGCTCGCCTTCGGCGCTGCCGCATCGAGCAAGCTCTCCACCAGCACTGCAAACCAATCGCCACATTGACGCAGGCGATAGAACAACGCCACGCTGCTGAGGTCCGCAAGGCCAACAGAAGCCGCCCACGCAGCTGTCGATCTCAATCCTCTTTCCCCTAAACAATAGGCCAGCATCAGCCGAAGCAACGCCACCGCGTCTGGAATTTGGCGCCGCCGCGCGAAAGCCTTCGTCTGGCGCGCGCTTATCTCAAGCTGCTCAGCCCCACCCAGCTGCGCAACCACTCTCGTCCAGTCCTCATTTAGAAGCGATTCGTCTGCCATGCCCCTTGGAATCACGTGTGATTCCAACACTCAAGAATAAACTTAACGCCTATGGGGAAGGCCGGGTGCCGGCTGGCACCCGCGGTCCGCTGCGCGAACAGGTAGCGCAAAAGAACCGCACAGCAGCATACAGGTGAAGCCCAACACACGGCCTTCCCTGCGCGATGGTCGGACGGCTTATGCCGCGCTCTCCCGGGAGCCGAGTTCGTTCTGGCCTCCCTCATCCTGACAGAAGTCGCCGGCAGCACGCCGGTTGACGCGACGCCGCATCCGCCAGGGCTTGACCGTAGCAACGACGGCCAGGACCACACGGTTTTGCCGTACGCGCGGCTCGTTGGCGCCACAGCGGCCGATGGCGTTGTGCACGTTGCCATCGACATGTTGGCACGACGAACCTGACAGCGCCGTCCGTCCGCGCGAAGCCTTAAGCGCTCACGGAGAGCAATCCGCCCTGCCCCTGGCCACTCGCGCCCGACGCTGCCGCGTCCACCGCAACGCCCGGCTCGCAACCATGACGACCTCATGATCGCCCCTCAAGAATGAGCCGGGACGGGCGACACATACGACAAATCCGAATTTCGGTAAAGCGGAATATATTTGCGAGGACGGATTGACAGCTTCGCAGGTGTTTTGCCCGTCGGGCAAATCCGGGACCCCCGGTGAGCTAAGACCCGAAATCCCGCGGCGAAAACGGCAGATCCATCACCTTCCATTCCCCGTACAAATTCACTGGCAGCATCTTGTAGGGCTGGCACGCTTGGAGCGCGGCCATCGCGGACTTCACCAGGGCCACGCCCTTCGCCGACGGCGGGGCTTCGATCAGGATCGGCTCGCGCGCCAGGGTGCCGTCGGTGGCGAACACCGTGCGCAGCTTGATGTGGACATTGTCGGTCGGCGTGAGCCCGGCCGGCAGTTTTGCGCAGCTTCGCAAATGACGGCGCAGTTCGGCGATGACCTCGGGCGGCAGCTTGGCCGCGATTGAATCCTTGGCATCGCCACCGTCGTCCTTGGGGGCGTTGTTCGGCTCGGCCGGCAATTCGGGCGGCAGGCCCAGCATGACGCCGTATTTGACGGTGACGTCGGGCTCCGGCGCCTGATAGGCCGGCGGCGGCGCGGCCCGCGGCTGCGCTTGTGGCGGCGGCTGCGGCTGAGGTTGCATTTGCGGCAGCGGCGGCAATTGCGACGGCTGCGGTTGTGGCTGCGAAGACTGCGACTGCTCAGGCTGCGATTGCACATTGGCCTCGCGCTGCTTCGTCTCCGGCGAGGGTTGCACCTGCTTCTGCTGCGGTTCGGGTGATACCTGCTGCTTCGGCGATGCCGCGGTTGCCTTCTCCTTGGCCGCGGGCTTCGGCGCCACCTCCGGCTTGTCCTTGTCGGTAAAATCCAGCTTGGGCAGCTTCAAATCAGGGAGCGGCTCTTGCGCCTTCTCCTTTGCCTCCTTCAGCTCTTCCTGGGCCTTCTCCTCGGCCCTGGCCTCTTCCTGCTTCACCTGCTCGGGCGTGACGATGTCGATCGAGACCGTCTCGGGCGCGGCGGCGTGAAACGGATGGACTTCGCTGATCAAGATGATCAGCGCCACCAGCATCAGATGCGCAATCGCTGACGCCGCAACGTCCGTCCGTATGATCTTCCGCAGTTCCATCGCCCGATCTTGGGTTGCCGCCCTGCTCCTATCATACCGGAACGGCCCCTCAATCCCATTTCGGCGCGAAGCCGAAATCGGTCAGGCGGCCCTTCGGGCTCGCCAGCGCGGCGATCTCCGCCATCTCGTCGCCCGACAGCTCGAAATCGAAGATATCGATGTTTTCCGACAGGCGTTCGACGCGCGAGGTGCGCGGGATTGCCGCAACATTCTGCTGCACCAGCCAGCGCAGGCAGACCTGGGCCGGCGTCTTGCGATGCGCGCGGCCGAGGGCGGCGAGCCTCTGGTCGGACTTGATACGGCCCTTGGCGATCGGACTGTAGGCGACCAGTGCAAGGCCATGCTGCGCGCAGGCCGCCCTCACCTTCGCCTGATTCAGATAGGGGTGGTATTCGACCTGGTTGCAGACCAGCGGCTCTGATGACAGCGCCACCGCCTGCTCGATCAGGGCCACCGTAAAGTTGGAGACACCGATGTGGCGGGCGAGGCCCATGCGTTTGGCATGCGACAGCGCGCCCAGCGTCTCCGCCAGCGGCACGTGCGGATTGGGCCAGTGCAACAGCAGCAGGTCGACGGAAGTAAGGCGCAGCCGCGCCAGGCTCTCCTTGACCGAGCGCTCGAGATCGTGGGGCGCGAAATGATTGGTCCAGACCTTCGTGGTGAGGAAGACGTCGTCGCGGCGCACGCCGGAGGCGCGCAAGCCGTCACCGACCTCGCGCTCATTATCGTAGACCTGGGCGGTGTCGATGTGGCGGTAGCCGAGCCGCAGCGCCTGCTCGACCACGCGGGCGCAGGTGCGCCCTTCCAGCTCCCAGGTCCCGAGCCCGATCGCCGGGATTCTTGCGCCACTGGCCTCGACGAACAGCATGAGGAATCCCCTCTGTTGCGGCAGCCCGGCGATGATTATGGACCTCGTCCGTCATGGTGCCAACGGAAGTCCACGGCCAGCGACCCGGATCTTCGGCGCAATGCTAACGGGAGGTTCGTATCAGGCCTTGGCGAGCGCCTGAAACACCGTCTCCGGCGCGTGCGCGATCACCGCGAGCAGCGCGCGGGCGGGTCCGCGCGGGGCGCGCTTGCCCTGCTCCCAATTCCGGATGGTTTCGACGGGAACGCCGAGCTTGGCGGCGAACTCCATCTGGGTCAGACAGGCGCGGCGGCGCAGGTCGCGCACGGCGAGCGAGCCGGTGTCGCCAGCTGCGGCATTGGCGCTCGGCTCGACCGGATATTCCTGCCCATCCCGCAATTCGACGATCCGTCCGTCCGCCTTCAGCCGCAACCGCATGTCCATTCCCCCAAGCGGGCCTGATGATGCGGCAGGTCGCTTAAGTTCGGATTAAAGACAACCGCCTCTCGCCCGGGAAGTCAGGGGCCCCGGTTCTGCAGCTCTCTCCCCGTCATTGCGAGGAGCCCTTGCGACGAAGCAATCCAGACCGCCGCCGCGCAGGGGTTCTGGATTGCTTCGCTTCGCTCGCAATCACGAGGAGAGAAAGACGCCCCCTACTTCAAGCCGAACCAGAGCGTCGCGATGCCGAGGAAGGAGAAGAAGCCGACCACGTCCGTCACCGTGGTGACGAAGGTGCCGGACGCCACGGCCGGATCGGCCCTGACGCGTTCGAGCGCCATCGGAATCAGGATGCCGCCGAGCGCGCCGGCGACGAGATTGCAGATGATGGCGAGCCCGATGACGAGGCCGAGGCCTGGGATCTTGAACCAGGCCACGGCGGCGATGCCGGTGATCACGGCAAAGGCGAGGCCGTTGACGAGGCCGACCAGCGTCTCGCGCATGATCACGCGCCAGGCATTGGCGGAGCCGAGCTCGCGCGTCGCGAGCGCCCGCACCGCCACCGTCATGGTCTGGGTCGCGGCATTGCCGCCCTGACTCGCCACGATCGGCGCCAGCACGGCGAGCGCGACCATCTTCTCCAGCTGGCCCTCGAACAGGCCGAGCACGGAGGACGCGAGGAACGCGGTGGCGAGATTGACCAGCAGCCAGTTGAAGCGGCCGCGGGCGATGGTCAGGAACGTGTCCGACAGTTCTTCGTCGCTGGTGACGCCGCCGAGCGCCTTGAGGTCCTCGTCGGCCTCCTCCTCGATAACGTCGACGACGTCGTCCACCGTGATGACGCCGACGAGGCGGTCCTGGGTGTCGAGCACGGGGGCTGCAACGAGATTGTACTTGCCGAACATGCGCGCGACCTCCTCCTGGTCCTCCAGGACGGAGACGCGGCGGCGATCCTCGTCGGTCAATTCGGTGAGCGGCACCGGGCGCCGTGCGCGCAACAGCACGTCGAGCGGGACCGCACCCTGCCAGTGCTGGTCCTTGTCGACGACATAGATCTCGTAGAAGCGGTCGGGCAGATTCGGCGTCTCGCGCATGTAGTCGATCGCCTGCCCCACGGTGAAATCCTGGGGCACCGCGATGAACTCGGTCTGCATGCGGCGGCCGGCGGAATTTTCCGGATACAGCAGGCTGCGCTCGAGCGCGACGCGCTCCTGCAACGGCAGCTTTTCGAGGATCTCCTCCTGATCGGCCTGGTCGAGGGTCTCCAGCAGCTCGACCGCGTCGTCGGATTCGAGCTCGCGGACGCCTTCGGCGACTGTCTCCGGCGGCAGCTCCTCGAGGATCTCCTCGCGCACGGCCTCGTCGACCTCGTTCAGCGCGGAGAAGTCGAAGTCGCGGCCGGTGAGCTCGACCAGGCGGACGCGGTCTTCGGGCTCGAGCGCGCCGATCAGGTCGCCGAGATCGGCCTCGTGCAGCTCGGCGACGCAGGCGCGCAGCGCGGCGCTGTCGCCGGCTTCGATCGCATGGGCGATTTCCTCGACGAATTCCTGCCGGATTTCGCCGTCTTCATTGCGCATCGGCACGTGGTCGAGTACCGAGGCCTCGGCGGATGCAGCACCGTCCATATGTTCATCCATGGTGCGCCTCGCCGTTTGACAGGTTGGAACGTGTGATCCGAGCTGATGGTTCAGGCAATACCCACAAGGCAACTCCGAGCGCAATGACAAAGATGCTTCGACAGCGATGGACCTCGATGTCGCTGGGCGCGGTCCTCGCGGCCCTCGCCGGCATCGCCTCGGCCGAGGCCGCCGACTGCCCGCGCAAGGATGCGCTCGGTACTTCGCGCATTCTGAGCGTCGATGCCAAAGCCACGCCGCGCGTCGGGCTGAAGAGCTTTCCGCAGACGTTGCCGCTTGCCGATCACGAGGTCGTGCTGACCTTCGACGACGGCCCGCATCCGCCGACGACGTCGAAGGTGCTGGCCGCGCTGGCGCAGGAATGCGTACGCGCGACCTTCTTCCTGATCGGCCTGCACGCCGCCGAGCATCCCGAGATGGTCAAGCGCATCGCGCGCGAGGGCCACACCATCGGCCATCACACCTTCTCGCATCCGTTCATGGCGCGGATCCCGTTCGAGAAGGCCAAGAGCGAGATCGACCGCGGGATTGCGGCCGACGAGATGGCGCTGCACGGGATCTCGACCACGACGCCCTCGACGCCGTTCTTCCGCTTTCCCTATTTCGAAGCGACGCAAGCCGAGCTCGACCTGCTCCAGTCGCGCGGCATCGTCGTGTTCGGCGCCGATCTCTGGGCCAGCGACTGGAACGAGATGACGCCGGAGCAGGAACTGAAGCTCATCACCGAGCGCCTCGCCGCTGCCGGCAAAGGCATCATCCTGTTCCACGATCCCAAGGCGCGCACGGCCGCAATCATGCCGGCCTTCCTGCGGTATCTGAGGGAGAACGGCTATCGCGTGGTTCACGTGGTCCCGGCGGGCCCATCACAGAAAAACGCCGACGCGCGTTGATGCCGGAATGTCACGGCAGCGCAAAAAGGGGTGATTTGAGTCCTATTAACACTCTGTTCATGCTAAGCCATGCAAAGATGGCAGGGACTTGCGCCTGAACCGTTGTTGGAGCGTCTCCGACCTACTATGGCGGCAATCGCAAATGAGGCAGACCGAGTTCATGATCGGGCGTAGCGTTGTTTTCCGGACGCGATCGTCGGCCGTCCTTGGCGCAGTGTTGGCATTGCTGAGCACCGCGTCAGCGCCGGCGCTGGCGGCCGAATGCCCCGGACATCCGGGCGCGCTCGGGACCTCGCGCACCCTCGTGGTCGATCCGCGCGAGCATCCGCGCATCGGCACGATGCAATACCGCGAGACGCTGCCGCTGAAGGACCATGAGGTCGTGCTGACCTTCGATGACGGTCCGCTGCCGAAATATTCCAACCAGGTGCTCCAGATCCTCGCCGACGAGTGCATCAAGGCGACCTTCTTCATCATCGGCCAGCAGGCCAAGGCGAACCCCGAAGGCGTGCGCAAGCTGGTGGCGGCGGGCCACACCGTCGGCACGCACAGCATGAACCATCCGCTGACCTTCGACCGGATGCCGGCCGAGAAATTCGAGCCCGAGATCAACGGCGGCATCCAGTGGACCTCGGCGGCGATGACCGATCCGTCAAAGCTCGCGCCGTTCTTCCGCATTCCCGGGCTGATGCGCGCCGAGGGCGTCGAGAACTATTTGATCTCGCGCGGCATCCAGGTCTGGAGCGCCGATTTCCCGGCCGACGACTGGCGGCATGTGTCCTCCGATCGAGTCTACCAGCTCGCGATGCAGCGGCTGGAAGCCAAGGGCAAGGGCATTCTGCTGCTGCACGACATCCAGGCGCGGACGGTGGCGGCGCTGCCGAAGATCATCCGCGACCTCAAGGCGAAGGGCTATCGCATCGTGCATGTGGTGCCGGCGAGTGCGGACCAGCCGGCGACGCCGACCACCGCGGTGGAATGGCTGCTGCATCCGCCGACCGAGACGACGCCGATCGCGCGCTGGCCGGCCGTTCCGAACTTCGTGTTCACGCAGAGCAAGATGCTGCCGGCGCCCTCGCTCGCCGATCTGAACCCGGAAGCCGCGCATGAGCCGCTGCTGCCGCACCGGACCAGGGCCCAGATGGATGTCGCATCCACCCTCGCCGCGCCGGGCCGCGATCTGTTCGCGATCCCCGAGGGCTCGGTCGAGGTGCTGCTGTCGACGACCTTGTCGCGGCGCGCCGCGACGCGGCTGGCGATGGCAGCCGAGACGCCGCGTGCGGCCAAGGGGCGTGCGGCCATGGGTCCTGCGAAGGACACCGCCGCAAAGCCGCTGGGGCGCAACACCGCGCAAGCGGCGCAGGCCGCACCGAAGCGTGCGGCGCAGGCCAAGGGCACCACGCCCCGCGCGACCCGGATTGCGACCGGCGTGAAGAAGCGCGCTTGAGTTGCTATTGCCGCATGATGGCGGCGACGCAGAGCAGCACGATCAGCGCCAGGAAGAACAGATCCATGTAGGACTTGAGCTCGCCGTCGCGCCGCAGCCGTGCGACGTCGGCGACGATCTGCTTGCGCGCCGCGGTTCCGCCCGAGCCGTCGTTGATCGGCGCCTGAAGGCGGCGCGTCTCGGCCTCCAGCTTCTCGATCTTCTGGAAGAAGTAGAACGCGCGCAGCGTCGAGGCCGCGCGCATGCCGGAATAGACCAGCACCAGAATCGCCAGGATCGCCCGGTTCGGATACTTCTCCATGAAATTCAGGCTGAAATAGACCATCGCCAGGAACGCGAAATTGGTGACGAAGCGGTAGACGAAGCTGAGGAAGACCATGCTGGCTCGAGCCTTGAGGGTGCGCAACCGGATCGGCTTACGGTTACGGGATCAGGAAGACCCAGAGCGGAACAGCCGGCCTGGACGCCGTGCAGGTCCGTCTACGCCAACTTCGTTTCAACAAAGATACCACCGCCCCGCAACCCGCCGCCTTTTAGCCGTGCGCGGCCACAATTCAAGCCGGGAGCCCAGCCGCCGCCAATGGAGATTTCGCCGAACTCGCGATAGACTGGCCCGGCCAAATGTGGGGTCTGCCGATGCCGAAGAAGGGAATCACGGGCCACGACGAATGGGTTCTGACCGAGGCGCTCGCGACCGCGCTGGTCGCGCTGGAGCAGCTCGAACCCAAGCACAGGCCGAACGCGCATATGGACGATCTTCGCAAGATGCTGTCGAACGGCAAGGAGCCGGCGGCGGTGAGCCTGCACCTCGCCCAGGCCAAATGCCGCCTGTTTCCCGAGCTCGATCCGCTGGAGATCTACCGGGAATACGGCATCGGCGAGGAATATGGCTGAGGCCCGCGCGCCGCGGTACGGACGCGTCGGCTGCGAGTTGAAGCGCTTAACGATCGCGCCTCAAAGCGCGATGAGATTTGGATGAATCGTCATCGCGCGTCAGGTTGTTGTTTACGCATGATCTCCGCGCAAACGCGTTCCGCGTTTGTCGCGAGGGAAAACCGCTTCGCACTTTGCGCTAACGCGGCCCTTCGGGTCCGGATCATGCTTTAGGGTCCGCCCGCAACCGACCCTGCGATCACCATGGCGAGCGCGGCAAGATCGATCCTGCCGTTGACGATCAGCTCCTCCGAGCCTTTCGCCTCGCTGCCGCCCTGGACCTTGAGCGCCTGCGGCCGGTTCGCCGCCTGCCGTTCCAGCTCGCTGATGATGGCTTCCTTGAGCTTCTCTTCCAGCATGGGCTTGTCCCTCAGGCCGCCATCGCGCGGCAGGATTGCGCGCAGGAGCGGCACATCGCGACGCACTCGTCCATGCCGCCGATCCGCTCGCAATCATCCGCGCATTCGTTGCAGATTTCCGCGCATTCGCCGCAGCTATGCCGGTGATGCGGCGTGTTGATCAGCATGAAATGCGCGGCTGTTCGGCAGATTTCGGCGCAGGCCATCATCAGGCGGAAATGTTTTGGCTCGACGTGCTTGCCGCCGGTCTCGAGGCAGTGGTTCATCGCGGTGCCGAGGCAGGTCTGGTAGCAGCTCATGCAGAGCGCGATGCAGCGGGTCATCTGTTCGGATTGAGCCATCCGTTCTCTCCAATTGCGCCTTCGATGCCGCCCTGCCCGCTCACGCTCAACCAAGGCGCGGCTTCGATCGTTCCTGCCCGTCGGCCGATTGTGACTGCGGGAACCGCGCATTGCTGGCGCAGGGCCGCGCTTCTCATGCCAGGCGCGGCGGCAGGCTGTTGTGGATGGTGCAGGCGGCAATTGCGGCGTGGCCGAACGCGACCGAGATCTGGTGCAGGTCGGTGACGACGTCGCCGATGCCTAGGAGCCCGCTGACAGAGGAGCGCTGATGATCGTCGACTTTCAAGTAACCGTCTGCGGTATGCTCGGCGCCGAGCGACACAGCGAGCTTTGAGCGCACCTCTGCGCCCATCGCGGGATAGACCAATTCGAATTGCGCCGTCCTTCCGTCCGCGAAAACGGCTTCAATCCTGTCCGCCGTCCGCCTGAGGCGCAGGTCGGGCGCGAACACCACCTTCACACCGGCTTCAGTCAGCCGCGACATCGCGGCCTCGTCGTCACTCTGCTCGATTGCGAGCAGCGTCACGTCGCGCGAGTAGCCGCGTAGGAACAGCGCCTTGCCGGCGGCGGTGCCGAGCGGGCCGACGACGCCGATGCGGCAGCCGCGCGCCTCAAAGGCGTCGCAGACCGGACAATACCGCAACTGCCCCTCCGCAACGGCGGCGCGCCATTCGTCGAACGGCGGATGGGTGTCGACGATGCCGCTGGCGAGAACGACGGTGGCGGCCTCATGCGCGCCGCCGTGCCAGCTCGCCCGAAAACCGTGCGCTTGCCGGTCCAATGCCGTGACCTCGGCCTCGACACGCGTGACGGCGAGCTCGTCCAGTTGCGCCGACATGCGCGCGATCAGCTCGGCGCCGGATAGGCCGTGGACGAAGCCGGGCACGTTATGACTGCGCGGGATCAGCGCCGCCCGGCTCGCGCCGCTATCCACGACAAAGACGCGGCGGCGGAAGCGCGCCAGATAGATCGCGGCCATCATTCCGGCAGGGCCGCCCCCGATGATCAGGCAATCGATCGATTGTGCACCGGTCATTTGGGATTCGGATCCTGAAGGCCGGCGCCGGGCTCCCCAAGGCGCCCGCTCCGCGCCAGCTTGACCGCATTGCCGAGCGCGCGCGCCGCATTCACGACCTGCCGCTGAAACTCACTGTCCTCGTCGAGCTCGCGGTGCGAGGTGGCGTATTGCTCCATGTAGCCGAGATAGCCGTCGAGCTCGGCGAAGCGGCCTGCCGAGATCAGGTGCATGTCGGTGAGCCAGTCCGACAGCGCCCGGCGCACACCCTCGGCACCGACGGAGTCGCCGTGAACCACCAGGCCAAAGTGACGGCCGGCGAGATGGCGCGGATAGGACCAGCCCTTCAACTCGATCGCCTTGGCTTCCTTGGCGGTCTTGCCGTGGGTCGAGGTCGGATCGGGATTGCCGCCGTCGGCACAGACCATGCGGTCCATCATCGCCTTGAGCCCGGCGGGCACGTGATACCAGTTCACCGGCGTCACGATCAGGATGCCGTGAGCCGCGACCCAGAGCGGATAGATCTCATTCATCCAGTCGCTGGTCTGACCCAGCGAATAGTTCGGATAGCAGCTGCACGGCCAGTGGCAGAGCGGCATCGCGGTCGCGACGCAGGACTTGCAGGGATGGATGGTCTTGCCGAACTCGGAAGCGAGGCGCGACAGGTCGAGGATGTCGACGGCAAACCCCATCTCGGTGAAGACCGGCTCGGCCAGCTTGACGAGGCGCCATGTCTTCGACATCTCGCCGGGACAGGTATGCTCGCTGCGCGCCGAGCCGTTGATGATGAGGATGCGCGGCGTTTCGTTCGCATCGTCATGCCGCCGCTGCGCCGCCAGCACGGCGGCGCGCGCATCGAGCCAGTCGAGGGCGATATCGTAGTCGGGATCGGCAAATCCGGGGCCGGCCTTGCGCGTCAGCGGCGCCTTGCGCGAATGGCTGTAGGCGTCCCAGGCGGCACTGACGATGGCGTCGAGCTCGCGCCCGAGCGGCGCAAAGGCGGGATCGATGAACTGGCTCTTGTAACGGTGCTCGAACTCCTCGCGCGACAGCTTGACCGGCGGCATCCCCTTGCGAATGTCGGCTTCCGTCATGCTGGCTCCTCGCGAAGTCGGTCTGATGCGACCAACCCGGGGCGCCGCGCTCGGTTCCGCTCGGCTCTACTGGCGCACGACCTCCGGCGGCAGATCGAATTGCGCGATCCGCTGGTCCAGCCGCCACAGCTCGATGCGGTGGACCAGAACGAGCGCCGCGGCCTCGCGCTTGGCCTGCTCGTCATTGTCGCAGACGAGATTGATGCAGCCGAACACATGCCCGTCCGGATCGATCTGGAAGGCGCGATAATGCTTGATGCTCCGCATCGTCATTCTCCTCGCCTCGGGTAGACGGGCGCGCTGAGCCAGTCCGTCAGGTTCGAGGTCACCTCGTTCTGCTTGGCGCGTCGCAGCAACATCTCGCGCTCCTTGCCGGGCGGCAGGCTGCGCGCGCGCTCGCGGGCGCTTTCGGCGAATGCGGTCAACCGCTCCTGGAGCGATTGGGTCTGTTTCCTACGATTACGCTTTGCGGTCATTTGGCCTATCGCGATGATTTCGGATCGAGGAAATCGGCCCCGGCGGGGGATCGGGCGCCGGGGCCCAAGTCGTCTGTCAGTCGAGTCGGCTGCCGGGTCAGGGGCGGCCCTGTCCGGCAGCCTTTGTAGCTTCCGCCGCGATCTCGGGTTCCGGCATTTCAGTAAGTTAACGCCGCATGATTTTACAAAGGGTTGGCGCACCGCAGCACTGGTCCGGGGACAGCACGAATGCGCGCCGGGCGGCGGCGCATTGCGACAACGAATGCGCCGGAACCGAAATGCTGATTCGCCTGTTCACGACGGGTTTGAAGGAGGATCATCATGGCGAAAGCAGCATGGAAACGGCCGGGCTCACCGATCGGCCGCAAGGGTCCACGCAAGGCCAATCCCGCGTACAAGCGGCGCACGCGCCAGCCGTGGACGCCTGCGGATGTGAGCAAGTTGAAGCAGCTCGCGAAGGGAAACACCCCGACGGGCGTGATGAGCATCAAGCTTCAACGCCCCGTCGCGGCCATTCGCAGCAAGGCGCAACGCGAAGGGATTTCGCTGAAACCCATCAACCGCTCGCCCTACAACCGGCGGACCAAAGTGGCGACGCGGCGTTGACCGGGGGCCCAGCCCTGGCACCGCGGAGTTCAGTCCGGCGGCTGCAATCCCGGCGAGCGCAGCCACTCGCTCATCTGCGACCCCGTCTCCGCCTGGCGTGCCTTGCGCAAGATCTCATCGCGCGCAGCCCCGGGCGGAAGCGATTTGGCCTGTTCGCGCAGCCGCTCCGCTTCGGCAGCCAGGCGCGTTTCCAGCAAGTCCGTTTGTCTGTGTCGACGCCGTGTCAGCATGAGGCGTTCTCCGTGACCATGAGGCGGAGCGCGCCGTTGCGTTCCTGTCACTGGTGGTCGCCAACGCCGGATCGGCATGGCGGATCATCAACGCCCCGGGCACCGAACGGTTGCTCGGGTTCCGCGATTAGTCTGCCTTGACCTCATCAGGCTCGTCTCTTCTCGATTGTCGCGATGGGCCTTGATCTCGGAACGCACCATCGCGCTGTCCATCACCGCAAGTCGCGCTGCAGCCAAGGTCCGGTCGTGCTGCTGCGTCACCTGCCTGTGCTGGTCGCGGAGAATGCGGCTTGCTTCGATGGCGCGGGCCGCACGGGCAAAGAGCGCGTTTTGCATGGCCCGTCATAGGAGCAGCAGCCGCATCCCGCCTTTGCGTAAGTTACTCAAACGACATCATCAGCTCAAAACTCTCGCGCCCGCTAACCTGGATCAAGATCGGGAATTGGCGCGCCGCCCTTCGAACATAAATCAGTCAGCTGCGCCGATAGAGTTGCAAATAGCTCGGCGAGAACAGCGCGGCGTCCTTGAGTGCGTCGAGATCGTTGATGGTCAGCATGCGATCGCGCAGCACGATCAGGCCGGAGGCGCGCAGCTCCTGGACGGTCCGGTTCAGGTGGACCACCGACAGGCCGGTGGCGTCGGCGAGATCCATCTGCGTGATCGGCATGATGCAGGAATTGCCGTCGATCATGCCGACGGGGCGAAGCCGTTCGAAGATTTCGCAGAACAGATGCGCCACGCGCTCCAGCGCGACGCGGCGACCGAGATTGATGGCCCATTCACGTTGGATGGCGGTATTGACCAGGGTTTCGCACAAGAATGCGTCCGCGAGCGCCCGATCGCCCGCCACCAGACTCTCGAACCGCGGACGCTTGATTTCGGCATAGACCGCCGGCGTCAGCGTCGCGATGGAATGATCCATCACCGAGAGCAGGAACGCATGCGCATCGCAGCTCTCGCCGGGGAAGATGAAATTGACGATCTGGCGCCGGCCGTCCTCGAGCGTCTTGTAGCGGCAGAGCCAGCCCGACAGCACGATGCGGACGCTATCGACGGAATCGCCCTCCGAGATCAGGTCCTCGCCCGCTCCGGCGCGCTGCAGGCCTTCGAGCATGGCATATTCGAGCGCTGCGCGGGCTTCGGCCGACAACGGCCTCAGCGCGCTCAGCCGGCGAATGACCGGCTCCACCAGGCTTCGATCGGAGATCGACAGGGTCATCAGCCAGCCACTACGGGTGTGTGGAATGCGCGCCTGCTGAGGGGAATAGTGATCGTGCATTGCAGCCCGGACGGATTGAATGCCATCGTGGTCTGCCCCTTGAACTCGAACGCCAGCGTGCGCTCCAGGAGCTCCGTGCCGAAACCCTTGCGCGGCGGCGGCGTGACCTTTGGCCCGCCGCGCTCGCGCCATTCGAACACGAGCTCCGCCGGCTCCGTGCTCTCGTCGAGGCGCCAGGAGATTTCGATGCGCCCGGTCGGCTGGCTCAGGGCGCCGTATTTCAGCGCGTTGGTCGCGAGCTCATGGATCGCGAGCGCGAAGGTCTCCGCCGCCTTGGGCTGGAAGCGCACCTTGGGGCCGGAAAGCCGCATCTGCTCGCCTTCGCGGGCGTTATATGCGAGCAGCTCCTCGACCACGAGATATTCGAGGTCAACGCCGCCTTCGGGATCGCGGGTCACCAGCGCCTGGGTGCGGGCGAATGCGTTGAGCCGACCGTCGAGATGTGAGGCGTATTCTTCGACGGTGGTGCTGGAATCGGCCGAGCGGCGGGCGATCGAGCGCACCACGCCGAGCGTGTTGCGGACCCGATGCTGGAGCTCGGCCAGCAACAGGCGCTGCCGCTCCTCGGCGCGGGTGATCGCGGTGACGTCGATGAAGGTGATGACGACGCCCGCGATGAAATTGTCGATGCTGCGATAGGGCAGGATGCGCACGATGTAGCGCGTGCCGCTGTCCGGCGCGCTCAGCTCACGCTCGGCGGCGGCGAGCGTGCGCAGCACGCGGCGGATGTCGTCATAGAGCTCCTCGATCGGAATGCGCGCCTTGATGTGCGCGATCGGCCGGCCGGTGTCGGTCTCGACGAGATGCAGGACTTGCGTGATCGCCGGCGTGAAGTTCATCACACGCAGATCGTTGTCGAGGAACACCGTCGCGATCTGGGTGCTCTCGAGGAAATTCTTGAGGTCGCTGGTGGCGCGCGTCAGCTCCTGGACGCGGTGCGCCAGCTCGCCGTTGACGGTCGTCAGCTCCTCGTTGACCGACTGCAGCTCCTCGCGCGAGGTCTCGAGCTCCTCATTGGCTGACTGCAGCTCCTCGTTGAGCGACTGATATTCCTCGTTGGAGGATTTCAGCTCCTCGTTGGTACTCTCGAGCTCCTCGATCGTCGCCTGGAGGCGCTCGCGCGTGGCGCGCAGCTCACTTTCGAGCCGCTCGACATGTTCGGTGCGCACCAGCACGTTCGGATTGCCCTGGTTGGCCTCGATGGCACGGACCGGGCCGTCCTTGAACAGGACGACGAAATTGCGCTGGGCGCCGGCGCCCTCCTGGATCGGCTCGACGGTGATGTCGACCAGGACGCGGTGACCGTTCACGCCGAGCTGAACCTGCTCGGCATGGGCCGGTTCGCCCGTCTCCGCTGCGCGGCTGAGCGCGGTGCGCAGTTCGAGCCTGAGATCGCGATGCACGAGCTGCAGGAGGTCGAGCGTGGCCGCGCCCGCCGTCGGCTCGATGTAGCGGCCGGTGCGCCCCGAAAAGTGCAGGATCTGGAAATTGTCGTCGGTGATGACATAGGCGGGCGCATAGCGCTCCGCGATCCGCTGTGCGCGGCGTTCCAGGCCGACGTCGGGCCCGAACGAGCGCACCGGCGGCAGTTCGACCGGCTGCCTGCCCGCAGCGGTCGTGATCGGAAATTCCGGCGGCAGCCGTGTTCCGGTTTCCAGCTTCTTGAAGATACGGGCGCGGCGGTCGATCGGCGCGAATAACTTCGGGTGCCGCGTCACGTTCTCGGAATTGCCGAGGAACAGATAGCGCTCGGGCAGCAGCGCAAAATGAAACAGCGGGATCACCCGGTTTTGCAACTCGGCATTGAGATAGATCAGCAAATTGCGGCAGGAGACGAGGTCGAGCTTCGAGAACGGCGCGTCCTTGATGACGTTGTGCTGGGAGAAGATGCACATCTCGCGTAGCTCCTTGACCACGCAATAAGTGTCGCCCTCGCGCACGAACCAGCGCGCCAGGCGCTCGCTGGTCATATCGGCCTCGATGTTGGTGCGATAGCGGCCGACACGCGCGGTCGCCAGCGCCCGCCCGTCGATATCGGTGGCGAAGATCTGCACCTGCGGCGCCGAGTCCATCCGCGTCATGTGTTCACGAAGGAGGATGCCGATCGAATAGGCCTCCTCGCCGGTGGCGCAGCCGAGCACCCAGACGCGGACCTGCTGGCCCGCAGTCTTGCCCTCGAAGATCTTCGGGATGATCTTACTCTCCAGCACCTCGAACTCGCGCTTGTCGCGGAAGAACTCGGTGACGCCGATCAGGAGGTCGTTGAAGAGGTGCTGGGCCTCGTCCTTGTCGTTCCGCAGGAAATCGACATAGGCGGGAATCTCGTCGATCTGGACCACTTGCATGCGCCGCTGCACGCGGCGCAGGAAGGTGTTCTGCTTGTAGCCCTGGAAATCATTCCCGGTCTTGTTGCGCAGGATGTCGGCAATGCGCGACAGCGAGGTCGCGGCCGCCGCGAGCACCTCGTCAAAACCCTGCTTCTCGTCCAGGCGCCGCAGATGACGGGCGTAGACCTGGATATGTTCCGGGATGTCCTCGGGCGGCAGCACATAGTCGGCGATGGCGGCGGGCGTGTTGCTGTCGTGCAGGTGGTCGGCCTCTTCCTGGTTCACGACCTTCTCGGCGATGGCGAGGCCGCCATGATCCTTCAGCGTCGCGGTGCCGAGCGTGCCGTCGCCGCCGGTGCCGGCGAGAATGACGCCGATAGACTGCTCGGCGCGCTCTTCCGCCAGCGACACCAGGAAGCTGTCGATGGTGGCCCGCTCACCGGGGGCCTGCTCGGCCTTGCGGATCGCGAACCTGTCACCCTGGATCGTGGTGATCGTCCCCGGCGGGCACAGATAGACCGTACCGCCCTCGATGGCGTGGCCATCGCCGACATCGGCGACCCTGCCGCCATTGGAGCCCTGAACGATCCCGCGAAGCCGGGACTCGTCAAATGCCTCGTGATGCTGAAGCGCGAGCACGATAGCCTGATCCGCGCCCAGACTCAGCTTGGCGAAAAAGCGCTCGATGCTGTCCATCGCGCCCGGCGAGGCGCCGACCCCGATGATCAGAGGGGACTTGATCTGGCGCTCTCCATCGACCGGCTGGTCGCCGATTTCATTCATGGCTCTGGCAGCTTTCGTTCACCGACCGGCACCAACGGGGACCGGTTCCTGCAAATAGCAGAAATCGATATTACCCCAACAGATCAAAGGCAAAAATGTCTCGAAGTGTTTTGGGCAGCCCGCCGGGGCGTGGCGAGGTTCCGGTCCGGGAATCCAGGCGTGCCGGCTCGACAACGCCGCAGTGCGACGACAACGACCGCCGATGCGGCAGCGCAAGTGCCCGATTGAGGCCGAAAGCCGTCAAGCGCCCGGATCGACCTCTCGCTGGAGATATGCCACGCGCTCCTCGATAAGGACGCGATGGCGCTCCCACTCCACCAGAGTCTGCCTGAGCAACTGCACCAGCCGCTCCGCCTGACGCGTGTCGTGGCCGCCGGCTATGAGCTCACGAACGCGTTCTTCCTGGTCGCGGATGCGCTGCCAGCCTTCCTCAATGTCGTGGTCGGCCTTCACCAAAAGGCTCTGCTCGGCATTGAGCTGCGCGGTGCGTTCAGCAAGGGAGATGGCCATGGCGGAGCCTTCACGCCTCCCGTTTGCGAACCGGGGGGTCGAGCGATTGTAGCACGACGCGCCGGATCATGTCGGCATATTCGCGGTATTCGGCCGCGCGCGTCTCATACATCTCGGCAACCGCGGCCCGGCCGCTGCGCCGGCCGTCGGCGGCCATGCGCTGCACCAGCTCCGCCCGCTCCTCGATGATGCGCAGCGCGACGCGCAAGGCTTCATCGACCCGCCCTTCCTGCTCCTTGGCGAGTGCATCGGCGGTGAAGCCGTGCCCCACCTGGCAGCGGAAGCGCATCGGGCGCGCTTCCTTGACCTCAGAGAGCACGCCGCCGCATGCCGGGCAGGTCAGCGCGACAGGTTCGGCAATCGCGCCGAGATTGTCGCTGCCGACGCGCTCCCCGGCGGCAATTTCCACCTCGAGCCTGATCTCGGGCGGGATCGGCAGCGCCGCGCCAGCCGGCTCCCTGACGAGCTCGGACAGCACGTCGCCCATCGTGGCGCCGGGAACGCAGAGATCGACCGTGGTCGCTTCCATTGCGCGCCGCGGCATCTCGTCCGAAATTGCGTCCGCAGGGTCCTGAACCACGGCCATGCCGCCACAGCGCTTGATGGCGTTGAGGCCGGCCGCGCCGTCCGACAACAGGCCGCTCAGGAGCACGCCGATCACCCGCGGGCCGTGATAGAGGGCGGCGGAGCGGAACAGGGCATCGATCGCCGGCCGCACCATGTTCTCCCGCGGTCCTCGGCCCAGGAAAATGTGATCTCCGGACAGCAGCAGATGATGGTCCGGCGCACCCAGGTAGACCTGGCCTGGCTCGATTTTCATGCCGTTCTGGGCTTGCCGGACCGGGAGCGGCCCGGCACTGCCGGCGACCGTCGAGAGGATGCCGATGCCCTGCACCGGAATGTGCAGGACGACGAAGACGGCCGCGGGCAGATCTGCCGGCAGACGGCCCAGAATCTGCTTCAGTGGCGCGGTCGCTCCGGCCGAGCCCCCGATGACAATGATGTCGCGGTTGCTCATGGAACCGGCCTCCGATTGCATCGTTTGAAGTTTGCACCAAGGCGGGACAAGGTCTTATGTTCCTACAGAGTTGAAGCAACCGGAGGCACCATGGCGGCCCTATCTGCGTCATCGCATCGGCGCGCGCCGCTCACGGGACGCCGCATCCTCATCGTCGAGGACGAATATTTCCTCGCCGATGACATCGGCAGGACGTTCCGCAACCTTGGCGCCGAGGTCGCCGGTCCCGTCGGTCACCTCGCGGACGCGATGAAGATCCTGCACGACGGCAGTGTCCTGGATGCCGCCGTGCTCGACGTGAACATCCGCAGCGAGATGATCTTTCCGATCGCCCGCGAGCTGAAGGCGCGCAAGGTGCCCTTCGTGTTCACCACGGGATACGACAAGGTCACCGTCGGTGCTGAATTCCAGGACGTGCCGCTGCTGGAGAAACCGATCGATCTCCCGGCGATGGTACAAAAGCTGGTCGCGCTCATCGCCGATGCGCAGGCCTGACACGCAACGAGGCGTGTTCCTTCGCGGTCATTGCAAAAGGAGCAAGACAAAAGGAACGTTCGATGATCTACGCACCCGACATTACCGCCGACAAACAACTGCTGAGCCATTCGCGCCAGCTCGTTCGCGAGGCCATGGCGTTGCTACGCAGCAGCGATCATCTCGTGAGCGCGCTGCGCCTGCGCGACGGATTGGAGGAGGATCACGACGAGTCGTCATCCCGCGACGACAAGCGGGCCGGTGACGACCTGTGATTCGAGGGCGCCATTCGCCGATCAGAGCAAATGCGCGAAAGCGAGCCAAGCGGTCACCGCCAGGCAAAGGAGAACCGCAGCATAAGGCAGCGCGACGCGCAAGACAGGCCTCCCCGCTTCAGCTCATCATCATCCAGACGATGGCTACCAGCATCACGAGAAAGCCCGTGATTGCAGTCGCCACAAAGGCCTGTTCGATGCGATCCATTGCCATCGCAGCCCCCACCTACCACCTCGTGCAATCTGACGGCTTCGGAGGTCCTGCGCATTAGGCTATGTGAATCCGCGCGAGGCTTTGTCGGGCCGCGGAATCGGCCATCCCGCTTCTCAGAGATTGCGCCGACGGCGCGCTACGACTTCGCCGTGCCCGGCTCGGCCATCTTGCGGTGCTGCCTGGCCAGCATTTCGTTCGGCGTGACGTTGGCGATCGTGGTCTGGAGCTTGTTCTTCAGTCCGGTGACGATGTCCGCGTCGCCGCGCAGCATCGCATCGAAGCCGGCCTTGGCGACGTCATAGGCGCCATCCTTCGGTTCGGTGCCGACCTTGGTGTCCATCATGTCGGCGCGGCGGAAGAATTCGGTTTCGGTGGCGCCTGGCATCAGGCAGGTCACGGTGATGCCGCTGCCGCGCAACTCTTCGCGCAGCGCAAACGAGAACGAATCCAGGAACGCCTTGCTGGCGTTGTAGACCGCCTGAAAACTGCCCGGCGTGAAGCCGGCAATCGATCCCGTGATCAGGATGCGCCCGGAATTGCGCCGCAGCATCTCGTTGCCGGCGCGATGAATTAGGTAGAGCGTGCCGGTGATGTTGGTGTCGACGATGTGCCTGATGCGCCGGAAATCCTGATCGAGGAAGGCCTTGCCGAGGCCGACGCCGGCATTGGCAAGCAGCGCGTCGATCGGCCGGTCGCCCACGGCCGCGCAGAGCTTGTCGACACCTTCGGTGGTGGCGAGATCAGTCTCGACCGGCTCGACGCTGCCGCCGAGCCTGCGCAGATCGACGGCCACCCGTTCGATCTCGGGCTCGTCCGCCGCGATGACCAGATTGAAACCTGCTTGGGCGCAGCACCTGGCGAGCTCCAGGCCGATCCCGGTGGAGGCGCCGGTGACGACGGCGAGTTGATTGGCGGGCATGAGCGTGTTCCTTCGACGTCATTCTTGGAGGCGGGATGATCACGCCCAATCACTGCCCTGCGGTCTCGTTCCTATTTGCACGCGCCAGTGCGGTGCGAACAATTTGCGCGCCGCATAGCAACCATCGTTCATTGCTGGACTTAGATGCCTCGTGGTTAGCCGTGGAGGACGGACATGAAGGCGCTGGTTTGGCATGGCAAGGAGGACATCAGGTGCGACACCGTCACCGATCCTGAAATCCAGGACCCGCGCGACGCCATCGTCAAGGTCACGAGCTGCGCCATCTGCGGCTCCGACCTGCATCTCTTCCACAACTACATTCCTGGCATGCTGCCCGGCGACATCATGGGCCACGAGACCATGGGCGAAGTGGTCGAGGTCGGCTCGGGCGTCAACGGCAAGCTGAAGAAGGGCGACCGCATCGTCGTGCCGTTCACGATCATCTGCGGCGAATGCGACCAGTGCAAGCGCGGCAATTTTTCGGTGTGCGAAACCACCAACCGCAAACGTCATCTCGCCGACAAGGTGTTCGGGCACAGCACGGCGGGCCTGTTCGGCTATACGCATCTGACCGGCGGCTATCCCGGCGGCCAGGCCGAATATCTGCGCGTGCCCTTTGCCGACGCCACCCACATCAAGGTGCCCGCCGGCGTCCCCGACGAGCAATTGCTGTTTCTCAGCGACATCTTCCCGACCGGCTGGCAGGCCGCCGTGCAATGCGACATCGTTCCGACCGACACGGTCGCGATCTGGGGTTGCGGCCCCGTGGGGCAGATGGCGATCCGCAGCGCTATCCTGCTCGGCGCCAACCAGGTGATCGCGATCGATTGCCTGCCCGAGCGTCTCAGCATGGCGGAAGCCGGCGGCGCCACGACAATCAACTTCGAGACCGAGAGCGTGCTGGAGCGGCTCAAGGAGCTGACCGACGGCAAGGGGCCGGAAAAGTGCATCGATTGTGTCGGCATGGAATCCCACGTGATGGCTTCCCTGCCCGACACCCTGCTCGACCGAGCCAAGCAGATGGTGATGGCGGAGAGCGATCGGCCGCATGTGCTGCGCGAGATGATCTATGTCTGTCGGCCCGGCGGCATCCTCTCGGTGCCGGGCGTGTACAGCGGCTTTTCCGACATGCTGCCGATGGGCGCCTTCATGAACAAGGGTCTGACGATGCGGACCGGCCAGACCCACGTCAACCGCTGGACCGATGATCTGCTCCGCCGCATCGAGGAAGGCCAGATCGATCCATCCTTCGTCATCACCCACACCGTTCCGCTCGAGCAAGGCCCCGAGATGTACCAGGTGTTTCGCGACAAGCGCGACTCCTGCGTCAAGGTCATGCTGAGGCCCTGAGGAGCAAGCTCATGTTTCATTTCTCCAACATCGTGCGCACCAAGGGCGATCCGAAGATCATCGAGGGTGGGCCGAGCCTGAAACGGCCGGAAGACCAGCTCGCCCGCGCGCTCGGCTGGTTCAGCATCGGCCTCGGTGTCGTGGAATTCTTCGCGCCGCGACGCGTCACCGAAACGCTGGGCATGGAAGGCCGCGAGACGCTGGTGCGTGCCTTCGGCGTGCGCGAGATCCTGGCCGGGATCATGTCGCTCTCGGTCGACAAGAACGCTGGCCTGTGGGCGCGCGTGGGCGGCGACGGCCTCGATGCCGCCGCGCTGCTCTCGGGGCTGACATCAGACAATCCCAGGAAGGGCAATATCGCCCTGGCGCTGCTGATGGTCGGCGGCATCGCCATGCTCGACTACCGCGCGGCGCAGGACACCAAGCCGCGCCGGCCGCCGCGCGATGCACGCCGCAAGCTCTATCCGAACCGCAGCGGCTTCCCCAAGGGCATCGAGAAGGCTCGCAGCGCGGCGAAGCAGATCGCCGCGCACGCCAAAGCATGACGAGGTGAAGCGAGACGATGACTGAACGGTCCCGTGAAGCAGGTGCGTGGTGGGAATCCGCCGTCATCTACGAGATCGCGCTGATCTCCTTCCAGGACTCCAATGGCGACGGCAAGGGCGATCTCGCCGGCCTGATGTCGCGCATCGATTATCTGAAATGGCTCGGCGTCGACGCGGTCTGGCTGACGCCGATCTACAAGAGCCCGTTCCGGGATCTCGGCTATGACATCTCGGATTACTGCTCGATCGATCCTGCCTTCGGCAGCCTCGATGATTTCGACCGCCTGCGCGAGGCGCTGCACGCCGAAGGCATCCGCCTCATCCTCGATCTCGTTCCCAATCACACCGCGGACGATCACGCATGGTTCGTCGAGAGCTCCAGCTCGCCCAACAGCGCCAAGGCCGACTGGTACATCTGGGCCGATGCGGCCGAGACCGGCGGGCCGCCCAACAACTGGCTGAGCCGCTTCGGCGGAAGCGGCTGGGAATGGTGCGAGGCACGGCGGCAATATTACTATCATTCCTTCCTGGTCGAGCAGCCTGACCTCAACTGGCGCAATCCGCAGCTGCGCGCCGCGATCGCCGATGTGATGCGGTTCTGGCTCGACCGCGGCGTCGACGGCTTTCGCGTCGATGCCAGCGCGGTCCTGATGAAAGATGCGCTGCTGCGCGACAATCCACCAAACCCGCAGGCCCAGGGCAAACCGCCGCCGCAGCGTCAGACGCCTGTTTTCACCGACGACCGGCCGGAGACCATGAACTGCATCGAGTTCATCCGCGAGGTGATCGACGCCTATCCGGAGCGGCTGCTCTGCGGCGAGGTGCAGGGCAAGACCGACCGCATCGGTCACTTCTACGGCAACGACCGGCCGCGCCTGCATCTGCCGCTCAACTTCGCGCTGCTCGACGCGCATTGGGATGCGCTGTCGCTGCAAGCGGCGATCGACGCCTATTATAACGCCCTGCCCGACCACGCCTGGCCGGTCTGGCTGATCGGTGGCCACGACAAGCAGCGGATCGCGAGCAAGATCGGCGAAGCGCAGATGCGCGTGCTGGCGATGCTGCTGATGACGCTGCGCGGGACGCCGTTCCTGTATATGGGCGACGAGATCGGCCGCAAGCGGGTGCCGATTCCGCCCGATCGCGTCCGCGATCCCTTCGAGAAGCTGGTGCCAGGATACGGGCTGTGCCGCGATCCCGAACGCGCGCCGATGCGGTGGGATGACAGCGGCAATGGCGGTTTCAGCACCGGCGATCCCTGGCTGCCGCTGGAGCGTGATGGCGCGCTCAACGTGGCCGCGCAGCAGCACGACGAACGCTCGATCCTGGCGCTGTTTCGCGCGCTGATGACGCTGCGGCGTGAGCATGCGTGCCTGCGACAGGGCGGCTATAAGCCGCTGCGCGCACAAAACGACGTACTTGCCTACCGGCGAACCGATGGCCGGAACGAGATCCTGGTCGCCCTCAACATCGCCGCCGAGCCGCGCAAATGGCACTGGCGAGGCCATGGCCGCCTGCTGATGTCGACGCATCTCGACCGGCCGCCCGCGGCGCTGCCGGACGCCACCGTGCTGCTCCGGGGCAATGAAGGCGTGATCATCGCGCTGGAGACCCGGTGATCGCCGCAGGAACCATCGGCGCGCCGGCGAGTCTCATCAACGCTTCCGGCGTCCCCCCGCTGCCGGAAGCGCACCAGACCGCAGCCCCGGCGCTCCCACCTTCAAGCGCCGGGGCTCGCGGCGTGAGCCTGGAGGCAGGTCATATCGGAGGCAGCTCATGGGCAAGACCAAGGATCTTCGCGAGCGGATCGTCGGCAAGACGAGGCAAGCCGTCGGCGAGATCATCGGCGACCAGGATCTCCACGACGAGGGCAAGATGCAAGCCGAGCGCGGCCGCGACGAGCAGGGTCAGCCGAGCGAGCTCAATCCGCTGAAGAAGCTCAAGCGAGTCACGTGAACCGCCGTGCAGCCGGCCGTCTCCCTTCAACACACCGGCGGAAGCATCTCTTTGCTCTCCGCACGGTCGCGGCGTTCACGCTGGATCGCCGCTGCCGCGCTCGGCCTGATCAGTAGCAGCTTCTCGACCATCGTCAGCCAGCTCTTCGCCACCCGGATCGGCCGCGATGCGGCGGTCGACTGGATGACGGTCGCGGCCATTCCGGCGCGCGACTGGGCGATCAGCGCCGAGCCGTCGTGGAGCGCGATCCTCACCGGCATCGCCTTCCACCAATGGGCGGATTTTTCCTGGGCGCTGGTCTTCTTCGGCGCGCTCGGGCGCTGGACCGCCGATTTGCGGCCGCTGACGATCCTGCTGCTCGCGCTGCCCTGGGCGGTGTTCTCCTCGGCCATGGAATGGTTCGTGCTGGCGCCGCTGTTTCCGTTCTGGCAGCCGCTGTTCACGCTGCAACAGCCCTACTGGATCGGCTTGCTCGTCCACGGCTCTTCCGCCGTGATGTATCCCCTGTTCGCCGGACTGCGCTGGATGCCGGGCAACGCGCCGGCACGAGACGTGCGCTTCACCAATGCCTGGATCACCGGCGCGGTTGCCGTGCTTGCGATGCTCGGCACCATCGCGCTGCTCGGCAGCGTCGGCTACGAGTTGCCGTGGATGGGCCGCGACAAGGATGCCGACCAGGCCTATCTTCGCCACATGACGACGCACCACGCGCAGGGTATCGAGCTCGCGCAGATCGGCGCCGAACGCGCCCGCGACCCGCATCTGCGCAAGCTCGCGATGCTGATGGTCGCGAGCCAGACCGGCGAGAACAGGATTTTCGAGACCTGGTGGCTGAGCTGGTTCGACACGGACATGCCGGATTGCAGCACAGAGGAACGTGCCGCCATGCCGGGCTTCCTGACGCCGAACGAGATGCGCCAGATCAAGAGCGCGCCGGCCGACCAGTTCGACGCGCTGTTCGTCGCAGCGATGAGCAAGCATCACAGAGGCGCGGTCAGGATGGCTGACCAGATGTGGCACAGCCGCGGTGATCTGCGCCTGCGCATCATGGCCCATGCCATTCGCCACGAGCAGCAGGGCGAGATCGCGCTCATGCAAGGCGTGAATGGCGTTGCCGCTGTCATCACCGCCTTCCGCAACATGCGCGGTGACAACGTCAATTGAGCGCTGGGAACATCGGCTCGGCGAGCCGATTGGCGAACACAATTCCCAAACGGCCCATTCGCCGAGGCAAACGTATCAAAGGTTAATGCGTTCGGCCGTCCTTCTCAGTCAAAGTCCGGCACGGGCGGTGGGCATCGGACATCGCATGCAAGCAGGATTTGCTTACTCCAGGCTCGCCGATCGTCTGGCGAGCCTCGCCGACCTGACCGCCGACGATCTCGGGCTTCTCGCGGACATGCCGAGCGGTATCGCGCATGTCGGCGCACGTCAGGCCATTCTGCGGCATGGCGACGAGGCGACCCAATGCTGCCTGGTGCTGCAAGGCTATCTGTCCTGGCAAAATACCGAAACCCAGGACGGGCAGATCACGTCGATCTGCGTGGCCGGCGACATCGCCAACCTGCACACGCTCTATCGTCCGCGCATCGACGGCAATCTGATCGCGCTCGGCCCCGCCGTCGTCGCGCTCGTGCCGCACCGCTTCTTTCGCGAGATGGCGGCGCGGTCGCCGGCGATATCGCACGCCCTGCTGCTGATGCTGCTTGCCGATCACGCCGTGCAGCGGAACTGGACGGTCAATCTCGGCAGCCGCGATGCATTGACGCGCGTGGCGCATCTGATCTGCGAGATCACCACGCGTCTGCAAATCGTGGGTCTCGCCACGGATTTCAGATTGTCCTCGCCCTTTACCCAGTCCGACATCGCGGCCGCCTGCAGCATCTCCGCGGTGCACGCCAATCGCACCATCCAGGAGCTGCGCCGCTGCAAGCTGCTGCAATGGCAGGGCAAGACCATCACGATCACCAATTGGCCGGGACTGGTCCGGCTCGCCGGCTTCGATCCGGCCTATCTTGGTCTGCGGTCCGCAAGGAGCGATGCGCGGCTGCCGCACCCGAGAGCGGTGCCGGCCGTCGCGCTCGCTTGAGCCGCTTCGAGGCGCGCCTTCTACGCGCGCCAGAACTCCGCAAGCTCTTCTGCGGTCACGAGGTCCACCTGGCCGTGGAAGCGGGTGCGATACATCGTCATCAGCGCATCGTGCCCGACGTCGGACGAGCTGCACAGCGCGTCTTCGACGATGACGACCCTGAACCCGAGATCGACGGCGCTCAGCACCGTCGACAGCACGCAGACATCCGTCTCCGCTCCGGTGATGACGACCGTGCCGACGTGCTTTGCGACCAGCAGGCGCGCAAGAGCGGGATTGCTGAACGCCGAATAGGCCGGCTTGTCGACGACCGCTGCGGGCGGAACGAGCCGGCCGAGCGCCGGCACGAGGTCGAGCGCGGAGGGCGGCAGGTGCCTGCGCGTAGCCTCACGCCAACGGTGAAAATAACTCTGCCACTGGCCGGGGCGATCTTCCGGATCCTGCGGCGTGATGAAGCGCGTAAAGATCGTTCTTTCCCGATAGCGCGACGCGATCGCGGCGATCGTCGGCAAAACCCGTTCCATCCACGGCGTCGCCCATAGGCCGCCGGGCGCGAAAATGTTCTGCATGTCGATGCAGAGGTGAGCGGCGCTGGTGATATCAGCAACTTTCGACGTGCCGTCCCTCATCCTCCGTCACCGCCAGCTCGCGTTCAACTCGCCGAAATCGAGGCTTCTGCACCGTCGATGATCTCGGGAAGGACGTCCTTGAACAGGCGTACCGGAACGGATTTGGCCGCGGGGACCTTGCTGCCCTCCGCGTAATGCCAGAGCGGCACGAGCACGTTGCATTCCGGATAGTAGCCCGCAATGTTCCTGCGCGGGATGGCGTAGGGCACGACCTGGAGCTCGCTCAGACTGCGCTCGACGCCGTCGCCCGCTTCCGTCACCAGCGTGACGGTGTCTCCCGCCTTCAGCCCGTCGTCCTCCATGTCGGCAGGGTTCATGAACACGACATAGCGGCTGCCCGCGATGCCGCGAAAGCGATCGTCCTCGGTGTAGATCGTGGTGTTGAACTGCCCGTCCGCACGCATCGTCATCAGCTCGTAGACGCCGTCGTTTTCGCGCGGCGGCGCGAAGGCCGCCTTCGGAACCGTGAAGTTCGCCTTGCCGTTCGGGGTCTTCCACTTCCGTTCGCGCGCCGCGAGCGGCCGCGCAAAACCGCCGGGCTCGAACATCCGCGCATTGAAGTCCTTGAACTGATCGGGATAGGTGCGCTCGACGGCGTCCCGAACCTTCGAGTAATCGCCGACCCAGGCGTCCCAATCGACATTGGGATTGGGCTTCAACGTCGCCTTGGCGAGACCGGCAATGATCGCCGGCTCCGACAGAAGATGTTCGGCCACCGGCCTGCGCTGGCCGCGCGAGCCATGGATGCAGGCGGTGGAATCCTCCATCGACACCGCCTGCGCGCCGCTGGCCTGCTCGTCGATCTCGATCCGGCCAAGGCACGGCAGCAGATAGGTGATCTCTCCCGGCACGAGATGGGTGCGGTTGAGCTTGGTCGCGATCTGCACCGACAGGCGCAAACGTGACCATGCGGGCTCCATCAACGACCGCTCGGGAACAGCACGGAGGAAATTGCCGCCGAGGCTGACGAAGCCGCGAACCTCGCCCTTCAGGATGCCCTCGCAGGCGTCCACCGTCGACAGACCATCCCATCGCGGCGGCTCGAAACCGTAGAGCTTGGCAAGCTTATCGAGCGGCACGAGCTTGGTCTTCTCGGAGATGCCGACCGTGCGCTGGCCCTGGACGTTGGAGTGGCCGCGGATCGGCGAGATCCCGGCCCCGCGCTTGCCGATATTGCCGCGGAGCAGCAGCAGATTGACGATCATCTTTGTCGTCTCGACGCCGTGCTTGTGCTGGGTGAGGCCCATGCCGTAGTTCGCAATCACGGCGTTCGCCGCCATGTAGGTGTTGGCGGCCGCGAGCATTGCCGACTGCGGCAGACCCGAGGCTCGCTCGATCTCGCTCCATTCCTGGTCGCGGCAGAACCTCGCGAACTCCTCAAATCCCGTGGTGTGCTGCTCAATGAAATCGACGTCGATCACGCGCGGCTCGCCGTACTTTACGGCGCGATCATCCGCCTCGATCACCAATTTGCAGATCCCGATGATCGCCGCAGCGTCGCCGCCGACTCGCACCTGATGATATTGCGAGCTGATGCGGGTCCCGCCCGCAATCATCTGGACAGGATTTTGCGGGTTCACGAAGCGCTCGAGGCCACGCTCGCGAAGCGGATTGAACACGACGATCGGCACGCCGCGCTGCGCCGCCTCCTGGAGCGGATGCAGCATGCGCGGCGCATTGGTCGTGGTGTTGTGACCGAAGAAGAAGATGCAATCGGTGGTCTCGAAATCCTCCAGCAACACGGTGCCGACGGGAACTCCGATTACCTCCGGCAGCGCCACCGACGTGGTTTCGTGGCACATGTTGGAACTGTCGGGGAAATTATTGGTGCCGTACATCCGGCCGAACAATTGGTACATGTAGCTCGCCTCGAGCGAGGCGCGACCGGACGTGTACATGATGACGGAATGCGGATCGAGCCGGTTCAGCTCCGCGCCGATCTCCCGGAAGGCCTCGTCCCAGCCAACCGGCAGATATTTGTCGCTGGCGCGATCGTAACGCATCGGCGTCGTCAGGCGCCCCTGCTCCTCCAGTTGGTGATCGGACCAGGTTTGCAGCTCGGCCAGCCTGTGCTGTGCAAAAAACTCCGGCGTCACGGTCTTGCGCGTGATCTCCCAGGCGGTTGCCTTGGCACCGTTCTCGCAGAACTCGAACGGACGCGGTTTTGCCGGCTTGGCCCACGAACAGCTCACGCACATGTAGCCATCGGGCTTGTTCTGCTTGAGCAGGATCTCGCTGCCGAGGATCGCGACCTCTTCCTGCGTCAGGATGTGAGCAACGGCGTTGAGCGAGCCCCAGCCACCTGCCGGACCATCATAGGTCTCGACCTTTGCCTTTTGCCGCATGACATGTCCTTCGATCGTGCAAGCCTGAACGCGAAGAACCCGAGATGCCATCGCAAGTTCCTAGGCGTTTGGGAACCTTGCTCACGCTCGCGCGTCGATGAACAGACGTAAGGCAAGCATGCATGCACGGCTCCCAGTTCAGCGCACGCGATCGCGTCTCGACACCCGCGGCCTCGGTGAAAATGCCCCGGCTTACGTCGAGCGGCACGCACGACGCACGCATCATGGCCGAGGAATCTCCGGTGGCGCTCGTCTATGACGGCACGACGACTGCCGTGCTGATGGCGAGCCCCGGCGACCTGACCGATCTCGCACTCGGATTCAGCCTGACCGAGGGGATCATCACAGACATCGGCGAGATCGAGGAACTCACGGTCGTTCCCGGCGCCGACGGCATCGAGCTGCGGCTATGGCTGCGGCCAGACGCCGGACGCCGGCTGAAGCAGCGACGGCGGCACCTGGTCGGACCGACCGGTTGTGGCCTGTGCGGCATCGACAGCCTGCACGAAGCGCGCCGCATCGCGCCGCCGGTCGAGCGGGCGACGGGCCTCACGCGCGAGCAGATCAGTTCGGCCATCGCGGCGCTCTCCGAGTCGCAAATCCTCAATCACATGACACGCGCCACCCACGCCGCCGGATTTTTCGAGCCGGGCAGCAGAACCATGATCGTGCGCGAGGACGTCGGCCGCCACAATGCACTCGACAAGCTCGCCGGCGCCCTCGCGCTCGAAGGCACATCCGGGCGCACAGGCGCCGTCATCCTCACCAGCCGCATCTCGGTGGAGATGGTGCAGAAGACCGCAGCGATCGGTGCCGGCGTTGTCGTCGCGATATCGGCGCCGACCGCGCTTGCCGTGCGAACGGCGGAGGCCAGCGGCATCACGCTCGTCGGTGTCGCGCGGGGAGACACATTCGAGATCTTCAGCCATCCGGCCCGACTTCGCGGTTGAACCGGCACGCGCGCCCCGCGGCGTTCGTACCTGGCGAGGCAATCGACTCAATAGGTGGCCGCACTGTGCGGCCCTGATCGCGTTTTAGGGAGCCTCTCTCCGGGGCCTGCCCGTGATTCCACGCCCGACCCAAGCCCCCGGCGACGCCCAATCCGACCGACGCAAACTGTGAACCTCCCCGGGGATATCCTTGTGGATAGCCTGTGGAGAGGTCACGCCAAGCGCGCCCCCGCGAGCCAAAAACATCAGTAATTTCAAGGGAAGTGGTGCGCTCGGAGGGACTCGAACCCCCACGATTTTACTCACTGCCACCTCAAGGCAGCGCGTCTACCAGTTCCGCCACGAGCGCTTGGGAATGCCGGCTTGAGGCTTGAAGGCCCGCCGCATCAACGGCGCCGATCTAACAAATCCATCAGTGGGGTACAAGTCTGCCGAAGCCCTGAATTCCACAAGCTTGGGACAAAAATGTTCCGTGCCTGCCCGACCGGGCCGGCTGCCCCCGGGGGGCCGCTGTGCCACGGGTCCTACCGGGTCCCAGGCGAGCGCGGCAGCATCTGTTTGACCTCGACCGCGATCCGATTGCGGTCGACCAGCACGACGCCGGAGGCCACCGGCAGATTGTTGGCGAGAACCTTGACCTCGTCGGCCTCGGTTGCGTCCAGTTCGATGATGGCGCCGCGGGAAAGACGTAATACTTGATGGATCGGCATGGTGGTCGTCCCGAGGACGACCATGAGATCCACGGTGACTTTATCGAGAGTGGGCACTGTCAGGACCGCCGCAACTTGGGACTGGGGCCAAAGAGCTTGGCATTTGCTCCCGCGATGATCACCACGTTATGGTTAGCCAATGGTTAATTCTCCTCAAAACCCCCGCCCAAACCAACGTCAAGAGCTCGATTTAACGTCGTTTTCCGTCTCAGGCGGTGAGCCCGCCGAATGGCGCATCTCGGACGCACCGGTGCCCTATCCAGACGCCGTCGCCGAAATGGAGGCGCGCGTCGCCGCCATCGCGGCCGGCGAGGCGCCGGAGCTGGTCTGGTTGCTGGAACACCCCCCGCTCTACACCTCGGGCACCTCGGGCAAGGAAAGCGACCTGCTCGATCCCCGCTTCCCGACCTTCGCCACCGGGCGCGGCGGGCAGCTGACCTATCACGGGCCCGGCCAGCGGGTTGCGTACATCATGCTCGACCTCAAGCGGCGCCGGCCGGACGTGCGGGCCTATGTGGCGAGCCTGGAGGAGCTGATCCTGAGGACACTCGCCGCCTTCAACGTCCGCGGCGAACGGCGCGAGGACCGGGTCGGCGTCTGGGTGAAGCGGCCCGACAAGGGGCCTGAGCACGAAGACAAGATCGCCGCGATCGGCGTTCGGCTGAAGCGCTGGGTCTCGTTCCACGGCATCTCCATCAATGTCGAGCCGGAGCTGTCGCATTTCGCCGGCATCGTTCCTTGCGGCGTCGCCGATCCCCGCTATGGCGTCACCTCGCTGGTCGATCTCGGCCAGCTCGCAACCATGGCCGATGTCGACATCGCGCTTCGGCAGGCGTTTGAGGAGCTGTTCGGGCCAACCAAAGCGTTGGTGCCGGAAGCAGCTGTCTAACGTTTTTCTCCCTGAGCCCGACCGCGCGTGTTCTCCGCACGCCACGGAATCAACTATGCTCGATTCCGGTGCCGCCCACGCCTCCACCCTCCGCCGGGAAAGCAGACATCATGCCGGGCTATTCAACATCGGACCGACTGTTCGAGCGCCAGGCATAAGGAGGGATTGCGCTTTCTGCTCGCAATGGGAGGTTTTGACGATGAGACTTTCTGCGCCGATCTATCATCTGAAGCGTAAAGCAAAGCGCCTGTCGCGCGAGCAAGGCATTCCGCTGCACGCTGCGCTCGACCGCATTGCTGCGACGGAAGGGTTTTCCGCCTGGAGCATGCTCGCGTCGAAGGCGGCGGCGATGACTCCGGCCAACAAGCTGTTCCCGCAAATTCAGCCTGGCGACCTCCTGCTGGTCGGCGCGCGTCCCGGCCAGGGCAAGACGCTGATGAGCCTCGAACTTGCCGTCGAAGCCATGAAGTCAGGCCGTCGCGCCGCGTTCTTCTCGCTCGAATATACCGAGAGGGATGTGCTGGATCGCCTGCGCACGATCGGCGTGGAGCCGGCGCAGTTCGCGGACATGCTCGAGGTCGACTGCTCCGACGTCATCAGCGCCGACTACGTGGTGAAGCAGATGGCGACGGCTCCTCGCGGCGCAATCGTCGTGATCGATTATCTGCAACTGCTTGACCAGCGGCGGGAAAACCCCGACCTGACCGTTCAGGTGCGCGCGCTGAAATCCTTCGCGCGCGACAAGGGACTGATCGTCGTCTTCATCTCGCAGATCGACCGGTCCTACGATCCCTCCATCAAGCCCTGTCCTGATCTCAGCGACGTCAGGCTGCCGAACCCGCTGGATCTGACGCTGTTCGACAAGACGTGCTTCATCAACAACGCCGAAGTTCAGTTCCGCGCGGCGAGCTGATCCAACCGACGCGGCCTCACGCCGCTTTCAGCGAAACCTCGAGCTTGCCGGCGATGTAACGCCGCTCCTGGGTCAGGCCGCCAAAACCGTAGGCATCGCCCTTGACCTCGTCGACATGCAGATAGGTCTCAGGATGCAGCGGGCCCAGAATTTCGGCCATGCGCTCGAACATCGCGGCGAGATAGGCCGCCTTCTCGTCCTTGGTGTTGGTGCCTTCGGTGACATGGATGTCGATCCAGTAGCTGGCGAGCTTCTGCTCGGCGAGCGACTTGCCGCCGGCGAACCAATCGCCCGCATCGACCGATTTCACGATGATGGCGGTGACCGCGGGATCCTTGTGCAGGATCTTTGCGGTGAGCTCCGAGACTGCGCTCGCAATGTCGGCCTTCAGCGACGGCGACTGGCAGGACGACGTGTAGGATACGGTGATCAGGGGCATGGTCGTTCTCCTCGAGATGTCGCGCAGGTCTTGCGCGGCGTTGGTGAGAAGCTAGACCTACTCCTGTCATTTTGGTACCTTATCTCTGTTGATACCAATGATAAATTATCAAAATGACAGCCACACTCGACATCGCCACCGTCCAGGCCTTCCTGCTGGTCGCCGACCTCCAGAGTTTTACGCGCGCCGCCGAGGCGCTCGGCACGACCCAGGCGGCGGTCAGCCTCAAGCTGCAACGGCTGGAGACCTTGCTAGGGAAACGCCTCGTCGAGCGCTCGCCGCGTGCGGTCCGGCTCACCGCCGACGGCGCCAGCTTCCTCGATCGCGCCCGGGCGCTGATGGCCGCGCATGACCTCGCGCTCTCGGGCGAGGCGCCGGCTACACAGTCGCTCTCGCTCGGCATTTCCGACCACGCGGCAGGCCCGGAACTGGTGCCTCTGCTCGAACGCCTGCATGCGATGTCGCCGAACCTCACCCTCGCCGTCACCATCGGCTTCTCGCGCGAGATGCAGGATGCCTATGATGCAGGCGAGCTGGATGCGGTGATCGTCCGCCAGGAAGGCAGCCGCCGTGGCGGCGAAGAGCTGGCCGAGGACGAATTCGGCTGGTTCGCGTCACGGCGCTTCGCCTTGCCGAAGGGCGAGCCACTGCCGCTCGCGACACTCGCCCCGCCCTGCGGCGTCCGCGCCATCGCGGTGCGCGCGCTCGACAAGGCCAGTGTCGCCTGGCGCGAGCGTTTTGTCGGCGGCGGTGTCACCGCGGTTGTCGCCGCTGCGCTGGCGGGCCTCGCGATCGCGCCGCTGGCGCGGCGGATCGCGCCTCCCGGGCTGATCGATATCGGGCCCGCGCACAAACTGCCGAAGCTCGGCAGCTCGAAAGTGATGCTGCATTCGAAGGTCAGCGATCCCGTAAAACTGGCAGCGTTGCGCGCAGTGGCGGCAACGTTTCGAAGTGCAGCCGCCACCTGAAACCTCAAAGGATTGCCTCGAACGCGCTGCGCAGCGTTTCGTGCCGAAAGACAAAGCCGCGGCTCAGCGCCTTGTTCGGCAGCACACGCTGACCGCCCAGCAAAAGCTCGTCGGCAAAGCCGCCGCCGATCCTGCGCAACAGCCCGCCCGGGATACGGAACACCGCGGGCCGATGCAGACGACGGCCGAGCTCTTCCGTGAATTTTGCATTGGTGACCGGGATCGGCGCGGTGGCGTTGACGGGCCCGGTGAGATCCGGCGTTGCCATCACATAGGCGATCAACCGGATGAGGTCGTCTCGCTCGATCCAGGACATCCACTGCCGCCCGGTGCCAAGCGGACCGCCAAGGCCGAACTCGAACGGCGTCAGCATCCGTGTAATGAAGCCGCCTTCGGTGCCGAGCACGAGGCCGATGCGCAAGTACACCACGCGGACGCCAAGCTCCTCGGCCGGCCCGGCCGCCTTCTCCCAGGCCGCGCACAGCTCGTGGCTGAAGCAGGCGTGAGATTTGGCCGATTCCGTCAGCACCTGGTCGGCCCAGAGGCCGTACCAGCCGATCGCGGAGCCGCTGACCAGCACCTCGGGCTTGCGCTCGAGCCGCGCGATCAGTTTGACGACTTCGCCGGTCATGTCGATGCGCGAGCCGATGATCTTCGCGCGCTTCGCCTCAGTCCACAGGCCGTTGCCGATCGGCTCTCCCGCGAGATTGACGATGGCGTCAATTGGCGTATCCGCGGCAAGCTGATCGAGGCTGGTGATCAGCGTGACCGGCGGCGGCAACATCTCGGCCTTGGCGGGGTTACGGATCAGCGCGATGACGTGATGCCCCGCCCCGCTGAGGCTCGCCACAAGGCGGCTGCCGATGAAGCCGGTGGCGCCAGTGATCAGCACGGTCTTGCGGCCGGGCAACTTTTCGACCAGGCCCTCGGCAGGAACGCTTCGCATGCGGCCGAGCCGCCGCATGGCCGCAAAATCCCTGATGCCGCAGAGCGACGCGCCAACCGCGCAGCCGGTCGCGGCGATGCTGAGCAGGCCCTGATAGACCATCCTTACGCCGAACGGCTGCATCGCCCAATCGATCAGCACCGGCAGCAGCAGAACCAGGATGGCGCCGTAATTGATCGCGAGCAGCGTGTGATTGATGCGCTCGCTCGGCGGCAGCTTTCGGCTCAGATCCTCCTCGACGAAATCCATCAGCGTGATGATGATCTCGGCCACCAGCACCGCGACGATCAGCAGCGCCAGCACGCCATAGACCTCGAGCCAGCCGAGCAGCAGGAACAGCAGCGCATAGAGCATGTTGCGGATCCCGTGCAGCTTGAGCTCAAAACGCTGCGACGGACGCCAGGCCAGGCGCTCGGTGAATTCGTGGTGATAGAAGGTGTCGAACACGCCCATCACGATCTGGATGGCGATGAGCGTCCACAAGAGCGGCGTCATGATACGGCCTCCCTGAACAATACGGACTGGTGGATCAGCGCGCCGTAACGCGGATGAATGACATCGAGGGTGAAGCGGAACGCGCCCTCGCCAAGATCGCTGTGCGTCACGGTGAGATCGCCCGGCGTGAGCCATTGCGGCAGCGGGATCCAGAGACGTCCAAGCTGGAGCCCATAACCGGCGCTGCGGAACGTCAGCGCCTGTCCCTCGACCGCGATACGGAGCGCCATCGACACGCCGAAGCCGACATACTCCTCGAGCCCGGTCGGACCGGCGAAGCGTTTTGCCGAATGGATCACCTGCGGAAAACCGCGCTTGCGCGAGCAGATGCGGGTCCAGGTCTGACCTCCCGTCGCGCCGTCCTCGGTAACAGTCACGATCATGGGCACGCCGGTGTCGCGCCCCGTGGGCAGCGGCCCGCCGATCAGCCGCGCGACTTGTGCGAGCCACCATCCGATGTCGCTGAAGGCGACCTCGTCGACGACACCGACATAGACCACGCTGTCGCCGTCGGCGACGCGTTTGGAGAAGCGCCGCCAGGTCGCGAGCGGCAGGCGGCCCCAATCCTCGTCCGACAGCAGGCTGCGGAAGCGGCGATCATCGAGCAGTTTGGTGTGAGCGGAGGTTGGTACGTTGGAGCCTGATAATCTCGCCGACGTCATCGCAACCTCCTCACCTCTATTTGGCCTTGCCCGGCGGCAGCAGGTTGGCGATCTTCTCGCCAAGCCGCATCAAGGCAACCAGCCGCGGCCGCGGCACCTTCAGCATCTGCATGAACCAGTGGTCGGCGAGCTCGGTGAAGGCGAGCATCTCCTTCAGCCGCTTGCTCGCGACCGGACTGATGGTCGGATCATCCGTCGCAGCGGACACGCAGGCCCTGAGCGCGACGATGGCCGGATCGATCTCCCGCTCCTTGCGCCGCGCCGCGATGCGGACAGCGACCTCCCAGATGTCGGTCTCGGCCTCGTAATGGTCGCGGCGGTCGCCGAGGATCGGCACCCGCCGGATCAGGTTCCAGGCGAGCAGCTCCTTGAGCGAGTTGGAGACATTGGACCGCGCCATGCCGAGCGTGTCGGCGATGTCCTCGGCCGTCATCGGCGCCTCGGCCAGATAGAGCAGCCCGTGGATCTGGCTGACCGAGCGATTGACGCCCCACCCGTCCCCCATGTCACCCCAATGCAGGATGAAGCGCTCGGCGGCGGCAGGGAGTTTCTTCTTTCCGGTTATTTCTGTCATAACAGAAACATCTGATAAATAACATTGATTGTCAAGCGCGATGAGCGGCCGGGCCGTCCCTGCATACCGCCCGCGAGATTTGCCTAAAAATGTCCCAGGCACGGGAACAATTTGCCGAGCTGTGGCGTTTGCCCCCGTTCAGGCAGGGTTCCGGAATGGTCGAAAAGTTCAGTCGGCAGAGAGACTTGTTCGAGAGCGAGCGCAGTTTCCGGCTGCTGGTTGAAGGAGTCGCGGACTACGCCTTGTACATGCTGGACCCCAACGGGATCATCACCAGCTGGAATATCGGCGGCGAGCGCATCAAGGGCTATTCGCCCGAGGAAATCCTCGGCCAGCATTTTTCCCGCTTCTACACGGAGACCGACCGCGCCGATGGCAAGCCCGCGCGTGCGCTCGGCATCGCCAGGGAAAAGGGCCGCTACGAGGAGGAAGGCTGGCGCGTCCGCAAGGACGGTACGTTCCTCTGGGCCAGCGTCGTGATCGATCCGATCTACGAGGACGGCGAGCTGGTCGGCTTCGCCAAGATCACACGCGACATCACCGAGCGCCGCAACGCGCAGCTCAAGCTCGAGGCAATGCAGAAGCAGCTCGCCGAGTCCCAGAAGTTCGATGCGCTCGGCCAGCTCACCGGCGGCGTCGCTCATGACTTCAACAACCTCTTGATGATCATCAGCGGCAGCCTCCACGTGTTGAAGCGGGGCGCCGATAATGAAGCCAAGCTCGAACGCGCAATTTCGGCGATCGAGACGGCGACCAAGCGCGGCGCAGCGTTGACCAACCAGCTTCTCACCTTCGCACGGCGGCAGAGCGTCAATCCGCAGGCGATCGATTTCGCCGACCGCATCGGCGCGATCCGCGAGGTGCTCGATGCCGGCGTCGGCAGCTCCGTGCGCGTGACCTACGACGTCAGCCGCGACGTCTGGCCGATTAAGGCCGATGTCTCGGAACTCGAGACTGCGCTGCTCAATCTCGTCATCAACGCCCGCGACGCGATGCCCGACGGCGGCACGGTGACGATCCGTGCGCGCAATGTCGTGCTGGATGAAGCGTCCCTCGCCGGCGAATTCGTCGCGATCGATATCGCCGACACCGGGCTCGGCATTCCCTCGGACGTTCTCGACAAGATCTTCGAGCCGTTCTTCACGACCAAGCCGATCGGCAAGGGCACCGGCCTCGGCCTGTCCCAGGTGCACGGCTTTGCCCATCAGGCCGGCGGCACCGTGAAGGTCGCGAGCGAGCTCGGCAAGGGTACGACTTTCACCATCCTCCTGCCGCGCGCCGAAGGGGCGCCAGCGCGCGAGGCGACGGGAAGTGGATCGTTCCGCGGCAGCGGCACCGTGTTGCTGGTCGAGGACAATCCGGACGTCGCCCTCGTCAGCATCGGCCTTTTGGAGCAGCTCGGTTACCAGGTACGGCGCGTCTCCGATGCCGAAGCGGCCTTGCGCGAGATCGAGACGAACGGCGTCGACTTCGTGTTCTCCGATATCGTCATGCCCGGCAAGATGGACGGGCTCGGCCTCGCCCATCTTCTGCGCCAGATCCGCCCCGGCCTGCCGGTCCTGCTCGCCACCGGCTACAGCGACGTCGCCTCCGGTATACGCGGCGATTTCCCGATTCTGCGCAAGCCGTACGAGATCCACGAGCTGAGCGAAGCGATTTCGAAGCTGCCGAGGTGATTGTTCACCTTCCCACCTCGGCGCCGTCATGGCCCGGGCTTGGTGTTTGGCCCGGCCACCCCCGCCTGGCCCGGTTGCACGAAGAACGATGATGCCCGGCCTTCGCCTCGCCGAACCGGCTTCGGCTGCGCAGGCGGGACACGCATGACGACCTCTTGTGAGATCGCCTACACCGTCGGCAACACCGAGAACTTCTCCCCTGCCCCGCGCAGATTGAGCTCGTCCGCACTGGCAGTCTCACTCGTCACGCTGTCCACGCGCGCGGACGGCGGTCCGTGCCGGCACAGCGCGACCATGTCGGCGACGTGCTTCGGCGTTCCCGCGAACAGCGCTTCGACGCTGCCGTCGCGACGGTTGCGGACCCAGCCTTCGAGGCCGCTGGCGGCGGCCTGATACTCGACCCAGGCGCGATAGCCGACGCCCTGCACGCGCCCACGGATCATGACCTGGAGGATCGCCCGGCTCATTTCTTCAGTCCGAGAAGATCGGCGCTGCGCGCTTTTACCTCGGCGTCGCGCATGACGCGATTGGTCAGTTCTGCTGACGGCAATCCCCTCAGCGCTTTCGGTGCCGCGCCCTCGCGCAGCGCCTTCTGCGTCTCGTACACCGCCTGCATCGCCGCCGCGATCGGCGCATGTCCCTGAAGCGCGATGCGCACGCGCCGGCCGGCGAGATAATCGAGCGCGCTCAAGTCCTCGGGCGCGCCGCCGAGCACGATCGGCAGGCGCGTCGCAGCCGCAATCGCGTCCAGCTCCGCGCGCGATTTGATGCCGGTGAAGAACAGCGCATCGACGCCGGCGGCCTCATAGGCCTGCGCCCGGCGGATCGCATCGTCGAGCGAGGTGATCGAGGCAGCTCCGGTGCGGCCCATGATGACCAGCGAGGCATCGCTGCGGCCATCGAGCGCGGCCTTCATCTTGCCGACGCCCTCCTGCAGCGAAATCAGCTGCGTCTTCGGCTCGCCAAAGGCGGCGGGCAGCAGCGTATCCTCGATGGTGAGGCCGGCGGCGCCCGCCGTCTCCAGCTCCTGCACCGTGCGGCGGACGTTGAGCGCATTGCCATAGCCATGGTCGGCATCGACCAGCACAGGCAGCGCGGCGGCGCGCGACATCCGCCGCATCTGCTCGGCAAGTTCGGTGAGCGTAATCAGCGTGACATCAGGGTCGCCAAGCACCGCGAGCGATGCGACCGAACCGCCGAACATGCCGAGCGGAAAGCCGAGATCCTCGGCGATGCGGATCGAGATCGCGTCATAGACCGAGCCGGGATGGACGCAAGCCGAGCCCGACAGGATCGAACGCAGTTTCTCGCGGCGGGAACGAAAGGCCATGGTGTCCTCTCAACTATTGCGACGCGGCCGCAATGACGGTGCTTGTGGGGACGGGCGAGAGCCCCACTCACGCTCCTTACGCAAACTCCAAAATCAGCGCGTCCACCGCGAGCGTCGCGCCGGCGCTGGCGTGGATCTTCTTCACGGTGCCGTCCTGCTCGGCGCGGAGCACGTTCTGCATCTTCATGGCTTCGACCACCGCGAGCGTCTCGCCGGCCTTGACCTCCTGCCCCTCGCTCACCGCGATCGAGACAACGAGGCCGGGCATCGGACAGAGCAGCTTCTTGCCGCTGTCGGAGGCTGCCGTCACCGGCATCAGCCGCGCGGAGGCCGCCTCGGCTTCGGTCCAGACATAGACCGGCACCTCGACGCCCTGATGCGCGAGGCGGATGCCGTTGGCAATCGGCCGCGCCTGTACCGCGACGAGGTGGCCGTCGATGGTGCCCTGCCAGACCGGATCGCCCGGCTTCCATGGCGACTGCAACAAATGCGCGTTGCCGGCCTTGCCTTCGGCATCGATGAAGCGGATCGCGATGGCATCGCCTTCGCGGCCGACCTCGAGCAAGATCTCTTGGCGGTCGAGCCAGACCGCGCGCCGGCGCTCGCGCTGCACGATCCTGCCGCCCAATTGGCCCGAGATCTGCCGCTTGCGCTCCCCGAGCACATGATCAATGGCGGCGCCGACCGCAGCGATTCGCCGCGCGACCTCGCCTTCGGGCGCGCGCACCGCAAAACCCTTCGGGAATTCCTCGGCGATGAAGCCGGTCGACAGCCTTCCCTCGCGCCAGCGTGGATGATGCATCAGCGCCGACAGGAACGGGATGTTGTGCCTGATGCCGTCGACATAGAACGAATCCAGCGCGGTCGCCTGGGCCTCGATCGCGGCCGCGCGCGATGGAGCATGGGTGACGAGCTTGGCGATCATCGGATCGTAATGGATCGAGATCTCGCCGCCCTCCTGCACGCCGGTGTCGTTGCGCACGGTGATGCCGTCCTGGCTGGTTTCCGGCGGCGGACGATACTTCACGAGGCGCCCGATCGAAGGCAGGAAGTTGCGGAACGGATCTTCCGCATAGAGGCGCGATTCCACGGCCCAACCCGTGAGCGTGACGTCCTTCTGCGCAATGGCGAGCTTCTCGCCGGCGGCCACGCGGATCATCTGCTCGACGAGATCGACGCCGGTGACGAGCTCGGTGACGGGATGCTCGACCTGGAGGCGCGTGTTCATCTCCAGGAAATAGAAGCTCTTGTCCTGCCCCGCGACGAATTCGACCGTGCCGGCCGAATCGTAATTCACCGCCTTGGCCAGCGCGACGGCCTGCTCGCCCATCTTGCGGCGCGTAGCCTCGTCGAGCAGCGGCGACGGCGCCTCCTCGATGACCTTCTGGTTGCGGCGCTGGATCGAGCATTCGCGCTCGCCGAGATAGATCACGTTGCCGTGCTTGTCGCCCAGCACCTGGATCTCGATGTGGCGGGGATCGACGATGAACTTTTCGACGAAGACGCGGTCGTCGCCGAACGAGGCCTTGGCCTCGGCCTTAGCCAGATTGAAGCCCTCAGCGGCCTCGGCCTTGGAATGGGCGATGCGCATGCCCTTGCCGCCGCCGCCGGCGGAGGCCTTGATCATGACGGGATAGCCGATCTCGTCGGCGATGCGCACCGCGTGCTTGTCGTCCTCGATGACGCCGAGATAGCCGGGCACGGTCGAAACCTTGGCCTTGGCGGCCGCCTTCTTGGACTCAATCTTGTCGCCCATGGCCGCGATCGCGCCCGGGTTGGGACCGATGAAGACGACGCCGGCGCCTTCCAGCGCGCGCGGAAACGCCTCGCGCTCGGACAGGAAGCCGTAGCCGGGATGGACAGCCTCGGCGCCGGTCTTCCGGCAGACCTCGACGATCTTCTCGATCACCAGATAGCTCTCGGCCGCCGCGGGCGGGCCGATCAGAACGGCCTCGTCGGCCATCTCGACATGGAGGGCGTCGCGGTCGGCCTCGGAATAGACCGCGACCGTCTGAATTCCCATGCGGCGAGCGGTCTTGATGACCCGGCAGGCGATTTCGCCGCGATTAGCGATCAGAATGCGATTGAACATGCTTTTCTTGAGTCTCGACCTTGGGCGGGACCCCTTCCTGACCGTTGCAGCCTATGGGAACGGGCCGTGTGGCTCCCGTGGTACATTAAAATGAGCCGGAGGCAACGGTCTAAATCCGGCCCCTCTGGCGTACCAGCGCAAGACCGAAACGGCCGGACGCGCCCCCGGGGTCGCCTACGGCTTGCCGTCCACGCCCCGGACGAGGCTCTGAATGAAGCCCAGTTTGGCGACCACGGCCGGCGACAGGATGAAGGGATAGAGGTCGCGCAGGCCCATGGCGTGGTTGACGCTGTTCATGGCGAAGGTGAAGGGCAGCCATGCGTCGACGAGCGCCTGGACGTCCCTGGCCTCGTACGGGTCGAAGCGGATGCGCGCCGACAGCTCCCCGTCGCGGTCGACCTTGGGGCGCACCTCCAAGCCGAACTCGGCGGCCATCTCCAGGGTGTCGACGATGTGGAGATAATGCGCCCAGGTCTCCGCGAAATCTTCCCACGGATGTGTGGTGGCATAGGCCGAGACGTAGTTCTGCTGCCAGTTCGCCGGCGCGCCCTCGGCGTAATGGCGCTGCAGGGCCTCTCCGTAATCGGCGGAATCATCGCCGAACACCGCGCGGCATTCCCTGAGCTTGCCGCCGTCGCGCACCAGCACGTCCCAGAAATAGTGCCCGACCTCGTGGCGGAAGTGCCCAAGCAGGGTGCGGTAAGGCTCGCCCATCTCCAGCCGCCGCCGCTCGCGCTCGATATCGTCGGCCTCGGTGAGCGCGATCGTGATCAGGCCGTTGTCATGGCCGGTCATGATCTTTTGTCCGCTGCTGGGATCGTCGGCGAGGAAGTTGAAGATCAACCCGTGCTCGGGATTGTCCTGTCGGGTCTGGAGCGGCAGCTTCCAGCGGATCAGCGAATAGAACAGGCGGTGTTTTGCGATTTCCAGCTCGCGCCAGCGAGCGAGCTGCGCGAGATCGGAGAGGTCAGGCACAATGCCGTTGTGGCGGCAGGCGCGGCAATAGCCGGTGGCATCGCCTGCATCCGTCAGCCAGTTGCAGGCGTCGTACTCGGCGTTGCGGCACAGCATACGCCCCCTCCCCTTGTCGGCGAGCGTGGCCCAGGCCTTGGCTTCAGCCTCCCCGTCCGGCTCGATCGCCGACATCGTCTCCTTCTCGGGCAGGAAGGCGACCCGATGGCCGCAGCGTTCGCAGGCGCGGTTCTCGAAATAGAGGACGTTGCCGCAGGCCTGACAGACAAAGAGCTTCAAGATTTAGCCTCTCGGGAAAGGGAGTTTTGCGAATGAGAGTTGGGGCGCCTCGCGAAGACGCGCCCGCAGGGCCTATCGTTCCACTGTCGGGAACAAATTGCCAGACGCCAGGTTTCGTTCATAGCCGGCAGCATCCACCTGGGGCCACCAGATGGTCAAAGACGCATCTGCTGGGTCTTGGAGCTTTGCAGCTGCCACGCAATTTGATGGCGCTTTCCGACATATTCCTCCGTAGGCAATGGTCATCACGCTTCGTCTGTGTGAATATCGGCCCGGCACGTGCGCTCTCGCATCACAACGGCCGACGCCTTGAACGACAATACTTCCGAGACCCTTGCTGCCGAAAGGCTGCGCCAGCACCTCGAAGACATCGCGAGGGAGCGTGATGAAGCATATCGTGCGCTCCAGGAGAGAGAGGCCGAACTGGCGCGCATCCAGCGCATCGGCAAGGTCGGCGGCCTCGAGGTCGACTTCCGGGAGGGTTTTCGGAACCGCCGCTCGCCCGAATATCTGATGATCCATGGGCTGCCTCCCGAGGCGGCCGACGAGACACACGAGGATTGGATCAATCGCATCCATCCCGACGACCGCGATGCGACCGTCAAGCATTTCTTCGATGCACTGGCCGGGACCAGTGAGGACTACACAGCCGAGTACCGCATCATTCGCCCCAGCGACGGCGAGACCCGCTGGATCCGCGTCGTCGCCAAGATCGAGCGCGACGGCGACGGTCGCGCCATCCGCCTCGTTGGCGCCCATATCGACATCACCGACCAGGCGCTGGCCCGCGAGACGCTGCGCGAGAGCGAGGAGCGCTTCCGGCTGATCGCCGACAGCGCGCCAGTGCCGATCTGGGTCACGAAGCTCGACCGCAAGCGTTCCTTTGCCAACCAGGCCTATGTCGATTTCGTCGGCCTGCCCTATGACCAGGCGATCGATTTCGACTGGCGCAAGGTGCTGCATCCGGACGACCTGCCGCATGTGCTCCAGCAATCCGTCCAGGGTGAGGCGTCGCTCAAACCATTCGTGCTGGAGGCGCGCTACAAGAACGCCAGCGGCGAATGGCGCTGGCTGCGCTCGGAATCGCAGCCGCGCTGGGACCCGACCGGCAAGCATATCGGCTTCATCGGAGTCGCCCACGACGTCACCGTCGCCAAGCAGGCCGAGATCGAGCTGCGCCGGCTCAACGAGACGCTGGAAGAGCGTATCGTCGAGCGCACCGCCGAGCTCGAGTCCAACGAGGCGCGGCTGCGCGCGATCCTGGAGACCAGCAACCAGTATCAGGGCCTGGTCAATCTCGAGGGAGCGCTCCTCTACGCCAACAACACCGCGCTTGACGGCATCAAGGCGAGCCCCGCGGACGTGATCGGCAAGCTGCTGTGGGAAACGCCCTGGTTCACCGGAACCCACGGCATGAGCGCCGTCGTCCGCGAAGCCTTCGACACTGTGCTCCGCGGCGACGCTGTACGGCTGGAGATGCGGCTGCGCCTGCCGATCGGCGAGCGCGATTTCGAGTTCAGCATGCGTCCCGTGCTCGACCGCCACGGCAACATCACTGGCGCGGTGCCCGAGGCCGTCGACATCACCGAACGGCGCCGCGGCGAGGAAGCGCTGCGGCAGTCGCAGAAGATGGAGGCGATCGGGCAGCTCACCGGCGGCGTCGCGCACGATTTCAACAATCTGCTCACCATCATCCGCTCGGCGACCGACTTCCTGCGCCGGCGCGAGCTGCCGGAGGAGCGCCGCCGTCGCTATGTCGATGCCATCTCCGACACCGTCGAGCGCGCTTCCAAGCTGACCGCACAGCTCCTGGCCTTCGCACGAAGGCAGCCGCTCAAGCCGCAGATCTTCAACGTCGGCGGCCAGGTGGAGGGCGTGGCGCAACTGATCCGGCCGCTGGTCGGCGGCCGGATCGATATCTCCGTCGACGTGCGTGACACCGATTGCTTCACAGTGGCGGACATCGCGCAGTTCGAGACCGCGCTGATCAACCTCGCCATCAACGCCCGCGACGCCATGGAGGGCGAAGGCCGTCTCACCATCGCGGTGCGCAAGGTCTCCGGGATTCCCAGCCTGCGCGCGCAATCGGCGCGCGGCGGCGACTATGTCGCGATCTCGGTCGCGGATACTGGCGGCGGCATTGCACCCGAAAACATCGACGCCATCTTCGAGCCGTTCTTCACCACCAAGGAGGTCGGCAAGGGCACCGGGCTCGGCCTCAGCCAGGCCTTCGGTTTCGCCAAGCAGTCCGAGGGCGACATCGCGGTGACGAGCACGCAGGGCAAGGGCGCGACCTTCACCATCTACCTGCCGCAGGCGCAGTCGCCCACCGCCGAGAAGGAAGCCGCAGCGCTGACCAGCGAGGCCGCAACCACGGGGCGCGGCTACCGCGTGCTCGTGGTCGAGGACAATGACGATGTCGGCCAGTTCTCGACCGAGCTCTTGGAAGACCTCGGCTACGTGGTACGCCGCGTCGCCAACGCCAATGCCGCACTGTCAATCCTCGGCGAGAACGAATTCGCCGTCGACCTCGTGTTTTCCGACGTCATCATGCCCGGCATGAACGGCGTCGATCTCGCCGGCGTGATCCGGGAGCGCTATCCGGGCCTGCCGGTGGTGCTCACCAGCGGCTACAGCAACGTGCTCGCCGAAAACGCCCATCGCGGATTTGAATTGATCCAGAAGCCGTATTCGGTGGAGTCGCTGTCGCGCATCCTGCGCAAGGCGATCACGGAGAAGCTGTCGGTGGCGAGGTGATTGTGAACCAAGTAAAACGCTGTCGTCCCGGACAAGCGCGCTTCAAGCGCGCGCCGATCCGGAGGACCCATAACCACAGGATTGGGTTTGGCGAAGAACGACGACGCATGTGCCTCAAGACAGATTCCGCGGTATGGGTTCCGGATCTTCGCTTCGCTTGTCCGGGACGACAGCGGTGTTGGCCCGCAGCGTCTGCCCCGTCACCTCGCAAAAACTTGATCCGGCACCCCGATGAAATCCGCCCTCCTCTCCGCCTGGCAGACCTGGGCGCTCCTCTCCGCCTGCTTTGCCGCGCTGACCGCAATCTTCGCCAAGGTCGGCGTCGAGAACATCAATCCGGACCTCGCCACCTTCATCCGCACCGTCGTGGTGCTGCTCGCCTTCTCGGTGCTGCTGTTCTTCACCGGCCAATTCGCCATGCCCTCGGCGGTTTCGTCGAGGACATGGCTGTTCCTGATCCTGTCGGGGCTCGCGACCGGTGCCTCCTGGCTGTGCTATTTCAGGGCGCTCAAGCTCGGCCCCGCCACGCTGGTCGCGCCGATCGACAAGCTCAGCGTCGTGCTGGTCGCCCTGTTTGCATTCGCCTTTCTTGGCGAACGGCCAACCGCGCAGGGCTGGGTCGGGATCACCATGATCGGTGCCGGCGCCGTGCTGCTGGCCGTGAAGTTTTGAGGCTGGTCCCTGTCGCGCCGATCTCATTCCCGTTGGAAAAGGCCCGTGCGGGCACAGGAGGAAGACAGCAGCTCCGGCTTCCGCTATCGCTGCCGAATGAACCCATTCCGCCCCAAGGACTGAAAGTGCCGTCTGACGCCATCTGGGCCTGGAGCATCATCGTCACCGCGACCGCGTGCGTCATTATCCGCCCGTTTCGTCTTCCAGAGGCGATTTGGGCCGTGATCGGCGCCGCGGCGCTGGTGCTGCTCGGCTTCCTGCCTTGGCAAGACGCGCTTGTCGGCATCGAGAAGGGCATCGACGTCTATCTCTTCCTGATCGGCATGATGCTGATCGCCGAGCTCGCCCGGCTCGAAGGCCTTTTCGATTATCTTGCCGCGCTCGCGGTTGAGTATGCAGACGGCTCGCCGCAGCGGCTGTTCTTACTGATCTATCTTGTCGGCACGATGGTCACGGTGCTCTTGTCGAACGACGCGACCGCGATCGTGCTGACGCCGGCGGTCTATGCCGCAACGCGTGCGGCCGGCGCCCAGCCGCTGCCCTATCTTTTTGTCTGCGCCTTCATTGCAAACGCCGCAAGCTTCGTGCTGCCGATCTCGAACCCCGCCAATCTGGTGGTGTTCGGCGCGCACATGCCGCATCTGACCGAATGGCTGCGTCAGTTCGCTCTGCCCTCGCTTGCCTCGATCGTGCTGACCTATGTCGTACTGCGCCTCACCCAACATCGCGCGCTGAAGGAGGAGACCATCGAGCGCCGCGTGCCGCACAAGGTGCTCAGCCGCGGCGGCAAGCTGACCGCGATCGGCATTGCCGCGATCGGCGTCGTGCTGGTCACGGCCTCCGCGCTCGACAAGCAGCTCGGCCTGCCGACCTTCATCTGCGGCGCCGTGACGACCGGCCTCGTCCTGCTGCTCAGCCGTCAGTCGCCCGTGCCGGTGCTCAAGCACGTGTCCTGGAGCGTGCTGCCGCTGGTCGGCGGGTTGTTCGTGATGGTGGAAGCGCTGATCAAGACCGGCGTGATCGGGCAGCTCAGCGCGCTGTTGCATCAGGCCGTCGCCCAATCCGTGCCGAAAGCCGCCTGGAGCGTCGGCATCGCCACCGCGATCGCCGACAACGTCGCCAACAATCTTCCCGTTGGCCTCGTCGCGGGCTCGATCGTGGCCGCCGATCACCTGCCGACGTCGGTCGTCAGCGCCATCCTGGTCGGCGTCGACCTGGGGCCGAATTTCTCCATCACCGGATCGCTCGCCACCATCCTGTGGCTGGTGGCGCTGCGCCGCGAAAAGATCGAGGTCGGCGCCTGGCCCTTCCTCAAATTGGGACTTCTCGTAACGCCGCCGGCCCTGATCGCGGCCCTTGCGGCCGCAATCAGGTAGCGTTCAGACTCTATTGTTTAAGCATGATCTTATCGGAAAACCGCTGCGCACTTTGCGCTAACGCGGTCCTCCGGGTCCGGATCATGTTCTAGTCGTTCTCGTAGCCGTAGACTTCCGGCAGGATGAAGATTGCGGCGAGCAATCCGATCAGCGGGAAGATTGCGACGAACAGCGTGGCATTGGCCTGCCCGATCGCTGCGAACAGCGAGGGGAACAGGAAGATCGCCAGGAACGACGGCAATTTCACGAACATGTAGGCGAAGCCGCTGGCGGTGCCGCGATATTTCGGCTTGGCGACCATGGTCGGGATCGTCATGCAGTTCGACGCATCCCAGTAGTGGCCCCACAGCATGGCGGCGGCCGCGAACGGCAGCAGCATCTTGTTGTCGGTGTAGAGCGCGAAGGCGGCGACCAAAAGCGAGGCCAGCACGATGCCGAAACCGGCGATCGCAATGCCGCGATGACCGATCTTCGGCGTCAGGAGCGGGCCGACCCAGCCGGACAGAGCGGCGAAGCAGAACAGCGCCATCGTGACGAGGTTGTTGCCGAGCACGCTCGACACGCCGACCATCACGAACAGCACCGGCAGGTAGAACGCGAAGGTCGAGAACTCGCTGCCTTGCGCGAAGCAGGCGATCCAGCCGTAGATGGTTGCGCGCCAGCGGATCGGGTCCTTCTTGAGGTCGGCGAGGAAGGCGCGAGTCGAGACCTTCGGCACCTCCACGTCTTGATCCGGCAGCATGTCGAGACTGTCGTTGAACATCTCGCGCGCGACCTGCTTGGCCTCGCGGTAGCGTCCCTTTTGTACCAGCCAGACTGCCGTCTCCGGCACGTCATGGCGCATGATCAGGATGATCAGCGCCGGCACCGCGCCGAGGCCGAGCGTCACGCGCCACAGCATCTCGTGCTGCATGTCGATCAGCAGGAAGATCACGATGACCCCGATGGTCAGCACCTCGCCGACGGCGAACATGAACTGCCAGCGATTGCCCATGACCTCGCGCTCACCCTTGGCCATGGATTCCATGATGTAGGTGTAGCCGGTCGAGATGTCCGAACCGAGCGGGATGCCGAGCAGGAAGCGGATCACGACGAGCCACGTTACGTTCGGCACGAAGGCCTGCGCCAGCGCCAGCACGATGAACAGCACCATCGTGACCAGGAACATGACGCGTCGGCCGATCTTGTCGGACATCCAGCCGCCGAGCAGCGCGCCGATCAGCGCGCCGCCCTGCGTGCCCGCCGCGGCAAGGCCGAGCATCAGCGGATCGGGATTGTACTGCTCGCGGATAAAGATCAGCACGAAGGCGATCGAATAGAGGTCCCAGGCCTCGACCAGGATCGAGGCCATCATCAGCCAGCCAACCTTGTTGCCCTTGGGACTGTAGTTCGTGATGAGGTAGCGGACCGCGGCTTCGCTCGCGCTCGGTTGTGGCATCGCCATCGTTGACATTCTTCTTCCTTTCTTCTGAACTCTTTACGTGCCGAGCAGCGGCTCGATGCTGCAATCGAGCAGGCGCGGATCGATCCCCGCCTCCATGCCAGTGAACATGGAGCCCATGTAGTCGATCAGTGCATCGCTCGCCTTGACGGCATCCTCGGCGCGGCGGTTCGCGACTGCGTTGAGAATGCCGAGGTGATGATCGATCGTTCCTGACAGATCGGCCTGCCCCGGCATGAAGCGGTGGTGGATGTAACCGATGCGGCGATAGAGCGTGTGCAGCGGCCGCAGCGTGTGCACCAGGAACGGCTCGCCGGCCGCCTCGAGCACCAGCGCGTCGATACGCCGGTCGAGGCTGTTGAACTCGTCGAGCGTCAAGGTGGCGCGACGTTCGCGCAGCAGCCGCTCGATGTGGAGCGCCTGGTTGCGGTGGGAAAGGCTGGCGCGATCCGCCGCGAGGCGAATGACGAAACGCTCCATGTCGCGGCGCAAGGCCAGCAGCATCCGCTCACGCGCAAGATCGATCGGCGCGATGTGCAAGCCGTGGCGCGGCCGGATGATGATGAGCGTATCGGCGGACAGACGATTGACGGCGTGATGCACCGGCGTGCGGCCGAAACCGGTGATCTGCTGTAACTCCAGCATCGTCATGAATTGTCCCGGCTTGAGCTCGCAATGAACAAGGAGCTCTTCGATCTTCTGATAGGCCAGCTCGAAGAAATTGAGCCGGTTGCGCCGCGAGGGCTTGCCCTCGCCGTCGTCGTCGTTTCTCACCACCTCGAGCGCGCGCTTGCGGCGTGCCATGTCGTCCTCTCCCGTTAGATCCGCGCGCTCGTTGCTCGGTGGCGCCATATTTGTGGCACCCTTAAAACATGTTGTGATATATTACAAGCAGGCGTAAGACGTCCGCGCGACCTGCAACATGTTGCAGCGCAAAATGAAAAGTTGGCGCCGGCGCAAGTTCGATGGGAGGACAATGGCCGTGAAGATCACAGCGATCGAGACGCTGCGCACCGGGGAATTCTCCAACGTCATCTGGGTACGCATCCACACGGATGCCGGCGTGATCGGTCTCGGCGAGACCTTCTATGGCGCGGGCGCAGTCGAAGCGCAGATCCACGACACGTTCGCGGGCCGCCTGCTCGGGCGCAATCCGCTGCACATCGAGGCGATCCATCGCGACATGCTGAACCTGCCGATGGCGCAGTCCTCGACCGGCGTCGAATATCGTGCAGCGTCGGCGATCGACATCGCGCTGTGGGATCTGTTCGGCAAGGTCTGCAATCAGCCGGTGCATCAGATGCTCGGCGGCCTCTGCCGCGACAAGCAGCGCATCTACAACACCTGCGCCGGCACGCAATATGTCCGCTCCACCAATATCAGCCCGGTCTCGAACTGGAATCTCGGTGCGTCCAAGGGTCCCTATGAAGACCTCGACGGCTTCATGAACCGCGCCGATGCGCTCGCCGAAAGCCTCTTGGAAAGCGGCATCTCCGCGATGAAGATCTGGCCGTTCGATCCGGCGGCGCAGGAGAACAAGGGTCTCTTTATCACCGCCGCGCAGATGAAGCAGGCGATCGAGCCGTTCGAGAAGATCCGCAAGGCCGTCGGCGACAAGATGGAGATCATGGTCGAGCTCCACTCGCTGTGGAATCTGCCGACTGCCAAGCAGATCGCCCGCGCGATCGAGCCCTACAAGCCGACCTGGTACGAAGATCCGATCCGCATGAACTCGCCGCAGGCGCTGGCCGAATATGCCCGCTCGACCGACGTCTGGGTCTGCGCCAGCGAGACGCTGGGCTCGCGCTTCCCCTACAAGGACATGCTCGACCGCGACGCCATGCATGTCGTGATGGCCGACCTGTGCTGGACCGGCGGCCTCACCGAAGGCCGCAAGATTGCGGCGATGGCCGAGACCTACCACCGGCCTTTTGCTCCTCATGACTGTATCGGCCCGATCGGCTTCATCGCCGCCATCCACATGTCGTTCAGCCAGCCCAACACCTTGATCCAGGAATCGGTGCGCGCCTTCTACAAGGGCTGGTACAATGAGCTCGTCACGACGATGCCCGTGATCAAGGACGGCTACGTCTTCCCGATGGAAGGCCCCGGCCTTGGCGTTGACCTTCTACCCGCCGTTTTCGAGCGCACCGATCTCACCGTGCGCCGCTCCAACGTCTGAGGAATTCTTGAGATGAGCACCGCCCTCTTCGATCTTTCCGGCCGCACCGCGCTCGTGACCGGCTCCTCCCGCGGGCTCGGCCGCGCCATCGCCGAAGGCATGGCCAAGGCCGGCGCGAAGATCATCATCAACGGCGTCGATGCCAAGCGCGTCGAGCAGGCTGTTGCCGAGTTTCGTGCCGCCGGGCACCAGGCCGAAGGTGCTGCGTTCAACGTCACCGACGAGCCCGCGATCGTCGCCGCCTTCGAGCGCTTCGACCGCGAAGGGCTCGCGGTCGACATCCTCGTCAACAATGCGGGCATCCAGCATCGCAAGCCGCTGGTGGAGTTCACCACCGACGAATGGCGCAAGGTGATCGAAACCGATCTCACCAGCGCTTTCGTGATCGGCCGCGAGGCGGCCAAGCGCATGATCCCGCGCAAGCGCGGCAAGGTCATCAATATCGGCTCGCTCGGCAGCGAGCTCGCGCGCCCGACGATTGCCCCCTACACCGCTGCCAAGGGCGGCATCAAGAATTTGACGCGCTCGATGGCGGTGGAATGGGCCCAGCACGGCATCCAGGCCAACGCGATCGGCCCCGGCTACATGCTCACCGACATGAACGAGGCGCTGGTCAACAACGCCGACTTCAACAACTGGCTGATGGGGCGCATCCCGTCAAAACGCTGGGGCAAGCCGGACGAGCTGGTGGGCGCCGCGATCTTCCTCGCCTCGGACGCCTCCACCTATGTCAACGGCCAGATCATCTATGTCGATGGCGGCATGATCGCCGCGATGTAATCGCGAAAAAGGAACCAACCATGCGCGCCATCGTCATCCACGCTCCGAAAGACCTCCGGATCGATACCTATCCTGATGCGGAGCCTGGCCCGGGCGAAGTCCGCGTCAAGATCGCCAATGGCGGCATCTGCGGCTCCGACCTGCACTACTACCACCACGGTGGCTTCGGCGTGGTGCGTATCCAGCAGCCGATGGCGCTGGGGCACGAGATCGCCGGCGTGGTTGCGGCGGTGGGTGACGGCGTTACCAGTGTGAAGGCCGGCACCCGCGTCGCGGTCAATCCGAGCAAGCCATGCGGAGCGTGCCTGCATTGCCGGGAAGGCATGCGCAACCAGTGCCTCGACATGCGCTTCCTCGGCAGCGCGATGCGCTTTCCCCATGTGCAGGGCGGTTTTCGCGAGTTCATCACGGTCGACGCGGCGCAGGCCGTGCCGATCGCCGACAAGCTATCGCTGGCGGAAGCTGCGGTCGCCGAGCCGCTCGCAGTGTGCCTGCATGCCGGCAAGCAGGCCGGCCCCCTGCTCGGCAAGCGCGTGCTGATCACCGGCTGCGGCCCGATCGGCGCGCTGATGATTCTGGTCGCACGCTTCGGCGGCGCGTCTGAAATCGTGGTCACCGATGTGGCCGACGCTCCGCTCGCGGTCGCGAAAAAGCTCGGCGCGACGCATGCCATCAACGTCGCGAGCGATGCCACCGCGCTCGATCTCTGGCGCGCCGGCAAGGGCGTGTTCGACACGCTATTCGAAGCATCGGGCAACCAAGCGGCGCTGCGCACTGCGCTCGACGTGCTGAGGCCCGGCGCGACGCTGGTCCAGCTCGGCCTCGGCGGCGAGATGACGCTGCCGATCAACTCCATCGTCGCCAAGGAGTTGCAGCTGCGCGGCACCTTCCGCTTCGATCCCGAGTTCGAGCTGGCGGTGCGGCTGATGGGCGACGGCCTGATCGACGTCAAGCCGCTGATCACGGCGACCATGCCGTTCGAGAACGCGGTCGCTGCCTTCGAGCTCGCCAGCGACCGCTCGCAATCGATGAAGGTCCAACTGACTTTCGGAGCATGATCCGGAAAATCGCGCGGCGGTTTTCCGATAAGATCATGCTCAAACAATAAACTCTGGCTACTGGCTTCCGACCAGTTTTTCGCTGACCAGCCGCACCGCGCCACGCTTCCACGAATAGTCCGCGCCCATGCGCAGACCGCTATCGCCGCGCGCCAACACCGCGCCGGTCCTGGCATCGCGGACCTGGAAGCCAAGGGTGTATTCGGTGCGGCTGACCCGCCGCACCACGCCGATCAACGACTGGTCCGCGCCGAGCTTCTGCGCGATCGCCGCCTCGCAGCCGTTGCAGTCGCGCAAGGCATGCGCCTTCGCCTCGCGGCCGACATCGATGACGCGATAGCGGCCGGATTGTCCCAGCAACTCGCGCACGCCGGCGGTGACCTCGGCGAGGTATGACGCATCCGATGTGGCTGAGGCGCCCCCTGATGCAGCGGTCGTGTCCTCCAGCTCGAAATCGAACACCGCCAGCGCGACCGGCGCGGGCGCGGCGAGCGCGGCCATCACCTCGCGCGAGACAAACATCTCGGCGCGCTCCCATGATTGGTCATTGTCGCCGCGGAAGGTGTAGAGCTTGTCCATCACCAGCTTTTTGGCGCCGACGTCGATCACGGCGACCTTGGCCCATTGCACCAGCGTGCTGGTCTTCTGGATGCCGCCGATGACCTTGAACGCTGCGCCCTCCTGGGCCGACGGCACCAGGCTGTAACGGCCATCCGCGCCAATATCCCGCCTCAGCGCCGCCATGAACGCCGACAGCCGACGCTCGTGGGCGGCGGTCTGGTCCGCGGGCTCGGCCGACGTGTCGGTATAGCTGAAATCGTCGATGGCCACGCCAATGGCGGCCTCGGCAGTCGCCGGCGAAGAGGCCGCCGGGAGGACCAGGAGGAAAAGCGCAGAGAGGATCGATCGGGTGCGGCGCATGCGGGCCTCATGAGGTGGAGCGGCGGCGCAATCTGGCGGGCCGCCCTGCGCCCTGCAGCCGCGGCGATCCCGATCAGCGCCGGGAAAATTTCACGTCATTGCACTGCAGTAAAGCGTAACGCTTTGCGCCGCTTGCGTTCTGCCGTTTAATGCGCAGGCGACAAATCCGTTCGCCAGGTGCCCGCCGATGTGGAACCGTCCGAGGTTCGATCTGAAGGTCCGACTGACGTTGCGCGTGGCCGCCATATCGGCCGCCTGCTTCGCCGCGATCTCCGCCTATTTCCTCATCACGGCCGACCGCGCCGCCCATGCGCGGATCGACAGTATCGCCGGCATAGTGGCGAAGTCGCTGGAGCTGCAGCAGGGCAAGATCCAGTGGGTGGCAGGGCTGCGCGCGGACTTTCCGAATCTGGATCCCGTTGCGGCCTATGTGATGACGCCCGGCCTGTGTCTGGCCGTCCGCGGCACCGGCGGCGACATGCTCCAGCGGTTCTGTAGTGGCGTGCCTCCGGCAACGCCGCCGCCGCAGGCCTTCACGGCGTTCTATCGCAGCCTGTTCGACCCCGGCCGCGAGGCGGCAAGGCCGGTGATCGTGCGCGGAGCAAAGCTCGGCGATGCCGTGGTCTGGCTCGATCCGGCGGTGCAGACGGCCGAGGCCTGGCATGAGGCCGGCCGTCTGATGCTGGCGCTTGCGATCGCCCTGCCGCTGTTGTGCGTCCTGGTCTATGCCGCGCTGGCGCGGGCGCTGCGCCCGACCCACATGATCCGCACCGGCCTCGAACGGGTCGCCGCCGGTGACCTCACCGCGCGGCTGCCGCCGTTCGACCTCGCCGAGCTGTCCGCCATCCGCGACGTCTTCAATCATCTCGCCGAAAGCCTCGACACTGCGCTCGCCGAGCGGAACGAGCTGACGCGGAAACTGATCGCGCTCCAGGACGAGGAGCGTCGTCATTTGGCACGCGAGCTTCATGACGAGTTCGGCCAGTCGCTGGCCGCCATCCGCGCGCTCGCCTCCTCGGCCCGCCAGACCGCGGCGCAGGACTGCCCTGCCCTGCTCGGCGAATGCGACGGCATCGCACGGACCGCGACCGGCATGATGGAGACGCTGCGCGGGGCGCTGTTCCGGCTGCGCCCGCCCGACGTCGAGGAGCTTGGGCTGGTCGCCAGCCTGGAAGGCCTGGTCGCGGGGTGGAACGGGCGCAGCCGCGGCGAGACGCGCTTTGCGATCCGTTTCGACGGCACGTTCGAGACGCTGCCGGCGACCATCAGCGCCAATCTCTACCGCATCGTGCAGGAGGCGCTGACCAACGCCGCCAAGCACGCCGGCGCCACCAAGGTCAGCCTGGAACTGACGATGCGCCCCGACGAGATCGCACTCGCGATCGACGATGACGGCCGCTCGGCCGATCCCGCCGGAAAATCCGGAATGGGCCTGCTCGGCATGCGCGAACGCGTCGCGGCCTTGCGCGGCCGGCTGAGCTTCGAGCCGGGACCGAATGGTGGCTCGGCGCTGCGCGTCGTCATCCCGCTGGCGGCCGCCGATCGGCCGGTGCTGGAGCACGCGGCATGACCGCGACGATTCTGCTGGTCGACGATCATTCCGTCGTGCGCGAAGGCTACCGCTCCGTGCTCGAGAAGCAGCCGGGTCTGCGCGTGGTGGCCGAGGCGTCCGACGGCGCCGAGGCCTACCGCCTGTTCAAATCCGAGGCGCCCGACCTCGTCATCATGGATCTGAGCATGCCCGGCATCGGCGGCATCGAGGCCGTCAGGCGCATCAGGCAATGGGACAAGACCGCACGGATCCTGGTCTTCACCATGCACCAGAATGCCGGTTTCGCGGTGCAGGCGATCCGCGCCGGCGCGCGCGGATACGTCACCAAGATGAGCCCGCCGGAGACGCTGGTGCGCGCGGTGATGGACGTGCTGGCCGGCAAGATCGCCATCAGCCCCGACATCGACCACGAGCTCGCACTGAGCCGGATCAGCGGCGAGAGCTCGGCCGCCGACGTGCTGACGCCGCGCGAGTTCGAGGTGCTGCGGCTGCTGCTCGCCGAGAACACGACGGAGGAGATCGCCGAGACGCTGCATGTCAGCCCGAAGACCGTCGCCAACCTGCATTCGCTGATCAAGGACAAGCTCGGCGTCGGCTCCGACATCGAGCTGGTCCGGCTGGCACTGCGTCAGGGACTATTGACCGAGGTCGATCTCCGCGAGACGTGATCGCGACATGGCCGAAGATCATTCCCGCGCGACCACTGCGTCCAGCCACGCGCAGTTGAGCGGCGGCACGCGTGGGTCGGCGACGCGCACGCCGCGGGCAGCCGCGTCGAGCCGCATGTCACGCAATCGCTTGCGCTGCTCCTCGGGCATGCGGAGCCGCTCGTGGCCCCACAGGGAGGGCCCGTCAAAGGTCTCGTGCGGCTGCCAGGTTTCGGGATCGATGACGCGTCCGCCCCAGCCGTATTCGATGAAGAAGCCGGACGGCGTATTCACGTAGAACGAGGTCATGTGGTCATTGGTGTGCCGGCCCAGCGTGTAGGCGATGCGTCCCTCGTCCATCTGCGCGAGATCATAGCCCTGCCCGACATCATCGAGGCAGCCGAGCTCGACCATGAAGTGATGCATCGCCTTCCGTCCCGAGCCGACCATGGCAAACGAGTGGTGGCGGCCGTTGACGTGGAAGAAATAAAGCCCGTAAGGCTTCAGCCCAAAATCCGAGACATGAAAGCCGAGCACGTCGCGATAGAACGGCAACAGCGGCTCGACATCCTCCACATTGAGCACGACATGCCCCATGCCGAGCGCCCCGGTACGGAAGCCCGAGATCGGGCGGCCCGGCTTGAACGGCTCGCTCGCGAGCTCCGGCTTGCAAAAAGCCTCCAGCCGGTTGCCGGCGGGATCGGCAAACGCGATCAGCTCGGCGACATGCCGCTCGTCAGCGAGCGCGCGCGAACCGCGCGTGACCTTAACGCCGTGGCTTTCCAGTCGGCCCGCCAACTGATCCAGCTCAGCGGTCGACGGAACTTCCCAGCCCATCACCGCCAGCCCGGCATCGCTGCCGCCGTCGACGATCAGCCGCTGCTTGCGGTCGTCCATGCGGAAGGCGCGCATCTTGCCACCGCGATCGACCTGCTGCATGCCGAGCAGCCCGGTCGCCATCCGGCTCCACTGGTCGAGCTGGGATGAACTGATTCCGATATAGCCGAGCGCTGCGATTTCCATCGAATTCCTCCCGAAGCATCGTGGTCGCCATATTGCGGCGAGCTTGATACCGGCCGCGCGCGATCCTACGGTGGCGTCCCGCAATCGCCTCGCGTCAGCGACGACAATAAGCGCGCCGGGACGTGCCACAAGGGAGGAAATACGGAGTGTCCAAGGAGCGGACGCGGAACGGCCAGCCGCGGCAGTCTGAGGGCGTCCGCGCCTTCAAGCGCGGGCTCGACGTGCTGCACGAGGTCAACCGCTCCGGCGGCATCCGCGCCGGCGACGTTGCCCGCGCGCTCGACCTGCCGCGACCCACCGTCTACCGCCTCCTCGAAACCCTGGAGGAGCTCGGCTACATCGCGCGCAGCGCCAGCGACGACCGATTTCGGGTCACCCGGCGCGCGTTGAGCCTCGGCGACGGCTACGATCCAGGAGTGGTGATCTGCCAGGCGGCGGCGCCTTATCTCGCAGATCTCAGCAGGAAGCTGATCTGGCCGGTCGATCTCTCCACCTATGAGAACGCGGCGATGGTGGTGCAGGAGACCACGCACTCTCGCAGCCCGCTCTCGATCGACCGCGGCATGATCGGTAAACGCCTGCCCATGCTGCGCACGTCTGCGGGCCGCGCCTATCTCGCCGCCTGCCCTGCGCACGAACGCGATCTCATCATCAATCATCTCCGCCGCATCGATGAGGCCGAAGACCGCCCCTTCCTCGACCAGGGCCGGCTCGACCGCATGATCGCCGAGACTGCCGCGCGAGGTTACGCAATTCGAAGCGAGGGCGAATACAATCCCAAGACGGCTTCGATTGCCGTTGCCATCGTGCGGGACGGCGCCGTATTCGGCTGCATCTCGATCATCTGGATCCGTTCGGCGCTGGGGATCGAGGAAGCGGTCGCGCAGTTCGCGAGCCAGCTGATGGAGGCGGCGTCGGCCATTCATGTCGCGGGATAGAGGCCGTCCGCTGGGCGGACACTTGGCACGCCGGCGTTGAAGGGCCGGCCCCGCATGGGGAAAAGATGCCCCATGCAAGATAAATCCATCGCTGAAGAGTTTGACGTCGTCATCGTCGGCCGCGGGCCGGTGGGCGCCACGCTCGCCAACCTGCTCGGCCTGTGCGGCGTGCGGACGCTGGTGCTGGAGCGCGAAGCGCGGACCTATCATTTGCCGCGCGCGGTGCATTTCGACGATGAATGCATGCGCGTGTTCCAGACCATCGGGCTTGCCGACGCGATCCTGCCGCAAACCATCCTCAGTCCCGGCATGCTCTTCCTTGATGCGAACGGCAAGATGCTGCTGGACTGGTCGCGGCCACAGACGCTGACGCCGATGGGCTGGAATCTCAGTTACCGCTTCCATCAGCCCGATCTGGAGGACGTGCTGATTTCTGGTCTCGCGCGCTGGGGGCACGTCACCTTGCGCAGCCGCTGCGATGTGTTCGCGCTCGATCAGGACGAGACCGGCGTGCGCGTCCGCTATGAGGACCTGTCAAACGGCAAGCTGACCGAGGTCCGCGCTGCCTATGTCATCGGCTGCGATGGCGCCCGCTCGCTGGTGCGCCGCTTCATCGGCTCCGGCATGGACGATCTCGGCTTCCACGAACGCTGGCTGGTGATCGACGTGTTACTCAAGCGCGAGCGCGACGACCTCGGCGATTACAGCATTCAGCATTGCGATCCGCGGCGGCCCGCGACTTACGTCCGCGGCACCGGCACGCGCCGGCGCTGGGAGATCACGGTGCTTCCGGACGAGGACTCACAGGACGTGGCACAGCCGGCGAAAGTCTGGGAGCTGCTGTCGCGCTGGGTCACTCCCGACGATGCCGAGATCGAGCGTGCCGCGGTCTACACCTTTCATTCGGCGATCGCGCAGCAATGGCGCAATAGCCGGCTGCTGCTCGCGGGCGATTCCGCGCACCAGACCCCGCCCTTTCTCGGCCAGGGCATGTGCGCCGGCATTCGCGATGCCGCCAACCTTGCCTGGAAGCTCGCCAGCGTCATCCGCGCTGGCGCGAGCGCCGATCTGCTCGACACCTATCAGAGTGAACGGCTGCCGCATGTGCGCGAGTTCATCGAGCTCGCCATTCGCCTCGGCGGTGTCATCAACACAAAGGCGATCGAGGCCGGCCTTGCCGCCGGCCAAGCGCGCGAGAACGCGCCGGTCAAGCTGGAAGTGAAGAAGCCCCTGCTCGGCCCCGGTCTCGCGTTCGGCGACCTGCCGTTCGCGGGACATCTCGCACCGCAATTCATGCTGAGCGACGGACGCCGCAGCGACGACCGGACCGGCTATCATCATGTGCTGCTCGTCGAGACCGCGGCCGCACTGCCGTCGAGCCTCACCCTGTCGCAGGCTCGGATCGAGATCCTCGCCGGCGACGACGTCGAAGGCGTCGGAGACTGGCTGCGCGAGCACGGCGTCATCGCCGCGCTGGTTCGTCCTGACCGTTACATCCGCGGGACCGCCCGCAACGAGTCCGAGCTCGAGCGGCTCATCGCCGCCATCAATCCTCCAACCCAAATTCCTTCAGCCCAAGTGCCGTCCGCGGCCTGACCGAACCCACTTTCAAGGATATCTCATGAAGCTGCTCTCATTCGTTGCCGGCGGACACGCCTCGTTCGGGGCCCTCAAGGACAATGGCGTCGTTGATCTCGGCAGGCGCATGGCACCCTGCGCCACGCTGCGCCAGCTGCTCGAAGCCGGTCGCCTTGCCGAGGCGGCCGAGATCGTCGCATCCGCTGCACCCGATCATCTTCTCGACAAGATCGCCTTCGCCCCCGTCATCCCCGATCCCGGCAAGATCATCTGCGTCGGCCTCAACTACCGCGACCATGTCGCCGAGACCGGGCGCACCGTCACCGAGAAGCCGGCGCTATTCGTCCGCTTCCCCTGCAGCCAGGTTGGCCATCTTCAGCCGATCGTGAAGCCTGAGGTCAGCGACGATTTCGACTATGAGGGGGAGCTCGCGCTCGTCATCGGCACGGGCGGCCGGCACATTCCCGCGAGCCGTGCGCTCGACCACATCGCCGGCTATGCCTGCTACAATGAAGGCAGCATCCGCGACTGGCAGCGCCATACCAGTCAATTCCTCTCCGGCAAGACCTTTGCGGAGAGCGGCAGCTTCGGCCCGTGGCTGGTGACGACGGACGAAATTCCGGACCCGTCGAAGCTCACTTTGCAGACGCGGCTCAACGGCGCCGTAGTGCAGGATACCACCACCGATCTCCTGATCACCGGCATCCCCGAACTGATCGCCTATATCTCCACGATTTGCCCGCTCGTCCCTGGCGACGTCATTGTCACCGGCACGCCAGGCGGCGTCGGCGCCAAGCGCACGCCCCCTTTGTGGATGCGCCCGGGCGACACCGTCGAGGTCGAGATCTCCGGCATCGGCATCCTGCGCAACAAGGTCATCGCCGAACGGGCCTGACCGCCCATACCGATCAACGATAAAATCAGGAAACGCCATGAATCCCCTCCGCACCACATCCACCATGCTGCTGGCCGCTCTGGCTCTCGCGGGCCCCGCCGCGCGCGCCGAGATCAAGGGCGATGCCATCCGCATCGGCGTGCTCACCGACATGAACGGCGTGTTCGCGACCGCGATGGGCCCGGGCTCGGTCGAGGCGGCGCGAATGGCGGCGGAAGAGTTCGGCGGCAGGATCAACGGCAAGCCGATCGAGATCTTGCAGGCCGACCACCAGAACAAGCCGGATCTCGCCGCATCCCTGGCGCGAAAATGGTTCAGCGACGGCGTCCAGGCGATCGCCGACGGCGGCAGCTCGGGCGCCGCGCTCGCGGTGCAGGAGCTGGTGCGTGGCAACGGCAGGATATTCCTCGTCTCCGGCGCCGGCGCTAACCAGCTCACCGACGATGCCTGCGCGCCGACCAGCGTGCAGTGGACTCAGGACGCCTATTCCACCGCGACAGCGGTCGTCTCCGGCATCATGCAGACCAGCAAGGAGCCCTGGTTCTTCATCACCGGCGACTACGCCTTCGGCCATTCGATCGAGGTGACCGCGCGCGAGCGCATCGCCGCGCTCGGCGGCAAGGTCGCCGGCAGCGTCAAGGCGCAGCTCGGCACGCCCGATTACAGCTCATTCCTGCTTCAGGCGCAGTCGTCGGGCGCCAAGATCCTGGCGATCAACGTTGCCGGCGACAATGCGACCGCGATCAAGCAGGCCGAGGAATTCGGGCTCGCCAGCCAAGGCATGAAGATCGTCCCAATGTCGTTCCAGAACGTCGACATCGACGCGGTCGGGCTGAAGGCGACGCGCGGCGACCTCATCGTCACCTCCTTCTTCGAGAACGTCTCGCCCGCCGCCCGAAAATTTTCGGACGCGTTCTACGCACGACGCAAGGCGATGCCCTCGCAAATCCAGGCCGGCGTGTATTCCGCCGTACGCCACTATCTGCAGGCGGTGAAGGACACCGACTCCGACGAGGGCGCCGTCGTGATGGCCAAAATGAAGGCGACGCCGGTATCGGACGCCTACACCACCAACGGCCGCATCCGCGAGGATCAGCGCATGGTGCACGATCTTTATCTGGTGCAGGTCAAGACCCCGGAGGAATCCAGAGGCGCGTGGGACTTCGTCAAGCTGGTCGCGACGATCCCACCCGACCAGGCCTTCCGCCCGCTCGATCGCAGCAAATGCACCCTGGTCGGCAAATAGAGCGTTTTGAAGCGAAGTGGATACCGGTTCGCGTAAAAAAAACGCCTCAAATAAGAGGCAACCTCAGGCGAGATACCGCGTGAGATAGCCTTCCATCGCATAGAGCGCGCAGAGCGCGAGGCTCGACCAGACCGCGGCGCTGAAATACAGGAACATCCAGGTCAGCTCGCCCTTCCAGTGCGCGATGTCGTGCGTCACGACCCAGCGCGTCGAGACGTCATGCAGGCCTTCGAGCAGGCCAAGGAATCTGTTGCCCTCGGCATGCCCTGCTCGCCATCGGCTGAGATACATCGGCACATCGATGGTGACCAGGAAGGCGAGGAAGCAGGCGATGCCGACGATGCCGGCGATCAGCGCCCAGCGTACCGGCCCCTGGAATTCCGGCATCAGACGGCACAGCGCGATGCCGGCGAGGAAGAAGGTCACCGCCCACAGCGAGTTCTCGATCGCGTTGTAGAGGAAGTTGGTGGTCACGACCGCGTACCAGGAGAAGCACTCCGCGACGATGATCACGGGCACGATCAACCACGCGATGGTCACCGCGGTCTCCGCGCCGGTCATGGTGCCGAACTGGTGCAGGATGATGGCCCATTGCGCGGCGAAGCAGACTTCGGCCACGGTCGCGACCGTGCGGCCGACGAACACGCTCGACAGCCAGGTGTCGAACAGGCAGATGCGCTGCACATCGGCGCGCGGCAGCACCGAGCGGAAGGCGCAGCCGAACACATAGGCGGCGCAAAGCAGGAACATCAGGCCGATATCCGAGCCGCCACCGACGCTGCCTGCGACCGTCGGATAGAACTCGCGGTACAGCATGAACCAGACGAGAATGTTTGCAGCGCTGACCAGCGTTAAGGACCCCCACCACCACGCGAGGGGATTTGAACGTGCCTGCCACCACAACATGAATCGCTCCGCTGTAATCGACGTGACATGTCTTCGTAATAATAATGTCACAAGACGCCACGCGATCGCGACAAAATTTTGTGCGCTTGAACGTTCCCGGCGCGGTTGCGGCGGCAGCGACAACAGCGAACTAGCGTCCGCATGGTGGACGATATCGGTGCCATATCTGATTTTATTGGACAAGACTGCGTCTTGCGTTCGATATTCGGGCATGGTCCGCACTTCCCTAGCTAGACGCCGTCTTCCGCACGCGACCGTCGCCGCAGTGCTCGCGGCAAGCACCGATGACGCGGCCTTCGCAACAACGCTGGCAAAAGGTCTCGTCGTACTCGAAGCCTTCAAGGCCGGCACCACCTTGCTCGGCAACATGGAGCTGTCGAAGCTGACCGGCATCCCGCGGCCGACGGTGGCGCGGCTGACGCACACGCTGGCCGAGCTTGGATACCTCCGCTACGAAGCCGCGCGGACGAAATACCGTCTCGCGGCCCGTGCGCTGCGGATGGCGCACCCGCTGCTTGCCGACATGCAGTTCCGGCAGATGGCGCGGCCGATGATGCAGGAGTTGGCGCAGAGCGTGCGCGGCACGGTCTCGATCGGCCTGCTCGATGCGACCTCGATGATCTACGTCGAGACCGCGCGCTCCGGCGATGTCGGTCCGCATGTGCCCGACGTCGGCATGCCGATTCCCGTCGTGATGACCGCGATGTGCCGCGCCGCGGCAGCAATCTTGCCGCCGGCCGACGCGGAGCGGCTTGAACGGCAGATCGCAGCCGAAGACGCCGAGCTGTGGGCAGCCTTCCGCAACAAATACCGCACCGGCCTCGCCCAATGCGCCAGCCGCGGCTTCTGCACCTGTATTGGCGAGTACATCGCCTCGATCCATGCCGTCGCTACGCCGTTGTTTCACGCGCGCGAGCTCAATCAGTCCTTCTCGATCAATTGCGGCATCCCCGCATTCCGGCTCCAGCCAGGTCAGCTGGAAGGAGAGATCGGCCCGCGGATCGCCGCCCTTGCCGACAGCATCCGCGCAGTGGTCCATGCGGCGGAGCCCGCCGTCGAGAGGCGAAAATCGAACAAGAAGAGCGCCAATCGATGAACAATAAAACCGGCGCTCCACACCCGGGAGGCCAACATGACCATCACGCGCCGAACATTGCTGGGGACTGCGCTTGCCCTACCCTGCGTCCCATTCGCCGCACGCGCTGAGGACGCCTGGCCCTCGCACCTGGTGCGGCTGATCTCGCCCTACGGACCGGGCGGCTCCAACGACATCTCGCTGCGCCTGCTCGCCGAAGAGTTCGGCCGCAACCTGCATCAGCAGTTCATCGTCGAGAACAAGCCGGGCGCCGGCACGCGCATCGCCAATGACACGGTCGCGCACGCACCGGGCGACGGCTACACGCTGCTCTATGTCGCCGCGCCCTATGCCACCGCGGAAGCGCTGTTCGGCAAGCTGACCTACGAGCGCCGGGATCTTCAGCCGGTCGCCATGGCCGTGATCGCGCCGCTGTTCCTGATCATCAGCGCGGAGGCGCCGTTCAAGTCGCTCTCCGAGTTGATCGCCTATGGTAAGTCGAAGCCGGATGGGCTGACCTTTGCCTCGCCCGGTGCCGGCTCGCAGCCGCACCTTGCCGGCGAGCTCCTGTTCCGCGACGCCGGCGTCAAGGGCCTCAACATCCCCTTCCGCGGCGATGCGGCCTCTTACACCGAGCTGCTCGCCGGGCGCGTCGACGCCACGCTGACGGCGCTGCCGACCGCGCTACCCTACATCCAAAGCGGCAAGTTCATCGTGCTCGGCGTCGCCTCGGCCGAACGCAGCGCGCTCTACCCGCAGGCACCGACCCTGCGCGAGCAGGGTTTTCCCAACGTGGTCGCCGCCGGATGGTACGGCTTCATGGCGCCCGCGACCACGCCGCGTGAGATCGTTGACAAGCTTCAGGCTGAGGTGCTGCGTGCGCTCGCCGAACCCGCGATCAAGGACAAGATGACAGCCCAGGGCCTGGAGGTGCGGCCGGCCAATGCCGCCACCTTCGGCCAGTTCATCGACAACGAGACGCAGAAGTGGCGCGCGCTGATCCGCGAGGCCGGCCTCAAGGGCGAGTAGCGTGCCGCCGCCGCGCCGGCGTCCCGGACATGGCGCATCGGATACCGGCGCTCAACGCCCCTCGCCGCGGCAGCCGCCGCAGCAGACGAGATCGTCGCATTCATCGGCGTGGCGCTGGTATTCGGAGATCGCGCGATTGGCCATGCGGATACGGTTGGTCTGGCCCTGGTCGACTATCGCGGCGATCCGCTGCGCCAGGAACACGCAGGCTTCGAACTCGTCGCGAATGGCGCCGGTCCGCGCGAGAAAGTCCCAGGCGATCTCGTAAGCCTCCTCGGCGGCCGGATTGCGGTAGTCGCTGAAGATAACATGTCTCATCATCGCCAAGCGAGACGGCCGCGATCGTTCCTGCCGGTCTTCGCGTCCATGCCGCCGGTGCGGCGGCATGGCAAGACCACCGGCCGCGCGCTGCGGGCCGGTGGGCCTGATCCCGGCAGAATGGCTCGAGGATCAGGCTGCCCGGCGCTGATGCGCCAGATATTCCATCGTCACCTTCTCGACGTTGGAGTCGATCCACGACGCCATGCGCTGCTCTTCCTTCAGCGAGGCCTCGAGCTTCTCCTTGGCCGCCGGCACTCCTGCGGCGCCGCAGAGCGCGAGGAGAGATTTGTAAGCGGCGATCTCGAAATTCTCGAATGCATTGTTGGCGAAGGTGTTCTTGAGGATCTCATCGCCGGCCGCCGAGTGTGCCATGGCCTGCATGTTCGCCATCACTGACTGCGCCGTATCCTTGAGGCTCGACGTGCTCTCGCCGCAGGCCTCCAGACATTGCTCCAGTCGCCTCAGCTGCTCGTTGGTCTCCTGAAGATGGGCGGAGACTTTCGCCTTGACCTCCGGATACTCGTCCAGACGTTCCGACTGGCGCTCCATCAACTCTCGCGCCTGAACTTCCATCGCGTGTGCATTGCGTAATCCGACCACGAACGTATCGCGAGCTGCGTTAGCCATTGTCCTGTCCTTTCGTATTGACTGGCCTCGTTCCGCAAACCGCAGCTCGTAAGGATCGTTCCTCCAGGAAATCAGGCGGTTTGCCGCAGCTGATCGGCCGCTGTTCCGATGTTCGGACCCGACGCTAACCTGCGATAGCCGAACATCAAACCACCTGCGCTTGTAGGAACGCCGCCCTTGGACAGTTGTTCTCGACAACATGGAGTCGCGCGGCCGCTTTTGTTTTGCCTGCTGCGCTTGATCTCCTCGCTGAACATTCGACGAGGTTGCCACGTGTCCGCACCAACGACCTCCGACCACGCTTCGCATAGGAACGGGTCAGCGTCGCACGCGATTGGTCACGTGCGAAAACCTCGAGGAGAAGCAATATGCGTAAGACAGTTCTAACGATCTTCACAGCCGCGGTGCTCGCGGGCGCTTCGGTCGGCGCAGCGTTCGCACAAGGTGCGGGCGGCGGTGCCGGAGGCGGTGCTGGAGGAGCCGGTGGCGGCGCTGGCGCCGGTGCCGGCGCTGGAGCAGGCGGAGCTGGCGCGGGTTCAGGCGGATCCGGTTCGGGCGGGAGCGGAGACGGAGGTGCCGGCAGTGGCGGTGGCGGCATCTCCCATGTAGAACGCGGCGGACAAGGTGCTTCGAGCCCTCCCGGCATGCGCAACGAAACGACTCCGCCCTCCAACGGCGTCACGCCGCGGCGCTAGCTGACCACGGATCGCACATCGAAGCCGGTCCCTTTTCATGGCGCACGCGCAAGAGCGGCCCCAGCGCGATCCTCCCCTCGCTGGGGCCGCTCCATGTTAAAGCCTCACCGCTTCATCAGCGACACATACGCCGCCAGCTTGTCCAGCGTCTGGTAGCCGTATTCGACCGCGCCGAAGCCGATCATGCCGTCGCGCTGCGCAGTGCTCGAGGTCAGTTGCCGCATCATCAGCACCGTCTTGCCGTTGCTCTGCTCGGCAAAGGTGACGGTGAAACGGAACATGCCGGGATCATCGTCCTGGTCGGTGCCGTGATCCATCTCCATCAGCGACGGCCGCTCGATGCGGCGGAAGCGCATCCGGTTCGGATAGACCGTGCCGTCGGGGCCGATCATGTTGAAGCGCCAGACGCCGCCGACGCGGACGTCGATCTCGAATGTCTCGACCTTGAATCCCTTCGGTCCGAACCATTGCGGCAGATGTTTCGGGTCGGACCAGGCCTCGAACACCAGCTCGCGCGGCGCGTCGATCACGCGCGACATCACGATCTCGCGGTCGAGCGACCATTGCGACAAAGCGGGATTGGCAGAACTCGTCATCGTCAGGCACCTTTCCGTTTGGTGGTTCGGGACGGCCGCTTGGCGGCGGCCGCCTCCTTCTCCTTCTTGAGCTTCATCACATAGGCCTCGAACCGGTCGAGCCGCGCCTCCCAGATTGCGCGCTGCTGCTGGAACCAGTCCTCGGCGCCGACAAGCGCATCCGGACTGAGACGGCAGGTGCGCACGCGGCCGGATTTCTCCGACTGAACGAGCCCGCTCGTCTCCAGCACGTGGATGTGTTTCATGAAGCTCGGCAGCGCCATGTCGAAGGGGTCGGCAAGCTCGCCGACCGACGCCTCGCCGGCGCACAGCCGCATCACGATCGCCCGCCGGGTGGGATCGGCAAGCGCCGCGAAAATCTGGTCGAGGCGGGATAATTGGTTAGCCATGAAGCTAACTAATCACGGCAAATGCCGGATGTCAACAATCGTTAGCCTATTGGCTAAGTAAACGGTGACCAACGGAACCCACAACGCGCAATCGTGAATTGGGGCATCGCGCCCTCCCCGCTAAAAGATGCCCGGGGGTGCACAAGCAGATTCACTAGAGCGCGTGCCGCCTGTTGTCACATGCTTCCCGATCACCCGACGAAGCTTCGCCCGGGCTGCGCTTGTTCCGCTGGCGATCGCGCTTTCCCCGCGGCGCACATTTGCGGACTCAGACATGATCGCGCAGATGCGCGATATCGTCGCCGCCGAACTCGCGCCGACCTCGAGGCCGGATCATCCGGGCGGTCTTGCCGCCGCGCTCTATGCCGGGCGCCATGTCGAGTTCTTCACGTTCGGCTTTGCGGACGAGGCGAGCCGCCGGCCGGTCACACCTGACACGCTGTTCAACATCGCTTCACTGCGTAAACCGTTCGAGGCGACGCTGGTCGCGCTCGGCACGCTACGCGGCGAGTTGCGGCTCGACGATGCCTTGCCGAAATACCTGCCTGAACTCACCGGCGATTATGTCGGCCGCGTCACCGTCGGTCAGCTCGCCGCGCACACGTCGGGACTGCTGCTTGCGACCGATCATCCGCCATGGCCAAACGATTCCTTCAACCGGGCGCAGTTCATCGAGATGCTCAACGCATGGGAACCGCAGGCCGGCGAAGCGCCCGGCAGGCAGCGCGTCTACAGCCATGCCGGATATGTGCTGCTTCAGCTCGTGCTCGAGCGCTGTTACGGCGCCCCGATCGCGACGCTGCTCGAACAAAATATCTTCAGGCCGCTCGGCATGACCGCGACCTCCGTGCCCGAGCGCGGGCCGGACGATCGCGCCGCGATGGACGCGGCCTGGATGCAGCGCGTCGTGCAAGGCTATTCGGATCAGGGCATGGCGATCGGCCCGCCCGGCAACCAGCAGAGCTATTACGATTTTCCCGGCACAGGCCAGATGTTTTCGTCTGCGCGCGACCTTGCGACCTTCGTCGGGGCCTCAGTCGACGGCCGGTCGATCGACCCGGATCTGCGCGAGGCATTGCGGATGACGCAACACGAGGTCTTCCGCGTCGACGAGAAATTCGGACAGGGCATGGCCTGGGAGAATGTACGCCTGCCCGGCGTCCTCATCGTCGACAAGCCGGGTGGCCTCAACAACGCCTCCGGCTATCTCGGTCTCGTGCCGACGCGGCGGATCGGCATCGTCCTGCTCGCCAATCGCGGGGAATATCCGCACGAGATCGCCCGCTACAAGATCCTGCCCGCGCTGGCGCATCTGATCGCCTCGCATGGCGGCTAGCTTCGAATCAGAAAGCCCCGGCTGAGCCGGGGGCTTTCACGCCAGATCCGGAACGGGATGAAGCTCAGTATCCGGCGCTCGGCTAGGCTCAGACCGAGCGCGTCAGCCCGCCGTCGACGCGGATGTTCTGGCCGGTGATATAGGCCGCGCCGTCGGAGGCCAGGAACGCGATCGTCGCGGCGATCTCCTCGACCTTGCCGTAGCGCCGCATCGGCACGCTGTCGCGGCGCGCGTCCTGCTGCGGCAGGCTGTCGATCCAGCCTGGGAGCACGTTGTTCATGCGGATGTTGTCGGCGGCATGGGTGTCGGTGAAGATCTTGGTGAAAGCGGCGAGCCCGGCGCGGAACGCCGCGGAGGTCGGAAACATCGCGCTCGGCTCGAACGCCCAGGCGGTCGAGATGTTGATGATGGCGCCCGCCTTCTGCGCCTGCATGATGGGCGTGACCAGCCTGGTCGGACGGATCACGTTGAGGAGATAAGTATCGAGGCCGGCGTGCCATTGCTCGTCGGTGATCTCCGTGATCGGCGCACGCGGCCCATGGCCCGCGCTGTTGACGAGCACGTCGATGCGGCCCCACTTGGCCAGTGCGCCGTCGACGAGGCGCCTTAGATCATCGTTCGACTTGTTGGAGCCCGTGACGCCGAACCCGCCGAGCTCGGCGGCCAGCGCCTCGCCCTTGCCGGAGGACGACAGGATCGCGACGCGAAAGCCGTCGGCCGCAAGGCGCCGCGCGGCCCCTGCCCCCATGCCGCTGCCGCCGGCGGTGACGAGTGCGACCTTCTCTGCTGCCATGACCATGGTCCCTGTGTTGAGGCGAGCCGCAGGCCCGGCCTATCATGAGGCCTTCTACTGCCGGAGCTGCCGGCAGGTCCACCGCCGAGAGCATCCGCCGAGAGAATCCACCATGAGCGACCTGCAGATCCGCAATCTGCGCCCTGACGAAATTTCCCTCGCCGCCGACTGGGCCGCGGCCGAGGGCTGGAATCCGGGCCTCTCCGATGCCGCCTGCTTTTCGATCCCCGACGCGGAGGGTTTCTTCGTCGGCGAGATCGAGGGCGAGCCGGTCGCGACCGTCTCCTGCGTCAACTACGATGATCGCTTCGCCTTTCTCGGCTTCTACATCGTGCGCGCGAGCTTTCGCGGCAGAGGCCACGGCCTCAGCATCTGGAACGCGGCAATCGCGCATGCGGGCGCGCGCGTGATCGGGCTCGACGGCGTCGTGGCGCAGCAGGACAACTATAAAAAGTCCGGCTTCCAGCTCGCCTACGCCAACATCCGCTATGGCGGCGTCATCGCGGCGCCGTCGCCGCGAGCCGATGCCGTTGCGCTCGACACGGTCCCGTTCGCGCTGGTGGAAGCCGACGATGCGACGGTCTTCCCGGCCCGGCGCAGCGCGTTCCTGCGCGCCTGGATCGGGACATCGGGCCATATCGGCCGCGCGCTGATGCGCGACGGCAAGCTCGCCGCATGGGGCGTGATCCGGCCCTGCCGGAGCGGCTGCAAGATCGGCCCGCTCGTCGCCGATGATCGCGCCGCTGCGGAGGCGATCGTGCAGGCCTTGCTGGCAACAGCGGGCGGCGGCGAGATCTTTCTCGATGTCCCCGCCGTCAACCGCGAGGCAATTGCTCTGGCTGAACAGCTCGGGCTCAAGCCGGTGTTCGAGACGGCGCGGATGTATACCGGGCCGATCCGGAGCTTGCGGATCGACCGCGTCTTCGGCGTGACCAGCTTTGAGCTGGGTTAGCTAGTGCATGATCCGGACCCGAAGGCCCGCGTTAGCGCAAAGTGTGAAACGGTCTTCCGAAAAGATCATGCTCAAGATGCTCAGTAGCAGCGCATGATGTTGACGGTGTGCTCGCTGCCGCCGCGGCCTGGCACCGTCACCTGCTCGGTCGGGCAGCTCGGCACATAGGGCCGGTCCGACGGCACGACGTTCGGCGGGAAGCGATGCGTCCAGTCCCAGGGAACGTCATAAGTGTAGGTGTAGCGCACGTCCGTGGAGACCGGCTGCCCGAGGTCGGCAAAGGGCTGGCTGCTGTAGCCCGCACCGTCGTAGAAGAAGCCACCGCCGCCCGGCCAGTAGACCCAGGGCGTGTTGCGGCCGCGGAACCTGGCACCGGGTGCGATCGGCGGACGCGCCACCGCGGCCGGCCGCGCGGCAGCGCTCACCACGCCATGCGGCGCGGCGCCGCCGGGTCGTGCAAAAGTCTCGCTGGGGCTAAGGAGCAGCGCGGCTGCGCTGAGCGAGGCGAATAACGCCCCATATGATCTGGACATCATGATACGCACCAACTCGTTTGGCTTCGCGAAAAGCGGCTCCCCGCCGCACGCTAGGCCGGGCCGTCACCTGCCCGCAAACGTATAATTAATTGTTGGTTAAGGCGCGGAATGAACGGGGAACAGGGTGCGGCCAAACGCCCGAATTCCCCACGCGTTTCAGGCGCTTCGTTCCACGAGCGGCACTTCATAACCAGTTGATCGGAGTTGATCGGCCCCCTCAAAATACGTCCGGAACGCTCCCCCATCGCTGTCGTTGGCCCCGACAAGAAAAGGAGCATCCTCAATGCAGAACACGTCAAAACTCGTCTGCCTGATCACGGCATCGCTCATCGCGGGCACCACGGCCGCATCGGCCCAGGGCTATGGCTGGAACGGACCGCGCGCCGGCTGGGACGCTCCCGCCTATGAGACGGTTCAGCCGCGCGCGTACTATCCTGGGGTCACCGGGCCATACGGCGCGCTCAACGGCAGCAACCATCCGGCGCCGAGCTCGACACAGGGCGATGTCGGCCCCGACGGCAACAACAATGGCACGCTGACCGGCGTCTATCGCTGGTAGTGTGCGCTCACGGCCAAGGCCCATCGTTCCTTCGCGGACGGTGGGCCTTCGCGCGTCAGCGGCCCCGCTGCTTGCGCAGCCAGTCGAGCATGTCCTGCGCGTTGCCGGTACCCTGGGAGACAATGGCCGTGTTTCCGCCGCTGCGGCGGTAGACCGTGGTACGCCCGGGCTCCTTCTCGATCTTCACCTCGGCCTGCGCCGGATCGCCGCTCTGCGTGATCACGGAGGTGCCGTTCTCGTCCTGGACCACCGTGGTGTGACCGTCGGCAGCCCCGGCCGGCGCCGCCGCGATCACGCTCATGATCCCTATGCCGGATGCGAGCAGGAATAATCTCATGTCACACTCCTTCATCGGCTGAACTGGAAGATCGCCATCCAGTTGAAACGTCCGAACTGCCGTACCGCTCCCGTGTTCATGTCGCCGATCTGGAGCAGGAGCGCATTGGTGGAATTGCCGATCTGGGTGATGTCGGCAGTGTTGCTGAGGCCGGACTGGCCGACCGCCGCATTGGTGGTACCGCCTACCTGGATCACGTTGGCATAGTTGCGCTCCCCGTTCTGGATGATCGTCGCGTCCACCGTGCCGGTCCCGCCGATCTGGATCACCCGCGCGATGTTGATGCGGCTGTTCTCCTCGATCGTGACAGGCTCGACATTGTCGCCGAACTGCACGATCGTTTCGACGCTCACGTTCCGGTTCGTGAAGCTCCGCTGGACGGATCCCGCCGGCGCCTGCGTCGCCGTGCCGACGGCGACAAGCAACGCCGCCGCGGCCAACACGTGCCTCAACACAGCCCTGCCCCATTGCATCACGCGTCTCCGCTTCGTTGTCGATTCCCGCGAGCTCGCGTGCTACGGGCTGTGTTGAACAACCATCGACGAGTTGATCCTGCCGAACTGCGCGATCGCTCCCGTATTCATGCTGCCGAGTTGCGACACGACGCTCGTCGCCGACTGACCGGTCTGGCCGACGAAGGCGAAATTAGTCATGCCGGTCTGCCCGACCGAAGCCGATGTCGCCCCACCGAATTGCAGGATCCCGACAGCATTATTCGAGCCGTTCTGGGTGACAGTCGCGCTGGTGTTACCGCCGATCATGAACACGCCGGCCAGGTTGGTCGAACTGCTCTGGTTCAAGACGACCGGCGGCCCGTTGACCGAGACGATCGTCTTGATGTCAGCGCTTTGCGCCCGCGCAGGGCCGTTCGCGGCAAAACAGGAGAGGAGGATCGCCGTCGCAACGACCAGAAGATGCCTATTCATCATATGCCTCCACACTATCTGTGCCGAGCCAAAACACGATCTCGGGTTAAGGAGCCTGCTGCAAAATCGTGGAGCCGTTCAGAATGCCAAGCTGGGACACCCCGGCAGCGTTGTTCAGGCCAATCTGGCCGATCAAGCTCGTGTTGGCGCCGCCGACCTGACCGACCGCGGCGTTATTGGTCGCGGTGGGGGTCGTGCCGCCCTGTCCTATCGTCGCCGAATTGGCCGAAGCCAGCGATCCCAACTGCAAGCTCGATGCGGTGTTGGTCGCACCGAATTGCAGCGTCGTCGCGGTGTTGTTCACCGGGCCGGTCTGCACTGTGGACGAGAGATTTGTCGTGCCGAACTGCAACACGCTAATCGAGTTGGCGGCTTGGGCATCGACAGCACTCAGCGCGCTCAGCATGACGACCGTCGTGACGAAAAATTTGCGCATGTCATAATCCTCCGCGAAATGTCAGCCGCCGACCCGCCGCCCCGTTCAGGCAACCTGATCGCGGTGATTTCGAGTATGGCCTGTCGAGTATCACCCGGACGCGCCGCTCGGTGGACGCGCCCGGGGCCGATACGGGGCTGGCTTAGTGCTGCGTAATGGTGCTGGAGTTGATGCCGAAGCCGAACTGCCCAACGGCGGCAGCGTTGTTCGGCGGGAGGCCGAAGAGCGTGGACTGGCTGATCGAGCTGGTGTTGTTGCCCGTGGCAACCTGCCCAGTGGTGGCCGAGTTGCCAAAGACGCCAACCTGAGTCACCGAGCTCGCATTGTTGAGCGACGGAGTGGTCGTGCCCTGCAGGGTGATCGCGGTATTCACGAAACCGAACTGGGCGGTGGTCGAGGAGTCGTTCACGTGGCCCTGCTGGTTCACGCTGGAGCCGTTTACGATCCCGACTTGCACCGTAGTTGCGGTGTTGGCAGCCTGCGCCGCGGAAGACAGAGCGAGCACGGCAACGGAAGCAAAAACAATTTGCGCATGGAAATCCCTTTCTAGCCGAGTTGTCTGACTGGGTTTGGATGCGGTCTTGAGGAAGGCCGACATCGTAGGGATGACTCTGAACCGATCGCGCTTCGTGCGACAGACTGCAGTTCATGCTAGTCGGTACGGACTAGACGTTATCCGGGATCTCGCCGTCCGCAGGCTCGGAGCTCGCGAGAGCTCACGTCGCCTCCGCTTCGCGGCCGATGCTGTCGATCAATCTCACCACCTCGATCGGAGAGCGCAGCTCCAGCTTTCGCATCATCCTGGCGCGATGAACCTTCACCGTCACTTCGCTCACCCCGAGCCGTGCCGCGATTTGCTTGGCGACGAGCCCTTCGGCCATCAGCAGCATGATGTCGCGCTCCCGCGCCGTCAGCGTCTCGACGCGCTGACGCGCCTCGCGCATGGTGTCTTCGCGCGCCAGCCGCCTGCGGTCGCGCTCGATGCCATGCCGGATCGCGTCGAGGATCTCCTGCTCGCGAAAGGGTTTTGGAAGAAACTCGACCGCGCCGCGCTTCATGGCCTCGACCGAGACGCGGACGTCGGAATGACCGCTGATGAAGACGATCGGGATGGGCACGCCAGTCTCCGCGAGCCGGCGCTGAAGCTCGAGACCGGTCGGCGCAGTGCCCGGGAAGCGCACATCGAGCACGAGGCACGACGGTCCCTCGGACATGCTCTCGGCAAGGAACTCGTCCGTCGACGCAAACAACCTCACCTTGTGTCCGGTCTCCTCGCAAAGACTCCCAATCGCGGTTCGAATCTGAATCTCGTCGTCAACGACATAAACTGTGGCTTGATCTGAACTCATGACAACAAACTCCCCAGCCTGGGGCCCGATGACCAGGTAACGAGCCGTCCATTCTTTTGTGACCGCAAACAAGGTGCTTGGATGAGTTGCAGCGGATCGAGCGAAGAGCGTCGGTCCACCGACGGGATGTCTTAGAGCCAATACTCGCCCATCACATCTCGAACTTCGTGATTACAGGGAATAGAGCCAGCCACAGGCATCACGGCGGGGCATGTATCGCGGATGCCACCATCCGGCCGCGAGCGCGGTATCGCCAACTGCGTCATGGTGTCGCCATCCATGTGCCGACGTCAACGCCGGCTGGTCGCCGCTTTCGGCAGACCAGACGCGACGTGCAGTCAGCTTATCGAATTCGGTACCGCGCGCGTCGTATGGAATACTCCCGGTATATGATCCCAGCAAATCACGAAACGTCGCAACCTCAGGCTTTACTTCTGGATCATGAAACGTGCCCGACCGTCAGCCCGGGATCGGCGACATACTGCCGAGACGATCAGGATCGCTTGGAAGATTTACAACCATAGCGCGATTTCTCGCCATACCCCCGCAACCATTTCAAACAGGCGGGTTTTGATATGCGATTTGTGCCAGTTATTGCCTTGTTCGGAACTGCATGCGGCCTCGCCGCCCTCTCCGCCGCCGGGTCGGCCGCCATCAGCGGCGCAGCCGGCAGTGCCGCCGAGAAAGCCGCCCGCGCCTACGAATCGACCAAACGCCTGCTCGTGCCTGTTGGGCGCGAGGCCCCGACCTTCGGGGTGGATGCGCCTCTGTTCCGCTACGCCTCGATCCAACGCGGCAGCATCGAGCAGACGGTCACCGTCACCGGCGCGCTGCAGCCGGTCAAGACGATCGAGGTGGGATCTCAGCTGTCCGGACAGCTCGCGCGGGTCTACGTCGATTTTAACGACAGTGTCGTCAAGGATCAGCCGCTCGCCCTGATCGATCCACGCAGCTTCGCGGCCAAGGTGGACGAGGCCAAGGCCTCGCTGGCGGTCGCCAACTCGCTGGTCGACGTCGCGCGCGCCAAGCTCGATCGCGCCAGGATCGATCTGCAGAACGCCAAGGGCAGCCGCGACGTGCTCGCCGCCAAGCTCGAGAGCGCGCAAGCGGTCAAGAGCTCGGCGCAGAAGACCTTGCAGCGGAAGCTGGCGCTGCAGTCGCAAAACGTGGTGGCGACGACGACGGTCGATGATGCGCAGACCGAGTTCACCGCCCGCCTCGCCCAGGAGCGCGAGGCGGAGGTGATGATGTCCCTCAACTCCTATTCGGTGGATGGAGCCCAGGCCGACGTCCGCCGGATCGAGGCGGAACTGCAGCAAATGCGCATGGCCGTGCCCGAGAAGGCGGCCGTTCTCGCCGCGGCGCAGGCCGATCTCGACCGCACCGTGATCCGTTCGCCGATCGACGGCGTCGTCGTCGGCAGGTTCGTCAACGAGGGCCAGACGCTCGCGGTCGGGCTGGAATCGCGCACCACTTTCGTGGTCGCGCACCGTCTCGAGGACATGGAGATTCACGCCCAGGTCGACGAAGCCGATATCGGGCGCATTGCCTCCGGACAGCACGCCTATTTCACGGTGGATTCCTACCCGGACCGGCGCTTCGAGGCCGTGGTGCGGCAGGTGCGCAAGGCGCCGCAGAACCAGCAGCACGTCGTCACCTACACGGTCGTGCTGGCGACCTCCAACCTGGATGGCGCGCTGTTGCCCGGAATGACCGCGCTGGTGAAGATCGTGATCGAGCGGCATGACGATGTGCTGAAAGTGCCGCTCGCCGCGCTACGCTTCCAGCCCTCCGGCACTCGGCCGGACGCCGCGCACAGTGGAGTATGGGTACGCACCGCGAGCGGCTCGCTGCAGCGCGTCGCCGTGACGGTCGGGGCGGCCGGCACCGAACAGGTCGCGCTCAAGAGCGGAGACCTGGTCGAGGGCAGCCAGGTTGCCGTCGGCCAGGCGATCCGTCCGACAGGCATGGAATTTTTCGGCATCAGGTTCGGATCATGACCGCCTCTCCGCCCCTCATCAGCCTCCAGTCGGTCTCCAGGACCTATCGCACCGACGGCATCGCGGTGGCTGCCGTGCGCAATGTCAGCTTCGATATCGAGCAAGGCGAGATCGTCGCCGTGATGGGACCGTCCGGTTCCGGCAAGTCGACGCTGATGAACATGATCGGGCTGCTCGATCTGCCGAGCGCAGGCGCGGTCTTCCTCGAAGGCGCCAACGTCGCCGGTCTCTCGGAAGACCGCCGGTCGTCCTTGCGCGCCCGCAGCATCGGCTTCGTGTTCCAGTCCTACAATCTGCTCGCCCGCCACAATGCGATCGAAAATGTCGCGCTGCCGCTGATCTATTGCGGCGTCGGCCGGAAGGAGCGCCTGGCGCGCGCCGAGCAAAGCCTGGAGGCTGTCGGCATGCTGCACCGGGCCCATCACTTCCCCCGGCAGCTCTCGGGCGGCGAACAGCAGCGTGTCGCGATCGCCCGCGCCCTGATCGCCTCTCCATTGATCGTGCTCGCCGACGAGCCGACCGGCGCGCTCGACAGCCGCACCGGCGCCGAGATTCTGGCGCTGTTCGCCGCGCTCAACCGGACCGGCCAGACCATCGCGATGATCACGCACGATCCCGGCATCGCGACCCAGTGCCGGCGAACGATCCGCCTGCATGACGGCGAGGTCGTCGCCGACGAAATGATGGCTCCAGCCTTGCCGAAACGGAGCGCCGCATCATGACGATGCTCCAGGGCTTTCAGATCGCCCTTCACGCCTTGCGCCTCAATCCGCTGCGCAGCTTCCTCACCATGCTCGGCATCGTGATCGGCGTCGCCTCCATCGTGACCGTGTTTGCGATCGGGTCGGGCGCGCAGCTCCGCCTTCAGGAGCAGATCCGGTCGATCGGCGCCAACGTGCTGATGATCACCCCCGGGGCGGTCTACCAGGGCGGCGTGCGCCTCAAGGACGGCAGCAAGCTGACCATGACCGAGAGCGACGTGCAGGCCATCCTCGAGCAGATTCCGGAAGTCCAGGCCGCGGCCGGCTCGATTGCCGGAACCGCGCAAGTGATCCACGAGGGCAAGAACTGGAATACGACGATCAACGGCACCACGACCGGACACTTCATGGTGCGCGACTGGCAGCTTGCGACCGGGCGCTATTTTTCCGGCGCTGAAGAGGCCGGCGCCGGCAAGGTCGTGATCCTCGGAAGCACGGTCGCGCGCGAGCTGTTCGCGCCGGGCGACGATCCCATCGGCGCGCAGGTCAGGATCATGAAGGTCCCGCTCGAAGTGGTCGGCGTGCTCGATCGCAAGGGACCCGCGCAGGACGATGTCGCTTTCGTGCCGCTCACCACGGCCAAGCTGCGCTTCCTTGGCAGCGCGAGCAACATCAACAGGGATTCGGTGGCCTACATCATCGCCAAGGTCGCTGCGGATGGACAGATGGCAGGAGCGCGATCGGAGATCGAAGGCCTGCTGCGGCAGCGCCACAGGATCCCCGCGGGCCAGGAGGACGACTTCAAGGTCCAGGATCCGGCCGCCGCGATGGAAGCGCAGCAGGGGGCGATCCGCACCGTCGCGCTCCTGCTCGTCGCCATCGCCTCGGTCTCGCTGCTCGTCGGCGGCATCAGCATCATGAACGTCATGATCGTGTCGGTCACCGAGCGCACCCGGGAGATCGGCATCCGCCGCGCCCTTGGCGGGCGGATGCGGGACATCCGTCTCCAGTTCCTCTGCGAGGCGCTCGTGCTCTGCCTGCTCGGCGGCGCCATCGGCGTCGGCGGCGGGGTCACGCTCTCGATGACGGTCGCCCGCATGGCCGGGTGGATCACCTCGATCGACGGCCAGGCGATCGGCCTCTCCCTCGTCTTCTCGATCGCGGACCGGTCTCGTCTTTGGTTTTTACCCCGCCCACAAGGCATCAAAGCTCAGCCCAATCGAGGCGGCTCAAGACGGAGTGAGAAGATGCTGGGGGGCCAAGATCCATTCACAGGCCAAGGGAGGAGCAAGCCATGAGCCGGGATCCGAAGCATTTGATTGTGCCGACACCGCGCGAGCGCGAGCTGATGATGCTGATCGCGCGGGGACTGCAGAACAAGAACATCGCCTACGAGCTCAAGATCTCCGAGAACACCGTCCGGGCGCATATCGGCAACATCATGCGAAAATACCGCCTCCAGAACCGGACCCAGGTCGCAATCATTTACGCCCTGCATACGGCACCCCCATCGCTCCGCCGCGATCTCGCCAAAGGCGGCGACTATGCGACGGCAACAGGCTCGGCGCAGGTGCTCGCACAGACGCGGGTGCCGACCGCGCCGGATTGACCGTCCTGACCGCAATTTCTTGCGCCACGTCGGGGCGAAACAGATCCAGGTCAACGGCATGGCCACAATATAATTCTCTTTATTCGAATTCGGATTTTTGTTAGATATTGCGCACTCCGGCCCGAGGAAGAGGGCATATAGCGATCGTCACGAACGTGGGCCGGGCGGCGGTGGGCGTGGACCACATCGGCGCGACAAGCTTCGCAGGGCGGGCAGCCGTGAGCGGGAGCGTCGCGCCAACGACAGGTGTGGTCCGCGTACGGCCAAATCGTGTGGTCCTGGCGCCCGGGGTCTGTGCGCCAAGTCTTGCGGTGATGTGTGCTGTCCAACCGGACACGCGCATCAGCCATCCGCAAGGCGACGGGGGCAATAGTGCAACGCTCCCCGGGGAGAGCACGACATAAGCCGTCAACCCATTGCGCAGGGAAGGCCGGATGTCTGGCTCCACCTGTATGCCGCTGTGCAGATTCTTGTTGCCACCTTTCGCACAGTGGACCGTGGGTGCCCGGCCGGCACCCGGTCTTCCCGCGGCCTTCCCTGCGCCCTCTTCTCAATTGAGGGTGGCGTGACGAGGCAAAGCTCGGGCGAAACGCGCCGCGGGGATGCGAAAGTGTGTCTGTCGTTGGAGATCGAACTGCCGGTGCTGCGACGAGCACCAATTTCTGACCGTCACCCTGAGGCGCGAGCCCGTGGTGCGCAGCAGCGCGAGCGAGCCTCGAGGGGCGACGGCCCGGCTGCACCTCGGCCGTTCATCCTTCGAGGCTCGGCTTGCGATGCGTTTGCATCACAAGTCTCGCACCTCAGGATGACGGGATAGATATCTTCCCCCGCAATGACGTGTCCGTGAGGTTGAGGCCCCCTCCCCAGCCCGCCTGCATCCGCAAAAGGCCTTGTAACAAAACTGACATACAGCAAAACTAAACGAAGGCGGGGGCCGCGGTCGGCGGCCATGCCGCCTCACCGCTAGGAGACTTCGATGCGCCGTTCACTGGTGTTGCTGTCCGCCGGACTGACAGTGCTGTCCACCGGATTTGCCTCAGCCCAGAACAACACGCCCCACAACCTGATCCTGTTCATTCCGGATGGCCTGCGCGCGCTGAAGGTGACGCCCGAGACGGCCCCGGCAATGGCCGAGGTCCGCGACAAGGGCGTCAACTTCAAGAACTCGCACTCGCTGTTCCCGACCTTCACCATGGCCAACGGTTCGGCGATGTCGACCGGCCATTATCTCGGCGATACCGGCGTGTTCTCCAACACGATCTGGACCAACTACACCTCCGGTCCAGCCGGCGACACGGTCGTCCCCTTCATCGAGAACGACGCCGTGCTCGGCGACATCGACGAGCATTTCAAGGGCGACTATCTCAACGAGGAAACCATCCTGAAGATGGCCCGCGACAAGGGCCTCAGCACCGCCGCGATCGGCAAGGTCGGCCCGACCTATCAGTTCGACCACACCGACCATCCGGAGAAGCCGGGCCAGCACTCGATCGTCATCGACGATTCCACCGGCGGCAAGAACGGTGTCCCGCTGTCGGACGAGATGAAGGACGCGCTCACCAAGGCGAACCTGCCCCTCACCCCCCCGAGCCGTGGCGACAATGGCAAGGCCGGCGATGCCAAGACGCCGGGCACCACGGTCGCCAACATCGCCCAGCAGGCCTATTTCGCCGACGTCGCCACCAAGGTCGTGCTGCCGATGTTCAAGGCGCGCAACAAGCCGTTCGTCCTGGTGTTCTGGTCGCGCGACCCTGACGGCACCCAGCACAATCAGGGCGACAGCCTCAACCAGATCATGCCGGGCATCAACGGGCCGAGCACGATGGCGAGCATCAAGAACGCCGACAACAACCTCGCCCAGCTCCGCAAGGCGCTGGACGAGCTTGGGCTCGCCGCCAACACCAACATCATGATCCAGGCCGACCACGGCTTCTCGACCATCTCCAAGGAGAGCAAGACGAGCCCCTCGGCCAAGCTCAGCTATGACGATACGCCGAAGGACTTCTTGCCGATGGGCTTCGTTGCGATCGACCTTGCGAAAGCGCTCGACCTGCCGCTGTTCGACCCCAACGACAAGAATGCGAAGATAGAAGGCAACAAGCATCCCAAGGCCGGCAACGGCGTGCTCGGGACCAATCCGGAGAAGCCCGACCTCGTCATCGCCACCAATGGCGGCTCCGACCTGATTTATCTGCCCAGCAAGGACAAGAAGCTCGCCGCGAAGACGATCAAGGCGCTGCTCGAGCAGGACTACGTCTCGGGCCTATTCGTCGACGACTCCCTCGGCCGCTTCCCCGGCACCCTGCCGCTGTCGAGCATCAACCTGCGCGGCAAGTCGGCGACGCCGACGCCGGCGATCGTCGTCAACTTCCGCTCCTATGCCAGTGATTGCGGCGAGGCGCCGACCAACTGCTCGGTGCAGGTCGCCGACACCGTGCTGCGCCAGGGCCAGGGCATGCATGGCAGCTTCAGCCGCGGCGACACCATGAACTTCATGGCCGCCATCGGTCCGGACTTCAAAACCGGCTATGTCAGCGAGATCCCGGTCAGCAACGCCGACGTCGGCATGACCGCGGCCCAGCTCCTCGGTCTGCGCAGCTCGGGCAACGGGGGCCTCGTCGGCCGCGTGATGTCGGAGGCGCTGCCGAACGGCGTCGTGCCGAAGGCCTATAAGACCGTTGAGCGCTCGAAGAAGAAGTCCGAGAACGGTCTTGAGACCGTGCTCAACGTCCAGCGCGTCGGCAGCCAGCGTTATTTCGACGCCGCAGGCTTCCCGGGCCGCACGCTCGGCCTCGAGCCGGATCCAGGCAATCGGGATAGGGGGAGTCTCGCGACTCCTCCCCTCCCACACCACCGTACATACGGGTCCGTATACGGCGGTTCGGCGGATTATGCAGGCCACTGTCCCGTGACGGAAGCCAAGCCGAGCGAAGCGAAGAAGCTGTTTGGCAGAGCAATGGCAAGCGCGGGGCTGTTCGCGAGCCGCCAAGGGCCATGCGGGGCGCCGGCAGTTTGCGCTGCCAGATCCCGGCCGACGCCACGGCGTCGCAGCTCGGCGAAGCGAGCGGGTCCATACTTCCATTGCTTCCAGACGACGGCGCGCAGCCGCCGCCTGATCCACCGGTCAAGCACGCGCAACACCGACGGGGTTTGGCAGAAGCCGAAGTAGCCGCGCCACCCGATCAGGTAGGCTGACAGCTCCTTGGTAATCTGCACGAGGCTTCGACCGCACGTGCGTCGCGTCAGCTCCAGAACTTTTACCTTGAAGCGGGCGAGCGCCTGCGGCGCGATGCGCCGTCGCGGTGGTTCACTTCCGCCGGTAAAGCTGAAGCCCAGGAACTTGCGAACGCTCGGTTTGGCGACCGCACTCTTGGCCTTGTTGATCTTGAGCTTGAGGTGCTTTTCGAGGAACCGTTCGAGGCCGGCCAACACCCGCTCGCCCGCCTTCTGACTGCGTACATAGATATTGCAGTCGTCGGCGTAGCGCACGAAGCGATGGCCGCGTTTCTCCAGTTCCTTGTCCAGCACATCCAGCATCAGGTTCGACAACAGCGGCGAGAGCGGTCCGCCTTGCGGCGTACCCTCCTCCGTCGGGCTGACCAGCCCTGCCTCCATCACACCCGCAGTCAAGAAGCCACGGATGAGCTTGAGGAGGCGCTTGTCAGCGACCCGTTTGGCAATGAGCCCCATCAGGATGTCGTGGTTGACCCGGTCGAAGAACTTTTCCAGATCGATGTCGACGACGACGGCGTAACCGGATGCGATGTAGGTCTGCGCCCGTTCCACCGCCTGATGCGCCGAGCGGGTCGGCCGGAAGCCGAAGCTCGCCTCGGAGAACGTTCCGTCCCAATCTGCCTGCAACACCTGCATCACCGCCTGCTGGATGAAGCGGTCGAGCACCGTCGGGATGCCGAGCGGCCGCAGGCCGCCCGACGCCTTCGGTATCTCCACCCGCCGCACCGGCTGTGGCTTATAGGTGCCGTCAAGCAACTGGGCGCGGATCGTGAGCCAGTGCTCCTTCAGATAGGCCGATAGCTCGCCGACGGTCATCCCATCGACGCCTGCCGCACCCTTGTTGCGCTTCACTTGCGCCAATGCTGCTTGCAGATTCTCACGCTCGACGACTACTTCCATCGACGGTCCTGCGACCGCCGGGCGTTCGAGGCTGGCTCTCACCGCGCTTGCTTCGGTCTCTCCGGCGGCGGAGCTTGCGGCTTCACCGCCTGCTCCGGTGCCCAAGTTCAGTTCGACCTGATTCTTCTGCCGCATGGCTCGCGCGAGATCGTTGCTCTACTAACCACTTCCACCGTTCGGGCCTTCGGCGGCACACGCCACCTACTATGCCCTCAGCTGACTTCTGCGCTGCGGTCGGGCCGCCTTACGACGACCTCAGTCCCGTTGCCGGGACACAACGCAGACCTCCCGAGGTAAGACCGACCGCCTTCACCGCGCGCCCGCCGAATTTACCACCCCGACCCTTGATGACCCTGGACTTCGCGATCAGTTGCTCGCTCGTCCGGCCGGGTAGGCCTCGTTATCCGGTGTTTGTCCATCGGGCCGCGGCTTTGCTCCACGCTTTCTTCAGACCCCACCTCGCGGTGACGCCCTTGCGCTTCGCTAATCCTTCGCCGCCATCAGGCTGGATAGAGGACTTCCACCTCCAAGCTGTCGTTCATACTCGGCACACAACAAAAAACGGCGGGGAAGTAACCCCGCCGTTCGCTCGCCCTCATCAAGAGCGGAGAAGACTTACATGCCGATGTCGAACACGTTCGGCAGCTGGCCCGCCAGAGGCAGCGCGGTGGCGCCGAGGAACGTCGCCACCATCGCCATTAGGCGACGATTGTTGTGGCGCCTGCCGCGCATCTGGCCGGCGATCCACTCCAGCATCTCACTGTTGACCTTGGAGGCGTAGGCCGGCGCCCAGCTCTCGATGTCGCTATGGGCCGAGAGCGCGACGCTGCGCGGCGGCACTTTCAGGCCCGAGGCGCTGGCCGCGTAATGGGCGACAGCTTTGGCCAGGAGGTCGTCGAAGCGGCCGCCATCCGTCCGCTCGGTCGCGGCCTCGTTGATCTCGAACAGGACTTCGGCTTCGGCGCGGCTGACCGGCTGGTCGTTGACGGCGGCGGCGGTCAGGATACGGACGCACCAGGCTGTGTCGTCGGCGTCGAGCGAGCGGGAGAAATGCACCCGGCCCTTGGTGGTCGGGCCTTCGCCCGTGATCACGCCGTCGCGCACGATGGTCAGTGCATGGGCCGAAGTATCGCGGCAGGACGGTTCGAGGGACGGCGACTGAGACTTTTCAGCGGACTTGGGCGCAGCGGCAGACATAGTTCACTTCCAGATTTCTTCTGACCGACCAGCATTTTCATGCGGACGTAAAGGGGTGGTTAATGATTGACTACGGGGATCGCGACTTTTCTCAATGGTTGCCGATTGGTCGCTATGAGGACCATTTCGGTTCCGGAGAGCGTCGGGCGAGGGTGATGCGGGTCATAAAAGGCTTTATCGGGGCAATCGAGACCGTGTGGTTCCGTGGAGATGTTTCGCCGCAGGGGACCCTGTAACAGAAAAGTGCTAAGAGATCGGCCCTTCAGAGAAGGAATTCACATTTTACTTGAGCCCCGTTCACTTGAGATTGGTCAAAGCCTATACTGATGCTGACGGCCAGGACGAATTTACAAATAAATTCAATGAGATGAGGTAGAACCATGGCACTTCCGATCGGCGCCACCGCCCCCGACTTCGAAGCCGAGACCACCGAAGGGAAGATCAAGTTCCACGACTGGATCGGCAACAGCTGGGCGCTCCTGTTCTCGCACCCCAAGGACTTCACGCCGGTTTGTACGACCGAGCTCGGCGCACTCGCCAAGCTGAAGCCCGAATTCGACAAGCGCGGCGTCAAGCTGATGGGCCTCTCGGTCGATCCGGTCGATCGCCACGCCAAATGGTCCGAGGACATCAAGGAGACGCAAGGCGCCGCTCCGAACTATCCAATGATCGGCGACACCGACTTCAACGTCTCGAAGCTCTACGAGATGCTGCCCGCCTCGACCTCGGGCGATCCCCTCACCCGCACGCCGGCCGACAACCAGACCGTCCGCAACGTCTTCATCATCGGGCCGGACAAGAAGATCAAGCTCGTGCTGGTCTATCCGATGACCACGGGCCGGAACTTCCAGGAGATCCTGCGCGTCATCGACTCGCTCCAGATGACTGCCAAGCACCGCGTTGCCACCCCGGCCGACTGGAAGCAGGGCGAGGACGTCATCATCGCCGGCTCGGTGTCGAACGACGAGGCCAAGACGATCTACCCGCAGGGCTGGAAGGAGCCGAAGCCCTACATCCGGATCGTGCCGCAGCCGAAGTGACTTTTTGAGGTCGCCGATAGCGACCGCAAAACGTCATCCCGGGGCGATGCGTCAGCATCGAACCCGGGATCTCGAGATCCCCGGTGCGCAATTGCGCACCTGGGGTCTGGTCCTGCGGACCATCCCGGAATGACGGCGTTAGACTAAGCCGCGTGCACGCGGTCCAGAAAACCGTCGACCTCGGCCTTCAGATGCACGCTCTCGCTCGATAGCGCCTGGGCCGATGCGAACATCCGGCTCGAGGTCTCGCCGGTCTCGCTCGCGCCCTTGGCGGCGTGCCGGACATTGACCGCAACCTCCGCCGTGCCCGAAGCCGCGGCGCGCACGCTGGCCGCGATGTTCTGGGTCGCGCTGCGCTGTTGCTCGACCGCAGCCGAGATCGAGCTCGCGATGCCGCTGATGCGCTCGATGGTCTGTCCGATCCCCTTGACCGCAGCGACAGATTCCTCGGTCGCAAGCTGCATGCTCGCGATCTGGTTCGAGATCTCGTCGGTCGCTTTCGCGGTCTGGCCGGCGAGCGTCTTGACCTCCTGGGCCACCACTGCAAAGCCGCGGCCGGCATCGCCGGCGCGCGCGGCCTCGATGGTGGCGTTGAGCGCCAGCAGGTTGGTCTGCTCGGCGATCGAGGTGATCAGTTTGACGACGTCGCCGATCCGCGCGCCTGCCTCGGAGAGCTGCGCAATCCGCTGATCGGTCGCTTCGGCCTGGCGCACCGCCTCGGCGGAGATCTCGTTGGATTCCTGCACCCTCCGGGTGATCTCGGAGATCGACTGGGACAGCTCGTCTGAGGCCGATGCGGCCGAGCGCACGTGCTCGGAGGCGCTTTCGGATGCCCCGGCTGACTGCGCCGACAGCTCTGCCGTCGAACGTGCGGTGTCGGTGAGCTGCCGCGCCACCCGTTCGAATTCGCCTGACGATGTCAGCACCTTGTCGAGAATGCCGCCGACGCTGCCGCGGAACTGCTCGACGAAATTGCGCAGCTCCGCCTTGCGCTGCTCGGCCGCGGCAGCCGTGGCCGCGGCCTGCTCGCTGCGCAGGCGGGCCCGCTCCAGCGAATTGCTCTTGAACACCGCGACCGTGCGGGCGATTTCGCCGATCTCGTCGGCGCGATCCTCGCACTCGATCGTGACGTCGCTCGCCCCCTCGGCCAGCGCCGTGAGCGAGCGCGCGACCAAGGTGAGCGGCCGGGTGACGCGGCGGACGATCACGAGGGTCAGGACCAGCACCAGCAGCGCGGCAAGCCCGGCGGCGGCCGCCATGCTCTCGATCGCCCGGGCCAGCATGCTCTCGAACTGGGCCATGGGGATGCCGACATAGAGAATGCCGGCGACCTTGCCGGCGGTATCCACGACCGGGAAATAGGCGGTCATGAAGGACTTGCCGAACAGCGTGGCCGGCCCCTTATAGGCTTCGCCCCGGCGCAACAGCGCCTGGCCCGGATGGTCGGCGGCGAGCTGGGTGCCGACGGCGCGGTCACCATTCTCCTTCTTCACATTGGTCGAGCGGCGCACGAACTGCCCGCTCGCATCGTCGAACACGAAGAGCGTCGCATTGCCGCCGACATAGGACACCGCGCGATCGACGATGGCGTGATCGCTGAATTCGGGCATTTTGGGGATCTCGGCGCGCACCACCGCGCCGTCCCTCACCGTGATCTTGGCGTCGGGAACGATCTCGGCGAAAGCCAGCGCGAGCGTGCGCAGATTGACCTCGATGTCGCGGAGCGCGCGATCATTGAAGGCGGAGGTGAGCGACCAATAGCCGGCTCCGACCACCAGCGCCGTGTTCACGGCGATCAGCAGCACCGCGCAGAGGACGGCCTTGGTGCCGAGCTTGAACCGCGGCAAGAACTTCGCCGTTGAAAGTCTGGACATGATTGGAATGCCCCCGTAATTGCTGCATATTCGTGCAACCCGCTTACGGCCGCATTAACGACGGTTCACCGCCGCTGCCCGCAGCATGCTTGCCGGAGCGTTAACGAGGAGCACGCCGAGCGCTGCGCAAGGATCGCAAAGGTTGAGCGGTGCTTTGACACAATCATGGAAAACGCTATCGTCATCGCTCCATACAAGCCGTGGGGGACGATATGGACGACGAGAAGCCGATCACCGAACAAGCGATGGAGACGATCACCACCGCCGTGGAAACGACCAGGGATGCCGCAGTCACTGCCGTCAAGAAGGTCAGGAAAGCCGCCAAGAAGGTCGCGAAGGTAGCGCCGAAGAAGGCGAAGAAGGCGTCGAAGAAGGCAGCCAAGAAGACCGCGAAGAAGGCGGTGAAGAAATCCGGCAAGAAGGCCGCAAAAAAGAAAAAGAAGGCCAAGAAGTCCAAGCGCTGATCGCAAGCCGAGCATCTCTCCGGGTGCGCGCGCCCGGAGAGGGCTCCGGCAATGCCTAGCCTCTATGTTTGATCGCCCGCCGGCCCGGGTGATGCTTTCCTTGCGGATCGCGGAATTCGCTGCGATGGCCGCGCCGGTCCTCGGCGTTGAAGCGCCGCCGCTTTCCCGGTGAGCCGAACGCCTTGATCACCTTCCTGCCGTTGACCTTCTTGATGACGTAGCCGCCCTCGGTCATGGAGAACGGCTCCGTCAGCGTTCCCTTGTGGTCGAACTTGGTGCCGCGGGGATGCTTGAACGGCTCGAACCAGGACGGGTAGACGAAGTTCGACATCTCAAAGCCGTTGACGCGGAAAGAATCCTCCTCCACTGCGTCGCAGACCTCATAGGCATACTGGGTATTCGGATTCTTGTCGGCCCAGAGATTGGCCATGGGGTCGAGCACCATCTCGAACAACTCGTGTGAGGCGGCGACGCTGACCGGCTCCTCGCCCAGCGCCTTGACGAAGATTTTCGAGATCGGCTGGCCGCGATGGGTCAGCTCGTGGCGCCCGAGCATGTTCTTGTGCGAGGCATCGTCGAAATAGACCAGCTGCCAGTCGGCGGCCTTCGGCTGCTGGGTGACATAGAGATCGACCGGATAGCCCCATACGGGGAGGAAGTGCTTGTCGTAACATTTTTGCAGTGCTGCGGTGAGCCTGCTCATCATCCGGCCGCTGATCGACTCCTCCGCGTAGTTGATGCAGGCAATCCGGACCGGCTTCAGGGACCGGCCGAGCAGCGCACGTCTCGCCTTCTTCATGGAAATCACCGTTGCGAAAGGGAAGCTGAAATGTGCTCACCCTAACACGGATGCGGGGCGCACGTCAGGGATGTATTCCGCCGCACCTCACCACCATCCGCCTAGAACCGGCGGTTGACCACGAACACCGCGGCTGCGCACATCACCATGCCGGCAATCGCCAGCGCATCGAGCTTCTCGCCGAACAACAGATAGGCCATCAGCGCGGTCACCGCAGGCACCAGATAGAACAAGCTCGCAACCGAGGTCGCGGCGGCGCGGCGGATCAGCCAATACAGCAATCCGATCGATCCGATCGAGAGCGCCACCGCGAGCCAAGCCAGCGCGAGCACGAACTCCTGCGTCCAGTGCACCACGCGGTCCTCGAACAGGAAGGCGCCGACCGCGAAGAAGACGGTGACGGAGACGTATTGCACGAGATTGCCGGCACGCCAGTCGATGTGGTTGCAGTAGCGGCGCTGGTAGAGCGTGCCCAGCGTGATGCTGATCAGCGATACCACCGAGGCGAGCCAGCCGAGCCCGGCTTCGCCGGTCATCGGCCGGTTGTGCAGGATCATCACCACTCCGCCGAGACCCAGCACGAGCCCGCCCCATTGCACCGGCGTCACCTTCTCGCCGAGCCAGCGGTTGGCGATGGTCGAGGTCAGGATCGGCTGCAGGCCCGGAATCAGCGCCGAGAGTCCGGCCGGTATCGAATGCGCGATCGCGATCGCTGTGCCGCCGAGATAGAAGCCATGGACGAGGATGCCGGCGACTGCGCTATGGGCAATGCCGGCACGGTCCGGCCATTTCGGCCGCGCGATGCCGGCGATGATCGCCATCAGGCCGACCACGATCGCCATGCGGATGGCGAGATAGGTCAAGGGATCGGCGTTGTTGACGACGTATTTGGTGCCGATGAATCCGGTGCTCCAGAGCACTACGAACAGGATCGGCGCTGCGCGGGCGGTCAGGGCTTCTTGATTATGATTCATTGCCGCCCTCATGCCCCATGGGGCCCCGTGCGGCAATGCGAATTTGTACCAGAGCAGTGCGGCCGCGGCTCAGCCGCTCACCATTCTTCCGGACAGGGGTCGATGATCTTCCAGAGCTCGACGCCGTTCTTGATTTTCTTCATGTCGGTGGTGAGCCCGCCATTGCGGCGGATCCAGTCCTTCACCGTATCGGGGTAGTAGGACATCAGGTCGGACGTCCCCTCGGCGCTGGTGACCTTGATGCCGAAGGTGAAGGCCTTGTCGTAATAGGCCTGGTGGAAGCCAAGGCTCGCCTTCGGCGTCACGCAGATCTTGTTCATTGGCACGATGCCGAGCACCAGGGTGCAGGCCGAGTTGCAGATGCCATCGATGATGACGCGCTCGCCCTTGTCGCGGACGCGCTTGTACTTGGCCTTATATTCCTCGACATAGCCGCCGTGATCGCGGGTGATGTGCAGCTCCGCCCGCGCCGGCGTGGCGGCGGCGACGAAGAGCAACAGCAGACTCAGAAGCGTGATGCGCATGGCGGCGTGACGACGACAGCCTTTAGGGATGGACCGGCCTCAAAGGAGCCCCATAAGGCCGGCGGCAGGATTCATTATCGAATTCTCTTTGGTCATACTTGTGTGGGGAATTCGTTAAGCATCCCGAAAAGGCCAAAAATGGGCAGCCTTGGAAGCCATTTCCGGCAATTCTGTCACACTCTCCCCGGAATCTGCGGGATCGGGTCTCCGGACGGGTGCCCCGGCGGCCCGAAATCGCTATAGATGAGCGACCTATTCGCGCCGGTTCCGGGAGAATCGAGATGAGCAAGTTGACGCTTGTAGCCGCAGTTGCTGCCCTGTCGGCCGCAATCCTGGTCCCTGGCCTTGCAGAGGCGCGGGGACATCACCGGTACCACTACTATGATGCCAACCCGCTGCCCTACTCGATCAGCTATCTGCACAATTACGGCCCCGGCATCACCCCCGGCACTTTCGCCTTTTACGACGGCCCGTCCACCAACCACTGCTACCGGGGCGCCGCCGCCTATGTCGGCCAGGACCGCCGCCGGCACCCCTGCTTCTGAGGGATGCCAGCGCGGGCTTTCGCTATCGGCCGGCGCCCGACCGCAGCAACTGCTTCTCGATCTCGTAGACCGGCAGCTTGACGAGGTCTTTGCCGACTCGCCTTGCAGCGCCTTGCGCAAGACGTCCGAATAGTCGGCGCGGATCATCCCGAGCGCGCGGGGCGAGGCCACCATGGTCAGGGCCGAAGTCTCGCCCGCACTGACGGCAGCATCGAGCCGGCCGGCGAGGCTCCGCAGGAAGGCGCGCTCGGCCTCATCGTGCCAATCGGTCTGCTCGACCGAACTGCGGGCACTGCCGGCCGCACCATGCAATCGACCGGGCGCATCGCTCCCTTGCGCGCTGGTCGCTGGATTGGGCTGCTCGTGCACCTCCCTGGTGTGAAGGTTCGGAAACATCCCGTCGCCGCGATTTTCCAGAATGAGCGCCTTGCGCCCGTCGCACACGACCAGCCAATCACCCTTGCCCAATCTCATCTTGTCCATTGCACAGCTCCAAGGCACGGCTCTAAGGATCTTGTGCGCCTGTCCTCGCGTTTTTCGAAAGACTGGCCACGGCGACAAGACTAGGGATGAAGCCGCGTCAATGAATTGCGCAAGATCAAGCATGACCGCGAGGTCTTGCGGGCCAACAGCAGCAGATGCAGCATTGGTCATGCGTGCGAGCCTGGGATAGTCTGGCAAGACAAAAGAAGGTTAGGCTTAGGCGGGCTGGCTGAAGATTTGTTCATCAGCATTACATTTCGGTTCCGCCACAATTTGATCAGAACGACTTCGATATCCTGCATCGCGTAAGCGGAGGAAGACATCATGAATCTCAAGACTGGCCTCGTCGCCGCGTCCCTGTTCGGTGCTCTCGCGGCATCGCCGGCGGCGTTCGCCATGCCCGTTGCGCCCACGCCTGCGACACCGCAGGTCTCCGGCGTCGAGCAGGTCCGCATGGTCTGCAACGCCTGGGGACGGTGCTGGTGGCGCCCGAACTACTATGGATATTACGGGCCGCGGCCCAATTACGGGTATTATGCGCCTCGCTATTACGGCCCGCGCTACTATGGTTATTACGGCTATCGCCGCTGGTGACATTTCGAAGGGGCCCTCGGGGCCCCTTCGCTTTTGCGGGCGGCGCGGTCGCCTGGAGCGTTTACAAAACTGATCTAGATCAAAGTGGAAATCCACCAGGCCGTCATGCTGCGACGATGGCCGATTTGATCGTTTTTCGTTGCCCGCAGACGGGCATGAATGTCCAGACGCACCTGGAGAGGCAGCAGAAGCAGGAGGGGCGCAGCTTTGCGTCCTTCGCCTGTCCCGCCTGCACGCGGCTGCATTTCATCGACCTCGCCTCCGGCCAGCCGATGAGCCGGGAACGTTGACGGCGACATTGACCCAACCGGCCTCTTAGCATGATGTCCGCAATACTACGGCTCGGAATCGGGTTTACTGAGACCGATGTTTCGCCATTTATGGCAAGTACCGACGTTCATTTGATTGTCACTTTGCAGCAGCCGGCAGACGTATGTTGTTCGACACCCTCGCCCCGTCCTCCGCGCTTCACCTTGGGGGAATATCCTCTCATGACACTCGCGCAGGCCGTGATCGCGGCAAACCGCCGATATGCGGACCTGCACGAAGGCCGCAATCCCGTCGCTGAGGCCCAGCGCGAGGCCGCTGAAGCCTCGGTGGGGGCTGACGAGCTGACCTTCAATCGGCTGGCTGACCGTTACGTCAACGAATATGCGAAGCCTCGCAAGAAATCGTGGAAGGATGACGAGTGGGTCTTGAAGCGGGCGAAGGCCGAATTCGGTCCCCGCATCGTATCGACGATCACCCGCAAAGAACTGGTCGTGTTCCTGCGCGGCCTCGCCGCCACCTCGGTGCGCAATGCCAATAAGACCCAGGCGTCCATCTGCACCATGTACAATGGGTCAACCTCGAAGATGAAACGATCATCAACGCCCTCGCCCGCATCCCCAAGGTTGGCGGAAAAGAGCGTGAGGAAGATCGCGTTTTGAGCGATGACGAGCTGAGAGCCGTTTGGCCCGCCTTCATCACTCCGCCCGATGCCGTGTTCTCGGTCGCGGTGGGGATTGCCGTTCGCCTGATTTTCCTGACCGCACAGCGGCCCTTGCAGGTCTCGGGGATGCGCCTTGACGAGCTAGCCGATCTCGACGGCCCCTCGCCGCGCTGGGACCTTCCTGCCTCCCGAATGAAGCGCCCCAAGCCTCACTCGGTCCCGCTGAGCGCAGAGGCCGTGAAACTCGTTAAGCAGGCGCTCGCTGAGAGACTGTACGACGATAGCCCCTACGTCTTCCCGTCCACTCGGGGCAAAGGGGACAAGCCGATTGACCGGCACGCTCTGTCTCAGGCGGTCCGCCGACTACGGCTAAAGCTGAAAATGGGCGAATGGTCCCCGCACGATGCGCGACGGTCAGCCAGGACGTGGGCGCGGGCAATGGGTATCGCACGCGACACCACGGAGGCCCTCACCCATCACGCCATTGTTGGCAGCGGGAAGACCTATGACCGTTACGATATGCAGGCAGAGAAGCGGCAGGCAGTAGAGGCGATTGCGGAGTACATAATTCGCGCCTTGCGGCACAAAGATGCGCAAAGGCCGCATAGCTCGGCTGCGGTGGCCTTCAGCCTATCCGCAAATTTTCGGCAGACATTTTGCCGCTACGTCCCGCGCGCGGCTCGTAGCTGATGCGAGCACCCTCAAGCAGTTGAGTATATCCCGCCTTCTCCACCGCCCTGATATGCACGAACACGTCCGGTCCGCCGTCCTCCGGCTTGATAAAGCCGTATCCCTTGGTTGGGTTAAACCACTTCACGATACCAATCGCCACGTTAGGTGCTCTCCTGATCTTAGGACTTCGTTTCGCGGTCTTTAACCTCGCGTTCCGCGCGAAGCCAGAACTCCAGATCGCGGCCGACAGGTTGCCCCGCTCCCTGCCAAAGCTCGTGCGCCCGCCTCCTGATCGCCTCTTCTACGCTTTCGGCTTTCAGTCTGCGAAGTCTGTCGCCTATCTCCTCGGCGAAATCTTCAAGCCGAGCCACGATCACCCGATCCGCAATGAGCGCGACGGCCCGATTGGCCAATTCGAGCTGATGCTCAAGTCGCCGGAGTTCGGGCAAGTATTCCATTGCGTACTCGCACGCTGGTCAGAGAGTGTCCGGTGTCTTCAGCTCGCGGCGGATTCTTTCTTCCTTCAGTTGCTGCTCGGCCTGAAACCAAAACTCATCAATCCGGCCATCAGGCTTCCCGGCTTCCTCCCAAAGCTTGTAGGCGCGGGCGCGTATCTCGTCTAATTCTGCTTGACCCATGGCGGCACCCATACGCGGCGGGCGCTTGTCCTTCGGGCTAGTAGCAGGCCCGCCTAGGCTATAATGGTTAACCCGACTCATGATGAGCGGTTCCCGAAGGTGAGCCCGCATATTTACAAGACTGTTTGACGCCTTGCGCCCGCTCTCCACAATGTGGCGGGGAGCCAAGCCAAATGGACTGGGAAAAAGAACTGGACGCGCCAGTTCGCGAGACTGCCGAGCTTGTCGCGCGCACAGCGTCGGCGAGCGTTCAACCGCAGGCCAACGTTCAGAGGGCGGTCACAGCGCTGACGATAATCGAGCGACGAATAATATTCGTGCATGATCGGATCGCAGGTCTTCAGCCGCTGGCATGATTAACTAAGCTTGCGGGAGGACGCCTTCGAAGCCTCTTCAAAGGCCCGTCCGACATCACCTAGGCTCGCGTCAAACTCGACCTCAAGCCGACCGCTCGCAAGAGTCCGCACTGACACAAAGTGCTTCCGGCCAGCATCGAGAACGGACGCCAGCTTTTCCCGCATTGCCTCCGCTGAAAGCCCTTTTTCCCCATACGTGGCGGGTTACCACCAACTGCCTCAGACGTGCGAGATCAGGAGGCACCTCGTTGTCGGTCATGCGCTCGCTGATAGCTGACCAGGGTGCGAGTGATTTGCCAGGGCTCAATCCGATACCAATCAAACACGTCGTCGAGACTGAGCGGCCGAGAGACTTCCCGTCCGCTCGCGCTGTCCGGCTCTTCGATCAGATAGAACTTGTTGCGCCCTGCCCGCACGAGCCGATCTCGACAGATCAAGCCCGTCGACTCGTCCATATAAACCCGAGTAGCTACGGTGAACCTCATCTTCATTCCCCAGCCCCTTTGATTGCGGCATAAGGTGCGCCGCTATCAATACAGCGTGGCAAATCTCTCAACGTGCAGGAAGTCCGGTATACTGCTAGCTTGACCGCGCAAGCGATGGATGGCATTGTTTCACCCACAGATTGTTATACTTGTAAGCTTACATATATAACTGCCGCGCCCGCTCAAACTATATTTTATCGGGTCCACGGCAGCCAACCGCCAAGCCGCCGAAGCAGCGGTCATTCAAGAAATCGACAAGGCTTTGGCTCTTGAAAAAGCGGCAGCCCCGCGACAGCACTGGTCAGGCGTTATACCTGACCAGTCCTGAGAGCGCTGCACGCTTTGGATACCGCCTGAGAAGCTCGCGGCTTCGTTTCTTTCCCAAACAATGCTCCAAGAACAATGGGCCGCAGTACGTCACGACGGCCTGCACCGCCGCGTGCGGAATGTACTGTCGGCGCGACGCCGCGTAGGCCAAGCCGGGCAAGATCATCTCAGGCAAGCTATCAAGAAGAATGAGCGCGCTCAAAGAGTCCTCGCACTCGCGGAGCTTCGCGAGCGCGGGGACTAAGATGTCCAGGGACGGCTCATAGGTCGCGCCTTGGCGCGGGGCGTATTGGACACGTTCCATTATTGTGCTCCCATCGTTGCGCCTTGGCTCGGTTTCGTACCGTTGTCGCCGGGACCTTGCATGCTTGTGCCGAGCCTGGCGGACAGCGCCCTTTATGCGCGCTTTCGATACCCCTATGTCTTCCGCGATCTTGGTGAGAGCCAGTCTCCGCGCAGCCGTCGCGGATTTGTCGACAGCGCGCCGTATGGCGTTACAAAAACCTCGAGTCGATAACTCGCGCGCCCAGGCTTCGAGCTTGGACGCGTCAATCTTTACTTCGATGCCCGACATACGGGGGCTGCCACTTTGTGGGCTCGCCGGACCGCGGCGTGATCTTGGCGAACCGCTCGCCCTGCTCGACCATGCGGGCCACGGGCGAACCGGGGACAAGTCCACTAGTGAAAGCGCTTCGGCTAATCGAGTCCAGCTTTGCAGCGGCTTCGTTCAGGGTATCCGCAAGCACGTTGAGCGCCTCAATGGTGGCGCGATCACTCACCGCCAATCCCCGGACGGTCCGCGTCGCACGCAAAGGGCATCGCACCATTGCCGCTGCGCAGATAATTCAGCGGTACGTTCCGGCTTCCCTGCTCCGACATAGCAGCGGGCTGAGCCCACGCCGATGCAGCTTGCGAGCAACGCGGTTAGCGTCTCGACGGCATCGGCGAGGCGTTCGAGCTGAGGCGCGGCGGCCGCGATCTTTTCGAGCGCGTCGGCGGCACGTCCGAGGCGGGCGTCTTCGGATAGCGCGAGTAGATCGGTCAGTCCGATGGCTTGGTCAGTTTGATTTGTCATGCTGTCCTTCTTTGAGTTGCCGGTTCCGGGTTAATTACTAGCTTCGATCCAGTTTTAAATGGACAGCGACACTGCTTGTTGCGTACGCGCAAGCGGCTCAACATGCGCGTATTGCCGTTTTCCGGGGTGTCGGCGGAGCCCCCGAAACTGACTTCGTAAAGTGCGATTGATTGAAGTTACCTCTCCATTTGGAGCATCTCGCCATGATCGAACGTCGTGCAATGGAGCGCATGCCGATCAACCGGGCTGCGCGGCTGTCATTTGGTGAAATTCAGGGAACGCATCCGTGCATGGTGCGCGACATCAACGCTCTCGGAGCCTGTATCTCCACGCCCTACTACGTGTTTGCGAACGAATTTGTGCTATCGTTCAGCGGCCATTCCGTAATCTTCATCTGCCGCGTCGTATGGAGAAAGGAAACACGTTGTGGCGTTACCTTCCTTCTGCGCCGCAGCCCGCCGAAAGTGGCGAATGATTCCTGCGACAGTTTCAGCGGGCCATGGCGGCCGCTTTGTACATTTAGCAAGTTCACTTAGAGCGAGGCGGATAGCACGCCGCGCCGTTCCCACCCGAAGCGATAAAGGACCGGCACGGCGGCTGCGCCCACCAGGCGGACTGCCGCGCGGCAGATGGACCGCGCGGCATACCTGATAGGACCGAGAGCCGGACGCCCGCTACGCACGGCCCTCACCTATTAGGCCTCTCGATTTGCGTAACTTCGGGCCTCCAGCGGTAAGCCTTTGAGCTTCTGAGTTAAATTCATCCTCTCCTAATTCATTTTGGGAATGTCGGGTTTAGGCGTAGGGTCCAAGCATGGACCCTCGAATGATCCGCGAGCACCTAGCTCAAGCTGAGCGCCACGTTGCGCTCAGCGATAAGCATATTGCCCGTCAAATCGAGATCATTGACGCGCTGGAACATGCGGGCCGCTTGACCGACCTAGCTCTAGATATTCTCGCCACGTATCGGCTGCTTCGGGCCTCTCATGTGGAGCACCGCGACATAATCCGCAGGGAGCTGGGGGGGGCGGGTGAGGCCGGGCAAGGAAGCTACGCCCTCCTGTGGGTTCGCTTCGCCGTGCGCAAACTTCTCGGTACTCGGTCGTTTATCCCCGCTCGCTCCGTTCGCAGTCCACCTATGGCACCCCGGCCCTTATAGGGCCGGGGGAAGTGCCATAAGTCGGGATGGACCAACTCTATGGCAGGTGCCATAGACTGCCATGGCACCGCTCATCCTGTTGTACCTGCGCGACTTTTAGGCGGGGCGCCTCATGGCACGTCCATGGCACTGAGCCCTGAAAAACCCATGGCAGAAGCCATGGCAGTGCCCAAAGTGCCATGGCAACTGCCATGCCCGCTTTAGATAACCAGAAAGTACTTCGAGGCCTTGGCGGTAAGGCGCTCCGCCTTCACGGTTGCCTGTGCCACACACCAGACGCCTCTCAGGTCGAGCGCTGCGAGAGGCTTCCGTTCGAGGTCGCATAGATTTCCGCGCTCCGCGTTGATGGCTCTGCGCAGCGTAGGTAGGTCCAGAGCGATCTCATCGAGCGGCTCGCCCTCCGCGGCCCCGCGTTCGGCCTCGGGTACGGGCGGTCTCTAGGAACATGTCCAATCGATCCTCACGGCGGTCGGAAACCTTGATAGGCGGGACCTCCCCACCTTCCCCATCTGCGACCGCGAGACTCGGGTCGTGATCCTCCATCGCGAGCACCACATCCATAATGTCACCGTCCTCATCGCGGCCGATCTCGACGCCTCTGAGCCGCTACCCAAAGCGAACTTTGGAAGGATCTCCGATTCTGAATGCGTATTTCGCAAAAACGCGACAGTGGTTTCGCTAACTGACGGACAGCAGTTTCGCTAAATCGCGGACAGCGTGGCGGCGCTGGCTTTTGGTTGCCTGGTTGTTGAAGTCAGTTGGTATTCGTTTCGCTGTTTTCGACGTCGGTCAAGGGGGCGCGCGGCTTTTTTCCTTCGCATGCTGTCGCCTTCGAGAGCGATGCGGTGGGAGTTGTGGATGATCCGGTCGAGGATAGCGTCTGCGATGGTCGGCTCGCCGACCATGTCGTGCCATTGCGCAACGGGCAGCTGGGCGGTAATCAAGGTCGATTTGCGCCTATAGCGCTCTTCGAAGATTTCGAGGAGATCAAGGCGCTGCGGATTCCGATGATCTCGCCCGGGTGTACCGATTTGATCTCGCCCAGGATTCCGAGATGATCTCGCCCACCATTCCGATTTGATGTCGCCCGGGGCGCGAGGCGTTCTGGCTGTCTGGTTTCTGGCATCGACGAAGCCGCGTGGTCAATCTTGAATCGCGGCTCGAAGGACTTGTTTTTTGCTGCTCCTGCTGTGGGCATGTGGGCAACGCCCTTCGCGTTGTCCAAGCGCAGCGGCATGTCCACAGCGCCACGGGCTCAGGTCTTTCGGCCGGGCTTACGGGTTCGCCGCAGGCTCTCGCCGTTGAGATCGATCCGGTGAGCATTGTGGACCAGGCGGTCGAGGACGGCGTCGGCGTAGGTGGGATCGCCGATCAGCGCGTGCCATTGGTCGACGGGGAGCTGACTGGTGACGATGGTGGAGCGGTGGCCGTAGCGGTCCTCGAGGATCTCCAGCAGGTCGTGGCGGGCTGCGGCGTCGAGTGGCTCGAGGCCCCAGTCGTCGAGGATGAGGAGATCGACACGGCCGAGCGCGCGCAGCAAACGGGGATGGCGGCCGTCGCCGCGCGCCAAAGCGAGATCGCTAAACAGCCGCGGGACGCGCTGATAAAGCACGGAGCGATTGTCGCGGCAGGCCTTGTTGCCGAGCGCCGAGGCGAGCCAGCTCTTGCCAACGCCGGAGGGTCCGCAGATCAAAAGGTTGGCGTGGTCGTCGATCCATTGCCCTTCAACCAGCATCGTCAGTAGGCTGCGGTCGAGGCCACGCGGGGTGCGATAGTCGATGTCCTCGACGCAGGCCTGCTGACGCAGCTTGGCGTATTGCAGCCGCTTCGAGAGCCGCTTGTCGCGTCGCAGCGACGCTTCGCGTTCGAGCAGCAGCGCGAGCCATTCGGCGTGGCCGAGGCTTGCGGCATCGCCGCCGGCTTCGATGTCGGCAAAGGCCTTGGCCATGCCATGAAGGCCGAGCGCGTGGAGTTGATCGAGGGTCGGATGCGTGAGCAAGGCGTGATCTCCTAGTTGTAGTAGCGCGGCCCGCGGATGTTGGGATGAAGGATCGGCGCATCGTCCGCGGAGCGCTTGGGGGAAGGACGCCGATCGAGATTGTTGGCGAGGATCGATTTGACCGAGCCGTAGGTGCGGGCGCCGATGTCGATCGCCCGCAGGGCGGCGGCATCGAGCCGCTCTTGCCCGTAGGATCTGGCGAGCCAGATGATGCCGAGGCAGGCGCGGAAGCCCTGCTCGGGGTGCGTGCGTTCATCGAGGATCAGGTTGCACAGCGCCGCGGTGGCCGATCCGATCGAGGCGGCATCCTTGCGGATGCGCTCGATGGTCCAGCCGGCGTAGCGCCGATGACTGGACGCCATGTGTTCCGGCAGGGTGGTGTGCTTGTGGTTGCCGCTCATGCGCTGATGCGCGGCGATCCGCTCACCCTTGTGGAATATCTCGACGGTGCGGGCGGTGAAGCGCACCTCGACCTCGGCGCGGACGAAGCGATGCGGGACGCTGTACTAATGCGCCTCGACCTCGACGTGGTAATCGATGCTGACCCGGCAGATCCGCCACTCGGCGAACACGTAAGGGCTCTCCGGCAAGACCCTGAGTGCCGGCCGGTCGATCTCCTCCAGCAGCTTGCGGCGGGTCACGCCGAGCCGCCGGATCGGTCGCTCCTCGTTGAGCCGGGTCATTAACTCGGCGATCGCCGCGTTGACCTCGGCGAGGCTGTGGAAGGTCCGATGGCGCAGCCGTCCGAGCAGCCAGCGCTCGACCATGAGGACCGCCTGCTCGACCTTCGCCTTGTCCCGGGGCCGCCGTGGCCTGGCCGGCAGAATGGCGGTGCCGTAATGCGCCGCCATGTCGGCGTAGCTGCGGTTGATCTGCGGATCGTACAGGCAGGCCTTGATCACGGCGACCTTGGTGTTGTCCGGCACCAGCAGTGCCGGCACGCCGCCGATCGCCTCGAAGGCGCCGACATGGCCATCGATCCAGTCGGCGAGCCCCTGCGTCCAGGTCGCCTGCGCGTAGGTGAAGCTCGATGCGCCGAGCACCGCGACGAAGATCTGCGCAACTCGCCGCTCGCCGGTGAACCGGTCGATCACCACCGGCACGCCGTCGCCCGCATAATCGACGAACAGCTTGTCGCCGGCTGCATGCGACTGGCGCATCGTCACCGACAGCCGGCCTTCCCAGGCCCGGTAGAGCTCGCAGAACCGCGAATAGCGATACCCGCCGGGTTCGCCGGCGATGTACTCCTCCCACAGGATCGCCAGCGTCACGTGCTTGCGCCGGAGCTCGCGGTGCACCGCCGCCCAGTCCGGCTCGGGCTGCCGGCGATGGCCACGCCGGGTGCCGAGACCGGCTCCGTGCTGGCGAACAACCGGGCTTCCAGCACAGCGTCGGTGATGTCGTCGGGCAATGGCCAGGTCAGCCCAGCCGCCTCGAACCGGCGGATCGTCAACCGCACCGTCGAAGGCGCTGTCCCCACCCGCCGCGCAATCTCGCGGGTCGGCATCCCGGCCGACTTCAATCTGATCACATCGCGCACATGGCGCATCGCAAACCTCTCCGTCGGCATCCAGGTCCCCCTTCGCAAAGCCGAAAGGCGGGACCGTAGCGGAGCCAGAAGAGGCCTCGTCACCCGGGCGACATCATCCCGGAATGGTGGGCGAGATCATCTCGGAATGGTGGGCGAGATCAAATCGGAACGGTGGGCGAGATCATTCCGGAATGGTGGGCGACATCGAGCGGAATCAGCAAGGCGCTGCTGATCATTGAGGGTGTGGGTGCCCCAGTCGTCGAGGATGAGCAACTGGACCCGTGCGAGCTTGTCGATGAGGCGCGGGAAGCGACCATCGAGACGGGCCATGGCGAGGTCTTCGAACAGGCGCGGCATACGCAAATAAAGGACGGAATGATCGAGCCTGGCCGCCTGGCGTCCGAAGGCGCACGCCAGCCAGGTTTTACCAGTCCCGGTCAGGCCGGTGATGATGAAGTTCTCATGGGCTTTCAGCCAAGCGCCTTGCGCCAGCTGCAGGGTGTTGCGCCGGTCAAGGCCGCGGCGGGATGCGAAGTCGACGTCTTCGATACAGGCGTCGACGAAGCGCAGCTTGGCTGCGGCGAGGCGATTGGTCAGGCGCCGGTCGGCACGCATGGCGGCTTCACGATCGAGCATCAGGCCGAGCCACTCATCCCGGCTGAGATCGGCGGCATTGTCCTGTTCGGCTAGTTGCCTGTAAGCGGCCGCCATTCCGGCAAGGCCGAGGGCCTGCATCTGCTCGAGGGTCGGGTGGGTCAGCATCGCGATGTTCCTTTCCTTCATTGATAATAGGCGCCGCCACGGATGGTTGGCGTGGGAGGGCGTGGCTTTGATGGGCTCGGCGGCAGGGCTCGCGCGGTCCAGCCCGGATTTGAGGATGGCGCTCACGGAGGAGTAATTGATCGCGTTGATGGCGAGCGCCCTCTCACAGGCCGCTTCCAGCCGATTGCGCTCGTAGCGCCGCGCCAGGGCGATGATCCCCATGGCGGAGCGATAACCCTGCTCGGGATGCGGGCGCTCACGCATCATCCGCTCGACCAGGGTGGCGGCGTTGACGCCGACCCGCGCCGCCATCTTGATCAAACTCGCCGGTGTCATATTGGCGTAACGCTGATGGGCCTTGGGCATGTGCTCGTTCACGGTGACATGGCCGCTGCGCTGAGAGCGGCGCACATGGCTGGCGACACGCGTGTGATCCTGGAAGATCTCGACGGCTCGATACGTGAGCCGGACGTCCACCCGACGGCCGATCAGTCGGTGCGGCACCGAGTAAAAGGTCTTGTCGACTTCGACGTGATAATCGGGATGGACCTTCGCGGTTTTCCACTCGGCGTATTCGAATAGTTCGCTCGGCAGCGGCGCCAGCGCCTCGCGCTCGATCTCCTCGAACAGCTGCCGGCGGGATTTGCCGATATGGCGCATCGGCCGATTGTTCAGCTCCTCCAGCAAACCGCCGATCGCGGCATTGAGATCGGTCAGGTTGAAGAACCGCCGATGGCGCAGCCGTGCCAGAATCCAGCGCTCAACAATTAGCACCGCGCCTTCAACCTTGCCCTTGTCGCGGGGCTTGCGGCTGCGGGTCGGCAAAATCGTCGTGTCGTAGTGCTCGGCCATGGCGGCAAAGGTTTGGTTGAGCGTCGGCTCGAACCATAACGCCTTGACGACCCCGGCCTTCAGATTGTCGCAGACGATCGCCTTGGGGACTCCGCCGAAGTACGACAGGGCCCGGGTCTGGCCTTCGATCCAATCTGGCAGTCGCTGACCGAAGCTCGCCATAGCGAAGGTCAGCGACGAGGCCCCGAGCACCGCGACAAATATCTGCGCCTGACGGATCTCGCCGGTTTGCGGATCGGTCACCTCCACCGTCGGGCCGGCATAGTCGGTCTGCATCACTGCACCCGCCGCGTGGCGGTGGCGGAAGGTTGGGTTCGCCCGCCGCCGATAGGCGTCAAACTTCTCGCAGAACCAAGTGTAACCGTAGCCGTCGGGATGAGCCGTCCCGTATTCCTGCCAAAGCAGCGTCAGCGTCACGCCCTTGCGCTTGAGTTCCTGCGCCACCCGTGGCCACTCAGGCTCGCTCAAGTCCTGCGGAGGCCGCCCGACCCGCCGGAACAAGGCCCGCTGTAACGTCGCCTCGCTCTCGCAAATCGGCGGCAGCGGCCAGCTCAAGCCCGCTTCGCGCGCCCGCAGCAGGTAGGTGGCAACCGAGGTCTTGCTGATCTGCAGCCGTTCCGAGACTGCCCGCACCGACAGGCCCTGCTCGTACGTCAGCCTCAGGATCGATCGTAGGTCCTTCACAGTGGTTCGTTTCGCTTGCTTCCGTCTCGGCATTGCCCCTCTCAAACTCAGCTTGAGAGAGAACATTGCCTGAACGGCGCTCCCGAAAACCAACCTCCCGCAACTGTCCGCGATTTAGCGGAATCCCTGTCCCGGAATTACTGAAATCGCTGTCCGCGAATTACCGAAATCGGTGTCCGGAAATTGCCGAAACACGCATTCTGAACTTCGAGCCCGCCTCGATAGTGCCGCGTCCCGTCTTCGCGTTGCGCGAAACTTCAATCACAGTGTCGACGTTGCCCTGCAATTGCCCGTCTCCACGCACGTGCTCTCCTGCTTTGGTGGGGTGCTGCAGGCTTGCGACGTTCGCGCCGGTTGCCAATGAAATGCGCTGCATGGCGACAACGAAAATGCCGCCATGCTCGCGGTCATTTCCAGGAGCGATGCTTTGGCTGAGCGTATCGATGATAATCATCGCCACCGGCATGCCGTAGTGCTCGCCCGTTTCTTTGGCGATCCTGATCAGCTCCTTCTCGTCGGCGGTCGCTTTTCCGTCCGCACCATAGAGCCCGCACGGCCCCCCACTGAAGACAGCCGTCTTACCGGCTCTCCACAAGCCCGAGACAATCGAAGTCGTGCCTCTAGCGATAAAGAACTTCCCGCACCAATCGAGGTGGCGAGGCTCCGCGCTGCGAATGTCTTCGATGTACGCGATCTTAGATTGCTTACCGATAGACTGATTGTCCCGGCGCTCTTCGCTCTCTTGAGTCGTCTCGCCAGCGTCAAGCGACCGCTGGCGTTCAGCTTTGGAAATCCGCTGCTCGCGCTCCCGCTCAGCTTATCTTGCCATTCGGCCCACCGCTCTTCAGTGCCGCCGTTCGCCAGGAATGCAGTCTTCTCGTCGACATCCTGCTGGTGCTTCTTGAGTCCTTGATTCTTGAGACTCTCACTGGCAGCGGCAACGAAGATCGCTTTATCGATCTTGCCGCGCGTTCGCCCGATAGTGCGAAGGTAACGGCTCGCGCGCTCCAAAGCATCAGGCGTCGATACTATGGGGCGGCAAAGCTCGGCTAGCAGCTTGCGCCGGTCCTCGAGTTGGCGTCGCATCCTGTCCAGAGCACGCTCAGCCGAACGCTCCAGCTCGTTAAGTTCGCTCCCATCGGATGCGCACTCCTGCCGTCTGTCGGCAATCGCCCGGATCGTCGTCTCGCTTTCGTCTTCAATAGGACTGAAGGTCTGCTCGATAGGCTTGAAACCCCTCCCCGTCCGGCGCAAGGGGGATGACGTAGTCGAACGTCACCCCAAGGATGCCGTTTGCCTGACGGGTCGCCTCGGCGCGCTCAGCCGGTGACAGAGCTAACAGCCGCGGTCGCGAAGCCGCGGCCGGTTGGTTGGAACATGATTGCATTCGGGTTCTCGCGGAAGTTCGTTAGGCAGCCAGGACGGAAGCGATGACGCTGGCGCGGTAGCGGCGGGAGCCTCCGAGCTTGAAGCCGTCACCAGCAACGGAGCGGCCAGCCTTGGAGTAAAGCCAAGGCCGGGTAACTCGAAGCGCCGTGCAGACTTCCTCGACGGTTAAGGCAGCTTCGCCCGATAGAGCCGCTAGGCTGCATTTGGGGGCCTGGCGCTCTGAGAACGATAAGAGCGGGTTGGGCGGCAGTGCGGTAGTCATGGCGCAGGACTCCTCCTTCCCCGGCGAGCTGGTTGCTCCGGAGGCGTGTCAGTGATGACGCCCGGCAGGCGGGCGATGGTGCTTGGTCTGGAACGGTCTCGCGAAGTGCGCCGGTTTAGGGTATCCGCGCGCGAGCTATCGTTTAGGACCGTTAGGCAGAAGGTCTCACGGCTCGGTTCTGGGGGTCAACTTAAGGGGCAAGACAGTCTAAGGCAGACCCGAGCGGCTCTGGCCGTCTCCGGCCTTCGCACGACGCATGTAGACGGCGCGCCGTTGTTCTTGAACAAAAAATATCGCGCCGGGGGCCCCCTTCCCCGAAGCGCGCTGCCGTGGCTCGCCCGACAAGTGGAGGTATCCCGCCGGTTTCCCGAACGCAAAATCCACCGATTGAAAATGACGTTAAGCTGTTGATTTTGCTGGCGCGCTCGGAAGGATTCGAACCTCCGACCCTCGGAATCGAAATCCGATGCTCTATCCAGCTGAGCTACGAGCGCCCTGGCCCATTGGAGGGCCGCAACCGAGAAGCGCCGGGACCGCGGCTGGCGAACCAGCGCAGCAGGCGGCGTTCGGACGGCTTCGAATTAGCAGAGAGATTGACCAATAAAAAGCCCTTCCCGCCTCCCCGGAGGCGGGTCACAGCGGGGTTGTCACCAGGTCGTGTTGAAGAGGCCGAAATGCGGCTGCTGTGCCACCATCATCGGCCGGCCATACTGCGGCCCACCATATTGTGGCCCACCATAATACGGCGGGGCCGGATGCACTCTGGCGACCTTGCGCTTGGGCTGAGCCTGGGCCTGCGACTTCTTGGCGGCGTCGGGCTTCGAACCAGGGGTGAACTGGGCAAATGTCTCGCGCACCCGCGCCTTGGCCGACATCTCCGCCAGGGCGGCTGCCGACGCGGCGTCCGGCGGCTGAGGCGCGGCCGCGGCCGTCTTCACCACGGGCGCCGCAATCGTCGGCTGGGTGGTGTCGAGCACGACACGCTCAGGCAGGTGGCGATCCGACCTGATCCGGATCAGGGGTTGATCATTGCTCGCGGTGGCAACAGCCTGCGCCACAGGTGCCACCGGCACCATGTAGCTCACCGCGAACAACAGTGCGAGCAAAGCTCCACCGACATAAACGAAGTACCGAAAGATGGGCATTGGCCACGCTCCGCCCCCCGCATCCCCGCGTGGGCTCTCCGCCTCAACGGGCGATCCTTTAATTGGTTCCTAGCTCAGCCCTTTGGTTCAAATGGCATCGCCAAGATTTTTGACCAAGGGCTGCGGACGGTAACTTTTCCGCTATCGGAGAGCGCTGTCTTTCAGGCGCGCCGTGCTGCGAGGAGCGAACATTTCGCCTGATCCGCGTTCACGTTGACGAAGCCGATCGGGACGCGCGCAAACGTCTTGCGGCTCTTCATGCTGACCGGCTCGGTCAGCACGCGGATGCGGTCGGTGAGATGGCTGCCGTCGCGTCGTGCGAATGCGCAAACGATCTCGACATCCTTTACGGCATAGTCATTGTCATTTCGCAGCGTGAACGTCACCAGCGCCTTCGAGCCGAGGCCACCGCGGCGCCAAGTCTGTGATGAAATCCTGAGATGATCGAGGTCGGCCATTGCCGGCGCCTGGGCTTCAGAAGCCGGCGTGACCGCCGCTGATGCATCGCCCGAGGACCCCGGCTCGACGGATGCGAGCTCAGGCTTCGCCGGCTCGGCGCTGTTGCCCTTGGAAAGAGGCAGCAGCATCCAGACACCGCAGCCGACGATGATGGCCGCCAGCAGCCATAAAAGGCTGCGGCCGAATGAGACACTCGCGATCGTCACGCTCCGCGCCACCCGCTCGCCGGTCCCGGCGAAGCGTCCCAGTCCGATACGATCAAGCCTGGCGTTCATGGTGAACCGATAGCGACCACAGCGCGTCCGACCACAGATCTGGCTGCTATTTACCCTAATCCGGCAGACGAACTAAGGTTCCCGCGCTTCATGCGAGTCGGCAGGGGCGGTGGCGATCACTCCCCGAGCGCGTTAACATGCGCTGCAACATCGAAAGACCCTGTCGGGAGAACAAGGAATGCCAGTCGTCGTTACCTGGGATCACGTCCATCTGCGCAGCCCCGATCCGGAGGCCACGGCGGCCTGGCTGCGCGACATCCTCGGTGGCGAAATCGTACGCGCGCCCGGACGGATCGACGTGAACCTCGGCGGCGCAAAAATCTTCATTGCACCGCTTGAGGGCGATAACGCCGTCAATCCGCCGCCCCCGCACCCGCACCAGGGCCTCGACCATTTCGGTCTGACGGTGAAGGACATCGACGCCGTTGCGGCCGAGATCAAGGCCAAGGGAGTGACCTTTACGCGCGAGCCGACCACGATCCGCCCCGGCGTGCGCATCTGCTTCATCAGCGGTCCCGAGGGCATCTCCATCGAGCTGCTCGAGCGCGACAAGAAATACGCCTGACGCAAGCCGCATCAGGCAACAGCCGCCGGGCGAGAACCGCTCGGTGCGGTTACGTCATGCTACCGGGCATGAAACAGCGGATGGTCACGCCCATGTAGCCGTAGATCGGCCACACCATGGTGCGCCCCACCCGGTTCGGCTCCGAGATCACGGCCTCCTCGGGCACGTCGACCCAGACCATCTCCTGCTGCTGCTGACGATCGAGCATGGAGCCCGAACGCGGGATGCGGACACGATAGTGTCCGTCCTTGCTCTCCCAATCGGTATCCGAGAGCGCCGAGCCGTCGGCATCGGAGCAGCACGGCCCCTTACCGCTGCGCAGGCCGTCGAACCAGGCCTTCAGATCGGCATTGGTGTTGACGAACTGGCCGCGGTCGCGCGCGTGCCCGAAAGGGGCTGCGAGCGCAATCAGAGCCGCGGCGCAAGCCAGCTTCGTCACGCTTTGCCAGCGTGCCGCGCTGCCAATCCGCCATCGTTCGTCTTTGCAAATCGTGGGACGCGCACTGTGCAGACGCGGCTCATCGCCGCCGGAATCGATCCAGTTGCTCACGTTTGTCTTGCTCCAGCACCCCGCGGCCAGTGCAACAATGGTTATGCATTTCGCGGGCCAACTTGATTCGCAATGACTGGCCTCGCCTCATAATGAGACCGTCATATCAGTGTCACAGACAAGCCGGGACAATTACGGTCTGCAGGACGGGAACAGCATGGCGGCTGGCAAACTGCCGCGTTGCGCGCGGGATTGTGCTTTGGCATAAAAGCTCTACCGGTTGCGCCATTGGGCGATGGCGGCCGGCTTGCGGGGCTTTATGAAGAACGGCCTCTATTCGATTCACGTGTGTCTGCTCGATGGTCGAGTCGGCAAGGGCAGCGGGGTGATTCTTTTTCGCGACGGCAGGATTCTGGGCGGCGACGCGTACCTGTTTTACACTGGCAGCTACACCGTGAAGGACAACACCTTCAAGGGCGAGGTGCTGGTCCAGCGCCACACCTCTCCGCGGGGCGACGACAATCCCCTGTTCGGCGGCCCTGCCCCGGTCGGCATCGGCGTCAGCGGCACGTTCACGGACACCCGCGCTGAGATGACCGGCACGGCTCTCGTCGGCAAGGCCAGCCAGATCTTCGGCGCCACCTTGCACCGGCTCGCTGACGCCGACTAGCTATTCCGCTGCCTGCTCAAGTGGCGCGGTGCGCGGCAGAATCATCTGGATGCGTGTGCCGCCGCCCGGCTCGGAATCAAGGTCGAGGCGCCCGCCGAGGCGGTTGGTCACGATGCTGTAGACGATGTGCAGCCCGAGACCGGTGCCTCCCTGGTCACGCCGCGTCGTGAAAAACGGATCGAACGCGCGGCGGCGGACGTCGAGCGACATGCCGCAGCCGTTGTCCGAGAAGATGACCTCGACATTGTCCTTGCCGGACTCGCGCACCTGGATGTCGATCGTCCCCGGCCGGCCGTCCGGGAAGGCGTGTGCCACCGAATTGAGAAACAGGTTGGTCAGCACCTGGCCGTAGGGACCGGGATAGCTGTTCATGGTGAGATCGGGCTGGCACTCGACGTTGAGCGTCAGATTGTGCTTGCGCAGGCCCGGCCGCAGACTCATCACCACCTGCTCGGTGAGGTCGCCGAGATCGAACGTGCGCTGGTCAGAATAGTTGCGGTCGGCCGCGACCTGCTTGAACGACTGGATCAGCTCGGCGGCGCGATTGAGGTTGGAGACGAGCTGCGAGGACGCATCGCGGCTGGTGTTGAGGAAGTCGTTGAGCGTGGAGCGGCGAAGCTCGCCGCGCTCGACCTCGGAGGTAAACGTCGCAGTCTTGCGCTCCAGCGCGGAGGCGACCGTGAGGCTGATGCCGACGGGGTTGTTGACCTCATGCGCGACGCCGGCGACGAGTCGTCCGAGCGCCGCGAGCTTCTCCGCCTCGATCAGCGAGGCCTGGGTCTCGCGCAGATTGCGCAGCGCGGTCTCAGCGGCTTCCTTGGCCTTGCGCATCTCCTGCTCGCCGCGCTTGCGCTCGCCGATGTCGAGCGCCACGGTGACGATCCGCTCGATCTCGCCCTCGGCGTCAAGCAGCGGCAGCTTGTTGACGAGCCATTGCCGCATGTTGCCGGAGGCGTCCTTGTACTCCTCCTCGTAGAAACCCAGACCCTTGCGCAGCCTGAGCACGCGCTTGTCGTTCTCGTCGGTCTTGGCCGCGCCGTAGCGCGACATCAGGTCCGCGGTGGTGCGGCCTAGCGCATCGCCGGGCTCGATGCCGAAGATGCCGGCCATGTAGCGGTTCATCAGCACGTAGCGCAGGTCGCGGTCCTTGACATTGATGACCGCCGGCACGGTGTCGATGACCTGCTGGAGCAGGCGCCGGCCTTCGGCGATGGCGTCTTCCGCCCGCTTCTGGTCGGTGATGTCGCGCAGCGTGCCCTCGTAGCGGACGATGTTGCCGGCTTCGTCCCGCACGCCGGTGGCGCTGTCGGAGAGCCACAGGATGTCGCCGCTGCGCTGGCGCACCTGGTACTCGAACTCGCGCACCATGCCGTCACGCGCCATCAGCCGCTGATACTCGTCGCGCGCCTCGGGATGGACGTAGATGGTATGGGCGATATCGCTGATGCTGTCGATGAGGTGCTGCGGGCTGTCATAGCCCATCATCCGCGCCAGCGCCGGATTGGCATTGAGGAGGTCTCCGCCCGGCGTCGTCACGTAGATGCCGTCGACGGAGCCCTCGAACAGCTTTCGGTAGCTCTCCTCCGCAAGGCGCTGCTCAGTGAGCGCGCGCACCGCCGCCTCGCGTGCGGTGTCGGCCTCCTCCAGCGCGCGGCGGAACACTTCGGCTGCGCGCGCGATGTCGCCGATCTCGTTGTCGAGGTCGGCAGACGGAATAGAGGTGTTCTTCTCGCCTGCCGCGAGCGCGCGAATGGATCGCGCGATCTTGGCCAGCGGCCGCACGGTCCGCCGCACCACGAAGGCGGCAGCGACCATGCCGATCAGCACGCCGACGCTGCCGAGCACGATGCTCTGCCACCGCGCCTCGGCAAGCGTCCGGGCGAAGTCGCGTGACAGCACGTGGCCGCGGCGGTCGCTGACATCGCGCAGCAGTTCGGTGACGCGGCCGATCAGCCGGCCCTCGGTACCCAGCACCTCGCGGTCGATGTCGACGATCTGCCGCTCCCGGACCGCGACCGCGATGATGGCGTCGGCGTAGTCATTGACGGCCGCCTTCAACCCGCTATCGGCGATGTCCATCGTCCGCATGCCCTGCGCCGCCTGCTCGGCCGCGGACGGATTGCGTGCGAGCAGACCGAGCGCGATCCGGCTCTGCGCCTCGGACAGGCGGGACGCCAGCTCGCGGTCCGCGGTGGCGGAGACCGCGGCGTCGAACCGGTCGCGCAGCGGCGGCAATCCGGCGAGCAGCTGCGCGCGGCGGTCGATCAGGGTCGAGATGCGCTCGAGGCCGCTGCGATAGGTCGCCAGGCGTTCGGTGACGCCGTCGATCATGTCCTGCTGCTCGGGCGCGAGCTCGATGCGGGTCTTCTTCAGGATGTCGCTGAGGGTCGAGGCCGCCTCGCCGACCTGCTTGAACTGGATGCCGGCACCGGGATCGGTGACGAAGTCGCGCGCGGCGAGCCGCAGCTCGTTCATGCGGCGGTCGATGTCCTCGGCGAGGTCGCCGACGCTCTGGAGCCGCTGCAGCTCGGCGAAAGTCGTGTCGATGTGCCGGATCGCGATCACGCTGGCCGTCGAGGTGACGATGATCACCGCCAGCACCAGGAGGAAGCTGCCGAAGGTGAGCTGGCCGATGGAGAGCGAGAATGTACGCTTTTTCTCGGGGGTCGGCGTCAATTCGGCGGACATTGGTGTTTTGAGGACCGGGCTACTGGTAGCCCAATATACGACGTATTGCAGGCGCGGGGGAACATGCCTGGGGCCGCCGGATATCCTTAATATTTCGCCTGCCGCCCTGCTCCGCCTCGCGTTGATCAGGCCTTGGCGCTGGCCGGCCGGCGGGCCGGGATCGTCATGGCGGCCACGCCGAGGACGACGCAGGCGAGGCCGATCCAGGCGGTCCGACTCAAGGTCTCGCCAAGGAAGGCGACGCTGAGGGTGACCCCGATGGGGACACGCAGATAAGCCTGCGCGGTGGTTCCGACCGAGCCCAGGGTCTGGATCAGGCGGAAGTAGATCGCGAACGCCGCCGCGGTCGAGAACACGGCGAGCGCAAGCAGCGCCAGCACGGAGCTCAGCGAGGGCGTTACCGTCCAAGGCTGCTCGACGAGCAGCGAGGCCGGGATCAGCACAGCCGCGCCCGCCAGCAGCGAGCCCGCGGCAGGGGCCATGGGATCGAGGCCCTTGAAGCTGCGGCCGAAGATCGCGGCACAGGCATAGCAGATCGTGGCGGCGACGATCGCCGCGTCTGCAATGATCCCGCTCCCGATGTCATGGACGGCATCGACGCCGACGATCAGCAGGATGCCGGCCATCCCCGCAATAACGCCGAACAGCTTTCGCGGGGTCGTCGCCTCATGACGGGTGACGATTGCGGTGAGCAGGAAGGTGAAGATTGGCCCCGCCGAGTTGAGGATGGTGGCGAGCGCGGCATCGACATGGCGCTCGCCCCAGGCGATCAGCGTCCAGGGAATGACGCTGTTGAGCACGGCCTGAAACGCGAAGCGCTGCCAGGTCGCGGCATCGATCGGCATGCGGATGCCCCGCCCCCACATCACGAGGAGCAGCAGCAGGCCCGCGATCGCGGTGCGCGCCGCAATCAGCGTGATCGGCGGGATGGTGGCAACACCGAGCTTGATGAAGGTGTAGGAGCCGCCCCAGAGCGTTGCCAGCATGACCAGCAGTGCCAGCTCGACGGCGATGTTGGTATCTTGCCTGATGTTCATTGTGCGTCCCGTCCATTCCGCAATGGACGGAACCTAGCGCGTCCGCGCTCGCCGATACTTCGCTGCGTGTCGAAGTGTATTAGCCGACCGCGCCAACCTCGAAGACCTCGCCATCATAGCCGGCCTCACGGGGAATTCGGAGCTGGCGGCCGGTTTCGGTCTTGGTCATCACAGGCATCACCGTGACGATGGACAGGCCGCGGGCGTGCGCCATCGCGGCGCTCACGTTTGGCTGCTTGGCAAGCCGGATCAGATTGCGCGTGGTCGGGAACGGGAGCTTGAAACGGCCGGTCTCGCCGCCGTCGACCGCCTCGCGCGGCGACACCCAGATCGAATCGGTGGACTCGCGGCCGTCGTGGGCGCCGAGCTGGTCGGGCGGCGCGGCGGCGAGGAAAAACCAGGTATCGAACCGCTTCGGCATGCCCTCCGGCGTGATCCAGTGCGCGTAAGGCACGAGCGTGTCGAGCGCGAGCTGGAGGCCGTTGTCGGCGAGAATGCTGAGGAAGCTGATCTTGTGCTCGTTCAGCGCAACGCGATGCTTGTCCGCGATCTCGCCGGCGCGTTTGGCATCGACCGCGGCGCCCGTGTCCTTCGACCGCGCCAACAGGATCCCGCTCTCCTCGAAAGTCTCGCGGATAGCGGCGATCCGGAAACCGCGGTCCGCCTCGCTCAAGCCCTCGCCGCCTGAATAGAGGTCGGCGCGGGCGACGATCTCCTGATCGCCGGCATCGACGCTGCCCCCGGGAAACACCAGCGCGCCCGAGTTGAACTCGATCTGATGATGGCGGACCATCATGAAGACCTCGATTTCGCCGGGGCCCTTGCCGTCGGCCTTTGCGCCATCGCGGAGCAAAAGGATCGTCGAGGCTGGGCGTGACGCTGATGTCTCGGGCATTCGATTAACCTGCGGCGCTGGATTGCGGGCCGAGATTGGCGCGCTTGTCGAAACGGGCGACGCGCGACAAGAGGTAATCGACCTCGGCTTTCGCCGTCGCCGTCATCGTCGCGCCCGGCTTGCGCTGCGCGCTGGAGGCGATGATGCCGCGCTTCTGGAGCACGTATTTGCGTACGGTGAGGCCGACGCCGGGCTGCTGTTCGTAGCGGATCAGCGGCAGATGGGCGTCGAAGATGTCATGCGCGGCATCGCGCTTGCCGGCCTTGGAGAGGTTGACGACGTCGATCAAAAGCTCGGGGAAGGCGTAGCCAGTCATCGCGCCGTCGGCACCGCGCTCCATCTCGAAGTCCAGGAACGTGCCGCCATTGCCGCAGAGGATCGAGAGCGGGCGGAGCGAGCCGTCCTTCTGGAAGCCGCGCAGGGTCGAGATCTTCTCCAGGCCCGGCCAATCCTCGTGCTTGAGCATCACGCAGTTCGGATTGTCCATGACGATCTTGCGGATCACGGCCGGCGTGAACACCACCGACAGCGTCAGCGGATAGTCCTGCAGCACCCAGGGAATGTCGGGGCCGATCGCCTCGGCCGCCTGCTTGAAATAGCCGACAATTTGGTCGTCGGTGCGAAGCGAGGGTGGCGGCGCGATCATCACGCCGGCGGCGCCTGCGCCCATCGAGGCCTTCGCCAGCGAGCGCATGGTAGCAAAGCCAGGCGCGGAGACGCCGACGATCACCTGCATCTTCTTGGCGCGCTTGACGTAGCGCACCGCCACCTGCTCGGCTTCAGTGGCATCCAGCTTCGGCGCCTCACCGAGGATGCCGAGCACCGTGACGCCATCGCAGCCGACCTCCTCGTAGAAATCGGTCAGGCGGTCGATCGAGCGCTCGTCGATCCGGCCGTCATCGTGGAACGGCGTCGGCGCGATTGCGAAGGTGCCCTTGGCGTCGGCGGTGAGTTTCATCAAGCTCTCTCTTTCTCCGTCATTCCGGGGCGCGCGCAGGCGCGAACCCGGAATCTCGAGGTTCCGGGTTCGGCTCTTCGAGCCGCCCCGGAACGACAACAACAGCTAAAACCGCCTCGCCGACCAACGCTTCACATCCTCCTCGGAGAAGAAGATCTCCTTGGCATGATCGACGATGTCCTGGGCGTTCCAGCCCGAATGCGGCGGCTTCCAGCCTTCCATCTCCATCATCCGCATTTCGCGCACGCCGCGGGGCCCGGACACGCCCAGCACCTTGCCGGTCTGGTCGCCCGACAAATCGCTGACCATGTATAGCACGGCCGGCGCGATGCCGTCCGGCCCCAGCGCCGCACCGGGGTTCTCCTTATAGCGGGGCAGGTCTGCGGTCATGCGGGTCAGGGCGCCCGGGGCGAGCGTCCAGATCCGGATGTTGTACTTGCGGCCCTCGATCGCCAGCACGTTGGACAGCCCCCAGATGCCGCCCTTGGCCGCGCCGTAATTGGTCTGGCCGAAATTGCCGATCAGGCCTGAGGTCGAGGAGGTGTTGACGATGACACCGCCGCCGTTTTCCCGCATCCAGCGAAACACCGGCATGGTGCAACAAAAGGTGCCCTTCAGATGCACCTTGATGACCTTGTCCCAGTCGGCCTCGCTGGCCTTATGAAAGGTCTGGTCGCGCAAAATGCCGGCATTGTTGACGAGGATGTCGGCGCGGCCGAAGTGCTTGATGGCGTCGTCGAACACCGACTGGCCGCCTTCCATCGTGGAGATGTTGGCGCCGTTGGCGACGGCCTTGCCGCCCTCGGCCTTGATCGCGTCCACCACCTTCTGGGCCATCGAGGTGTCGGCGCCGGAGCCGTCGCGAGGCCCGCCGAGATCGTTGACGACGACCGAGGCCCCTTCCCGCGCGAACAGTTTTGCGTAGGCCTCACCCAGCCCCCCGCCCGCGCCGGTGATCAGCGCAACCTTGCCGTCGAGTAGTCCCATGGTGGCTTCTCCCTGTTCGTTATCGTCATTCCGGGGCGCGCGAAGCGCGAACCCGGAATTTCGTGCCACAACATCTGGATTCCGGGTTCAGCCCTGCGGGCTGCCCCGGAATGACGGAGGGTGCTAACCAAGCACCGTCTTGCCGTTCTTGATCACGGTGACGCCGCGCGACTTCACCTTGGCTTCGAACGAGATCACGTTGCCGTCCTTCCAGAGGTCCATGGTCACGGTCTCACCGGGATAGACCGGGGAAGAGAACCGCGCGACGTGCTGGCGGAACGCGCTGGCGTCGTAGTCGGCATAGGTCTGGAGCACGCCGCGGCAGGTGATGCCGTAGGTGCACATGCCGTGCAGGATCGGACGCGGGAAGCCGGCTTTCCTGGCGAACTCGGGATCCGAGTGCAGCGGGTTGCGGTCGCCGCAGAGGCGATAGACCAGCGCCTGGTCCGGACGCGTTGGGATATCGATGGTTCTGTCGGGGCTGCGCGAGGGGATCTTGTGCGGATCGGGCTGGGTCAGGTTCGGCCCGCCGAAGCCGCCGTCGCCGCGGGCAAAGCGCGAGGCGACCAGCGTTGCGAGCTTCTCGCCCTTCTCGTTCTTGAGCACGGTCTGGTGGCTGATGACGACGCCCTTGTCCTTGCCTTTGTCGTAGACCTCGAGCACCGAGGAGTCTGCGGTGATGTTGGCAGCCACCGGCAGCGGCTGATGGAAGGTGATGTCGCGCTCGCCGTCCACCACCATGACGCGGTTGAGGTTCATCTCGCCCGGCCCCGAGCCCCAGGCTGCGACGGACGCAAACGTCGGCACCACCTTCAGCGGCCGCGGCGTGAACGTGCCCTCGTTGACGAAGGCGAGCTCGTTCTCGTCCATCGGGTCTGAGCCGAGGCCGATGCCGTAGGCGTAGAGCATCACCTCGCGATCGGTGTAGGCGTATTGCTGGCCGAGGTTTTTCAGGCCTTTGAGCTCGTCGTATCTGGCGGACATTCTCTGGTTGCCTCCCGGAATTTCACCGGCGCTCATTTACGTGCCCTCTCCCCTTGTGGGAGAGTGCTACGATGTGCCGGCCACATACGCGTTTGGGTGAGGGGTTGCTTCCGCATCGAAAGTTGTCTCTGCGGAGGGATACCCCTCATCCGGCGCTTCGCGCCACCTTCTCCCACAAGGGGGAGAAGGAAGAAATCAGGCCACCGTGAAGAACGGCAGTGGCGCGCCGTCGGTCGGCTTGAACACCACCTTCACCTTCAGGCCGATCTTCAGCTTCTCCAGATCGCAGTCGACGAAATTGGTCTGCACCGACGGTCCTTCCTTCAGCGTGACGTAGCCGATGGCGTAGGGACCCGTCGGCGACTTCCGCATCAGGCTGTAGGTGTAGATCGTGCCCTCGCCCGACGCCTCCTCCCACACTGTCCTGTCGGAGTAGCAGAACGGGCAGATCGAGCGCGGGAAGTAATGCGCTTCACCGCAGGCGGTGCAGCGCTTGATCATGAACTTGCCTTGCTTGGCCGCATCCCAGAACGCTGCGGTCTCGGGGTTCGTCACCGGGGCCGGATATTTCTTCACTTCACTCATCACACGCGCTCCAGAATAGCCGTCGAGGCGGCGTGGCGAACACCCAGGAGACCGCCGGTGCCGTGGGCGATGGCGAGATCGCAATTCTTGACCTGCACCTTCGGATGCGCCTCGCCGCGCAGCTGCCGCACGGCCTCGATGATCTTGGTCATGCCGCCGCGGTTGACGGGATGGTTGCTGCACAGGCCGCCGCCATCGGTGTTGAACGGCAGCTTGCCGACGCCCGAGATCAGGTTGCCGTCGGCGACGAACTTGCCGCCCTCGCCCTTCTTGCAGAAGCCGAGGTCTTCGAGCTGCATCAGCACCGTGATGGTGAAGCTGTCATAGATCGAGGCGTACTTGATGTCCTTCGGCGTGATGCCGGCTTCCTCGAACGCGCGCGGGCCGGACCAGACGCCGGCGGAGTAAGTGAGATCGAGATCCTTGCCGCCGCGCGGCCCCTTCATCGCCTCGCTATGGCCGATCAGGCGCACAAGCGGCTTCTTCAGGCTCTTGGCGATCTCCGGCGTCGTCACGATCAGCGCGCCGCCGCCGTCGGAGACGACGCAGCAATCCATGCGATGCAGGGGATCTGAGATCATCGGCGAGTTCAGGACGTCCTCGACGGTGACGACGTCCTTGAGCATCGCATGCGGATTGTATTGCGCATGATGCGAAGCTGCGACCTTGATCCAGGCGAGCTGCTCGGAGGTGGTGCCGTAGTCGTGCATATGGCGCATGGCACACATGCCATAGGCATTGTGCGTGGTCCCGCCATACGCGGTTTCGAAATCGACCTCGGCGCCGGCCGCGCGCGGCGGCATCACGCCGGTGCGCGGCTTGCCCGCGAGCGTGATCAGCGCGATCGAGCACTTGCCCGCTGCGATCGCTTCGGCGGCATGGCCGAGATGGATGATGTAGGAGCAGCCGCCGGTCTCGGTGGAATCGACATGGCGGAGCTTTTTGATATTGAGGCCGAGATAGTCGACCATCGGCCAGGCGCCGCCGGGCGCATCGCCCGCGCAGAAATAGCCGTCGACATCGTCCTTGCTGATCCCGGCATCCTCGATCGCACCCTTGGCGACCTCGGCATGGAGCTGGGCGGTGGATTTGTCCGGCGCATGCCGGGTCGGGTGTTCGTAGATCCCGGCAATGTAGGCCTTGCCCTTGATGGTCAAAACAGAGGTCTCCGCTTGCGTTTCTTCTTGCCCTGTTTTTCTGAACCGCAGTAGGCGGATTGGCAAGCGCGGAAATATTCCGCCCCGCGAGAGGGCAGCGGGTTGGCGCAACTCTCTGGCCCCGTCATCCTGAGGCGCGAGCGGCGCGATGCAAGGCATTGCGCCGGGAGCCTCGAAGGATGCACGGCTGAGCTATCTCGACGCCCGCGCCGCAACAGCCGGGCCGTCGTCCTTCGAGGCTCGCCGAAGAGGCTCGCACCTCAGGATGACGGTTATGCAGGGCTGGCTGTCTCGACATCGTCGTTGCGAGCGCAGCGAGGCAATCCAGGAATTTTTCCGCGGATGCATTTCTGCATTGCTTCGCTGCGCTCGCGATGACCGCCAGGCACGCCTCCGCATCCTCGCGGCACATCTCGCCCGAGCTTTGCCTCGTCACGCCACCCTCAATTGAGAAGAGGGCGCAGGGGAAGACCGGGGAGAAGACCGGGTGCCGGCCGGGCACCCACGGTCCACTGTGCGAAGATTGCGCTACGAAGAGCTGCACAGCGGCATACAGGTGGAGCCAGACATCCGGCCTTCCCTGCGCAATGGGTTGACGGCTTATGTCGTGCTCTCCCCGGGGAGCGTTGCACTATTGCCCCCGTCGCCTTGCAGATAGCTGATGCGCGAACCCGGTCGGGCCGCCACATCACCACAAGACTTGGCGCACAGACCCCGGGCGTCAGGACCACACGATTTTGCCGTACGCGAGACCGCGCCCGTCGTGCGCGCGAGAGACTCGCGCGACGCAGCCCGCGTCCACCGCCGCTCACCCCGCGTTTTGTGACGATCGCGATACGCCCCTCTGAGAGGGATGAGGTGGCGGAGAGATACGACAATTCCGAATTTCGGTAAAGGGGAATGTTTTTGGAGATGTGGGTTGACCCATGTGCGGGTGTTTTGCGCAACGGGTAGCACAAGGCATGGTGTGGGCAAAGCGTAGCGTGCCCACGTCTTTTGTGCCATCCGGCGAGATGGTGGGCACGGCCTTTGCGCCTTTACCCACCCTACGAGAGCGCCCTACTCCGCCGCGATCTGCCGAGGCGCGGGCGGCGGGTTGGCGAGATCCGCGGCGAGCTGGGCGTAGCGGCTCTTGGCGTCCTGCACCGCCTTCTCCTTCACCGGGCCGTAGCCGCGGATGCGGTCGGGCAGTGACAGGAGCTCGACCGCTGTGTCGATCGTGACGGGCGACAAGAGGCCGAGCACGGTGGCGACATCCTTCTCGTAGCCGGCGATCAGGTCGCGTTCGAGCTTGCGGTCGGCACTGCGGCCGAAGATGTCGAACGGGGTGCCGCGCAGGAACTTGAATTTTGCCAGCACGCGGAACGCCTTCAGCATCCACGGGCCGAAGGCGCGCTTCTTCGGACGACCGAGCGCATCGACGCCGCGGCTGAGGATCGGCGGGGCGAGATTGAAGCTGAACTTGAAGTCGCCTTCGAACTGGTCGCGCAGCTGCTGCTCGAAGGCGCCGTCGGTGAACAGGCGCGCGACTTCGTATTCGTCCTTGTAGGCCAGGAGCTTGGCGTAATTCACCGCGACGGCGCGCGGCAGCGCTTCGCCATAGCCGCCCTGCTTGGCGGCATCGCGGACCTGATCGACCAGCTTGCGATAGCGCTTGGCGAGACGGTTGTTCTGGTAGGCGGTCAGATGCTTGGCGCGGTGCTCGATGACCTCGTCGAGCGTCATGGCATCGAGCGTCTTCGGCGCGACCACCTCATCGCTGCCCTTCAGCATCTCCGTAAGGCGCGCGGGATCGGCGACCGCGAGGCGGCCGAGGCGGAAGGCTTCCTTGTTCATCTTGATCGAGACGCCGTTGACCTCTATAGCCTGCTCGATCGCCTCGGCCGAGAGCGGCAGCAGGCCCTTCTGATAGGCGTAGCCCATCATCATCATGTTGGTGGCGATGGCATCGCCGAGCAGCTGCTCGGCGGGCTTGGTGAAGTCGAAGAACACGGAATCCTTGTGCAGCGCCGTCTCCAACAGCCCGTTCAACTTGCGGGTCTGGAAGTTGAAGTCGCGGTTGAGGATGAAGTCGGCGGTGGGAATGAGGTGGCTGTTGATGATGCCGCGGGTGCGGCTGGTATCACACAGCGAGATGGTGTCCTTGGCGACCGCGACCACCTCGTCGGCGGCAAGCACGAGATCGGCCGTGCCGGTGACGATGCGTGAGCACGTCACCTCGGCCGGGTGGTCCGAGAGGCGGACATGGCTGAGCACCGCCCCGCCCTTTTGCGCCAGGCCCGACATGTCGAGGATCATCGAGGCCTTGCCTTCGATGTGCGCCGCCATGCCGAGCAGCGCACCGATCGTGAGCACGCCGGTGCCGCCGACACCGCCGACCGCGATGTTGTAGGGCTTGTCGAGTGTCGGGCGCGAGGCGGGCTCGGGCAGCTCGCCGATGTCGGCGAGCTCGGCCGGCGCGCGGTGGCGCGGCGCGCCGCCGTCGATGGTGACGAAGGATGGGCAGAAGCCCTTCAGGCATGAATAGTCCTTGTTGCAGGACGACTGGTTGATGGCGCGCTTGCGGCCGAACTCGGTCTCCAGCGGCTCGACCGAGATGCAGTTCGACTGCACCGAGCAATCGCCGCAGCCTTCGCAGACGGCCGGATTGATCATGACACGCCGCGCCGGATCCTCCATCAGGCCGCGCTTGCGGCGGCGGCGCTTCTCGGCGGCGCAGGTCTGCACGAAGACGATCGCCGAAGTGCCCTTGAACTCGCGGCACATCTTCATGACGTTCTCGAGCTCGTCGCGGTGATATTTCTTCACGCCGGGCGCGATGGTGTCGGCGGGATAGGCATCGGGCGCCTCCGAGACCAGGTAGATCTCGCGGATGCCTTCGGCGTGGAGCTGATGAGTGATCTGCTGCGGCGAGAGATCGCCGTCGTGGCGCTGGCCGCCGGTCATGGCGACGGCGTCATTGTAGAGGATCTTGTAGGTGATGTTGGCCTTGGAGGCCACCGCCTGGCGGATGGCGAGAATGCCGGAGTGGAAATAGGTGCCGTCGCCGAGATTGGCGAAGATATGGTTCTCGTTGGTGAAGGGCGCGATGCCGACCCACGGCACGCCCTCGCCGCCCATATGCGTGAAGGTCTCGGTCGAGCGATCCATCCACAGCGCCATGAAGTGACATCCGATGCCGGCCATGGCGCGGCTGCCTTCGGGGACTTTTGTGGAGGTGTTGTGGGGACAGCCGGAGCAGAAATACGGAGTGCGGGAGACAGGCGCGACCGCCTGCATCTGCGTGGCCTGGCGGCCGTTGAACCAGTCGGCCTTGGCGCGGAGCATCTCCGCGATCTCGGGGTTGAGATTAAGTCGAAGCAGGCGTTCGGTGAGCGAGGTCGCAAGCGAGGCGACGCTGAGCTCGGCGGCGAAGGTCAAAAAGCGCTTGTCGTGCTCATCCATCTTGCCGACGATGCGCGGGCGAACGTCGTCGCGCCAGTTGAACAGCTCCTGCTTGACCTGGTTCTCGACGATCTCGCGACGTTCCTCGACGATAAAGATCTCTTCGAGACCGACGGCGAAGCTGCGCACGCCCTCCGGCTCCAGCGGCCAGGGCATGCCGATCTTGTAGAGGCGAAGGCCGATTTTCGCGGCGATCTCCTCGGTGATGCCGAGCTCGCGCAGCGCCTGGCGCACGTCCTCATAGCTCTTGCCCGAGGCCATGATGCCGAAGCGGGCGTTCGGCGAGTCCATGGTGATGCGGTTGACCTTGTTGGCGCGGGCAAAGGCGATCGCGGCAAAGCCCTTGTAGTCCTGCAGGCGACGGTCCTGCTCGAAGCGGTCGTCGGGCCAGCGCAGGTTGAGGCCGCTGGGCGGCAGCTCGAAATCGGTCGGGATGATGAAGGGCTTCATCTCGTCGGTGAGGTCGATCTCGGCGGTGGTCTCTACCGTCTCGGTGATCACCTTCATGCCGACCCAGCAGCCGGAATAGCGCGACATCGCGATGCCGAGCAGGCCCATCTCGATCATCTCGTGGATGCTGGACGGATAAAGATACGGCATCAGCGCCGAGATGAAGGCATGGTCGGACTGATGCGGGACGGTGGAGGACTTTGCGCCGTGGTCGTCGCCGGCCAGGCACAGCACACCGCCGTTCTTGGCGGAGCCCGCGGCATTGCCGTGGCGGAACACGTCGCCGCAGCGGTCGACGCCGGGGCCCTTGCCGTACCAGATGCCGACCACGCCGTCATATTTGGCGCCGGGCGAGAGGTTGAGCTGCTGCGAGCCCCAGACGGCCGTGGCCGCCAGGTCCTCGTTCACGCCGGGCTGGAACTTGATGTTGTACTGTTCGAGATGCTTGCGGGCGGCGAAGAGCTGCTGGTCGTAGCCGCCGAGCGGCGAGCCGCGATAGCCGGAGATGAAGCCCGCGGTGTTGAGGCCGTTGGCGCGGTCGCGCCGGATCTGGGCCATGGGAAGGCGGACCAGAGCCTGGATGCCCGTGGTGAAGACATGTCCGGTCTGCTGGGTGTATTTTTGGTCGAGACTGATCGGACCCTGGTTGATGCCCATGCTGTCCTCGTTTTGCCGCCCTGTTCAGGCCCTTGTTGCTTTAGGTCGCTTAAGCCGTTGCCTGCCCGTTGTTTTTAGCTAGGGCGCGCCGACCACCTTCGCCACTCTATGTCGGATATTTCACGCTCCGCATCACAAATCTGGACCAAAGGGAGCGCCGGGTAAAAATCGCAATTTCGTGGCCGGAAGCACACTGGGGATTTTCAATTTGTGTCACCATACCCCCGTCGTCGCGAAATGAATCGATGCCCCATCCTGCGGGGATGCGGGCCATTGGTCGCAGGAGAGACCGAGCATGCGGACGATTCTGGCAGTGATCGCGTTGTGCAGTGCAGTTGGAAGCGCGGCTTTCGCCGCCGAGCCGTCGCCGGAGCTGATCGCCTATGGCAAGGCGCTGGTCGAGGCCGGCGGCTGCGCGGGCTGCCACACCGCCGATCCGGCGCGGCCGTTCGCGGGCGGCAAGCGCATCGACACGGCCTTCGGAGCGGTCTATGCGCCGAACCTGACGCCCGACCGCGATAGCGGGATCGGCGCCTGGGCGGATGCCGATTTCACCCGCGCGCTCCGCTACGGCATCGCACCCGATGGCTCGAACTATTATCCGGCATTCCCCTATTCCTACTTCACGAGGATGACGAAGGACGACACGCTGGCGATCCGCGCCTATCTCGGCACGCTGGCACCGGTGGCGAACCGCAACAAGCCGCCGGAGATGCGCTGGCCATTCGGTTATCGCCGCCTGATGCGGGTCTGGAACGCCTTCTATTTCAAGCCCGGCCTGTTCGAGCCGGACCAGAGCCAGAGCGCGGCATGGAACAGGGGCGGCTATCTCGTCAGCGGCCTTGCGCATTGCGGCGCCTGCCATACGCCGAAGAACTATTTCGGCGCAGACAAGGCCGCGCAGGCGCTCTCCGGCAACGAGGTCGGCGGCTGGTACGCGCCACGACTCGACGGCGCCGCGCGCACCGGGCTGAAATCGTGGAGCGTCGAGGAGATCACCGAATATCTCCAGAGCGGCCGCAATACCAGGAGTCATGCCGGTGGGCTCATGGCCGAGGTGGTCGTCAACTCGACCTCGAAGATGAGCGATGCCGACGTGAAGGCGATCGCGCTCTACTTGAAGAGCCTGCCGCCCTCGCGGCGCGAGACCATCGTGACGCCACCCGGGGAGGCCGAGATGACAGCCGGCAAGGCTGTCTACGCAAGGCTCTGCATCGCCTGTCATGAGGCCGACGGCTCGGGCGCGCCGCGGATTTATCCGCCGCTGCCGGGCAATGCGCTGCTGCAATCGGTCAATCCGTCCTCGACCTTGCGCATCATCCTCGACGGTGCCCATACCGTGACGACACCGCGCGCACCCAATACTGGCGAGATGCCTGCCTATGCCAAGCAGCTGTCGGACCACGAGATCGCGGCGGTGACGAACTATATTCGCAATTCCTGGGGCAATGCGGCGCCGCTGGTGACGCCGTCGCAGGTGGCGAAGGCGCGCAGGCAAGAGCCGTAGTTGGCACTCTCCGAATTCATGAGATCGTCATGGCCGGGACAACAAGCCTGGCCATGACGTAGCGGACAGAATGAGGCGACGGAGCAATTATCTCCCCTCGTCCTCGGTGAAGACGAATTTCGGCATCTCCCATTTGTAGCGCACGGCAAGCAGGCGGAAGCTGATGCCGAGGACGAATGTCAGAATGGTCCAGAGCTCGGCGTTGAGTTTCAAGCCGAACGCGGTGGCATAGAACAGGCCAGTCACCACCGAGACGCTGGCATAGAGCTCGGAGCGGAACAGCAGCGGCACGTCGTTGCAGAGCACGTCGCGCAGGATGCCGCCGGCGCAGCCCGTCACCATGCCGGAGACGATGACGATTGGCAGCGAAGCATCCATCTGCCAGGCGACGTCGCAACCGGCCATCGTGAAGACGACGAGGCCGATGGCATCGAGCACGATGAAGGCGACCTTGAGCCGGTGCACGAGGCGTGCGGTCAGGATGGTGAGGAAGGCGGCGCCGCCGGCGAGCGCGAGATAGATCGGGTGCTGCACCCATACCAGCGGATAGTGCCCGAGGAAGAGATCGCGCAGCGTGCCGCCGCCGAGCGCGGTGATGCAGCCGAGGAAGCAGACCCCGAGCCAGTCCATGCTGCGGCGGCCGGCGGCGAGCGCGGCGGTCATGCCTTGCGCTGCGACCGCGACCAGCGACAGGAAATGCAGCACGCTATCGCTCGGCGGCAGGCTCCACATGATCTTATTCCTTCCTCCGCGGGTGGAACTCACGCTCGATGTTCCCGGTGAACAGGTTCCCGATTCCGGCAGCCGGAGCAACATGCGACGAAAGCATAGAGGGCCCGGAACTGAATCTCGCATCCATGGGTTGTCCGGGGTCATAACCGAGGAGACCAATCGATGGCTGACGACCGTTTTCCCAACGATCCGTACCGCCCGAACCTCGCCGACGATGAGTATCTTCGCGCGGCGCGCCGGGATACGACCTTCAGGCCGATCCCGAGCTTGGCGAAGGCCCCGCCTCCAGCGGCAAGATTGCGCTGTTCGCGGTGGCGGTCGCCCTGGTGTTGGGCGCCGTGTTCTACGGCTTGAACAACACGACCACCGGCAACCAGGCGAGCAACACGCCGTCGACGCAGACCGCACAGCAGTCGCAGCCCGCCAATCCGGCCGCGCCTCCCGGCATGCGCGACGTGACGCCGCGCAACAACGCCGCGCCGGGCGTGACGACGGGCGCCGCGCCGAGCAAGCCGGCCCCGGATACGCAGACGCCGTCTGACGGCGCGAAGTAACGACGTCATTGCGTAACACGCAACTGTCAGCGCTCGGCTTGACTGGGCGATCCAGTACTCCGAGACGGCAGTGATTCAATCGATAAGCCGCCGCGTACTGGATGCTCCGCTTTCGCGGAGCATGACACCGGGAGGATAAGAGAGCGGTGGGACAAAAATCCCGCTGCTCTTCTTTCGTCTAAAGCGCGATGAGATTGGGATGAATCGTCATCGACTTTAGGTTGTTGTCTGAGCATGATCTTTACGGAAACAGCGTCGCACGTTTCCGGATCATGCGTTAGCTGAACATCTTGTTGAGCTCGGCGCCGGAATAGCCGCCGCCGAGCTCCGCAAACGTCCCCTTCTCCGCCATTTCCTTGGCTGCGCGCATGAAGCCGGCCCAGGCGGCACGGGCGAGCGAGCCGCCGACGCTGATGCGGCGCACGCCGAGATCCTCGGCTTCCTTCAGCGACAGGCCGGAGCCGCCGATCAGCAGGTTGAACGGCTTTGGTGCGACAGCCTTCACTACCGCGGCGATGTCCTCGCGAGTCTTCAGGCCCGGCGCATAGAGGCAGTCCGCGCCGGCGTCCGCATAGGCGGTGAGCCGGTCGATGACGAGCTTGAGGTCGGTCACGCCCCACAAGTAAGCCTCGCAGCGGCCGACCAGCAGCGTGCCACTGTCGCCGATCGCCTTGCGCGAAGCCTTGATGCGCTCGACGGCGAGCGTGCGCTCATAGATCGGCTTGTCCTTGTCGCCGGTGGAATCCTCAATCGAGAGGCCCGCGACACCGGTGCGCACACCGCGCTCGACATTGTCGGCGACCTTGTCCGGCTCGACCGCAAAGCCGCCCTCGAAATCCGCATTTACGGAAATGTCGACCGCCGAGCTCAATGCTGCCAGATGCTGACAGACGTCCTCGACGGTGACGTGATTGTCGGCCTTGCCGATGGTCCAGGCAAAGCCGGCGCTCGAGGATGCGATCGCCTTGAAACCGAGTTGCTGCAAGGCTTTCGCGCTGCCGATATCGACCGGATTGGGCAGGATGAAGCAGCCGCTCTCGTGCAGCTTCCTGAACGTCGCGCGCTTGTCGGCGGTCGTCACATGCATGTCTCTCTCCCTTGTTGGCCGCGCAGAGATGGGGATGCGCCGCGGCCGGCGCTAGTGCACGTCGTGCACCGCGCGGCTGTCCTTCGGCGCCTGCTCGCGATCATTCATGCCGTAGTCGCGGATGACGCTGGCGATGCGCAGGTGATAGTCGGCGAAGATCTGCGCCCTGCCCTTGGCCTGGGTGCGGCGATGCTCCATGGTGTTGCGCCAGGCCTGGACTGCGGCCTCGTCCCGCCAGAACGAGATCGACAGGATCTTGCCCTTTTCGGTCAGGCTCTCGAAGCGCTCGACCGAGATGAAGCCATCGATGGTTTGCAGGAGCGGCTTCAGATCGGCAGCGAGATCGAAATAGTCCTGGCGGTGTTCCGGCTTGGGCCAGACCTCGAAAATCACGGCGATCATGGGCGTCTCCTCTTATGTGAGCATGATCTCCTGCGGAAAACCGCGTTGCACTTTTGCGGATCATGCTGGCGTAGCCTACACTACCACCTTGCGCAGGAAGGTGCGCTCTTCCACCAGGATGAATTTGTTCTCCTCGGCGAAATGGAAATTCGCCATCCCTTCCGCATCCTGTCGCAGCCGCGCGCGGTAGACCTCATAAGCGGCGAGACTCTCGAAGGTGATCAGCGCGAAGGCGATGTTGTTGGTGCCCTCATGTGGCATGAAATAGCCGATGAGGTCGCCGCCGCATTTCGGGATGATGGTGAGCCAGCTCTTGGAATATTCCTCGAACTGCGTGCGCTTGAACGGATCGAGCTGGTAGCGGATGAAGACGGTGACGGACATGGTCGGCTCCTGTGTCTTCCGTCGTTGCGAGCACGGGTTTCGTAGAGTGGGCGCAATGACGGCGTCGTGAGAGGCTAAGCCCTTGCCCGACCGTAATGCTTCGGCTACCATCGAAGCATGAAATCAGGTCCCGACATCGCCATGGTCGCCTCGCTGGTCGGCGACCCCGCCCGCGCCAACATGCTCACGGCGCTGATGAACGGCCGCGCGCTCACTGCGAGCGAGCTTGCGCAGGAGGCCGGCATCACGCCGCAGACCGCGAGCTCGCATCTGGCAAAGCTCGAGGCCGGCGGTCTCGTCGAGCCGGAGAAGCAGGGCCGCCACCGCTATTACCGCCTCACCGACGACGACGTCGCCGGCGTGCTCGAAGGCCTTGCCGGCCTTGCCGCACGCACCGGCCACATGCGCGTGCGCACCGGGCCGAAGGACCCCGCGCTGCGTCGCGCGCGGATCTGCTACGACCACCTCGCCGGCGATCTCGGCGTGCAGATGCTCGACACCATGCGCGAGCGGCAGCTGGTCAGGCAGAAGAAGCAGGAGATCGAGCTGACAGCCGAAGGCGAGCGCTTCCTCGCCAAGAATTTGCAGATCTCACCCGACATGCTCAGCCATCCGCGCCGCCCGGTCTGCAAGGCCTGCCTCGACTGGAGCGAGCGGCGCCACCATCTCGCCGGCACGCTCGGCGCGGCAATGATGCAGCGGTTCGCGGAATTGAAATGGGCCGCGCGCGATCCCACGCCCGGCAGCCGCGTTGTGATTTTCACCCGCAGCGGCGAGAAGCAGTTCGCGGCGCTGTTCGGAAACGGGAAGGATTAGTCACGCAAGGTGCGTGACGGCACACAATTGCGTGTGAACTCCCACTGTTGTCGTGGCCGGGCTTGACCCGGCCATCCATCGCTTTAAGCGCAGTGTCGTTCCGGGGCGATGCGAAGCATCGCACCCGGAACCTCGAGATTCCGGGCTCGCGTCTTCGACGCGCCCCGGAATGACGGCTCCAAATACGAGACGCCAATGACCCGCCTCCTCATCCCCGCCGCGCTCGCCGCTGCCCTTCTCGCTTCCCCGCTCACCTCCGCACACGCCGCCGACACGCCTCAACGCGAACCCTACGGCATCGCACTCGAGGGCTTTGCGTATCCCTATCCCGTGCAACTGCTCCCCGTGGTCAATGACGGCGAGCAGCTCAGCATGGCCTATATGGACGTGGCGCCAGTGCAAGCAAACGGCCGCACCGTCGTTCTGCTGCACGGGCGCAATTTCCCGTCGAGCTATTGGGCACCTGTCATCAAGATGTTGAGCGAGGCCGGGTATCGTGTCGTGGTGCCGGACCAGGTCGGCTTCGGCAAATCCTCCAAGCCGGCAGGCGAGCTGCATTTCGACAATCTGGCCCGCAACACCATCGCGCTGCTCGATCACTTAGAGATCAGCAAAGCGGATATCATCGCTCATTCACTCGGCGGCATGCTGGGCGTGCGCATCGCCCGCGCCTATCCGGAACGCGTCAGCCATCTCGTGCTGACCGCACCGATCGGGCTCGAGGACTACCGCCTCTACGTGCCGCCGACGCCGACCGAGAAGATCATCGAGACCGAGGACAAGCTCACCGCCGACGGCTACCGCAAGCAGCTCCAGACCAATTACGCGATCAAGTTGCCATCGGATGCGATCACGCCATTCATCGACGCCCGCTTCAACATCAAGGGCAGCCCGGATTATCCGCGCTGGCTGCGCGCCTTCGTCTCGTCCGGCCAGATGATCTATCGCGAGCCGGTTGCGCATGAGATTCCGCTCATTACCGAGCCGACGCTGTTCATCATGGGCGCCGACGACCACAACGCACCGGGCCGGCCGCTCGCGCCCGAGGCGTTGCGCGCCAAGATGGGGCAGAATGCGGAGCTCGCCACGCAACTCGCCGCGAAGATGCCGAATGCGCGGGCCGAGATGATCCCGGACACCGGCCATCTCGTCTTCCTGGAGGCGCCGGAGAAATACAGGGATCTGGTGCTGGGGTTTCTCGGCCGCTAACGGCAGATGCGTATTGCCTGAGCCGTACGCGGGGAACGTTCATGCCGTATTCAGGTCATGATGGGCAGGTTGGCATCGCGATGCACGTTGCCTTCCCATTTGACGTGTCGAATTGTGTCTTTTGATTCATTGTGCGCCGCAAGCGCAAAGCCCTGAAGCTTCGCCCCCAAAGCCCTGCCCCAAGGACGAGAAGGAAGACCAAATGAAATATCTCTTCGCCGCCGTCATGCTCGCCAGCGCGGTCGTCGGTTTCAGCGAAGGGGCCAGCGCCGCTGGCGGCTGCGGCCCCGGCTGGTATCGCGGCCCCTATGGCGGCTGCCGTCCGATGGCCGGACGCCCGCCGGTCGTCGTCGCGCCGGCGCCCGCACCCGTCGTCGTGGTGCGACCGCGCGTTTGCCCCTACGGCTTCCGCTGGTGGGCCGGCCGCTGCCGCCCGATCTGATCTTGTCTTTTCGCACTGCGACGTGGCCGCGCAAGACCAGCCTGCGCGGCCATGTTGTTCTTGAAGGCCCTCCCATCATCTCGCCACGGCCTCGAATCAAAACGGGGACCGCGAACCGCGATCCCCCTCCAAGGCCTGGCTTGCGCGAAGCTTACCAATGATGACGACGCCAGTGCCGGCGGCGCCAGCCCCAATGGCGGTGACGCCAGCCCCAATGGCGGTGGCGCCAACCCCAATGGCGGCGGTGCCAATGGCCGTGACCGTAGCCCCAACGAACCTGCTCGGGCCTGAGCTGCGCGGCCTCATCGCTGCTGGTCAGGGCAGGATGGGCCTCGGGATTGCCTTCCGGCCTGCGGGCCGGGCCGAGCGGCTGCGGTGACAATGGCGCGGCCTGCGCGGTCGCTGCGAAGGCGGCGGCGCCCGCCGTCACACCCAACGCAAGTTTCAAAAAGTTCCGACGCTCCATGACGTGTCCTCTGATCTTTCGCGCCAGTGATGCAGAGGGAGTGTCGCGGTCATGACATGAACCAGAGCTGAATCGCACATTCAGATTCGTTGCGAAGGTGATGGCTGCCGCAGGCCTATGTCACGAACTCCTGCGCCAGCACCAGCGTCTCGCGCGTGCGCTTCACGTCAGGCGAGTTGCAGTTGAAATCGGCAGCGGGCATCGCGGCTCCTCCCGTTGTTTGGCCTCAGCACAGATGGATATAGTGGCGGCAACAAAATGCCCGCGCGGCCCCACGCGCACCGCCCAATCTGCGGTCTCTCTGCCCGCGGGAAAAAACATGTGCCCATTGTCGGAACTCCCTCCCCTCATACGTCCTCTGCTCGGACAACACGGAGCCCCACATGCCCAATCTCATCCTCACCACGTTCGACTGGGTTCCCGAAATGCCGCGCGGCTTCGTGCGCGACCTTCGTGTGCGCTGGGCGCTGGAGGAAGCCGCCTTGCCCTACCGCGTCGCGAGCGTGCCGTTCAGTCCGCGCGATGCGGCGCACTTCGCGCACCAGCCATTCGGACAGGTGCCGTGGCTGACCGACGGCGACCTCTCGATCTTCGAGAGCGGCGCGATCCTGCTGCATCTGGGTCAGCGCAACCCCGAACTGATGCCGACCGATCCCCGTGGCCGTAACGAAGCGATGGAGTGGGTGTTCGCCGCGCTCAATTCGGTGGAGATGCCGGCCCTGCCCTGGACGATGTTCAAGTTCACCGGCAGTTTCGACGCCTCACCCGCCGTGAAGTTTGTCGACGAGTTCCTCAAACTCCGCCTCAAGCACATGGAGACGGTGCTGGCGGCCCGCGAATGGCTGGCGGGGTCCTTCTCAGTCGCGGATATCGTCATGTCGGACGTGCTGCGCGTGGTCGACAAGTTCGGCGGCCTGTCGGAGCACCCGGCCTGCCGCGACTACGTCGCGCGCGCAACGGGCCGTCCGGCCTTCGTCAAAGCCCATGCCGACCAGATGGCGCATTTTGCCGCGGCGGATAAGGCGCACGGGGCGTCACTCGCGGCACACAATTAACCCGCTGTTATCCATGTCCCCACCACCCCCGGAACGAAGCAATTTGCTTCAAATTATTCCGGCCAGAGGTGACACATGGCCCGCATCGACTATCTCAAAGAGCAGGTTGCCCGTGCCGAACGTCTGGCGAAGACCATCCTCGACCAGGAAACCGTGGAGCGGCTGCAAGCCTTCGCGGCCGAATGCCGCGCGGAGCTGATGGTGCTGACGCTGCGGGCTGCAGCGTGACGCGGCGCGTCAGACCAGCTTCAGCGGCGCATCGGCGACCACGCGCAGGTCGATGGTCCCAATCAGCGCCGCGCGCCGCGCCTCCGCAGCGCTGATCGCCTCATTTGTCTGCCGCAGCGTGCTGATGTTCGAGCCGAGCGAGACGATGCCGCCGAGCACCAGGGCAATCGATCCGAGCGCTGCGGTCTGGCCGGTCCCGAACAGGCCGAGGATGGTGATCAGCAGCAGCGCGGCACCGCCGCCGATGGCGATCTTGGACGCGAGGATGTACTTCCGGCATCGCTCGGCGATCTCGGCGAGCCGCTCGATCCGGTCTTCGATGTCGGAGATTTCGTCGGTCCGGTCGGATACGGTCATTGGATCGATGATGCCAAATCAGAAGAAACTAGCAGCCCGCATGATCGAAGCGACATGCGGGACCTGGACAAAGATCCAGATATTCGCTTTCGCTGATCCGGGCTAAGCCGTCTCACAACGGCAAATTGTCGTGCTTCTTCGCCGGCATTTCCGTCTTCTTGTCCTTCAGCATCGCCAGCGCTCGTGCGATCCGCTTCCGTGTCGAATGCGGCATGATGACGTCGTCGATGTAGCCGCGCTCCGCCGCTATGAACGGCGACAGGAAGCGGTCTTCGTACTCCTTGGTTCGGGCGGCGATCTTGTCGGGATCGCCGAGGTCTGAGCGGAAGATGATCTCGACCGCGCCCTTGGCGCCCATCACCGCGATCTGGGCGGTCGGCCAGGCGTAGTTCATGTCGGCGCCGATTTCCTTGGAGGCCATGACGTCGAAGGCGCCGCCATAGGCCTTGCGGGTGATGATGGTGACGAGCGGCACGGTGCACTGCGAATACGCGAACAAGAGCTTGGCGCCGTGCTTGATCAGGCCGCCATATTCCTGCGCCGTGCCCGGCAGGAAGCCCGGGACGTCGACGAAGGTGACGATCGGGATGTTGAAAGCGTCGCAGAAGCGGACGAAGCGCGCCGCCTTACGCGATGCGTCCGAATCAAGCACGCCGGCCAGCACCATCGGCTGATTGGCGACGAAGCCGACGGTGCGCCCCGCAATGCGGCCGAAGCCGGTGACGATGTTCTTGGCGAAGGCTTCCGCGATCTCGAAGAAGTCGCCCTCGTCCACGACCTTCAGGATCAGCTCCTTCATGTCGTAGGGCTTGTTCGGATTGTCGGGGATCAGCGTGTCCAACGACATGTCGATGCGGGCGGTGTCGTCGAAGCTCGGCCATTCCGGCACGCCGTCGGTGTTGTTGGACGGCAGGAAGTCGATCAGGCGCCGCATCTGCAGCAGCGCTTCGACATCGTTCTCGAAGGCACCGTCCGCGATCGAGGAGCGCGTCGCGTGCACCGAGGCGCCGCCGAGCTCCTCCGCCGTGACGACCTCGTTGGTAACGGTCTTCACCACGTCGGGGCCGGTGACGAACATGTAGCTGGTGTTCTTCACCATGAAGATGAAGTCCGTCATCGCGGGCGAATAGACGTCACCGCCGGCGCAGGGGCCCATGATGACGGAGATCTGCGGGATCACGCCCGAGGCGAGCACGTTGCGGCGGAACACGTAGGAATAGCCGGCCAGCGCGGCGACGCCTTCCTGGATGCGCGCGCCGCCCGCGTCGTAGAGGCCGATGATGGGCGCCCGCGCCTTCATCGCCATGTCCTGGAGCTTCGTGATCTTCAGCGCGTGCGTTTCCGAGAGCGAGCCGCCGAACACCGTGAAGTCCTTGGCGAACACGAAGGTCTTGCGGCCATTGACGGTGCCCCAGCCGGTGACGACGCCGTCGCCGGGGATCTTGCTCTTCTCCATGCCAAACTCGATCGAGCGGTGCTCGACGAACATGTCGAATTCCTCGAACGATCCCTTGTCGAGCAGAAGCTCGATACGTTCGCGCGCGGTCAGCTTGCCGCGGGCGTGCTGCGCCTCGATGCGCTTCTCCCCGCCGCCGAGCTTTGCGCCGGCACGACGTTCTTCAAGGGCGTCCAGGATGTGTTTCATTTGCTCCCGCCAGTTCTTAACTAAGCCACGTTTGCCGGGGGTTCTAACACGCCATTTTGCGGACCGGAAAGCGGCTTTCGGCGCCGCAGGGCTGCCCTGAAGCAGCGCGAAAGCGCAAGGAATTGCAAAGTTTTTGCCTGGAGGGCGACGATGGACGAACAAGCTGCCGAGACCGGCTCCGTGACGGGCGGCGTCAACATCCTGCTGCGGCTGGAGGGCCTGACCCTGTTCGCAGGCATGGTGATGCTCTACGCGGCCTGGGACGGCTCGTGGCTGGTCTTTGCCGTGCTGTTCTTCGTGCCCGACCTGAGCTTCCTCGCCTACCTCTCCGACGCCAAATTCGGCGCGATGGTCTACAACGCCGCCCACAGCTACATGGCGCCGGTGGCGCTGCTGACGCTGGGCTTCGGCCTCGCCTCGCCCCTCACCCTCTCCATCGCCTTGATCTGGCTCGCCCATATCGGCATCGACCGGGCGCTCGGCTATGGCTTGAAATATTCGGCCGGGTTCGGCTTCACCCATCTCGGCCGGATCGGCCGGCAAAGGGGCGTCTGACCTCAAAAGTCGGTACGGCGGCGGTCATCACGCCCTGGCATCACCCATGTCCGCGACGGTCGTCCCACTGCCGCCGAAGTCATCGTCCGAAACCGTCGATTTCCTGCGGCGCATGGCCCGCATGGTGTCGGGGGGAACGGCGAGACGCTGCTGCGCGCCGCCGCGCTGATCGGGACGGATCGTCATGCCCGGGCTGGTCCCGTCTGCGGGGCCGGCTCGCCCGACCTCCGCCGCGAGTCAGATCGCGCCGATCTCGGCAAGGCAGGCTTGCGTCAGGCTCATGCGCGCCTCGATGTGGCGCGGCTCCTTGCAATCGATGTTGAGCGCGAACACCGTGTGCGCTTCGCCCTTTTCGGCCCAGCCGACCATCCAACCCAGCGACGGCTCGCCGCGCTCGGCGCCGAGCAAGCCTGATTTGGCGCGGATGACGCTGTCGCCGACCTTCGTCACCGGCAGGATGTCGGCGACGAGATCCTGGCTGCGCTTTGAGATTGGCAGCGCGCGGCGGCGCAGCCGGTCGACGAAATCAATCTGCTCGACCGGGTCGATGCGCAGATTGCCGGTCAGCCAGAACTGGTCGATGCCGCCGCCGATGTCGCGATTACCGTAGTCGAACTCGTCGACATATTTCTGCATGCGCACCTCGCCGATCCGGCGCGCGATCTCCTGATAGACCGGCACCGCACTGACCGCGATCGCACTGCGCAGCGTGTGATCCTTGTTCCAGGCTTCGATCGGCCGCTTCACGCCGTCCCAAGGGAAGACGTCCTTGTCAGGGTCGGCGACAACGCCAGTCTCGAGCGCAATCAGCGAGTTCGGAATGTTGAAGGTCGAGGCCGGCAGCTTGGCCTCGCCCGAGCGCTCCTTGTCGCTGGCGACGATCAGATAGTCCTCGACCTTGTAGCCAACGAAAGTGCCTGACGTGGCGAGATCGGTGAAACGTTTTGCCAGGCTGTCGCGGATCTCGTTGCGCGGCGGCGCGACATGGGCGAGCGCGCGCTGCGGCAGGATCGCGGTGGCGGCGAGAAGGCCGAGGGTGGAACGGCGGGTGAGCAAGGGTGATGTCCGCAAAATGATGAAAGTGACCGCGACCATGCAGCCGCTACGTGGTGAAACCATGACAGGTAACTACTTGAGCATGATCTTTCCGGAAAACCGCTACACACTTTTCCGGATCATGCCCTACTGCCCCCGGCCCGACAGCCGCAGCACGAACACCAGCACCTCGGCGACGGCCTTGTAGAGGTCGGGCGGGATCTCCTCGCCGAGCTCGACCTTGGAGAGCGCGCCGGCCAAGATCTCGTTCTCCTCGATCGGGATGTCGTTGGCTTTCGCGATCTCGACGATCTTTTCGCCGATCGTGCCCTTGCCCTTGGCGACGACGACCGGCGCGCCCGAGCCCTTCTCGTAATGCAGCGCGATCGCGAGCTTGGGGTCGCTCATGTCGCACGATCCAGGAAATGGCCGGCGCGGGCTGGTGCCGGCTGCGGCGGCGTGCCGTCGCGGACCAGGATGTCGCCGGGCTTGAGCTCGGCCCGCACCAAAGCCTGGTTGAGCTCACTGACACCGGCGCGGAGCTGCTGCGCGGTCGCCGGCCGCTCCGCCCACATCCGCACGAAAGTCTTGTCGCCGTTCAGCGTGATCAGCGCGTGTACGGGTCCCGCCGGCTCGACATTGAGCGTGAAGCGCGCGCGCCAGGCGCGCTTGGCGGGATCGGCGGACCCATCGCCGCCGTCGCGCGAGATCTCGAACTGAGCCATCGCGGTGCCCTGTGGGGTCGCAAACGGAATCTCGAAATTCCATTGCGGCACGGTTGGCTCGATGTGATGGCCGGATGCATCGGTGCGGTCGGGAAGCGAAGCGACTTGCAGCAATGTCTGCCGCGCGATCGCGGCATCGGTGTCGTCGAGCAGGCGATGCACTGTTGCGGAGAGCGGCGTATCCGGCGCCAGCGACGGCGAGGCGATGGCCTGCGCTGCCGGCAGCGCACCGCGGAACGGCGGCGGCGTCATGCGCGCGGCGGCCTCGAAGATACGGCCGTCGGGCGCGGTCTTGTTCGAGCCCGGCACGTTACCGGTCAGGCGCGGCAGGTTCTGCGCGGCCTCTTGCAGCAGGCTCGCGGCGAGGCCGGCCGACAGGGTGCGCGGCAGCGCGGCCTGCGACACGTCGGGGGCGATATCAGCCAGGACTGCCGCAGCGAGACTGGCGGCACGTGGCATCTGCTGCGGCTGCGCGATGTCAGGCGCGGTCGAAGGCAATGCGGCCTGCGGGGTCTCGCCTGCCGTCGGCGCCGACGGCGCAGCGGCGACCTGCGGTGCCGCCGCGGCGTTCGCCGGGATCGTTCCACCCTGCGCCCGCGGCGCAGCGGTCTCGAGCGTCGCCAGCGTCTGGCGCAGCACCAGCAGCGCGGCCTTCAGGTCCGGCACGTTGCCCGCGGACGGCGTTGCGCCGGCGGCGAGTGAAGCCTCGAGGAACAGGCCGGACTTCTGGAAAGCGGATTCGATATCGCCGCCGTCGAGAGCGGTGTTGAGCGGCGTCTGTTGCGCCAGCACGTCCAGCACCGCCTGCTTCAGTCCAACAGGCAGATCGCTGCCGGTGACGACGGAGGCGAGGTTGGCGAACAGCGGCGCCTGGCTGCCCTGCATTGTGACCGCCTCGGCCGAGGCGGCGGTAACGGCGACCTGCTCCAACGGCGTCAGCGAATTGCGTGCCGCGGTTGCGGACGGCGCCAGCGACGGGCTGTCCACGAGCGAGGCCGCAGCCGGCGTCAGCGTGATCTGATCGGCAGCCGTCTCGCCTGCCCCGTTCATGACGGCGAGCCGGATGGTGCCCTCGTTCTGCGACACCGCGAGCTGGAGATTCTGCCCCGGGGTCAACGACACCTCCGACATCACGTCCATCGAGAGGTTGGCGATCGCGATCCGCACCAGATTGTCGGCGAGCACGCTGACGACTTTGGCGTCGACGACGCTGCCGGCCTGAAGCACGAGATCGGGCGTCGCCGCATCAGCGATGGTGCTGGCGGCACTGACCGGAAGGATCGAGCTGATCGGCGTCGGCATCTCGGCGGGCCCAGGGAATGCTCGCGCCACCCTAAGGCCGCCGTCGTAAACCTGTCGTTAAGGACCTTTGGCCGCGGGCGCCTTAACAGCCTCCAGAACCGCGACGGCGGCCTCGAAATCCCTGAGGCGCGTGGCCCTGCGGGCGGCCGCCTCCTCGTCCACGCCCCACTGGTCAATATTCCAGTCCTCGTCGACATGGGCAGCGGCCCAGACCTGGCCGGCATCGCGCACACCATGGGCCAGCGCCAGCGCCAGCAGCGCCGAGCCGGTCAGAGTCGTCACCATATGGAGCGCCGCGACCGACCAGGGATCGCCCGGCAGTGCGGCGCGCGCGGCCCGCAGTGCTTCGTCCGGCTGCTTCACGTGCATGACGCCTTCGGAGAGGATGAAATGCGCGCCCAGCGTCTCCGCGGCCCAGAACAGCACGGGGTCCCAATGCGCGGCCTCGCGGGCGACCAGCCCCTCGGGGTGGCCGGCGCGATAGAACAGCAAATCGGACTCGAAGTATTTTGCGAGGTCGTCGCTGACGAGCTCGACGCGGTCGACGACGCCCTCGACCACGCTGTTGGCGATCCGCGTCAGCGGCATGGTTACGGGATCGATCGCCTCGCCTTGCGCCGCCCACTCGCCGGCCACGGCATCGGCCAGCGGTCGCGAGGGGATCACCACCTGGCGGCCGGACGGCGTGCGGATCGGCTTGCCGTCGAGGGCGATGGCAAAACCGCCCTCGGCTTCGGTGACGTCGGCCTCCTTGTAGAAGCGCTTGCGCAGCGGCGTGCGCGCAGAGGCACGCGCCGAGTCCCGCGGATCCGGCGCGGACTGGCTTGCTGCTTCTTCGAACAATTCGCGCATGTGAGTGCTCGGTCGCGGTCGCTGAGTGCTACGCTTTTACGACAAGACCTGTGGCCGATAAAGCGAGTGGCGGCATGAGGGAACCTGCGAGCGCCCGCCCCAGTGCGCAATTGAGCACAGGGCGTGCGATGACATTGAGGTGGTGCTTAGCAGTGCGCCTCCTACTCCTCCGGCGCGTTCTCGATCGGATCGAACCGGCTGGCATCCAGCCCCAGCAGATTCCACGACTGCTGCATGTGCGGCGGCAGCGGCGCGGTAGCGTCGATCACGCCGCCGCGCGGATGGGGGATGACGATGCGGCGTGCCAGGAGGTGCAGCCGGTTTTGCAGGCCGCCCGGCAGCTGCCAGTTCTCGATGTTGAAATATTTGGGATCGCCGACGATGGGGTGGCCGATATGCTCCATATGGGCGCGTAGCTGGTGGGTGCGGCCCGTCACCGGCTTCAGCGACACCCAGGTCAGCTTGTTGCCGGCGGTCTCGACCACCGCATAGTACGTCACTGCGTGGCTCGCGCCCTCGTCGCCATGCTGGGCGATGCGCATGATGGTGTCGTCCTCGCCTTCCTCCTTGGCGAGGAAGGTCGAGATGCGGCCCTGCTTCGGCTTCGGCAGGCCCGGCACCAGCGCCCAGTAGACCTTTCGCGCCGACCGCGAGCGGAACGCACCGGTCAGATGCGAGGCGGCAAAGCGCGTCTTGGCGATCAGGAGACAACCCGACGTCTCGCGATCGATGCGGTGCACGAGGCGCGGCTTCTGGCCCTTGGCATCGCGCATCACCTCCAGCATCTGATCGATGTGGCGCGTCATGCCCGAGCCGCCCTGCACGGCAAGGCCGGCGGGCTTGTTGAGCACGAGGACGTCGTCGTCCTCCCAGATCGTCATCTCTTTCAGCGCCTTGAGCGTCTTCTGCGCGGCCTCGGAGAGCTCTCCGACCACCTTCGGTGCATCGAGCTTCAGCGGCGGAATGCGGACGCTCTGGCCTTCCTCCAGGCGATCCTTGCTGTCCACGCGCTTGCCGTCGACGCGCAGCTCGCCTTTGCGGACGACGCGCTGGATGTGGGAGAACGACAGACCCGGAAAGCGCGCTTCGAGAAAACGATCGACGCGCATATTGTTCTCGTCGGCCGTGACGATGACGGTCTGCACTTTGGTCGGCAGCAGCGCCTCGACGGGCTTCGCCGGCGCGGCTTTCTCCAGCGCGGCCTTGGGCGGACGCCGCTCGGCACGCTCACCCGCAAAGCGCGGCGGCTTGCTGCCGGGCTTGCCGCCTGGACGCGCTCCGGCTTTCTGCGCGCTCCGTGCCTGATGCAGGCGCGCTTCCTTGCGCTCGGCGCGTGAACGGGGCTCTTGATTGGTTCTCTTGATACGGCGGCTCATGGTTGCCTGCGTACCCTAAAAGCCGGCTGCCGTCACGACGAAATGGCCGTTTCTAGCGCGAGCCGCCCCGCTCCTTGCGCAGCTTCGCCCAGTAATCCAGCCGCTTGCGGATCTCCCGTTCGAAGCCACGCTCGGGCGGGTCGTAGAAGGTTTGCCGGCCGAGCGCCTCCGGGAAGTAGTCCTGGCCGGAGAAGGCGTCGGGGGCGTCGTGGTCGTATTCGTAGCCTGAGCCGTAGCCCTCCGACTTCATCAGCTTGGTTGGCGAATTGAGGATGTGTTTTGGCGGCAGCAGCGAGCCGGCCTGTTTTGCGACCTGCATCGCCGTGCCGAAGGCGGTGTAGACCGCGTTGGATTTCGGCGCGGTGGCGAGATAGACGACGGCCTGCGCGATCGCGAGCTCGCCCTCGGGATGGCCGAGGAAGTCGAAGGCGTCCTTGGCGGCATTGGCGATGACGAGTGCCTGCGGATCGGCAAGGCCGATGTCCTCCACCGCCATCCGCACCACGCGGCGGGCCAGGAACAGCGGGTCCTCGCCGGCATCCAGCATGCGCGCGAGATAATACAGCGCGGCGTCGGGATCGGAGCCGCGCACCGACTTATGCAGAGCCGAGATCAGATTGTAATGGCCGTCGGCCGACTTGTCGTAGATCGGCGCACGGCGCTGCAGGATGTCCTGCAGCTGCGCGGCATTGAATATCTCGTCCGCCCGTGCCGAACGCCAGACCTCTTCGGCAAGCGTCAGCGAGGCGCGGCCGTCGCCGTCGGCCATGCGCACCAGCACGGCGCGCGCCTCGGCATCGAGCGGCAGCTTCCTGCCCTCAACCGCCTCGGCATGCGCAAACAGCTTCTCGATCGCGGCGGCATCGAGCGAGCGAAACACCAGCACGCGCGCGCGGGAGAGCAACGCCGCATTGAGCTCGAACGACGGGTTTTCGGTGGTGGCGCCGACCATCACCACCGTGCCGTCTTCCATGACCGGCAGAAACGAATCCTGCTGGGCGCGATTGAACCTGTGCACCTCGTCGACGAACAGCAGGGTGCCCTTGCCCATCTCGCGGCGGGCCCGCGCGGCGTCGAACGCCTTCTTGAGATCGGCGACGCCGGAGAACACCGCGGAGATCTGCTCGAAATGCAGATCGGTGGCGTCCGCCAAGAGCCGCGCCACCGTGGTCTTGCCGGTGCCGGGCGGTCCCCAGAACACCAGCGAGCCCAGCGTGCGCGTCTCCAGCATGCGCGTCAGCGCGCCGTCGGGCCCGAGGATGTGATCCTGACCGACGACCTCCGACAGCGCACGCGGGCGCAGCCGGTCCGGCAGCGGATGCGGAGCCTCGTGGTCGAGCCCCGCCGCGGCAAAGAGAGTCGGCGTCTCCTGTGGTCGTTTCGGACTCATCCGCCCAGCGTGACGTTGATCTGCTGGCCGCCGCGCACCAGCGTGATGCGCCAGATCCGCGGCCGCTCGCCCGCGGCCTTTTCGAGGTCGCCGGTCTTGCTGATCTTCTGGTTGTTGACCGCCAGGATGATGTCGCCCTTCTGGAAGCCGACACTCGCGGCCGCGCTGTCGCTGCCGAGGTCGGTGACCACGACGCCTTCGGTGTCGGCGTCCAGATGCAGTTCGTCGGCCACCGCCGGTGTGATGGTCGAGACCTTCGCGCCCTGGAACGGCGAACGCGCGGTAATGACGAGCTCGTTGCGCCCCGAGTCAGGCGCGGTCTCCAGCGCCACCGTCAGCTTGAATGGCTTGCCGCCGCGCTGCACGTCGATCTGCGCGGCGCCACCGAGCGGACGGGTGGCGAAACGGTAGTCGAAGGCGTTGGGATCATCCACGGCCTGGCCGTCGATGCCGGTGATGAGGTCCGAGGATCTCAAACCGGCCTTCGCCGCCGGGCTATTCGAGACCACGCTCGCGACCAGCGCGCCTGTCGGCGAGCGCAGGCCGAGGCTCTCGGCGATCTCGGGCGTCACCGCCTGCAGCTTGGCGCCCAGCCACGGCCGCTTCACCGCCTTGCCGCCGCTCTTGGCTGAGGCGACGACGACGCGCACCATGTTGGACGGAATCGCAAAGCCGATGCCTTGCGAGCCGCCGGAGCGCGAATAGATCGCGGTGTTGATGCCGGCGAGCTTGCCGCTCATCTCGACCAGCGCGCCGCCGGAATTGCCGGGATTGATCGCCGCATCGGTCTGGATGAAGAACTGGTAGTCGGTGATGCCGACCTGCGTGCGCGCCAGCGCCGAGATGATGCCATGCGTCACCGTCTGGCCGACGCCGAAGGGATTGCCGATCGCGAGCACGACGTCGCCGACCAAGAGCTCGTCGGAATTGGTGAAGTCGAGCGTCGGAAACTTCTCCTTGGTGTCCTTCAACCGCAGCACCGCGAGATCGGTGCGCGGGTCCTTCAGCAGGATCTCGGCCTCGAACTCGCGCTTGTCCGACAGAGATACCCTCACCTGGTCCGCCCCCTCGATGACATGGACGTTGGTGACGACGAGGCCGGAGGCATCGACGATGACGCCGGAGCCGAGCGAGCGCTGCATCTGCTCGGGCTGCTGGCCCGGCACGCCGAAGAAGCGGCGGAAAATCGGGTCATCGAGCAGCGGATTGCGGTTCTGCACCACCTTGGCGGCATAGACGTTGACGACCGCCGGCTGCACCCGCTGCACGATCGGCGCATAGGACAGCCGCAGCTCCGCCTGCGAGGATGGAACACGGCGGTCCTGCGCGGCGGCCGGATTGAAATGGGCTGAAAACGCTATGCACAATGCCGTGACGACAGTTGCGGGACGGATCGATCGAAACATTCCTACCTCTCGGAAAAGACGTCGGAATATAGGCGCGTTCGCCGGCCAATAGAAGGGCACGCTGGGGGCAAATATGCCCTCTCCGGTGTGTCCGGCCTGCAAGCACGGCGGGCGAAATGACGATCCGCCTGAGGTAGTGTATTGGCATGATGCGCGTCATCCAGCATGCTACTTGGTGGCGGATTCGGTTGCGACGAAATTGCATCAGTGGGAACCCGCGCAACCGGGGCGCCGACGCGGGGCAGTCATCGATCATACCTAGGCTCTCCCGTTACGACTTGGGGAAGTTCGTCAAACGATGGAGGCGTGACGTGAGCAGAACAAGAATTGCAGCCACGGCTATTGGTCTCGCCGGCGCGCTGGCGGCTTCGCAGGCAAAGGCTCAATCGGCAAGCAACAGCGAGCAGGAAATTGCGCTGCTGAAGCAACAGTTGAAGATGCTTGAGCAGAAGCTCGACAAGCTCCAGAGCCAGACCGCGGCGAACACCGCGGCCACGGCGAAGGCCAGGGCCGAAGCGAAGGCCGAGGCCAAAGCCGAAGCGCGGTCGGAGGCGAAGGCGGTCGTCAATGCCAATGCCGCGATCCCCGTCAAGGGCCCGGCACCCGCACCCGGCGTGGTCGTGACCATGCCGAACAACCGGCCGACCATCTGCACCGCAGACCAGGCCAATTGCGTCGCCCTCACCAGCCGCCTGCACTGGGATGTCGGCGGCTATGACTATCGCCCGAACACGGCGGGCACCGTGCCGCAGAAGCTCGACAGCGGCGAGAACGTCCGCCGAGCGCGCATCGGCGTTACCGGGAAATTCTTCAACGACTGGAACTTCGCGCTGATCTACGACTTCGGCGGCTCCTCCGACGGATTTGGCGGCGCGGCGCCGGGATCGCTCCCGGGCGGCGGCGTGTCCGGCGTCGAGAACGCCTATCTCAGCTACACCGGCCTGAGGCCGTTCGGAGGCCGAATGGCGATCGAGGCCGGCATCATGGACCTGCCCTACACACTGGATGAAGCCACGAGCTCCAACGACATCTTGTTCCTGGAGCGCGCCTCGCCCGGCGTGATCGCGACCAACATCGCCGCCGGAGATTTCCGTTCAGCAGCCGGCACGCGCTGGTTCAACGACCAGCTCTGGATCGGCGGCTATGTCACGGGACCGTCCACGGGTGCGATCCACTCCGCCTCGAGCGCTACGCCGGCGGGCACCATCGAGCAATACGGCGCCGTTGCGCGTGTTGCAGGCAATCCGATCAGCGGCAAAGACTACTCGGTGCATATCGGCGTCGATGCGGAATGGCTGATTCAGCCGCCGCGCAATCTGATCGCGAATACACAGACGCTGACGCTCAGCGATCGTCCGGAGCTTCGCATCGATCCGACCACGCTGATCTCGACCGGCGCGATGGCCAATGTCTCGGGCGCGCAGGTCTACAGCGTCGAAGCGGCGGCGACCTACGGTCCGCTCATCGTTCAGGGCGAGTACTTCTGGTATAATATCGACCGCAGTGCGAATACATCGGTGCTACCGACCGGCTTGCCGAGCCTGAAATTCCAGGGCGGCTATGCGCAGGCCGGCTACGTGCTGACGGGCGAAGGTCGGACTTACAACGCGGCGAACGCGGCCTACAACGGCGTAAAGCCGGCGCATCCGTTCTCACTCGACGGCGGCGGCTGGGGCGCGTGGGAAGTCGCGGGGCGCTTCTCGACCATCGACCTCAACGATCAACTCGCGACCGCCAACGGCGTCGCCGGCGGGCGGCAGACCGTCTACACGCTGGCGCTCAACTGGTACGTCAACGGCAATGTGCGCTTCATGCTCGACTATCTGCATGGCACGGTGTCGAAGCAAGCCTCAGCGGTGTCGGCGGCGGACACTGGCTCGAAGTTCGACGCGGTCGCGTTGCGCACGCAATTTGCGTTCTGATCCTCGCTGTCGTCCCGGGGCGCGAACCCGGGACCCATAGCCACAAGCTGGAGTTCTGGCGAGGACTCGGAGTTGCCGGCTCGCGCCAAACTTCTTCCCGGGGTTGTGGGTCCCCACCCGCTCCGCCTTCGCAGGGATGACACTGAGATTGCCGCAACAACTTCGCGGCAGAATCATGCCGCCCGTTTCGGCTTCTTCGCGACCGCCGGCGGCGGCGCGCAGGACAGCCGCTGCTGATGGCTCTCGCCCCAGGCCTTTAGGATGTCGATGACCGGCCGAAGGCTCTCGCCGAGCTCGGAAAGGCAATATTCCACCCGCGGCGGCACCTCGGCATAGACCTTGCGGATGACGAGCTTATCCTCCTCCAGCGCGCGGAGTTGCTTGGTCAGCATGCGCTGGGTGATACCGGGCATCCGGCGGCGCAATTCGCCGAAGCGCTGGGTGCCGCTTTGCAGGTGGTAGAGGATCACGCCCTTCCATTTGCCGTCGATCAGGTCCAGCGTCGCCTCGACCGAGCAGCCCGGCCGGCGGGCAAAATCGCGCCGTTTCATGCGTGTTTTCCCAATAGTATCCAAACAGGGACTATATCCCCGAATTTACAGTACTTGCCAAATGGAGGCCAGCGGGACAGTTAGCAGGCCAGGCGCATGTCGCAAGCTGCGCGCCAACTGATGGAGACAAGCCATGAAGGCCGTCGGCTACAAAAAGTCGCTTCCGATCGAGGACGCGGATTCACTGATCGATTTCGAGACCGCAAAGCCGGATCCCAAGGGACGCGACATCCGCGTCGCCGTGAAGGCGATCTCAGCCAATCCAGTCGATTACAAGGTGCGCAAGCGCGCCGCTCCGCCCGAAGGCGAGACGAAGATTCTGGGTTACGACGCAGCCGGCGTGGTCGATGCTGTCGGCCCCGATGTCTCCCTGTTCAAGCCGGGCGACGAAGTGTTCTACGCGGGCTCGATCCTGCGCCAGGGCACCAATGCCGAATTCCATCTGGTCGACGAGCGCATCGTCGGCAACAAGCCGAAGAGCCTGTCGTTCGCTCAGGCCGCCGCCCTTCCCCTCACCTCCATCACCGCCTGGGAATTGCTGTTCGATCGTCTCGGCGTAGTGCCCGGCAAGAGCGTCGATCCGCGCACGCTCTTGATCACCGGCGGCGCCGGCGGCGTCGGCTCGATCCTGATCCAACTGGCGCGCCGGCTCACCGGCCTCACGGTGCTCGCCACCGCGACGCGGCCGGAGTCGCAGAAGTGGTGCCTCGATCTCGGCGCGCATGCCGTGATCGACCACGGCAAGCCGATGAGGGAGCAGATCGAGAGCTTGAAGCTGCCCCCAGTCGCGCTGGTGGCAAGCCTCACCTATACCGACCAGCACTACAAGAGCATCGCCGAGCTCATGGCGCCGCAGGGCCGGTTCGGCCTTATCGATGATCCCCCGGAGTTCACCATGAGCACCTTCAAGGGCAAGGCGATCTCGGTCCACTGGGAATCAATGTTCACGCGCTCCTCGTTCCAGACACCCGACATGATCGCGCAGCATCATTTGCTGGGCGATGTCGCCGATCTCATCGACAAGGGCGTGTTGCGCACCACGCTCGACCAGACCTTTGGCACGATCAATGCGACCAATCTCAAGCGCGCTCACGCGCTGCTCGAAAGCGGCAAGTCGCGCGGCAAGATCGTGCTGGAAGGATGGTAGGCGCTACATACTCCGTCATGCCCGGGCTTGTCCCGGGCATTCACGTCTTGTTTTGCAGGAGTGAAGACGTGGATGGCCGGGACAAGCCCGGCCATGACGATGTGGAAACGGTAGCGCCAAAAATCACGCCTTTTTCATAGGCGATAGCCCTCGGACAAGCCCGGCCATGACGAGCGCCGTTACGGCGCCACACCCTCGACGAACAGCAGCCGACGCTCCAGCGCACCGGCGCGGATCTTCAGCGCTTCGGCATATTCCGGCGAGGCGTACCATTCCTTCAGCCGCGCCATCGAGGCAAATTCGACGATGACGATGGTCTTCGGCGGAAGCTTGCCTTCCGCAAGCTCGGCCTTGCCGCCGCGAACGAGATAACGCCCGCCGTACTGCGCGATAGTCTTCGCGGCCAGCGTGCGATAGGCTTCGAAGCCCTCGAGATCGCGCATCTCGACTTCGGAGATCACATAGGCCGGCATGGACGCGGCCCTACTGTTTTGAGCGTGACCTTGTCGGAAAACCGCATCACACTTTTCCGGATCATGCTCTACGCGATGGTGTTGACGATGCCGCCCTCCGCGCGTAGCGCGGCGCCATTGGTCGCGGATGCCTCCTTCGAGGCGACGTAGACCACCATGTTAGCGATCTCGTCGACGCTGGCAAAGCGCTGGATCAGCGAGCTCGGGCGATGCTGCTTGACGAAGTTGGCGGCGGCTTCGTCAACCGATTGACCGTTCTGTTTCGCGAGATCCTTCACGAAGGTCTCGACGCCTTCCGACAAGGTGGGGCCTGGCAGCACGGAATTGACGGTGACGCCGGTGCCGCGGGTGAGCTGCGCAAGGCCGCGCGCGACCGAGAGCTGGGCCGTCTTGGTCATGCCGTAGTGGATCATCTCGACGGGAATGTTGAGCCCGGACTCCGAAGAGATGAAGACGATACGGCCCCAATTGCGTTTGAGCATGCCCTTCATGTAAGCGCGCGACAGCCGCACGCCGCTCATGACGTTGACCTCGAAGAAGCGGTTCCAGTCCTCGTCCGGGATCTCGAAAAAGTCCTTCGGCTCGAAGATGCCGGCATTGTTGATGAGGATGTCGACCTCGGGAAGCGCCGCGACGAGGGCCTTGCAGCCAGCAGCAGTCGAGACGTCGGCGGCGATGCCGCGCACCTTGGCACCCGTCCCTTCCAGCTTGCGCACGGCGGCATCGACCTTGGCCTGGCCGCGGCCGTTGATGACGACGCTGGCGCCAGACGCGGCCAGGCCCTTGGCAATGGCGTGGCCGATGCCGGCGGTCGAGCCGGTCACGAGGGCGGTCTTTCCGGACAGATCGATCTTCATGCGTCGTCTCCATTGAGGCTGATGGAGATATCGTGCACAGCACGGATCGGCGCAATCAGCCCTCACCGACGCGTGAGCACCATAAAAAAAGCGGCGCCTAAGGGCGCCGCTTTCCGGAATCTTTCTGCGGGTCGACTTACGCCGCCTCGGCTTCCTTCTCCTGCACCGGACCGGAGTCCTGGCCCTTGGCATCGACGTCGCGATCGACGAACTCGATCACGGCCATCGCGGCGTTGTCGCCGTAGCGGAAGCCGGCCTTGATGATGCGGGTGTAGCCGCCCTGGCGGTCCTTGTAGCGGGTCGCGAGCGTATCGAAGAGCTTCTTGACCATGTCGACGTCGCGCAGCTCGGAGATGGCCTGGCGACGCAGCGACAGACCGCCCTTCTTGCCGAGGGTGACGAGCTTCTCGACGATCGGGCGGAGCTCCTTGGCCTTGGGCAGCGTGGTGACGATCTGCTCGTGCTTGATCAGCGCGGCCGCCATGTTGGCGAACATCGCCTTGCGGTGCTCGGCCGTGCGGTTGAGCTTCCGATGAACCTTGCCGTGACGCATGTGAGTAGTCCTTACGTTAAAACTGCCGCGACGGTTCGTCGGACATGTTGCTCAGGTGGGCTGCCTGCGTTCGCCCGCGAAAGCGCCAGGCGCTTTTCGCTCTTCTTGTTTGAGCATGATCCTTATCGCAAAACGGCCTCGCACTTTTGCGGGATCATGCTCTCAGTCATTCCGGACGGCGCGAAGCGACGATCCGGAATCGCGAGATTCCGGGTTCGATGCTGACGCATCGCCCCGGAACGACGAATTCTCAGTAGTGATCCTCGAAGCGCTTGGCGAGCTCGTCGATGTTCTCCGGCGGCCAGCCCGGCACTTCCATGCCGAGGTGCAGACCCATCTGGGCCAGCACTTCCTTGATCTCGTTCAGCGACTTGCGGCCGAAGTTCGGAGTGCGGAGCATTTCCGCCTCGCTCTTCTGCACGAGGTCGCCGATGTAGACGATGTTGTCGTTCTTCAGGCAGTTGGCCGAACGCACCGACAGCTCGAGCTCGTCCACCTTCTTGAGGAAGGCCGGGTTGAAGGCGAGGTCCGGGATGATCTCCTGGGCGACTTCCTTGCGCGGCTCTTCGAAGTTGACGAACACGTTGAGCTGATCCTGCAGGATGCGGGCGGCGTAAGCCACCGAGTCATCCGGCGAGATCGCGCCGTTGGTCTCGATCGTCATGGTCAGCTTGTCGTAGTCGAGGATCTGGCCCTCGCGGGTGTTCTCGACCTTGTAGGAGACCTTGCGGACCGGCGAGTACAGGCTGTCGACCGGGATCAGGCCGATCGGCGCGTCCTCGGGACGATTGCGCTCGGCGGGCACGTAGCCCTTGCCGGTCGAGACCGTGAACTCCATGCGGATCTCGGCGCCCTCGTCGAGGGTGCAGATCTGCAGGTCGGGGTTCAGAACGGTGACGTCGCCGACGGTCTGGATGTCGCCGGCGGTGACGACGCCCGGGCCCTGCTTCTTCACGACCATGCGCTTGGGGCCTTCGCCCTGCATCTTGATCGAGATGTCCTTGATGTTCAGCACGATGTCGGTGACGTCCTCACGGACGCCCGCGATCGAGGAGAATTCGTGCAGCACGCCATCGATGTGCACCGACTGCACCGCCGCGCCCTGGAGCGAGGACAGCAGGATGCGGCGCAGCGCGTTGCCGAGGGTCTGGCCGAAGCCGCGCTCGAGCGGCTCGGCGACGATGGTCGCGAAACGCGTGGGGTCACTGCCGGGCGTGACCTGGAGCTTGTTCGGCCGAATCAGTTCTTGCCAATTTTTCTGGATCGTCACTGTTTCACCCATACAGGCCAGTCGAACTGCCGTTGCAGACACTGGCGTTGGAGGAAAGGCCGCAGGTCGCGCCCGCGGCTTGGTACAAAGTCATTGCGGGCCGATGTACCCGCAACTTGGTATCAAACGCGCCGACGCTTGCGGGGACGGCAACCGTTGTGCGGGATGGTGGTCACGTCACGGATCGAGGTGACGGTGAAGCCCGCGGCCTGGAGCGCGCGGAGCGCCGACTCGCGGCCCGAACCGGGACCAGCGACTTCGACTTCCAGCGTGCGCATGCCGTGCTCCTGCGCCTTCTTGGACACGTCCTCGGCGGCCACCTGCGCCGCATAGGGGGTCGACTTGCGCGAGCCCTTGAAGCCCATCGTGCCGGCGGAGGACCAGGCAATCGTGTTGCCCTGCGCGTCGGTGATGGTGATGGTCGTGTTGTTGAACGACGAGTTCACGTGCGCAACGCCGGAGGCGATGTTCTTGCGCTCACGACGGCGAACGCGGGTGGCTTCCTTGCCCATTGATGACCTTTCCTGGAGATCTCAAACGCCGCCGTAATGCCAGCGGCTACACCTGTGGAACGAAAAGCGCGTGGCGAACGGGTGCCCCCTTTCGCCACACGCCGCGATTGGATTCGAAAACTTACTTCTTCTTGCCGGCGATGGCCTTGGCCGGACCCTTGCGCGTACGCGCATTGGTGTGGGTCCGCTGACCGCGCACCGGCAGACCGCGACGATGACGCAGGCCGCGATAGCAGCCGAGGTCCATCAGGCGCTTGATGTTGATGCCGACTTCGCGACGCAGATCGCCCTCGACGAGATAGTCGCGGTCGATCACTTCGCGGATCTGGAGCACTTCGGCGTCGCTGAGTTGATTGACGCGACGATCCGCGGGGATCTTCACCTTCTCGATGATGTCACCGGCGATCTTCGGGCCGATGCCATGGATGTACTGAAGCGCGATCAGCACGCGCTTGTTGGTGGGAATGTTCACGCCGGCAATACGGGCCACGGCCTTCTCTCCTGTTGCCGATCCCTCGTCAGGGACCGGGCTTTAAGTGCTTGCTTTCTCGGGCAGGTGTTCACAAACGCGAACACGACGCCCACCCCCGGTCTTCCTGGGGCCCGGCATCGTCTGAAACTATCCGACTTGGATGCGAGGCTTATTAGGGGATTCCAGGGGCTTTCGTCAACCGCTGCTAGCGCTTGGCTCGCTTTTTCGTGACCTTTTTTGGTCCCTTCATCGAACCTTTTTTGACCGTCTTTTTGGCGGTCTTCCTAGCTGTCTTCTTCGCGCTCTTCACAGCCTTTTTGGCCGCTTTTTTGGCGGTCTTGGCTGATTTTGCCGCCTTTTTAGCCGCTTTCGCCGATTTTGGGGCCATCTTCTCGGGTGCCTTGGCCTTCTTGGCCGGGCCTGCCTTGGCCGCGCTGCGGGCATGGGTCTTGGGTTCCACCGCCCCGAGCGCCAGCAGCTGGCGGTGGATGGCGCGGGTGACCTCGTCGATGGCCATCATGCCGTCGATGGTCGAGAGCTTCCGCCGCTCGGAATAGTAGTGAATCAGCGGCTCGGTCTGGCTGCGGTAGCTGGCCAGGCGCTTGGTCAGGACCTCCGGGGTGTCGTCGACCCGGACCTCCTCCCCGCGCTCGCGCATCTGGGCAACGCGGGTCTCGACGCGACTCAGCAGCGCGCTCTCGTTGACGCGGAGCTCGATCACAGCGTCGAGCTTGAGATGCTTCTGCCTCAAGAGCTCGTCCAGCGCCTCGGCCTGCGGCACGGTGCGCGGGAAGCCGTCCAGGATGAATCCGGCCTTGGCGTCCGGCTGATCGATGCGATCGGAGATGATTCCGACCACGACGTCGTCGGGGACGAGGCCGCCGCTGGCCATGATCTCCTTGGCTTTCAGCCCGACCGGCGTTCCAGCCGCCACGGCCGCGCGCAGCATCTCGCCGGTCGAGAGCTGGACGATGCCATAGCGCTGCACCAAGCGCTGCGCCTGGGTCCCCTTGCCCGACCCCGGCGGTCCCAGAAGTATAATTCTCATCGGCGTACGCCCCCCGGATTGGTGAGCGATACGTCGCGCACCTGTGTTTGAAAGTTCGGCAACAGTGCAAACCATAATCGGCGCCGCACCGCTACCCATATCATAGGGGAGGGCATGCCCGGACGCCAAGAAGGCCTTTGAAATCAGTGATTGTGTGGCGGTGAGAGCAGCTCTGCCGATGCGACCGAACGTCCGGCCGGTCGCTCCCGCGGGCGCTGCGCGTTGCGCGCGCGCCGAATCGGCGGCGCCGTAGCGCCGTCTTCGGAGGACTCTGTGCTTAGCGGCGGCGGCCGCGCAGCTTCGACTTGCGGATCAGGCCTTCGTACTGATGGGCCAGCAGATAACCCTGCACCTGCGCCACCGTATCCATGGTCACGCTGACGACGATCAGCAGCGAGGTGCCGCCGAAATAGAACGGCACCGAGGCGTAGGAGATCAGGATCTCCGGGATCAAGCAGACGATCGCGAGATAGATCGCGCCCAGCACGGTGATGCGCGACAGCACGTAGTCGATATATTCCGCCGTGCGCTCGCCCGGGCGGATGCCCGGGATGAAACCGCCATGCTTCTTCAGATTGTCCGCGGTCTCGGTCGGGTTGAACACGATTGCGGTATAGAAGAAGGCGAAGAACACGATCAGCGCGAGATAGAGCACCAGGAACAGCGGGCGGCCGTGGCCGAGCTGGGTGGTGATCCACTGGAACCATTCCGGCCCGCTGCCGGCATTGAAGTTCGCGACCGTGGTCGGCAGCAGCAGCAGCGAGGACGCGAAGATCGGCGGGATCACGCCCGAGGTGTTCAGCTTCAGCGGCAGATGTGAGGACTGACCCTCGAACATCTTGTTGCCGACCTGGCGCTTCGGATACTGGATCAGCAGCCGGCGCTGGGCGCGCTCCATGAACACGATGAAGGCGATCACGGCGACGGCCATGATGATGACGACCAGGATCAGGCCGGTCGACATCGCGCCCTGACGGCCGAGCTCGAGCATGTTGGCGAGCGCCGCCGGCAGCTCGGCGACGATGCCGGAGAGAATGATCAGCGAGATGCCGTTGCCGATGCCGCGCGAGGTGATCTGCTCGCCCAGCCACATCAGGAACATGGTGCCGCCGGTCAGCGTGATCGCGGTCGACAGGCGGAAGAACATGCCGGGGTCGCTGACGACATTGCCGGCGCCTTCGAGGCCCACCGCGATGCCGTAGGACTGGAACGCGGCCAGGATCACCGTCAGATAGCGGGTGTACTGGTTCAGCGTCTTGCGGCCGGCCTCACCCTCCTTCTTCAACGCCTCGAGCTGCGGCGAGACGGTGGTGAGGAGCTGGATGATGATCGAGGCCGAAATGTACGGCATGATGTTCAGCGCGAAGATCGCCATGCGGTGGATGCCGCCGCCGGCGAACATGTTGAACATGCCGAGGATGCCGCCCGCCTGGGACCTGAACACCTGCTCCCATATGTTGGGATCGATGCCCGGCAGCGGGATGTAGGTTCCGAGCCGATAAACGAGCAGCGCACCCAGGGTGAACCAGATGCGCTTCTTCAGTTCGTCGGCCTTGGCGAACGCGCCGAAATTGAGATTGGCTGCCAGTTGTTCCGCTGCAGAGACCATCTTGGACTTTCTCCCGCCGCCTGTTGCGCCGTCATGCCCGCGGCCGGGCTACTAAAGCGCGATGGATCAGGATGCCCCATCATCGCGCTTCAGGTTGTCGTTTTAAGCATGATCCTATCGGAAAAGCGCTTCACACTTTTCCGGATCATGCTTTAGCGGACGCCGGACATTATCTGGGGCTCGGCTTCGATAAGTCCATCGTCCCGCATGCGTAAAGGCCCGCGAGGCGCGGGCCAATGACGCAGTTGTTACGCCGCCTCGCCTTCTTCCTTGGCAGGGGCGAGGATCTTCACCGAGCCGCCGGCCTTCTCGACCGCCGCGATCGCGGTCTTGGTGGCGCCATGCACTTCGATGTTGAGCTTGGACTTGAGCTCGCCGCGGCCGAGCAGCCGCAGGCCGGCCTTGGCGCGGCGCAGCACGCCGCCCTTCACCAGGGCCTCGACGTTGACGACGCTTCCGGCGTCGATCTTCTTGGCATCGACCGCTTCCTGGAGCCGGTCGAGATTGATCTCGGCGAACTCGACGCGGAAGATGTTGTTGAAGCCGCGCTTGGGCAGACGGCGATGCATCGGCATCTGGCCGCCTTCGAAACCCTTGATGCGCACGCCCGAACGCGCGGTCTGGCCCTTGCCGCCGCGGCCGGACTGCTTGCCCTTGCCCGAACCGATGCCGCGGCCGACGCGCATGCGCTTCTTGCGCGAGCCGGCGTTGTCGGCGATATCGCTGAGCTTCATCGCCCTTCTCCTTGTGTCTTGCGCGTGATCGTCAGCGAAAACCGGGCACCCGGTTTCGGGATCATGCGCCCTGCTTACTTCTCGTCGACGATACGAACGAGATGGTGAACCTTGTTGATCATGCCGCGCACGGCCGGGGTATCCGGCAGTTCGCTGGTGCGGCCGATCTTGTTGAGCTTGAGCCCGATCAGGGTCGACCGCTGCGAGTGATGGCGGCGGATCGCGCTGCCGGTCTGCTCGAGCTTGATCGTCTTGCTGGACTTAGCGGCGTCCTTGGCCATGGGAGTCTACTCCGAAAGCTTCCGTTAGTCGGCAGCCGCCTCGGCATCGCCGCCGACGCGGCGGGACTGCAGAGTGGACACCTTGATGTTGCGGCGGGCTGCGACCGAACGCGGCGAATCCTGATGCTTCAGGGCGTCGAACGTCGCGCGAACCATGTTGTACGGGTTCGACGAGCCGATCGACTTGGCCACCACGTCCTGGACGCCGAGCGTCTCGAACACGGCGCGCATCGGACCGCCGGCGATGATGCCAGTACCGGCCGGAGCGGCACGTAGGTAGACACGGCCTGCGCCATGACGGCCGGCGATGTCGTGATGGAGCGTGCGTCCTTCGCGCAGCGAGACCCGGGTCAGATTGCGCTTGGCGGATTCAGTCGCCTTGCGGATCGCCTCGGGCACTTCGCGTGCCTTGCCGTGACCGAAGCCGGCGCGGCCCTTCTGGTCGCCGATCACGACCAGCGCTGCGAAACCGAAGCGCTTGCCGCCCTTGACGACCTTGGCCACGCGGTTGATGTGGACGAGCTTGTCGACGAACTCGCTGTCGCGCTCCTCGCGCTCCTTGCGTTCACGTCCGCCGCCGCGTTGATCGCGTCCACCACGTTGTTCGCGTTCAGCTGCCATTGTTTTTCCAATCCTTCAGAGGCTTACGCCTCAATCCTCGAATTCCGTTAGAAGCTCAGGCCGCTCTCACGCGCCGCGTCGGCCAAAGCCTTGACGCGCCCGTGGTAGAGGTAGCCGCCGCGATCGAACACGACTTCCTTGACGCCCTTCTCGACCGCGCGCTCGGCCAGCAGCTTGCCGACCGCCTTCGCCGCATCGATGTCGGCGCCGGTCTTGCCGCCGTCCCGCATCGACTTCTCGAGCGAGGAGGCAGAGGCCAGCGTCTCGCCCTTGAGGTCGTCGATGACCTGGGCGTAGATGTGCTTGGACGAGCGGAACACCGACAGACGCGGGCGGCCGCCACCGGAGCGGCGCAGCTTCAGCCGCACACTCCGCTTGCGCCGGGCATTGGTAACCTTGGCTTTGGACATGACCGGCTCCGTTACTTCTTCTTGCCTTCCTTGCGGAAGATGAATTCGCCAACATACTTCACGCCCTTGCCCTTGTAGGGCTCCGGCGGGCGGTAGGCGCGGATCTCGGCGGCGACCTGGCCGACGCGCTGGGCGTCGCTGCCCGCCACCGTGATCTCGGTCGGCTTCGGCACCGTGATCGTGATCCCTTCCGGGATGGGATAGATCACGTCGTGGCTGTAACCGAGCGCGAGCTGCAGGTTCTTGCCCTGCATCGCGGCGCGGTAACCGACGCCGGTGATCTCGAGCTTCTTCTCGAAGCCCTTGGTGACGCCCTCGACCAGGTTCGCGACCTGGGCGCGCGCGGTGCCGTACAGGGCGCGGGCGCGGTTGGTCTCGCCGCGCGGCTTGACCTTGACCTGGCCGTTCTCGAGCTTCACCTCGACGTCGTCATGGACGACGAACTGAAGCTGGCCCTTCGGCCCCTTCATCTTGACGGTCTGCCCATCGACGGTCGCGGTGACACCCGACGGAACCGTCACAGGCTTTTTGCCAACTCGTGACATGGATCAAAAATCCTTCTCAGAACACCGTGAAGAGGACTTCACCGCCCACATTCGCGTCGCGCGCGCTGTGGTCGGCCATGATCCCCTTCGGGGTCGACAACACCGAAATGCCGAGCCCGTTGTTGACCCGCGGCAGGTTCTTCACCGAGGCGTAGACGCGACGCCCGGGCTTGGAAACGCGCTCAATCTCGCGGATGACGGGCTCGCCGTCGAAATATTTCAGCTCGATCTCGATCTCGCTGCGGCCCGAGGGGTGCTCGAGCGTGGCGTAACCGCGAATGTAGCCCTCGGACTTGAGCACCTCGAGCACGTTCTCGCGCATCTTCGAGCCGGGCGTCGAGACTTTGGTCTTGGAGCGCATCTGCGCGTTGCGGATGCGGGTGATCAGATCGCTGATTGGATCGTGCGTAGACATCTAAACGACCCTCCTTACCAGCTCGACTTGACGAGGCCCGGGACCATGCCCTTGGAGCCAAGTTCGCGCAGCGCGATACGGGACAGCTTGTTCTTGCGATAGTTCGAGCGCGGGCGGCCCGACAGCTCGCAGCGCAGGCGAATGCGGGTCGCCGACGAGTTGCGCGGCATTTCCGCCAGCTTCAACGTCGCCGCGAAACGCTCTTCCATCGGCAGTTTCTTGTCGGCGATGATCGCCTTCAACCGCTCGCGCTTGGCGGCGGCGTTCTTCACCATCCGCTTGCGTCGGTTGTTCTTCTCGACTGAACTCTTCTTTGCCATGCTTGGCTCCTGGGTATCCGCGTTTGAGAGGCTTTAGGTCAGCGTCTCACTGCCGGAACGGGAAATTGAAAGCGGTCAACAAGGCCCTCGCCTCTTCGTCGGTCTTGGCCGTGGTGCAGACGGTGATGTCCATACCGCGGGCTTCCGCGACCTTGTCGAAGTCGATCTCGGGGAAAATGATGTGCTCCTTGATGCCGAGCGAGTAGTTGCCGCGGCCGTCAAAGCTCTTCGGGTTCAGGCCGCGGAAGTCGCGGACGCGCGGCAGCGCGACCGTCACCAGGCGATCGATGAACTCGTACATGCGGGCCTTGCGCAGCGTGACCTTGCAGCCGATTGGCTGGTTCTCACGCAGCTTGAAGGTCGCGATCGCGATACGCGAATAGGTCACGATCGCCTTCTGGCCGGCGATCTGGGTCAGCTCGGCGGCGGCGGTCTCGGCCTTCTTGCGGTCGTTGACGGAATCGCCAACGCCCATGTTCAGCACGACCTTGTCCAGGCGCGGAACCTGCATCACGTTCTCATAACCGAACTTCTCGGTCAGGGCGGTGCGGATCTTCGCGTCGTATTCCGCGCGCAGGCGCGGGGTGTAAGCGGCCTCAGCCATCGATCTCAGCTCCCGAGCTCTTGGCGATGCGGACCTTCTTGCCGTCCGCCAGAATCTTGAATCCGATGCGGGTCGGCTTTCCGTCCTTGCCGACATACGCAATGTTGGACAGTTGGATCGGCGCCTCTTTCGAGATGATGCCGCCCTCCTGGGACTGCGTCTGCTTCTGGTGACGCTTGACCATGTTGATGCCGCGCACGAGCGCGGTGCCGGCGTCGGGACGAACCTCGAACACTTCGCCGGTGCGGCCCTTGTCGCGGCCGGTCAGCACGACGACCTTGTCGCCCTTGCGGATCTTCGCAGCCATTACAGCACCTCCGGCGCGAGCGAGATGATCTTCATGTGGTTCTTGGCGCGCAGTTCGCGCGGCACGGGCCCGAAGATACGGGTGCCGACCGGCTCGGACTGGTTGTTGATCAGCACGGCGGCGTTGCGGTCGAAGCGGATGACCGAACCGTCGGCGCGGCGGATGTCCTTGCGGACGCGCACCACGACGGCCTTCATCACGTCGCCCTTCTTGACCTTGCCACGCGGAATCGCTTCCTTGATCGAGACGACGATGATGTCGCCGATCGTGGCGTAGCGGCGCTTGGAGCCTCCGAGCACCTTGATACACATGACACGGCGTGCGCCAGAATTGTCGGCCACGTCGAGGTTGGTCTGCATCTGGATCATTGATGCACCTCGTCCTCTTTCTATTGCGCCAGCCCAGCCGGCGCTCAACATTTCCCTGAAGTCAGTCGGCTAAAGCCAACAGATCAGGCGCTTTTCTTGTGCTCGCCCCGGATCACGACCCAGCGCTTCAGCTTCGAAATCGGCTTCGATTCCTCGATCCACACCATGTCGCCCGGCTTGAACTCGTTGCTCTCGTCGTGCGCGTGGTAGTTCTTCGAACGGCGGATCGTCTTCTTGTAGATCGGGTGCGTGAAGCGGCGATCGACGCGCACCACGATGGTCTTGGCCTGCTTGTCGCTGACGACCACGCCCTGCAAAGTACGTTTCGGCATCTTCGTAAGCCTCTTACTTCTTCTTCGCGCGCGTCTGCGCGGCGACGGTCTTGATCCGGGCGATGTCACGGCGGGCCTCGCGCAGGCGCGAGGTGTTCTCGAGCTGCCCGGTGGCGCGCTGGAAGCGCAGGTTGAAGCGCTCCTTCTTCAGGTTCAGGATGGCGTCATCCTGCTGGTCGGGGCTCATCGCGCGGATGTCTTCGATCTTCATCTGGGCCATGGGCATTACTCCGCAATGCGCTCGACGAAGCGCGTCTTGATCGGCAGCTTGGCGGCCGCCAGGGTCAGCGCCTCACGCGCCGTCTGGGTGTTGACGCCGTCGATCTCGAACAGCACCCGGCCCGGCTTGACGCGCGCCACCCACAATTCCGGCGAACCCTTGCCGGAGCCCATGCGGACTTCGGCCGGCTTCTTCGACACCGGAACGTCGGGGAACACACGGATCCAGACGCGGCCGGCGCGCTTCATGTGGCGGGTCAGCGCGCGGCGAGCGGCTTCGATCTGGCGCGCCGTGACGCGCTCAGGCTCGGTCGCCTTCAGGCCGAACTGGCCGAACGCCAACGTCGCGCCCGAAGATGCGACGCCGTGGATGCGGCCCTTATGCGCCTTCCGGAACTTCGTTTTCTTAGGTTGCATCATGGCTTTAAGCCCTCAAATTCCTGTCTGGCTTTAGGCTGCTGCCGTCTCGCGGCGCTGACGGCCACCGCGATCGCTGCTGCCGCCGGTCTCGCCTTCGGCCATTCTCTTGTCCTGGGCCATTGGATCGTGCTCGAGGATCTCGCCCTTGAAGATCCAGACCTTGACGCCGCAGGTGCCGAAGGTCGTGAACGCGGTCGCAACGCCGTAGTCGATGTCGGCGCGCAGCGTGTGCAGCGGCACGCGGCCTTCGCGGTACCACTCCATGCGCGCGATTTCCGCACCGCCAAGGCGACCCGAGCAGTTGATGCGGATGCCTTCCGCGCCGAGACGCATCGCCGACTGCACGGCGCGCTTCATGGCACGGCGGAACGCCACGCGGCGCTCCAGCTGCTGCGCGATCGATTCCGCCACCAGCGTCGCATCGAGCTCCGGCTTGCGGATCTCGACGATGTTGATGACGACGTCGGACGAGGTGATGTCCGCGACCTTCTTGCGCAGCTTGTCGATATCGGCGCCCTTCTTGCCGATCACCACGCCCGGACGGGCCGAGTGGATGGTGACGCGGCACTTCTTGTGCGGACGCTCGATCACGATGCGGGCGACGGCCGCCTGCTTGAGCTCCTTGTGCAGGATCTCGCGGATCTTGACGTCCTCGTGCAGCAGCTTGCCGTATTCCTGCTTGCCGGCGAACCAGCGGGAATCCCAGGTCCGGTTGATGCCGAGGCGCAGACCGATCGGATTGATCTTTTGACCCATCGTGTTCTCCTGCGCCCTTAAGCGGCGGCTTCAGCTTCGACCTGACGAACGATGATCGTCAGCTGCGAAAACGGTTTGTAGACACGGCCCGAACGGCCACGGCCGCGGGCGGCGAAGCGCTTCATCACCAGGCCGTTGCCGACGAAGGCCTGCGCCACGACGAGATCGTCGACGTCGAGGTCGTGGTTGTTCTCGGCGTTGGCGATCGCCGATTCCAGGCACTTCTTCACGTCGACCGCGATCCGCTTGCGCGAGAACTGCAGGTCGGCGAGCGCAGCAGACGCCTTCCGGCCGCGAATGAGCTGGGCGACCAGGTTGAGCTTCTGCGGGCTCACCCGCAGCATCCGGGCGACCGCCTTGGCCTCGTTGTCGGCGAGGCTCCGTTCGCGCTTAGGTTTGCTCATCGTTTAATCCTCAAGCCTTCTTGGCTTTCTTGTCGCCGGAGTGGCCATGGAAGGTCCGGGTCGGCGAGAACTCGCCGAACTTGTGACCGACCATTTCCTCGTTGACCGCCACCGGCACGTGCTTCTGACCGTTGTAGACGCCGAAGGTCAGGCCGACGAACTGCGGCAGGATCGTCGAGCGACGGCTCCAGATTTTGATGACGTCGTGACGGCCGGACGCGCGCGCGGCATCTGCCTTCTTGAGCAGAGAACCCTCGACGAACGGGCCTTTCCAGACTGAACGAACCATGTCCGGCGTTCCTTACTTCTTCCGCTTGTGGCGGCTTAGGAGAATGAATTTGTTGGTCGACTTGTTGGTGCGGGTCTTCTTGCCCTTGGTCGGCTTGCCCCACGGGGTGACCGGGTGACGACCGCCCGAAGTGCGACCTTCACCACCGCCGTGCGGATGGTCGATCGGGTTCATCGCGACACCGCGGTTGTGCGGCCTGCGGCCCATCCAACGCTTGCGACCGGCCTTGCCGATCGAGGTGTTCATGTGGTCCGGGTTCGACACCGCGCCGATCGTGCCGCGGCAACGGCCGTGCACCAGGCGCTGCTCGCCCGAGTTCAGGCGGATGATGACGTAATCCTGGTCGCGGCCGACGAGCTGGGCGTAGGTGCCCGCCGAACGGGCGAGCTGACCGCCCTTCCCGATCTTGACCTCGATGTTGTGGATGATCGTGCCGACCGGCATGTTGCCGAGCGGCATGACGTTGCCCGGCTTCACGTCGACGTAGTTGCCGGCGATGATGGTGTCGCCCACGGCCAGGCGCTGCGGCGCTAGGATGTAGGCCTGCTCGCCGTCCTGGTACTTGATCAGCGCGATGAAGCCGGTGCGGTTCGGATCGTACTCGAGCCGCTCGACGGTCGCGGGAACGTCGACCTTCTCACGCTTGAAGTCGACGGTGCGCAGCGTCTGCTTGTGACCGCCGCCACGGAAACGCACGGTGATGCGGCCGGTGTTGTTGCGGCCGCCCGAGGACTTCTTGCCCTCGGTGAGCGCCTTCAGCGGCTTGCCCTTGTACAGGGCCGAACGATCGACCATCACCAGCTGGCGCTGGCCCGGCGTCGTGGGATTGAATGTCTTCAGTGCCATCGTCGTACGACCTTACAGACCGGTGGTGACGTCGATCCGGTGGCCCTCTTCGAGGGTCACGATCGCGCGCTTGCTGTTCGACTGCGAACCGAGATTGCCGCGGAAGACCTTGATCTTGCCCTTGCGGACCAGCGTGTTGACGCTCTTGACCTTGACGTCGAACAGCTTCTCGACCGCTTCCTTGATCTGCGGCTTGGTCGCCTTCGCGGCCACCTTGAACAGCACCTTGTTGTGCTCCGAGGCGATCGTCGCCTTTTCGGTCACGACCGGCGACAGGATCACGTCGTAGTGCCGAGGCTCGATGTTCTTGCTCATTTGAAGCGCGCCTCCAGCGCATCGATGGCGGCCTTGGTCAGAACCAGCTTCTGACGGCGCAGGATGTCATAGACGTTGATGCCCTGGATCGGCAGCACGTCCATGTTCGGGATGTTGCGGGCCGCGGCGGCAAAGCCGTTGTTGAGCTCGGCGCCGTCGATGATCAGCGCGTTGGTGAGCCCGAGACCCGAGAAGTGACCGAGCAGCGCCTTGGTCTTGGCAGCCTCCAGCGCGGCCTTCTCGATCACGACGAGATCGCCGTCCTTGGCCTTGGCCGAAAGCGCATGCTTGAGCGCGAGCGCGCGGACCTTCTTCGGCAGGTCGGTGGCGTGCGAACGCACCACCGGACCGAAGGCACGGCCACCGCCGCGGAACTGCGGCACGCGGGCCGAGCCGTGACGAGCACCGCCGGTGCCCTTCTGCTTGTACATCTTCTTGCCGGTGCGCCAGATCTCGGCGCGGCCCTTGGCCTTGTGCGTGCCGGCCTGGCGCTTGTTGAGCTGCCACTGCACGCAGCGCGCGATGATGTCCTCGCGCGGCTCAAGACCGAAGATGGCGTCGGACAGCTGGACGGAGCCCGCTTCCTTACCTTCGAGGGTGGTGACCTTCAGTTCCATCTCACGCCTCCTGCGCAGCCGGAGCGGCGTCCGCGTCGCCAGCGACCTTGAACTTGCCGGGCTTCGGAGCTTCCTTCGGCAGCGGCTTCTTGACGGCGTCGCGCACGCGGATCCAGCCGCCCTTGGAGCCGGGAACGGCGCCTTCGACGAGGATCAGGCCGCGCTCAACATCGGTCTGGACGACGCGAAGGTTGAGCGTGGTGATGCGATCGACACCCATGTGGCCGGGCATCTTCTTGTTCTTCCAGGTCTTGCCCGGATCCTGACGACCACCGGTCGAACCGATCGAGCGGTGCGAGATCGACACACCGTGCGTGGCGCGCAGGCCGCCGAAGTTCCAGCGCTTCATACCGCCGGCAAAGCCCTTACCGACCGAGGTGCCGGTGACGTCGACGAACTGGCCGACGACGAAGTGATCGGCCTGGATCTCGGCGCCGACCGGGATCATGGCATCCGCGGTGACGCGGAATTCCTCGACCCGGCGCTTCGGCTCGACCTTGGCGACCGCGAACTGGCCGCGCTCGGCCTTGGGCATGTAAACGGTCTTGCGGCTGCCAGAACCAAGCTGGAGCGCGACGTAACCGTTCTTCTCTTCAGTGCGGTGGCCTACGACCTGGCAATTGCCGAGCTTCAGCACGGTCACGGGGATATGTTCGCCGGCCTCCGTGAAGACCCGCGTCATCCCGACCTTTTGTGCGATCACTCCGGAGCGCATCGGCTTGCTTCCTGTTCTCTTTGTCCGCTTGCGCGAACGGGATCCAAAATCTTAGAGCTTGATCTCGACGTCGACACCGGCGGCCAGGTCGAGCTTCATCAAAGCATCGACGGTCTGCGGGGTCGGATCGACGATGTCGAGCAGGCGCTTGTGCGTGCGCATCTCGAACTGCTCGCGGCTCTTCTTGTCGACATGGGGCGAACGGTTGACGGTGAACTTCTCGATGCGGGTGGGCAGCGGAATGGGTCCGCGGACCTGCGCGCCGGTGCGCTTCGCCGTGTTCACGATCTCGCGGGTCGACGTATCGAGGATACGATGGTCGAACGCCTTGAGACGGATACGAATGTTTTGGCCGTTCATTGCCGTGGTCTCTCTTCAGTGGGTGGCGAATAGCGAATAGCGAATGTCACCACTCGCTACTCGCCGTCCCTATTCTCGTAATTACTCGATGATCGAGGCGACGACGCCGGCGCCGACGGTGCGGCCACCTTCGCGGATCGCGAAGCGGAGCTTCTCTTCCATCGCGATCGGCACGATCAGGTGCACTTCCATCGCGATGTTGTCGCCCGGCATCACCATCTCGGTGCCTTCCGGCAGGTGCACGACACCGGTCACATCGGTGGTGCGGAAGTAGAACTGCGGACGGTAGTTGGTGAAGAACGGGGTGTGGCGACCGCCCTCTTCCTTGGTGAGGATGTAGGCCTCAGCCTTGAACTTGGTGTGCGGCTTGACCGAACCCGGCTTGGCCAGAACCTGGCCGCGCTCGACGTCCTCGCGCTTGGTGCCGCGGAGCAGAGCGCCGATGTTGTCGCCGGCCTGGCCCTGATCGAGCAGCTTGCGGAACATTTCGACGCCGGTGACGGTGGTCTTCTGGGTGGCGCGAAGACCGACGATCTCGATTTCCTCGCCGACCTTGACGACGCCGCGCTCGACACGGCCGGTCACGACGGTGCCGCGGCCCGAGATCGAGAACACGTCTTCAACCGGCATCAGGAACGGCTGGTCGATCGGACGCTCCGGCTGCGGGATGTACTCGTCGACGTTGCGCATCAGCTCGAGGATGGCGTCGTGGCCGAGCTTCTTGTCCGAATCTTCGAGAGCGGCGAGCGCCGAACCCTTGATGATCGGGATCTTGTCACCGGGGAATTCGTACTTCGAGAGCAGCTCGCGGACTTCCAGCTCGACGAGCTCGAGCAGCTCCGGATCGTCGACCATGTCGCACTTGTTGAGGAACACGACGAGCGCGGGCACGCCGACCTGGCGGGCGAGCAGGATGTGCTCGCGGGTCTGCGGCATCGGGCCGTCAGCGGCCGACACGACCAGGATCGCACCGTCCATCTGGGCGGCGCCGGTGATCATATTCTTCACGTAGTCGGCGTGGCCGGGGCAGTCGACGTGGGCGTAGTGGCGGTTCGTGGTCTCGTACTCGACGTGCGCGGTCGAGATGGTGATGCCGCGAGCCTTCTCTTCCGGCGCCTTGTCGATCTGGTCGTACGCGGTGAACGTCGCGCCGCCGGTCTCGGCGAGGATCTTGGTGATCGCCGCGGTCAGCGACGTCTTGCCATGGTCGACGTGACCGATGGTGCCGATGTTGCAGTGCGGCTTGTTACGTTCAAACTTTGCTTTGGCCATTTGACTCTCCGTTCAATCGTCAGCTTGAGACCGACGACAATCAGGCAAACTTCTTCTGGACTTCTGCCGACACGTTCGCCGGCGCTTCTGCGTAGTGGTCGAACTGCATGGTGAAGGTCGCGCGACCCTGGCTCATCGAGCGCAGGTTATTCACGTAACCGAACATGTTCATGAGCGGCACCATCGCGTTGATGACGTTGGCGTTGCCGCGCATGTCCTGCCCCTGGATCTGACCGCGCCGGGAATTCAGGTCGCCGATGACCGAGCCGGTGTAGTCTTCCGGGGTCACCACTTCGACCTTCATGATCGGCTCGAGCAGCACGGACTTGCCCATCTGCAGCGCTTCGCGGAAGCAGGCGCGCGAGGCGATTTCGAAGGCGAGCGCCGACGAGTCGACGTCGTGATACTTGCCGTCCACGAGCTGCACCTTGACATCGACCACGGGGAAGCCCGCGACCACGCCGGACGAGAGCACGCTCTCCAGGCCCTTTTCGACGCCGGGGATGTATTCCTTCGGCACCGCGCCGCCGACGATCTTCGATTCGAACTCGAAGCCCTTGCCGGGTTCGTTCGGCTCGACGATGAACGACACGGCCGCGAACTGGCCGGTACCGCCGGTCTGCTTCTTGTGGGTGTAGCTGTGCTCGACCCGCTTGGTGATGCGCTCACGGAACGCAACCTGCGGCGCGCCGATATTGGCGTCGACCTTGTAGGTGCGCTTGAGGATGTCGACCTTGATGTCGAGGTGGAGTTCGCCCATGCCCTTGAGGATGGTCTGGCCGGATTCGTGGTCGGTCGACACGCGGAAGGACGGATCCTCCGCGGCGAGCTTGGCCAGCGCCACGCCCAGCTTCTCCTGGTCGGCCTTGGACTTCGGCTCGATCGCGATCTCGATGACCGGCTCGGGGAATTCCATCTTCTCGAGGATCACCGGCTTATCGGGATCGCACAGCGTGTCACCGGTGCGCGCTTCCTTCAGGCCGGCCAGCGCGACGATGTCGCCGGCATAGGCTTCCTTGATGTCCTCGCGGTTGTTCGCATGCATCAAGAGCATGCGCCCGATACGCTCCTTCTTCTCGCGGGTCGAGTTCACGACGCCGGTGCCGCTCTGCAGGATACCGGAGTAGATGCGGCAGAAGGTGATGGTGCCGACGAACGGGTCGTCCATGATCTTGAATGCGAGCAGCGCCAGGGGCTCCTTGTCGTCCGCCTTGCGAACGACTTCGTTGCCCTTGTCGTCGGTGCCCTTGATCGCGGGCACGTCGAGCGGCGACGGCAGGTAGTCGACGACGGCGTCGAGCAGCGGCTGCACGCCCTTGTTCTTGAAGGCCGAGCCGCACAGCACGGGATAGAACGCGCCGGTCAGCACCGCCTTGCGGATCAGCTTCTTCAGCGTCGCCTCGTCCGGCTCCTTGCCGTCGAGATAGGCGGCCATGGCGTCGTCATCGAGCTCGACGGCGGCTTCCACCATCTTCTCGCGGTATTCCTTGGCCTGGTCAACGAGGTCTTCCGGAATGTCGACATAATCGAACTTCGCGCCGAGCGATTCATCGTTCCAGATGACGCCCTTCATCTTCACGAGGTCGACGAGACCCTTGAAATTGTTCTCGGCGCCGATCGGGAGCTGGATCGCGACGGGCTTGGCGCCCAGACGGTCGACGATGTCCGACAGGCACTTGAAGAAGTCGGCACCGATTTTGTCCATCTTGTTGGCGAAGACGATGCGCGGAACCTTGTACTTGTCGCCCTGGCGCCAGACGGTCTCGGTCTGGGGCTCGACACCCTGGTTGGAGTCGAGCACGCAGACGGCGCCGTCGAGCACGCGCAGCGAGCGCTCGACCTCGATGGTGAAGTCGACGTGGCCGGGCGTGTCGATGATGTTCAGGCGCTTGCCGTTCCAGAACGCGGTGGTCGCAGCCGAGGTGATCGTGATGCCACGCTCCTGCTCCTGCTCCATCCAGTCCATCGTCGCGGCACCTTCGTGCACTTCGCCGATCTTGTGGCTCTTGCCGGTGTAGTACAGGATGCGCTCGGTCGTCGTGGTCTTGCCGGCGTCGATATGCGCCATGATACCGAAGTTACGGTAGTCCTCGATGGCATGTTGGCGGGGCATAGGGTGTTCCTTGCGAGTCCGTTTGTTTCGCCGTTACCAGCGATAGTGCGAGAAGGCGCGGTTGGCTTCCGCCATCCGGTGCACGTCTTCACGCTTCTTGACGGCGTTCCCCCGGTTATTCGATGCGTCCAAGAGCTCCGCCGAGAGCCGCTCGGTCATCGTCTTCTCGTTGCGCTCGCGCGCAGCCGCGATCAGCCAGCGAATGCCAAGCGCCTGCCGGCGGGTCGAACGAACCTCGACCGGAACCTGGTAGGTCGCGCCGCCGACGCGGCGGGAGCGAACCTCGATCGTCGGCATGACGTTCTCGAGCGCCTGCTCGAACACGCCGAGCGGGTTCTGCTTGGTCTTGCTCTCGATGATGCCAAACGCACCATAAACGATGCCTTCGGCAACCGACTTCTTGCCGGCATACATCACCGAGTTCATGAACTTCGTGACGATGATGTTCCCGAACTTCGGATCCGGGAGAACTTCGCGCTTTTCCGCTGAGTGGCGACGAGACATTGAGCTGGTTCCCGCTTACTTCGGACGCTTGGCGCCGTACTTCGAACGACGCTGCTTACGGTTCTTGACGCCCTGGGTATCCAGAACGCCGCGGAGGATGTGATAGCGCACGCCGGGCAAGTCCTTGACGCGGCCGCCGCGGATCATGACCACCGAGTGCTCCTGGAGGTTATGGCCCTCGCCGGGGATGTAGCCGATCACCTCGAAGCCGTTGGTCAGGCGCACCTTGGCAACCTTACGAAGCGCCGAGTTCGGCTTCTTCGGGGTCGTGGTGTAGACGCGCGTGCAAACGCCACGCTTCTGCGGCGACTGCTGCAGCGCCGGCACCTTCTTGCGCGACTTCTGCACTTCACGCGGTTGAGCGATCAGCTGGTTGATCGTCGGCATCCTGGCCTTACCCTTTGTTCTGTCGCGACCCCTTCCGGACCCGCTGTCTTGACGCGGCCCGTCGCCGGGACCGCAAATTCTTCTCGAGCTACCCACCCGACGAGGCCGCCTTTGCGGAACAATTCGCGCAAAGCGAAATTGCGCCAACCGCTCCATCAACGAGCGGAAAGCGCTTCGACGCCACAGAGGACCGCGATATTGAGGCCGATCAGCGTCAAGCTGCGGCCCGCGCACCGAGGTCATGCATCCGAATTCGATCTCAAGAGAACAAGCTCAAGAGAACTAAAATCGCACTGGCATTGCCTAGCTATGATCGACAGCGTTTGAGCGGCATTCGTCGAGGTTGGTGCCCGCCTTAAACGACCCTTGGGGAGCTAGTCCGTGGGGATCAACGGGTGGCCCGTTCCGACGCTGGCGATGCTCACCGCCTGTCGTTAAGTGAGGCGCTTTCTATAAGTGAGAATCGGTCAAGTCAAGGTGAAACGACAGTCAGAAAACGCTTCTCACGACTGTCGAAATCGCTGTTTGCCGCACTCACCGCGCCGTCCGGATATGGGCATGAGGCCCCTGCTCCGCTACCCCAGCGACCTATTTACATCCGGATGAAATATACTTTTATGTCCCGTGCTCAGGCTTTTCTTCCTGTTGATGCGGCAGTCTGCCGTCTTCGGGAGAGATTTGCGCCAAGCGGTACACCGAGATTTCCATCATCAGCGGGCGATTGTCCGGCTCGACCGCCGCCGCGGTGCTCGGCCGGGCCGGCATTTCGACCGCGCTGATCGATCCGCATCAGAGCTATCCGGCGGATTTTCGCGTCGAGAAACTCAGCGGTCACGTCCAGGTCGAGCGATTCCTAAAGACCGGAATTGGAGAATCGGTCCTGCGCCGCGCCACCTTTGCTGGCGAGAACAGGATCGCGCGCTTCGGCCGTCTGCCCGATAAGGCGCCAAGCCGACAGTTCAACATCATCTACGATTCCCTGGTCAACGCCGTCCGCGGCGATATCCCTGGGAACGTCGAGCGCATCTGCGCCAAGGCGACTACGGTCGAGACCAGCCCGGAGCGGCAGAGGGTTTCGCTCTCCAATGGCGAGACGATCTCGGCCCGTCTTGTCGTGCTCGCCAACGGTCTCAATGTCGGCCTGCGCCACCAGCTCGGCATTGCGCGGAAAGTCGTCAGCGCCCGCCATTCGATCTCGGCCTGGTCGGTGCAGGGGCTATTGCGGCCGCTCGGAGGCGCCTTCGCCCTGGAACCGAACTTCCTCGGTCACTCCTCCTCGTCGCCCTCGTCCTCATCATCCGCGAGGTCGTCGTCTTCCTCGTCGTCATCCTCGCTGTCGTCATCGGCCTGAGCCGCAGCGCTGTGCGGCTGGTGCATCTGGTCGTTCCACAGCTTGCGATAGGTGCCGTTCTTGGCAAGCAGCTCGGCATGCGAGCCGCGCTCGATCGCCCTGCCCCCTGAGATCACGATGATCTCGTCCATCTCGACCACCGAGGTCAGGCGATGGGTCGACCAGATCATGGTGCGGCCCTTGGCGACCTTCAGCAGCGTGCGGTTGATCGCCGCTTCCGTGGTCTGGTCCAGCGCCGAGGTGGCCTCGTCCAGCAGCAGCACCGAGGGATTGCGGATGATCGCGCGCGCGATCGCGATGCGCTGGCGCTGGCCGCCCGAGAGCGTGTCGCCGCGCTCTCCGACCTGCGTGTCGTAGCGCTGCGGCAGGCTCATGATGTAGCGGTGGATCTCGGCCTTCTTCGCCGCCTCCTCCACCTCCTCGTCGGTCGCGCCCTCCTTGCCGAGGCGGATGTTCTCGCGGATCGACATGTTGAACAGCATGTTCTCCTGGAACACGACCGCCATGCTCCGGCGCAGCGAATCCAGCGTCACCTTGCGGACGTCGACGCCATCGATGGTGACGCGGCCCTCGTCGGGCACGTAGAGCCGCAGGATCAGGTTGAGCAGCGTGCTCTTGCCGGAGCCCGAGGGACCGACGATGGCGATGCTCCTGCCGACCTTGAGCTTGAGGCTGAGATTGTCCAGCACCGGCGTCTGGCTGCCTTCGTACTGGAAAGTGACGTGATCGAAGGTGATGTCGTTGGTGATGCGCGGCAGGTCGGGCGCGCCGGGACGATCGGCGCCGCGAGTCGGCTCGTCAAGCAGCTCCTGGATGTGGCGGACCGCGGCGGCCGAGGAGATCGACACCGGGATGAAGTGCATCACATGGGCGATGTTGTAGGAGACCTCCCAGAACGCGCTCTCGAAGGTCACGAAGGTGCCGATGGTAATCTGGCCCTTGGTCGCGAGATAGGCGCCGATCGCGAGCACCACGAGGTGCAGCAAAAGCACGGAGATGGTGACCGTCCGCTCCACCATGGTCGACAGAAACGCGGCGGAGGCGATCCTGTTGCGGGTCTCGTCGTTGCGGAAGCGGAAGAAGCCGAACATCTTGCGCTGCAGGCTGAACGCCTTGATCACGGCCTGCGCCGCCACGTTCTCCTGCACCATGCCGAGCAGCGCGCTCTCGTTGAGCTTCTGCTCGTAATTGGCCTGCACCGCCTTCGGGGTGAGGATGCGCGGGCCAATCAGGGTGATCGGGAACACCAGCAGCGCGACCACGGCGAGCTGCCAGTTCAAAAACAACATCAGGATGATGCCGGCGACCAGTTCCAGGAACGGCAGCGCCGCACTGTTGGCGAAGGTCTTCACCGAGCCTTCGAACGCCGAGAGGTCGACGGAAAAGCGCGACAGGATCTCGCCGCGTTTGGTGCGGCCGAAATAAGCCGCCGGCAGCTCCTGGACGTGCTCGAACAGGCGCTTGCGGACGTCGGAGATGATGCAGGCGGCCAGCCGCGCGTCCCAGCGCTCGTACCAGACCGCGATGATGGAGGTGAGGATGCCGGCGACCGCGAGCACGCCGAGGATCTTGTACAGCGCCTGGAAATCCTCCTCACCGAGCGCGTCGTCGATCAGGTACTTCAGGCTGAGCGGCATGATGACGTTGAACAGCGTCTCGACAACGACGCCGAACGCCACGAACGACAGCATCCGCTTGTAGTTGGTGAGGAAGGGCTTGACGAAGCCCAGGATGGTGGCGAGCGCGCCGGCGGCCTCGCGCGCGGTAAAGACGACGAGGTCCTCGTCCTCATCGTCGTCATCGAGCTCCAGCTCGTCATCCTCCTCGTCTTCGTCGTCCTCGAGGTCCGGCTTGGCGGCGATGGCGAGCTTGTCGTCGAGCTCGGTCGCATCTTCGGCGGTGAGCTTCTGTTTGTCGGGCGAGAGAGGCTTGGACGCCATGATACCAACCGATGCTGACGGCCGGCATGACCGCAGAGAAAGCAGGAGATAGCGGAGAGCCGCTATCGCACCGATTCTATGCGATCAAAATGAATTCGGCAAAACAATTGGCGAATTCACCCGATCCTTGAACGCTAGTCGTCGTCCTCGTCCTCGACCTTGTCGAAGAACGAATAACGCAAGCTGTCGGCGTCGGCGTACCATTGACCCGGGCCCTTGCCCGCGGCAAGCGTCGCCTCCCACAGCGCGTCGGTGCAGTCCTTGCGGTGCATCGACAGCTCGAAGCCGTTGCCGAAGAACAGCTCGGACCATTCCCACCAGGTGCCGAGCTTCTTGACCCCGCGCAGGAGATCGTAGCGGTCGATCACTGCCGAGGCCATGTCCGAGGTAACAGAGCCGAACACGAGGCCGGTCTTGACCACGCGGTTGAACTCGCGGATCGCGCGGACCACCTGCTTCGGGGAAACGTGGCAGAGGCTGGTCTCAAACACGAAGTCGAAGCTGCCGCCCTTGAACGGCATGTCGGTGATCGAGCCGAGCTTGTTGTACTTCTTGAGCGCCTTCGGCGTCTTGGCGTGGATGGCGCGGTTGTTCTCGATGCCCCAGGCATCGATGCCGCGATCGCGCAGCGCGCCGACCAGCTCGCCGCTCGCCGAGCCCGCGACCAGCAGTTTGGCGCCTTTCGCATTGCCCCAGACGATGCCGATCAGCTTTGTCAGATAATCGGGATCGGTGAAGTGCTTCCACGCCTCGTGATAGGGACCGAGGCCGCGATAATTCTCGAAATAATCGCGGTCGATCTTGTCCGAGACCGGCCGGCCGTCCTGCGCGCGCTCGCGGCGCAGGCGCATCATCTCGGTCAGGATGATGTCGGTCGCCGCATCCGAGGAGTCGAGCAGGCCGTTCAGCGTGGAGTCGAACAGGTAGTCGCCGACCACCACGATGCCCGGATGTTCCTTCGGCTCCGGCCGATGATTGGTCATGATGTCGCGCACGGGCAGGCCGCCCGGCAGCGCGTTCACCGATGACAGCCAGCGATGGATCTTGCCTTCCATGAAATGGGCGCGGGCATCGCCGAGCGAGGCCGGCAGCGATTTCAGCGCGGCGTCGATCAGCTCCTGGTCCGAGAGGTTGGCGAAGGCCAGCGCGTCGGAGCCGGGAATGAGCCAGTTCAACACGCCGTGCTTGCCGACGTCGTGACGCGCGCCCTCGTTGTAGACGCAGCAGCCGCCGAAGGCCTCCGACATGAACCAGGCACCCGGAATCTTCTCGCCCCAAAACGGGGTGTCGAACAGGATCGAGACGCGCAAATAGTGCGCCGGACGGTCGAAATAGGAGATGTGCTTGACCATCGACTTGCGCAGCTGCTCGCCTTCCCACCCCATCGTGGCGAGCCAGGAATGCGGCAGGCACATCAGCACGAGATCGAAGTCGCGCGTCTCCGGCCCCTTGCCGTTCATCATCTTGAGCTGGTAGCGGCCGGTCGGCGCCTTGCCGACGGTGAGCACGCGGTGATTGAGCTGAATGTCGGCATTGACCTCCGACTGCAGGCACTCGATCAGCTGCTCGTTGCCGTTCTGGATGGAGTAGAGGCCGATATAGCCGTCCACATCCATCAGGTAGTTCTTGAGCGCGTTGAGGCCGTTGGTGTTGTGGCTCTCGGTGGCGATATCCGAGCGCGCCATCACCTTGAAGAAACGCTTCGCGGTCTCGTCCTCGACCTCCTCGTCGAGCACCTGCTCGGCGGTCTTGTAGGCCCAGGGGTTCTCGTTGTCGTGCGCGCCGACGCCCTCGTAATATTCGATCGGCGACATCACCTCGGTGCAGCGCTTGCGGAACGTCTCGATCGCCGCCGCGGTCTTGGCGCCGTATCTGCGGCGCATGCCCGCGACGTCGTCGAGCAGCTCGCCGCCGAATTGCACCTGCTCGGCGTCCATCGGAATGGTCTGAAGTCCGAAATGCTGAATCAGCTCGCGCAGCGGGTCCGGGCCCGTCATCGAGTAGTCGTAGATCTCGGCAACGCCGGCCTCGTACATCGCCGGCGCCGAATCGAATTTGCGCGTGACGATCTTGCCGCCGAGCCGATCGGACGCCTCGAAGATGGTGACGCGGCAGAGGTCGCCAAGCTTACGCTTCAGATACCAGGCGCTCATCAGCCCGCCGGGGCCGCCGCCTACGATTGCGAGATCAAGCATGTCAGTTCCGTGGTCTCCGGCCCTGCCCCCGTCACGGGATCCACCGGTCTAAGCTGCACTAGCAGAAGCGCTTTTGCGCCTGAAGGAAAGATGAACAAAGGTTGATCTCGCACCGCAACAGGCAATCAAAGCAGCAAAAAGGCCGGCTCGCGCCGGCCTTTTCATTGTCCTCGGTATTCTTACGGGTGAACGATCATTCCGCAGGCGGCAGCGCAGGAAGCTCGGCCTCCGGCGCGGGCGACACCACAGCTGCCTGCTTCTCGCGCTCGTCCAGGATCAGCTTGTCGCGCTTCATCGCGACCTCGCGGATCTTGGCCATGGACGCGCCGGTGCCCGCCGGGATCAGCCGGCCGACGATGACGTTCTCCTTGAGGCCCTCGAGCGGATCGATCTTGCCGTTGACCGCCGCCTCGGTGAGGACGCGGGTGGTCTCCTGGAACGAGGCCGCCGAGAAGAAGGAGCGGGTCTGCAGGCTCGCCTTGGTGATGCCGAGCAGAACCGGCGTACCCGTGGCGGGCTTCTTGCCCTCTTCCTTGGCCTTCTCGTTGAGCGCGTCGAACTCGATCTTGTCGACCTGCTCGCCGGAGATCATGTCCGTATCGCCCTGGTCGGTGACTTCCACCTTCTGGAGCATCTGACGGACAATCACCTCGATGTGCTTGTCGTTGATGAGCACGCCCTGGAGCCGGTAGACCTCCTGGATCTCGTTGACCAGATAGGCCGCAAGCTCCTCGATGCCCTTGACCGCAAGGATGTCGTGCGGCGCCGGGTTGCCTTCCACGATGAAGTCGCCCTTTTCGACGACGTCGCCGTCCTGAAGGTGGATGTGCTTGCCCTTCGGGATCAGGTACTCGCGCGGTTCCTCGGTCTTGTCCATCGGCTCGATCGAGATGCGACGCTTGTTCTTGTAGTCGCGTCCGAACCGGATGGTGCCCGCGATTTCGGCGATGATCGCCGCATCCTTCGGACGCCGTGCCTCGAACAGCTCCGCCACCCGCGGCAGACCGCCGGTGATGTCACGCGTCTTGGCGCTTTCGGTCGAGACACGCGCGAGGATGTCGCCCGGATTGACCTTGGCGCCGACGTCGACCGAGAGAATGGCGTCGACCGACAGCATGTAGCGGGCATCGCCGCCACGGGGGAGCTTGAGCACCTTGCCGTCCTTGCCCTTGACCACGATGGCCGGACGCAGGTCCGAGCCGCCGCGGGTCGAGCGCCAGTCGATGACCACGCGCTTGGCGATGCCGGTGGCCTCGTCGAGCGTTTCCGAGATCGACTGCCCCTCGACCAGGTCCTCGAAGCCGATCGTACCTTCGACTTCGGTGAGGAGCGGACGGGTGTAGGGATCCCACTCGACGATACGCTGGCCGCGCTTGACGTTGTCGCCCTCGTCGACGTGCAGGCGCGAGCCGTACTGGACGCGGTGCGTCGCACGCTCGGTGCCGTCGGCATCGACGATCGCCACCACCATGTTGCGTACCATCGCGATCAGGTGACCTTCGCTGTTGCGGGCGATGGACTTGTTCCGGATCACGATCTTGCCGTCGAAATTGGCTTCGACGAACGACTGCTCGTTGAGCTGCGCCGCACCACCGATGTGGAAGGTGCGCATGGTCAGCTGGGTGCCCGGCTCGCCGATCGACTGCGCCGCGATGACGCCGACGGCTTCACCGTGATTGACCGGCGTGCCGCGGGCGAGGTCGCGGCCGTAGCACTTGCCGCAGATGCCGTTGACGAGTTCGCAGGTCAGAGCCGAACGGATCTTCACCTCCTGCACGCCACCCTGCTGGATGGCTTCCAGATGGCTCTCTTCCATCAGCGTGTCGCGCTTGATGATCACCTTGCCCGAGCTGTCACGGATATCCTCGCAGGCCGTGCGTCCGAGGATGCGCGAGCCGAGCGAGGCGACCACGGTGCCCGCATCGACGATGGCGCGCATCTTGATGCCGAGCTTGGTACCGCAGTCGCTCTGCGTGATGATGCAGTCCTGCGCGACGTCGACGAGACGGCGGGTCAGGTAGCCCGAGTTCGCGGTCTTCAACGCGGTGTCCGCGAGGCCCTTGCGGGCGCCGTGGGTCGAGTTGAAGTACTCGAGCACCGAGAGGCCTTCCTTGAAGTTCGAGATGATCGGCGTCTCGATGATCTCACCCGACGGCTTGGCCATCAGGCCGCGCATGCCGGCGAGCTGGCGCATCTGGGCCGGCGAACCGCGGGCACCGGAGTGGGCCATCATGTAGATCGAGTTGATGTCGGCATCGGCTCCGCTCGCCGTCTTCTTGGTGGCGGAGATTTCCTTCATCATCGCCTTGGCGATTTCTTCCGTGGCCTTCGACCAGGCGTCGACAACCTTGTTGTACTTCTCGCCATGGGTGATCAGGCCGTCGTTGTACTGCTGCTCGAAATCCTTCGCCAGCGTACGGGTGGTGTCGACGATCTTCCACTTGCCGTGCGGCACGACCATGTCGTCCTTGCCGAACGAGATGCCGGCCTTGAACGCGTTGTAGAAGCCGAGCGCCATGATGCGGTCGCAGAAGATCACCGTCTCCTTCTGGCCGCAATGGCGGTAGACCTGGTCGATGACGCCCGAGATCTCGCGCTTGGTCATCAGCTTGTTGATGATCTCGTACGTGACGCGCGGGTTCTTCGGCAGCAGGTTGCCGAGCATGACGCGGCCGGCGGTGGTCTCGATCCAGCGCTTGGAGACCTTGCCGGACTCGTCCATGCCTTCCCACCGGTACTTGATCTTGGTGTGGAGGTGGATGACCTTCGCGTGCAGCGCGTGCTCGAGCTCGGCCATGTCGCCGAACGCCTTGCCCTCGCCGGGGAGGCCTTCACGCATGATCGAGACGTAGTAGAGACCGAGCACGATGTCCTGCGACGGCACGATGATCGGCTGACCGTTCGCCGGATGCAGGATGTTGTTGGTCGACATCATCAGGACGCGCGCTTCCAGCTGCGCCTCGAGCGACAGCGGGACGTGCACGGCCATCTGGTCACCGTCGAAGTCGGCGTTGAACGCCGAGCAGACCAGCGGGTGAAGCTGGATCGCCTTGCCTTCGATCAGCACGGGCTCGAACGCCTGGATGCCGAGGCGATGCAGCGTCGGGGCACGGTTCAGCAGCACCGGATGCTCGCGGATCACCTCGTCCAGGATGTCCCAGACCTCGGGCCGCTCCTTCTCGACCAGCTTCTTGGCCTGCTTCACGGTGGTGGACAGGCCCTTGGCGTCGAGCCGCGAATAGATGAACGGCTTGAACAGCTCAAGCGCCATCTTCTTCGGCAGGCCGCACTGATGCAGGCGCAGCTCGGGACCGACCACGATCACCGAACGGCCCGAATAGTCGACGCGCTTGCCGAGCAGGTTCTGACGGAAGCGGCCCTGCTTGCCCTTGAGCATGTCGGCGAGTGACTTCAGCGGACGCTTGTTGGCGCCGGTGATGACGCGGCCGCGGCGGCCGTTGTCGAACAGCGCATCGACCGCTTCCTGAAGCATGCGCTTCTCGTTGCGGATGATGATGTCGGGCGCACGCAGCTCCATCAGCCGCTTCAGGCGGTTGTTGCGGTTGATGACGCGGCGGTAGAGGTCGTTGAGATCAGAGGTCGCGAAGCGGCCGCCGTCGAGCGGCACCAGCGGACGCAGATCCGGCGGAATCACCGGAACCACGGTCATGATCATCCATTCCGGCTTGTTGCCGGAGTGGCGGAACGCTTCGACGATCTTCAGGCGCTTGGCGAGCTTCTTGTGCTTGATGTCGGAGTCGGTCTCCTGCATCTCGACGCGCAGCGAAGCCTCGAGCTTCTCGAGGTCCATGCCCTTGAGCAGCTCGCGGATCGCTTCTGCGCCGATCATGGCGGTGAAGCTGTCCTGGCCGTACTCGTCCTGCGCCTTCAGATACTCGTCTTCCGACAGCAGCTGACGGTCCTTGAGCGCGGTGAGACCCGGCTCGAGCACCACGTAGTATTCGAAGTAGAGGATCCGCTCGAGATCCTTCAGCGTCATGTCCAGCAGCAGGCCGATGCGCGAGGGCAGCGACTTCAGGAACCAGATGTGGGCGACGGGCGCGGCGAGCTCGATATGGCCCATGCGCTCGCGCCGGACGCGCGACAGCGTGACCTCGACCGAGCACTTCTCGCAGATGATGCCCTTGTACTTCATGCGCTTGTACTTGCCGCACAAGCACTCGTAGTCCTTGATCGGCCCGAAGATGCGGGCGCAGAACAGGCCGTCGCGCTCGGGCTTGAAGGTACGGTAGTTGATGGTCTCCGGCTTCTTGATCTCGCCGTAGGACCAGGACAGAATCTTCTCTGGAGACGCGATCGAGATCCGGATCTGGTCGAAGACCTGAGCCGGCGTCGTCGGGTTGAAGAGATTCATAATTTCTTGGTTCATCGTCTTCTCCTCGCGTGCCGGTCGCCTCCGGCCGCAAATTCGAAAATCACTCGTGCAGGGCGCCCTGCCCTCAAGGCCTCAGGCCGGGCGCCGATGCCCGGCCGTCGAAGGCCGGGCATGAAAGGTCGAATTACTCGGCCGCTTCCGACGTCGGCGCCGGTCCCATCTTGGAGTTGTGCAGGTCGACGTTGAGGCCGAGCGAGCGCATTTCCTTGACCAGCACGTTGAACGATTCCGGAATACCGGCCTCGAACGTGTCGTCGCCGCGCACGATCGCCTCGTACACCTTGGTGCGGCCGGCGACGTCGTCCGACTTCACCGTCAGCATCTCCTGGAGCGTGTAGGCCGCGCCGTAAGCCTCGAGCGCCCACACCTCCATTTCGCCGAAGCGCTGGCCACCGAACTGCGCCTTGCCGCCCAGCGGCTGCTGGGTGACGAGCGAGTACGGACCGATCGAACGCGCATGGATCTTGTCGTCGACCAGATGGTGCAGCTTGAGCATGTAGATGTAGCCGACCGTCACCTTGCGATCGAAAGCATCCCCGGTGCGGCCGTCATAGACGGTCGACTGACCCGAAGCGTCGAGACCGGCCAGCTTCAGCATCTCCTCGATGTCGGCTTCCTTGGCGCCATCGAACACCGGGGTTGCGATCGGCACGCCGCGGCTGAGGTTATGGCCGAGTTCAAGCAGCTCGTTGTCGTTGAGCGTCTTGATGGTCTCGTCCTCGCCGTAGACCTTCTTCAAGGTTTCCTTCAGCGGCTTGATGTCCTGCTTCGACAGGTAGGCATCGACCGTCTGGCCGATACGCTTGCCGAGGCCGGCGCAGGCCCAGCCGAGATGGGTCTCGAGGATCTGTCCGACGTTCATGCGCGAGGGCACGCCCAGCGGGTTGAGCACGATGTCGGCGTGCGTGCCGTCTTCGAGGAACGGCATGTCCTCGATCGGCACGATCTTCGACACCACGCCCTTGTTGCCGTGGCGGCCGGCCATCTTGTCGCCGGGCTGGATCTTGCGCTTCACCGCGACGAAGACCTTGACCATCTTCATCACGCCGGGCGGCAATTCGTCACCGCGCTGGAGCTTCTCGACCTTGTCGAGGAAGCGCTGTTCAAGCCCCTTCTTCGACTCGTCGTACTGCTTCCGCATGGCCTCGATCTCGGCCATCAGCTTGTCGTTCGGCGAAGCGAACAGCCACCACTGCGACTTCGGGTACTCCTCGAGCACCGCACGGGTGATCTTGGTGTCCTTCTTGAAGCCCTTCGGGCCCGCAATGCCCTGCCGTCCCTCGAGCAACTCGGCAAGACGGTTGTAGACGTTGCGGTCCAGGATCGCCTGCTCGTCGTCGCGGTCCTTGGCCAGACGCTCGATCTCTTCCCGTTCGATCGCCAGCGCACGCTCGTCCTTGTCGACGCCATGACGGTTGAACACGCGCACTTCCACGATCGTGCCCTGCACGCCCGGAGGCACGCGCAGTGAGGTGTCGCGGACGTCGGAGGCCTTTTCGCCGAAGATGGCGCGCAGCAGCTTCTCTTCCGGCGTCATCGGGCTTTCGCCCTTCGGCGTGATCTTGCCGACCAGGATGTCGCCGGCGCGCACTTCCGCGCCGATGTAGACGATACCGGCTTCGTCGAGGTTCTTCAGCGCTTCTTCCGAGACGTTCGGAATGTCGCGGGTGATTTCCTCAGGTCCGAGCTTGGTGTCGCGGGCCATCACCTCGAACTCCTCGATATGGATCGAGGTGAAGACGTCTTCCTTCACAATCCGCTCGGAGAGCAGGATCGAGTCTTCGAAGTTGTAGCCGTTCCACGGCATGAACGCGACCAGCACGTTGCGCCCCAGAGCGAGCTCGCCGAGATCGGTCGACGGACCGTCGGCGATGATGTCGCCCTTCTTGACGACGTCGCCGACCTTCACCAGCGGACGCTGGTTGATGCAGGTCGACTGGTTCGAGCGCTGGTACTTCATCAGACGGTAGATATCGACGCCCGACTTGGTCGGATCGAGGTCTTCCGTGGCGCGGATGACGACGCGAGTGGCGTCGATCTGGTCGATCACGCCCGAACGGCGCGCCGCGATCGCGGCACCCGAGTCTCGCGCAACTACGCCTTCCATGCCGGTTCCGACGAACGGCGCCTCGGCGCGAACCAGCGGCACCGCCTGGCGCTGCATGTTCGAGCCCATCAGCGCGCGGTTGGCGTCGTCGTTCTCGAGGAACGGGATCAGCGCCGCGGCGACCGAAACGAGCTGCTTCGGCGACACGTCCATGTAGTCGACCTTGTCCGGGGTCACCGGCAAGACTTCGCCGGCGTGACGGCAGACCACGAGGTCTTCGGTGAAGCGGCCCTTCGGGTCGAGCGGCACGTTGGCCTGCGCGACCGTGTAGCGGCCCTCTTCCATCGCCGAGAGGTACACGACCTCGTCGGTGACGCGACCGTCCTTGACCTTGCGGTACGGCGTCTCGACGAAGCCGTACTTGTTCACGCGCGCGAAGGTCGCAAGCGAGTTGATGAGGCCGATGTTCGGACCTTCCGGCGTCTCGATCGGGCAGATACGGCCGTAATGGGTCGGATGCACGTCGCGGACTTCGAAGCCGGCGCGCTCGCGGGTCAGACCGCCCGGTCCAAGCGCCGAGAGACGACGCTTGTGGGTGATCTCCGAGAGCGGGTTGGTCTGGTCCATGAACTGCGAGAGCTGCGAGGAGCCGAAGAACTCGCGCACGGCGGCAGCCGCGGGCTTCGCGTTGATCAGGTCCTGCGGCATGACCGTGTCGATGTCGACCGAGGACATGCGCTCCTTGATCGCGCGCTCCATGCGCAGCAGGCCGATGCGGTACTGGTTCTCCATGAGCTCGCCGACCGAGCGCACACGGCGGTTGCCGAGATGGTCGATGTCGTCGATCTCGCCCTTGCCATCGCGCAGGTCCACCAGGGTCTTGATGACCGCGAGGATGTCTTCCTTGCGCAGCGTGCGCTGGGTATCGGGCGCATCGAGGTCGAGGCGCATGTTCATCTTGACGCGGCCGACCGCGGAGAGATCATAGCGCTCGGCGTCGAAGAACAGCGACTGGAACATGGCCTGCGCCGATTCCAGCGTCGGCGGCTCGCCCGGACGCATCACGCGGTAGATGTCGAACAGCGCGTCCTCGCGCGTCATGTTCTTGTCGGCCGAGAGGGTGTTGCGGATGTAGGGGCCGACATTGACGTGGTCGATGTCGAGCAGCGGCAGCTCCTTGTAGCCCTGCTCGTTGAGCGCCTTCATCAGCTTGTCGGTGATCTCCTCACCGGCTTCCGCATGGATCTCACCCGTCTTCGGGTTGACGAGGTCCTCGGCGACGTAGTTGCCGACCAGCTCCTCATCGGCCATGCGCAGCGCCTTCAGCCCCTTCTCCTGGAGCTGGCGGGCGGCACGGACGGTGAGCTTCTTGCCGGCCTCGAGCACGACCTTGCCGGTGTCGGCGTCGATCAGGTCGTTGACGGTCGAGTAGCCGCGGAAACGGTTGGCGTCGAACGGAACGCGCCAGCCGTCCTTGGTCCGCTTGTAGAGGATCTTCTTGTAGAACGTGGACAGGATCGCTTCGCCGTCGAGGCCGAGGGCGAACATCAGCGACGTCACCGGAATCTTGCGGCGACGGTCGATACGCGCATAGACGATGTCCTTGGCGTCGAACTCGATGTCGAGCCAGGAGCCGCGATACGGGATCACGCGGGCGGCGAACAGCAGCTTGCCCGACGAATGGGTCTTGCCCTTGTCGTGGTCGAAGAACACGCCGGGCGAACGGTGCATCTGCGAGACGATGACGCGCTCGGTGCCGTTGACGATGAAGGTGCCGTTCATCGTCATGAGCGGGATGTCGCCCATGTAGACGTCCTGCTCCTTGATGTCCTTGACCGACTTCGCACCGGTTTCCTCGTCGATATCGAACACGATGAGGCGCAGCGTCACCTTGAGGGGAGCCGCGAAGGTCATGCCGCGCTGGCGGCACTCGTCGACGTCATATTTCGGCTGCTCGAACTCGTAGCGGACGAACTCCAGCATCGAGGTGCCCGAGAAATCCGAGATCGGGAACACCGAGCGGAACACTGCCTGCAGACCCTCGTCGAGACGGCCGCCAGTGGGTTCATCGACCATCAGGAATTGGTCATAGGACGCCTTCTGAACCTCGATGAGGTTCGGCATCTCGGCGACTTCCTTGATGTGTCCGAAGAACTTGCGAACGCGTTTGCGACCGGTGAATGTCTGCTGCGCCATCGTGGCCTCTCATTTCGTCGCCCGCTCTGGGCGCGCCGTCCGGAACGCGGCTGCCACCGCTTTCCGGGTTGAATTTTTCGAACCCGTTTTGGGGGCCGGAAACTCAGTTTCAGGCGGGAATGTCCTGAATCTGTTCTTCAGACCTTCAAAACGCAAAACGACGCGCGGGGCGCTGCTGCGCGCCCGCCCGTCACAACGATCGTCTTCACGGACTGCAAAAGCCCGAAATAGCCTGCTCTCCCAACGGCTTACAGGGAAATCCGGCCTCCCTGCCCACCGCGCTTTCGTGCTGCCGACCCGATATGGGGCGACAATAGTGCAGATTCGAGGGTTAAACCCGTAAATCCCCACACTTTTTCGTGTTCGGCCTGCGTCGGATCGTTCCGTCGCACGCCTTTTGCATCCGCCTCGTCTTTCCGATCGTCATGGCCGGGCTTGGCCCGGCCATCCACGATCTTGGGACGAGGTCCCGGGCCTCGCTTCGCGAGCCCGGGATTTCGCTGAAGTAAATTGCGTTACTTGAGCTCGACCTTGGCGCCAGCCTTCTCGATCTGGGCCTTGATCTTCTCGGCTTCTTCCTTGTTCACGCCTTCCTTCAGCGGCTTCGGAGCACCCTCGACGAGGTCCTTTGCTTCCTTGAGGCCGAGACCGGTGATGGCGCGGACTTCCTTGATGACCTCGATCTTCTTCTCGCCGGCAGAGGCGAGAACGACCGTGAACTCGGTCTTCTCTTCCGCCGGAGCGGCAGCGCCGCCGCCAGCACCGGCCGGGCCGGCCACGGCGACAGCCGCGGCAGCCGAAACGCCCCACTTCTCTTCGAGGAGCTTCGCCAGCTCAGCGGCTTCGAGCACGGTGAGGCTCGAGAGGTCGTCAACGATCTTCTGCAAGTCAGCCATTGTTCAGTTTCCTTACGTATGTGTCTGGTTCGGGTTTGAGTTTTGCGAAGGGCGTCAGGCCGCTTCGCCCTTTGAGGCATGAGCCTGGATGACGCGCGCGAGCTTGCCCGCGGGCGCGTTGGCGAGCTGGGCCAGCTTGGTCGCCGGGGCCACGATGAGGCCGACGATCTTGCCGCGCAGTTCGTCAAGCGACGGCAGCGAGGCAAGCGCCTTCACGCCGTCGACATTCAGGACGGTCTTGCCCATCGATCCGCCGACGATGACGAACTTTTCGTTCGCCTTGGCGAAGTCGATGGCGACCTTCGGCGCCGCTACCGGATCGTTCGAAGTCGCGATCACGGTCGGTCCCTTCAGCATGGGGCCGATGGCAACGACGTCAGTGCCTTCAAGAGCAATTTTGGCGAGACGGTTCTTCGAGACCTTCACCGATGCGCCAGCCTGCCGCATCTGCTTGCGCAGAGTCTGCATCTGGGCGACGGTGAGGCCGGAATATTGAGCAACGATCGCGACGCCCGTGGTCTTGAAGACCTCATGGAGCTGTTCGACCGCTTCCTTTTTTGCCGCTCGTTCCACAGCAAGCTCTCTCCGGTTGGCGGTCATCGCGACAGCGGGACCGCCGGGTTGCACCCATCGTCCCGCCCAAACCTGAACCTCGGGGCCAAATCCCCCAGGACACGCCGGGCAAGACGACAATTCAAAGCCTGCCCTCCGGGAACCCCTTAGAGGTCCACGGCGTGTCGAGGTCCGAACCAGACCCGTTTCGCAAAGCCAGCCCTTAAAGCTGGGTGCGAAGTGAAATCCGGTCTTCACCCGTCTATGCAGGCCATGCGATTAAGCCGTTGAGAAATCGAAATTCCCCGCAGGCGCCTGCAGTCTTGGACAGGACAAGGTCAGCCGGCGAACCGCCCGACCTCTGCCCGCATCCCTACCGGCCGACAGCTTTTCCTTCCTCTTCGGGCAAATCCTGACGGACGTCCTGAAAAGGAATGATCTCCTGCCGTGTCGGGTTTTCGGAATGCATGCACGAACGCGCCAGCCGAGGCCGGCACGTCCGGAGGCGGTTCTTTAACCGCTCTCTGCCGGCTTGCCAAGGCCAAATTCACACCAGTTGCGATCCGATGCCGGCGAGGCTTGATCCGGGCCGACAAGGGCCGATTCAGGCCGATTTGACCGCATAAGGCAGCGGCTTGCCCGCGAAGAATGCGGTGAGGTTCGCGAGCACGCAGTTCTGCATGGCAACGTGCGAGTCCAGGGTGTGGCCGCCGATATGCGGGGCGAGCACCACGTTGGGCAGCGCGGTCAGCGCGTCGGGTGCGTGCGGCTCCTCCTCGAAGACGTCGAGGCCGGCGCCGGCGATGGTCTTGTCGGTGAGCGCCGCGACCAGGGCCTTCTCGTCAATGACAGAGCCGCGGGAGACGTTGACGACATAGCCGTCCGCGCCGAGGCGCTTCAGGATATCCGCGCCCACGACGTGCTGCGTCTCCGCCCCTGCCCGGACTGCGATCATCAGCACGCTGCACCAGTCGGCGAGCGCCTGCAGCGAGGGGAAATAATGATAGGGCAGATCGTATTGGGTCCGGCTGAAATAGCCGATTTCGCTCTCGAAGGCGGCGCAGCGCGCGGCGATCTTGCGGCCGATCTCGCCCATGCCGTAGACGCCGATCCGGCGGCCGGGCATGCCGGCCTGGGGCCGCATCATCGGCGACTGCTTTGACGCCGCCCAGTCGCCGCTACGGACATATTGGTCGGCGACCAGGATCCTGCGCGTCGTCGCCAGCATCAGGGTCATCGCGATGTCGGCAACCGAGGCGGCGTTGGCGCCCGGGCTGTGGCCGACCGCGATGTTGCGGCTAGCCGCCGCCTTCAGGTCGACGCCATCATAGCCGGTGCCGTAGCAGATGATGGCGCCGAGCTTCGGAAACCGGTCCATCGCCTTCGCGCCGAGCGGCGAGCCGCCAGCGGTCAGCATCGCGCGGACGTCGCCGAGCTCGTCGGCGGGAAACACCTCGTGCGCGGGCCTGCCACCGGTGTCGAGCAGCTCGAACTGTTCAGCGAAGCGCGCCATCATCGTCTTGGGAAAGCGCGAGTAGATCAGGACCTTGTCAGCCATTGTTGTTGTTTCCGGTCAGCGCCGCCACAAACGACGAGGGGCGGAATCGGTCGCCCGATTCCGCCCCTCGCCTCATACAATTTCCAAACCTCAGCCGAGAATGGTGGCCGGCTCGACCTTCACGCCCGGACCCATCGTCGAGGACACCGCAACGCGCTGGATGTAGGTGCCCTTCGAGCCGGCCGGCTTCGCCTTCGAGACGGCATCGGCCAGAGCCTTGATGTTCTCGACCAGCTTCTCCTCGGAGAACGAGGCCTTGCCGACGCCGGCCTGCAGGATGCCGGCCTTCTCGACGCGGAACTCGACCGAGCCGCCCTTGGCACCCTTCACCGCACCGGTGACGTCCATGGTCACGGTACCGATCTTCGGGTTCGGCATCAGGCCGCGCGGGCCCAGCACCTTACCGAGACGGCCGACCAGCGGCATCATGTCGGGGGTGGCGATGCAGCGGTCGAAATCGATCGTGCCGTTCTGCACCTTCTCGACCAGATCCTCGGCGCCGACGACGTCGGCACCGGCGGCTTTGGCTTCATCGGCCTTGGCGCCGCGGGCGAACACGCCGACGCGGAGCGTACGGCCGGTGCCGTTCGGCAGGGTCACGACGCCGCGGACCATCTGGTCGGCGTGACGCGGATCGACGCCGAGATTGATCGCGACCTCGATGGTCTCGTCGAACTTCGCTTTCGCGCGCTCCTTGACCATCTTGATGGCGTCCGCGAGCGGGTAAAGCTTTTCGCGGTCAATGCCTTCGCGGGCTTTGTTCAAACGCTTTCCGATTGCCATGACCGCTTACCCCGCAACTTCCAGACCCATCGAACGGGCGGAGCCCTCGACCATCTTCATGGCCGATTCGATGGTGTCGCAATTCAAGTCCTTCATCTTCTTCTCGGCGATCTCGCGCACCTGCGCCTTGGTCACCTTGCCGGCCTTGTCACGGCCCGGCGCCTTCGAGCCGGACTGGATCTTGGCGGCCTGCTTGAGGAAGTAGGACATCGGCGGCGTCTTCATCTCGAAGGTGAAGGAACGGTCCGCATAGATGGTGATGATCACCGGGATCGGGGTGTTCTTCTCTTCCTTCTGGGTCTGGGCGTTGAACGCCTTGCAGAACTCCATGATGTTGAGACCGCGCTGACCGAGCGCGGGACCGATCGGGGGCGAGGGATTCGCCGCACCGGCCGGGACCTGAAGCTTCAGGTATCCGGTCACTTTCTTTGCCATGTATCACTCCTGTTGTGCCGGCCGTGGCCGGCGGTTTCAGGTTCGTGGTCTGGGTCGGATGCGGCTGGCAACCGCTCTCTCCCTCCCACGGCCTCTCTTCGCGCGAAGCTCTTCAGTCTCGCGCGTTACTCGATCAGACCTTCTCGACCTGACCGAATTCCAGCTCGACGGGCGTTGCGCGGCCGAAGATCGACACTGCGACCTTCACGCGCGAGCGCGCCTCGTCGATTTCCTCGACCACGCCCGAGAACGAGGCGAACGGGCCGTCGGCCACGCGGACGTTCTCGCCGATCTCGAACGACACCGACGCCTTCGGCCGTTCCACGCCCTCCTGCACCTGGTGCAGAATGCGCATCGCCTCGGCTTCCGAAATCGGCATCGGCTTGTTTTCCGCGCCGAGGAAGCCCGTCACCTTCGGCGTGTTCTTGATCAGATGAAACGCCTCGTCGGTCAGCTTCATCTTCACCAGCACGTAGCCCGGGAAGAACTTGCGTTCGGCGTCGATCTTGCGGCCGCGGCGCACTTCCGTGACCTTCTCCGTCGGAACCAGCACCAGCTCGAACAAATCCTCAAGCCCGCGCTGCTTGGCCTGCTCGCGGATCGATTCGGCGACCTTCTTCTCGAAATTCGAATAGGCGTGGACGATGTACCAGCGCTTGTCGGACGATTGGGTTGCGGCTGCTGTTGCCATCAGTGAATGCCCAAGAGGAAGGTGATGAGGTAGCGGATGATCTGGTCGGCGGCGAAGAAGAAGACGGCGGCCACGGCGACCATCACGAACACCATGATGGTGGTGATCGTGGTCTCACGACGGGTCGGCCAGGTGACCTTGGCAGTCTCCGAGCGCACTTCCTGCAAGAACTTGAACGGGCTGACTGCCATCGTTTGAATGTCCAACGTCCGTCGCCAGACGCGCATGAATTTCGGGGACCCGAACAGCCGCCGTTGACCCAGCCCTCTGTCGCGAAGGATGAGCCGGAAACCGGGCTCGATTGTTCGGGGATTTAAAGCCGCGCCGGATATCCGCATCTCAACGGGCCGGCTGCGAGTGCCGGGTAGATACTGCGGATGGGGCCAAAGGTCAAGGTGTGGCCGAACCCGATGACCGCGGCAACCGTGCGCGGACCTGATCGGGATCAATGGGTTACCCGACCTGGCTTTATCCTGATTGGCTGCCTAAGCTGGCAGGAGTGGCAGGGCTCGAACCTGCGACCCGCGGTTTTGGAGACCGAGCGGCATCGCACCATCCGGTGCCGCCCTGTTACTTTGCGTAACAGGCCACCCTGCCCGACCCACAATCCGCCCTGTCCGTCTGGTTCGGTCCTGTACTTTCGGCTTCGGGTCCGGGTTCGGGTCCCCAGAATCTTCCCCTCGCCCTGAGCAGCCTCGGCCCGGTAGTTGCCGGCATCTCGACTAGAGCGGCGCGCTCCAGCGGTAAGGTGCTGTCGTCGGCCAGCGCAAGGCAAAGCCGCTCCATGCGCGCGAGCTCGTCGATGTCGTGCTGGTGCTGCCCCATGGCGCCGATCAGACTCTGACGATGAGTCCGCCGTCAAGGTCATTGAGATGGCCTCATGGGTTACTCCCGGAGTGCATCTCACTTTGCCGCTCCTTCCCTATACAGTGGCTTTGCGCGCGGCGGAGCGCACGGGGACGAACGGCTCCGGCGTGTCCGCCAGCCTCGCGCGCCGGGGCCGTTATCGCGTGCAGTATCGAAGCGGCCTGGCGGCTCAAATGGGGCGGGAGCGTATGATTAACCTGGTGGTCGCAATTTGAGGGCGCCTTTTGAAACCAAGAGGAAACAAAATGCGCGCCGTTTTGGTGGCATTCTTAGCATTGGCTTCGCTATTCCAGGCTCATGCACAAGAGGCAGCTCAAGGCAGAGCCGAGACGTCCGGAAGGGCAGATCCTAGCCTCCGCGAGGTGTGCACCTACACGATACGCGGGTATCCGCAAGAGGTTCCGGCGGGCGTCAATCTCTGTTGGCGCGCACCATACCCGTATTTGTCGGAGTATGGGCTCTTGCACTGTGAACTAAAATACAACCTCCAGGAGATCACTCTGGTGAAGCGCGGCGATCCTCGCTGCGACCGATACGAGATCCGTCAATGACGCATAACTCGTAGCCGTGTCTGTCATCGTAGCCTTAATTGTCATGGCCTCGATTGGCTTCGCCCAAAAGCGCCATGAGTGTTGGAACGGGCACGTGCTCAAAAATTGGCGGCACGGGCACGCGCTCATAACCCCGTGAGCCCTGCGGATCCGTTAGCCCCTCTATATGGACCGCCGCCCTCGGAGCTTTTCCACACCCACGAGGCGCAGTGGCTCGCGCGCGTTCGGAGCCCCAGCCAATTCGGATGCGCAATAGCGACTAAATGCTTGGGTCCATCTTGGGTCCCGTTCAGCCTCTGTTCGAGACAAATAGCCGCTTAAGCCATTGAATTATCTGGCAGGAGTGGCAGGGCTCGAACCTGCGACCCCCGGTTTTGGAGACCGGTGCTCTACCAATTGAGCTACACTCCTACGGACCCTCGCGTCGCCACGCGGATCAGGGGCGCTTTCAAGCACAGGGGGCGGCTGGTTTGCAAGGGTGAAGCGCGCTGGCTTCGCTTGTTTGTGCCGCGCCTTCTGGGTCACAGTCCATTCCCGACAATAATGTGCCCCCGGGAGTGAACATGACCGCGACTGCCGCCGCCCGCCCCTCGACCGCGCCGACAACCCCGCCTCTGCCCGAAGCCAAGCCCGAGACGCTGGGCCTGTCGCGGCCCCGCCTCCAGGCGATGTCGGATGCTTTCAAGCGCGAGATCGACAAGGGAACCGTGCCCGGCGTGACCGTGCTGGTGGCCCGGCGCGGTCAGGTCGGATGGTTCGAGGCGCTCGGCAAGCAGAGCCCGGCGGGGTCCGCGCCGATGGCGCGTGATTCGATCTTCCGGATTTTTTCGATGACAAAGCCGATCGTCTCGGTCGGCATCATGGCGCTGGTCGAGGACGGCCATCTGCTGCTCGGCGATCCCGTGGCAAAATTCATCCCGGAGTTCGCCGACCAGAAGGTCGCCGTGGTCAGCGGCGGTAAATTGGAGCTGGTTCCGCCGAAGCGGGCGATGACCGTACAGGACTTGCTGCGGCACACCTCTGGACTGACCTACGAGCACCAGGGCGATGGCCCCGTGCACAAGCTCTATCAGGAGTCCCGCGTCCGCAGCCGCAAGATCAGCAATGCCGAGCACGCCGCGCTGGTGGCGAGCTTCCCGCTGGTCTGCCATCCCGGCGACGAGTTCAACTACAGCCGCTCCACCGACATTCTCGGCCGCATCATCGAAATCATCAGCGGCAAATCGCTCGGCGCGTACCTCGCCGAGCGCATCCTCGTGCCGCTTCAGATGGCCGAGACCGGCTTCTCGACCGCTGAGAGCAATGCTGGCCGGCTCGCCGAGGCGTTCGCAACCGATCCCTGGACCGGCGACAAGGTCGCGCTGTTCAACATGCTCGAGCAGCCGGTGATGGAATCCGGCGGCGGCGGCCTGGTCTCGACCACGATGGACTATGCCCGCTTCGCGCTGATGCTGCGCAATGGCGGCACGCTCGAGGGCAACAGGATCATCGGCCGCAAAACTCTGGAGCTGATGGCATCGGATCATCTCGGGCCGCACGTCGTCACCAATGGCACGCTGCTGTCGCCCGGCCACGGCTTCGGTCTCGGCTTCGCCGTCCGCCGCGAGGCCGGCATCGCGCCCTTCCCCGGCAGCGTCGGCACTTACTTCTGGAGCGGCATTGCGGGGACGTTCTTCTGGATCGATCCGAAGGAGGATCTGTTCGCGGTGTTCATGAGCCAGGGCCCGGGACAGCGTGATTTCACGCGGACCTTGGTGCGCGATCTGGTTTACGCGGCAGTGGATTGACCCGAAGGGTCATTCCGGGGCGGTCCGGCAGGACCGAGCCCGGAATCTCGAGATCCCGGGTTCGCGCTAAGCGCGCCCCGGGATGACGCTCTATCGCGTCAACTGATCGTCGCGCCGCCATCGATCACCATGGTCTGACCGGTCATGAAGTCGCCGGCCTTGGAGCCGAGGAACACCGCGGCGCCCGCGATCTCGTCGGGGATGCCGATGCGCAAGAGCGGCGAGCGCGAGGTCGAGGCTTTCAGGTTCTCGGGATTGTCCCACAACGCCTTGGCGAAGTCGGTTTTGATCAGGCCCGGTGCGATGCAGTTCACGCGGATGTTGTGCTTGCCGTACTCGCAAGCGAGGTTGCGCGCGAGCTGCATGTCGGCGGCTTTCGAGATCGCGTAAGCGCCGAGGATGGTCGAGCCCTTGAGGCCCCCAATCGAGGACACGATGATCACCGAGCCGTCCTTGCGCTCGATCATCTGCGGCACCACCATCGAGATCAGCCAGTTGTTGGCGACGATGTTGTTGTCGAGAATCTTCCTGAACTGATCGTCGGAGATGCCGGCGAGCGGACCGTAATACGGGTTCGACGCGGCGTTGCAGACCAGCACGTCGATCTTGCCGAATGCGCGGTTGCTCTCATCGACGAGGTTTTGCAGATTTTCCTTTGACGAGATGTTGGCGGCGATCGCGACCGCGGTGCCCTTGCCGAACTTGTCGTTGATGCCTTTGGCAACCTGGTCGCAGACATCGGCCTTGCGCGAGGAGATCACGACCTTGGCGCCGTGCTCGGCCATGCGCTCGGCGATCGCAAGCCCGATGCCGCGCGTCGATCCGGTGATGACGGCGACTTTCCCCTTCATGTCGAACAAGGTCATGTTTCTCTCCCAAGATTGATCTTCGTATCGAACGTCATTCCGGGTCCGGTCCTGTGGACCGTCCCGGAATGACAGCGTACTCACGCGAGCTTCTTGACTTCCGGTCCGGCCGGCTGATGCATCGCCGCATGCGCATCGTCCGCGATCCAGGGCTGCTGGTTCACCATCGGCAAGCGCCAGACGCTTCGCTCGGGGCTGGCGAAATGATCGAGCCGCGTCACCGAGACGTTGTCGATGTCGAACGCGAGCCCCTGCTCCGGCAGATCGCCGAGCGCGAGGCCGACTGCTGCCTTGATGGTGCCGCCATGCGCGACCACGATGATGTCCTGGCCAGCCGCCTCATTGTTGATCCGCTCGATGGTGCGGCGCGTGCGGTTGTAGAGGTCCATGAAGCTTTCGCCGCCAGGCGCCGGCTCGTTGATGTCGGCGAACCAGCTCGCGCCGACCGGGCGGCTGGCGACAAACTCGGCGCGGTTCATGCCCTGCCATTTTCCGAGATTCTGCTCGGCGAGATCCGCCTCCCATTTCATCGACGCCGGCTTCGGGAAGCCCGCCGCCCAGATCGCTTCGGCGGTCTGATGCGTCCGCATCAGATTGCTCGAATACCAGACCGCCTTGCGTGGCAGCACCTTGGCAACAGCGTTGAACACATAGGTGTCGCTGGTGTCGCAGGCGATATCGCTCTGCCCGTAGATGTTGCCGCCGTCATTGCGCACCGGCGCGTGGCGAACCCACCACCAGCGTGTCGTGACCACTTTCGGCTTGTCTGCGGCTGCCATCGAAACCCTTCCATCCCGTGTGATGTCGCTGTACGTGAGTAGCGAACGTGTCTCAAGACACTTTACTGTTTCAAATTCTGTTTGAAATTCCGTCGCGCGGCAAGCGTCGCGCACGAACCAAAAGGAGAAGCGCATGGGCCGCCTGCAAGGCAAATCCGTCATCATCACCGGCGCCGGCAGCGGCATCGGCCGCGCGGCTGCACTCCTCTTCACCAAGGAAGGCGCCAAGCTGATCGCGGTCGATCGTACCGAGGCGGTGAAGGAGACGGTCGACGAGGTGAAGAAGGCCGGCGGCGTCGCTGAAGCCATGGTCGCGGACGCGGGCTCCGAAAAGGACGTCATCGCGGTCATCGACAAGGCGGTGAAGACGCATGGCCGCCTCGACGTGATCTGGGCCAATGCCGGCGTCTCGGGCGGGCTCGTCCCGCTTGCCGAGCAGACGGTGGAACACTGGCAAGAGATCCTGCGCGTCAACCTGATCGGACCGTTCCTCGCGGTGAAATACGCAATGCCGCACATGGTGAAGCAGCAGTCCGGCGCGATCGTGCTGACGGCATCCGTCGCAGGCCTCAAGGCCGGTGCCAGCGGGCATCCGTACGCGGCCAGCAAGGCCGGCGTGATCTCTCTGGTGCAGACCACCGCCTACTCGCTCACCGGCACCGGCGTGCGCATCAACGCGGTGTGCCCCGGCCTGATCGAAACCGGCATGACCAAGCCCATCTTCGACCGCGCCAAGGAGCGCGGCACCCAGGACAAGATCGGCCAGCTCAATCCGCTGAAGCGCGCCGGCCAGCCGCATGAGCTCGCCGCGATGGGGCTGTTTTTGGCGAGCGACGAAGCCTCGTATGTGAATGGACAGGCATTCCCGGTGGACGGCGGCCTCACGGCATCGATGCCGTACACGGGGAAGCCGATTTAGTTCATACGCTCTCGTGTCCCGGACGCGACGCAGCGCGCAAGCGTTGCGGCGCAGAGCCGGGACCAAAGTGCCACAAGCATAGGCCCCGGCTCTGCAGCGCACCGCTGAAGAAGCGCTGCGCTGCGTCCGGGGCACGGGACTGTTGCTGAATTGCAGGCACACTTTCGCATCCCCGCGGCGCATTTCGCCCGAGCTTTGCCTCGTCACTCGACCCTCAATTGAGAAGAGGGCGCAGGGAAGACCGCATAGGCGTTAAGGTAGCGCAAGCATTGATTGATATTGACGTTTTCGGGGAGGCTCGCGCAGGTGCCGCCCAAGCGCTCGCTTACTGCGGCGCAAGCGGCGGATGGTTGGTTGTGGAATGATTGCTTGCAGCAAGGATGCAACGAGTTGTTGCAAGATACGCCAACCGCCAGGTGTCGTCAGGCGGCCTGCTTCCAGTGGGGAGAGTCCTCGAAGTCGCGGACAAGCGGCTCGAGCAGCAGGATAATCAAGAGGTGAGCCAGCAGGTAGGGCTTCGCCGAACGCTGATCAGTTCCAGGCGGTGTCTTGAGACCAATCAGGCTTTTCAGTCGCTTGAAGCCAAGTTCGATCCGCCATCGCAGTCGATAGAGTGCAAGCACATCCTTGGCGGAGAACTCGTCCCGTGCGAGCGACGTGACCAGAATGACCCAATCCGCGGCTTCCAGAGTCCCTTTGGAGATGATGCGGTTTTCGTCTCGTGCGTCTCGCCGAGCTTTACGACGCGAAGCCGCGGCCGCACCGGTGGGCTTCTTGACCGCAACCAGACGCATAGCCAGAGGCGCCCCGTCCTTGCGTTTGATCCAAATCCTCCGATCGATCAGTCCGCGTGCCTTTGCCGCACGCAATTGGGCCATCAGATCGAATGGAAGGCCTTGGGCATCAAGCCAGCGCGCGTTCTTCCAGCCTGCTCGGATCAGAACGTCGGCACCAGCCGCGCGGACAGCCGCGATGCGGTCAGGTTGCAGATAAGCGCGGTCAGCAATGCGGATCTCGTTCTTGACTACTGGTATCCGGTCAAACGTTTCGCCCTCTTGCTGATCCGTTAGCTCGAAGTGACCAAAGCGCTCACTTGGCAGATCAAATGCACTATGAAGCCGCCAAAGCTCACTGCTCCTGCGGGCAGTCGGCCCGGCCTGAGGTACTGTCGTCGCATCGACGATGCGGATCAGGCGGCCTCGGCTCGCCTTCGGCGCTGCCGCATCGAGCAAGCTCTCCACCAGCACTGCAAACCAATCGCCACATTGACGCAGGCGATAGAACAACGCCACGCTGCTGAGGTCCGCAAGGCCAACAGAAGCCGCCCACGCAGCTGTCGATCTCAATCCTCTTTCCCCTAAACAATAGGCCAGCATCAGCCGAAGCAACGCCACCGCGTCTGGAATTTGGCGCCGCCGCGCGAAAGCCTTCGTCTGGCGCGCGCTTATCTCAAGCTGCTCAGCCCCACCCAGCTGCGCAACCACTCTCGTCCAGTCCTCATTTAGAAGCGATTCGTCTGCCATGCCCCTTGGAATCACGTGTGATTCCAACACTCAAGAATAAACTTAACGCCTATGGGGAAGACCGGGTGCCGGCCGGGCACCCACGGTCCACTGTGCGAAAGGTGGCAACAAGAAGCTGCACAGCGGCATACAGGTGGAGCCTAACAACCGGCCTTCCCTGCGCAGTGGTTGGAACGGCGTATGTCGTGCTCTCCCCGGGGAGCGATGCACTATTGCCCCCGTCGCCTTGCGGATGGCTGATGCGCGTGTCCGGTTGGACAGCACACATCACCGCAAGACTTGGCGCACAGACCCCGGGGCGCCAGGACCACACGATTTGGCCGTACGCGAACCACACCTGTCGTTGGCACGAGGCTCTCGCTCACGGCTGCCCGCCCTGCGAAGCTTGTCGCGCCGATGTGGTCCACGCCCACCGCCGCCCGGCCCGCGTTCGTGACGATCGCGATCCGCCCCTCTTCCTTGGGCCGGGTTGCGGCGACACATACGCTATTTCCGAAATTCGGTAAAGCGGAATATTTTGGTGATCGCGGCTTGACCGAACCTTTGGTGTTTCGCTCGCTCGACAGTACAAGATGTGGCAGCTCTCCCTCGTCATTCCGGGCGCGACGAAGGCGCGAACTCAGAATCAATTTCGCCGCACGTGATGCGGCCCGATGGATTCCCGGGCTCGATGCTCCGCATCGCCCCGAAATGGCGGCTGCGATCTTGATTTGCCCGACCGCCCACCACGTTGGTATGGTTCATGCAAGCAATTTCAGCCTCTGCAATCCCCGACACGAAGTAACAATGCCGAACCCGATCTTCCCGAGCTCCAGAGCCGATCGCATCCGCCACCTTCTCGCCGACCTCGTCGGCTTCGACACGATCAGCGATCGCACCAACCTGCCCCTGATCGCGCACATCGAGAGCTATCTCGCCTTCCTCGGCATCAAGGGCGAGCGCATCATCGACGAGACCGGGCAGAAGGCTTCGCTGTGGGTCACGGTCGGGCCCGAGGACCGCCCCGGCTTCGTGCTATCGGGCCACACCGACGTCGTGCCTGTTATCGGCCAGGACTGGAGCCACGATCCGTTCAAGCTGGTCGAACGCGACGGCAAGCTCTTTGGCCGCGGCACCACCGACATGAAGGGCTTTGTCGCGGTGTGCCTGGCCATGGTGCCGGAGATGCTGGAGGCGAAACTGGCGACGCCGATTCATCTTGCGATCTCCTATGACGAGGAGATCGGCTGCGTCGGCGTGCGGCCGATGCTGCGCGAGGTGGCAAGGAAGAAGGTCCGGCCGCTCGGTGCCTTCATCGGCGAGCCGACCCAGATGCAGGTCATCATCGGCCACAAGGGCAAGCACGGCATGCGCGCCACGTTCCATGGCCTCGCCCGCCATTCCTCGATCGCGCCCGACGGCGTCAACGCGATCGAATATGCCGCGGAATTGATCGTCGAGATCCGCCGCCGCGCCGAGAAGCTCGCGGCCGCGCGGTCGACGGACAGCCTCTACGACGTTCCGCATTCGACGCTGCTCACCAGCATCGTGCATGGCGGCGCCGCGCTGAACATCGTACCGGACACCTGCGCGGTGGACTTCGAATGCCGCGGCATCGGCATCACCGAGTCGCGCGAGGTCACGGACGCGATCGTCGCGTGGGCCAAAGCCGAGCTCGAGCCGGCGATGAAGGCGAGACACCCGGAGTGCGGCATCGATTTCGAAGAGATCCTCGATTATCCCGCGCTCGATACCGCCGCCGATGCGGCGATCGTCACGCTCGCCAAGAGCCTTGCGGGGCGCAACGATCACGCCAAGGTCGCCTTCGGCACCGAGGCGAGCCTGTTTGCCAGCATGGCCGGTATCCCCTCGGCGGTGATCGGCCCCGGCTCGATCGCGCAGGCGCACACGCCGGATGAGTTCGTCGAGATGGCAGAGCTGGAGAAATGCGCAGGGTTCGTCGAGAGGCTGATCGCGCATTGTGCGAAGGCGTGACCCGCGGGTGCTTTAGGACTCGAACAGCGCAGCTGGGTCCCAGCTCTGCGGCGCATCACGTTGTGATGCGCCTTGTCCGGGACACGAGAGCATGCACTTGATTGCTCGGGAATCACAGACGTGGAAATCCGGTCTCGTGTCCCGGACGCGGTGCGGCACGAAGTGACGCTCCGCAGAGCCGGGACCCAGAGCGCTCGGCAAAGGCGCCGAAACATGCAACCTTAGATTACGTCACCCCATCGACGCCGGTTGCGCAACGATGTCCCTCTTCGTTTACATCCTGGCCAGCAAACGAAACGGCACGCTCTACATCGGCGTGACGAACAATCTCGTTCGCCGCATGACCGAGCACAAGGCAAAGCTCATTCCTGGCTTCACGCGACAGTATGACGTGACATTGCTGGTCTACTTCGAAACCTTCGAGTCGGTGCTCGAGGCGCGTTCGCGCGAACATTCGCTGAAGCGCTGGCGTCGCGCCTGGAAGCTCGAGCTGATCGAGAAGCTCAATCCGGATTGGCGCGATCTCACTGATGAACTGAATACCTTGGCGGCGTGACAGGGCCCCGGCTCTGCGGCGCAGCACTCCGTGCTGCACCGCGTCCGGGACACAAGAGCGGCAAACAAGCAAAAGGCGCGACCATCGGCCGCGCCTCCGTCGTTCCTAAACCGCGCCCGCCTTCTGCGCATACTCCCATGACGCCTTCGACAGCGGCACGGTGCGCTTGGCGGATTCCAGCGCCTTGGCGTTGGCGGCGGTGCCGTCGCGGATGCGGCCGGCGATACCTTGCGTGATGCCCGCGAGGCGAAAGAGATTGTAGGAAAAATACCAATTGAGATCCGGCACACTCATCCTGGTGACGTTGCAGTAGATCTGTGCCGCCTGTTCCAGGCTCGGGATGTTCAGCGCCTCGAGATCGACGCCCTGCAGGCCAGGCATGATCCACTGCATGAGCAGATAGGTGAAGTCGGCCATGGGATCGCCGAGCGTCGACAGCTCCCAGTCGAGCACGGCCTGCACGCGCGGTTCCGTCGCATGGAAAATCATGTTGTCGAGACGATAGTCGCCGTGAACGATCGAGACGCGCGCCTGCTCCGGCACGGTCTTGGGCAGCCATTCGGCGACCTTCTCGAACTCGGGAATGTGCTGCGTCTCGGACGCGCGATATTGCTTGGTCCAGCGATCGATCTGCCGTGCAAAATAGTTGCCGGGCTTGCCGAAGTCGCCGAGCCCGATCGCGACGGGATCGAACATGTGGAGTTTCGCCAACGTCTCGATCTTGCTGGTAAAGATCTTGCGCCGCGCGTCGGCGTCCTGGCTCGGCAGCGTCGGATCCCAGAACACCCGGCCCTCCTCCATCGACATGATGTAGAAGGCCGCGCCGATCACGCTGTCGTCCTGGCACAGCGCGTAGGCGTGTGCGACCGGAAAGCCCTGCTTTCCAAGGGCCGCAATGACGCGATATTCGCGATCGACCGCGTGCGCCGACGGCAGCAATTTGCCAAACGGCTTTCGGCGCATCACGTAGGAACGGTTCGGCGTGTTGAGGCGATAGGTCGGGTTGGACTGGCCGCCCTTGAACTGGAGCACGACCAGCGGGCCTTGAAAACCTTCGACGTTCTCGCGCATCCAGGCTTCCAGGCGCAGCTCGTCAAAACGATGCCGCTCCTCGACCGGCTTGGTGCCCGAGAACTCTTCGTCTTTCCTGACGCCGTCAGCCACGGTGACGCTCCCTCTTCTCATGTCGTCATTCCGGGGCTCGCGTAGCGAGAACCCGGAACGACGGTGCGGGGAGCACGCAGCTCTCCCAGATTTTTAGTGCGCGGGAGAGTTTGCATACTTCCGAAGTTCAAGTCTGGCAATGGCGCGATTGTGCACCTCGTCCGGACCGTCGGCGAGACGGAGCGTGCGGATGTGGGCGTAGTCCTTGGCAAGGCCGGCTTCATCCGAGACGCCGGCGCCGCCAAAGGCCTGGATCGCCTGATCGATGATCCTCAAGGCCATGTTGGGACCTGCGACCTTGATCATGGCGATCTCGAGCTGCGCGGTCTTGTTGCCGACCTTGTCCATCATGTCGGCGGCCTTGAGGCACAACAGGCGGTTCATCTCGATGTCGGTGCGAGCCTCGCCGATGCGCTGCTCCCACACACTGTGCTCGATGATCTTCTTGCCGAAGGCGGTGCGCGAGGCGAGCCGCTTCACCATCTTCTCCAGCGCCTCCTCGGCCTTGCCGATGGTGCGCATGCAGTGGTGGATGCGGCCGGGGCCGAGGCGGCCCTGTGCGATCTCGAAGCCGCGGCCTTCGCCGAGCAGGATGTTCTCCTTCGGCACCCGCACGTTCTCGAGCAGCACCTGGGCATGACCATGCGGCGCGTCGTCGAAGCCGAACACGGGCAGCATCTTCTCGACCTTGATGCCGGGCGTGTCGAGCGGAACCAAGATCTGCGACTGCTGCTGGTGCTTGGCGGCCGACGGATCGGTCTTGCCCATCAGGATCGCGATCTTGCAGCGGGGATCGCCGACGCCCGACGACCACCATTTGCGGCCGTTGATGACGTAGTGATCGCCGTCCTTCTCGATGCGGGTCTCGATGTTGGTCGCATCCGATGATGCGACCGCAGGTTCCGTCATCAGGAAGGCCGAGCGGATCTCGCCGTCCATCAGCGGGCGCAGCCATTTGCGCTTCTGCTCCTTGGTGCCGTAGCGGATGAACACTTCCATGTTGCCGGTGTCGGGCGCCGAACAGTTGAACACTTCCGAGGCCCAGGTGATGCGGCCCATCTCCTCCGACAGCAGCGCGTATTCGAGATTGGTCAATCCCGCGCCGCGGAATTCGTCGTCCTCATGCTCGCTCGGCGGCATGAACATGTTCCACAGGCCTTCGGCCTTGGCCTTCTTCTTGAGGTCCTCGAGGATCGGGATGACCTTCCAGCGCTCGCCGCTGCGATCCTGCTCGTCATAAATAGGCACCGCCGGGCGCACGTGCTTGGCCATGAAGGACCGCACGCGGTCGAGCCATTCCTTCTGCTTCGGCGACAGATCGAAATCCATGGGACGCTCCTCGTTTCTCTCTCACTGGTCGTTTTGCGCCGGACTGTCCTCCCGCCGCGCACGGCCCGCAAGCGCGACGTGCGGGCGTTTTGCGGAACCGGCCCGCAAATTGCGAACGAGTCCCGATTGCGGATTGACTTTTACCGGCCTTCAAACGATAGTTTCATACAACTGTTTGAATTGCAACTCCCGACGCTTCGTGCCTCGCACGTCATTCCGGGGCGACGCAAAGCGTCGAACCCGGAATCCAGAGATTGCGGCGCGGGATTCCGGGTTCGCGACCGTATCGCGCCCCGGAATGACAAAGGTCCCAAGCCGAGATCCAAGCCATGGCCAGCGATCACACCAGGTCCGCCATTCTCGCCGCCGCCGAGCGGCTCTATGCCGACCGCGGCTTTGGCGATGTCACGTTGCGTGACATCGTGGCGGAGGCGGGCGTCAACCTCGCCGCGGTCAACTATCATTTCGGCTCGAAGGACGAGTTGATCGCGGAACTGTTCGTCACCCGCTCGATCGCGACCAACCGCGAGCGTCTGCGCGAATTGAAGGCGGCCGAAGAGCAAGGCGGCGGCCGCGCGCCGATCGAGGGGATCCTGCATGCGCTGGTCGGCCCGACCTTGCGCGGCTGCCTTGGACCTGAGAACCAGCGCTCCACCGCGGCACGTTTCATGATCCGCGCCTCGATCGAATCCGTGCCGCCGATCCGCCGCATCAAGAACCGCGAGATCGACCATTTGCGCAAATTCGTCGGTGCGATGCGCAGATCCCTGCCCGACCGCAGTGAGGTCGAGATCTATTGGGGCCTGAACTTCGCGCTCGCGATGGCGCACCACACCATCCGCGAGAGCGAACGCCTGACCAAGCTGTCGGAGGGCAAATGCGATCTCGACGATGTCGAGGACGTCATCGCGCGCGTCGTCAGCGTGGCGACGATGGCACTGACGGCCGGACGGGCGGAGACGAAGGTGCCGGCGAAGGTTGCTGCACGTTAAAGCGCGATGAGGTCAGGATGAATCGTCATCGCGCTTTAGCTTGTTGTTTGCTCATGATCTTTTCCGAAAACCGCTGCGCACTTTTCCGGATCATGCTTTGGAACGAGCCTCACCGCGCCGGCGCTACGCTTCCTCGCCCCGTTCTTACGCGGAGAGGGTTCCGCGCGAGCGGAAAGAGGTGAAGTAACCGCTCGCGCGTCACATCATCGCGATGCAGTCGATCTCGACGTCGAAGGGAGCGAACCATTCAGGCGTGCAGACGAAGATCCGCGCCGGCGGATCATGGGGGAAATAGCGCGCATAGACCGCATTGAACGCGGCGAAGTGTTTGGTCGAGGTGCAGTAGACGTTGCACTTCATGACATTGTCGAGGCTGGCGCCGGCCGTCTCGAGGCACAGCTTCATCTGCTCCATGATGATCTCACTCTGCCGTTCGATCGGCGCTTCTGCGATCTCGCCGGTCTCGGGATTGAATGGCGGCAGGCCGGCGACGAAGATCATGTTGCCGGCGCGCGTCACCGGCGAGGTCGGCGCCTTCCAGCGATCGAGAAAGGACGAGATCGGTTCGACGCGGAGCGCTTCGCGTTTCATGGACCACCTTCGGTTCAAGCGAGACTGGGGCCTGACTACACTATTCTGCAGCCGGCATGCTTCGCTAAAGCTCGAAGTGTGGTGCGCGGGCTAAAGCGCGATTGGATCGCGCTTTAGTTTATTGTTTGCATGATCTTTCCGCAAAACCGCTGCGCACTTTTCCGGATCATGCTTTGCCCTGCTGCGGCATCTCCTCGGCCTCTTCCTTGGCGAGCAGCAGCAGCATCTCGATGCCCATCTCGCCTTCCTGCGGCGAGCGGATGAACTTGATTTCGTCGGCGCTCTGCCGCAGCGCGGCGATGATGGCGACGGCCTGATTTGCGGTGGCCGCCTCTGTCGCCAGAATTGCCTTCTGGTCCTTGGCCTGGAACCCGATCGTATAGGACATGCGCTTCCCTCCCGACTTATGGGAGGAGATCAGACTCGGGCGCGAAGCGGAAGCCTGTGCGACTACGGACCGGGTTTATCTGGGGATTGCGCGCAAGCTCCACGCAAGGCCCGGCCAGCGCCACACTGAGGTCACCAATCCGTGCGCAGCAATCCGCGGCCTCCGCCAGCCCCAGCATCGCGCGCGTCCTCCGCGGTCGCAGCGGTGGCGAAGAGCAACCCGAACTGGTCGCGCACGCCGCCGGCATTTTTGAAGAGCCTCGGCGTCCCCTCCAGAGGAGGGGCAAAGGGCACTAGATGATCCCCTGCTGCTTCAGCTCCCCGATCTTGCCGGCATCATAGCCGAGCTTGCCCGCCAGCACCTCCTCGGTATGCTCGCCGAGCAGCGGCGGGGCGCGGTAGGTCTTGATCGGAGTTTCCGAGAGGGTCAGCGCGTTCCGGATCAGCGACAGGTCCGGCTGGAACGGATGATCGACCTTCACGCGCATGCCGCGCGACTGCACGTGCGGATCGGAAAACACCTGCTCGAAATTGTTGATCGGCCCCGACGGCACGCCGGCCTCCTCGAGCTTCTCCAGCCAGTAGGCCACCGGCTTTTTCAGGAACAGGCCGGCGAAGATCGCCATGATCTCCTTGCCGTGCACGACGCGGTCGTTGTTCTTGATGAAGCGCGGATCGCTGGCAAGCCCGGGCTCGCCGAGCACGGCGCAGGTGCGCTGGAACTGGCCGTCATTGCCGACCACCACCATCAGCTCGCCGTCGGTGCAGCGGAACACGCCGGCCGGCATGCCGCCATTGCCCCAGGTGCCGCGGCGCGGGGGGACCTTGCCGTTGACGAGGTAGATCTGCAGCCAGTGGCTGAGCGAGGCGATCACGGTGTCGAACAGGCAGACGTCGATGTGCTGTCCCTGACCGCCATTGGCGTCGCGATTGTAGAGCGCCGAGAGAATCCCGATCGAGGCGTTCATGCCGGTCATGTAATCGACGATCGAGGGACCGACCTTCATCGGGCCCTCGCCCGGCTCGCCGTCGATATGGCCGGTGACGCTCATCAGGCCGCCCATCGCCTGCAGAATGGCGTCATAGCCGGCGCGCGGCGCGTAAGGGCCGGTCTGGCCGAAGCCGGTCACCGAGCAGTAGATGATTTTCGGGTTGATCGCCTTGATGGTCTCATAGTCGAGGCCGTAGCGCTTGAGATCGCCGACCTTGTAGTTCTCCATGAAGACGTCGGCGTCCTTGGCGAGCTCGCGGATGATCGCCTGCCCCTCGGGCTTGGCGATGTTGACGGTGACCGACTTCTTGTTGCGGTTGGCGCAGAGATAGAACGAGTTGTTGTTGTTCGCCTTGCCTTCGGGGTCGGTCAGATAAGGCGGGCCGAAGGCGCGCGCGTCGTCGCCGGTGCCCGGCCGCTCGATCTTGATCACCTCCGCGCCGAGATCGCCCAGCATCTGGGCCGACAGGGGACCGGCAAGCACGCGGGTGAGGTCAAGGATCTTGATGCCTGAGAGCGGCAGGGCCGACATGTAAGTTTCCTCCGGGGAACTGGATATTGGCGCGGCGGGCCGAGCCAGGCCGCGCTTCCTGCGGATACACTATTTTCGTTCTGCGAGCACTGCGCTCCGGGCATATGGCCACCCCGCCACGGCGGCGGCGAATTTCCGCGCTGCGAATATCTCGTCAGGTCACGGCCGCCGCGGCAACATGCGGCCTGCGCCGGCCGAGCAGGACCAGGATCAGCACCGTGGCGCAGGAGAACACGAAGGTGAGACCGAGCGCGCCGCGGCTGCCGAACTCTGTGAGCAGGCCGGCGAGCAACGGCGGGGAGATCGCGGAGGCGAGATTGAGCGGCAGCGCGATCATCGACATCGCCTTGGCGAACTCGGCCTGGTCGTAGAACACCAGCGGGATCGTCGCCCGTGCCACCGCCATCGCGCCGCTGCCGGCGCCATACAGCAGGATGAAAACGGCGACCGCCCAGGTCGCCCCCTCGCTCAGCATCAAGAGCAGCATCGCCACGGGCAGCGCTGTGCCGGCGACGAGCCCGGTCGTGATGCCATCCCAGCGGCCGCCGCCGAGGAAGTCGAGGCCGCGGGCGCTGACCTGGATCACGCCGAGCATGGAGCCGAACGCGATCGCCTGCGCGGGCGCCAGCCCTTCCGCGCGCAGCAGCTCGATGAACACCGCGCTGAGGCCGAAATTGACGAAGGCATTGAGGGTGATCGCGGAGACCACGAGGCCGAACGTGCCCCGGGCAATTCGCGGCGCCTCCGCGCGCTTTGCCGGCGCAGCACTGTCGTCCTTCGCGACGGGCCGGCGCGGTGCTGCGAAGGCATAGAGCGGCAGCGAGACGAGGATCAGCATGGCGGCGTAGACGAGGCAGGTCCCGCGCCAGCCGAGATGGCCGCTGAGGAACGACGTGGCCGGCCAGAAGATGCTGCTGGAGAGGCCCGTCACCAGCATGAGCGCGCCGATCGCGCTCTTGGCCTGGCGCCCCGCGATCTCGTTCAGCATGATGTAGGCGCCGGTCGAGAGCGTGGCGCTGCCGGCGACGCCGAAGATGGTCCAGGCGGCGAAGTAGAGCACCGGCTCGCGCGCGAAGGACAGCAGCACGAAGCCGGGCACGGTGAGGACCGTCCCGACCATCATGACCTTGCGCGCGCCATGCCGCGCGAATGCCTTGGCGAGCCAGGGCGCGCACAGGCCCATGGTGACATAGAGAACGGAGGTCCCGCCGAACACCGCCGGCAGGCTCATGCCGAGGTCAGCCGCGAGATCCCGCCCGACGATGGCGGGAAGCCCGATCGTGCCCCATCCGATGAGCTGGGTGATCGCGAGCACCAGCAGGACGCCGATGCGCCTGCTGTCAGATTTCAAGAACCGCATTCCAACCGTCGCCTGCCCGGCAGGCGCCGATCACGCCTGTGCCGCCCGTCTTAGCCGGAGACTCAGCGCAGGGGAACGCCGGCCGCCGAATGGCAGAATGCAGCCGGGAGCATGTCAGCAGGAGGCAGTAGCCCCTACCCCGCGAGCCCGAGCAGGGATCGCGCCTCGGCCGCGGTCGCGACGCGCCGGCCGTGGCGCGCGACAGCCTCGCAGGCGACGGTCACGAGCTCGGCGTTGCTGGCGGCGAGGCGCGTCTTGTCGATCCGGATATTGTCCTCCAGCCCGGTGCGGACCGCATCAGCGCCCCGCGCGAGAGCCCAGCCCATGACCTCGGCCTGGTGGCGCCCGATCCCGGCGGCGGTCCACGTCGCTTGCGGGATCAGCCGCTTCAACTCTCCCAGCAGGATGTCGAGGACATGCTCGTCGGCCGGCATCGCGTTCTTGACGCCCATGACGAACTGCACGTGCGGACGCGCATCGATCAGCCCCGCCTCGATCAGGCGGCGCGCGCCATGCAGATGCGACAGATCGAAGATCTCGATCTCCGGCCGGATGCCATTCGCCTTCATGCCGGTGGCGAGCGTCTCGACCAGCGCGGCGCTGTTCTCGTAGACGATCGTCGGAAAGTTCACCGAGCCCGTGGACAGCGAGGCCATGTCGGGCTTCAAATAGAGCGACGATCCACGCGCCGAGGGATCGCGGCCTCGCCCGCCGGTCGAGAACTGAACGATCATTCCCGGGCAATGCTTTTTGATGCCCTCCTGCACCAGGGCAAAGCGCTCGGGGTCGGAGGACGGCGTCTCGTCATCGTTGCGAACATGGATGTGGGCCAGCGTGGCGCCGGCCTCGAAAGCCTGCTGCGTCGATTCGATCTGTTCGGACGGCAGGATGGGCACCGCCGGGTTGTCCTTCTTGCGCGGAACGGAGCCGGTGATAGCGACAGCAACGACGACGGGGTTCATCCCTTGACCTCATGATGATCGCGCTCGCGCGCAGAAGGTTCGACCAGGCCATCACGTAACGCGTTAAGCCTGCCGCTGCAAACTCCACCGGCCGCAGCGGCAGGGCTTCCCTGCGCTCTCGTCAGGTCGGAATTGCGGCCGCACCGCTCGCCGCCGCGCGCTGCCGCTCGTAATCGGCCCGCGCCATCGGGACGGCCTTGGGATCACCGAGATCGTCGATGCTGATCCGGTAGGTTTCCCGTGCCGTGACGGCGGCCAGCGCCGCGATGACGGTGATGCCGAAGGCGATCGCCCCGACCGTCAAGGGAATGTTGGGCGAACCGGGAGGCGCCACGGTCGCAAACAGCGCCGGGAGCAACGCGGTGATGGTCGTGCCGATGTTCTGCGAGATCGCCATTGCCGACACACGGGTGCGCGTCGGAAACAGCTCCGGGTAGAAGCTCGGGAAGATCGCGTTGTAGCCCTGGTAGACCACGCCCCACATCAGCAGCGAGAGCAGGATCGCGAGCGGCACGTTCCTGATGCTGATGGCATAGAGGTAGCCGAACGCGAGCAGGCCGGAGAGCAGCGCGCCCACGATGATCGGAGGCTTGCGGCCGACCTTGTCGGAGAGATGGCCGACAAAGGGAATGACGAACACGGCCAGCATGTTTCCGAGCACCGGGATCCACAGATAGACGTCCCTGGCGAAACCGATGCCATAGGCGGGCTGCACCGCATATGCCGCACCGAAGATGGTCGCAACGACGGGAATGACGTTCATCAGGGCCATGCAGATCACCCTGAGCATGTCGCGCCAGCTCAGCTTGATGGCCTGGACGATGGGCGCCCGCGGCGTTTCTCCCCGCTCGCCCTCGCGGGCAAAGGCCGGGGTCTCGTCGACTTCGCGGCGAATGATGTAGCCGGCGACGATGACGAAGAAGCTGAGCAGGAACGGAATCCGCCAGCCCCAGCTGTTGAAAGCTTCGGTCGGCATATAGGCCGCCAGCGGCAGGAACACCGCCGCCGCAAGGATCTGTCCGGCCTGCACGCCTTGAAGCGCGAAGCTTGCATAGAAGCCGCGCCGTCCGAACGGCGCGTGCTCCAGGATCATCGAACTGGCGCCGGAGATCTCACCGGCCACGGCAAAGCCCTGCACGAGGCGAAGGATGACGAGCAGGATCGGCGCCAAAATCCCGACCTGCTGATAGGTCGGCAGCAGACCCACCGCCATGGTCGAGATGCCCATCAGGAACATGCAGACGATGAGCACCGTCTTGCGGCCATGCGTGTCGCCCCAATGTCCGAGCACGAACGCGCCGATCGGCCGGGCCACATAGCCGACGCCGTAGGTCGCCAGCGATGCGACGATGGCGACGGTGGGATTGTCCGACGGGAAGAAGATTTGCGGGAAGATCAGCGAGGCGGCGGTGGCGTAGATGAAGAAGTCATAATATTCGAGAGCCGAACCGATCCAGCCGCTGGCAGCAGCCTTCCTGGACTGACTCGTCTGACGGGTCGCGGTCATCTCAAGATTCCTCCACTCGGTTCTTGACGTCCCGTTGCCGGGCTTCTTGGAGACATTGGGCAGCACTCTCCGCCCGCTCTGCGAAAGCCTCGCGAGCGCTCGTCACTGCCGATGGGTGTCTGATTGGTCGCGACAATAGGCTTTCGCCTGGGTAACACAATTACCCAGTTATGCGATAAACCTAACATGATGTTATTTTACGCGGAGGCCTTAACCTCCAGGCGGCCCCGGCCTAGGCGGTGTGGCCGGGATCGACCTGCTTTGGCGTCTTCTTGTCACGCTGAGGCGTCATCTTCGCCGGGTCGGGTGCGTCGGGCACACCGCGGGGCCCCAACTGCTCACGTTGGATGTCGTCTTCGGACCGGCAAGGTTCGACGCCGTTCGGCTCACGAGGCTTGGTCATCATGAGCTCCTTCTTTTTGCAGGTCTGCTGTCGACGCCTCAAATGCCGAGCGCGTTCTCGCCGGCCTCCCGGCCGGGCACGCTGACATGGACTTCGTGGCCCTCGCGCAGCGCCAGGGACGCTGCCGCGACGGCGGATTCGAACGCGGCTTCCTTGGTAGCGTATGTGTTCTTGACGTCGCCGTCATGCAGCACGCCCCATTCGTCCCGCACCGGTACGATGGCGTATTGAGCAAGGCCCATGATCTCCTCCTCCGTCTCTCTCATCCGTGTCTATCGCTGCGTGAGCTGCGGATGCGCGGCGGTCACGCGCCACACCGTGTTGCCGCTGTCGTCGGCAACCAAGAGCGCGCCAGTCCGGTCGATGGCGACGCCGACCGGGCGGCCGCGCGCGTGGCCGTCGTTGTCGAGGAAGCCGGTGACGACGTCCTGCGCCGGGCCGCTCGGCTTGCCGTCCGCGAACGGCACGTAGACGACCTTATAGCCGTTGAGATTCTGCCTGTTCCAGCTGCCGTGCTCGCCGACGAAGGCACCGCCGCGATAGTCGCTCGGCAGGCTGGTGCCGGTGTAGAAGGCCATGCCGAGCGGGGCGACATGCGAGCTCAGCGCGTAATCAGGCACGATCGCCTTGGCGACCAGATCCGGCCGCTCCGGCTTGACGCGGGGATCGACGTGCTGGCCGTAATAGCTATAGGGCCAGCCATAGAAGCCGCCGTCTTTCACCGACGTCATGTAATCGGGCACGAGGTCGGGACCAAGCTCGTCGCGCTCGTTCACCACCGTCCACAGCGCGCCGGTCTGCGGCTCGAAGGTGAGGCCGTTGGGATTGCGCAGGCCGCTTGCGAAGATGCGCCATCGGCCGCTGGCGCGGTCGACCTCGAGGATGGCGGCACGATTGTGCTCGGCCTCCATGCCGTTCTCGGTGATGTTGCTGTTGGAGCCGACGCCGGCATAGAGCTTCGAGCCATCGGGGCTCGCGACGAGACTCTTGGTCCAGTGGTGATCGATCGGCCCACCCGGCAGCTCAGTCAGCACCGTGCCTGGCGCGGTGATCTTGGTGTCGCCTTCGGTGTAGGGGTATTTCATGATCGCGTCGGTGTTGGCGACATAGAGATCGTTGCCGACCAGTGCGACGCCGAAGGGCGAGTTGAGATGGTCGAGGAAGACGCTCTGCGTATCCGGCACGCCGTCGCCGTTGCTGTCGCGCAACAGCGTGATGCGATTGCTCGGTCCTGTATCGCCGCCCGATGTCGCCCACGACTCGATATAGCCCATCACGATTTCCTTGGGCCGCTTGATCGGAGCGGATTTCGGCGCCTTGGATTCCACCACCAGCACGTCGCCGTTCGGAAGGACGTAGAGGAAGCGCGGATGCTGCAGGCCGGTGGCAAAGGCCTTGGCCTGGAGCCCCTGCGCGACAGTCGGCGTCTCGTCCTTTTTCCAGCCGACGATGCGCGCAATGTGTATCGGCGGCAGCAAATATTGCTGGATGTCAGGCAGCTTCGGGTTGGCGCCGATCTGCGCCTTTGGATCGCCGCTGCCGTCGTTGCAGCCGGCGAGGCACAACAGCGACGAGCATACGAGCGTGCGGGCAATCAAGGATGTCATCGCGCAACTCCCACGCCGTGGCGGTACACCATGGCCCAGCCCAGCCAGCCGGTGACCGGCAGGATCAGCACGGTGAGTGCGGACAGAACGAGCCCGGTCGGCCACACCGAGGTCCAGGCATCACGCGTGTGGATCAGCAGGTTGAAAACCGCCAGGACCAGCGCCACGGCGTTGCCGATCAGATGCGGCCAGGCCGGCGACTGCGCCCGCACCAGACGGTTGCCGAGGAAGTCGGTCAGGCCCGCGATCGCCGCCAGCACGCCGAAGACGACGCCGAACAGCAGAAGCCAGGTGGAGAAATTCGCCCACATCATCTCGGCGCTGACGACATAGGCGATGTCGGTGAGGAGCGCGCCGATGAAGCACACGATCGGGATCGGCACCAGCATCGGATGAATCGGATGGCCGGCGATTTGCGCGCTAGAGCGCACGCGCACAGCTTCTTGCACGGTTGGCCTCGTGTGACTTTCGCCCTGCCCGACCGGCCAACTCGTGCTTGCAGCGAAGGTTCCTACACCTGCGCCGTCATGTCCAGGTCGGCCAGATAGGCCGCGTAGGCGCGCTTCAAACCATCGTGAAGCGATGTCGTCGCGCGCCAGCCGAGCCCATTGAGGCGGCTGACATCGAGCAGCTTCCGCGGCGTGCCGTCTGGCCTTGATGTGTCGAAACTGATCTCGCCGCTGTAGCCGACGATCCCGGCCACGACACGCGCGAATTCGGCGACCGCAATGTCCTCGCCGGTGCCGATGTTGACCAGCTCGGACCCGGAATAGGTCTTCATCAGGTGCACGCAGGCATCCGCCATGTCGTCGACATAGAGGAACTCGCGCCGCGGCGTGCCGGTGCCCCAGACCACGACATTGTTCGCGCCCGACAGTTTCGCTTCATGGAAGCGCCGGATCAGCGCGGCGACGACGTGGCTCAGCTCGGGGTGATAATTATCGCCGGGGCCATAGAGATTGGTCGGCATCACGCTGATGAAGTCGCTGCCATACTGGCTGCGATAGGCCTCCGCCATCTTGATCCCGGCGATCTTGGCAATCGCATAGGGCTCGTTGGTCGGCTCCAGCGGGCCGGTCAGCACGAAATCCTCGCGCAGCGGCTGCGCCGCCAGCTTCGGATAGATGCAGGACGAGCCCAGAAACATCAGCTTCTCGGCGCCGTTCAGGTAGGCGGCGTGGATCACGTTGGCCGCAATCGCGATGTTGTCGTAGATGAACTCGGCCCGCAGCGTGTTGTTGGCGACGATGCCGCCGACCTTGGCGGCAGCAAGGAAGATCACCTGCGGCCGCACGCGGGCGAACCAGTCGAACACGGCGGCCTGGTTGCAGAGATCGACCTCGCGGCGATCCACCGTGACGAGCCTCGCATCCTCCCGTTCGAGCCGGCGCACCAGCGCAGCTCCGACCATGCCGCGATGGCCGGCGACGTAGACGCTCTTGCCTTTCAGCTCAAACGCTGTTCTTGCCACGGCCGGCGTCCCGTTTTGCGTCCGCCAGATCGCTCGCCACCATCTCCTCGACGAGCTCTGCAAACGTCCGCTTCGGCTTCCAGCCGAGCACCTGGCGTGCCTTGCTGGCGTCACCGACCAGGAGATCGACCTCGGTCGGGCGGAAATAGGTTGGATCGATTCTCACCAATGTCTTGCCGCTCTTGGCATCGATGCCGGTCTCGTCGACGCCTTGCCCGCGCCATTCAATGCGGCGGCCGACCTGTGCGAAGGACAGCTCGACCATCTCGCGCACCGAACGGGTCTCGCCGGTGGCGAGCACGAAATCATCAGGCTTGTCGGCCTGCAGGATCATGTGCATGCCCTCGACATAATCCCTGGCGTGGCCCCAGTCGCGCTTGGCCTCGAGATTACCGAGATACAGCGTCTGCTCGAGCCCGACCTCGATCCGCGCCACGCCGCGGGTGATCTTGCGGGTGACGAAGGTCTCGCCGCGGATCGGGCTCTCATGGTTGAACAGGATGCCGTTCGAGGCAAACATGCCGTAGGCTTCGCGGTAGTTCACCGTGATCCAGTAGCCGTAGAGCTTAGCGACGCCATAGGGCGAGCGCGGATAGAACGGCGTCGTCTCCTTCTGCGGGACCTCCTGCACGAGGCCGTAGAGCTCGGAGGTCGAGGCCTGATAGAACCGCGTCTCCTTCTCCATGCCGAGGATGCGGATCGCCTCCAGGAGGCGCAGCACGCCGAGGGCGTCGGCGTTGGCGGTATATTCCGGGCTCTCGAAGCTGACGGCGACGTGGCTCTGGGCGGCCAGATTGTAGATCTCTGTGGGGCGGATCTGCTGCATCAGGCGGATCAGATTGGTCGAATCCGTCATGTCGCCGTAATGCATCAGGAACGGCACATTGCCGACATGCGGGTCCTGGTAGAGATGGTCAACGCGCGCGGTGTTGAACGACGACGAGCGGCGCTTGATGCCGTGCACGATATAGCCGAGCGACAGCAGATATTCGGCGAGATAGGCGCCGTCCTGGCCGGTCACACCGGTGATGAGAGCGATCCGCTCGGTCATATGGCCCTTAAGCTCCCGGCGGCCACCCGACACGGGCGGTCCGCGCGTACGTGGCATCCGTCGATTTGACGCCCTTCTTGGACAGAACGGCCGTCAGCGTCAACTTCGTATGGGACCAAAGGGGATTTGGAGCGGGTGAAGGAGAATCGAACGGCCGTCCTCAGCTTGGAAGTCACAAAATTCGCAATCCGCGCGAGGCCGGTTCCGACATTTTGCAGCCCTCCGGACCCTTGAGATCACAAGGGAATTTCCCGTTGTCGGAATGGTCGTGCGAGTTTCCCGAACGGTCTCCTAGTCTATGGAAATCCATGAAGTACGGGTGGCAACGTGTCTCGCGAATTGAGCACAGCTCATCCGGCTCAGCCGGTCGCAGCGGAACGATTGTTTGGCAGGCAAGCTGTTAGCCCTCGGACCAGACCAGGCGACGCCACGAGGCCTTCCGACTATCAAATGGAGGCCGTTGTGGCCTACCTGGAAGAGTCGCGAGCCGGCCAGTCTCGCTGAGCGAGTATGAGGTCCACCCTCAGTTTCCAAATGAATCGAAGGCCACGAAGCGGAGGTATTTGTCCTCATGATGCACCACGTTGCATCTAGCTGGAGATGGATCGAGCCTCCGATTGGCGGAATCGAAATCTTTTTACCTCATATTCTCCGCATCCGGCCCAAACCGCTCCCATTTTTCCCCGTCGAACCGGATGAGTTGCTCCTGTTTGATCGGCGCAAAGTCCGTCGGTGACGTGTTGATCGTTATTCCCGGGAGAAGCATGTCGAGCTTCAGATCCTTCAGGCTGGCCGCTTGCTTCATCACGTTCTCTCGCGTGAGATTGTCCCCGCACATCTTGAGCACCTCCGCCAGGGTCTGCGCGACCGAATACCCATAGGTCGTGTTGGAATCGGCTTTGTCAGTTCCGGGCATGTATTCGTTCATGAAGGCAAGCCAGTGCCGGTAGCCCTCGTCGCCGCTCCAGGCCGGGTCGAGCGGGTCCTTCAAATATGCAGTCGAGATCACGCCCTTGGCGTTGTCGAGCCCGGCAGGTTTCAAGACAGCAGCCACCGACGTGGAGATGTTGTTCAGGATATGCAGCGGTCGCCATTGCAACTCACCCGTCTTGCGAATGGCCTGCGCGGCAAATTTCGGCGACGTCACGTCGAAAAAAACGTTCGCGCCGGATGCCTTCAATTGCGACATCTGGGGATCGATGGTCGGGTCCGTGATCTCATAGGACAATCTGGTTGTGGGCTCGAATTTGCCGGCTAGCCCCGCGACGAAACCCTTGACGTAGTCCCGTCCGGAATCGTCGTTCTGCAAAAGTATCCCTATTTTTGCATCGGAAAGCGTTTGAGCGACATACCGACCATAAATCCGTCCTTCGGCTTGGTAGCTTGGCTGCCAGCCCATCGTCCAGGGAAAGTGCGCCGGGTCGTTCCATCGCTCCGCACCACTGGCCACGAACAATTGCGGCACCTTCTTGCCGTTGAGGTACTTCTGCACAGCGGCATTGTGTGCCGTGCCGAGGATGTTGAAGGTCAGCAGAACCTCATCGCTCTCCACCAGCTTGCGGACTTGCTCGACGGCTTTCGGCGGACTGTAGGCATGATCGTAGGAGATGAAGTTGATCTTTCGACCGTTGATGCCTCCGTTCTTGTTGATCATCTCGAAGTACGCGGCCTCGACTTTCCCAATCACGGAATAAGCCGATCCCGGCCCGCTATAGGGCATCAAGTTACCGACCTTGATTTCGGTATCGCTGGCGCCCGGATCATATTGCTTCTGCGCGGAGGCGGCCGACGAAAGGAAGGCGACGCTCAAGGCGACGAACGTCAAGGAGCAGGCGTATCTCATTGTCAAATCCTCTTCGCGGAGCCGATCAGACGAGTCCGAGTTCTTGCAGGAGAGCGTTGCGATCGGCATCGAGCTCTGGCGCAGGCCGATAGTTTGCGAATTGCTCGCCGGCGAACCGGATGGGACAGGCCGCGGTTTTCAACACCATGCCCCCGGGAGCCTCCAACGGGACGAACATGTCGCGCGCATTGAGCTGCGGATCACGCAGTACGGCGGCGATGTCGTTCATCGGTCCACAGGGGATCCCGGCTTGCGTCAGGATGGGAAGCCATTCCTCGGCGGTTCTGGCGGCCAGCGCCTCTTCGATCCGCTCGGCGAGAGCACGATGATGTTCGCATCGCGATGAATTGGAGACGAATCGCGGATCGGCTTTGACGTCCTGCATCTGCAGCACATCGCAAAGATCTCTGAACTTCCGGTCGTTGCCGGCGGCGATGATGAGATGCCCGACCTTGCTCTTGAAGACGCCAAAGGGCGTGATAGAGGGGTGCCTGGAGCCGATAGGCCCCGGAACGACTTGCTCGACTTGATAACGAACAAGGGCATTCTCGAGCAGAGAGATCTGCGTATCGAGCATGGAAATATCGACGTGCTTACCGCGACCGGTGCGGGCGCGCTCGATCAACGCCGCCTGAACTCCGATCACCGCATGAGTGCCCGCGGCGATGTCGCCGATCGATACTCCGACGCGCGTCGGCGGGCCTCCCTCCTCGCCCGTCAAGCTCATGACACCGCCCATGGCCTGCACGACCATGTCGTAAGCCGGCAGTTCGCGGTAGGGTCCCGTCTGACCAAAGCCAGATATCGACGCCAGAACCAGCCGGGGAAAGCGCGAGCTGAGCGCCTCCCAGCCGTAGCCGAAACGGTCCATGGTACCGGGCGTAAAATTTTCCGCGAGGACATCGGCGTCCAGCAATAGTCGCTCGAATATCGCGCGGTCGGCAGCATCCTTGAGGTTCAGTGCGATCGATTCCTTGCTTCGATTGATCGAGAAGAAATAGCCTGAACTCGGCAAGCCATCGGCGTTCGAGATGAACGGGCCGATGTGCCGCGCGTCGTCACCGATGCCCGGCATCTCGACCTTTATGACCCGCGCGCCGAGATCCGCGAGCATCATGGTGCAATAAGGTCCCGCCAACACGCGGGTGAGATCGATCACGATCAGTCCAGCGAGTGGCCCCTTTGACCGCGGCTTCAGCGCGGACGCCGGTGGTGAGTGAGGTCCGGTCATCGGCCGTCCAGGTCGGCGCCGAAGCGCGGGGGACGCTTTTCGGCGAAAGCCGCGCTGCCCTCGCGCAGCTCGGCGCCCACGAGGCTCTCACGGTAACGCTGATCGGCAGCAGCACGATCGAACGAGTTTCTGGCGATCTCGTTGATGGCGCGTTTCATGCCACGCATGGCGGTCGGCGCATTGACAGCGAGAACAGAGGCGAGCTCCTTCACGCGCGCATCGAGGCTACCCGCAGGAACGGCTTCATCGAGATAGCCGATGCGCAGCATCTCGGCCGCGTCCAGTTTCAGGCCCGTGAGGAACAGCTTCTTTGTCGCCGCTACGCCGAGGCGCGACGCAAAGCGCATGAGACCGCTGCTGTAATAGTGAAGCCCGAGGCGCGCGGCCGGCATGAACATCTCGCAATCATCCACGCCGATCCTGAAATCGCAGGCGAGCGCAAGATCGGTCGCGCCGCCAGACTCCGCCGTTCAGTCTGCAGATGGTCGGTATCGCCAGAGTTTCGAGCTGATCGACGACGTTCGCAAAACCGGAAGCATGAACATCTTCCTTAGACGAGTTTCGCGCAGCGATGTCTCCGAGGTCGTATCCAGCGCTGAACGCGCGTCCTTCGCCGGTCAGGATGAGAACTCTCGCACCTGCCTTCTCAATGCTGGCGAAGTGCCCCGACAGCACGGCGAGATCGGCTGCGGTGATCTTGTTCATCTGCCGCGCGCGATTGAGCTTGATCGTCGCGATAGGCCCATCCGTCTTCAGCAAAGGGGCGCCGCTCAAATCCACGGAAGTCATCGGCGTTTCCTGTTGTCTTCGTTCTGTGCCCGGATTATATGTATTTTTTTAAATGGTCTACGTATACATAAAGGCATGAACGTATACATAAGGGCAGCCAATGCGGGTTCGCGTCTCCGATGAGCTTTGTCGACGGATCGAAAGCGATATCGCCGAGGGACGGCTGCTCCCCGGCGACAAGCTGGACGAGCAGAGCCTCGCCAGACGCTTTTCGGTCTCGCGCACGCCAGCGCGGGAAGCGCTGCTTCGCTTGGCCAATGAGGGTCTCGTCAAGTTCAGGTCGCGCCAAGGCGCAACCGTCGCGAGCATGACACCTCAGCGAGCGATCGGCATGGTGGAAATTCTCACTGCGCTCGAAGCGGAGGCTGCCGGTCTGGCGGCGCGCCGAATGACTGTCGCCGAACGAACCGACCTGCGTGAGATCCACGAGCAGTGCGCATCAGCCGTGCACACCGGCAACACGGCGCGCTACGTCGAACTCAACAACGCATTTCACCAAGCCATCTACGCTGGCGCGCGCAACACGCCCTTGGCCGATCTCGTGGCTGAAACCCGCCTTCGGATGCGGTTCTTCCGGCATCAGAGCTTGTCGCGACCGGCCCGCCTGGCGGCATCATTCGGCGAGCACGCTCTGATCGTCAGGGCGATTGAAACAGGGAGCGAAAGTGACGCACGGCAATCGATGCGCGCTCACATCATCGTCGGGGGCAACCTCTTTGCCGACATGGTCGCTTCCATCAAGCCCGAGTGACGGTTCCGCGCCCCGCGCCGTGAAAAGGTCATCGATAAGCGATGGTGCATCTTCATCACGATGATGAGGAGAAGCAGGACGCAAAAATGAAGCGGATCAAGCAGGCGGCCCAAAAGTGAACCCTTGTCGGAATGAAAACCAACAAGCTCACTAAGTAACTGAAATCATTGGAGCGGGTGAAGGGAATCGAACCCTCGTATTCAGCTTGGAAGGCTGCTGCTCTACCATTGAGCTACACCCGCGTTGGCGATCCCCTAACACGGCCCGGCGGCGGTCTCAACTGGCCCTGACCGGCCATTCCGCCCCGCAAACGCCCTTGTTCCCGGCCACTTCGCCCCACCTCTTAACCGCGGGGCGGTTTCTCCCTATATTGAGGCTCCCGAAACCAACGAAAGGAGGTGATCCAGTGTCTTATCTCAAGCGCTGTCACCTCGCTGGGATCGCCCGCTAAGCTCCAAGGCTTGGCATCGGGGCGCTCTCAGCCCTGGACCAGCGAGCAAGAAATCGGGCGCGACGGGGCCTCCCCGCCGCGCCTTTTCTTTTGGGATTTTGCTCGGAAGTGCCGGCTCGTCGCCGAGCAGCCCGGTAAAGACGCTGGCGAGCAGGCACGGGGCGATCACCTTGCTGGTCGGGCTCGCGAGCGAGAGCAGGAACGGCATTGCGGCGGTCGATATCTGTAGGGCGCTCATTGGCTCGCGCCGATCGCGGCGTGGGGCTTAGAAGCCGCAGAGGTTCTGGGCGCGGGGCCGCTTGCCGCGGCGGCTTTCGACGGGGAGCGGCAATCGGGTTTCCGGACGGTTTCGTCGCCGCGCCCGGCGATGCAATACTTTCCACGCCGCCATTGTCGGCGCAGGCTGTGGTGATACGTCCTTTGGACGCGCCCAGCAGAATCAACGAGGTGACGATGCTTTACGCCATCCTGGCCTACCATGTGGAAGACGAGGTCCTGTCCTGGACGCCGGAGCAGGACGCTGCGGTCGTGGCCAAGGTCATCGCGGTCCAGGCGCCGCTGCGGGCCAGCGGACAGTTCGGACCGGCCGCACGGCTGGATGAGACCCGAAAGGCCCGCACCCTGCGCGGCCCCGGCGCAGGGATGGTGCTGGACGGCCCCTTTGCCGAGACCAAGGAGCAGCTTCTGGGCTTTCACCTCATGGAATGCGAGACCGAGGATGAGGCGATCGCGGCCGCGCGGAAGCTGCGCGCCGTCAATCCGACCGCGGTCTACGAGATCCGTCCGGTGAAGCTTTACGTGCCGGCCGACGGGTTCGGCGCGACAGCGGGGTGACGGGCGCGCGCTTTAGGAACCCTGGTCCGCCGGCGCGGCATAGAAGCGCCGAATCAAAATCCCGCCGAAAGCGATGAACCACAGGAAGGGCGCGATGTGCGGCGCGAATGCCGCGACGATCGTGCCCGGAATGAACACCAGCAGCGGAAACAACGAGGCCATCGTCTCACGCCGCCAGCCGCCCAGAATCGTCCACCACAGCCACGCATTGAGGCCGGCGATCGCGGTCAGATGCAGGCCGTAGAGCACCGCCACCGCGCTGCTCATGGCGTAATTGGTGTAGAGGCCGTTGGTCACCGGCAGCAGCACGATCGAGAGCAGGAAGAACAGATTGAGGATCACCGCGCCGCGGGTGCCGACCGCCTGGCGTGCCAGCCGGCGGTGATGGCTGATCCAGAACAGGCCGGCGATGATGAAGCTGAGCGCAAAACCCGCGAGCTTGCCGGAATAGGCCTGGGCGAGATCGCCCCAGCCGGGCGCGCTGGTGAACACCGCGGCCCTGGGCAGGTCGTAGGCGAGCAGCGTCATGGCGACGCCGAAGATGGTGTTGCTGAGCGATTCCAGCCGCCGCATCTCGAACTGGTCGGGCTTGAGCTCGGTCATGCCGGTTGCGCGCTTTTCGAGCCTGGAACTTCGGGCTGTGTTGTCCCTAGGTCTTAACACCGGTTCCGTCCAGCCGCATTGCGATTCGCGTTGGGATCGCCGACCCTGTCGCCTTTCACCGGGGCGATTCGTGGCGACATATCTGGACACGCTCAATGCGGAGCAGCGCCGCGCCGTCGAGCATGGCGTGGCCGATGGTGCGACCGTGGGCGCCCCCCTACTCGTCATCGCCGGCGCGGGCTCCGGCAAGACCAACACGCTGGCCCATCGCGTCGCGCATCTCATCGTCGCCGGCGCCGACCCGCGTCGCATCCTGTTGATGACGTTCTCACGCCGCGCCGCGGCCGAGATGGCGGGCCGCGTCGAGCGCATCGCGCGCAAGGTGCTGGGTGAGAACAACGCCGCGATCATGCGCGATGCGCTGACCTGGGCCGGCACGTTTCACGGTATCGGCGCGCGGCTCCTGCGCGAATATGCCGAGCGGATCGGCGTCGATCCCGCCTTCACCATCCACGACCGCGAAGATTCCGCCGACCTGATGAATCTGGTGCGGCACGAGCGCGGCCTGTCGAAGACGGAGAGCCGCTTTCCGGCCAAGGGCACCTGCCTGTCGATCTACTCGCGCTGCGTCAATGCCGAGATGGAGATCGAGAAGGTGCTCGGGGCGCACTATCCCTGGTGCGCCGGCTGGGCCGCCGAGCTGAAGGGCTTGTTCGCCGCTTACGTCGAGGCCAAGCAGGCCCAGCATGTGCTCGATTACGACGATCTCCTGCTCTACTGGTCGCAGATGATGAGCGATGCGCTGATTGCCGAGGAGATCGGCGGCCGCTTCGATCACGTGCTGGTCGACGAGTATCAGGACACCAACCGCCTGCAATCCTCGATCCTGCTGGCGCTCAAGCCCGACGGGCGCGGGCTCACCGTGGTCGGCGACGACGCGCAATCGATCTATTCGTTCCGCGCCGCGACCGTGCGCAACATCCTGGAGTTCCCGCAAAGCTTCTCGCCGCGCGCGGAGATGATCACGCTCGACCGCAATTACCGCTCGACGCAAGCGGTGCTCGCGGCAGCCAACGGCGTCATTGGTCTGGCGCGCGAACGCTTCACCAAGAACCTCTGGACCGATCGCGGCGCCGGGCAGAAGCCGCAGCTCGTCACTGTGCACGACGAGGCCGACCAGGCCCGCTACATCGTCGAACAGGTGCTGGCCAACCGCGAGCAAGGCGCGCTGCTCAAGCACCAGGCGGTCCTGTTCCGAACGGCCTCGCATTCGGGCCCGCTGGAAATCGAGCTCACCCGGCGCAACATTCCGTTCGTGAAGTTCGGCGGGCTGAAATTCCTCGACGCCGCCCACGTCAAGGACGTGCTGGCCTTGCTGCGCTTTGCCGAGAACCCGCGCGACCGCGTCGCCGGCTTCCGCATCTTGCACCTGTTGCCTGGCATCGGACCTGCGACCGCGCAGCGCGTGCTCGACCAGATGGCCGAAAGCACCGACCCGCTGCACACGCTCTCGCAGCTCCCGGTCCCGCCGCGCACGGGCGCGGACTGGACCGACTTCGTCCGCACGACCCAGAATCTGCGCTATTCGGAATGGCCTGTCGATCTCGAGCGCGTGCGGCTGTGGTACGAGCCGCATCTCGACCGCATCCACGAGGATTCGGAGACGCGGCGCGCCGACCTGATGCAGCTCGAGCAGATCGCGAGCGGCTATGCCTCGCGCGAGAAGTTCTTGACCGAGCTCACGCTCGATCCGCCGGACGCGACCAGCGACAAGTCCGGTCCGCCCTTGCGCGACGAGGACTATCTGATCCTCTCCACCATCCACTCTGCCAAGGGCCAGGAGTGGAAATCGGTCTACGTGCTCAACGTCATCGACGGCTGCATGCCGTCAGATCTCGGTGCCGGCACCAGCGCCGAGCTCGAGGAGGAGCGCCGCCTGCTCTATGTCGCGATGACACGTGCCAAGGACGATCTGCACCTGGTCGTGCCACAGCGCTTCTTCACCCACGGCCAGCAAGCCAAGGGCGACCGCCACGTCTACGCCTCGCGCACCCGCTTCATCCCGGAGCAGCTGGTCTATCTGTTCGAGCGCACCGCCTGGCCGAAGGCCACGGCGGGCGCAGCCCGCAGCGCGGCACAGGGCCCGAAGATCGACATCGGGGCAAAGATGCGCGGGATGTGGCGGTAAAACGGAAACCGAGCATTTCCGAATGCCGCCTTGTTGCGTGACTGCGGTCCATTAAGTCTGGCCGATCATCCCATAGAGACCCGCATCGATGACCGCACTCGAATTCGGACTGGATACCTTTGGCGACGTCACCCGGGACGCCTCCGGCGCCTTGCTTGCGCATGCGCAGGTGATCCGGAATGTCGTCGACGAAGCGGTGCTGGCCGACGAGCTCGGCCTCGATTTCATCGGGCTCGGCGAGCATCACCGCGCCGATTTCGCGATCTCCTCGCCCGAGACCGTGCTGGCTGCGATCGCATCGCGCACGAAGCACATCCATCTCGGCTCAGCCGTGACGGTGCTGAGCTCGGACGATCCGATCCGCGTGTTCCAGCGCTTTGCGACGTTGGATGCGCTCTCGAACGGGCGCGCCGAGGTGATCCTCGGCCGCGGCTCGTTCACCGAATCCTTCCCGCTGTTCGGCTTCGACTTACGCAAATACGAGGAGCTGTTCGAGGAGAAGCTCGACCTGTTCGCCGCGCTCTTGTCGCAGCAGCCGGTGAGCTGGCAGGGCAAGCTGCGTCCGCCGCTGAAGGATCAGCTGGTCTATCCGCCGGTCGAGAACGGCCGGCTCAAGACCTGGATCGGCGTCGGGGGCAGCCCGCAATCGGTGGTGCGCGCCGCCCATTACGACCTGCCCTTGATGCTCGCGATCATCGGCGGCGATCCCGCGCGCTTTGCGCCTTACGTCGATCTCTATCACCGCGCCTTCAAGGAGTTCGGCCGCCCGGCACAGCCGATCGGGGTGCACTCGCCCGGCTACGTTGCCGCGACGGATGAAGAGGCGCGCGAGGCGCTGTGGCCCGACTACAAGACCATGCGCGATCGCATCGGCAAGGAGCGCGGTTGGCCGCCAATGGGCCGCGACGAGTTCGTCAGCGAGGCCGAGCGCGGCTCGCTCTATGTCGGCTCGCCGGAAACGGTGGCGCGCAAGATCGCAAAGACCGCGAAGGCGCTCGGCATTTCGCGGTTTCAGTTGAAGTATTCTGCGGGACCATTGCCGCACGAGAAGCTGATGAAGAGCATCGAGCTCTATGGGCGCGAGGTGGTGCCGATGGTGCGGGAGATGATGGGGTAGCGCTCGAGGCAGCCACTACTTCATCAGCCCGAGCCGGCTTGCGCCGACATAGAGCGAGAGCACCGCGGCATTCGAGACGTTGAGGCTCTTGATTTCGCCAGGCATATCGAGCCGCGCCACGACGCTGCAGGTCTCGCGGGTCAATTGCCTGAGGCCTTTGCCTTCAGCCCCCAACACCAGCGCAAGCGGCTCGCGCAGTGCGACGTCCGACAGGTTCTCGGTGCCCTCGCTGTCGAGGCCCACGGTCTGGAAGCCGCGTTCATTGAGCGCAGTCAGCGCGCGGGCGAGGTTCTGCACGGTCACCATGGGCACCAGCTCCAGTGCACCGGAGGCGGCTTTCGCGAGCACGCCGGTGGCTTCCGGACTGTGACGCGCGGTGGTGACAATTGCCCTCACCGCGAAGGCCGCGGCCGAGCGCAGGATGGCGCCGACATTGTGCGGATCGGTGATCTGGTCGAGCACCAGCACCATGCCTTCCTGCTTCAGGGTTTCGATGTCAGGCGAAGGCAGCGGATCGGCTTCGGCGAGAAGGCCCTGATGCACGGCGTCGGGCGACAGCAGGCGGTCGATTTCCTGGGGCCGGACGATCTCGGGCGTAACACGGGTCTCGATGTTGTCTTCCGCGAGCCGGCGGGCGGCGTTCTCGGTCAGCGTCAGCTTGCGGATCCGCCGTGCCGGATTGGCCAGCGCCATGGTGACGGTGTGCCAGCCATATAGGATGACGGGCCCGTCGGCGTGCGAATCGCGGTCGCGCCAGGACGGGCGGCCGACCGGTTTTCCGGGCCGGTTGAAGGGCTTAGCGCCGCCGCGCGGGCCCTTCGGTGCAAATTTTCGATCCTTCATGGGCTCGCTTGTGTCACGGGTCCCGGAATATGGCAATTTGGGTGCGAATGGGGGCGATTTTAGCTGTTCGCCTCGGTTGACTTTGCCCCACCGCTTCGCCCATAAACGCGCCCGGTCGCGCCCCCATCCGGGCTGTCGCGGCCTTCACGTTCCATGGCCGTCTTCGGTCCGCCGGCAAGGTCCGGCCCGATTGTGCTGCCGTCGAGCGGGGGAGTGTCCCGAGTGGCAAAGGGAGCTGACTGTAAATCAGCCGCCTCATGGCTTCGCAGGTTCGAGTCCTGCCTCCCCCACCAGCCTTTCACTGCACCAAGCAATCGTAGCTTTAACGTCTCTCCTTGAGCGACTGTTCGCGATCGCTGCTACGCAACGCCCGCGCAAAACAAAACGCCTGCCCGCATCGCGCGGACAGGCGCCTCGTCAACTCAACCGATCGAACGATCAGTAATAGCGGCGCAGCACGCGATGGCCGCCGTAGTAGTACGGCGCGTGGCGATGAGCGTAGCCATAGCGCGGAGCATAGCCGTAATGCGTGCGCGGCAGGTAGCCGTAGCGCGGGCCATAGCCGTAGCGATACGGACGGTAGTACGGGCGGTGATAAGGATAGGCAGCGGCGCGATAGCCATAGCCGTAGCCGTAATTGGCGGGCGCAACGACCGCGTCCTCACGATAGGTCGGATACGGCGCGAAGGCGCCCGGACCGGTATATGTCGGGCCCTGGTTGACGTAATAGTACTGCGTGGTCGGCTCGGCGAGACGCTCATAGGCGCCATAGCCATAGCTGTAGGCATAACCACCGCAGCCGGTGTTGCAGCCGGAATAGACCGGTGCGACGGACGCGCAAGTGGTGAAGCCGCAGGCCGCGGCGGGCGCGGTCGCGACGAACATCACGGCAGCCGCCGCAACCAGTCCCGAAATCATTTGACGCATTACTCTCTCCTGTTGATTTTCGTCTTTTGGATTTTGACGTTTCTTAACCCGGCGGCCTGCCGGGAATGTTTGCACGCGGTCGCGGCGGATGAGGCCGCGGCTGGTCGTTGAACTCGGGCGCGTAGATCACCGGCGGCGGATCGACCGGCACGTCCATCTGCGGCGGCAGCGGCGCCGATTGCGCGCCCCAGCTCTGGTGATAGCTCTCGGCGGGCTTGGGCAATTTGCGGTTCGCGGGCGGCTCGACCTCGAGCCGGCCATAGGCAGGCCGCAGGCCCAGCGTCGGGTAGTAATGGCCGACATCGTCGGGCTGCCGCTCGGCGATGTAACGCCCGCCATAGATCGTCGGCTGCACCTGGACGTTCTTGCCGAGGCCCCAGACACCTTCGACGACGCTGTAGGACGCGTCGATATTGTTGATGATGATCGGCACTCCGGGACGGCCGGGCACGACGATGTCGAAGCCGCCGCCGGCCAACGCCGTTGCGGGCAGTCCGATCAGAAAGGCGGCAAGCGCCGTGGCACGCATGAGGAGGTCCCGGTTATCAGGAGCACAACCTATCCGATAGCGGCGCAGAGAGGGTTAAGGCCCGCTCGCCAAATTCCGGTAAGCCTAATGTGTAAGGATTGCGCGCCGGTCAAATGCTGCAAAGCGCGCTAGCGAAGCGTTAACGCGGCGCAAACTCGCCACACGTGCCCAAGCGGCGCAGGGTTGCGTCGTACAAATTACACATCCTCGGCGGGCTCACGTCGATGTGACCCTGCCGGCGAGAAACCGCGGAACCAGCGCCGGAGGTCGCACTTAGCACAGGTCTCAACAACATGGAGCAAATGCCATGACGAGCCTGAAGCTTCTTGGCTTGGCCGCAATCGTCGCGTCCACGCTGGCAACACCGGCCTTCGCGCAAAGCACGGTCGACAATTCGGGCCGCTGCACCGGACCCTTCCAGGATCCCAACTGCCAGAATCTCCGCGCCGGCAATCCCGCAACAGATCGCGCCTATCGGCGCCGGCACATGGCCCGGCAGCAAGCGAACCCGAATGACGGGACGCGATCAGGCTTCTGGCCGCTGGACACTGCGGGCGCAGTTGCTGGTGCCGCGGTCGGCACCGCGGCAGCCGTTGCGTCGGCACCGTTCCGCGGATGGGACAATTCCTACGCCTATGACAATTCCGGCCGATATAACGGCAGCTACGACCGCAGCGAAATGGGCTGGTACGGCAATTGGGATACCTATGCGGCCCGTAACGGCATCGTTTGCCGGCCCGGCACCTGGGTGAAGGGCGAGGACGGCCGCCGGCACATGTGCCAATAAGGCGGCACAAGTCGGATCAAACGGAACAGGCGGCCCGCGAGCCGCCTGTTTCGTATTCGCGACAGGTCGCGGGTTCTGGCACTTTCCAGCCAAGTCTGATATTGCGGCGCGCACGGGCCGACGGCTCCGGCGCAGGCCGGGCCCTGCCCGCTTTCCAGCGTCGCCGGCTTAGCTCAGCGGTAGAGCAGCGGTTTTGTAAACCGAAGGTCGGGGGTTCAATCCCCTCAGCCGGCACCATTCGTTTAGCCGACATCCAGTCGTGGCCTGACGCAAGAACCAAATCATCAGTTCGGCGTTATCGTCGCAGCAGAGAGCCGTCTTGCGGAGGTCTAGCGATGGACCCGAATGATCGGGTAGCCTTGGCCCTATCCGCTGTCGCTTTGGCGATCGCCCTTGTGGTTGCATCGACAGTCACGCTGGAGCGCGTCAATACCCGTACTGCCAGCAACGACGCACCTCCTGGCACGGTTGGACTCGCTCGGCCTCACCCGCCGCTGGACCGTGCTCCCGGTGAGCCGATACCGACGACGGGAGCGCCGTCTAACGCAAATAGTCGGCAGCGTCCCTGAGCGAGCCTCGGCCTCAGCCTGAGCTCTTGCGCGCGCTGCTCTGTTCGAAGTGCTCGACACCTCGGCCAGCGATCTCGACCCAGGCATGTTTCGATTGCTCGAACACCGATCGGACAGGCGCCGGAAAATCCGGGTTTGCCATGGCGCCGACGGCAACGCCGATCGTGTCGGGCAGACGGCCATGCTGTTCGTGATCGCGCTTGCGTTGCTGCTGCCGCAAAAGGCGCGATCGGCGCGGCGGACGAGAGCCGCCGCGCGCCCTTACGCCGCGCGCACGGTCCGGAGGAATTTTCCGACTTCGTCTTTGAGGCGGTTGCTGTCGGTCGCCAACATCTTTGCGGTCGAGAGCACCCGCGAGGAAGCCGAGCCGGTCTCGGCCGCGCCGCGCTGCACGTCGGTGATGTTCGAGGAGACCTGCTGGGTGCCGTGGGCGGCCTGCTGGACGTTGCGGGAGATTTCCTGGGTCGCGGCGCCCTGCTCCTCGACGGCGGCTGCGATGGTCGAGGACACTTCCGACAGCCGCTCGATCGTCGCGGAGATGTCGCGGATCGCGTTCACCGATTCCTGTGTCGCAGTCTGGATGCCGGAAATCTGCTGGCTGATCTCGCCGGTCGCCTTCGCGGTTTGCTCGGCCAGCGTCTTGACCTCGGAGGCGACGACCGCGAAACCGCGGCCTGCCTCGCCGGCGCGCGCCGCCTCGATGGTGGCGTTCAGCGCCAAGAGGTTGGTCTGGCCGGCGATGGTGTTGATCAGCTCGACGACGTCGCCGATGCGCGTGGCCGCGACCGAGAGCTCGCTGACGCGCTCGGTCGTGGTGCGCGCCTGGGTGACGGCTTCGCCTGCCATCCGCGCGGATTCCTGCACCTGACGGCTGATCTCGTTGACCGAGGACGACAGCTCTTCCGTCGCGGTCGCAACCGATTGCACATTGCCGGTGGCTTCGCCCGACGCGGCGACGACGACCGAGGTCAGCTCCTGCGCGCGATGCGCGGTGGTGGCCAGCGTCGAGGACGACGCCTCGAGCTCGGTGGACGCCGATCCGACGGTCTCGATGATCTCGCCGACCGCGCGCTCGAAGCCGTCGGCGAGGTTGATCATGTCGCGGCGGCGCTGCTCGGCGGCCTGCTTCTCGGCTTCGGCCTGCGCCGTCTTGAGGCGCTCGACCTCGAGCGCGTTGGTCTTGAACACTTCGACGGTCTTGGCCATTTCGCCGATCTCGTCGTGGCGGTCCTTCTCGGGCACTTCGGTCTTGAGATCGTTGCGGGCGAGGCCTTCCATCGCGAGCTTGAGGCGCGCGATCGGCCGCGACATCGCGTTGAAGCCGATGAACAGCGCGATCGCGATGCCGAGGACCAGGCCGCCGGCGCTGACACCGATCACGGTCCAGGTCGCGGACCTCGCGTCGCGCGCGATAGCTTCCTTGCGCTTGCTCGTGGCCTGTGCGGTCTCGCTCACGAAGGTGACGATGCGCGCGAGGGCCGCGTCCAGCACCGGGTCGCACTCCTTGTGTGCGCGGTCGGCGGCCTTGGCATTGTCCTCCATGCTACTCGCCTGTGCACCGGCCTGGAGCACCGGATCGCAGCTGGTGAACGCGGCCTTCAACTGGTCGCCGATGCTCTTGACCTGGCTCGCGCGAGCGGGGTCGTCCTGCACGGCGGCATCGAGGTACTGGCCGACTTCGTTACGGTTCTGATTTGCGGTCTTGAGGCGAGCGGCGTTGCCCGCTTCGGTCGCCTCGGTGAAGACCGCATAGAGCGCGGCATGGTAGGTTTCGGCGCGGCGCTGGGCCCGGGTCAGATTGAGCGCCGAGGATTGTGCGGCGGAAAGCTCGGCGAACCCGTCAACGGTCGCCGAGAGTTCGCGTACGCCGAAGCCAGCGACCGCGACCATCGCGCAGCCCATCACGGCCACGATCAGCGCGACCTTCCACACGATCTTCAGGTTGTTCAAAAAGCTCATCTCAGCCGTCCAATGATTTCCGGTCAGGGCGTAATCCCAGCACCGGCATTGGAACCGCGCATCGTTAAAAATTAATGCCAAATAACCCGAGTAGTCTTACGTAAAAATAACCTTCTGCTGCTGATCCGTAAGCTCCGCGTAAGCTTCACTGCATGCGTTGCCACCTGGCGCGGCCCAGGCCCGGAACGAATTGCGCGCGTCGATTGTTTTCGGCCCATGCGGATCCGGGAAGAAAATCGAAATATGTTTCTGTTGGGGGCCGTGACGCTTTGTTGCGCTATCGTGGCCGGCACGCTTGCGCTGCTCGAGCCCGTCTTCGGACAGCGGCCGGAGCGACAACCGCCGGAGAGGCAGGTCGCCGACAGAGGGCCGATCGATAGCCCAGCCCCGGTCCGGGTGATTGGTGCGCCCTTCGTGCCCAACGTCAACCCGCGCGAGCGATAGCACTCACCTCGCTGGCGCGCCCTCGCCTTCTCCGGCCTGGGCGTGAAGGCGGGCCAGCTCCTCGACAAACGCGATCACCTCCGCCCGCTTGTGGGGCGGCAGCGAGAGGAAGGCGCGGACCAGCCTCAAGCCCTCCACCTCGTCCAGCTGTTCTTGTCCGTCTTTTCCGGCATCCATTCGCCCACTGTCGGGCGGGCGGGAAAAATATGCAATCCCTTGCGGGACACCTTCTTGATTCGTCCCGCGAGCTTTGGTGAAATAGCAGCAGCAAGGGTGGGGTGACCCATGAAGTGGATCAGGGAGCGCGACGCACTGATCGCGCAGACACTGGCCTTCGTCCAATCCGTAACCGGCAAGAAGGATGAATTCCATCCGCCGGAGCGTGCGCCTACTGCTTTCGAGGTAACTCCAGAGATCACGACCATCCAGACGGTCGCGGTCGACCCCGAGCCGCCAGCCGCATCTCCTCTGCCGTCCCCCCTTCCAAGTCTGCAGGTCCCGCCACCTCGCATAGGCGGCGATTTCCGCACCGAGATGCAGGCCCGGATCGCGAATTTCCGCAAACATCAAGAGCGGTTCGAGCGCGAGCGTGAAGAATATTGTGCGGCGACCCTGACCAAATTGCGCGCCGCCATCCGCGACGGCTCTACCCGTCCGCCGGCCGAAAGGTAACCGCCGGCCCGTCCGCCGGGACCTACAGCCAAGACCATACCAACCAGAGATTGGCTGCGCAGGCGCCGAACAGTGCCAGCGTCAACGGCAGCAGCATGTGCCCGCAGCAGGTTTTCAGGTCGCTCGTCATGACCGAAACATCCGCTGATTCCGGCCGGAGAGTCCCAGGGATTCTTTTTTCCGGGATTCAGGACTCGTTTACGACTCAAGATTTGGCCGCCCCGATCACGGCGCCGTGATCGTCCGTCGGCCGGAACTCCGCCCGCGGCGCAATCGTTAACGGGCTTTCCCGGAGCGGAAAGAATGCCCTACGCCCTGTTCTGCAACGACGCCCAGATCAGCAAAGCCTATCCAGACGAGTCCGACGTCTGGAAGATCGCGCAGCGGAGCGGCCTGGTCGTCGATGTCAGCACCGACGACGAGCGACCCGGACCGCGTCGGGTGCTCGACAATGACTACGAGATCAAGCCCTGCCGGGCAGCGCAAGGCGAGGACCCCGCCAGGAACAAGGCTGAGGCCGAGCGGGACTCCCGCATGGAGCTTGAACTGAATTCCTAAAGCGCGATGACGTCAGGAAAGATCGTCATTGCGCTTTAGCTTGTTGTTTGCGCATGATCTTTTCGGAAAACCGCTACGCACTTTTCCGGATCATGCTTTGGGATCCGGCCGGAAGCCCAAAGGATCCCAAGAAGAGATCAGGGAGTCGCGGTCGCCAGCGATGCCTGCTCACCCGCCAGGGCGACGCAGGCCTTGCGCCGATGCAGCCCGCGGATCGCGCCTGTCACCTTCAGCACCTTGCCCGACGGGCAGGCCGCGGCCTTGACGAAGGCCACCTCGTAGGGTGCCAACATAAGAGGCTCGGATTTGAGGATTGTCTGTGCAGAGCACGGCAGGCAGGTGAAGCACGAGAGCACCACTGCCGACACAAAGATACGCATGTCCGTCGTCCCACCAGCCCGGTAATCCCAGATAACGCGCCCCGGAGCGCGAGTTCCGTAAGCGGCAAAAATTATTTTTGCTTTACCTCAGTCCCATGACGCACGTGAGAAGGCGCGCGCCCGAATGTTTGCCTGCAAATGACGCGCCAGATGGTTCACGCAATGCAAACAACGGCGGCTGGCAAACGAAAGGCCGGCGCGAGGCCGGCCTTTGTCAAATCCTGGATGGCGGCGGCTGGGATCAGTAGCGCGAGCCCGCCGGGCCGCCCCAGCCGAAGCGGTAATTCACACCAACCTTGACGGTATGCTCGTCCTCCCGGCCGCGAACACCGACAAGGTCGGCCGGGCCGGAGGTGAAGGTGGTGCTGCCGAAATTGTAGTACTGGTACTCGGCCTTGGCCGACCAGTTCGGGGCGAACATGTATTCGAGGCCGGCACCGACGGTGTAACCGTCCTTGTTGTTGCCGGTCGCGGTGAAGGCCTGCGGCACGCCGGCGATGTTGACGCCGAGACCGCCATTGCGCCAGGCATAACCGCCCTTGGCATAGAGCAGCGCCGGGCCCCAAGTGTAGCCCACGCGGCCGGTCACCGAGCCGAGTTGGTCGGTGTTGGAGGTCACCTGCGTGCCCAGCGGGAACGTCACGCCGTTGTTGTTGGTCGGCAGCCAGGAGTACTGGGCCTCGACACCCACCACCCAATTGGACGCGAACTGGTAGTCGAAGCCGCCCTGCACGCCGCCCAGGAAACGGCCATCGCTGGACTGGAAGCTGCTGTCGCCGGCGAACGCGCCGCCGACATGGCCGCCGATGTAGAAACCGGTCCAGTTGTAGATCACCTGCGGCGGCGTATAGGCGGGCGCCTTGGTGTAGGTGCGCGGCTGCATGTCGGCTGCTGCGGCCGGCGCGGCCAGCGCAAGCAGGGCAACTGCACCCAGCAAGATCGTCTTCATGGTCATCCCCGTTCTTTCATACGACACTCTGGAAACAACGTGGCGTGAATTGGGTTGCTTCGCGGTGATGCCGGAACGTTGATCGTTGGCGGCTGTGACGGGTGACAACAACGCGATTATGTTCCGTCACGTCTGCCGGCGCCGACAAATCTTGTCGTCGGCGCGAGACCCGCCGTAACGATCTGTCGCAAGGCCACCCACCCCGTTCAAAGCTCGCCAAAATGTGATCCGGCTGCTCCGGCAACCATTGCTCTAGCACGCCCGCGATGAAGGCCGGCTTTGCGCTACCGCGTCATCTTTTCCAGTTCCGGAAAGGGAGCGTAAACCGCACCAGTGCAGAGCTCGCTGGTCCGGTCGACGACGCGGTCGGCGCGGCCATTGACGAAGATCACGGCGCGCTCGCGCATGGCCTTGTAGCTGCCGTCGCTCTCGCGCGGGGTGAAATGCAGGCAGCTGATATAGAACTGCCGGCCGCCAACCTCACGCTGCACAGGCTCGGCCATGCTGGCCTCGCGCACACCGACCGGATTGTTGAGATAGGTGCGCATCAAGGCGAGCGTGTCGTTGCGGAAATTGTCGGGAAACGGCTGCGGCCCTCCGGCCTGGGCTCCGTCCATCAGGGTCGGACGGTCACCCTCGCTGCCGAAACAGCCCGCGAGCGCCAGCGGCAGCACCACAATCGCCGCACGTTTCGTCAATCGCCCCAAGTTACCACATTCTCCGGCCAGACAGACTCGGACAATGTTCTAGAGCATTTTCGGTTCTGATAGAACCGAAGCTCCAGATTCTTGTTTTGGCGCGTTTTCTTCACGCGAACCGGCGCCTACTTCGCTCCAAAACGTTCTGGCTCCGAGGTTGCGCAAAGGGAATTCGCTTCGCAATCCGGCCAATACGCGCACCGGCCCGCCGCCAGCACCCCGTCTGCTTGCGCGAGGGGGCATGACGAACGGGTCGGGCCTGAATTCCGCGCGCGGCGACAGGGCAATGCCAGGGATGCCGCCGCGCGGGATCAGTCGTTAGCTGCGCTTGTCGGTCGTCATCGGCTTGGTGACGTCCGGCTGCGTCTTCAGCGACTTCTTCGACGACAGGTGCTTGTGGTGATGGCGATGGGTGCGCACGGTCTTGTGCTCGTCGGGCGTCACGGCCGCGTTGGCATTCATCGCCTTCTTGGTGTCGACCTTGGCATCCGACTTGACGTCGGCGGCCTTGGTATTGGCCTTGACGTTGGCGTCCGGTTTCGCGGCTGTGGTCGACTTGGTCTGGCTCGGGTCCGCCTTGATCACCGGGGCGGTCGTGGTGGTCTTGCCGGCCTCAGCCGCGAAGGCCGGGGCTGCGATCACGGAAGCTGCGAGCAAGGCTGCGGAAATGGTCTTCAGCATGGTGGTCTCCTCTTGGAAGGATCTTGAGGCGGCGCCCTCTCGCCGACCCTTCGATCGTAGGTGGGAGCCTAGGCGCCACGCACTGAACCCAGTCTGAAGCCGGTTGCAGGCTTCCGTTCATCTCGATGACAAGTTTGTCATCTGCCTCGAGGGGAATGGCTCGTGCGAAGCGGGAATGTTTTCGCCCAATGGGTGTTCCGGTCTTCGGGCAATCGTGTAGGATCGCCACGTTCCATACGGGAGAACTTAGATGCGCAAACTCTCAATGCTTCTTGTGCCGGGACTGCTCGCCATGACGCTGGCGGCCGCGCCGGTGCTGTCCAGCGCCTATGCCGCGGGCAGTGACGAGCCCTCCTCGCCGCCGAAGTCGGACTCCTCGTCCAAGAAGGGCAAGAAGAAGAGCTCCTCCGTCAGCGATCCCAAATTCCTCGCGGCCTATCGCACCGCCTATACCGCCATCTACGACAACCACGACTACACCGGCGCGATCAGCCAGCTGAAATCGCTCAAGCGCGACGACGTCGCCGACGTTGCGAACCTGATCGGCTACTCCTATCGCAAGCTCGGCGACTACCAGTCGTCGAAGGTCTATTACGAGATCGCGCTGAAGGACGATCCGAACCACGTCCGCACCTGGCAGTATTACGGCCTCTGGCAGCTCGAGCAAGGCAACCGCGAGCAGGCGCAATATCACCTCAACAAGATCGCCTCGCTCGCCGGCACCGACAGCTCCGAATATCGCTCGCTGGCCGCGGCGCTCGACAAGCCGACCGGCGCGACGCTCGTCTATTGAAAAGTCGCATCTTTGCATCAGGCGAACGGGCGTAACCTTGCGGTTGTGCCCGTTCTGCTTTCTCGGCTACTCCCTGATCAGCGCCTCGACCTCGCTGCGGAACGCCTGCCGTGAGCCGTCGCGCGAATAGAACATGTGGCCGCCGGGATAGACCACGAACTTGACGCGCTGGGTCGCGAAGGCCGGGAGCTGGTCGAGCACCCGCTTGGTTCCGAAATAGGGTGTGGCGAGATCGAACAGGCCGTGTCCGACCAGCACGTTGAGCCTCGCATCGGTGGCGAGGATCTGGCGCAGCTCCGACACCGATTGCGGCGGGTTGATGCCGCGGCCGAAGTCCCAATGGCCCTCGACGGCGCCATTCAGGACCTCGTAGGAGCCATCGGGCCGCCAGTTCAGCTTGCGCGTCAGCACGTCGACCGCCGCGCTCGTCAGCGGCGCCTGGAGGGAGTCACCCGAGGGATCGCCGAACCGCGAGCTGCTCGAATCCGGATAGGGATCGAGGCCGCGCACCGAGCCGTCATAGCGCCCGGTCACCTTGCCGTTCTTGCGGTCCAGCTCGCGGCGGAATTCGCCGACGTCGAAGCGGCCGGCAAGCCTGCGGCTGACCGCCTGGTCAATGCCGGTGAGCTCGGCGAGCTTGTCGGCGAGCCGGTTGGTAGCCTCCCGGTCCGCCTCGCCCTTGACGAGGTCGGTCAGAAATTCGCCGCGCGCATAAGCCTCGACGTCGGCGAGATCGGTGCGCGTGACCGGTCCTTTCGCCTCGCGCGCGACCGCCACGTAGCTCGGCAGGGTCGCGACATATTGCAGGAGGCTGGTGCCGGTGAACTCGCGGAAGTCGAGGAGCGGGGATACCAGGATCAATCCCCTGACGCCGACGCCGTGCTGGAGCTGCAACTGGCGCACGACCTTCGGCCCGCGGATGCCGCCATAGCTCTCGCCCGCGACGTATTTCGGCGAGGTCAGCCGGTCGTGCTTCTCCAGCCAGCGGCGGATCACCAGCGCGATCGCGTTGACGTCGCCATCGACCGAGTAGAACGATTTTCGCGCGTCTTCGCCGCTGGCGACGAAGCGGCTGTAGCCTGTGCTGACGGGGTCGATGAAGACGAGATCGGTGAAGTCGAGCCAGGTGTCCGCGTTCGGCCTCACCTCGGGCGAGGCCGACGGTGAGAGAGCTTCGCCGTGCAGCGGCAGCCGCCACGGCCCGGCCGCGCCGAACTGGAGCCAGGCCGAGGATGCACCCGGTCCGCCGTTGAACAGGAACGTCACGGGGCGCGTCGCGCGATCGGCGCCATCGAGCTCATAGGAGGTGTAAGCGATGTCGGCCAGCGGCTCGCCCTTGCCGTCGAACACGCGGATCGAACCAGCGGTCGCAGCGAAGTTGAGGGTGCGGCCGGGCAGATCGAGCGTCTGCTGCGTGGTGGAGTCCGCCGGGAGACGGTGCAGTTCGGCAGGCGACGACGAATTCTGTGACGCGGTTTGCGGACCGCTGCCGCGTCCGCCCTTCTGACCGGCTGGCGCGGCCGTCTCCGCGCGCGGCTGCGGTGGATCGTCCGCGTGCGCAACGCCTGCGACCGCGAAGATCGACAGCGCCAGCACCAGGATCGCGCAGCGCGCGGCCGGCAAGCTCGTGTCCATGATCGTCCTCCCTGCCCGGCTATGAGGAGCCGGTGCACATCCAAAGGCTAGCGAGCAAATGCGACGGTTTGGGGGATCGCCGGTCCAGCGGCGCCCGAGGAGGCCGGCCGGGCTCAGATCGAGCGGATTTTGACCGGAAATCGAGATGGACAATCGTCCGTTTGCCTTGCCGAGCGGTCCTCCTCGACAATGCGGGCCCAGGTCGTATAGACGAGCCCGGCGGAACTTTCTCTAGCCAGCGGCCTTGCCGGAAGCCATGACCAAGCCCATGCGATACGACCGGATCGCCTTCGTCGCGAGCCCAAGCAACGAGGCGCAGACCGCCTTCAACCAGCTCACCAAGGACTATGGCAATTGCGATCCTGGTGATGCCGACGTCGTGGTGGCGCTCGGCGGCGACGGGCTGATGCTCCAGACGCTGCACCGGAACATGCGCACGGGAAAACCGATCTACGGCATGCACCGCGGCACCGTCGGCTTCCTGATGAACGAGTATTCGACGCACGATCTGCGCGCGCGACTCGCGGCGGCACACGAGTCCGAGATCAACCCGCTTCTGATGCGCGCCACGGACTCCAACGACCGCGTGCACCTGCATCACGCCATCAACGAGGTCTATCTGTTCCGGCAGACCTACCAGGCCGCACGCCTGCGCATCCTGATCGACGAGCGCGAGCGCATGTCCGAGCTGATCGCCGATGGCATCATCGTGGCAACGCCGGCAGGTTCGACTGCCTACAACCTGTCGGCGCAGGGCCCGATCCTGCCGATCAACGCGGCGCTCCTTGCCCTGACACCGATCAGCGCCTTCCGGCCACGGCGCTGGCGCGGCGCCCTGTTGCCCAACAGCGCCTATGTCGTGATCGAGGTGCTGGAAGACGACAAGCGCCCGGTCGCGGCCGTCGCCGACCATGAGGAGGTGCGCAGGGTCCGCCGCGTCGAGGTGCTCTCAGACAAGTCCATCTCCATGCGCATGCTGTTCGATCCCGGCCACAGCCTGGAAGAGCGCATCCTGCGCGAGCAGTTCGGCTACTGAGCCCCGGCTCACTGGCCGCAGGGCTGAATCGCTTCCAAGCCTCCCGCCATGGCGGGATCGCTCAGCAAGTCAAAATCCCTGACCACCGGAACGAAACTTTTCGTCTCCGATGTCATCAGATAGATCGTCACTAGCAGCGAGTCCGACGGGCCTGCGCTCGCGCGACAGAATTCCCTGGCGGCCACGCCAAGTCCCATCGATCCGCGCTTGCCGTTCTTCCCCTGCTCGACCATCGAGGCGCGCAACGCCTCGAAGCGCGCGGCATCTTCTGGCGACAAGCGATAGGCGTAGATGGAGGAGTTCTGTGGCGGGGCCGGCAGGCCGCTCCGCTCGCGCGCGCTCAGCTCCATCATGGCGAAGCTCATCTTGGCCTCCGCCTCCCCCGACAGCTTGGTGACGACGTCGAGCTTGACCCCGCCCGAACGAGGCCGCAGCGCGTCGGGCAATTGCACGGCGACGCGCAGCATCGACAGATCCGTCGTCCTCGCATCGATGCGGGCGAGCGGCCGGATCGACGTCAGCGGCATCGAGCCGCATCCGGCGAGCATGAGCGCTGCCGCGCTCGAAAGAACGCGCAACCGGCGGTTCATCGCAGGCTTCTCCAGACTAACCTTGAAACGGGATCCGGCTAGGCCGATTTCCGGCCGGCCACGCGAGGCTCTCGCGCGCCGTCGCATTTTCGGGGACGTATTCCAGGATGTCGCCGGGCTGGCAGTCGAGCACGGCGCAGATCCGCTCCAGCGTGTCGAAGCGGATGCCGCGCACCTTGCCCGACTTCAGCAGGGAGACATTCGCTTCCGTGAGCTCGATGCGGGCCGCGAGCTCACGCGACCTGATCTTGCGCCTGGCGAGCATCACGTCGAGATTGACGACGATCGGCATGGTCAGATGATCTCGCTGTTCTCGTGCCAGAGGCGAACGGCATCGCCCATCACGGTCGCGAAGGCGATGAGCGCGAGGCCGCTCAGCACCGACAGCACGTGCGACTGGTCGATGCCGAACATGACCACGATTTGACCCGGCTGGTTGGCCCGCGTCAGATTGATCGCCGTGAGCATCTGCACCAGCGGCGAGATCAGCGCATTGGCGATCAAAGCAAGGCCCATCCGCCGGATGCGCCAGGTGTTGTCGGCCACGAACACGTCGCCGCGCGCGAAACACGAAAACAGCATCGAGAGTTGCAACAAGGCGTAGATCACCGGCGCAAGCCCGATCAGGCTGATCAGCGCGCCGGCGAAGCGCGTGCCGGGATTGAGCGTGAAGGGCCGCGCCCCCAGCGGGGATTGAGTGGCGATCCAGTGCCGAAGCACCTCGTCGCTCGACCAGAGCAACGGCACCGCAATCACAGCGCCCGCGACGCAGACGAGCGCGCCGACGGCGACGATCCGTCCGATCCGCCGCAATCGCGGCTCGGCCGGCACGGGGCAAGGAAACACGATGACGCTCATTGGACGACGCTCCGTTCAAGCGGAATATTTTATTGTTTTGCGATAAAAAATGGCAGAATTACGATATCCAGACGCCCGCCCGCCCGATACGCCGCAAGATACAACCGCAACCCTTCATTAACCCCCGGCGCGATATGGTTAACGAAGGTTGACCGCTTTGGCCCGGGCGTCATGTTCCGCATCGATTTCAACAAGCTGCGCTTCCTCGTCTGCGACGACAATCCGCACATGCGCCGCATCCTGCGGACGCTGCTGCATTCGTTCGGCGCGCGCGAAGTCTACGAGGCCGAAGACGGCGCCACCGCGCTGGAAATGTACAGCCATTACGTCCCCGACATCGTCATCACCGACTGGGCGATGCCGATCTTCGACGGACTCGAGCTCGCGCAGATGATCCGGCAGCCGGAATCCAAGGGCAATCCTTACGCGCCGATCATCATGCTGACCGGCCATTCCGAGAAGCGCCGCGTCACCGTCGCGCGCGATGCCGGCGTCACCGAATTCCTGGCCAAGCCGATCTCCGCGAAAGGCCTGTACCAGCGCATCCTCAACGTCGTCGCCAATCCCCGGCCCTTCATCAAGACCAAGACCTATTTCGGTCCGGACCGGCGCCGCAACACCAACTCCGCCTATATGGGTCCCGAGCGCCGCGTCGGCGAAAAGCACGAGGTGCTGCAGCAGCCCTCGCTGCTCGACAAGGCCCGCTCCTCCATCTAGCGCAACGTCTCACACGAGGCCGGCATCATGGCGAAGAACAGCGCAAAGGACATCGAGGTCACGGCCTTCGCCACGCACCAAGTGATCACGCAGCCCAACCCGCTGCGCAAGGTTCTGCGCCGGGTCGAAGACAAGGACATTGACGATCCGATCGGCCGCGCCGAACAGGCGCTCGCAGGTCTCTCCGGCGAGTTCGAGGATTGGATGACGACCGAGGTGAACCGGCTGTCGGCCGCCTACGTCGCCATCCGCCATGACGGCTTCACCAAGGAGCGGCGCGACGAATTGTTCCGCGCCGCGCACGACATCAAGGGTGACGCCGCGACGTTCGGCTATCCCGCCGCGGCCGGAATCGCCGAGAGCCTGTGCCGGGTCATCGAGCACGCGCCCGATTTGGAGAAGGTGCCGGCCGAGCTGTTCACGCACCACATTAACGCGATCCTCGCCATCGTGCACGAGAACACCCAGCTCAACAGGATCAGCGTCTCCGCCGAGCTCAGCCGCCGCCTGCGCAAGGTCGCCGACGATTATCTCGCCCAGGTCAACCGCGACCGGCCCGAGCATCTTGAGGCGATCCTCGCGCCGAGCATCGTGCCGGTGGAGTAGCCCTCTCCTCGTCATTGCGAGCGCAGCGAAGCAATCTAGAATCCCGCCACGGGGACAGTCTTGATTGCTTCGCTGCGCTCGCAATGACGGAGAGCTCCATCCGTACGATAAGTATCGTAGGGTGGGCAAAGCGGAGCGTGCCGACATCTGTCGCTATCATTGACGGATGGTGGGCACGGCGCTGCGCGCCTTTGCCCACCCTACGGAATCTCGCTAGGCCGCGATCAAATCGTCGTAGACCGGATCGATCGCATCATCCGCGACGATCTCGTCGCAGAACAGCCGCGCCTCTTCACGCGCCGATTCCGTCGCGAAGCGGCGAAGCAGGACCATCAGCGGCTCGGTGGCGCCGCGGTCGGTTTCGCAATGGGTCAGCACGCGCTCGACCATGCGGCGGCGCAGCCGCGCGGCACCGTCGGCGCTGTCGACAAAGCCCTGCTCGTGGCAGGCATCGAGCGCCGCCTGAAACGCGGCGAACGTCGCCTCGGGCAGGCCGGCGCGGCGCAGCAGCGCATGCAGGCTGTTGCCGCGGCGGTCGTGCAGCAGCGCGGAGACGCGCGCCAGCGGCAGATCGGCGAGCTCAGCCAGCGCCGCGTCGAACAAATCGAGATTGCTCGACAGCAGCGCGCGCAAAATGAGACCGGCAGTCAGCTGGCCGGTGACGCGGAGGTGATGCACCAGCCCCTGCATATCGTCGCCGCGCGAGCGCGCCGCGATGTTGATGGTGGAGCGGTCGCGCGCCTCGATCGTCACGCGCTCGGCGCGGTCGGCGCTCAGCCAGTTCCGCGCGACGACGAATTGCGCCAGCGTCTCGGAAAGCTTTGCCACCAGCGCGGCACGCGTTGCCGCCGGCAGATCCTCCAGCACCAGCATCGCCTCGCGGATCGCGGCGAGATGGCCGTGACGCTCGACGATACGATTCCACGAGAACGGCGCAAGCTCGGCATGGGGATTTTCGATCAGCTCGAGCGCCGACGCCGCGCAGCCGACTTCGGCGATGGCGGCGCAGACCGACACCGGCAGCGCGATGCGGCGGGCGACCGCGCACTGCACCTCGTCATTGCCGGTGGCAACGATGTCGACGAGATCGGCGTCAATCAGCAGCGGCGAATGCTCGAGCACGGGCAGCGCGACGGTCGGCTGGTCTGCCGACAGCGCCCGCACGATCGCAGCCGGCGCATCGAGGCTGCGCGCAAACGCCTCGGCCATCGCCTGCCGCACCAGCGGCGAGGGATCATCGAGCTGCATCAGAAGCGCGCCTTCGGCGGCGACGCGGTCGTCTGTCGAAAGGTCTGAGATCAGCCAGGCCCGGGCCAACGCCCGTGTCGCCTCGGCCCGCTCGCCGGCGGGCGCCGTCCTGATCCAATTGATAAACTGCCGAACGATCATGCTGCTTCCGGCTTACACAACAAACAAAATGGTGACGGCTCGTCACCTGCAACACAAAATAAACCACGACGCTTAACAAAGCGTTCACCATAACTGGCTGGTTTCATTGACGTTTTGTTAAGGGAACAAAGGCGGTCGCCGCACGCTGCGCAGCACGTAGAGGTGCGCCGACTAGCTCGAGAACGTGCCGCTGCGATCGCTGAACAGATCGAGCGGTTGCGGCGGACGCACCTCAGGCGTCGCGGAAGCGACGGAGGTGAGCGCGGCGTTGTTGCCCCACAATGTCTGCACCGTGGTCGAAACCGGCTGCGTGACGTCGCCTGGCTGATAGATCGAGCGGAATGCGGGTGCGATCGGCGCATTGTCCGCGACCGTCGAAGACGTCGCACTCACCGCCGTTACGCCGCGTGCATCCGGGAAAGTCTGGAGATAAGCGGCGTTGTCGATAACAGGCGCGATCGGCTGCACGCCGTTGGCGCTTGCGACCTGCGTGGTCGAGGGCGTATCGCCATACATCGCCATCGCGCTGCGGGTGAGTTTCGAATTCGCCGCGCTGGCGTAGCGCGCATCGAGTACCGTATAGACTTCAGAGACGCTACGGGCGCGGCCGTCCCTGGCGTAGAAGATCGAGCGGTTGGCGGAGGCCGCATTCGGAAACAGCCGCGCGCCGACGGCCTGCGGATTGTCCTCGGCATTGGCGATCAGTTTTGCCGCACCGCCGACGCCCATGAAATGCGCCATGTAGAGCTCGCTGTCGGACGGCCTGCGGCCGAGCAGACCGGTGAGCTTGAAGCTGTTCGACTGCGTCAGCGCCGCCGCCATGCTGGATGCGGCTTGCGGATCGTCCCGCAGCTTCATGATCGACCGCTTCATGAAGGGATCGTCGACAGTGTAGCTGCCGGAGGACGTTTTGGTGATAGCGCTGGCGTAATTGCCATAGCCGAGCTGGGCGCCCGCCTCCTTGACGGTGCCGAGCCAGGCCTGATCGATGAACTGGTAGAGCCCGTGCGCTGACGATGTGGTGGCGCCCGCCGTCGGATCGAAATCCGATTCTATCTTCGCGGTCGTCAGCATGTACTGGAAGCTGACGCCGGTCCGGTTGGAGACGTCCTTGATCGCACCGGCGACGCGCGCCCGCGTCGGGTCCAGAGCGACCGTCTGCATGGCACTGGAATTGTCGACCGACATGATGAAGTGCCCGCCCCGCGCGGCGTTGAGCGGCGCCGGCAATTCGGCGCCCTGTCGTCTCACCGTGGGACAGGTATGGTTAATGTGGCGTTAACTGGGCTTCGCCGTCCATCCCGAGTTATTCCGGGGCATCGCGAAGCGATGAGCCCGGAATCCATTCCACCGCACTTATGCCGTACCATGGATTCCGGGCTCGCGCTGCGCGCGCCGCGGAATGACGGCGGGCTACTTCTTATAAACCTCGTTCGGATCGAACAGCCGGCCGGCATCGACGAAGATCAGCCTGGCGCCACCGCCCGCGGCCTCGATCTTGCGATAGAAGCACGACCATCGCCCGGTGTGGCATGCCGCGCCAATCTGCTCGACGCGGAGCCAGACCGCGTCCTGGTCGCAATCGGTGCGCATCTCGACCACACGCTGGGTCTGACCTGAGGTCTCACCTTTTCGCCACAAGGCATTGCGGGAGCGGCTGAAGTACCAGGCTTCACCCGTGGCGATCGTCTTGCGCAGCGCCTCATCGTTCATGTGCGCGACCATGAGCACGTCGCCACTGACGACGTCGGTCGCGACGACCGTCACGAGGCCGCTCGCGTCGAACTTAGGGAGAAAGGCCAGGCCTTCCTCGATCTCATCGGAGTGAGCGGACACAGCAACTCTCGCCAGTCATTCGCAAGGTCAGCGCTGCAGGCCTCGCACCAGGGACAGGAAACGGGCCTGCTCCGCCGGATTGTCGCGGAACATGCCGGTGAAGCGGCTGGTGAAGGTGGAGGCGCCATGCTTGGCGACGCCACGCACCGACATGCAGGTATGCTCGGCCTCGATCAGCACCGCAACGCCGCGGGGTTTCAGGATCTCATCGATCGCCGCCGCGATCTGCGCGGTCAGATGCTCCTGGGTCTGGAGCCGGCGGGCAAAGATATCGGTGAGGCGGGCAAGCTTGGACAGGCCGACGACGCGTTCCACCGGTGTGTAGGCGATATGCGCCTTGCCGTAGAACGGCATCATGTGGTGCTCGCACTGCGAGGTGAACTCGATGTCGCGCACCAGCACGAAGTCGTCATAGCCGGCGGTCTCACCGAAGGTGCGGTCGAGCACCTCGGCCGGGCACTGGTGATAGCCCTGATAGAGCTCGTCGAAGGCCTCGACCACGCGGCGCGGCGTGTCCAAAAGGCCCTCGCGCTCGGTATTCTCGCCGATATAGGCAAGCAGCGTCTTCACTGCCGCTTCCGCCTCGGCGCGCGCGGGGCGCGGCTGGTCGGCGCGAACGGCGACCGCGAGGAATTCGGCAGGGTCCAGCTCGGCCGGGCGGCTCTCGGGCTGCCGGTCAGCGGGCTTGTTGGGGCGGATGGATTTGATTGCCGCGTCCATATCTTCTCCGTTCGACGGCCTCAACGGCCGGAGTGTCACCGGCAGACGGGGCGGCAAGCCGCCGGACGCCTGAAGAAAACAGTTTTGACGAAAAAGGCCCCTGCGTCATCACGCTGGCAGCGCAGATCTGGATCATCCCCACCGCACCGCTGGACTGTTTTTCCGCCAGTTCCGTCCCTATATAGGACCGTGGGCGGCGGCCGCCAAGGCCGATCCGGTAGGTAAGTGCTGGACTCCATCACATGCTGAACGACATCTATAACAAGCGGATCATCGAGCTGGCCGGGAATATTCCGCGGCTCGGGCGGTTATCGGACGCCGATGCCACCGCCACCGCCCACTCAAAGCTGTGCGGCTCGACCGTGAAGGTCGATCTCAAGATGGAGGGCGACATCGTCACCGACTTCGCCCATGACGTGAAGGCCTGCGCCTTGGGCCAGGCCTCTTCATCCATCATGGCAAGTCACGTCGTCGGCTCGACCGCGAGCGAACTCCGCGCGTTACGCGAAACCGTTCGCAAGATGCTGAAGGAGAATGGCGCTCCTCCCGAAGGCAAATGGGAAGAGATCAAGTTCCTCGAGCCGGTGCGCGACTACAAGGCGCGGCATGCCTCGACGCTGCTGACCTTCGACGCCGTCGTCGATGCCATCGGCCAGATCGAGGCAAAGGCGAAGCAGCCCGCCGCGGCCCAGGGCTGATTCCTTCATCATTCCGGGGCGCCGCAAAGCGACGAACCCGGAATCCAGAGCTTGCCGATCGAGATTCCGGGTTCGCGCAAAGGCGCGCCCCGGAATGACTGCCAGGATTTAAGAGCTTACTTCTGCACCGCCGCAGCCGGCGTGGTCGCGCTGCCGGTCGGCACCAGGGCTTCCGCCGTCTTGGTCGACCTGGCGGCCTGCGGCGCCTGCTCCGGCTCCGCACCGAACCTCGCCTGCGTCTTCGGCGCCAGCTCCGCCACTGCCGGCGTTTTGACGTCCACATGCGGCAGCACATCGGCGACGAGATCGGTCGTCACGAGATTGGTGAGCTTGAGCTCGCCCGCGTCGAGCTCGTGCAGGTCTTCCCACGGCGGAACGCTGAGCGCGAGCGACAACAGATCGCCGGCACCGCCCATGTCGAAGGTGTATTTGGCGAGCCGGCCGATGTCGCGCTCCACGATCATCAGGTCCTGCGCGCTGTAGCTCGCCGCCTTTGCGTCGTCGGCCCGGTCGCCCATCCAGATCTGGTGAACCCGGACATGGGCCGCATCGGGCACGTAGCGCTTCTTGCCCGCCAGCAGCAGGAACACGCACATGGATTCACAATAGGCTTCAGGCGCGACCGCCGGGCGCGCCGACTGCCCGCTGCGGTTCTGAACGCTGATCCCAACCGTGGTCATAAGGCCGAGATTGCGGAAGCGCCGGCCGAGCGTGATCGCGTCGTTGACGGACCCGCCGCTGGAATCGAGCACGACGGTGGCGCCACCGAGCTGACGTCCGCGCGCAAACTCCTCGAAATCCTTGGGAGTATCGGACGTGATGATCCCGACCGCGCTGACCCAGCCACGACAATTCGGCTCGCAGGCGACCCAGCTGAACTTCATCGGCAGCTTGCGCTCTTCAAGCGCAGCGCCGGCACGGGCCGTAGTGCCGGTCGTAGCGACAGCGCCGGACAGCGCGACACCAAGCGCGGCGGCCCCAAGCAACAACCAACCGCGAAGATCAAGGGAGTTCAGAAGTCTCAATCTGGTTCCTTCCCCAAGCCCCAAAGGTCCCCCAACAATCCCCGGTAGCGCCTTCTGAGTCCATCATACAGGCGTATGCTTCTACACACGGGCGTCATAAAAATGGTATCCGGGCGAATACAGATCGTCCACAGATACTTGCTGCACTGCTCCCAAAAAGCATACAAAATATGGCGCAGAAACAACAGCTTACGGTTCCCTGCACCGGAACCGTGCAACACCTCGCCCAACGTCGCAGCAAAGCGCACATGAAGCATTCAGCCTGCGAGCATTGTTCCAATCCGGTCGAGGGCGCGCTTCGGCTGCCGCGCAGATTCGGCCGTGCGCTGATCTGGCTCTACCGCCACACGCTCTCGCCGCTGGTCGGCTACAATTGCCGGCACCTGCCGACCTGCTCCGTTTACGGCGACGAAGCGATCGAGCGGTTCGGGCTTTGGGCCGGCGGCTGGATGACGCTCGCGCGCCTACTCCGCTGCAATCCGTTCGGCACGTCAGGCATCGACAATGTGCCGCTCAACGCGCCGCTGGGCGCGCGCTGGTATCTGCCCTGGCGCTACGGTCGCTGGCGCGGCGTCAACGCGCCGTAGCGCGCGCTTTTTTTGCGGATCATTCTGGGCGTTTGCTGCGACGCTTTGCGCATCGCTGCTCTGAGTGGAACCTCCCGCCCCCTTCCTCGCTTTATCGTGATGCTCCCACGGGAGGAAACAACAATGCGCTGGAAAATCAGCCCTCGCGTCAGGCCAGGTCCCCATCACGGTGCGGGCGGACATCATCACGATCCCAGAACCCTCGACATGCTCGCCATCATCGCCCTGCTGGTGCTCGCGGCCGGCTCCGGCTGGTATCTCGCGACGAGCTTCGCCACGCCGCCGAGTTCAACGGCCTTCATCGTGCCGAGCCAGAGCGTGCACTGGTAGCTCAACGTCAGAGGTCGAGCACCAGCCGATCGGCGTCCGATCCGGCGACGCAAACCATGAGATAGCGTTCGCGCTCATATGACGACAGGATGCGGTCGCGGTGCACCGGCTTGCCCTCGATCCAGCCGACCTTGCAGGCGCCGCAGATGCCGCCGCAGCAGGACGTCGCGATGTCGATGCCCTCTTCCTGCAACGCAGCCAGCATGGTCTGGCCGGCCCGCACCTCGATCTCCATGCCGGACCGCGCCAGCAACAGCGTAAAGGGCTTTGCATCTGGTTCAATCACAGGTCGTGGCGCGACGAAGCGCTCGACATGAACATTGGCCGCGGGCCACGCTGCCGTCAGCCGCGCGAAATCATCAATCATGCCTTCCGGGCCGCAACAGGCGACCAGCGTGTCCGATCTACGCTCCCCGACGAGCGCCGCGAGATCAGGACGCCCGGTCCGGGACGTTCGGTGCACGACGAGGCGCCCCTTTTCGATCAGCACGCCGAGATGCGCGGCGAGCGGCACCTCATCGCGCACGATGAGATGCAGCACAAAGTCGGCCTCGCCCGTCCGCACGAGGTGCCGCGCCATCGACAGAAACGGCGTCACCCCGATGCCGCCGGCGACGAAGACGTGACGTCCGACGTCGGCGCCTGCCCTGAGCCCGCCACGCGGCAGCGAGACGCCGATGACATCGCCAAGCCTGACATCATCGTGGAGCGCGCGTGAACCGCCACGCCCCTCTGCCTCGCGTTTCACGGCGATGATATAGCGCGCGTTGTCGGCGGGCTCGTTGCACAACGAATAGGTACGCACGAGCCCATTGGGCAGATGCAGATCGATATGCGCGCCGGGCCTGAACGGCGGCAGTTCCCAGCGATCGGGATCGACCAGGGTGAACAGCTTGATCCCGTTGCCTGCCTCCTCGATGTCGGCGACGACCGTCTTGACCGTCGTGATCGGGCGCGCCTTCATGCTGCGTTCCGCACGATATCGCCGACCTTCACGACGCCGCCTTGCAGGATTTTGCAGTTGAGGCCCGAGCGGTTGATCAGGGGATCGAAGATCGCCTTGCCGGTGATCTCCTCGATGTGCCGGCACGGCACCGACAGCCGCGTCGCCTCCAGCAACGTCTCGCCCAGCCAGAAGCGCCGGCCGACCAGATGGTTCAACGGCACCCCCTCGACCGTGACGTTGCGTCGGTGTTCCTCGGGTCTCAGCTCGATGCCGGCGTCGCGCTTGAGCGCGACCAGTGTCTCGAGCTCGAACAGGGTGACCTGCCGGCCCTCTTCCGGCTTGTGCGAGTAAAACCCCTCTTCGTTGCCGATCATGTAGCGATCGCCTTCGATGCCCCGGCCGGCGACGAGATTGATCCGCTCCGCTGCGCGCATCGGCAGGAACGCACGCGGGGTGAAATGAAGGAAGCGCACCACGCCGGTCCAGCCGAGCTGTGCTGCGCCCTGCGTCGAGCCGGCGCTGATGGTATCGAGCATGACAATTCCCCTTGGGTGAGCGATGCGCGCCGCCGGCAGCGACGCGCCGCGGGATCAGGTCAGTTCTTTGTTCGCCATCTCCGGCGCGAAACTGGTTGCGGTCGCGGTGACCGCGGCGCAGGCAATGAGCAAGAGCGAGACCGGCCAGGTTGCGCCCCCGCTCCAGGCCATCAGAAATGCCGCAATCAGCGGCGTCAACCCGCCGCTCAGGGCCGCACCGACCTGGAAGCCGAGCGAGGCGCCGCTGTAGCGCAGCCGCGCGGAGAACAACTCGGAATACCAGGGCGCACCGATGCCGAACATGACCATCTGACCGAAGGTGATCGCGACCACGATGGTGCAGACGACGATGGCGGGATCGCGGGTGTCGAGCAACCAGAACAGCGGGAAGGCAAACAGTGCGGAGAACACGCAGCTCGCATAGAACATCGTCTTGCGGCCGACGAGGTCCGACAGCCAGCCGAACAGCGGAATGGCAAACAGCGCAACCAGCGATGCGGCGAACGCACCGTTCAGGACCACCGCGCGCGGCAGCCCCAGATTGGCCGTGGCGTAAGACATCACGAACACGCCACCGATGCTGGCATAGGCGATCTCGGAGATCTTCAGACCGACCGCAGTGAAAAACGGCCTGCGGTGATGCCTGAAGATCTCGACCAGCGGCATGCTTGCGACTTCCTTCTTGGCCTGGACCTGACGGAAGGCGGCGGTCTCCTCCATGTTGAGACGGATGTAGAGACCGACGCCGACCAGAAGGATCGAGATCAGGAACGGAATGCGCCAGCCGTAAGCCATGAAATCGTTTTCCGGCAGGCTCGCCACCAGCGCGAACATGCCGATCGCGGCGAGATTGCCGATGGGATTGCCGACCTGCACCATGCTGCCGAGCAGTCCGCGGCGATGTGTCGGGCAGTTCTCGACCACCATCAGCACGGCCCCGCCCCACTCGCCGCCGAGGCCGATGCCCTGGAGGAAACGCAGGCCGATCAGCAGCAGCGGCGCGGCGATGCCGATCTGATGATAGGTCGGCAGCAGACCGATCAGGAAGGTGCCGATACCCATCACCATGATGGTGATCGCGAGCATCGCCTTGCGGCCGACCCGGTCGCCGAAATGACCGAAGATCGCCGCTCCAAGCGGCCGCGCCAAAAAGCCGACGGCGTAGGTGCCGAAGGCCGCGATGGTGGCGAGCGTGGGATTGCCGGCGGCGAAGAAGACCTTGTTGAACACCAGCGCGGTCGCCGTGCCGTAGATCAGGAAATCGTACCATTCGACCGCGGTGCCGATCACGCTCGACCACACGATCCGTCGCAAGCTCGCCGCCTCGTCCGGTGCTACGCTCAGGGTTGCGTCGTCTGCTATGGTCATCGATCTCTCCAAAAGGTACCGGCGCCTAGGAAAAGCAGTTGGTTCCGTCCGTGGAGCCCATCGGCAACCAGGACGGTAAAATCGATCATGTTTACTGTTGGAAATCAACGCCACGAAACGCGGCAACTGCCGCCGATCGCGGCAAAGGGCGTAAAATGCATCAATTTTTGGCTTATCTTCGCGATATACCAGCAGACCTGCTCACATTATCCGCGGTATTGCCCGAAATTTCTGCGCAAGAGTTTTCTGCCGGAATACGCCTGCAGGCGGCCGGGCCGGCCGATCCGCGCCGTCGGACTGGCAGTCGGGCGGCATCTGTTGCAAAAGTAGCCCCAGCAGTTCGGGAGATTCCTGCGTGCTTGACGTCAGCAAAGCGACAGCGGTCGGGGCCAATATCCGCCAGGCGCGGATTGCCAAGGGCCTGACGCTGGACCAGCTTGCCAAGCAAAGCGATCTGACGCGCGGCTACATCTCGCTGGTCGAGCGCAACCTCAAGATCCCCTCACTCGCAGCGCTGCTGCGCATGGCCGCGGCCCTCGAGGTCAATGTCGCGAACTTCTTCGATCCGAACGCCGAGCCCGCGCCGCGCTACACGCTGTTCCGCCGCGAAGGCGGCAACGTCCCGCTGTTCCAGGACACGTTTGGTGTCGTGCCGCTGGCGACCGGCCGCACCCGCAAGATGATGGAGCCGTTCCTGCTGAGCCCCCCGCACAAGGCGGCAACGCGCGCCTCGCATGCTGGCGAGGAGCTGCTGTTCGTCATCAACGGCAAGATTGCAATCAAGCTCGACGGCGAAGAACTGACGCTCGGCAAGGGCGACTGCCTGTATTTCTCAGGCGAGACCCCGCATGAGGTCAGGAGCCTCGGCCGACAGAAAGCCGAAGTGCTGGTCGTGGTGGCCCAGACGCCCTGACGCCTGATTCAGCAAACAGTCTAAATTAGCGGAACCAGAAGAAGCGTCCGGGCGGCGGCGGAATCGGCTCGGGCGGACGCGGCCGCTTCGGGCGCGGCGGTCTCGGCGGCGGCTCGGCGGATGACGTGGCTTCCACGGCCGGCGCGACCTCGCTGCCCGGCACCTTCACCGCGAGCAGCAGATTCGATTCATTCATGCGCCAGCGATAGCCGACGCCGAAATCGATCGGCTGGGCGCGCGTGAACAATGCCGCGTAGCGCTCCTGGTAGCGGCCGGGGAACTCGTCGATCGGTCCGAGATAGCGGCCGAACGGGAAGAACCGCCATTGCCGCGCGCTGTAGTTCGCAAGCGGAATACCGGAATCGTCCTGGATGATGGTCGCGCTGTTGGCGAGCAGCCAGTCGCGCGCGACGGTGAAGTTGCCGGAGTGCAGCAGATAGGACGCGCTCTTGATCAGGCTGTTGCCGGGCCCGAGCGTCTCGCAGAACTTCAGGAAGCCCGTCGAGCGCGCGCTCGCGTTGGAGAGGTCGGCGGAGAAATAATAGAGCGTGCGTGCCTCGCCATCGGGGCCGGCAAAGGTGATGCGGACGCCGCGTGTCGCGTTCGGTCCCGGATTGTCGTTGCCGACATGCATCCCGCCCTTGTCGTCGAGAGCGACCATCTCGACGTTGCGGATGGTCTTGCCGGAGCGCGCGAGGAAGACATAGAGGATGGGCAAGGTGCCGTTGACCTGGTTTGTGTGCAGGTCGACCTTCATCTGCTTGGTGATGAAGAAGGAGAAGCTCAGGATCGAGCCCAGCGAGCGCTCGACACTATAGAGTGCGGCCCCGACCGACGGGCGCGGCAGCCGCGTCAAATCAGGCACGGCGCCGACCGGCTCCAGCGCGCCAAGCACATAGGTGCTCACCTTGGAATAGAATGCGTTGGCGTAGAGGAAATCCGGGCCGCTGAACAAATAGAACATCGTCGGCCTGGGTGCAGCCAGATTGACGTCGGCCCAGCTCCGGATCTTCGAGAGCTGTCGCTGCTCGAGCTGGGCGAAGGCGCCGTCGAAGAATTTTGCGTGGCGTTGCCAGCCGGGGTCCCTCGTGAGCGGCACCAGCGGCGAGTCCGCCGAAGGCTGCATGCCCGCCAGGAAACGCGCGGTGTCGTCGAAGGTGACCTCGGCGGCACGCGCCGATGAGATGGCCGCAACGAGGAGGGCAAGAGCGACGGCCGCAAGTCTCATGGGACGAAACATGTCTATTCGCGACGTGATGTATGGCCAGCGGCGACCGGCCGCCTGCGGAAAACTGCATAAATCAACAGGCCCGAGAGCATGACGAGCATGCCCGAGAGCGACTGAATGGGCCGCTCGGTCAACAGGTAGTACATCATGAACCCGGTCACGAGCAGGAAAACGAACGGCGTGAAGGGGTATCCCCAGGCGCGATAGGGCCGCGGCAGCTTGGGATCGGTAATGCGCAGCTTGATGACGCCGGCGACCGTGAAGAACGAGCAGAACAACAGCGCGAACTGGATGAAGTCGAGCACCGCCTCGAAGCTGCGCGTGAACAGTAGCAGGTTGGTCACCGCGAGCTGAAACAGGATGGCATAGGCCGGCGCGCCGCTGACCGATCGCTTTGAGAACACGCGCAGCGCCGGAATGTCCTCCCCCATCGTCATCATCACGCGCGGGCCGATCCACATCATCGCGCTGATCGAGGAGATCAGGCCGACGCAGATCATCGCGCCGACGATGCGGCCGCCGAGGCCGCCGAAGATCGCGCTGCCGGCGACGCTGGCGACGTCGAGCTGACCCGCAAGCGCACTGACGGGCGTTGAGTAGAGGAACACGGCGTTGAGCGCGACATACAGCACCAGCACGATCAGCGTACCCGCGAGCAGCGCGCGCGGCAGGCTCTGTTGCGGCGTGTTCATCTCGCCGATGATGTAGGTCGCCGCATTCCAGCCCGAGAACGAGTACATCACGAAGACCAGCCCGATCGCAAAGGGTGCGCTGACGATATGCGCAAGATCGCCCGGCTGCGGCGTGAAGGCGATCGGCTGCGGCACGCCGACGATGAAGCCTGCGACGAGGAAGGCGACGATCAGCACGACTTTCAGGATCGTCGAGATCAGCTGGAACGTCGAGGAGTGCCTGACGCCCGTTAATTGCACGAGCGAGACCAGCCAGACCACGCCGATGGCGAGCGGGATCGGCGGCAGATCGGGGATGACCGATTTGGCGTACTCGCCGAACGCCATCGCCGCCAGCGCAACCGGCGCGGCAAAGCCGACGGTCGCCGAGACCCAGCCGGCGAGAAAACCGAAGGCGGGATGATAGGCGCGGCCGAGGAAATTGTACTCGCCGCTCGAGCGCGGAAACATCGCCCCGAGCTCACTGTAGGCGAATACGCCGCACAGCGCGACGATGCCGCCGACAGTCCACAGCAGCAGGATCGAGAAGCCGGACGGGATGTCCTTGACCTGGAAGCCGAGGCTGGTGAAGACGCCGACCCCGATCATGTCAGCAACGACGATGGCGGTCGCGACCAGAGCGGAGACCCCCGACCCGCTTCCGGTCAGCCGGCCAGTCCAGGGCGCAGTACCCGCATCTGATGCCGTCATCGGGGTCCTTAAAGCGTCGCGCCTCCTGGGAGGCATCGTGCAGATCGATCCAGTCAATTCAAGCAGGGTTAACAAGGGTTAAATGAGGCGAACGGAATTGGTAATTTGGCACCTTTCATGCTTGGTCTTGGGCAATAAACCCGCCCAAACACCGGCAAATCCCGTTCCCCTCCCCCACAATCAGGACACGATTGCATGGTCCCTTTTAAGCTCTCCGGATGTGGGGAAGTTTTTCCGGACGCTTAACGTCACCTAAACGCCGGTCGGCTCAATTACCTTAAGCTTGCCGATTGACTTGAAGTGACTTGGGGTCATGGGTGGATGGTCGGGGCCGTTCCGAACGTGAGAGCTGACACGCGTGCCGATCGGACGAATTCCGGTCGGCACGGTCGTGCGCTCCGGATCGGCCTGGTCTCGGCTTTGGTGCCGTTCTCGCTCGCGCTGGTTCAATGCGGCAAGGCGCCAAATCCGGCAGCGCTCGCGGCGAACTCGCAGGCCAATGTTCAGGTCAATCAGGTCGTAGCCAAGACCAATCCGCAGGCCTCCAATCGGCAAGTAGCGGGCGGCGACACCTTCGAGGATCGCTTCCCTGCCCCGCAGTTCACGGAGCGCTTCCCGTCGGCGAGCGAGAGTTTTCTGCAACGGCAGATGTCGGACTTCTCGCCCAAGCGCGCGGTGCAGCAGCCGCCGCAGTCGGAGCAGGCCCCCTACAAGGTCGCCTCGCTTGAGCCTCAGGTCCCTTTCAAGCGCCCCGCACGTGACGACCTGACGACGCTCGTCAGCATGAAATCGTCGGCGTTTCCTTATTTCGGTAACAACCCTGCCTCCGACGCACCGTTCCTCAACATCTCCAACGGCGACCGCCGCGGCCACCGCAGCTATTCGGGGCGCGTCTACTGGCAGGACGAGACCTACAGCGACAGCCGCGTGCTGGTGCACGTGCCCGAGCATTTCGACGTGCGCAAGCCGGGCGTGATCGTGGTGTTCTTCCACGGCAATGGCGCGACGCTCGAACGCGACGTGCGCGACCGGCAGCTGGTGCCGCAGCAGGTCACCGATTCCGGTGCCAATGCCGTGCTGCTCGCGCCGCAGATGGCGGTCGATGCCGCCGATTCCAGCGCCGGCAAGTTCTGGCAGACCGGCGGCTTCAAGCGCTTCATGGAGGAATCGGCAAGCCACCTCGCCCGCCTCACCGGCGATCCCAACAGCGAGCGCGCCTTTGCCAACATGCCGATCCTGATCGTCGGCTATAGCGGCGGATTCCTGCCGACGGCCTGGAGCCTCGAGGTCGGCGGCATCAGTGACCGCGTCCGCGGCGTCGTGCTGCTCGACGCCGTCTATGGCGAGATGGACAAGTTCGCCTCCTGGATCGAGAGCCATCGCTCCGGCTTCTTCGTCAGCTCCTACACCCGCTACACCGCGCGGCGCGATCGCGGGCTGATGAGCATGCTCAGGCAGAAGGGCATCGGCGTCTCCGAAGACATGGACGGCCCTTTGCGCCCCGGCAGCGTGGTGTTCGTGGAGACCGGCGAGGGCATCACGCATCGTGACTATGTGACGCGTGCCTGGACGCGCGATCCGCTCAAGGACGTGCTGGTGAAGATGTCGGCAACGCCCGCACTGGCCCTGACGCGCGTTGCCGCCACCAATTCCGCACCGAGCCGCTAGGGCAGCGCTTCCAAGCGAATTCGATACCGGTCTGCGTCAATGAAACGCGTCAAATTGAGAATTGCGCCAGCCGGTATTGGGCTGCGCTGCCGGCAATTGTCTCAAGCCCTGCTCAAAATGTGATGTTGATGGCCGACAAGCGGACGCAGCTCTTGGTCGACCAGCTCTTGGCCGACCAGCTCTTCGCCGATCAGCTCTTGGGCAGCTTCGGAATGCTCTCGGCAAAACCGTTGAAGCAGGCCAGCCGCTCGTCCTCTTCCTTGAAGAAACGGCAATCGGCGTAGCCCTTGGGCTTCGCCGGCTTCGGCTTCGGCGCCGGCGGGATCACCGCGTCGTAGCAGTTGAGGCGGTCCTTGGTGCCGTCGTCGATGTCGAGGCAAGCCTGGAGCCGCGCCGCGACCGATTGCGGCTTGCCCTTCGGCGCCGGCGCGGCCGTAGCAGCTGCTGCCGCCTTGGTCCCCTTGGGCTTGACCTGCACCAGCGGCTTGTCCCCCACCATGGGTGGCTTGTCGGTCTGCGCAAACGCGGAGGCTGAATAGAGCACAGCGGCAACCGCCAGAATCATCCTCATCTCAGTCAACTCTCTTTGGTCCCCATGACCGGCCTTCTAGCGCTCCCGCGCGCGGTTTGCCAAGCACCTTGCGCACAGGAAAACGCTGGAATTCAGGCCGTGGCGGCCGCAGCCGGCCGGGGCCGGGTCAGGACCACCAGGATCAGCGCCAGCACGACGAAGCCGACCGCGACGAAGCCGAGGGTATGCAGGAGCTCGCGGGCGAACAGCAGGCCGCCGACGGCGGAGCCCACGGCCTGGCCGATATAGAGGACGGAGGTGTTGAGCGCGACGGTCGCTGATGCCAGCGGCGGCGCAGCCGCGACCAGCCGCACCTGCTGCATCGAATTGGTCGAGGCAAAGCCGAGACCCCAGACCGCCACCGCGACGGTCATCAGCACGAAACTCCCAGCGCCGAGCGCCCAGCCCGTAATGCCCGCAAGCAGCAGGCAGGTGAACAGCAGCGAGGTTCGGAACGGCCCCCAGGTGTCGACGATGCGGGTTGCAATCACGACGCCGAGGAAACCGCAGACGCCATAGATGGCGAATACCATGCCGATCGCATCGGGGCTTGCCTCGGTCAGCTTCTTCAGCAGCGGCCCCATGAAGGTGAACACGACGAACTGCCCGGACATTTGCAGCATGGTGATCCCAAGCAGGAGCAGGATCGCCTTGCTGCGGCCGACCGCAACCCAGGTCTTCAGATCCACGGGCACGCCCTTCAAGCCGCCCGGCAAGCGCATCAGCAATAGCACGAAGCTGATGCAGCCGAGCACGCCGATCGCGCCATAGGCCGAACGCCAGCCATAGCGGCTGGCGATGAAGGTGATCAGCGGCAGGCCGACGGCGGCGGCGAGCGACCAACCGAGAAAGATGTAGGCGATTGTGCTGCCACGCCGCTCCACCGGCACGATCATCGCCGCGGTGCCAGCCGCCTGCGGCGTGTAGAGCGCGCCAACCGCGAGCATGACGAGACGGATCATGAGAAGGCTGGCGTAGTCCGGCGCAAAGGCCGAGGCCAGATTGCCAAAGGCGAGCACGGCGAGCGTCACGGTGAGCAGCGTCCGCCGCTCGATCCGGCTGGTCAGCCACGCCGTCAGCGGCGAGCCGACGCATAGCGTGATCGCGCCGAAGGTGATGAGGAGGCCGGCCGCATGGATCGTGACGTCGAGCCCGCTCGCCAGTTCGGGCAGCATGCCCGCGGGCGCTAACACCGAGCAGCCGGTGACGAGATTGCCGAGCATCAGGGCGGTCGGCGCAAAGCGCCGGGCGGCGGCATTTTTCATGCAAACGCATGTAGCGCGGCTTGTGACGAGTTAAAGGGCACGGAGCCAAATACTTGGTGCAAGGCCCCCCTTTTTTTGCGCGCGACTTTCTTGGAATTGCCGGATTGCACAGGCCGAATCGCCTGATATATCGCTCGTTCCCGCTTACCTGCGCTCGTTCGCAGGAGTGAGCCTCAGGAGAAAAGCAATGTCCGACCAGCCCAAATCCGAGTCCGGCTTCCAGTACAGCCTCTCCAATCTGAAGCCCGTGACCCCCGCCCCCAAGATCACTCTCACTTTCCCCGACGGCGCCCAGCGCCAATATGACAAGAGCATTACCGGGCTCGATATCGCCAAGGGCATCTCGCCGTCGCTGGCCAAGCGCACGGTGGCGATGGCGCTCGACGGCGTGCTCGCCGATCTCAACGATCCCATCGACGCCGATGCCAAGATCGAGCTCGTCAATCGCGACGACCCGCGCGCGCTCGAACTGATCCGCCACGACTGTGCCCACGTGCTCGCAGAAGCCGTGCAGACGCTGTGGCCGGGCACCCAGGTCACCATCGGCCCGGTGATCGAGAACGGCTTCTACTACGACTTTTTCCGCAACGAGCCGTTCACGCCGGAAGATTTTGCCGCAATCGAGAAGAAGATGCGCGAGATCATCGCGCGCGACAAACCTTTCACCAAGGAAGTCTGGGACCGCGAGAAGACCAAACAGGTGTTCCGCGACAAGGGCGAGGCCTTCAAGGTCGAGCTGGTCGACGCCATTCCCGGCAACGAGCCGATCAAGATCTACTACCAAGGCGACTGGTTCGACCTGTGCCGCGGCCCGCACATGACTTCGACCGGCAAGGTCGGCAACGCCTTCAAGCTGATGAAGGTGGCCGGCGCCTATTGGCGCGGTGATTCCAACAACCCGATGCTGACCCGCATCTACGGCACTGCCTTCGCCAAGCAGGAGGATCTTGACGCTTACCTCAAGCAGATCGAGGAAGCCGAGAAGCGCGACCATCGCAAGCTCGGACGCGAGCTCGACCTCTTCCACTTCCAGGAGGAAGGTCCGGGCGTGGTGTTCTGGCACCCGAAGGGCTGGACCATCTTCCAGCAGCTGATCGCCTATATGCGCCGCCGCCTCTCCGGCGACTACAACGAGGTCAACGCGCCGCAGATCCTCGACAAGGTGCTGTGGGAGACCTCGGGGCACTGGGGCTGGTACCGCGAGAACATGTTCGCGGCGCAGTCCGCCGGCGACGAGGCCGAGGACAAGCGCTGGTTTGCGCTGAAGCCGATGAACTGCCCCGGCCACGTGCAGATCTTCAAACACGGCCTGAAGAGCTACCGCGACCTGCCGCTGCGTCTCGCCGAGTTCGGCGTGGTGCATCGCTATGAGCCGTCGGGCGCGATGCACGGCTTGATGCGCGTGCGCGGCTTCACCCAGGACGACGCGCACATCTTCTGCACCGAGGACCAGCTTGCGGACGAGTGCCTGAAGATCAACGAGCTGATCCTGTCGACCTATGCCGATTTCGGCTTCACCGGCGATCTCACGGTGAAGCTGTCGACGCGGCCGGAGAAACGCGTCGGCACAGACGCGATGTGGGATCACGCCGAGCGCGTGATGGCGACCGTGCTCAGCCAGATCCAGGCGCAAAACAACCACATCAAGACCGAGATCAATCCGGGCGAAGGCGCCTTCTACGGGCCGAAGTTCGAATATGTGCTGCGCGACGCTATCGGCCGCGACTGGCAGTGCGGCACCACGCAGGTCGACTTCAACCTGCCGGAGCGGTTTGGCGCGTTCTACATCGACCATGACGGCAGCAAGAAGCCGCCGGTGATGGTGCACCGTGCGATCTGCGGCTCGATGGAGCGTTATATCGGCATCCTGATCGAGCACTTTGCCGGCAACTTCCCGCTCTGGCTCTCGCCGGTGCAGGCGGTGGTCACGACCATCACCTCCGAAGGCGACGAATACGCCAAGGTTGTGCTGGAGCAGGCGCGGCGCGCCGGGCTCCGGGCCGAGATCGACCTGCGCAACGAGAAGATCAACTACAAGGTCCGCGAGCATTCGCTGGCCAAGATCCCGGCGCTGCTCGTGGTCGGCAAAAAGGAGGCCGAGACGCATTCGGTGTCGGTCCGCCGGCTCGGCAGCGACGGCCAGAAGGTGATGACGACCGCGGAGGCCATCGCCGCGCTGGTCGACGAGGCGACCCCGCCGGATGTCCGGCGGGCTCGCGGCGCCGTCTGACCCCTGAAATCGATCTAAACTCGCTTTCGGTTGCGGGCGTGCATCCCTATCTGGGGAGTGCACGCCCCAACACGGCCAGCCGATGAGGAAACCGCAGTGCCCGACGCCATCGAACTCCTGAAGACCCGCCGCTCGGTCAAGCCGCGCGAGATGACTGGCCCTGGTCCCTCCCCGGCCGAGCTCGAGACCATCCTCACCATCGGCGCTCGCGTGCCCGACCATGGCAAGCTGGCGCCCTGGCGCTTCATCATCTTCGAGGGCGATGCGCGCCAGCGCGCCGGCGAGGTGATCGCCAAGGTCTTCGCGCGGAAGCATCCCGGCGCGCCGGCGGCCGATATCGAGACCGAGCGCAATCGCCTGATGGACGCACCGCTGGTGATCGGCATCGTCAGCTTCACCAGGCCGCATCCGAAGGTGCCGGCGTTCGAGCAGGAATTGTCGGCGGGCGCGAGCGCCATGAACATCGTCACGGCCGCAACCGCGCTCGGCTACGGCGCCTGCTGGCTGACCGGCTGGTTCTCGTTCGACCGCGACGTGCTCGACGGACTTGGCCTGAAGCCGGATGAGAAGCTCGCCGGCTTCATCCATATCGGCAAGCCGACCAGGCCGAGCGAGGACCGTCCGCGACCGTTCCTTTCCGAAATCGTGACGCGATTTTAGTCGAAGGCTTGTTGACGGCCTCGACGTCTTGCGGCTTTGATCCCTCCCGCGAGGGAGGAGGCGCGGATGAAACGCCGTGAATTTCTGGTCGGGGCCGCGCTATTGGCCGGCACGATGACGCGAAGCCGCGCCGCCGCCGATATCCCCGCTCCCTCGCCCGAGGGGCTCGACCGCATCAGCGCGTATTTCGACAACGAGGTCGCGAGCGGCCGGCTGCCGGGCGCCGTGATCCTGGTGCAGCAGCACGGCAAGCTGGTGTACCTCAAGACCTTCGGCGTGCGCGACACCAGGACCGGCCTTGCGATGACGCCGGACACGATCTTCGCCATCCACTCCATGACCAAACCGATCACGTGCCTCGGCGCGATGATGCTGATCGAGGAGGGCAAGCTCGCCCTCACCGATCCCGTCTCGAAATACGTCCCCCTCTTCGCCGACACCAAGGTGGGCATCGAGGTCACCGAGCCGGACGGCAAGCTGAAGCTCGACCTGGTGCCGCCGGTCCGTGCCGTCAACATCGAGGATCTGTTGCGGCATACCTCGGGCATCAGCTACGACTATATCGGCGGCAAATGGGTCGAGCAGGCCTACAAGGCCGCCAACATCTTCGAGGGTCAATTCAACAACAGGGAATTCGCCGACCGCATCGCGCGGCTGCCGCTGGCGCGCCAGCCGGGCACGCTGTGGCGCTACGGCCATTCCACCGACGTGCTCGGCGCCGTCATCGAGATCATCTCGGGCCAGACGCTTTACGAGTTCCTCAAGCAGCGCATCCTCGATCCGCTCGGCATGACCAGCACCAAATTCGCGCTGGCGACGGAAGGCGAACTGGCGCGGATGGCGCGGCCGCTGCCGAACGATTTCATCCTGCTCGCTGGCGAGCGCGACCGCCTCGACCATCCCGAATGGCAGTCCGGCGGCGGCGGGCTGCTGTCGACCATCACCGACTATCAGCGCTTTGCGCAGATGCTGCTCAACGGCGGCGAGTTCGAGGGCAAGCGTTATCTGAGCCCGGCCGCCTTCAAGGCGATGACGACCGATCACATCGGGCCTGGCTCCGGCGTCGGACGCGACTATTTCTATTTTCCGGGCGATGGCTTCGGCTATGGCTACGGCCTTGCCGTGCGCACCGATCCCGGCAATGCGAGGCCGCCGCCGCCGGGCTCACTCGGCGAATTGAAATGGGACTCTGGCAGCGGCACCTATTTCGGCGTCGATCCCAAACTCGACATGGTCTACCTCATGATGCAGCAGACCCAGAACGAGCGCAGCCGCATCACACCCGCATTCAAGGCGCTGGTCTACGACTGCTATCCTGAAGCGCTACGCCGCCCGTGAGGCGCGCTGGCCGAAATCGGCAAGCAGCTTTGCGATCTCCGCGGCAGGCCGCGCCGCGCTGAACAGGAAGCCCTGCACCTCGTTGCAACCCTCGGCACGGAGCCAGTCGAGCTGATCCTCGGTCTCGACGCCCTCCGCGGTCGTCGTGATGTTGAGGCTGCGGCCAAGACCCGAGATCGCGCGCACGATCGCGCCGCAATCGGGCCGCTGCGCCAGATCCTTGACGAAGGAACGGTCGATCTTGATCTTGTCGAACGGGAAGCTGCGGAGATAGCTGAGGCTGGAATAGCCGGTGCCGAAATCATCCATGGAGATGCCGACGCCGAGCTCGCGCAGCTGGTGCAGGATCGCGAGATTGGCATCGGTCTCGGCGAGGAAGATCGACTCGGTGATCTCGAGCTCGAGCCGCTTCGGCGACAGGCCGGACTGCGCCAGTGCCGAGATCACGACCTGAACCAGATTGCGACTGCGGAATTGCGTCGGCGAGAGATTGACCGCAACCTTGACATCGCTCGGCCATTTCACGGCTTCGGCACAGGCTTCGCGCAGCACCCACTCCCCAAGCTGCGTGATCAGCCCGATGTCTTCGGCAACGGGGATGAACTCCGCCGGCGAGATCATGCCCTTCTCCGGATGACGCCAGCGCAGCAGCGACTCGAAGCCCGAGATGCGGTCGGAGGCGATCGACACCAGCGGCTGGTAGTGCAGCTCGAACTCGCCATTGGCGAATGCGCGGCGCAGATCGACCTCCATGTCGCGGCGCTTCTGCGCCTGGAGATCCATCTCGCGCTCGAAGAAATGGTGCACGCCGCCGCCGCCGGACTTCGCCCGGTACAGGGCCATGTCGGCGTTGCGCATCAATTCCTCCGACGTCGTGCCGTCGCCCGGCGACAGCGCGATGCCGATGCTGGCTCCGATCACCATCTCCTGGCCGTCGATCTCATAAGGCGCGCGCAGCATGTCGATCAGCAAGGTCGCGCAGGCGCTGGCCTCGTTCGGCGAGACGTCGGCGGCCAGGATCACGGCGAACTCGTCGCCGCCGAGCCGGGCCGCGAGATTGGCGCCGCGGACGGCGGTGGTGAGCCGTTCGGCAACCTCTTTCAGCAGGCGGTCGCCCGACGGATGGCCGAAGGAGTCGTTGATGTTCTTGAACAGGTCGAGATCGATATAGAGCACCCCCACACGCTTGCCGCCAGCCTGCTCGAGCGCCTGCTTGAGGCGCTCCTGGAAATATTCGCGGTTCGGCAGATCCGTGAGCCCGTCATGGTGCGCCATGTGGGCGATCCGCGCCTCGGCCTTGCGCCGCTCGGTGATGTCGACCACTGCGACGAGATAGCCGTCGCGTTCATCGAAGGTGACGCGGCGGCCGAAGGTGAGCACCTCGATCTCGCTGCCGTCGGCGCGCAAGTGCCGCCAGTTGCGCGAGGAGTGATAGGTGTCGCCGACGCGTTCGAGCGCCTCGGCATGGCTCTCCCATTCGTCCTGCGGCCAGATCTCGTGCAGCTTCATGCGCAGGAAGGAGGCGCGGCTGTAGCCGTAATGCTGGACCGCGGCGTCGTTGACGCCGAGGAACTGCTTGGTCTCGGCGTCGAACACCCACATCGGCATCGGGTTGTTGTCGAACAGCAGGCGGAACGAGGCATCGCGCCGCTTCAGAGCGGTGACGTCGGAGATCGTCAGCGAGACCACGTCGGCGAACGCCGTGGCGCTGAGGCGGAGGTACCGACCCTCGTTCTCGATCTCGAGCTGCTCTCCGCGGCCGCCCGAAACGGCCTTGAGCAGGAATTCCATGATCTCGGGGGCAGCCAGCAACGTGCTGCCCTCGCCGATCCGCCGCCACAACAGGTTTCCGGTCGCAACCTTCAGCAGCGCGCTCGCGCTCTTGTTGTGGTGCACGACCTGGAGGTCGAACGGCTTGCCTTCGGCATCACGCAACGTCGCCAGCGAGACCACCGCATCGTCGGTGGAGGAGAAGATCGCATCGAGCAGATTGTATTGCGCGCCGCGCTCGTTGACATAGGCGCCGATCAGGGTCGCGCCCCAGCGCGAGGCGGTCGGCAGTGCCAGCACGTCGTAGGTCCGGACCATGCCATCGCGCACGCAATGCGCGCTGGCCTGGTGAGGCCGGCCGTTCGCGAGCGCGCTCGCCGCCGCTTCCGACAGCGCGGTGGCGCAATCGGGCGACAGTTCGGCGACCGGAATATCCCAGCGCTCCTCGCCGAGCCATTTCTGCACGTAGCGCCCGCTGCGCGACAGTTCGAGCGCGCCGTCATTTCTCAGCAGCGCGATGTGGTCGGCGAGCCGTCCCAGGCTGCCCAGCATCACGTCTTCGTAGCGGGGCAACCGGTCCCCCGGCTTCAACGCGGCACGCCATTTACGTTGAAGCACCGGGATGTCGTCGAACATTTCGGTGGCCGGTTTCCCCGACGTTCTCTTCGCGGCACTCATTGTAGTCCCCAACGCACATTCCCCGCGCATCCAATGCAGCGGCGCTTAAGGGCGTGTAAAAAGGACGCAGATGCGGGTCCCATTGAGTGATTATGACAGTTTTAAGTCAGGTGTTGGTTAGTGAGCGTTAGAGACTATGACAGGCGTTTGAAATGCGCCGCTCTCGTGTCCCCATGGGCCCCGGCTCTGCAGCGCACCGCTGAACAAGCGCTGCGCTGCGTCCGGGGCACGAGAGCGGAGTTTTCGGATACAACTGCTTCCACACCGTCATTGCGAGCGCAGCGAGCAATCCAGAGTCTTTCCGCGCAGGCAGTCTGGATTGCTTCGTCGCAAGGGCTCCTCGCAATGACGGTGCTTGGAGCAAGGACGCCGCTTCATCATTCGCATCTTCGTCGCAGACACACCTTCGCATCCTCGCGGCTGATCTCGCCCGAGCTTTGCCTCGTCACGCCACCCTCAATTGAGAAGAGGGCGCAGGGAAGACCGCATAGGCGTTAAGTTTATTCTTGAGTGTTGAAATCACACGTGATTCCAAGGGGCATGGCAGACGAATCGCTTCTAAATGAGGACTGGACGAGAGTGGTTGCGCAGCTGGGTGGGGCTGAGCAGCTTGAGATAAGCGCGCGCCAGACGAAGGCTTTCGCGCGGCGGCGCCAAATTCCAGACGCGGTGGCGTTGCTTCGGCTGATGCTGGCCTATTGTTTAGGGGAAAGAGGATTGAGATCGACAGCTGCGTGGGCGGCTTCTGTTGGCCTTGCGGACCTCAGCAGCGTGGCGTTGTTCTATCGCCTGCGTCAATGTGGCGATTGGTTTGCAGTGCTGGTGGAGAGCTTGCTCGATGCGGCAGCGCCGAAGGCGAGCCGAGGCCGCCTGATCCGCATCGTCGATGCGACGACAGTACCTCAGGCCGGGCCGACTGCCCGCAGGAGCAGTGAGCTTTGGCGGCTTCATAGTGCATTTGATCTGCCAAGTGAGCGCTTTGGTCACTTCGAGCTAACGGATCAGCAAGAGGGCGAAACGTTTGACCGGATACCAGTAGTCAAGAACGAGATCCGCATTGCTGACCGCGCTTATCTGCAACCTGACCGCATCGCGGCTGTCCGCGCGGCTGGTGCCGACGTTCTGATCCGAGCAGGCTGGAAGAACGCGCGCTGGCTTGATGCCCAAGGCCTTCCATTCGATCTGATGGCCCAATTGCGTGCGGCAAAGGCACGCGGACTGATCGATCGGAGGATTTGGATCAAACGCAAGGACGGGGCGCCTCTGGCTATGCGTCTGGTTGCGGTCAAGAAGCCCACCGGTGCGGCCGCGGCTTCGCGTCGTAAAGCTCGGCGAGACGCACGCGACGAAACCCGCATCATCTCCAAAGGGACTCTGGAAGCCGCGGATTGGGTCATTCTGGTCACGTCGCTCGCACGGGACGAGTTCTCCGCCAGGGATGTGCTTGCACTCTATCGACTGCGATGGCGGATCGAACTTGGCTTCAAGCGACTGAAAAGCCTGATTGGTCTCAAGACACCGCCTGGAACTGATCAGCGTTCGGCGAAGCCCTACCTGCTGGCTCACCTCTTGATTATCCTGCTGCTCGAGCCGCTTGTCCGCGACTTCGAGGACTCTCCCCACTGGAAGCAGGCCGCCTGACGACACCTGGCGGTTGGCGTATCTTGCAACAACTCGTTGCATCCTTGCTGCAAGCAATCATTCCACAACCAACCATCCGCCGCTTGCGCCGCAGTAAGCGAGCGCTCGGGCGGCACCTGCGCGAGCCTCCCCGAAAACGTCAATATCAATCAATGCTTGCGCTACCTTAACGCCTATGGGGAAGACCGGGTGCCGGCCGGGCACCCACGGTCCACTGTGCGAAAGGTGGCAACAAGAAGCTGCACAGCGGCATACAGGTGGAGCCGAGCAACCGGCCTTCCCTGCGCAGTGGTTGGAACGGCGTATGTCGTGCTCCCCCCGGGGAGCGATGCACGATTGCCCCCGTCGCCATGCGGATGGCTGATGCGCGTGTCCGGTTGGACAGCACACATCACCGCAAGACTTGGCGCACAGACCCCGGGCGCCAGGACCACACGATTTGGCCGTACGCGAGATCACACCGGTCGTTGGCGCGACGCTCCCGCTCACGGCTGCCCACCCTGCGAAACTTGTCGCGCCGATGTGGTCCGCGCCCACCGCCGCCCGGCCCGCGTTCCTGACGTCGCGATCCGCCCCTCTTCCTTGGGCCGGGTTGCGGCGACACATACGCTATTTCCGAAATTCGGTAAAGCGGAATATTTTGGAGATCGCGGCTTGACCGTTCGCTTGGGTGTTTTGCCCGACGGGCAGCGCAAGAGCTTGTAGCCTGAGGACTTGTAACCTGGATGGTGCGCCCCGTAATCCGGGATCGCATAGGCGGGTGCAGCGGTGCCGGAGTGTGCTCCGTCCGGCTGCGAGCTGCGCTAAAGCATGATCCGGAAAAGTGCGAAGCGGTTTTCCGAAAAGATGATGCGCAAACAACAGCCTAAAGCGCGATGACGATTCATCCCAATCTCATCGCGCTTTAGTCCTCGCTGGACGCCGCGGAGCGATTGCGCAAATAGGCCTGCGACAGCAGGAAGAACAATGCGCGCTCGCCATGGTATTTGGCGGCCGGCCGGGTGCGTTCGAAACCGTCGGCAAATTTCTTGCCGGACTGGTCGCACACCTGCCACCGCCAACCGAACCGTTTGCGCCTGGTGAGGATGACTTCGAACATGCCGACGGGCTTGGTCCCCTGCTCCTGCCGGTCCCGCAGGTTCATCACTTGCGCCGGCCTCCCCCATTGGACGGATGTCCGACATATCACGCAGCAGGACGGAAAGAGAATAAAATTGAATATCGGACGTACGTATCTTCCACTGCCTCCTGCGCCGGCCGTGACGACGTCGCAGCGGCCGTGGAATAAGCCGTTGGCAGCGGTGTTTTCTCACCCCCGAGCCGCAGCTTGCCAGCGCTCACAGCGATATTCAGCGCCGAACACAAGCAGGCGGCGGTGAGCGTCCGCTCACTCCGACACGAGCACGACGGAGATCGGGGGAAGATGGATCGTTCGTGCGCCGGATGAGAATTATCATGCCGGGTACGAAGCCCGACGGCGGCCGCATGCGGCGTTGCCGCAAGAGCGCTCGCGCATGATGAAATATGGTTCGCCGGCCTGTCCGTGCTTCATGTCTCCCCGTCGGGAGCGGTGAACCGATTCCACCAAAACTCATCCCGCTTTAGCGCGCGACGACCTCGACTTCGCCGTCGACGCCGTTCACGACGTTGAAGCCGCGCTCGTAGACCTTGCCCTCGTTCTTGGCGATGGCACGGTATTCGCCTTCGGAGAGCACGACGCGGGGAAAGGCGCCGATCGATTCCTTGATGACGTCGCCGCCGGGGGTCAGCACCGACCAGGCGGTGTTGGCGAGCGCCTCGCCGCCGCGGTCGCTGACGAGCTTCAACGTGATGACCGCGGCGCGGTGGGTGATGGTGACGTCGGTGAGCTTGCCGGCCTGGACGCGGATATCCGAGCGCACCACCGAATTGGCGTCGCCATAGTTGGAGATGATGTAGTAGGTGCCCTCCGGCAGCAGCACGACGTCGCCGGCGGCGACGTTCGGCACCAGCGAGGCACGCTCACCGGATTCGAACTGGCTGCCCTTGTAGATCGCGAACGAGATCTGGTTCTGCGGAATGCGGCTGGCGCCGACCCGGCCTTCGATGCGCAGGCCTCCCGCCGGCAGCACGAAGGATTCGCGGTCGGTCTCGGCCTTCAGGCTGACGGTGCGCACCGCGCTGACGAGGCCGAAGGCGACGTGCACGACGTAATTGCCGGGCGGCAGCACGATGTTCGGCGTGGCGTTGCGATCTTCCTTGATCAGCTTGAAGGTGCCGTTCTCGTCGGGACGGTCGGCAAACACCCGCCAAACCAGGCCGCTGGTGATCGCAGCCGAGTCCTTGCCGTATTTTGCGGTCAGCGACAGCACGCCCTGGCCGGGCACGGCCGCATTGAGCGGCGCGGCCGGCGGCACGGTCGCGACTGCGGGTGGCGGCATGCTGGGTGTCACCGGCTGGGTCAGGGTCGGCGGCAGGCTTGGTGGGCCGGCGGCCTGCCCGGACGGCGCCAGCTGGATGGCGTTACCGGGTTCGGGCACCGACGCCGGCGGCACCGGGGGCGGACGATCGGAGAAAAGCTGCGCCTGCGCGGCATTTTGGCCCAAATTGAGCATGCACGCGGCAAGCATCAGCGCCGGCAGCAGCGTGCCGCTGCGCCGCCATCTGATGATGCCGTCACCCCCGCGTGTCATGTCACCTGCTTTTCACCGAAAACGCGGCAAATTCAAGCCTTGGCATATTCAAGCCTTGGCATATTCAAGGATTGGGAAGCCTGGGAAATACGGACTTTGGAACCGGGCTGGCGCCTGCGTGATTAGACCAAAGGCAGCCGGCCTTGCCACACTCCTGCCCCCTGCTTCCCGAACGGTATAAACCATGCTTGGCCTTCGTTCTGGCGGAGCGGATATACGGCGCCCATTCTGGTGTGGGGGCTGGCCCGGGTAGGAGAGTTTCGGTGCTTGAGATCTTGAAGGGCCGCGGCGCGAACGGCTCCAATGGCGAGAAGGTCGGCCTCGGTAGCATCCGCCGGCCGGTCATCGGCCTTGCCCTCGGCGGCGGCGCGGCGCGCGGCTTTGCCCATATCGGAATCCTGAGGACCCTGATCGCCAACGGCATCGTGCCTGATGTCGTGGTCGGCACCTCGATCGGCGCCGTGGTCGGCGGCGCCTATGCGGCCGGCCAGCTCGATACGCTGGAAGATTGGGGGCGCAGCCTGCAAGGCATGCGCACCATCCTCGGCTATCTCGACATCCGCCTCAACGGCTCCGGCCTGATCGGCGGCGAGAAGCTTGCGACCCGGCTCGAGGAGGCGATCGGCCAGACCCTGATCGAGGAGCTACCCATCAAGTTTGCGACTGTCGCGACCGAGGTCCGCACCGGACACGAGATCTGGCTGACGCGCGGCCGCGTGGTCGATGCGATGCGCGCCTCCTACGCGCTGCCCGGCATCTTCTCGCCCGTGCTGATCGGCGACCGCTGGCTGGTCGACGGCGCGCTGGTCAATCCGGTGCCGGTCTCGGCGGCGCGCGCGCTCGGCGCCGAAATCGTCATCGCTGCAAATCTTTCCAGCGACATCTTCACCCATTCCACGACGATCTATGCGCACGGCGCGATGCCGGAGCCGGTCGCGCCCGTTGCCGAGGAGCCCGTCGCCAAACGGCGCTTTCCGCGCTTCTTCTCGCCCGAGAAAACCATGAAGCGGGAGTTCTTCGGCGGCGGCGGACGGCCCGGCATCTCCTCGGTGATGGTCGACGCATTCAACATCATGCAGGACCGCATCACCCGCGCGCGCCTCGCCGGAGATCCGCCTGATATGCTGATCACGCCGCGGGTCGGCCAGTTCGGCTGGTTCGACTTCCACCGAGCCGAGGATTTGATAGCTCATGGCACGCGCGCCGCCGAGCGCGCGCTGGAGTCGATCCAGGAGGCAATCGAGGTGCTGGCGCCGGCGCCCGCGGGCAACGCGCCCAAAGCGGGCGAATAAGGAGCGGACGCCTGAGGCCGATCAGGCCGTCTTGATGTAGTCGCGCAGGGCTTCCTGCTCGCTCTCGTATTCCTGGACGCGCCGCTTGACGATGTCGCCGATCGAGATCAGGCCGACCACCGTGCCGTTGTCGATCACGGGCAGATGGCGGAACTTGCCTGTCGTCATTATCTCCATCAGCTCGGCGACCGTGTCGGTCTCCTTGCAGGTCACGACCTTGCGGGTCATGACCTCCGAGACCGGCGCCTCCAGCACGGCGGCGCCGCGCTCGCCGAGCACGCGGACGATGTCGCGTTCGGACAGGATGCCCTCGAGCCGGCTTTGGTTCATCACCAGCACTGCGCCGATCTTCTTCTCGCCGAGCAGCTTGATCGCGTCCGAGAGCTTGGCGTCGGGCTCGACGCTCATGATCTGGTGGCCTTTGGTGTTGAGAATGGAACGTACCGTCATTGTCGCCTCCCTGAATCGGAGCCCTCCGCTTTGCGCGGTCCGGACTTGTTCGCGAGTCTTCAACTAAGAGTTTTGGCGCGGGTTTCACGCTCGCGCGCTTGTCGAAGCGTTGCCGCTACGGCCTTGTCGCTTCGGAACATTCTTCGGCACAAATGATGGATGAATTCGGGCCGCGCCGCAAGCGCCGCTTCAAATTCGGTCTGAAACGTCCTGTGATGACGCATCCGCAGCATCGCTTCGCACGCGCGGCACGGGATCGAACAGCGCGAACAAGAGCAGGCCGGCGAAGAAGCCGCCGATATGCGCCTGCCAGGCGACGCTCGTGGTCTCGGCATCGACGCCGATCGCGCCAACACCGAAGATGATGTTGACGCCGAACCACACCGCGAGGAAGCCGACCACCCGCCCGTCCCGCAAGGCGCGCGACAGCGGCAGCGCCGGAACCTTGGCCGCGGTATCGGCGTCCGATCGGCTGAACGAGAGGAAGCTGCCGCGGACGAAGGCGAAGCGGATGGCCGCGGCCATCGCGCCGGACACCGAGGCCGAGGCGCCGATCATCGGCGCCACCGCATGCTCATGGGTGACGAGATGGGCGAGCGCACCGGCCGCCGCCGTCACCGCCATGAACACGAAAAACCTGACCGCGCCGAAGCGCCGCGCCAGCGCGCTGCCGAACGGCAGCAGCCACAGCACGTTGAAGCCGAGATGGGTCAAGTTGGCGTGCAGCAGCGAATAGGTGACGAAGCTCCAGACCTTGGCGCCGGCCCCGCCCGGAATTTGCAGATTCAGCAGCGAGGCATCGTAGCGCTTGGGGATGAAGCCGAAGACATCGATGGTCCAGTTCTCGAGCTCCGGCGGCAGCAGCACCCGCAGATGGATCACCGCGAGCAGAAGGATATAGGCCGTCAGCGCCACCGGCAGCGTCAGGACCGGCTCGTGCGAAGCTTGCTCGGCAGCGGCCGGCACGGCCGGCTGAGTGTCATGTGGAGAATTTGGCGGGGAATCCAAGGCAGCTTCGCTTTCAGGCGCGATCGGAGCGTTGCGCTTGGAGATAGTCGCGTTTGCCGGCCTTGCGCAAGTGCACAAAAGGAAAAGGCAGGGCCCTGGGAAAGCCCTGCCTGTCCGTGTCGACCTTCCGATACCGGAGGAATGAAGGTGTATCCCCACCCCTCCCCGGCCCGTGGCAAACTGTTTGACGCCTGTGTACAGGCCTCGCCGAGAACCTGGATGAAAGCGGCGAGGCTTGCGACCGCGATGACCATAGCAGGCGAGCGGGCGACGCCAAGCGCATAGTTAACTTAACGTTAACGCCGCAAAGGCCGGCTTAAGAGCGGCGAAAACGCCGCTCCGGCATGGACGCTGCTAGTCCCCTCCTGCACAACAACGAAAGGGATCGCGGGTGCACTGAAGCGGGACAGGTCTGTCCCGCGAGGTGGCGCCCCGGGGTAAGCGTCCAGTCATGAAACATCCGTCGAGCCGCGCATTCTTCGCGTATTGGGACAACAAGCGCGGCGCTGCACGGGCCCCTGACCGGGCCGACATCGATCCGGCCGCCGTCCGCGGCCTGCTCGGCGACATCTTCGTGCTGTCCTGCGACCCCACGCTCGGCTTCCCCTTCCGCGTCGCCGGCACGCGGGTCTGCGCGCTGGCGGGAGCGGATCTCAAGGACGCGAGCTTCGCGGCGCTGTTTGGCGAGGCGAGCCGCGGCGAGATCGAGGAGATCACGACGGTGGTCGCCGACGAGACGCTGGGTGTGATCGCCGGCGTCACCGCCGCGCGCGAGGACGGCAGCAAGGCGCATCTCGAGCTCTTGCTGCTGCCGTTCAACGCCCGTCCCCACACGCCGGTGAGCGTCACCGGCGTGCTCGCGCCGTTCGACGACGAATGCGGCGCGCTTGGCCCCTTCACCCTCACCTCCTGGCGCTATCTGCACCAACCGGAGAAATTGCTGCCGCGCGCCATCCGCAAATTGCAGATCGCCCGCGGGCTGATGGTGTATGAGGGGCTGCGCTAGAAGCAGCCTTCGCGTCTGACGCGCAGCTTTGCCGACGCCGCTGCCGATCTTGGAAAGCCTGATCGCGCTCAGACGCGCCCCGCGTGCGAGCTTGCCAATCCATCAGAGGAACCTTAGCTTTCAGGATGCGTTGGCCATTGCCGTGGCAAGCAACAACGCGGCTCGGTTGGTGAAAATGCGTCTGCCGGGCCTCCGTCGAGGGACGATTCCCGTGATGGAGCACGCGACCAGAGTTGGTAATCGATTGTTAGCTGCGCTACCGCCGGCCGATTTCGCTTTGCTTGCCCCTCATTTGCGAAAAGTACCACTCGAGCACGACCATGTCCTGGTTCGATCAGGCGACAAGGTCGAGCATCTCTGGTTTCCCTGCAGCGGCGCGATCGCCTTCATCATGGAGTTGCCGAACGGACAGACGGCGGCAACGGCCGTGATCGGCAACGACGGTGGCGTCGGGATCATGACGGCGCTCGGCCCGACCCGATCACCCATGACTGCAACCGTCCGCGTGGCCGGAACGGCACTGCAGATCTCGGCCGCGCGATTTCACATTGCGCTCGAGCGCAGCCCCGCCATCGCAAGTTCGGTCCAGCTTCTCACCAGGGCGATGCTGACGCAATTCCAACACGTCGCGGCCTGCAACGCGTTGCATTCCGTCGAAGCGCGCCTCGCCCGCTGGCTGCTGCACATCCACGACCGGACCGATGGTGGCGATATCCTGCCCTTGACGCAGGAGACGCTGTCGGAATTGCTTGGCGTCCGGCGCACCACGGTCACGCACGTGGTGAGCGCGTTGCGCACGTCACGGGCAATCAAATCCAACCGGCGCGGCCAGCTCGAGATCGACAGGCGCCGCCTCGAGGTCATCGCCTGTGAGTGCTACAGGGTGATGAGCCGCAGGATCGATCGGATCGTTTCGCAGGATGCGCCGAGGGTTCTTCACACCGCGCCGGCGCGGATCGGCTGCCTACCGCCCGACCCGCCCTTCGCCGAGACCGACTCGTAGACCCAGGCCTCCCTGGCAAACCATTCGTGCGTCGCTGCGCATATCCGGCAATAGGTGCGGGAAAAGAACACCGCAGTGCACCGAAACCTTTCGCGATCCATCTCGATACCGGTTGGAATGGCGTCTCCGGTTTCCGGGCACTTGATCATCACCATACCCATCCTGATTTCCTCCAGCTTGGCGTCACCTCGGCAGTGAGGGAGGCCGCAATCGGCTGGACGGCGTCTCTTCTTGCGAAGACGCTCGTCCAGCCGATCCGCGCGGCCAACCGCTTCGACTCAAGCAGCCTTACGCAGGACCCGGTTGAAGCTCTGCTTGATCGGCTCGGCCGTTTCGGTCGCGACCTTCTGGGCGAGTTCCCACAGTTCGCGGTTTTGGGCCGAAGTTGCTTCAAGGGTCTTGCGGCTGTGGGCCGTGGAGAGGTCTACGAGATCGGCAAACGACCTCGCATCGACGAGCTGGGAAAGGAAGTCCAGGGTGGAGCTGGTATTGATGTGGGATATTTCGATGAGCTTGATGCCGTAATCAGAGGCACGCTTGGCATTGGTCGAACAGGCGTCGCAGACGGCTGCAGTGATCTCCTCCGAAGTTGCCCTCATCTGCGCAAAGTTTGCCTGGGCCCGCGTGGCGCCCTGCTCGGCGAGACCGCCGAAGATCGTCTGCATGTTGAAGAAGGGTACGTCGAACCGGAACTTTGCGCTTCCGTTGCCCCCCGCGTCTTGCGGCGCGGCATTCGTATCGACTTTCACATTGGCATCACTCACGGGCTTTCATCCTTTCAAGCGAAAACTAGATAACGGATTGAAGACTCCCCGATGGGGTCGCAGTGCATGCCGCACCGGGACACCAGTACTCCGACTTTCAATGCGGTGGATTGCTGCGGATAACCGCCCCCGCCCCCTTTACGACACCAACTATGCCAGACGAAAGTCGTGGGTTCGGTTCGCTTTCGGACTCTCCGCTTGAATTTATTCAGTTCATGCGTCGAAAACGGCGCGACCGCGCTATGCATCTTTGAAGTTGTTGCGATCCGCATGCGCCAACGTGAGATCACCGCAGCAACTCCCCTCGTGAGGCAGACGATCGCGCTTGCGGCATGGCCCTTTTTGCCGGATTTGCGTCGTTCCCGATGCCGCCGCGAGCGGGTAGCTTCCGCGCCGTATGAGGCAACCGCGATCGGGTGACATCATGATTTGGCGCATTCTGGCATGGGGCGCCCTCGGAGGCCTGGCGGCGCTCGCGGCGATCGGCGGAACCTGGTTGCTGCTGCTGCCCGGCGCGCCCGCGCGGGGAGCCGCACCCGCAATATCGAGCGAGGAGACCGAGGCGACGCTTGCCGCGCTGAAACCACCGAAGCGAAAGCGTCCCCTCATCGCCATCAACCTATGCGGCCGACCGCAGGCTCGTCGTTGACCGCGGCGTCGCAACCACGACCGGCATCACCGCGTCCATGCCGATGGCCCTCAATCGAGGCCATCGCCGGCCGCGGCAGGGCCGAGGCGATCGCCCGCGACGCCGGCCTTGCGGCATGGGATGCGCGCCACCGCAGTGACGCCTTCCAGTTTACGGTGCTCTCGCAAAGAAAGGCTACTGCGAGGATGTTTTTCGCTGCGCGCATCGTCTCGGAGAAATAGATTGCGATGATCGAGATGGACACGACGGACCGAGATGAGCAAGCCGCATTGGCGTCCCGCCCGCGCATCGGATCTGCCCGCGATCAGCATGATCGCGGCGCGCATCCATCCTGATCTGCCCGAACGCCCCCAGGTGCTCGCCGAGAAGATGCGGCTCTGTCCCGACGGCTGCCGCGTGCTGATCGCCGGCGATGCGATCGCCGGCTATGGACTCGCGCATCCCTGGACGCAGCACCACATTCCGCCGCTCGATGGCTTGCTGCAAGCATTGCCTGAGGATGCGGACTGCCTTTACCTGCACGATGTCGCCGTGCTGCCCGACTTCCGCGGCGGCGCTGCGCGCGGTTATGTCACGACGATCGAGGCGCTGGCACGCGCCTTGGACCTCACGAGGCTCGCGCTGGTCTCAGTCTATGCCACGCGGCCGCTATGGGAACGGCTCGGCTTTCGCCCCGTCACCGCGGATGAGCAATTGCGCGCCAAGCTCGCATCCTACGGCGAAGCTGCCACCTACATGCTGCGCGACCTCGCTGCGACATAAAGCATCATTGCTGTTCACGCTGAATGGTGCCCGATCAGCCGCGGCGTTTCTTCTTCGCCTTCTTGCCCGGCGCGCCCTTCACCGGCCACGGTGTGACGGACGGCTCGGCGTGCCCGGGCCTGTTCTTGTGCTTCTTTTTCGCTCCGAACGAAGGCGCAGCGTCGAATCGCGGCCCGCGCTCGCCGAGCGCCTTGCCGCGCGGCTTGGACTCCCGTGCGTCGCGCGGGCGATCGCCCTGACCTGCACGATGATCGCCGTCGTCCTTCTCGCGCCGCGGCGCGTATGACCGCTCCTCCGAAGGCGCCTGCCGCTGCGGCACATCGGCCATCGGCTCGATGCGGATGCTGTCTTCCTTGTCCGGACGCTTGATCTTCGCGGTGAAGGCGTCTGCGACCCGCTCGGAGATCTCGAACTCGGTGGTGGTGTCCATGATCTTGATGGCGCCGATGTCGCGCTTGTCGATGCCGCCGCGGCGGCAGATCATCGGCAGCAGCCAGCGCGCCTCAGCATTCTTGCGCCGCCCGATGGCGGCGCGGAACCACACGCTGCCCTCGGCCATGCCGTGTTTCGAAGACGATTTGCCGGACTTCGATCGCGGCTTGGCGCGATCCTCGCCACCTTCAAACCTGTCGCGCCCGCGATCCGGCCGGCCGCTGCGCTCGCCGGGATCGATGATGTCCTCCGGGGACGGCAGCCGCGCGCGATAAAGCCGCGCCAGCGCGGCTGCGATATCCTCGGCCGACCGCTCGGCGAGCAGCGCCTGCGCCAGCGCGAGATCGTCGGCGGTCGTCTCCTCGGTAAACAGCACGTCCTTCATGCGTTCGTGATCGAGCTTGCGGATCTCCTCCGCCTGCGGCGCCGTGCCCCAGGCTGCATCGATGCCGGAGAGGTTGAGCAGCAGCTCCGCGCGCCGCCGCCGCGCGGGCGGCACCAAGAGGACGCTGGTCCCCTTGCGGCCCGCGCGACCGGTGCGGCCCGAGCGATGCTGCATGACCTCGGCGTCGTTGGGCAGGTCGGCGTGAATGACGAGGTCGAGACTCGGCAAATCGATGCCGCGGGCGGCAACGTCGGTCGCAACGCAGACGCGGGCGCGTCCGTCGCGCAGCGACTGCAGCGCCAGCGTGCGCTCGTTCTGCGTCAATTCGCCCGACAGCGCGACCACGGCGAAGCCGCGCTCCAGCAGCGCCGCCTGCAAATGCCTGACGGCATCGCGCGTGCTGCAAAACACCAGCGCGCTCGGCGCCTCGAAGAAACGCAGCACGTTGACGACCGCGTGCTCGACATCGCCCGGCGCGATCCGGATCGCGCGGTACTCGATGTCGGCGTGACCGCCTGCGTCGCCGGCGACCTCGATCCGGAAGGCGTCGCGCTGATACTGCCGCGCCAGCGCGACGATGCCACGCGGAAAGGTTGCCGAGAACAGCAGCGTCCGGCGCGTCTCCGGCGTGGTCTCGAGGATGAACTCCATGTCCTCGCGAAAGCCGAGATTGAGCATCTCGTCAGCCTCGTCGAGCACGACCGCGGTGAGTTCGGAGATGTCGAGCCGGCCGCGGCGGAGGTGGTCGCACAAACGGCCGGGCGTGCCGACGACGATGTGCGCGCCGGCGGCCAGCTCGCGCTGCTCGCGGCGCGGATCCATGCCGCCGACGCAGGAGACGACGCGCCCGCCGGCATGTCCATATAGCCAGGCCAGCTCGCGCTGGACCTGAAGCGCGAGCTCGCGGGTCGGCGCCACGATCAAAGCGAGCGGTGCGGCTGCAGGTGCGAACTGCTCGGCATCATCGAGCAGATTTTTGGCAATCGCCAATCCATAGGCGACCGTCTTGCCGGAGCCCGTCTGGGCCGAGACCAGAAGATCGCGGCCGGCGGCTTCGTGCGCGAGCACCGCGAGCTGGACTGGGGTCAGTGAATCATAGTTCCGCTCGGCCAAAGCGCGGGCGAGCGGCGGGGTCAGGGCCGGAAGAGACACGAGATAGGAAACCTTGGTTGATTCAGGCGCGGAATGGTGAACCGGCGGACCTGAGCTGGCGTGCGCGGCAATCGGCCCGGCCACACGCTGGCGATGTGATTGAGGGCTCTTTACGCCAAGCGCCGGGAAATCACCATGCCTGTGATGCATGGCTTTTCGACAAGAGCCGCGCCTGAAGGTTGCAGCGAACTTTTGCGGCCACCTTGATTAACCTGAAGCCGATCGGCTCCCAAGGGGACGACCGCGTGACGTCTTCCATCAAACGCGCCTGCGGCGATTGCACGCTTTGCTCTTGCGCGATCACACCGTGACGCTCGGGCCGGGTGAGCTCTACGTCGTGCCAAAAGGTGTCGAGCATCGCCCGGTGGCGCGCGAGGAGGTTCATCTGGTGCTGATCGAGCCGGCCGGCACGCCGAACACGGGCGACAAGGCAACCGCCGCAGCGCGCAAGCTGGCCTGAAGCGCTTCAATCCCTGGAGGTCACCAGCCTGTTGAAGCTGCCGACCAGCCTTGCCCGTGTCCGCACCACATAGTCCTTTGCCGCGCGGCTCAGGGCGCGGATCATGCGCCAGGCCTCGGTCGCTTGCAGCCATGCCCTCACCTCGGCGAACTTCCCATACGTCCAGGCGAACGCCGGAATCCGCATCAGCTTGTCGCGGGTAAGATGAAACAGACGCTCGACCAGCACGAGCTTGAGCAGCTCGCCGATGATGAAAGTCACAGCGCCGCTCACGATCTGGCCGGTCGCCGCGAGGTAAGCCGCCACCGGCTTGATCGGTTCCAGGATGATCACTGGCACCGAGAACAAGGCCAGCGACGGGTAAGGCGGCAGCGATTTGATCCACTCCCGCAACCGCCTGAATTCGAGATGCCGCCCGATCCAGCGCGCGATCGGCCTCGCCACGGCGATGAAGACCGCATCCACCAGGAAGTAGATGGCGGCCAGGATGTAAGTGACGGGTTTCAGGATTCGCTTCACGAGACCTCTCCCGTGAAGTGAAAGCCGGAACTTGGGCCTAAGTTTCACCTCGGAATGGATAAGTCGGGGATATTCGCATGGAACTTTTGGGGCTCCCGCTCAGATCTCCGCATAGATTTCCAGCAGATTGCCGTCGGGATCGCGAAAGAACAGCGTGCGGTGGCCGAAGGATTGATCGGTGGGCGGCGACAGCAGCGCCACGCCCAGGCGCACGAGCTCGTCGGCGCATTGATCGACCTCGGCCGCGGACACCTTGAAGGCCAGTTGCAGCGAGGCCGTCCCCGCCGGCACCGGCGCATCGGACGCCGTGCGGCTCGGCCTCGCCAGAGCCAGCGTGTTGCTACCGATCCCGTATTCGATCCAGTTCGGCGAGAGCTCGCGCAGCAGGGGGAAGGCCAGGACATCCTGGTAGAAGCGCCGCATCGCCGCCATGTCGCGCACGAAGATGACGGTGTAGTCGATGGCGCGGATGGCATGGAAGGGCGAGCGGGCGTGTGGAGTTGGTTCGGCTGTCTGCTCGTCTGTCATGACGTCTTCATTCCAAATGCCGCAATTTAGCCCGCATGAGCGGAGCGATGTGGGACAACCCGGCCCACATGAACCCCGGATCCGGGCAACGTCTTCACTCCACCAGCTCCAGCCACGGCACGATGGTCGACTTCACCGTCTTCATGGCCATCGCGTCCTTCACCGCCTGCGCAACGCCTTGTTCCGTGAACGGGTAGATCGTCTGCATCTTCAGCCAGGGATATTTGCCTGCCGTGCGGTAGAGCATGTCGACGCCGAGCGGCAAATCGTTGCCGGTAAAACCCCAGGATCCGAGCACGTTGAGGTCTTTGGTGCAGATGCGGTGCCATGAGGTATCGATCGAGCCGGCGTCCGTGAACTGGCCCATCTCGACATAGGTGCCGCCGTCACGCAGCATCTCGATGCCTTCGGGACCGGCGGTCGGATGGCCCGAGCAGTCCATCACGAGATCGGCGCCGAAGCCGCCGACGATCTCGCGCACACGCGCAATGCGCTCCTGCGGCGATTGGACCTCGATGTTCACCGTCGCCTCCGCGCCGAACTCGCGCGCGAGCTTGAGCCGCGGCGCCTCCGGCGCACCGACGCAGATGACGCGCCCTGCCCCCATCTCCCTGGCGGCCGCGACGGCCAGAATGCCGATCGGGCCCGAGCCCTGGATCACCACCGTGTCGCCCCAGGAAAAGCCACCAGCACGGGTCGCGCGATTGAAGGCGCGGATGCAGGACGTCAGCGGCTCGGACAGCGCGCCGAGCCGCAGCGACATGTCGTCGGGCAGCTTGTAGATCTTGGTGCCCGGCAGCATGTCGAGATCGACATAGACATACTCCGCCCAACCGCCCCACAGGTGCGGCGCCTTGTCGAAGCCGAGATAGCGGCCGTAATAGACCGGCGTCAGGCATTTGTTGGCGGTCTGCGGATAATGGAGACAATAATAGCATCGCCCGCAGGGCATCAGCGGCGGGATCATCACCTTCGATCCGACTGCAAGCGGCTTGCTCATGAAGTCCTCGGTGAACTCGCCGCCGCATTCGACTATGACACCGCCGAGCTCGTGGCCCAGCGTGAACGGCCAGGGCAGCGGCTTCGGCCAGTGACCTTTCAGGATATGCAGATCGGTGCCGCAGACGCCGCAGGCGCCGACCTTGATCAGCGCGGCCTTCTTGCCGAGCTTTGGCCAGGGCACGGTCTTGATCACGGGCTCGCTGCCGGGGCCTGCGTGGGTGCAGACGCGGATCTGGTCCATGGCGAATTCCTCGCTGCCCGTCTATTATGACTATGGTGCGGGCTGACGCGAAGCGTATGTGAGATGCGCCTGGATGCCAAGGTGCGGCAGCCTCCATGAGCGAAGCGACATGCTGGGCCGGCTGTTTCCGGATATGGCTGCGCTCATCCGGGGCTACGATCGGATGGTGCCGATGCTGCGCGACTACCGTGAGACAGACGCGAAGCGATCGTACGCGTCGCGCTCGCCGCATTCGCGGAGTTCGAGCCGCATTTTTCCGACTGGCCGCTGTTCAACGCCAATGTCGCGAAGATGCCGGGGCTTGCCCGGACTGGCGAGATCATCGTCGCCGAAGATGGCGGACGCATCGTCGGTGCCGTCGCCTATATCGGTCCGAAAGCGACGAAGCCTGCGTTCTTCGATCCGGCGTGGCCGGTCATCCGCATGCTCGTGGTCGATCCCGCCGCGCGCGGCAAGGGCGTCGGCCGGCAATTGACGGAAGAGTGCCTGCGCCGCGCCGAGCGCGACCAGGCGGGCGTCATCGCCCTGCATACGACCCCGATCATGACGGTCGCGCTGCCGATGTATCTGCGCATGGGATTCGTGAAGGCCGGCGAGGCCCGGATATTCTGGGAGTGCCGTATGCGGTTTATGTGAAGGCGCTGGCCGCGTAGCTTGCGACCACAACCACCGCCGTCATCTTGAGGTGCGCGCTCTTGCGCGCCTCGAAGGATGGGCTGCTAGCGCCTGTGGCTCATCCTTCGAGGCTTCTCCTTGCGTGCGAATGCATCGCAAGGTTCGCACCTCAGGATGACGACGGAGTGTGTGGCAACTGTGCATGGCAGATGCGCAAGCACGTCCAAGTGCCTTGAGCACTCACCTGCCAGCGTGTATGGCCGGATGAAATCCCATCCAGGTGCCCCCTTGAATCCCCTGCCCCATTCTCCCGTGGTCGCGTCCGGATCGTTCGCGGCGATGAAGTCCGTGCGGTACCGGCTCCAGTTCATCGCCTATGTGCTGGCAATGATGGCCGACAATATCGAGCATGTGATCAGCTATTGGGTGGTGTTCCAGAAATTGCACTCGCCGACATTGGGCGGCTTTGCCGTGCTGTCGCACTGGCTGCCGTTCCTGCTGTTCTCGGTCGCGGTCGGCGGGCTCGCCGACCGGTTCGATCCGCGCCGGATCATCCAGTGCGGCATGCTGCTGTTCATCGCGGCCTCCGCCGGCTGGGGCTTCTTCTTCCTCACCGACACGATCCAGATGTGGCACGCGATGCTGCTGCTGGTGATCCATGGCTGCGCCGGGGTCCTTTGGCAAACACCGAACCAGTTGCTGCTCTACGACCTCGTCGGCCCCGCCGATCTGCCGAGCGCGGTGCGGCTCAATGCGATGGCGCGCTATCTCGGCATCCTGGTCGGGCCTGCGGTCGGCGGCATCATCATGCTGACGCTCGGTACCTCGCACGGCATCATCTTCAACACGCTGTTCTACCTGCCGATGCTGCTCTGGCTGTTCTGGGCGCCGGTCCGCGACAGCAGCGTGGCGGTGCGGCGCTTCGCCGTCCGCGGCCTCGCCGACATTATGCTGACCATCCGCGCCATCGGCACCGAGCCGGTGCTGACGGCGATGACCTGGCTTGCCGGCCTCACCTCATTCATGATCGGCAATGCCTATCACGCCCAGATGCCGGGCTTTGCCGGCGATCTCGGCCATGGCGATCCCGGCGTCTCCTACAGCGTACTGCTCGCGGCGGACGCCGCCGGCGCGCTGCTCGCCGGCATCGCGCTGGAGTCCTGGGGGCGCCTGAAGGGCACGCCGCGCACCGCGATCATGCTCGCGATGCTCTGGAGCGCCGCACTGCTCGGTTTCGCCGCGATGCGGATCTATCCGGTCGCGATCGTGCTGCTGTTCTTTGCCGGCTTCTTCGAATTGTCGTTCAACACCATGGCGCAGGCGCTGGTGCAACTGAACGCGCCGCACGACATCCGCGGCCGCGTCGTCGGGCTCTACAACATGGCCGGACTCGGGATGCGGGCGTTCAGCGGCATCACCGTCGGCGTGTTCGGCGCTGCGATCGGCATCCACTGGTCGCTCGGCCTCTCGGCCGCGGTGCTGCTGGCGGTGCTGCGCCTGCTCTATGGGCGCGCGGCGAGGAAGGCGGCCGGTTGACTCCCGCCCCTTCCCACCGCACGCTCGGCGGAGGGACACGGGGAGACGAGGCGTTGCGCAATCGCTGGGGCATTCTTGCGATCCTGTTCCTGGTTCGCCTCACCATCGCGTTCCAATTCCAGAGCGTGGCCGCGGTCGCGCCGCTGCTGCAACAAAGCTTTGGCGTTGGCATCGCCGACATCGGCATCCTGATCGGGCTCTATTTCACACCCGGCATCGTCCTGGCACTGCCGGGCGGCGCGATTGGCCGGGCGCTCGGCGACAAACCCACGACGATCGCCGCGCTGGTGCTGATGACGGCGGGCAGCCTCGTCATGGCCTCAACCGACATCTGGGGCTGGCAGTTGGCGGGCCGGCTCGCCTCCGGCGCCGGCGGCGTGCTGCTGACCGTGCAGCTCACCAAGATGGCCACCGACTGGTTCACGGGAAAGGAGATCGCGACCGCCATGGCGATCTTCGTCAATTCCTGGCCGGCCGGCGTTGGGATCTCGCTGCTGCTATTGCCGGCGCTGGGCACTGGCTATGGCGCGGGCAGCGTATTCCTTGCCGCGGCCGCCCTGACCGCGATCGGCATTGTCCTGATCGCATTCTATCAGCCGCCGCCAGGAGCAACGGCCGGCCCGGCCGGCTCGGGCCGGCTCGATCCCCTGGCGCTGCTGGCGGTGATCGTCGCGGGCGCGATCTGGGGTCTCTATAATGTCGGCTTCGCCATGATCTTCTCGTTCGGCCCGTCCCTCCTCGTCGAGCGCGGCTGGAGCATCGCCGCGGCGGGCTCGGCGATCAGCGTGGTGATGTGGCTGTCGGTGATCTCGGTGCCTACAGGTGGCTATCTGGCCGACCGCTTCAAGCGACCCTTTACACTGGCGATCGCGGCAAGCCTCATGGTGGCCCTGCTGCTGGCTTGGCTGCCGAGGTCGGAGGCCGTCATCACCATCCTCGTTTTGATCGGCCTGATCGGCGGCCATCCGGCCGGCCCGATCATGAGCCTCGCCGCCCGCGTGCTCGCCCCGGAGACCAGGGCGATCGGGATGGGCGTGTTCTACACTCTGTTCTATGCCGCGATGATGCTGGGACCGGCCATTGCGGGCCGGCTCGCCAAATCGGCCGGCACCGCCGCGGTCGCGCTCGACCTCGGCGCGCTGACGGTCTTGGCCTGCCCGCCTTTGATGTGGCTTTTCGAGCGCATTGTGTCTGTCCGCCATCGCCGCGCGATCCTAACGCGGCATTAACCCTATGCACCTTAGGGTCGTGCCGGACTCCGCCAGGCGGGGGGTCGGGTAGTGAAAATGGCGTTGGCGAACAAAAAATTTCTTCCGGCCGCCGAGGAACGTCGGCGTTTCCAGCGGGTGAAGGTTCACCTGCTCGGCCGCTACATGCTGCCGGACCGCCGTGAATTCCCCTGCCAGGTGATCAACATGTCGCCGGGCGGCCTGGCGCTGCTCGCGCCCGGCATCGGCAATGTCGGCGACCGCGTGGTCGCCTATCTCGACCATATCGGCCGCGTCGAAGGCAAGATCACCCGCATCATCGACAATGGCTTTGCCATGACGATCGGCGCGACGCCGCGAAAGCGCGACAAGCTTGCGGCGCAGCTGACCTGGCTCGCCAACCGCGACATCCTCAATTTGCCCGAGGACCGCCGCCACGACCGTATCGTGCCGCGCAACCCAATCGCGGTGCTGACGCTCGAGGACGGCACCAAGATGACCTGCCGCATCATCGACCTGTCTTTGTCCGGTGCTGCCATTGCGGCGGAGAACCGGCCACCGCTGAGATCGACGGTTTTCCTCGGCCGGGTCCAGGGCCGTGTGGTCCGCAACCTCGAAGACGGCTTCGCGCTGGAGTTCATGCACGAGCAACCGGCCGAGACACTCGAAGAGAGCGTTACCGCGCGGTAAAGCGCGAGCGCAGCAAAACCACTGTTTTTCCAGCCCAAGAGGCGGCCTCCGCGATGCGGACGCCGCCTTTTTCGTGCGCCGTGACCGGGTTAACGCCGGCGCGCGGGCGCGCGGAAACGGTAGTTCCGTCAGCGTTTCCGCGTTAACCGCTAAAATTTGAATCAATTGCAATATTCTCAAACTTTATTCGAAATCGATTCAAGTATAGATCAAATTCGCCCGCAGTTTTACTTGCATTCATCTCGACTTGACTTGGTCGACTTAGCGGCAACTCAAAAGCTCCATGCGAAATGTGGTTCCAACAAGAAACGGGGGCCACGATGTTCGACTTCAGGGGACAGGGGAAAGGGCTGGCGGTCGCCGCCATGCTCTTCGGGATCAACGCGGCAGCGCAGGCCGGCGAAGGCCGTCTGCTCTACGCGAGCCTCGGCGACACCACGCGTGCGCCGATCGGCTGGGTCGAGTTCTGTGCGGATAATGCCGCGCAGTGCCAGGGCGGGCCGACGCAGCCGCGCGATATCGTGATGTCGCAGACGGCATGGCGCGACCTCGTCAAGGTCAATCGCTGGGTCAACGAGACCGTGAAGCCTTTGACCGACCAGGAGCACTGGGGCGTGATCGAAAAGTGGTCGCTGCCAACGGACGGCTACGGCGACTGTGAAGACTACGTGCTGTTGAAGCGCAAGATGCTGATGGATGCCGGATGGCCGCGCGAGGCCCTGCTCATCACCGTCGTGCGCGACAAGAAGGGCGAAGGCCACGCGGTGCTGACGGTGAAGACCGACAAGGGCGAGTTCGTTCTCGACAACCAGAACGAGAACGTAGTCGCCTGGACGGAGACCGGCTACCGCTTCGTCAAACGCCAGTCGCAGAGCGATCCCAACGTCTGGGTCTCGCTGGGCGATACCAGGCCGGCGGTCTCCACCGCCAGCGCACGAGATTAGGAACGAGACAACGAGTTACGCGACCCGGTCACATCCCCACCCCTCCCCGTCCCAGACCGGTTCGCGCGCGCCCAGCCATCCCCCAATGGCTGGGCGCATCTTTTCTTGGGATGCGATCAGTCCTGCGATGCCCACGGCACGCGCGCGGCAGTGAAATCGCGCCACGTGCTTTGCAAGGTGGGCTGCACGCCGACCGAGGCGCGCGCCTGCCAGCCGGCGATCGCGGCAGCCGCTATGGCACCCTCGGGGGAGTCGCCACCGAGCCCTTCGAGCAGCGAGGCCGTGACCGCCATGTCGTTGAAGGCGCCGAGCTCCTCCTGCAGGCCGGCGAGCCGGCGCGAGTAGCGTCTTGCGGATTTGCGATCGGCAAACAGCGGCAGCAGGAACTCGCTGAGATAGCGCAGACGCTTGGCCGCGAGCCGCACCCGGTGCACCTGCTCGGCCGACAGCGACTTGAAGCGTCGGCCGCGCCTCAGCACCTTGGCGTGCTGCTCCGACAGGATGCGCTGCGCGAAATTGACCGCGGGCCCGGCGAGCTGGCCGAGATCTTCGGCGGCGACGTCGTTGCGCCAGCCCCGCGTCTCGATCCAGCCGCCGAGGCCGATCAGGAACAGCGCGCAGCGGCGATCGCCGAGCGCGCGATGCGCCTTGCGATAGGCCTCGGACTGGCGCCTGGCCGCGGCCCGCCCCAGCGTTTCGAAACCCGCGACCGCCGGGCAAGCCGCCGCGATCGTCGGCAAGGTGTCGAGCTGGAACACGTCCCAGTCGCGCGCGGCGGACAGGTTCTGCGCCAGCCATTTGGACTCCGAGCGCAGCACATCGAGATTGCTGAGCGCGCCGACCGATCGCATCAGATCGAGCGCCGAGCGAAGCCGCCGCAGCGAGACGCGGAGCTGATGCACGCCTTCCGGATTGCGGCCATCCTCGGCCGCCGGCAGCGATTGCAGCAAATGGTGGAAGCAGGAGCGCAGGATGGTCTCGAAGGCCTCGTCGAGCGTCACCGCCGGGTCGAGCTGAAGCTTGCGCGGCCGGCGTGCCGACGGCGGCCTGCCGGCGGCAAGGTCGAAGCCGCGCGCCGACTTGCTCCGGATCGACGGCTTCACAGCCCCGTGCTCCGCAAGACGCAGTGCGATCTCGTAGATCGTGCTGGCGCTGCCGCTCTTGAGTTCAAGCTCGATCTCGCTCACCGGCAGCGATCGCTCGCCGGCGATCAGCTCGCCCTGGTCGAAGGCGATCTCGACCGTACCGGACGGCAGGTCGATGATCCGTGCGTGGCGATGGATGTCGGCCGCGAAGACGGCTTCGAGCGGCTGCGTCTCGAGCTGTCCGCGGAGCTTCTCCGGAATGAAGGGCATCGCCAGAGCGAGATCCGGCGCGAGCGAGGGAACGCTCGCCTCCCATTCGCCGCGGCGCAGCGGATCGTCCGCAGCGTCGGTCTTCACGGTCTGCACGAAACGCGCGCCGTTCTGGCGCACGCGCAGGCTGAGGCCGCTCTTCCGAAGCGCGCGCTCAGACGTGTCGTAGTAGACCGATTTGAGATGCTTGCGCGTCCCCTTGTTGCGCGCGTTGCTCGCGATGATCGGCGCGGCATTGAAATGCGCCATGCGCTCTGCATCGACGAGAAGCTTGAGCTCGATCTCGCCCGCGGCGCGCGCGGCGACAGTCGATTGGGCTGGTTCCGGCGCGGGCGGCGCATCCAGCGGCGGCGTCTGATCACTCACGGCGCCCTCGACGGTCTCTGAATCCGCGCCCCGCTCGGCCGGATCAATCTGGCCGTGGAAGCCGGCGACGACTAGCGTTCTCTTGTTGTCCTTTGGAACAGGATTCCCGTCCGGCGCGCCCGGAGTCTTGCGGGCCGGCGTTGCGTCTGACTTTAGCATTTTACGATGACATGACAGTTCGATGACAGAACGTCAGCATATAGCGGGTGCCGTGCGCGAGGAATAGTAACGTTACGCTGCAGCGCATGATCGTCCACACGACGTTCAGGACTCAAAAATCAGGCAAAGCTTGTCACAATCGGCTTGACGCCCACGAATTAAATTGCCGTGCGACCCGGCAAGTGATCGAATTGATGGCGAATCTCGTCACTCTCGAAAGCGAGATGAACGCGTCAGCGAGCTTGACTCAATGCTAGCCGAGAAATTCTTCCTGGTTCTGGAGACGCTTAGAAGTCACGCATCCGATGACCGGCCCGAAATTGTGACAAGCCCTGCGAGGCCGCCTGCAATCCCGGAGATTGCGTCGGCCTCGCCGCGCAAGAAGCCGGCACCCGACGATCGCAACTAGAAGCGCTCCAATGTCGCAAGGCCGCGATGCGCCATGCGCGTCAATGTGCAAGACTGTTCTTGTAGATCCGGCCGCCCTTCATGATCACGACAAAATTCTTCGCGGGATCTTCGACGAGCGCGATGCTGTCGAGCGGATTGCCGTCGACGAGCAGGAGATCGGCGAGTGCGCCCTCCTCCACCACGCCGAGCTTGCCGGGATAAGGATTGCGCAGGCCCGAGAGGCTCAACAATTCCGCATTGGCCGACGTCGCCATGGCCAATGCTTCAGCCGGCGTGTACCAGCGCGTCAGTGCAGCGAGCATTGAGCCCTGCTTCTCCGCCAATGCCTGTGAGAACAGGACGTCGGTGCCGAACGCGGTCTTGATCTTGTACTTCTTCGCCAGCGCGTAGACGCGGTCGGTGCCGGCGACCACCTGCCGCATCTTGTCCTGCTCCGCCGGCCCGAGCGCCGCGGCACCGGACAGGTCGAGGAACGGCTGCGTGCTGAGCCAGATGCCCTTCTCTGCGATCAGTTTTGCACTCGCCTCGTCCATGAGATGACCGTGCTCGATGCATCTCACGCCGGCCGCGATCGAGCGCTGGATCGCGGCCGGCGTGTAGGCGTGCGTCGCAACGTAGGTGCCCCAATTGTCGGCGGCTTCGAACGCCGCGCGCAGCTCGGGCTCGGTGAAGGTCGAGACGTCGAGCGGGCTGAATGGCGAGGCGACGCCGCCGCCCGCCGTGAGCTTGACCTGCGAGGCGCCCTGCATCAGTTGCTCGCGCGCGCGCACGCGCACCTCGTCCGGACTGTCCGCAACCATGCTGGCGCCGATCATCTCCATGCGGCTCAGCATGCCGCCGATCGTGCGCGGCAGATCGGAGAGCTGCCGGAAGTCGCCGTGTCCGCTGGTGATGGTGATCACGGCACCGGACGGATAGATGCGCGGGCCGGCGACCAGGTCTTCGTCGATGGCCTGCTTCAGGCCGAAGCTCGGTCCGCCCATGTCGCGTATCGTGGTGAAGCCGCGCATCAGCGTTGCAGTTGCCTCGCTGGCAGCGAGCAGATTGTTGTAGCCGATATCGCCTGCGAGCGCGGCCATCGGCGTCGGGCGCACCAGCATCGCGTGCCAATGCGCATCGATCAGCCCCGGCATCAGCACGCGCCCGCCGCCGTCGATCACCTGCCCAGTGGCCGCGATGTCCGCGGTCGCGATCTTCTCGATCGTCCCGTTTTTGACGAGGACATTGGACGCGGCGGAAAGCGCGGCGTTCTTTCCGTCAAAAATCCTGATGTTGCGGAACAGGACGGCGGAATTGTCTTGAGCCGTTGCGGGCAGCACGCTGCAAGCAATCGCCGCCAGCAGGACGGCCAGCCTGGCGAGCATACCCAATCCCGGCATGGTCAATCTCCGCGCGTCGACGCCGCTACGCCGTTGCAGCCTTGGGCCGCCACGCCAGAGTCAGCCAGCCGATGCCGTGCGACAATAGGTCGATGCCGAGCAGCATTCCGAGCACCCAGAGCCCGGTCATTGGAAACCCCGTGAGGATGACGAGGCCCGCAAGCACGCCAAACAGACCGGACGCCAGCATGATGCCGCCGCCCTGCTGCCAGCGGCCAAATCCGATCAGGATGCGCACCACACCGGAGATGAAGAGTGCCAGTCCGAGCGCATAGGTCAGCAGCAGCACGCCAGTCAGCGGCTGGCTGACGAGAATGATGCCGAAGGCGATGTAGAGAATCCCGAGCACCACCTGCCAGAGAAACCCGCCCCAGCCCTTGGTCCAGAATGCGTGGAAGATCTCGAAGGCGCCGGTCGCGATCGCCATCCAGCCGATGAAGAGCGCGCTGACCACGGTGAAGAACGCAACGTCGCCCAGCACCATCAGTCCCGCGAACACCATGAAGAGACCCAGCAGGACGCACACCCAGCGGGATGGTTGCGGTAGGCCGGTTGAGCCCATCGGCGTGCTATGGTCGTAAGTCGTCATGACGTCCTCCCTCGATTAACGCCAACGCCAGCCACAATGCCGGCGTCCACGATGCCACCAGCATACCCAGCGCCGCCGCTTGCGATGCCGCGGCGGCGGCCGATATGGTGGACGGTGCGGCGGTCGGTGTGGTGGACGATGCGATGGGCGGTTGACCGTGTCCGGCAACGGACGGGCATCCTGCGCATAGATCTGGCCGGCAGGATCACGCCGGCCCGGGGCTGGACGGTCGGTCGGTGAGGCCTCAGGCAGAGCCGCAGCATCCCCTGACCACAGGCTCGCGCCCGCGCCTGCAAGGATCACGCCGCCGAACAGCGTGCGCAGTGCAGCGCGGCGATCCATTTCATTCATCGGGCTCTCCTTCACCAAGCCTCCTGCCCACGAACTCACGTCTTTGCAGCGGATTCATCATTCGGAATCTCGCCCGGCAGATAATGCGGAAGCCGGCCGGCCGGGATGATCGCGATCAGGGCGAGGCCCGCCATGATGAGCAGCCCGATCTTCAGCGCGCGCAGCCTCGCGTCGGTATTGATGCGTACGGCTTCGGCGACCTGTTGCGGCGAGCCGTTGGTGCGTTCCAGAACGCTGCGCAGGCGGTCGTTGCTGACGAAGGTGATGTTGTCGAGATCGACCTGGGCCTGGAGCTCGGGCGTCAGCACCGGGCTCGCCGTGATCCTGCCGAGCGCGATCGTGCTGAGCAGACCGACCATCAGCGCACCCGCAACGGCCGTTCCAACCGCAGAGGCCAGGTTCTGCGTCGTCCCGCGCAGGGACCCGACGTCGCCGGCGAGTATCTTCGGCGATGACGTCACTAGGACGTTGAACAACAACGTCACGAGCGAGCCCTGGCCGATGCCGAACAGGACCAGCCCGAACAGCACCGGAACCTCGCTCCAGTCGTTACGCACCACGAACGCGAGCCAGGCCAGCCCGACGGTGCAGAAGACAAAGCCGTAGCGGCCGATCTGGCGCGGCGTCAGCCGGTCGTAGACATTGACGATCAGCATCGCGGCGAAGAAGACGGTGAGGTTGAACGGCATCATCGCGATCGCAGTGGCGAGCGGCGTGCGTCCCTGCACGATCTGGATGTAGAGCGGCACGGTGAAGTTCAAGGCGGCCTCGAGCGCCACCACCGCGAACAGCGCATAGACGGCGCAGCGTTCTTCGGGAGAGTCGATCACCGCTAGCGCCAACAGCGGTGTCCTGCCGGCCGCCTGCCGCCGGTGCGTCCACATCAGGAATGCCTGGCCCAGCACGATGCCGAGCACGATCATCACCGGCGCGGGCGAAAGGCCGAGCAGATCGAACGGCGCGTTCGCCGTCGCAACGGCAAGGCCCCATCCGTTCAGATTGTTGAAGCCGAAACTGATGAGGACGATCGCACTGGCGGCGAGCAGGACGCCGACGAGATCGATCTCCACATCGGGCCGGCCATGATCGGGCTTGAGACGGAAGCTCAGCAGGAACACAATGGCGGACGCTGCAATCAGGATACCGAACGCCGGCCGCCAGCCGATATAGGTCCCCAGCACGCCGCCGATGATGAAAGCAAGGACGCCGGCGGCCGCACGTGCCGAACCAAGCGCACCAAGTGCGGTTGCCTGCTGCTTGCCAGCATAATTCTCGGCAATCAGCGCAACCAGCGAGGGCACGATCACCGATCCTGCGGCGCCGCAGAGTGCCTGCGCCGCGATCATGACGGAAGCGGACGGGCTGAACGTCATCATCAGCTGCGAAATGAAAAACAGCACGACCGCGACGCGGAACACCTGCAACGCGCCGAAACGCTGGGCGAGCTTGGCGCCGAGCATCACGAAACCCGCGACCAGCATCGAGTAGGCCACGATCCCGGTCGCGACCGTGGTCGGCGGAACTCCGAAGCTTGCGACCATGCCGCCCATCGCCACAGGCAGCGACGCGACATTGTACGACATGATCATCTGCCCCAGCGCGATCGCGATCATGGGAATCCAGGACGCGCGCTCTTCCTGGTGAATGCCGCCGATCGACATTGTCTGCGTGACCATGGCGTCCTCCGGCTTGATCAGTGTTGCGATCGGTCGGCAAGAGCCGCCGATCCCTTTGACCATTCATTGTTCCGGTTGCGATACCAACAAATCCATCCCCAGCCGCTGCGACAGGAATTTTGCGGCCAGCTGTCCCCGCACACTGTTGCCGGCGGCATCGAGCGGCGGCGCAAAAGTGCCGAAACCGCCCTTGCCGGGCGACACGGCGACGATGCCGCCCCCGATCCCGCTCTTTCCGGGCAGCCCGATGTCGTAGAGCCAGTCGCCAGACGTCTCGTAGAGCCCGGCGGTGATCATGACGGCGAGCGCGTAGTGGCACACCGATGCATCGACCACGCGCTGCCTGGTGACGGGATTGACGCCGCCGTCGGCGAGCGTCGCGCCCATCACGGCAAGGTCACGGGCACTGACGTTGAGCGAACACTGACGCGTGTAGAGATCGGTCGCTTCCTTTGCGTCGCAATAGATGCGGTCATAGCTCTCCAACAGCCGCGCAATGCTGCGGTTGCGGAAATTGGTCTGCGACGCTGACGCGTAGACCTCCTCGTTAAGCGGGAGCTTGCGGCCGGCAAAACGCGAGAGCCCGTCATGGATAAACCTCCAGCGCGCTTCCGCAGTCGTGCCCGGCGCGAGGCTGGTTGTCGCAATCGCTCCCGCATTCACCATTGGGTTGGTGCGGCCGCTGCCCTGCTCGATCGCGGTGAGTGAGTTGAAGGGAAGCCCGGTCGCATTGGCGCCAAGCTTGGCGCGCGCCTCTTCGGGCCCGATTGCCTCGCAGACCAGCGCGAACAGGAACGGTTTTGATACGCTCATGATGGTGAATTCGTAATCGACGTCGCCGGCGCCGTAGACGCGCCCGCTGGTTCCAACGACACAGACGCCGAACAGCTCGCTCGGAACCCGGGCGAGCGCTGGATAGACCTGCGAATTGTTGCCGTCGCGATTTGATTTGAACCGTCGCTGCGCGTCGTCCACGAGCGCCTGCACCAAGTCCGGTCCAGGCAGATGGCCCGTCGATACGTAAGCCGGTTCTCGTTGATCGGCGACCGAACGCAACGCCATCGCACCACTCCGCAGAACGGACTTCAACCGAAGACGCCTTCAGCTGAAGAGCTCAACGTCAGGTCCGTTCTAGAGCTCGATACGCACGATCACTTTGCGCGCAGACTCCGCATCGAGTCAATTTACAACCGAAGGGCGATTTAGCACTTCAGCCATCTCGTACGATAGGAGATGATTATTCTCTGGTAAGCAGGGCTGCCCCGCTTGCATCGACTTCAAGTCAAATGGCAACCGTTCGCGCGGCAGATGCGGTCAACGAAAGATTGCAACCACGCCACGCTAGAGTACGATCGCGGCCATGATCCCGCGGGGATGGGCGGGACAACGGCTTGAAAGCGAGGGGCGAGATCTGAACGACGAGGCGTGACATGGTGGCGCAAACGAGTGACGGACACATTCTGCTGGTCAAGAAGCTCGGCGGACTCTTCGCAATCATCATCGGATGCCTGCTGACCGCGGTCGGCGTGACCTTTGAATCCAGTGGAACGACTTTCGTCGGCGTTCTCTTCCTGGTGCTGGGCGCTGTCTTGCTGGTGCTGAAGATCGTCAGGCGAAACGACGGATCGTCGCTGCCATAGCCGGCCGGCGCGGTTCGCTTATGCACCCAGAACGTCGGCGAGCCGCAGCTCGTCGGCGGCGGGATCCTTTAAAAACAGCTCGGCTTCGATCTCGTTCAGATGCGACAGCATCTGCGCACGCGCAGCCTGCTTGTCGCGCTTGCGGATCGCGGCGACGATTTCGGCGTGATGATCGGTGCCGCAGGCCGGCGTGTCGTGGCGGCGGTAGAGCAGGATGATGAGCGAGGAGCGCGCGATCAGCTCCTTCAGGAATCCGAGATAGATGCTGTGGCCGCTCATCTCGGCAATGAGACGGTGAAACTCGCCGGAGAGGCGGACGGAGGCGCGAGCATCGCCGCGCAGCTCGGCCTCGCGCTCTTCGGTGAGATGTTGCTGGAGACGATCGATCCAGACAGGTGACGCCGCATCGATCGCACGATCGACGATCGTCGGCTCGATCAGACGGCGTGCCTCGAACACTTCGCGGGCATCGGCCGGTGTTGGCCGCGCGACGAAGGCGCCGCGATTCTTCTCGATGTTGACGATACCTTCATGCGCGAGCTGTTGCAGCGCGGTGCGCACCAGCGTGCGGCTCGCGCCATAGATTTCGCCGATCTCGTCCTCGCCGAGCTTCGTACCCGGCAGCAGACGGTGCTCGAGGATAGCCGCAGTCACGCCCGCCCTGATGCGGCTGACGCGATCGCTCGCATCTGGCGCATCGGATTTTTGGCGGGTCTTGGCGGCCATCAGTTGGAGGCGCTTGGGTTCGAGGGCTCGATCGGCGAATATCGGGCCCAAATGTTAGTCGACGAGCTGTATCCAATCACAGGCGAAACTTTATACAATCTTCGCCCGTTTTGTGTGCAGGTGTCTGCGCGCGCGCCAGGCAGACCGGATGCGCGGGATTCGATCTAACGATCTGACTCAGCAGCACAGTTTTTGGGATTTGGCGGACCGAAACCTGTTGGCACGGACCTTGCGGAGAGAGGCGGAAAGCCCTCCCCTTGGACACGCCATGGCCACTCCCGCAGCTCTCGAATTGGTCGCCGTCACCAAGCGCTATGACACGACACTCGCGGTCGACAACGTCAACCTGAAGATCCCGGCGGGCACCTATTGCTGCCTGCTCGGTCCCTCCGGCTGCGGCAAGACCTCGACGCTGCGCATGATCGCGGGCCACGAGGCGGTCAGCGAGGGCGACATCATTCTGGGCGCGCAGAACGTCACTGATCTCGAGCCCGCCAAGCGCGGCACGGCGATGATGTTCCAGTCCTACGCGCTGTTTCCGCACCTGACCGTGCTTGACAACGTGGCGTTTGCCCTGAAAATGCGCGGCGTCGACCGGGCGACGCGGCACAAGCGCGCCGGCGAGCTGCTCGAGCTCGTGGCCATGAGCCCCTATGCAGGCCGGCTGCCGGCGCAGCTCTCCGGCGGCCAGCAGCAGCGAGTGGCGCTGGCCCGCGCGCTGATCACCGAGCCGCAGATCCTGCTGCTCGACGAGCCGCTCTCCGCGCTCGACCCGTTCCTGCGCGTCAAGATGCGGGGCGAGCTGAAGCGGCTGCAGCGCGAGCTCGGCATCAGCTTCATCCAGGTCACCCACGGCCAGGAGGAGGCGATGGCGCTCGCCGACCATATCGTGGTGATGAACCACGGCAGGATCGAGCAGCAAGGCTCGGCCCGCGACATTTTCCACCATCCCCGCACCGAATTCGTGGCGCGCTTCATTGGCGGCCACAACGTCCTCAGCGACGCCGGCAACCTCATCGCCGTGCGCGCCGATCAGCTCGGCATCGTGCCGTTCGCCGACGGCGCGTTCGGCGCGCCGGCGCTGCTGACCCAGACCGAGTACCAAGGCTCCTACATCGCCGTCTCGCTCACGCTCGACGACGGCACCGCCCTGTTCTCCCACATTCCGGAAGCCGCCTTCGACGTTCACCCGTTCCGTCCGGGCGATCGCGTGCTGGCCACCTGGGATCCCGCCAAGGCGCAGCGCCTGCAATAGCGCCGATCGATCACTGGAATGCGCAACAGAGGAGTGACTGACATGACCGAGACGACCAAGAAGGGTTTTAGCCGCCGCACCCTGCTCAAGGGCAGCGCGGGTCTCGCCGGCCTTGCCGCCGGCTCCGGCGCGATCACCGGGTTTCCCTATGTGATGTCGGCCGAGCCGAAAGTGCTGCGCTATCTCGGCACCGCCGTGAACGAGGGCGACGACATCTCCAAGCAGTGCCTGAAGGACACCGGCATCAAGATCGAATACATCACCGCGACCACCGACGACGTCACCAAGCGCGTGATGACCCAGCCGAACTCCTTCGACGTGCTGGACACCGAATATTTCTCGCTGAAGAAGATCGTGCCGTCGGGCAATATCCTTGCCCTCGACGCCAAGAAGATCAAGGAATTCGACAACATCACGCCGGTCTTCACCAAGGGCGAAACGCCCGGCGGCAAGAAGATCGGCGGCCAGGGCACCGCGCCCTGGAAGGTGCTGTATCTCGAAGGCAAGGACTCCAAGAAGTTCGCGACGTCGGCGACCGAGTTCGTCACGCTGATCCCGACCGTCTACAACGCCGACACGCTCGGCATCCGCCCCGATTTGATCAAGCGGCCGATCAGCACATGGGCCGAGTTGCTCAACCCCGAATTCAAGGGCAAGGCATCGATCCTCAATATCCCATCGATCGGCATCATGGATGCGGCGATGGTTGTGGAAGCCTCGGGCAAATACAAATATGCCGACAAGGGCAACATGACCAAGGAAGAGATCGATCTCACCATGAAGGTGATGACCGAGGCGAAGAAGGCCGGCCAGTTCCGCGCCTTCTGGAAGGACTTCAACGAGAGCGTCAACCTGATGGCTTCGGGCGAGACCGTCATCCAGTCGATGTGGTCGCCGGCGGTGACGAAGGTGCGTTCGATGGGGATCGCCTGCACCTTCCAGCCGCTGAAGGAAGGCTATCGCTCCTGGGCCTCGGGCTTTTGCGTGTCGAAGGGCGTGTCGGGCGCGAAGCTCGATTGGGCCTATGAGTTCGTCAACTGGTTCCTGTCCGGCTATGCCGGGGCCTATCTCAACCGCCAGGGCTATTACTCCGCCGTGCTCTCCACCGCGAAGGCACATATGGAGCCGTATGAGTGGGCGTACTGGATGGAGGGCAAGCCGGCCGAGAAGGACATCAAGGCGCCCGACGGCTCGCTGCTTGAAAAGGCCGGCGCGGTGCGCGACGGCGGCTCCTACGAGGACCGCATGGGCGCGGTCGCGTGCTGGAACGCGGTGATGGACGAGAACGACTACATGGTCCGCAAGTGGAACGAGTTCATCGCGGCGTAATGGATATGTCGGAAGAGGTTTTGCAACAGGCGTCCCCGGGCTTGATCCCGGGGGCGGGCACAGCGCGCGCCGCGAAGCCGACCCGCCTGTCGCCCTCCATCGTCTCCTGGCTCCAGGCCGGGCCGATGATGCTGGTGTTTCTCGCCTTCTTCCTCATTCCACTCGTCTTCGTCGTCATCGTCTCTTTCTGGGATTATAACGAATATCAGCTGCTGCCGGCCTTCTCCGGCCGCGGCTACACCGACACGTTCGAGGGCTGCATCGCGCAGCTTCCCGATCTCTGCACCATCGGCAAGACCTATCTGAAGACGCTGAAGCTGTGCTTCCTGGTGTGGGCGATCACGCTCTTCATCGGCTTCTGGGTCGCCTACTTCCTCGCCTTCCACGTCAAGTCCAAGACCTGGCAGATGGGATTGTCGTTGCTCTGCACCATCCCGTTCTGGACCTCCAACGTGATCCGCATGATCGCATGGATCCCGCTGCTCGGCCGCAACGGTCTCGTCAACACCGGCCTGATGAAGACCGGTCTGATCAACCATCCCGTGGAATGGCTGCTGTTCTCCGAATTCTCCGTGGTGCTCGCGCTGGTCCACCTCTTCACCTTCTTCATGGTGGTGCCGATCTTCAATTCGATGGTGCGCATCGACAAGTCGCTGATCGAGGCCGCCTATGATGCCGGCGCTAGCGGATTCCAGACGCTGGTCAACGTCGTCATTCCGCTGGCAAAACCCGGCATCGTGATCGGCTCGATCTTCGTCATCACCATCGTGATGGGCGACTTCATCACTATCGGCGTGATGGGTGGCCAGCAGATCGCCGCCGCCGGCAAGATCATCGAGACGCGGCTGAACGCGCTGCAATTCCCCGCCGCGGCGGCCAATGCCGTGATCCTGCTCGCGATCACTTTCCTGATCATCACCATGATGTCGCGCATCGTCGACATCAGGAAGGAGCTGTGATGAAGGAAGGACGCCCGCGCTCGTTCTATCTGCTCGCGATCTTCTTCGCGGCCTATGTGCTGTTCCTCTACGGCCCGATGATCGCGATCTACGTGCTGTCGTTCCAGGGGCCGCAGGGCGGCCTCACCTTTCCGATGAACGGCGTCTCGACGTTCTGGCTGGCAAAGCTGTTCGAGGGCACCGGCATCGTCGATCTCGGCGCCGCCTTCCGCCGCTCGCTGCTGCTGGGCCTCGTGGTGATGGCCGTCACCGTGGTGCTGTCAGTTGCCGCCGGCATGGCGTTCCGCAGGAAATTCAGGGCGCAGAGCATCTTGTTCTATTCGGCGATCGCGAGCCTCATCGTGCCCTCGATCATCACCTCGCTCGGCATCTCCCTGGAATTCCGCATCATCGACGATCTGATCAAGGCGCATTGGAACGAGAATTTCGAAACCTCGATGGGCCTGCTCACCTCGGGCCTCGGCGCGCACCTGACCTGGACGCTGCCGTTCGGCCTGCTCATCATGTTCGCAATCTTCAACCGCTTCGACCCGCGCCTCGAAGAAGCCGCGCGCGATCTCGGCGCGACGCCGTGGCAGACCTTCCGCTACGTCGTGCTGCCGATCATCCTGCCATCTGTGATCGGCATCGGCCTGTTCGGCTTCACGCTGTCCTGGGACGAGCTGGCCCGCTCCAGCCAGGCGATCGGCCCGGTGAACACGCTGCCGCTCGATCTGCAGGGCCTCACCACCACCGTCACCAAGCCCGATATCTACGCGCTCGGCACCGTGATCTCGGCGGTGTCGTTCGCGGTGATCGCGCTTGCGCTCGGCACCATCCACATGCTCAACAGGCGGCAGGCGGCCAAGGGCTCGGACGCCGGCAAAGGACTTGTCTGAGAAGGGGCTTGTCTGATCGCGATGCGGCTGCACATCGTCAATCCCAACACCACGGCGTCGATGACTGCGAAGATCGCTGCTGCGGCGCGCAGCGTGGCGCTGCCCGGCACCGTGATCGATGCGCGCCAACCGACGATGGGTCCGGCCTCGATCGAAGGCTTTTATGACGAAGCCTTCGCAGTACCGGGCATGCTCGGCTGCATCCGCGAGGCCGACCGCGATGGCGCGGATGCGCACATCATCGCCTGCTTCGATGACACCGGCTTGGATGCCGCGCGCGCGGCCGCGAAAGCGCCGGTGATCGGCATCGGCGAAGCCGGCTTCCACATGACGAGCCTGATCGCGGCGCGCTTTGCCGTGGTGACGACGCTCGGTGTCTCCATCGTGCCGATCGAGCACAACTTGCGGAAATACGGCCTCGCCGAGCGCTGCGCCCGGGTCCGCGCCGCCGAGGTGCCGGTGCTCGCGCTCGAGGAGCGCAACGGTGATGCACTTGGAAAAATCTCCGCGGAGATCACCGCCGCGATCCGCGACGATCGTGCCGAAGCCATCGTGCTCGGCTGTGCCGGCATGGCCGATCTCGCCGCTGAACTCGCCGCCACCCACGGCTTGCCTGTGGTCGACGGCGTCGCCGCGGCGGTGACGTTGGCAGAAGGATTGGTGCGGCTCGGGCTGAAAACGTCGCGGCTCGGGCCCTACGCCGCGCCGCGATCGAAGACCTATTCCGGCCCGTTCGCGCCGTTCCAGCCGTGAGCCTTGGCCGGCCGACCGGCACACTATTTTCGGGCCACCCCGTGCTAAGAGCCGTTTTTTGCCCGCCGATCCCGGTTCCGGAAGGCCGCCGGGGCTTGGCATAGTTACGTTTTCCGGCTCACGGCCTCTTTTTGGTCCCATTCCTTCCGGAAACGTAACGTTTTCGGGACCTCCCGGCCGCCCCCCGGTCTGCGTTCTCGGGTTGCCGGTCTTCGCCAATGACCAAGTTTCAATTTGGGTTTTGTCAGCGATGATCGATCTCGCCGAGGACACATCGTCCACCCCCCTCCTTCGTCTCGGCGCACAGCCTATCGTGCTGACCGCCGCCGCCCTTCTGCTGCTGATTGCCGGCGTGACCTCGGTCGCGATCTGGCGCGCCTATACCGGCGCAGCTCCCGAGAGGGACCGGGTGGTGACGTCGCGGCAGCTCCAGGCCCGCACGGCCCAGGCCTCCGAGCAGCTGGTCGAGAAGACCAAGGGGCTGGAGGCCACTCAGCAGGAATCGATCGACCAGCTCCAGGTGGTGCAGGACCAACTCCAGACGATGAAGCGGCTGATGGCGGCGCAGCAGTCGGACACCAAGCGCCTCTCCGAGCAGGTCGCAACGCTGAACGAATCGATCGACGGCTTGCGGCAGTCCTTCGCCAGCGCGCGGGCGACAGAGGCGGAGACGCCCTCGGTTACCCGCCGGAAACCGGCACGGCACCGCGTGCACGCCAGCGCCCGCAAACGCTCGCGCGGCTGATTAACCGCGACCCGACTTTATTTTCGGCACTTGTGAACTGGATCACATTCCCGCGTGTGATTCCACGCCATGCTCGCCGTCACCGGATGGCGTGAGCCGATTTCAATATCCGGGGCTGGCAAGGTCGTTGACGGTATACTGCGTCAACGGCCTTGTTCTTTTGTGGGTTCGGCCGGCCGGCCGGCTATTCGCAAATATCGACGCGGCGGTATCGCCATCCCGCAGGCGTCATCACCCGCTTGCGCACGACGTAGCAGCCACCATAACCACCGTCGTCGTAGCCGGTCCCATAATAATAGGGGTCGCCGTAATAATAAGGGTAGCCGTAGCCATAATAGCCGCCGTAAAGGCCGGCGCCGGCAAGGCCTGCCCCGAGAGCAACGCCGGGCCAGAAGCCGCCGCCATGCCAGTGGCCGCCATGGCCCCAGCCGCCACCACCGTGCCAGCCGCCACCGCCATGCCAGCCGCCGGCGTGGAATCCGCCACCATGTCCGAAACCGCCCGCAGCTTGAGCTGCCTGCGGCGCCCACAGTCCGACTGCCGCGACGGCCAGCCCCGCCATGATCATCTTGCGTAACATCACTCGATCCTCCGCGTGGACACGCTCCACGCTTCAAAGCAGGATCAAGCTACCGTCGCTTGGGCATTCCCGACAGCCACACTGTCTCACTTCCGCGCGAGCATCAGCAGCCGCGGCAGATGCTCTTGAGCTTCTTGTCGAGCATCCGGTTCTCTGAATTGACAGTGGCGTCGGCGGCGCCTCCACCGTTATCGGAGCCGGTGGCAGCTCCGGTGCCGCGACCCGACGATTGAGCCGTACCTAAACTATTGGTGCCGGGCGGAGGTGCTGGCGAATTGGCGACACCGCCGGCCGATCCGGTTGATCCGGACGATCCGGTAGATCCTGTGCCGCCGGTTGCTTGCGCGAACGATGCAGCCGGCATCGCCGCGAGACTGAGGATCACGATCAAGGTCTTCATTGTAGCGGTTGGCAATCTGGCCATCAGGCACGCTCCTTTGGCTGATCAACCAGCCCGGCAAAGACCGGTTCCGGAACAAATGAGGTCTCATCAGCTTGAACAGACAGGCGCGCCCATGCGCAAGCTGATCACCGCATCCCGGAATAATGGGAAGGCAAAGTCACGATGACCGATCGCGACCCTTTTGCAGAAGGCGAACGCGCCGCGCGCGAGAACATTCCGCCTGAAGCCAATCCTTACTCAGACGGCAGCGACGAGCATGCGCTGTGGTCGGCGGGGCACGAGAAAGTCGCAAGCGCCATGGAGGCCCGCGAGTCCGAAGGCAGCTAGCCGATCCGCTTCAGGCCTTTCTTGAAGCGCGGACCGTTGGCGACATAGAACCTCGCCGCGCTTCCCATCTTCTGGACCTGGGCGTCATCGAGCGTGCGGATCACGCGCGCGGGCGAGCCGATGATCAGCGAGCGCTCGGGAAATTCCTTGCCCTCAGTGATGACCGAGCCGGCGCCGACGATGCTGTTGCGGCCGATCTTCGCGCCGTTCATCACGATCGAGCCCATGCCGATCAGCGCGCCCTCCTCGATCGTGCAGCCGTGCAGGATGACGTTGTGGCCGACGGTGCAGTTCTTGCCGATGACAAGCGGAAAACCGAGATCGGTGTGACAGGTCGAGCCGTCCTGGACGTTGGCGCCCTCGCCGATCTCGATCCACTCATTGTCGCCGCGCAGCACCGCGCCGAACCAGACGCTGGCGCCCGCCTTCAGGCGCACGCGGCCGATCACGGTCGCGGTCTCTGCGATGAAATAATTGCCGTCGGCGGGAAGATCGGGCGCCTGCCCATCGAGCTCGTAGATCGCCATGGAGGTCTCCTGTCAGGTTGACACTGGCATAGCGAAACGACGGCGAAGAGGCAAAGGGCCGCCGCGCGGCCCTGCGGAACGGCGTCAGACCAGCACGCCGGCCGCGCGCAGCGTCATCAGGAAGAAGGTGCCGCTCATCATGCTCCAGAAGGCGGCGATGAGCGTCGCCATCATCACGAATTCCAGGCGGCGGCTTTCCAGCCGCATGCCGCGCAGCGTGTTGCGCATGATGATGAAGGGCGCCGCGAACACCAGGAACGGCACCGCCGCGAAGGTCTTCGGCGCCACGCCGGCCTGCAACAGGCCGAACCCGGCGGGCCGCTGCGTGGCGGCCTGATATCCGTTCACGAGCGCGCCGGCGAGCGCGAAACCGATGCAGATCGAGAAGAAGGTATTGAGAGCTTCTGGTGTCATCGGAACAGTCCGCCCTTACGCAAACGCGAGCAGCCTTCCTGTGACAAAAAGTGCTGGTTAACGCTACATTATCCTTAAGAGAAGGTTAACGCCGCCGGCTCGCCGGCGCAGGGCCCTCCCCGCTCCCCGCAGGCGGGGAGCGCTGCGCGAAATCATCGCCGCATGGCATATTCGCCGCTGATTCGTCGGCCAGCGGCCGACCTCCGGCTCGCGCAACCCATGACGATGTTTTCGGCAGCTTCCCTCAGGTCCCCCCGGACGCGCCCCCGGGCACATGTCGTCCCGATCATGCTCGGCGGCACTGCAGCGGCGTGCGCGGTCGCGCTGGTGGCCTATCTGCTGTGGCCGACCTGGGGCACGGGCGGCGCCAACGCGCCGGACAAGCTGCCGGTGAGCGTCGGGGGCACGCTGTTCAACCTGCCGGCGGCGGCGATCCGCATGAAGATCCAGCGGCACACCGGGCCGCAGGAGCGCATCGATCTCGACTTCCTCTATCCCTCGCTGGAGCCGCCCGGCGCGCCGAAGCACGTGACCGCCGACACCGTGGACGTGGCGTTGCAATCGATCGACCGCATCTTCCTGTCGATCGCGGCCCACCACGAGGCGCTCTCGCCCGAGCAGCGCACCAGCACGATCTATCCACGCTATCTCGACCAGGCCGCAACCCAGCCGGAGGACGGGCTGACGATACGGATGTTCCGCGCTGAGACGCCTTACGGCAGCGAGGACCTGTATACTGCCGCAAGCCCGGCGCTGACCGCGCGCTGCACCCGCGATGCGGCGACCCCGGGCATGTGCCTCTCCGAGCGCCGCGTCGGCGGCGCCGACCTCACCTTCCGCTTTCCGCGAAGCTGGCTGTCGCAATGGCGCGAGGTGGCCGAGGCGATGGAGAAGCTGACGGCGCAGTTGCGCGGACCGAAGAGCTGAGCGCCCTCTCTGCCTCACCCGCGGGACGAACCCGGAGCTTTCCAAACAAAAATCGAAAACAACCCCATGCACAGTAGCCAAGCGGCCTGTGACGGCTTCGCGTTTTCAAAAATTCGCCTTTTTCGAAGTCACGCTTGACCCGTCGGGCAAAACAGCGGCATGATGTCAGTATGGGCGATCGACGTGAACGACGCGGCAACACCTCTCCTGCCTGGCTCGCAATGAGAATGTGGAGGGAGCGCGCCTGCGTGCCCCGGACGCAGCGCAGCGTCTCTTCGACGGTGCGCTGCTGAGCCGGGGCCCATGTTGCAGAGATGCGCCGTGTGGATTCTGCGTCCCGGCTCTGCCCTGCAACGCCGTAAGCGCGTTCGACGCGCTATGGGGCGTTGCCGTGCGTCCGGGACACGAGAGAATGCTGGGCAGTCGCCGCGCGGCTTCAATGCGAGCGCAGCGAAGGCTCCGCTTCGCTCGCAACGACGGCGTAACAACAACTATTCCTGATCGACGAGGTCGTCCTCGAGGATCGCCATCTGGAACTGGAACGAGCGATCGTCGTCCTCGTCGTCGACGAAGAGAACGCCGATGAACTCCTCGCCGATATAGACCTCGGCGCTGTCATCCTTCTTCGGCCGCGGCACGACGCGAATCTTGGGATTGCCGAATACGCGCTTCAGATACGCATCTAACTTTCTGACTTCTTTGACGTCCACGGCAAGTCTCCGATCGAAATTTGTCGGCGGGTTTTAAGACGTGACGCGACGAACCGCCAGCATGAATTGCCAAAGAATTTGGGGACGACAAGCGCCGGACAATCCGGCGCTTGTGTGCGCTCAAAGCCCCATCGCGTTGATCATCTGGTCCATCGTGCGCGACGGCTCGGCGCAGCCGGCTTCGCCGACGATCTTCGCCGGCACGCCCGCGACCGTGACGTTGTGCGGCACCGGCTTGACCACGACCGAGCCGGCGGCGATGCGCGCACAATGGCCGATCTCGATGTTGCCGAGAATCTTCGCGCCGGCGCCGATCAACACGCCGTGACGAATCTTCGGATGACGGTCCTCATTCTCCTTGCCGGTGCCGCCGAGCGTGACGCCGTGCAGGATCGAGACGTCGTCCTCGATCACAGCGGTCTCGCCGCAGACGAAGCCGGTGGCGTGGTCGAGGAAGATGCCGCGGCCGATGCGCGCGGCCGGATTGATATCGGTCTGGAACACCGCCGACGACCGGCTCTGGAGATAATAGGCAAAGTCCTTGCGCCCCTTCAGATAGAGCCAGTGCGCCAGGCGATGGGTCTGAATGGCGTGAAAGCCCTTGAAGTAGAGCAAGGGATCGATGAAGCGCGAGGTGGCGGGATCGCGGTCGTAGACGGCGACGAGATCGGCACGGAAAGCGTTGCCGAGATCGGGATCGTCGCGCAGCGCCTCGTCATAGGTCTGACGCACCAGATCGCCCGAAAGTGCGGAGTGATCGAGCCGGTCGGCGAGACGATGGATCACCGAATCCTCGAGGCGGCTGTGATGCAGCACCGTCGAATAGATGAAGGTTGCAAGCTCGGGCTCGCGATGGACGATGTCCTCCGCCTCGCTCCGAATCCGGTCCCAAATCGGATCGAGCGATGCGAGCTTTCCTCCCGGATTGACCTGATGCACTGCCATGATTTTCTCTCTGGGATCTGCTCTTTCGAATGGGCTGGTTTAGTTGGCTCTATAACACAGTCTAGGCGACAAAGTCCTGACGGGCTTGCCTGAGAGTGAACAGCGCCTTGCCCCGCGAAAACATGCCAAAGTATTGAAACCAAACGGTTTCTTTTGACGCCCCCAAGCGGCAAGGTCGGCTCAAAATGGTCAGGGTTTGGCCAAATTCAAGCCGGGCGGCGTCAAACTATTGGTGAATTCCGCCTCGACGGTTATTGCGGGCATGGTCCCCGGGGACGACGGAGCAATCTTGAGCATCACCACCGACCAATTGCGCGCGCGCGCCGCTGATACGTTTTGGCTGCGGCTGGCGGCGGCGACCCTGCCCCTCCTGATGATCGCGCCGGCGTTCTGGAACGGCTACCCGCTGTTGCAGTGGGATACCGGTGGCTATCTGGCGCGCTGGTACGAGGGCTATCTCGTCCCCAGCCGCTCCACCGTGTTCGGCCTCTACCTGCACTATGGCGAGAGCTTCAGCTTCTGGATCAACCTCGCGATCCAGTCATTGGCAACGCTGTGGCTGCTTCAGCTCACCCTGCGCGTGCTCTCGATGATGCAGACCTTCCGCTTCGTCGCGATCAGTCTGCTCCTGATCCTGTCGACCGCCCTGCCCTGGCTCGCCAGCATGCTGCTCACGGACATCTTTGCCGGATTGTCGGTGCTGTCGCTGTTCCTCCTGGTCGTCGGCGGACACCGGACCTCGGCGCTCGAAAAAATCTCGCTGTTCGTCTTCACCGCCTTCGCCGCCGCGACTCACAGCGCGACGTTCGGCGTGCTGCTCGGACTCTGCGCCGCCGGCTGGATGGCGCGGCCGTCTCTTAAGTCTCGCCTGCCGCTTGCCGGATTAGCGCAGGCGAGCCTCACCATCGTCGCGGGCGGCGTGATGCTGGTGTCGGCGAATTACGCGCTATCGGGCAAATGGACCTGGACGCCTGGCGGCTATGGCGTCGCCTTCGGCCGCATGATGCAGGACGGCATTGTCGCACGCTTTCTCAGCGATCACTGCCCGCGCGAACGCTTCAAGCTCTGTCCGTATCGCCACGAGCTGCCGGCGAGCGCCGACGAGTTCCTGTGGGGCAGGAGCATGTTCAACACGCTCGGCCGCTTCGAAGGCATGAATGACGAGATGGGGACCATCGTGGTGCATTCGCTGGCCGATTATCCTGCCTGGCAGGCCGGCGCAGCGCTCCGAGCGATGGGCCAGCAATTGCTGCACGTGGGGACCGGCGAAGGCGCCAGTGTCTGGCTCGCGCACACATGGGGCGTCATCGAGCGCTACATCCCGGCACAGGTTGGGCAGATGCGCGCGGCGCGCCAGCAGAACTGGGGCCTCAACTTCGACTACGTGAACTGGCTGCATGTCCCCGTCGCGCTGGTCTCGATGCTGACGCTGGTCGCGCTGCTCGCGCATGCGCTCGCAAACCGCCGGCTCGACGATCTGACGCTGCTGGCCGCGACCGTGACGCTGGCGCTGCTCGGCAACGCCTTCATCTGCGGCGTGGTCTCGGGCCCGCACGACCGCTACGGCGCGCGGATGGTGTGGGTCGCGACGTTCGTGGTGCTGATGGCCGCGGCGCGGCGTTTTGGCGAGGAGCCTACGCGCAACGAAGGATGAAGAGCCATCGCGATTCGTTTCGTCCGAGCAGCGATCGTTTTCACGCAGCTCGAGCGAAATGGTTTTCAATGCCGCTGGTGGCGGCGTGACAATCTCATCTGGATGGAGCAAGCCATGCTCGGACGATGGGATGAAGCACCGATCGGCGTCCGCTCAATGTGCGCCTCGCCATGATGAAACAGGGCGAGACGTAGCGGTTGCGCGCGGCACACGGCTCCCAGAACTTGGTTCACCCGAGACGAACAGAGGCCGTCGGGTCAATGCGTTCACATAGCTTTGACGAGCGCGAACAGCCGGAAATCCTCGAGCGCCGCGTGCCGATGCGGGGCAACTTCGCGACGGTAAGCCTCGGTGTCGACGATCGAGCGGAAGGTGGCGAAATCGCCGTATTCATTGATCGCCGCTTCGTCCCAGCGTTCGCCTGGCGAGCCGACGAGGCTCGTTAGGACCGGCCCGGAAAACATCCGCACGAGCGGCTTACCGGCCGCAAGACGCCGGAATGCAGGCCTATAGCGTTCATGAAGGGCTTCACGGCCCGAGCAGGGCGCGGCGTCGAAGCCGTCCTCGTACCGCGCATACGCGCGGTAGCGCAGCAGATTGAGCATATAAACCGGCTGGCCGGGTGGAATCGCGCGCTCGGCGGCGTCAAGGGCTTGCAGGGTGATTTCGACGAAGTTCATGGGACTTCCCGCGTTTTCCAGCGCCGCAGAATGCGCGCTGACGCTCCCTGTCTAGCCGCTCGGGAGGAGTTCTTGTAGTGACCGGTTAGCCATGATTATGTGGACCGCATGTCCACAACGACTTTACCTCCCGACGTCTCGCGTCTCCTCGCCTTCGTCCGCGTCGTCGAGGCGGGCTCCTTCGCCGAAGCCGCGCGGCGGGCGGGGACGACCACCTCGGCGATGTCCAAGGCGGTGGCCCGCTTCGAAAAGGCTCGCGGCTTACGGCTGTTGCATCGCTCCACCCATTCGTTGGCGCTGACCGAAGAGGGCGACAGGCTGATGGCGGCGGGACGCGCGTTGGCCGAAAGTCTCGCCCGTGTCCAATCCGCGCTCGGCGAAGTCGCGCGCGACGATGGCGGACGGGTGCGCGTGACCGCCCCCGCCTCGTTCGCGCGCGCCTGCATCCTGCCGCGACTGCCCGCCTTCCTGCGGGAACGGCCGGAAATCGAGATCGAGGTCAAATTCCGCAACGAGATTCTCGATCTCGCGGCGGAAGGCGTCGACGTCGCGATCCGCTCAGGGCCCCTCGACCGCGCGCCCGGCCATCAGGCGCGGCGGCTTTGCACCTTCTCATGGATCGCTTGTGCCTCGCCGGCCTATTTGAGCGCGCGCGGCGCGCCGGCGACTCCTGACGAGCTTTCCACGCACGACCACGTCGGCTTCCGGAATCCCGCGACCGGTCAGATCCTGACCTGGCGCTTCGCCGACCCGCGCGGCAAAGCACCCATTCGCGTCACGCCCAAGCCCAAGCACATTTGCGACGACGCGCACGCTTCGCTCGCTTTGATCGCCGATGGGTTTGGGGTCGGCTGGGGGCCGGCGTGGCTCGTCAACGAAGACCTCCGCACCGGCCGGCTGGTCGAAGTGCTCGCGCCCTGGCGCGTGTCCGGGGAATCGCTATGGATGCTGCGCACCTCCGACCGCCGCCCGCCCCTGCGCACACAGCGCGTCATGTCGTTCCTCAAAACGCTTCCCGCCGCGTTCAGCGACGAGGCAGCGTGAAGCAACGGCGTCACCGGAATTTGGTCGCCAAGAAACCGAGCTCCAGGTCCCAGGGATTAGAGGCGAAGACCTCTCTTGGCCTCAAGCTGCACCACGAGAGCCATCGCGACGTCTGCTGTCTGAGGGAAGCCGGACGCCGCTCCACAGATAAGCTGACGCCCGCTTGTGATCCAATTGAGACATTGTTCCGCGCGGCCGCCTACTTGCTCTTCCCGAGAAAGTTGACCCAGATCAACATGGCTCGCACCAGAGCGCGTTACTTGCGAGCCGGTTCGGGAGGCGTTTACCTGAAGGAGGAGCAAATGAAGCCACTTTCTGAACAACTCGCCGAATTGTCGGTGCACGCAAAAAATACCGAAACAGCCTTTGCTGCCGCACAAAAGGAAGCACGTGACAAGATCGAAGCGCGGAAGGCAGAGGCGCTTTCGGCTGCAAAGATGGCAGTCGAAAAGGTGAGCCAGCAAATCAATGCGGTCGGCGAGTCTGCCGGCAGAGACAGGCAAGCGCTGCAAGCAAAAATCACCGCGGACGTGAACACCTTGAAGGCGTACGCGCTCCAGGCAAAGCATGATATCAAAGCCAACCTTGCCGAGGAGCGCGCAACGCTTCTGGAAGAAGACGCCGGTTTCGCGATCGATTACGCCATAGCCTCAGTTGAACAGGCACAACTCGCCGTCCTCGACGCGATCGACGCTCGCCGCGCCGCCGAGCAAGCTAGGCGCAGTTAGCATCAGGAACTCTGCGAACCGAGGCCGCCTCGGTTGGTGGCCTCTTTCATATCTGGCCAAGCTGCGACTTCGCCTATTGGCCCTTCTGCGAGATGGGCAACTGGATTTACTGTGATGCGCGCTTCCCTTCAGCGTATATGCCCTTCATCCGGCACAGCCAGGTCGGGCCGTATTCATCGCGAAGATCTTCTCGTATCCGAGACGCATAGTGCCGTGGCATTCGCACGCCGCGGCCTCGAGCCGCAACCGGTCGATCTCGATTTGGCCTCGTCGATCAGATTTGATCGCTCCTGATGCGCGCAGCTCGCGCATCAGGAGCGTCACCGTCGGTCGTCGCACACCGAGCATTTGCGACAGTGCCTCCTGGGTGAGCGGAAGAACGTCGTGGCCGATGCGGTCGCAAAACTGGAGTAGCCAGCAAGCCATGCGAGCTTTGACCGGATGCAGTGCACTGCAGGCCATGCCGAGCTGAAACTTCATCAGCATCGCTGTGGCGTGAATCTTGACCGCGTGCCGGATCGCAGGGCTCCGGTTGAAAGCGGCGTGAAATCGCGACGCGCGGATTCGCGAGGCGGTACCCGCTGCACGAACGACCGCGGTAGTGGCCGAAGGTGACGGTCCGAACATCGAAAGAAGGCCAAGTGCGCCCTCGCGCCCTACTACAGCGGTGTCGACCGTCTCCCCGTCCGCCATGTCGATCATCAGCGAGACGGCGCCGCTGCGAGGGAAGAAGACATAGTCGATCTCGTCCCCCGCTCGCGCAAGGATCGCATCCTGATCGAGCGCGACCGTCTCCAGCGCGGGCCGCAACAGATCGAGATCCGATGCCGGCAGTGTTGCCAGAAGGCAGTTACGCATTCCGTCCGGATGCGTCACTGGAGATGACCCGCGGTGAGGGATCCTCCGCCTTCTTCATTCCGGGCGGCGCGGAACGGCGGCCTTAACATATGTTTGGATCTGCTTTCGCTACTCGCGCTGAGATCCAACTCACTCACAAACTCGGACATTCCAACTGTACGTCGGCTCAAGTTTGAGTCCTCATAGACACGAACGGATCAATTTTGGGGGCTTGCCTGCGACATGAGCGAGGCGAGTAAGGGAAGAGAGTCAGTGCAAACGGCAGTATCGATGCAGTTGCAGCTCGAAAGCTGCAAAAGGTGCTCTTCTCCACCCGCCATGCCTAGCATCGATTTTTGGTTCCACTCATGTGGAATATGAGGGTCAGTCAGCCTTTGGCGCATGTCGCCTGTCACGCCATTGTCATACTTGGACCGGCCCGTTCGCTAGGGACGCTCGGGCCGTGAACAGTGCTGGGGTGCTGGACTGGCCGTTCCCCGCGCTGACACAATGGCGTTCTGATCGCCAAGAGGTAACAGATTTAGCTGGCTTCCGGTTATGGCCCCTATGCCGACGTTCCTGGCAGCTTCGAGTCGACGTCTCGTCTCATCAGCGCCCTTAGCGGACTGCAGATATCTGCGCATGAAGGCGTTGACGGTCGCCCCGAAGGAAATGGATAGCTCTGCCTTGGGACATTTCAGGATAATAGGGCAAGGACCCGATCGCCTCAGCCAACGTCACGTCATCCCCGCCGTGACAGGAAGTCCAGCACGCCGGTCTTGTAGACCTTGTCGCCGACCGCGCGCATGTGGTCGCGGCCCGGAATATCGAGCACTTCCGAGCCGGGGATGATGGCCCCGAGCGCGCTGGCGGAGCCGGCGACATCGTCGGTCGAACCGACGGCGATCAGCACGGGCACGTCGATGCGTGCGGCCTCCTGTCTCGTCATCAACTCGCGCGTCCCGCGCAGGCAGGCCGCGAGCGCACGGTGGTCGGAGCGGGTCTGGTCTGCGAATGCACGAAAGGTGCGGCCGACGGGATCGCTGACGTCATCGAGCGAAGGCGCTTCCAGTGCTTTGGCGACGTTCTCGCCGGGGCCGGTGCCTTCGATCAGGCCGCCGATGCCGATGCCGCCGAGGATCGCCGAGCGCAGGCGCTGCGGCTCGTTGAGGGCGAGCCAGGCCGTCATGCGCCCACCCATCGAATAGCCCATGATGTCGGCCTGCGGGATGGCGAGATGGTCCATCAGCGCGAGCACGTCGCCGGCCATCACGGGAATCGAATATTGCGCGGGCTCGTAGAGCTTTGCGCTCTCGCCGTGGCCGCGATTGTCGAGCGCGATCACGCGGCGGCCGTTCTTGCGCAGCTCCGAGACCCAGGTCGGATAGACCCAGTTCACGTTCTTGCTGGAGGCAAAGCCGTGCACGAGGATGATCGGATCGCCCTCGCCTTCGTCGAGATAGGCAATTTCAACGGCGCCGTTGTGAAAGCTCGGCATCATCAGTTCCGCAAATCTTGAGGGGGAGAGGGTGATCTTAGAGCATGATCCGGAAAAGTGTGCAGCGGCTTTCCGGCAAGATCATGCTCAAAGAATAGCCTGAAACGCGTTAGACTTCAGGCCGTGACGGCCGTGTTCGCCAGAGCAGCCTGGGCTGCGATCTGGGCATGGCGGAGGCGCCGCGCCCGTCTGCGATTGCACCACGCCTGCGTGAGGCGCTCGGTGGTCGCCTTGATCGAGGACAGCAGGCCGAACAGCGTCAGCGCCGCACTGAGCAGCCAGAGCGCCAGATCGAACGCGCCGCCGACCAGCAGCAACGCGCCGCGGCCGAGCAGCTTCATGATCGCGCGGGTCTTGCTGCCCTGCGCTTCCGCAAGCCGCGCCGCGCGCGCGACGTCCTTGGGGCCTTCCGCGATCCGCAAGCTGTCCAGGGCGCCGCGCGTGCCGGTCTTCTCGGCAACGCGCGTGACGTCCTTGCCGAGCCGGACCAGCGCGCCGGCCTTCTCGGCCCGGAATGCAGCCTTGATCGCGCTGACGGTCTCGCCGGGGCGGAACACCGAACCCTTGGCAACGGCATTCTGGAGCATCGGCGCATCGACCACCTCGCGTGCGGACCGGCCGGCCCATGCAGCAAGCCCTTCGCCGAGCCGCCCGACCTTGCGCGCATCCTTCACCAGCGTGAGCCCGGCGCGAACCGGCGCGGCACCGCCAACTGAGACGTAGGTCACGGCCGTCACCGCAAGACCCGCGGTCGCAAGGCCCAGCACCAGACGGTCGGTGTCCTCGCCCATCGCCAGATGCTTGCCCTCGCGCACGACATCCCTGATGTCGCCGATCACGAAGAGATCGCCGGCGATGGTTCCGGACAGGCTCGCGACATCGTCGGCGTTGCCGGTGACGAGGCCCGCGGCAAACCGTTTGGCGAAATGCGAAGTGGAGTTCTCGGCCTTGACCGCATCGCTCACGCGATTGATGAGGTCGTCGGGCAGCGCGACGTTGCGGTCACGCGCGAGCGCAACGAAACTGTCGGCGAGATCGGCATCGCCGGCGGCGAGCGCGGCCTCGATATTGTCCTGAACCAGGTGGTCGTTCTGCCGGAGCAGCGCATCGAGCTTGAGCTCGGAGAGCGCGGCTGGATCATCCTGGGCGGTGAGAATCGCACCGGCCTCGCGGGCATGCGGCGCGACCTGCACGAGCATGAACCCGCATGCCGCGATCCCGGTCAACGCTGTGGTGATTCGCAGCCACTTCATGCGGAAAGCCTGGACGTCCTGAAAATCGTCTCGCGCCTGATGGTTCGTCTTTCGTCGCAACCTGCGCTTGCCACAGACATAGTATGCCAAAATTGCGACACAACGTCCCCGACGAAAGAAGGGCTTCTCTCAGGCCGCAAGATTGTGTCGAATTTGCATGAGCAAATGAGCATGGGGCATTGCGAACCTTTCGGTTCCGCTGGACTAGCAATCATCAGCACCCACCATTATGGTCCGCGGCGCCTTAAAGATGCCGCGTCAGTTCTTGATTGTGTCTGCCGCCATTGCCACTCCAGGATGAACTACGATGTCCGACCATGTCGTCCCGCACTTCCATAACGATGCCGGTGTTCCGGTCATCGAGATCGGCTCGCCAGAGTTCATGTGCGTGGGCGCTAATCCTCCGTTCGACCATCCGCACGTCTTCCTGGATCTCGGCAACGACAACGAGATCATCTGCCCCTACTGCTCGACGCTGTACCGCTTCGCGGCGGACCTGAAGGCGGGCGAAGCCCGCCCGCCGGAATGCGTCTTGAAGGACAAGGTGGCCTGACCGTTCCCATCGGTCAGGGGTGGCGCTCTCCCGAACGATTGTCATCGCCGGTGCCGGAATCGGTGGACTGACGGCCGCGCTGGCACTCGCAGCCCGCGGCTTCCGCATCGTCGTGCTGGAAAAGACCGAGCGGCTCGAGGAAGTCGGCGCCGGCCTGCAACTCTCCCCCAATGCCAGCCGCGTGCTGGTCGAGCTCGGCCTCACCGAGCGCCTCAAGCTGCGCGCCGTGACACCGGAGGCGGTCTCGATCATGAGCGCGCGCGCCGGCGGCGAGCTCTTGCGCATGCCGCTCGGTGAAGCAGCGTCCGCGCGCGCCGGCGCCCCCTATTGGGTGGTGCACCGGGCCGATCTGCAATCGGCGCTCGCCGGCGCTGTGGCCGATCATCCTGACATCGACCTGAAATTGGGTGCGACATTCGAGGACGTCGCGCCGCACGCCAAGGGGCTGACCGTGGTCCATCGCAGCGGCACGATCCGCCGCAGCGATCCCGCCAGCGCGCTGATCGGCGCCGACGGCATCTGGTCGACTGTACGCCAGCATCTGTTCCCCGAGGTGCAGCCGCGCTTCTCCGGCCTGATCGCCTGGCGCGGCACGCTGGACGCCACGCAGCTGCCAAAGGACTACACCGCCCGCCGGGTGCAGCTCTGGATGGGCCGGAATGCCCATCTCGTCGCCTACCCGATCACGGGCGGACGCCAGATCAACGTGGTCGCGGTGCTGCCGGGCACCTGGAACAGGCCGGGCTGGAGCACGCCCGGCGATTCCATCGAGGTGATGGACGCCTTCGGCGCGCCGCGCTGGCCGCCGTCCGCGCGGATGATGCTCGCCGCGGTCGACAGCTGGCGCAAATGGGCGCTGTTTGGCGTGCCCGACGGCTGCCCCTGGAGCAAGGGTCCGGTCGCGCTGCTCGGCGATGCCGTGCATGCGATGCTGCCGTTCGCAGCCCAAGGCGCCGGCATGGCGATCGAGGATGCCGCCGTGCTGGCGCAACATCTCAGTCCGGAAGCTGCCGAGAGCGCGGCCGGTATCACCGCCGCGCTGAAGCAATATGGCCGCGCGCGCGAGGCGCGCGTGCGGCGGGTGCAGCGGACCGCGCGGCAGCAGGGCCGCATCTACCATCTGGGTGGGCCGCTTGCGCTCGCGCGCGATATTGCCATCCGCGCGCTCGGCCCGGAGCGCATGCTGGCGCGGCAGGACTGGATCTACGGCTGGCGGCCCTGATGCGCTCGCTTGCGCGGGCTCAGCGGGCGGCGCTGCCAGGCTTCGGGGCGGGCTTGATGACCGGCGGCTGCGGCGTCGTGACTTGCGGCGGCGCATTCGGCGGCGTCTCCCGGCATCTGTTGCGGCGCCAGGCCTCGTCGGCGAGCTGCGCCGAGCCGCGCACAGCGACGTAGTCGTTGCGATAGGCGAGCTCGGACACGACGGCGCCTCCCGCCCCCGTCTCCGCCTTGTCCATCAGCCTCTGCAAATCGGCGGTACGGACAGCAAGCGCCTTCCGCTCGGTCTCGAGCTGCTTGCAATCATACAATTCGTACTTGCCGGGATCGGCAAAGGCCGGCGCGACCGTCTCGCTCATGCCGGCGCAGCCGGACAACGCGGCGCTCGCCGCGAGCAGCACAAGCGCGCCGCAGCAGCGCAGGCGGTGGGAAAACGAAGCAGCCATGCCGGATGAATAGTCCCCGTGGATTGAGATTGCCTAAAGCAGCAACAGATGTCCGGATTGAGGCTTTGCCTTGTGCGCCCGGCTCGCTTAAGGAAGAACCGGCCCTCCGGCTGCGCAAGTGCCGATTCCAGACCGCCGGAGGTGGACTTAAGTGTTTGATCTCGTTGGATCAAGCGGGCATGGCGGAATTGGTAGACGCAAGGGACTTAAAATCCCTCGGTGCGCAAGCGCTGTGCCGGTTCGACCCCGGCTGCCCGCACCAGCAGAGCTGAAGGCGTAGACTGCCGCGAAAGAGAGACGGCAACGTCGCGGCACCCGCGCAACCATCCATTCACCAACACGCCCTTCTCGGTCCGGAACGCGCGCTGTGCGCCCCGCCTTTACCCCGCCTTAGGCCGTCGTCGCCTAAAGCGGACGATGCCTGCCTGTCGATGCAGACCCAGGAAGAGGCCTGGCGCGGCTGGCATCGTTGGTGAGAGCTCCCATGGACGCGCGCGAAAATTGGTCCCGATCCGGGATTGGCGGTGCGCCTGCGGCGTCCGGACAGCGCCTGCCCGGGCTCGAGGTCTACATCTTCCTGATCGCCTTTCTCGGCGTGTTCTACCTGTCGAACGGGCCGCTGCTGCTCGGCCATTATGATCTCGGCTGGCACCTTGCCGCCGGCGACCTGATCCGCCAGGGCGGCGAGATTCCGTTTCAGGATCCCTGGGCGTTCACGCTCGGCAACAAGCGCTGGTACAATCTGTCGTGGCTCTGGGACGTCGTTGCCAGCGTGCTGTATCAGCACGCCGGCTTTGCCGGCATCGTCCTGATGGTCGTCGCCTCAGGCGTGATCATCGCGGCATATCTCGCCCTCTGCGGCTTGAGCAGCGGCGCATCGGCCCCCGCGGTCTCTATCGCGGTGTTCGCCGCCTGCCTGCTCTATCCCTGCTACGAGGCCGTGCCGAACATCTATGTGGCGGCCTCGCCGAACATCGCGACCATGCTGTTCGCGGTCATCTTCTACGCCGAATGCCTGCGACGGCGCCGATGGTTCCTGCTGCCGCCGATGATGGTGCTTTGGGTCAACCTCCATGGCGGCTTCATGCTGGCTTTTCCCATCATCGGCGTGTTCTGCGGCGTCGCCCTGCTCCGGCGGGACTGGGCGAACTTCCGGAACTATGTCCTCGCAGGCGCCGGATGTTTCGCTGCGATCTTCGTCAACCCGCTGGGATGGCATGTCTACGAGGGCGTGACGGCGACGCTCGGTCATTTCGTCCAGGCCGATATCGGCGAATGGCGCTCCTATTGGTTCAACATGCAGATACCGGGCAGCATTCCCGGCATCGCCTATGCCCTGACGTTCGTCGCGCTCGAGATCTGCTACCGCAACACGACGGGCGTTCCGCTGGAGGCACGCCTGCTTGCGTGGCTGTTCCTGTTTCTGGGTCTGCATCAGTTCAGATATGCCGCATTCTTCTTCATCTTCGCCAGCGTGCCGATGGCGCTTCATATCGACCGCCTGTTGCCGCAGCGCCTGTCGGGCCTCGAAGTCCGGCGCGCGATGCTGACGGCAGGCGCGATCGGCGTCCTGCTGCTGCCGCTCACCTTCATGCACGTGAGACCGGCGCTGGCATTGCCCGACATGCTGTCGGAGGAGGATGCCAATTATCTCAGGGCACATGCCTCGCATGCGCATGTGCTGAACCACTGGAATTTCGGCGGGCTCCTGATCTTCCGGACCCACGGCGCGGTGCCATTGTTCGTGGACGGCCGCGCGGCGACCGCCTATCCGGACGAGCTGCTGTATGATTATCGCAAGCTGGTCCGGTGGGAGATCGACCCGGCTGCCTGGGACAGTTTGATCCGCAAGTACAAGATCGACGCCGTGCTCTGGCTCAGAGGACATGAGCAATTGCGGCAATTCCTCGTTGGCGAGAGAGGCTGGAAGGAAGACTACACCGGCGTCTATGTGAGCTTCTACACGAGGCCGCAGAGCGCCGCGCGCGAGGGATCCAAATAGGCGGTGCGCGTCGTCGCGAACGCGGTGACGCTCATCAGTCTGCGCGTTTCGTCTCGAGCCGCACCGGCTCGGCGCGGAAGTCGAGCAGCAGGATCCAGAAGCAGATCAGGCCGATGATGAGCAGGATGAAGCTGCCCTCGAACGCCATCCCCAGGATCGAAATCAGCGCCGGAAAGACAAGGCCGACGGCGAGGAAGGCTGCGAGCGCCATGGCGGGAAGGTCCACGACGAGGATCGCGGCATAGATCGCGAGCTCGAAAAAGGCATATTCCTTGAGCCGCGGCGAGCTGAGATAGAGCGCAAACATCGCAAACACGGTGAGGCGCATCGCCGCGCGCGGATGATCCATCAGCCAGCGGTCGAGCCGCTTCGGAAGCGATTCCCCTTCCCCTGCCGGCTGGCGCGTGACCGCGCGCAGGACGGACTGGGCGAACGGGCCGAGCACGAGCGCGGAAACTGCCAACGCATAGGCCGCGAACATCGCCGGCCTGCTGTCACCGAGGCCGGCGGCGTCGATGAGATCATGCGCCAGCAGCAGCAGCGAGGGATTGATCTCGAACAGATCGACGAAGTGCTGGGCGGGAATCTTTCCGGCCATCGCGAGCTGCCAGCTTGCGAACAGATCGGGATACGACAAGCGCGAGATCAGGATCGGCAGTGCGAAGGACAACGTCGCCACCGCGATCAGCGTCAGCTTGCGGCCGCGCGGCAGCGGAAGGAAGTAGAGTGCGGCCAGCACCGGGAAGAACACCAGCTTGAACGAGGTCACGAGGCCGAGCAGCGCAGCGCCGGCGAGCCGCAGCCGATAACTCGGATCATTGGACGCTCCGGGCGCAGGCGGCGGCAACAGAAGCAGCAGCGCGATCGCCGTGAAGAGGCCGCTCAGGATCGCGAAATTGCCCGACGCCTCCACCCATTCGAAACCGATGAACCCGCCGAGCGCGCAAAGCACCCTGAGCGCGACATCGCGCGCGCGCGACCGTGTTCGGCCAAGGCCGGGCAAGAGCAGCCCGCACAGCACGGCGAGGACCGGCAGGATGGCTCTGTAGTGACTGACGAGGAAGCCGCCGCCGCACAGGGGACGGAACACGTCCAGCGTCACAGGCAAATAGGGGTAAGAGAGCTTGGTGCCTTTCAGATTCTTGACGAAATAAGGATCAAGCCCGCTGGCATACGCATCGACTGCGGCGCAATTGACGCGAACGTCCCAGCCATACTTCATCTCCTGCACGGCGTCGTTGGCGAGATTGCCGAACACCAGTAGCGCGGTCAGCGCGATCAGGCAGGCCAGCCAGACGTTCCGCCGCGCGGCCGTATCGGCCGCGGGTTCCAACCATCGTGCTGCACCGGTGAGATCGGACACAATCGGGTACCTTGTACGGCGAGAATTCTGCTGGCGCCAGCAAGGGCACCCATCCGGTCACAATGGACAGGATGGGTTGCCGATTCATCTCTCCGATGCGTGACCCTCGCTGTTATGGTGAATCCCTGGTTGCCAGCCTGCAATCCGGATCGCACGGAACCGGCCGAACCGGCGGCATCTACCGCGGCGCGCGGGCGGCGAGCCAGGCGTCCAGCGCCTCGCGGGTGTCCCGCGTTGCCGCCATGCGGGCGAACTGCTCGCTCTCGATGGCGAGGCCTTCCGAGATCGAGCTATTGAGGCCCCGCGTCGTGGCCGTGATGATACGGGCGACCGCAAGATGCGAGTGCCGCGTGACGCGGTCCGCCAGTGCGAAAGCTGCGTCCAGCAACTGCTCATGCGGCACGATGCGGTTGACCAATCCCATCTCCTGGGCTCGCTGTGGGGAAAAGGAATCGCCGGTCAAAAGATATTCCATCGCGCGCTTGCGGCCCGCGAGCCGCGGCAGGCGCTGCGTGCCGCCGAAGGTCGGCGTAATGCCGATGGCGATCTCGGGCTTGGCGAAACTCGCCCGCTCGCTGGCAACGGCGAGGTGCACGGCTTCCGTGATCTCGCAGCCGCCGCCGAAGGCGAGACCGTTGACGGCGGCGATGATCGGCTTCGGAAACGCCTCCATGCGCGCCGTCATCCCCTGCCCGCGCCGCACGAACGCCTTTACCGCCGCATCCGGCCCGCATTTCACGCTCTGCGAGAACTCGGCGATGTCGGCGCCGGCCGAGAAGGCGCGCTCGCCCGCGCCGGTCAGGATGACGCCGCGGATATTCGCATCGTCCTCGATGCGGTCGAGGATCGACATCAGGCGGTCGATCAGCGCGTAGCTCAGCGCATTGAGCTTGCTCGGACGGTTCAACGTCAGCAGCGCGACGGCGCCGCGCGTTTCGCAGAGTATCAAGTCGGACAAGTGCCGCTCCTTCCAGGTCGAACAGGTCTGGAAGTCAGCCACAGCGGCCTTGTCGTGTATACTCACTAGGCAGTATACATGGCGCATGTCCGAAAAGGGTGACAGCACACGCGAGCAGATCGTCACTGCGGCGACGCGCCTGTTCTATGGCGAGGGCATCCGCGCGGTGAGCATGGACGCCGTGGCCGAAAAGGCCGGCGTCACCAAGAAGACGCTCTACTATCACTTCACCAGCAAGGACGAGCTCGTCGCCGCGACCATCGCCGCCAGGGACCAGCCGACGCTGGAGCTCTACAAGCGCTGGTTTGCCGAGACCGACGGCACCGTGGCCGACAAGGTCCGCGGCCTCTTCACAAAGCTCGGGCGCTCCGTCGACACACCGCGCTGGCGCGGCTGCGGCTTCCTGCGCACCATCGCCGAGCTCGCCAACACGCCGGCCCATCCGGCGGTCAAGGCCGGCGCTGAGCACAAGAAGCGCTTCGAAGCCTGGCTTGAGGCGGAGCTGATGCAGCACGGCGTCCCCGGCGCGGCGGCGCTCGCACGCCAGCTCCTGATCCTGCTCGATGGCGCCACCACCGTGATGCTGATCCACCGCGATCTCGCCTATGTCGAGACCGCCGGGCAATTGGCCCTCAGCCTGGTCGAGGCGGCTCGGAAGACGGGTCGCGCCTGAGGCCGATCACCAAGTCTTGTCCGCCTCCGCCTGCCAGCCATCCCGAAACATGGGTTGTGCATCGCAACATAACCACTAGAACAGCCTCTGATTTTCAGAGGTGAGCTGCTTGTCCGACGTCAATGCCGACGATTGGGTGTCCTCCGGACACCGCCCCATGGGTTTTCCCGAATTCGTCATCGTGATCGCGTCCATCATGGCGCTGAATCCGCTTGCGATGGACATGATGCTGCCGGCGCTGCCCAATATCGGGGCAGCCTTCCAGATTCCCGTCGCCAATCATCTCCAGCTCGTGCTGTCGACCTTCCTGATCGGCTTCGGCGCGGGCCAGTTCGTGATGGGGCCGTTGTCGGACCGCTTCGGCCGCCGCCCGGTGCTGCTCGGCGGCATGGCGGTCTATGCGGTGGCGAGCGTGCTCGCGGTCGCCGCGCCCTCGTTCGAGACGCTGTTGCTGGCGCGCGCGCTGCAAGGGCTCGGCACCTCGGCAACGCGCGTGATCGCGACCTCGATCGTGCGCGACTGCTATGTCGGCCGCCGCATGGCCAGCGTGATGTCGCTGGCCATGATGGTGTTCATCGCGGTGCCCGTGATCGCGCCCTCGTTCGGACAGGCGGTGCTGCTGGTGACGGCGTGGCGCGGCATCTTCGTCGTGCTGATGCTCTACGGCTTGCTCGCGCTCGCATGGTGCGTGCTGCGGCTGCCCGAAACCCTCCCTGAGTCTGAGCGCCGATCGCTGGCGCCGGCCGACGTGCTCTCGGCGTTCCGGCAGACCGTCACCAATCGCCAGACCATCGGCTATGCCACCGCCGCCGGCAGCGTCATCGGCGCGCTGTTCGCCTATGTGTTCTGCGCCCAACAGGTGTTCACCGGCGTCTACCACCTCGGCCATTACTTCCCGCTCGCCTTCGCCGCGATCGCGGCCGGCACGGCGGTCGCCGGCTTCCTCAATTCGCAGCTGGTCGGACGGCTCGGCATGCGCGTGATCTCGCACGGCGCGCTGAGCCTCTATGCCGCGGTGGCCGGCGTCATGCTGCTGACGGAAAGTCTCGGCGTGCTGCCGCTCTCCCTGTTCATGGTGCTCTCGGCCCTGATGATGTTCTCGTTCGGCATGATGGTCGCCAACTTCACTGCGCTCGCGATGGAGCCGCAGGGCCGCATCGCCGGCACCGCCTCCTCGCTCTACGGCTCGATCACGACCCTGATCGGCATCGTTGTCGGCATGGCGATCGGCCAGAGCTTCGACGGCACGCTGCTGCCGTTCTCGATCGGCTTCTTCCTATCGACGCTCGCCGCGCTCGCGATCGTGCTGGTGGCGGAAAAGGGACGGCTGTTTCGGCCGCATCATCGTCCCATCGGTTGAGGAACTTCCCGGCGGACTCGATGTTGTCCTGCAGCAATTCGAAAGGCTGCTCAATGGAACCAAAACATCGCGAAGACCGTGCCGACCAGGATGCGCAGGCGGCGAAGCAATCAGCGCCGAACGCCGATCGGACGGCATCCGCTCCGCCCTTCGCGAGCGAGGGCCTCGAGCAGGTGCGCGACAGTCACTGCTGAAGCTTAGGGCGCCGAACGCCTGCTCGCACCGAACTCATCGACCGCACTCTCGGGCGCCGCGCTGTGGTCGCGCGGCGGCACCATCAGCACCACGACATCCCGCGTCACGCCGGGCCTGCCCCACAGCGTCGCCTGCACGGTGAACTCGCGCCGGACGAAGTGCCCGGCTCGCCCCGACACCGATTCCATCCAGCTGTTGCAATAGTCCTGGTCACTGAAGCACAGCGCAGCCCAGCCGCGGTCGAGTGTCGCCTTGCGCGGAAGGCCCCATTTGTATTGATACTCGAACGGCCGCGCGTAACGGGGATGGTCGGCGCTGTAGAACGCAGTGGCAAAGGCCAGGGAATCGTCGCCGCTCACCGCACTCAACGGCTCGCCGGTCAGCTCGCGCCATTGCCGCGTCAGCTCGTTTGCCGCCGGCGCATAGAAATTCCGCCCCTCTTCGTATCCGTGATTGTTGCGATAGACGGCGTGGATCGGCGCGGCGACGAGGACGGCAGCAAGCGCAACGCCGATGACGATCACCGTGACATTGACGGTGTAGAAGCGCTCGATCGGATAGCGCGCGCCGCAGACGATGAGCACGACGAAAAGGAACAAGCCCTGCAGCGCCCATAGCGAGGGCAGATCCGTTCCCATCGCGAGCGACGTCAGCACCGGCAGCACGATCATGCTGATCGCGACGTAGAAGAGAAGCCGCAGGCCCGGACTCATGGCCGCGAAGTCGGCCGGAAACTGCTTGAGCCGCGTCCCCGCGATCAACACCCAGAGCACGGCCGATGCGCCCATGGCCGCCGCCAGGCCCAACACGAAGTTTTTCACTTCAATGAGCGAGCTTGCGGCATTGCCGTTGGCGTGGGCCAGCGCATAGGTGAAGGTCGAGGCGCCCGTCGTCGCGAGCCAGTAGATGTGCGGCGACAGCACGGCGAGCCCGGTCACCGCCGATATCCAGGGCGAAGCCGAGGTGAAATAAGCGCGCCGTGCCGGATGAGCGAGCGCGGCAAACGCGAAACTCGCGACCAGGAAGATCGAATAATATTTGCCGACCATCGCCAGCGCTGTCGTGCATCCCGTGGCCAACGCCCACGGCGCGGTGCGCGTCTCGAACGCACGCAGGAAGCACCAGGTCGCGAGCGGCCAGATCGCGAGCAGCACCGAATTGGCATTGAAGCGCTGCGCGTGGAATTGATAGGCCGGCGTCAGCATCAACAGCAGCAGCACCAGGATGCGCTTGTGCCCGGTCACGAACTGCCGCGCGACCAGATCGACGCAGAACAGCGCGAGCCCCGCATTGGCCATCGCCATCAATTGCAGTGACCAGTCGCTCAGCGGAAAGACCGAGGTCCAGCTCGCGGCAACCCAGCCCATCAGCGGCGGATGCTTGTGATAGCCGAAGGCGAAACTCCGGCCCACCGTCCAGGCCTCGAGCGTGTCGGGATGCAGGCCACTGCCGGCATAGGCGATGGCAAGATAGAGCGTCCAGATCGCAACGAAGCACGCAATGAGAAGCGGCACGGCCCAGCCTGTCTCGACAGCGTCGAGCCAGCGCAGGAACGGCCGGCGCCATCGCGCCGGCGCGCGATCGGACCGTTCGGCCATCGCCTGGAATGCAAAATCGATCGGCACCGGATTCGAATGAAGGAAAGTGATATGTCAGCTGCACACATCTATTTCAAAACAGAAACAAATAGCAATGATTGGAAACTGAAAGGGTTAAAAGCTGACACAGACTTGACCAAGTAAAACGGCACCGTTGATGACAGCAACGTCGCTCGACATTCGGAACGGAAGATGCGAGATGCACCCTTTGCTCGTCGGGTTTGTCCCAGGGCGCAGAATGAAGGCCCGATTTGAAGCGGGCCCTCGACTTCTCAGCGCTCGACAATTGGTCCCAGCGCTACGGCCCCATCCTGGCCGAGGCGGGATGCCCCGGCACCTGGAAGCGCTTGCCCGTATCCGATACGTTCGTGCCATCTACCTTCAGTATCGAGAAGTCCTGTGTCAGATAGTTGCCGACGAGAAGGTATTTGCCGTCAGGAGTGAATACCGCAGCCTCCGGCAACCCACCGACTTCGATATCTTGGAGCTTGGTCACTTTCTTTCCGTCAATCTTCAGCACGGTGATGCTGCCGTTCTTTTCGTAGAAGTATGCGTTCTTCATGTTGGAGCCACGCAGAATCACGGCAACCGCGACATCGCCCTTGGGACTGATTGCAAGCCCCTCCGGACCGTCGCCCACCACCACGCGATCAATGATGCGCGGCGGATTGGCCTCCAGGTCGATGACACTCGTGGTATCCACGCTTCCATCGGAGGCACCTGCGTTGCCGTTGTCCGAAGTCAGGGCGATTTTCCCGCCGGGTGCGGCCGCAACATTGTAGGGCCACTGGCCGGCCGGCAAGTCAATCTTGTTGTACGTCACCTTGTCGCCTGCGATGTCCAGCATTGATATCTTGTGAGCAGGGAAGCGGGCGACCAGGGCTCTCTTGCCATCCGGGGTGAACGTCACGTGCGACGGACTGTCGGGCATCGCAACGGTATCCGTGATCTTCACGTCAGTGCCATTCACGGATAGGACGCTAATCGAATTGTCTCCGCGATTAGCGACGAGCGCCATCTTGCCATCTGGACTGAAGCTGAGCCCGGATGGCTGCTTCCCGCCAGTGAGCGTCGCGGCCAGCTTGGGCGGATCGGCCTGCAAATCTACGACGTAGATCTTATTGTCGAGCACCTGTTTCAGCACCTCTCCGTCCTTGACGACATCGACGGAGTCGGCGACCAGCGCCATCGTTCCGCTGGGATCGATCGCGACGTTGACGGGCGGTCCGACCACGGAGTTCTTCAGCGGCAGGGCAGCAACGATCTTGGGGGTTTCGGGAGCGGCGAGATCGATGATGAGAACCTGATCCTTGCCGGGTGCAGAGAGAACGGGCTTGCCGCTTTCGTCCCACAGAAGCTTCTCATCAAGTCCCACGATCATAAATGGCTTCGTGTGCCCAGTGCTAAAGCTCGTGCTAAGCAGCATGGCGGCCGCAAAAAATAATCCTATGGCATTGTTACGGGACATCTTCGCGTTCTCCCTAAATTTTTGTCCAGCCTCTGGAGGGCTGGTGTTGGCAGCTTACGCTGCGGAACATTCGTTCGCTAGAGGTCTCTCGTCTGCTCGTGGCCGACAAGCGGAGTTTATCGCCTAGTTTTGTGGGGGCTGCGTCTCCGACCCGATGCGGACATCAGCGACTCCCGAAGATTTCTGCTGAAATGCGATGTCCTCTGTGCAACCTTACCGCCAACTGTTTGAGGGAGGCCATGCGACGACGGCAGTTCATTGCTGGTTTGGTGGCTACGACAGCATTGCCGCTGGCGACCCACGCTCAGAAGGCGAGCCGCATGTACCGCCTCGGGCATCTTGCGGCCACATCGGAAACCGAAGCGCTGACCCGCCAGATAACTTTGCCAGAACTTGCAAGGCATGGCTTCGTTGAAGGCCGCAACCTGATTTTCGATGCGCGTGTCGGCGAATTGGATTCGATGCCGGCGCTAATGCGTGAATTGCTCGCCGGTCAGCCAGACGCAATCGTCGCCATCGGTACCGCATTAAAGCCTGCTGCCGCAGCAACACGTACTGTGCCGGTCGTCGCTTTCGGTAACGACCCGGTCGTACTTGGCCTCGCCGCGAGTTACGCGCGGCCGGGAAGCAATGTCACTGGCGTCGTGATCGCGGCGGACGAGCTAGAAGCAAAGCGGCTTTCCATTCTGCTCGAAGCAGTGCCTAATCGCCGGCGGATTGCGGCGCTGACTCCAGCCTTGAGCCGAGCGAGTGAGATCGTGAGAAAGGCGGCGGCGGAGCTTGGTATTGAAGTGCTAGTATTTCCGGTCGCCGCACCAAGCGAATATCCGGCTGCCTTTGCGGCGATGCGGGCTCAAGGTGCTGAGGCATTGATAATCAGCGCGCTTCCGCAATTTTTGCGGGATGGCAGGCAGTTGGCGGGTCTTGCACTGGAAGCTCGACTCCCAACGGTGTGCGAATGGGCGGAAATGGCGCGCATGGGGTGTCTAATTGGGTATGGGCCTAACCGCGTAGAACTGCGAAAGCGCATGGCCGACCAGATTGCTCAGATATTTCGCGGCATCGCGGCCAGTGACATTCCGATCGAGCGGCCGACGTCATTTGAGTTTGCCTTGAACTTGAAAATTGCGAAGTCGCTCGACCTCATCGTACCTCCCTCGGTGCTGACACGTACTGACGAGGTGATCGAATAAGATGGTGTCGCCTCTTGACGCATCGCAACCTTTGACGATGTCTGCTGCCTGTGCCGCTGTTGTGGGATGAGCGACATGTGGAGCGCCCAATAGTCAGACTTGCTCATATTCCACGGTGACGGTCTTGCCTGCGGCAAGAGCTGGCGAGGCCAGTGCCGAAAGCGCCACGACCGAAGGGAAGTTTTCTTGGGAGGCTCGCTTGGGAAGTTCTCTGGGACGTTCCGCCGGCAAGTTCTGCTGACGAGCGGCGCCGCTGGTGACAGCGGCGCCGCGCGACGATCTGGATGACGGCGTGGTAACGCGTCCTCGCCTCACTCGGACTTGTCGATGTTCCAGAACACCGGAGTTGCGGGGCCATCGAGCACGCCGGTCAGCGACTTGCGCCAGCCGCTCGGCAGCAGATATTGACCGAGCGGGATATAGATCACCTGGTCATAGGCTTCCTTCTGGATCTCGGTCGCGATCTTCTTCTGCTCGTCGACCGAGGCGGCGCGGACGAAGGCGTCCTTGAGCTGCTCGATCTTCGCGTCTTCCGCCCAGCCGAACCAGCCGCCCTTCTTGCCCTGGCCGCCGATCGAGAGATTGGCGATGGGGTTCGACACGTCGGCCGCGACCCAGTTGGTGAAGAACATGTTCCAGCCGCCTTCCTTCGGCGGCTTCTGGCTGGCGCGGCGGCTCACCACCGTCTGCCAGTCGGTCGCCTGCAGGTCCACCTTGAAGCCGGCTTCGCGCAGGAGCTGGGCCGCCACGATCGGCTGCGCCTTCAGCGTGGTGACGTCGCCGGGCGCCATGATCACCACGGGCGTGCCGTCATAGCCGGATTCGGCGAGCGCCTTCTTGGCTTCCGCCATGCCGTTGCCCTTGATCAGGGTCTCGGCGCCGACGTCGGTCGCAAGCGGCGTGTCGCAGACGAAGAACGCGCCGCAGACCTTCTGGTATTTGGCGTTGCCGATCAGCGCGTCGAGCACGTCCTTCTGGTTCATCGCCAGGAAGGCAGCGCGGCGCACCTTGACGTTATCGAACGGCGGATAGAGGAAGTTCATCCGCCCGAGCGTCTGGAAGCCGAACTTGTTGGAGACCTCGATCTTCAGCTCGTTGTTCGCCTCCAGCACCGGCAGCATGTCGTAGGGCAGATTTTCCATGAAATCGATATCGCCCGACTGCAGCGCGTTCACCGCCGTCTGCGAGTCCGGCATGGTGATCCACTCGACGCGGTCGACCTTCACCACCTTGCCGCCCGAGGTCCAGCTCGACGGCTCCTTGCGCGGCACGTAGTCGGCGTTCTTGACGTAGACCGCCTTCACGCCCGGCTGGAATTCCGACTGCACGAACTTGAAGGGGCCGGAGCCGATCTGCTCGGGGATCTGCTTGTCCGGCGGCGTCTCGGCGAGACGCTTGGGCATCATGAAGGCGACGCGCGAGGACGGCTTTCCGATCGAGTCCAGCACGAGGCCGTAGGGCTCCTTCAGCTTCAGCGTGATGGTCTTGGCATCGGTCGCCTCGAGGCTCGCGGTGAAGTCCATCAGCTTCTGGCCCATGCCGTCGACCGCGGCCCAGCGCTTGAGCGAAGCGACGCAGTCTTCCGCCGTCACTGCCGCGCCGTCATGCCACTTCAGGCCGTCGCGCAAGGTGAAGGTGTAAGTGAGCTTGTCGTCGGAGACCTTCCAGTCCGCCATCTGCGGCTGGACCTTGAAGTTCGAATCGGTGGCCACCAGCGTGTCGTAGACCATGTAGCCATGGTCGCGTGTGATATAGGCCGTAGTGAAGATCGGATCGGTGATGCGCAGATCCGAATGCATCACCGCAGTGATGGTCTTGCCGGCCGCAAGCACTGGCGACGCCAGGCCGACCGAAAGCGCGACGACCGACAGCGCGAGTTTGGAGGCGAACGCGCGAGACCCCCGGCGCATGAAGTGGAACATGGAAAGTTTCTCCTGACGTGAAACTGTTCAAAGGCAGGTTATTGGTTGAGCATCCGGTCCGTTCTTTGGGCGAACCCAACCTCATGCAATGCCTTTATCTTTTCGAGACTTGCAGACAGTCTTGAGCGCGTCAATCCGGTTTCATTGCAAGCCCTGGCGGCGCGCGCACGGGCTCCACAAGGATCGGTTTGGCTCTACAACTCTCTCCGCTCGTCCCGCTACACCGATGCAATGCGCGTTCCATCTTTCGAAGCCTGTGAGACATTGAGATGAATCCAGCCAATCTTCCTTTCGATTCCGAGGCCATGCTCGCGGGCCTGCGCACCTGGGTGGAGTGCGAAAGTCCGACCTGGGACGCGAACGCGGTGAACCGCATGCTCGATATCGCAGCGCGAGATATGGCGATCATGGGTGCGACGATCGAACGCATCGCCGGCCGCCAGGGCTTTGGCGGCGTCGTCCGCGCGCGCTTCCCGCACCCGAAGCAGGGCGAGCCCGGTATCTTGATCGCCGGCCACATGGATACGGTCCATCCGATCGGCACCATCGAGAAGCTGAAATGGCGGCGCGAGGGCAACAAATGCTACGGCCCCGGCATCTACGACATGAAGGGCGGCAACTATCTTACGCTGGAAGCGATCCGGCAGCTGGCGCGCGCCGCCTTCACCACACCGCTGCCGATCACCGTGCTGTTCACGCCGGACGAGGAAGTCGGCACGCCCTCGACGCGAGACATCATCGAGGCGGAGGCCTCGCGCAACAAATATGTGCTGGTGCCCGAGCCCGGCCGCGCCGACAACGGCGTCACCACCGGACGTTACGCCATCGCACGATTCAATCTCGAGGCGACGGGCCGGCCGAGCCATGCTGGCGCGACGTTGTCGGCGGGACGCTCGGCGATCCGCGAGATGGCGCGGCAGATCCTCGCCATCGACGCGATGACGACGGAGGATTGCACCTTTTCGGTCGGGGTCGTGCATGGCGGGCAATGGGTCAATTGCGTTGCCACGACGGCGACCGGCGAAGCACTCTCCATGGCCAAACGCCAGGCCGATCTCGATCACGGCGTCGAAAGGATGCTGGCGCTGTCGGGCACCACGAACGATGTGACCTTCAAGGTTACGCGCGGCGTGACGCGTCCGGTGTGGGAACCGGATGCCGGTACTATGGCGCTCTATGAAAAGGCTCGCGGCATTGCCAAATCGCTCGGCGCCGAGCTGCCACATGCGAGCGCCGGCGGCGGCTCCGACGGCAACTTCACCGGCGCCATGGGGATTCCGACGCTCGACGGCCTGGGCGTGCGTGGCGGCAACGCCCACACGCTGGAGGAGTATATCGAGGTCGAGAGCCTGGCCGAACGCGGCCGGCTGATGGCGGGGCTGCTGGCGACGCTGGAGTGATGCACCGCGCGCCCGTCATGGCCGGGGCTTGACGATCACCTAGGAACCGGGCCCGGATGGCACGGGAATTGCTGAAATGTTAGGCTGATGGCAACCTGCCGAAGGCCCTGCCGCAATTGACTCTAATCTGACGGATCCAACTTGCTGGGATATCTCGTTCGCCGAATTTTCGCCGCCGTGCCCGTGATGGGCGTCGTGGCGCTGTTCGTGTTCCTCCTGCTCCGCCTCACCCCGGGCGATCCCGCCGCGATTCTCGCCGGCGACAACGCGACGCCGGAACGGCTGGAGCGCATTCGCGCCTCGCTCGGCCTCAACGAGCCGCTGATCGTGCAGTTCATCACCTGGGTGAACAAGCTCTTGCACGGCGACCTCGGCACATCGCTGATCTCCAACCTGCCGGTGATGAAGATGATCGGCCAGCGCGTCGAGCCGTCGATCTCGATCGCGCTGTCGACCATCATCCTCGCCGTCATCGTCGCAGTTCCCTTAGGGGTGATCGCGGCGTGGAAGCACGGCACCTGGATCGACCGTTTCGTGATGGGCCTGTCCGTGCTCGGCTTCTCGGTGCCGGTGTTCGTGGTCGGCTACATCCTGATCGAGATTTTCGCCATCGACCTGCGCTGGGTGCCGGTGCAGGGCTTCCGCAGCATTACGAACGGTTTTGGGCCGTTCTTCGAGCGCATCATCCTGCCGACCTGCGCCCTCTCCTTCATCTACATCGCGCTGATCGCGCGCATGACGCGGGCCGCGATGCTCGACGTGCTCGGCGAGGACTACGTCCGCACGGCACGCGCGAAGGGCATCAACGAGGTCGCCGTGATGATGCGGCACGCGCTGCGCAACGCCGCCGTGCCCGTGATCACCGTGATCGGCACCGGCTTTGCGCTCTTGATCTCCGGCGTCGTCGTCACCGAGAGCGTGTTCAACATCCCCGGCATCGGCCGCCTCACTGTCGATGCGGTGCTGGCGCGCGACTATCCGGTGATCCAGGCGATGATCCTCCTGACGTCGCTGATCTATGTCGTCGTCAACCTCCTGATCGACGTTGCCTACACGCTGCTCGATCCCCGGATCCGGTACTAGGGCTAAGGATAACAACAATGTCTATCGATAGCCTGCCCCGGTCCTCCATTCCGGTCACCTCGCCGTTGCGGCCGCGGTTCGGATTCCTCACCTCGACGCCGATCATCGCGGCTGCCACGGTACTGCTCGCGCTGATCGTGCTGATCTCGATCGTGGCGCCGCTGATCGCGCCGCACGACCCGATCCAGCTTGCGCCCTCGCAGCGGCTGAAGCCGTCCTCGGCGCAGTACCTGCTCGGCACCGACGCCTATGGCCGTGACCTGTTGTCGCGCGTCATCTATGGCGGCCGCGTCTCGCTGCTGATCGGCATCGGCTCGGCGATCCTCTCGATCGCCATCGGCCTCATGATCGGCCTCGTCTCCGGCTTCTTCAAGCTGGTGGACGCCGTCATGATGCGCATCATGGACGGCCTGATGGCGATGCCGAGCATCCTGCTCGCGATCGCCGTGGTGTCGCTGTCCGGCGCCAGCATCTGGACCGTGCTGGTCGCGATCACCATTCCCGAAATTCCGCGCGTGGCGCGCCTGGTGCGCTCGGTCGTGCTGTCGGCGCGCGAGGAGCCCTATGTGGAAGCTGCGATCTCGGTCGGCTCGTCGCTGCCGAAGATCATGTGGCGCCATCTGATGCCGAACACGATCGCACCGCTGATCGTCCAGGGCACCTATGTCTGCGCGTCGGCGATCCTGACGGAGGCCATCCTGTCCTTCCTCGGCGCCGGCATCTCGCCGGAGACGCCGACCTGGGGCAACATCATGGCCGAGGGCCGCCAGTACTTCCAGATCAAGGCGTCGCTGATCTTCTGGCCGGGCCTTTTGCTCTCGATCGCCATCCTCAGCATCAACCTGATCGGCGACGCCGCGCGCGACGCGCTCGATCCCCGCATGAAGCAGCGGGAGGGCGGAAAGTGATCCCATTTAGTCCGTCATTCCGGGGCGGCTCGCAGAGCCGAACCCGGAATCTCGAGGTTCCGGGTTCGCGCTCCCGCGCGCCCCGGAACGACGGTGGAGACCTTGCATGACCAATCCCGTCCTCGACATCAACAACCTCGTCGTCTCTGTCGGCAAGAAGCCGGGCGGCGCGAAGATCATCGACGGCATCTCGATCCAGGTGCGCCAGCGCGAGACACTGTGCCTCGTCGGCGAAAGCGGCTCGGGCAAGTCGGTGACCTCGCTCACCACCATGGGCCTCTTGCCCAAGGGCACGCTGGTGCCGACCTCCGGCAGCATCAAGCTGGTCGGCGAGGAGTTGCTCACCGCGACCGACCGCCGCCTGCGCCAGCTGCGTGCGACGCAAATGGCGATGATCTTCCAGGAGCCGATGACGGCGCTCAATCCGGTCGTGCCGGTCGGCCGCCAGATCGACGAGGTGTTGCGCGCGCACACCGATCTCGATGCGAAAGCACGCAAGAAGCGCATCCTCGACATGATGGAGCAGGTGCGCCTGCCCCAGGTCGAGCGCATCTTCGCCTCCTACCCGCATCGCCTCTCCGGCGGCCAGCGCCAGCGCATCATGATCGCGATGGCCCTCGTGCTGGAGCCGAAGCTGCTGATTGCCGACGAGCCGACCACCGCGCTCGACGTCACCACGCAGAAGCAGATCTTGACGTTGATCCGCGACCTCCAGCGCGATCATGGCACCGCCGTGCTGTTCATCACCCACGACATGGGCGTGGTCGCCGAGATTGCCGACCGCGTCGCGGTGATGCGGCAGGGCCGGCTGGTCGAGACCGGCCCGCTCGAGACCGTGCTGCGCAATCCATCGATGGACTACACCCGCAACCTGCTGGCGTCGGTGCCGAGCCTGGTGCCACGGTCGCCGCGCGAGGAGAGCCGCGAGCCTGTCGTGCTGGAGACCAACGAGCTCAGCAAGATATACAAGGAGCGCGCCTTCATCGGCAAAGGCCGCGATGTCGTCGCCGCCGACAGGGTGACGCTGACGCTGCGCAAGGGCCGCACGCTCGGTATCGTCGGCGAGAGCGGCTCGGGCAAGTCGACCGTGGCGCGCTGCATCGTGCGCCTGATCGATCCGACCTCCGGCGGCGTGCGCCTCGCCGGCCGCGAGATCTCGGACATCTCGCGCCGCCTGCTCCAGCCGCACCGGCAGAAGATCCAGATCGTGTTCCAGGATCCCTACCGCTCGCTCAACCCGCGCGTCACCGTCGGCGAGAGCATCGCGGAGGGGCCGATCAATTACGGCGTCTCGCACCTTGATGCGATGAAGCGGGCGCGCGAATTGCTCGAGCTGGTCGGCCTGCCCGCCGATGCGGTGTCGCGCTATCCGCACCAGTTCTCCGGCGGCCAGCGCCAGCGCATCGCCATTGCGCGCGCGCTCGCGCTCGATCCGGACGTGCTGGTCGCGGACGAAGCGGTCTCCGCGCTCGACGTCTCCGTGCAGGCGCAGGTGCTGGAACTGCTCGACGAGATCCAGAAGCGGCTCGGTATCGCGATCCTGTTCATCACCCACGATTTGCGCGTCGCAGCGCAAATCTGCGACGAGGTCGTGGTGATGCAGCACGGCCGCGTGGTCGAACAGGGCCCCGCCGCCGAAGTGCTGACGCATCCGAAGGAGGCCTACACCAGGGCGCTGCTGGATGCGGCACCGGGCCGCAACTGGGATTTTGCGAACTTCCGGCCGGTGGCGGAGGGCGTGGGGGCCGCGGTGTAGCAACACTCACGGCGTCGTCCCGGGGCGTGCGCCTTCGCAGGGACGACACTGAGAGTTTGGATGCGCCGCCACTCACAAACTACCGCATCCGCAGCATTCCCAAAACAGCTTGACCCTATGCGCGGCGCGATTGCTTCGCGCCTTGCTCTCCTCGCAAGGCCGAGGCTAACGTCGCGTCTTCTTGATCCACTGGACCTGAATCAATGACACGTATCGCCGTCGGCGGCTTCCTGCACGAGACCAACACCTTCGCCCCGACCAAGGCGACGTTCGCCGACTTCCAGCATGGCGGAGGCTGGCCGGCGATGACTGTGGGCGCCGACGTGCTCAAGGTGATGCGGCGCATCAATGTCGGTCTCGCCGGATTCGCCGACAGCACTGAGGCCAATGGCTGGGAACTCATTCCGACCATTGCCTGCGGCGCGAGCCCGTCGGCGCATGTCACGGAGGATGCCTTCGAGCGCATCGTGAAGGTGATGATCGACGGCATTGCGGCCGCCGGCCCGATCGACGCGGTCTATCTCGACCTGCACGGCGCGATGGTGACCGAGCATCTCGACGACGGCGAAGGCGAGATTTTGGCGCGCGTGCGCCGCGTCATCGGCAAGGATGTTCCGCTGGTCGCAACCCTCGACCTGCACGCCAACGTCACACCGGAGATGATCGAGCACGCGGACGCGCTGATCGCCTACCGCACCTATCCCCATGTCGACATGGCCGACACCGGCCGCGCCGCCGCGCGCCATCTCGCGCTGCTTCTGAAGACGAGGCAGCGTTTTGCCAAGGCGTTCCGGCAACTGCCGTTCCTGATCCCGATCAGCTGGCAGTGCACCAATGACCAGCCGACCAAGGGCATCTACGAGAAGCTTGCCGCGCTGGAGAACGACGCGGTTCCCACCCTCTCCTTCGCGCCCGGCTTCCCCGCCGCCGACTTCCGCGACTGCGGGCCGAGCGTGTTCGCCTATGGCAGGACGCAAGCGGACGCCGACCGTGCCGCGGATGCCATCGTCAAGCTGATCGAAAGCCACGAGGACGATTTCGACGGCAAGATCTGGACGCCCGACGACGGCGTGCGCCACGCCATGGAGCTCTCGAGGACCGCGAGCAAGCCGATCATCATCGCCGACACCCAGGACAATCCCGGCGCCGGCGGCGATTCCGACACCACGGGCATGCTGCGCGCGCTGGTGCGCAACAAGGCGAGCGCCGCGACCGGCGCGATCTACGATCCGGAATCGGCCAGGGCTGCGCATGCGGCCGGTGTCGGCGCCACCGTCACTCTGGCGCTCGGCGGCAAGTCCGGCATTCCCGGCGACGAGCCCTATCGCGAGACCTTCGTCGTCGAACAACTCTCCGACGGCCGCTTCATCGCGCCCGGTCCCTATTATGGCGGCCGCGAGATGGAGATGGGTCCGTCCGCAGCTTTGCGCATCGGCGACGTCCGCGTCGTCGTAAGTTCGCACAAAGCACAGCTCGCAGACCAGGCGATGTACCGCTATGTCGGCATCGAGCCGACGCAAGAGAAGATTTTGGTCAACAAGAGCTCGGTGCATTTCCGTGCCGACTTCGAGCCGATCGCGGAAAAGCTGATGATCTGCGCCGCGCCCGGCGCCATGCCGGCCGACACCGCGTCGCTACCCTGGACGCGGCTGAGGCCGGGCATCCGAATCAAGCCGAACGGCCCCGTCTTCAATCCTCCTTCACGCTAACCGGACAGGAACCCATGCCCACGATCGACCGCATCGACGGCTATGCCGACGAACTCACCACTATCAGGCGCGACCTCCATGCCCATCCCGAGATCGGCTTCGAGGAAGTGCGCACGTCCGGCATCGTTGCCGACAAGCTGAAGAGCTGGGGCATCGAGGTGCATCGCGGTCTCGGCGGCACCGGCGTCATCGGCGTCATCAAGGGCAAGGGGACGGGCAGCAAGCGCATCGGCCTGCGCGCCGACATGGACGCGCTGCCGATGGAAGAGAACACCAATCTGAAATGGAGCTCGAAGATCCCCGGCCGCTTCCACGGCTGCGGCCATGACGGCCACACCACCATTCTGCTCGGCACCGCGCGCTATCTGGCCGAGACCCGGAAGTTCGACGGCACCGTGCATCTGATCTTCCAGCCGGCCGAGGAAGGCCTCGGCGGCGCCCGCGCGATGATCAAGGACGGACTGTTCGAGAAGTTTCCGTGCGACGAGCTCTACGGCCTGCACAACGCGCCCGACCTCAACCATGGCGAGATCGCGATCCTCCCCGGTCCGGCCATGGCCGGCGCCGACTTTTTCGACCTCCGCATCACCGGCTATGGCGCGCATGGCGCGATGCCCGAGCGCTCCAAGGACGCGGTGATCATCGCCACTACGCTGGCGCAGGCGATCCAGACCATCGTCAGCCGCAATGTCGAGCCGCTGCAGGCCGCCGTCATCTCGATCACGCAAATCCATGCCGGCTCGGCCTATAACGTCATTCCGGGCGATGCGCATCTGTGCGGCACCATCCGGACCTTCTCGAACGAAGTCCGCGCCCTGATCGCCGAACGCATCCGCACGATCTGCGCCGGCATCGCGGCCGCGTATCAGTGCGAGATCGAGGCCGACATCCGCGACACCTTCGGCGTGCTGGTCAATCAGGTCGAGCAGTCCAAGGTGGTCGAGGAGGTCGCGCGCACTGTCGTCGATCCCGCCAACGTGATCACCCGCGCGCAGCCGAAGATGGGCAGCGAGGATTTCGCCGACATGCTGCAGACCATTCCCGGCGCCTATTTCTGGGTCGGCCATGACGGCTCGGTGCCGGTGCACAATCCCGGCTTCGTGCTCGACGACAAGATCCTGCCGATCGGCGCCAGCATGTTCGCCCGGATCATCGAAACACGCATGCCGGTGAGCTAGCAATGCACAAGAGCGTCGACGAAGCCGTCACCTCGCTGCACGATCTTTCTGCGGTCGACCTGATCGCGGGCTATCGCGCAAAGCAATTCTCGCCAAGCGAGGTGCTGGAGGACGTGCTCGCGCATGTCGCTGCGTGGGAGCCGCACCTGAAGGCGCTCTATGCATTCGATCCCGACGGCGCGCGCGAGGCCGCCAGGGCTTCGACCGCGCGCTGGACCGGCGGTGAACCGTCAGGCCCGCTCGACGGCGTGCCTGTCACGGTGAAAGACAACATCGCCACCAAGGGCGTGCCGGTGCCACTGGGTGCTGCCAGCGTCAAGCTGGTGCCGGCCGAGAAGGACGCCCCGCCCGCCGCGCGGCTGCGCGAAGCAGGCGCGGTGATCTTCGCAAAAACCACGATGCCCGATTACGGCATGCTGTCCTCGGGGCTTTCCTCTTTCCATGCGCTCGCGCGCAATCCTTGGGACCTCTCCAAGAATCCCGGCGGCTCCAGCGCGGGCGCAGGCGCGGCGGCGGCGGCCGGCTATGGTCCGTTGCATCTCGGCACCGACATTGGCGGTTCGGTACGCCTGCCCGCCGCTTGGTGTGGCCTTGTCGGCCTGAAACCGAGCTTTGGCCGCGTGCCGATCGATCCCACCTATGTCGGCCGCGTCGCCGGCCCGATGACCCGCACGGTCGATGATTGCGCGCTGATGATGAGCGTGATCGCAAAGCCCGACCGCCGCGACGGCATGAGCCTGCCCGCCGAGCCATTGAATTGGAAAGGGCTGGAGAAATCGCCGCGCAAGCTGCGCATTGGCCTGATGCTCGATCCCGGCTGTGGCCTGGCGCTGGAAAAGCCGGTGCGCGAGGTCGTGGTGAAGGCGGCGAAGGCGTTCGAGTCGGCAGGCGCGGTCGTGGCCGAAGTCGACGGGATCCTCACCCGCGAGATGCTCGACGGCCTCGACAATTTCTGGCGCGCGCGGATGTGGGACGATCTGTCCAAGCTGACGCCGGCCGAGCAGGCAAGGGTGCTGCCCTATATTTTCAAATGGGGCGAGTCCGGCGCGAAGCTCTCGGGCGTCGACGTCATCCGCGGCTTCAACCAGACCATGGCGATCCGCGCGGCGGCGTCAAAACTGTTCTGCGAGCTCGACTACGTGATCTCGCCGACCGCGCCGAACGTGAACTTTCCGGCGGAATGGGCCTCACCGATCAATGATCCCATGAAGCCGTTCGAGCACATCGCCTATACCGTGCCGTGGAATATGTCGGAGAACCCCGCGGTCTCGATCAACGGTGGTTTCGACGCCAAGGGCTTTCCCATCGGCGTGCAGATCGTCGGCCGCCGCTTCGACGATATCGGCGTGCTCGGCATGGCCAAGGCATTTGAAGGCCTGCGCGGCGCGCAGCGGCCCTGGCCGAAACCGCCGGCGCGGTAAACGCGCATCTAGCGTCTCAGCACAAATCGTCATGCGCGGGCTCGACCCGCGCATCCATCCTCTTCAAAAAAGATGGATTGCCGGGTCAAGCCCGGCAATGACAGAATTGATTCAAGAATGACAAGGGAAGGAAACCACCCATGGCGTATGAGACGATCAAATACGAGGTCGCCGAGCAGATCCTCACCATCACGCTGAACCGGCCCGACAAGCTCAACGCCTTCAACGCGCAGATGCAGGCAGAGCTGATCGACGCCTTCGACGCCGCCGACAAGGACGACAATGTCCGCGCCATCATCGTCACCGGCGCCGGCCGCGCCTTCTGCGCAGGCGCGGACCTCTCCTCTGGTGCGGACACATTCGATCGCGATGCGCGGCGCGGGCCGGTGAAGCGCTTCGCCGACGGCAAGGTCGACTACAGCGATCCGCAGGTGCGCGATGGCGGCGGCCAAGTGACCTTGCGCATCTTCAAATGCCTCAAGCCCGTGATCGCCGCGGTGAACGGCCCCGCCGTCGGCATCGGCGTCACCATGCAGCTCGCAATGGACATCCGCATCGCCTCGGATGCCGCACGGTTCGGCTTCGTGTTCTCCCAGCGCGGCATCGTACCGGAGGCCGCATCGAGCTGGTTCCTGCCGCGCATCGTCGGCATTTCGCAGGCGCTGGAATGGTGCTATTCGGGCCGCGTCTTCCCGGCGCAGGAGGCCCTCGCCGGCCGCCTCGTCAGCAAGGTCGTGGCCCCCGATGATCTGCTGCCGACTGCGCGCGCTCTCGCGAAGGAGTTCGTGGCGAAGACCGCACCCGTGTCGGTGGCGCTGATCCGTCAGATGATGTGGCGCATGATGGGTGCCGACGATCCGATGGAGGCCCACAAGGTCGACAGCCGCGGCATCTACGCTCGCGGCCGCTCGGACGACGTCAAGGAAGGCGTGGTGTCGTTCCTGGAGAAGCGGCCGGCGCAGTTCAAGAACAAGGTGTCGAGCGACATGCCGGATTATTTCCCGTGGTGGACGGAGCGGGAGTACAAATAGCGCTCTCGTAGGGTGGGCAAAGGCGCTCTTGCGCCCTGCCCACCATCTGTCAGTAACCAAAACCAAATCGTGGGCACGCTTCGCTTTGCCCACCCTACGGCACCGTCATCACCCGCGAAGGCGGGGGCATGACGACCTCACTCCATCACCAGCGCCACGCGTCCGATCGCCTTGCGGTCGATCAGGAGCCGCATCGCCTTCGCGCAATCCTCCAGCGGCAGGCGGTGCGAGACGTTCGGGCGCAGCTTGCCCTCCTCCGCCCATCGCAAGAGCGCCTTCAGCCGCACCTCGCCCAGCGCGGGATTTTTCCGCACCGCTTCGCCGGCGCGCACGCCGAGCACGCTGGCGCCCTTGATCAGCAGCAGATTGGTCCTGGCCGAGCCGATGCCGCCGGTGAAACCGACCACCAAGAGCCGAGCGCCCCAGGCGATGCAGCGCATCGAATTCTCGAAGACCTCACCGCCGACGGGATCGAACACCACGTCGGCGCCGCGGCCGTCGGTGATGCGCTTGACGGCATCGCGGAACGGCTCGCGATCGTAGCGCACCAGATGATCGGCTCCGCGCGATTTCGCGATCGCAAGCTTCTCGTCGCTCGAGGCCGTCGCGATCACGGTTGCGCCCAACATCTTGCCGATTTCGACCGCCGCGAGCCCGACACCACCGCCGGCGCCATGCACCAGCAGGACCTCGCCGGGTTCGACTCGGCCGCGATCGATCAGTGCGTGATAGGCGGTACCGTGGCCGGCGAGATAGGTCGCGGCCTCCGCATAGTCGAACGTCGACGGCACCGGCGTGAGCTGTGAAGGCATAACCACTGCCTCATTCGTGAACGCACCGTGTCGCATCTTGACGATGACCTTGTCGCCGACGGCAACACCGCTCACCTCCGCACCGACCTCGGTCACGTCGCCGGCGGCCTCCATGCCCGGCGTGAACGGCAGCTCCGGCTTGAGCTGGTATTCGCCGGCTGCCATCAGCACATCAGGGAAATTCAGCCCGGCGGCACGGATCGCGACACGGACTTCGCCCGGCTTCAGGGCGCGCGAGGGAAACTCCTCGAGCCGCAGGGTCTCGGGCGCGCCGAGCGCGCGGCAGACGACGGCCCGTACCATCAGGCCGCGCTCGCCTTGGTGCGCAGAAGCGCCTCGCGGATCAGCGGCAGGCGGTCGTTGCCGAAATACATGTCGGTCTTGTTCACGAAGATCGTCGGCGAGCCGAAACCGCCGCGCGCCACGACCTCCTCGGTATTGGCCTTGAGCTGGTCCTTGATGACCTGCTCTGAAATGCCCGCGAAAAACTTCTGCTCGTCGATGCCGATTTTCTTACAGATCCCGGCGAGCACCACGTCCTGCGAGATGTCCTTGTCCTCGCCCCAATAGGTCTCGAACACGGCGGTCGCGAACGGCACCATGTCCGCAGCCAACCAGATACAGCCGCGCATTGCCTTGACGCTGTTCACGGGAAATACCGTCGGCGGCATCTTGATGGCGAGCCCCGCCGAGCGCGCCCAGTCGGCGAGGTCCTTCTTCATGTAGCGTGCCTTCAGCGGCACCGGCTTCTCGCGCTGTGCGTAGACGCTCGGATTGACCGTGTTGAAGATGCCGCCGACCAGGATCGGCCGCCAGACGATCTCCGCGCCAAGCTCCTTTGCCAGCGGTTGGATGTTGTGGAACGCGAGATAGGTCCAGGGGCTGGAGCAATCGAAGAAGAATTCGATCATGGCGTTTTCCTTTGTCATTTGACTCGCTCTCTCCGCCGTCATTGCGAGCGAAGCAATCCGGACTTTTCCCAAGCACTCTGGATCGCTTCGTCGCAAGGGCTCCTCGCAACGACGTGGAGAGAGCGGAGGCCCATTTCTTTCCCGCCTGGACCTGCGGCCGACTTTCGTCGTTCTGTACCGCGACGTTAAGACATGGCAGGAAGGGGCGCAACTCAACCTGCCGGGAGGGCCGCCATGCTGTTTCCAACCACGATCGCCGGCTCCTTGCCGAAGCCGGAATGGCTCGCCGAGCCCAATATGCTCTGGGCGCCCTGGAAGTCCGGAGGCGACGAGCTGCTCCGCGCCAAGCGCGACGCGACACTGATCTGGCTCAAGGTCCAGGAAGACGCCGGCATCGACATCGTCACCGAGGGCGAGCAGGCCCGGCAGCATTTCGTGCACGGTTTTCTGGAGAAGATCGAGGGCATCGATTTCGCCCACAAGGTCGAGATGGGCATCCGCAAAGACCGCTACAAGGCGATGGTGCCGCAAGTGGTCGCCCCGCTCCGGCTCAAGGGCCGCGTCCACGCCTTTGAGGCGCAAGTGGCGCGCACGCACACGAAGAAGAAACTGAAATTCACTCTGCCCGGCCCGATGACCATCATCGATACCATCGCCGACCGCTACTACGGCGACCGCGTCAAGATGGCGTTCGCCTTCGCCGAACTGCTGAACGAGGAAGCCAAGGCATTGCAGGCAGACGGTGTCGATCTCGTGCAGTTCGACGAGCCCGCCTTCAACGTCTACATGGACGAGGTCAACGACTGGGGCATCAAGGCGCTGGAGCGTGCGGCGCAGGGCCTGACCTGCACCACCGCCGTGCACATCTGCTACGGCTACGGCATCAAGGCCAACACCGACTGGAAGGAGACACTCGGCAGCCAATGGCGGCAGTACGAGCAGATCTTTCCGGCGATCGACGCCAGCCCGATCCAGCAGGTCGCGATCGAGTGCCGCAACTCGAAAGTGCCGCTCGACTTGCTCGCGCTGCTCAAGAGCAAGATCGTGCAGGCCGGCGTCATCGATGTCGCCAGCGACACGGTCGAGACCGCCGAGGACGTCGTTCAGGTGATCGAGGCAGTGTCGAAGTTCGTGCCCAAGAGCAACATCATCGCCACCACCAACTGCGGCATGGCGCCGATGCGGCGCGAGATCGCCGAAGCCAAGCTGATGGCGCTCGGCGCCGGCGCCGCGCTGGCGCGCAAGAAGCTCGGCTGATGGTGGACGCTCGGACGCTGTTCGTCGCCGCAGCCTTTGCGGCCATCAGCTTGCCTGCGCACGCGGAGGATCGCTCCGTGCTGCTCAACTGCAAGACGATGGTGGAGCGTGCGGAAAAGGCGGCCGGCAGCGTCAGCGAGGCCGAACTCACCCGCTGCCGCCAGATCATCCGCGAATGGGCGCTGCGCGACGCGCGCACGACGGTCGACGAACAGGGACGGCCGCTCAAATAGGCCACGCGCCGCGCTACGTTCCCTCCCCCCTTGCAGCGGAGGGAGCGCACCGTACACTCGGATGCAGTGTGGCCTGATAGCCGGCATTCATGGCGCGCAGCGTCGAAGGTGGTGTCAGCAACTGGGCGCCTTCAAGTTCGCGCGCATCGGCAACATAACCCGCCGGCGACCACAGGAACGCCCTGCCCTGCACCACCAGAAAACTCTCCTCGCCCTGCTGCACCATCGCGCCGTCAGGGAGCTGGTCGAGTGGCACCAGCAGCGCATGCAGCCGCTTCCTGCCGTGGTCGAGCCGCTCGTGATGCAGCACCGTGTCGATGTCGTGCATGCGGACATCATGCACATGGTTGCCCTTCTCCCATGCGGTCCGAAACTGATTGGCCTCGTCGCGGCGGCAATAGAAACAGGGGCGATGACCGGCGGCGAGCGCGGTAGCCTCGTCCAGGAAGAACAGCTCGGTCCAGCTTCGCTGCGCCATCACCTCGCGATGGCGGCCGCGGAATTCGCAGGTGCAGGTGAGCCAAGCCGGTGACGACCAGCGCTTCTTCAGAAGCGTCTTGGTGGCGGGATCATGGATGATGCCGCGATTGCCGGTGAACATGCCGCGATGGGGGGTGGCGATGATGTCGCCGGTGGGAGTGACGCGGTTTTGCAGGGGCATGGGGCGCAACTCTTCTCCTTCTCCCCGCGTGCAGGGAGAAGGTCGGGATGAGGGGGAGCCTCCGCAAACTCGGTGAGAGCTGGACTCGCGGAGAGTCCCCCTCACCCGCGCCTTCGGCGCGGCCTCTCCCCGCACGCGGGGAGAGGCGAAGAAAAACTACGCCGCCCCGTCGCGCAGCGGCGGATGGTACGACAGCGCGGTGTCCCACGGGAAGAATATCCACGTGTCCTGCGACACTTCGGTGATGAAGGTGTCGACCAGCGGACGTCCCATCGGCTTGGCATAGACCGTGGCGAAATGCGCATCAGGCAGCATCTCGCGCACCATTCGGCCGGTCTTGCCGGTGTCGACGAGGTCGTCGACGATCAACAGCCCCTTGCCGGTGCCATTGCCCAGTTTCATCGCGGCTTCCGAGATGCCCTTGAGCACCTGCAGCTCGCCCTGCTTGTTGTGGTCGTAGCTGGCAATGCAGACCGTATCGATCACGCGCACGCCGAGCTCGCGCGCAACGATCGCGGCCGGCACCAGGCCGCCGCGGGTGATCGCGATCACCGCGTGGAACGGGCCGACCTCGTTGAGGCGCCAGGTCAGCGCTCGGCAATCCCGGTGGAACTGGTCCCAGGACACCGGGAAGGCCTTGCCGGCCTTCTCCTGCGCATTCAGTTCCGGTGCTTCACCAGCCATTGTCGTCTCCTGCCATTGGTCCGCGGGCAGTTTGCTAGCGGGTGATGTTCAATCCCGCCAGCATTTCCTTCACGGCTGCCATCGCGGCCGCCAGCTTATCCGCATCGCGCGAGCGCACCACCAGGTTGGTGTTCGGCTTCTGCTCTTCGTCCATGAACGGATAGCTGCCGATGATGGTGTCGGGATGAGCGGCCGCGATCGCCCGCAACGGGCCGCCGATGTCGCCCTCCCGCGCATTGGCGCGGACCGATTCGGAGAGCATGCGCACGCCAGATTTCAGCTTGGGCGCGACGATGTCCATCATCGCTTGCATGATCGAGGGCACGCCGGCCATCACGATGACATTGCCGATCTTGAAGCCGGGCGCCAGGATGGTCGCGCTTTGGATCAGCTCGGCGCCGTCGGGGATGCGGGCCATGCGCAGGCGGGCTTCGTTCAGATCCTGCTCGCTCCAGCGCTCGCGGAAACGGGCAACCACCTCGGGGTGATGGTCGATGCCGACGCCAAAGGCCTTGGCGACGCTGTCGGCGGTAATGTCGTCATGGGTCGGCCCGATGCCGCCGGTGGTGAAGACATAGGTGTAGCGATGCCGCAGTGCATCCAACGCGGCGATGATATCGGCCTCGTCGTCTGAGACGATCCGGACTTCCTTCAGATCGATGCCGATGTTGGTCAGGTATTCGGCGATGAAGCCGATATTCTTGTCCTTGGTACGGCCGGACAGGATTTCATCCCCGATGACCAGAATGCCCGCCGTGACGATCTCGCTCATGCCTTCAGTCCCTCACCTGTGGTCCCGACTTTGCCGAGGTAACGCGTTGAAGTCACGCGGTTTTGCTGCCGAAATAAGCAGTCCTCAGCCATTTTTTCAGGCAAGCCGCCAGTCATCCCCGGCAAATGCCCCTCCACCATGCTTATCGCGCTGGCCCGGCCCTTGCTACCACATGAAAGTCATGCACTCTTGCCGCATGGCCAGGACGTTGTGGTCTTCACCAAGGGCCTCGCGACCTGTCGAATGGCGCAACGCCTTGCGGAGACAAGTCGGGATCTATGGCAGTCGCGTTTGATGAAATGAATATTCCCGGCGGGGACCTTCGCCCCGCCTATCAGGAGCTGGCACGCTGGCTCAAGGAGACGCCTCCCGAGGCGCTCGAATATCGCCGGCAGGAAGCCGAGCTCCTGTTCCGCCGGATCGGCATCACCTTCGCGGTCTATGGCGATTCCGAATCCACCGAGCGCCTGATCCCGTTCGACGTGATCCCGCGGATCATGTCCGGCAAGGAATGGGCGCTGCTGGAGAAGGGCCTGAAGCAGCGCGTGAAGGCGCTGAACATGTTCCTGCGCGACATCTATCACGGCCGCGACATCCTTCGCGCCGAGGTCGTCCCCGACGATCTGATCTTCCAGAACCCGGTGTTCCGCCCCGAGATGAACGGCCAGCAGGTGCCGCACGACGTCTACGTGCACATCGCCGGGATCGACATCGTCCGGGTCGACGCCGAGGACTTCATCGTGCTGGAGGACAATGCGCGCACGCCCTCCGGCGTGTCCTACATGCTGGAAAACCGCGAGATCATGATGCGGCTGTTTCCGGACCTGTTCGCGCGCCACAAGGTGGCGCCGGTCGAACGCTATCCCGACGAGCTGCTCGCGGCCTTGCGCTCGGTCGCGCCGCACAGCGCATCCAGCGAGCCGACCGTCGCGCTGCTCACGCCGGGCGTCTACAATTCCGCCTATTACGAGCACTCGTTCCTGGCCGACAAGCTCGGCATCGAGCTGGTCGAAGGCCGCGACCTCATCGTCAAGAACAACGAAGTGTTCATGCGGACGACGGAAGGGCTGAAGCGGGTCGACGTGATCTATCGCCGCGTCGACGACGACTTCCTCGATCCCCTCACCTTCCGTCCCGATTCCGTGCTCGGCGTCCCCGGACTGATGTCGGCCTATGCGGCCGGCAACATCACGCTCGCCAACGCGGTCGGCACCGGCATCGCCGACGACAAGGCGATCTACTCCTACATGCCGGATATCGTGAAATTCTATCTCGGCGAGGAGCCGATCCTGAAGAACGTGCAGACCTGGCGCTGCCGCGAGCCGAAGGATCTCGGCTATGTGCTGGACAATCTGAGCGAGCTCGTCGTCAAGGAAGTGCACGGCTCCGGCGGCTACGGCATGCTGATCGGCCCCGCCGCGACCAAGGCGACAATCGAAGCGTTCCGCGAAAAGCTTAAGCGCGAGCCGGAGGGCTTTATCGCCCAGCCGACGCTGGCGCTCTCGACCTGTCCGACCTGCACGGCCTCCGGCCTTGCCCCGCGCCATGTGGACTTGCGGCCCTTCGTGCTGACCGGCAGCAAGCGCACCACGATCGTGCCGGGCGGACTGACGCGCGTCGCGTTGAAGGAAGGCTCGCTCGTGGTGAATTCGAGCCAGGGCGGCGGCACCAAAGACACCTGGATTTTGGACGAGTAGAGAGAATGCTGTCGCGTACCGCCGAAAACCTCTACTGGCTCGCCCGCTACGTCGAACGGGCCGAGTATCTCGCGCGCACCATCGATGCGACCTTGCGCGTCACCGCCTTGCCGGCCGCCTATATCGGCAAGACCAACGAATGGGACTCCGCGCTGCTCACCGCCGGCGTCGCCGCCAGCTTCTACCAGACCTACGAGGAAGCCAACGAGCACAACGTCGTCGACTACCTCTCGTTCTCGGCCGACAATCCGTCGTCCATCCGGAACTGCATCGAGGCGGCGCGGCTGAACTCGCGCTCGGTGCGCACCGCGCTCACCAGCGAGATGTGGGACACCATCAACTCGGCCTGGATCGAGCTGCAGGCGGTGTGGAGCAAGGGCACCTCGACGCGCGAGGATCTCGCAAAGTTCCTGCGCTTCGTGCAGGAGACCTCCTTGCGCTTCGACGGCTCGGCCTACCGGACCATGCTGCGTAACGACGCCTACTGGTTCTCGCGGATGGGCGTGCATCTCGAGCGCGCCGATAACACCGCGCGCATTCTCGACGTGAAGTACCACGTGCTGCTGCCCGAAGAGGAGCATGTCGGCGGACCGCTCGACTTCTACCAGTGGAGCTCCATCCTGCGCTCGGTCTCGGCGCTGACGGCTTATCACTGGGTCTATCGCGAGACGCTGAAGCCGTGGCTGATCGCGGACCTGCTCATCCTCAACGACACGCTGCCGCGCTCGCTTGCCAGCTGCTACGGCAATCTCGTACGCAACCTCGACCAGATCGGCGTCGCCTATGGCCGCCAGGGTCCGGCCCAGCGCCACGCCCGCGGCATCCGCAACCGGCTGGAACACAGCAACATGAACGACATTTTCCAGCACGGCGTGCATGAATTCATTCAGGAATTCATCGCGGATAATTCCAGGCTGGGCGAAATCATCACGAAGCAGTATTTGATCTAGTCGAACAGGAACTCTCACTCATCGTCATTCCGGGGCGCGCGCAGCGCGAACCCGGAATCTCGAGATTCCGGGTTCGGTCCTGCGGACCGCCCCGGAACGACGGAATTGAAAACCATGCGCCTGCGAATCCAGCACACCACGACCTATCGCTACGAGCCGCCGGCCACCAGCGTGATCCAGATCCTGCGCATGACGCCCGGCAGCCATGACGGGCAATATGTGGCGGAGTGGCAGATCGACGTCTCGACCGACACCAAGCTCGACACCCACGAAGACGCGTTCGGCAACGTCACCCATGTGCTGTCCTGCGGCCCGGTCGGCGACATCAAGATCACCGCCGAGGGGCTGATCGAGACTCACGACACTGGCGGCGTGCTGCGCGGCGCCGACGAGCGCTTTCCGGCCGGCATGTTCCTGCGCACGACCGACCTCACCTCGGTCAATCCGGCCATGACGGCGGTGGCGCGCCAGCTGCGCAGCGAGGCCGAGAGCGACACGCTCGGCTTCCTGCACACGCTGATGACGCAGATCAGCGAGCACATGACCTTCGACGAGGACCCGACCAACAGCGGCACCTCGGCGGCCGAAGCATTCACGCTCAAGCGCGGCGTCTGCCAGGACTACGCGCACATCTTCATCGCCTGCGCCCGCACCGGCGGCGTGCCGGCACGCTTCGTCTCCGGCCATTTCCTGCGCGCCGACGGCACGATGCATCAGGATGCCGGCCACGCCTGGGCGGAGGCCTATGTGCCCGATCTCGGCTGGGTCGGCTTCGATCCCGCCAACAGCATCTGCGCCACCGAGGCCCATGTCCGCGTCGCGATCGGGCTCGACTATCTCGGCGCAGCCCCCGTGCGCGGCACCCGCTATGGCGGCGGCACGGAGACGCTGACGGTGGCGGTCAAGGTCGACCAGGCCGGCCGCGGCGGCCAGTCGCAATCGCAGTCCCAGCGGCAGAGCTAGGTGCCATTCCCGGGCGCGCGTAGCGCGAACCACCGTGCGCAATTGCGCACCTGAGCATCCATTCATCCGCGAACTCTGCGCCCCAACGCATTCCGGGCTAGCGCTGCGCGCGCCCCGGAGCGCCAGCCTAGCCCGCGGGAATCGGGGGTTTCATGCCTCCCCGAAATTGGCTAGTAATTCCGCGCAAACGCGTTCGGGGACTGGAAATGACCTATTGCTGCGGAATCCTGGTTCGGGACGGTCTGGTGATGATCGCCGATACCCGCACCAATGCCGGACTCGACAACGTCTCGACCTTCCGCAAGCTGCACATCTTCTCAAAGCCCGGCGAGCGCATCATGGCGATCGCCAGCGCCGGCAACCTCGCCATCAGCCAGTCGGTGCTGTCTACCCTGACCGAAGGCCTCGAGGACCCCAACACGGGCGAGATCGAGACGCTGATGAACGCGCCGACCATGTTCCAGGCCGCCCAGCGCATCGGCCGGGCGATCCGGGCGGTCCACGCCACCGAAGGTCCGGCGCTGAAATCCGAGGACGTATCGTTCGACGTCTCCTTCCTGTTCGGAGGCCAGATCAAGGGCGCGCGGATGCGTCTGTTCATGGTCTACACCGCGGGCAATTTCATCGAGTGCACCACCGACACGCCGTACCTTCAGATCGGCGAGCACAAATACGGCAAGCCGGTGCTCGACCGCGCCATGCATTACGACGTCGAGCTCTACGAGGCGCTGAAGACCGGCCTGATCTCGATGGACTCGACGATGCGTTCCAATCTCGGCGTAGGCCTGCCGATCGACGTGCTGGTGGTGCGCTCGGATGCCTGTGATGCCGATCTCAACCACCGCATCGAGGCGGGCGAGCCCTACTTCCACGACCTGCGCTCGCGCTGGTCGGCGGCGTTGCGCGCGGCGCATCAGAACATTCCGCGGCCGCCCTACAAGAACGACAAAGAACCCAAAACCTGACAGCAAGAGAAAAGGCAGGAAACGATGAGTGAAGCGAAAAAGATCGCATTGGTGACCGGCGCCGGCACCGGCGTCGGGCGCGCCGCCGCACTGGCACTGATGAACATCGGCTTCACCGTGGTGCTCGCAGGCCGCCGCCTCGATATGCTCGAGGAGACCGCAAAGCTCGGCCCCGCGGGAAAAAGCCTGTGCGTCACCGCCGACATGACCAAGCCGGATTCCATTGCCGCGCTGTTCGACAAGGTGAAGGCGACCTATGGCCGCCTCGACGTGCTGTTCAACAATGCCGGCATGGGCGCGCCGGCCGTCAATTTCGAGGACCTCAGCCTCGAGCAGTGGCAGGCGGTGGTGAACACCAACCTCACCGGCCCGTTCCTGTGCACCCAGCACGCCTTCCGCATCATGAAGGACCAGAACCCGCGCGGCGGCCGCATCATCAACAACGGCTCGATCTCGGCGCATGCGCCGCGGCCGTTCTCGGCGGCCTACACCTCGACCAAGCACGCCATCACCGGCCTGACCAAGGCCTCGAACCTCGACGGCCGCATGTATGACATCGCGGTCGGCCAGATCGACATCGGCAATGCCGCAACGCCAATGACCGACCGCATGGTCAACGGCCCCGGCGTGCTGCAGCCCGACGGCACCACCAAGCACGAGCCGCGCATGGACGCGAAGGCGGTCGGCGATGCCGTTGCCTACATGGCCGGCCTGCCGCTCGATGCCAACGTGCTGACCATGACGGTGATGGCGACGAAGATGCCGTTCGTGGGACGGGGCTAGTCCAGAACCGCTCTCGTGCCCCGGACGCAGCGCGGCATGCAATGACGCGCTGCAGAGCCGGGGCCCATGCCTTAGCGATCTCGTGATTGGCCTTGGGGCCCGGCTCTGCGCCGCAACGCTGACGCGTTGCAGCTTGTCCGGGACACGAGACCTTCGCCTACTCCAAACTCTCCACCTGCCGCAGGCTCGGGAACAGCTTCATCCAGAGCAGCGCCACCGCGACCGTGCAAACACCGCCGAGCACGGCAGCGGGCATCGCGCCGAACAGCGCGGCCGTCAGGCCGCTCTCGAACTGGCCCAGCTGATTGCTGGCATTGATGAAGAGAAAGTTCACCGCGCCGACGCGGCCGCGCATCTCGTCGGGGGTGGCGAGCTGCACCAGCGAGAAGCGGATCACGACGCTGATCGTGTCGGCGGCGCCCAGCACGGCGAGCGAGAGTACCGACAGCCACATCCACTGCGACAACGCGAACACGATCGTGGCAACGCCGAACACGATGACGGCCTGGAACATGCGCAAGCCCACATGCCTGGAGATGGCGTGACGCGCCAGCACCATAGTCATCAGCAGCGCACCGACCGCGGGCGCCGCGCGCAGCACCCCTAACCCGACCGGGCCGGTCTGAAGAATGTCACGGGCATAGATCGGCAACAACGCCGTGACACCGCCGAACAGCACAGCGAACAGATCGAGCGAGATGGTGCCGAGGATCGCCGAATTGCTGCGGATGAAGCGAACACCTGCAAAGATGTTGTCAGACTCCGTCCCCTCCTCGGCGATCGCCTGCGGACGCGGCCGGATGAAGCCGGTCAGGATCATACCCAAAATCCAGAACGCCACCATGACGGCGTAGGCCAGATGCGGCGCGATGGCGTAGGCAAAGCCGCCGAGCGCGGGGCCCGTGATGGTCGCGACCTGTGCCGCGCCGCTGGAGACGGCCGTGGCGCGCTGGAGCGAGCCCCGCGGCGCGATCAGCGGCAGCAGCGCCGCGGTGGTCGGGCTCTCGAATGCGCCAGCGATGCCGAGCACAAAGGTCGCGACGAAGATCTGCACCTCGCCGACCGCGCCGAGATAGGTGATGACAGCGAGGTACAGCGCGGTCGCGGCTTCCACGAGCTGGCAGAGCTGGACCACGCGCTTGCGCTCGAAACGGTCGGCGGCATGGCCGGCGACGAACACCAGCAGCGCCGTGGGGAGGAACTGCACGAGGCCGACCATGCCAAGGTCGAAGGCCGAGCCGGTGAGATCGTAGATCTGCCAGCCGATCGCGACCGCCGCGATCTGGCTGGAGAATCGCGACAGGCTGCGCGATAGCAGGAAGAACAGGAATGCGCGGTGGGCGAGGAGCTGGCCGGCCGTCACCGGCGCACTGGCCTGTAACGGCTGCGCTTCGCTTGCGTTTTGGCTCACCTTCCTGACCATCCGCGCCTGGTATTGACGATGCCCCGCGTGGCTGACGCGGACCAGCTTGTCAACAGCGGGCGGGCCCCAGGGCCATCCGGCATTGCGTTTGCAACGCACCCGCGGCCATAATCATTGAGGGTTTGGGGACATCATGCTGCGGCTGCAATCGGCACTTGGCATTTTCGCATTGCTGCTGCTCGCCTATGCGCTGGCGGAGAATCGGCGCGCCCTCTCGCTGCGGCAGGCCGGGATCGGCCTCGCCGTGACCTTCGTCACCGCGCTCGTGCTGTTGAAGCTGCCCGTCGTCGCGCACGCCTTCGGCGCCATCAACGACGCGGTCGGCGCGATCTCGGCGGCCTCCCGCGCCGGCTCCGCCTTCGTCTTCGGCTATGTCGGCGGCGGCCCCCTGCCCTTCGACCTCAAGGCGCCGGGCGCCGATTTCATCCTGGCCTTCCAGGCGCTGCCGATCGTGCTGGTGATGAGCGCGCTGACGACGCTGTTGTTCTACTGGCGGGTGCTGCCGCCCATCGTGCGCGGCATGGCCTGGCTGCTCGAACGTACGTTGGGGGTCGGCGGCGCGGTGGGCCTGTCCACCGCCGCCAACATCTTCCTCGGCATGGTCGAGGCACCGCTGTTCGTGCGGCCGTACCTGAAACAGATGACGCGCAGCGAATTGTTCCTGGTGATGACCGGCGGCATGGCCGGCATCGCCGGAACGGTGCTGGTGCTCTATGCGACGCTGCTGGCACCGCTGATTCCTGACGCCGCCGCGCATTTCGTCATCGCCTCGGTGCTGGGCGCACCCGCCGCGATCCTGGTCAGCCTGATCATGGTGCCGGAGACGAGTGACAGGCGCACCGGCGGCGCGCTGGAGGATCCTGACATGGACGTCGCCAGCGCAATGGACGCGATCGTGAAGGGCACCACCGCCGGCCTCGAGCTGCTGCTCAACATCGTCGCGATGCTGCTGGTGCTGGTGGCGCTGGTCTACCTCGTCAACGCCGCGCTCGGATTACTGCCGGATATCGGCGGCGCCGCGATCTCGTTGCAGCGCCTGCTCGGCCTCGTGATGGCGCCGGTGTGCTGGCTGATGGGTCTGCCCTGGGACCAGGCGATCACCGCCGGCAGCCTGATGGGCACCAAGACCGTGCTCAACGAACTGATCGCCTATGTCGATCTCTCAAAACTGCCGCCCGACGCGCTCGATCCGCGCTCGCGCCTGATCATGCTCTATGCGATGTGCGGCTTTGCCAATTTCGCCAGCCTCGGCATCATGATCGGCGGCCTGGGAGTGATGGCGCCGGAGCGGCGCGAGGAGATCAACGCGCTCGGGCTGAAGTCGATCGTATCGGGGACGTTGACGACGTGTCTGATGGGCGCGGTGGTGGGGGTGCTCGCGTAGGTCGCTCCGCCGTCATTCCGAGGCGCTCAACCGCACAATTTTTGCTTCTGCAAGATGCGACGCACGTCAGCCATCTTGGCGCGGCAGGGTTCGGCCGCCATGGCTTTCGCCTCGCCGGTCCGTCCCTGCACCATCAGCAACACCGCCATCAAACCCTGCGCCCCGGAGCGCACCGGCCCGCCCGCTACATCCGAGGCTGCGAGCGACATGGCGGCCCGCACTTCCACCTCGGCGGCACCGAGATTCTCCTGCTCCAGGAAGTAGACCGCACGGAAAAAATGAGCCCTCGGGTCTTTCGGGTAGCGCGTGACCAGATCGAAGGACCGGGCAGCCATTTCGCCAGCCTTGTCCGGGTATTCCGAGATCCGGACATACTGTCTGGCGTCGGCCATGTAGGACGCAAAATGAGCGGCGGCGAAGCCGGCGCAGATCAGAGATCCGACGCATCCTGCAAGCAACGTCATGCTCGCGCTCCGCGGCAGGCTGTCATAGGAACAGAACAGCAGCCACGGCATGACGGCAAGCGCGCCGCCGGCCAGCGCACCGCCTGCATGGGCAAAATAGTCGACATTGCCGGAGGCGCCAAAGGCAAGCGGCAGCAGTGCGGGAACACCGAAGAAGAGCGACGTCTTCAGCCTCGACATCGTCTGATCGGCGTCCGCTTCGGGATCGAAGCTCGAGACGAACAGCGCGGCGATCAGGCCGGTAATGGCGCCGGACGCACCGACGCCCGGCTGGCCGGGCGCATTGCCGAGGAGCGAGGCGGCCTCGCCGGCTAGCGCACTGGCAACGAAGATCAGCGCAAACCAGCCACGGCCGATCAGAGGCTCCAACCTGACGCCGACGATGAACAGCGCAATGCAGTTGCCAATGAGGTGCCAATCGCTGCCATGCAGAAGCGGCGCGAGACCGATCCGCCACCACTCTCCCCTTCCAACCACCAGATCATAGCTGGTCGCGCCATAAGCGATCAGCGAGCGGACATCGAGTGAGCCGTCGCGCGCAACGTCGATGGCCAGGCTGCGTTGCAGGGCGAAGATCAGCAACAGACCGAAGATCAGGCCAATGGTGAGGAAGGGGATATCGGCCAGCAGCTTGTTGTCGGCAAAGAGCGTCCCCTCACTGGGCAAGGGCCGAGGAGCGATCGGCGCGGCCACGGGTTGAAGCGATGCGCGTTGAAACGATCCACTTGGTGGTGGCGCCACGACGCCGCGTCGGCCAAAAGTGTTGGTCGCCATGAAAGCATGTCCTGCATGTTCACAGCCCTGAGTTGACGCAAGAGGTGTTTTCGACTGGTTAGCGCCGCCCTCCCGGGCGGCTGAAACCATCCGATCGGTAACTTCGCGGTTTCGCGGATCGGTCGCTTTTTAGCGATCGCTCGGGAACGCTGACGACGTGTTTGCTGGGGGCGGTGGCGTTCGCGCTGCGGGCGCGCCGGAATGACGGCTGAGAGAGCGTGCCTACGCCTTCAACTCGACCGTCCTGAACTCCGCCGGCAAGATCACCTCCAGCAGCTCCGCGTCGTCCGAGTAATCCAAAATCATGTGCTTGATCTTCGGCGGCTGGGTCCAGGCGCTGCCTTCCTTCATCAGGGTCTCGCCCTGCCCCTCCATGTAGGTCCTCACCCAGCCCTTGAGCACGTAGACCATCTGGAATTCGACGTCGTGAAAATGCAGTTTCGACACCTCCGCTGGATTGCACGGACCCTGCAGGCGGATCACATGCGCTTGCGCCAGGCCGTGAGTGGCATCTGCGATGCCGAGGTCGCGGTATTTGGCGTAAGCGCGCAGGCCGTCGGCTTTGAAATCTTCCTCGCGGTGGTGGCTGATGGCGATGCGCTGCTTGGGACGGGCAGGCTTTTTCGGCGCAACCGTGCGGGCTTTCGTCTTCACTGCCTTACGCGCGGGAGATCGCGCAGCGGCTTTGGCGCCGCTCCGCTTCTTCACCGCGGTCTGGACTGCGCTGCGCGATTTCGCCTTCTTGGCCATGGGCCGCCTCCCGTTGTTGTTATGGGAAAAGGCTAGCACAGAACAAGATGCCGTAGGGCGGGCAAAGCGACTTGTCCGCCATTGCTCCAAGAGCGACGGCGGAAGCGTGCCCACCTATGTCAGTTGCGATCGCTGAGAGATGGTGGGCACGGCGCCTACGCGCCTTTGCCCCCTACAAGCCCGGTGCTCGCCTCAATGCAGACGGAACACGCCGTCCACGGAACGCAGTTCGGCGGGTTTGATCAGCTTGGAATGCGCGACCGTGACCGAGTGCAGCGGCCCGTCGAGCTTCTCCTGCCAGAAGGCCAGGAAGTCGGTCAGCGCCGGGAATTTCGGAAACATATCGTAGTTCTGCCAGACATAGGTCTGGAGCAGCGACGGGTGATCCGGCATCCGGTAGAGAATTTGTGCCGTCGTCAGCCCGTAACCCAGCATCTGTTTCCGGAAATCCTCGGAAACGCCCCCAACGCGCAGTCCCATGCCAAACCTCCTTTGCAGGAGCGCATTCGGGAGTGGCTTGATCGGTGCCCCGGGAGCCACCCGGAAACGATGCGCTCACATGAGAGAAATGTGACGCAAACTGACAATCCATCTCAAGCCCAAAAGTTTAACAAGCTGTTGAAATTCAAAGCGTTAGCAGCAGATGCGGCTCCGTGCTAATACGGTCCGCCAACGGCCTCCACGCGGCTCTGCGGCCGGTTAACGATGGTAAAGAATATCTGGCAATCCGCGCTTTCGAGTGCTGATTTTTCTGCTAGAAGCCCTTGCCCCCGCAAAATTCCTGTCCTATTTCAGCGTCGCCCGTGCTAGCACTCACGGGCAACGACTGCTAACAACTCAAAATCCTCAACTCGTGCAAATGTTTAGGAGGACTGCATGAAATTCCGTCCGCTTCACGACCGCGTCGTGGTCAAGCGCATCGACGCAGAAGAGAAGACCGCTGGCGGCATCATCATTCCCGACACTGCCAAGGAAAAGCCCTCCCAGGGCGAAGTCGTCGCTGTTGGCCCGGGTGGCCGCGACGAAGCTGGCAAGCTGACCCCGATCGACCTGAAGGTCGGCGACCGCGTGCTGTTCGGCAAATGGTCCGGCACCGAGGTCAAGATCGACGGTCAGGACCTGCTGATCATGAAGGAGAGCGACGTGATGGGCGTTCTCGAGGTCAGCGATTCCAAGAAGAAGGCGGCTTAAGAGCCCCTCTCCCCTTCCAGTCAACATCCTCAAGGAAAATTCCAGATGGCAGCCAAAGAAGTCAAATTCTCGGTTGAAGCGCGCGACAAGATGCTGCGCGGCGTCGACGTCCTCGCCAACGCGGTGAAGGTCACGCTCGGTCCGAAGGGCCGCAACGTCGTGCTCGACAAGTCGTTCGGCGCTCCCCGCATCACCAAGGACGGCGTCACCGTCGCCAAGGAGATCGAGCTCGACGACAAGTTCGAGAACATGGGCGCCCAGATGGTGCGCGAAGTCGCCTCCAAGTCCGCTGACGCGGCCGGCGACGGCACCACCACCGCCACCGTGCTCGCCCAGGCGATCGTGAAGGAAGGCGCGAAGTCCGTTGCCGCCGGCATGAACCCGATGGACCTCAAGCGCGGTATCGACCTCGCGGTCGAGGCCGTCGTGGCCGACCTCGAGAAGAACTCGAAGAAGGTCACCTCGAACGACGAGATCGCCCAGGTCGGCACCATCTCGGCCAACGGCGACGCTGAGATCGGCAAGTTCCTTGCCGACGCCATGAAGAAGGTCGGCAACGAGGGCGTCATCACCGTCGAGGAAGCCAAGTCGCTCGAGACCGAGCTCGACGTGGTCGAGGGCATGCAGTTCGACCGCGGCTACATCTCGCCCTACTTCGTCACCAACGCCGACAAGATGCGCGTTGAGATGGACGACGCCTACATCCTCATCAACGAGAAGAAGCTGTCCTCGCTGAACGAGCTGCTGCCGCTGCTCGAGGCCGTGGTGCAGACCGGCAAGCCGCTAGTTATCGTCGCCGAGGACGTCGAGGGTGAAGCGCTCGCGACCCTGGTCGTGAACCGTCTCCGTGGCGGCCTGAAGGTCGCGGCCGTCAAGGCTCCGGGCTTCGGCGATCGCCGCAAGGCCATGCTGCAGGACATCGCTATCCTGACCGGCGGCCAGGCGATCTCGGAAGACCTCGGCATCAAGCTCGAGAACGTCACGCTCAACATGCTCGGTCGCGCCAAGAAGGTGATGATCGACAAGGAGAACACCACCATCGTCAACGGCGCCGGCAAGAAGGCCGACATCGAGGCGCGTGTGGCTCAGATCAAGGCGCAGATCGAGGAGACCACCTCGGACTACGACCGTGAGAAGCTCCAGGAGCGTCTCGCCAAGCTGGCGGGCGGCGTCGCGGTGATCCGCGTCGGCGGCGCGACCGAGGTCGAGGTGAAGGAGCGCAAGGATCGCGTTGATGACGCGATGCATGCGACCCGCGCCGCTGTCGAGGAAGGCATCGTCCCGGGCGGCGGCGTCGCCCTGCTCCGTGCCTCCGAGCAGCTCAAGGGCCTGCGCACCAAGAACGACGATCAGAAGACCGGCGTCGAGATCGTGCGCAAGGCGCTGTCGGCACCGGCTCGTCAGATCGCGATCAACGCTGGTGAAGACGGCTCGGTGATCGTCGGCAAGATCCTGGAGAACAAGGCCTACAATTACGGCTTCGACTCCCAGACCGGCGAATATGCCGACCTCGTCAAGAAGGGCATCATCGACCCGACCAAGGTGGTCCGTACCGCGATCCAGAACGCTGCCTCGGTGGCCGCGCTCCTGATCACCACGGAAGCCATGGTCGCCGAGCTGCCCAAGAAGGGCGGCGCCGGCCCGGCGATGCCCCCCGGCGGCGGCATGGGCGGCATGGACTTCTAAGGTCCAACCACCTCGAGACTTGCGAAACCCCGGCAGCGATGCCGGGGTTTTTGTTTATGGCGGTCATTCACCACACCTTCCCGAGCCGCTCCATGTGCGGCTCGCCGATTTCGTCGAGCGACCACAAGATTCCCGTTACCTTGCCGACGAGATTGTCCATGGGGATGAAGCCCATCGCTGCCATGCGGCTGTCGGTGGAGTTGTCTCTGTTATCACCGAGCACGAAGAAATGGCCCGGCGGAACGGTGAAGACGTTGGTGTTGTCGAGATAGCCGTTGTCGGTGCAGTCATAGGTGACGTAGGACGCGCCGTTCGGCAGCGTCTCACGCCAGCGCCTGACTTTCGTGGCATCGTCGGTCCCGCAGGCCGAGCCGGCGACGTCAACTCCGTGACGTCTCCTGGAAACAGGCCCTCACCCAGTCGATGGTGACGCGTGTCGCGGCGTCGCGCTTGAGATGATTTTGCACGAGCAGCCAGACGTCGCGCGGCTTCGGCAGCAGCGTCGCTCGCAGGCGGCGATCACCGAGCAGGTCCGCGCAAACATATTCCGGCAGCACGCCGCTGGCCTGATGCGCGCGGATCAGGTTGCGGATGGCGCGGACGTTGTCGGTGACGCAGCGCGCGCGGGCTTTCCTGGTGCGCAGGAATTGCGTCTCGGGGATGGCGCCGAGCTCGTCCGGATAGGCGCACAACATCGGCTCGCCCTCGGTCGTGACGGGCTCAAAATAGTAAATGCGAATTTCGCCGAGCTTCGAGATCGCGAAATCACCCTTGTCGGGCTTGCGCAGGCGGATGGCGAGATCGGCTTCCCAGCGCGAGAACCTGACGTTCTCGCTCGAGGTGAGGAATTGCAGCGTCAGGCCGGGATTGGCGCGCAGGAAGTCGCTCGCGCGCGGCGACAGCACCTCCTCGGCGACCGTGTTGGTGGAGGCGATGCGCAGGCGTCCCACCGGACCTTCGAGGCTCTCACTGAGACGACCGATCTCGGCGGCATGTGCCGCCATCGCCTCGACATGCGCCAGCACCGCTTCGCAACTGCGCGTCGGCCTGCGGGCGCCGTCGGCCGCCTCGAACAGACGGAGACCAAGCGCACGCTCGATGCGTGACAGCCTGCGCCCGACCGTGGTCTCGTCGATGCGCAGCCGCGCGCTGGCGCCGGCATAAGTGCCTTCGTCCCTGACGGCGGCGATGATGCGAAGATCGTCCCAGTTCATCGTTCGAGGCTATATCGCCCCGCGCCTGCCTGCAATATCGCAGCCGCCCGCTGCAATATCCCTGCACAACAGCAGGCATAGCCAGCGCTATGTTCCGACAGCATCTTGCCTCCGGAGATTTCAGAGATCATGACGACCGCAAAGACCCTGCTGCAGCTCGCCGGCGCCGACCTCAACCCACCGCGTCTTGGCGAGGCCGCACTGGTGTTGATCGACATCCAGAACGAATATCTCGCAGGGCCCCTCGCCCTGCCCGACGCCAAGCCCGCGATCGCGCGCGCTAGCGCCCTGCTGTCACGCGCCCGCGAGGCCGGCTCCGCCATCATTCACATCGCCCATCGCGGCAAGGCGGGCGGCCTGTTCGACCGCAGCGCCGATCGCGGCGCCATCGTCGCCGAACTGAGCCCCGGTGCCGGCGAGCTGGTGATCGAGAAGGAGCTGCCGAACGCCTTTGCGGGCACCGATCTGCAGGCGCGCCTTGCCGCAACCGACAGGAAGAACATCGTGCTGGCCGGCTTCATGACGCATATGTGCGTCTCCTCCACCGCCCGTGCCGCCCTCGACCTCGGCTTTCGCACCACGATCGATGCTGACGCCTGCGCCACGCGCGACCTGCCCGACGGCTTCGGCGGCACGCTCAACGCCCGGACCATCCACGAGGTCGCGCTCGCCGAGCTATCCGACCGCTTCGCGATCATCGCGCGCGGCGACGCGCTGAGATGATGGAGCAACGCGATGCTGCAACTCTATTTCTCGCCGATGGCCTGCTCGCTCGCGAGCCGGATCGCGCTGATGGAAGCGGGCCTCGAGGCGCGCTATCATCTGGTGCAGCTCCAGACCAAGAAGGTCGTTGACGACGACGGCGATTTCCACAGGATTTCACCGAAAGCCGCGGTGCCGGTGCTGGTGCTGGAGAACGGCGAGCGGCTGACCGAGAGCGCGGCGGTGCTGCAGTACATCGCCGATCTGAAGCCGGAGGCGGGTCTTGCGCCCCGCCCCAGTGAGCCCGACCGCTACCGCCTGCAGGAATGGCTGAGCTTCACCGGCGCCGAGATCCACAAGGCGTTCCTGTTTCCGACCTTCTGGTATCAGGACGACGGCTCGCTGGCGAAGCCGCGGACAAGGATCGTGCAGACGTTGCAGGTGCCGTCAGCGCATCTGACGGAGCGCGAATTCCTGGTCGGCAACAGGTTCACCGTCGCCGATGCGCACCTCGCCTGGGCCTTGCTGCTGCTCCGCCCCGCCGGGATCGACATCGCGCAATGGCCGTCGTTGGCGGCTTATCTTGCGCGCATGCAGGCGCGGCCTGCCATGAAAGAGGCGATCGCGATCGAGATGGCGCTGCGCAAGACGATGACTTGAACGTCCTAAAGCGCATCGCGCTTTGAAAGACCGCTTCGCACTTTGCGCTAACGCGGCCCTCCGGGTCCGGATCAGGCTTTAGTCGACCCGTGCCAGCACCGCGAGCTTGCGGATGCCCTTGTTGCGGTAGGCGTCGAGGAACGCGTAATAGTCCTTGAACGACACGCAGCCGTTGGAGTCGCCGTTCGGCCCAAGCATGAAGGTGTGCGCGAGCAGGCCGTCGCGGCCGTAGATCGCGCTCTCGCCGCCGATCGGGGTCAGGCGCAGCGCCGGCACGCCGTGGAACAGCGCTTCGCGCGGCTTCAGCGTGTAGATGTGCGGCGGCGTCACGCCGCGCATGCGGACTTTCGAGGAGCGCGGATCGTCGAGATTGGAGCCGAGGCCGGAATGCGCCTCGAGCTTGGTGCCATCGGGCAGGTAAACCGTCTTGGCGGTGATGTCGTAGACCGCCGTGTCGCGCTCATAGGGCGGCGCGCCGCCGAACATCGGGTTCTGCTCCTTCGGCGCGATGGCCGCGGTCACGCTGGCATCGGCGGAGGCATAGGCGAGCAGTCCGCCGGACGGTTCACGCTTGCCCCAGAGCTTTTCCACCATCGACTGCCGCGGCCCGGTGATCGACATCACCGCGGCCTTGGCGCGGTCGGCGAACGATTTCGGCTTGGCCTCGGGCGCCGGCACGATCTCGGCCGGATCGGCCGAAGCCAGCTGCATCTGTGCATCCGCGGCGCGCTTGGCCTTCGCGGCATCCGCGGTTTTGGCAGGAGCCGCCGGCTTCAGCGCTTCGGCGACCTTGGCGATCACGCTCTGCTTCGGGGCCTCGGCGACCTTGGTCTCAGGCGCGGCACTGGCCGCATTCGACTCCACGCCTTGCGTGGCAGCCGCGGCGAAGCGCTCGTTGAACATCTCGCGCGAGATCGGAGCTGCGACCTGCAAGCGGTCGGGCAGCAGCGCAAAAGCTTCCTTGATGGCCTCGCCCGCCTCGCGCATCGCGACCTTGGGCGCGCGCTTGATCACGGGCTCGTTGTAACCGGCGCTGCCGACGGACGGGTAGACGCTGGCGGCGAAGATGTTGTTGTAGACGGTCCAGCCGGCAAGCACGACGCAGCCGATCACAGCCGCGCCAAGCACGTTTTGGGTGGTCATTTTCCGGGAAGGCTTCCGATGTGAATGCTTGCCAGAATTGTTGGACTTCCGTGCCGCGTTACTCTGCGCAGCGATACTCGTACTCATTCGCCTTGCGTCCAGGACGGTGTCACTCAGTCCCCCTTCGAAGTGCCGCTGGTCACGATCCGGGAACAGCATCTCGCAGGAGGTCGGAGCGTCATTAAGGCGACTTTTAGTTAAATGCGGATTAAGTTCGGGCAGATATAGGGCAACTCGTTAACGCTGTGCCATTTCGAGAAAAACGCCCGCAGAACTACGGACTTAGGCGCGTCTGTTAACCATAATTCTCGGCCTAATCGGCGCGGTCAGCGGACCTCTTCAGGCCGCCTCTCTAAACGCACCAACCAAGTCCTTTTCGTGGTCTTCAATACCCGCACAATAGCGGAGAAGCGTTGCGCGAGGCTGGTGCGCGCTATCTCGATCTTCGCCTCTCCCGCGCCTGCGGGTGAGGGGAGCCTCCGCGAGTTCAACTCTTACCGCATGCGCGGAAACAGCCCCTCGCCCCACCCTCTCTCCGTGAGAACGGGGAGAGACAGGAGATTGAGTGCTCACACAACACGGCGCCCTGACTGAAAGTTGATCGTGCCGCACTGGAAAATACCGCAGCGAGAAAATAGCTGCGAGAGCGGCACTTTTCAGCAGCCTCTGCGTGTGATACGGTGCCGTATCGAACATCGCCTTGAACTGTGCCAAGCACGCAAAACGGAGGCTGGCATGAGAAGGTTTTCGCGCGCCGGGTTTTTGGCGTTGGCATGGTCGTTCCTGTCGATTGGATCCGCGATTGCACAGCCTGCAGCCCGTGCGGGCTGCAGCGCATCGCCAGCGGCCGCCGGCACGCAAGTCTGGCGTTGCGACAACGGCATCACCATCGTTGCGGAAAATGGCGCCAGATTTGAACTTAAGGACGCCAACCGCGACGGACATATTGACTCCCTGGAGTTGAGCAGCAAGGCGCTGCTGGTCGAGGTGCCCAAGAAACCCGGCGGCAACCCCTTCAAGGTGCTGACGCCGCAGGCGATCGCCGCCGTGCGTGGCACCAAATGGGCGGTCGATGTCGCCGAGGCCAAGACCTCCGTGTTCGTTGCGGATGGCCGTGTCGGCGTGAGCCCCAGGACTCGCGGGCGCGGCGTCGTTTTAGGGCCCGGCGAAGGCGTCGATGTCGAGGCAACCGCTCCGCTGACGGTCAAGACGTGGGGCCAGGCGCGTGTCGACGCGCTGATGGCACGACTCGGACAATAAGGTCCGGACGAAAGGCCTGGGCCGGTAGGGCCGGCAAATGAGATTTGGGACAAGAGAAGATTGCAAAGCGACCGCATGAGTAGCCGACGCGTTCAGATCCTGGTGGCACTCGTTCTCACCGCGCTGTGGGGCGCGGGCATCTATGCTGCTCACGCCAGCGGCCATTTGCAGTTTCTCGACCGGATCGAGGCAACGCTGACCGATCTGCGGACCCAGGTTCGCGGGGTGCAGCATCCGCCCGATCTCGTCACCATCGTCGCGATCGACGACACCGTGATCAAGCGCGGCGGCAGCTATCCGCTGCCGCGCGCCGATCTCGCCCGCGTCGTCGACACCATCGTGCAGTTCAAGCCGAAGGTGGTCGCGATCGACCTGCTGCTGGTCGACCGCAGCGCCGCGATCGGCGATGCCACGCTGGCGAACACGCTCGCCACGGGCCCGATCGTGCTCGCCGCCGCCGCGATCTTCCCGTCCGCCAGCGAGACCGTGGAGTCCGGCAGCGAAGGTCCTCTCGCCGTCCTGCCGCAGGCCGAGCGCTTCCTGCTGCCGCTGCCCGCCTTCGCCAACCATGCCGAGGTCGGCGTCGTCAATGTCGCGACGGGCCAATCCGGCTCGCCGCTGTCGGTGCCAATGCTGTTCCGGACGCGTGACGCGGTCGAGCTGTCGTTCCCGCTGCGCGTGGCGACGCGCGCGCTGGACAAGCCGCTGACGATCGCGCCGGACCATCTCATGCTCGGCGACCGCGCGGTGCCGACCGACACCGACTTTGCGCTGCCGATCACCTATTATGGCCCCCGCCGCACCATCCGCACCGTCAGCGCGCAGAGCATCTTCGACGGCACGCTCGATCGCGCCGCGATCGAGAACCGCATCGTCGTGATCGGCGCCGCGGTCGCCGGCGGCGGCGACTTCTATCCGACGCCGTTCGATTCCCTGATGCCCGGCGTCGAGGTGGTCTCGACCGCGATCACTCATCTCGTCGCCGGCGACGGCATCGTGCGCGACCGCAAGGTCCACATCGCCGACGCGCTCACCGCGATCCTGCTGCCGATGCTGCTGGTCGGCCTGCTCGCCTGGCGGCGCAGCGCGCTCGGCATCATGGCGGCGGCTATCGTGATGATCGCCTGGGCTGGGCTCAATCTGTTCGCGTTCACGCACGGCATCTGGCTGAATGCCGCAACCACGCTCGCCGCCGCGGTGCCGCCGCTTGCGGTGTTTGCCGGCGTGCAGCTGTGGGCGGGCGGCCGCCGCACGCAATATCTCGCCGCCAAGAGCCAGTCGCTGGCGCAATTGCAGGCACCCGCCGTGCAGGAGTGGCTGGCACGCGATCCGAATTTCCTGTTGAAGCCGGTCCGGCAAGACGCGGCGGTTGTCTTTATCGACCTCTCCGGATTCACGACGCTGAGCGAGAAGATCGATCCGGACGAGCTCCAGGATCTGCTGAGGGCATTTCACGCGCTGATCGACAGGGCTGCGGTCGATTGCGGCGGCATGATCACCGGATTCCTTGGCGACGGCGCCATGATCCTGTTCGGCCTGCCCGGCGCGATGCCCGACGATGCGGCGCGCGCGCTGAAGTGCTCGATTGACATCTATCGCAGCGTCGATCGCTGGATCGCTGCGCTGCCATCGGCGATCCGCGGTCAGCTCGGATTCAAGATGGGCGCGCATTTCGGCCCGATCATCGCCTCCCGTCTCGGCGAAAGCCATCAGCACATCACCGCGACGGGCGACACCGTCAATGTCGCGAGCCGCCTGATGGAAGTGGCCGCGCAGAACTGTGCGCGGCTCGCGCTGACCGACACGCTGCTAGATGCGGCCGACTTCCAGGGCGCTCCAGAGGGCATCCTGTCCGGCCCTCTGCTCACTCAGGTGCGCGGCCGTTCCGGCGTCGTGACCGTCTGGTTCTGGCGCGACCGGAACGGGCCGAACCAGATCAGCACCAAGGCCGAGATGATCGACTAAACCGCGATGAGATCGGGATGAATCGTCATCGCACTTTAGGTTGTTGTTTGCGCATGATCTTTCCGGAAAACCGCTTCGCACTTTTCCGGATCATGCTTTAGTGCCGCTGCGCCTTGCGCCTCAGCATCCCAAGCGCCGCGAGCTCTACCGACTAATTCGGCTCGCGTACGAGCCTCTTGAGATAAGCCGCCACGCTCTGGTCGGGGACAGCATCGACGCGCAGCCCTCGCTCGGCCCAGATTTTTCCCCAGAGATGGACGCCCGAAACACGGGGGTCGCTCAAGATCTCGAAGCCGTCCCGGCCTTCGGAGACCAGCAAGTCGATCTCGCAGCCGTCGATCGCATTGAAGGCCGTCGGCGGCAGGATCGACGACCGGAGCTGCTCGTCGTCAGACAGAAGCAGATATTCGCTGAGCAGCAACGGCCCCACCGCGCCGTATTCGACCCGCCGCTCGTTGAAAAGCCGCTGGAGCGACAGGGCATACAGATTGGCCATATGCAACGAGCCCTTGGGCGCGCGCATCACGCCGCCGACGCAGACATGGCCGTTCTCGACTCCCGACCATTGCGTGGAAAACACGTGCTCCGATGCGAAATCCAATGGCTTGAGGAGGACGATGTCCGCATCGAGCCACCACCCGCCGAACTCTTGAAGAACGGCATAGCGGAAGATGTCGCTGAAGTAGCGGACCTCGCTGTGCACGAGGGCATGATGGTAGGTCGACTTCGGCACGACGCTCTCCGCGTCGGTCACCACGATTCCAGGCGGCACGACCGCCTGCATGATGGCTACGTCATCGTAAGTGTACAGCTTGACCGGATGGCCCTGGCGGATCATCGACTGAAGCGAGAGATACGACATCTCGTTCAGCAGCATGTCCGACCAGAAGCAATGAATGGGATCGCGGGCCGCATCCGATCGCGCCAGGTTGCGAAGGTGAGGATTGAATTGCTCCGTCAGGGCATTCCAGCCGCCGCGGCGAGCAGAACGGCATTCCGCCAGGAACGGCATTTTTTGGTAGGCCCGCGCGATCACGAAGCACAGGTCCGCCTGGTTGCCGTGCCCCGCCCTGTTCAAGGCGTGGCCATAGTTCTCCCAGATTGACGGATCGACGGCATCGAGCTCCACCGCGCGCTGAAACGCTTCCAGCGCCTGCTCCTGCATCCCCTTGCCCTGCAGGGCGGCCCCGAACGTCGCAAGATACGTCGCCTTCATCTCGTTCGTGAGGGCGCGGCCGGCCCACTGGATCGCGGCATCGTAGTCGCCGTTGAGCAGCGACACACCGGCCATCAGATGAAGCAAGCCGGCTTGGTTTGCGTCTGCGGCCAGCCCTTCCCGGCAACGCGCTTCGGCCTGTGCAAGCTCGCCCGTCTTCAGGTGCCGCAGGCAGATCTGATAATGTTCATCCCGCGTCAGCGACCGCGGCTCCATCGAGATCTCGTTTGCTGTTGCGAGAGTGCCGTCGTGATAATTCATCGGGGACCTTCCAGATCATGGGACAGCAGGCAGCAACCCGCCTCCCAACTCTTCGGAAAGCTCGCCGCCTTTCGACTATCCGGCCTGTAGCTTGCACGAAGCTTGACACCGCCTTCGCCTCATCGCCGCGCCGCGTGGCGAATCAAAGGGGGCGCTGGTATGGCAGCAAATAGCGACCGGCGCACCTTGTCCGGTCTTTCGATCCGGTCTTCGGTGGAGAGGACGGTCATTTGACCACGAGCAATCAACTGGACGTCCATGTCGCGGCCTATCAAGGCAAGAACATCTACGATTTCGACAACGAAATTCTGCTGACCTGGTATCCGAAACGGATTGCTCACGTCGTCAAGGATCCGCGCTCCGTTCTGGATCTGGGACTGGGCCATGGTTTTGCCACCGAGATTTTCTCGGACCGATGCGCGCGCCATGTCGTTCTCGAAGGCTCTCCCGCCGTCATCCAGAACTTCAAGCTGAAATTTCCGGACAACAGAAGCGAAGTCATCGAAACCTACTTCGAGGAGTTCGATACCGAGGAACGATTCGATCTCATCGTCATGGGGTTCATCCTCGAGCATGTCGACGACCCCCTTTTGATCTTGAAGCGTTTTAGAAAGTTCCTGACAGCTACAGGCAAGCTTTTTGTAGCGGTCCCGAACGCCGAGGTCATGAACCGGAGGGTGGGCCATCTAGCGGGGATGCTGCCCGACATGGAGGCTCTCTCGGAGAACGATCTCCTCCTCGGGCATCAGCGCTACTTTACGGTCAGCTCACTCGCCAAGCTGGTGAGCGATGCCGGTTACAAACTTGAAAAACTGGAAGGTATCTATCTAAAGCCCCTCGCAACCAGCCAGCTCCTGTCGCTGAATCTCGCGGACAACATCATTCGGGCCATGTGCGAGATCGGAATTGACTACCCGGAACTGTCCTGTGGAATGCTGGCCCAGCTCACTCCAGTCGATCCGCCACGATCATGAGAGTCCTGCTCGTTGGGGGGACCTCTTCGCTGGCTCAGACGCTCATCCCGCTTCTTCGTGAACGGTGCGAGCTGCTGACGGCTGGGCGCAAGGGCTGCGATGTCGAACTGGACTTGAGTTCGCGCGACCTTCAAATTCCCGACGGGATCGACTGCGTCGTGAACGTGGCCGCGGCTTTCGGCGGCAGGGAACCGACCGACATCCTGCAAGCGATGGATGTTAACGTGCTTGGTGTGATGAAGCTCTGCCATGCCGCCTCGGAGGCAGGTGCAAAGCACCTCGTGCACATCTCCAGCATTTTTTCGGATCTCGGGAGCGCGTCTCCCTTCTTCGGCGCTTACTCGCTCTCAAAGAGGCACTCGGAAGACGTCGCGCGGTTTTGCAGCCGGGAATTCCACCTGCCGGTCGCGATCCTGAAGCCCTCGCAGATTTATGGTGTGGGACCAGGGTTTCGAAGGCACCAGCCATTCCTGTACGCCATCATGGACAAGGCCCAGGGCCATCAAGACATCAATCTGCTTGGCTCGAACGACCCGTTGCGGAACTTCATTCACGCGCAGGACGTAGCCAAAATCATCTCGGCCGTCATTGCGACGAAGATTGAAGGCACCTACCCTTGCGTGCACCCCGACAATGTCACCTACTCGCAAATTGCGGCGGCGGCCATCTCCGCCTTCGAGAGCAAAAGCAAGGTCACCTTCCTGAGAGACAAGCCTGACATCCCGAGCAATGGCTTTGCTTGTGACGAGACGCTGTTCCGACTGCTCGACTACTTTCCCCGCATCTCCATGGCGCGGGGAATGCAGATGGAAGCGGCGCATCGAAGGCAAGCGTCATGAGAACGATATTGGTCTCCGGCGCCGCGGGAATTGTCGGCTACGGAATCTTGCGCTCCCTGAAAAGATCGAACAACCCGACGAAGCTCATCGGCACGTCGATCTATGCCGACTCGGTGGCATCAGGATTCTGCGACGTCTTTGAACGGGTGCCAAGGACGGATGCGCCGGACTACCTCGATTGCCTTCTCGAGTTGCTGCGCAAGCATCGCGTCGACGTGGCGATCCCCGGCATCGATGCAGACATGTACAAATGGGCGGACCGACTGGCCGAGATTGAATCGACCGGAACCAGGGTCGTCCTGAATTCACCCGACCTGATCTCCAGATGCTCCGACAAATGGGCGTTTTACCAGCGCCAGCTCGAACTGAAGCTGCCCTATGCGATCCCGAGCCATCTGGAAATGGACTTCGACCTTCTCAAAGAGAAATGCGGCCTGCCGTTCCTGCTGAAACCTCGCCGGGGTTTCGGCTCCAAGGGAATCGTGGTGGTCGCAACTGCGGAGCAATTTGCCGGGATTGATCCCGCGACAAGGCCGATCCTGATGGCCCAACCTATCGTCGGACGCGATGACGAGGAATTCACGGTGTCCGCGTTTTGCGATGGCCGTGGGAGCTATTCGGCGATCATGGCGCTTCGACGAAAACTCTCCAAGGACGGGTACACGGAAAAGGCCGAGGTCGTCGATGAGGCGGAGTTTTACGAAGCGGTTCGGGATCTATGTCAGGCGTTCTCTCCCGTCGGACCGACCAACTTTCAGTTTCGCAGGACCGATCACGGCCTGAAGCTGCTCGAGATCAATCCGAGGATCTCCTCGTCCACGTCGATACGCACCGCCTTTGGATATAACGAAGCACTGATGGCGGTTGACATGGCGATCGAGAACCGGATGCCGGTCCAGCCGGACATCAAGCGCGGTCGAGCCGTCCGCTATACGGAGGATCACATCTTCTATGAAGACAGCGTTCATCTCTGACATCCATGGGAATTTCGAGGCGCTGACGGCGGTTCTCGCCGAACTCGACCGCATGCGCGTGACCGAGATCTTCTGCGTCGGCGACGTGGTCGGATACTATTCCCAGGTGAACGAATGCTGCGACGAGCTGAAAAGGCGCGGCATCAAAAGCCTTCTTGGCAACCACGACTGGTACCTGGGCTTTGGCGGCTTTTGCATCCGATCCAAGAGCGTCAACGAATGTCTGGCCTATCAGCGCAAGGTGATCACGCCCGAGAATCTGAACTGGCTAAGGACGTTTCGGGTGCACATGCAAGCGGGGGACGCTCAAGTCGTACATGGCGGATGGTCGGACCCGATCGATGAATACATCAGGGAGCCCGACGAAGCCTATTTTGCGCGACTGCCCGGCAGCATGTTTGTAAGCGGCCATACCCATGTGCAAGGTGTCCATCACTTCGGCGGAAAGACCTATTGCAATCCCGGATCGGTCGGGCAACCGCGCGACGGCGATCCACGCGCGGCGTTCGCAACGTTCGACGGCGAGAGCTTCGAACTGCATCGGGTCGAGTACAACATGCCGAAAGTATTCGAGCTGATGGAAGCCGCAGGCTTCAACGACCACTACTACGGCGGACTGAAGACCGGCGCGAACCGGCTTCGACGGATCGAGGAGTGAGATCAGACCATGCTGCAATGGCAAAAGCTTGGAAAGCTCTTTGACCCCCGCGACCACAAGGATCATCCTTGGATGCGCGAATTCGCGCAATCTCCAAGCGTCCTGATCTTCGACGATGTCGTCAGAGTCTATTTTTGCTCCAGGCCTGCGCCGGACGAGTTCGGCCAATACAAGAGCTACATTGCGTTCATCGAATTGGACCGAAGGACGCCGACGCGGGTGGTTCGGATTTGCAACGAACCGGTGATGAGACTCGGCGGGTGCGGAACCTTTGACGAGTTCGGAACGAATCCGGTGTCGGTGATCCGGCACGACAACCAGATCCGCGCGTATTATGCGGGATGGACGCGATGCGAGTCGGTCCCCTTTAACGCCGCCATCGGCATCGCCATCAGCAAGGACAATGGCGACTCCTTTGAGAGAATTGGCGAAGGACCGGTCCTTTCATACACCCCGGACGAACCGTTTCTCCTCGGAAGCCCGCGGATTCGAAGATTCAACGGCCAATGGTACCTCTGGTACGTCGCAGGCAAGCGGTGGCTGAAGACTTCGGGCAGGCCCGAGCCGGTCTACAAAATTCGGATGGCCACCTCCTCCGACGGATTGAGCTGGCGAAAGGCCGGCCTCGACTTGATCGAAGACAAGCTGGGTAAAGACGAATGCCAGGCGGGCGCCGACGTCATCGAACGGGCGGGCCGTTTTCACATGTTCTATTCCTATCGGCAGAGCCAGAACTACAAAGGCCAGGATGGCGGATATCGCATTGGCTACGCTGTTTCCGAAGATCTCATGAACTGGAACAGGAATGACGACCTCGCGGGAATGGAAGTTTCCGCCGAAGGCTGGGATTCTGAAATGGTGAACTATGGCCACGTGTTCGGTTTGGACGGCGAGACGTACATGATCTATCAGGGAAATGAGATGGGCCGCGCAGGCATCGGTTTGGCTCGCCTGCAGAACTCCCCGGATTGGTTCAAGCCATGAGGTGGAGGAAGCTCGGAAAGATTTTCGATCCCACCGAACATACGCTGCCAAACGATTGCTTGGAGTTTGCCCAGTCGCCGCAAGCGCTGGTTCTGAAGGATCGGGTGCGGGTCTATTTCTCAACTCGTAGACGAGACGAGGTCGGGAAATATCTGAGCCACGTCGCCTATGTGGATTTCGCCAGGAACATGGGCGAGATCCTCGATGTCTGCGACCACACGGTCATAGAGCTCGGCGAGCTCGGAGCCTTCGACGAGCATGGCATTTTCCCCATGCATGTTTTTGATGAGGGCGACAGAGTGCTAGGATTCACCACCGGCTGGAATCGAAAGGCCTCGGTCAGCGCGGATTCATCGATTGGCCTTGCCGTAAGCACGGACGGCGGGCGGACGTTTCAAAAGCACGGACCGGGTCCGGTCATGACCGCCTCTCTGCACGAACCCTTTTTGATCGCCGATTCATTCGTGATGTCGATCGGCGGACTTTACTACATGTGGTATATTTTCGGAACGAGATGGAAATCGTTCTCCGAGACCGACCCACCCGACAGGGTCTACAAGATCGCCTGCGCCACATCCACAGATGCAATCAACTGGCAAAGGAATGCAAAGCAAATCATCGCTGATCGCATCGGCGACGATGAATGCCAGGCCTTGCCGACGGTATTCAGCCGGAATGACGTCTATCATATGTATTTCTGCTTCCGTCCCTGCCATGGCTTCCGGGAAAAAGGCAGGAATAGCTATCGTCTCGGATACGCCTATTCGCAGGACCTGATCAACTGGACGCGCGACGACTCGAAGGCAGGCATAGATCTTTCGCAGGAAGGCTGGGATTCGCAGATGCAATGCTATCCGCATGTTTTCGCCTGCGATGACAGAGTCTACATGCTCTACAATGGAAACGAGTTTGGCAGATTCGGTTTTGGATTGGCCGAATTGGTATAAACGCGGAAGCTTCGAAAGACCCCTTATGTCGCAAATGAGAGACTACAATCGCGAGTTGAACGACACTGGCAACGTGGACAATCAGAAATACGCGTACCAGTTCGATTTCGATGTGATGCAGCCATTCATGATCCGATCCTTTGCGCCCTTCTTCAGAGGCGAAAGTCTTCTCGAATTGGGAAGCTACACCGGCGAATTCACCAAGAGGTTTCTGCCGTTTTTCGAAGATATAACCTGCGTCGAAGCATCGGATGTCGCGATTGCGGAAGCCAAGAGCCGTTTCGGTTCCAGGATTCAGTTCATCAACTCGACATTTGAAACGGTGCAATTGCCGCGGCGATACGACAATATCGTGATGACCCACGTTCTCGAGCATCTTGACGATCCCCAACTTGTCTTGCGCTTGATCAACGAAAAGTGGCTTTCGGAACATGGGAGATTGTTTTTGGCATGCCCGAATGCGCATGCCCCATCGAGGCAGATTGCGGTCAAGATGGGACTGATCTCGCACAACTCCGCCATTACTCCTGCAGAAGCAGAGCACGGCCATCGCATCACCTATTCGTTGGATACGTTGGAGCGGGATGCGGTTGCGGCGGGTCTCAATGTGATCCATCGCTCCGGCGTGTTTTTTAAAGCCTTGGCCAACTTCCAGTGGGATCGCTTGCTGCAGACGGACATCATTTCGGAAGCCTATCTCGAGGGAGCCTACAAATTGGGCCAGCAGTATCCGGATCTCTGCTCGAGCATTTTCTTGGTTTGCGAACCCGGACGACCGAAGGCTTGACGCCGACGGTTTCTCCTCGGCTTAGCGACAGGGCCGGCTCCCGCCATTTACCCAATGGCGGGATTTTTCATGCAGGCGCGCACGCCGCGCGAAAGCGGTCGATCTGCGCTGCAAGCACCGGCTCAGCCAAACAGCCTTCTACATCTGGGAGAGTAAGCGCGGCGGTTCGGGGCAAGCGCCTCCAACCAGGTCGTAGTTGCCGGCTATGGCTTCCCGGAGCTTCGCAACCGAATTGAACATCAGCAGGTCGACAATCGAAAGATACGGCACCTGGGCCTGGCCGAATTGCTCGTAGGGAAACGGCCTCGTTCGGAGAGCCCTAAATTCGATTCCGCGGGCTCCAAAAGCATCTGGATCATAGAGCTCGAGGCCGCCGATCGCGTTGATATATTGTCGTGCCCCCATCGCTTCGCACAATGCAAGGACCTTGTCCTGAAACTTGAGCGAATGGTCGATGGGAATCTCGGACGAGATCTTGAAGGCGGTCTTTAAGCCCAGATGCTCGCAAGTCATGCGCAGCGAATTGAAGATATAGCGAAACAGATTGGGGTCCTGAAAACCGACAACCTCTTCCAGAAGCGGAAAGGTCTCCTTGAAGAAAGGCGCGCTGCGATAGACTCCCCGCCATTGGTTGAGCAGCTTTGCACGATCGAAATCGGCCGCCAATTCTCTGTCACGAATATCCAGGGCATCGGAATCCTTCTTCAACGAAAGTGAAAACAGGACGTCCTTTCCGTTGACCAGCATCCGGTTGCGGTTGATCCATCCCTTCTTGGTATATTTGATGTTGTCGTAGACGACAAACACATCGACCGCAGCAATGAGCTGATAGTAGCCGATGTAGGGAAGAAAATACGGCTGCATGATCGCGAGTTTCATTTTGTGCAACGCCCTGCCACCTGAAGAAGCTCATTCGCAAACTTCGCCCGCCACCGCCGAATCCATATTGGGGTCAACCGGCAGGCAAGCCGCCCGCCGAGCCGCGCAAAACGCACTCAGGCAATGATGATCGGCTCTCGATCTGCGGTCATCAGCTCTGCACCCGCGTAAAGGTGATGTGCATCGGGCGCCAAGTCCTAACCCGAAATCTTACCCCCAAGTCCGCGCGGCACTCGGGACATGACTTAGAGTCGTTGAGGTCGCATTATTGTTGCGGGGCACTACAAGGGGCGCCAAACAAGCATACGCCTTGACGAAGCGATAGATGCTGTTGCCCATCATATCGGCCCCCATCGTCGTCACTGCGCGGTTGCCAAGTGCCTCGATGGTCACCAGCCGATTGTCCATCGGGAGCCAATACGGATACATTCTCCGCGCTCCTGCAGGGGATAACACGTACCCGCCCGGCCCAAAACAGCAGTTCAACCTGAAGGCCGCAACCTGGGACGTCGCTCGCTGGAAAGCGGCGTCGCTCACGTCATCCGGGCGCTGCGGCCGAAAGATCATCATCGACTTCATGCCTGGCGCCAGCTCGATATCGAGTACCGAGTCCGTATTGCAGCCAAGTACCAGAATATCCCAGTCGCCAAGGGACGGAAGAAGCGTCTCCAGGCGCGCGAGAATGTCGTGACGGATCGTGCAATCGTCCTCAAACACGAGGGCCGGCTCATCCTGCTCGGCGACCATCTTCCATATCCGCGACATCGAGGCGGTACCACCGACGGCGCCCGGGGCGAACCGCGAACCGGGAGCGACGATCCCCATCGCCATGACTTCCTCCTCGGTCAATTTCAATCCGTCAACCGCTGGGAAACGTTCGAAGGCGATTCCGCAGCCTTCATTCCGTTTCAGGAATCTTTCGAACTTCTCCGGCTGGCGATCGAGATTGACGACGAAGTTCTTCATTTTTTTCAACCGTGGCGTTAAGGCGGATGCCGATGCGATCCATTAGCCAGCAGTCGCCCCTGATTCGCCATACCCGCACCATTCCAAATGTGCGTGTTTTCGGAAAACCCGCGCGGCGCGGCATGCTTCGCGCAAGCTAGGGACGATATCGGTGACCAGTAGACATCGTGGACTCGATATGACTGACGCTGCCGCCATGCATGACATTGGGTGACGTGGCGTTCAGCCTAGAACTCGGGCTTTCATGGCCTTGCAACGCGTTGCGAATAGGATTACGAATGCGAACCGTTCTGGTTACCGGGGGTGCAGGGTTTATCGGTGCAAATCTGATTCACTACCTCATGGAGAAGTATCCCCTCGACAGGATCCTTGTCCTTGACGCGCTGACCTACGCGGGCGCCGTCGAAAATCTTCCGTCCGATATGGTTCGCTCGCACGACTCCCGCGGGGTGCTCTGGTACGGCGATGTTTGCAATGCCGCGCTGGTCGACACGCTTGTGGCAGAAGCCGATGTGGTGATCCATCTTGCGGCAGAGACCCACGTCACGCGCTCGATTCACGATAGCCTCCAGTTTTTTCAAACTGACGTGCTCGGAACTCAGACGCTTGCGAATGCGGTCGCCAGGTTCGGACGCAACATCAAACGCTTTGTCCATGTCTCGACGTCCGAGGTTTATGGAAATGCGGTCAGGGACATGATGGATGAAGATCATCCGCTGAATCCGATGAGCCCTTACGCAAGCGCCAAATGCGGTGCCGACCGGCTGATCTATTCCTATTGGGCTACCTACAATATCCCCGTTGTGATCGTTCGGCCTTTCAACAATTTCGGCCCGATGCAGCACCTCGAAAAGCTCGTTCCTCGCTTTATCACGAGCGCGATGCTCGACGAACCGCTGACGGTTCATGGCGGCGGCTGCGCGGCGCGCGATTTTGTCTACGTCGAGGATACCTGCCGCGCGATCGATCTTGTCCTTCAGGCCCCCGACGATCTCGTCCATGGCGAAGTCTTCAATGTCGCGACCGGCCAACACCGCACGATCAACGAGATCGCCCACGACATCATATCCAAGATGAATTATTCGCCCGCGAAGATCGAATTTGTCGGCGACCGGCCCGGGCAGGTCGTGAGGCATACCGGTGATTGGTCAAAGATCAATCGCGTGCTCGGCTGGAAACCAAGCTTTAGTTGGCAGGATGGCCTCAACCGGACGATCGATTGGTATCGCGAGAATACGGAGCGGTGGTCGCGGCAGCTTTGGCTACGGAGAATCCCGATCACGTCGGCGGCAGGAAAGAAAGAGTATCACTAGTCGACCTGCCTCCCTGTTTGGCTGTGTTTGCAGGGGAAGTTGCCTCAACTGCGAGTGCATCAAACCCGCAGCGGCTTAGAATGTGCATGGTTGCCGCGAGCTGATGTCGGTCGCGAGTACCCGTGGCGTCGGCATGTCACATCACCATGGAGCCAAAGTTGCAGGACTATATCGGTATTCGTCGTAGACTGGAGGGGGCTGACGCGGTGGTGCCTGAATTTCCGATGCCCCGGGCACAAAATCCTCTCAACATCGTGCGTCCAGGCTTTCCAAAAACAGAGCAGTTCCTGGCCGCCTTTGAGACGGCGCTGGAAACCGGCCAGGTCGCGAACAATTCCCGTTGGGTCGTCGAATTTGAGCGACGTTTGAGCGAATATCTGGGTGTCCCCTCCCTCGTCTTCTGCAATGGTCAGATCGGGTTGATGGCCATGCTGCGGGGCGCTGGAGTCACCTCTGGCGAAGTGATCGTGCCGTCATTCACGTTCTGCGCCACACCTCATGCTGTCGAATGGGTGGGCGCCGAACCGGTCTTCGCGGATATCCTTGACGATCTGACCATGCGCCTCGACCCGCAGGACGTGGAGCGCAGGATTACGGATCGCACCGTCGCCATCCTTGCCGTCGACGCCTACGGAGTAGCCAGCGACTACGCTTCGCTCGCCGACATCGCCAGGCGCCATAAGCTCAAATTTCTTGTCGATGGCGCGCCCTCGTTCGGCACCCGCGTCAATGGCCAGCCGGTCGGGAGATTCGCGGACGCGCAGATGTTCAGCTTCCACGCCACCAAGACCTTCTCGACGATGGAGGGCGGATGCGTCTGCAGCGACGATCCGGAATTGCTCGCCCGCGTCAAAGCGATACGCAACTTCGGGCAAATCGACAGTTCCGATTGTGGTGAGCCGGGCCTGAACGGCAAGATGCTGGAAATATCGGCCCTCATCGGCATCGAGCAGCTCAAGACGTTCGAGCTCGCCGTTGCGACACGCCGTCGGGCCGTCGAGCGCATGCGCCGCGGGCTTTCCGAAATTCCCGGCCTGCTGGTGGGGCGAGAGCCCGCAGGTGTAGAGGCGAACTGGCTATTCCTGCCGGTGGTTGTCGACGCCGAGCAGTTCGGACTCGATCGTGAAGCGCTGGCATCGGCGCTCGAGAAATGTAACGTCTTCGTCCGGAAGTATTACAGCCCGCCATGCCACCACATGACGGCTTACAGGACTCAGAACGACGTGAAATTGGACGTCACGGAGCGAACTGCCTACAACGTGATTGCGCTGCCCGTTTATAATGACATGACCGATGACGAGTGCGATCTCATCGTCGCCGCCCTGCAGTACGTGCACCAATCGTCCCGTGGCGCGAACAAGCCTTAAGCACAAGAGAAAATAGACGTCATCCCGAACATGATCGCTCAAGGCACAAGTTCAGGCCGCGGCGAGCGGTCCAGCGCGTCGCCCCTGGCGCCTTCGAGCAGATCGATGCCGTAGGTTTCGACGACGAGCGGCCCGCGCTTGCGTTGCAATTGCGCAACCCGTGTCACCCGCGCGAACAGGTCGTTGAGAGCGGGATGGTCGCCTTCGCGCAGCTCATCGACGAAGAGCAGCTTGCCGGCCAGCAGCTTTGGATCGGGCTCGCCCATGTTGACCCAGCGAATGCGCTGGTTCTGCTGCGCCACGCAGGTGCCGCGCGGCAGGTAGAAGGCGAGCCAGCTCGTCGTGCCGTAGTCGGGCGCGAGCACGCAGGCGGCGCCGGTGCGGACGCGCACCGCCTCGATCTCGGCCGCAAGCTCGCGCCAGCCGACGCCGACGCTGCGCACGGTCGCATCGCGTCGATAGCCGGACAGCCAGCCGGTGTTGGCCTGCACGATGAGCGCGGCAAACATCACGATGCCGGCCGGCGCGGCCCAGCGCAGGCAGAAATCCACCAGGCGCCGCTGGCGCGGCGGCCACTGCACGAGATTGGCGGCTGCCGCCGCGGCGACGACGAAAGGCGGATAGACCGGCGCGAACCAGTTGGCCTCGACGCGGGCGTGCAGTGAGTGCCAGACGAAATAGACGACGATGGTCCAGAACATCGTCTCGATCAGCACGCGCGAGGCCAGCGCGCCGGCCCGGCGCCAGGTCAGTGCGTGTAGTCCCATCGCGCCAAGGATGAAGACCAGTGGGGTGGCGAATGCGATCTGGGTCGGGATCAGCTCGGCGATGAAGACGGGGCGGAAGTCCTCGATTTTGGCGCGGCCGAGCTGCTTTGCGAACGAGACCCACTGATGGTCGGCGTTCCAGAGGATCACCGGCGAGAACAGCGCGAGCGCAACGAGGCCGCCGAGATAGGGCCACGGCGAGAGGAACCAGCGCCGCAGCTTCGGCACCGCAGCGAGCCAGATCAGGATCGCCGCGCCAAAGAACATCGCGGTGTACTTTGACAGCAGCGCCGCGCCGACCGCGGCACCGACGGCAAGCCACCAGACGCCGCGGCCGGTCTCCAGCACTTTTGCGAGGAAGAACAGCACGAAGCTGGAGGCCACCAGCAGCGGCGCATCCGGCGTGACGATCAGCGTACCGACCGAGGCCATCATAGTCACGTTGAGCAGGATGGCACTGGTCGCCGCCACGCGCGCCCCGCCGAACAGGATCGCGGCGGAGCGATAGATCGCATAGCTCATCGGCAGCGCGAGCAGGATCGAGACCAGACGGACGCCGAGCTCGGTGTCGCGGGCAATCATGGTGCCGGCACGGATCACAAAGGCAACCATCGGCGGGTGGTCGTAATAACCGCCGGCCAGGCTCTTCGACCACATCCAGTAATAGGCTTCGTCAAAGGTGATCGGCGTGAACGCCGCCGCGACGAGGCGCAAGGCGACCAGCGCGACGATCACCAGCGCGGTGTTGCGGACGATCCGCGCGTCTGCCCCGCCCATCTTGCGCTATTTCTTGCGCCAGACGAACAGTCCGGACATCGCGTAGTTCCAAACCACGCCCATCAGCGCACCGGCCATGCCGGCCAGCCACCAGATCGGCTCCTGGTCGTAGACCGAGAAGGCGACGCCGACGTTGGCGAGCAGCCCGACGCTGCACACGATGTAGAACGCGATCAGGCCGCGCAGCAGCGCAAAGCCCTTCAGCCGCTGGTCGCGATAGGTGAGGAAGTTGTTGAGGACGAAGTTGCTGGTCATGGCGACGATGGCGCCGGCGGCCTGCGCCTCCGCGAACGGCGCCTTGAACAGCTGAAGGGCGATGAACAGGGTGGTGAGATGCACCACGAGACCGATGCCGCCGACCATGGCGAACAGGATGAAGCGCAGCGAGACGATGTCGTTGGTGAGCTTGGCCAGCAGGAGACCGAGGAAGTCGAGGGCGACCATGGAATCGAGCTTGCTCTCGCCATGCTGGCGGGCACCGAAGGTGTAGGGAACCTCGACGGTGCGCAAGCCGCCTTGCGCGCTTGCGACGACGTCGAGCAGGATCTTGAAGCCGTGCACCGACAGTTTCGGCGCGAGCTGCTCGAAACGGTCGCGGCGCATCATGAAGAAGCCGCTCATGGGATCGGCGATCTCGACCCGCAGCATCTTCCTGGCGAGCTCGGTCGCCAGCGCGCTGGCGCCGGCGCGCTGCTTGTTGAAGCCTTCGCTCTTGTAACCCTCGATGTAGCGGCTGCCGACGACGAGCTCGGCCTGGTCGCTCGCGAGCAGCAGCAGCATCTTCGGCAGCTGCGTCTCGTCGTGCTGGAGGTCGGCGTCGATCACGGCCACATAGGGCGCGCTGGAGGCCAGGATACCCTCAATGCAGGCGCCGGACAGGCCGCGGCGGCCGATGCGGCGGACACAGCGCACGCGGCTGTCGCGCTGGGCCAGCGCGCGCACGACGTCCCAGGTGCCGTCGGGTGAATTGTCATCGACGAACACGACCTCCCAGAGGACGTTGGCGAGGGTCGCCTCGAGCCGCCGGTACAGCACCGTGACGTTGTCGCGCTCGTTGAAGGTCGGGACGATGACCGACAGTTCCGGCGCCTCGTGAGCCTGTGGCGGGCTGTCGATGCCCGGTCTGATCGCTTCATTCATGACGGCAGCGTATATCCGCCGCGTCCTGCGCTGCCAAGCCGGGGTTTTCTCTGGGACTGGGCCCGAAGGGGCCCCAAAATGCCAACGACCCCGGAACGGCGGACCGCGCGTACATCCGGCGCAGGCCCAAGCTATTCCAAGGTCGTCCCAGCGCCGGAGTTTTCGCTCAACGTCGCCGTTAAATACTAGATAGGAACGACAAACCGGCTTCGCAAGGGGCGAAAGGGTTGATTTTCCGCCCTATTGGTTGGGGACTTCCTTGATCACCGGGCCGCGCGGCGCGGGCGCGGCGGGGGCTGCGGGTGCCGCCGGGGCAGGCTCGACCTTCGCCGGCTTGGGCGGCTTGCCGTACTGGCCGATCGGCCCGAGGACGACGGCGACCGCAAGCACGATCGCCGCGACGATCGCGCCCAGAATGCCCCCCACCGACTCAGACGACATGGGACCCTTCCCTGTTCCAGATGCAGTGAGTGATACCACGGATGCGCGCTGCACCGAAAGGCCCCGGGGCGAATAGCGATAGGCGCACCGCGAGGAGCGATTCGCCACTCCCCTATTTCGCGGGCGCGCGGCGCTTGACGAAGGCCGTCACGATATCCTTCTGCGCCGACTCGACCGCCCTGTTCGCGGTGGCGAGATGCGCGGCGGAATCGATGCCCGGGTATTGCGTCGTGAGATAGTCGAGTAGCGCTACCCGGTAGTACTGCCGCTCCGACGGACAGGCGCCGGCAACCGAGCGGCCAAAATCCTGTTCCGACAGGCCCTGATTGCTGTCGCGCGAGTACTCCCGCGCCAGACAATGCCAATAATCGTCTCGGCCCTGCTGGGCGAGCTTCTGTGCGCTCTTTGCGTCGTCGTCATCCGCGATGGCCGAAGATGTCATGGCAGGAGAAGTCATGATGACGAGCGCCGTTCCCACCACCAGCATCCGCATCTTGATCTCCTTTTCGCGGGTCACCTCGCAAGCTTAGACCGGAGGCGGCAACTGGCCAATCACATCTGGTTTGATTAGGATTGAGGTCCCTTCCCGTCGATGCGAGATCCCTCCCGTGGCCAAAGCGAAAACCGCGTCCAAAAAATCCGGCAACATCTTCATCGGCATCGGCGGCTGGACCTTCGAGCCCTGGCGCGGCGTGTTCTATCCGGAGAAGCTGGCGCAGGCGAAGGAGCTGTCCTACGCCGCCTCGAAGCTGACCTCGATCGAGATCAACGGCACTTATTATGGCTCGCAGAAGCCGGAGAGCTTTCGCAAATGGGCGAGCGAAGTCCCCGACGGATTCGTCTTCTCGGTGAAGGGGCCGCGCTTCGCCACCAATCGCCGTGTGCTCGCGGAAGCCGGCGATTCCATTAAGCGGTTCTACGATTCCGGCGTGCTGGAGCTCGGCGACCGATTCGGGCCGGTGCTCTGGCAGTTCGCGCCGACGAAGAAGTTCGACGGCGCCGATTTCGGCAAGTTCCTGGAGCTGCTGCCGCGCAAGCTCGACGGCCGCGCGCTGCGCCATGTCGTCGAGGTCCGCCACGACAGCTTTTGCACGCCTGACTTCATCGCGCTGATCCGCGAGTTCGAGACGCCGGTAGTGTTCGCCGAGCACGGCAAATATCCGGCAATCGCCGATGTCGCCAGCGACTTCGTCTATGCGCGGCTGCAAAAGGGCAACGACGAGATCAAGACCTGCTATCCGCCGAAGCAGCTCGATGCCTGGGCCGAACGCTTTCAGGCCTGGGCCTCCGGCAGTGAACCCGATGACCTGCCAAAGGTTGACAAGGCCAAGCCAAAGAAGGAGCCGCGCGACGTGTTCGCCTATGTCATCCACGAGGGCAAGGTCCGCGCGCCGCACGGCGCCATGGAACTCATCGCGCGCGTGAGCTGAGCGGGCTACCGCCTATGACACTCTCAGTTAAGGCCACGGAAGCTTCCACAGCGTCATGGGGGACAAGCCCGGGCATGACGACCTCCCGTGTCGTGACCTGAGGTGTCTCATGGCCAAAGCGAAGAAGCTCTTCACCATCGGTTATGAGCAGACGCCGCCCAAGGCGGTGCTGGACGAGCTGGAGCAGGCCGGCGTCAAGCTCGTGGTCGACGTGCGCGCGGTCACCTCATCGCGCCGGCCGGGCTTTTCCAAGAAGCAGCTCGCTGCCGGCTTAGACGAGCGCGGCATTGCCTATGTCCATCTCGCAGCGCTCGGCACGCCCAAGGAAGGGCGCCTTGCCGCGCGCAGCGGGCAATATGACGTGCTGGAGAAGATCTTCTCGAAGCACCTGAAGGCGCCTGAAGCCAGGGAAGCGATGGACGAGCTTTCGGCTCTGGTGAAGAAGGCCGGGCCCGTCTGCCTGCTCTGCTACGAGCGCGATCACACCCACTGCCACCGCCAGATGATCGCCGAGATCATCGAGGCGCGCGATGGAGTGGCGGTGAAAAATTTGGCTGGACGGCAAGTCTGATTGTCGTTCCGGGCAGCCCGCAGGGCTGAACCCGGAACCTCGAGATTCCGGGCTCAGCGCTTCGCGCTGCCCCGGAATGACAACCTACCCCTCCCCCGCCAGCTTGAACGTCCCCTCCATCATCTGCACGCAGCTGCCGCCGACATGGGCGGAGACGATCTTGCCGTCCCGCTTGCGCACACGCGTCCGGAGGATGCTGGGCCGCCCCATGTCAAAGCCCTGGCCGATGGTGAGCTTCAATTCGCCATCACGAATGGGATCGAGATCGGCGAACAGCGCCGCGGCGGCGACCGTGGCGCTGCCGGTGGCGGGGTCTTCGACGAGACCGGAGGCGCCGCGCATGAACATGCGCGCCTGCCGTTCGCAGGGCGCCTCCGCTGGCGGCACGTCGCACGTATAGAGCCACACAGAGCGGGCACCGTCGCGCGGCAAGACCTTGCTGTAGGCCACAGCATCGGGCCGGGCCCGCTTGAGCGCCTCGCGCGAATGCAGCTCCATCACCAGGAACGCGTTTCCGACGGTGACGACGTGCGGTGCGTGGTTGTCGGTCTTGATGTCATCCGCACTCAGCGAGATGCAGCTCGCGGCCTCAGCCGGTGACAACGGCGCATACCGCGCCAGGGGCTGCGGGGCGGTGAGCTCGGTCCTGATCACCCGACCCTGCTCTCGTACGATCTCGACCGGCACGAGACCGGCCTTCTCCTCGAACAGCAGGCGCGGCTTCGGCTCCTTTGCCATCGAGGCCAGCACGAAGGCGGTGCCGACATTGGGATGGCCGGCAAAGGCGATCTCCTGCACCGGCGTGAAGATACGCACCTCGGCGTCATTGGCCTTGTCGCGCGGCGGCAGCACGAATGTCGTCTCGGAATAGTTGAACTCGGTCGCGATCGCCTGCATCTGCGCGGTCGACAGGCCGCCGGCGTCGAGCACCACGGCGAGCTGGTTGCCGCCGAAGGCGCGGTCGGTGAACACGTCGACGGTGATGTAGCGGCGCTGCATCGTCACTTCCCCATGCAAGTCGCGGCCACGACAGGCCGCATCGCGCGGCAGTCTACAGGCCTACGACATCGTCCGTCATGTCCCAAAATTCGGAGCAATCGGAGCAATGGCGCAAGCGGGAGTCAAAAGCGGAAGAGCGACCGTGGTGACGCCAATACTTGCGCCCGCACCGCCGCATCAGTGATCAGCGTGTCGAGAAATTGCCGGTTCTTCTGGTAGCTCTGCGAAGCCTCGAACTGCGTATGCGGCCAGTCGCTGCCCCACAACAGGCGATCCACGCCGTAGGCGTCGCGCAACAGCGGATAGGCCGCTTTCGCAAAATCTTCGCCGGCCGCGCCGTTGCGATACGGTGCCGAGATCTTGACCCAGACGTTCCTCGCGGCGCCGAGCTTCAGCACCGACTGGAAGCCGGGATCGGCGACACCAAGCTTAGGATCGGGCAGCGCGTAGTGATCGAGCACGACCGTGACGCCATGATCGAGCAGTTGCAGCGCGAGCACGGCGAGATCTGACGCATTGCGCTGGACCTCGACCTGCCAGCCCATGGCTTTCACGTTTGCGAGCAGTGCCTTCCATTCGACGGCGGCGAGATCAGGCAAGGGCTGGCCGACGAGATTGAGACGAATGCCGACCACGCCGGTGCGGTCGAGCGCGCGCAGCTCGTCCGCCGTGACGGTGGGATCGACCACGGCTATGCCGCGCAGGCGCCCGGCCGCCTGCTTCAGGCTCTCGACGAGGCACGAATTGTCGGTGCCGAGAAAGCTCGGCTGCACCAGCACGCCATGCGTCATGCCGTTACGATCGAGCTGCGCCAGATAGAGCGCCAGCGGCGCGTCGTAGTCCGGCGCATAGCGCCGGCCCGGTGCGAGCTTGAGGCCGCGGTGGAAGACATGGGCGTGGGTGTCGATCGTCGGCAAGGCCGGCTCACTCCTGAGTGTGCTCGCAGCCACCGTGGCGAGCGACGCGAGACCCGTGCCGAACTGGCGGCGCGTGAGGCCGCGCTGGGCAAATGTCATGGTAGCTACTCCCCATCCCACATCACGCAGGCGTTGACGCGGCCTGCTCGAACACCTTGCCGCGGGTCTCGGGCAGCAGCAGCACCGCGATCAGCACCAGCGAATAGGCGAAGGCCGCATCGATGCCGATCGCGGGTCCAAGCCCGATGTGATCGCTGAGGAAGCCGACCAGAAAGGGGAATGCCGCGGAGACGACGCGCCCGAAATTGTAGCAGAACCCGACGCCGGTGCCGCGCACGCCGGCGGGATAGAGTTCGCTGAACAGCGCCGCCATGCTGGCCGGGATGCCGGCCGAGAAGAAGCCGAGCGGAAAGCCCAGCACCAGCATCTGCCCATTCGTCAGCGGCGCGAAAATGTAGATCAGCACTGTGATGATGCAGGCGCTGGCGAAGAAGGCGACGTTGGCCCGGCGGCCGATCCGGTCGCTGATGATGCCGCTCGCGACGCAGCCGCAGAAGAAGGCGGCGATGATGACGGCGAGATAGCCGCTGGAGCCCAGCACCGAGAGGTGCCGCACTTCGCGCAAGTAAGTCGGCAGAAAGGTGGTGAGTGCGGCGTAGCCGCCATGAGCGCCGATACCGAACAGGCCGCCGATCAGCGTCGAGCGCAGCACGTTGCGATGGAAGATGCCGGACAGAGTGGCGAAGAACGGCGTCTTCTCTGCGGCCAGAGATCGCGGCGGCTCCTTCAGGCCGCGGCGGATGAAGATGATGAGGAGCGCCGGCAACAGCCCGAGTGCGAACAAGAGCCGCCAGGCGATATCGGCCGGCGCATAGGTGAAGACCACTGCCGAGAGCAGCACGGCGGCGCCCCACCCGACGGCCCAGGCGCTCTGCACCGAGCCGAGCGCCTTGCCGCGATGCTCGGGGCGGATGATCTCGGCCATCAGCACCGCGCCGCAGGCCCATTCGGCGCCGAAGCCGAGGCCCTGGATCGCCTTGAGGATCAGGAGCTGGGTGTAGGTCATCGCGAAGGCGCAGGCGAAAGTCGCGAGCGCAAAGGTCGCGACCGTGATCTGCAGCGCCTTGACGCGGCCGAAGCGGTCGCCGAGCGCGCCGCCGATCCAGCCGCCAAATGCGCCGAAGAACAACGTGATCGAACCGAGCAGGCCGGCATCGGCCTTGCTGATGCCGAAGGCCGCGATCAGCGCGGGGATGGCGAGGCCGAACATCTGGACGTCGAGCGCATCCAGCGCCCAGCCGCCAAAGCTTGCCCAGAACGTGCGCCGCTCCAGCGGCGAGCTTTCGCTGTACCAGTTCGACATGTTTTCTCCCTGTACTCGTTATTGCTTGATGTCGTCGAAAAAGCCGCGTCAGCGGATCTCGGCGTGGTAGCGGAAGCGGTCAGCCGGTCCGCGCGAGCGGCGCCATTCGATCGGCCGCCGCTCGAGGTCGAGCGCGAGGCGCTCGATCACGATCAGCGGCGCGCCGGTCTCGAGCCTGAGCAGGCGCGCCTGCATCTCATTTGCAGTCTCGACCGTCAGGATTTCCTCGGCGGAAACCACCATCTCGCCGCAGCGCTCCTCGTAGAGCGGATACAGCAAGTCGCCGAATTCGGCGGTGTCGATCTCGAGGATCTTCGCGAAGCGCGACTGCTGCAGCCAAATCTCTTCGGCGAGCAGCGGCACGTCGTCGATCAGGCGCAGGCGCGATAGGCTGATCACGGGCTCGCCGACGGGAATGCGCAGCGCGGAGGCGACGGCCGAATTCGCCGGCACGCTTTTGCGGCGGATGATGCGGCTCTTCGGCACACGCCGCTCGCCGCTCTCGGACTGGAAGCGGAAGAAGCGGAACAGCGAGGAGTTGAAGCGCGCGCGGCGCACGAAGGTGCCGCGGCCCTGCTGACGCTCCAACACGGCATCGCTGACGAGCTGGTCGATCGCCTTGCGCACGGTGCCGATGGCGACGCCGTAATGCGCACCGAGCTCGGCCTCCGACGGGATCGGCTCTCCCGGCCGCCACTCATTGCGGTTGATCCGCGCGGCGAGATCGTCGCGCAGGCGCTGGTAGCGTGGAAGGCGGTCGTCGTGCGGAGCTGCATTCATATAGTCATATAGATGACTATATGAAATCGGAGTCAAGCGCTACGATAATACCACGCACGGCGAGAGGGCGGAAAAGCGGGTGTCGGGCTGGCAGACCTGCCGGCCCGACGCCGCTCGGAGCGTCAGTTCGCTGCCTTGGGCATGCAGGGCGGCCGCTTGTAAGGCGCCGACGCAAACGCCCCTGCCGCTGGCGCTCTCACGCAATCCGCAGTTGCCGGGGGCTGGGCGTGGCGCGGGACCGCGTCGCGGGCGGCGGCGGCCTGCATCTGGCAGGCGGCCGCAGCGATGAGGATGGCTGAGACAAGGGTCAATCGAGACATGGATCTTCTCCGCATGGCAAACGGAAGCCAAGAGCTTTCGACTTCCTGAGTGCGAGAGCGCAAAACGAGGCGGGATATTTCATCACGCGCGTTCAACGAAATGCGAGCAGTCTACCCCAGTTGAAACACCGGCACCGGCTGCTCGTAGCCGCGCACCTCGACTTCGCCGAGCGCGACGGCATCCTTGCCGTCATCGCCGAGCGCCTCGCGCACAGATGCAGAGATCAACAGCTGCGAGCCGAACTCCTTGTTCAGCGCCTCCAACCGCGAGGCGAAATTCACGGTATCGCCGATAACGGTGTATTCCTTGCGCCGGGGCGAGCCGATATTGCCGGCGACGACCTCGCCGAAATGGATGCCGATGCCGATCCGCAGCGGCCAGTTCGTCTCGGCGTTGATGCGGTCCATCGCGGTCAGCATCTCGCGGCCGGCCGCGACCGCGCGATGCGCGGCATCCGAGGCCTCCAGCGGCGCGCCGAACAGGGCGAGAAAACCGTCACCGAGAAACTTGTTCACGATGCCGCCTTCGCGGTCGAGGATATCGACCAGCACGGCGAAGGCGCCGTCGAGGCGGTCGACCACCTCCTGCGGCGTGCGCGACTGCGCCCCGGCGGTGAAGCCGCGGAAATCGACGAACATCACGGCAACGCGGCGAATGTCGCCGCCGGCGCTGGTGCCCTCCGCCATCAATCGTTCCACGACCTGCGGCGAAACGTGCTGGCCGAACAGGTTGGTGACCCGGTCGCGCGCGGTTGCCGCCGCAATGCTCGCTGCAAATTGGCGGCGAAGCTGCGCGCCGACCGTCCCCGCGAGCACGCCGCAGACCAAGATGATGAGGCTGCGCACTGCGTGGAAATAGGCCTGCGGCTCGCCGATACCGCTCGAGGGATCGTAGATCAACGCAACCGTCAGCAGTTGAGCGGCGGCGACGAGGCCGGTGAACGTGGAGAGCCAGAAGTCGAGCCGCAGGGTCGAGAGGATGACGAAGATGAAGTAGATCAGCGGCACGGCGAAGCCGAGCGCCGCGCTGGCGCCCATGGTGTGGATCTGGAGGAGAAGGATGAGCGTCGGCAGCGACGTCTCGATCAGCGCACCGACATAGCGCCTGACAACCGGGACGTCGCGATTGAGCCGGAGGTTGCGACGGATCTGGGCGTGGATCCAGACCTCCAGCAGGATGAAACCGGCCAGCAGGCCGTATTCGCCGACGAGCCCATTCGTTCCGTGCCAGACCCGGTTCACGACGGCAGGATCCACCAGGTAGATCGCGGTGAGGAGGACCATCATGACGCAGCCCGTCGTGATCAGCGTCCGCACCCGCAACAGTTCGGTACGGAGCACCTCCCGCGTGAGCTCGCGCTCGAAATCTTCCGAGAGCCCGGCGTGCTGCCGCGCCTTCCTGCTCGCGAACTTGGCCATTCCACCCCCTGGTCATTCCGGGGCGCGACGCAGTCGCGATCCCGGAAATCTCGAGATTCCGGGTCCACGCTACGCGTGCCCCGGAATGACTCTCAAGAGTTAGTTTGCCTCAATCTAGCGTGCGGCGGAAGCGCGTCACGGCGATGACCATGGCGAGCAGCATCAGGGCCGCCAGCGCCAGGGCGTCGAACCGCAGATTCTGCATGGTCGCGCCCTTCAACATGATCGCCCGGACGATGCGCAGATAATGCGTCAGCGGCAGGCCTTCGCCGAGATATTGCGCCCAGGCCGGCATGCCTGCGAATGGGAACATGAAGCCGGACAGCAGAATGCTCGGCAGGAAGAACATCATCGACATCTGCATGGCCTGGAGCTGGTTCTGCACCACGGTCGAGATCGTGTAGCCGATCGCGAGATTGGTGGTGATGAACAGTGTCGAGAGCAGCGCCAGCAGGACGAGATTGCCGAGCACCGGCACGCCGAACAGGAACACGCCGATGCCGATGATGAGGAAGGCCTGGACGAAGCCGACCAGCACGTAAGGGATGATCTTGCCGAACATCACCTCCACCGGCTTGATCGGCATCGACAACAGGCTCTCCATGGTGCCGCGCTCGACCTCGCGCGTGACCGACAGCGCGGTGAAGATCAGCATGGTCATGGTGAGGATGGTGCCGACCAAGCCCGGCACGATGTTGAGGCTGGAGGCCGCCGCCGGATTATAGCGGGCATGCGCCCGGATCTCGAACGGCATCTCCGGAGGATCGCCGATATAGAGATCGTGTGCGAGTGCAGTCTGCACCACCATGCCGAGCGAGCCGAGCGCCGAGCTGGCCGCCACCGGGTCGGTCGCGTCGGCGGCGACCAGCAGGGCCGGCTTGTCGCCGCGCCGTACCGCCCGCTCGAAGCCGCGCGGGATCTCGACCCCGAACAGCACCTTGCCGGATTTCAGCAGATTGTCGAAATCGTCGACGTCGTGCACCTCGTAGATGAAGCGGAAATAGGCGGTGTTCTCCAGCGCCTTCAGGATCGAGCGGGCGAGATCGGAATCCTCCTGGAGCAGCACGGCGCTCGGCAGATTGCGCGGCGTGGTGTTGATGGCGTAGCCGAACAGCAGAAGCTGCATGACCGGCAGCATCACGATCATCGCGAACGAGACGCGGTCGCGCCTCAGCTGGATGAACTCCTTGATCAGCATCGCATAGGAGCGCTTCCAGAAACCGAAGCGCTCGCGGATTTCGTGCCGTGGTGCGGCTTGGTCGACAGCGCTCATTGGAAATTGTCCTTGGAGCGGCTCATCAGCTCGATGAAGACGTCTTCGAGCGAGGGCGAGGATTTATGCCAGTGCAAGCCGCTCTTCTCGCGCCAGGGCGCGATGCTGGCTTCAAGTGCGGCGACGTCGCGGCCCGAGACGTGCAGCGAGGTTCCGAACGGCGCCACCATATCGATGCCGGGCTTGCCGGTGAGCTCGGCCGCGAGGCCGTTCAGGTCCTCGCCCGTGACGGTGTAGGTCGAGAGCGCGGATCCCGCGATCACCTCCTCGACCGTGCCGTGGGTCAGCAAATGGCCATAGGCGATATAGGCGATCTCGTGGCAGCGCTCAGCTTCGTCCATGTAGTGGGTCGAGACCAGCACGGTCAGCCCTTCAGCTGCGAGCGCGTGGATCTCGTTCCAGAAATCGCGCCGGGCCTTGGGATCGACGCCGGCGGTCGGCTCGTCCAGCAGCAGCAGCTTTGGACTGGGCAGCGTGCACGCACCCAGCGCCAGCCGCTGCTTCCAGCCGCCGGAGAGCTCGCCAGCGAGCTGCTCCTCGCGCCCCGACAGCCCGAGCCGCGTGATCATGTCGCGCGCGGCGTCGCGCGCATCGGCAAGACCATAGAGCCGCGCGACGAATTCGAGGTTCTCGCGCACCGAGAGGTCCTGATACAGGCTGAAGCGCTGGGTCATGTAGCCGACCTGGCGCTTGATCTTCTCAGCGTCCTTAAGGATGTCGTAGCCGAGGCAGGTGCCCTGGCCGCTGTCGGGCGTCAGCAGACCGCAAAGGATGCGGATGGTCGTGGTCTTGCCCGACCCGTTCGGCCCGAGGAAGCCGTAGATCGAGCCGCGCTTCACCTGCATCGACAGATCGTGCACGACCTCGCGCCCGCCGAACGATTTGGTCAGGCCCTTGACGTCGATTGCGATGTCGCTGCGGTCGTTCATCGCTTGTCCGCCACCGGCGTCTTGGGGTTGAGATAGACGTTGATCGGCTGCCCGACGCGCAAGGCGTCGGGACGCGAGGGCCGCGCCTGGATCAGATAGACCAGCTTATTGCGCTCCTCGAGGCTGTAGATGACGGGCGGCGTGTACTCCGCCGAAGTCGCGATGAAATAGATCTTCGCGGTAAGGTCCGCGGCGCAATTGTCGCAGGCGATGCGCACCGTGTCGCCGATCGCAAGCTTCGGCAGCTCGGTCTCCGGCACGAAGAAGCGCAGCTTCATGTTGCCGGGTGGCATGATCGACAGCACCGGCCGCTGTGCCGCTACCATCTCGCCCTCGCGGAAGTAGATCTGCTGGATGGTGCCGGCGACCGGCGCAAAGCCCTTGCGCCGCGCCATGCGCGTCTCCGACGTCGCCACCCGCGCCTCGGCAACGCGCAAGGCCGACACAGCCGAATCGAGATTGGCTTGCGTGCCCGATCCGGTCTTGCTCAGCGAGGCCGCGCGATCATAGGTCTGCTGCGCATTCGCCAGCGTCGCCTTGTTCTGGTTGAGGTCGGCGAGCTGGAGATCATCGTCGACTGAATAGAGGTGGTCGCCGACCTTGACCTCGTCGCCCTCGCGCACGTTCAGCTTCGTGACCCGGCCCGCTTCATCCGGGCTGACGAAGATCATGTCGGCCTCGACCCAGCCCTGGAAACCGGGGTCGCGCTTCTCGTTGCAGCCGGCAAGCCCGGTTGCGAGCACGAGGGTCAATGCAAACGTCAAAAATACCCGCGACGACCTCATGTCGTCCTCCGTTCGCCAAAAATCAAATCGAGATGGACGCGCAGCATGTCCTGCGCATCAAGGGGCGCGTGCCGCGCAAACAGGCTCTGCCAGATCACCGCGATCATCGCGGGCGCGACCAGGATCTGCGGATAGCGCGCAAGATCCTTCTCCTGGATCTCGCCGCGGGCGATGCCAAGCTCGATCAGGGTGCGCATCGTGGCGATGCCGCGCGAGACGACCTCGCGGTAGTAGAAGTCGGCGACGGAAGGAAAGCGCGGCCCCTCCGCCACGATCAAGCGCACCAGATCGCCGCGCCTGGTGCCGATCACTTCTTTCAGGAAATTGCGGGCGAAGGCCTCGACGAGATCGCGCACCGAGCCCGCCGGCGGCGGCAACTCCGTCAGCCGCGCCACCACGGGCACGATGACGATGCGCACCAGCTCCTCGAACATCGATTCCTTGTCCTTGAAGTGCAGGTAGATCGTGCCCTTGGCGACACCGGCGCGCTTGGCGATGTCGTCGAGCCGCGTCGCGGCGAACCCGCGCGCGATGAACTCCTCCATTGCGGCCTCCACGATCGCCGCACGCCGCTCGGCCGCGCGTGTGGCACGGTTCGAGGCAGGCCCCTCCTCGCTCGCTGCGGGGACGTTCGCGTTGGCGCGAGTTGCGGACGATGTGGTGGCTTTGATCGACTTCTTTGGCATCCTCAATATATGACTGACTAGTCAGTCATAGTCAAGTGACGCTTCGGTCCTGTTCGTCCGACGAATTAGTATTGACTAATGCATTAGCATTCCCTAATTTAACTCACATGATTGAGCCCGCCCCAAACCCCGTCACCACCGTGATGCGCGCCCTCGCCGATCCGACCCGCCGCGCCGTGTTCGAACGTGTGTTCGAGAGCAAGGAGATCAGTGTTGCCGAGCTGACCCGCGGCAGCGGAGTCACCCAAGGGGCCATCTCGCAGCACCTGAAATCGTTGAAACAGGCCGGCCTCGTCGCCGAGCGCGCCGAGGGCCGTAACGTCTATTACCGCGCCGCGCCGCAAGGCCTCGCGCCGCTGGTCACCTGGATGGACCATTACGGCGTGTTCTGGCGCGAGCGTTTCCAGAACCTGCGTGACCTCTTGAAGGAGATCGACCCGTGAGTGCAGCCGCATCGCAAGCCGAAACCAAGGACATCGTCATCGACGAGGTGCTCCCTCATGCGCCGGAGACGGTCTGGAAGGTGCTGACCAATGCACAGCTGATCGCGCGCTGGCTGATGCAGCCGACCGGCTTCGAAGCGGTCGAAGGCAAGACCTTTACATTCCAGACCACGCCGGGCGGCCATTGGGATGGCGTCATCCATTGCCGGGTTCTCGAAGTCGTGGCTTTCAGCCGCCTCGTCTATGCCTGGAAGGGCGGCGACGAGCGCAACACCGGCTACGGCGCGCCGCTCGACACGGTCGTGACCTGGTCCCTCACCCCGGTCGAGGCCGGCACGCGGATCCGGCTCGTTCATGCCGGTTTCGTCCTGCCGAGGAACGAGTCGGCCTACAATGTCATGAGCGGCGGCTGGAAGAAGGTCGTTCGCCAGCTCGACGACATCTGCGGCGAGAAGTGAGGAGTTATCGCGATGACCAATCCCTTTACCGGCGGCTGCGCCTGCGGAGCCATCCGCTATTCGATTGTCGGTGAGCCGCTGTTCAGCAACCACTGCCAGTGCCGGGACTGCCAGCGCGAAAGCGGCAGCGGCCACGGCTCGTACGCGACTTTCGCGCGCGCCGGCGTCACGCTGACCGGCGAAGCGAAGCACTGGGACATGGTCGGCGACAGCGGCAATGTGAAGACGCGCGGCTTCTGCGTCCGCTGCGGCTTGCCCGTCTACATGACCTTCGCAGCGATGCCCGACATCTTCACCATCCGCGCCGCGAGCCTCGACGAGCCCGCCCGCTACAAGCCGCAAGCCGTGACTTACGCCGCACGCGGTCATGATTGGGATCGCCTCGATCCTGACCTGCCGACATTCGCGGGCATGCCGCCGGGCTGAGCCGCCAGATTCTTGTCTTGGCGCCTTTCCTTTACGCGAACCGGTATCCACTTCGCTCGAAAACGCTTTAGGCAAAATCCAGCACCATGCGGCCCTCGATCTTGCCGGCCTTCATCCGGTCGAAGACGTCATTGATTTGCGCAAGGGGCACCTTCGTCACCTCGGCCTTGACCTTGCCGTCGGCGGCGAAGGCGATGGCTTCGTCGAGATCACGCCTCGTGCCGACGATGGAGCCGCGCACCGTGATGCGCTTGAGCACGACGTCGAAGATCGGCGTCGGGAATTCGCCCGGTGGCAGGCCGACGAGGCTGACGGTACCCTTGCGGCGCACCATCTTCAGCGCCTGCGCGAACGCGGCGGTCGACACCGCGGTCACCAGCACGCCGTGGGCCCCGCCTCCGGTTGCCGTCAGAACCTTGTCCACCGCATCGGCTGCAAGCGCGTTGACCGCGAGGTCGGCGCCCGTCTCGCGTGCGAGCGCAAGCTTGTCCTCGGCGACGTCGATGGCGGCGATCTTGAACCCCATCGCCTTGGCGTACTGAACCGCGACATGACCAAGCCCGCCGACGCCTGAGATCGCGACCCACTCGCCGGGCCGGGCGTCGGTCTCCTTCAGTCCCTTGTAGGTGGTGACGCCGGCGCACAGGATCGGCGCGATGGCGGCGAAATCGATCGTCACCGGCAGCTTGGCGGCGAAGGCGGCCGAGGCGATGACATATTCGGCGAAGCCGCCGTTCACGCTGTAGCCGGTGTTGTGCTGGTGCTCGCACAGCGTCTCCCAGCCGGTCTGGCAATATTCGCAAGCCATGCACGCATCGTGCAGCCAGGCGACACCGACGGCATCGCCGACCCTCAGACTCTTCACGCCGGGCCCGAGCGCGGCGATGATGCCGGCAGCCTCATGGCCGGGAATGAAGGGCGGCACCGGCTTCACCGGCCAGTCGCCGTGGGCGGCGTGCAGGTCGGTGTGGCAGACGCCGCACGCTTTGACCTTGACCAGGACCTCGCCCGGACCGGGCTGCGGCACCGGCACATCCTCGATCACCAGCGGCTTGCCGAATTGTTTGACGATGGCGGCTTTCATGGTCGGCATGAGTCTGCTCCATTGCAAGAATTGGAGCAGACTAGCGATGCCGTGCGGTGCGCCCTTGATTGGGGTCAAACGGCGCAACTTTATGCGCCGCAGACATATGATGACAGGGGCGTGATGACGTAGGCTAGTTGACGTCACGTCAGCTATGAAACTTCAAACCATCGACGATCTTGTCGATCACCTTGCGCTCGGCGCGCATCGCGATTCCGACGAGATTGAGATCGGTGCGCGCCACCGCCCGCACCGCCTCGCGATTGGCGGCATCATGCGTGGTCTTGAACATGTCCTCAGTATAGACGGCCGGCTTCACGTTGCGCGTGAGCGCACGATCGAGCGCCCGCGACAGCGCTGGGCCGTCGGCGCCGTAGATCAGGATCGGCTGGCCGATCAGCGAAAGATATTTTGTGCTTGAGGCGTCCTCATAGGGCTCGCCGATGCATTCGGGAAATGCGGCAGCGATGCCGCTGGTGAGAAAGGACGCGACGTTGAGCTTCTGCCAGGCCTGAAGATCGGTGCGGATTACGACGGCGATCTTGGTCTCGAATTGCATGCATGTCTCCACAAATTGTCATTCCGGGATGCGCCGTCAGGCGCAGACCCGGAATCTGGAGATTATTGCACGAATTCCGGGTTCGTCACTGCGCGACGCCCCGGAATGACGGCGGAGAAGTTCACCCCTTGGCGTCGCAGGCCCAGGCGCGGATCACGCATTCCTTGCCGCCATATTTGTAGCATTCGCGCGTAGCTGCATTGAGCGAGGCGGAGATCTTCGGCTTGACCGCATAGCCATAGGCGCCGCAGGGATTGGCGAGATCGACCGACATCGCCGCGCAAGCGCGCTTCATCGTGACCGTCGTGCATTCGCCCTTGCACTGCTTCTGCGCCGCGGCGCGCGCCTCGTGCTCGGCGCCGTAGTCATAGGCCTGGCCGTAGGCGCCGCACTTGCCGACCGCAATGGCGCCAGCCGCGTGCGCATCCGTAATGTGGCGAGCGCCAGCGACACAAACCGACAGCGCAAAGAAAAACATCGCGCAACGGCGCGCGATGACGTTTGAAGTCATGGAAAGCCCCTCCCCCCAAGGCAGGTGGAGGGAACTCTAAGCGGCGGTCGTTTCCACTTGGTGAACGGAGGATTGAAATCGATGATCTGTAATGTGTCACCATGCAAACTGTGCCGTAAGGTGGGCAAAGCGAAGCGTGCCCACCAATTCCGCGACATCGCGTAGAGAGATGGTGGGCACGGCGCTGCGCGCCTTTGCCCACCCTACGGCACTACGGCAGCGTCATCCGCGGCGTGCCGCTTCCAGCGCCTGCGGGGTGTCGATGTCGAGGAAGGCGCTCTCGCCATCAACGGGCACTTCGGCAACTGCCTCGGTATGCTTGGCGATCAGATGCCGCGCGCCGACATCGCCGTCGAGCGTCATCAATTCCTTGAAGAAGCGGCGCGACCACAGCACGGGATTGCCGCGGCGGCCCTCGCTCACGGGTACGACGATCAGATTGCCGCGATCCGGCGCAAAGCCATCGATGAGGCGGTCGATCAGGCCGGCATCGATCAGCGGCATGTCGCCGAGACAGACGATCGCGCCGTCGCAGGTCTCCGGCACTGCGGCGATGCCCGCCTTGACCGAGCTTGCGATGCCACCGGCGAAATCCGGGTTCTTGACGAAGCGCACCTTCAGGCCTGCGAGCGCCTGCTCGACCAGCTCGGCCTGGTGGCCGGTGACGACGATCACCTCGGAGGCCTTGGAGGCGAGCGCTTGCTCGGTCGCGATCCGTACCAGCTTCTTGCCGTCGAGTTCGGCGAGCAGCTTGTTGGGCCCACCCATACGGGTCGAGCGGCCCGCCGCGAGCACGATCGCCGCGACCTGGCTGTTGCCCTCGGTTTCGGGCTTGGCGCGCGGCTGCGGCCGCGTCACGATCTCCATCAAGAGGCCGCCGACGCCCATGCCCATCAGCTCGGAGCGGGTCACCTTGATGCCGGCAAGGAGCCGCATCAAGACCCAGTCAAACCCGTTCTCGACCGGCGAGCGCGCGCAGCCCGGCGCGCCCAGCACCGGCACGCCACCGGCACGCGCGATCAGTAGGAGATTGCCGGGATCGACCGGCATGCCGAAATGTTCGATCTCGCCGCCGATCCCGGTGACGGCGGCGGGGATCACGTCGCGGCGGTCGGCGATCGCGGACGCGCCAAAGACGATGACAAGCTCGGCCCCTAAGCCGAGCAATTCCGTGATGGCCGCCGACAGCGCACGTTCGTCGTGCTGCACCCGCCGCTCGGCGATGATGCTGGCGCCGGCCGGCGCGAGCCGCTCGGCGGTGACGCGCAGGGTCTTGTCGACGACCTTCGAAGAGAGGCCGGGCAGCAGCGTCGAGACCACGCCGACACGCTTGATGACGTAAGGTGCGACCTTCAGCACGTCCTTGCCGGCGGCCTTCACCGCGGCATCGCGCAAGGTCCCTTCGACGCCGAACGGGATGATCTTGACGGTGCCGACCATCTCGCCTTCGACCACCGGCTTGTAGGCGGTGAGCGTGGCGAAGGTGATGGCCTCGTCGATATTGTTGATGCGGTCGACCGCGGCGCGGTCGATCACCAGCACGCCGGGCCGGGCCGCGAACAGATTGGCGCGGCCGGTGAAGGCGCGTTCGACATGGATGCCCTCGCCGCCGACGGCAAGGGCGATGCTGGCGGCCGCGACGTCCTCGGAGACATCGCCGTCCTCCATGCGCACCACGACGATGTCCTTGATGCCGGCGCGCTCCAGCGCCTCGACCTCGGCAGGCCCGATCGTCGTGCCCTTCTTCAGCACCAGCGGTCCCTGGCGCAGGGTGTGGACGGTCACCCCGCCGATCGCATCCTTGGGGCTCGCCGGTCCGAACTTCATGCCGCTTCTTCTTTTTCTTTGGGTGGCAGGCGGAGCACCGCCGTGATCTCGGCCATGATCGCTACCGCGATCTCGGACGGCGAGACCGCGCCGATCGCAAGACCAATCGGCGCGTGGATGCGCGCGATGTCGCTCTCTTTGGCGCCCTGTGCCCGCAGCCTGTCGCCGCGCTTGGCGTGCGTCTTCCGCGAGCCGAGCGCACCGATATAGAAGCAGTTGCGCTCGAAGGCGTGCAGCAGCGCGGGATCGTCGATCTTGGGATCGTGCGTCACCGCGACGAAGGCCGTGTAGGCATCGACATTGAGCGGCGGCAGCGCCGTATCCGGCCATTCGGCAACGAGCGGAATGTCCGGGAAACGCTCGGGGCTCGCAAAGGCCGTGCGCGGATCGACGACGGTGACGTCATAGCCGAGCGAGCGTGCCAGCGGCGCCAGCGCCTGGCTGATATGGACCGCGCCGACGATGACGAGCTTTGCGGTCGGCGCGTAGACGTTGAGGAAGAGCTTCTTGCCGCCGGCCTCGACAATGGCGCTCTTGCCCATGCGAAGCTGCTTTTCCAGCTCAGCGCGCAGCGGGTCCTTGGCGAAATCGGCTGATTTCACCAGGCGCTGCTCGCCGCTCTCGGTGTCCGTCACCAGAATGACCGGCCGGCGCGCGGCGCGTTCGGCATTGAGTTCGTGCAGGATCGCGAGCTTCACGGCTAGCCGACCTTCTCGACGAAGACGCGAATGGTGCCGCCGCAGGACAGACCGACATTCCAGGCGGTCTCGTCGGCGACGCCGAATTCCAGCATCTTGGGCTTGCCGCTCTCGATCACGTCCATGGCCTCGGTCACCACGGCACCCTCGACGCAGCCGCCGGAGACCGACCCCAAGAACGTGCCCTCATCGTTGATGACGAGGCTCGAGCCCGCCGGGCGCGGCGCCGAGCCCCAGGTCTCCACAACCGTCGCCAGCGCGACGCCACGGCCAGCCTTCTGCCAGTCCTCCGCCGCCTTCAGAATATCCTCGTCGCGATCGAGCATGGGTTGCCTCTCAAGCTGCGGAGCGGATCAGGCTGCGGTGATGCGGCGGCAGCGGCTGGGAGAGCGTCGTGATCAGCTCCTGGATCGAACTCAAATTATGTACCGGGCGGAATTCGTCAACGTGCGGGAGCATCATTTTGATGCCGTGGGCCTTGGCCTCGAAGCCGCCGAAGCGCAATAGGGGATTGAGCCAGATCAGGCGGCGGCAGGAGCGGTGCAGCCGGTCCATCTCAAAGGCCAGCCTGGAATCGGCCTCCCGCTCCAGGCCGTCCGAGATCAGGAGCACGATGGCGCCCTGGCTCAGCACCCGCCGCGCCCACAATTTGTTGAAGTTGTGCAGCGAAGCCGAGATCCGCGTGCCCCCGGCCCAGTCCTCGACCGAGGCCGAGCAGCTCGCCAGCGCCTCGTCCGGGTCGCGCTGGCGCAGTGCCCGTGTGACGTTGGTGAGACGGGTGCCGAACAGAAACACCGACACGCGCTTGCGGGCGTCGGTGATGGCATGGAGGAAGTGCAGGAACAGGCGGGTGTACTCGCTCATCGAGCCCGAGATGTCGAGCAGCGCGACGATCGGCGCCGGCTTCTCGATCCGCCCGAGGCGATGGATGTCGATGATGTCGCCGCCAGTGCGCAGCGACGCGCGCAGCGTGCGGCGCAGGTCCAGGCGCAGCCCGCGCGGATCGCGCTGGTGCCGGCGCGTCAGGAGCTCGGCCTGCGGCAGGTGCATCCGTTCGATCGCCCGCAAGGCCTCGCTGATCTCCGCCGCGCTCATCTGCGCGAAATCCTTCTTCTGCAGGATCTCCTTGTCGGAGACCGACAGGCGCAAATCCTGCTCCTGGTGCTGCGGCGTCTCGGTCATGCGCGGCTGCGACATCGCCTCCTGCACGCGGCGGGCGCCGGCCTGCGGCTTCTTCTTGGCCTGCTCCGGCAGCGGCACCGAATCCAGCATGTGCTTCCACTCCTCCGAGGCGCGGAAGAACAGGTTGAAGGCGTGCCTGAAAATCAGCGCATGCTCGTGGCGCTTGACGAAGATCGCCTCCAGCGTGGTGAAGACGTCGGCGCGGTTGCCGATCTCGATCACCTGCAGCGCGCTCATGGCATCGATGACCGCGCCTGGGCCCACCGGCATGCCGGCAGCGCGCAGCGCGCGGGCGAAGCCGACGATGTTGTCGGCGAACAGCTCGGTTTGCTCCGGGGCAAGGTGGTTGATGGCCATGGTCTATCCTCGCTCCGTCATTCCGGGGCGTCGCGAAGCGACGAACTATGGTGCGCAATTGCGCACTTGAGAATCTCGAGGTTCCGGGTTCGATGCTGCGCATCGCCCCGGAACGACGACGATCAATTCTCGCTCGTCGCTTCCTTCAGCACCTTCTGCAAGGCATCGCCCTGCATCCGGGTAATATCGTCCTGGTACTTGAGCAGCGCGCCCAGCGTGTCGCCAACCACTTGCGGGGTCAGCGAGCGGGCATCGAGCTCCGACAGCGCAGTGGCCCAGTCGATGGTCTCGGCGACACCCGGCGACTTGTAGAAATCCTGGTCGCGCAGCGCCTGTACGAAGCGCACGACCTGCTGCGAGAGTTTTGCCGAGATGCCGGGCACGCGCGTCTTGACGATCGCGAGCTCGCGCTCGGCTGCGGGATAATCGACCCAATGATAGAGGCAGCGCCGCTTCAACGCGTCGTGGATCTCGCGGGTACGGTTGGAGGTGATGATGACGATCGGCGGATGCGGCGCCTTCACGGTGCCGAATTCGGGGATGGTTACCTGGAAGTCACTGAGGATCTCGAGCAGGTACGCCTCGAACGCCTCGTCGGCGCGGTCGAGCTCGTCGATCAACAGCACCGGCGGGCCGGCGACGTCGGGCTCCAGCGCCTGGAGCAGCGGCCGCTTGATCATGTAGCGGTCGGCGAAGATGTCACTCGAGAGCTGATCGCGATCGGTATCGCCGGCGGCTTCCGCCATCCGGATCGCGATCATCTGCGCGGCGCTGTTCCACTCATAGACCGCGGAAGAGACGTCGAGGCCCTCATAGCACTGCAGGCGGATCAGCTTCCGACCCAAGGCCATCGAGAGCACCTTCGCGATCTCGGTCTTGCCGACGCCGGCTTCGCCTTCCAGGAACAGCGGCCGGCCCATGCGCAGCGACAGATAGGTCACCGTCGCCAGCGACCGCTCGGCGAGATAGCCGCGCGAGGTCAGAAGTTCGAGCATCGCATCGACCGATGCCGGCAAAGCACCGGAAGAATTGGCCGCTGAATTCATGAAAAAGCCAGTCTCGCTACGCCCCCACCAGGGACAAGTTTGGCCGAGGCGTGAGGTTCACTCACGCCTTGGCGTTGGCGGCGTCGAGGGCACGCCGCGTCAGCACCCCGATCAGATGCGCGCGATATTCGGCGCTGCCGTGGATGTCGCTGTTGAGGCCGTCGGCCGGCACCTCGATGCCTTCGATCGCCTTCGACGCGAAGCGCTTCTTCAGGGCTTCCTCGAACGCGGTGACGCGGAACACGCCTTCGGAGCCGGCGCCGGTGACCGCGACCCGCACATCCGACGGGCGCCGTGCCACGAACACGCCGACCAGCGCATAGCGCGAGGCCTGGTTGCGGAATTTGACGTAGGCCGCCTTCTTCGGCAGCGGGAACATCACCTTGGTGATGATCTCGTCGGCCTCGAGCGCGGTCGAGAACAGGCCCTGGAAATATTCTTCCGCCTTGAGGCGGCGCTTGTTGGTGACGATGGTCGCCCCGAGCGCGAGCACCGCGGCTGGATAATCGGCGGTTGGATCATTATTGGCGAGCGAGCCGCCGATCGTGCCGCGGTGGCGCACGGCGGGATCGCCGATTCCGCCGGCAAGGCTTGCCAGCGCCGGGATGGCCTCACCGACGATGGCGGAGGTCGCGACCTCCGCGTGCTTGGCGGTGGCACCGATCACCAGCGAGCGGCCTTTCATCTCGATCGTGTTGAGCCCCTCGATATGGGAGAGGTCGACCAGATGCGGAGGGCTGGCGAGACGCTGCTTCATGACGGGAATCAGCGTGTGGCCGCCGGCGATCACCTTGGCGTCCTCGTTCTTCACCAGGAGGTTGGCGGCCTGCCGCACGGTCCCGGGGCGGTGATATTTGAATTCGTACATCTGAATGTCCTGATCGCGGGATGCGCGGGTTAGGCGAGATCTGATTTCGCCATCGCCTTGGCGCCGGCGGAGATCGAGGCGACGATGTTCTGGTAGCCGGTGCAGCGGCAGAGATTGCCTTCTAGTTCTTCCCGGATCGTGTGGTCGTCGAGTTCATGGCCCTTGCGATGGACGATGTCGATCGCGGTCATGATCATGCCGGGCGTGCAGAAGCCGCACTGCAGGCCATGGTGCTCGCGGAAGGCCTCCTGCATCGGATGCAGCGGCGCGCCGTCGGCAGCCAGTCCCTCGATCGTCTTGACCTCATGGCCGTCGGCCATCACGGCAAGCGTGGTGCAGGACTTCACGGCCTTGCCGTCGAGATGCACGACGCAGGCGCCGCACTGCGAGGTGTCGCAGCCGACATGGGTGCCGGTCAGCCGGAGATTCTCGCGCAGGAACTGCACGAGGAGCGTGCGGGGATCGACATTGGCCGTTACAGGATTGCCGTTCACGATGAGGGAGATTTTTGCCATAAGCACTCTCTATCAGCACCCCGACGGGTCCCGTCGAAGCGTTCTTATAATTATTCCAACCCATCATATGGGCCATTGTCCCCTGGGGCAACATCACCCCGGACGCAAGCCGCCATGCCGAAAGGCGATAGGTTTCAGCCCTGTACCGCCTTGGCGAAGTTCGCGAAAAACTCGTCGGCCAGTTTCTTGGCGGTGCCGTTGATGAGGCGCTGGCCGAGCTGCGCCAGCTTGCCGCCGATCTGCGCCTCGACATCGTAGGAGAGCAGCGTCCCGCCGTCCTTCTCCGCGAGCTTGACCGCGGCGCCGCCCTTGGCGAATCCGGCCACGCCGCCCTCGCCTTCACCTGATATCTTGTAGCCGTTCGGCGGGTCGAGATCGCTCAGCATGACCTTGCCCTTGAAGCGCGCCGACACCGGCCCGACCTTCATTTTTGCCGTTGCACGGAAGCCGCCGTCCTCGGTCTTCTCCAGCTCCTCGCAGCCGGGGATGCAGGCCTTGAGCACCTCGGGATCGTTGAGCTTCTCCCAGACGGCCTCGCGTGGCGCTGCAAGCTGGACTTCGCCGTTCATCGTCATGGCCATGGGGCGCCTCCCGGGATATCAGACTTGGATCGGATCAGAATAATATTGCTCAAGTAACGCACGGAGGCCGCAAAGGAAAGGGCGGTGCCCGGTCACGTGCAATGCATATTCGCAACTGCAAAAGACTTGCGTCGATGGTTTGGGATTGGCACAGGCGGGTCATTGGTGGTTAGGTCCCGCATAATATGAGCACATCCCTCTCCCCCCTGCTCGCGCCGATGCTGTCGAGCCCGGCCATGCGCATGGTCTGCGACGACCGGTCGACCCTCCAGAACATGCTCGATTTCGAGGCAGCCCTGGCACGCGCAGAGGCCGCGACAGGCGTGATTCCCGCATCCGCCGTCAGCGCGATCGAAGCCGCCTGCAAGGCCGATGCCTTCGACATGGCCGCGCTGGCGGAGGCCGCGACGCGGTCCGGCAATCTCGCGATTCCCCTCGTCAAGGTGCTGACCGCCAACGTCGCCAAGGCCGACGCAGAGGCCGCCCGCTACGTCCATTGGGGCGCGACCAGCCAGGACGTCATCGACACCGCGACCATGCTCAGCTTGCGCGCCGGCGTCGACGCGCTGGACGCCGACCTCAGCCGCGCCATCAAGGACTTTGCTGCGCTCGCGCGCAAGCACCGCGACACCGCGATGGTGGCACGGACGTGGCTGCAGCACGCCCTGCCCATGCCGTTCGGCCTGAAGGCCGCGGAATACGCATCAAGCCTTGCCCGCGCGCGCTGCCGCTTGCGGCGGCTCGCCCGCGAGGGCCTCGCGCTACAATTCGGCGGTGCCGCCGGCACGCTCGCGGCGCTCGGCGACAAGGGACTCGTCGTTGCGGAGCGATTGGCTCAGGAGCTGAACCTGCCGCTACCGGAAGCGCCCTGGCACACCCATCGCGACCGCATCGCCGAGGCGGCTTCGAGCTTTGCGATTCTCGCCGGCAGCTGCGGCAAGATCGCCCGCGACGTCTCGCTGATGATGCAGACCGATGTCGGCGAAGCGTTTGAGCCGGCCGGCGAAGGCCGCGGCGGCTCCTCGACCATGCCGCACAAGCGCAACCCGGTCGCCTCCGCCAGCGCGCTCGGCGCCGCTATCATGGCGCCGCAACTCGCCGCGACGATGTTTGCCGCGCAGGTGCAGGACCATGAGCGCAGCGCCGGCCCCTGGCACGCGGAATGGCCGACGCTGCCGCAATTGATGCTGGTCGCCTCGGGCGCGCTTGCCGCGATCGTGGACATCGCCGAAGGCCTCGACGTCGATGCCGCGCGGATGCGCAGCAACCTCGATGCCACACACGGACTGATCATGGCGGAAGCGGTCACCTTTGCGCTCGCCGAAAAGATCGGCAAGAGCGATGCGCATCATCTGATCGAGGCCGCGAGCAAGCGCGCGGTTGCCGAGAAGAAGCATCTGAGCGAGGTGCTGTCGGCAGATTCTCAGGTCACGGCGCACCTTGCGCCGGAAAAAATTGCGGCATTGTTCGAGCCGATGGCCTATCAGGGAGCTTCGCAAGCCCTGATCGACCGCCTGCTCGATTCATTGGATATCTCCTGATGTCCTTGCCGGGCTTGACCCGGCAATCCATCATCGGAGAAACATGCATTCGAGATGGATCCGCGCGTCAACCCCGCGCATGACGAGGAAAATATCATGCCCATGATCGATGCCGACGGTTGCCTGATCAACGTCTCCGTCGAGGGCCGCGACGGCGGGCCGACCCTGATGCTCTCCAATTCGCTAGGCTGCACGCTGCAGATGTGGGAGCCGCAGATGAAGGCGTTGACGCAGGTGTTCCGCGTCATCCGTTACGATCGCCGCGGCCACGGCAAGTCCAACGTTCCGCCCGGCCCCTACACGATGGAGCGCTTCGGCCGCGACGTGCTCGCGATCCTCGACGACCTCAATATCGAGAAGGTGCATTGGTGCGGCCTGTCGATGGGCGGCATGGTCGGACAATGGCTGGGCGCGAATGCGCCGGAGCGTTTCGGCAAGCTGATCCTCGCCAACACCTCCTGCTACTATGCCGAGCCGACCAAATGGCTGGAGCGCATCGACGCCGTGAAGAAAGGCGGCATCGCAGCGGTGGCCGATGCCGTGCTCGCGGGCTGGCTGACGGCGGATTTCCGCGAGCGCGAGCCTGAGATCACCGCAAGAATGAGGTCGATGCTACTTGCCTCTCCCGTGGAGGGCTACCTCGCCTGCTGCGAGGCGCTGTCGACGCTCGACCAGCGCGCGCTGCTGCCGAAGATCAAGAGCCCGACGCTTGTGATCGCCGGCCGCCACGACATGGCAACGCCAATCTCGGCGGGCGAATTGATCCGCTCCAACATTCGCGGCGCTAGCATGACCATCATCGACGCCGCGCACATTTCCAATGTCGAGCAGCCGCACGCGTTCACCGAGGCGGTGGTCGGCTTTCTGACACAGCACTAGCTACCCCGTCATTCCGGGGCGCCTCGAAGAGGCGAACCCGGAATCTCGAGATTCTCAGGTGCGCAATTGCGCACCATAGTTCGATGCTTCGCATCGCCCCGGAATGACTGCCTGGAGGAAACATTATGGACGACCAGAAGCGCCGCGATGCCGGCATGAATGTGCGCCGCAAGGTGCTGGGCGATGCCTGGGTCGACAAGTCGATCGCGAACCGCAATGCGTTCAACACCGACTTCCAGGACCTGATCACGCGATACGCGTGGGGCGAGATCTGGACCCGGCCGCATTTCGACGAGCGCACGCGACGCGTGCTCGTGATCGGCACCATGGTCGCGCTCGGGCAATGGGACGAATTCCGCCTGCACGTGCGCGCGGCGCTGGCCGAGGGCGGCTTCACACCCGACGACATCAAGGAAATCCTGTTGCAGCAGGCGATCTATTGTGGCGTGCCGGCGGCGAACCACGCCGTCAAGGAGGCTTCAGCGATTGTGCAGGAGCTCGGCCTGCTCAAGAGCTAACGGCGCTGGGGCCTCCACGGCCTTCTGGACCATCTTGGGCGCTGCCGCCGGCTTCTCGATCACCACCACGATCGCGGCGCCGAGCAGGAGCAGGAGCTCGGTGGCGTGCAGCCGCAGCGCGGCCATTTCGCCGACCTTGGAGGCCATCACCATGCTCGCGAACGAGATCAGACTGCCGATTGCAAGCGCGATGCCCAGCGCTTCGTCGCCGCTGCCGCTCTTGCGGGTGCGCGGAATGCACAGCAGCACGAGATAGATCGCGAAGAACGCCACCACGGTCGCCCGGCCGAGCGCCAGCAGCCAGGCCGCGCGCACCGTTTCCATCCCCGCCATCAGGAGATGGTCGCTGAGGAACAGGGCCACCGCGACGCTCGGCCGCTCGTAAAGGCCGTGCACCGGCGAGATCATGATGTTGAAGGCAACGAGGGCCCAGGCCGGGATGAAATAGGCCGCCAGCAGCGCGCCGTTGACCGAGCCGATCCGCCAATTCCTGAACATGCCGCTTCCCGCTTCGCCTGCCACGCGCCTTCGTTGGGAAGGCTTTGCCGGGAGCTAACTCGCATCAGACTGTGGCGGCAATTTAAACCCTTTGTTTACCTTAACCGGCCCGGCGCATCGCCCGCCGGAGAAAAAAAGGCCCCGCCTTTCGGCGGGACCCCCTTTACTCCCCTTCACTCCTGGACTCCCTTGGTGGACTCCCTTGGGCTCCCAAAACTTATTCCTGACTACGCTGGCCACTCTGCTGGCCGGGGCGGTCGCCCTGGCGCATCGGATCCTGCTGCTGCTGTCCGGGTTTCTGGCCGCCGCCCTGCTGCTGTTGCGGGGTGCGCTGGCCGGGATTCTGACTCTGCTGGCCCGGATTCTGGTTCTGCTGCTTCGTCATTCGGGGAAACTCCCTTGTTGGACGTCAGAGCGGAGATAACCGGCCGCCCGCATTTTGGTTGCCCCCAGGAACCCGGTTCCTCGCACCTGCGGAACCGCCGAAATGGCGTTCGTAGCCGAAATGACCTCTGTACAAGCCTCGATGCCAAGGCCTGGGCTGTTGCGGCGGCCAGTTCCCTCCTGTTAGAAAACGAGACGAACGCTCAAGGGCTGCCGGGGCCCAAGAACTCTCTCAAGAGCTCCCTTTGAGCCGCGTCAGGTTGGTACGGCAGTCCATGGATTATTTCGCCCAGCAGCTCATCAACGGCCTCGTGCTTGGCTCGATCTACGGCCTCATCGCCATCGGCTACACGATGGTCTACGGCATCGTCGGCATGATCAATTTCGCCCATGGCGATATCTTCATGATCGGCGGCTTCATCGCGCTGATCACTTTCCTGATCCTGATCTCGCTCGGCCTGACCGCGATCCCGGTCATTCTGCTCGTCGTGCTCCTGGTCTCGATGACCATCACCGCACTCTATGGCTGGACCATCGAGCGCATCGCCTACCGCCCGCTGCGCCATTCCTTCCGCCTGGCCCCGATGTTGTCGGCGATCGGCATGTCGTTCGTTCTGACCAACTATTCGCAAGTTGCGCAAGGCGCGCGCGTCAAACCGATCCCGCCATTCATCACCGGCGGCTACACCCTGCATGAGAGCCCGGACGGTTTCGTCATCCAGCTCTCCAACATCCAGATCATGGTGGTCATCACCACCATCGTGCTGCTGGCGATCTTCACCTGGCTGGTCTCACGCACGCGGCTCGGGCGCGACATGCGCGCCTGCGAGCAGGACCAGACCATGGCGGCGCTGCTCGGTGTCGACGTCGACCGCACCATCTCCATGACCTTCGTGATCGGCGCCGCGCTCGCCGCGGTCGCTGGCCTGATGTACCTGCTCTATTACGGGCTGGTCGATTTCTTCATGGGCTTCGTCGCCGGCATTAAGGCGTTCACCGCGGCCGTGCTCGGCGGCATCGGTTCGCTGCCCGGCGCCATGCTCGGCGGCCTTGCGATCGGCCTGATCGAGACGTTCTGGTCAGCCTATTTCTCGGTCGAGTACAAGGACGTCGCGGCGTTCTCGATCCTGATCGTCGTGCTGATCTTCATGCCGACCGGCCTGCTCGGCCGTCCCGAAGTCGAAAAAGTCTGACGGTCCGCGCGTGACAGTCCTCTCGCCAGATACCACATCCGCAAGTCGCGCCTCCGGCATTCTCCCCCTTCTGAAGACAGCCTTCGTCAACGCACTGATCGCGCTGGTTATGTTCTCGCTGATGGTCGGCATCCGCACCGAGGCGGGCTCCGAGGGCCAGCTCACCTATTGGACGCGCTACGGCGAGCTTGCATCCCTCGTTGCCGCGGTGTTCGGCGGCTCGATCGTGATCGAGCTGCTGCGGCAATGGATCGGCCCAACCGGCGCCGAGAAGCTGGTACCACCAGCCGTGCAGAGCAGCATCTCGTTCATCGGCCGCTATCTCGCGCCGGCGCTCTTGATCTTCACGTTGCTGGTGCCCGTCATCTTCTATAACCAGCGCTACATCCTCGACCTCGCCATCCTCGTCCTCACTTACGTCATGCTGGGTTGGGGATTGAACGTGGTGGTGGGCCTCGCCGGCCTGCTCGATCTCGGCTACGTCGCCTTCTATGCGGTCGGCGCCTATTCCTACGGGCTGCTCGCCACCAATTTCGGGTGGTCGTTCTGGATCTGCCTGCCGCTCGCGGGCATTCTCGCCGCGTTCTGGGGGGTGCTGCTCGGCTTTCCCGTGCTGCGCCTGCGCGGCGACTATCTCGCCATCGTGACGCTCGCCTTCGGCGAGATCATCCGCCTCGTCATCATCAACTGGCAGGAGCTCACCGGCGGCCCCAACGGCGTTTCCGGCATTCCGCGCCCCACTCTCTTCGGCATTCCGCTCGACAACAGCGACGACGGGCTCGCTGCAAAGCTCGGCATCGAGTACTCCCCGACCCATCGCATCGTCTTTCTGTTCTATCTGATCCTGGCGCTCGCGCTGCTGACCAACTGGGTCACGATCCGGCTGCGCCGCCTGCCGATCGGCCGCGCCTGGGAAGCCTTGCGCGAGGACGAGGTCGCCTGCCGCGCGCTCGGCATCAACACGACGACGACAAAGCTCACGGCGTTCGCGACCGGCGCAATGTTCGGCGGTTTTGCCGGCGCGTTCTTCGCGACGCGCCAGGGCTTCATCAGTCCCGAGTCCTTCACCTTCCAGGAATCGGCGCTGGTGCTCGCCATCGTCGTGCTTGGCGGCATGGGCTCGCAGCTCGGCGTTGCGCTTGCCGCCCTCACCATGATCGGCGGCTTCGAGCTGTTCCGGAGCCTGGAGGGCTACCGCATGCTGGTGTTCGGCATGGCGATGGTGCTGATCATGATCTGGCGGCCGCGCGGCCTGATCGGCCATCGCGCCCCGACCGTGTACCTGACCAAGGCGCAGGCGATCTCCTCCGACCTCGTCAAGGAAGGGCACGGATGAGCGGCGACAAGATCCTCAGTGTTGACCGGCTGACCATGCGCTTCGGCGGCATCGTCGCGGTGCAGGACCTGTCCCTCGCGGCCGAGCGCAAGAAGATCACCGCGCTGATCGGACCGAACGGCGCCGGCAAGACCACCGTGTTCAACTGCATCACCGGCTTCTACAAGCCGACCGGCGGCGCCATCCGCCTCACCCATGACGATGGCAGGGTGATCGCGCTGGAACGGCTGAACGATTTCCGCATCGCCAAGCAGGCCAAGGTGGCGCGCACCTTCCAGAACATCCGTCTGTTTCCCGGCATGACTGCGCTGGAGAACCTGATGGTGGCGCAGCACAACGCCTTGATGCGCGCCTCCGGCTTCACCTTGCTTGGCCTCGTCGGCGCGCCCGCCTACCGGGAGGCCGAAAAGCAGGCAATCGACCTCGCCACCGATTGGCTCAGGCGCGTCAATCTGCTCGAGCGCGCCGATGACGCTGCCGGCAATCTCGCCTATGGCGACCAGCGCCGGCTCGAGATCGCGCGCGCGATGTGCACCGAGCCCGCGCTTCTATGCCTCGACGAGCCCGCCGCCGGCCTCAACGCGCGCGAGAGCGCCGCTCTCAGCGAACTGCTGCTCTCGATCCGCAACGACGGCACCTCGATCCTGCTGATCGAGCACGACATGTCGGTGGTGATGGAGATCTCCGACCACATCGTGGTGATGGATCATGGCGTCAAGATTGCGGAAGGCTCTGCCCGCGAGGTCCGCGACGATCCCAAGGTGATCGCCGCCTATCTCGGCACCGACGAGGAGGAGGCGGCGGCGGTGATGGAGAGCGGGTCGTGACGTCGCCCACTCCCCTGCTCGCGATCCGAGGCCTTCGCGCTGCCTACGGCAAGATCGAGGCGCTGAAGGGCGTCGACGTCGAGATCAATGCCGGCGAGATCGTGGCACTGATCGGTGCCAACGGCGCCGGCAAGTCGACGCTGATGATGACGATCTTCGGCAAGCCCCGCGCCCGCTCGGGCCAGATCCTGTACGAAGGCCGCGACATCACCGGCGTTCCCACCCACGAGATCGCGCATTTGCGCATCGCGCAATCGCCGGAAGGACGCCGCATCTTCCCGCGCATGAGCGTTGCCGAGAACCTCCAGATGGGTGCGGATGCCACCGGATGCACGGACGCGGAACGCGAGACGACGCTGCAACGCGTCTTCACGCTGTTCCCGCGGCTGAAGGAACGCTACGCTCAGCGCGGTGGAACCCTGTCGGGTGGCGAGCAGCAGATGCTGGCGATCGGCCGCGCCTTGATGAGCCGGCCCCGCCTGCTCCTGCTCGACGAGCCCTCGCTCGGGCTCGCGCCGCTGATCGCCCGCCAGATTTTCGATGCGATCCGCACCCTGAACCGGCAGGACGGCCTCACCGTGCTGATCGTCGAGCAGAACGCCAACCACGCGCTCAAGCTCGCCCATCGCGGCTATGTCATGGTCAATGGCCTGATCACGCTGGCGGGCACCGGCGCAGAGTTGCTGCAGCGCCCTGAGATCCGCGCCGCGTATCTGGAAGGCGGCCGGCACGGCTGACCGGGCTTGAGGCGGACCGCTTGCGGCGGAATGTGGCGAGATATCTCCGCACATGCCCGTATTTTGCCGGTGACTTCTCCTCGAATTCATTCAAGAATGGCGCCGGTTTGGACCGGGCTAGCCCGGCAATTTCCACAGGCGACCACCCGCGAGGTATCTCATGAAATCACTGAAGCTCATCGGTCTGGCATTCGGCGCATCGCTCGCGCTGTCGAGCGCGGCATTCGCGCAGGATGTCACCGTCGCAGTCGCTGGCCCGATGACCGGCGGCGAATCCGCCTTCGGCCGCCAGATGAAGAACGGCGCCGAGATGGCCGTGGCCGACATCAACGCCGCCGGCGGCGTCAATGGCAAGAAGCTCGCGCTCTCCGTCGAGGACGATGCCTGCGATCCGAAGCAGGCACGCTCGGTGGCCGAGAAGATCGCCAGCGCCAAGATGCCGTTCGTCGCCGGGCATTATTGCTCGTCGTCGTCGATTCCCGCCTCGGAAGCCTATGCCGACGGTAACGTGCTGCAGATCACCCCGGCCTCGACCAACCCGCTGTTCACCGAGCGCAAGCTCTGGAACGTGGCGCGCGTCTGCGGCCGCGACGATCAGCAGGGCCTGATCGCGGCGCAGTACATCGCCAAGAACTACAAGGGCAAGAACATCGCCATCCTCAACGACAAGACCACCTACGGCAAGGGTCTTGCGGACGAGACCAAGAAGGCGCTCAACAAGGCCGGCATCACCGAGAAGATGTACGAGTCCTACAACAAGGGCGACAAGGACTTCAACGCGATCGTCTCGCGCCTGAAGCGCGAGAACATCGATCTCGTCTATGTCGGCGGCTATCATCAGGAGAGCGGCCTGATCCTGCGCCAGATGCGCGACCAGGGTCTCAAGACCGTGCTGATGGCCGGCGACGCGCTCGCCGACAAGGAGTACGCCTCGATCACCGGCCCCGCCGGCGAAGGCACTCTGTTCACCTTCGGCCCCGATCCGCGCAACAAGCCGACCGCCAAGAAAATCGTCGACGCCTTCAAGGCCAAGGGCATCGATCCCGAAGGCTACACCCTCTACACCTACGCGGCGATGCAGGTCTGGTCGCAGGCCGCCAAGAAGGCCGGCAGCACCGACGCCAAAAAGGTCATGGAAGCGATGAAGGCCGGCAAGTGGGATACCGTGATCGGCCCGATCGAATATGACGCCAAGGGCGACATCAAGCAGATCGACTACGTCGTCTACAAATGGGACGCCAAGGGCGGCTACGCCGAGATCAAAGGTAACGGCACCTAACCGCGCTCGCCGGGCCTGAGGGCCACTATCCCGATTATCAACGCGCCCCGGCTCGCCCGGGGCGTTTCTTCTTGCGGCAAGCTCAGACGGCCGCGGGCAGCTCGCCGCAGGCGGCGGCCTGGGCCCTCCGCAACGCCTGCAGCAGATCGTTCGGGCGAAACGGCTTTTGCAGGCAGACCACGTTGGCGAGGTGGGACGATTGTTCCATGAAGTCGAGGGCCGTCATCCCGGACACCGCTATGACGGGAAGGCCCGGCGCACGCTCGCGCAGGGTCGCGATGACGTCGACGCCACTGGTGTCACCAAGGAAGATGTCGATGATCGCCGCATCGAACGGCTCGTCCGCGAAGGCTTTCAGCCCCGCAGCACCGCTCTCCGCCTCCACGACCTCGAAACGATTGACCCGCAGCACGATCGCGATCATCGCGCGGACGTCCTTCTGGTCGTCGATGATGAGAACGCGGGGCATGGGGGCCAACTCCCGACAATCAGGATCGAAATCGTCTGATTTAAACCTGGAACCCGCCGCGGCGGACGGGCATTATGACACCGTCCAGTAAAGCGCATCTTACCCGCCGCCCATTCCGTGTTCCCATCCCAGTTAAGTAAGTTCTAACCTTCGGTTGAGTCGCGGTCACAACGGCTCGGGAATCGAGCCCAGAACACGCTACCATGGAGCAAGGCTGCGGGACTCCGGATGAAGTCGGCGAAGATGGCGAAGACCGGTCGGCGAGAGGTGGACGTGCCCGCAACGATAGACCGAAGCACATTCCTTTCGACCCTGCCGGCGACCTCGACTGACCGCAGCGCAGCATTGTGGATCGTCGGCGTGTCCTCGGTCCTGTTCGCGCTGGCCGTGCCTTTCGCGGGTATCCCGCTGTTGCCGGTCCCAGCCTTCGTGGCAAGTTATCAATCCGCCCTCGCCGTCAGCGACATCGTCACGGCCGTGCTGTTGCTGTCGCAGTTCGCGGTCTTGCGGACCCGCGCACTCCAATGGCTTGCGACCGGCTACCTGTTTACCGCCGCAGCCGCGCTGCTCCATGCCCTCACCTTCCCGGGCCTGTTCGCCCCGACCGGGCTCTTCGGCGCCGGTAGCCAAACCACGGTCTGGCTCTACATGATTTGGCACGGCGGCTTCCCGCTGTTCGTGCTGGGCTATGCCTGGCTGAAGGAGAAGGACGGCGGTCCCAAGGTCCAGAGCACGATGAGCGCCGCCATCTATGCGAGCGTCCTCGGCGTCATCGCCGTGATGGGCTTGTTCGCCTGGATCGTGACTGCTCATCACGATCTGCTGCCGGTCCTGCTGCGCGACGGCCGCTACACGCCGGCCATGATCGGCGTCGTGTCCTTCGTGTGGTCCTTGAGCTTTGCCGCTCTCGTCTCGCTCTGGTTCCGCAGGCCGCATTCGGTGATCGACGTCTGGCTCATGGTGGTCATGTGCGCCTGGCTGTTCGACATCGCGCTCTCGGCCATCGTGAACGACGCCCGCTTCGATCTCGGCTTCTACGCCGGCCGCCTCTACGGCCTCTGCGCCGCAACCTTTGTCCTCGCCGTGCTGCTGATCGAGAATGTCCGTCTGCAGGCGCAGACCGCGGGCATGGTCGACGCCTTGAAGCGCCGATCGGATGAGGAGCGCAACTATCACGTCGAGCGCGAACGGCTGTTCACCGCCGTCGTCGAATCCTCCAACGACGCCATCATCACCAAGTCGCTCGACGGCACCATTACGACCTGGAACAGTGCGGCCGAGCGCGTCTTCGGCTACTCCGCCGATGAGGCGATCGGCCGTTCCATCGACATCATCATGCCGGAGGATCAGCGCGACGAAGTCGCCGAGAACCTGGCCCGCACGCGCAACGGCGAGGTCATCGACCAGCAGGAGACGGTGCGGCTGCACAAGAGCGGCCAGCCGATCGACGTGGTGCTGAGCCAGGTCCCGCTGCGATCGAGCGATGGCAAGATCATCGGCGCCTCCAAGGTGGCCCGCGACATCACCGAGCGGAAGCGGACCGAGACCGCGCTCAACCGCGAGATCGAGGAGCGTCAGCGCATCTTCGAGACCTCCCAGGACCTCATCCTGGTCACCGACGGTTTCGGCAATTTCATCCAGGTCAGCCCCAGCGTGAAGAACATCCTGGGCTTCAGCCCGGAGGACATGGTCGGGCACAGCGCCGTCGAGTTCATCCACCCCGATGACCTCGAGAAGACCAGGAACGAGATGCGCGCGGCCAGGCGTGGCGCAGTCAAGCGCAGCTTCGAGGCGCGCTACTATCACCGCGACGGGCACGAGGTGACGCTGAACTGGATGGGCACCTGGTCCGAGCCGGTGAAGCGCCATTTCTTCATCGGCCGCGACCTCACCGAGAAGCAGGCCGCCGAGGCCCAGCTCAGGCAGGTCCAGAAGATGGACTCCATTGGCCAATTGACCGGCGGCGTCGCCCACGACTTCAACAACGTGCTGACGGTCATCACCGGCACGATCGGCATCCTGGCCGATGCCGTCGCCGACCGGCCCGAGCTCGCCGCCATCACCAAGCTGATCGACGATGCCGCCGAGCGCGGCGCGCAACTGACCAAGCATCTGCTCGCCTTCGCCCGCAAGCAGCCGCTCCAGCCGCGCGAGATCGATGTCAATGCGCTGGTGCTCGAAGCCGCCAAGCTGCTGCATCCAACGCTGGGCGAGCAGATCACAATCATGCCGCAGCTGACCGAGGATGCCTGGCCGACGCTCGTCGACCCGGGCCAGCTCTCCACGGCGATCCTCAATCTCGCGCTGAACGCGCGCGACGCCATGCCCGACGGCGGCACCCTCGTGCTGGAGACCCGCAACGTCTTCCTCGACGACGGCTATGCCAGCATGAACCCCGACGTCGCCGCCGGCAATTACGTGATGATCGCGGTCAGCGACACCGGCAGCGGAATTCCGGCTGAACTGATCGACCGCGTGTTCGATCCGTTCTTCACCACCAAGGATGTCGGCAAGGGCACGGGCCTCGGGCTCAGCATGGTGTTCGGCTTCGTCAAGCAGTCCGGCGGCCACATCAAGATCTACAGCGAGGAAGGACACGGCACCAGCGTGAAGATCTACCTGCGGCGGTCGAGCGGCGTGCAAGAGACCGAGTACGAGGCGCTCCAGAACGTGCCAATCGCCGGCGGCGACGAGAAGATCCTGATCGTGGAGGACGACGCGTTGGTGCGGCAGTACGTCGTGACCCAGGTCAAGAGCCTCGGCTATACCGCACTCGAGGCTGCCAATGCGGCCGAAGCTCTCGCCATCATCGACGCCGACGAGAACATCGACCTGCTGTTCACCGACGTCATCATGCCCGGCAACATGAACGGCCGGCAGCTCGCCGACGAGGCGGCACGGCGGCGCCCTGACCTGAAGACGCTGTTCACCTCGGGCTATACCGAGAACGCCATCGTGCATCACGGCCGGCTCGATTCCGGCGTGCTGCTGCTGGCCAAGCCCTACCGCAAGTCCGAGCTCGCCAAGATGCTCAGGACGGCGCTGGCGAGTTGACCGGCGCGGATGCCTTGCGCGGCGTCAATCATTTCAACACGACGAAAGCTCGCGGCGCAACCGCGATTGACGGGCCCTTCCGCCGGCGGATAATGCCGCCCTTCGCATCGCAAAAATCGAACGTGAGGAACCGTCGCCGTGAACAACCTGCTGACCGACATCGCCGGCGTCCGCGTCGGCCACGCCGAAGATGCGAAAATCGCCTCGGGCGTGACGGCGGTCGTGTTCGACCAGCCGGCTGTTGCCGCGATCGACGTGCGCGGCGGCGGCCCCGGCACCCGCGAGGATGCCCTGCTCGATCTCGCCAACACGGTCGAGCGCGTCGATGCGATCGCGCTGTCCGGCGGCTCGGCCTTCGGACTCGAGACCGGCGGTGGCATCCAGGCCTGGCTCGCCGAGCAGGGCCGCGGTTTCCGCGTCCGCGAGGCGCTGATCCCGATTGTGCCGGGCGCAATCCTGTTCGACCTGCTCAATGGCGGCGACAAGGCCTGGGGGCGCTTTGCGCCCTATCGCGACCTCGGCTACGCCGCGGCGGCCTCGGCGGCATCCGATTTTGCGCTCGGCAGCGTTGGCGCCGGTTTTGGCGCCACGACGGCGACGTTCAAGGGCGGGCTCGGCTCGGCGTCCGCCATCACGAGCAGCGGCGCCAGGGTGGCGGCCATCATCGCCGTCAATGCGGTCGGCAGCGTCACCATCGGCGACGGCCCGTGGTTCTGGGCGGCGCCATTCGAGATGGGCGGCGAGTTCGGCGGACGCGGCCTGCCAAACAAGTTCACGGAAGACATGCTCCGGATGCGCATCAAGGGCGGCCCCGCCGCGGCCGAGCGCGAGAACACCACGATCGGCGTCGTCGTCACCGACGCCACGCTGACCAAGCCCCAGGCCAAACGCCTTGCCATGATCGCGCACACGGGTTTTGCCCGCGCGATCTATCCGGTGCATGCGCCGAACGACGGCGACGTGCTGTTCGCCGCCGCGACCGGCGAGAAGCCGGTCGAGCCGCTCGTCGGCCTCACCGAGCTCGGCATGGTCGCCGCCAACGTGGTCGCGCGCGCGATCGCCCGCGGCGTCTACAGCGCGAATGCCCTGCCGTTCCCGGGCGCGCAGCCGGCGTGGAAGGATCGGTTCGGCTAGAAACGAAATGGCGGATCTGGCGTTTCCCTGATGGGCCAAGGTGCACCATCATGCCGTCTTCCGTGATCAGCTTCTTTCGCTATGCACCCGACACACGTGAGCTGAAGGTGACTTTCGTCAGCGGTCGCGTCTATGCCTACGAAGATGTTCCGCCCGAGGCCGTCGCCGCATTCAGGGGCGTGCGCTCGAAGGGAACGTTCTTCAACCAGCAGATCCGTGACCGCTATGCCTGTCGCGAGATCACGCGCAAATACTCCGACTAGGACGAAGCTCACACGCTCATCGACATCGACGAAGCCGCGGACCCCGCCGCCGGCTGCGCCTGGCGCTGCATCATCTGTCCGAACCAGTCATAGGGCGAGTTGCCGCCGCCATTCGCACTGGACGAACGGGAGGCGCCCGGCACCGTCGTCGACATCTTGAAGCCATCGGCATAGGTGACGGTGGTGGTGGCCGAGCCGTCGGCATTGGTCGTCGTGGTCGAGGTCGATCCGCCGCTCGACGAGGACGAGGAGTCCGAGCCGCCGGATGCCTCGCCCGCGCCGCTCGCGCCACGCGCATGATGGCCGTGATGGCCGCTCTTCAGCGCCTTCGACATCTCGTCCATGCTGACGCTGCCGTCGGAATTCGTGTCCATCTTGGAGAAGACGTCATCGGCCTGCGCCAGATTGGTACCGCCGGCTCCGAGCGCGTTCTCGAATTCGGACTGGGTGATGTTGCCATCGCCGTCCGCATCGATCTGCGAGAACAGGTCCTTCAGCGCCGCTTCCCGGCTCGTCGACGTCGAGGAGGCAGAGCCCGACGAAGCCGAGCTGCCGGTCGCGTCCGACGACTGGCTCTGCGCCGCGATCAGCGCGCTCATCGTCTCCGGCGAAATCTGTGCGCAATTGCCTGAGTTGACCGACGAGGTCGCGCCGCTGCTCGTGCCGCTGCCGCTGCCGCTGTCGATCGCAAACGGATTGGTCGCCGCGCTTTGCAAGGATCCGGTCTTCTGCGTCGAGGTGGATGATTTCGAGTTTGTCAGCGACTGGATCGCATCGAGCGCGCTCGATACGGCACCAAGGGCGAACAACATTGCACAACTCCAACCGATGCGGCATGCCGCGGCCAATGTTCTGGCGGTGAAGTCAGCAAGCGTCGTGCCAGCGTAAAAAGCTAATGAAATCCGCCCGCGCCGCACCTGGCGGGGTGCGGGAACACCGGCAATTCATGCCGGTCGCGGCAGAAATTTCCGCCCACAGGAAGCACGCCTCCCCTGCATTGCCCGGCGTAGATGCCCATGTTAGGCGGAGCCTGATCTTCCTACGGCCGCCACGGGAAACCGCGTCATGACCCAAGCCTTCGCCCCCCGCCCTCTGGCCATCGCGCCCTCGATCTTGGCTTCGGATTTCTCCAGGCTGGGCGAAGAGGTGCGCGCGGTGGACGCTGCCGGCGCCGACTGGATCCATCTCGACGTGATGGACGGGCACTTCGTTCCCAACATCTCCTACGGTCCCGATGTCATCAAGGCGATGCGCCCGCACACCAAGAAGATCTTCGATGCGCATCTGATGATCTCGCCCTGCGATCCCTATCTCGAGGCCTTTGCGAAAGCCGGCTGCGACCACATCACCGTGCATGCTGAGGCCGGCCCCCATCTGCACCGTTCACTTCAGGCGATCCGCGCACTCGGCAAGAAGGCCGGCGTCTCGCTCAATCCGGCCACCCCGATCGGCGTGCTCGAATACGTCATCGACCTCGTCGACCTCGTGCTGGTGATGTCGGTCAATCCCGGCTTTGGCGGTCAGGCTTTCATCCCATCCGCGATCGGCAAGATCCGCGACATCCGCGCGATGACGGCGGGCCGCCCGATCGACATCGAGGTCGACGGCGGTGTAGGCTCCGACGTTGCGGGCGCGCTGGCAGCAGCCGGCGCCAACGCCTTCGTCGCCGGCACCTCCGTGTTCAAGGGCGGCACGCAGGACGCCTACAGGACCAACATCGCCGCGATCCGTAACGCTGCGCTCGGCGCCCGCGGCGAAGCGATCTGAGCTGATCAGGAGGCGCCGCGGCGACGAAAAATCCCGCGGCTCCTATGGGTGTTGCAGCGCGCAATGCCTAAAATTGCAACTTCGATCCGTACTCATCCGGACTTCACTGATTCGCGCAAATCACCCCAACTGAGTCCTGTCTGCTTTTGACGGGAGCACATCATGACGACGACCCTGGTTTGGACTGGCGTGGCGTTGTGGCTCGGGTTCAATGCTGCGATTGCGGCTCGCTGCATCTACGTGACGCGACCGGTGAGGGCTGCGGCTTCCGCCCGCATCATCCACCATCATCGTCGCCGGAGCTGAGCGCCGTGCAGATCGCGCTCGTGAAACGCCAGCCAAAGCGCAGGTGCCGGATCCCGCGTCGGCCGCATCCGGGCCTCGACCATTTCTTCGGTCGCCTCGAATGCACCGATGGCACGCTGGACGACGATGCCGGGCTCGACAATCCGTATCTCGACCAACGTCACCACTGAGACTTCCTTCTTCCGGAACGACCCCATGAACCCGCACTGCCCGAACTGCCTGAAGGAAATGACCAAGGCATCCGCGTCGCGTAGCCTTTACAATTGCGAGCCCTGCCGCGAGATCATCCAGTACTTTGGCGGCGGCGCAGATCATTGCGAAACCGGCCCGCACTTCTCCTGGCCGGTCCGCCGCAAGCGCGCCGTCCACACCGCTCACGCGGTGTGATCTTTCCCAAAGCATGATCCGGAAAAGTGCGCAGCGGTCTTCCGAAAAGATCATGCGCAAACAACAAGCTAAAGCGCGATGATGTTCATCCAACTCTCATCGCGCTTTTAGAGCATGGTCCGGAAACGTGCGCCGCGCTTTTCCGAAAAGATCATGCATGCTCAAACAACAACCTAAAGCGCGCTGATGTTCATCCAACTCTCATCGCGCCTCAGCCCCACACCACGCCGGCGTCTGGTTTGGCCGCGGCCATCCGCGGCGGCCGCACCACCGTGACCGTGCAGGTCGCCTCCGCGGCCACTTTGGCCGAGACGCTGCCGAGCCAGGTACGCTTGAACGAATTTTGCCGCGCGCCGATGATGACGTGGTCGACCTGGTTGACCTCGGCAAATTCCAGCAGCGCCGTGGCGGGATCGACCGCCTCCAGCACGTGAACCGACAGCCGGCTCTCGTCGAGCTTGAGCGGCGTCGCCCAATGCCGGAGCGCCACCAGGCGGTCGATGTGCTTGTTGGAGCCCTGCTCGTCGAGCGTCTTGTCAATGGCGATGCGGTTGAGCTTGAGGACATTGACGCAGGCAAGTCGCGCCGAAGGTAACGTCGCCAGAATGCGCTCTGTGGTAATGCGCAGCGCCTCGTTCAGCTCCGGCGCGCCTTCGGCGGTATCGAGCGCCACCGCGAGGATCGGACTCGATGCGATCTGTTCCGCGACGTCAGATTTGGCGCGCGGCCGCATTACGCCCTGATTGAAGCGGCGCCGCCAGGCGACGCTCAGCGGATCGCGCTTCAGCCGCTCCGAGCGCGCGGTGAGCTTGACCTGGTCCGGATGGGCAAGATCGAACGCAAGCTGGGACGCGGTCGGATAGCGCCACACCGGCTCGATCTCCAGACACCGCAGCACGATCTCCTGGAGCCAGGGCGGATAGTCGGCGCGCAATGCCCGCGGCGGATGCGGATCGCGCCACAGCCGCCGCCGCATCGCGCGCAGCGTCTCGCCCTCGCCGAACGGGCGCTCGCCCGTGGTGAAGAAATAGAGCAGCACGCCGAGCGAGAACAGATCGCTGCGCGGATCGTCGCGCACGCCCAAGAGCCGCTCCGGCGCCATGTAGGGCGCGGTGCCGTAAGGCAGGCGGAACTCCTCCTGCAACAGATCGGGCAGATGGTCATGATGCGACAGGCCGTAGTCGATCAGCACCGCCTCTCCGCTCTCGCGGAACATGATGCTGCTCGGCTTGATATCGTGATGGATCACGTTCTGCCGGTGCAGGTCGGCAAGCCCGGTCGCGACCTTGGCGACGAGCTGCCGCGCCTCGTCGTAAGGCAGCGGCAGATCGGGGAGCCGCTTGTAGAGCGTGGTGCCGGCGATGCGCTCGATCACGACATAGGCTTGATGCGCGAAGTCGCCGGTGCCGAAACACGACGGCACGTGGGGCCCTGCAAGCCGCGGCAGGATCATCATCTCCATCTCGAAAGAGACGATCGCGGCGGGATCCTCGCCCTCCGACACCCGCGGGATCTTCATCAGCAGCGGCACGTCGATGCCGGGATGGGTGACCGTCCACAGCGTCGCCATGCCGCCGGCATGGACGCATTCGCCGATGGTGTAGCCGTCGATGACGGCGCCTGTCTTGACCAGGGGTTTGGGCATCGGCCGCTAACGCCCCTGCGACAGCCGGTCGGCCAGCCAGTGCGGCAGGCCGTTGTCGCGGATCCGGCTCGCGGCCGCCTCGATATCGTAAGGCGCGCGGCAATAGGTGATCTCGTAGGAGGCCGTGTCGAACAGCACGAAGGCCGCGGACGGATCGCCGTCGCGGGGCTGGCCGACCGAGCCGAGCACGGCGAGCCATTGCCGGCCGCGCAGCAGCGGCACGGAGACGTCGGTCCTGGGTACGAGGCTCGTCATCTTCGCCGTGACCGACATCGAATAGAGCGCCGGACGGTGGATGTGGCCGCAGAAGGTCACATGGGCGGGCGTCGAGATCAGGCTCTTTGCGGCATCGGCCGTCGAGCGGACATAGTGCCAGCGCTGCGGGCTGGAGGCTTCCGAGTGGACGTAAAGGCGGTCGCTGTCCTCCACCAGCATCGGCAGGTCAGCCAGGAACCGCCGCTGCGCGGCGTCGAGCCGACCGCGGGTCCATTCGATCGCGATCTGCGCCTCGGCATTCATGGCCTCAGTCGAGGAATTCACCGCCTGGTCGTGGTTGCCGCGCACGGCGACTGCGCCCTGGGCAACCAGCGCCATCGCGGTCTCCACGACCCATTCCGGATCGGCGCCATAACCGACGAAATCGCCGAGCAGGACGAACCGCTCTGCGCCCTTTGCGCGCGCCGCCTTCAGGCAGGCCTCGAACGCCTGCCGGTTGCCGTGGATATCCGAGAAGACCGCGAGAAGCACGCACCCTCCACCCTCAAACCTTATTGGGAGCCGATAAAGCCAATTTGAGGGACGTCAACAAGATGCGCCAGCTGGGTGCGGTTTTCCAGCGCGGCCCTGATGCGATGGTGAAGGGCCTATTGCTCGTCCTTGGGCGGCATCCGGGGCGGCGGAATCGGGGTGAAGACGGCGCCTTGCGCGCCGGCGGGCGGGGCGACGAACTCGCCGGTCGAGGAATCGCCGCCGCTGGTCTCCATGATCGTCTTGGGCGTCACATATTCCCGGACCATGTCGATCAGGCTGCCATCGCCGCCGCCGAAATCGGCGGCGCGGCCGCCTTGCGGATGCCCGGCGGCGATCTCGTTCTCCGCCGCGTGGGTCTTGTCGGCAAGCCGGTCATTGTAGGGCACGCGGAAGGCGCGCGGGATGCCGCTCGGGCGATTGTCCTCATCGAGCTGCTCGACCCACAGATAGATCGAGCCGGGATCGCCTTCGAGCGAATGCGGCTCGACGATGCGCGACTTCAGCAGCTTGAAAGTAGTCGGCAGCCGGTCCGTGCTGGGCCAGCCGAGCAGCCCGCGCATCTCGGTGAAGCTGACGACATAGAAGGCGCTGGTCACGACCACCGCGACCGCCTTGAACGACCAGTGCAGCCGGGCATAGACCAGCACGACCAGCAGCAGCGCCCCGATGACGGCGTAGGCGATCGACAGTGTCAGGATGACCGTCTGCAAATCACTCACGGCGTACCCTCACCCGGGTCTTCGGATCGACATCGGCGCCGTTGCGCCAGCTGCTGCGAAACGTCTCCAGCAGCGATTTCGGCCGCTGGTCGACGTTGATCACCTTGCCTTCGGCATCGAGCCGGAACCGCACCGCGGTCTTCTCGTCGCCGGTGTGGTCGAGCGTGAACTTGTTGTCGAAGATCACCTGCGCGGTCGGATTGAGCTTCTGCACCTTCACATTGGCCGTCACGGGCTCGCCGGTCGTCGCAACGAAATGCGAGACGTTGACGGTGTATTCGCCGGCGAGGATGCCGCGCACGGTGACGATCTCTTCGCGGATCGGCGAGGCGATCTTCTTGCCGGCGACCATGATGAAGTCGTTGGCGCCGCCGCGGTCGTCGCGATCGAGCGTGAGGAAGCCGGCCTCGCGGTGGCGATACCAGGCAATGTTGCCGGCGGGATCCTGCACGAACAGGTCGAGATCGTCGGGGTGATTGTCCGGCCAGTCCAGCGTGATCATGAACTCGGCCTTGGAATCGATTTTGCCGTCCTTGGCATCGGGCGAGACCGCGAGCAGCGCCAGGAAGAACAGGAACGCGATCACCTGGAGCGCCTTGAACAGCATCACGCCCAGGGGATCAAACGGCTCCTCCCGCGGATAGAGACCGAAATCATCCATCATGACGGAGTTCCGGCGCCTTTGATTCCAGCGCCTTGTCGCTCGAGGACCGGCGTCACATAGGTCTCGGTCAGCATCACCGCATCCGAGAACACCCGCTGGGTCGCGGCATCCAGCATGTAGTACTGGATGCGGACCAGGATCGAGCCGACGAGGCCGGCAAGCGTCGTGTACATCGCGACTGCCATGCCGTCGCTCATCAAGCCCATCGAGGAGCGCATCGCGACCTTGTCGGCGGCATCCAGTCCCGCGATCGGCGCCAGCATGATGATAAAGCCGATGATGGTGCCGAGCAGGCCGAGCTTCATCAGCGTGTCCGAGACGAAGGCGCCGAAACCGTTGGAGCCGCGAAGGCGATCGGCGAGCGTCCGCAGCAACAGCGTCTGGTCCACCGGACGGTAGTCCTGCGCTGCGGCCTTGGTCACGAGGCTTTCGATGTGATCGCGCACGAGCCCGCGCGGCAGCGCCGCCGCGCGCGCATCGAGCACCTTGCTGCCGTCGGGCGCCGCGAGCGCAGCCCGGCAGCGCCGCGCCGCCGCGCCCTCCCGCGCGATCGCCCGTGTGCGCAGGAAGCAATGGCCGCAGGTCAGGACATAGAGCACCGCGATGACGCTGGAAATGTAGGTACGGTCCGAGGTCAGCATCAGATGGATCAGGCCGAACCGCCACAGCAGCACGACGGCGAAGACCGAGAGCCCGGTGAAGATCATCCAGAACAGCAGCGCGCTACGCTCGGACGGGTCGGCAGCAGACCCCGCGATCGGTCCAATCGTCATCGAACTCATGCTGCACCGCTCCTCACCTTGCAACGATTGGCCTGCAACGATTCCATCGCGATTAGATCAAAGTCGCCGCGCCCGGTCCAAAGAGCCATGCCCAATCCGGATTGGGAAATTTGCCCGAGCTACGATCCGGTCCAAACCCTGCAATTGGCAAGGCGCGGCGGCATTGTTAGGCTGACCTTACCAAACGTCGGGGATGATCGCATGCGCCTCGTGCTTCAGCTTGTCGCCCGTCTGCTTCTCATTGTGGTGCTGTGCCTTGGCGCTGCGACCGTATGGGCCACGTTCGACGCCTATCGCAGCGTCGACCGGGCGACCGCGGCGTCCGCCCAGCGGGTCGCGCAGGCGCTTCAGGCACTATACTGGCACGAGTTCTTGTTGCGCAGCAGCAGAACGCGCGAACAGCTTCTGCCGGTTCCGGAATGGCGCACGCTGGAGACGATGAAGCTGATCTCGCCTGGCGTGTGCGTCGAGTTCCAGCCGGCCATCGCGTTCGAAAAGCCGCTCTGCGGCCAGAGCGAGGGGCTAGGCAAAACGCCGCCGCGCTGGTTCGCATCGATCGTGCCGACCTTCCTGGGCAGCCATGCCGAGGTGGTGCGGCCGGTCAGCCCCCGAGCGGCGTCGGCCGGCACCGTCGTCGCAACGCCGGATGCGGCGGCCGCGATTTCGCTCGCCTGGGAGTACATCCTCAACGTGATCGACGTCGCGCTTTTGATGGCGGCCGCGATCGCGATCCTCGCCTCGCTTGCGATCGCGCATGCGCTGGCGCCGGCGCGTGCGATCGTTACCGCGCTCCAGCGCATGGCACGGGGCCAATATCGCACCAAGCTGCCGCGCTTCCGTTCCATGGAGCTGGCGATGATCGGCAGCGCCGTCGGCGAGCTCGGCGGCCGGCTGGAGGAAGCCACCGAGCAGCGCGCGGCGCTGACGCGGCGCCTGATCGAGATCCGCGACGACGAGCGCCGGGCGCTTGCCCGCGAGCTGCATGACGAGTTCGGGCAAAATCTGTCCGCGATCCTCGCCTTCGCCAACACCATCGAGACGGCGAGCGCGAACCAGGGCAAGGACAGCGGGATCGCGCAGGACGCCCGCATGATCTCGCAGGCCACCCATCATCTGATGGCATCATTGCGTGATGCCTTAAAGAGGCTGCGCAATCCTCTGCCCGAGGAGCTTGGGCTGGAAGCAAGCCTCGTCAATCTCGTCGACAGCTGGCGTTCGCAGAGCGCGGCGCGGCCGACCATCCAGCTCGACGTCAAAGGCGATCTCACCGACATCAGCGGCCCGGCCGCCACCACCGCCTATCGCGTCGCGCAGGAATGCCTGACCAACGCGCTCCGCCACAGCTCCGCGCGCGAGATCAGCTTGCGGATCGAGCGCCGTGCCGGTGATGAGGATGCACTGCTGATCCGCGTCGAGGACGACGGCGGCGGCGATGCGGAACGCGTCACGCGGTCCGCCGGCTTCGGCCTCACCGGCATCCGCGAGCGCGTCACGGCCGCCGGCGGATCGCTGTCGATCCTGCCTGCGCGCGGCGGCCTCAGCGTCGCCGCCACCATCCCGCTCGCCGCATGAGGCCGTCATGAGCGAGGTCGCGGCAACAGGCATCTCCGTGCTGCTGGTCGATGATCATCCGATCGTGCGGCAAGGCTACCGGCGCGTGCTGGAGAGCCAGGGTGACCTGCATGTCGTGGCGGAGGCCGACAATGCCGCGGATGCCTACAGCGCCTTCAAGGCGCACGACCCTGACGTCGTCGTGCTCGATATCTCGATGCCGGGCGCGAGCGGGTTGGAGGCGATCCGCAACATCCGCGCCCGCAGTCCGCGCGCGCGCATCCTCGTCTTCACCATGCACAACGAGGCCGTGCTGGTGAAAGCCGCCTTTGCCGCCGGCGCGAGCGGCTTCGTCACCAAGAGCAACGAGCCATCTGCGGTTGTCACTGTGATCCGCAGCGTCGCCCGCGGCGAGCGCGCCATGAGCGACGACATCGCGCATATCCTCGCCGAGGACAGCCTGTCATCGGGCTCAGCGCTGGACCAGTTAGGCGAGCGCGAGATCGAGATCCTGCGGCAGTTTGCCGGGGGTGCCACCACCGAGCAGATCGCGGCGCATCTCAATCTCAGCGTCAAGACGGTGCAGAATTATCACTATCTGATCAAGACCAAGACCGGTGCGCGCACGGATGCGCAGCTCGTGCGGCTGGCAGCGGCTTGCGGGTTGACGCAGATATAGCAGCAAATCTGCCGCATTTGCGTTCAGGCGACCTCGAGGGGATTGGAACGGACACCATCCGGTTCCGATTGGTAGCAGAGTGAAGGAGTAGAATGTCATGAGCAAGGGTCATCACAACCCGGTCGCCCATCCCCCCATCATCACCGTCGGCGAGCTTATCGACGAGCTATGCCGATTGCCGGACACCGCAGTCGTCCACTTCCGCTGTCCCATGCTCGATCAGGAGCTGACCTTCTACCGGCTCCGCAAGCGGTCAAAGGACAGCGTCGAAATCGCGGTCAATGCATATCCGGAAAGTCCGCCAGTCGTGCCCTCGCCGGGCCCGACCCTTCATGCGCGGAGGCGCCCGACGGCCTCGCCGGCCACTCATAATGGCGGGCTTCTTCAGAAGGCAAGGGGCTGATCGGCACGCGGTAAGGAGGCGCGGCGATCTATCGTGCCTTCAGCCCGCGCAGCAATAGCGCGAGCGTCGCATCGACGCGAGCGGGCAGCTCGGCGTCTTTCCACTCGTCGGCATGGGCCGGATGATGGAAGCGGCAGGTCGCATCGAACAGCGCGCGTGCCGTGGTCTTGACGTCGTCCACGGCGAACTCGCCCTGCTTGACGCCGTCGGACAGGATCGCAGCGATCTGGTCGACCATCGCATCTTTGTGGCACTTCACGGCTGCGCAGGCCTCGCGCGCCAGCGTCAGATAGGTCTCGAACATCTCGGGGTCGTCGAGCACACGCGAACGCTTGGCCGCGAACAGCGTGCGCAGCCAGCGATCGAGCCGGTCGGGCGCAGGGCCCTGCTCCCTGGCGATCGCCAGGAGCGGCGCGTCGATGCGGTCGAGCCAGCGTTTGGCGACTGCCTCGCGGAGCGAGGCCTTGCTGGGGAAATGGCGATAGACGCTGCCGTGGCTCACATCGAGCGCACGGGCAACGTCGACCACGGTGGCCTTGGCAAGTCCGTAGCGCCGCAGAACGTCCTCGGTGACTTCGAGGATCCGCTCCGGCGTCAAGACAACGGCTTCATTCATGCCAGCACCTTGTTCCCGTTCAGGGTTCACCGGCGATAGGGCTGCTTCCGAAGCGCCCGTGCCGGTCGTTTCGGAAAGCTCTCGCCTTAATGAGGCAGTTTTGCAGCCTGCGCCGCGATCTGGCGCGCCACCAGCAAATTGAGCCAATGCCCAATCGCGCCGGTGAAATTGAGGATTTCGGTCGTCATTTTCTTAAGTCTCCATTCCGTCCACGGTCCCCATCCCAACTACGCCCCTCGATCCGCCAGTGTTTCGGACCTCGGGCCCCCGGGACGGGATGACCACGGGAACGCCCAATCGGAGCGTCCGCGAACGGATATACACGTCTCGCTGACAGATTTCAATATCTGTCAGTCAATGATCCGTGATTGACAGTTAATTTTCGCGCGTCTCCCCGGGATGGGCGATCGGCCCGCCGGCCCCGCTCATCCCCGCCAAACCTCGTCCCGCCATCGGTTTCGCCCTCCCCCTCTGCCAAATCAGGGCGTAAAAAGCCGCTTCGCTCATCCGGGCGCCAAGAAGACCACAGAAACGGATTCCCACCCCATGCCCATCCTTAACCGCGTTGCCGCCCTCACCGACGACATGGCCGCCTGGCGCCATGACTTCCACGAGAATCCCGAGTTGCTCTACGAAGTCCACCGCACCGCCGGCATCGTCGCCGACAAGCTGCGTGAGTTCGGCTGCGACGAGGTGGTGACGGGCATCGGCCGCACCGGCGTGGTCGGCGTGATCCGCGGCCGCAAATCCGCCTCCGGCAGAACCATTGGCCTGCGCGCCGACATGGATGCGCTGCCGATCATGGAGACGTCGGGCGTGCCTTACGCCTCAAAAGTCCCCGGCAAGATGCATGCCTGCGGCCATGACGGCCACACCGCGATGCTGCTCGGCGCGGCCAAATATCTGACCGAGACGCGCAATTTCGATGGCACCGCGGTTCTGATCTTCCAGCCCGCCGAGGAAGGCGGCGGCGGCGGCAAGGCCATGGTCGAGGACGGCATGATGACGCGCTGGAACATCGAGGAGGTCTACGGCATGCACAACATGCCCGGCCTGCCCGAAGGCCATTTCGCCACGACCGCGGGCGCGATGCTCGCCTCCTCCGACAACATCCAGATCACGGTTCACGGCAAGGGCGGCCACGCCGGCGCCGGTCCGCACAAGGCGGTCGACAGCGTGCTGATCGGCGCGCAGATCGTGGGCGCGCTGCAATCGATCGTCGCGCGCAACATCGATCCGCTCAAATCGGCCGTCATCTCGATCACCCAGTTCCACGCCGGCACCGCCTTCAACATCATCCCGGAGGTCGCCGAACTCGCCGGCACCGTGCGCACACTCGATCCTGAAGTCCGTGATCTCGTCGAGCGCCGCATCGGTGAGATCGCCGACAGCGTCGCCCGCGCCTATGGCGGCTCGGCCGAGACGCAATACACGCGGATGTATCCGGTGACGATGAATCATGCGCGCGAGGCCGGCCTTGCCGCCGACGTCGCCCGCGACATCGTCGGCGCCGAGCGCGTCCACGACAAGTTCGTTCCGATGATGGGCGCCGAGGACTTCTCCTTTATGCTCGAAGCGCGTCCCGGCGCGATGGTGCTGGTCGGCATGGGCGACGGCAACGAGTGCCACCACCCGGCCTATGTCTTCAATGACAACATTTTGGGCCACGGCGCGTCGTTCTGGGCGCGTCTGGTCGAGACCCGGATGCCGGCGGGGTAAGAGCGCGATGAGTTTTGGTTGAATCGAGGCGCGTTCAGGACTCGGTTCACCTCTCCCGCTAGGGGCCCCCGGACAGTCCGCCGAACCTAATTTCACTAGCCCTTAGCTAGATCGAGCCAACCTCGCAGCAAACCTTCACCTAGGCATGCACCACCTCGTGCCTCATCACGAACGGCGCGAGCAGCGCGTGCACCTCGCCGGCGACGATTTCGCGCTGGTCGGCCGGCAGGCCCGCAAGCGTCACGGTCGCGATCGAGCCGTGGCTGCCGTGTGGGCCGACCTTCACCTTGCAGTCGATGCCGCGTTCGGTGATGGGCGTCAGCACCTTGGTGAACACGCGCTGGGCGGCGTCCCAGCGCAGTTGCGGCTTGAACACCTTGCCGACACCGGTGACCGGCATCGGATCGATCGGGATGACCTGCACCGGAACGGCGGCGCGCTCCGGCGTGCGCTCGCGCACCCACGCTTCCAGCTCGCCCGGCTCGACGCTCGCGCCCGGCTTCAATTGCACGTAGCCGACAGGCAGCTCGCCGGCATAGGCATCGGGCTGTCCGACCACCGCGGCGAAGCCGACCGCGGGATGGCGGAACATGATTTCCTCGATCGGCGCCGGATCGATGTTGTGGCCGCCGCGGATCACGAGATCCTTGGCGCGGCCGGTGATCCAGAGATAGCCGTCGGCATCGAGGCGCCCGAGATCGCCGGAATTGACCCAGACCTCGTCGACGAAGGCGCCCTTGTTGTGCTCGTCGTTGAGATAGCCGCCGAACACGCCGGGCCCGGCCATGATGACGACGCCGATCTCGTCGGGCTTGCAGTCCCGGATCAGGCGGCCATCGGCATCTAACTGCACGATGCGAACGCGTGCATAAGGCATGGGAAGGCCGACGGAGCCGAGCCGGATCGGCCGTGAGGGATAGGCCAGCGTATGCACGCTCGAGGTCTCGGTCATGCCGTAGACCTCGATCACAGGAAGCTTGAGCTTGTCCTGGATCGCCGAGCCCACCGCGACGGGGATCGCCGAGCCGCCACCGGCGGCATATTTCAGGCTTGAGATATCGGCATTGCCGGGCGGCACCCCGAGCGCTGCCGCGAGCACCGTCGGCACGCTCGACAGCGCCTCGGGCCTATAGCGCTCGACCAGTCGCCAGATGTTCTTCACCGAGTTCGGATTGCGCCAGCCGCTCGGCGACAGCACGACGAGCGACCCGCCGCTCGACAGCGTCAGCAGCACCTGCGTCAGCGATCCGCCGACGTGAAACAGCGGCATGCCGAACAGCAGATTGGCGCCGGGCCTGGCCTTCAGCATAAGGTTGAGCGCCCAGGCCTGATAGACCTGGTTGGCGTGGGTGTGCCGCACCAGTTTTGGCGTGCCGGTGGTGCCGCCGGTGTGGAAATAGGCGGCGATGTCGCTGCCCAGAATCTTGCGCCCGCTGACAAGCCGATCGGAGGGCTGCTGCTTGATCAGATCGTTGAAAGCAAAGATGCCGTTGTCGGGATCGCCGCCGCCGAACACCTGCACGATCGCGTTGAGATGCTTTAGCTGCGGGCGGATCTGCTCCACCTTCTGCCAGATATCGGTGCCCGGCACCGGCCCGAGCGCCACCAGGATCTTGGTGTTCGCAGCCTCCAGGATTTCCGCGATCTGATGCGGCTCGAGCAGCGGATTGACGGGATTGGCGATGCCGGCCGCCTCCGCGCCGAGCAGGGTCACGAAGGCATCGGGCACCAGCGGCAGCATGAAGCTGATGACTTCGTCTTTTCCCACGCCAAGCGTGTGAAACATGTTCGCCGCCTGGGTCACGCGTGCGATCAGATCGCGATAGGTGACCACCACCGGCGTATCGGCCGGATCGGCATTTTGCAGGAACTGGATCGCCGCACCGTCCGGATTGAGCGCCGCGCCGAGCCTGACGGCGTCATAGGTGCTCGCCGCGGCGACGCGATCGGCATAGGGGACCTGCTCGAAAGCCCGAACCTCCGCGTCCGTTGAAAAGTCGGGGTAGTCGTCGCCGATGAACCGATCGAGCGCGTGGATGCCCGCCATGGAATTCCGTCCTCCCTCAGATGCATGTCCCCGCCCGCTGTCTTTTGACATTTGGTTCAGGCGGAGCCTCGACCGATGGCCGGTCGAGCGTGGACAGAATGATGGATGATTTGGCGTTCGTCCATGGCTTAACGGCTACGGTCGTGGCACTCGGGTTCGAGGCGTTTGAACCTCCGCAGCGGATCGGGGGACCAAGAACAAGCATTGGGCTTCGCCTGTCAGCGTCCTGCCGCAAGACTTGAGGTGATCATGACCACGCCCCCGCGGGGCCGCATCACACGGCTGCTCGCCGCGCTCGCCGCGACGTCGATGATCACGGCATCGGCGATCGCCCTGCCCCGCGCCGCGCTCGCCGAGGACAGCCAGTTCGACAAGATGCGCGCCAGGATCGCCGCCTTCGTCGGCGACAAGATGCAGAAGCTGGGCGGCTCGCGCATCGTCTACAAGGTCGACACCGACGGCCTGCGCGAGAGCGTGGTCGCGGACTTGCGCGATGACCTCTACAAGATCCTGCGCGAGGGCAAGATCGCGTTCTCCGGCCTCGCGATCCGCGATGGCGCCGTCGAGGTGAAGATTGCCGATGCCAAGGGCCGCGAAGAGCTGAGGCGCAAGCTCGCCGCAGCCGCGGAAGGATTACCGTCGCATGCGCTCGCCGTGACAGACGGCGGCGACGGGCTGGTCAGGCTCGCGCCGACCGATGCCGCCTCCGCCGCACGGCTGCGCGAGTTCGTCGAGGATTCCATCGCAATGATCGAGCAGCGCCTCAAGGACGCCGACATCAACCTCGCGAACGTCCAGCCCGACGGGACTGACCGCATCCGCATCTTCATCCCGGGACTGATGGAACCGGAGCGCGTGACCGCGATCTTCGCGACGAAGGTCAAGGTCAGCTTCCGCATGGTCGACCTCTCGATGTCGGCAGAGCAGGCACAATCGGGCACGCCGCCTGCGGGCGCGGAAGTCCTGCTCGGTTTCAAGGACAAGCGTCCCTATCTGGTTGCCAAGGATAGCGCGATCGACGGCGACGACATCAGCTATGCCGGCCCGGGATTTGCGAGCGGCACGAAGGACCCGATCGCCTCGTTCCGCTTCAACGGCCGCGGCACGCGCCGCTTCGCACACGTCACCGAAGAGAACGTCGGAAAGCCGTTCGCTATCGTGCTTGACGGCAAGGTGATCTCCGCCCCCGTGATCCGCGAGCCCATCACCGGCGGCTCGGGCCAGATCTCCGGCAATTTCACGCTGGAGGAAGCGAGCAGCGTCGCCATGCTGCTGCGCGCCGGCGCGCTGCCGGGTCACCTTGCCCTGGTCGAGCAGCAGGTCGTGCAGCCCGCCGCCAAGCCTTAACGCCAACATCGCCTGGCGCCCGCCTCGGCGTGCACGCCGGCCCCACCGGGATCCGAATCACGAGCGCGTCAAAGCCATACGCCCAACCAACGGGCAATTGCCGAAACGCTCGATCAGGCTAAAATTTGCCTCTTGCGGCAGGGCGACCGAAGGCTTCATTTCAACCGGTCGTCATTCGATTTCGGCTATAGCTGCCGCGAATACCGACCGGGACTGAAGGCCTTACGCGGGGTTAGTACCATGCCGTCCGGCAGCGCAGACGTTTCGTCGATCCTCGACCGCATCCTCGACGCGGCGACGGACAATCTCAGGATCGCGAAGATCCTGGTCCAGATGGGCCTCGACCCCAACAACGTCACCTACGACGCGATCTTCAACCGCCTGCTGGAGATCTTCGTCCACAACATCACGCTCGCCAATCTGTTCGCCGCGGTCGGCGCCGGCTTCTTCGTCGCCACGCTCTTGATGCGGACGATGGTGCCCTTGCGTGTGGCCAACATGATCGGCTGCGCGTTCTTTGCCGTTTTCGGCGCGCTCTCCGCCAACGTGTCGACCTTCCTGCTCTATCTGCTCTTGCTTCCGATCAACGCCCTGCGCCTGCGGCAGATGCTCAAGCTGGTCAAGAAGGCCCGGCATGCGGCCGAAGGCGACATGTCGATCGAATGGCTGAAGCCATTCATGACCGAGCGCAAATATCGCCGCGGCGACACGCTGTTCAAGCTGGGCGATCCCGCCAAGGAGATGCTCCTCACCGTGACCGGCAAATTCCTGGTCAAGGAGATCAATGTCGAGATTTTGCCGGGTGCGCTGATGGGTGAGCTCGGCTTCCTCACGCCGGACAACCGGCGCACCGGAACGATCGAATGCATCGAGGACGGACAGGTGCTGACGATCACCTATGACCGCCTGCTCGAGATCTATTTCCAGGACCCGCAGTTCGGCTACTATTTCCTGGTGCTGACCAGCCAGCGCCTGTTGCAGAACATCGACCGCTTGCAGCAGCAGCTGGCCAGCGCGCGGGCGGCCACCACCAACAGGATCGCGTGATCGCTGCTCAGCTAAGGAGCAGCGCCATGCCCGGATCGCCCTTCTCCATTGCGCGCCGGTAGGCCGGACGTGCACCGATGCGGTCGAGATATTTGACCACGTTCGGACAGCGCGCCAGATCGTAAGGCTGGAAGTAGCGCATCGTGGTAAGCGAGAACACGGTCATAATGTCGGCCGTGGTGAAGGCGCTGCCCGCGAGATATTCGGACTCGCGAAGCCGTGCGTCGAGAAGATCGTAGGCGCGGTCGAGGCGTCCCTTCATGGCGAGCAGGGTGGGGTTGTCCCTGGCGAGATCGAGCCGGCTTAGGATCATCATCCGCCCCATGCCGGGCTGCAAGGTGCCGTTGGCGAAATGAAGCCAATACAGAAATTGCGCGAAGGCGGGATCATTGGGACCGAGCACAAGCCGGCCGTTGCCGTATTTCGCAACGATGTAGTCGACGACGGCGCCCGATTCCGCAAGCACCAGCTCGCCGTCGGTGATGACCGGCGCCGTGCCGGCCGGATGCAGCGCCTTGTACTCGGCCGGGGCCAGCATAGTCGTGGCATCGCGCGTGTAGCGCTTCATCTCATAAGAAATTTCGAGCTCCTCGCAGAGCCAGACAATGCGTTCGGATTGCGATTTACCGAGATGGTGGACTGTAAGCATGTTGCTTTCCCTGCGAGATCGCCTTCCGGCGAGACGCCGTTTTGTTCCGCGGCTTGGAGGGGGCTGTCAACCTGCAAGCGGACGCCTCGGCCAACCCGATGAGGAATATCGGATAAAGCGAAAATTGAGCATTCCAACTTCCGACCAGCCCGACGCCGCAAAATCGCCCTAAAAACCGAATGGTAACCATGAGGGGCTAGGGTAAAGCTGTGACCAATCCTCCAACCATCCTGGTGTTCGATTCCGGCCTTGGCGGGCTCACGGTGCTCCGCGAGGTCGTGGCCGCGCGCCCGGACGCGCATTACGTCTACGTCGCCGACGATGCCTTCTTCCCCTACGGCCACCACAGCGAGGACGAGATCATCGCCCGTGTCGTGCCGCTGATGGGAGAGCTGATCGGCACCCATGATCCTGACCTCGTCGTCATCGCCTGCAACACGGCGTCCACCCTGGTCCTGTCGCACTTGCGCGCCGCCTATTCCCTGCCCTTCGTCGGCACGGTGCCGGCAATCAAGCCGGCCTGCGCGCAGTCCAAGACCCGCCGCGTCTCGGTGCTCGGCACCAAGGGCACGGTGAAGCGCGAATACACCAAGGCCCTAATCCGCGATTTCGCGCAAGGATGCGAGGTGACGCTGGTCGGCTCGCCCGAGCTCGCCTCGCTTGCCGAACGCGAGCTCGGCGGCCATCCGATCAGCGACGCCGATATCCTCGCCGAACTCGTGCCCTGCTTCGTCGGCGATGCCGCGGATGCGACCTCGCGCACCGACACGGTGGTGCTCGCCTGCACGCATTACCCCCTGCTGCTCGACCGGCTGAAGAAGCTCGCGCCGTGGCCGGTGGAGTGGATCGATCCCGCGCCGGCGATCGCCCGCCGCGTCTCGGATCTGCTCGGCGCGAGCGTCAGCGGCATCGCGCAGTCGGGTGCCGAGATGTTCTTCACCTCGAACCGTGTGCATGGCCTTTCCGCCACCTTGACGCCGTTCTTCGGCGGCCGCGCGGTGGTCTGACTTTTCGGAAACACGGCGCGCTGCTAGGCTTTGCCGTCGTCATCCCTGCGCAGGTCATCCCATGCCGGTCCCCGCAAAGCCGCTCAATCGCCTCCGCCAATTGTGGAGCGAGGGCCGTCCCGCCTTTGGCGCGATCGCGACCATCCCGAGCGTGCAATTGGTGCAGATCATGGCGCGCTCGCTCGACTGGATCATCGTCGATCTCGAGCACGGTCCGATCGGCCTCACCGAAGCGCATGCGATGATCGCGGCGACCACCGGCACGCCGTGCATGCCCCTGGTGCGGATCGCAGCGAACGAGCCGTGGCTTGCGAAAGCGCCGATGGACGTCGGCGCTTTCGGCATCAACTTCCCGATGATCACCAATCGCGACGAGGCCGAGAAGGCCGTGCGCAGCGTGCGCTATCCACCGCGCGGCGATCGGCTGTGGGGTCCGTTCCACGCCCCGTTCCGCTGGGGCCAGTCGATGCCCGAATACATGGCCTCTGCCGACGACGAGATGATCTGCATGGTCACTATCGAGCATATCGATGCAGTCAACCGCATCGACGAGATCATGGCGACGCCCGGCATCGACGTCGCCGTGATTGGCCCCGGCGATCTCGCGACCTCCATCAACAAGCGCGGCCGGATGGATGATCCGGAATTGCTGGAGCTGGTCGCCCGGGCCGAGGCCGGCATTCTCAGAAGCGGCGTGCCGATCGGCGGCGTCGCCCGCACCGCCGACCAGGCCAACGAGCTGATCGACCGCGGCTACCGCGCGATCGCGCTCGGCTTCGACTGGTCGCTGTTCCAGCGCGGCATCATGACAGCCTTCAACGGCATCAGGCGCTGAGCAGCCGATTACCACCTTGCCGGGAACTCCCGCGCTGCTAGGGTCGGCGACTCCCAGGAGGAAAAACAACCATGCTCAAAAAGACTTTGCTCGCTTTGTCCTTCGCAGGCCTTGCCTTTGCGGCCTTCGCCCAGCAGCCCGGCATCAAGCGCACCCCGCTCCAGAAAGTCGAATTCCCAGACGGCTACGCCACCGTCACCGCGATCGCGGAAGTCCCCGCTGGCGGCTCGGCCGGACGCCACACTCATCCCGGGGTCGAAACCGGCTATGTGCTGGAAGGCGAGCTCAATCTCCTCATCGACGGTCAGCCCGAGAAAACCCTGAAGGCCGGCGACTCCTATCAGATCCCGGCAGGGGTCGTGCACGACGCCAAAGCTCATGGCGATAAGGCCATGAAAGTGCTTGGAGTTTACGTCGTCGACAAGACCAAGCCGCTGGCCTCGCCGGCGCCCTGATGCGGCGAACCGACCGCGCCCCAAGCGGGTTGGTTCGTGCTAGAGCGTGGTGGAGCGGCGAGCGTGATCCCGCTCGCTGCCCAAATTTTCATCCACGGGAACCAAAAGAGCCGATGCGCGGGACGCCCAAGACCATTTCGCTGCCGCGCCGCCTGATTTGCGACCTCATGCACGCCTCGATGGACGTGCCGTTCGTCTCGCTCTCCCGTTCGCTCAATATCCGTCCCCTTCTGGAGGCCCGCGCGGGGGCGATGGCGCCCGCCGGCTGGGCGGCGATATTCGTAAAGGCCTTCGCCCTCGTCGCCAGAGACGAGCCGGTCCTGCGCACTGTCTACGCCAAATGGCCTTGGCCGACGCTCTATGAGCTCCCCCAGAGTGTCGCGTCCGTGGCGATCGCCCGAGTCGAGGACGGCGAGGAATGCGTGATGCCGCAGCGGATCGCGGCCCCTGAGGCCATGACGCTGGCGGCGGTCGATGCCGAGATCCGGCGCGCCAAGTCGGCCCCGGTCGACGACGTTCCCATGTTCCGCAAGGTCATGCGCGCCACCCGCCTGCCACTGCCGTTGCGGCGGCTGTGCTGGGCGGTGGGACTCAATTTCGGCCGGCAGCGCGGCAATTGGTTCGGTAGCTTCGCCGTGAGCTCAGTGGCCGCCTATGGTGGCGGCGAGTTGCACCCGGTCACGCCCGGTCCTTTCATTCTCAGCTACGGGGTGGTCGAGGGCGAACAGACCATCCATGTCGTGATCCGCTGGGACCACCGGGTGACCGACGCGGCGCCCATCGCCCGGGTCCTGACCCGGCTGGAACAGGTCCTAAACACTGAAATCGCAACCGAATTACGGGCGGCGGGGCCAAAGCCGATTCGGGCGGTCGGGACCTAAGTACCGTCGTTCCGGGGCGGCTCGCAGAGCCGAACCCGGAACCTCGAGATTACGGGTTCGCCCTGCGGGCGCCCCGGAATGACGGGCTAGCACCCCGGAACGACAGGGCTAAACAATTGACAACAAACCCCACCTTCCCCTAAAAGCCGCCTGCTCGCGGGCCGATTTCGGCCCGCGAAGCGTTTCGCGACCCGTGGTCCGTTCCCTCCAGCTTTGGGGATCAGACCTGTCGGTGCCGGGATCATCCCGTCACACAGGAGGGCGCGTTTCCTCAAACCATGCAACCGAAGAGGACGCGATGACTAAGCGCAGTGAGGCGAAGTACAAGATCGATCGCCGTATGGGCCAGAACATCTGGGGCCGCCCGAAGAGCCCCGTGAACCGCCGCGAGTACGGCCCCGGCCAGCACGGCCAGCGCCGCAAGGGCAAGCTCTCCGACTTCGGCGTGCAGCTGCGCGCCAAGCAGAAGCTGAAGGGCTATTACGCCAACATCAGCGAGCGTCAGTTCCACGGCATCTATGTCGAGGCGAGCCGCCTCAAGGGTGACACCGGCGAGAACCTGATCGGCCTCCTGGAGCGTCGTCTCGACGCGGTCGTGTACCGTGCCAAATTCGTCTCCACGATCTTCGCCGCCCGCCAGTTCATCAACCACGGCCACATCAAGGTGAACGGCCGCAAGGTCAACATCTCGAGCTATCAGCTCAAGGTCGGCGACGTGATCGAGGTCAAGGAAGCCTCCAAGCAGCTCGCCCACGTGCTCGAAGCCAGCCAGCTGCCCGAGCGCGAGGTCCCCGACTATCTCGAAGTCGACCACGGCAAGATGACCGCCAAGTACGTGCGCATCCCCGGCCTCTCCGACGTGCCGTTCCCGGTACAGATGGAGCCGCATCTGGTCGTCGAATTCTATTCGCGCTAAGATCTGAATATCGAAAGGCCCCGGTTCGCCGGGGCCTTTTTGCTTAAGAGCCACACTTGAGTGGCCTTCATGCCTTCAGGAGGCGTCGCATGCTCTATACCCCTCCCCCCATCGATCCCAAGGCGCCGCCGGTGCGCATCAATCTGCTCTCGGATACGCAGACCAGGCCGACGGCTGCGATGCGCGAGGCGATGGCGCGGGCAGAGGTCGGTGACGAGCAGGTCGGCGACGATCCGACCGTGAACGCGCTGTGCGAGCGCGTTGCGGATCTTCTCGGCAAGGAAGCGGCCGTCTACATGCCCTCCGGCACGATGTGCAACGTCACCGCGACGCTGGTGCATTGCCGTCCTGGCGACGAGATCTTGGCGCATGAGACCGCGCACATCATCGCCCGCGAAGGCGGCGCGCATGCCGCGATCGGCGGTTTTCAGGTGACGCAGCTCAAGGGCCCCGACGGCCAGTTCACGCCGGAGACCTTTCGCAAGGCGTTGCACCCGCGCACACGCTACCAGCCGCCGCAGACCGTGGTCAGCGTCGAGCAGACCGCCAATATCGGCGGCGGCACGATCTGGAAGAAGGCCGCACTCGACGAGATCGTCGCGATCGCGAAGCAGCACGGCCTCATCACCCACATGGACGGCGCGCGCCTGCTCAACGCCACGGTCGCGAGCGGCATCTCCCCGCGCGACATGACCGCGGGCTGGGATTCGGCCTGGATCGACTTCTCAAAGGGCTTAGGCGCGCCGATCGGCGGTGTGCTCGCGGGCACGCGCGCCTTCATCGATGCGGTCTGGCAGTGGAAGCAGCGCCTCGGCGGCTCCATGCGGCAGGCCGGAATCTGCGCGGCGGCCTGCATCTATGCGCTCGATCATCACGTTGAGCGCCTTGCCGACGATCACGCCAATGCGCGCACGCTCGCCCGCGGTCTGTCGCAGATCGCAGGCATCGAGGTGCAGGAGCCCGAGACCAATCTCGTGTTCTTCAAGCCTGACGGCGCGGGCATTCCCGGCGACAAGATGGTGGCGGCGCTGCGCCAGCGCGGCGTCGCGCTCGCGATGATGGACGGCCGTATCCGCGCCTGCACCCATCTCGACGTCAATGCGAGCCAGGTCGAGGAGACCGTCGGGCACGTCCGCGAGATCGTGCGCGCGGCGTAGCCAAAGCGTTTTCAAGCTACCGGTTCGCGTCAAGAAAACGCGTCGAAGCAAGAATCTACCGCCCCATCGCCTGATAGATCAGCGTCTTCAGTGCGAGCTGGATCCGGCCGCGCTGCGACGGCGTCTGCACCATGAAGATCCCGAACAGATCGTCCTCGGGATCGATGAAGAAAAACGTGCCGCCGACCCCGTCCCAGCGATATTCGCCGAGCGGCCATGAGGTGCCTGATGGCACCGAGGTGCGCACCGCGAAGCCGAGGCCGAAGCCGCTCGTCCCGCCCGGATAATAGTTCTGGTCGCGCCCGATCCTGGTCTCGGGGCCGATGTGGTCTGACGCCATCAGCGCAATGGTCTCGGGCTTGAGATAGCGCCGGCCTTCATACGTGCCGCCGTTCAGCAGCATCTGCGCGAAACGGGCGTAGTCACCGATCGTGCCGACCATGCCGCCGCCGCCCGACTCCCATTTCAGCGGCAGCCGGATATCGCGAACCTGCGTCGTCGGATTGATGTTGCGATCCGCCGGCATCGGCTCGGCAATGCGCGCGAACTTTTTGGGATCGGCGACGAAGAACGCGGTTTCGCTCATGCCGAGCGGATCGAGCAGCCGCTCCTTCTCGAACTGGAGCAGCGTCTTCCCTGACACCACCTCAATGACGCGGCCGAGCACGTCGGTGGAATAGCCGTAATCCCACATCGTGCCGGGCTGCTCGACCAGCGGCAGCGTGGCGATCTTCGCGGCAAACTCGGCATTGCTGAGATTGCTGTTGAAGAGATTGGCCTCGGCATAGAGCTCGCGCACCATGCCGCCGCCGACATAGCCGTAAGGCAGCCCGGAGGTGTGGCGCATCAGATCTTTGATCGTGACCGGACGATTCACCGGCTCCATCACCAGCGAAACCTTGCCGTCCTCGGCCTTCGTCTCGACGCCGACCTTCATCTTGCCAAAGGCCGGAATATATTTGGCGACGGGATCGTCGAGCGAGAGCTTGCCCTCCTCGACCAGCATCATCGCCACGACTGATGTGATCGGCTTCGACATCGAGTAGAGGCGGAAGATCGTGTCCGCGCTCATCGACAGCTCGGTCGCAACGTCGCGGACGCCGAAATTCTCGTAATAGACCGGCTTGCCGTGCTGCTGGAGCAGCAGGATCGCGCCCGGAAACGTCCCCGCGGCGATCTCGCTCCGGATGTAGTCGGAGACCTTTGCCAAACCTTCGGGCGAGAGATTGTGCGCGACGCGCCCCACCGAGCCCGCCTGCGCACCGACTGCACAAGACAAAAGGACGAGCGCCGCAATCAGCGTGCGGCGCCCGAACGTGTCAATTCTCCATGGCTTCATAGACCAACTGCTTCAATGTCCGCTGCACGCGCTGGCGCTCGGTGGGGGTCTGCTCGAGCAGGACGAAGAACATGTCCTGCTTGGGGTCGATCACGAAGTAGCAGCCGGAGGCGCCGTCCCACTTCAATTCCCCGAGATCGCCGGGCGGCGGCGGCTTTGCGTTGCCGGGATCGGTGCGGACGGCAAGGCCGAGGCCGAAGCCAAAGCCGTCGCCGGGGAAATAGAAATAGTCGCGATCAACGCCCGATTTCGGGCCGATCTGGTCGGTCACCATCAGCTTGAACGTCTCCGGCTTGAGGATGGTCTTGCCATCGAGACTGCCGCCGTTGAGCAGCATCTGCGCGAAGCGCTCATAGTCGGCCATGGTCGTGACCATGCCGCCGCTGGCGAACTGGATCTTTTTGACGGCGGTCGGATCGTTGATGCGGCCGACGCGGAAATCACTGTCGTTCGGCACCGGCTGCGCCAGCAGCTTCTGCTTCTCGGGAGCGGTGACGAAAAAGCCTGTATCGACCATGCCGAGCGGATCGAGCAGCTTCTCCCGCATGATGTCGATCAGCGGCTTGCCGGCCGCGACTTCCATCACGCGCGCCAGAACGTCGGTAGAGTGGCCGTATTGCCAGAGCGCGCCCGGCTGATTGTGCAGCGGCAGCTTGGCGATGCGCTCGGCGAACTCGGCAAGGTCGAAATCGCCGTCATAGATCTTGGCGTCGCGATAGGCCTTGCGCACCAGGCTGTCGCCGTAGAAGCCGTAGGTGACGCCGGAAGTATGCGTCATCAGATCCTTCACCGTCATCGGGCGGTGCGGCGGCACCAGCTCGAGCGACCTGGTGCCGTCCTCGGCCTTTTTCTCGACGCCGACCTTCACATTGGCAAAGGACGGAATGTATTTCGAGACGGGGTCGTCAAGGTTGATCTTGCCGTCCTCGACCAGCTGCATCGCGACCACTGAGGTGATCGCCTTGGTCATCGAGAACAGGCGGAAGATCGTCTTGTCGGTGATCGGCGCCTTGCTGACGACGTCCTGCACGCCGAAGGCCTCGCGATAGACCGGCTTGCCGTGCTGTTTGATCAGCACGGTTGCACCGGCGATCTTGCCGGCCGCAACCTCGTTCTTGAAGAACTCGCTGATCCTGCCGAGCTTCTCCTGGTTGAAATGCGCGCCGGCCGGAATCTCGTAGGTGCCCTCGGCGCGCGCGAACGACATCGCACTCAGCGACACCAGCGCGCTGCAAACCAGCGCACGCAGTCCAGAATTTGAAATCATATCCCCTCCCCGGAACCCGACCAGCCGGAGTGTACCGGCCGCGCCATCAGGCACAAGGGCTGCCGTAGCGCGCCAGAACGTCGGCGTGGAGGGCGGCGCTTGCCTCGGAGAAACAACAGAATATGACGCGGGTGACCGCCGGCGCAGCCGGAAGTGCTTCTATGGTGGCATGGACCGCGATCTTCGCGGCCCGGTCGGCCGGGAAGCGATAAACACCGGTCGAGATCGCGGGGAATGCCACCGAAGTCAGCTCGTGCTCGCCGCACAGCTCGATCGAACGGCGATAGCAGGAGGCGAGCAGGTCGTCCTCGCCGATTGTGCCGCCGTTCCAGACCGGCCCGACGGTGTGGATCACATGCGCAGCCTTGAGCCGGTAGCCTTTGGTGATCTTGGCATCGCCGGTCGGGCATCCGCCGAGCGTCCTGCACTCGGCAAGAAGCTCAGGCCCGGCGGCCCGATGGATCGCACCATCGACGCCGCCGCCGCCAAGGAGCGAAGAATTTGCGGCGTTGACGATCGCGTCAACGCCAAGCGTGGTGATGTCAGCGACGATGACCTCAAGCTCCGCGCCGCCAATCCGGCGCGTCAGCGCGGTCACACCTCAGGCCGCGACGGCGACGCCCTTCTCGGTGAAGAGCTGCTGCAATTCGCCGGCCTGGAACATCTCGCGGACGATGTCGCAGCCGCCGATGAACTCGCCCTTCACATAGAGCTGCGGGATGGTCGGCCAGTTCGAATATTCCTTGATGCCGTTGCGCAGCTCGGCGGATTCGAGAACGTTGAGGCCCTTATAGCCGACGCCGATGTGGTCGAGGATCTGGACGACCTGGCCGGAGAAACCGCACTGCGGAAATTGCGGCGTGCCTTTCATGAACAGAACCACGTCGTTCGACTTCACTTCGTTGGCGATGAATTCCTCGATGCTCATATCCGTGTCCTTCTGGGGCGGAGCCCTCAACGATTCCCTCGGGCCGGCTCAGCCGATCTAACCCGATCCTTGGCTATATATGTAGCCCAAACCGTTGTGCATCCAAAGTAAAATGGCGGCGACGGCCGGCCGAACCGGCTCCCGGCCGATGGGCTGATGACACTAATATTAACGGCGAGGAGGACTTTTATCCCGTAACGGAGGCCCCATCTAGGACGAACCTCGGTTTTGGAACCGGCCAACGCCAACAACGTTCTCTTGTTCTGTCTGGAGAAAAACGTGACGAAAACAGCCTCCGCTACGGCCACTACCCCGCTTTCGTCACCGTCCTCCGCCCCCGGCAACCTCGCCCAGCGGCTCCAGGACGCGTTCGCGGCCGTCCGCAAGGAAACCGAGCGCCGGGCCGGGCCGCTATCGCCCGAGGACCAGCAGATCCAATCCATGCCGGATGCGAGCCCGGCGAAATGGCATCGGGCCCACACCACCTGGTTCTGGGAGCAATTTCTGCTCGGCGAGCATGTCCCTGGCTACAGGCCCTTCCACCCTGACTTCGCGTTCCTGTTCAATTCCTATTACGTCAGCGCCGGCCCACGTCATGCCCGCAATCATCGCGGCGACATCACCCGTCCCAGCGCGGACGAGGTCGGCGCCTACCGCCGCCATGTCGATGCGGCGGTCGTCAAATTCTTCCGCGAGGCCGATGAGGACAAGCTTCGCTCCGTCGCGCCACTGGTCGAGGTCGGGCTCAACCACGAGCAGCAGCATCAGGAATTGATGTTCACCGATATCCTCCACGCCTTCGCGCAGAACCCGGTCTACCCGGCCTATGATCCGGACTGGCGCTTTCCGCCTGCGACACGCACCGGCGACGACTGGCTGACGCTCAACGAGGGCATCCACACCGTCGGCCATGTCGACGACAGCTTCCATTTCGACAATGAGAAGCCGGCGCACCGCGCGCTCATCGGTCCGGTGAGGATCGCCCGCAATCTCGTCACCAATGCCGAATGGCTCACCTTCATGCGCGAGGGCGGCTACCGGACCGCAACGCTGTGGCTGATGGATGGCTTTGCGGCGGCCAGCAAGGAAGACTGGCAGGCGCCTGGCCATTGGCGCGAGGTGGATGGCGGATGGCAGGTGATGACCCTCGCCGGCCTCAAGCCGGTCGATCCCGACGCGCCGGTCTGCCACGTCAGCTATTACGAAGCCGATGCCTACGCGCGCTGGGCCGGCAAGCACCTGCCGACCGAGATGGAATGGGAGGTCGCGGCGCGCACGGGCCAGCTCAACGATGCGTTCGGCATCGTCTGGCAATGGACGCGATCTTCGTACTCGCCCTACCCGGGCTACCGCGCCATCGAAGGCGCGCTCGGGGAATACAACGGCAAGTTCATGGTCAACCAGCTGGTGCTGCGCGGCTCCTCGCTTGCAACTCCCGAGGGCCACAGCCGTATCACCTATCGCAACTTCTTCTATCCGCACCACCGCTGGCAGTTCACGGGGCTGCGGCTCGCCGATTACGTCTAGTTCTTATCCGACGACAATGCGCGCCGGACAGCGCGTTCAGGAGAGTATCATGAATGTGCACGCCAGCGCTTTGGCCGAAGCCCATTTGCCCGACGAGCAGACCACCGCTTTCGCCCGCGAGGCCATCGAGGACCTCTCGCAGCAGCCGAAAAAACTGTCGCCGAAGTATTTCTACGATGCGACCGGCTCGGAGCTGTTCGAGGCGATCACCAAGCTGCCGGAATATTACCCGACCCGCACGGAGCTATCGATCCTGAAGGAGCGCGGCAGCGAGATCGCAAAAATCATTCCGGAGCATGCCGCGCTGGTCGAGTTCGGCGCCGGCGCGACCACGAAGGTCCGCCTGCTGCTCAATCATTGCAAGTTCGCTGCCTATGTGCCCGTCGACATCTCGGGCGACTTCCTCAAGGCGCAGGCCAACGGCCTGAAGCGGGATTTTCCGGCGCTCGGCATCTATCCGGTCGCAGCCGACTTCACCACGCCATTCGAGCTGCCGAAGGCGGTCGCGACGATGCCCAAGGTCGGCTTCTTCCCCGGCTCGACCATCGGCAATTTCGAGCCTCATGATGCGCAGGGCTTCCTGAAGAGCGCCCGCCAGATCCTCGGCAAGGGCGCGCAGATGATCATCGGTGCCGACCTCGAGAAGGACGAGCGCGTGCTCTTCGACGCCTATAATGACGCTGCCGGCGTCACCGCGCGCTTCAACCTCAATGTTCTCGTGCGCATCAACCGCGAGCTCGGTGGCAATTTCGACCTCTCCGCATTCACCCACCGCGCGCTCTACAATCGCGAGCGGCACCGCATCGAGATGCATCTGATCAGCAAGAAGAGCCAGACCGTGCGCCTGCTCGGCACCAGTTTCTCGTTCCGCCCGGGCGAGAGCATCCACACGGAGAACAGTTATAAATACAGCATCGAGCGCTTCGCCGCGCTGGCGCAGGGCGCCGGCTGGCGGGTGCGCGAGAGCTGGACGGATGCAGCCAAGATGTTTTCGGTGCATGCGCTGGAGGTGGCGGAGTAGACGCTCGGACACTGCGGCGCATCCTTCGAGACGCCCGCTTAGGCGGGCTCCTCAGGATGAGGACGGAGTGTGCGGCGGCAGCTTCAACGGGCGCTGACGCGAATTAGCCTCATCCTGAGGAGACCGCCACCGGGTCCGCGCTAAGCGCGGCCCGATGACAGGCTCAGCGGTCGTCTCGAAGGATGAGGCGCTTGCTCAGGCGGGTTCCGAGTCCTCAACCTCCTCCGCCTTCGACCCCAGCGACACCGACTCCCACACCGCGACCACGATCAAGATCAGGCTGGTCGCAACCGACAGCCAGAGCGGCGACAGATCGGCGGCGAACCACCACAGCGCCAGCAGCAGGATGATGGCAATGCCGTGCGAGAGCTGGAGGAAGCCGCGGATCGAATACTTGAACAGGATGGTGCCGACCAGGAACACCAGCGGACCGCCGAGCGTGCTCACGATGGTGCGGACGTCGGAATGGCCGGTCGGGTGCTTAAGCACCAGCTCGTCCGAGACCGCGGTCAGGATGATTCCGGCGACGATCGGCGTATGCAGGTAGGTGTAGGCGAGCCGGGCCAGGCGACCGGATTCGGCGGATTTCGAGATGCGTTCGGAGCCGGCCTCGGCCCCCTTGTGGAAATAGACCCACCACATCGCGATGCTGCCGACCAGCGCCGAGACGAAGGCAAGGATGTTGTCGGCGGTCCACTCCAGCTCGGCGAAGGTGGCGCCGTTGACGACGATGGCCTCGCCGAGCGCGATGATGATGAAGCCGGCGCAGCGTTCGGCCATGTGGCCGCCCTCGACGGCCCAGGCCTCCACCGACGAGAATCCCAGCTTCGGGACCCAGAAGCGGACCGCCGGCGAGACGTATTCGATCGTCAGCGCCGCGATCCAGAACCACAGCCGCTGCTGCCCGTGCGCGAGGCCACCGAGGATCCAGAACACCGCGGAGCCGCAGAGCCAGACCAGGATGCGGATCGCGTTGTGCCGCACCGCGGTGCGGTGGCGCGGGGTCGCGAACATCCAGAACGCGGTGCGTCCAACCTGCATGGTCGCGTAGGCGAGCGCGAACCACAGGCCCCGGCCCTCGAACGCGGTCGGGATCGTCGTCGACAGCACGAGCCCACCCAGCATCATCAGGAAGAGCAGGATGCGGACCGGCGTCAGCTCGGGATTGAGCCAGTTGGTGACCCAGGCGGTGTAGACCCACACCCACCATACCGCCAGAAACAGCAGTGTGACCTCGACCGCGCCGAGCGGCGTGAAATGGTGCAGCAGCGTGTGCGAGACCTGCGTGATCGCAAACACGAAGACGAGGTCGAAGAACAGCTCGGCATTGGTGACGCGGCTGTGCTGGTTCGGCACGATGACGCGAAACATCGCGCCGCGCGGATTGTCCGCAGCCATCATCGTGCCCTCGGTCGCGAAATCAGGTCAGGTGCAATTCGGTCAAGTACTTGGCACCCCGGTCTGCAGCGCGAGCGCATGCAGCACGCCGCCCATCTGGCCGCGCAGGGACTGATAGACGATCTGGTGCTGCTGGACGCGGGACTTGCCGCGGAAGGATTCGGAGATCACGGTCGCGGCATAGTGATCGCCATCGCCAGCGAGGTCACGGATGGTCACCTCGGCATCGGGGATTGCTGCCTTGATCATCGCCTCGATATCGTGGGCGTCCATGGGCATTCGGGTCTATCTCCTTAATCTCGGCTTGGATCAGCCTCACCGTCGAATCGCTGCCGGGGTCCCCTCGCCGGCAAGGGCAAACTTAGCGTGATCGGGCTTCTGCGTCACGCGTTCCGGCACTATATCCCTCGTGCCATCAGGATAAAGGCACGACAAAGTGCCGCGCGGCAGATTGATCGAAAAGGCGTGAAATCATGAAGCTTCTAGGGCCCGACCACCCTATCACCATCAGCCAAAACCCCCGGCGCGTCCGCGTCACGGCGGGCGATATCGTGATCGCCGAGACCAGCAGGGCGCTGACCCTGAAGGAGGCGAAATATCCGGCAGTGCAATATGTGCCGCGAGAGGACGCCAACATGGCGCTCCTGGAGCGCACCGACCGCGTCACCCACTGCCCCTACAAAGGGGACGCGAACTATTACAGCGTCAAGGCCGACGGCAAGACGCTGGACAACGCGATCTGGACCTACGAGACGCCCTACCCCGCGATGACCGAGATTTCCGGCCATCTCGCCTTCTATCCGGACAAGGTGAAGATCGAGGAAGTGGGGTAATTGCCTCGCACGCCGCCGTCATGGCCGGGCCTTGTACCGGCCATCCACGTTCTTGGCCGCAATCGATAAGACGTGGATGCCCAGGTCAAGCCTGGTCAAGCCCGGGCACGACGACTGAGCGTGCTGACGCAGACCGGCTGCGCCCACGCAACCCTGCTAGGCCCTGAAGACCGTGAGCCCTAATATCAGCAGCACCAGGAAGATCACGACGAAGATATAGAACAGGAAGCGGGCGATGTCGGCGGAGGCGGCCGAGATGCCGGTGAAGCCGAGCACGCCGGCCACGATCGAGACGAGTAGGAAAATCAGCGCCCATTTCAGGATCGTCATTGCCAGCTCCGAAATAGCTGCCGCTCGTCGCGGCCCCGTCAAGCCCATTCGCGAAGGCTAACTTCGCTGCCCGGAACTGGTTCCTAATGTCGCCACGGCTGACCTACCGCCTAAACTGCCCTTGCTGAATCGAGTTCCCGGCGGCACAGTCCAGCCGGGAGCAGGAACGCGATCGGGGCGGCCACGATGACGATGTCACATTCAGCGACGATCGGCGCAGAGGTGCATGCCGCGCCGAAGAGCAAGGCGCGCAATTTGGCGATCGATCGCGCCCGCACCTTCCTCACTCTGGTGGTGCTGCTGCATCACGCGGTGATCCCCTATACCTATTTCGGTCATACCGATCCGAAGTACTTCTTCGGCTTCGACATGATCGTGCTCGCCACCGACAGTTTCTTCATGGCGATGTTCTTCTTCCTGTCGGGACTGTTCGCCTGGTCCGGTATCGCCCGGAAGGGACCGTTGAACTATTTGCAGGATCGCCTGCTTCGACTCGCGCTGCCATTCGTGATCTGCGCCTTCACGGTTATTCCGCTCGCCTATTACGCCATCTCACTTCGGCAGCATCCCGAGATCGGCTTTTCGGAATATTATTGGAATATGATCACGAAGGGCCCGTGGCCGAGCGGTCCGGTCTGGTTTCTCTGGGTCTTATTCGGCTTCGACCTGGTTGCCTGCCTGCTGTACCGGCTGTCGCCCAATCTGCTCGATCCGATCAATCGCCTCTCGCTATACGGTCGCCGTCGGCCCGCCGCGTTCTTCGCAGTCATGCTTGCCGTGACCGCGGCCTTCTACATTCCCGGGCGGGTTCACTTCGGAGCAAGCAGTTGGTTCGAGTTCGGGCCGTTCTCGGTCCAGCACGGGCGCGTGATGCTCTACGCGACCTATTTCTTTTTCGGTGCCGGCATTGGCGTTGCGCAAATGGATCGCGGGCTGCTCGCCGTCGACGGCCGGATGGCGAAGGTCAGCTGGGACTGGATGGTGCTGACGATCGTTCCGTATTGCCTCTTGTGGGGACTGATCTTTATCAAGCGCGAAATACTGGGCAATCCGACGCCGTTGCCGGACTGGTATGAAGCGCTCTATGCCATCTGCTTCACTGTCTTCAGCGTAGCCATCATGTTTCTGATCCTGGCCTTTTTCCAGAGGTTCAAGCAATCAGGTTCAGCCAAGTTGCTCGATCCAATGCAGAGCGACGCGTATGGCATGTTCCTGGTGCACTATCCGATCGCACTGTGGCTGCAATACTGGCTGTTCGACTATGATCTGCCAGCGATCGCCAAGGCGACGATCGGGTTCGTGCTGACAGTCGCGTTCAGTTGGGCGCTAACGCGCGCCTTGCGCCAGATCCCCGGGGCAACGAACGTGCTGTGATTGAGCCTAGTCATTCCGGGGCGATGCGTAGCATCGAACCCGGAATCTCGTGATTCCGGGTTCGCGCTTTCGCGCGCCCCGGAATGACCCTCAGGCCGCCTTCCCGCTCATATACTCAGGCAGCCAGCGCTCGAACGACTTCCGAAGCACGTCGATCGTAACCGGCGCCTCGCCCGCGATCGCGATGGCATCGCCACCGGTGGTGCCGATGCGCACGCAGGGCACCTCGCAGCCGCGCATCTTGGCGAGCACGCGGCCGGCTTCCGTTTCCGGCACGGTGACGAGATAGCGCGCCTGGTCCTCGCCGAACCAATAGGCCTGGGGGACCAGCGCGGTCGGCGCCGCCAGCAGCTTGGCGCCGATGCCGCCCGCGATCGCCATTTCGGCAAGCGCGATCAGCAGGCCGCCGTCGGAGAGGTCGTGCACGGCGGTCGCTGTGCCCGCATGGATCATTCCGCGCACGCAGTCACCGTTGCGCTTCTCCGCGGCGAGATCGACCGGCGGCGGCGCGCCCTCCTCGCGGCCGCAGATGTCGCGCAAATAAACCGACTGGCCGAGCCAGCCGTGGGTTTCGCCGATCAACAGGATCGCCTCGCCTTCGGCCTTGAACGCGAGCGAGGCCGACTTGGTGAAGTCGTCGAGCAGGCCGACACCGCCGATCGACGGTGTCGGCAGGATCGCGCGGCCGTTGGTCTCGTTGTAGAGCGAGACATTGCCGGAGACGACCGGGAAATCCAGCGTGCGGCAGGCTTCCGAGATGCCCTTCAGGCAGCCGACGAACTGGCCCATGATCTCGGGCCGCTCAGGATTGCCGAAGTTGAGATTGTCGGTGATCGCGAGCGGCTTGCCGCCGACCGCGGTGATGTTGCGCCAGGCTTCCGCCACCGCCTGCTTGCCGCCTTCGAACGGATCGGCCTCGCAATAGCGCGGCGTGACGTCGACGGTGAGCGCGAGGCCCTTCGGACCGTCCTGCACGCGCACCACCGCGGCATCGCCGCCAGGACGCTGCACGGTGTTGCCGAGGATGACGTGATCGTACTGCTCCCACACCCAGCGCTTGCTGCACATATCGGGCGTGCCGATCAGCTTCTCCAGCGCAGCGCCGACACCCATCGGCGCCGGTACGTCCCGCGCATGCACGATCGGCAGCGCGGCCGAGGGGATATGCGGGCGGTCATAGACCGGCGCCTCGTCGCCGAGCTCCTTGATCGGAAGGTCAGCCATGACGTCGCCGCCATGCTTGACCACGAAGCGCTTGCTCGGCGTGGTGTAGCCGACCACGGCGAAGTCGAGGCCCCACTTCTTGAAGATGGCCTCGGCTTCCTGTTCCTTCTCGGGCTTGAGAACCATGAGCATGCGCTCTTGACTCTCCGAGAGCATCATCTCGTAGGCGCTCATACCGGTCTCGCGGGTCGGCACCGCATCGAGATCGAGATCGACGCCGAGGTCGCCCTTGGCGCCCATTTCCACCGCCGAGCAGGTCAGACCGGCCGCGCCCATGTCCTGGATCGCGATGACGCAGCCCTTCTCCATGATCTCGAGGCAGGCCTCGAGCAGCAGCTTTTCGGCAAAGGGGTCGCCGACCTGCACCGTCGGGCGCTTCTCCTCGGATTTGTCGTCGAACTCGGCCGAGGCCATCGAGGCGCCGTGGATGCCGTCGCGCCCCGTCTTGGAGCCGAGATAGACGATCGGCATATTCACGCCGGAGGCGGCCGCATAGAAGATCTTGTCCGCGTCGGCGAGGCCCACCGCCATCGCGTTGACGAGGATGTTGCCGTCATAGCGGGTGTGGAAGCGCACCTGGCCGCCGACCGTCGGCACGCCGAAGGAATTGCCATAGCCGCCGACGCCTGCGACCACGCCGGAGACGAGATGGCGCGTCTTGGCGTGCTCGGGCGCGCCGAAGCTCAGCGCATTCAGGCAGGCGATCGGCCGTGCGCCCATGGTGAAGACGTCGCGCAAGATGCCGCCGACGCCGGTGGTCGCGCCCTGATAGGGCTCGATGTAGCTCGGGTGGTTGTGGCTCTCCATCTTGAAGACGACGGCCTGGCCGTCGCCGATGTCGATCACGCCGGCATTCTCGCCGGGCCCCTGGATCACCCAGGGCGCCTTGGTCGGCAGGCCGCGCAGATGGATGCGCGAGGACTTGTACGAGCAGTGCTCGTTCCACATCGCCGAGAAGATGCCGAGCTCGGTGAAGGTCGGCTCCCGCCCGATCAGCTTCAGGATGCGCTCATATTCGTCGGGCTTGAGCCCGTGGGCGGCAACCAGTTCGGGGGTGATCTTCGGTTCATTCTTCATGGCTTCAGGGGCTTTCGGCGGCGTTTGGCCGTTCTTAGGAACATCGGATGGCTTCGAAAAGCCCTTTATGACGCATTTTCCCGCTGTCCCACGTTTTGCGGCCGAGGGCCTTCTCGGGAACAGGAATTGCATTGCGCGAACGGATCGGATCTAAGGGCTCAAGACCCGCAATTGAAGGCCTATTTCCTTGCACGAATTGACCAAACCGCTCCCGCCCCGCCGCCCCGACCTCCACGTCGCCGCCGAGGGGGAGTTTGCCGGCTGGCGGACCTGGATTCGCGACAGTTTTGAGTCCCATGTTGGGCCCTTCTGGCACCGGATCGAACAGGATGGCAGCGTCCGCTGTGCCTTCAGGGTCGAGAAGAAGCACCTCAACGGCTCGGGCAACGTCCACGGCGGCTGCTACATGGCCTTTGCCGACTATTCGCTGTTCGCGATCGCCACCCACGAGCTGGATGGCAGGGCCGTGACCACCAATTTCGCCTGCGAATTCCTCGATGCGGCACGGGAGGGCGAGTTGATCGAATGCACCGGTGAGGTGAGCCGGGCCGGCGGCTCGCTGATCTTCCTGCGCGGCAAGATGATGTCCGGCGGACGGGCGCTGTTCACCTTCTCGGGCACGATCAAGCGGATGAAGCGGAAGGCGTAACAGCAGGCAAACGCATCGCGCGACGCCTTCCCTTTGCGCGCCCGGATGCGAAGCAATTAATAACCCACCGACGCGAAGAGCCGAACCGCTCGCGACCTGGCAGTTGATCAACTCGATCTTCCCAGCCTGGAGATCACCAGCCGTCAAATGGGCTTGAGCAACAATCCGCTGGCCAATTCCCGAAAGGCTTCAACGGCCTTGTTCAGCACGGATGGCGGATCGTCGGCTGCGGCGACCCATAGCGCTGCGCTCAGCGCGGCTCCGTTCAGCAGTCGTCCTGCCGCTTCGACATCAACCGGCTTCACGAGCCTCTCTTCGATGAGTGACCGGATCGTTCGCATGGTGATATCTAGGCAGGCGTTCTCACCGGGCCACTTCGATGGATCACCGAGTACTGCGGGTCCATCCAAAAGCATGATGCGCTGAATTTCAGGATCGAGCGCCATTTCGATATAGGCGGAGCCCTCTGCGAGTAGGCCTTGCCACAAGGTGGGCGCTTGCTCCCGTACCGCGCGCAGCCGCTCCGCCATTTCGCCATCGATCTGCTCGACGACGGCCCAGAGCAGCCCCTTCTTGTCTTCGAAATTGTGATACAGCGCGCCCCGCGTCAGCCCCACCGAGGCCGTCAGCTCATCCATCGAAGCGTCTGCATAACCTTGCGTGGCGAATGCCTTACGCGCGGCGCCGATGAGCTTGGCCCGATTTTCCGCCATGGCTGCGGCGCGCTTTCCCTCGGCCATGCTCGCTCCATTTTCCAGTTGACATACGCCACGTATGTGAGCGATATCTCGCATACGAAGCGTATATGAACGATGCCACGGCCGGCGCCGTAAGGCAATTCGGCCGTCTTTCCGGTGTTTTTTCGAAAGGCTCAAAACATGCCCCAGCGCGAGGCCATCTTTCCCGCTAACCGCCATGCACTTTACGAAGCGCACCGCTACTCGGCTGCCATCCGGTCCGGCGACTTGCTGTTCGTCTCGGGGCAGGTCGGTAGTCGCGAGGACGGCTCACCCGAGCCGGTTTTCCAGCACCAAGTCCGGCGTGCGTTTGCCAATTTGCGCGCCGTGCTCGCAGCGGCCGGATGCACGCTGGACGATGTGGTTGACGTCACCACGTTTCACACCGATCCTGAGAAGCAGATCGAAACCGTGATGGCTGTCCGTAGCGCGGAGATCGGCGACGCGCCCTATCCGAACTGGACGGCTGTCGGCGTGAATTGGCTTGCCGGATTCGACTTCGAGATCAAGGTCGTCGCCCGGATTCCTTCAGCTGCGTAAGGTCGCTTCCCGCCAATGCGGGAACCGCCTATTGCTTGGCATCATCCGCCAGCATCTTGCGATACTTCTCGACGTCGCGCATCACCAGCTTCTGGAGAATTTCGGGCGTGTGCTCGTCGGGATCCGGCGCGACGGTCGACAGGTCGGCAAAGCGCTTCTTCACCGCCTCCGTTTCCACGGCGGTGCGGGCGGCAGCATTGAGTTTTGCGATGATGGCGGGCGGCGTGCCCTTCGGCGCGAACAGGCCGTTCCAGCCCTGCGCCTCGAAGTCGGGCAGCCCGGCTTCGGCCGACGTCGGCAGCTCCGGCAGTGTCGCGAGCCGCACGGTCGAGCCGACGACCAGACCCTTCACCAGTTTCTCGTTGATCGACTGCGAGACAGAGGCCGCCGCGTCGCAGACGCCGTCGATCTGGCTGCCGACCGCATCGGTGAGCGCGGGCGCGGCGCCGCGATAGCCGACCAGCGTCGCGTCGATCCCCGCCGCGGTAACGAAGCTCTTGCAGATCAGGTAATTCGAGGAGCCGACCCCGGCATGGCCGAGATTGATCTTGCCGGGATTGGCCTTGGCATAGGCGATGAACTCTTTCAGATCCTTCGCCGGAAAATCCTTGCGCAGCGCGATGATGCCGAACGTCTTCGCCACCATTGCGATCGGCACGAAGGAGTCGGGCGTGAATGGCAGCTTTGGATAGATCGTGTAGGTCGCGGCATTGGTGCCGGCATTGCCGATCGCGATGGTGTAGCCGTCAGGCTCGGCGCGCGAGGCGCGTGCCAGCGCGGTCGAGCCGCCGGCGCCCGCGACATTCTCGATCACGATGGTCTGGCCGAGCGCGATGCCCATCTGCTCGGCCACCGTGCGCGCGATCACGTCCGAGGTGCCGCCGGCCGCGAACGGCACGATCATGGTGATCGGACGCTTGGGAAAGTCCTGCGCGAATGCCGCCGTCGCAAACGCAATGACCACGGCGGCGGCCGACAGCCGCTTCAACACGAACGGGATCACGCGGCCTTTTCCAGGTGTGCGGTGAGGCCGGCGAACAGGCCGCGGCCGTCGGTGCAGCCCATGATGTCTTCGACGTGATTTTCGGGATGCGGCATCATGCCGAGCACATTGCCCCCCTCGTTGATGATCCCGGCGATGGAATGCACCGCGCCGTTAATGTTGTTGGCCTCGTCGACCACGCCGTCGGCCGAGCAGTAGCGATAGAGCACCCGCCCCTCGCCTTCGAGCCGCTTGATGGTCTCTTCATCTGCTTCGTAATTGCCCTCGCCATGGGCGACGGGCACGCGGATCACCTGACCGGCATTGTAGCCGCGGGTGAACGGCGTGTCGGAGCGCTCTACGCGCAGATGCACGTCCTTGCAGATGAATTTCAGCCGCGCATTGCGCATCAGGATGCCCGGCAGCAGGCCGGACTCGCACAGGATCTGGAAACCGTTGCAGACGCCGAGCACCAGCCCGCCCTTGCCCGCATAATCGCGCACCGCATCCATCACCGGCGACCGCGCCGCGATCGCGCCACAACGCAGATAGTCGCCGTAGGAGAACCCGCCCGGCACGACGACGAGATCGGTGCCCGCCGGCAGCGACGTCTCGGCGTGCCAGACCATCGCGGGCTCACGGCCAGAGACGAGCTTCAGCGCACGAGCCATGTCGCGCTCGCGATTGATTCCGGGGAAGACGAGGATGGCGGCTTTCATTGTGCGGGTGCGTCATTCAGTTCGAGGCGAGTTTCAATACGGTCCAAGCGAGTTTCGTGGCGGAGTAGGGTGGCATGAATGCTCGAAATCTCCTGAAAACGCTGGTGATTTCGTGGCCGATGCCAGTCTGGGACGTTCGCATGGGCTGCATTTCTTGCTTGAGCTCGTCGATCTTTCCATCGACCTGCGTAAGCCGCGCTTGGATCGACTTCATCACCTCGAACATCAATTCCGGTGTGACGTCGGCCATGCTGCCCGTCCCTATGCCTTCATCTCGATGGCGTAGTTCTCGATCACGGTGTTCGCCAAGAGCTTGTCGGCGGCTTCCTTGAGCGCCGCCTCCGCCTTGGCTTTGTCAGCGCCGGCGAGCTCGATGTCGAACACCTTGCCCTGGCGGACGCTGGCGACGCCGTCGACGCCGAGCGACTTCAGCGCGCCTTCGATGGCCTTGCCTTGCGGATCGAGGATGCCGTTCTTCAGGGTAACGGTGACACGTGCCTTCACGTCAAAATCCTCTTCAGCTCTTCACCAGCACGGGACCCGTGCCCTGCGGACGCTCGTTCTCCATGAGGATGCCGAGGCGCTTTGCGACTTCCGTGTAGGCCTCGAGCAGGCCACCGAGATCTCTGCGGAAACGGTCCTTGTCGAGCTTCTCGTTCGACTTGATGTCCCAAAGACGGCAGCTGTCCGGCGAGATCTCGTCGGCGACGATGATGCGCATCATCTCGTTCTCGAACAGGCGGCCGCACTCCATCTTGAAATCGACGAGGCGGATGCCGATGCCGAGGAAGAGGCCGGTGAGGAAGTCGTTGACGCGGATGGCGAGCGCCATGATGTCGTCGATCTCCTGCGGCGTCGCCCAGCCAAAGGCGGTGATGTGCTCTTCCGACACCATGGGGTCGTTGAGCTGGTCGTTCTTGTAATAGAACTCGATGATCGAGCGGGGCAGCTGCGTGCCCTCCTCGATGCCGAGGCGCTGCGACAGCGAGCCGGCGGCGACGTTCCGCACCACCACTTCCAGCGGCACGATCTCGACCTCGCGAATCAGCTGCTCGCGCATGTTGAGGCGGCGGATGAAATGGGTCGGCACCCCGATGTCATTGAGGTGCTGAAACAGGTACTCCGAGATCCGGTTGTTGAGGACACCCTTGCCCTCGATCACCTGATGCTTTTTGGCATTGAACGCGGTGGCGTCGTCCTTGAAGTGCTGGATCAGGGTACCGGGCTCGGGACCTTCATAGAGTACCTTTGCCTTGCCTTCATAAATACGACGCCGACGGCTCATGGGGATGTACCGTGTTTTGTTGAAATCCATGTATTTGGTGTGCTCCGGTTACCAGGTTACGACCCACAGCGGAGCTGCCGTGAACGGCCGGGAACCAGTCTATAACCCCAAGGAAACCTGAGGAAACAGAACGGGAACCAAGCCTTCAGGCAACCTATCCGATTGGCTGTCGCAGCACAATCGATCCGGTCCATCCGACGCTGACTTATACCGCCTTGCCTGCGGCTTAACGGCTCGTTGTTTTGCCGATTCCTGCCCTCTATCTAGGCATGCACGTGGGCCATCGCAACGAGGCGGACCGGGGCCCGGAAAGCGAAGGAATTGGAAGAGGCATGAGCGAAATCAACAAGCGCGAGGAAGGCTTTGAGAAGAAGTTCGCCCTCGACGAGGAGCAGAAGTTCAAGGCGGAAGCCCGCCGCAACCGGCTGCTTGGGCTGTGGGCGGCCGAAAGGCTCGGAATCACCGGCGAGGCCGCCACGGCCTATGCCAAGGAGGTCGTCGCAGCCGATTTCGAGGAGGCCGGCGATGGCGACGTCCTGCGCAAGGTGATGGGCGATTTCGCCGCAAAGAACGTGGCGATCACCGAACAGGCGATTCGGGCCAAGATGAGCGAGCTGCTCGCGGTCGCGGCCGCCGAGGTGAAAGCCGGGACATAAGGCGACAGGAAGCGGCGAACGACGTTGTCAACCCCGTTCGCCGCCTCCCGCATAACAACTTGCGGCAAGGCCCGGTCAATGCCAAATGAGCGGCATGCCTCAGGATCAAATCTCGAACGTCCTCGCCGAACGCTATGCCTCGCCCGCGATGCGCGCCATCTGGAGCGGCGAAGGCAAGGTTCGCCTCGAACGCGACTATTGGATCGCCGTGCTGAAGGGTCAGCGCGATCTCGGCATCCCGGTGCCGGATGGCGTGATCGAGGCTTACGAGCGCGTCAAGGACCAGGTCGACCTCGCCTCGATCATGCGCCGCGAGCGCATCACCCGCCACGACGTCAAGGCGCGGATCGAGGAGTTCTGCGATCTCGCCGGTCACGAGCACCTGCACAAGGGCATGACCAGCCGCGACCTCACCGAGAATGTCGAGCAGCTCCAGGTCTATCGCGGGCTGCAGCTGATCGAGACCAAGAGCATCGCCGCGCTGATCCGGTTTGCCAGGCACGCAAAGCAGCTGCGCGACGTGCCGTTCACGGCGCGCACGCACAACGTCGCCGCGCAGGTCACCACGCTCGGCAAGCGCGTCGCGATGTTCGGCGAAGAGATGCTGCTGGCGCATCAGAGCCTCGTCAACGTGCTGAACACCTATCCCGCGCGCGGCCTGAAGGGCGCGGTCGGCACACGGCTCGACCAGATCACTTTGTTCAACGGCGACGCCGGCAAGGCCCGCGCCCTCGAACAGCGCATCCTCGTCCATCTCGGTCTGCCCAGGAGTTTCGATGCCGTCGGCCAGGTCTATCCGCGCAGCCTCGACTTCCGCGCCGTCAGCGTGCTGGTCGATCTCGCCAGCGGCCCGGGCAGCTTCGCCAAGACGCTGCGCCTGATGGCCGGTCATGAGCTCGCCAGCGAAGGTTTTGCCAAGGGCCAGGTCGGCTCCTCCGCGATGCCGCACAAGATGAACAGCCGCTCCTGCGAGCGCATCAACGGCCTGCATGTGGTCCTGAAGGGCTATCTCGCGATGGCCGCCGGCCTTTCCGGCGACCAGTGGAACGAGGGCGACGTCTCCTGCTCCGTGGTCCGCCGCGTCATGCTGCCCGACGCCTTCCTCGCCATGGACGGCCTGCTCGAAACCCTGCTCTCGGTGCTCGACCAGATGGAGATTTTCGACGCGGTCGTCGCGACCGAGCTCAACCGTTATCTGCCCTTCCTGCTGACCACCACGGTGATGATGGAAGCGGTGAAGAAGGGCGCGGGGCGCGAAGGCGCGCACGAGGCGATCAAGGAGCATGCGGTCGCGGCCATCCGCGACCTGCGCACCGGCAAGATCGTGCAGAACGACCTGTTGCAGCGTCTCGCTGCCGACCAGCGTCTTGGCCTCAGCGAAGCCGAGCTGCAGCGCGTGCTCGATCACGGCCGCGCCAATTCCGGCGATGCCGGCGCGCAGGTCGATCATTTTGCCGAGCAGGTCGACGTACTGGCAAAAGCGAAGCCTGAGGCGGCCAGCTACGCGCCGGGCGCGATTTTGTAAGCGAATAGTGAGTGGCGAGTAGCGAATAGGAAAAGTCCATTCGCTACTCGCAATTCGCCGTTCGCCCCCTCACTCCTCCTTGAAGCCGTACTCCGGCACATTGCCGCTGGCACCGTAATATTTGTACGGCAGGAATTTTCCGCTCATCGTGATCTTGACGCGGTCGCCCTTCGGGTTGGCGACGCGCTCCATGGCCATGTCGAAGTCGATCGCCGACATGATGCCGTCGCCGAATTCCTCCTCGATCAGCGCCTTCCAGGCCGGACCGTTCACCATCACCATCTCGTAGAAGCGGTAAATCAAGGGATCGGTCGGCGGCATCGGCGTGCCGGTGCCGCGCATCGGCACCTCGTTGAGCATCGCAACTTCCGCCTTCGACAGGCCGAACAGCTCGCCCGCATTAACCGCCTGCGGCTTTGTCAGCTTCATCTGGCCGAGGATCGCGCCGACGATCAGAACTTCGGAGTAGCCGCCGATCTTCTCGCAGATGTGTTTCCAGCTCCAGCCCTTCTCGCGCTTGATGTCGAGCAGCTTTTCGGTGAGGTCTTCGCGTTTCATTCTCGGGTCTCCTCTTCGTTGGATGTCAGTGCGCCCGGGCAAAAGCGCAAAGCGCCTCTTCAAATAGAATGTCCCGGGCATCCACGTTCTTGGCCGTGGTTCAAGAAGACGTGGATGGCCGGGACAAGCCAGGCCATGACGTCTCTCCAGGCGGCTCCAGCTTCGCATCTGATGCGATCGTCAGCCCGGGCTTGCCGATGTGGACCACGGGCACGTTGCGCGGATCGTGATCGGGCGTCTCGGCGGCAAAACTCTTGCTGCGCGTCACCAGGAAATCGATGATGTGGTTGCGCAGCGCGTAGTAGAGCGGATGGCGGTGCAGGTCGGTACGGCCGCGATCCCTGGGCAGCGGGTTCTCGACGACCTCGGCCAGCACCGCGCCCGGGCCGTTGGTCATCAGGAAGATCTTGTCGGCGAGATAAATGGCCTCATCGACGTCATGGGTGATCATGAACGCGGTCTGCCCGGTTTCGAGACAAATCCGCCGCACCTCGTCCTGGAGCGTGCCGCGCGTCAGCGCGTCCAGCGCCGAGAACGGCTCGTCCATTAGCATCATCTTCGGCGTGATCGACAGCGCCCGCGCGATGCCGACGCGCTGCTTCATGCCGCCTGACAGCTCGGAGGGACGCTTGTGCTCGGAGCCGGAGAGGCCGACGAGGTCAATGAAAGTCTGCGCATGCGCCCTCACCTTCGCCCGATCCCAGCTCCGCCATTTCGAGCTCACGGCATAGGCGACGTTGCCGAGCACGGTGCGCCAGGGCAGCAGCGCGTGGCTCTGGAAGATCACGGCACGGTCGAGGCTGGTGCCCGCGATCGCCTGCCCGTCAACGATGACGGCGCCCTCGCTCGGCGCATCGAGGCCGGCGAGAATGTTGAGCACCGTGGTCTTGCCGCAGCCGGAATGGCCGATCACGCAGCAGAACTCGCCGCGGGCCATCGACAGCCAGAGATTCTCGAATATCGTCGTCGTCGCGCCGCCCGCGCCCGGATAGCGCTTGGCAATGCCTTCGATGGAGATGAATTTGTCGGTCATGTCAGGTCTGGTGTCCCGCACGCGGTGCAGCGTGCAGCGGTGCGCCGCAGATGCGGGACCCATGTCGCCACAATGGGTCCCGGTTCAACACTGCAACTCTGCGCGCTGCAGTGCGCCCGGGACACGGGAGTGATGGTCATTGAACCCACAGCCCTACTCCGGAAACGTGACCATGCGCGTGAAGCGCGCCAGGATCTGGTCGAGCAGCATGCCGACGATGCCGATCAGGAGGATGGCGATGATGACGTTGGCGATCGAGAGGTTATTCCACTCGTTCCAGACGAAGTAGCCGATGCCGGTGCCGCCGACGAGCATCTCGGCCGCGACGATGACGAGCCAGGCGATGCCGATCGAGATGCGCATGCCGGTCAGGATCGTCGGTGCCGCCGCGGGGAGGATGACGGTGAAGGCGCGCCTGACGGTGCCGACCTCCAGCGTGCGCGCCACGTTGATCCATTCCTTGCGCACGCTCGCGACGCCGAACACGGTGTTGAGCAGCATCGGCCAGATCGAGCAGATGAAGATCACGAAGATCGCGGAGGCCGAAGAGTCCTTGATGGTGTAGAGCGCCAGCGGCATCCAGGCCAGCGGCGAGATCGGCTTCAGCACCTGGATGAAGGGATCGAGCGCCTTGCTCAGCAGCGGCGACATGCCGATCAGGAATCCGAGCGGAATGGCGACGAGCACGGCGAGCAGATAGCCGGTGCCGACGCGCGCGATCGAATAGGCGAGCTGGATGCCGAGCCCCTTGTCGTTGGGGCCGTTGTCGTAGAACGGCCGCTTTAGATGCTCCCAGAGCTTGGCGCCGACATCGAGCGGCCCGGGCATCGCGGATTTGCCCTGCGTTGCCGTCAGGCCCATCAGCTTGGCGTATTCCGGGCTCATCGTCGCGACCGGCGCGGTGGAGCGCGTAGCCAGATGCCAGATGCCGAGGAAGGCAGCGAGCAAGACGATGGAGACGAGGCTGGCGCGGAGACGGAGGGAAGACGTCATGACGCAACCTCCGCCACGCGTGTCCCGGACGCGATGCAGCACTCCCGGCGATGCGCAGCATCGTCCGGTGTGCTGCTTCGCAGAGCCGGGACCCAGTCGCGCCGCATGGGTCCCGGCTCTGCGTCGCACCGCTTCGCGCTGCGCCGCGCCCGGGACACGAGAGCGGCGGACATCAGGACGCCCTCCTGATCTTGAAGCTCGCGACGTAATCCTCAGGCTTTTGCGGGTCGAACGTCTTCCCCATCACGGCGAACGATTTGTAGGCGGTTGCCGGCGGCGACAGGCCCATCTCGGTCATCAGCTTCTTGGTGTCGGTGGCGAGATACACCTGCTCGGCGACCGCCTTGTAGTCGACATGGCGCTTGATCTGGCCCCAGCGCTTCATCTGCGTCAGCATCCACACCGCAAAGGATTGCCAGGGGAACGGATCGAAATCGACGCGCTTGGCATCGGTCTTCACCCCGCCGAGGCCGTCGGCGTAGGTGCCGGTCAAGACCTGCTCCAGCACGGTGACCGGCGCGTTGATGTAGTTGGCGGGCGCGATCGCTTCCGCAATCTGCTTGCGGTTCTCCGCCTTCGACGCATAGGCCGTGGCATCGACGATGGCGCGCGTCAGCGCCGCAAAGCTGTTCGGCGCTGACGTGATGAACTCCTTGCTGGCGGCGAAGCTGCAACAGGGATGGCCGTCCCAGATCTCCTTCGACAGCAGATGCATGAAGCCGACGCCGTCATAGATCGCGCGCTGGCAGATATTGTCCGGCGCAAGGAAGCCGTCGATATTGTCGGCGCGCAAATTGGCGACCATCTCCGGCGGCGGCACCGAGCGCAGCTGCACGTCGGTGTCAGGGTCGAGCCCGTGCTCGGCGAGGTAATAGCGCAGCAGGTAATTATGCATGGAATAGTCGAACGGAATCGCGAATTTCAGGCCCTTCCAGTCCGCAGGATTGCGTTTGTCCTTGTGCTTGGTCGCCAGCACGATGCCCTGCCCGTTGATGTTCTCGATCGCCGGCACGGCGAACGGAATCGCGTTGGCACCGAGCCCCAGCGAGATCGCGATCGGCATCGGCGCCAGCATGTGCGCGGCGTCGTATTCCTTGTTGATGGTCTTGTCGCGGATCACGGCCCAGCCGGCGGTCTTGACCACCTCGACATTGAGACCGTGCTTGGCATAGAACCCCATCGGCGCCGCCATGATGATTGGCGTCGCGCAGGTGATCGGGATGAAGCCGACCTTGAGGTCCTTCTTCTCGGGCGCGCCGGCTTGCGCGAACACCTCGGTCGCCGTCTTCAGCGGGAAGAACTGCGACAGTGCCGCGAGCGCAGTCGACGCGCCGACCGACTTCAGGAAGGCACGCCGCGCCACGTCCTGCGGAAACATCGCGCGCATCACGGCGGAGGCGACCACGCCCTCGTAACGCTTCTCCGCGCTCGCGAGCGGTTCGCAATGCAGCGACGTCGCCTGCTCGTGCTCAGCCGCGGAACGATGCTGGCCGCAGCCACAGCCGGCTCGAAGCTTGCGATCGGGATCAAACGGATTGTCGAACGTGGACATCGGCCCTCCTGCGCGTTATTGCGAGGAGCAATTACGCAAGGAGCATGCCATGCCCCTTCGGGCGTCCAGTGCCTTGACGACGCAGCACTTTCGCCCGCGCTTGGCCGCTACGAAAACTCGTGATAAACGAGATTTCGTAGTTCAATTACGAGATTTCGCAATGGCAACGACGCCAATCTCCGTCCACGACGATGTGGCTCCTGTCATCGACCCGCGCATCGCAGCTTTCGAATCCTCCGTCGAGGCGACGCTGCTGGTCGATCCTTTCGGCGACCAGATCGTCGATGCCAATCCCGCCGCCTGCGCCCTGCTCGGCTACGACCGCGCCCTGCTGCGGCAGACGAGGGCCAGCACGCTTCACGCCGGTGAGCTTGCCGCCCTCACCGTCTTCACCCAGGCCGTACTGCACAAGGGCGCCTATTGGACCACGGCGCTCAATCCCCGCCACGCGACCGGACAAGATCTCCGGCTCGAATATGCCGGCTGCCTGCTTCCGCATGGCGGCCGCACGCTGCTGCTGCTGACGCTGACCGATCTCGAAGCGCGCCGCCGGCGCAATGTCGATGCCGCCGCCGAAGACCATATGCGCGGCGGCATCTCGACCTGGCAGCGGGTCGAGCGCGTGTTCCAGGACATAGAGCGCGAGAACCAGCTGATCCTGCGCGCGGCCGGCGAAGGCATCTATGGCGTGAACGCGGAAGGCAAGACCACCTTCGTCAATCCCGCGGCCGAACGGATGCTGGGTTGGACCGCCGAAGAGCTGGTCGGCAAGGAGATCCACCCGATCGTCCACCACACCCACCACGACGGCCGGCACTATCACAATCATGATTGCCCGATCTATGCGGCGTTCCGAGACGGCGCCGTGCATCAGGTCGATGGCGAGGTGTTCTGGCGCAAGGACGGCTCGCCGGCCTGGGTCGAATACACCTCGACACCGATCCGCGATCGCGGCGTCGTGGTCGGCGCGGTCGTGGTGTTTCGCGACGTCAGCCAGCGCCGCGAGGCCGACGAGAAGCTGCACGCAGCGCTGGCCGAGGTCGACCGTCTGCGCGAGCGGCTGGAGCTGGAGAACGCCTACCTCCAGGAGGAAATCCGCATCGAGACCAATCCGCGCGGCATCATCGGCGGCAGCGAGGCGATCCAGAAGACGCTGCGCCAGGTCAAGCTGGTGGCGCCGACCACCGCCGCGGTGATGATCACCGGCGAATCCGGCACCGGCAAGGAGCTGATCGCGCGCGCCATCCACGAGGACTCCACCCGCAGCGACCGCCCGCTGATCCGCGTCAACTGCGCCGCGATCCCGCGCGAATTGTTCGAGAGCGAGTTCTTCGGCCATGTCCGCGGCGCCTTCACTGGCGCAACGCGCGACCGCATCGGCCGCTTCGAGCTCGCCGACGGCGGCACGCTGTTTCTCGACGAGGTCGGCGAGATTCCGCTCGAATTACAAGGCAAGCTGCTGCGCGTGCTGCAGGAAGGCCATTTCGAGCGCGTCGGCGAGGCGCGCACCCGCGCGGTCGACGTTCGCGTCATCGCCGCGACCAATCGCGATCTCAAGCAGGAGGTCCAGCGCGGCCGCTTTCGCGAAGACCTCTATTTCCGCCTCAACGTATTCCCGATCGAGACGGTGCCCTTGCGCGAACGGCGCGAAGACATCCCGCTGCTCGCTCAGCATTTTTTGACACGCGAAAGCAAGGCGCTGAAGTCCAACCTGCGCCTGTCGGAAGGCGATGCGCGGCGGCTGACCCGCTATGACTGGCCCGGCAACGTCCGCGAACTGCAGAACGTGATCGAGCGCGCCGCGATCCTGTCGCAGAATGGCCGCTTGCGCATCGATCTGCCGGATACATTAGGCGCACAAGCTCCGGCCGGAGCCACCCGCCAGAAGGCCGACGCGCGCCCCGCCGTCATGACATCGTCGGAGATGCGCGACCACGAGCGCGCCAACATTCTGGCCGCGCTCGAGGCCTGCGCCGGAAAAGTCTTTGGCCCCGGCGGCGCTGCCGAGATGCTCGACATCAAGCCGACCACGCTGGCCTCGCGGATCAAGGCGCTAGGAATCGCGCCTCGTCCCCAAGCGGCCCATCCTTCGAGACGCCCGCTTTAGGCGGGCTCCTCAGGATGAGGGCGGAGTGCGCGGCAGCAGTTTCAACAGGCACCGATGCCGCTTAGCCTCATCCTGAGGAGACCGCGAAGCGGTCGTCTCGAAGGACGAGGCGCGCGCTCAAGCCGCCTTGGTCGTCACACCTGCCATCGGCAGCCCCTGCTCGATTGGCAGCGAGGGATCGCGCGACCATTCATTCCAGGAGCCGAAATACATCCGCACGTCCTTCACGCCGGCGTTCTTCAGCGCGAGGAACGTGTTCGAGGCGCGCGCGCCCTTGAAGCAGTAGAGATAGACCGGCGTGGTCTGCGAGATGCCGACCGTGGCGCATTCGGCCAGAATCTCGTCCTTGGACTTGAAGCGCGGGCCTTCGGCTGTCGGCTTCATCATCCGATACCATTCCAGCCACACCGCGCCCGGAATGCGGCCCTTGCGCGGGCAGAAATCCTTGCCGTACGGGGAGGAGCTGTCACCGATCCACTCGTCGACGTCCCGCACATCGAGGATCGCGATGCCCGGCTTGCCGACCGCGGCGAGCATGGTCTTGGCGTCGATCAGGATCTCACCGGCTTCAGGCACGACCGCGAACGAAGCCTTCACTGGCGTCGGCACGTCCTTGGTCACCGGCAAGCCCGCCGCCGACCAGGCGTCGAAGCCGCCATGCAGCACCTTCACCTTGGGATAGCCGAGCATGGTGAGCAGGTAATAGCCGCGGCAGGACTGGCCGAAGCCGGAGTTCATCGACTGCTCGTAGACCACGGCGGTCTCCTTGCCCGAAAGGCCGGCAGCGCCGAACGCATCGGCGAATTTGGTCTTCAGCTCGGCGATGCCATCCGGCGTCGAGGTCGCGAGGAAGGTGAAGATTTCATGCACGTTGACGGCGTTCGGCAGATGTCCGGCCGCGTAGGCTTCGGGATTGCGGGTGTCGATGATGACACATGGCTCTGTCTTCAAGAGATCGGCGAGTTCGACGGCAGTGATCAGAACGTCAGTCATGGCAGCCTCTCCGTTGAGGTGGGTGGTCACGAGGGTCGTCTTGGGGTGGACTCGTAGAGATCACGCATCGGCGAGCATCTTGCGCAGCTGCTTGGTGGCCGGCGTGACGATCGCAACGAAATAGGCCTCGCGCAGGCGACGCTGCGCGCGATGGCTTTTGAGATAGCCGCGCGCGCCACAATGCAGCATCGCCGCATGGGCCGCCGCGACACTGGCTTCGCCGGCGCGCAGGCGCAGCGCGACCACTTTGCGCCAGTAGGTCTCCTCCTCATTGTAGGGATCGCGCGCCAGCGCCATGGTCTCGCTCTCGAGCTCGGCGGCGAGATCGCGGAAATGGACGGGCTGCTGCGGCAGGTAGCGATTGACGTGGCCGAGGGGACCATCGACCTCGTCCATGATGTTGATGCAGTCCCTGATGACGCCGAGTGCCATGCCGGCCTGGAGCAGGATGAAGCCGGCGCGGATCTTCTTGACGAAGGGTTCGGCGGGATCGGCCAGGATCAGTTCGTCCGGCACGAAGACGTCTCGGAACTGCACGCCATAGGTGCCGGTGCCGTCCATCGCGAGGAACGGCCTGCATGGCGTCAACGTGATCGCGGGGTCCGAGCAATCGGCGAGGAACATCACGAGGCCCTGATCGTCCTCGCATTCGAAGATGGTGCCGAAGAAATGGTCGGGGCCGAGATTGGACACCCAGGGCAACGCGCCGCGCACGATGTAGCCGCCGTCGACCTTCTTCCCCTTCAGCTTCAGTTTCTCGATGCCGAAGAAGCTCTTCATCGGGTTGGACAGCCCGGTGCCGCCGAGCACCCGGCCGGTCGAGAAGGCATCGCCGAAGCGTTTGGCCAGCTTCAAATTAGTCGAGTTCGCTGCGTACCAGACCAGCGTGTTCTGGCACCAGGCCATGAAGGCCGTGGCGCCGCAGACCTCGCCGATCGCCGCCATCGCCTGGATGGCGCAGCGCAGATCGGCGGGACCTTCATGGGGCACGTGGCTGCCCCAGGCGCCCACCGTGCCGAGTTCGCGCAGCACCTCGGACGGATAGACCGATCCGTCGTCGATGCCTGCGGCGAGCGGCGCGAGCCGCTCCCGCGCAATCCGCGCCACCTCGCCGGTGATGGACGGTGCGGGCTGATCCAGAACGGCGGCCCGCGATAAAGCCAGTGAACCCATGATCGTCTCCCGCACCCTGTCCTGCCTGTCCGCCGCTAGATGCCGACCTCGAGATTGACCGGGCGGGTGAAGGTGTTGGCGACCGGCGACCATTTCTTCACATGTCCGACCAGCGCGTTGATCTCGTCCGGCGAGATGCCCTCGCATTCCATGTCGACCTTGACGCGGACATCGGTGAAGCCCACCGGCTTGTCGGAGGTGTCGCCGGTGCCCCAGACTGCGGTGATGTTGAGGTCGCCTTCGAGCTCGAGCTCGAGCTTGTTGACGGTCCAGCCGCGATGCACGGCATTGGCGTGCAGACCGACGGCGAGGCAGGAGCCGAGCGCGGCGAGCGAGGCCTCCGACGGATTGGGCGCGGTGTCGTCGCCGAGTAACCCCGGCGGCTCGTCGACGATGTAGGGCGGCAGGTTGCGGATGTAGTTGGCGTGGCGGAATTTGCCTTCCGCGACCGTCTTGCACTTCAAGGTCTTGATGACCTTCGGATTCGCCTTGCCATTGGCGATCAGTTGCTCGAGGCCATTCTTGTCGATCGGCGCGAGGCAACCCGTCAGCACGGTCTTCTGAACGACGGCAGTCATCTTCTTCTCCCTGGCAGAAGTGAAAATCGGCAGGATACCGAACGGTCTGTTTTCTTGCATGGAGCGTGCCAGAGCAGCCCGAAAACGAAATGCGAAGCATTGTAGCCGCTTAGCCGCCGCTGCCTGCCGATTGACCAGCGCCCGCTTGCTCAAAGGCAATGCAGATGGGCGAGCCTCTGCGAATCTTTTCAGCGCGGAACAGATGCGGCTTGCTGATGCGGCGCGGCTGCGGGTAAGTTTGGACTCATGGCAAAAGCTTCATCGAAGAAGACTGCAAACGCGCCGCATTCGGGCGCAGGCGACGACGAGTCCGCACGTGGGCGCCTGCTCAGCGCCGCAACGCATCTGTTCTGCAAGAACGGCATCAACGCCACCGGCATCGACGCGATCATCGAGGAAGCCGGCACCGCCAAGACCACGCTGTACAAACTGTTCGGCTCCAAGACCAATCTGGTCAACGCGGTGCTGGAGAGCGAAGGCAAGCAGTGGCGCGAATGGTTCATCGGCGCCATGGAAGCGGGTGGCGGCGACGCGCAGGCGAAGCTGGCGCGCATCTTTCCGGCGCTGAAGAGCTGGTTCGCCGAAGAACGCTTTTACGGCTGTCCCTTCATCAATGCGGTCGGCGAGCACGACAAGGACGCCAAGCAATTCCGCAACATCGCGCTGAAGCACAAAAAGATCGTGCTCGGCCACATCGAGAAGCTCGCCGGCGAGCTCGGCTCCAGCGAGCCCGCAGTGCTGGCGCACCAGCTCGGCCTCATCATCGACGGCGCCATCGTCGCGGCGATGATCTCGCGCGACCCGGGCGTGGCCGATACGGCGGCGCTCACGGCCGGCCCCCTGCTCGGGCAGCCTAAGGCGAAGAAGAAGCGCGCGGCGGATCAGCTCGAGACGGTGTGATCCTGGCGTGATCTCGTAGGGTGGGCAAAGCGGAGCGTGCCCGCCATCTCTGCGACACACAAAGTGGTGGGCCCGGCGCTGCGCGCCTTTGCCCACCCTATGAGCCCTGTGCGCGACAAGACCTACGCGCTCTGCTCCACTATCCCCTGCAGCCGCACCAGCTCCGCCTCCAGATCGCGCTCCACGTCAGCGGCTCGGATATCCAGCACCCGATAGTCACGCGCCTCAAGCCACGCCCGCCGCGACGCGCGGTCGGAGGCGATGGTCTCACCCTCGCCTGCGTTCACCAGCTCGATCGCGATCCGGTGCGGGAAGGAGACGAAGTCCGGAATGTGGCGCCCCACCGGGGTCTGGCGCTTGAACTGGCCGGCGAAGCGGCGGTCGCGGGTGAGCGCCTGCCAGAGCAGGCGCTCGGCATCGGTAGGATTGCGGCGGAGCAGGCGCGCGAGCCCGCGCACGGTCGAGGCGCTGTCGGAGGCGCCGCCGGCCTGGCCATGCTCGGCGAGCAGCGCGCGCAGGCGCGTCGCCTGCTCGCCGTCGAGCACGCCGCCCTTGGCCGGGCCCTTGCGTCCCTCGGCGATCGCCATGACGACTCCGTGCAGCGTGTGCATGTCCTGCTTGGTCGGGTCCATCCGGGTGAAGATGTTGCGCAGGTTGACCAGCATGGTGTCGCGCTTCTCGGCCGGCCGCAGGAACTCCACCTTGTCGAGCTCGCGCACGAGGTTCTCGAAGAAGGCCTGGATCTGGTGCTGCGAGGCGCGCTCGGAACGCTCCGGCATGGCATGCGGCAGCGCGCCGGAGGTGGCCCGCTTGAACCATTCATAGCCGACCAGCAGCACGGCCTGGGCAAGGTTGAGCGAGGCAAAGCCCGGATTGACCGGGAAGGTGATGATGCGGTTGGAGAGCCCGACCTCCTCGTTCGTCAGCCCCCAGCGCTCCCGGCCGAACAGGATACCGCACCTGCCGCCGGTCGCGACGTGCCCGGCGATTTCGCTCGCTGCGGCCTCCGGACCGACCACGGGCTTGGCCTGGTCGTGGGGGCGAGCCGTGGTGGCGAACAAGAGGTCGAGGTCGGCGACCGCCTGCTCTACCGTGTCGAACAATTCGACGTTTTCCAGAATATGGTCGGCGCCGGCCGCGGCCCGCTGGGCCGCGATATTCGGCCAGCCGTCCCTGGGATTGACGATGCGCAAGCGGCTCAGCGCGAAATTGCCCATGGCGCGCGCGGCCATGCCGATGTTCTCGCCGAGCTGCGGCTCGACCAGGATGACGATGGGACCATCGAGGGACAGGCCCGCCTTGCTCTTGTCAGTCCCCGACATCTCGCTTCGCTTTCACACTGTCTCTCAAGGCCTTGGCAAGGCGCTCTCAGGAATAGATTCAAGGCCGGACGCAGGGCCGGCCATGGCCGTCAGCCTGTCGTTTGCCTGTCCTGACGAAATTCTCAAGAGAAATAACGGGGTTAGATTCGACTTTTGAATCTCCCCTGAAACTTCATCCGCCCCCGCCGGTAGACCCCGCCCGTCCCCCATCTGTGGAAGCTGGATGAGCTAAAAGTGCATAATCCCTTGGCTTTCGCCCGCTGCTATCAGGTGCTAAGAGGCGGCGGATCTTCACGTTGGCGCGCCACTAGCGCCGTTCCCAAGAGGGCTTCCCCGATCATGGCAAAAATCAAGGTATCCAATCCCGTCGTCGAACTCGATGGCGACGAGATGACCCGGATCATCTGGCAGTACATCAAGGACAAGCTGATCAACCCGTTCCTTGACGTCGAGCTGCTGTATTTCGACCTGGGCATGGAGTACCGCGACCATACCAACGATCAGGTCACCATCGACGCCGCCGAGGCGATCAAGAAGGTCGGCGTCGGCGTCAAGTGCGCCACGATCACCCCGGACGAGGCCCGGGTGAAGGAGTTCAATCTCAAGCAGATGTGGAAGTCGCCGAACGGCACCATCCGCAACATCCTCGGCGGCGTGATCTTCCGCGAGCCGATCATCTGCAAGAACGTGCCGCGCCTCGTTCCCGGTTGGACCAAGCCGATCATCATCGGCCGCCACGCCTATGGTGACCAGTACCGCGCCACCGACATCAAATTCCCGGGCAAGGGCACCCTCTCGCTGAAGTTCGTCGGCGAGGACGGCACCGTGATCGAGAAGGAAGTGTTCAAGGCGCCGGGCGCCGGCGTCGCCATGGAGATGTACAATCTCGACGACTCCATCATCGACTTCGCCCGCGCCTCGTTCAACTACGGCCTCTTGCGCGGCTATCCGGTGTACCTCTCGACCAAGAACACGATCCTCAAGGTCTATGACGGCCGCTTCAAGGACATCTTCCAGGAGATCTTCGACAAGGAGTTCAAGAAGGAGTTCGATGCCAAGGGCCTGACCTACGAGCACCGCCTGATTGACGACATGGTGGCCTCGGCCCTGAAGTGGTCGGGCGGTTATGTCTGGGCCTGCAAGAACTACGACGGCGACGTGCAGTCGGACACGGTGGCGCAGGGCTACGGCTCGCTTGGCCTGATGACCTCGGTGCTGCTCACCCCGGACGGCAAGACCGTGGAAGCCGAAGCTGCCCACGGCACGGTGACCCGCCATTACCGCGAGCACCAGAAGGGCAAGGAGACCTCGACCAACTCGATCGCGTCGATCTTCGCCTGGACCCGCGGCCTGTCGCACCGCGCCAAGCTCGACAACAATGCCGAGCTCGCCAAGTTCGCGGTGACCCTCGAGAAGGTCTGCGTCGACACCGTCGAGGCCGGCTACATGACCAAGGACCTCGCGCTGCTGGTCGGCGCCGACCAGCGCTGGCTCTCGACCACCGGCTTCCTGGACAAGGTCGCGGAAAACCTCGTCAAGGCGATGGCGGCGTAAGCTGCCATCCGCAATTTCGCCCGACTGGGCCAGACATCATCCCGGGCCGCGCCAAAAGCGCGGCCCGTTTCTTTTTCGAGAGCCATTGCGGAGACGCCGGCTACGTTTCAAGAAGAAAGGCTGGCCGCTCAGCGGTCCGTCCCTTCCTTCTCCGCCTGCGCCAGTTCCGCCGCCGCAAGATCGCCGGTCTCCTCCAGCCGCGCTTTTGCGGTTTCGTGGACGTGAGCGGCGAGCGTCGGCATGCGCGCGATCAGGGCGTGAAAGTCCTGGGCGTCGAGCAGCAGGAGCCGCGTCTTGCGCGTCGCCGTCACCGTGCCGCTGCGTTTGGTTTTATGCAGCAGCGCGATCTCGCCGAAGAAGGTGCCGTCGCCGAGCCGCACCTGCTGGCTCGGCAGCGATATCTCGACCTCGCCGGCGGTGATGAAATACATCGACGAGGCGACGTCGCCGCGGCGTACCAGCACCTCGCCCTGCTCGATGGTGCGCGCCCGCAACAGGCGCATGATGTCGGCGATCTCGGCGGCGGAGAGATGCGAGAACAGCGGCACCCGCGCCAGCATGCCCCAGGTGACGACGAAATCGCGCCGCCTCACCTCTTCCGCGAAGGCTGAGGAGATGATCGCGACCGGCAGCGCGATCATGGCAAAGCCCGAGATGATCGCGAACACCGAGATGAATTTGCCGAGCGGCGTCACCGGCACGACGTCGCCATAGCCGACGGTGCCGAGCGTCACGATCGCCCACCACATCGCCTGCGGGATGGTGCCGAGCTTGTCCGGCTGCACGTCGCGCTCGACGGCATAGAGCAGCGAGGCAAACGTCAGCACCACACCGAACAGGATGACGACGCAGCCGATCAGCGCTCTGCGCTCGGCATGCACGGCCGCGAGCAGCGAGCGCATCGCCGGCGAGTAGCGGATCAGCTTGAAGAACGGCAGCACGCCGAGCCCGGCCAGGGTCGCGTGCCGGCCGGTGGCGAGCACGATCGCAGCCGGCAGGAACGCCATGAGGTCGATGATGCCGAGCGCGGAGAAGGCATAAGAGAGCCGGTCGGAGAGCGCCGAGCCCTCGCCCTGGGTGTGCCCCGCCACCGTCCAGAGCCGCGCCAGATATTCAAGCGCGAACACGATCACGGCGAAGACGGCGATCGCGCTGAACAGCGTGTCGAACCGGGCGTCCAGCTCCGGCACCGAGGCCAAAATCATCGCGGCGACGTTGAGCACGATGACGCCGATGATGAGCTGGATGAAGCGCGATCCGACCGAATAGGCCAGCGGATCGTGCTCCAACAATTCGTAGAGGCGATCCCTCAAGTCGGGATCGGAAAGCCCACGTCCTCGCGGAACGAGGCGCATGGTGCTTTACGCAGCCCCCATGGCTTTTTCGATCGCAGCCAGCGCCTCGGTCGCCTTGGCGCCGTCGGGGCCGCCGGCCTGCGCCATGTCGGGCCGGCCGCCGCCACCCTTGCCGCCGAGCGCTTCGGAGGCAACGCGCACCAGGTTCACGGCGTTGAAGCGCGCGGTGAGGTCGGCGGTGACGCCGACCACGACGCCGGCCTTGCCGTCCTCGGTGACGCCGACGATCGCGACCACGCCCGAGCCGATCTGCCTCTTGCCGTCGTCGGCGAGGCTCTTGAGATCCTTCATCTCGATGCCTTCGACCGCGCGCGCCATCAGCTTGACGCCGCCGGCCTCGCGCACGCTTGCCGCTGCGCCATTGCCGCCGGCCGAGGCGCCGCCGCCCATCGCGAGCTTCTTGCGGGCATCGGAGAGCTCGCGCTCGAGCTTCTTGCGCTCCTCCATCAGCGCGGCGATGCGCGCCGGGACGTCGTCGAGCGAGGTGCGCAGCTCGTTGGCCGCAGTCTTCGCCAGCGCCATGGTGTCGTTGGCGTGCTTGCGCGCGTAATTGCCGGTCAGCGCCTCGATGCGGCGGACGCCGGAGGCGACCGCGCTCTCGCTGGTCAGCGTGATCAGGCCGATATCGCCGGTGCGCTTGACATGGGTGCCGCCGCAGAGCTCGACCGACCAGCCGAGCGCATTGGCGCCGCGCTCGCGCGCGGTCCTGCCCATGGAGACGACGCGGACCTCGTCGCCGTACTTCTCGCCGAACAGCGCGCGCGCGCCGGCTTCGCGGGCCTCGTCGACCCCCATCACGCGGGTGGTCACCTCGTCATTTTCCAGCACGACGTCGTTGGCGATGTCCTCGACGCGGGCAAGCTCCTCCGCCGTGATCGGCTTCGGATGCACGAAGTCGAAACGCAGGCGGTCCGGCGCGACCAGCGAGCCGCGCTGGGCGATATGGTCGCCGAGCACCTGGCGCAGCGCCTCGTGGATGAGGTGCGTCGCCGAGTGATGCGCGCGGATCGAGGAGCGCCTGCCGTGATCGACCTCGAGCTGCAGCGCGCTGCCGACCTTCACTTCGCCGCTCTCGACGGTGCCGATATGCACGAAGAAGTCGCCGAGCTTCTTCTGCGTGTCGGTGACGCGGAATTTGACGCCGCCCTCGCCGGTCAGAACGCCGGTGTCGCCGACCTGGCCGCCGGACTCCGCATAGAACGGCGTCTGGTTCAGCACGATCGAACCCGTGTCGCCGGCCTTGAGGCTGGCGACCTCCATGCCGTCCTTCACCAGCGCGGACACCACGCCTTCGGCGCTCTCGGTCTCATAGCCCAGGAATTCGGTCGCCCCGAGCTTCTCGCGCAGCGGGAACCAGATCGCCTCGGAGGCGGCTTCGCCCGAGCCCTTCCAGGACTCGCGCGCCTTGGCCTTCTGCCGCTCCATCGCGTCGGTGAACGCGGCCTGGTCGACGCCGATGCCGCGCGACTTCAGCGCGTCCTGCGTCAGGTCGAGCGGGAAGCCGTAGGTATCGTAGAGCGTGAAGGCGACGTCGCCGTCGAACATGTCGCCCTTCTTCAAGGACGCCGACTTCTCGTCCAGAATTGCCAAGCCGCGCGACAGCGTCTTGCGGAAGCGGGTCTCTTCCAGCCGCAGCGTTTCCTCGATCAGGTTTTCCGCGCGCATCAGGTCGGGATAGGCCTGGCCCATCTCGCGGACCAGCGCCCAGACCAGCCGATGCATCAGCGGCTCCTTGGCACCCAGTAGCTGCGCATGGCGCATCGCGCGGCGCATGATCCGGCGCAGCACGTAGCCGCGGCCCTCATTCGAAGGCAGGACGCCGTCCGCGACCAGGAAAGCCGAGGAACGCAAATGGTCGGCGATGACGCGGAACGAGGCGGCGTTCTGCTGGGTCGGTCCGCTGCCGAGCGCGGACGCGGTCGCGTCGATCAGATGACGGAACAGGTCGGTCTCGAACACGCTGTCGACGCCCTGCAGGATGCAGGCCATGCGCTCGAGGCCCATGCCGGTGTCAATCGAGGGACGCGGCAGATCGACGCGCTCCTCCTTCGTCACCTGCTCATATTGCATGAACACCAGGTTCCAGAACTCGAGGAAGCGGTCGCCGTCCTCTTCCGGCGAGCCCGGAGGTCCGCCCCAGATGTGATCGCCGCGGTCGATAAAAATCTCCGAGCACGGCCCGCACGGGCCGGTGTCGCCCATCGCCCAGAAATTGTCGGAGGTCGGGATGCGGATGATGCGGTCGTCGGAGAAGCCGGCGATCTTCTTCCAGAGGCCATGCGCCTCGTCGTCGGTGTGATAGACGGTGACGAGCAGCTTGTCCTTCTTCAGCCCGAAATCTTTCGTGATGAGCTTCCAGGCGAGCTCGATCGCACGCTCCTTGAAGTAGTCGCCGAAGGAGAAGTTGCCGAGCATCTCGAAGAAGGTGAGATGGCGCGCGGTGTAGCCGACATTGTCGAGGTCGTTGTGCTTGCCGCCGGCGCGCACGCATTTCTGCGACGTGGTGGCGCGCTGATAGGGCCGCTTCTCCACGCCGGTGAAGACGTTCTTGAACTGCACCATGCCGGCATTGGTGAACATCAACGTCGGATCGTTGCGCGGCACCAATGGCGAGGACGACACGATCTCGTGGCCGTTCTCGGCAAAGAAGTTCAGAAAGGTCGACCTGATGTCGTTGACGCCGCTCATGTTCATCCAATCGGGTGTGCTTGGACCCGCCGATTTGCCATCCAAACCTGTCGATTGGGCTGATATCTGCGGGCCAATGCGCTTTTAGACAAGGCCAGCTTCGCTGTCCAGAAACTGTGCAGAGAGATCAGTGGGTTGCCGCAGGCGCGCAATCCCGTTGAAAGCCAAAAGGAGCGCGTTGACAGGCTTGGCTCCCCTGTGGTCTCTACCCATCTGTATCGTACGGCCACGTCGGGAGAGACCGGCTTCATTGCCGGCGCCGAAGGAGCAACCGCCCCGGAAACTCTCAGGCAAAAGGACCGCGTGGCTTTGACGACATCTGGAAAGAGGCGCCGGCGGGCTTAGGGCCCGGATAGCGTCCGCCGACGGGATAATACTCTCAGGCACAGCGACAGATGGGGCTTCGACTGGTTTGTCTCGGGGAATCGTCCCCGGGGAACCGCCGAGGGCCCCTGTGATGCTTGTTCCAGACGACAAGAACTCCCTGAAGCGTACCCCTCTTTACGACCTTCATGTGTCGCTCGGCGGCAAGATGGTGCCGTTCGCGGGCTATGACATGCCTGTGCAGTATCCGGCGGGCGTGCTGAAGGAGCACCTCCAGACACGTTCATCTGCCGGCCTGTTCGACGTCTCTCATATGGGCCAGATCGCGCTCCGGCCGAAATCCGGGAGGATCGAGGACGCCGCCCGCGCGCTGGAACGGCTGGTGCCGCAGGACATCGTGGCGATCGCGCCCGGCCGGCAACGCTACGCCCAGTTCACCAATGAAGATGGCGGCATCCTCGACGATCTCATGGTCGCCAATTTCGGCGACCACCTGTTCCTGGTCGTCAACGCCGCCTGCAAGGACGCGGACGAGGCCCATCTGCGCGCGCATCTCTCGGGCGACTGCATCATCGATTCGCTCGCCGATCGCGCGCTGATCGCGCTCCAGGGCCCGAAGGCTGAGGCCGCGCTGGCGAAATTATGTGCAGAGGCTCCTGCCCTGAAGTTCATGGATGCCGGCCCGCATGAGGTCGCCGGCCTCGCCTGTTTCGTCTCCCGCTCGGGCTACACCGGCGAGGACGGCTTTGAGATTTCGGTCGCCGCTGCTGACGCCGAACGCCTCGCCAAGATGCTTCTGGAAAACCCGGACGTGATGCCAATCGGCCTTGGCGCCCGCGACAGCCTGCGGCTCGAGGCCGGGCTTTGCCTCTATGGTCACGATATCGACACCATGACCACACCGGTCGAAGCCGCGCTGGAATGGTCGGTGCAGAAGAGCCGCCGCACCGGCGGTGTGCGCGCCGGCGGCTTTCCCGGCGCTGAAAAGATCCTCGCTCACTTCGACACCGGCGCATCCCGCCGCCGGGTCGGCCTGCGGGCCGAGGGCCGCGCGCCGGTGCGCGAGGGCGCGCTGCTGTTTGCAGATGACGCAAGCGGCGAGCCCATTGGAAAGGTCACCTCGGGCGGCTTCGGCCCGAGCCTGAATGCGCCGGTGGCGATGGGCTATGTGCCCACGGCGCTGAGCGCGCTCGACACAAAAATCTTCGCCGAGGTGCGCGGGCAACGTTTGCCGCTCACCGTCGCCGCCATGCCCTTCGTGAAAAACACCTACAAACGCTGAGGATCGACAATGACCACGACGCTGTACACTTCCGATCACGAGTGGCTCGCCATCGACGGCGATATCGCCACCGTCGGCATCACCGACTATGCGCAGCAGCAGCTCGGCGACGTCGTGTTCGTCGAATTGCCCAAGATCGGCCGCGCCTTGAAGAAGGCCGAAGCCGCCGCCGTCGTGGAATCCGTGAAGGCCGCCTCTGACGTCTACGCCCCAATCTCGGGCGAAGTGCTCGCGACCAACCCCGAACTCGCCGCCGAGCCGGCGCTGGTGAACACGGACGCACAAGGCAAGGCGTGGTTCTTCAAGATCAAGATTGCCGACAAGAGTGAGCTCGGCGGCCTCATGGATGAAGCCGCCTACAAGGCCCATACGGCGTGAGATGAAGCGAACTCTGAGCTCATATTCGGTGTCATCGCCCGCGAAGGCGGGCGATCCAGTACGCCGCAGCTTCTCGGTTCAAGACGTGACGCCTGCGTGTACTGGATGCCCCGCCCCCGTGCGCAATTGCGCACTAGGCGGAGCATGACAGAGAAATCTAAAGCGAGGACCCATGATGACCGCGCACCGCAAATCCAACGGCGACACCGCCGCCTTCGTCCGCCGCCACATCGGCCCTTCGGCCCACGATGTCACCGCCATGCTCGAAACTGTCGGGGCTAGAAGCGTCGACGCGCTGATGGCGGAGACGCTGCCGGCCTCGATCCGGCAGGCCGCCCCGCTCGATCTCGGCATCCCGCTCAGCGAGACCGAGGCGATCGCGCATATGACCGAGCTTGGCCGACAGAACCAGGTCTTCACCTCGCTGATCGGCCAAGGCTATTCCGGCACGATTTTGCCCGCGGTGATCCAGCGCAACATCCTGGAGAATCCGGCCTGGTACACGGCGTACACGCCCTATCAGCCCGAGATCAGCCAGGGCCGGCTCGAGGCGCTGCTCAACTTCCAGACCATGATCTGCGACCTCACCGGGCTCGACGTCGCCAACGCCTCGCTGCTCGACGAGGCAACCGCTGCGGCCGAAGCCATGGCGCTCGCCGAGCGGCATTCGCAGGTGAAGGCCAAGGCCTTCTTCGTCGACAAGGACGTGCATCCGCAGACGCTCGCGGTGATGCGCACGCGCGCCGAGCCGCTCGGCTGGAATCTGGTCGTCGGCGATCCCCTCACCGATCTCGACAAATCAGACGTGCTCGGCGCGCTGCTGCAATATCCGGGCTCTTCGGGCGCGGTCCGGGACTTGCGGCCCGCAATCGCGGCGCTGAAGGCCAAGGGCGCGCTCGCGATCGTTGCGGCGGACCTCCTGGCACTCACCCTGCTCGCCTCGCCCGGCGAGCTCGGGGCCGACATCGCAATCGGATCGGCGCAACGTTTTGGCGTGCCGATGGGCTATGGCGGCCCGCACGCGGCCTATATGGCGGTGCGCGATGCGCTGAAGCGCTCGCTGCCCGGGCGCATCGTCGGCCTCTCCGTGGATTCGCGCGGGGCACCGGCCTATCGCCTTGCGCTGCAGACGCGCGAGCAGCACATCCGCCGCGAGAAGGCGACCTCCAACATCTGCACCGCGCAGGTGCTGCTCGCCGTGATCGCCTCGATGTATGCGGTCTATCACGGACCCGAGGGCCTGACGCAGATCGCGCGCACCGTGCATCGCCGCGCCGCGGTGCTCGCGGCGGGCCTGCGCAAGCTCGGCTTTGCGTTGCAATCGGAAAGCTTCTTCGACACGCTCAGCGTCGATGCCGGCGCCAGGCGCGCCGAGATCATCGCGCGCGCGGCAGCTGAGAAGATCAATCTCGGCGTCAGCGAGACCAGCTTGCGCATCGCGCTCGACGAGACCACGACGCCTGCGACGGTGGAAGCCGTCTGGCGCGCCTTCGGCGGCCAGCTTGCCTATGCCGAGATCGACGCGACCACGCGCGAGGCGCTGCCGGACGCGCTGAAGCGCACGACCGATTTCCTCACCCATCCCGTTTTCCACGCGCATCGCTCGGAGACCGAGATGCTGCGCTACATGCGCAAGCTCTCGGACCGCGACCTCGCGCTCGACCGCGCCATGATCCCGCTCGGCTCCTGCACGATGAAGCTGAACGCGACCACCGAGATGATGCCGCTGACCTGGCCGGAGTTCGGCTCGCTGCACCCGTTCGTGCCGCGCGAGCAGGCGGCCGGCTATCACACGCTGTTCGCGCGGCTGGAAAAATGGCTCTGCGACATCACCGGCTATGACGCGATCTCGCTGCAGCCGAATTCCGGCGCGCAAGGCGAGTACGCCGGACTTCTTGCCATCCGCGGCTATCACGCCGCGCGCGGAGAGAGCCACCGCAAGATCTGCCTGATCCCCTCCTCCGCGCACGGCACCAACCCCGCCTCGGCCGCGATGGTCGGCATGGACGTGGTGGTGGTCGCCTGCGAGAAGAACGGCGACGTCGACGTCAACGATCTCCGCGCCAAGGCGGAAAAGCATGCGAGCGACCTCGCCGCTGTCATGATCACCTATCCCTCGACCCATGGCGTGTTCGAGGAGCATATTCGCGAGATCTGCGACATCGTGCACGGCCATGGCGGCCAGGTCTATCTGGACGGCGCCAACCTCAATGCGCAGGTCGGCCTTAGCAGGCCCGGCGATTACGGCGCCGATGTCAGCCATCTCAATCTGCACAAGACCTTCTGCATCCCGCATGGCGGCGGCGGCCCCGGCATGGGCCCGATCGGCGTCAAGGCGCATCTCGCGCCGTTCCTGCCCGGTCATCCTGCGACGCAGGCAGATGCACCGGTCGGCCCGGTCTCGGCCGCGCCGTTCGGCTCGGCTTCGATCCTGACCATCTCCTACATCTACATCCTGATGATGGGCGGCGAAGGCTTGAAGCGCGCCACCGAGATCGCGATCCTCAATGCCAACTACATCGCAGCGCGCCTCGATCCGCACTTCCCGGTGCTCTACAAGAACGCCAAAGGCCGCGTCGCGCATGAGTGCATCGTCGATCCCCGTCCGCTCAAGACGACGTCTGGTGTTACGGTGGACGACATCGCCAAGCGCCTGATCGACTACGGCTTCCATGCCCCGACCATGAGTTTTCCGGTGCCGGGCACGCTGATGATCGAGCCGACCGAGTCGGAATCCAAGGCCGAGCTGGATCGCTTCTGCGATGCCATGATCGCGATCCGGAAAGAGATCGCCGAGGTCGAGGCCGGCCGCTTCAAGATCGAGGCCTCGCCGCTGCGCCACGCCCCGCACACGGTGCACGACATCGCCGACGACGATTGGAAGCGCGCCTACTCTCGCGCCGAGGGCTGCTTCCCCGCGGGCACCTCGCGCACCGACAAATACTGGTGCCCTGTGGGCCGGGTCGACAATGTCTACGGCGACCGCAACCTCGTGTGCTCGTGCCCGCCGGTGAGCGATTACGCGGAAGCCGCGGAGTAAGACGCAACGGAGGTTTCGTAGGGTGGGCAAAGCGGCTTGTCCGCCGTAGCTCGAAGAGCGAAGTGCCCACCATCTTTGCATGCGATGAAGGATGTGGGCACGGCGCTTGCGTGCCTTTGCCTATCCTACGGCACTGAACGCTTGTTTAAGGCGCGACCAACGATCGGCTTTCGCGATCCCACCGCCAGAGCCATTCGTTCGTCAGTTCGGTACCGCCCCACCAACGCTCGATCGGGTTGTAGAATCGGAAATCCTCGTCCCCTGCCAGCACCGATTTCCCGAGTTCAGTGACGACAAGCGGGATTGTTTGTATCGTGCGCGACGGAGAGCATCGTCATGCATATCGAGCGAGAATGGTCCCTCTTCCAACCGGCTACGGCCGGCACCGCACATCGCGCGAGGCCATCAAGCAGCGCGCCGACTTCCCAGTAGTCGAACACGCGACGCTCGTTGCGCTTCAGATAGCCCGGGAAGACGTCAAAGGGCTGCACGTCGCCCGCCGCGACTAATTCGAGTATCCGCGTTTCTGTGGCTCCAAGACCTGTGGTGAGGTTTGGAAGCTCTTGGAGCAGGTCAAGGGCACATCGCTCAAGCTGCGGAAGCGGTTTCAAATCCGCCTTGAGGAGGTCGAACCAAGCCTGTGGCGTCGGCGCGCGATAGGCCCGCCACGCATGACCAGCCAGCTGCAGGTGACCTTGCGCGGGCTTGATAACAGGCGGATCCAGCTGCGCAAGTCGATCTGGCTCGATACCACCAACAGCAATGTCCAGGCGACGTATCATGAGTTTGGAGATTGCCGCTCTGTCGCTGCTGCAGTGATCGAGCAGCCAGAGCAGAACCAATTGCCCATTTGGTTCTGGCCCCATCCACAATTCAGCCGAGTCGCATTCCGACAGCAGCTCGATCAATCCCCGCCCGCCAACGCCCGATTTCTCAATACGCCAGGCTGGCGTATCGTCCAGCCAATGCAGGTGAGGTTGCTGGGTCGTACGCGCCGCGAAGAATGCCTCGAGCTCGGAGTCGGACGGCAGCGGCCCCCCAGACGAGCCGGCGCTCGATCGCGATCACGAGATCGGCGAGACCGGCGCGTTGCAGAGCGCCGGCGGCGGACGATTCTGTTGTCAGAATGAGCCGGGTCAACGAGATCACCCGCTCTCGTTTAGTCCTGCCAAAACGAAACGGACACCGAAGACGTCGGCAACTCAACGTCCTCAGTGCCCGCTCCTCGCGAAAATTCGCTAGGTCTTACTCTTCGGCCGGCTCCTCGCCGTCAGCGTCGCGCTCGGGGGTGCCGGCGAGAATCTGCTCGGCGATCAGGCCGGAGTTCTGGCGGATCGAGGTCTCGATCTTGGCCGTGATGTCGGGGTTGCCCTTCAAGAACGCCTTGGCGTTCTCGCGGCCCTGGCCGAGGCGCTGGCTGTCATAGGAGAACCATGCGCCGGACTTCTCGACGATGCCGGCCTTGACGCCGAGATCGAGGATCTCGCCCATCTTGGAGACGCCCTCGCCGTACATGATGTCGAACTCGACCTGCTTGAAGGGCGGCGCCAGCTTGTTCTTGACCACCTTCACGCGCGTGGTGTTGCCGACCACTTCGTCGCGCTCCTTGATCGCGCCGATGCGGCGGATGTCGAGACGAACGGAGGCGTAGAACTTCAGCGCGTTGCCGCCGGTCGTGGTCTCGGGCGAGCCGTACATCACACCGATCTTCATGCGGATCTGGTTGATGAAGATCACCATGGTATTGGACTTGTTGATGGAGGCCGTCAGCTTCCGCAGCGCCTGGCTCATCAGACGCGCCTGCAGGCCCGGCAGCGCATCGCCCATCTCGCCCTCGAGCTCGGCCTTCGGCACCAGGGCCGCAACCGAATCGACCACCAGCACGTCCACCGCACCCGAGCGCACCAGCGTGTCGCAGATTTCCAGCGCCTGCTCGCCGGTGTCGGGCTGCGAGATCAGAAGCTCGTCGATATTGACGCCCAGCTTGCGGGCATAGACCGGGTCGAGCGCATGCTCGGCGTCGATGAAGGCACAGATGCCGCCCTTCTTCTGCGCTTCCGCCACCGTGTGCAGCGCCAGCGTGGTTTTTCCCGAGGATTCCGGCCCGTAGATCTCGACGATGCGCCCCTTTGGCAGGCCGCCGATGCCGAGCGCGATATCGAGCCCGAGCGAGCCGGAGGACACCGCCTCGATGTCCATCGACCGGTCGCTCTTGCCGAGCTTCATCACCGATCCCTTGCCGAACTGGCGCTCGATCTGGGAGAGCGCGGCGGCCAGGGCTTTACTCTTGTCCATGGAAGATCCTTCGACGATACGCAGGGCAGTGGCGGACATTGGGTCGTGCTCCTTATGGCGAGGATTCGCGTGTGGGACAAACGATTGGCGAGGCGCTCGGCGATAAAAGCAATGTACACCATCTGTTCTATGTTCGCAATATGTTCTTTTCACAGGTCGGGGACAGCACCACAGGTCGAGTACTGTCCGTATTTGACCCCCGGTGTCCCAAGTTGATTGTCGCCGTGTGCAAGCCGCCTGATCCGCCTCAGCGGGTGTCCCGCCACGTGACACAAAACCTTGGCACAGATCGTGCAGACTATTCATCACCGGGGAATTGCTCGTTCCGACCCGGGGCTGGAAAGCCGCCGCCCGCGCTCAATTTAAGCGGGCGGCGTTTTTGTTGGCCGTGCCTCTGTTCGATTGAAACTGATCCACAGCAAAGACGCAGCCGCGGCGCCGTCATAAATCCGCAATGCTGCGGCACCGAACTTTCTGGGGCCACCGGCTTTGTCGGGTAGCGGGGCCGCCACAGCGGGGATCTCCATGACGGAAAACACGCACCACGATGCGACGAGGCGCAATCACCTCCTCGAGGCGGCGCTCGAGGAGATGGCGAAGTTCGAGCGCAGGGAAAACGAGTTCCGTAGGAAGGACCGCGAAGAGCGCGCCGCCGAGCTGCGCCTTCCCATCAAGGTTCATTAGGCCGCGGCAGGAGCTGGTTTCGCCGGGACCTTTTTCGCCAGGACCTTTTCGCCAAGACCGTTTCGGAAGCTGACCCGGTTTCTACCGGCGCCGCTCCCGTGCCTGTCCCGCATTCGACCAGGAATGGCTCGGGACAAAGCGGCGCTATAGGTACTTAAATACCTAAATCGAGCCGTTGATTCCGCAGCGACATCTCCCCGCGTCCTACTGTGCATGGGGTTGTTTTCGGTTCTTGAAAGCCGCCATTGTGCGGATCCGATGGCTCGGGCCCGCTTGCGGCTGCGCCTGACGCCGCCCTACAGCAGCATCAGCAGCGCGACGCCGATGACCAGCACCACGAAGCCAGCCGCCGTCGCGGCGGCAAATGACCGCTCTACGTTATCCATGATGCCACCCCGTTCTCGGCGCGCCACGTTTCCCCCATGGCCTCGCCGATGGAACGGAATCTCGCCCGCCGGTGTGGCTCCAGTTGTGCGATCGGATGGCCAAATTGGGACCGGTGCGGGGCCAGTCTGCGACCTCCTGGCGCGCCGCTTTCAGGACAGCCGTCAGGCGCCTGTAAGCCGACTCTCCTAATTTCGTCTCGCCCGGTGGACCAACACCGGGCCTCCATACCAGTCGGTGACCCCGCTCGGCACCGAGCGGGGTTTTCTCGTTGCACGACACGCAAGCGGCGCGATCTGCCGGAATGTCAGGCTGCCGTAAGCTGAGGCCGCTAGGGTCGTCGGGCTATGGTGTTGCAGCCCAGCACCTCAGCCTCCAATAACCTCAAACCCGCTTGGCTCTCCCCAAGCGGGTTTTTTCAGGCCTGCCCGCCCGTTCGCGGGGCGGTCTCCTCCCGCGTCAGCCGCAGCGAGAAGGCGCGGATCGCGGGTGCGGCCACGAGCACGATCGGCAGCATCGCAGCCCATGCGACCAGCCACGACAGCGTCCAGTGCTGCAGGAAGAGCGTCGCGCTTGCCGCGGGAAAGCTGGCGATCCCCGCCGCGATCAGCGAGGTCAGTCCGGACTGGACGACGCCAAAGACGAAATGACTGTAGCGGCGGGGGATGCCGAGCATGATGCGCCCATGTCGTTGCTTGTTGCTGCCGTCGAGCGGCCAAGCAAGGCACATGCCGGTGCCCGCAGAGATGCGGCCCGATGCGCGCTGCCGCGCGCCGGCGTCGATCAGTGTCGCGCGCCGCTTCGGAACTCTGTTCATGGTCGGAGAACCACGGAGTACCGCCTCTCGCGGATGGCCTCTTTCGAAATTCGATCTCGTCTGTTTCGGAAGACGGCTCGAGCAAGGCGGCGGGCCGGTCTCGGCGCAGCATGCCGTCGCGGTTCGACGGCGGCCTATTCCGTAGCCACCCGGAATTGATCTGGGCGTGGTTTGGGACTGCACTGCGCGCCCGTGGCCTTGGGGGGCGGGGCCGTCACGCGTGATCGGTGCCAGCCATGCCGCGCTACTTCTTTCGAATCCGGAACGGCCGCTATTCCGGCTGTGCGGACCAGGCGACGGAATTTGTCGATCGCGATTCGGCCTGGCGGGAGATGACCAGCGTCTGCGCCGACATGGCGGCCGGCATCGCCCGCAAGCTCCAGCAGAATTCTGAATGGCATATGGAGCTGCTCGACGAGGCCAAGGAGCCCGTGTTCCGGATCCGCATCGTCGCAGAAACCTTGGAATAGGGGCCCGCCCTAATCCGCGCTGGGCAGCCGCCGCATGGTGAACTCGATCTCGCCGCCCGGCAGCTCGCGCCAAGTCTCGACGGCGCTCATATAGCCGGCCTTGGGGTAGCGGGCGAAGAAGGCCTCCGCCCTCGCCCGCGCCGCCGGGCGCGGCAGGATGAAGGTCTCGCGCAGATAGCCGTCGCCGGTGGTCGCGCCCGGCTTGCCGCCGGTCTTGCGACGGCGCGCCATCCGTTCGGCGAGATCCCTCGGCCGGTCGGCCATGTCCGCCCTCCTCTACGCAATACTGACCGGCTCAATGTAGGGAGCGAGTTGTCGGAAGAGGAGTCCTATTCCGGAGGCGTCGTTGCGGCCTCCGACGGACGTCGCAGTCAGTTGGCCGTGGTACCCATCTTGCCCTTCTTCGGTGCGCTGGTTGCGGCCGAGGCCTTCGGCGCCGCCGGCTGCTTCGGCGGGTCGGAGCGCATGCCGCCCCAGGGATCACTGGACGATTTGGCGTCCGGAATCTTCTTCAGCGTTTCCTTGTAGGCCTTCTCACGTTCGGCGTCCGCGGCCTTCTCCTCGGGGGTCTTGCCCGGGCCCTCCTGCAGCAGATTGAGATTGGGCATTTGCGCGTAGGCAGGTCCCGCCACCACGGCCAGCAGCACCGCCGCCATACGGAAAAGCTTCATCACTCACTCCTCGATCATTCAATCAGGGGCGGATCAACCGCGCCTCGTCATCCCTGTCAACGGCCGCTCGGGGCCGAACGGCGCGCTAGAGCCGGTCCGACCGGCACGATTTCGGCGTGTGCAGCCAATCGTCCCAGATCGGGCCGCATCTGGTGCAGCCCTCCAGTACGAGGCCAAGTGCCATCAGCGAAAACACGAGGACACACCGACGCAACATCGTCCACCCGCTCCCAAGCGCGCTATCATACCGGGCGAAGTCAGGCATTTTCAAGCCGACGGGGCCAGCGCCGGGACGGGTGACTTTGCCGCGCCGATCCGCGCAGAATGCGCCGAGACATCCGGCAACGATGGAGGACACGACAGCAATGCAAACGCAGCCAGAAGCCGAGTTCGGCATCGCTGATGCGAGACGCATCCTCGGCGAGGTCTTTGCGCCCTGGGTCCAGGATCTCAACCTCGCCGTCGAGCGCATCGAGCACATCCAGCCGGCGGACGTGCCGGACTGGCAGCCCGGCGCGCTGCTGCGAATGCCGTTTTCGGAGCGGCTGTGCCGCAACGGCGGCGTGGTCTGCGGCCAGGCGCTGATGGCGCTCGCCGACACCGCGATGGTGATCGCGAACCTCGCCGCCAATCGCGGCTACCGTCCGATGACGACGGTCGACCAGACCACGCATTTCATGCGCGCCGTCTCCTCGTCGGACGTGCTGGCCGATGCGCGCGTGGTGCGACTCGGACGCTCCATGAGCTTTGGCCGCGTCACGCTGCTCTCGGCCGCCGACAACAAACAGGTCGCGATGGTGTCGAGCGCGTTCGCGATGCTGCCGGGCTGAGCATTGGCCGGCAAAGAAGAGAGCCGCGAGAGCGCAAAGCGCCGCGGCTCTCCATCTCCATCGGAGCGTAGGGCCAAAAAGCTTGTCGGGAAAGTCGGGAGCAAGTGACCCACCGCTTCAACGTCGTAAACGAAATCTGAAGTGTTGCACAAGTAGCGCCAGTATTGAGTTTAGTTCAACGTAATTTCTATGCACTACCTCACTATCGTCGTTTTGGATGAATCCCAATGATCGAGAAGCGTGCAGCGCAGCGTCACCGTGTTTTCAAGGGAGGGACGATCACCTTTGAAAACAGCGGCATCGCGTGCACGGTGCGAAACATGTCTGAAGGCGGCGCGGCGATCGACCTCGATTCACCCGTCACACTGCCGCAATCATTCACGCTCTCCATCGCGCGCGATAATTTCGTGCGCAATTGCCGCCCCGTATGGCGTAGCGACCGGCGCGTCGGCCTCGGCTTCGTGCAATAATTCGCGCGATGTGAACAAGCGTTCGCATCGCATGCACATCGCGATCAAGAAGGCGTGATACGACGACGGCGTCGCCAGCGCAGCGCCGCGGTCACAAGCGCGATGATCGCGAGAGCGATCGTCGTCGATGCCGCAACAAATCGTCCGCCCGGACGATCGATCGTGCGCGACCATAACGATAGCGCTTCGCCGGGCCGTGCCAGACGAAACGCAACGACGCTGTCGCCGATCGAGGTGCCCGCCTCGGAGTGGCCGCCGGCGCCGATCGCGACATATTGCTCGCCCTTCCAGAGATAGGTCATGGGATTGGCGACGCCGGGCACCGGCAGCCGGCCCTGCCAGAGCTCCGCGCCGCTGCGCGCATCGAAGGCACGCAGATAAGCATCCATCGCGCCGGTGAAGACGACACCGCCGGCGGTGACCGCCGGCCCGTTGAGAAGCGGCGCGCCCCAAGGCAGCGGCACGCCCAATGGCGCAAGATCCTCAGTGGTGCCGACCGTCGCGCGCCAGAGGATTTTTCCGCCCTTCAGATCGACCGCCACCATCTCGCCCCATGGCGGCTTGTTGCAGAGCATGCCGAGCGGCGAGGTCACCATCGCGCGTGACATCGCGAATGGCGCGCCGCGCTGCCGGCCGAAATCATGACCGGGCGGCGGATTGAATCCGGCCGCCTCCGCGCGCGGGATCAGCTTGATGAGATGAACGGCACGGCTGGTGTTGACATAGAGGATCTGACCAGCCGGATCGAACGCCGCACTGCCCCAGTTCACCCCGCCGCCGGTGAATGGAAATTCCAGCGTGCCCTGCACCGAAGGCGGCGTGAACAGCCCCTCGTTGCGCGCCTCGGCGAACTGCCGCTCGCAAGACGCGCGGCCCAGCCCGGGCAGGAGCGAGAGCGCATCATCGGCCGAGATCGTTTGCGACGTCAGTGCCGGCACATGCGTCGGGAACGGCTGCGTCGGCGACAATCTTTCGCCTTCGGCGCCGCCCTGCGGCACCGCGCGCTCCTCGACCGGCCAGACCGGCTTGCCGGTGTCGCGATCGAGCACGAACACAAAGCCCTGCTTGGTCGCCTGAATCACGACATCGCGTAGGCCCTCGCCGGTGTCGAGGCGCGCGAGCGTCGGCTGCGCCGCCAGATCGTAATCCCAGACGTCGTGATGCACGGTCTGGAATGCCCATACGAGCTCCCCGGTTTCGACGCGCAGCGCGACGACCGAATTGGCGTGTTCATTATTGCCCGGCCGCCTGCCGCCCCAAAAGTCCGGCGACGGGGAGGTCGTCGGCAGGAAAACCAGCCCGCGCGTCTCGTCGACCGACATCGGCGCCCAGACATTGGCGTGGCCGGCTTCAATGCCGTCACGCTGGAGTGGCTCGAAGGTCCAGCGCGCCTCGCCGCTGCGCGCGTCGAACGCGCGGACCCTGCCGCTCGGCGCATCGACGCGGCTGTTGTCGGCGATCGCGGAGCCGACCACGACGATACCGTGGCCGACCGCCGGTGGCGAGGTGATCTGGAATTCGCCCGGCCAATCCAGCCGCATGCCGGTATCGAGCTTGATCTCGCCGTCCCTGCCGAAACCGGCGCAGGGAATGCCGGTCTTCGCATCGAGCGCGATCAGGCGGACATCGTTTGTGCCCATGAAGATGCGCGATCGGCAAGCGGCATCTGGCGGCGCCTGATCGTCGACCCACCAGGTGACGCCGCGGCAGACATAGCGATTGGCGGGACGCTGATTGGTCGCGATCTTCGCATCGTAGCGCCATTTTTGCGCGCCCGTGCCGGGATCGAGCGCGATCACCTCGTTGAACGGCGTGCAGAAGATCAGGCTGTCCTCGACGAACAGCGGCGTCGCCTCGAATTTGGTTCGCCGCATCACCTCGGGGGCGCGCGCGGCGAGATCGCCGGTGTGATATTCGAAAGCACGGACGAGCTGGCCGACATTGTCGGGCGTGATCTGTCGTAGCGGCGAGAAGCGCGAGCCGCCGGCATCGCCGCCCCAGCTCTCCCAAGCCGAGCACGGCGGCGCGGCACACAAGAGCGCAATGAGCGCGCCGGCGATATGCAGGCGGATGCGCAAGCGCAACGCCCGTCTCGCTTTATTTCGGCTTCTTGGCGGGCTCGGTGGGGCGGGCCCCGCCCCACGGATCATATTTTTCCTTGGGCTCCGGAATGCGCTCGAGCGCAGCCTTGTAGGCCTTGTCGTCGAGCTTGGGCTTGTTGTCCGCCTTCTGGCCGCCTTCATTGGGCTGACCTCTGCCGCGGCCCTGCGCCTCGGCCGAGACAGCCGTCAGCGCCAGCACGGCGGCCGCAATGACCAAAATCTTCATTGGTGCAATCCCCCACCTCTGGCGGACAAACTAGTCTGCAATCCCATAATAGCAAATGCCGCGCGGCGCATGTTTTCAGCAAATCGGCCTTCAGCAAATGTTGATCGGCCGGGACTTCGCCAGACCGCATTCGTGCCTATCTGTTCGCCCGCAGGGGACCTCCAGGGATGTTGCGGATCATTGCTCATGCGGCGCTGCTCGGCGGCGCACTCGCGCTCGGTGCCTGCGGCTTTGCCGACAGCCGGGCGCCCTTGCCCGAGTTCATGCGCGTGAAGGAAGCCGAGCCGCCGCCGCCCGAGCCGCCCCCCGACGTCAAACGCGTGGTACGCGAGCAGATCGACGTGGTCTTTCTTAACACCTCCTATCCACGCGAGGTGCATGTGGCACCGCCACATCATCAGGTGCGAGGACCCGGCTGGACCGCCTGCGTCCGCGCACAGCTGACCTCGGCGACCGGCACCGCGCTCGGCATGCAGACCTACATTGTGACGATATCAAGCGGAAAGGTCGTCGATCGCCGGCGTGCCGAAGCCGACGACATGTGTGGAACGGAAACCTACGAGCCTATCTAGGACCAAGACCTGGGACCAAGACCTGGGACCAAGACCTGGGACCAAGACGCCTCGCGCAGTTCCGGGAAAAACCTGTAAATGGGCCGGAACGATCCCCGCCTCCGCTTCTTGTTACCGCCGAGGGCAGTATCGAGGAGGACGTGATGAGGACGTTTACGATTGCACTGCTGGCTGGCGTCGGAGCCCTGGCAGCGGCAAGCGGCGCAAAGGCCGCTGACATCTATACGACCAGCGAATACGCCAGCCCGGATCTGATCCAGGAAGTGCGGCTCGTGTGCGACGATGCCGGCAATTGCTATCGCACGCATGGCGGCGCGCGCGTGGTCGTGCGCGACTCCTACGCCAGGATGCCGCGTGAGCGCTATTACGAGCGTCGCACCTATCGCGACTGGGACGATGGTCCGCGGGCCGGCGTCGGCATTCACACGCCGGGCGTCAGCGTGGGCGTCGGTGTCGGCGACCGCTGGTAATCGATGAAGTGATGATGGGCGGGACCGGGCGAGACAATTCGCCCGGTCTCGTCGTTTCAGGTCTCGAGCGGATCGCTTGCCGCGGCAACGCGCGCCGACCACGGAAGGTTCGCGATGAAGCGCGCGAGCATCATGCCAGCGCACATCGCAGCGACGAAGACGAAGGCCGACCGCGAACCGAATCCGAGTGCGGTGAGTGCCGGACCGGGACAGAAGCCCGCCAATCCCCAGCCGATGCCGAAGATCGCGGGACCAACGACAATCCTGGAGTCGATGTCGTTTCGGGTCGGTACATAGAAGCGCTCGGCGAGAAACGGACGTGGAAGCTTGAGGACACGGCTGAATCCGATGAAGGTCACTGCGACCGCGCCGGCCATCACGAAGGCGAGGCTGGCGTCCCATGTGCCCGCGGTGATGCCGCCGACGTCCAGGAAGTTCAGCACCTTCGCCGGGTTGGACATGCCGGAGATGATGAGGCCGAGACCGAAGATCAGGCCGATCGCGAATTGAACGAGGATCGTCATCGTCGTCAGCTCCAGTGACGCAGGACGAAGACGGTGGCGACGCCCGTCGCCATGAAGGTGATGGTCGCAACCAGCGAGCGCGCCGACAGCCGCGACAGGCCGCAGACGCCATGGCCGGACGTGCAGCCGCTGCCCCACACCGAGCCGAAGCCCACGAGCAATCCGGCGATGATCAGCGCCGGAATCGTCGCGGCGATCGCTTGCGCCGGCAGGCGTTCGGTCACAAGCAGAACCAGGAGAGGTGCGGCGACGAGTCCCGCGACGAAGGCCAGCCGGCCGGCGAACTCGCGGTCCTCATAAGGCGGAAACAGCCGCGCCGCGATGCCGCTGACCCCGGCGATACGCCCCGTCGCCCACATCAGGAGCACGGCGGACAGACCGATCAACGCGCCACCTAGGAGCGAAGCAATCGGCGTGAATGATGTCGCGATCATGGTGATCCTCCGGGGCGAGAGCAATCCTTCGTCCATCGATACGGCCGGCGATCGTCGGCCCGGATGCTGAACGGGGTGTTAATATTACCACTCGAATTGAAGCTGCGTCCCAACGGTATTTTCCAATCTTTGCGCTAAGCATAACCTCCTGAACGGGGAACAACGGGACGTGGTCGACATCGCTCACCAGGCTGCGATCAATCCGGCATCGGCAAGGCACGCCGCGGCCATGGCCGCGCGCGTCCCGCTCACTGCGATCGACGTCAGCCAGTGGCGCGCGCTGGCGCAGCGCGCGGTCGAGCCGAACGGATATTATCTGCCTGCCTGGGAGCTCGCCGTCAGCGCGAGTGCGCGCAGCCGCACCGATGCCTCCGCGCTTGCCGCATATGATGGATCCTCGGTGCGGCTGATCGGGCTGATGCCGGTGATCTCGCTCTGGCGCGCCTGGAAGATCCCCCTCCCCGCGCTGGTCAGCGCGCATCCTTATGGCACGCTGTGCAGCCCGCTGATCGACCGCGACGCCCCGATCGAGGCCGCCGCGCATCTGTTGCAGCAGGCGCGTGAGGCCGGCGCGCATGCGCTCGTGCTGAACGACGTCGCGCTCGACGGCGCGGCGATGAATGCGCTCAAGCAGGTTCTGGATCGCGACAGCCTGAAGCCTCGCGTGCTCAGTTCCTACATCCGCGCCAGCCTCGATGCGACGCAGGATGGCGAGATGCTGCTGCGCGAGGCGCTCGGCACCAAGAAGCTCAAGGAGCTGCGCCGCCAGCGTCATCGTCTGGAAGAGCACGGGCCCGTCGCCTTCGAAGTCGCGCGCAAGCCGGACGAAATCAGGCTTGCGCTCGAAACATTCTTGCAGCTCGAAGCCAGCGGCTGGAAAGGCAAGCGCGGCACCGCCCTGATCCAGCATCCGGGCGATGAAACCTTCATCCGCCGCGCCGTGCCGGCCCTGGCGGAAACTGCACAGTGCGAGATAGTCAGCTTGCGTGCCGGCACGACGCCGATCGCGGCCGGCATCGTGCTGCGCCATCAGGAGCGCGCCTTCTTCTTCAAGCTCGGCATCGACGAGCATTTTGCAAAATTTTCGCCGGGGGTGCAGCTCACGCTCGACCTCACCCGCCATCTCTGCGCCGATCCGGCCATTGCGAGTGCGGATTCCACCGCGAGCGCCGACCATCCCATGATCAATCCGATCTGGCGCGGACGCTTCGCCATCGGCGACGTGCTGATCCCGCTGCGGCGAAACGATCCGATCGTCGCGCTGATTCACGCAGCCCTGGCTGGCCTCAACGTTGCTCACGAGGCGGCGCGACGCGTGGTGCACCGCCTCCGAAGATAGCGAAGACTACTCCGCCGCCTGCGCGTTGATCTCCTCCGAGACCTGGCGGATCGCACGAGCGAGCAGATTCGGATCCTGCGCACCGGAGACGGCATACTTCTGCGCGAAGACATAGGTCGGAACGCCTGAGATGCCCTTTTCGGCGGCTTCCTGTGCGTCGGCAGACACGCGTGCAACGTCCTCGTCAGTGGCGAGACGCTTGCGCACGTCTTCGGCGTCGAGGCCGATATCGGCGGCCGCCTGCACCAGCACATTGAGATCGGTGAGATCGCCGCCGTCGCGGAAGTAGAGCTCCATCAGGCGCTGCTTCATCTCGGGCGCCTTGCCGATCGCCTCGGCCCACAGGATCAGGCGATGGCAATCGGTGGTATTGGGCTGGCGCGCTACCAGCTCGGGCTTGTAGACGAGGCCCTCTTCGCTTGCAGCCGCAACGACGCGCCCGGCAATGCCTTTGTACGCTTCGACCGAACCGAACTTCTGGGTGAGATAGGCCTCGCGGCTAATGCCCTCGCGCGGCACCCAGGGATTGAGGAAAAAGGGACGGAAATTCAGCTTCACCGGAACGTCGGGCACGAGCGCCAGCGCGCTCTCGATCCGGTGCTTGCCGATATAGCACCAGGGACACACCACGTCGGAGACGACGTCGATCTGGAGCGGTTTGAGCGTGCTCATGTCAGGCGCCTCCTTCGGGCGGTGCGAGTTCGCTCCAAGATAAGCCGAACCCGTCCCGAGGCAATGGCGCCCGATATGGCCGCTAGGACATGACTGCTGCCATCTGCTTGAGCCGCTCGGCCGTGCGTTCATCCGCTGGAAAGAACGTCTCCAGCGCCAGCTCGGACAGGGTGATGTCCACGGGCGTGCCGAACACCATGGTGGTGGAGAAGAAACTTAGTATCTCTCCATCGTGACGCAGCTTGAAGGGAATCGCGACAGTGTCGCTAGACAACGGCGCCGAGCGCGCTGGAATGGGATAGCTCTTGAGATCGTTGTAGAGCTTGATCAGCTCAGGGTCGGCCGTCGCCTCGCATTGCCGGTGCAGCCGCTCGAGCAGATGTCCGCACCATTCCGCGAGATTGACGGTGCGCGGCGCCAGCGCCTCGGGATGAAAGGCAAGCCTCAGCACATTGAAGGGCTGGCCGAGCAGCCGCTGCGGAATGCCGTCGAGCAGCGGCGCGACCATGCGATTGGCCGAGACCAGGTTCCAATGCCGGTCGACCGCCAGCGCGGGATTGGGCTCATGCGCTTTGAGGACAAGGTCGATTGCCTGGCGGGCTGATTTCAAGGCGGGATCCTCCAGCGGGCGCTGCGGGAACGCGGGCGCGAAACCCGCCGCGACCAGCAGCACGTTGCGCTCGCGCAAGGGCACGTCGAGCCGCTCGGCGAGCCTGAGCACCATGTCGCGCGAGGGCGCAGCGCGTCCGGTCTCGACAAAACTCAAGTGCCGCGCCGAGATTTCCGCTTCGCCGGCAAGATCGAGCTGGCTCATGCGGCGGCGCTGCCGCCATTCGCGCAAATGATCGCCGATATGGACCGGCTGGCTGCGTTCGGCCTGTGCCGTGGATGCGTGTGCGTTCATGGTCCAAAACCTAGCATGCGGATTTCAGCCCTTCCATTACCCGCGAGGTAATCGAATTGGGGCGCGGGCGCGCGCATCTTCGGTCGCAATAGGGAGATGACCATGATCGCGCTGTTGCTCTACCGGACCGTCACGGACCACCTTCTTCCCTGGGCGATCGCCCTCGCCAGCCGCATGCTGGCGCGCAGCCTCAACGTGCCGGAGCCGCTGCTGCATTCGACCGGCGACTATGTCGTCGCGCAGGTCATCGCCTTCGAGCACGGCGTCGGCAGGAGCCTCTGCCCGTTCCGCCTCGCCCGCCTGCTCCGCGCCTGGTGGCGCGGACTGTGCTGAATTCCACCCCGAGTCCAACCAGCCAAGGAGACCTACGATGATCGACGCATCCGCCTTCCTGCGCCGCGCCTTGCTCGCCGACGCCATCTTCAGCGGCATTGCTGCCCTCGGCTTCACGTTCGGCGCAAGCGCGTTTGCTGCGCTGTTCGATCTGCCCGAAGCGCTGCTGCGCGAAACCGGGCTGTTCCTAATCGCCTATACCGCGCTGGTCGGCTGGCTCGCCTCGCGCGCCTGCCTTGCAAAGCCGCTCGTGCTGCTGGTCGTGATCGGCAACGCGGCGTGGACAGTTGGCAGCATTGCGCTGCTGTTCTCGGGCGCAGTGTCGCCGAACCTTGCCGGCGAGCTCATGATCGTAGCGCAGGCGATCGCAACAGGCGTGTTCGCCGAGCTGCAATATGTGGGGCTGCGGAAGAGCGGGAACGTGGTGGCGGCGTGAGGCCCAGCTCACCGTCATTCCGGATCGGGTGCATCGGCACCAGATCCCGAATCACACCTGACGATGGCCCCGCTTTCGCGTGGGCATGACAGCGGAGACTATGCCCGCGCGCGGGACTTGCCGAACGCGTGACCGTTCAGCTTCTTCTTTTTGGCGCCCTTGACGGGCGCCTTCTTGGCCTTGGCTTCCGTGCGCGCCTTCACCTTGGCGCGTTCGGCCCGCGCCTCGGCGCGCAGTTTCTTGCGCTTCTTTTCGCAGGAGTCGCACTTGCAGCCGATCGGCTTCAGATAGGCCTTGAAATAATCGGTGCCGTAATCGTAGTTGATCTCGTCGCCGGGCTCGATGTTCTTGATGGCGCGGATGAACACCTTGCGCTCGCGCGGCCGGACATCGGACTCCGCGTTGGGCCGGCAGGAATGGTTGATGTAGCGTGCGAGGTTCTTGCGCACCGAGCCGTCGATGGTCCAGCGGCCGTTGAGCTCGAACAGGTATTTGTTCTCGATCTCGTCCTGCTCGGGAATGCGCGAGTCCAGGATCGGTCCGAAATAACGGATGATCCGGGTTCCCTTCTTGATCGGTTTGGTGGCGAAGAGGCCGAGTCCGGTCTTGGAGCGGCCGACGCGATAGGGTTTGTTCGACGGTGTGGCTGGCATGATCAAAAGAACGAGGACGCGGCCGGATGAGCCGAAGCGAAGCCGCTCTTCTAGAACGATTCCGCGGCGCTGTCAGGTGTCTCACAATCTTGTTTCGAACCTTGCCCACAATCAAGACGTCTGATGGGAGAGTTCCGCTCGCATCGAGGTCTCCTCATGATCCGTACTGCCACCGCATGCCTCACTATGTTGCTGATGTGCACCGGTCTGGAGGGTGCCGCCGCCCAATCCCTCGGCAGCACCTACACCTCGACCGCACCGAAGACCTGCCGCCAGATCGGCAAGCCCAGCGAGCTTGACGGCAGCACGACGCGGGTCTGCCCGGGCAAGGGCGGCCTGATCGTGTTGATCGACGAGGACGATCTGCGCGAGATCGTCTCGGTCGGCCGCAGCCGCAGCGTCGCCGCGGAGGAACCGGCGGCACAGAGCTGGTTCGCCCCGTTCAATTCGTCCGAGGCCACCGTCGAATGGCGCGCTGCGGGCACAAAGCCGTTTGCGATCATCCAGCGCTGGCACATCGCCGACAATAACGATACCAACAAGCGGGGACGGCCGAACACCAAGGCGATGCTGGTGGTGACGCGGCTGCCGCCGGGCCCGGTCTGCCACGTCGCCTATGTCGATGCGATCGCCAATCCCGACGCCAACGGGCTCGCGCGCAAGGCCGCCGACGATTTCGCCCGCAGCTTCACTTGCGGCAAGGACGAGGTGAAGATCATCGGCAATCGAGGCCGCGCCGTCGAGCTCGCAACGATGCGCTAGCCCGGCCGATCAGGGCCCTGGCAGCCTGCTCGTGACGGGCGCCGTCAGCATCGCCTCGAGCAGGCGCTCGGCAGTCGTGCCCTCGGGCATACGCTCCAAGATGTCCTCAAGGCGCCCGTCGAGCAGCAGCATGGTGAAGCCGTGCACCATTGACCACGCGCGCGCGATCGCCGCGCCCTGGTTCAGCGTCAGCGTATCGCCGCTGATCTGCTCCTGCCGCATCGCACCGATCGCATTGGCAAGTCCGGCAAACGAAGCCTCAGCCGCCTCTTGCAGCGACGGTCTGGAATAATCGAGCCGCTCGGTGCGGAACATGATGCCGTACATGCCGGGATGCGCCTGCGCATAGGCCACATAGGCCTTCGGCCGCGCCAGCGCGCGCTCGAGTGGCGTGGCGGCGGCCTCACAGGACGAGGCCATCGCCGCGTTGAACTGGCGGAAGCCGACGGCGGCGAGCTCGCTGAGCAGCCCCGTGAGATCGCCGAAATGATGCGTCGGCGCGGCATGCGAGACGCCGGCCTCGCGCGCTACCGCCCGCAATGTCAGGCCGCCAAGCCCGTCGCGCTCCAGCACCCGTTCGGCAGCCTGGAGCAGCGCTTCCCGCAACGCGCCGTGATGATAGCGCGTCTCGGTCTTCGCACTCGCTCCGCGGCGCGCCGGGCGCGGCGCAGCGGTCGACGTTGTTCTTCTGGGGGCACGTGGGTGACGCGCTGTTTCGCCCTTGGTGTCGCTCTTGGCCATTTGCAAGCTATATGACGCAATATTGACAGTGTAAAGATTTCACTTGACGGAAGGCGCGACTAGCCTTAATCGATCTTGACGATGTAAAGATACGGAGGCCACGCCGTGCAGCAGGATGCTATCGCCGAGCGCCGCCACAATCTCGGCCCGATCCCATTCGAGGCCGACGCCCCCTTCCTCAAGATCGTCGGCGAATTGCCGCGCGAGCTGAACGGCACGCTCTATCGTAATGGCCCCAACCCGCAGTTCGATTCGCCCGGCGCGCACTGGTTCGTCGGCGACGGCATGCTGCACGCTTTCCACCTCGAGAACGGCCGTGCCAGCTATCGCAACCGGTGGGTCCGAACGCCGAAATGGCTCGCCGAGCACGATGCCGGCCGCGCGCTGTTCGGCGGCTTCGGCCGCAAGCTGCCGGATGCGCCTGCGAACCTCACCGACGGCGGCGTCGCCAACACCAACATCATCTTCCATGCCGGCAAGCTGCTCGCACTGGAGGAAGCACATCTGCCGACCGAGATCGAGCCGGCCACACTCGCGACACGCGGCTATCACAACTACCAGGGCCGCCTTGCCGGCAGTTTCACCGCGCATCCGAAGGTCGATCCCGTCACGGGCGAGCTCGTGTTCTTCGGCTACAACGCCGCAGGGCCGCTGACACCTGCCCTCTCCTACGGATCGATAGACGCCTCCGGCCAGGCGACGCGCTTCGAACGGTTCGAGGCGCCCTATGCCAGCATGGTGCACGACTTCATCGTCACCGCGAACTATGTGCTGTTTCCGATCCTGCCCATCACCGGCAGCATGAAGCGCGCGATGAGCGGACGGCCGCCTTATGCCTGGGAGCCGGACAAGGGCGCCTATGTCGGCGTAATGAAGCGCAGCGGCACGGCGAAGGACATCACCTGGTTTCGCGCTGAGGCCTGCTACGTCTTCCACGTCATGAACGCATGGGAGGACGGCGATCGCATCATCGCCGACGTCATGCAGTTCGAGGAAGCGCCGCTGTTTCCACATCCCGACGGCCGGCCGACGGATCCGGAGAAATCACGCGCCCGCCATTGCCGCTGGACGTTCGATTTGTCGGGAAATACCGACCGCTTCCAGCAGACGTACCTGGACGATCTCACCGGCGAATTCCCGCGCATCGACGATCGCCGTGCCGGGCTGAAGAGCCGTCACGGCTGGTACGCCTGCGCCAATCCGAAACTGCCGACGTTCGGCGCGCTGTCGGGCGTCGTCCATGTCGACGACAACGGTCGGCGGCTTGGCCATTATCTGCTGCCCACTGGCGACACCATCTCGGAGCCGGTGTTCGTCGAGCGCTCGAAAGATGCGGTCGAGGGCGACGGTTGGCTGCTCGCCGTGATCTGGCGCGCGCGGGAGAACCGCAGCGACCTCGCGGTGTTCAACGCCACCGATATCGAGGTCGGGCCCGTCGCGCTGGTGCAGCTCGCCCACCGCGTGCCGGATGGCTTCCACGGCAATTGGGTGGGGGCGGCGTAGCCCCGCCGTCGTTGCAGGGCGCGACGACGTCGCGAGCCCGGAATGACGGAGAGAGGAGTCAGATTTACATGTCCACGATCACCGCGGACTACCTGGTCGTTCTCGCCATGGCCTGCGCAGCGCTCGCATTCTGCATGATCCGGCTGCGGCAACAGCATCATGCCATCTTCAACGGAGGCATTCTGCTCGCTGCCGGCCTCCTGGCTGCCTCCGCGCTGCCGCTCCTGGCACGCCTGCCCTGGGCGGAGTTGGCCGGCGAGGCGTCCGACCAAGCCGTTACAGCCGTTCACTTTTTAGAAATTGCCTACACCATTTTGACATTGTAAAGATTTTGCTTGACCCGCGGTCGCTCCTGAACTATTGATCTTTACATCGTAAAGATCGACCTGACCGAGGCGCCCATGGCGATTTTCCTGATCCTCGCGCCCTACGGCGCTTTCACCTTCCTGATGCTGGTGACGTCGGCCGCGGTCAGCGTGTTCGCGGCATCCGCGATCTGCCTCGCCACCATCGCGATCGATGTACTGCGCGGCCGCTCCGCGAAGATCCTGGCCACGGGCTCGGCGATCATGTTCGCCGCGATCGGCCTCTATCTCATGCTGCTCGACCCCGCGCTCGGGACGCTCGGCGTCAAGCTGTCGGTCGACATCGGAATTTTCGTCATCTCGCTCGGCTCGATGCTGGTCCGCCGTCCCTTCACGCTGCAATATGCGCTTGAATCGGTCCCGGCCGAGACCGCAGCGATGCCCGGCTTCCGCTACGCTAATTACGTCATCACCGGCGCCTGGACCACGGCCGCGTTGCTGATGGCGGCTGCCAATCTCGTGCTGCTCTACATCCCAGGCCTGCCGCTCTGGTCGAGCCTTGCGGTCGCCTTCGCCGCCCGCAACAGCGCCATCTACTTCACAAAGTGGTATCCTGAGTATCGCCAGATCAAGTACGGTACGCCGTCCGGCGCACTGCCCGCCCCTCGCTGAACAGGACCGACGATGAAGGACGTATTCGCCCGCCTCGCCTCCGACTTCCTCTCCGCGATCGTCTTCCTGGTCATTTATCTCATCACCGACAACGTCATCCTGGCGACGTCGGTGGCAATTGCCGGCGCGGTGGCGCAGGTGATCTATGCCCGGGTCAAGCGAAGGCAGCTCAACTACATGACCTATGCGAGCCTCGCGCTCGTCGTCGTGCTCGGCACGGTCACGCTGCTGACCAATGACCCGCGATTCATGCTGGCAAAACCCTCGATCGCGCATTTCGCGATCGGCGCCATCATGCTCAAGCGCGGCTGGATGCTGCGCTACATGCCGCCGATCGTCGCCGAGACCGTTCCAGAATATGTGACCGCCGCGGGTTATGCCTGGGCCGCGCTGATGTTCGCGATCGGCGCCGGCATGATCTTCGTGGCTTCGACCGGCGATCTGAAGCTGTGGGCGTTCTACATCACGGTGGTCGCGGGCGGCGCCAAGATCCTGGCCTTTGCCGTGCAGTACGTCGTGCTCCGGCTCATCGTCACCAGCCGCCGGCGCGCCGCTGCCCGCGCCTAAATGCCTCCAATGCAGGGTTAGGCAGGCGCTGCGAGTTGGGCTATAGGCTCCTCCAGGACTGGCCGCGGATCGTCGTGGCCCGCCGGGATTTGTTTCGGGAGATGGGAATGGCCGTGGACGGCAACTGGAATCTGACCATGACGACGCCGATGGGCGAACGTCAGGCGACGCTGACGCTGAAGGCTACCGGCGGCACGCTCACGGGCACGCAGGGTGCGGAAGGCAATACCGCCGAGATCTTCGACGGCACCGTCTCTGGCGAGAACGTCAACTGGAAGGTCTCGATCACCAACCCGATGCCGCTCACGCTCGAATTCACTGGCACGGTCACCGGAGACAGCATGAGCGGCGAAATGGGCATCGGCCCGATGGGCAGCTTCCCGTTCACCGGCGCGCGGGCGTAAAGACCGCGCGGCATTCATATGCGGGCATGACCCGCGTATCCATCTCGCTTGAAGAACGATGAATGGCCGGGTCAAGCCCGGTCAAGCCCGGCCATGACAGCTCAGCCCAGATTCAACTCCTTGAAGAAGTCGTTCCCCTTGTCGTCGATGATGATGAACGCCGGGAAGTCGACGACTTCGATGCGCCAGATCGCTTCCATGCCGAGCTCGGGATATTCGAGCACCTCGACCTTCTTGATGCAGTGCTCGGCGAGGTTCGCCGCCGCACCGCCGATCGAGCCGAGATAGAAGCCGCCGTACTTCTTGCAGGCCTCGCGCACGGCCGGCGCGCGATTGCCCTTGGCCACCATCACCATCGAGCCGCCCGCGGCCTGGAACTGGTCGACAAAGGAATCCATGCGGCCCGCCGTGGTCGGACCGAACGCGCCGGAGGCATAGCCTTCGGGCGTCTTGGCGGGGCCGGCGTAATAGACCGGATGGTTCTTGAAATAGTCAGGCAGCGGCTCGCCCTTCTCCAGCCGCTCGCGCAGCTTGGCATGCGCAGAGTCGCGCGCGACGATCATGGTGCCGGTCATCGAGACGCGGGTCTTGATCGGATACTTCGAGAACGTCGCCAGAATGTCCTTCATCGGCTGATTGAGGTCGATCTTGACCACCTCGCCGCCGAGCGACTGCTCGACCTGCGGCAGATACTGCGCCGGGTTGTGCTCGAGCTCCTCGAGATAGATGCCGTCCTTGGTGATCTTGCCCAACACCTGGCGGTCGGCGGAGCAGGACACGCCCAGCCCGATCGGGAGCGAGGCGCCGTGACGCGGCATGCGGATCACGCGCACGTCGTGGCAGAAATACTTTCCGCCGAACTGCGCGCCCACACCCAGGCTTTGCGTCATCTTGTGGATTTCCTTCTCCATCTCGACGTCGCGGAAGGCGTTGCCGTCGGGCGAGCCGTGGGTCGGCAGCGCATCGAGATAGCGGGCGGAGGCGAGCTTCACCGTCTTCATGCAGAGCTCAGCCGAGGTGCCGCCGATGACGATGGCGAGGTGATAAGGCGGGCACGCGGCGGTGCCGAGGGTCAGGATCTTTTCCTTCAGGAAGGCAAGCAGCCGGTCCTTGGTCAGCACCGAGGGCGTCGCCTGGAACAGAAAGCTCTTGTTGGCGGAGCCGCCGCCCTTCGCCATGAACATGAACTTGTAGGCGTCGTCACCCTCCGCGTAGATCTCGCACTGCGCCGGCATGTTGTTGGCAGTGTTCTTCTCCTCGTACATCGAGAGCGGCGCGACCTGCGAGTAGCGCAGATTGCGGCGCAAGTAAGCATCGCGCGCGCCTTCCGACAGCGCGGCCTCGTCGTCTCCGTCGGTGATGACGTTGCAGCCCTTCTTGCCCATGATGATCGCAGTGCCGGTGTCCTGGCACATCGGCAAAACGCCGCCGGCCGCGATGTTGGCGTTCTTCAGGAAGTCCAGTGCGACGAACTTGTCGTTCGGGCTCGCCTCGGCGTCCTCCAAGATCGCGCGAAGCTGCTTCAGATGGCCGGGCCGCAGATAATGGTTGATCTCGCCGAAAGCCGCCTCGGACAGCGCCCGCAGCGCCTCGCGCGACACCACCAGCATGTCCTTACCCAGGACCTTCTCGACCCTGACGCCGTCGGACGAAATCTTCTTGTAAGGCGTCTCGTCCTTGCCCAGTGGAAACAGTGGGGTGTGCTTGTAGGGCGGGACGGGCTTTGACTGATCGGGGAAGGCGGTGGGAGCGTTCATGAGGCAAATCTCGGGGTTTTGGAGCCCTGGCGGGCCCTAGCATAGAAGCGTTCTAAGCTTTTTTGACGTAAAGGGAAGGCGTTCTGGCGCGGTCGGGGCATCCGGATTCGACACCCTGACCACCCTGTTCCAGCGATGTCAGTGAAGTCCCGTCGCCATCATGATGCCTGGGAAGACCGGGCTGCACCCCTTGCGCTCCGGTCGTGACGAAGGTTCAATGCGCGCCCTCAGGGGCTTTTCATCATGATTTTCAAACCGACCATCCGCGGCGCGATCCTGGTCGCCGCCGCCATCACCGGCCTTGTGACCCTCACCTCGCCCGCGCGCGCGGACCGCTGCGACGACAGCGCCAAGGAGCTGGCGGACCAGATCGACCGTCTCAAGGTGAATTTCCGCGCCGCCAACATCGTATACCTGACGCATCCCTCGGCCAAGGAGCTGTCGGTCGGGTGCCGCGGCGATAAATATTCGATCGAGCTCTATGCCAAGGGCGACCGCAAGCCGACGCCGGAGTTCCTGACGCTGGTGGGCTCGATGGCGGCGATCGTGTTCACCGTGACCAAGGACGACACCACGACCGGCGCGACGCGCTGTCTGAAGCGGATGGGTCTCTTGCGCGGTGACAAGATCACGATGCGCTACCGGCGGCTCAACATGGAATGCACGCGTACCAAGACGGACGCGTCGATTGCGATTACGCGCGGCAAGGACGAATAGAGGGGCACCTGCTCTTTCCACGGGCGCCGCGGCGTGCGCGTCGCGGCGCCACCGCCACACACCCCGGCATTGCGAGCGCCTTGTCCGCGAAAGCGAAGAGCGACGGCGGAAGCGAGGCAATCCAGCGTCTTTCCGCGAAGACAGACTGGGATTGCTTTCGTCGCAACGGCAGCTTCCGCCACTGCCCCATTCCCTCGCATTTTAACGATTGTCTTGAAGGAAATTTCGGTCCTCCCGGAGCAAGGTCAATTGTTTCCATCTGTGAGGATTTGTGGATGAGCGTTTCGACCGTTGCGCCGCCGCCGATCGCGATCGTGGTGCCGAGCTACGACACGACCAAGCAGCAGGACGACCAGACCAAGACTCAAGACAATGACCCGACTTACAAGCCGCAGCCGCCCGCACCGCTGCCGCCGGGCCAGGGCACGCGGATCGATCAGCTCGCCTGATCAGGCCCTTCCCAAGTTGAAACGCCCGATCCGATCGATCGGGCCTTTCGCGTTTCCGGCCGCATCGTTGCCGGCTGGCTGGATCGATATCGAGCGCGGTTGACCACGCGCCCCACGCGGCACAACGACCCTCTTCATCGCGGCGGCGCGCCACTGTTCGCGGTCCGCCATCAGCAAGGCAGCGATCGATACGATCGTCGCGCCCGACCTCATCCGCAAGCTGTTCAAGCTGACGCCGACCGAGCTGCGCGTGTTCCTCGCCATGGACGCGACAATGTTCTGCAAGCCGCCCTGTCCCGACGAGCGCGAGCCCCTTGATTCAAGTGAGCGGCCTGGTCACGAGCGCTCGCAGCTTGCGGGAAGCTATCAGGTTTTCGGGCGATTGATCGCGTCCGAAACGGCCGGTCCGGGACGGGGGCTGCCGCCAGCCTAAGTCCGGGCCGGCTAAAGCATCATCGCGCTTTAACTGTCGAGCTCGCGATAGCGGCGGAAGATGCCCTGCTCGTTGAACGGTATCCGTCGCTCGCTTGCGAGATAGGCCTTGATGTTCGGCCGCGCGGCGATGCGGTCATGCAGGCCGACGAGCCCCGGAATATCCGTCTCGAACGTCTTCATGCGTTTAGGGAACGCGTAGCGCAGCCCCGCGACGATCTGGAACAGCGAGAGATCGACGTAAGTCAGCCGGCGGCCCGTCACGTAGGCGCCACCATTGTTGGCGAGCAGCTGCTCGAAATAGCCGAGATATTTCGGCACGCGCTCGTCCCAGAACTCGGCCGTGCGCTTCTTCGCCGCCGGCCGCGCGTCCTCGTAATAGAGCGAAGGTCCGAGCGGATGATGGGTATCGTGGATCTCGACCACGAGATCGGTGATGGTGAGCTGAAGCTGGTGCACCCAGAGCTGGCCTGCTTCCGCCTTCGGCGCGAGGCCGTGACGGCTGCCGAGATAGAGCAGGATGTTGGCGGTCTGGCCGATTACGAGCTTGCCCGCCTTCAGGAACGGCGGCGCAAAGGGCGGCGTGCCGCCACCCCCCTCCATCATCTTCATCATCGCACTGGTGCCGCGCGGCCCCCGCGCGACATCGACGTAAGCCGCTCCCGCCTCCTCCAGCGCCAGCCGCACATATTCGCCGCGGCCCTGGATCTCGGGCCAGTAGTAGAGCTCGTATTTCATGGGAGGGTCCGTGAGCGTGAATGCTGCGGAACCAATGTAGCATGCGCCTCAGGGTTCCGTCGGGTGAGACGGAACCCTCTCGCAACGACCGGAGTCTCAATTCGCCGCCAAGCAGTACAGCAGCCCATCGCCGCCGGTGCTCTTCAGATCGGCCTGCGAGCAGCCGCCGTCGGGACCGCGCGAGGGGTGAGAGCTGTTCCAGGACCTTGACGGCTCGTCGTCGCGCAGGCCCTTACGATCGGCATGGCCGACGACCGCCGCGCCTTGCGTACTGGATGTCCAGTTCTTGCAGGTCTTGTCGTCTCCCGGGGCAAAAGCGGTGCCGTCGGGTTGCGATCCCGTGAGGATATCGTGCCGGTTTGGCGTGTCGCCGGCACCGTTGATGACCTCGCCCTTCTCGCTGAGTGCTGTCTGCTTGGTGAGATTGTTGGCCGGACCGTGCAGGTCGGCAACGTCCTTGGCGATGACCGTGCCCTTGGCATTCTGCCAGGGTCCCTTGCCGATGCGATCGCGGGCGTTGACGGCCGGCTTGCCGTCGGCGGCCTGCGTTGAGAGATAGGCGCGCCAGGTCTTGGCGCCGGCGCCGGCGGCCTGAGCGAGCTTCGCGCAGTGCGCATCGGCTCCTTCCAGGCCGCCAAGATCGGCGCCCTTGCCCGGGCCGCTGGAGGTCACGAAGAACGTCATGTCAGCTGACTGCGCGTGCGCGGATGGCGCCGCGAGCAAGGCCAGCGCGAGCGCGAGCGCTGAAATCGTCACGGATCTCTCGATACGTATCATCTTGTCCTCCCAGGAGTGTTTTTGGTTCGCCGCCTGACTTCAACCCGAGCCGGGCCCGCTTATTCCGATCCCGCGCTGCGGAACCGGCCAAAGAAAAGGGCGCCGTGCCGAAGCACGACGCCCTGGTTTCTCATCTCGTCCGCAATCAGTTGGTCTGCTGGATCGCCGACAATTCCCAGCCGCCGTTCGGGCGGCGGGCAAAGGTCCAGATTTCGGTCGCCTCGCCCGGCTGCTCGCTGCCGGCGACGATCGCGCCGGTGTTGCGGTCCACCGTCTTGTCGGTGAGCGCAAAGCGCAGCGCCACCGTGGCGTAGTCGGTCTCGCCTTCGCGCCAGGCTTCCGCGAGGTCGCCCTGGAGCAGCTTGACGTTGGTCACCTTGTTCACGACGTTGCGCGCGCGGTTTTGGGCGAGATCCTGCTCGAAATAGGAGACCATCTCCGGCGTCGCGAGCGTGTGCAGCTTGGCTACGTCCTCGTTCGACCAGGCGGTCTGGATCTCGCCGAGCAGGCGCTCGAACGCCTCATAGTCATCGGGCTTGATCTCGAGGGGCGCATTGTTGTTGCCGCCGAAGCCGAAGCTGCCAAGACCACCACCAAGACCACCACCAAGTCCGCTGCGATAGTTCGTCTGAGACCCCGGACCGGTACCTGCGTCAGCGTTGGCATAAGCCGCCTGCGGGCTGTGACGGCGCTGCCACCATGACATCGCCAGCCGCACCACGAACACCACGAGCACGATCTGGATGATCAGGCCGAGGATCGAGGACAGGCCGCCGAGGCCGCCGAACAGGCCGCCGCCGAACAGCATGCCGAGCAGGCCTGCGCCGAGGAAACCGGCCGCGAGGCCGCCGAGGAAGCCGCCGCCGCGGCCGAACAGGCCGCCGCGCGCCGGCGCGGCTGCAGCCGAATTCATGCCTGCGCCCGGCTGGGTGTAGGTGCGGTTGAACTGCGAGGTCGAGCCCGGGGCGGTCGTGGTTGACGGCGGCGCCGAAAAGGTCCGCGAGCCGCGCGACCCCGACGACATGCCGCCACCGACGCGCGCGTCGGCAGACGAGATCGCGAGCGCAGTCGGCAGTGCAAGCGCCAGCACGACGGCGATTGTCTTGAAGAGACTGCGGGAGCGTTGCGAGAAATTCATGTGTGTTTCCCAAATCCCCGGCATGGGGACGTGCCCCTAAGATGGGCAGACTTCCCGAAAAGTGAAGTCGGTTTCGAAACCCGCAGCTGCGGCCCTCAGTCGCGGGGATGTGGCAAAAACCCATATTTGGCGGGGGCTTGGCCGGGGTGCGCGCGGAACCGTGGTCGCCCATTACCGGCCCTTCTCGCGGTGATATTGCCGCCTTTTCCTCGTCATTGGCGTGCGGCTGTCACCACCGTCATGTATGGACAGCAAGCGGTGTGGGGCGGCCTCACCCCTGCTTCGTCATCGTCTCCTTCACCGCCGCCACGAGCTGGCTGAGAGTGAAGGGCTTTGGCAGGAAGTCGAACTGCTGGCCCTCGGGCAGGCTCTTCTCGAAGGCGTCCTCCGCGTAGCCGGAGACGAAGATGAACTTGATGTCGGGATTCTTGTCGCGCATCGCCTTGAGCAGCGTCGGGCCGTCCATCTCCGGCATCACGACGTCGGAGACGACGAGATCGATTGCGCCGCTCTGCTCGTCCAGCACCTCCATGGCCTCGACGCCGTTCTCGGCCTCGACGACGGTGTAGCCACGTGAGCGCAGGCCGCGGGCGTTGAGTGCGCGCAAGCCCTCCTCGTCCTCGACCAGCAGGATGGTTCCCTGCCCCGTGAGATCCGTGCGTGGCTTTGCCTCCGCCGCCGCGGGCGCGGCCTCCTTCGCGGCGCCATTGGTGGCGCTGACCGCGGCCGCCGGCTGCTCGACCTGCACCTCCGCCTCGGGATGATGGCGCGGCAGGAAGATGTGGAACGAGGTGCCCTGTCCCGGCTCGGAGTCCACGTAAATGAAGCCGCCGGTCTGCTTGACGATGCCGTAGACGGTGGAGAGGCCGAGGCCGGTGCCTTTGCCAACTTCCTTGGTCGAGAAGAACGGCTCAAAAATCTTGTCGCGGATGTCGGCGGGAATGCCGGTGCCGGTGTCGGCGACCTCGATCCGCACATAGTCCGCGGCCGGCATGCCCTTGTAGGCGAGCTTGGCCGCTTCCTCGGCGGTGACGTTGGCGGTGCGGATGATCAGCTTGCCGCCGTCGGGCATGGCGTCGCGCGCGTTGACCGCGAGGTTGACGATGACCTGCTCGAACTGTGAGACGTCGACCTTGACCGGCCAGAGATCGCGGCCGTGGATGGTCTCGTGCTTGACCTTCTCGCCGATCAGCCGGCGCAGCAGCATGGCGAGGTCGGACAGCGCGTCGCCGAGATCGAGCACTTGCGGCCGCAGCGTCTGGCGCCGCGAGAACGCCAGCAGCTGCCGCACCAATGTGGCGGCGCGCGTCGCGTTCTGCTTGATCTGCATGATGTCCTGGAACGACGGATCGGTCGGCTTGTGCGCGTTCAGCAGGAAATCGTTCGCCATCATGATGGCGGAAAGCACGTTGTTGAAATCGTGGGCGATGCCGCCGGCGAGCTGACCGACCGTCTCCATCTTCTGCGACTGGTTGATCTGGTTCTCCAGCGCGCGCCGCTCGGTGGTCTCGAGCATGTGCACGATGGCGGCTTCCGCCTCGTTCTCGGCGGCATCCACGGGCGTGACGAAGAACTGGCCCCAGCGCTCCTTGGTGCCTTCCAGCGCCACCTCGACCGGCGCGATGTCGGCCTGGCCGTCGGCGGCCTGGTTGATGGCGGCGATCAGGAGGTGACGGTCGCGCGAATTGACCGCGCGGAAGATCGACTTGGAGGCACTGTCCAAGCCGAGCGCCTGCCCGAGCTTGGCGTAGCGGGCATTCGCCCGCACGACATTTCCGGCGCGATCGACCGTCGCGATCGCCATCGGCGTGTGGTCGAAGAAGCGCATGAAGCGCACTTCGGCGGCACGATCGGGGTCGCTGCGCTCGTCGCGGGCGCGGCTGATGACCAGCGTGCGCGACGGTCCCGGCGCCCCGTTGGCGCCGAAGGCGAGCTTGTGATAGAGCCGCACCGGCATGGTCTTGCCGGTGCGCATGCGCAGGTCGATATCGAAGACTTCCGTCTTCACCTCGCCCGGCACTGCCACGATCGCGGTGAGCAACGAGGCGCCGTCGCCGGAGACAATGTCGGTGAGCTTCAAGCCGCCGGAACCGATCTCGGCAAGGTCGTAGTCGAGCCAGTTCGCCAGCGTCGCGTTGACATAGGCAAGCTCGCCGGCCGGATTGACCGAGAAGAAGCCGCATGGCGCATGATCGAGATATTCGATCGCGTGCTGGAGCTCCTGGAACACGTCCTCCTGGCGCTCGCGGTCGCGGGTGATGTCGGCGATCGACCAGACCGCATATTTCGCCTCGCGCTTGCCGCTGCCGAGCGGGCGTACCCGCATCCGCAGCCAGCGGCCTTGGCTACCCTCATGGCCGGAGATGCGTACCTCTTCCTGCTGCCGCTTGCCTTCGCGGGCAGCCTTCAGCAGGCGGAACACGGCCTCGGAAACGTCGGGGTTGCCGATGAAGACGCGCTCGACGGGCCGCACGTCCTGCGGGCCGGCAGCGCCGGTCAACGTCAGATAGGCCGCATTGGAATAGACGACATGGCCGCGCGGATCGGTGACGGCGAGGCCATCGAAGGCATGATCGGAGATGCGGGCTATGATCGGATCGTCGAGGTTGCGGTCGGCGAAGCGGATGATGCCGGCGGCGAAGGCGAACAGGTTGAACAGGCCGACCATCGCCAGCACGGCGAGGATGCCGAGGATGTAGGGCTGCGCCTGCGCGCGCCCGAGCGTCATCAGTCCGACGGCGACCGCGACGAGACCGGCGGCCACCAGCAGCACCAGCGCAATGCTGCCCGAGCGCGGCGACGGCTCGTGCGCCGTAACGGGCTCGCGTGTGAGGTCGTGGTCGGTCTCAGCAGTCATATCAAGCCGGCGCAGCCTGTCGGCAGAGAATCAACGCGCCTTCGCGCGCGCGGGGCCTTCCCTGCCTCAATCGGACCCGCAGGCGCAAGGGCAGCGGAGGCGAAACGTACGCTGATTCCCAGATTACGGCCATTTCCGGTACTTTTCGGGTATTTTATCCCCGCCCGGCGCCGAATCCGCGCTTCAGCCGCATGACGTAGCCGATGACCTCGGCGACCGCATGGTAGTGCTCGGTCGGGATTTCCTGGTCGATATCGACGGTGGCGTAGAGCGCGCGGGCCAGCGGCACATTCTCGACGATGGGGATATCGTGCTCGCGCGCGATCTCCCGGATCTTGAAGGCGAGGTTGTCGACGCCCTTGGCGACGCAGATCGGCGCCGACATGCCGCGCTCGTAGGACAGCGCCACCGAATAGTGGGTCGGGTTGGTGATGATCACGGAGGCCTTGGGAACCGCCGCCATCATGCGCTTCTTGGAGCGCTGCTGGCGCAATTGCCGGAGCTTGCCCTTGATATGCGGGTCGCCTTCGGACTGTTTGAACTCCTCCTTGATCTCCTGGAGCGACATCTTCTGCCGCTGGAACCAGCTGCGATACTGGAAGAAGTAGTCGCCGATGGCGATGATCGCGAGGGCCGCAACCACCGCGCCGAGCAGATGGACGGTCATGCTGGTGCTGGCGCCCAGCATGGCGGCCGCATCGAGCCTGACCATCGCCTCCATGCGATGGCGCTCCGGCCATAGGACTATGGTCATAACCGCGCCGAGCACGACGAGCTTGCCGAGGCCTTTGAGGAAGTTCGCCGCCGCCTGCTTGCCGAAGATGCGCTTGAACCCCTCGGCTGGCGAGAGCTTGCTGAACTTGGGCTTGAGGGATTCGGCCGACCACACCAGGCGGTGCTGGAGCATGTTGCCGGCAATCGCCGCCAGCACCAGCATCAAGAGCGGCACGCCGACCGCCGCGAGCACGGCGAACTCGATCTGCTGCATCAGCGCGAGCAGATTCCTGCCGTCGGTCTTGATCATCCAGGAATTGGCGAGCAGGTTGCGCATCGGCGTCACCAGCCCGCTGCCGACCGATCCCGAAAAGGTCGAGACCACGAGCGTACCGCCCGCGATCATGAACCAGGTGTTGATCTCCTGGCTTTTCGCAACGTCGCCGCGTTCGAGCGCCTCGTCGAGGCGCTTTTGTGTCGGGTCTTCTGTTTGACTTTCGGGATCGTTGTCTTCCGCCATCGATCGTTACTTGAGTGGCATCATCTGGTGCATCACACCGATGAAGTAATCCAGGTAGGTGCCCATCATCGCGGTGAGCACCACGGCCAGCACCAGGAAGCCGGCGAAGATCGACAGCGGCACGCCGACGAAATAGACCTGCATCTGCGGCATCAGCCGCGCCAGCACACCGAGCCCGATGTTGAACACGAGGCCGAACACCAGGAACGGCCCGGAGAGTTGCAAGCCCAGGCGGAACGCGGCGGCGAAAGCGCGCGTCGCCAGCGAAGCGACATCGCCGCTCGACACGGTCTCGCCCGGCGAGAAGATCGAGTAGCTGTCGTTCAGCGCCGCAATCACGAGATGATGGCTGTCGGTGGCGAACAGCAGCGTGACCCCGAGCATGGTCAGGAAGTTGCCGACCAGCACGCCCTGCTGCCCCTGCGTCGGATCGACCGAGGTGACGAAGCCAAGCCCCATCTGTTGCGCTATGACGGAGCCGGCGACTTGCAGGGCCGACAGCGTCACGCGCGCGGTGGCGCCCAGGACGATGCCGATCACGATCTCATGCAGCATCAGCACCAGAAGCGGCGCGAGCGATCCCATGTCGACGTGATAGGAATTGCGGTGCAACGGCAGAATGATCAGCGTGAGCAGCAGCGCGACCGACAGTTTTATGCGCGTCGGGATGTTGGTCTCGCCGAGGCCGGGCAGCAGCATCACCATCGCACCGACCCGGGCGAAGGCGAGCATGAAGGAGGCGGCGAGCGCCGGCAGCAGCGAGACGTCGATGCGCATAATCGGATGCCTCGGCTCCAACATTCGCACGCCGTGGCGGCAGGCACTTTTGCGAATGTTGGAGCCAAAGAGGCATTCGCAAATATCAATAGCCGTTCGGCTATCGGATTTGACATTCGCCAACGCAGCTCGCGGAGCCCCCAAGGCGAATGTCAATTCCACCGGCCGGCGCATTGTGCCTCAGCCGCCGATGATTCGCGACGAGATCCGCAGCATGTGGGCGTGGAGCGAGTCGGCCATGAACGGCAACGCCAAGAGCATCGTGGCAAAGATGGCCAGGATCTTCGGCACGTAGATCAGCGTCTGTTCCTGGATCTGCGTCAGCGCCTGGAACAGCGACACGATGACGCCGACCACGAGGCCGACCACCATCAGTGGCGACGACACGATCACGATGGTCCAGATCGCATCACGGGCGACGTCGAGGGTCTCGGGTCCGGTCATTTTGGATTTCTCGCTTCCAGTAATTTCTTCCGTCATTCCGGGGCTCGCGCAGCGAGAGCCCGGAATCTCGAGATTCCGGGTTCGATGTTTCGCACTGCCCCGGGAATGACATGCCTAAAAATCAGATCGGCATCTTCATGATATCTTCATACGCCGCGATCACGCGATCGCGAACCGAGACCAGCGTGGACACCGCAACGTCTGTGTCGGCGACGGCGGTCACGACATCCATCACATTGGCCTTGCCGGCGGCCATCGCCACCGTCTGCGCGTCGGACTTGCGTCCGGACTCCATGACGCTGCCGACGGCATCTTTCAGCAGCGAGGCAAAGGACTGCCCGCTCGCTTCGCTGCCCTTGCCGGCGCCGCTGTTCTCCAGCACACGGGCGAGGTTGGCGTAGGCATTGGCGGCGATTGTCGGTGATGCCATGGCTCAAATGTCCTGTTCAGCTCTTGAGGATGTCGAGCGTGCGCTGGATCATCCGGCGCGTCGCACTGATGATGTTGAGGTTGGCCTCGTAGGACCGCTGCGCATCGCGCATGTCGGTCATCTCGACCACCGAGTTCACGTTGGGATATTTAACGTTGCCGCTCGCATCCGCCGCCGGATTATTCGGCTCGTACTTGACGCGGAAATTGGACTGGTCGGGCTTGATCTTGCCGAGCGTGACGACCTGCGCGTCGAGCGTGCGGTCGAGCGCGGAGGAGAAGGTCGGCACCTTGCGCCGGTAGGGATCGCCACCGGCCGTTTGCGAGGTCGAGTCCGCGTTCGCGATGTTTTCCGAGATCACCCGCATGCGCCCCGCCTGCGCGCGCAGACCGGAGGTCGCGATCGCCATCGATCGGGCAAAGTCGCTGCTGTCATTCGCCATGATCTGCTTCCTTTAGTGCTAGCCCTTGCCGATCGCGGTCTTGAGCAGATGCAGGCTCTTCGAGTAGAGCGAGGTCGCCGCCGCGTAATCCATCTGGTTGCTGGCGGCCTTCATCATCTCCTCTTCGAGATTGACGGCATTGCCCGCTGGGCGGGTCTCGAAGCCCGCATTCCTGTTCTGGTCGAAGCTGGGGGCCGCGCCTGACGACGTCATGTGGGAGGCGCTGGTGACGGTCAGCGCCAGCGGACCCATCGAGCCGGTCACCGCGCCTGATTTGTCGAGCTTCGGCTCGACCAGGTCGCGTGGCCGGAATTTGGGGGTATCGGAGTTGGAGACGTTCTCGGACAGGACGCGCTGGCGCTCCTGATGCCACTGCATCTTGGTGCGAAGCGCCGACAGCACCGGGAGGTCGTTGATGGACATCGTTGCGGCTCCTTCCGCCGTCGGACGTGTGTCCGAAGCTAGGCAGAATTTGCCGCGTGTATGGTTAACAGGTGGTTAAGGATGCCGGGGACGCCTGACGCTCGCTTGTCCCTTGCCGGGACACGAATTTGGTGCCTCCGTGATTCTACGTTCCCAAAAGTGGCATTAACCCAACCGCTTGGCGGGGGCGCACACAGGCCAAGAAGTCGTTTTGGATCGGGCGATTCATGGGTTATTAAGAGTTGGGGACGGCAAAACTTGCCGTGGGACGTTAAGAGATCGCAGTTTTGGGGCATCCTACGCCGGTGGTTGGCGCATCTGACCATGGGCGCAAGAAAAGCGCCATTTGTCGGGGACAAGTATGCAAGGCAGCCCTATCACCTTCATCCTCGCGTTCATCGTCGTTCTGGCGTTGATCGGCGTCGCTGCATGGCTGGTGCGCCGATTCGCCGGCAACCGGCTCGGCGCCAACACCCAGCGCGGCAGGATGCCCCGGCTCGCCGTGATCGATGCTGCCGCGGTCGACGGCCGGCGCCGCCTGGTGCTGGTCCGGCGCGACAATGTCGAGCACCTCCTGATGATCGGCGGCCCGACCGACATCGTCGTCGAACCCAACATCGTTCGCGCGGCGTCCGGCCGCGACCAGCTCCCGCAGCGTTCCAACGCCGAACCGCCCCGCCTCGCCCCGATGCCGGATGCCGGCGGCTGGACCGATGAGGCTCCGCGGCCCGAACTGCTCGATCATCCCGAGCCGCAACTGCCCGAGCCGCCGCCGCGACCCGGGCGCCCATCCTTTGCCGACGAAGTGCGCCGGCCAGCGCCCGCTTTGGCCGAACGCCGCAGCGAGCCGTCGCTGCCCGGCTTTTCGCCGGAGCCGATCGCCCCGCGTCCCGAGCGCGAGTCGCGTCCCGAGCCGCCGCCGCCGCGCATTGCCCGCAGCGAGCCACCGCTGATGCCGCGTCCGCCCCGCCAGAGCGAGCCCGTGAAAGTGCCGCCGGTCCGCGCCGAGCGTCCGGCCGCACCGCCGCCGCCCGTGCCGCAGGCGCCGCCCGTTCCGCCGCCGGCCCCCGCCGCTGCGCCCTCGAGCGCCGAGCAGAATCTCGCCGAGATGGCGCAGCGTCTCGAAGCTGCGCTGCGCCGACCCGCCGGCGAGACGGTCGCGCCTCCGGTTGCGCCCGAGCCGTCTGCGCCGCCCCCGCGCGCAGCCCGCGGCGAGCCGCCGGCGCCACCGGCCCCGTCACCGAAGCCGGCCGCGGAGAAGACCAGCTTTGAAAATCTCGAAGACGAGATGGCCTCCCTGCTCGGCCGTCCGAAGCCGTCTTCGTGAGGCTGCCGGCCCTTCCGCGTAGAGTTGTTTTTCTTTCTGTCCTGATCGGCGCGGCTTCGCTCGCGATGCCTGCCTATGCGCAGGACATCAGCATCAATCTCGGCGGCGGTGCTGGCGGCGGCGGCGTTACCGAGCGCGCGATCCAGCTCATTGCGCTGCTCACGGTGCTGTCGATCGCGCCGTCGATCCTGATCATGATGACGTCGTTCACGCGCATCGTGGTGGTGCTGTCGCTGCTGCGCACCGCAATGGGCACGGCGACCGCGCCGCCGAACTCGGTGATCATTGCGCTGGCGATGTTCCTCACCTTCTTCGTGATGGGACCGGTGCTGCAGAAGTCCTACGACGAGGGCATCCGCCCGCTCGTTGCCAATCAGGTCAGCGTCGAGGATGCGCTGCAGCGCGCCTCCGTCCCCTTGCGCGGCTTCATGCAGAAGAACGTGCGCGAGAAGGATCTCAAACTGTTCCTCGATCTCTCCGGCGAACCGCCGCCCGCCACCCCGGACGAGCTCGCACTTCGCATCCTCATCCCCGCCTTCATGATCTCCGAGCTGAAACGCGCCTTCGAGATCGGCTTCCTGCTGTTCCTCCCGTTCCTGATCATCGACCTCGTCGTCGCCTCCGTGCTGATGTCGATGGGCATGATGATGCTGCCTCCGGCGACGATCTCGCTGCCGTTCAAGCTGATCTTCTTCGTGCTGGTCGACGGCTGGTCGCTGGTGGCTGGGAGCCTGGTGCAGAGTTACGGGGGATAGCGGGAGCGGCTTCCGCTGTCATGCCGTGCGCAATTCCGCATGTAAGCGGGCACCCAGTACGCCGCCGCTTCTCCAGTCAATCACGGCCGTCTCGGAGTACTGGATCGCCCGCCGTCGCGGACGATGACACCGAGAATGTGGGGCACGGTGAGACGACGTCTACAGTTCGCGCGCTATTCCTTCACGTCATACTGCTTGCTGAGGTGATCGCCGATCTGCACCAGCATGGCAACGCTTTCGGGGAAGCCTGGCCGCTCTCGCGTCGCCTGATCGGCGTCGGCGCGGAACTCCCAGCTGTCGCCGTCGCGGACGATTGAGATGGCGAGGTCGTCCGGGCCATCGGCATGGGCCCTCAACTCGGCCCGCGCCATGGCGATGAGTTCGGCTTCGGTCTTGGCAGGCTTGCTCATTTCAACGCTCTCCCGGCATGCAGGGGTACAAGTTGCCGCCTTGCGCGGCACCTGTCGAGAGGCAGAGAGGTAGCAGGGTTCCTAGCGCGTCATCTTGATCTGCCGCACGACAGGGATCGTGGGCAGCGAGCCGGTGTGGTCGCTCTCGTCATGGGCCTGCGGCGCGGCCGGCGCGCGGGCGGTGGCGTCCGGGAAGCGCTGCTTCATCTCGCGCAGGAAACCGTCGAGCGTGTCGACGCTGGCCGCTAACTTGGCGATCTCGGCGAATTCGGCGCTGGAGGCCGCGGCCGGCTTGCTGGCGATGTCGAAGGCGACGCGGTCGGCGCTCTCGCTCATCAGCGGTGCGTATTTCTCGCGGAAGCGCGACAGGCCGATCGAATCGTCGGCGAGCGCATAGCCGACGGCGGCGCGGATGATGTCGCTCTTCTCCACCGCATTGAGCGGCTTGAAATCGCGGAAGCGGTCGCCGTAGTAGAGCTCGATCTGCTCGGCGGACTCGCGCCAGCGCCGCGCCGCCCAGAAGATGTCGGAGCGAAGGCGCAGCACCTCGCGCCCGGAGACGTTGGAGACGATGTCGAGCGCGAGATCGTGACGGCCGATGTCGCTCTGCGCCCGCGCTTCCAGCAACAGGCGCTGCTGCCGCAATTCGCCGGAGAGATCGCTGATGCGGCTCGCGCGCAGCGCCGTGATCGCCATGTCGGGCTTGCGGTTGGCGAGATAGATCATGGACAGGCGCGCGGCGACCTGCGCACGGGCAGCCCCTTCGAGGCGGTGGTCGACCTGGTATTGCAGCAGCTCGGCAGCCTGGTCGAGCAGGTCGATCGAGGCGAGACGATCGGCGAGCCGGCGGATTAGTTCGTCGCCGCGGCGGCCGATCGGCGTCAGCTCGCGGAACTCGTAGAACATCCCGAGCGCCTCGACCGGCGGCAGTTCGTCGCCCTTCGGCCCCAGGAAGATCTGCGTGAACAGGTCGGAGGCGAGGTCCTGCGCCTGCCGCGAGGCTTCCGCGTTCGGCTGGAGCTTCGTCGCGGTGCGCGCCGCGGCGAGCGCGTCCCGATAGCGCCCGTTCTCGGCATACATTTTCGACAGCATCTGGAGCGTCTTGACCTCGATCGAGTCACCGCGCCAGGTCATCGACAGCGTCTCGAGATCGCGCAGCGCGTCTTCCTTGCTGATCTCGTCGCGCTTTTGGAGCAGCGCCACTTCGAGCTGCTTGGCCTCGGCCGCCGCCTGGCGGTCGTTCGAGGCCACCGCGAATTTGTAGTCGTCGAGCGCGTCCTTGTCGTGGCCGAGCGCCTCGGCGAGCCGGCCGCGCAACACGGCAAAGCCCGGCGCCGCCTCGGGCGGCACACCGACCACCTCGATCTCGCCGCGGCGCTTGGAGGCGCCGGCATAGTCCTTCACCTCGAGCGCAGCGCGCATGGCCTCCATCGTCACGATGCGCTGAATGTCGAGCGGCAGCGAGGCGATGGCGAATTCGACATTCTTGAATTTCTCGCGGGCGTCCGCCCATTTGCCCTGGCGCGCATAGGCGAGCGCTTTCCAGAGCTGGGAATCGTGGCTGTTGCCGATCACGGGATTGGCGAGGTCCTTCAGGCCCTGCGCCGGCCGGCCGATCAGGATGCTCGCGATCGCATGCATGATCAGCGCGCCGCTCTCCTCCTTGTTGAGGGGATCGCTCAGCATCACGTCGGTCACGGACTTGGCTTCGTGGTACATGGCGCGCGACATGTAGAACTGCGCAAGGTCGAGCCGCGGCAGCGAACGCTGCCCCGGCTCGACCGCCGAGATCGCCGTGACCAGATCGCTCTGGCGCGTCCAGAAATTCTCCGACTGGCCCTTGCGCCAGCCCTCGGGGCTGAAGATCGGACGCACCGCGGTCGGCGCACGCTCGGCCGAGATGTCGACCGGCGAGAGCGTCAATCCGCCCTTCTTGCCGAGGATGACCTTGTCGGACCCCACCTCGACGCCGACCTCGTCGGAGTTCGGACGGATCGCGATGCCGTGCGCGGATTCAAGCAGCGAGAGATCGACGAGATCCTGCCGCTTGATGAAGCCGCGCACCGGGCGCTGCGCGGTGACCACATAGAGCGTGTCGCCCGCATCGGGATCGGTCAGCTTGTGCAAGAGGCCCGGATTGGCGAAGGGGATCGCGATGTTGGCGAGCGCGGGATCGGTGATGTTGCGCGACATCATCAGCGGCAGCGGCGTCGCCTGGATCTTGTCGGCGAGCGTGAGCAGCCAGTTGGTCTCCTTGCCGACCTCCTCGCTGGTCAGCGAATAGACCAGCGGCCGGGTGAGACGAATGCGGACCGCCTGCCCCTTGTCGAGCGGCAAGCGGCCGACCTCGCCGATCATCGCGCCGCCCCTGGTGCGGATCGCCTCGACATCGATCGGCTTCGGCGTGTCGAACACCAGCCAGACCGTGTCGCCGCGACGGAACGCCGCCGCAGCCGTTGCGACCTGAATCGGGAACGTCACGCGCAGCCCGTCGCTGTCGCGGCGCGCATCGACGCTGGCAGTCGCGAGCTGCGGCGCGGCGGGCGCCTCGGCAGGTGCAGCCTTGACCGGCTCCTTCGCGACCTCCTTGGGCGCTTCGGTAACCTCCGCCTTTGCGGGCGCAGCTGGAGCTTCGGCGGCGGGTGGCGCGGGCTTCGGAGCTTCCCTCACGATGGGCGCTTCCGCTGCGTGCGCGGCTTGAACCGCGGGAGCCGCCGCCGGCTTCGGCGCTTCGACGGGCAGCATCGCCGCGGGCGCTTCCGGCTTCACCTCGGGCTTCACCTCGATCTTGGCTTCGCGCGCGATCGTCTCCGATGTCGGCGGCGCGATCTCGCGATGGGCCTCTTTCGGCTTCTCGGCTACAGGCTTTTCCGGCGCAGGCGCCGGTCCATGCCCTTGCGCCCCAGGCTTGGCCTGCGCGATCACGGACTCCGCGGTCGCCGCGGTCTTGCCCTTCTCCGGCTGGAACGAGATGTCGACGACGTAATTCTTGTCGTCGCGGAAGGAGTGCACGTCGGAATCGCCGATCAGCGCGATCTCGACATTGGTCTGGTCGATGTCGGCCTTCTGCTTGATCGAGGCGACGTTCGGCGGTGCCGCGACGACGGCGTCCGCAAGATCGAAATTCAGGTTGGCATTGAAGGCGAGCGTGAGCTTCTGCTCGTTGAGCACGGAGGAGACGCCGACGCCGTCGGGCATCTCGAACACGAAGCGTACGAAGGTCGGCTGCACCGAGGCGCGCACGCGGATCTGCGGACGCTTCTTGCTCTCGGCCGCGGCCCGCTGCGCACGCAGGGCGCGCTCGGCCACGCGCGCGCGCTCGGCGAGCTCCTTGACCACCTCCATCGGCAGGCTCGGCGGCGGTCCCTTCCAGCCCTCGGGCAGGAGATCGATGAAGGTGCGCTCGCCGGCATTCATGGTGTTGACGGTGACGCGCCGCGCCAGCGACAGGCGGATGGCGCTGCCATCAGGATCGCGCCGGGCGGAATTGACGTAGTCGGGCGCGCCTTCGGGAACGCGGTCGACCGGAACGTCGACCGGCCGGTCGAACCGCACGATGAGGATGGAGCCTGCGGTCGTCACCTCGGAGGGAACGTCCTCGCCGAGCTTGATCACCAGACGGGCAAAGCCGCCACCGACCGAGAAGGTCGCCTCGCCCCGGACCGGATCGGCGGCCCGGGCCATGCCGCCGCAGCCGATCACCAGGCAGACCACCAGCAACGGCGCCTTGCGGACATGACGCGACAGCCCTCGCGCCACAGCGCGGGCTCGCGACAACAATCCAGCCTCTCGCGCCATGGGCGGCATGTCTTCCGGCTTCGACGATCCACGCCGGCACCAAGGCCGGCCCCTGCCTTCGAATGTAGGTTTTGCCAATTAAGGACTTCTTAAGTATGAGCCCTCAATTCGGCTTTTGCGTCGGCTTGCCATCAATCTTGGGCAGGTCGCCGGCCGAGGCGGAGAGATCGCCGCCGCCGTTGGCTCTTCGGGCCATCTCGACCGTCAGCCGCTCGGCGGCCTCCGGCGACATCAGCCCGAGGATGTCCGACATCTTGCGCGGCGCGATCGCCGAGGCGATCTCGATCAATACGCCCATCTCCAGCCGGTCGAACACCCGCGCGGCGTCCTTGGGCTTCATGCCTTCATACATGGTCACGAGGCCCTTCATGCGCTGGGCTTCGGCGGCCTTCTGCTCGGCTTGCGTCGCGGAGATGCGGGTCTCGACCGCCTTCATCTCCTCGACCTTGTTCTCGATGCGCTTCTCGGCCGACTTGAGCAGGCTCTCGCGGATGTCGATCTCGCGCTGGCGGGCCTCGATCTCCTGGCGGCGCGCCTGCAGGCGCTCGAGGATCGCGCGCTCGGAGGCGGAGACCTGCGGCTGGGCTTCCTCCACCTTGACCACGGTGCCTTCGGGCTTGGTCTCGGGTGCGGCGGGCTTTGGCGCCTCCTTCGGCGCGCCGTGGGTCGATCCCGTGATGTCGGGGTCTTCGCGGCCGGTCGGGAAGTTCAGATTCTCCTGGGCCCAGGATTTCTTGGTCGGGTTCGGCTTGTAGTCGAACACGTAGCCGCCATTGATCACGAGGCCCACGACCTTCAGCGTGGCGAGACCTGCGACGGCAACGAGGACGACTGGAATGACGCGGATGTTACGAAAGGACTTCATACCCTGACTTCATGCGGCAATGCCGTTGGATCGGCGGCGCTCGGAAAAGGCTTCAGCGGCCGCCGCCACCGCCTTCGCGGAGGCGGGCTTGGCTGCGGGCACGGCGGCCGTGTCCGGATTGGTGACGGGGCGCGCGGCGATCGCGATCTTGGACAGGCGCCGCACCACGTTGTCGGCCTCGCCGAGCTGCTTGTAGAGCTGGTCGGACATCTGCGTCGCCGCGGCGAGCTGGCTGCCGAGGTTCTCGTTGACGTCGCGCACGGCGAGCTTCAGCCCGCCGATCGCGCGCTCGGCGATCTCGGTCGCGGTGATCAGCTCGGCGATCACGGCCTTCAGCGAATGCTCGTCGGCCTTTAGCCGCGTCAGGCGCTTATTGAGCAGGACGCAGTAGCCGATCGTGAGCATCAGCAGGACAGCCACCAGCATCTCGATCGCCATTCCCAGGGAGTGGTTCATGGGGCCTCCATCATCTTGTTCTGCTCGTCCACCTTCTCGAACATCGCAAGTGTCGTACTTGGCTTGCGCAAGGGTTTCGTCACGCGGATCGCGACGCGGTCGCCAACCCGCCCCATCCGCCCCTCGGTCAGCGTGACGCTGCCGCAGCGCACGGTGACGTTGGCGTCGGCGCGCATGTCGAGCGGCAGCGTGTCGCCGACCTTGAGCCGCATCAGCTGCTTGAGCGGGATGTCGGCCTCGTAGAGCACGGCATCGACGGCGATCTCGGCCTGCACGATCTCGGTGGCGAAATGGCCTTCCCAGATCGGGTCGCGGCCGAATTTCTCGCCCATGAACATCTGGAGCAGGACGCCCCGGATCGGTTCGATGGTGGCGTAAGGCAGCAACAGCTCGATATTGCCGCCGCGGTCTTCCATGTCGATGCGCAGGCGGACAAGGATCGCGGCATTGGCGGGACGGCTGATCGCGGCGAAGCGCGGATTGGTCTCGAGCCGGTCGATCGTGAAGGTCACCGGCGACAGTGGCCGGAACGCCTGCTCGGCGTCGGCCAGCACCACCTCGACCAGCCGCTTGACCAGCTCGGTCTCGATCGTGGTGTAGGGCCGGCCCTCGATGCGCAACTGGCTGGTGCCGCGACGGCCGCCGAGCAGCACGTCGATCATCGAGTAGATCAGATTGGAATCGACCGTCGCCATGCCGAAGTTTTCCCACTCCTCGGCCTTGAACACCGAGAGCACGGCCGGTAGCGGGATCGAGTTCATGTAGTCGCCGAAGCGCACCGAGGTGATGCGGTCGAGCGAGACTTCGACGTTGTCGGAGGTGAAATTGCGCAAGGATGTCGTCAGCAACCGCACCAGGCGGTCGAAGACGATTTCGAGCATCGGCAGACGCTCGTAGGAGACCATCGCCGAATCGATGATCGCGCGGATGCCGGAATGGTCGTCGAGTGTGACGTCACCGACGGTGAAGCCGAGGAGATTGTCGATCTCCTCCTGCGACAGCACCCGCTCGCCGGAATTCTTGCCGCTGCCAAGATCGCGGCTGCCGTCCTCGACCATAGCCGCCCATTGCAGGGCCATGGTCTCCGATAGTTCGTTTTCGGCAGCAGCCTTCGCGGCCTCCGCGGGATCCTCGGAATCGAGCGACGCCTCCCATTGGGCGGCAATCGCATCCTGGTCCATCTGCTCGTTGCCGGCCATGAAGCTAGCCCATTACCTTCCGCAGCATCCTCACTGGACCACGACTTCCTTGAACAGCACCGCGCTGACCTGGGTCGGCGCGACCGCCGCGTTGACGCGCTTGGTCAGCTCTTCCTTGAGGCGGAAGATGCCGGCGGAGCCGTTGAGGTCGGAGGGGCGCAGTTCGCGCACATAGGTCTGGAAGATGTCGGTGACGCGCGGCATCGTCGGCTTGATCGCCTCGATCTGCTTCTCTTCCTTCAGCTCCAGCACGATCTTGAGCCGCAGATATTGCACGCGCTCTCCCGGAGCGCCGGCGAGATTGACCATCATGTCGGGGACGTCGACGAAGGCCGGGGGCTTGGGCGGCGGCGCCGCCTCGGCGTGATGCTCGTCCTCGCCATGCCGGAAGAAGAAGAACCAGGTCGCAGCCCCGCCACCGAGGACGGCGAGCAGGCCGACGGCCATGATGATGAGCTTCAGCTTGTTCTTCGGCGGTGCGGCTTCTGCGCCCTCAGTGGCTGCGCCGCCTTCCGCTTCATTCTCTGCCATGGTCGCCCGGCTCATCTCTCAAAGGAATCGAAAGAGCGAAGCCTCCTGGCAGACAGTGACGCGATACAAATGCCCCAGCGCGATGCGCTCCTCTTACGCGCAAACGCTACGGTAATAATGGTTAACGGAATCTTTCGATTGGGCCTCTGCTAGGAAAAATCTGCCGGGCAAACATGGCTAACAGAACCTTTCTGCCGCCCGGCGGCGCGCCTGAAAAACCTGCAAATCATTGTAATATATAATGTTCCTGAATTGGCACGGCTTTCGCTGAGAGAGGGCCGGGACCGGAAGGTTTGGGAGAACCTGACAGTCTCGTTCACGGGTCCGCCAAGGCGCTTGGGAGAGCGAGATGGCAGGCCCCCTCAGGGGAGATTTCCGATGCAGAACGCGCTTCTGATCGGCCTGTCGCGGCAGATGACGTTGGAACGGCAGATGGATGTCATCGCCAACAACGTCGCCAATGCCAACACCAACGGCTTCAAGGCCGACCATTCGCTGTTCGAGGAGTACCTCAGCTCCAACGCGCGCGAGGACAATTTCATCGGTTCGGACCGCCGCGTCTCCTATGTGCAGGACCGCGGCACCTTCCGCGACGTCGGCCAGGGGCCGATGGAGCCGACCCAAAATCCGCTCGACATGGCGATCTCTGGCAACGCGTTCTTCGCGGTGCAGGCCAACGGCGCCGAGCGCTACACCCGCGACGGCAAGTTCACGCTCAGCAGCACCGGCCAGCTCGTCACCTCCGACGGCAACCTCGTGCTCGGCACCGGCGGCCCGATCACGTTCCAGCCGACCGACCACGACATCAACATCGCGCCCGACGGCACCATCACCGTGCTCGAGGGCACCGCCAAGACCGACTCGATCCGCGGCAAGATCCGCATGGTGTCGTTCGACGATCCGGCCAAGCTGAGCAAGCTCGGCGCCAACCTCTACAGCGCGGGATCGGCGACCCAGCAGGCCGACACCAAGTCCACCGTGCAGCAGGGCTACATCGAGAAGTCGAACGTGAATGCGGTCGGCGAGATGAGCCGCATGGTCGAGGTCATGCGCAGCTACACCGCCATCGCCAACCTGCTCCAGCAGCAGAGCGACCTCCACAAATCGGCGATCGAGAAGCTCGCCGACGTTCCGGCCTGATTAGGAGAGTACTGGCATGCAGGCGCTTCACACCGCAGCGACCGGAATGGCGGCACAGGAACTCAATGTTCAGGTGATCTCCAACAACATCGCCAACCTCCGCACCACCGGCTTCAAGAAGCAGACCGCGGCGTTTCAGGATCTGATCTACGAGCACGTTCGCCGCGTCGGCGCGCAGGCCTCGGACCAGGGCACCATCCTGCCGGTCGGCGTCGACATCGGTGGCGGCGTCAAGACCGTCGGCACGCCGCGCAGCATGACGCAAGGAACGCTGTCGCAGACCGGCAACGACCTCGACCTCGCGATCTCGGGCGAAGGCTTCTTCAAGATCCTGATGCCCGACGGCACCTATCAGTACACCCGCGACGGCACCTTCCAGATGGACAATCAGGGCCGCGTCGTCACCGCGCAAGGCAACCCGGTGCAGCCGACCATCACCATCCCGCAAAACGCCTCGGGCATCACGGTGAGCGAGCAGGGCCAGGTCTCGGTGACGCTGCCGGGCTCGTCGACCTCCTCGATCGTCGGCACGATCAACGTGACCCGCTTCATCAACAAGGCGGGGCTGCAGCCGGTCGGCAGCAATCAGTTCACCGAGACGCCCTCCTCCGGTCCGCCGCAGGACGGCACTGCGAATGCCGAGGGTTACGGCAAGATCACCCAAGGCAGCCTCGAACAGGCCAATGTCGATGTCGTCTCGGAGATGAGCGACCTGATCGCCGCGCAGCGCGCCTACGAGATGAACGCGAAGGTCATCAGCGCCGCAGACCAGATGATGCAATCGACCACGGCGCTGTTCCGCTGAGGTGATGACGATGATCCGCACCACAATCGCCACCATCTCCACCCTGCTGATGCTGGCGCTGCCGGCGCAGGCCGCCGACGACGCCATCGCGGCGCCGACGCTGCGCGCCAGCGTCACCGTCACCTCGGACGTGGTGCGGATCGGCGATCTCATCGACAATGCCGGCTCTGCCGCATTCATCCCGGTCTACCGCTCGCCCGATCTCGGCACTACGGGCGCCCTGCCGGTCGCCCAAGTGCTGAGCGTGCTCCGCGCCAAGCAGGTGATTGGCGTGATGACCGGCGACATCAGGGAGGTCCAGGTCACCCGCCTCGCGCGCACGCTCGCGAGCAAGGATCTCGAGATCGCGGTCGCCTCGGCGCTCGAGCGCCGCTTTGGCCTTGGCGAGGCCGCCAACATCACCGTGACCTTCGACCGGGGCGTCTCCGACATGCGGCTGGATGCCTCGAGCACCGGCGCGCTCCAGCCGGTGGCGACCCGCTACGACGCCCGCAGCGGCCGTTTCGACGTCGCGTTCGAGGTCAGCAACGACAGCAATTCCACGCCGACCAAGCTGCGCTTCACCGGCACCGCGGTCGAGACGGTGGAAGTGGCCGTGCTGACGCGCGACATCGACCGCGCCGACCTGCTAAAATCCTCCGACATCTCGCTGGAGCGCCGGCCCAAGGCGGAAGTCACCGGCGAGCCCGCCTCGCGCGAGCGCACCATCGGCATGCAGCTGCGCCGGCCGATGCGCGCGGGCACGCCGATCCGCGTCGCCGACATCGTCAAGCCCGACTTCGTGCAGCGCGACCAGAGCGTCACCGTCATCTACCAGGTCCCCGGCATCTATCTCACCACCCGCGGCAAGGCGATCGAGAGCGGCGCCGAGGGCGACACCGTGACCGTCCTCAATCTCCAGACCAAGCGCACCCTGACCGGTGTGGTCACCGGCCGCGGCCAGGTGACGGTCCAGGGCGCGAGCCAATCCGCGCCGATGGCGCCTGCGGTCGAGCAGACCTCCTCGCTGAAGCGGGATGAAGCGCCCGCACCCGTCGACACCGCGGCTCTCGTCCGGAACCTGGTCCAGGCCCCTGCAGCACAGGCTCAAGTCGCCCAAGTCCAGATCCCGCAAGTCCAGATCCCGCAAGTCCAGATCCCGCAAGCCCGCATCTCGCAAGCTCCAGCCAAGTCAGAGTAAGTCATGTCCTCGTTCAGTTCGGCTTCCCGTCTTCGTCGCATCGCGGTCTCTGCCCTGCTGCTGGCAGCTAGCGCGCTGGGCGGCTGCTCCTCGATCGACCGTCTGTCGCAGATCGGCGAGCAGCCGAAATTGTCGGCGATCGACAATCCGACGACGCAGCCCGGCTACAAGCCGGTGCAGATGCCGATGCCGAAGCCGGAAGTCGCCTCCTACAATCCGAACTCGCTGTGGCGCAACGGCAGCCGCGCCTTCTTCAAGGATCAACGCGCCCATCAGATCGGCGACCTGCTCACCGTGACCGTGAACATCACCGACAAGGCCAACATCGCCAACGAGACCCAGCGCAGCCGCACCAACTCGGAAAATTCGGGCATTAGCGACTTCATCGGCGCGCAGACCATCACGCAGGCGCACAAGATTCTGCCCGGCCGCATCCTCACCGCCGACTCCACCGCCTCCAGCGACGGCAAGGGTTCGGTCAACCGAACGGAAGCATTGCAGACCAACGTCGCCGCGGTGGTGACCCAGGTGCTGCCGAACGGCAACCTCGTGGTCGAAGGCAAGCAGGAGATCCGCGTCAATTACGAGATCCGCGAGCTCGTGGTCGGCGGCATCGTCCGCCCCGAGGACATCCAGAGCGACAACACCATCGATTCCACCAAGATCGCGCAGGCCCGCATCGCCTATGGCGGCCGCGGCCAGATCACGGACGTGCAGCAGCCGCGCTACGGCCAGCAAGTCATGGACGTGCTGCTGCCCTTCTAAGTCTCTCCCGAGCTCCCACATCGTGTTCGCGAACCTAGGCGCGAACGACGGTGTACGACGCGGCCCTCGCTAGCTCCCCTGGCGAGGGCCGCATCTGTTTTGCGGTGGCTGTATCAGCGCATCAGGTCCGCGCAATCGTGCCGACGCCGCAGGCCCTGCACTCCGTCATTGCGAGCCAACGGTCCGCGCGAAGCGCGGCCCGATGACAGGCTCCGCGAAGCGATCCAGACTGCGACCGCGGAAAGATTCTGGATTGCTTCGCTGCGCTCGCAATGACGACGCGGAGAGCTCACGTGAACTCCGCTTCCACGGTCCCCAGCCCGTCCAGCTCCATCCGCACCTTATCGCCGGCTTTCAGCCACAGCGTCTTCACAAGACTTCCGGTGAGCACGAGCTGTCCCGCATGCAAACCCTTGCCTTCCGCGGCGAGGTGGTTGGCGAGCCAGGCAAGTGCGTTGTGGGGATGGCCGAGCACGTCGGCGCCGGTGCCGTGGCTGACCTCCTCGCCGTTGACGATGGCGCGGCCCTTGACCGCTTTCAGGTCCGGCACCGACGAGCGCGGCACCGCCTCGCCGAGCACGCAGCCGGCGGCGAAGAAATCGTCGGCGATCAGCGTCGGCGCGCCCATCGTCTCCCACTTCACATAGCGGTCGTCGACGATCTCGATCGCGGGATGATAGGCCTCGACCGCCTCGCCGACCCATTCGGCCGTGAACGGCGCCTCGCCGGCGGCGAGGTCGCGCTGCAGCCGCACCGCGATCTCGCATTCGACGCCGACGCGGACATAATCTTTGGCGGCGAGCTTCGCGCCGCTGTCATGCACACCCTTCTGGAATACGCCACCGCCGCAAGGATGCGGGATGCCGATATAGTCCTGCATCACCTGGCTGGTGCAGCCGATCTTGTAGCCGACCAGCGGCCCGACATGCGGCAGCAGCAGATCGTGCAGCGCCCGCTGGACCCGGTAGCCCTCGGCCTCGTCGGCGGGAGGACGCTCCAGCGCCGCGAGCGGCGCATGGTTCCGGCGCGCCAGCGCGATCGCCTTTGCGCCTGCGAGAATCCTGTCCATCGGCGCCGCCCTCCCACGCTACCCAATCGAGGGTAGCACTTCAGCATCCCCGCCGGGGCGTGACAAGCGCGCCCGGGCGGCCTCATCCCTTGACCAGGTCGAGCCGGAGCAGGCTTTCGGCGGTGGAGAGGATCGCCTCGTCATTGGATCGGGGCTGCCAGCCGAGCACGGTCCTCGCCTTGGCGCTGGTGGAATGCCTGACACGTCCGAGCATCGGCACCACGGCGCGCAGCAGCGGCACCCGGTTTGCGGCCAGCCGCACCAGCCAATCGGGGGCTTGGAGGCGCGGAACCCGGCGCGCCCGCGGTCCGAGTTCCCGCCGCAGCACCTTGCCGATATCGAGGATCGACATCGTCTCGCCGGAGACCGCGATGAAGCGCTCGCCTTTCGCGTCGGGCGCCGTCATCGCCCGCAGGTGCAAATCGGCGACATCGCGGACGTCGACCACGCCGAAATAAACCCGCGGCACCGCCGGCATGGCACCGTCGAGCAGCGATTTGACGATCTCGATCGAGCCGGAGAAGTCCGGCCCGAGCACGGGACCGAAAATGGCGGCGGGATTGACCACCGTCAGTTCGAGCCCACCGCCTTCGCGCGCGACGAAATCCCAGGCCGCACGCTCGGCCAGGGTCTTGGACTTGATGTAGGGCTGCACGTCGGCGCCCTCGAGATTGGTCCAGTCGGTCTCGTCGAACGGCTTTTCACGGGGAGGATGGCCATAACCGATCGCCCCCAGCGACGAGGTGATGACGACCCGCCTGACGCCGGCCTCGCGCGCGGCGCGCAGCACCCGCAGCGTGCCGTCGCGGGCCGGGATGATCATCTCGTTCTCATCCTTGGGAACGCGGGTCGACAGGGGCGAGGCGACATGGAGCACATAATCGCAGCCGGCGACCGCCTCGCGCCAACCATCATCCGCGGTCAGGTCGGCCGTGAAGAAAGACAGGCTCTCCGGCGCTGCCGCCCCGCCCTCGCGGAGCATCGCCAGCACGTCGTCCCGCCGGTCCGGCCGGCGCACCGTGGTCCGCACCGTTTGGCCGGCGGCCATCAATTGCAGGACGACATGGACGCCGACGAAGCCCGAACCGCCGGTGACCAGAACAGTGCTCATTGCCACATTCCCTTCGCTGCACAGGCCGGCGACTTGGTTCGGCATGGCCCTGCTCAAGGCCGCATCTGGTCACCATCTCAGCAGGGAACAAGTAGAATGGATTTCGAGACCGGTATGGAAAACCTGACCAGCATTTGCGACGGCGACCGCGATTGCAGCCCGGGCCCTGCTTTGCTCGCCGACTTCAAGCGCGCCATCCACGCCCTCGGCGGCAAGTGGAAGCTGGAGATCCTGTTCGCGCTGGTGAACGGCGCGGTTCGCTTCGGTGCGTTGCGGCGATCGATCGGCGGCATCACCCAGCACATGCTGACGACGCAACTGCGCCAGCTCGAGCAGGACGGGTTGGTGTCCCGCACCGTCATTACGGAAAAACCCTTAAGCGTCGAGTACGAGCTGACGGATGCGGCTTATGGCCTATTGCCGGCGTTTAAGGAAATATTGAGCTGGTCCAGGCTCTATGGCGACGCGCGTCTCGCCGCGTCGCGACAGGACTGATTGCAGATGCTTGAGGCAGCTCGATCCGCGCCGCATGCTTTGAGTCGATCTCGTTGATGCGACTCGCGAAATCTTCCCCCACCTGAAGTGAAGGCTGTTTCTCATCCGAACTCACGTGAGCTCGGAGGAAGTGACTCTAGCGCATTGATCGCGATTCACTTTTCGCGATTGCGCTCGCACGCTGACGTGCGTGGCCGCAGGCGATAGGCAAAAGCTAGTCCCGGCGCGAAACGACGCCTTGTCTCCCAAAAACAAAGAGCCGCAACTCTGCGGCTCGGGCTCTATTCGTCGCGGTAGACCTTCTCGCGTTTCTCGTGGCGCTCCTGCGCTTCCACCGAGAGCGTCGCGATGGGCCGAGCCTCGAGCCGCTTCAAAGAGATCGGCTCGCCGGTGTCCTCGCAATAGCCGTAGGTGTTGTCCTCGATGCGCTGGAGCGCGGCGTCGATCTTGGCGATCAACTTGCGCTGGCGGTCGCGGGCGCGGAGTTCGATGGCGCGGTCGGTTTCGGACGATGCCCGATCGGCGAGATCGGGGTGGTTCACGTTCTCCTCCTGCAAGGCTTGCAGGGTGAGCTTGGACTCTTTGAGTATCTCATCCTTCCAGGCGAGGAGCTTCAAACGGAAGTACTCCTTCTGCCGGTCGTTCATGAAAGGCTCTTTTTCGGTCGGTCGGTAGTTTTTCAACTTTTCCAAGGGCGGCCTATCTGTCTAAGCAACGACTCGCAACGGAAACGGGTCCGTTGAGCCGGGCCTTATATAGTGGCCTCCTGTGACAGACAATATTGTCCTGATCGCCCAGGCGCCGCTCCCAAGCCCTTGCACAGGAAGGTTTATCCTGCAGGGCCTGGAAGCGGCCCAAAGCCTAGTAGCCGACCGTGAAGCGCTGCCTCAGATGAGCGGGGCGCTCGATCTCGTCCGCGAGGGCAATGGCGTAGTCAGCGAAGGTGATCCAGCTTTTCCCGTTCGCATCTGCGAGAAGCTGATCGGTCCCGAGCCGGAACTTGCCCGTGCGCTCCCCTTCGACGAACAGCGCCGACGGCGAGATGAAGGTCCAGTTCAGGTCTTTCTCCTGCCGCAGCAGGTCGAGGAAATCGGAACCCTTTTCGGCCTCGGCCTTGTACTGGGCGGGAAAACCGGGGGTTGTGACCAGCTTAACGCCGGGAGCGACCTCAAGGCTGCCGGCGCCACCGACGACGAGGTAGCGGCCTACGCCCGACTGCTTCGCCGCGCCGATCAGCTTGAGCGGGTCGCTGGCGAGGAAGTGCACGGAACTCACGGCGACATCGTGCCCTGCCCACAGCTTGGCGAGGCCGGCCTGGTCGAGCACGTCGCCCTTGGTCGGCGTGACATTCGGCAGAACCGCGATCTTACCGGGATTGCGGGCGATGGCCGTGACCGCGTGACCGCGGCGGGACAGTTCCTTGGTGATCTCCGACCCGGCCCGGCCCGAGGCGCCGGCGACTGCGATTTTCATGGAAGGCTCCTTTGCTTCTGTGGTAACTAGAGGTGACTAGATATCGCAAAGAATGCTGGTGTTAAGAGAGCACTTTGTGCTTACCTGATTACGCCGGAGTAACCCGCCTCAGCGCGGACAATCAAACGGATCCGAGGACTCGACGATGAAGCCCGATGTCTATGCAGCGAACTGCCCCACGCGCCAGATCCTCGATCGTGTCGGCGACAAATGGGCTGTGCTGATCCTGCTGCTGCTGCGCGAGGAACCAATGCGCTTCAATCAGTTGCGGCGCACGATTGAAGGCATTTCGCAGAAGATGCTGAGCCAGGTTCTCAAATCACTCGAACGCGACGGGCTGATCAAGCGCCGCGCCATCGCAACCGTGCCTGTCACCGTGGAATATTCGATCACGCAGCTCGGCATAACGCTCGCTGCAGCCGTCGATCCGCTGCGCGATTGGGCCGAGCAGAACCTGAAAGACGTCCTCGCCGCCCAGCGCCGCTACGACGCGCAGCTGAAGGATGAAGCCGCTTAGGCGCGTGCGAAGCGACGCTCGGCTTCGCTCCAACCTCCGCCGTCATGCCCCGGCTTGACCGGGGCATCCCGTACGCCGCGGCCTATCGCTTCAATAACGACTTTCTCTGGAATATTGGGTCGCCCGGTCAAGCCGGGTGACGACAGCCTACCTGACTACGCCTGCCCGGCCTTGGCCAGCTCGACCTCGACGCGCAGCTCGATCTCGGCAAGCACGGCATCGAGACCGGCGTCCCCCGAGGACGATTTCAAATTCGCCGCCGCATCGCGCAGCCGCATCACGGTGGAGGCGTCGAGATTGCCGGAGAGAAGCCCCATCTTAAGATCGTCGAGCACGTCGAGCGCGGTCTTGCCGCGCGCGACCGAGCGCTTGCGGCGCTCGGCGGGATCCTCCTCGATGCCTTGCAGCGCGATCAGCGCGTCGATATTGGCGGCAGCCTTCGGTGCGGCGGCGCTCCGCGTCTCCTGCGCTGACGAGGTGTCGGGCAGCACGAAGGTGCCCGAGCCCGTTCGCCGGGCCTGGCTGGCCGGCGCTCCAAGCGTGGTGCCGTTCGGTCCGTAGATGCGCATCGGAAGCAATCCGGGTGATCGATCCCTCACCTTCGCTGTTTTATGGTTAACGGGCCGTAAACAGCCCGGCAAAATCTGCCGCCATGCGGCAGTTTCGCGCCTCAGGGACAACGGCCGCTGACACCGGTCGAAACAGATTTATTCAACCTATTCAGCGGCCTAGCCCATAGCCCGGGGTTGGCACAACGCTCGCAAGGAAAGCGTCGGACCAGCTCGTCATGGGAGTGTCGCAGATGGTCCTTCGATTTGAGGAGGCTTTTTGAGGGGCCTTGGGGAGCAGAAAATGCCAGGCGTTCGTTGGGTGAGGATTGTTGGGATGGCCTGCGCCGCGCTCTCGGCGCTGGCGCTGTCGCTCAGTTCGGCGGCTGCGACCTCGCGCATCAAGGACCTCGCCAACATCGAAGGCGTCCGCCAGAACCAGCTCATCGGCTACGGCCTCGTCGTCGGCCTCAACGGCACCGGCGACACGCTCAACAACATCCCCTTCACCAAGCAGTCGCTGCAAGCGATGCTCGAGCGCATGGGCGTCAACATCCGCGGCGCCACCATCCGCACCGGCAACGTCGCCGCGGTGATGGTCACGGGCAATCTGCCCGCCTTTGCCACGCAAGGAACGCGCATGGACGTCACCGTCTCAGCGCTCGGCGATGCCAAGAACCTTCAGGGCGGCACCCTCCTCGTCACCCCCCTGCTCGGCGCCGACGGCAACGTTTACGCCGTGGCACAGGGCTCGCTCGCGATCTCCGGCTTCCAGGCCGAAGGCGAAGCGGCGAAGATCGTGCGCGGCGTGCCGACGGTCGGACGCATCGCCAACGGCGCCATCATCGAGCGCGAGATCGAGTTCGCGCTCAACCGGCTGCCGAACGTGCGCCTGGCCCTGCGCAATGCCGATTTCACCACCGCCAAGCGGATCGCAGCGGCGATCAACGACTATCTCGGCGTCAAGACCGCCGAGCCGATCGATCCTTCAACGGTGCAGCTTTCGATCCCGCCGGAGTTCAAGGGCAACGTCGTCGCCTTCCTCACCGAGATCGAGCAGCTCCAGGTCGATCCTGATCTCGCGGCCAAGATCATCATCGACGAACGCAGCGGCATCATCGTGATGGGCCGCGACGTCCGCGTCGCCACGGTCGCGGTGGCGCAGGGCAACCTCACGGTCACGATCTCGGAGAGCCCGCAGGTCAGCCAGCCCAACCCGCTGTCGCGCGGCCGCACCGTGGTGGCGCCGCGCAGCAGCGTTTCCGTCACCGAGGACGGCAGGAAGCTAGCCCTCGTCAAGGACGGCGTCTCGCTCCAGCAGCTCGTCGACGGCCTCAACGGCCTCGGCATCGGTCCGCGCGATCTGATCAGCATCCTCCAGGCGATCAAGGCCGCCGGCGCGATCGAAGCCGACATCGAGGTGATGTGATGCAGACGAGCACGATCAATACCCCGCACCTCACCCCGTACTCCCCGGCCTTCTCCGTCGAGAGCCGCAACGGTCGCCCCGACTTCGAGCTCGCCGCCGCGTTGCAAAAGGTCTCGCCTCAGCAACAGGTCAAGGCGCAGAAGACCGCCACCGACTTCGAGGCGATGTTCCTCAACAGCATGTTCTCGCAGATGACCTCGGGCCTGAAGGGCGAAGGCCCGTTCGGCGACACGCCGGGCACCGGCGTGTGGCGCTCGATGCTGACCGAGCAATATTCCAAGAATTTCGCCAAGGCCGGCGGCGTCGGCGTCGCCACCGAGGTCTACCGCACCCTGATCATGCAGCAGGCGAAAACGATCCGCACGGCATAAGGTCAAACGAGATGAACCAATTCACCGCCGCACGTCAGCCGATCCAAGCGCAGCGCCCGAACGGCGCGCCCGGCAGCATTGAAGCGCGCAAGCTCGCCGAGAAGCTGATGGATGCGATGAACGCCCTGCTCGGCCTGATCGAACGCGAGACTGAGCTAGTTCGCGCCGGCAAGGTCCGCGAGGCAATGACGCTCGAGAGCAGGAAGCAGGAGCTGTCGCGCAATTATGTCGTCGCTGTCAGCGAGCTGAAGGCCAACCAGGCCCAGCTGGCGAAATCCGCGCCCGAGCTGCTCTCGACGCTGCATCGCCACCACGATGCGTTCCGCGCCATGCTCCAGGTCAATCTCACGGTGCTTGCGACGGCGCACGCGGTCTCAGAGAGCGTCGTGCGCGGCGTCAACGCCGAGATCCAGAAGCGCAACGTGCCGAACACCTATACGGCTGCAGGACGCCGCGCCGCTCCCGGGCCGCGCCACATCACGCCGCTCGCGGTCAGCCGCTCGCTCTGAGCGCGCGCAACAACAATTGACAATTTTACGAAAACCCGCGCGGCGACATCGTCGCGCGGTTAGGCACGTTTGCTTACCCGGTCTTTAATCCTGGTGTTCCATGGTTGCGCATTGAGAGGGGTTGGGATTTGACTCACGTAAGGCAACCAGGAGGCTGCCATGAGTACAGATTTCAGCATCCGGCCGGTGGGGATCCCGGCCCCCGCGCAGATCGTCCCGACGTCGAATTCGGCGGCGAACGAGGCCGTGCAAACTGATTTGCCGGTGAGCCAGACGGTCGCCGCGAGCGATACCAGCGCGGCCGCGCGCAACGATCTCCAGAACAATCAGAACATCTCGCGACAGGTCGTGTTCGACCAGGCGGCCGCCTCGTTCGTTTTTCAGGTAGTCAACGAGAAGACCGACGCAGTGGTCAACCAGTTCCCCGACGAGGCGATGCTACGCCGGCGGGCCTATTTCCATGCGGAGGATCTGAAGGCCCAGCCCTCGCGTCCGCTCAATACGGACCTCAGCGCCTGATTGGCTCAGACTGTCGGCCAAGGCCGACGACCGTCACGTCCTCACGGACGGCCGGACAGACCGGCAGCAATATTGCGGTTGATCTCGATCAGCGGGCGGAAGTGATCGAACTGCGGGCTCATCTGGAGCGCGGCAGTCTGGCTCAGCACGAACACGCTGATGTTGGCGATCTTCTGCCGGACGTCGAGCGGCTGCGGATTGGTGTCGCGCATCGCCTCGCTGAGGAAGATCGTCCAGAGCTTGCGATTGAACATCAGCGCCTGCATGGTCTGCTCGCTGAGGGGATCGGCGCTGTTGACGGCATCCTGAAGCTTGTTGGCGGCCTTCAGCAGGGTCTGCGCTTCGATGTCGCGGGGGGAGGCGGTGGTCGTTGCGACACGCGCGTAGGCCGAGGCAGCGGAATTCGACATCAATCACACCTTGGAGGTTTACCTAGCCCGTTGAACGCGCTTAAGGATTTCTTTCCCAACCCTAGGCAGCACCGCTTAAGATTTGCTTACGTGTCTGCTTGGAAGCCCTCCGGACTATTACGGTCACGGAGTCCTTCGTCATCGCGAAGCTAGATGTACACATGCGCGCTGTAAACACGCTTCGCACGATGCGCATCGATCTCGGCTAATCCTGCCTTAGCGATCTCCATAAAAACGGCGGAGCATAAGGCCCGCCGCGACGTTACGATTCAATTTCCTGCGCCACGAAACTAAAGCATGATCCGGAAAAGTGCGAAGCGGTTTTCCGGAAAGATCATGCGTAAACTACAACCTAAAGCGCGATGACGATTCATCCAAATCTCATCGGGCTTTAGCGGAGCAGCTGCAGCACGCTCTGCTGCGACTGGTTGGCCAGCGACAGCGCGGACACCGCGATCGACTGGCGGGTCGACAGCGCCTGGCTGTTGGCGGCTTCCTCGTTGGTATCGGCGAGCGTCAGGTTGGACGAGCCGGTTTGCAGCACGTTGATCAGGTTCTTCGAGAAGTCCTGACGCACCTGCACGATCGAGAGGTTCGAGCCAAGCGCGGAGCCTTCCGAGCGCAGCGTGCTCGAGGCCGCATTGAGGCTCGCCAGCACCTTGTTGGTCGCACCGTTGTCGATGAAGTCGACGCCGTTGACGAGATTGCTGAGACCGAGGCCGGCCGCGTTGAACACCACGCCGTTGATGCTGAGCGTCGAAGAGCCGGTCTCGTTGAAGACGAGCTTCAGAGTGTCGCCGTTGAGCAGGTTGACGCCGTTGAACGAAGCGTCCTGCGAGGTGGTGTCGATCTGCGCCAGGATGTTGTTGAACTGGTTGACAAGATTGGAGCGCGCCGTCTGCGCCACGGGATCCTGGATCGGCGGCTGCGCGGTGGTGAAGGCAACCGTACTGGTGATCGTGCCGCCGACGACGCCGCCGGCGGTGACCGAGCCGAGCGTCGAGGAGGCGTATTCGTTGACCGTGGTGATCGTGAGCACGCCGTTGGCGTCGATCGTCGCCGTCAGGTGGTTGGCCTGAAGCTGGTTGTTGAGCTGGTCGAGCGTCTTGACCGTCCCGTTGGTGCCGTCACCGAAGGTGACGTTCACGGGCTTGCCGCCGTTGAAGGAGGTGAAGGTCAGCGTCTTGCCGGAAATGCTGCCCGGACCCGGCGCGCGGCCCGCGGTAAAGGCGGTGCCCGTGCCGGTCGGACCGGTCAGTCCGAACGCGGACAGCGCGTTGCCCGTTCCAGTGATCGACAGATCGGCGGTCGTGCCGGTGCTGAGCTTGAGCGCACCATTGACGACCGAGGACAGCGATGAACCGCTCGCCGCGACCACGGCGCCGGCGCTGACCATGCCGGCGCCCGAGGCCAGGTCGACCGCGTTGAGCGAATCCTGGACGGTTGCGCCCTGGAGATAGACTATGGAATTGCCATTGTTGTCGGTGACGATGTTGCCGATCTTGGTCGACCCCGTCGGCGCGGCGGCAGGGACGGCCGCGTTCTTGAACGTGACCGTCTTGCCGTCGACGTTGAGCGTGGAGCCGTCCTGAACCAGCGTGCCCAGCGTCGACGGGTTGGTCAGACGCGCCTTGGTCACGTTGACATTGCCGGAGCCGGTCGCGGTGGTCAGGCCCAGCGCCTTGAGGAAGTCGGCCTTGCCGGTGATGCTGAGATCGGCGCCGGTGCCGGTGGTGAGGGTGAGCTGGCCACCGGCGATGGCGGCGTTGGTGCCCGAAGAGTTCGACAGCGTTGCGGTGCCGCCCGCGATTGCTGCGGTTTGCACACCGCTTGCAAGATCGATCGCGTCCATCACGTCCTGGACGGATGCAGCCGGGGCGGCGTTCGTTCCAAGATAAACCGTGGAATTGCCGTTGCCATCGGTGACAACGTTGTTGTTCTTGCCGGAGCCGGCGGGCACGTTGGCGATCGCAGGCGCAGCCCCGGCCCTGAAGGTGATGGTCTTGCCGTCGACAATCAGCACATCGCCGTCGGATGGCGCGCCGTTCGCCGCGATGGTGGTGGCGCTCGGCGTACCGAGCAACTTGAGATTCGGCGCAAGGCTTGCCGCGGTGCCAGCACCGTCGGGGGCGGCGTTACCGGTCAGCGCTTGCGAAATGCCACCGAGCGTGGTGCCAGTGGTGATCGGAGTCGTACCGCCGGCCGTGCCGTTGGTGACGACGTTGCCGGTCGCCGTCGCATAAGTGTAGCTCGTGGTGCCGCGCAGATCCGCCGGCGTCGCGCCGGGGATCGTGGTCGAGATGTTCGACTTGGTGGAGTAGCCGACCGTGGTCTGGAGGGCCTGGTTGGCGATGGACTTAGCGCTGTCGATCAGCTTCTGCAGCGAGGTGATGCCGGTGTTGGCCGCCTGCAGAACCTGCACACCGTTGTTGATGCCGTCGAGCAGGTTGCTGATGTCGCTCGCCCGGTTGTCCAACCCCTGCGCGGTGAAGAAGTTGGTCGGATTGTCGAGCGCCGTGTTGACCTTCTTGCCGGTCGATAGGCGCGACTGGGTGGTTGCGAGCAGGTCGGCCGTTGATTGCAGCGACAACAGGTTCTGGCGAACTGACGCCGAGAGAACGATGTTGGACATTGGCGGTCTTCCTTTTGAACCGGATACGAATCGGGCTCGCCGATCTGGAAAGCGGGCTTTTGTCGAGTTTTAGGGGCTGTCCTTTAAAGTATGGTTAACGGCGACTTAAGGGTTAGGGTTAATGCCCGGTTAGCGCCCTCCCCGCCTCGGAACGTCGGCTCCATCGAGCCCTTTCACGAACAAAAAACGGCGGGGCCGAAGCCCCGCCGCCGGTTTTAGTTCCGTGATTTCAGACGCTTATTAGCGGAGCAGCTGGAGCACGCTCTGCTGCGACTGGTTGGCCAGCGACAGCGCCGAGACCGCGATCGACTGGCGGGTCGACAGCGCCTGGCTGTTGGCCGCTTCCTCGTTGGTGTCGGCCAGCGTCAGGTTGGACGAGCCGGTCTGAAGCACGTTGATCAGGTTCTTGTTGAAGTCCTGGCGAACCTGCACGACCGAGAGGTTCGAACCGAGCGTCGAGGCTTCCGAACGCAGCGTGCTCGAGGCTGCGTTCAGCTTGGCCAGCACCCTGTTGGTCGCGGAGTTGTCGATGAAGTCGGTGCCCTGCACCAGACCAGCCAGACCCAGACCCTTCGAATTGAAGGTCACGCCGGTGATGTTCAGGCTCGACTTGCCGGTCTCGTCGAATACCAGCTTGAGCTGGTCGCCGTTCAAGAGGTTCACCCCGTTGAAGGACGAGTCGACCGAGGTCGTGTCGATCTGCGACATAATGTTGTTGTACTGGGACACCAGGTTGGAACGGGTGGCCTGGGCAACCGGGTCGACAGTCGGCGTCGTCGCGTTGCTCCAGGTCAGTGAGGTCGTGATCGTGCCCCCGATCGTGCCACCAGCGATCACAGATCCGATCGTCGAGGATGCATAGTCGTTAGTGGCCGAGATCGTGAGCAGGCCGTTGGCATCGATCGTGGCCGACAGGTTGTTGGCCTGCAGCTGCGTGTTGAGCTGATCGAGTGTCTTGACCGTGCCGCCCGTGCCGTCGCCGAAGGTGACGTTGACCGCTGTGCCGCCATTGAAGGAGGAGAAGGTCAAGGTCTTGCCCGAGACGCCGCCGGCCGAGGCGGCACGGCTCGCGGTGAAGGCGGTGCCGGTGCCGGTGGAGCCGGTCAGGCCGAGCGCGGACAATGCGTTGCCCGAACCTGTGATCGACAGGTCCACGTTCGCACCGGTCGAGAGGTTGAGCGCGCCGGCCACGATCGACGAGTTCTTGGCGCCTGCGGTCGTCTGCAGGGCACCGGAAGCACCCGCCGTCTTGACGGTCTGCACACCGGTCGCAAGATCGATGGCGTTCAGAACGTCGTTGACGGTGCCGGCCTGAAGGTAAACGGTCGAGTTGCCGTTTCCATCCGTGACCAAATTGCCGACCAGGGTGGAACCCGTTGCGACTGTGGTGGGCGTCGCCGCGTTCTTGAACGTGATCGTCTTGCCGTCCACGTTCAGCGTCGAGCCGTCCTGGATCAAAGTGCCGAGTGTGCCTGCGGCGGTTGAGCGCGCCTGGGTCACAGTGACGGTACCGCTGCCCGCCGCCCCGGTCAGGCCTAGGGCCTTCAGAAGGTCGGCCCGGCCAGTGACGCTGAGATCAGCACCGGTACCGGTCGTGAGGGTAAGAACACCACCTGCGCTAACGGAAGCCAAAGTGCCCGAGCCGGCGACGACGGCAGTACCACCGGCGTTAAGTTTCCCAGCTCCGGTCGCCAGATCGATCGCATTGAGCAGGTCCTGCACCGAGCCGGTCGGAGCCGTGGCACCCGTGTAGACGGTAGAGTTTCCGTTGCCGTCCGTAACGATGTTGCCAACCTTGCTGGAGCCTGAGGGCGCCGCGGTCGGAACGTCGGCGGACTTGAAGGTGATCGTGTGCCCATCGACCGTCAACGTCTCGCCGTCCGAAGGCGCGCCCTTGGCGGCAATGGTTGTCGCTGAGGGGGTGCCGGCGAGCGTCAGGGTCGTAGCCAGTTTGGCCGCAGTTCCTGCGCCGTCAGGCGCCGCGGATCCGACCAGCGAAGCGGACCCGCCGCCGAGCGTGGTTGTTCCGGTCGCAACGGTGGTACCGCCCGCACTACCATCGAACACCACGTTCGAGAGAGCGGTCGTGCTGGTGTAGGTCGTGGTGCCGCGCAGGTCGGAGGCTGTCGCGCCCGCAATCGTGGTCGAGACGTTCGACTTGGTCGAATAACCGACCGTGGTCTGGAGCGCCTGGTTGGCGATCGACTTGGCGGAGTCGAGCAGCTTCGACAGCGAGGTGATGCCAGTGTTGGCGGCCTGGAGCACCTGCACGCCGTTGGCGATGCCATCGAGCAAATTGTTGATGTCGCTGGCGCGGTTGTCGAGCGACTGGGCCGTAAAGAAGTTGGTGGGGTTATCCAGCGCCGTATTCACCTTCTTGCCAGTCGACAGACGCGACTGGGTGGTGGCGAGGAGGTCGGCGGTGGACTGGAGAGAGAGCAGGTTCTGGCGAACCGACGCAGAGAGAACAATACCGGACATAACTCTTACCCTTCTGGTTTACGCGTCTTCGTTCGATCGCTTCGGATCGAGTGACGGGCACAGCCTGCGCGGACATGGCTAACAAAGGGTGAAACCTGCTCGCGAGCCGTAAGCGCCGGTTCACCATAAGGCTCAGAAAGCGGGTCAAGATCGGTGACGATCAAGCTGAAACTCCTCACGTTTTTCCCGCGTTTACTCCCTGTTAACCATAACCGACAGTTACTTTTAGAGCTTTAGAGCCGCCAGAGCACCTCTCGATGCAAAAAGAAAGCGGCGGAGCCGAAGCCCCGCCGCCATGACTTGATCGCGATGTCAGCCGCTATCAGCGGAGCAGCTGCAGCACGCTCTGCTGCGACTGGTTGGCCAGCGACAGCGCGGAGACCGCGATGGACTGGCGGGTCGACAGCGCCTGGCTGTTGGCCGCTTCCTCGTTGGTGTCGGCGAGCGTCAGGTTGGACGAGCCGGTCTGCAGCACGTTGATCAGGTTCTTGTTGAAGTCCTGGCGAACCTGCACGACCGACAGGTTCGAACCGAGCGTCGAGGCTTCCGAACGCAACGTGCTCGAGGCCGTGTTCAGCTTGGTCAGCACCTTGTTGGTCGCGGCGTTGTCGATAAAGTCGGTGCCCTGCACCAGACCAGCCAGACCCAGACCCTTCGAGTTGAAGGTCACGCCGGTGATGTTCAGGCTCGACTTGCCGGTCTCGTCGAACACCAGCTTGAGCTGGTCGCCATTGAGCAGGTTGACACCGTTGAACGAGGCGTCCAGCGACGTGGTGTCGATCTGCGTCATGATGTTGTTGTACTGGTTCACCAGGTTGGAACGGGTGGCCTGGGCAACCGCATCAGCAACCGGCGCGGTCGCGTTCGACCAGGTCAGGGCCGACGTGATCGTACCACCGATCGTACCACCGGCGGTGGCAGATCCGATCGTCGAGGACGCGTAGTCGTTGGTCGCCGCGACTGTGAGCAGGCCGTTGGCGTCGATCGTGGCCGTCAGGTTGTTGGCCTGCAGCTGCGTGTTGAGCTGATCGAGCGTCTTGACCGTGCCGCCGGTGCCGTCGCCGAAGGTGACGTTGACCGCCGTGCCGCCATTGAAGGAGGAGAAGGTCAAGGTCTTGCCCGAGATGCCGCCGGCCGAGGCGGCACGGCTCGCGGTGAAGGCGGTGCCGGTGCCGGTGGAGCCGGTCAGGCCGAGCGCGGACAGCGCATTCTTGGTGCCCGTGATCGACAGATCCGCGTTCGCACCAGTCGAGAGGTTGAGCGCGCCGGCCACGATCGACGAGTTCTTGGCGCCTGCGGTCGTCTGCAGGGCACCGGAAGCACCCGCCGTCTTGACGGTCTGCACACCGGTCGCAAGATCGATGGCGTTCAGAACGTCGTTGACGGTGCCGGCCTGAAGGTAAACGGTCGAGTTGCCGTTTCCATCCGTGACCAAATTGCCGACCAGGGTGGAACCCGTTGCGACTGTGGTGGGCGTCGCCGCGTTCGAGAACGTGATCGTCTTGCCGTCCACGTTCAGCGTCGAGCCGTCCTGGATCAAAGTGCCGAGTGTGCCTGCGGCGGTTGAGCGCGCCTGGGTCACAGTGACGGTACCGCTGCCCGCCGCCCCGGTCAGGCCCAGGGCCTTCAGAAGGTCGGCCCGGCCAGTGACGCTGAGATCAGCACCGGTACCGGTCGTGAGGGTAAGAACACCACCTGCGCTAACGGAAGCCAAAGTGCCCGAGCCGGCGACGACGGCAGTACCACCGGCGTTAAGTTTCCCAGCTCCGGTCGCCAGATCGATCGCATTGAGCAGGTCCTGCACCGAGCCGGTCGGAGCCGTGGCACCCGTGTAGACGGTAGAGTTTCCGTTGCCGTCCGTAACGATGTTGCCAACCTTGCTGGAGCCTGAGGGCGCCGCGGTCGGAACGTCGGCGGACTTGAAGGTGATCGTGTGCCCATCGACCGTCAACGTCTCGCCGTCCGAAGGCGCGCCCTTGGCGGCAATGGTTGTCGCTGAGGGGGTGCCGGCGAGCGTCAGGGTCGTAGCCAGTTTGGCCGCAGTTCCTGCGCCGTCAGGCGCCGCGGATCCGACCAGCGAAGCGGACCCGCCGCCGAGCGTGGTTGTTCCGGTCGCAACGGTGGTACCGCCCGCACTACCGTCGAACACCACGTTCGAGAGAGCGGTCGTGCTGGTGTAGGTCGTGGTGCCGCGCAGGTCGGAGGCTGTCGCGCCCGCAATCGTGGTCGAGACGTTCGACTTGGTCGAATAACCGACCGTGGTCTGGAGCGCCTGGTTGGCGATCGACTTGGCGGAGTCGAGCAGCTTCTGCAGCGAGGTGATGCCGGTGTTGGCGGCCTGGAGCACCTGCACGCCGTTGGCGATGCCATCGAGCAAATTGTTGATGTCGCTGGCGCGGTTGTCGAGCGACTGGGCCGTAAAGAAGTTGGTGGGGTTATCCAGCGCCGAGTTCACCTTCTTGCCGGTCGACAGACGCGACTGGGTGGTGGCGAGGAGGTCGGCGGTGGACTGGAGGGAGAGCAGGTTCTGACGAACCGATGCGGAGAGAACGATACCGGACATACTGTTACCTTTCTGGTAGCTACGCGTCCTGCTTGACCGAGATTGATCAAACGACGGCCGGACGGTGCCTTCGAGCCTCTAACAATCCGTGAAATGAAGCCGCCGGTTTGTCCGCGTCGGGCCCCAAGCGTCGTCCCGCACGCTTGCAGCGCAGCTCTTTGCAACCACCCAAGCCATTGACATCGCTACGTTCTTCAACGCGGGCGCGAATCTTTACGACCCGTTAACCACATTCAGCAAGGATTGGACCCAAATCAGGGCCGGCAGTTGTCGTTCACTGGGACGCGCGCCGCTCGTTACAAAAGGGTTGATGGAGAACAGGCATGGCTCTCAAGGTCGAGCTCAAACCGCACGAACGCATCATCGTCGGTAACTCCGTGATCACCAACACGGACCAGCGCGCGCGTCTTCTGATCGATGGCGAGAACGTGCCGATCCTGCGCGAGCGCGACATCCTCACGCCGGAGACCGCCGACACCCCCGCCAAGCTCGTCTATCTGGCGGTCCAGCTGATGTACATCTCGCCGGATCCGCAGACCCAGCACGGCACCTATTTCAACCTCGTGCGTGACATCGTCACCGCGGTGCCGAGCTCCTGGCCGATCATCGAGGGCATCAACAACAACATCATGAGCGGCGATCTCTACCGGGCCCTCAAGGAGGCCCGCAAGCTGATCGCCTATGAAGACAAGCTGCGCGACCAGTACGAGGCCACGCATCCCAAGAACGATATCAAGAGCGACGTCAGCTCGGCCGCCTGAGCGCTTCGCGCATCTGAAAGCAAAACGCCCCGGACCAGGTCCGGGGCGTTTTGTCTTGAGCGATCTTGATGTCACTGCGACGCGAGCGGTGGTGCCTCGACCTCGATCACGCCGCCGCGCTGCGCGCCGAACTTGAGCACGGCCGCAACCAGCGCATCGATGTCGGTCTCCTCGGTGCGATGATTGACGATCGCCGCGCGGATCGCGAACCTGCCGTTCACCGTCGTGCTCGACGGTGCCGCGGCGCCGGACTCCTGGATGTCGGCGACGATGTCGCGGTTGACTGCGTCGCCTGCGCGATAGCGGAAACAGACGATGGTGAGGTTCACCGGCGCCAGCAATTCCAGCCGCGGCTCGGCCAGAATGCGCGCCTCCAGATATTTTGCCAGCGCGCAGCTTCGCGCGATCACCGCGCCGAGGCGATCGGTGCCGAACGTCTTCAGCGTGAACCAGGTCTTCAGCGCGCGGAAGCCGCGCGACAGATCGGGGCCGAGATCGCAGGGCCAGACCGTGCCGGCCGCAAGCCCCCTCGCTTCGCGGCTGAGATAGGCCGCCGGTTGCGCAAAGGCCTGCCGATGCTGCTCGCCGTCGCGCACCAGCAGGAAGCCGGCATCGTAGGGCACCTGCCCCCATTTGTGGAAATCGAGCGCGATGGAATCGGCGAGCTCGATGCCGCAGAGCAGTGGCGCGAGCTCGGGCGAGAGGATCGCGAGCGCGCCGAAGGCCCCGTCGACGTGAAACCAGATGCCTTCATCGCGGCATAGCTGCGCAACCGCCCTGAGGTCGTCGATCGCGCCGATATCGACCGTGCCGGCGGAGGCGACGACGAGGAACGGCTTGAAGCCAATTTCGCGGTCGGCGGCGATCTGCGCGCGCAGCGCGGCGACGCCGATGCGATGATCGGCGTCGACATCAATCTTGCGCAGCGCATCGGTGCCGAGCCCGGCGATGTCCATCGCCCGCGAGACGCAGCCATGCGCGGCCCGCGAAGTGTAGGCGGTGAGTAGCGCGCCGTCATTGCCGATGCCGTGCTGCCGCGCCAGCGTACCGAGCACTGCCGTGCGCGCCACCAGCACCGCCATGAGATTGGCCATCGACGTGCCCGTGACGAAGATGCCGCTCGCGCTGTCAGGAAAGGCGAACAGGCTACGCATCCAGCCGACGATCTGGCGCTCGACCTCGATCGGCATGTGGTCGCGCCCGCCGAGATTGGCGTTGAGGCCGGCCGCGAGCATCTCCGCTAGCATGCCAACTGCGGTGCCGCCGCCATGCACCCAGCCCATGAAGCCGGGATGGACGTTGCCGGTCGTATAGGGCGCGACATGCGCCGCGAATTCGCGATAGACCTCGGCGAGCTCCCTCGCCCCGCGTGGCACGTCGCTCTTCAAGGCCGCGCGGACCTCGTCGGGAATCGGCTGCCACACCGGGCGCGAGCGAATGTTGGCGATGCCGTCGATGGTCTCGTCCAGCATGCGATGAGCGAGCGCGCGGAATTCGCTCCAGTCCTGCGGATCGAGCGAGCCGTTCGTGACGGATCTCTGCGTGTTGCGGATGATCTCGTTCATGCTGCACGCTCTGCGCCGGCCTTGGCGTGCCGCGACAGCATCGCGGTGAACGCGGCAAAGATCTTGCGCATCTGCGGCGGCTTGTAGGGAAACACGGCCGGCGGATCCATGTTGTGCACGACGGCGGTGTTGTCGGCTTCGAAGACCAGCAGCTCGCCATCGCGATTCTCGGCGCAATCGACGATGAAATAGTCGAGGCCGACGCGCTTGCACATCTCGTCGAGCGCGCCGCGATGACGCGCAGCGAAAGCGTTGTCGAAGTCGAGCATGAAGGCGGCTTCTTCAGCCCGCTTCTCTTCGCTGAACGCCATGTAGGCGTTGAGATACCAGATGTCCCAGCGGTCGGCGATCGCCATGTGGCAGGCGTAAGGCTTGCCGTCGACCATGGCGAGACGATATTTGCGATAGAGCCCGTCGGGGTTCGCATAATCGACGAAACGCGCGACGAAGAAGTCCTGCTCCTGCCGCTCGGCGAGATAGGCCTTGAGCGCCGCTGCATCGTCGACCTTCACGAGCCCGACGCCGGCATGCGTGCCGCGTGGCCGCACGATCATCGGAAAGCGCAGCTCGCCCGTGATGTCCGCGCAAGCGATCTTGCCTTCGAGTAGGTCCGACAATTGCGCGCGCGTCGTGTGGACGGTAACGGGAATTTCGAGACCGGGGATATCTGCCAGCAGCCGGTACAGCTTGTCACGATCGAGATTGCCGATGAGCTCGGGGCGATTGAGCAGCGGCCGCGGCCAGCGCGGCGCCGCCTGCTCGATCACCGCGAGTGTCTCGCGGCATTCCTCGGAATCGGAAGCGACCACGATGGCGACGTCGTGATCGGGCAACGTCTCGGGCAGACCGACGCCCTTGACCACATAAAGCGTGAGCAGCTCGATGTCGGAGCCTTCGAGCAGGAATTCGATTGGGGTGTTGCCGCCCATGTCGATATCGGCCGCGAGCGCGAGCACGCGCAGGCGCGGCTTGGCGACCGCGCACGGCGTGCGAAACAATTGGTGGAAGGCGAGCACCTCGGTCTGGATCACGAGCCCGGCCTCCTTCTCGCCGAGAAGCTGGGCAATCAGCGACAGATCGAGGCCCTCGCCCGCCTCCGCCGTTCCCTCTGCGATCCTCGCCAGCAGATGCTCGCGCAAAGGATGCAGATCGCCGCCCTCGAAGGCCCGTCGCGTCAACTGCGCAAAGCCGATGCGGTCGGAATAGTTCGGCGTGGTCACGCTATCAGGCGCGGAAACAGGATGCAGCATCTTCAACCCTCGAGCACAAACTTCCCCGGCGCAGCCGTGGCGCGGTCAAGCAGCAGCTCGATCTTCACCAGAACGTGCGCGATGCGATCGAGCACATGCTGCAAATTACGTTGCGCCTGCACGGCATCCGCCGACCAGGTTTCGGTGATGAGCCGCGCGCCGACGCAGAGCCGCAACGTGGCCTGCGGCGCCTCGCCCTGCCGCTCCAGCCGGACCGGCTGGCCGATCAGGCAGCGTTGTGCGGCGACCTGCCGGTCCGCCGCGCTGCCGCTCAGTTCCTCGCCCATGTCGCGCGCCAGCGCCCGATGAACGGCACTGGTCTCGGCAAGCGGGACAGGTTTGTCGTCGCGCAGCAGCGTGAACGGAAAGATCGTGGCGTGGGCGAATTCCTCGTCATCCGCGCCGATGTTCTCGGTTGCCGCCGGAATGGCACGCAGCGACGGCGACAGCGCGAGCATGCTGTCGATGCCGATCGCAAGCTCGGCCAGCGCCCTGGCGCGGAATGCGCCGGGCACGGCGTAGTACCTGCAGATTTCGGCGAGCGCTGCTTCCCAACGCAACCACTGACCGAAATTCGGCCGGCGCTCGAAGCGAGAGCGCAGTGCCGTCCAGGCCGTCGGCCAGTCGCAACGGGCGGCATAGTCGAAAATGCCCGGCGCGATTGCGCCGATCCGGTCGATCGACCGCGACAGGCCTTTCGGCACCAGCAGCGCGCCGCTGAAGGCGGGTCCGCCGAAGAACTTCGAGCCGGTCATCAGCACCATGTAGCCGCGCTCGAGGTAGCAGCGTAGCCGGCGGCGGCCGAGCCGCGCCTGACAGGCATCGACGACCACCTGAACCTTGCGCGGCCAGCGCCGCGCGATGTCATCGAGGCAGGCAGCACTCGGCGCGCGCCAGCCGAGTTTTGACGAATCCATGATGTGCAGAAGAACGCAGCGGTCTTGCGCGAGGCTGGTCTCGATGGCGCGCATGACCGCAGCATCCGCATCCGGGCGCATCGCGACGCCGGAAGCGGCATCCAGCAGCGGCACCGCGATGCTGTCGCCGGCAAGACCGGCGACCGCAGCATCCTTGCGCACCGCAACGCCGCTCGCCGTCATCGCGCTGAAATGGTGTCCACGCGCGGTATGAAGCGTGCCGCTGCCGGTTTGATCCGCGCCGACCACGATCGTCACCGGCGAGGCGCCGAGCACCGCGTGAGCCAGGAACAGCGCGTGGAGTTGGGAGTCGGTGCCGGACGGCGAGAACACGATGTCGACGCGCGGCGAGAGCTGGAGATGGCCGCGCAGCTCCTCGCGCATGCTCTCGCAGCGCGCATCGAAGGCGATTTCGACCTCGTCGAACAGGCACCTGTGCATCAGCTCTTCGCGCGCGAGCGCCGCACGGTCATAGGCCGCTTGCGAGATCGTCGACGCGGTCGAGGACGCGAAATTCCAGATCTCCGGCTCGGGCGAGGCCGCACAGCCATAGGCGTTGAGGCGATCCCCGGGATCGAGCGCAAGGCGCGGGTCTCCGCCGGAGGACAGCAGCGTGTCCAACGACGTGAAGAGATCGCGCAAGCGATAGCGCGAGCCGCCATCGGGCGCGCGTTCCGAAGCTGACAGGCGGGATGCGCCGGTGCTCATCCCGCAGGGCTCATGCCGCGTCGGCCGCCGCCGCTGGCGCGGCTGCGAATTGCGAGGCGATGTCGCCGTGGAACACCGATGGCCCGACATGGTCGAGCGAGCTCTGGATGTCGGCCCAGATTTCCCCGCCGATGTCGGTCCAGCGCTTGCAGAAGGCAAAGTCCTCAGAGAGATACGTGCCGGTCGCGGGATCAATCATGCATTCGAACAGCGCAAACCGGTTTTGGCTCGCCGCCAGCGCATCGTGGGAATGCTCGCGGAAGAATTGCAGATTTGCGTAGGCCGGATGACGGCACATCGCCTCCAGCACGTGGCGGCGGATCATCAGGAAGCCGGTGCCGGCGTAGCGCACGCGGGTAAAGCCGTTGACGACCACGATGCGGTCGGGGTCCTCGACCTCGAGCACGTAGTCGAGGGCGGCGGCCGGCACGTCGGTGCGGCCGGCCTCGATCGCCCGCTTCGCCTTGTCCCAGTTCACCCGCTTGATCGGATAGCAGCCGGCAACGACGTCCGCCCCGCACTCGATCAGCCGGAACACCTGCTCCGGCCTGAAGCCGATGTCGGCGTCGATGAACAGGAAATGCGTCGCCTTGGGATCGTCCAGGAACATCGCGACCAGATTGGCGCGCGCGCGTGTGATCAGCGCATCGCCGTCTCGCAGGTGCACCTTGAGATCGAGATTGGACATGCCGTGCACGGCGCGCTGGAGCGCGAAGATCGAGCTGGCATAGATGCTCGAGACCTGGCCGCCGAAGCACGGCGTCGCCACCACCAGCTGCATCCTCCCCGACATCGGCCGCTCCGCCCCGCTCCAAGTCACCAAGAGGTAAAGAGGCATGGTTAACGACGCCTTAACGCTTCCTTACAGGAACTTGACGAGCGAGAGCTGAGCGAGGTTCGAGGTCACCTGGTAGGATGCCTGCAGCGCATTCTGGAGCGCCAGGATCTCGCTCGCCACCTGATCCTGCGGGGCCGATTCGGCCTGGTCGATAATGGACTGCAGCTGCGCCTTGGCCTGGGTCTGGCGCGTGGTCGCGTCCTTCATCGTGTTCTGGGCCATCGCGATGTCGGTCTGGATGTCCTCGATGCGCTGCTGCCCCGGCTGCTGGGTCAACGCCTGGGTCGTGCGCAGGCTCAGCGCTGCGACCTGCCCGCCGGAATACTGCCCGCCCGGGGTCGTCGAAAACGTGCCGAACACGGCAATCGCCTGCAACTGCCGGCGGATCGCGTCCTCGTTCGCCTGCGCGCCATACTGCACCGTGACGGAATCGTCGACCCGCGCGACCGCAGTCGAGCGCGGCGAACCCGGCCCGTCATTGCCTTGGTACCATTTGATAGTGTTGGCCGAGCCGTTCACCAGAGTGGTGGCCGAGCTCGCCGGCGAGGAGCCGACGCGCAGCGGCGGCTGCGTGGCCGTGATCGGTGACGAGGGGAAGCCGAGCGAAGTCAGCGCTGCCGCATTTGGGCTCGAGATGTTCAACGTGGCGGCGTCGTCGGTGTTGATCGTGATCACGCCGCCATGAATCGTCGACGGCTTGGAGGTGCCCGTGATCTGGTCGATCTTGCTCATCAGCGTCTGGATGCTGTCGGTCACGTTGAGCTGGTTGCCGGTCGCCCCCGAATTGACGAAGGTCAGCGTGGTGCCGTTGACGGTGATGGTGTCGCCGGCGGAAAAGCCCGGCGTGATCGAGTCCGATCCACTTGCGCCGGACAGCGCCGTCGCGCCAGTGGCGATGTTCGAAGCGGGCGGGACCACCTGATTGGTGACCGCCGCCGTTCCGGTCACCGAGCTTGCCGTGTTGAAGAAGTTGTCACCCGCGGTGACAGCGGAGGCCGCCACAAGCGAGGTGTTGGCAAGCTTTTTGATCGCCGTGTTCAGCGCCGTGTTGAGATTCGCCGCGGTATTGTTCGGGTTGACCGGGACGCTCGCATCGATGGCGAAGCTGCCGAGCGGCGTCGGCGTCGCCGACGACGCAGTCAGGTCGATCTGCTCGGTCGTGCCGTCCGGCAGCGTGAACTGGACGCTCAGCTTGTCGCCGTTGTTCGGATTGACGCCGTTGAGATCGACCGAGAACGACACCGGCGAGCCGCTCGGGCCGGTGACGGTCGCCCCAGTCAGCGTCGAGGACACCGCCTTGATCTTGAGCCCGAACGGCGACCCGGCGGCGTCCTCCGCCACCTTCACCGAGCTCGGCGTCGGCTGCGTCTGCACCAGGCGCCCCATGCCGTTGGCGCCGAGATCGGCGGCCTGGCGCTCGGCCATGACGGTCTTGAAGCCCGCCTGCGTCGTGGTGCCGTTGATGATGTCCCCGGCGTTGGCGACCGGCTGGGTGTTGTACGCGGTCCCGGAAAACAGATAGCGGTTGCCCGACTGCGTGTTCAGCACGCCGACCATCGAGCCGAACTGGGCTGCGGCCGTGTTCTGCGCCACCGTCTGTCCGTTGACGTTGAGATCCTGCGCGGTGCTGGCCGAACCCGTCTGGGTGTTGGTGCGAATGGTCGTCAGCGACTGCAGCGCGGTATTGGCGAGGTTGATGTTGACGTTCACGTTGGTGATCGTGTCGGTATAGGCGGCGATGTTGGAGAGCTGCGAGCGCCCGGCGATCGCAAATCCCTCGTTGGTGCCCATGCCGGAATAGTTCTGCGACAGCTTGCCGGTCGAGAGCTGCGTCGACAGATCGGTGAGCTGCTGGTTGATGTTGCGGATCTGCGCGCCGAGGACCGACGAGGAGTAGTTGATGCTGCTGATCGACATCTTTCAGAGCCCTGTTACTTGCTACGCTTGAGCCTGGATCAACGTATTTATCATGCTCTGCACCACCGACATGACGTGGGCGTTGGCGGCATAGGCATTCTGAAGCTGGATCAGGTTCGACATTTCCGAGTCGAGGTTGACGCTGGAGGTCGAGTTGAACTTGGCCTGGAGCGTCGAGACCACGACGCTCTGGCCCTGCTGGAGCTGGGTCGCCTGCGTCGCGGCGTTGCTCTGGATGCTCAGGAATTGCTGCAGGTAGTTCGAGACGCTGCCGGTGAAAGGCTGGTTCGCGGAGCCGAGGCCGGTCGTCGGCGAATAGGAGAACACCGCATTGGTGAGCTGCGAGTAGAGATAGTCCGAGCGCGTGGTGTCGCCAGCGGGCGTCACCGGCGAGGTGTTGTAGACCGACAGCTTGGTCGGATCGGCCACCAGCTGCGTGTTCACGGCGATGCGCCCGGCAAGGCCGGTCATCTGCGAGCCCGATGCCGTGATCGCGCCGGTGTAGAGCGCCTGCCCGCCGTCGGTGAACAGCGCCAGTTGCGGATTTCCCGAGGCCAGCGCCGACATCGTCTTGGAGGTCGAGGCCGAATTGACCTTGGCAAGGCCGGTATTGTCATCGGTGACCCGCAGCGTCGTCGCGGTCGCCGGCGGCGGCGCGGCGGAGAACGACAGATGCGAGCCTGACAGCGCGGTGTTGAGCGCGGAGGCGATCGCACCCATGCCGCCAGAGAAATTGACGCCGACCCGCACCGGGTTGGCATTGGTGGCGTTCTGGAGCGGCAGCGCCGCCGGATCGATCACGTTGACGAGCGTGATCTGGCGCTGGGTGTTGGTCGCCGTGTCCGTGTAGGTGATGTTGACCGTGTTGCCGGCTTGCGCGCCGGCAAGGTCCAGGTCGAAGCCGGCCGGCGGACCGGAGACCGCACTGCCGGCGGTGGTCTTGTCGGACAGCGCGCTCGACATCGTGGCAGCGAGCTGGTCGATCTGGGTCTGCGCCTGCACCAGCGTCTGGTCGCGCAGCTTCAGATCGGCCGCGATCTGGCCGGAGGAAACCACGTTGTTGGCGACGACGTCGAGCTGCGAGCCGTTCGGCAGCTTGATGTTGAATGCGCCGACCCCGGACTTGGCGGGATCGGTGTTGTAGAGCGAGGTCGCCGACAGCGCACCGGCGGAAGCAAAGGAGAATTGCGAGGCGAGCCCGGCCCCGACGAGCTGGATGCCGGTGGTGGTGTAGATGTTGGCCTGGTTGGAGCCGTCGGTGGTGACGCGCACGTCGACATATTTCGACAGCGTGTTGATGGCTTGGTCGCGCTGATCCATCAGCGTCGCGGCGGAGGGATCGTTGGCCGAAAGGCCCTGGAGCTTGGTGTTGATGTCGGCGACCTTCTGCATCGCCGCGTTGGCCGCCTGCGCCGAATTGCCGAGATCCTGCTCGACATTGGAGCGCAGTGACTGAATGCCCTTGGTGGTGACGTTGAGCTGCTGCGCCAGCGCCTGGGCGGCGCTCAGCGCGACGGTCTGCGCCGAGGACGCGCCCGAGCTCGTCGACAGCGCCTGGAGCGAGGAGGTGAACTTGTTGAGCGCGCTTTCGAGCGTGCCGTCGTTGCCGGGCGTACCGTAGACATTCTGAAGCTGCTTCAGAATGTTCGCCATCTGGTCGGCATAGCCGCTGCCGCCGGTCTCGGTGCGCAGCTGGTTCAGCACATAGGTGTCGAGCTCCCGGCTGACGCCGGTCGTCATCGCCGTCGAACCGAAATCGCCGGTGGTGACCTCGATCTGGTTCGGGGTCTGGACGACGTAACCCGGCGTCTGCGAGTTGGCGACGTTCGAGGAGACGATCGAGAGCGCGGCCTGGTTGGCACGCAGACCGCTCATCGCACTGGCGAGGGCTGAACTCAAACCCATGTGTACTTACCGCCTTTGGTTACGTCACGCGCCGATCAGCGCAACACGTTCAGGAGGTCCTGCACCATCGAATTGGCCGTCGTGATCACCTTGGTGTTGGCCGAATAGGCCTGCTGGGTCACGATCAGCTTGGTGAACTCGTCGGCGATGTCGGTGTTCGAGCCTTCCAGCGACGAGCCGCTGATGGTGCCCGAAGCGCCGTCGATCGCAGGCCCCGACTGCTCGGTCGCCGCATAGGCGCCGCCGTCGAGAGCCTTGAGATAGTTGGTGCCGTTGAAGTGCGACAACGAGACCTGGGCAAGGTCGAGGTTCTGGCCGTTGGAGAAGGTGCCGACCACGAGGCCGTTGTTGTTGACGGCGACCGAGCGGAGCTGACCGGCGGCGTAGCCGTTCTGGGTGATGGTGTTGATGGTCACTGCGCCGCTGGTCGAGGCATATTGCGTCAGGCCGCCCGAGGAGATGTTGAAGGCGAGCGAGCCGAGCGACTGGCCGCCGACGCTGACATTGTTGATGGTGACGCCCGAGCCGCTCGGCGAGGTCAGCGAGCCGTCGGCGGCGAAGGTGAAGGCCTGCCCGGTATTGACCCAGCCGACCGTCGTGCCGGTCGCGTTCGGATCGGTCTGGTAGAACAGGTTCCAGGTGTCGGAATGGCCGGTGCCCAGCGAGGCGCTGTCGGTCTTGGCCCAGCGCAGCTGCAGGTTCACCGGCGTGCCCGCGGCGTTGTAGGCGGTGACCGCACCGCCGCTGATCGATTCCTTGGTGAAGGTCGCGATGTCGTTGCCGATCACGCCGCCGGTGCCGGCCGTGCCGCCACCGCCGCGGTTCTTGGAGATGGACGACGTGAAGCCGAGCGCCGCGAAGGCGCTGCTGTTGTTGCTGGTCACCGTCAAGGTGGGATTGGCGATGCCGGTATTCAGGGTGATCACGCCGTTGCTGATCGAAGAACCGCTCGCACCGCTGAGCGCGTCAATCTTCTGGAGCAGGGTCGCGATGTCGTCAGTAACGTTGATCAGGTTCGGGGTCGAACTGGTGGCGCCGGAGTTCACGAAGGTGATCGTATTGGGGCCTGCCGTGCCGTTGACCTGGATCGTGTTGCCGGCCACGAAGGGCGTCGAGAGGACTTCCGGCCCGCCAGGCGTCGCGCTACCGCCGAGCACTGTAGCGCCCGTAATCGCGGGGGTGGACAGCACGTTACCACCGCGCGTCACGCTGCTGACGCCGAGCAAGCTTGCCGCGGTGCCGCTGATCGTGACGTCGGCCGTGGTGCTGGTTGTGATCTGGATGTTACCGCTGGAGTTGATACTCACGTTCGCGGCGGGAACGCCGGCTCCAGACGCGATCGCGTTGAGGACATCCGACATCAGCGAGGTGGTGGGCGACTTCAGACCAATTGTGGTGACTACAGGAGGGCCTGCAGCCGTCGAAGTGCCCGAGACGGTGTTGTCGAAGTCGATTCTCTGGCCGTTGACCGTCAGCGACTTGCCGGCCAGATTGGTGAGAAGGCTGGTGTTGAGATGCGGGGACACGGCGGAATCGAGCGACGTGCTGCCAGTTGCCGCAGCCGAAGCGCTGTCCTGCAGCGCCACGGTGCCGGTCGCAGTCGTCGCCGTATAGGCTGAGCGCAGATTGCCGGTCGCCGCTGCGCCGGAGATGGTCGCATTCGTATACGGCGGCGGCGGCGTGCCGACGATCAGCGGGCTGGCGGCGAAATCAGACGGGTTCAGCCCGCCGGCTGCCAGCAGCGTACCGCTCGCGGCAGTCGAGCTCGCCGCCGTGTTCGGCACGCTCGGCAGGTTCGCGGCGTATTGGATCGAGGTGGTCGCCTGCGCCGGGATGAAGTTGTTCTGGAATTTCAGGACGGTGGCGACGTTGCCAGTGGGGTTGCCGGTCTTGGGGTCGACCGTGGTGCCCATCAGGTAATAGCCGGCGCCGTTGACCAGATTGCCGTTGGCATTGAGCTGGAAGTCGCCGCGGCGGGTGTAGTAGGTGACGCCGCTGAACACCGGAACGTTGTCGACGACGCCGGTTGCCTTCTGGATCGAGAAGAAGCCATCGCCGGTGATCGCCATGTTGGTGGCGACGGAGGAGGACGAGATCGTGCCCTGCGTGGTGATGGTCGCTTTCGCGTTGGCCGTCACGCCGCCCGCGACCTGCTTACTCGGAACCGAGGCGTCGGGAATGAGATCGACGAAGCTGGTGCCGATGCCTTTGTAACCGGTGGTGGATGAGTTCGCGATGTTGCCTGAAATGTTCTGCAGCGCGTAGGACTGCGCCTGCAGGCCACCCACCGAGGTGTTCATTGCATCGAAGATACCCATACCTTTGTCTCCAAATCCGATCCCGGCGGCCGGTCGACCATGGCCGCAGTCGGAAGAGACAGTCGCAAGGGCTATGCCAATGCGGGTATTTTCATGAAATCAACGACTTAACGAAAAAGCCCCGATCCGATGACCGGGGCACAATTGCCGGGACCGGCAACAATTGCCGGGAGATGGGGTCATTCCGGAGCCGGTCCGCAGGACCGAATCCGGAACCTCGAGATTTCGATGCTGGCGCATCGGTCCGGAATGACTGCGCCGAGAGCTACGTCGCCGACGCCGCGGCCGGGTGGAAAACCAGCCCGAAACCGTCGATGCAGTAGCGTAGTCCCGTCGGCTTCGGACCGTCGTCGAAGACGTGACCGAGATGGCCGCCGCAACGCCGGCAGTGCACCTCGGTGCGCACCATGCCGTAGGTGCGGTCCTCGGTCTTGCCGACATTGCCTTCGATCGGCTGGTAGAAGCTCGGCCAACCCGTGCCGCTCTCGAATTTGGTGTCGGACGCGAATAGCGGCAGGTCACATCCGGCACAGGCGAAAATGCCCTTGCGGTGCTCCTTCAGCAGTGGGCTGGAGCCGGGCCGCTCGGTGCCGTGATTGCGCAGGATTTCATATTGCTGCGGCGTCAACTGCGCGCGCCATTCGGCCTCCGTCTTCTCGATCTCGAACTTTTCGGCGGCCTTCTCGCCTGCCTCGGCCGGAGATCCTCTCAGCCAGCGGAAGGCGGAAAGGCCGAACAGGCCGGCGGCAGTCGTTAGCAGGATGCGGCGGTCAAACATCTCATTCTCCGTGCGCGGGAGTCCACGCCCTGAGATACGGGCTCTCCCGACCGACGTTACACGTCCGAGCGGAATTTTTCGCGTGGCTTATTGCGAGACGCTGGTGTCCTCCGGAACCGGTTCCACGGCTTCCGGCGCAGGTTTCGGTGCCGGGGCCGGCCGAGGCCGCACGCCCGGCGACAGACGGCGTGGACCGGTGCCGGCGGCGCGGTTGGCTTCGGCCAGCCGTGCCTCGCGTTCCCGGTCCTTGACGCTGGCACGCTCGCGATAGCGCGCGAGCGACCCCGCGACGGCGGAACTCGCCCTGCCCCAGAGCCCGACCAGTTGGCCGGCGACACGACCGGTCACGCCGCCCGCCCAGACCAGCTCGAACGGCGAGAACAGCTTCCAGCGTTCATCGCCCCACAGGATGCTGCGCGCGATCAGCTGCCCGGCCATGGCCGAGGTGTTCATGCCCTGGCGGCCGAACCCGCTCGCCACCCACAGTCCCTTGCGCAACTGGCCGATCTGCGGCATGCCGTGCACGGTCTGGCCGGTGGCGCCGCCGAACATCTCGGTGATCTCGACATCGCCCAGCGCGGGGAAGATGCTGCGGATGCGCCGCCTGACGCTGCCTGCAAAGCGCTGCGGGCGCGCGGCCCAGGTGGTCTCCGGGCTCTCCCACATCAGCCGGTCGCCGTCGATGATGCGGAAATGGTCGACGCCGTCGGAATCCATCACCGCCCCCTTGAACGCGATGATCTCGTGCACGCGCTCGCCGAGCGGCGCAGTAATGCCGGCATAGCGCCAGACCGGCAGCAGCGTCTCCGACAGCCGCCGCAAGGGCGCGCCGAGATGGATGTTGCCGGCGAGCACAATGTGGGTCGCGCGCAGCCGCGCCGAAGGCGTGACGATGCGCTTGCGGAGGCCGGAATGATCGATGCTGACCACCGGCGTCTCCTCGAAGATGCGTGCCCCTGCCCGCCGCGCCAATGCCGCAAGGCCGTGCACATATTTGCGTCCATCGACCTGGAACGCCCTCGGATAGTACACGCCGTGGAAGTAACGATCGGTCTTGAGCGTCTCGCGGACGCGATCGACCAGCCAGCCCTCGACCTCGGTCTCGAAATCCTCGCTCAGCATCTGCAGCCGGCTGATCAGCCGGTCGCCGGCATCGACGTTGGAGACCTCCAGCACGCCTTCGCTGAGGCCCATGCCCGCGATATTCGCCTCGCTGGCGTTGGCGCGGACGAACTCGGCGCCCTCCTTCGACAGTGTCCACAGTTCGCGCGCGTCCTCGAAGCCGATCCGCTCGATCAAGTCGGTGAGCGGCAGGGCGAAGCCCGGCGTCACGGTGCCGAGCTGGTTGCCGGAGGCGTTCCAGCCGACATGGCGGCCCTCGAGCACCGCGACGCTGGCTCCGAGCCGGGCCGCCTCCAGCGCGATCGACAGTCCGGCCAGCCCGGCCCCGATCACGCAGATGTCGGCGTCGAGATCGAACGACAGCCGCACGCGGTCGCGAAAGCCGGCTTCCTGCTGGGACACGCTTGTGAAAGTCTCGCTCATGCAGTTTTCTTAGAGCATGATCCGGAAAAGTGTGCAGCGGTTTTCCGAAAAGATCACGTTCAAAACAACAACTTAAATCGCGATGACGATTTGTTCTATTCCTCGTCGCGCTTTAAAGACCGATCGGGCGCCTGTCACCTTGTCCTTAACGGGCGCCTGTAGATTATTCTGGACGTGGAACGATTCGGGAATGCCATGCGCCGTTTGATGCTGCTGCGTCACGCCAAAACCGAGACTGACGCGCCGAGCGGCCGTGACCAGGACCGCCGGCTCGACGACCGCGGCCACAAGGACGCCGCCCAGATAGGCGACTGGATCGCCGCGCATCCCCCCTTCCCCGAGAGCGTGCTGGTGTCGCATGCCGTCCGTGCCAGGCAGACCTGGGACATCGCCTGGGAGGCGATGAAGGACCGCGTCGCGGCGCCTGAGGTCGAGGTCCTGCCGGAACTCTACGGCGCCGATCCCGCGCAGATCCTGGAATCCATTCGCACTGCAACCGCCCCCGCCGACCCCAGGCGTTTGCTGCTGGTCGGACACAATCCCGGCATGCATGAGATCGCCCTGATGCTGACGGGCGGCGGCGATCCCGCCGGCGCCAAGGCGCTCGCGGACAATCTGCCCACCGCGGGACTTGCGATATTCGACTTTGACGTCAAGGATTGGAGCGACGTGGCGTACCGCCGCGGCAAACTGGTGCTGTTCGTCAGCCCCAAGCTGCTTCGATCGGGTTAGAGACGCGCGGGCGCCGTCTCGACCGGTCGATCCGGCTTGGTTCAAATGGAGGCGCAGATGTTCAAGTCCATCCTCGTGCCCATCGACCTCGCCGACACCGACCTTGCGAAGCCGGCGATCGCGACCGCCGCAACGCTGTCGCAGACCTGGAACGGCACGGTGCGCCTGCTCAACGTCCTGCCGATGACGCCGGTGATGTTGGCCGAATACGTGCCGGCGGATTTCGACGAGCAGCAGCGCCAGACTTCGGAGGAAGCCCTCGCCATCGTCGCGCGCGAGTCCGGCATCGAGCCGGAGCGCATCTCCAGCGTGGTACGCCAGGGCGGCATCTATCACGAGATCCTAGAGGAAGCCGTGCACATGAAGGCCGATCTGATCGTGATGACCTCGCACCGGCCGGCGATGCGCACTTATTTCCTCGGCTCCAATGCCGGGCACGTCGTGCGTTACGCGAAGTGCTCGGTTCTGGTGGTCAGGCACTGAACGCGGAGCAATGCCGTGAAGAACTGGTGGCGCAAGTGGAGCTATGAAATCCCGCTCGCGATCGGCGATGCGCTGTGGGAAATCCTGGTCGTGCAATTTGCGGCACTGCTGGACCGGCGGACCTGGCGAAAGGTGGCGGCCCTCGTCCCGGTAGCCATCCTTCTGCTGGCCTATTACCACAGCGTGCCGCTGCCTCCCGCCCTGATGCTGGTCGGGGACCTCGTCGCCTATATTGACGTCTTCTCGGTGGTGCTGATGCTCAGCGTCCTGAGCCGGGCCACCACGATCGCGTTTCTCGTGAAGCGGGCCGCTGTCCGCGCGGAGGCACTGCTTGCCCGCCTTCGCACCGGCATGCGGCGGATCGACGCCAGGCAGCGGCGCGGCGCGGGTTCGGCGCCGGCGCTTCGCCGCAAGCCCGACCAGTGCGAAGACGATCGAGCATTCGGCGGAACGTGGGACCAGGCCGCCTTCGCCTGATCCCTCTGCACCGGGCTACAAGACCTTGCGCTGCCCGCGGGCAAAACACCCAAGCGTTCGGTCAAGCCACCATCTCCAAAATATTCCGCTTCACCGAAATTCGGAAATCGCGCATATGTCGCCGCAAACCCGGCCCAAGGAAGAGGGGCGGATCGCGATCGTCACGAACGCGGGCCGGGCGGCGGTGGACGCGGGCCACATCGGCGCGACAAGTTTCGCAGGGCGGGCAGCCGTGAGCGAGAGCGTCGCGCCAACGACAGGTGTGGTTCGCGTACGGCCAAATCGTGTGGTCCTGGCGCCCGGGGTCTGTGCGCCAAGTCTTGCGGTGATGTGTGCAGTCCAACCGGACACGCGCATCAGCCATCCGCACGGCGACGGGGGCAATCGTACATCGCTCCCGGGGGAGAGCACGACGTATGCCGTTCCAACCACTGCGCAGGGAAGGCCGGTTGCTCGGCTCCACCTGTATGCCGCTGTGCAGCTTCTTGTTGCCACCTTTCGCGCAGTGGACCGGCACCCGGTCTTGCCTCGGTCTTGCCTGCGCCCTCTTCTCAATTGAGGGTGGAGTGACGAGGCAAAGCTCGGGCGAAATGCGCCGCGGGGATGCGAAGGTGTGTCTGCAGTTCAGCAACAGTCCCCGTGCCCCGGACGCAGCGCAGCGCTTTTTCAGCGGTGCGTTGCAGAGCCGGGGCCTATGCAGCAGCGCGTACGTGGCCTTTTGGGTCCGGCTCTGCGCAGCAGCGTAAGAACGCTGCAGCGCGTCCGGGACACGCGGCCTCACAGATACCGCGACAGCTCGGCCTTGAACTGCCCGTAGACGGCGTCCTCGATCTGGCTGCGGTTGATCCCGATGTCGCGCAGGGCGCGGTCGTCGAGCTCGTTCAGCGTCTTGACGGCGGAGCGGCGCTCCAAGCGGTCGAACAGCGCATAGGCGGCGTTGACGAGCGTGCCCAAAAATCCGCTCGACGAGGATGGGCGTAAACTCCGCCCGGCAGTTTGCGAGATCGTGGTCATTCTTCTTCTCCGGCCTGTTGTCCCGCGCGGCGAAGCAGGTGCCGTTGGCGCAGACGCGGTCAGCGCCTGCACCTCATTTGCCATCGGATTGCTCTCGCTTTCCTCGGCTCAATCGCGGAACTTGATGGAACTTAAATGCTCCAGTACATTCCTCGGAGCAAGTAAAACATTGCTCTCGGTGCAATAATGTCCAAGTTCGAATACGTGAAGCTTGCCGATGCCATTGCGGCCGATATCACTAACGGCACGTTAAGGCCCGGCGACCGGCTGCCGCCGCAGCGCAATTTTGCTTATGACCGTGGCATCGCCGTCTCGACCGCGAGCCGGGTTTACACGGAGCTGCTCCGCCGCGGCCTCGTGGTCGGCGAGGTCGGCCGCGGCACCTTCATCTCCGGCGACGTCAGGCGCGAGGTCGAGACCATAAGCGAGCCGCGCGATGCGCGGATCGACTTCGAGGTCAATTATCCCCTGTTGCCGCAGCAATGGGCGATGATCGCCAAGAGCCTTGCAGGGCTGGAGCGCGTCGATGCGCTCGAATCCGCGCTGCGCGTCTCGACCAGCACCGGCACCAAGAGCGCACGCAATGCCGCCGCGGCCTATCTCGCGCGCAAGGATTTTGCGCCGCAGGCCGAGCAGATCGTGTTCACCGCCAACGGCAAGCAATCGCTCGCGGCAGCGCTCGCCGCGCTCGTGCCCACCGGCGGCCGCTGCGGCGTCGAGGCGCTGACCTATCCTTACGTCAAGAGCATCGCCGCGCGGCTCGGCATCACGCTGGTCCCGATCCCGATGGACGAGCATGGCGCGCGGCCCGACGCGATCCAGAAGGCGCATCGCGAGGCGCATCTGTCGGCGCTATACCTCCAGCCCATCATCCAGAACCCGCTCGGCGTCACCATGAACGCGACGCGGCGCGCCGACATCATGCGCGTCACCGAGAAGCTCGATCTCACCATCATCGAGGACACCGTCTACGGCTTCCTCGCCGACGACACGCCGCTGGCGGCGCTCGGGCCGGACCGCTGCATCGTCATCGACAGCCTGTCCAAGAAGGTCGCGCCGGGCCTCGCGCTCGGTATCCTCGTCGCGCCGCCGCACTTGCGCGAGAGCGTGATGAGCGCGGTGCGCACCGGCGGCTGGACCGCCTCCGGTCATGCGCTGGCGGCCGGGCAGCGGCTGATGGCCGACGGCACGGTCGCCGAGCTGACGCGGCTGAAGCGCATCGACGCCACGCGCCGCCAACAGACCGCGGCAAGGCTGCTCGCCGGCTACCAGCACGCCGCCGACCCGCGCTCCTATCATCTCTGGCTGACGCTGCCGCCGCACTGGCGCTCGCAGACGTTCGTCGCCGCCGCAGCCCGGCGCGGCATCGCGCTGACGCCGTCCTCCACCTTTGCGATCGCGCATGGCCATGCGCCGAATGCGGTACGACTCGCCCTCGCCCCACCCAGCTTCGAGCAGCTCGATTCGGGCCTGCGCACGATCGTGTCGCTGCTCGGCACCAAGGAAGAGGATTTTGATTCGACGGAGTAGCGCGTTGGGGGACTAAGGTAGCAGTGCCTTCGGCACGTGATCAAAACTGTAGCTCTGCGGCTGGTTGCGGCGCACGAAGCCGCCGACCTGCCAGGCGAACAGCGCGGCAAAGCCGAGGATGAACAGCACCCCTGCGAACTCGCCGATCATGAGCGCGCGGATCAGGAGCCCCGCCATCGCGACCGTCAGCACCGCCAGAAACGCCAGCACCGCGGCATAGGTCTTGCGACCGAGTCCTGCAGTCAATTCGGCGCGGCTGCCCGCCTTCGCCATCCGCGCATGCAATTCGAGGATGAAGTCGCGAAAGCCATTGTCCTGCGGCGCCATCAGCGCGGCGGTCTGCCAGCTCGTCGAGAGGATTGCGATGCGGCCACCGCCGCGGTGGCTGACATCGGCGCGGAAGCGGTGCTGCTGCATCGAGACCGGCCGGAACGACAGGCGGATTGCACTGATCTCGTCATAGCGCCACAGGCCCGAGCGGCCGGCGATGTGCCAGGACAGGCCCTCCTGCGTCAGCTCGAAGCGATGCGCCGAGCCGATTAGCGACGCCTTGTAGGCGTAGCTCGTGGCCGCAGCCGCCTCAGCTCCCGAAACCTGCATCCCTCACTCAATCCCGTCTGCGATATGCTTGCGCGACCGCCCTCGCCCATCCTACAAGCGAGCCATGGCTGAGACGACCTTCTTTCCGCGCCGCCTGATTCTCGGCGCCGCCGTGATCTCCGGCGTGCTGCTCGCGCTCGCCGTGCACATGCTGGGCGCGCGTTACGGGCTCGACCTCGGCGGTCTTTGGCGTTCCGACACCCACGAGTTCATGCCTGCGGGCGCGGCGATCGCGTGGTGGCTGATCGCAACCGTCGGCTTCTCCGGCGGCTATTTCACGGCGAGCCTGATGCAGAGCGCCGTCGATGGCCAGATCCCGCAGCGGATGCGGCAGTTCCTGATCGCGGTCGGCGTGCTCCTGCTCGCAGGCGCAGGCCAGGCCGCCTCGGCACCGAGCCCGATCCCGACCGTCTCGGTCGTGCTCGCCGGGCTCGCCGCTCTGTGCCTCGGTGCCGTGATGGCGTTCTGCGGCGCGCATTTCTCGTTGCGCCGCAGTTGATCGTTCAGGCGGTCGCCCGCAAACGCGGACGCTCCAGCATCAACGCTACGTCCGAGGCAGGCCGCGGCTTGCTGAACAGATAACCCTGCGCCTGGGTGCAGCCTTCGCGCCGCAGGAGCTCGAGCTGGGCATCGTTCTCGACGCCCTCCGCGGTGGTGACGATGCCGAGGCTGCGGCCGAGGCCGGTCACGGCGCGGATGATCGCCATGGAATCCTGGCGCGTCGCCAGCTCCGACACGAATGAGCGGTCGATCTTGATCTTGTCGAACGGGAAGCTGCGTAAGTAGCTCAGCGACGAATAGCCCGTGCCGAAATCGTCGAGCGAGATCCGCACGCCCATGGCGCGCAGCTCGTGCAGCGTGGTCAGCGTCGCCTCGCTGTTCTGGAGCAGCACGGATTCGGTGATCTCGAGCTCGAGACGGCGCGCGCTCAGTCCCGAGGCGGCGAGCGCCGCAGTCACCGACGCGATCAGGTTCGGGTTCTTGAACTGTACCGGCGACAGGTTGACGGCGACGTCGATATCGGCGGGCCAGGCGGCCGCATCGGCGCAGGCGCCGCGCAGCACGAACTCGCCGAGCTGGACGATGAGGCCGGTCTCCTCGGCCAGCGGAATGAAGTTGACGGGCGAGATCAGTCCGCGCTGCGGATGGTTCCAGCGCAGCAGCGCCTCGAAGACGACGACGCGATCGCTGGCGACGTCGCGGATCGGCTGATAGTGCACCTCGAATTCATCGCGTTGCAGCGCCGCGCGCAGATCCATTTCCAATAGCCGCCGCGCCTGCGCACGCGCGTCCATGCCGGTCTCGAAGAAGCGATAGGTGCCGCGGCCATCGGCCTTGGCGCGGTACAGAGCGAGATCGGCGTTCTTCAAGAGCTCGTCCGGATTGTCGCTGTCCTGCGGCGACAGCGAGATGCCGATCGAGACGCCGATCACGATCTGGTGGTCGTCGATCTCGTAAGGCGCCGAGATCACCTCGACGAGGCGGCCAGCGAGCGATCTGGCCGCGGTTTCGTCGGAGCGTCCGATCTGGACCACTGCGAACTCGTCGCCACCGAGCCGCGCCACGGTGTCGTTTTCGCCGACGGTGGCCTTCAGCCTGCGGCCGACCTCCTTGAGCAGCGCGTCGCCGATGGGATGGCCGAGCGAGTCGTTGATGTCCTTGAAATGATCGAGATCGAGACAGAGCACCGCGAGCTGGTCGCCAGATTTGGTGCGCCGCAGTCCCTGCTCGAGCTGCTCGTGGAACAGCACGCGGTTGGGCAAACTGGTCAGCGCGTCATGGCGTGCCATGTGCGAGATCTTGGCCTGCGCCTCCAGCCATTCGGTGATGTCCTCGAAGGTCGCGACCCAGCCGCCGCCCTGCATCGGCTGGTTGACGACGCGGATGGAGCGGCCGAGCCGGTTGACGATCTGGCTGGTCGTGCGGCCCTCGCGCGCATCGGCGACGAGGCGCGCGAAGAACTCCTCCGCATCGCCCTGCCACTGGCCTTTGGCCTGCTCCTCCCGCAGCACGTCGACGAGGAGCCGGCCGGCGAGCGGAATGCCGGTGCGGCCGAGCATGGCGGCGTAGCGTTCGTTGAAGAGCTGGATTTTGCCGTCCGCATCGAACATGCACAAGCCCTGCGACATGTTCTCGAGCGCCGTATCCAGCACAACCTGCTGGCGTCCGAGTTCGCCCTTGGCACGACGGTCGAGCACGGCGGCCGCGAGCGCGATCGCGATGATGGCAGCCGCCGCGCTGGCGGTCAGGATCGACAAAGACGCCGGCGGGATCGAAAGACCGCTGACCGTGAGCGTCGGATCGGGCGTCAGCTCCAGCGCGCCCATGGCGGTGAAATGATGTGAGACGATGGCGACCGTCAGCAGGACCGTCGCGCCTAGGGCACCGGACACGCCGTCGCGCCGTCCCGCGACAAACAGGGCGAGCGAGCCGAAGAGGATGCCGAGCAGGATCGAGACGGTCACGGCGCCGGTTGCCCAGCCGACATGGGCTGGGATCTCGAACGCCATCATGCCGGTATAATGCATGGCCGCAACGCCACCGCCGACGACAGCTCCGCCGAGCGCAACCAGGGATCCTCGCGTTGTCGACACCGAGATGCTGAGACCGATGAAGGTGACTGCGATCGCAAAGATCAGCGACAGCACCGTCACGGGAATGTTGTAGGCGCCGCCGGCGCCGGGGCCGTAGGCCTGCATCGCGATGAAATGGGTCGCCCAGATGCCGCAGCCGGCAACGGCAGCATCGAGCGCGATCCACGCCACGCGAGCGCTCCCACGCGCCGCGCGCGCCCGGTGAAACAAGCTGATCGCCGCAGCGCTCGCGAGCAGACACACCGCGCCGCCGAGCGCAACAAGTCGCAAATCATGCTCGTCGGTAAGACAGTAAAGAACTTGATACATTGCCAGCCTCTATCGCGCTGCACTTGAAACGACAGAGGTGGACGATCGGTAACTGGCTATGTGCCTGTTTCGGGATTGGTGAACGGAAGATGTGTGGGTTCGCTCACATTGTTCATCCCCGCGCGGGCGCACCGACACCGATCAGCGCGGCGGCCAGCAGCAGGACGGCCGCGGAGATGACCAGCGCAAGGTGCAGCCCCGTCATGAATGCCCCTTCGGAGGCCACCAGCGAGCCGAACAGGGCGACGCCGAGCACGCTGCCGGTCTGCCGCGTCGCGTTCAGCACGCCCGCCGCTATTCCGGAGCGCGCCTTCTCGACGCTGCCCAGCAAGGTCGAGGTCAGCGGCGGCACCAGCAGGCCGAGCCCGCCGCTGATCGCGATCATCTGCGCAAAGATCGCGGAGTAGCTCGTCCCGGCTTCGATCCAGATCAGACCGAGGCAGCCGAACGCCGAGATGCAGGCGCCGACGACGATGGTGGGGCACGGGCCGATCCGTTCGGCAAGACGCGGCGCCAGCAGGTTGACCGGCAGCACCGCCCCCATCATCGGCACGAAGGCCAGACCCGTCCACCACGCCGACAGCCCGTTGATCCTCTGAAAGTACAGGCTGAGCACGAAGATCAGGCCATAGATCGCGACATTGACGAGCAGGCCGACGATCGTGGTCAGGGTAAACAGGCGGTGACCAAACAGCGACAGCGGCAGCATCGGCTGCGCTGCGCGGGCCTCGCGCCAGATGAAGAGCACGGCGAGAACGGCGGCTCCGACGAAAGCCGCGATCACCGCTGGATGGTTCCAGCCGAGCGCACCGCCTTCGATGATCGCCCCGGCAAGCGCCCCGAGTGCCCCGATCGCGGCAAACTGGCCGGGCAGATCGATCTCGCGCGAGGGCGCCCGCGTGGTCTCGGTCGCGTAGCGCCAGCTCAGATACAGGCCGGCGAGGCCGATCGGCAGGTTGACCAGGAAGATCGCGCGCCAGCCGACCAGTGTGATCAGCGCGCCGCCGACGAACGGGCCGGCGGTGAGCGCGAGACTTGCGCCGGCGGCCCAGACCGCGACGGCGCGGCCACGCGCGCGGTCATCCGCATAGGCATGGTTGAGCAGCGCGAGAGAATTCGGCACCAGGATCGCCGCCGCCAACCCCTGGACCAGCCGCGCGGCGATCAGGACGATGGCGTTGGGCGACAGCGCGCAGGCGAGCGAGGCCGCGGTGAAGATCGCGAACCCCGCCATGAAGATGCGCTTGGCGCCGATGCGGTCGCCAAGCGCGCCGGCTGTCAAAATGAAGGCGGCGAACGCAATGGTGTAGGCGCTGACCACCCATTGCAGCTCGGCAACGCCGCCCCCGAGCGTCCTGCCCATCGCATCGAGCGCGGTGTTGACGATGGTGACGTCGAGCTGCACCACACCATAGCCGAGGCTCATCGCCGCCAGCGTGAGCGAGGTCGCAAGATGCGCGCCGGCACGCGGCGCGCCGGCTCCGTCGTTGAAGGTTTCGTATTTGATGGTGTTAGCTCGCATGCTGCCACCTCGGTTTGCAGCCCCATGCGAAGCATACGCGTCCACCGCGTCATCATGATTCGATCATGATCGAAACATGACCTGGACTGAAATAGCGGGATGGGCAGGCGCCGCAACACGAAGGAGACGCCGCGCGGCTGCACGGCGTCTCCAGACCAAGACTAGATCGCTAGCTCGCTGCGCGCAGATTGACCTTGCTCTCGGCGAGCGTCGTCAGTTTCTTGTCGGTCGCCTTCTCCTCCTCCAGCGTCTTGGCGAGAACGCTGGCGCAGTCGTTGCGGCCAAGCTGCTTGGCCCAGGCGATCAGGCTGCCGTAGCGGACGATCTCGTAATGCTCCGCGGCCTGCGCCGCATTGATCAGCGCGGCGTCCAGCACCGCCTTGTCGGCCACTTCGCCGGCAGTCTCGTCGGCTTCCTCGATGATGCCGTCGATCGCCGGGCAGTCGATCGCCTTGACGGTGATGCCGTGCATCTTGAACACTTCCTCGAGCCGCGTGACGTGCTGCTTGGTCTCCTGGAGGTGCGTCAAAAAGCCCTGCTTCAACTGCGGATCGGTAGCCTTATCTGCCATTTTCGGCAGCGCCTTGGTGAGCTGCTGCTCGGCGTAATAGATGTCCTGGAGCTGGTGCACGAACAGGTCGTTCATGGTCTTGATGTCTTTTGTGAACAGTCCCATCGTTCCGATCCTCTCAAGGTTTTGGGAACACAGCGGCATCGGCTTGCACGAAAAAGCCGCTTATTCCGCTATGTTCGATTGCTGATGGGCCGCTAACGGGCACCCAGCATCGACGTTCCAAAAAAAGCCCGCATTGCTTGCGGTGGAACAAGGAAACGGGCGCCAAGATTTGAAACCGTGGCAAAATCCGGACGCGCGATCCAAGCCGCGCATCCGACTCATCATGCTTAACGCGCGCCGGATGTGAACCGTGTATGACAAAGGTCGCAGGTCCAAAGCAGAACCTACCTTTGTCAAGGGCTGCACAAGTCGCCGTTTTTGCCTTAAATGAGCTACATCATGCTTAGCGATCGACGCCCACAGGCCGTGATCGCGGCCGACCGGCCAATGCCTGGCCCTGTCGATCTTGCCCCCTGCCGGGAGGATGAATGCACGGACTGCTGACCGCGCTGAAACGCGGCTTCAAACGATGGATCGGCTGGCGACGGCTCGGAATTGCCGCGAGCGTCTTCATCATCGCCTTCGCGGTCACCACGCTTGTGCGTACCCTCAAAGGCATCGATACCAGCGTCATCCTGACCGCGCTGACCGAGATTCCCCGGGAAAATATCGGGCTCGCGGCGATCTGCGTCGTCTTCGCGTTCTGTACGCTGACCTTCTACGACTTTTTTGCGTTGCGAACGATCGGCAAGAAGCACGTGCCCTATCGCATCGCAGCACTCTCCAGCTTCACGTCCTATTCGATCGGCCACAACATCGGCGCCACCATGTTTACCGGCGGCGCGATCCGCTTCCGAATCTATTCGGATTACGGGCTGAATGCGATCGACGTTGCGAAAATCTGTTTCCTGTCGGGCCTGACCTTCTGGCTCGGTAACATCTTCGTGCTCTCGATCGGCATGGCGATCCATCCCGACGCCGCCTCGTACATGGATCAGCTGCCGTCCTCCATCAACCGCCTGATCGCGTTCGGCGGCCTCGCCTCGATCGGCGCCTATCTAGTCTGGCTCTGCATGGGCGAGAAGCGCCGCGAACTCGGACAGAAGGGCTGGAAGGTGGTGCTGCCGTCGGCGCCGCTGACCTTGGTGCAGATCCTGATCGGCGTGATCGATCTCGGCTTCTGCGCGCTGGCGATGTACCTCCTGGTGCCAGCCAATCCGCCGATCGACTTCCTCTCGCTTGCCGTCGTGTTCATCCTGGCGACGCTGCTGGGCTTTGCCAGCCATGCCCCCGGCTCGATCGGCGTGTTCGACGCCGCCATGCTGGTGGCGCTGCCCGAATTCGGTCGCGAACAGCTTCTGGCGACGCTGCTGGTGTTCCGCATTCTCTATTTCGTGATCCCGTTCGGCCTCGCCATCTCCATCATGGGCACCCGCGAGCTCTGGATGAACGTGGTGGAGCCCTGGCAGGAGCGGCGGCGGCTGGCGGAAGCCTGCGCGCAGGCCAATCTGCCGAAGCAAGTGACGCCGATGGAGCGCGAGCGTCTGGTGCGGCAAGCCAGCAAGCGCTGAGCCGCGCCCGCCCCCCAAAACCGGCAGACAAAGGTTGCGGGCGGGGGAGCTATGCTCTCTTATTTCCGCCTCAACTTTGCCGTTGAAGACGCGGGCCATGATCCAACCTTCCCTTCGCACCCTCTCTGCCTGCGCGCTGCTGCTTGCCGGGATTTTGACCGTTTTGCCGTCCGGGCGCGCTGCCGCGCAGGGGGCCGGCGCGATGCAAATCAATTGGGAGGTGCGCAACCGCTTCCGCCTGTTCCGCGAGGAGCGCGACTTCCTGCTCCATGTCGAGAACGCGCGTAACCGCAGCATCCTCGCCGCCGAACAATCGCTGGAGCTCCAGAGCGAGGGCCGCGGCTGGGCCCGCAACATGGTGAACCGGCTCTGCATCGACTTGCAGGGCCGGGTCAACCAGCCCTGCACCCGCGACAATGTCAAAGAGAACTACATCACCCCGATCGACCACCCCGTCACCGTGCGCCTGACCGGCGCGGTGCCGGTCGGTGCCACCTGCGCCTGGAGCTTCGACGACGGCGACGGGCCGCAACAATCGACCTTCGATTGCGCCGAGCCGGTCAATTTGCGCGTCCGCTACGGCAAACAGACGGTCGCCACCGTCGACGTCTCCTCCGGCTCCGATCCGACCCAGCGCGTCCAGACCGAGATCGCGGTCCGCGATATCTTCGTCGCCGGGCTCGGGGACAGCATCGCCTCGGGCGAAGGCAATCCGGACCGGCCGCTGGCGCTGTCGGACGAAGGCTTCTGCTTCCGCTCCTATCTCGGCACCGCCGGTGCGCAGTACTACCGGCCGAGCCGCGCCGGCTACAAAGGCGGGCGCGCCTGCGAGGCACCGGATGCGCTCGCCAACTGGCAGCACTACAGCGCGCTGTGGTTCAACGCGCCGTGCCACCGCTCGCTCTACAGCTACCAGGCCCGCACCGCGCTCGCGCTCGCGGTGCGCTACACTCACATTGCGGTGACCTTCCTGCCGCTCGCCTGCACCGGCGCCAGCATCGGCGACGGGCTCTTGGGCTCGCAGCGCGCCCGCGAATGCCCGCCAGGCAAGACCGGCGTCTGCAACACCAGCGTGAACGCGCAGGTCGCCGAATTGCGCGAAGCGCTCACCGCGGCCAAGAAGCGCCAGCCCGATCGCACGCTCGATCTCGTGCTGCTGTCGGTCGGCGCCAACGACGTCTATTTCTCCGGCCTCGTCGCCGACGTCATCGTCGACACCGCGACCGAGCGCGCGCTGTTCCGCCGCTCCGGCGTAATGGCGAGCGTCGATGATTCCCGCGACGCGCTGGCGCGCGAGCTGCCGCAGAACTTCGTTCGCCTGCGTGAGGCCTTGAAGCCGCTCGTCGGCGGCGACCTCTCGCACGTGGTCTATGTCTCCTACGCCAATCCGGCACTTGCCGATGGCGGTGTGCCCTGCCGCGGCGGTCGCGCCGGTTTCGACATCCACCCGTCCTTCAATGCCGACCCGCAGCGCCTCGCGCGCGTCTCGACCTTCGTCGACACCGAGTTCCTGCCGCAGCTGAAAGGGCTCGCCACCTGCACCCGCGGCGCGCTGTGCCGCGATCCCGAATCCGACCGCATGACCTTCGTCGATGCGCATCAGGCCGCGTTCGCCGATCACGGCTTTTGCGCGCATTCGGGCAACGATCCCGAATTCGACCGCAGCTGCTTTGCCGAGAACGGCCAGAGCTTCAACCCTGACATCGTGAGCGCAGCAAGCCAGCCGATGCTATGCGGCCGCGGCGCCTCGGAATACCGCGCCTACCTGCCCCGCGCGCGCTGGATCCGCGACGCCAACGACAGCTATTTCGCCGCGATGACCTATCCGCAAGGGTTGCCGGCGGCGAGCCAGCCGACTGACATCCACGACGCCACCTGGGGCGTCCTCTCCGCGGTCTATGGCGGCGCCGTGCATCCGAGCGCGGAAGGCCATGCAGCGATGGCGGATGCGGCACTGCCGGCGGCAAGCGCGGTGCTTGGCCTCGATGCGGTGCCGCCCAGCGTGACGAGCGGTTTCCTGCCGCTGCTGCTGCCAAGCGCACGGCAATAGCCCGCGCTGCCTCCACACCTGCGCCGTCATCGCCCGCCTTGTGCGCAATCGCGCACTGGAGCGGGCGATCCCGTACCTCCGTGACCGCAGTGATTGGATCCTTGGCGTAGCCGGGTCGCGGGGAATGACAGCGGTGGGTGTGGCACCCGCCGTTCCATCAATCCAAAAAGGGCATCGATCGATACCCCCTTCAAGTTGGACACTTTGGCGCGCGCGCCTCTAGGAGTCGCCTTGAGGAAACGTTTCGAGTTGTAAAGGAGGCGCCTGATGAGCGCAGTGGTGTCCGCAGCGGACGTGAGGAGGTCTCGCGTCAGGCTGTTCATCGTGACCATGTTGTTCCTGGTCACCACCATCAACTACGCCGACCGCGCCACGTTGTCGATCGCCGGCCCCGCGCTTTCCAAGGAGCTGCATCTCGATCCCGTCGCCATGGGCTGGATCTTCTCGGCCTTCGGCTGGTCCTATGTCATTGCCCAAGTGCCGGGCGGCTGGCTGCTCGACCGTTACGGCTCACGCCTCGTCTATGCCTTCAGCATCATCGTCTGGTCGCTGTTCACGCTGATGCAGGGCTGGGTTGGTTTCCTCAGTGCCGGCGCCGCCATCGCCGTGCTGTTCGCGCTGCGCCTGCTGGTCGGCGTCGCGGAGGCGCCATCCTTTCCCGCCAACGCCCGCATCGTCGCGGCGTGGTTTCCCGGCAACGAGCGCGGCACCGCGTCGGCGTTCTTCAACTCGGGACAATATTTCGCCACCGTGATCTTCGCGCCGCTGATGGGCTGGATCGCCCACGACTACGGCTGGCGCTACGTGTTCTTCGTGATGGGCGCGCTCGGCGTCGTCATGGGCCTCGTCTGGCTCAAGACCATCTACGGCCCGAAAGAACATCCCTCGATCAACGAGGCAGAGTTCGAGTACATCAGGGAAGGCGGCGCGCTGGTCGACCTCGATGCGCCCAAGGACGATCTGCTGCGCGGGCGTGCGCCCGAGGCCGGCTCCGGCTGGGACCATATCCGCCAGCTGCTCTCCAACCGCATGATGCTCGGCGTCTATCTCGGCCAGTATTGCATCAACACGCTGACCTATTTCTTCCTGACCTGGTTTCCGGTCTACCTCGTCAAGGAGCGCGGCCTGTCGATCCTGCAAGCCGGCTTCGTCGCGACGCTGCCCGCGTTGTGCGGCTTCATCGGCGGCGTGCTCGGCGGCATCATCTCGGATGCGATCCTGCGCAGGACCGGCTCGCTGACCATGGCGCGCAAGATCCCGATCGTCGGTGGCATGCTGCTGTCGATGTCGATCATCGCCTGCAACTATGTCGACGGACAGGCGCTGGTGGTCGGCTTCATGGCGCTCGCCTTCTTCGGCAAGGGCATCGGCGCGCTCGGCTGGGCGGTGGTCTCCGACACCTCGCCGAAGGAAGCCGGCGGCGTCTCCGGCGGCCTGTTCAACACCTTCGGCAATCTCTCCTCAATCACCACCCCGATCGTGATCGGCTACATCCTGGCCGCGACCGGCTCGTTCAACGGCGCGCTGGTGTTCGTCGGCCTCAACGCGCTGGTGGCCGCCTTCGCGTATCTGGTGATCGTCGGCAAGATCGAGCGGGTGGTGCTCAAACGTTCCTCCTGAGGGCTCCCATGGGAGCTTGACCAGGCAACTCAACGGCGGCCCTCAAAAGCCGCCGTCTTTGTTTTGGGGGTGATCGATGCTAGAAGTGCCGGAGAAACGCCTTATCCATCTAAGGCATGTATCGATGTTCGACCTTAACCAGCTCCGCTGTTTCGTCACGGTGGCGGAGGAATTGCATTTCGGCCGCGCCGCGGCGCGGCTGAACATGACCCAGCCGCCACTGTCCCGGCAGATCCAGGTGCTCGAGCACATCATCGATGCGCCGCTGCTCGAGCGTACCAGCCGCTCGGTGCGGCTGACTCCGGCGGGCCGCAGCTTCCTGCCGGAAGCGCGCCGCATCCTCAAGCTTGCCGAAAGCGCATCCCAGGTCGCCCGCCGCATCGCGCTTGGCAAGACCGGCTCGCTCAAGATTGGCTTCACCGCGGCCGCCGCTTACGGATTCCTGCCCGAGCTGGTCGCGGCCTGCCGCGCAAAACTGCCCGAAGTGGACTTCTCGCTGAAGGAGATGGTGTCGGGCGATCAATTCGAGGCGCTGACCTCGGGCCAGATCGACGCCGGCCTGCTCCGGCCGCCGATCGCGCGGCCCGAGCTCGCCAGCCGCCGCGTCGTCGCCGAGCCGCTGCTGGCTGCCATCCCGAAGAAGCATCCGCTGGCGAACGCCGACGGCATCACCATCAAGGACTTCGACGACCAGCCCTTCGTGATGTACTCGCCCTATGAGAGCCGCTACTTCCACGATCTCCTGGTGGCGCTGTTCACTCGCGCGGACGTGCTGCCGCGCTACGTCCAGCATCTCAGCCAGATTCACTCGATCCTTGCCATGGTGCGGGCCGGCCTCGGCCTTGCGATCGTGCCGGCGGCGGCCGCGAGCCTGAAGATCTCCGACGTGCGGCTGCGGCCGCTCAAGTTGCGCACCCGTGTCCCTGTCGAGCTGTTCATGGTCTGGCGCCGCGACGACGAGAATCCGCTGCTCTCGGCCCTGGTCAAAATCGCCGGCGAATTGTCCTCCGCGGAGGTGATGGAAGATTGATGCTCAATCCGCATCGGTCGATATAGGCTTTGGCTTGGACGCGCATCGAACGGTCTCCTAAACCACGGCGCATGGACGCGCGGCCTTCTGCTTGCGTCCTCCACAACACGATGCAAGGGAGCAGCGCCCATGAGCAAGATGACCCCGCAGGAGATGGCCCGGAAGATCGGATCGGGCCTCCTGTCCTTCCCCGTCACGCCGTTTAAGGCGGACTACTCCTTCGACGAGGCGACCTACCGTGCCAACATGGACTGGCTGTGCGGCTATGACGTTGCAGGCCTGTTTGCCGCCGGCGGCACCGGCGAATTCTTCTCGCTGACCCCGACCGAGGTTCCGCAAGTCGTCAAGGTCGCCGTCGACGAGACCAAGGGCCGCGTGCCCGTGCTCGCCGGAACCGGCTATGGCACTGCGATCGCCCGCGAGATCGCGATTGGCGCCGAGAAGGCTGGCGCCGACGGCCTGTTGCTGCTGCCGCCCTACCTCACCCATTCCGAGCAGGAAGGCCTTGCCGCCCATGTCGAGGCCGTCTGCGCCTCCGTGAAGATCGGCGTCATCGTCTACAACCGCGACAATGCCATCCTTCAGCCCGACACGCTCGCGCGTCTTGCCGAGCGCTGCCCGAACCTCGTCGGCTACAAGGACGGCATCGGCGATATCGAGCTGATGACGCGCGTCTACACCAAGCTTGGCGATCGCCTGACCTATGTCGGCGGCCTGCCGACCGCCGAGACCTTCGCCCTGCCCTATCTCGACATGGGCGTGACGACCTATTCCTCGGCCGTGTTCAACTTCGTGCCGGAGTTCGCCACCAATTTCTACGCCGCCGTGCGCAAGCGCGATCATGCGGCGATCCACGCCGGGCTCAAGGATTTCATCCTGCCGCTGATCGCGATCCGCAACCGCAAGAAGGGCTATGCGGTCTCGATCATCAAGGCCGGCATGAAGGTGATCGGCCGCGATTCCGGCCCGGTCCGCCCGCCGCTGACCGACCTCACCGAGCAGGAGATCGCGGAGCTGGCCGCGCTGGTGAAGAAGCTGCCCGCCGCACGATCGTCACAACAGGCTGCAGAATAACAGGCGACAACAGGGAGGAGCCTGCGATGGCCCACACGGAAATCTCCGGCGCACCGATCGTCACGGCGATGCAGGTGATCCCGGTCGCGGGCCGCGACAGCATGCTCCTCAATTTGAGCGGCGCGCATGCGCCGTTCTTCACCCGCAACATCGTCATTCTCACCGACAATGCCGGCCACACCGGCGTCGGCGAGGCGCCGGGCGGGCAGAAGATCTGGCAGACTCTCCAGGACGCCCGCGATCTCGTGATCGGCAAGACCGTCGGCGCGATGAACAACATCCTGGCCGACATCCGCACCGCCTTCGCCGATCGCGATGCCGGCGGTCGCGGCAAGCAGACCTTCGACCTCCGCGTCATGATCCACGCGGTCACGGCGGTCGAATCCGCACTGCTCGACCTGCTCGGCCAGCATCTCGGCCTGCCAGTCGCCGCCCTGCTCGGCGAAGGCCAGCAGCGCACCAGCGTCGAGACGCTCGGCTATCTCTTCTTCGTCGGCGACCGGCGCAAGAGCAAGCTCGACTATGTCACGGGCGAGACCGGCAAGGCGGAATGGTTCAACCTCCGCCACCAGGAAGCGATGACGCCCGAGGCCGTGGTTCGGCTCGCCGAAGCCACCCACGACCATTACGGCTTCGCCGATTTCAAGCTCAAGGGCGGCGTGCTTCGCGGCGAGCAGGAGATCGAGGCCGTCACCGCGATCGCAAAGCGCTTCCCCAACGCGCGCGTCACGCTGGACCCCAACGGCGCTTGGTCGCTGGACGAAGCGATCAGCCTCTGCAAGGACATGCACGCCATCCTCGCCTATGCCGAGGATCCGTGCGGCGCCGAGGCCGGCTTCTCCGGCCGCGAGATCATGGCCGAGTTCCGCCGCGCCACGGGACTGCCGACCGCAACCAACATGATCGCCACGGACTGGCGGCAGCTCTCCCATGCGCTGCGGCTTGGGGCGGTGGACATCCCGCTGGCCGATCCCCATTTCTGGACCATGCAAGGCTCGGTGCGCGTGGCCCAGACCTGCCGTGACAACGGCATGACCTGGGGCTCGCACTCCAACAATCACTTTGACATCTCGCTCGCCATGTTCACCCATGTCGGCGCCGCCGCCCCCGGCAAGGTCACCGCGATCGACACCCACTGGATCTGGCAGGACGGCCAGGCGCTCACCAGGGAGCCCCTCCAGATCAGGGGCGGCAGGATCGCGGTCCCGGACCGTCCGGGTCTCGGCATCGAGATCGACCGCACCGCCATCGAGGCCGCGCATGAACTCTACAAGAAGCATGGACTTGGCGCACGCGATGACGCTATGGCCATGCAGGATCTGATCCCCGGCTGGACCTTCGACGACAAGCGTCCCTGCCTCGTGCGTTAAAAATTATCTCGGAGGACAACATGACTGCGATCCTTAAGAACTTCATCGGCGGCGAATGGGTCGACGGGTCCGGCGTCACCAAGAACATCAACCCCTCCAACACCAACGATCTCGTCGGCGAGTACGCCAAGGCCGACAAGGCGCAGACCGAGAAGGCGATCGCCGCCGCCAAGGCCGCCTTCCCCGCCTGGGCGCAGTCGACCCCGCAGGTGCGCTACGACGCGCTGAACAAGATCTCGACCGAAATCCTCGCCCGCAAGGAAGAGCTCGGCCGCCTGCTCGCCCGCGAGGAAGGCAAGACGCTGCCCGAAGGCATCGGCGAGGTCGCGCGCGCCGGTCAGATCTTTGCGTTCTTCGCCGGCGAGGCGCTGCGCCTGATCGGCGAAAAGGGCGCCTCGGTGCGCCCCGGCCTCGACGTCGAGCTCACCCGTGAGCCGGTTGGCGTCGTCGGCATGATCACGCCCTGGAATTTCCCGATCGCGATTCCCGCCTGGAAGATCGCGCCCGCGCTCTGCTACGGCAACACGGTGGTGTTCAAGCCGGCCGAGCTGGTGCCGGGCTCGGCGCATGCGCTGTCCGAGATCATCACCCGCTCCGGCATTCCCGCCGGCGTGTTCAACCTCGTGGTCGGCTCCGGCTCGGTGGTCGGCCAGACGCTGCTCGATCATCCTGACGTCGCTGCGATCTCCTTCACCGGCTCGGTGCAGACCGGCCGCAAGATCGCGCAGGCTTGCGTGCTGTCGAACCCGATGAAGAAATTCCAGCTCGAGATGGGCGGCAAGAACCCGCTCGTCGTGCTCGACGATGCCGACCTCAAGACCGCCGTCGAAGTCGCCGTCAACGGCGCCTATTTCTCGACCGGTCAGCGCTGCACCGCCTCCTCCCGCCTGATCGTCACCGAAGGCATCCACGACCGCTTCGTCGCGGCGATGGCCGAGCGGCTGAACAGCCTCTCGGTGGACGACGCGCTCAAGGCCGGCGTGCATATCGGCCCCGTGGTCGATCAGAGCCAGCTCGACCAGGATCTGCGCTATATCAAGATCGGCCAGGACGAGGGCGCCAAGCTCGCCTTCGGCGGCGAGCTGCTCAAGCGCGAGAACCCCGGCCATTACCTCCAGCCGGCGCTGTTCACCGAAGCCAACAACAACATGCGTATCGCACGCGAAGAGATCTTCGGCCCCGTCGCCGCCGTCATTCGCGCCAAGAATTACGAGGAGGCGCTCGCCATCTCCAACGACACCGAGTTCGGCCTCGCTTCCGGCATCTGCACCACCAGCCTGAAATACGCCTCGCACTACAAGCGCAACAGCGAGTCCGGCATGGTGATGGTCAACCTGCCGACCGCCGGCGTCGACTATCACGTGCCGTTCGGCGGCCGGAAGGGCTCGAGCTACGGCGCCCGCGAGCAGGGCTCCTATGCCCGCGAGTTCTACACGACGGTGAAGACGGCTTATACCTATCCGGGTTGACGGGCTGACTTCGTAGGGTGGGTTAGCCGCTTCGTAGGGTGGGTTAGCCGCGGCTGCGCGAAGCGCGGTCCGCTGGCGTAACCCACCTCTTCTGCTTCCGCGGATTGAGACCTTGGTGGGTTACGCTACGCTAACACCCTACACTTCGGAGTCCTCATGGACCAGGACGTCGCGGCGAAAGAACAGCCCCGTTACATCAAGCTCAACGAGCGCGACAATGTCGCGATCGTGGTCAATGATTTCGGGCTCCCCGCCGGCTCCCGCTTTGCCAGCGGGCTGACGCTGCGCGCCTTCGTGCCGCAGGGGCACAAGACCGCGCTGGTCGATATCGCGCAAGACGCCCCGATCATCCGCTACGGCGAGATCATCGGCTACGCGCTCTCCCCGATCCTCGCCGGCGAATGGGTGGACGAGGCGCGCATCCGCATGCCGGAGGCCCCTGCCCTCGACAAGCTCGAGATCTCCACCGCCGTTCCCGCACCGCTGCCGCCGCTCGAAGGTTTTACCTTCGAAGGCTATCGCAATCCGGACGGCTCGGTCGGCACGAAAAACATCCTCGGCATCTCCTCTTCCGTGCAATGCGTCAAGGGCACGATGGAATATGCGGTCAAGCGCATCCGCGCCGAGCTCTTGCCGAAATATCCGAACGTCGACGACGTCGTCCCGCTGACGCATGCCTATGGCTGCGGCGTCGCCATCACCGCGCCCGACGCGGTGGTGCCGATCCGCACACTGCAGAACCTCGCGCTCAACCCGAATTTCGGCGGCGAGATTCTGGTCGTCGGCCTCGGCTGCGAGAAGCTCGCGCCCGAGCGGCTGGTGCCGGAAGGCGTCAACGACGCCATCGTGCGCATGCAGGACGAGGCCTTTGACGGCTTTGGCGCGATCGTCGATGCGATCATGACCCAGGCCGAAGCGCGCCTGAAGGTGCTCAACACCCGCAAGCGCGAGACCTGCCCGGCCTCGGACCTCGTCATCGGCCTACAATGCGGCGGCAGCGACGCCTTCTCCGGCGTCACTGCGAACCCCGCCGTCGGCTTTGCCGCGGACCTCTTGGTGCGCGCCGGCGCCACCGTGATGTTCTCGGAAGTCACCGAAGTGCGCGACGCCATCCAGCTGCTGACGCGCCGCGCCATCAACGAGGATGTCGGCCGCGCGCTGGTGCGCGAGATGGCCTGGTACGACTCCTATCTCGCCCGCGGCGGCGCCGACCGCAGCGCCAACACCACGCCCGGCAACAAGAAGGGCGGCCTCGCCAACATCGTCGAGAAGTCGCTCGGCTCGATCGTGAAGTCCGGATCAAGCGCCATCACCGGCGTGCTCTCGCCCGGCGAGAAGGCGACGCAGAAGGGCATGCTGTTCGCGGCCACGCCGGCCTCCGACTTCATCTGCGGCACGCTCCAGCTCGCCTCCGGCATGACGCTGCAAGTCTTCACCACCGGCCGCGGCACGCCCTACGGCCTTGCGGCTGCGCCCGTGATCAAGGTCGCGACCCGCAGCGAGCTCGCTCGGCGCTGGAAGGACCTGATCGATTTCGATGCGGGCAGCATCGCCACCGGCGAGAAGACCATCGAGGAATGCGGCTGGGACCTGTTCCGCCTGATCCTCGACGTCGCCTCCGGCCGCACCAAGCCGTGGTCGGACCGCTGGGGCATCCACAACGATCTCACGTTGTTCAATCCGGCGCCGGTGACCTGAGGGTCACTGGCTGCCGAGCTGATGCATGTCGCCGAACGTGACCGGCAGGCTCCGTGTGATGAGGTCCGCAATCGCCGCGCGCAGCCGTTCGCTGGAAGCCGGACCGTCGAACGTCGCGTCAACTGCGGCGCGACATCGCTGCGAACCAGCTCCTTGAACGGATCGCTGCGCAGCAGGTTGACCGGTGCAACCGCTGAATCCCGGATGGCCGCAAACGCCGCGCGGCGGTAAGTCACCGGCTGCACGCGAAAGCAACCGCTGAGCAGCTCTTGCTCCGGCACGAAGCGTGTGGATGCCCAGGATGACCCGACCTTGCGGCTCTACGTCATGCTGCCCGGCATGAAGCACCGCACGCGCGGATGGCCGTCGACATAGTGCTTCCACACCATGGTGCGGCCGATCTTGTTCGGCACGGTGATCACGGCGCCGTCGGGCACCACGACCCATTCGTCGTCGAGATGCACGCGGTAACGCCCCTTGTCGGATTCCCAATCGACATCGGCCACGACGTAGCCGTCGGCATCCGAGCAGCACTGCCCGTATTCGCTGTGCAGGCTCTCGAACCAGGGTTTCAGCGGCGAGTTGGCGTAGCGGCCGTCGTCGCGCGCCAGCGCCGGGCTCGTCAGCAGCGTGAGCAGCGTCGCGGCACATATTGTTGCAAATCGCATGTCGTCTTCCCGCGGATCATAATGGCGCCGCGAGGGACAGACGACGTCGCCCGCCGGCCACGCCTTCAGGCAGGCATGGACATTGCGACTCGTTCCCCCAGCAGCTTTGCGAGAGCTATGCAAATCCGGCGCCAACGCGCATTCCGGGGAACTACGGCCGAAAGGCGCAACGGAATGCGCCGTTCGGCGAATCTGGCCGTCGGGACAAGATCGCCGGGGCGACGCCTCTCGGGGGATGCGAAGATAGCTTACTGCTTGGGCGCCGGCGCCATCATCGCGCCACCCTTCTTCGCCGCAGGCGTGGGCGCCGGCTTGGTCGCGGCGGCCTGCGCAGGCAGATACTTCGCGACGATGGCGGGATCGACCTGGGCCAAATTGGCGTCCGGCAGGCGCTGCCAGGTCTCGTCCTTGCCGAACAGGGAAATGCCGAGGAAGCCGCGCATGGTCAGGGTCTGGCCATCGGGGCTCACCGTCATCTTGGCCTTCCAGATGTTGCCGTCGCGCGGATTGACCACGTTGCCGCCTTCATACTTCAGACCGTCGCGCTTCATGTCGCGGATGAAGGAAAGCCCGAGCACCGGCTGGTTTTTGCGATCATCGGTGCACTTGGTGCAGACCTCGTTCGGATCGTCGCCGGGCCGCGGGAAGGTTTTTGCGATCACGCCTTCGAAAATGCCGTTGTGGTCGATGAAGAGAAACCATCCCACCGGCCTGCCGTCTTCCACCTTCTGCCACAGACCCGCGGCGGTCGGCTGCTGCGCCTGCGCCGCAGCCGGGCTCGCCGCGCCGATCGACAGCGCGATCGCGAGCAGCGGGAGCAGCCGAAAGCTGGAAAAGAGATTCCGCATTATGATCACCTTGCTAAGCGGCAACTGGAATGGCCGCAGACTACGGCGATTTCGCGAACGGTTCCAGCACCAGAAACATGGGGCATGGCGTTCCTGCCCCTCGCTGTCAGTTGACACCGAGCTTCTTTTGCAGGCTGGAGGACGAGGTCGTGTACTGGAACACGAGCCGTTTCTCCGGATAGACGTAGCGATGGGCTTTTTGCGACATCAGCGCGCCCTCGTGGAAGCCGCACAGGATCAGCTTGATCTTGCCGGGATAGGTGTTGATATCGCCGATGGCGAAGATGCCGGGAACGTTGGTCTCGAACGCGGATGTCTCGACCGGCACCAGGTTATTCTCCAGTGCAATGCCCCAGTTCGCGACCGGGCCGAGCTTCATGGTCAGGCCGAAGAACGGCAGCATGGTGTCGCAGACGACCTCGGTGATGCTGTTGTCGTTGCCCTTGACGGTGGCGCCGGCGAGCTTGCCGTCCGCGCCTGAGAGCGCAGTGACCTGGCCGAGCTTCAGATCCATCTTGCCGCCGGCCACCAGCGCGCGCATCTGCTCGACGCTGTGCGGGGCGGCGCGAAACTCGTCGCGCCGGTGCAAGAGCGTGATGCGCTTTGCCAGCGGATGCAGGTTGAGCGTCCAGTCGAGCGCGGAATCGCCACCGCCGACGATCAACACGTTCTTGTCGCGGAACGTCTCCATCTTGCGCACGGCGTAGTGCACCGAGGTGCCTTCATAGGCTTCGATCCCCGGCACCGGCGGACGCTTCGGCTGGAACGAGCCGCCGCCGGCCGCGATCACCACCACCTTGCATTCGAACACCTTGCCGGCATCGGTCGTGCAGCGAAACATGGGATCGCCGATCTTCTCCACCGTCTCGACCATCTCGCCGAGATGGAAAGTCGGATGGAACGGCTTGATCTGCTCCATCAGCGCATCGGTGAGGCCCTGCCCCGAAACCTGCGGAATGCCGGGAATGTCGTAGATCGGTTTTTCCGGATAGAGCTCGGCGCACTGGCCGCCGACCTTGTCCAGGATGTCGACGAAATGCGCCTTCATGTCGAGAAGGCCGAGCTCGAAGGCGGCGAACAGACCGCACGGGCCGGCGCCAATAATCAGCACATCGGTTTTGATCACGTCGCTCATGTCGTCTCTTTATCGGTCGTTATCGGTTGGACGGCGCCCGTTGGGCAGAGGTGACCCTGCCTGTCTAGCCAACGGGGATGGATCAGGGAAGGCATAAAAGCGGGAGCGCCCCGCAGCCGCGCCCACTTGCCGGGTCAGGATAACTGGGCTGTAACGGGCTGCGATATGACGGAGATCAACCGGTGAACGCACCAAGCCGCCTCGACACGACGCCGCGCCTCGAGAACTACCCCTACCGCCTCAGTGACAATGTCCGCTTCGGCGATCTCGATCCCAACCAGCACGTCAACAACGCGGTCTACGCCACCTATTTCGAGACCGGCCGCGTCACGCTGATGAAGCTTCCCGAATACGGTCTGACCCCGCCGGGCCTCGCCTGGATCATGGTGCGGCTCGACATTCATTTCCGCGCCGAGCTGCACTGGCCGAACACGATCGAGCTCGGCCTCGGCGTGGTCAAGCTCGGGCGCACCTCAGTGACCTTCGAGCAGGTCGTGTTCTCGAACGGGAAGTGCATTGCCTCGGCGACGTCGGTCGGCGTCCTGCTCGACGAGGCGACGCGGCGGCCGGTGCCGCTGAGCGCAGAGGTGATCGAGAGGCTCAGGCCCTGGCACAAGCGCGGCATCGAGGTCGCGCCGCCGCGCGCTTGATCTGGCGAGAGACGATCAGGCTTGACGCTCCGGCGTCGCAACGACCAGCCCGTCGAGATCGTCGGAGACCTTGATCTGGCAGGACAGGCGCGAGTTTGGGCGCACGTCGAAGCCGAAGTCGAGCATGTCCTCTTCCATCGGCGTCGGGCTGCCGACCTTCTCGCGCCAGGCTTCGTCGACATAGACATGGCAGGTCGCGCAGGCACAGGCGCCGCCGCACTCGGCTTCGATGCCGGGAATGCTGTTGCGGATCGCAGCTTCCATCACGGTTGCGCCGTTCTCGATTTCCACCGTGCGGGTTTCGCCCTTGTGGTCGATAAAGTGAATCTTGGCCATGTGTGCTCGTGCTGCCGCGATGTTGGGGAAAAAGGAGTATCCGGGCTGTCCTATAACGGGTCGATCAGGGCCGCGCTATAGCGTTTTCAAGCGAAGTGGATCCCAGCTCGCGTGGAGGAAAATGCGTCCGAACAGAAGGCCAATGCGCACGGCCCCCGCAATGATGGAGGTGGAGCCTAGTGCCTGAGGATCGCCGCGATCGCGGCGCGGACCTCGGCCACAGCCTCTTTCAGCGCGGCGAAGGCGTGCGGCCGGTCGTGCCCGGTCCGGATAGCCATCTCGAGGCTGGCGGCGGCGTCAGCGACCGCAAAGGCGCCGATCCCCCTCGCCGAGCCCTTGAGCTTGTGCGCGAGCGCGCCGGTCTCAGCCGGCAACGCGGTCATCGCCGCGAGCAGGCGGACTGACTGCTCGGCGAACATCGCGAGCACTTCCTGTTCCAGCTCGGCGTCGCCGAGCGTCATCCGGGAGAGGTGGTCGAGGTCGAGCGGGCTGTCGACGGGCGCAAGCGGGGGCGAGGGCATCCAGTCCATCCGTTGCAGTTCAGGCGTCATGGCGCAGGCCCCGGCATCGCGCGATGGTTCCGCCGGTCCGGCGGTGACTTCACCTCCACCCAAGCATGAGAATGGTTAACGAAACGTTTGGGCCGTTTTGCGCAAATCCGCCCGTTTATTGACGAAAAGTTGCCGCAATTGGCCGGGTTTCGGTGGAGAATTGCATTTATTGCTAAGGCGTTACGGCGCGATCCTGTTAACGATGATTAAGATTGTCTTAATCGCGGGCATTTCATTCGCGACGCTCTGCCAATAGGATGTTGCGGAAATTAGCGGACAAGCCGTCCGGGTGGGGGACGGCTCGGGGATCCGCGCAAGCGGCATGATCCGGTCTGTGGGCTTGCGTTGCGCGCAGGGCTCGCGGGGGGCGTGTACAAGTAACGAGGGCTCGGACTGAACATGGCGAACACTCCCAAGAAGGTCAAAGACCCAACAGAAGTTGCGCTTTCTGCGATCCAGGAAGCCCTCAACATCAGCGATACTGCCGCGGACACCAGCCGCAACGCCGCGCTGCGCAACGAGACCGCGCCTCCGGTGACGCCGCCGGCGACTCCGGCGTTCGACGAGCCGGCGTTCGAGCCGCGCCCGGCCGCCAACGAGCGCGCCACCGTGTTCGATTCGATCGAGGAGCCGCGCGCCGCGCGCCGCGCCGCCAATGACGACCGCGAGACCATCGGCCAGCTGCTCCAGGCGCTTCAGAAGGGCCGCCCTGCCCGCAGCGTCTACACCTTCGCCACCATCTTCGCCGGCGTCTGGCTCGCGGCTTGCGCGGCGCTGACGGTCGGCTTCCTGCCCTCGATCCAGGCCGCCATGGGCCAGAGCGGCGGCGTGCTGGTGATCGCCGGCCTGATCGCGATGTTCTTCGCTCCGATCATGCTGTTCTATTTCCTGGCGAGCCTCGTCTGGCGCGGCCAGGAAATGCGCATGATCGCGCAGGCGATGGCGCAGGTCGCGATCCGCTTCTCCGAGCCGGAAGGCTCGGCCTCCGATTCCATGGTCACGGTCGGCCAGGCCATCCGCCGCGAGGTCGCGGCGATGGGCGACGGCATCGAGCGCGCGATCGCGCGCGCCGGCGAGCTCGAGACGCTGGTCGCCAACGAGGTCGCCGCGCTCGAGCGCGCCTACAGCGACAACGAGGTGCGCATTCGTGCCCTGCTCCAGGACATCGCGCATCAACGCGACAATCTGGTCGGCCAGGCCGAGCAGGTCCGCAGCGCCATCTCGGGCGTCCAGATCGATCTGCGCCACGACATCGCGCTGATCTCGGACGCGATTGCCTCGCGCGTCGACGAGGTCGCGAAATCCATCACCGGCGCGCTGGAAGAGCGCGGCGCCCACATCACCAGCGCCTTGAGCAATGCCGGCGACAACATGATCCTGGCGCTCGGCGAGCGCGGCGGCGACCTGCTCGACCGCCTCGAGGAAGCCAGCAACGAGACCACGCGCGCCGTGCTCGATGCCAGCGAGCGGCTGACCACCAGCCTCAACTTCAAGACCGGCCACGTCCACGACGAGTTCGTCGACCTCGCCGACCGCGTCCACGAGATGCTGAACGAACGCATCGACCGCATCACCGGCGAGTTCGAGCAGCGCTCCGCCGCGATCGTCGACGGCATCTCCGAGCGTACCGAGCAGGTGCACGACAGCCTCAAGAACTCGTCGGACTCCCTGCTGCTCGAGCTCGAGCTGCGCTCCAACGACCTCTCCGCCAAGATCGACGACGCCGGCAACCGCCTCGCCGGCCACATCATGACGAGCGGCGACAAGGCGAGCGAGGCGCTCGACGCCACAGTCAACGCCCTCGTCGCCAAGGTCGTCAGCCAGACCGAGACTGCGCACGACTCGCTGTCGCTCCAGATGAGCGCCTTCGACGAGCTGGTGAAGAACCAGGGCACCGAGCTGGTCGAGAAGTTCGCCCGCGACTCCGGCACGCTGGGCGCGCTGATCACCCGCCACATCTCCGAGTTCGACCGCACCGTGAAGACGTTCGGCGGCGAGATCGTCGAGCGCATGGGCCAGCGCACCCAGGAGATCCATGACTCGCTGAAGACCTATGTCGACAATTTCGACAGCCGCTTCACCGCCAACGGCGGCGAGATCACAGCCCTGCTCGATCAGCGGCTGATGCAGTTCGAGACCACGATCGGCGAACGCGTCAGCAATTTCGACGCCTCGCTGAACAACAAGATCGCCAGCCTCGACGGCACCATCGAAGGCCACATCAAGACCTTCGACGAGCAGCTCGGCGGCCGCGTCAGCGCGCTCGAGCAGTCGTTCGATACCCGTGCGCGGTCCGTCACCGAGAGCATCGACGGCCGTCTCAACACGCTCGCGAGTTCGCTGACCGACGGTGCCGCGCAGGCGATCCAGTCGATCGACTCGCGCCTCACCCACCTCACGACGTCGCTGACCGACGGCGCATCGCAGACCATCCAGACCATCGATACGCGCCTGACGCATCTGACGACCACCCTCACCGGCGGCGCCTCGCAGGCGCTCGAGTCCATCGACACCCGCCTCACCTATCTGACGACGGCGCTGACCAACGGCGCCTCGCAGGCCATGCAGTCGATTGACACGCGCCTCGGCCTGTTGACCTCGACGCTGACCGACGGCACCGCGCAGGCGATCGAGGCGGTCGACCGCCGCATCACCGGCGTCGCCGACCTCATCGACGACCGCAGCACGCATCTGACCGACACGGTCACCGCGCGCTTCCAGGACATCCAGCAGGCCATCGAGACCAAGGTCGGCTCGGTCTCCAACGACATCGACGTGCGCGTGGCGCAGTTCGAGGACCTGCTCGGCTCGCGCGTCGAAGCCGTCGCCGGCCGCATCGAGAGCAGCGGCCGCCAGGCCAGCGAGGACATGATCTCCCGCGCCGAGATGATCTCGACCGCGATCCGCTCGCATGTCGAGGACGCCGAACGCTCGCTCACCAACCTCGTCGTCAACACCAGCGAGACGATCCAGACCGGTGCGCGCGCCGCCCAGCAGTCGCTGCTGACGGTCTCCTCCGACGTCAACGCCCAGCTCAAGATGACCTCCGCCGAGGTCGAGCGCGCGCTGACCGCGGTCGGCACCGGAGCAGCGAACTCGATCCTGACCAGCGCCCGTGAAGCGCAGTCCTCGCTGGTCGCGGCATCCGGCGATGCGTCGAACCAGATCAAGGGGCTCGCAGCCGACGTCGAGCGCACGCTGTCGGCGGCCGGTTCCGCCACCGCAGCCTCGATCCTGGCCGGCGCTCGCGAGGTGCAGACCACTCTCGTCACGGCGTCTTCGGACGCGGCCAACCACGTCAAGACGCTCACCGCGGACGTGCAGCGCTCGCTGTCGCTGGCCGGCACCACCACGGCGGAATCGATCACGGCCGGCGCCCGCGATGCGCAGACCGCGCTGATTGCAGCCTCCACCGAGACTGCCAACCAGATCAAGGCGCTGTCCTCCGACGTGCAGCGTTCGCTTACGATGGCCGGCACCTCGACGGCCGAGATCCTCACGACCGGCGCTCGCGAGGCCCAGAACACCCTCATTGCCGGATCCTCGGATGCGGCAAATCAGGTCAAATCGCTCACAGCCGAAGTGCAGCGCTCGCTCTCGATGGCCGGCACGACCACCGCCGAAACCATCACCGCAGGCGCTCGCGAAGCGCAGAACATGCTGGTGACCGCTTCCTCCGAGGCTGCGAGCCAGGTCAAGTCGCTCGCGGCCGAAGTGCATCGTTCGCTCTCGCAGGTCGGCCAGACCACCGCCGAGACGATCACCACCAGCGCCCGCGACGCCCAGAGCACCTTGCTCGCGGTCTCCGCCGAGCAGACCAGCCAGGTCCGCTCGCTCGCGGCCGAGATGCAGCGTGCGCTGGCGACCGCCGGCGGCGCCACCATCGAAGCGCTCACCAGCGGCGTGCGCGAGGCGCAGGGCACGCTGATCTCCGCATCGACGGATGCGGCGAGCCAGATCAAGTCGCTCACCACGGACATCGAGCGCACGCTGACCGCGGTCGGCGCCGACACCGCCTCGACCATCCTCAACAGCGCGCGGGAGGCGCAGACCTCGCTGACCTCGACGTCGGCGGATGCCGCGAGCCAGATCCGCACGATCTCGACCGAGATCGAGCGGACGCTGAGCGCGGCCACCGCGAATGCGACCAACGACATCCAGACCAGCGCCCTCAACGCCCAGAACGCGCTGATCTCCGCCTCCAACGAGGCGAGCTCGCGGGTCAAGTCGAGCTCGGCGGATATCGAGCGCTCGGTGCTCGCCGCCTCGAGCAGCTTCGGCCAGGCCATGACCGGCAAGACCGACGAGATCGTCACATATGTGCAGCAGCAGGCCGACCGTTTGTCGAACATGATCGACGGCAAGCGCGGCGCGCTGGTCGAGGCGATCGGCTCGAAGGCCAGCCAGCTCACGCTCGACATCGACCGCGTCACCTCCGACGCGCTGAAGTCGATCGAGACGCGCGGCCACGCCTTCTCGCAGACCATGATGGGCAACGGCTCGGAAGTCGCCCGCACCATCAATGCGGCGAGCGAGATCGCCACCGGCGCGGTCGGCAAGTCGCTCAAGGACCTCGAACAGGCCTCACGCGCGGCGATCGACCAGTCGCGCCAGGTCTCGATCGCGGCCGTCACCGAGATGCAGGAGACCAGCAAGATCCTGCGCACCGACACGGTCGCCTTGTTCGAGCGCCTGCGCGAAGGCAACATCCTGCTCCAGGAGGTGCTGACCGGGGCGCACGACAACCTCAACTCGCTCGAGCGGGCGCTGGTGACGCGCGTCGCCGACTTCGTGTCGGCGATGAACGACGTCACCTCGCGCAATGGGGCTGCGACGCAGAACCTGGAAGAACAGCTCAACGTCTTCAACAGCAAGACGACGAAGGCGCTCCAGGATCTCGGCGAACTGTCGACCCAGTTCGACGCCCACGGCAAGGCGCTCGTCGATGCCGCGCAGGTCGTCGAGCAGAGCAACAAGAACACCACCGCCTCGCTCGCCGAGCGCAAGCAGGCGCTGGAATCGCTCGTCACCACGATCGACCTGCGCACGGCCGATCTCGACCAGCGGCTGTCGCGCTTCACCGGGCTGCTCGATGAATCGCTGGCCGCCGCCGAGGAGCGTGCCCGCGACATCGCCCGCGTCGTGGCCGAGACCGCCGGCGCAGGCTCGGCCGCGATCACCCGCCAGTTTGAGGCGGTGCGCGCGGCCTCGGAAGAGGAGCACCGGCAGACCATCGAGGCCATGCATGACATCTACCGCCAGACCACGGACGAGGCGGATGCGATGTTCAAGCAGTCGACCGAGAAGTTCACCAACCTCGTGTCCAGCATGAAGCAGATGGCGCTCGAGATGCACAACGAGCTCGAAGCCACCCGCAACGAGCTGCGCCGCGGCGTGCTGGAGATGCCGCAGGAGGCCGCCGAGAGCACTGCGCAGATGCGCAAGGTGATTGTCGACCAGATCGAGGCCCTCGCCGAGCTCAACCGCATCGTGGCCCAGCACGGCCGTGGTCTCGACGTCTCCACGGCCGGCCGCGGCTCCGTCGCGGTCCAGCGCCAGGACGAGCCAATCATGGCCGCTGCGGGCGGTCGCGGCACCGAGACGCGGATGGGCGGTACCGGCAGCGCCTCGACGCTGCCGCCGCCGGACCTCGGCATGCCCGCGCCCTCGCGCCGCACCGAAGCGTCGCCGGTCGCGCCTTCCGGCAACGACCAGGGCCGTGACGGCTGGCTGTCGGACCTCTTAAACCGCACCGACGCCAATCAGGGCGCGCCGAACGGCCGAGAGGCTTCCCGTGGTCGCGCCGCACCGGCGCCGCAGCCCCAGGCCCCGCAGAGCAGCAGCAATCCGCTGGAATCGCTCTCGCTCGACATCGGCCGGCTGATGGACCGCAACCTCGCCGCCGAGATGTGGGACCGCTACCAGCGCGGCGAGAACAAGGCCTTCACCAAGCGCCTGTACACGCCCGCCGGCCAGAAGGCCTTCGACGAGGTCGCCCGCAAGTATCGCGCCGACCGCAACTTCAAGGGCACGGTCGACCGCTACGTCGCCGAGTTCGAGCGCCTGCTCGACGAAGTCGCCCGCGACGGCCGCGGCCCACAGGAGCTGCGCAGCCACCTGACCTCGGAGACGGGCCTTGTGTACACGCTGCTCGCACATGCGGCGGGCCGGCTGGGGTAAGACGCGGATCGCAACACGAATAGAAAACGGAGGCCTCACGGCCTCCGTTTTTGTTCGGGGGTGCCGTTGCGATCATGGTGTTGAGAGCTCGGGCATCAGCCTCGCTCTCGCGCCCCGGACGCAGCGCAGCGCTACTTCAGCCATGTCACGGCAACGCACCGTGTTGCCTTCTGGGTGCTGGCTCTGCGCAGCGGCGCTACACGCTGCAGCGCGTCCGGGACACGAGGCCTGCGAACGCGGGCTACTGCCGCCGGCGCTCCGGCGCCGCTGCCGGCTTCGGCGGCTCGGGCGGCGGGGCGGCTTGCGATGAGTTGCTGGCGCCGAACAGCACGCGGGTGGGGTTGCGGTCAAAGTTGTTCACGGCGCGGCTGATGTCGCCGAGGGTGCGGCGGCCGTCCGTCATCAGCGCGCCCGAGCGCTTGTCGAAATCCTCGGCGAGCTCGCGGATCGACTTCACCGCCTGGAACAGCTCGCCGCCGTCCTTGCCGCCGGCCAGCGTGTTGAGGCCGAGCATGAGATTGTCGGCCTTGAGCATCACACCGTCGACCTTGGCCATGACGCCGTCGATCTTCTCGGAGTTGCGCGCGAGCGAGTTGGTGAAGGTCTCCAGGTTCTTCAGCGAGTTCTTCACCGTCTCCTGGTTGTCGGCGACGATCTTGTTGATGTTCTGGAGCGTGGCCCGGATCGCCTCGGTGACGTCCTGCAGCTTGTTGGGATCGGCCGTCAGCGTCGGGATGCCGTCCTCGTCGAGCGGGGGCGGCGGTGCCGCCTCGTCGCCGCCCTTGAGCGAGATCGCGGCAACGCCGGTGAGGCCCTGGAATTCGAGGCCGACCAGCGTGTCCTTGCGGATCGGCGCGTTGTTCTCGACCATGGCGAGTGCGACAACCCGCCGCGGATTGTCGAGCTTCACCGAGACAACCTCACCCACCCTGATACCGTTGAAGTTGACGCTACCGCCGTTGCGCAGGCCCGCGGCGGGGCCCTCGAACACGACGCGCAGCGGGCTGCGCTGCTTGGTGGTGTGCAGCGACTGGAACCAGAGCACGAAGCCGATCGCCGCGGCGATCACCGCCAGCGTGAACGATCCGATCAACACGTAATTCGCCCGCGTTTCCATCAGGTGCTCCGGCTACTGGACCCAGCTACTCAACCCATGACCGCGCGGGCACGCTTGCCATGGAAATACTGCCTCAGCCACGGATGCTGCGAGGCCTGCATGTCGGCCATCGACCCTGCCGCAATGATCTTACCGTTCCCTAAAACGGCGATGCGGTCACAGGCTGTGTAAAGGCTGTCGAGGTCGTGCGTTACCATGAAAACCGTCAGCCCCAAAGTGCGCTGGAGCGTCCTCACCAGCTCGTCGAAATCGCCGGCGCCGATCGGATCGAGGCCCGAGGTCGGCTCGTCCAGGAACACGAGGTCCGGGTCGAGCGACAGCGCGCGGGCGAGCGCCACGCGCTTGATCATGCCGCCCGACAATTCCGACGGAAAGCGCTCGGCGACTTCGGGCTTGAGGCCGACCATTGTGAGCTTGGCCATGGTGATCTCGTCCATCAGCCGCTGCGAGACGCGAAGATATTCGCGCATCGGAAACTGGATGTTCTGCCGCACCGTCAGCGAGGAGAACAGCGCGCCCTGCTGGAACAGCACGCCCCAGCGCCGCTCGACATTGCGCCGCTGCGAGGTGGTCGAGGAATCGAGATCGACGCCGAACACCTCGATGGAGCCTGCGACCTTCGGCACGAGGCCGATGATGGTGCGCGTCAGCACCGACTTGCCGGCGCCGGAGGGGCCGACGAAGCCCAAAATCTCGCCGCGCTTGACGTCGAGATTGAGGCCGTCGAGCACGCGGGTCGAGCCGAACTGCACCGTGATGTCGCGGACGCGGATGATGGGATTTTGAACAGCGTTTTGGATTTCTTGCGCCATCGTCACATCCCGATCGAGGCGAAGAAGATGGCGAACACGCCGTCCATGACGATGACGAAGAAGATGCCCTTCACCACCGAGGCGGTCGTGTGCTGTCCGAGCGATTCCGCGCTGCCCTGCACGGCGAGCCCTTCGACACAGGCGACGATGCCGATCACGGCGGCCATGACAGGCGCTTTCACCATGCCGACGATGAAATGATCGATCGAAATGGCGTCGCGCAACCGCAACAGGAAGGCCTCGGGATCGACGCCGCCATAGAGCCAGGCGACGAGGCCGCCGCCATAGAGCGCAGCCATGGCACCGAGGAAGGCGAGGATCGGCAATGCCAGCACCAAGGCCAGCATCCGCGGCAGCACCAAAACGTCGATCGGGTCGAAGCCCATGGTGCGCAGCGCGTCGATCTCCTCGCGCATCTTCATCGAGCCGAGCTCGGCGGTGTAGGCGCTGCCCGAGCGGCCCGCGACCATGATCGCGACCAGCAGCACGCCGATCTCACGCAGGACCAGCACGCCGAGCATATCGACGACAAAGATGTCGGCGCCGAAGCGGCGGAAATGGAAGATGCCCTGCTGGGCGATGATGCAGCCGATCAGGAAGGTGATCAGCACGATGATCGGCACCGCGCGCCAGCACACCTGCTCCATGTGATGCACGGTCGAGGTCAGGCGAAACGAGCGCGGATGGATCAGCACGCGAAAGCCTGCGGCGAGCACCGCGCCGAGCATGTCGATGAGGCCGGTCACCGTGCCAGCGAGACCGGACACTGCGCGGCCGATCTGCTCGAGCATGCCGGTGATGGTGATCGCTGAGGTCTCGATCAGTGGCGTCGCCCTGACTCGCCGGACCTCATCGACGAGGCTGGAATAATTGGCCGAAAGGCCGGCGATCTGCGCCTCGACCGGCCCTTGCGTCAGGCTGCGGCGCAGCCGCTCGATCAGCCAGGCGCCGAACGTGTCGAGCTTGGCGACCTCGGAGACGTCGATGAAGATGCTTTGCGGGCCGCCGGCGAGCTTCTCGGCGTCGGCCACGATCCGCTCCAGGACCGGCGCGAAGCTCGCCGTCCAGGTTCCGGTGGCGCAGAGGGCCAGCGCGTTGCCTTTGGCAATCCGCTCCAGCTTGGGATCGCCGTTCAAGATGTCCGCTCCCGTGCCGAGGCGGAGGAAATCAGATGGTTGCGCACGCGCCCTTACCTAGAGAAGGTATCCCCAACTGGCCATTGTTAGTTGCTAGAGGTAATTAGCAGGTTCAGATTTCGCCAGAGTTCAAAATGACTTCCAGCAAAGTTCCGGCACTTCGCGCGCGAATCGAGCGCTTTCCCATCGCCGGGAGTTTTACCATCAGCCGGGGCGCCAAGACCGAGGCCATCACCGTCGTGGCCGAGCTGAGCCGGGATGGCCTGACCGGCCGCGGCGAATGCGTGCCCTATCCCCGCTATGGCGAGACCCCCGAGGCGACGCTGGCCGCAATCCAGGCCATGGAGGACGCGGTCCGGGGCGGTCTCGACCGGCAGGCCCTCCAGGCGGCCATGAAGCCTGGCGCGGCCCGCAACGCCCTCGACTGCGCCTTCATCGATCTGGAAGCCAAGACGGCGGGCCTGCGGGCCTGGAGCCTGCTCGGCCGGCCCTCGCCGGGCGAGCGCACCACCGCCTTCACGATTTCGTTGGGCACCCCCGAGGCGATGGCGGCGGCTGCGGCCAAGGCCGCGCACCGGCCCCTGCTCAAGATCAAGCTCGGCGACGACGGCGATGGCGCGCGGATCGCGGCCATCCGCAAGGCCGCCCCGCAGTCTGAGCTGATCGTCGATGCCAACGAGGCGTGGGCCGAGGGCAATCTGGAGCACAACCTCGCCGCCTGCGCCGCCGCCGGCGTCACGCTCGTGGAGCAGCCGCTGCCAGCCGGCAAGGACGACGCGCTGGCGCGGATCAAGCGCCCGCTCGCGGTCTGCGCCGACGAGAGCGTGCACACGCGCAAAACCCTCGCTGCGCTCCGCGACCGCTACGACGCCGTGAACATCAAGCTCGACAAGACCGGCGGCCTCACCGAGGCACTCGCGATAGCCGATGACGCGCAAGCGCTCGGCTTCGAGATCATGATCGGCTGCATGGTCGCAACCTCGCTATCGATGGCCCCCGCGATGCTGGTGACGCCGCAGGCGCGCTTCGTAGATCTCGACGGTCCACTGCTGCTGGCGCGCGACCGCGACCATGGGCTGCGTTACGACGGCAGCCTGGTCTATCCGCCGGAGTCCTCGCTCTGGGGATGAGCGATCAGCCGGTGACGCGCCGACCAGATCACAAGCGCGCCGGCCGCAGCCATCGCAGCCATCACGTAGTAGAGGCCGTCTCCGATCCGGGCATAGATCGCGCCTGAGGCGATCGAGGTCGCAGCGCCCAGCAATCCGTTGCAGGCGGCATAGTAGCCCTGCCCCCGCGCGAGCTGATGCGGGGGCACGCGCTGCACCAGCAGGCTCATGGTGCCGAGGATGGTCATGCCGAAGGTGAATCCATGGCCGAGCTGCGCGAGCGCAAGCAGCGCGAGCGGCGGCTCGCTGGCAGTGACGATCCAGCGCAAGACGGCGCTCAAGCCCCCGATCGCGATCATCGTGGACGGATGCAGCGAGAAGCGCGGCGACAGCGCGAACACGACGATCTCGGCGATCACGCCCAGCGTCCACAGTCCCGCGATCGTCAGCCCGCCGAGACCATGGAGCTGCCAGTTGATGGCCGAGAACGTGTAATAGGCGACGTGGCTGCCCTGGATCAGCGCAGCCGAGGCGATGACGGCCCAGAAGCCGAGATCGCGCAATAGCGCCGTGTCGGCACGCACTTCGGCAGTCTTGCGCCTGACATCGTCGAGCGGCTGAAGCAGCAGGCTGACAAGGATGGCAACGACGGCCCACGCGACGATCACCCAGATCAGGTCGCGCGCCGCGATGACGTCGACGAGATAGCCGCAGGCGAGCGAGCCCGCGGCAAAGGCCGCCGAGCCCCACAGCCGTAACGGGCCGTAGTCGAGCCCGTAGCGCGCGACGCCGCGCAGCGCATAGGCATCGGTCAGCGGCATCGTCGGCGTCCACATCATGCAGGTCAGCGCATAGATCAGGAACAGCGCCAGCGGCTGCTGCTGCAAGCCGACCGCCGCAAAGCCGATCGCGGTGGCCAGCACCGACAGCATCATGCCGGCGCGGATCGCGTGCCGCTTTTCGGCAAAGGCGGTCACCTGCGGCAGCGTGGTGAAGCGCGTGATCGCCGGCAGCGCGTTGATGAGGCCGATCCAACCGGCATCGATGCCGATCGCCTTCAGCCAGACCGGAAAGAACGGCAGATGCGTTCCGGACACCGCGAACACCGCCGAATAGAACAGCCCGAGGCTGACGGCGAATCGCCGCTTCACGGCGGCTGGCGTGGGGATTTGTGATTCGGACTGCATCAAACCAATTGCGATTCGGTCGATATCGTGGTGATCGTTAGTGTAACGCGCGGTGATTTGCGCGACGAGATTGTCATGGCCAACGAAGCATTCGCCCTTTCGCCCATGTCTGCCCGCGCGGCCGAGCCGAACGAGCAGGATTACGACGCGATCCGCGAAGCCTTCATGGAGACCGCGCGCGGCCGCTGGTTCCTCGGCGAATATGCCAAGCGCAACCGCAATGCGGACACCCGCATGGTGCTGGATGCGGTCGCGAAAATCGAAGAAACCCTTGCGGCGCAGCGACAACCCGTCGTCGAGGACCGGTTGCCCGAGGCGCTGGTCGAGATCCGCCGCGCCATCCGCGAGGCCGAGACCATCGCGATCGCGGCATGCGATCCCGCCGCGATCGAGGCCAGCCTTGCCCCGATTCCGCGCGGGGTGCGCATCATCAAGGAGATCTCCTGGCGTTGGCGCGAGATCGGCGCCGACGGGCGAATCTGCGACCTCATTGATTCGCAGCTCGCCTCGATCGAGGCCGCCTGCGGGCAGATTTCCACCATCGATCCCCGCGTCGAGCTCAAGGCCGCATTCGATCTGCTCAGGGAACGGATCGAGCAGGCCGAGGGCGGCGCGATGCCGCAGGCCGCGGATCCCTCGCCGGCGCCCGCGCAGGACGCACCGCCTGCTGTCGAAGAGGCCCAGGCTGTCGAGCCTGCACCAGCCGCGACGGCGAGCGAAGCGCCCGTCGCTTTTGCGGAGACACAGCCGGACATTGCGGCGGCTGCCGAGCGCGAAGCTGCAGCGGAGATGGCCGGCACGCCTGAGCAGTCCGTGATCGCCGAGCAGGCCATCGATGCTGCCGGCGCGCCGGAGATTGCGGCCGGGAGCGAGATCGCGCCCGAGGAAGTTTCGGTCGTAGACATCGCTGTTGAAGAGCCGGTCGCCGAGCCCGCCGTTGCTGCGGAGGTGACCGACGAGTTCTCGCTCGACGCCGCCGCGAATGCCGAGGACGAAGCCATACTCGAGGCCATCGCGCTGGAGATGGCCGCGCCCGATCCGGAGTTCGACGAGATCATCGAGCCGGTCGAGATCGCAGCGGCTGCTCCGGAGCCGATGGCCGCAGACGGCGCAGCGCCTGTTGCCGTTGCGGCCGAGGTGCCGACTGTTGCTACGCCGGCCGCACCGGTCGCGGAGGACCCCGCCGAAGACGCGCCGATCGCGATGGAGTCGCTGACGCGCCTCACCAACGCGATCGCTGAGGCCGCCGCCGAGGTGATGGAGCAGCCGGCACCCGCCATGGCCGCCGCCGCAAATTTCGGCACCGCGCCGGCCGCGACGCTGCCGATGCCCTCGCCCTTGTCGGCGTCCTTGCCCGAGCCGTCGCTCGGCGCCACCATCCTCGCCAGCGGCATGCTGCAAAAGCCCCGCGCCGCCGCCAACGATCCCCTCGCCCCGATCCGCCGCATGACCCAGGCCGAGAAGATCGCGTTCTTTTCGTGAGAGCCCGGCACCCACGTCCCGGACAAGCTGCAACGCGCCAGCGGTGCAGCGCAGAGCCGGGACCCAGAGGCCACGCACCCCTCAGCAACATGGGCCCCGCCTCAGCAGCGCACCGCTGAAGGAGCGCTGCGCTGCGTCCGGGGCACGAGAGTCGGATTCGATGCGAGCTCTCTCCACACCGTAGTCGCCGTCAACGCGTCATCACCCGCAATTCCACACCGCCCCGATCGGCGTCCGCGTCCAGCACGGACCGAAACTGCCGCCATTGTAGCGGCCGCCGCCAAAACCGGGCCGGCCGAAATAGTGCCACTCGCCGTCCCAGCGATAATACTCCGGCACCGGGTCAATGTACCAATGACGGCGTTCAGTCCGCGCGAGCCGCCGCATCGCGTCCTTCTGCTTGTACAGCGGAATGCTGTTGCTCAGCGGCTGACGATAGCCGGGCAGGAAGCCGTAGCCATGCCAGACCGGCTTCGGCTGTTTCCTGGTGGATTCTGCTGGTGCAGCGGCGGGCAGCAGCGACAGGATGGCAGCAACGAAGAGACACATGAGGCGGGACATGGATCGACGATAGAGAATCGCTTGCAGGAAGGCCATTCAAATCCGGGTGCGGAGCTGCAACAAAATGGTCGCGACCTCGCAAAGCCGATCGAGCCCTGCGCATCGCCTGTCGATCTCCAAGGCACACCGTTTACGACAAGAGCGCCGATCCGGCGACACGGGGCGAGCGCGGCTATCGCGCCATAATTGATCCGACTCATAGGGGCTTTGTTGCTGTACTGTCGGGGTCGCTAGTCATGGTGCCCTGACAGAAGGCGCGCGCATGTCCACGGCGATCTCGACGCTTGGCGGGGTAGGTCTCTTCCTGCTCGGCATGACCGTGATGACGGAGGGCCTGAAGACGCTGGCCGGTTCTGCGTTGCGCGTGGTGCTCGCCAAGGCGGCCTCGACGCCCCTGCTCGGCTCGTTCTGGGGGGCGATTGTCACGCTGCTGGTGCAGTCCTCCAGCGCAACGACCATGACGACGATCGGCCTCGTCAGCGCCGGCCTGCTGACGTTCCAGCAAGGGTTGAGCCTCGTCTTCGGCGCCAATATCGGCACCACGGGAACCGGCTGGCTGGTCGCACTCATCGGCGTCCGCGTTTCGCTCACGGCCGCCGCGCTGCCGATGATCTTCGTCGGCGCTCTGACCAGGCTTCTCGCCAGGGGGCGGGTCTCCGGCGTTGGCGCCGCGCTCGCCGGCTTTGGACTTGTGCTGTTCGGGTTGACGACCCTGCAACAGGGCATGGGCGGGTTGGCAGAACGATTGCACCCGGCGGACCTGCCCGCGGTTCTCGGCAGTCCAGGCGTGTCATGGTGGTCGGGATTGTTCGGCATATTGGCGCTGGTGGTGATCGGGTTGGTCATGACCGCGCTGATGCAATCGTCAACGGCCGCCATCGCGGTGACCTTGTCCGGCTATTTCGCGGGCGCGATCGGGTTGGACCAGGCCTGCGCGCTGATCATCGGCCAGAACATCGGAACCGCGACGAGCTCCGCGCTCGCCGCGATCGGCGCAAGCGCTACTGCAAAACGTCTGGCCATCGCCTACGTCCTGTTCAAGCTGATCGCTGCGCTCATCGCGCTCGCAGTGTTCCCCGTCGTGACCCCCTTGCTGCTGCTCGCCTCGGACACGATCGACGGGGTCACGCTGCTGGCCGGATATCATACAGCGTTCAACATCGTCGGCGTCGCGGTCCTGCTGCCGTTGATCAACCCGTTCACACGATTGGTCGAACGGATTCTGCCCGACCCTGGCTCTCCGCTGACGCGATGCCTCGATCCGTCGGCGCTCGAGACCCCGATCGTGGCGGTGGAGGTGGTACGACGCGCGATCGCGCGTGTGCTCCTGACTGTGTGCGGTTCGGTCGAGGCGCAACTGGCTGGCCGCGCTGGACCGATACGCCTTGGGAAGGACGTCGTCTCCACGCGGGAAGCGGCCGATGCCGTGAGCCGGGCGCAAATATTCCTGTCGGATGTGGCCGGACCTCCTGATACCGACGATGAGCAACGTCGTCTCACGAACACGCTGCACGCACTCGACCACGCATCTCGACTGACGGAGCTCGCCAACGGACGAGACAATCCTGGCCCGGTGGCCGGCGAACCTGAGGACATCCGCGCCCGAGAGCTATGTGCAGAAATCATGCGAAGCGCAGCCGCAATTGCACGCGGTGTGGCAGTGTCAACCGGCATCGATGGAGCGCCGCAGCCCGTGCCCGCCGCGCGTGCCGGCGATGCGATGGCCGGTCCGCGCGCGAATCCGCCCGACGAGGCGATCGCCGAGCTCGAGCGTTGCATGGCACAGCTCGGTGAAATGCTGCCGGCGCACCGTCGTGAGACGCTCGGCGCAGTTGCCAATGGAAGCCTGACCGCCGACGCTGCCCTGCAGCGTGTCGAGGCGGTTCGTAACCTCCAAGCGCTGTCGCAGCACGCCTGGCGCTCGGCGGCTCATCTGGTCGGTCGCGGCTAAAGCATGATCCGGAAAAGTGCGAAGCGGTTTTCCGAAAAGATCATGCGCAAACGACAACCTAAAGTGCGATGACGATTCATCCCAATCTCATCGCGCTTTAGATCACGCCCTTCCTGATCAGGAAGCAGCCATAGCCCCTGCTGTCACCGACCTGCACCACGCCAAAGCCGGCCGCCGCCGCGCGGTAAAAATCCTGACGCGCGAGCTTGCCGGGCGTCACGTTGCGGCCGGCCGCGCGCTCGATCTCCGCCAGCACCGCGCGCTGCACGTCGGGGACGCGATCGGGATCGTCGACGGGCGCCATCACACGCACCGGATCAGGATCGAAATCGTCAAGCGGGTAGACCGACATGATGGCGCGGATCGCCGTCTCCATGCTGATGCCCGGCAGCTGGATCAGGCGCTGCGACGTCGTGCTCTGCGCGATGCGGGTGGCCGCATGGTTGGCATCGACGAAGACGAGGTCGTCGCCATGGCCCATCGAGGCCAGCAGCCAGAGCAGGTCAGGTGTCAGGATTGGATCGATCGATTTCAGCATGTGACAGACGCTCCCCTCAAGCGATTGTTCACCATAGCAGGTTCCAAGCGTGATTCAGATCACGCAGCCTATCATGGTGACGGCGGTCACGGTCGCCGGGCTCGAACGCGGCCAAGCTGCCCCGCAACCAATCTCGCATCGAGATCAGTGCCAGAGGAGCACGCCATGTTCCGCCTAAAGCCTTTCCTGATGACGGCTAGCCTCGTGGGAAGCCTGTTCGGCTTCCTCTGCGGCCCTGTTTCCGCGCAACTCGCTCCCGTGGAGGCCGCCCCCACCGCGCTGCAAGGCCCGGAGCAGCGGGTCGCGCTGGTGATCGGCAATTCGAACTACCAGAACGCGCCGCAGCTGCAAAACCCCGACAATGACGCACAGTCGATGGCGCAGTTCCTGAACTCGGCCGGTTTCGAGGTGGTTGCCGCGACCGACCTGACCCAGAACGACATGCTTCGCGTGGTCCAGGACTTCTCCGCCAAGGTGTCCGCGCGCGGCCCGAACACGGTGGCGATGGTCTATTACGCCGGCCACGGCGTGCAGCTCGCCGGCGAGAACTATCTCGTGCCCGTCGATGCCAAGGTCTCCAGCCCCACCGAGCTCATGAACAATTCGGTGCGTCTGGTCGACGTGATGTCGACGCTGGAGTCGATCCCGAGCCGCATGCGCATCGTCATCCTCGATGCCTGCCGCAACAACCCCTTCCCCTCTGTGAACGACGCCGGCCGGGGGCTTGCCATCGTCGATGCACCGAACGGATCGATCGTCGGCTATTCGACCGCGCCGGGCGCCGAAGCGCTCGACGGGACCAATGGCCACAGCCCCTATACGCAGGCCTTCCTGAACATCGCCCGCGAGCCCAACGTGCCGATCGAGCAACTGTTCAAGCGCGTGCGCCTGCAGGTGAACCAGACCACCAGTGGCGCTCAGATCCCCTGGGAGAGCTCCTCGCTGACGTCTGACTTCACCTTCTTCGGCGACACCGCTGTTGCCGCCAACCGCGCGCCGGTGAATGCGCCTGTGGTGCAGATGGCCTCCAACCTGCCGAGCCGCTCGACGCGCCAGGCCTATGACTATGTCGTGTCCGAGGGACGGCCGGAGTACTATCAGGAGTTCATCCAGATGTATCCGCACGACCCGCTGTGCGACCACATCCGCTGGCTGCTCTCGAACCTCCTGCTCTCGCAGGCCTGGCACAAGGCGGTGCTGGCGAACTCGCCGCTCGGCTACCAGAGTTTCTATGACAGCTACGGCAATAGCCCCTATGGCTCGTCCGCATTGAAGCTCGCAGCGCAGCCGAAGCAGATCCCGCTGATGCAGGCGACCAAGTTCCTCGCGCCGCAGAACATTGCCCCGACATTCAAGGTCGGCAATCTGGGCCAGCCCAAGTACATGCCGCTGATGCAGGGCAATGGCGGTGCGCAAGCGAACGGCAATTTGCCGGTCGTGCAGAAGCCGGTCGACAGCAATGTGATCGGCAAGCTCGGCAATGGCGGCCAGATCGTCAACCTGCCCGCCGGCAGCAACCAGCCGAACGGCGCGCCGTCACAGAACCCGGGCAAGATCGTCACCCTGCCTGCGCCGACCAACACGACCGGCAATAGTGGCGGTACCAGCAAGATCGTCACCCTGCCCGCGACCAACAACCAAAATGGCAGCACTAATGCCGGCACCAACAATGCCAACCCCGGCAAGATCGGGAGCATGCCGGTCAATGTCGGCAAGGGCGGCTCGACGATCGAGACGAAGCCGGTCGTAAAGACGCGGACCAACCCGATCCACATCAACAACGGCAACACCGCGATCGTGAAGCTCAACAACAATCCGGTGAACAAGGTGCAGGCGCAGAACAACCAGCAGAACAGCAACCGTCCGCAATTCAACACGACCAACCTCATGATCAACAATGGCGGCAACAACTTCCGCCAGTCGATGAATCAGGCGCCAAGCATGAGCAATGTCGGCAACAATCGCCGCGGCGGCTTCATGCACTGATCGCACGGATAGCGCACACACGACAAAGGGGCAGAGCGGCAACGCTTCTTCATGTCGGGGAACACGGGTTCTCGCAGCCCTTGCAGACTTGGAAGAGGTCGTCATGACCGGGCTTGTCCCGGGCATCCACGTTCTTCGTGCCGTCAGGAAAGGCGTGGATGGCCGGGTCAAGCCTGGTCAAGCCCGGCCATGACGCCGTGGACGCATCAGCGCGCCCAACACTCATCTCATATGCGATTGCTTCCCGCCGGGAAGAGGTGGATCACGTCGAATAGAGGATCAAGCCACCAGCTCGGCGAACAGATCCGCATCGACATTGCCGCCGGAGAGAACGATGACGACGTTCTTGCCGGCGACATCGAGGCGACCCGCCAGCAGCGCGGCAAGACCCACCGCGCCGCCCGGCTCGACCACGAGCTTCAGCTCGCGATAGGCAAAGCCGACGGCCGCGCCGACTTCCTTGTCCGACGCAGTGACGCCGCGCGCGAGCAGCTTGCTATTGATCGCGAAGGTCATCTCGCCCGGCATCAGCGCCATCAGCGCGTCGCAGATGGTACGGCCCGCGGGTGGATGCGGCTCGCGATGGCCGGCGGTGAGCGAGATGCCGTGATCGTCGAAGGCCTCGGGCTCGGCCACCACGATCTCGGCCTGCGGATAGCGCGCCTTCACGGCGGTTGCGACGCCTGCGATGAGGCCGCCGCCGGAGGCCGGCGCGACCACGATGTCGGGGGCAACGCCGAGCGCCGCCATGTCCTCCGCGATCTCGCGGCCGGCGGTGCCCTGACCTGCGATCACGAAGGGATCGTCATAGGGTTTGACCAAGGTCGCGCCGCGCTTCTCGGCGATGCCGCGCGAGATGGCCTCGCGGTCGTCCTTGTCGCGGTCGTACAGCACGACCTCGGCGCCGTAGGACTTGGTGCGCTCGCGCTTCGACAGCGGGGCGTCCGCCGGCATCACGATGGTCGCCTGCATGTCGAGGATTTTTGCCGCCGCCGCCACGCCCTGGGCATGGTTGCCGGAGGAGAACGCGACCACGCCGCCGGCGCGCTTGTCCTGCGGGATCGAGAACACCTTGTTGAAGGCGCCGCGGAACTTGAAAGAGCCGGTGCGCTGGAGCATCTCCGGCTTCAGGAACACCTTGGCACCGACGCGCTCGTTGAGCACGGGAAAGGACAACAGCGGGGTGCGGATGGCGAAGGGCGCGATCACGCGCGCTGCGGCATCGATGTCGGCAGGGCCGATCGGGAGGAGCTGTTCGGTCATGTCGGAACTTTATCGCGGCCAATGAGCCCCGGGCAAGACACCTCCGCGCGAGGGACCCGCACTCTCAGGCAACGAAGCGTGCCGTCTCCGTCCCGTTCCGGTCTGATAGCACCGCGCCGACCGCCTGAATGCTGTCGATGAAGACCCGGGCCGAGGCCTCCCAGGTGTAGTTGGCGGCGAACTCGACGCAGTCCTGCCGGGAGATGCTGAGCGCTGCAAAACAGGCGCTGCGCAGGTCGTGATCGAGCGCGCCGACCGGCGCATCGCCGATCACGTCGCGCGGGCCCTTCACCGGAAAGGCCGCAACCGGAAGGCCGCTTGCGAGCGCCTCCAGCAGGACAAGACCGAACGTGTCGGTCTTGCTCGGAAACACGAACACGTCGGCCGCGGCATAGATCTCCGCCAGTGCCTCGCCGTGCTTCTCCCCGAGGAAAATCGCATCGGGATAGGCGTCTTCCAGCGAGGCGCGCGCCGGGCCGTCGCCGACGACGACCTTGGTGCCGGGAAGGTCGAGCTCCAGGAAGGCTTCGAGATTCTTCTCCACCGCGACGCGGCCGACCGAGAGGAACACCGGCGCGGGCAGGCAGAGGTCGATGGCGCGGGGATGGAACAAGTGCGTGTCGACGCCGCGCGGCCACAGCACGACATTGTCGAAACCGCGCTCGGTCAATTCGCAGGCGAGCGCCGGCGTGGCCGCCATCACGGCGCGGCTCGGCGCATGAAAGCGGCGCAGCGCCCGCCAGATCAGCGAGCCCGGCACCGGCACGCGGGCGCGGACATATTCGGGAAAACGGGTGTGGAAGCTGGTCGTGAACGGCAGTTTGCGCTGGCGACAATAGCGGCGGACCATCAAGCCGATCGGCCCTTCAGTCGCGATATGGATGCTGTCGGGGCGTGCCTCCTCGATCAGCTTGGCGATCCGCGCCGGCCGCGGCATCGCGAGCCGCACGTCGCGATAGCTCGGCATTGCGAAGGTGCGGAACGATTGCGGCGTCAGGAATGTAAACTCGACGCCAAGACCTTTGACGCAAAGACCTTCGGCGCCAAGACCTTCGACGCTAAGCCCTTTGGCGGCCTCTGCGAGCTTGGTCAGCGTCCGAACCACACCGTTGACTTGCGGGTGCCAGGCGTCGGTCGCGATCAGGATGCGCATCAAGCCGCCTCTGTTACGCAGCTCTGGCTGCCACCTGCGGAACGGGCGCCGGCTTCCGCAGCTGGTCGGCCCAGGTGATGATCTCGAAATGGCCGTCGTCGTGCTCGACCAGCGCGGTGCAGCTCTCGACCCAGTCGCCGCAATTCATATAGCGGATGCCGGCCTCGTCGCGGATCACGGCGTAGTGGATATGGCCGCAGATCACGCCGTCGGCGTCATGGCGCCGTGCTTCGGCGGAGAGCGCCTGCTCGAACGCGCCGATATAGTTCACCGCGTTCTTAACCTTCTGCTTGGCCCATTGCGACAGCGACCAATAGGGCACGCCGAACATGCGGCGGAAGAAGTTGACGAAGCGATTCATCTGGATCGCGAAGTCGTAGGCCTTGTCGCCGAGATGGGCGAGCCAGCGCGCGTTCTGCACCACGAGGTCGAAGATGTCGCCGTGGATGACGAGGTAACGCTTGCCGTCCACGCCGGTGTGGACGGTGTTCTCGACGACGTCGATGCCGCCGAAATGCGTGCCGTAATAGTTGCGCAGGAACTCGTCGTGATTGCCGGGCACGTAGATGATCTTGGCGCCCTTGCGCGCCTTGCGCAGCAGCTTCTGGACGAGATCGTTATGCGATTGCGGCCAGTGCCAGCTCGATTTCAGCGCCCAACCATCGACGATGTCGCCCACGAGATAGATCGTATCGGCATCGTGGTAGCGCAGGAAGTCGAGCAGAAGATCGGCTTGCGAACCGCGGGCTCCGAGATGAACGTCGGAGATGAACAACGTGCGAAAGCGCCGCTCCGGGCTCTCGTCACTCACATCGTAACTTCCCATGCGACCGCCCGTAACAATTTCCCGTGACAGGGGGATGACGACTGAACCTTTGAGGCGCCCTCAGATACGAATCAAACCATGCCTCGCCCTCCCCGCGAATATCAGTCGCATGCGACAATCAGGCGACATGAAGCGGTGGAGATCGCCCGCAAAGCTACGGAACCCCAAAGGCGCTATTGATTAACGCCGGGAGCCGCCGCGCCGCACGAGGGCGGCGTCAATAGATCTTGTGGAAATGGTGGATCGGCCCGTGGCCGTGGCCGACGCTGAAGCGGTCGGCGGCGGCGATCGCCGCGCTGATCCAGGCCTTGGCGCTCTGCACGGCACGCTCGATAGCCTCGCCCTTGGCAAGCCCGGCCGCAATCGCCGACGACAGCGAGCAGCCAGTGCCATGGGTATTGCGTGTGACAACGCGCGGCGCGGCAAGTGCGACCGTTTTCCTGGAATCGACGAGATAGTCGATGCTCTCGCTGCCCTCGCCGTGCCCGCCCTTGATCAGCACCGCGCGGCAGCCGAGTGCCAGCAGGCGGCGGCCCTGGCGCTCGATCTCGGCCTTGCTCGCCGCGACCGGCTCTTCGAGCAGCGCGGCGGCTTCCGGCAGGTTGGGCGTGATCAGCGAGGCGAGCGGCATCAGTTTCGTGCGCAGCGCGTCCACGGCTTCGGACGCCAGCAGGCGGTCGCCGGAAGTCGCGACCATCACGGGATCGAGCACGATATGGCCGGGCTTCCACCGCGTCAACGCGGCCGCGATCGCAGCGATGCTGGCCGCCTGGGCGACCATGCCGATCTTCACCGCGCCGACCTCGAGATCGGAGAACACCGCGTCGATCTGAGCCGTGACGAAATCGGCCGGCACCGCGTGAATGCCGGTGACGCCGCGCGTGTTCTGCGCCGTCAGCGCCGTGATGGCGGAGGCGCCGTAGACGCCGAGCGCAGCAAAGGTCTTCAGGTCCGCCTGGATGCCGGCGCCGCCGCTCGAATCGGAGCCGGCGATGGTGAGCGCAACCGGCGTCGTCATCGCGGGAGACATCTTCTTGATACGGACAGCGCCATGGCCTGTCCTAGCGCGGCCGGAGAACGCCAGCAAGCGTTGCGGGCCGCGGGCAGTCGTGATTCGCTGTGCCGACGGCCCCCCCGAATCAGGTGGAGCCGATCCTGCGCGGCCCGGCGCCCCGCAATCGTGCGGGCTTGCAAAATGCAACCGCGCCGTCCCCTTGGTATGGTCTCGCGTTCGGCGTGTGCGTCCATGCGTGAGAGGTTGGGCGGCGGGACCCGTCCAACGGCGCCAGTGAAGCGGGCCGCCTCGGCCCGCGAGGCCTTGAATGCCAGCTTGGGGGTGGAACCGTGTGGGCCTTTCTCGAACGCATCCTCGACTCCTCGATGTTCTCGCCGCACGGCATCTGCCTGCTGTGGGAACCCGAACTGATCTGGCTCCATGTCCTCTCCGACGCGATCATCGCGGCGGCCTATTTCTCGATCCCGTTTGCCCTTGCCATTCTCGTCACCAAGCGGCGCGACCTCAAATTCGGCTGGGTCTATTGGGCGTTCGCGATCTTCATCATGGCCTGCGGCCTGACGCACGTGCTGGCGATCTACACGCTCTGGGTCCCGGTCTACGGCATCGAGGGCCTCGTCAAGGCGGTCACGGCCGCGGCCTCCATCTTCACTGCCGGCGCGCTCTGGCCGCTGCTGCCGAAGATCCTGACGATCCCCTCTCCGTTCGAGCTGCGGCAGGTCCAGGCCGCGCTCGAGGAGGAGGAGATCAGGACCCGGGACGCAACGCTGCTGCTCAAGCAGGTCAGCGAGGCCCAGCGCGCGATGCGCGAGAGCGTGGTGCGCCTCACCGCGATCGTCGAGACCGCGGTGGACGGTGTCATCCTGTTCGATTCCCAAGACCGCATCCTGCTGTTCAACCCGGCCTGCGAGCGCCTGTTCGGCTATCAGGCCGGCGAGGTGATGAACCGGAATGTCAGCATGCTGATTTCAGGCGCGGACGCCGCGCCCGACCGCCGCGCGAGGCAGTTTGCGACCGGCGGCGAGGCCGTCGGCCTGCGCAAGGATGGCTCGACCTTCCCGATGAACCTGTCGGTCAGCCAGGCCCGGCAGGATGGCGAGTTGATCTTCGTCGGCATCGTCCACGACCTCACCGCGCGCAAGCTGACCGAGCAGCAGCTCCAGCAGGCGCAGAAGATGGAGACGGTCGGTCAGCTCTCCGGCGGCATCGCGCACGACTTCAATAATCTGCTCACCGTCATGATCGGCAACGCCGAGCATCTGAGCGAGCAGCTCAAGGCAAGGCCCGACCTGCGGCGATTTGCCGACGACATCTGCCTGTCGGGCGAACGCGGCGCCGAGCTGACGCAGCGGCTGCTCGCGTTCAGCCGCCGCCAGCTGCTCCAGCCGCAGACGATCGATTGCCGCAACCTGCTCGAGTCCATGTTCAAGCTGCTCAAGCGTACCTTGCGCGAGGACATCGAGATCAGGACCGCCTCCGGGCCCGGCAAGATCCTGGCCTTTGCGGACCGCGCCCAGCTCGAATCCGCCGTGCTGAACCTTGCGCTCAACGCGCAGGATGCCATGCCGTCGGGAGGACATCTGACGCTGAGCACGGAGCTTGCTGCGATCGACGATGACTATCGTGCCCTTCATCCCGAAGTCGCATCCGGCAGCTACGCCATGATCGCGGTCACCGATGATGGCGAAGGCATGACGCCTGACATCATCGAACGCGCCTTCGAGCCGTTCTTCACCACCAAGGAGGTCGGCAAGGGTTCTGGCCTCGGGCTGAGCATGGTCTACGGCTTCGCCAAACAATCCGACGGCCATGTCTCGATCTACAGCGAGGTGGGCCTGGGAACGACGGTTCGGATCTATTTGCCGCGCGGACGCGGGACAATCGCAGGCTGATGTCGCGGATGGCGAGGACGCGGCGCCACGCGGATATGAGACGATCCTGATCGCGGAGGACGATCCGTTCGTCCGCTCCTCCGCCATTCGCCGGGTGGAAGCGCTCGGCTACAGCGTCGTTGCCGCGGTCAACGGCAAGGAGGCGTTGCAGCGGCTGCGCACCGATCCTGGCATCGACTTGCTGTTCACGGACATCGTGATGCCCGGCGGCATGAGCGGCTGGGAGCTCGCCGATCAGGCGCGGCGGATTCGCCCAGGTCTTCCGGTCCTGTTCACCTCCGGCTACGCGCTGGAGACCCTGATCGAGCAGGGCCGCGCGCATACGCAGGCGATCGTGCTGACCAAGCCCTACCGGAAGGCCGAGCTCGCGCAGCGGCTCAGGGACGCATTCGCCGCGGCGTCCGTGATCACGTAGACCCGTCGATCGGAGGCTGCCGAACGAACTCGGGGCCTGTGTGGTTCGAGACGCCCGCTTTGGCGGGCTCTTCACCATGAGGGTCTGATATCTCGCCGCGAAACAGGACCTCATCCTGAGGGCCCCGCCGCAGGCGGGCGTCTCGAAGGATTGCCGCGGGCGGCATGTCCCCGCGGCCGACAAGCCCGCTTGCTAATCCCGGCCGCTTTTGGCCTATTAGCCGGAACACTATGCCTTCGGAGTGACTGCAATGGTTCCCTTCTTCGTCCAGATCAAATGCAAGCTCGGCCAGTCCTACACGGTCGCCAACGCGCTTGCCGAAGCCGAGATCGCCTCCGAGATCTATTCCACCGCCGGCCATTACGATTTGCTGGTGAAGTTCTACGTCGACAAGGACACCGATATCGGCCACTTCATCAACGAGAAGGTGCAGGTGCTGCCGGGCATCCAGGACACCCTCACCATCATCACCTTCAAGGCGTTCGGCACGGGCTAGCACGGCGGCGCCAGAGCACGGATGCAATTGGGTTCGGCGGGCTGTCCGTAGACCTCTCCCCGTCCGAGGTCGGATTGCTATGGCGCGCAATCGCCCCTGAGCAATCCGGGTGAGGGGCCGCGGCGCTCAGTCCTGAGCCCGCATCGATACAACCAAAACTCATCCCACTTTAGCTTGCTGCCTTGCGCTTGGGCGGCGTCGGGCCGTCCACCGGCGGCAGCGATTTGATGTACTCCGCCATCGCCGCGAGATCCTCGTCGGGCAATTGCGAGGTGTTCTTGATCACGCGCGTCATGGCGCCGCCGACGCTGTCGCCGTCGGGCAGTTCGCCGGTCTTGAGGAAATAGGCGATATCCTTCGCGCTCCATTCACCGAGGCGTTTCTGCGTGATGTTGGGCACCCAGCCCTCGCCTTCCGGATTGGGCCCGCCGGCGAAGCGCTCGCCCGAGATGATGCCGCCGAGCGCGTTGCGCAGGCTGTGGCACTCGGCGCAATGGCCAAAGCTGTTGACGAGATAGGCGCCGCGATTCCACTGCGGCGATTTGCTGGGGTCGGCGGCGAACGGCTTGCCGTCCATGAACAGGAATTTCCAGATGCCGATGTTGCGGCGGATGTCGAAGGGAAAGCGCACGTCATGGTCGCGCACCCTGCCTGCAACTGGCGGCAGCGTTTTCAGATAGGCGAAGAGATCGAGCACGTCCTCGCGCCTGGCATGCTGATAGGAGGTGTAGGGAAACGCCGGAAAGTAATGCTGCCCGCTGGGCGAGACCCCGTGCATCACCGCGTTGACGAAATCGGCCTCTCGCCATTTGCCGATGCCATCGGTCGGATCGGGCGAGATGTTCGGCGCGTAGAACGTTCCGAACGGCGACTTGATCGCGACGCCACCGCCGAGCTTGAGGCGATCGTCCTGGCCGGGAACGGCATGGCAGGACGCGCAGCCGCCGGCGTTGAACATCACCTCGCCATTGGCAAGGTTCGCCACATGGGTCGGCGCGGGGCCCACGGCCGCCACCACCGGCGCGCTGAGCCACCAATAGACGCCACCCGCTGCGATTGCTGCGAGCAGCGCCGCGATCATTGTTCGTTGCAACATCAGGTCCATCCACGCGGTTGCGGCAAGCCTAAGACCTCTCTCCGCGCGACTAAAGCCACGAAGAATTTAGTCCGTCCCGCGCGCCAACGGGAATAAACTGAAACGGCGGCTGTTGAAAGTTTGGCAATCCAACGAGATCACCAGGGAGAATGTCATGAACAAGATCGTGATCGCCGTGTTCGCGCTCGGCACTTTGGCTTTTGCAGGCTCGGCCAGCGCCGAAAAGCTGAAAGCAACGCTCGACGGCAAGTCCGAGGTGCCGGCAACGACCAGCAGCGGCACGGGGACGGCGGATCTCGACTATGACGCCGCCAGCAAGAAGCTGTCCTGGAAGCTCACTTATTCCGGCCTGTCCGGTCCCGCCACCGCCGCGCATTTCCATGGGCCGGCCGAGGCCGGCAAGAACGCCGGCGTCATGGTGCCGATCCCGAATGCAGCCTCGAGCCCGGTCGAGGGCTCGGCGACGCTGACCGACGCCCAGGCCGCCGATCTCCTCGCCGGCAAGCTCTACGTCAACATCCACACCGCGGCCAATCCGGGCGGCGAGATCCGCGGACAGGTGACGAAGTAAGCCAAGCTTGCTTCGTAGGCCAAGTCTCCTTCATCGGCAAAGGCCGGGCGCGCGGCAGGCGCGTCCGGCTTTTCGATTCGAGCGGCATGTCGCAGTCCGGCAATTCCGGCACTCCTGCCTTGTCTGCCTCGTGCGGCAGCTCTCCGGTGGCGCAGAGCAACGAGGCGGCCGCAGCGATCATGTCGGCTTGCCGCGCGTCCAATCCGCTTTGAGCATGATCCGGAAAATTGCGAAGCGGTTTTCCCTCGCGACATACGCGGAACGCCTTTGCGCGCAGATCAGGCGGCGTTCAGCGCCTGTCCGAGATCGGCGATCAGGTCGGTGGGATTCTCGATCCCGATCGACAGCCGGATCGTGCAATCGAGCACGCCGATTTTCTGACGGATGTCGGCGGGAACGCCGGAGTGAGTCATCGTCGCCGGCAGGCTGGCGAGCGACTCCGTTCCGCCGAGGCTCACCGCGAGCTTGAAGATCTGCAGCGCGTTGAGGAATTTCACCGCTGCGTCCTTGCCGCCGACGATGTCGAACGAGAAGGTCGATCCCGCCCCCAGGCACTGCCGCGCGAACACGCGCCCCGCGGGCGAGGCCTCCTCGTGATGGCCAAGGTAATGCACCTTCGCCACCTTGGCATGGTCGCGCAAGAAGTCCGCGACGAGCCGAGCATTCGCATCGGCCTTCTCCATGCGCAGACTGAGCGTCTCCAGCGAGCGGTTGATCATCCAGCAGGAATGCGGGTCGAGCTGGGTGCCGATGGCGCCGCGCAGCGCCTTGATGCCCTTCATGGTCGCCTTGCTGCCGAGCGCGGCGCCCGCGATCAGGTCGGAGTGACCGCCGACATACTTGGTCAGCGAGTACAGCGAAATATCCGCGCCATGCTCGATCGGCCGCTGAAACACCGGCCCGAGCAGCGTGTTGTCGCAGGCGATGACCGGCGTGTGCCCTTGCGCTTTTCCGATCGCCTCGGCGACGCGCCGGATCATCGCGATGTCGACGAGGCCGTTGGTCGGGTTGGCCGGCGTCTCGATCAGGATCATCGTGACACGGCCCTTGCCCATCGCCTCCTCCGAGGCCTGCCTGACCGCCGTCTCGTCGACACCGTCCGCAAAGCCCACGGCGCCGATCGACAGGCGCGCCAGCGTGTTCGTCAGCAGCGTTTCGGTGCCGCCATAGAGCGGCTGGGAGTGCAGGATGACGTCGCCCGGCCGGACGAAAGCGAGGATCGTGGTTGCGATCGCCGACATGCCGGATGAGAACAGGGCGCAGCTCTCGGTGCGCTCATAGACCGCGAGCTTGTCCTCGACGATCTCGCTGTTGGGATGATTGAAGCGCGAATAGACGAGACCCGCGCCCATCCCCTCCGGCGGCTCGCGCCGGCCCGAGACGAAATCGAAGAAGTCCTGCCCGTCCTCGGCGGTCTTGAACACGAAGGTCGAGGTCAGGAACACCGGAGGCTTGATGGCGCCTTCGGAGAGCTGCGGATCATAGCCATAGGTCAGCATCAGCGTTTCCGGATGCAGCATATGGTTGGCGATGTGGGTCTTCGACGGGAACGGTTTTGCCATGGCTTGCCTCGCTGGTCCTGATCGAGATGCGCGCCGCGCCTGAGCTTTTCGCGATGCTGAAGCAATCGGAATCGGACGCGCCGGTTCCGACGGCTCGCGTCAAACCCGACGCCATCCGTCACTCATCGCACGCAATGTACGCCTCCGGATCACGCAAACACGACGTCTCGGACGCGCCGGTCCAGTCTTCAATGCGCCGACAGCGGCTTCAACCCGGCGTTCGTGATGGCGGCTGCTGCGTCCGTCGAAGAGAGGAAATTCAGCAGGGCGATTGCGGCCTCGGCATGCTGCGAATTCTTCGGCAACGCGCCGACGTAATAGGTCGGCGGTTGGATCTCCGACGGCACCGTGCCTGCAAGATCGACGCCCGGAACATGCATGAGTTCGGCGACCTGCTGGAATCCGATCTCCGCCTCGCCGCGGGCCACGACCGCAGCCACCGGCTCGCCCGAGGGCGGACCCGGCACCTTGCGGCTCTTGCCGGCGATCTCGTCGGCAACGCCGAGCTTTCTAAAGCCGACCGTCGACAGATAGGTGCCGCTCGAACTGTCCGAATAGGCGATGGATTTGGCCGCAAGCAATGTCTTGCGCAGCGCATCCATCGTGCTGATGTCGGGCTTGGGCTGTCCGGCGCGGACCACCATGCCGATGAACGACTGCGCGAGCTGAATCCGGCTGCCGGGGCGCGTCAGCTCGCGCTTGTCCAGGAGATCGACACCGACGCCGTCCATGATCACGACATCGGCATCCTCGCCGCGCGCGAGCCGCGTCGGGATCGCCTCCGGCGAATCGCCGATCGAAGGTCCGCGCGTGGTGACGAGCTTGTGCCCCGTCGACGCCTCGAACGCGGGGCCGAGCTCCTTGTACACGTTGAAGAAGCCGGCCGAGATCATCACCTTGAGATCGGCCGCTCTCGCGCCGGGCGCAGACAGGACAGCAATCAGAACGGCGAACAGGCAGACGACGTGGCGCGGCACGTTAAGGACCTCGAGAGGCATTTGGCTTGCAGTGTCCTACGAAAGTCAGGCTGCGTCCAGCCGCGACATGCGAGGCAGCGAAAAAGGGCGGCTGCTTGCGCAACTGCCCTTTTGTTGATGGTTGGTAGCCCGGCTGGCGCGGGTTGTCCGCGGAGCGCGAAGAGCGAAGGCGGAGGCGCCTTAGCTGTTCTTGACGCGGAACGTCTCGTGGCAGCCGCCGCATTCCTTGCCGACCGCGGGGAAATTCGCCTTGAGCGAATCCAAATCCTTGATCTTGCCCTTGGCCTCGTCGACGGTTTTGGCGAAGCTTGCGATCCTGGCCTCGAAGCCGGCCTTGTCCTCCCAGACCTTCGGAGAGGTCGAGTAATCGCCGTCGAGCTTCACGCCCTTGGCGCTGGCCGGAAACAGCTTCGGCAGCTTCTTGGCGGTGTCCGCGAACTGCGCCAGCGCCGCGTCGACCGTGGCCTGATCGTAGGGCTTCTCGCCCTTGACCATCGCCGCGACCGCGCCGGCGTTCTTGCCATTGCCCTTCATGAGCGCCTGGACCTCCTTGATGGACTCCTGCTGCGCCCCGACGGCGCCCATCCCGAGCAGCAGCGCGCCCGCAACAACCAACACTCGCTTCATTCGCAAAATCCCTTTCCTGAGACAGGATCGTGCTGACCCCACAATGGGGCCAACACCGATTGACAGATTTCATTCCATCCCAAGCGCGGCGATCAATCGTCGCATTTGGGATGATTTGGTTCAGCTTGAACTTACAGGCTGTGGCGGCGGCGGTGCTCGCTGATCGCGATCCACACCCGCTCGGGCGTCGCCGGCATGTCGATGTGGTCGATCTTGTATTCGCGCCAGAGCGCATCGATGATGGCGTTGACCACGGCTGGACAAGAGCCGATCGCGCCGGCCTCGCCCGCGCCCTTCACTCCCATCGGATTGGTCTTGCAGGGAACGTTGTGGGTCTCGAACACGAAGGCGGGACCATCCGCCGCGCGCGGCAGCGCGTAGTCCATGAAGGTCGCGGTGATGAGCTGGCCGTCGCTGGCCCCATAGACCACCTGCTCCATCAAGGCCTGGCCGATGCCCTGCATGGCGCCGCCATGCACCTGCCCCGCAAGCAGCAGCGGATTGAGCGTCTTGCCGAAATCGTCGACGATGACGTAGTTGACGATCTTGATGATGCCGGTGGCGGGGTCGATCTCGACCTCGGCCAGATGCGTGCCATTCGGGTAAGTGCCGTCGGCGCTGGCAAAGGTCGCACTGCCATTCAGCTTCGACGGATCGACGCCGGGCCGCTTGGCGAGATCGGCGAACGAGATCGAGCGGTCGGTGCCGGCGATGCGCACCACGCCTTCCGAGATCTCGAGGTCGCCGGCGCTGGCTTCCAGCGCCTGCGCCGCGATCTCCTTGAGCCTCGAGCCGAGCTCGCGCGTGGCACGCTCGACGCTGACGCCGCCTGACGGGATCGATGCCGAGCCCCCGGTGCCGAGGCCGGTCGCGATCTCGTCGGTATCGCCTTGACGGACGTGCACGCGCTCCGGCGCCAGGCCGAATTGTTCAGCGACGATTTGCGCATAGGCGGTCTGGTGCCCCTGCCCGCTCGACTGCGTGCCGATCAGGACGGTGACGTCGCCATTGGGATCGAGCCGCACATTGGCCGTCTCCTCACCCATCACACCGCAGATCTCGACATAGCTGGCGAGCCCGATGCCGCGGATCAGGCCGCCCTTCTTGGCCGCCTTGGCGCGCTTTGGAAATTCCTTCCAGTCGGCGATCTCCATGGCGCGCTTGAGATGCGCGGCGAAGTCGCCGGAATCATAGACCTTGCCCGTGGCCGTCTTGTAGGGCAGCGCCTTAGGTGGGATGAAATTCTTGCGGCGGATCGCGTCCGGCGTCATGTCGAGCTTTCGCGCGCACGCGTCCACAAGACGCTCGATGACATAAGCCGCCTCGGGCCGGCCCGCGCCGCGATAGGCGTCCACCGGCACGCTGTTGGTGAAGATGGTGCGCACCCGGCAGTGGAAGGCCTGGATGTCGTAGAGGCCCGGCAGCATGCCGGCGCCGCCATGCGGGATGTAAGGCCCGAAGGTCGACAGATACGCGCCCATGTCACCCATCAGGTCGCAATCCATTGCGAGGAATTTGCCGTCCTCGGCGAGCGCCATCTTCGCGGTGGTGACGTTGTCGCGCCCCTGCGCATCGCCCATGAAATGCTCGGAGCGATCGGCCGCCCACTTCACCGCCCTCTTCAGCTTGCGCGCCGCGACCGCCATCAGGGCGTATTCGCGGTATGGAAACAGTTTTGTGCCAAAGCCGCCGCCGACGTCGGGGCAGATCACCCGCATCTTGTCCGTGGGGATATTGAGCACGTTCTGGCACAGGATGTCGCGCAGGCGGTGGCTGCCCTGGCTGCCGACCGTCAGCGTCAGATGGTCGCGCTTGGCGTCGTATTCGCAGACAGCCGCGCGCGTCTCCATGAAGCTCGCGACCACGCGCGGATTGACGATCGAGATTTCGGCGACTGCATGTGCCTTGGCAAAGGCGGCCTCGGTTGCGGCCTTGTCGCCGATCGAGACGTCGAACAGCACGTTGCCCGGCTTGTCCGGCCAGACCTGCGGCGCGCCCTTCTTGACGGCATTGACGACGCCGGTCACCGCCGGCAGCGGGCTCCATTTGACATCGATCGCCTCGATCGCGTCGCGGGCCTGGTCGATGGTCTCGGCGACCACGAAGGCGATGGAATCGCCGACATGGCGCACCTCGCCCGCAGCGAGGATCGGGTAAGGCGGGCCGGTGAACGGATCGGTCTCGAGGTTGAACAGGCACGGCAGATTGCCGAGATCCTTGACATCATCGGCGGTCAGGATCAGCGCGACGCCCGGCAGCGTACGGGCGCGGCTCACATCGATGGTGTATTTGGCATGCGCATGCGGCGAGCGCAGCACCAGGCAGCGCAGCGCGGCCTGCGGCGTGTAATCGTCGGTATAGCGGCCCTTGCCGCGGATGAGCGCGTCATCCTCCTTGCGCAGCACGCTTTGGCCAACGCCGAACTTGATGGGAGCCGCCATTGTCTTTTCCCGTTCTCATGGTTGTTTTGCGAACCATATTGCCGTGGAAAAAATGGCAAAGCAAATGGGTTTAGCAATTTGCCAAGGGCGCTCCTCTCGCCGGCGCGGGGATGCTTCCTCTCAGGCCAGGCTCATGAGCTCCGAGCCCCGATGTTCTGGTAGACCTAATCAAGGACGGGACGGTTGAGCAGCGCCTTCATCAGGGTACCGGGTCGTGAAGTTGGCCGCGCACCTCCGGTCCGGATTGCGCGAGCAATGTCCTGAACGGCGCCCGCTCCAGATCGGTTGCCGCTTCCGTACCGTGCGGCAGACGACCGCGGCGGTGGATCTGCGAGATCAAGAACAGTGGACGGTTCTTCGACTGGATATAGATGCGGCCGATATATTCGCCCATCAGCCCGAGCACGAGGAGCTGAACAGAGGAAATCATGACGACCAGGAGCGTCAAACTGGTCCAGCCGGGCACCGTGCCGGAGAACAGCCAGCCTACCACCGCCACGATGCCGACAAAGGTCAGTAAGGTCGTCAACAGCGCGCCGACATAGGTTGCGATCCGCAACGGCACCATCGAAAAGCTGATCAGCGCGTCGGCAGCAAAGCCGATCATCTTCACCAGGGGATATTTGGTGACACCTGCGAATCGTGGGTGGCGATCGTATTCGTACGCGACCTGCTTGTAGCCGAGCCATGCCACCATGCCGCGGATGAAGCGGTCATGCTCCGGCATCTGCACGAGTTGGTCGGAGATCCGCCGGCTCATCAGGCGGAAATCGCCGGTGTCGACGGGAATATGGACGCGGGTGACTTTGGCAAGCAGGCGGTAGAATGCTTCCGCCGATTTCTTTTTGAAGCGGGTTTCGCCGGCGCGGCTGCGTCGCATGCCGTAGACGACGTCGGCGCCTTCGCGCACCATCATCTCGTACATCGGCGTCAGGAGTTCCGGCGGGTCCTGCAGGTCAGCATCGATGACAAGCACGATATCGCCGCGCACGGTCGAAAGTCCGGCCGTGAGCGCGAGTTGATGGCCATGATTGCGTGCGAGCCGGACCGCGACGACGTTGCGGTCCTCCGCCAGAAGTTCGTTGATGATCTTCCAGGTGCTGTCAGTCGATCCGTCATCGACCAGGATCAGCTCGAACTTCGCGCCGCACAGCGCGCGCGCCGCCGAAACCATCTGGCGATGGAATTCGCGCAGCCCCTCTTCCTCGTTGTAGCAGGGCACAACGATCGACAGAAACATCTTTCCAGGTCGGGGCATCTCGTCCTGAAGGTCCATCTATCCGCCAGTCTCTGTCCGAGGGTGGGTCGGTCCAAATTCCCGCCTCCGATCTTCGGCCAAGTCCGGTTAATTGTTCATCAATTTTTAGACCCGTTGATGCATGATTCGGGCGGACGGATACCGATATCCAATTAAACGCTCGATAGCTGGATCGCCGTATGGACAACGCCGAATTCGATCGCTTCGCCGACGCATATGACGACCAGCATCGCGAGAACATCGCCGTTACCGGCGAGGGCCCGGAATATTTCGCGGAATACAAGATCAAGTCGCTCCGCGAGATCGTCAATCGCGCCGGCATCGAAGTGAAGCGGATTTGCGATTTTGGTTCCGGGATCGGCAATTCGATTCCGTATTTTCGGCGCTATTTTCCTGAAACGGCGCTGACGTCCTCCGATGTTAGCGAGCGAAGCCTCGCATTGGGCCGGCAGCGATACCCCGAAGCCAGCAACTGCGTGCTGATCGAGAACGACCGGATTCCAGCCGAGGCCGACAGCTTCGACGTGGTGTTTTCAGCCTGTGTGTTTCATCACATCCCGCACGAGGAGCACCTGCGGTGGTTGCAAGAACTGCATCGCATCACGCGGCTGGGCGGCTTGATCGCCATCTTCGAGCATAATCCGCTGAATCCGCTGACGGTGCATGCGGTGAACACTTGTCCGTTCGACGAGAACGCCAGGCTGATTTACGCTCGCGATCTTGCGAAGCGGCTGCAAGCCTCCGGCTGGGCCGCATCGCGCATCCAGTACAACCTCTTTTTTCCTCGCGCCCTCGCGAGGCTGCGGCCGTTTGAGAACAAGCTGGGTTGGTTGCCCTTGGGGGCCCAATACGTCGCCACAGCGCGCAAGGTTTAATCCTGCGGCAATAGGATGAACCACCGCATGTGGGAAGCAGCCATGCAGATCGCTTGCTATCGAGCACGCGTCCGTGTCTGGCGGTGAATCCTCTACATCCCTCGACGGCCCCAGAGATCCGTCGCGCTGTCGCTTAACGCGTCGATCGCGCGTTCAGGCGTGAAGCAGTCGATCTCACTGCGCGTCAAGCCAATATCCATTAGTTCCCTGTCACTGAGGTCCTGCAAGGTGACCCGTGGGATCCGGCGCCAGTCCTGAAACGCACGCCAATATCGCTTGAGCGGGCTCAAGACAATGGAGAGGTCAAGGCCGAGCCTCACGGCATCGCCTTCCGTCTCGCATGTACTGTCCGTCAGTTGAGCTGGCATCGCACGCTCCTGCTGTTGTGCCGGCAGAGAGCGTGGCCAATGAAAAGGCCCCGTCCGATGCCGGCGGGGCCCTGGTGGAAAGATGTCGTCGTCGAATTCCTAGCGCGCGACTCCTCCCACGGCCCAACCGAAGCGGGTCATGTTCATCGAGTTCAGTTTGCGCACGGATTTGATCATGAGGCGTTAGTACCACGCCAACCGCCTAAAATCAAGGGCTGTGCGCAGGCCAATTGCATCCTTGAGGCGAGCGCGCCGCGCTCCGGCGCCTAAAGCATGATCCGGAAAAGTGCGAAGCGGTTTTCCGAAAAGATCATGCGCAAACAACATCCTAAAGCGCGATGACGATTCATCCCAATCTCATGGCGCTTTAGCCGCGCACCAGTGAGACCAGCCAGCCGCGGCCAAACAGGGCGAGGATCGCGAGCGCGTAAACGATCGTACCTCCGAGGGCCAACAGGACCAGCGTTAATTCATCGTGGAAGTGCATCGAGCCCAGCCAAGCACCGCTGAAGCGCGCGATCAGCCAGAAGGCAGCGGCGACGACGATGCCGATCAGCAGGAATTTGGCGAGCGACATCAGCCAGGCGCGGTCCAGCACGAGAAAGCCGCGCCGCACGGCGAATAAGAGCACCAGCAGCAAATTGGTCCAGATCCCGACGGCGGTCGCGAGCGCAAGGCCGATCTGGGCGAGCGTGCCCATCAACGCGAATTTCAGCGCGACGTTCACGGCGATGCCCGTCAGCGAAGCGCGCACCGGCGTTGCCGTATCTTTGCGCGCATAGAAGGTCGCGACCGCACTGCGGATCAGCACCGCGGGGATCAATGCGATCGCGTAGGCCGCGAGCGTCGCGCCGGCGGCGGCCGCGTCCGCCCTCGAGAACGCGCCGTGGGCGAACAGCGCGCGCATGATCTCTTGGGGCACAGTGAGGAAGGCGGCGACGAATGGAACCGAGAACAGCAGCGTGAAATCGAAGGCGCGGCGCTGCGACTTCATCGCACCGTCATGGTCGTTCGCCGTGATCCGCCGCGACATCTCCGGCAGCAGCACCGTGCCGATGGCAATGCCGATGACCCCGATCGGCAGCTGATACAGCCGGTCGGCATAGTACAGCGCCGACAGCGCGCCGGCCGGCAGGAAGGTCGCGATGATCGTGTCGGCGAACATCGCGACCTGCGTGCCCATCGAGCCCAGCGTCGCCGGGCCAAGCGCCTTGAAAAATCCGCGCACATCCTCGTCGAGCTTGACCGGCGCAAAGCGCGGCAGGCCGCCATGGCGGGCGAGATCGCCGGCGAGCAGGAAGTATTGGAGGAAGCCCGAGATCAGCACGCCCCAGGCCGCGGCGTGACCCGCGGTCGGAAACCAGGCGGCCAGCGCCAGCGTCATCATCATCGCGACATTGAGGAAGATCGACGCAGCGGCGGCGCTGGCAAAGCGCTGCATCACGTTGAGCATGCCGCCATAGAGCGTCACCAGCGTGATCAGCAGCAGGTAGGGAAAGGTGATCCGCGTCAGCTCGATCGCAAGCTTGCGCTGCTCGGCATCCTCGGAAAAGCCGGGCGCAAGCAAGCTCATGGCCTGAGGCATGAACAGCCAGGCCAGGATCAGCAGCACCACCTGCGAAGCCAGCAGCAGCGTGAAGATGCGGTCGGCAAACAGTTTTGCCGCCCCTTCCCCGCGCTCGCCATGGACATGGGCATAGGCCGGCACCCAGGCGGCGTTGAAGGCGCCTTCGGCGAAGATCGCGCGGAAATGATTGGGCAGCCGCAGCGCCACGAAAAAGGCGTCCGCCACCGGGCCGGCGCCGAGGATCGCCGCCAGCATGATGTCGCGGGCAAACCCCGTCAGCCGCGAGAGCAGCGTGTAACCACCGACAGTGAAGATACGTCCGAGCATGCATCTGTTTTAGAGCATGGCACGATTAGGTCTAGGTGGTAGGCGCGAGGGAAGTGTGCGCTTGGAGCGCCGACGGTCTCCACAACGTCATGGCCGGCTTGTCCCGGCCATCCACGCCTTGCCGCACCCTCAAAGAACGTGGATGCCCGGGACAAGCCCCCGGGCATGACGACCAGCGCAGCAAGAACGACGAAATCAGCCCGCGAGCGCGCCTTGCACGGCGGCGATGATTCGCTCCTGGTCGGCTTCGGTCAAATAGGCGTGCATCGGCAGGCTGATGACGTCCTGCGACAGGCTTTCGCAAGCAGGCAGGCCGCCCTCGGCGACCGGATACTGCTTGTAGGCGGTCTGCTGGTGCATCGACTTGCCGTAATAGATCGCGGTCGGCACGCCCTGGGCCTTGAGCGCGGCGGCAAACCCGTCGCGGTCGGTACCCTCAGGCAGGCGGATGGTGTACTGCGCCCAGACCGAGGTGTTGCCCGGCGCCAGACGCGGCACGGTGACCACGTTGGACAGCCCCCGCGCATAACGCTCCGCGACCTTGTTGCGGGCGGCGATCTCATCGTCGAAGATCTTCAGCTTCTCGATCAGCACCGCAGCTTGCATGGTGTCGATCCGGCCGGTGATCCCGAGGCGGACGTTGTCGTATTTATCGACGCCCTGCCCGTGCACGCGGATGCTGCGCAGCGTGGCAGCGAGTTCATCGTCATCGGTGAAGATCGCGCCGCCGTCGCCGAAGCAGCCGAGCGGCTTTGCCGGGAAGAAGCTGGTCGTGGTCGCGAGCCCGAAGGTGCCGAGCTTGCGGCCCTTGTAACTTGCGCCAAACCCCTGCGCGGCGTCGTCGATCACGAACAGGCCCTCGGCCCTGGCGATCTCGGCGATGGCGTCGTGGTCGGCGGCCTGGCCGAACAGGTCGACCGGGATGACCGCAACGGGCTTCAGGCCTGCCTTGCGGGCGCTCGCGATGCCGCGCTTCAGCGATTCCGGACTCATGTTGAAGGTCGTCTCGTCGACGTCGACGTAGACCGGGGTCGCGCCCATCCGTGCCGCGGGCGAAGCGGTCGCGATGAAGGTGAAGGACGGGCACAGCACGGCATCGCCGGGCCCGACATTCTTCGCCATCATCACCATCAAGATCGCATCGGTGCCGCTGGCGCAGCCGATCACATGCTTGGCGCCCGCATAGGCCGCGAGCTGCTTCTCGAGCTCGGCGACTTCGGGGCCATTGACGAACTGGCAATGGTCCATCACGCGCTTGACGGCCGCATCGAGCGAGGCGCCGAGCCGCCGGCGCTGCGAGGCGACGTCGATGAAGGGAATGGGTTCGGAACGTAGGTGCTGGTTCATGGTCTGGTTCTTGACCTGATTCTTGGCGCCTTCTTGCGCGGTCGATATGGAAAGCGTTTCAGCCGGCGACCCGGCGCGGGGCCTTGCGGGCAGCCGACGAGGCCGCCGGCCGAGATGGCGTTTCGAGGCAGCGCGTTGCGATCTCGAGGCTGGCAACGCCCTCGTCGCCGGTGACCGCCGGCGTCTCGCCGTGGCGGACAGCCTTGAGGAACGCGATCAGTTCGGCCCGGAGCGGCTCGTCATGGCCGACCGGCAGATGCCGCATCGAATAGCTTCCGTCAGGCTTGAAGCCGAAGCATTCGGTGACCTGGCGCGTGAGCAGATCGCCCATCACATATTTGCCGCGGGTGGCGACCGTGACGCTGCGCGCCTTGAACGGCGTCAGCCAGTTGGTGTTGATGTGGGCGAGCACGCCGCTGGCGGTGCGGAACTGCAACAGCGCGATGTCCTCGCGCTCGGCGACCGCACTCGACAATTGCGGCTGCACCTCGACGATATCGGATTCGGTGAACCAGCGGATCAGGTCGATGTCGTGCACGGCGAGGTCGATGACGACGCCGACATTAGACATGCGCGGCGGAAACGGACCGACGCGGGTGATCGCGATGGAGAGAATGTCCTCGCCCGCGATCGCCTGCTTGACGGCGGCAACCGCCGGATTGAAGCGCTCGACATGGCCGATCATCAGCGTCACGCCCGCCTTCTGCGCGGCGGCGACGATCTCGTGGCCCTCTTCCACCGTGGAGGCGATCGGCTTCTCGACCAGCACGTGGATGTTCTTGGCGATGCAGGCGAGCGCGACCTCGTGATGCAGATGGGTCGGCGCCGCGATGGTGACGGCATCGACGCCCGCGGCGAGGAGCTGGTCGAGCGTCTCGAAACCCTGGCAGCCCGCAAGCTCGGTGGTGCGGGTCAGGTGCGTCGGCGACGGATCGACCACGCCGACCAGGCTGACGCCGGGAAGACCGCTCAGCACGCGCGCATGGTTGCTGCCCATCACACCGGCGCCAATCACGCCGACGCGCAAGCCGGCCTTTGCCGGTTGAGACCCTTTGGAACTCATCTGATCGAACCCCGATTCAACGCAAATCCCCGGGCCGCTTCTAGCACGGACGTCACATTTGTGGCGAATGCCGGGTAAGTCACCCGGACACGATTTGATTCAAAAAATTACACGTTTCCCGGGCCTTAGGCCGCCGGAAGAGACCGCCTTCGGGCCGGGTCGCGTGATTCGGAGTTTGCTGGTTACGACCTTTGATAGTCGTCTTCAATCCGGATGATGTCGTCTTCCCCGAGATAGGAGCCGGTCTGGACCTCGATCAGTTCCAGCATGATCTTGCCGGGATTTTCGAGCCGATGGACGGCGCCCATCGGAATGTAGATCGACTCGTTCTCGTGCACGGTCTTCACCGTCTCGTTGACGGTGACCTGGGCCGCGCCGCGGACCACGATCCAGTGCTCGGCTCGGTGGTGATGCTTCTGGAGCGACAGCCGCCCACCCGGCTTCACGACGATGCGCTTGACCTGATGGCGCGCGCCGTTGTCGACGGACTGATAGCTGCCCCAGGGACGATGCACCTTGAGGTGCTCCTCGGTCACCTTCGGGGCGACCTCTTTCAGTTTGGTCACAAGCCGCTTCAGGCCATTGGCATCCTGTTGGCGCGATACCAGCACCGCATCCGCGGTGGCGACCACGACGAGATCGTCGACGCCTTCAAGCGCGACCAGGGCGTGATCGCTGCTGACGTTGCAGTTGCGGGAATCCTCGAACACCACGGTGCCATGCGCAGCATTGCCTTGCGCGTCCTTGTCCGACAACTCCCACACCGCGCGCCAGGAGCCGACGTCCGACCAGCCGCAGGACACCCGCACGACGGCGGCGCGCGAGGTCTTCTCCATCACCGCATAGTCGATCGAGATCGCCTTGGCCGCGCCGAACGCCTTCGGCTCCAGCGTGACGAAGCCGAGATCGCGGCCGGCCTTGGTGACCGCACTGGACACCGCCTCGACGCTTGCCGCGTCGACCTTGCGGTATTCGTCGAGCAGCACGCTCGCCGGGAACATGAAGTTGCCGCTATTCCAGAGATAGCCCGAATTGACGTAGTCGGCCGCCTTCACCGCGTCCGGCTTCTCGACGAAGCGCGCGACCGCGTGCACCGTGCCGGCGATCACCTCACCCGGGCTGATATAGCCGTATTCGGTCGCCGGCCGCTCCGGCTTGACGCCGAAGGTGACGATGCGCCCGGTGCTCGCGGCGACAAGGCCCTCGCGGCAGGCGGCGACGAAAGCGGCATTGTCCTGCACCACGTGATCGGCGGCGAGCGCGAGCACGATCGCCTCCTTGGCGCGCGCTTGCGCGAACACCGCGCCCGCGGCGATCGCGGGACCGGAGTCGCGCCGCATCGGCTCGAGGATTACGTCGGCCTCGATGCCGATCTCGGCGAGTTGCTCCAGCACCATGAAGCGGTAGGAGGCGTTGGTGATGACGATCGGTCGATCGAACAGCGCGGCATCGGAGACACGCAGCAGCGTGTCCTGGAAGGTCGAGCGCGTGCCGAACAGCGGCAGGAACTGTTTTGGCCGCACCTCGCGCGAGGCGGGCCACAGCCGTGTGCCGGCACCGCCGCACATGATCAGGGGGATAATGCGTTTGTCCATCGTCATCTCAAACCTTGTGGTAGTCTCGGTACCAGGCGACAAAATTTCGGACCCCCTGCTCGATCGGCGTTGACGGCGCAAAGCCGGTGTCGCGCATCAGGTCCTCGACATCCGCGAACGTTTCCAAAACATCTCCCGGCTGCATCGGCAGCAATTCTTTGATCGCCGTCCGGCCCAGCTCCCGCTCCAGAAGCGCGACGACATGCATCAGCTCCTCCGGGTGGTGATTTCCGACATTGTAGACCTTGGACGGCGCATTTGCGGCGGCCGGGTCAGCCGCAGGCACCAAATCGATCAGCTTGGATAATACGCGGGTGACGTCGTCGATATAGGTGAAGTCGCGACGCATTTTACCATGGTTAAAGAGCCGGATCGGCTTGCCCTGCATGATGGCGTTCGCAAACAGAAACATGGCCATATCGGGGCGGCCCCACGGGCCGTAAATGGTGAAGAAGCGCAAGGCGGTGACCGGCAGCCGGTAGAGGTGGCTGTAGGACTGCGCCATCACCTCGTTCGCCTTCTTGGTCGCAGCGTAAAAGCTCACGGGATGATCGGTCCGGTCCTGCACGGAGAATGGCAGTTTAGTGTTGGCGCCATAAACGGAGGATGACGAGGCGTAGACGAGATGACGACAGCCGTTACGGCGGCAGCCCTCGAGCACGTTGAGAAAACCTGCCAGATTGGAATCGGCATAAGCATGCGGCTGCTCGATCGAGTAGCGCACGCCGGCCTGAGCCGCGAGATGCACCACCTGCGCAAATCCGTGCCGCGCAAACAGCGCCGCGATGGTGTCGCGGTCGGCAAGATCGGCCTCGACGAAGGAGAAGCCGGCCTCGTTCCGCAACAGCGCGAGGCGCGCCTGTTTCAGTCCCGGATCGTAATAGCTGTTGAGATTGTCGAGCCCGACGACGGCCCGGCCTTCGCCCAGCAGCTGCCGGGCGAGGTGAAATCCGATGAAGCCGGCGGCTCCTGTGACCAAAATCGCCTGATCCGTCATCCTGTTCCCGCGGCGTTCCCAGCTCACGGCGCCTCTTTAGCCGCGGTCGCGAGGGGGTCGCAAGAGCCCGTTGCCTTCGTGGCCGCTCCAAATCACCGCTCTTGCAAGATCGGCGCCAAAACCATACCAAAGCGGCCAAATTCGGCGCCTGGCGTCGGGTAAGCTAACCCTGTTCATGCGGGCGAGATGCGCCGAATCCTGCTTTCTGCGACTAAGATCCTGATTTCCGCAGCGCTGCTCTACCTGGCGCTGCGCAAAGTCGACCTGTCCGAACTTCTGTCGCGCTTCAATGCGAGCAGCCTGTTCTGGATCGCCGCGGCGATCGCGGTCACGTTCCTGCAAATCTTCGTCGGTGTGCTGCGCTGGCGCGAGATCAGCGCCGAATGCGGCGCGCCGCTCGAGCTCGGCCGGGCCATGCGCTACAATGTGATCGGCGCGTTCTTCAACCAGACCCTGCCGTCCGCGATCGGCGGCGACGCGGTCCGGCTGTGGCTGGTCGCGCGCGCCGGCGCCGGATGGCGTGCGGCGACCTACTCGATCTTCGTCGACCGCGCGATCGGCCTCATTGCGCTCGCGATCCTCATCGTCGCGAGCCTGCCCTGGAGCTACAGCCTCATCACCGATCCGCATGGGCGCTCGGCACTGCTGCTGCTCGACCTCGCCGCGCTCGCGGGCGGGCTCGGCTTCCTGGTCTTCGGCGCGCTGAAATGGCGCTGGCTGAAGACCTGGTGGGCCACCCATCACATCCACGCTTGCGCCGTGATCGCCAACCGCGTGATCTTCAACGCCAGGCGCGGACCGATCATCGCGATCCTGTCCCTGTTCATTCACGTGCTCGCCATCGTTATCGCCTGGTGCGTCGTGCAATCGATCGCAGCACCGGTCAGCTTCGGCCAGACCTTCCTGCTCATCCCGCCCGTGATGCTGATCACCTTGATGCCGATCTCGATCGCCGGCTGGGGCGTGCGCGAAGCGACCATGAGCCTCGCCTTCGGCTTCGCCGGCCTCGCCACCAGCGAAGGCGTCAACGTCTCGCTGCTGTTCGGCGCGGTCTCGTTCATCGTCGGTGCGATCGGCGGCCTCGTCTGGATCTTCAGCGCCGAGAAGGCCGCGCAGGGATCGGCGCCGATTGGGGTGCCCGAGTGAACCCGGCCGCCGAAGCCGTTGCCGTCGTGCCCGCGCTGCTTGCTCTTGCGATTGCCGCGCTGATATCGGCCGTCATCACCTGGACGAGCCGTCCGCTGCTGCAGCGCTACGCATTGGCGCGGCCGAACGCACGCTCCTCGCATCGCATTCCGACGCCGCAGGGCGCGGGCATCGCGGTCATCGCCGCGACGCTGCTGGTCGCATTGGCATGGGCCGCCTGGGCCAACCTGGCGATTCCGCCGGCGCTCGTCGTTGCAACGGTCGTGATCGCAATCGTCGGGTTCGCCGACGACATCAAGTCGCTGCCGGTGCTGGTGCGGCTCGCGCTGCAGGCCGCCTGCGTCGGCGCAGTGGTGTTCACCGCGCCCGAGACCGCGCGCATCGTGCCGGCGCTGCCGCTCGCGCTGGAACGGGGGCTCATCCTGCTCGCCGGCGTCTGGTTCGTGAACCTCGTCAACTTCATGGACGGGCTCGACCTGATGACGGTGGCCGAGGTGGTGCCGGTCACCGCGGCGCTGCTGCTGCTGGGATGGCTTGGTGAACTGACCTGGCCGGCCGCAATGATTGCGGCAACTCTATGCGGCGCCATGCTCGGCTTCGCGCCGTTCAACAAGCCGGTGGCAAAGGTCTTCCTTGGCGATGTCGGCAGCCTTCCGATCGGCCTGCTGCTCGGCTGGTGCCTGCTGGAGCTTGCCTGGCACGGACAGGTCGCCGCAGCGCTGCTGCTGCCAGGCTATTACCTTGCGGATGCCACCATCACACTGTTTCGCCGCATCGCGCGCCGCGAGCAGTTCTGGTCGGCGCACCGCTCGCACTTCTACCAGCGCGCAACCGAAAACGGCCTCACGGTGCGCCGCGTCGTCGGCGAGGTCTTCGCGCTGAATTGCATGCTGGGATTGCTTGCGCTCAGTACTGCCGGCGCCGGGGCGGCAGGGGCCATTCCCCTTGCACTGATCGCTGCCGTGTTCGCGGTCGGCTTTATCCTTTGGCGATTCACCCAGTCTCAGGGCTGTTGAGCCACCAGTGCGAGCCGCAAGCCTTCGTCCAATGACACCTGCGGCTGCCAGCCGGTGGCGATCGCCTTGGAGATGTCGAGCTCGAGCGAGCCTAGCAAACTGTCGTAGATTTCCTGCCTGCCCGTCATGCTGAGAAGCGAGCTTAGCAAGCCTGGCGGCACGCGGAAGAGCCTCGGACGCGTGCCGGATGCTTTGGCAAGACGCGAGATGAACTCCGGAGTCGAGACCTGCTCTTTGTCGGCAACCAGGAAGGTCTCGAAGTTGCTGACGGGATCTGGATGTGCAAGTCGATAAAGAATGAACGAGGACAGGTTTTGTACCGCGACAAACGCGCGCTGATTGCGGATTGCGGCTAAGGGAAGTGGCAGGCCCAGGCTGACCGCACGTGTCAGCAAAGCGAAATTGCCTTTCGCCCCGGCACCGTAGACGAGCGGCGGTCTAATCGTCGAAATTTTCATGTCGGTCTCGGAGGCCAACGCCTGCAGGCCTGCCTCTGCCTCGGCCTTCGACACGCCGTAGACGCCACGGGGCGTCAGAACGTCTTCCTCGCTGAACGGCGCGCGACCTGCATTGGTGCGACCATGAACGAGAACCGTGCTGATGAAGATGAACTGACGTACACCAGCCTCCGCCGCACTGCGCGCCAGTTGCAACGTGCCCACGCTGTTCGTCATCCTATAGAGGTCAGCGGCGTGCTCCTCACGCTTGTGATGAACGCGTGCGGCAAGATGAACGACGGCGTCCACATCGGCAAGCGCCGGCCCCCACACGGTTCCGGGCCCGATCGATGGGATGACAACCTCTCCGTCGAGGCCGCTAGGTCTACGGACCGCGCGGCGCACGGTCCATCCCTCACGCGCCAACATCGGAACTACGTGGCGGCCGACGAAGCCGCTCGCGCCGGTCACCAGCACGACTGGTTTTCGCACAATCATCGTTGCTCCGAGAGGCTGGGTCGCAGCAGCAATTCTCTAATGAGGGCCGCATAGGCGTCCATCGCGGCGGCGCGATTGAACCGCGAAGCCACCGTCACTGCGCGCTGCGTCATGGCTGCCGCGTCCGAACTGGAGGCCACGCGAACGGCGCTTGCGAGCTCATCGGCACGGCCCGGCGTCACGACCCACCCTAGTCCGTTCTCAACCACCGTCAACGCCGCTTCGGCGTCGGGCTCGGAGACCAACACGACTGGGCGGCCGACTGCGAGCAGATTATAGAAGCGGCTTGGAACCGATACGCCGGCTACATTCTTCCGGTAGGGGATGATCCAGATGTCGGCCGCGGCGAGGAAGGCCTCGAGCTCGGTATCCTGGACCCGCCCAACGAAGGAGACATTGGCGAGGTTCGCCTCAGCCTGCAACTGCTTCAGCCGCTCGAAGCCGATACCCCAGCCCGACAGCAGGAAGTGAATGTCCTTCCGGTCCTTCAGGAGCCGCGCTGCTTCGAACACGATCTCGGGATCGTGGGTGAAGCCCAGATTGCCTGAGAGGCCGACGATGAAGCGCGCGGAAATCGGCTTACGGAACGGATTGTCCGGCATGATCGGACGCAGCGCGGGTGTCAGTGTCGCCCAGTTCGGGATGAAGCGGATCTTGTTCCGCCTCATCCCGGGATAGCTGAGCAGCGGCCGCTCCGCGTCGCGGCCGATGGTGATGACCGCATTGAGCGCGCGGAACATCAGGCTGTTGGCGGCGCGCATGAGGCGCGTGACGATCGCGCCGGGCTTGAGCATGCCCGCCATCACCAGCACATCCGGAAAGAGGTCGTGCATGATCAGGGCCGAGCGCGCGCTCTTGAGCCTTGCTGCCGCGGCAACGGCGTAGGGCAGCATGAAGGGTGCGGTGACGGTGAGAACGACGTCGCCCGGTCTCAACTTCCGAATCAGCGCGAAGAAGATGCGGGCCGTGAACAGCAGCTCGGAGGCGCCGCGCCGGACCAGCGCCGCCTTGCCCGCGATCCGGTTCTTGATAGCGACGACACGCGGCTTGCCGGGGCCGGTTTGCGAAGCCGGCAAAACACCGGGCGAGCCCGATAACACCACCACCTCGTGATCCTCTGCGATGCGACAGGCGATTTCAGCCATGATCGCCGCGGTCGTGCTCGGATCCGGCGGATAGTGCTGGCTTGCAACGACGACCTTGCCTTGACGCTGCATGGTTAGGCCGCAGTCGACCCGAACTCGGGGACCGCATCTTTCAAGATGGTTTTGATGGTCGCCGGGTCGTCGCGGGTGATGGCCTGATCGAGCGCTGCGATCCATTTGCGCAGCATCTGCATCGGCGGCTCGTTCGGCTGCGCGGCCATGATGCCCGCGATGCCGATCTCTCGGGTCGGCTCTGCGGACGCGAACAGAATTTCGTGCAGGCGCTCGCCCGGCCGCATTCCCGTGAAGACGATCTCGATGTCGTAGCCGGGCTGTAGCCCCGAGAGACGGATCATGCGTTCGGCGAGATCGACGATCTTCACCGGCTGGCCCATGTTGAGCACGTAGACCGAGACATCCGAGCGCTGCGTTCCGAGCGCATGCGTCGCCGCCGTGATGACGAGATCGCAGGCCTCACGGATGGTCATGAAGTAGCGGACCATGTCGGGATGCGTCACCGTCACCGGGCCGCCGGCTTCGATCTGGGCCTTGAACTTCGGTACCACCGAGCCGTTCGAGGCCAGCACATTGCCGAACCGGACCGAGATCAGCCGCATCGGCCGTTTGGCGCCGCTGCTTGCCGCAGCAAGATCATGATCGAGCGCCTGGCAATACATCTCGGCAAAGCGCTTGGTGAGGCCGAGCATCGACACCGGCTCGATCGCCTTGTCGGTCGAGATCATCACCATGGCCTCGGCGCCGGCGGCAAGCGCTGCGTCCGCCACGTTGATCGAGCCGAAGATATTGGTCTTGACGCCCTCGCTCCAATCGCGTTCGAGGATCGGCACGTGCTTGAGCGCTGCGGCGTGGAACACGATGTCAGGATTGAACTCGGCCATCAGACGCATGATGCGCTCGCGGTCGCGGATATCGGCGATCCGCCCTTCGATCGCGGCCACAGCGCTGCGCGCGGCGAGCGCCTCCGTCACCGCGTACAGCGCCGGCTCGGAATTCTCCACGATCAGCAGCCGCGCGGCCCCGAAGGCCACGACGCGCTCGCAGATCTCCGAACCGATCGAGCCGCCGCCGCCGGTGACGATGACAGCCTTGTCCCTGATCAGTGCCTCCAGGCGCGCATAGTCGATCTTCTCGCTCGGCCGCAGCAGGAGGTCCTCGACCGCGACCGCGGTGAGGCGCGGCGTATCGCCGCTCTCCAGCGAAGGCATGCGGTTGACGATCACACCCAGCTTGCGCGCCCGCATCAGGATCGACTCCGGGTGCGCCTCGGGCTCGAACGCCGACGGCGTCATGACCACGCGCGCAATCGCCTTGTTGCGTTTGGCGAAATCGGCGAAGACGTCCTCGATGTCATCGATGCCGCCCAGCACCGGGACGTTGCGGATGAGCTGACCGAGGTCTGATCTCGACGGCGACAGGATGCCGACCGGCCAGATACGCTTGATCGCCCCGCTCTCGATGCCGCGGAGCAGCACCTCGGCATCGGCGGTACGGCCGATCAGCAGGGTCGGCGCGGCATCCTCCTCGCGCGCGTGACGCCGTACCCGCGTATAGCGGAAGTACCGGTAGGCCATGCGCGGCGCGCTGAGGAAGGCGATCTCGAGGAACCAGTAAAGGACGATCGTCACCTTGCCGAGGAAGAAGGCGCCGCGGACATTGGGCGCGACGAAGATGTAGTCGAGCGCAAGCAGGGCGACCGTCAGCACGGTCGCGACGCGAGTGATGTTCAGCGCGTCAGGCAGGGAAATGAAGCGCCATTTCGTCGTGGTCAGGTTGGAAACGAAGAACACGACCACGCTGAAGGCGAGAAAATAGGGCAGTATCTGGAACAGCAGCGGCAGGCGATCGTAAAAAAAGTCGCCGCCCTCGAAGCGCAGATAGAAGGCGGCGAACAGCGCCGCTGTCGTCGCCAGCAGGTCGTGGAGCGCGATCAGGAAATTGCGCAAGGTGAGATGCGAAAGACGCGTCATCCGACGACCGATGAAAATCCAGCTAGGTGCAACCTGATCCGCGCTGATAACCCATCTCCGCAGGACTTGCCAGCCGCGCGGCCGTTCAGGAACCCCCTTCCCCAAGCTTCGCCTCGGCCCGTTGTGCGCGGATCACCATGCCGCCGGCGACGCCGACGCCGATCACGTACATCCAGCCCTCGTGATAGTCGAACAGATGGGAGTTGAACAGCGAGGTGAAGACGTTCTGGACCACGACCAGAAGGCCGACCCAGTTGGCGATCCCGTCGCCGCGGAACAGGCGCAGATGCAGGATCCAGATCGCGTAGAGAATGGCGATGCCGATGACGCCCCATTGCACCGCGACGTTCAGCGTCTGGTTATGCGGATTGCCGATCACCTCGGCGGACGCCAGGTACCCGCCACCGGGCGTGGCGACCTGCTCGAACAGCCGGCGCGTCGAACCGGTGCCGTGCCCCATGATCGGCGCTTCAGCGAAGAAGCCGAGGGATTTCCGCCAAAATTCGAGCCGCAGGCCCGCCGAAGTCGGCTCACCCTTTTCCTTGTAGCGCGCGTAGTCGCTGGCAAAGGTGTCGACGGTCTTGCGCAATTGCGTCGAGGTCTGCCAGGCGACAACGGCGCCGACGAGCAGCGCCGCAACGATGATCGCGATGCTGCGCCATCGCAGGTGCAGCAGCGCGAACACGCCGAACATGATCGGAATGGTGACGAGCGCGGTGCGCGACACCACCACGAAAGCCATGTTGACGAAGAAGCTCAGCGCGAGCGCAGTCAGCAAGCCTGCGAACCAATAGCGCTTCTGGCGCAGCAGCATCACGGTCGGATAAGCCAGCCCGACCGCGCACAGCGCGAATTCCTGGCTCTGGTTGATGTAGTTCTTGACGAAGATGCCGCGTTCGGAGTGGTCGGGCTTGAGCGTCAGGTCGGGATAGAAGGCGACCAGCCAGGACATCACCGACAAGAGCGCACAGGACACCAGGAAGGCGATGAAGATCCGGTGTCCGCGCGGCGAGCGCTCGAAATGATAGAGCAGCGCCGGCAGCACGAGCAGCTTGGCGGTCGGACTGAGCGCATAGAGTCGCGCGCCCCAGTCCGCTTCCGACCACAGCGTGCCCGCCAGCGCGAGCAGCACCAGCGCGATCGGCGCCGCGCAAATCGGACGCGTCAGCGATTGCAGGAATGCCCTGACGTCGAGGAACGGCACCATGCAGATGAGGAACGCGACGTTGAAGATCGCGGTCAGCGAGGTCGACCAGGGCAGCGCGACCACGGTCAGGATCGCGAACAGGTCGGCCGTCTCGCACCAGGCTGCCGGGCTGCGCAAGCGCCGCGACAGCATCTGGGCGGTCGTCTCGCCGGCCGGCGCCGTTGTCCGGGCGGTCGTTTGAGCGGTCACTTGGCCCCTCCCCGCGCGCGGTGGACCAGCGCCGTCGTGCTGAAACCCTGGAGGATGTCGACCAGCACGACCACTCCGCCCGTGGCTTCGACGACCTCATGGCCGACCACCTGCTCGCGGGTGTAGTCGCCGCCTTTCACCAGCGCGCTCGGCTTGATGCGGGTGATCAGGTCGATCGGCGTGTCTTCCTCGAAGATGACGACGAGATCGACGGCTTCGAGCGCGGCCAGCACCTCCGCGCGCGCGCGTTCGTCCTGCACCGGGCGATCGGCGCCCTTCAGCCGCCGCACCGAGGCGTCGCTGTTGAGGCCGACGATCAGGCGATCGCAGGCCGCGCGCGCCGCGGTCAGCACCTTGACGTGGCCGGGATGCAGGATGTCGAAGCAGCCATTGGTGAAGCCGACGCGCTGCCCCTGCCGCCGCCATTCGGCGAGCTGCGCATCGAGCGCGCCTGGCTCGAGCACGATCTTCTCCTCGGCCGCAAGATAGGCATGCGGCAGGATCTTGCGCCGCAGCTCGGCGGCGCTGACGCTGGCGGTGCCCTGCTTGCCGACGGCAACGGCCGCAGCCGCATTGGCCATGCGCAGCGCCGTATCCCAATCCGCACCCGCGGCAAGCGACACCGCAAGCGCCGCGGCGACGGTGTCGCCGGCCCCGGAGACGTCGCGCACCTTCACCGGGAAAGCCGGAACATGAACCGCCTCGCCGTTGCGCGGCACCAGCGTCATGCCGTGCTCGCCTTGCGTGACCAGGATCGCCTCGCAATCGGCGAGCCGCATCACGTCCTCGCTGGCGCCGACGATGTCTTGCGGCGTGTCGGCTCGGCTTCGCGTCGCCTCCGCAAATTCCTTGCGATTGGGCGTGAGCAGCGTCGCGCCGCGATAGATCGCCCAGTTCAGGCTCTTCGGATCGACGATCACCGGCTTGCCGGCTTGTCGCGCCGCATCGATGGTGTGGCGGATCACGCGTGCGGTCAGCACGCCCTTGGCGTAGTCCGAGAGCAGCACGATGTCGGCGCGTACGATCAGTGGCAGGATCGTTTCGATCAGCCTGGCCTCGACATCGTCCGAGGCAGTTAGCGCCTGCTCCCAATCCGCACGCAGCATATGGGTGGAGAAATGCTCGGAGACGAAGCGGACTTTTCGCGTCGTCGGCCGCGAGGAGTCGCACACCAGTACGCTCTCGATCCCGGCATGCTCCGCGAGCGCGGAAGCGAGCCGCTTGCCCGCATCGTCCTCGCCGACCAGGCCGACGAAGACGCAGCGCGCGCCGAGCGAGGCGACATTGCGCGCGACGTTGCCGGCGCCGCCGATATGGATCTCGCTGCGCTGTGCCGCGATGACGGGCGTCGGCGCTTCCGGAGAAATCCGCGACACCTCGCCATAGACGAACTCGTCCAGCATGATGTCGCCGATGCACAGCACCGTGCGGCCTGAGATGGCTTGCGCGAGGGCATCGAAATCGAGAATGGGCGTCGCCATGGGTCCTGAGATCTCAGCGGAAGCGGTCGGGCCGGTCGAGATAATTCACGACATAGGCTTTCACCGCATCCTCGAGCGGCGTGAAGCCGCCGTTATAGCCGGCGCGGTGCAGGCGATCGACCTTGCTCTGGGTGAAGTACTGGTAAGCGTTGCGGATGCTCTCGGGCATGTCGACATATTCGATATTGGGCTCGGTGCCGAGCGCGGCATAGGCGGCCAGCATCAGGTCCTTGAAGCTGCGCGCCTTGCCGGTTCCGACGTTGAAGAGGCCGGACACCGATGGCGTCGCGAGCAGCCACATCACGACGCGCACGACGTCGTCGACATAGATGAAATCGCGACGCTGATCGCCGTCGGCGATGCCCTCGCGGTGCGACTTGAACAGCTGCACGACGCGGCCGGCCTTGACCTCGTCGAAGCGGCGCGCCAGCACGCTCATCATCGAGCCCTTGTGGTACTCGTTCGGGCCGAACACGTTGAAGAATTTCAGCCCTGCCCATTGCGGCGGGAGCGGATCGCCGTTCGCTACGCGCCCGGCGACCGCGAGATCGAACATGTGCTTGCTCCAGCCGTAGAGGTTCATCGGCCGTAGCTTTTTCAGTGCCGGCAACGAGTCGTCGTCGTCAAAGCCGGCCTCGCCATCGCCATAAGTCGCCGCCGAGGACGCGTAGATGAACGGCACGCCGCCGGCCGTGCACCAGTCCAGAAGACGCATCGACATGCGGAAGTTGGTCTCGAAGACGAGATCACCGTCGCTCGCGGTGGTGGCGGAAATGGCCCCGAGATGAATCATGGCGTCGAGCTTGCGGCCCTTCAGCCAGCCGAGCAGCTCGGCCGGCGGGACGATATCCACAAGCTGGCGCTTGGCCAGGTTCCGCCACTTGCCCTCATTGCCGAGCAGATCGCAGACCGCGACGTCGCTGCGCCCGGCGTCATTGAGCGCGGCCACGACATTCGATCCGATAAAACCGGCCCCGCCGGTCACCAGCAACATTCCACCTACCTGCCCGATTTTTTACGGCCCGGTCCTGCCCTAGCGCATGATCCGCCAAAGTGTAAGCGGTTTTGGACCAGCACTGTCCCGGCTTTACCTGCCGGCCCGGAGCGGCTAACCGAACCACCGTACCAAGCTCATCCCGGCCCCATCAACGAATGAACATTGATTCGCAACTTAGCGGAGATGCAGATCGGGACGACACACGCCCGATCCTGATCATTCCCTATATGTGGATCGGCGATTTCGTTCGGAATCACACCGTGGTCCGGGTTCTTAGGGAGCGCTGGCCGAACCGGCCGGTCGATCTTCTGACCACGACCCTGTGCGCCCCGCTGGTGGATTACATGCCCGGGGTGCGCCGGGGCATCGTCTGGGACCTGCCCCGCAGCCGGCTCGCACTGCGCCGCCAGTTCGGCCTGGCAAAGCTGCTGCGGGCGGAAAACTACGGCACGGCCCTGGTGCTGCCCCGAACCTGGAAGGCAGCCATTGCGCCGACCCTGGCCGGCATCCCCGAACGGGTGGGCTGGGTCGGCGAGTTCCGGTTCGGATTGATCAACCACTGGCGCTGGGGTGAGAGAAAGCTGCCCCGCTTCATCGACGAGAATGCCGCCCTGGCCCAGCCCGACGGCGCGCCCCTGCCCCCGGAATGGCCGGTGCCGCAATTGCGGGTTCCGGCCGAGGAGATCGCCCGCTGGCGCGAGGCCAATGGGCTGAGCGCCGGTGCCGCCGTGGCGCTGGCCCCCGGCTCGGTTGGCGTGTCCAAGCGCTGGACCTACTATCCGGAAGCCGCGCGGCTGCTGGTTGAGCGCGGACTCGAGGTCTGGGTGGTCGGCGGCCCCGCCGAAAAGGGCCTCGCCCAGGAGATCGTCGCGGCGGGCGGGCCTGATGTCCGCGACCTCACTGGCAACGATCTGCGCAACGGCGTCCTCGCCATGGCGGCCGCCGGCGTCGCCATCAGCAACGATTCCGGCCTGATGCATATTGCCGCCGCCCTGGGCACGCCCACCATGGGCATCTTCGGCCCGACCAGCCCCTATCTCTGGGCCCCCCTCAATGGCCTTGCCGCAACCGTGGTGCAGGACAAGAGCGTGCTGTCCTGCCAGCCCTGCCAGCGCACGATTTGCAAGATGAACGACCACCGCTGCATGCGGGACATCGCGGCGTCGGAGGTGGTCGAGATCGCACGAGACGTGCTTGCCAGGACGCAAGGACTTGCAAATGCCTGAGGGCCGCGCGGCGAAGCCCGCCGCATTCCTCGACCGCGACGGCGTCATCAACCATGACGACAGCTATATCGGCACGCGAGACCGCATCCGCTGGATGCCGAACGTCGCCAACGCCATTCGCCGTCTCAATGAGGCCGGCTACCTGGTCTTTGTCTTCACCAATCAGTCCGGCGTCGCGCGTGGCCTGTTCACTGAAGACGACGTGCACGCGCTACACAACTGGATGCGCGACGAGCTCGCCGGCGCAGGCGCGCGGATCGATGACATCCGATTCTGTCCGCATCACCCGCAAGGAACGGTCGCCGGCTACATCCAGGAGCACGATTGGCGCAAGCCGGCGCCCGGCATGTTGCGCGATCTCATCCAGCACTGGCCGGTGCAGCTCGAGGGCAGCTTCGTGATCGGAGATCAGGCTCGCGACATCGAGGCCGGCAAGGCGCTCGGACTGCCCGGCTTTCTCTTTCCGGGCGGCGACCTCGACGCGTTCGTGACCGAGGTCCTTGCGCAGATCAAGCGGCGGTAAACGGTCGGCGCGCAGTAGTAGCAGCAGCAGCAGCAGTTCAAACGCTACGCATTCCTGTGATGCTGCCTTCTTACAGGTGTTTTGCCCGACGCGTCAACCAGATTTCGTAAAATCCGCATCACAGTCAGCAAGGCATTGATTCTGCAGGCACCGGCTACTGTGCATGGGGTTGTTTTCGAACTTCGTGTCACGGCCGGCGAAGGATGGCCTCACAGCAGCCGCCGATAGACCTCGCCGATCCGCTTTGCTTCCGCATCGAGGCTGAATTGATCGAGCACCCGTGCCCGCCCGCGCGCGCCCATCGCTGTCGCCGCCGCCACATCGCGCATCAACGGCTCCAGCGCCGCGGCGAGCGCATCAGCGTCACCGGTCGGGATCAGCACGCCGGTCACGCCATCCTCGACCACCAGCTCGGCAGCTCCAGCGCGCGCGGCGACCAGCGCGCTGCCGGCCGCCATCGCCTCGATCAGCGTGAGCCCAAAACCTTCGTTGCGCGAGGTGAAGGCGTAGACGGTGAGCCGCTGATACCAGCGCTGCACGTCCTCGATCGGCAATTCGCCGGTGATGACGATGCGCGATTGCAGGCCGGCGGACTCGATGCGCTTCTTCAGGTCGTTTGCGAACGACGTTTGCTCCGACGTGATCTGGCCGACGATGACGGCGGTGAAATCCGGATAGCGCGGCAACAGCCGACACATCGCATCGACGAACAGGTCGGTGCCCTTCTGCGCGCGGACGCGGCCGAAGCAACCGATGGCATAGCGGCCCGGGAGCGCGGCTTCCGCGAACGCGGCAGCGCGATCGATCGGTGGCGCATAGACGTCGGTGTCGACGCCGTGCGGGATCACGGTGGAGTCCACCTTCAGGAACGAGGCCGAGATCTCGCTTGTCGCGATGATCGCGTCCATGCGGCGGATCAGCCAGCGCGTGATCCAGGTGTGATGCCGCTGCGCCGCCGAGGTGAAGACGAGCTTGAACGGCCAGCCGAGCGCGCGCAGCACGACGCCGGCGATCATCTCGTTGTTGCGACGCGCGTGCCAGATCATTGGCCTCCCGCGCCGCCACAATTTCAGCAGATCGGCACCGCTCATACGCGCGATCCCCTCCGGCGCGTCGGTGCCGAACCAGGCCGCGCGAAACAGCTTCGCCAGCCGCGGCGCCACCATCCGATTGGTCGCGGTGACCCCGGAATAGCGCCTGTGCAGATTTGGCACGATCAGTTCGAGGTCGCCCGGGGAATTCGTCACGTCACACTCCGTTTCGCACAGCCCCTATACGCAACATTAAGCATAGTGACCAGTTCGGCTGCGCCGATACCCCCTCTTCACCACGCAAACGCTAGCATCCCGCGTTGATCGAAGACGGGTGAGATCATGACTGTGCTAGTCACCGGCGGTGCCGGCTATATCGGAAGTCACACGGTCCTGGCGCTGGCGGAAGCCGGCGAGGACGTCGTCGTGATCGACGATCTGTCGACCGGTTTCTCCGCTTACCTGCCCGAAGGCGTGCCGCTGTTCATCGGCGATGCCGGCGACGAGAACCTGCTCGAAGGCGTGATCGCCCAGCACGACATCGAGAGCATCATCCATTTCGCCGGCTCAGTCGTGGTGCCGGATTCGATGCGCGATCCGCTCGGCTACTACCGCAACAATTTCACGACCGCGCGCAATCTGCTCAACGTCGCGGTCAAGCGCGGCATCGGCCGCTTCATCTTCTCCTCGACCGCCGCCGTCTACGGCAATCCGGATCAGGTGCCGGTGCCCGAGCACGCGCCGACGCGGCCGCTGTCGCCTTACGGCTCCTCGAAGCTGATGACCGAGATCATGCTGCACGACGTCGCCTCCGCCTATGGCATGCAGTACGTGACCCTGCGCTACTTCAACGTCGCCGGCGCCGATCCGCAGGCGCGCATCGGGCTTGCCACCGTCGGCGCCACGCATCTGCTCAAGATCGCGGTGGAAGCCGCGACCGGCCAGCGCGCCAAGATCGACGTGTTCGGCACAGACTATCCGACCCCGGACGGAAGCTGCATCCGCGACTTCATCCACGTCACGGACCTCTCGCAGGCGCATCGCTCGGCGCTGGCCTATCTGCGCAACGGCGGCGCCTCGACCACGCTGAATTGCGGCTATGGCCGCGGCTATTCGGTGCTGGAGACTATCGAGGCCGTGCGCCGTGTCTCAGGCCGCAGCTTCGCCGTGCAATACGCTCCGCGCCGGCCCGGCGACATCATGACCATGGTCGCCGATACCAGCCGCATCCGCGGCCTGCTCGACTGGAAGCCGCAATACGACGACCTCGAAACCATCGCCGCCCATGCCCTGGCCTGGGAGGACAAGCTGTTCCGCGAGCGCCATGGCGAAGTCCGCCACGCCGCCTCGGCCTAAAATCCATCCGCACGCAAGTCCTTAATTGGGCTTGAAAAGCGGAGCTTTAGCGGGCACAGAGGCCCTTCGATCCCTGACGCGCGGGCAGGCTTTCCCTGCGCCGTCAATGGACACCGGATGGCCCAGTTTCCAAAGAAAATCACCGACGATCCCTATGCGGCAGCGGTCCTGATCCGCCGCCTGGTCATGGAACAGGGGGTCGTCTACTGGCGGCGTTACCTGGTTGCCTTTTCGCTGATGGCGCTCGCCGCCGGCGCGACCGCTGCTGCGACCTATGTGCTCGGCCAGGTCATCAACCAGGCTTATGTCGACAAGAACGTCCCGGGCATCGCGATGTTCTCCGGCATCACGGTGATCCTGCTCTTCATCAAGGGCGTGGCGACCTACGGCCACATGGTGATCCTGACCAAGATCAGCAACGCGATTCTTGCCGCCAACCAGCGCCAGCTGTTCGCCAAGTTGATGCGCGAGAGCGTCGGCTTCTTCTCCGAGCGGCATTCGTCCGAATTCCTGGCGCGGCTGACGGCCGGCGCCAAGTCGATCACCGACGTGCTCAACATGCTCGTCAACGCCATCGGGCGCGACCTCTTGATGCTGCTTGCCATGATCGGCGTGATGGTGTGGCAGGATCCGCTGATGTCGTTCATCGGCCTCGTCGCGGTGCCGCCGGCGATGCTGGTGCTGCGCAAGCTAGTCAAGCGCATCAAGGGCCTCGCCTACAACCAGTTCACCGGCACCGCCGATATCATGGAGACGATGCAGGAATCGCTGCAAGGCATCCGCACCGTCAAGGCGTTCACGCTCGAAGAGACCATGCAGAGCCGCATCGACGAGAACATCGCGATCGTCGAGCGCAACGCCAACAAGATGGCCCGCGTGGCCAACCGCTCCAATCCGCTGATGGAGATGTTGGGCGGCTTCGCCGTCGCCGGCTGCCTGATGTACGGCGGCTATGCCGTGGTCGCGCTCAACGCCACGCCCGGCGCATTCTTCTCCTTCATGACGGCGTTCCTGATGGCGACCGAGCCGGCCAAGCGGCTTGCGCGGCTCAACATCGACCTCAACAGCCAGCTGGTCGGCGCCCGCATGCTGCTCGAGGTCGTCGACAGCCCGGCCAGCGAGCATTCCGACGACGACAAGCCGGCGCTCAAGCTCACCGATGCCCGCATCGAGCTGCGCGACGTCAGCTTCTGCTATCGCAACGGCGAGACCGTCCTCAACCGCATGAGCTTCACGGCCGAGCCCGGCAAGGTCACCGCACTGGTCGGCCCCTCCGGCGGCGGCAAGTCGACCGTGCTTGCATTGCTGCTGCGCTTCTACGAGGTGACGCAGGGCGACATCGTGATCGACGGCCAGTCGATCGGCGCGGTCTCGCGCAAGTCGCTACGCGCGCAGACCGCCTATGTGGGCCAGGACGTCTATCTGTTCCGCGACACCATCCGGAGCAACATCGCCTTCGGCAAGCCGGGCGCGCGCCAAGACGAGATCATCGAAGCCGCGAAGGCCGCCTGCGCGCATGATTTCATCATGAGCTTCCCGCTCGGCTACGACACGCCGGTCGGCGAGCACGGCACGCAGCTCTCCGGCGGCCAGCGCCAGCGCATCGCGGTGGCGCGCGCGCTACTCAAGAACGCGCCGATCATCCTCCTGGACGAAGCCACCGCCGCGCTCGATTCCGAATCCGAGCGACAGGTGCAGGAGGCGATCGAGCACCTCTGCCAGAACCGCACCACCATCGTGATCGCGCACCGCCTGCACACCATCATGCATGCCGACCGCATCCTGGTGGTCGAGGGCGGCGAGATCGTCGAGCAGGGCCGCCACGACGAGCTGCTCCGCCGCGGCGGGCGCTATGCCTCGTTCTTCCGGCTGCAACATCACGACGCCGGCGCTCTGGCGCCGATCAGCGCAACTGCATAGAGTTCCTCATCAACCTCAAGAGCAGCGAGACCGCTCCATGAACGCCGCCTCCTACGTCATCCCGCTTCCGCCCCAGGCTTCGCTTCCCGTTGTCGGCGAAGCCGGCCGTTATCCGGTGCGCCGCATCTGGTGCGTCGGCCGCAACTATCTCGAGCACATCCGCGAGATGGGCAATGACGAGCGCGCCCCGCCGTTCTTCTTCGCCAAGCACGCCGACATGCTGGTGCCCGATGGCGTCACCATTCCCTATCCGCCGCTGACCAAGGATCTGCATCACGAGGTCGAGCTGATCGTCGCGATGAAGAGCGGCGGTCTCAACATCCCGGCCGACAAGGCGCTCGATCACGTCTACGGCTATGCCGTCGGCATCGACCTCACCCGCCGCGACCTCCAGATCGCCTCGCGCAAGAAGGAGCGCCCGTGGGAGATCGGCAAGTCGTTCGACTATTCGGCGCCCTGCTCGGCGGTGCAGCCGGCTGCGAAGATCGGTCATCCAGCCAAGGGCAAGATCTGGCTCACCGTCAATGGCAAGGAAGCCCAGAAGGGCGACCTCACCGAATTGATCTGGAACGTGCCGGAGATCATCTGGCAGCTCTCGCAACAGGTGAAGCTCGCCGCCGGCGACATCATCATGACGGGCACGCCGGCCGGTGTGTCGCAGCTCCAGCCCGGCGATAAGCTCGAATGCGGCGTCGACGGCGTCGGCACGCTGAAGGTGAACATCGGCCAGGCGGAATAAGCTGCACGACATCCGGAGCTTCAAAGCCCCGGACAGGACGTCCGGGGCTTTTTGCGAACGACCTCCCGATCTTAGGCCCGCGAAGCATGCGCATCTGCGCCATTGATATCCTTGCCGGTGTAGTCGGTCATCAGCGCGGTCGCGACAAGCGTGATGACGGCGCACGCCGCGATATAGGCCGCAATCGCCGTCGCCGAGTGGAACGTGCCGTACAGCCAGGTGGCGATCAGCGGCGCGGGACCGCCGGCGATCACGGATGCGAGCTGGTATCCGAGCGAGGAGCCGCTGTAGCGCAGGCGTCCGGTAAAGCTCTCGGCGATCAAGGCCGCTTGCGGCCCATACTGCATGTCGTGCGGAATCAGCGACAGAATGATCGCCAGGAAGATGATGGCCAGTGATCCGGTATTGAGCATCGCGAAATAGATGAAGCCGAAGATGCCCGTCGCGGCAGCTCCGAGCATGTACATGTTCTTGCGGCCGATCCGATCGGAGATGTGCCCGCACAATGGGATCGAGACAAACGACAGTACCGAGGCCGAGAGCACCGCCGTCAGTAGGAAGTCGCGCGAAACGTGCAGCGTGCCGATGCCATAGGAGAACACGAAGGCAGTGAAGATGTAGAACGGGGCCTGCTCCGACATGCGCGCGAAGGCGGACAGCAGAATCTCCTTCGGATATTCCCGGATCACAGTCAGCATCGGCGTGCGGTCGACCTGACGTTCAGCCACGAGCTTTGAGAATACCGGCGTTTCGAGAATGCCGAGCCGGATGTAGAGGCCGACGCCGACCAGGACGATGCTGAGCGCGAACGGAATACGCCAGCCCCACGCGAGGAACTGATCGCCCGCCATCTGGCTGAAGGCCAGCACGGCGAGATTGGCGAGGAACAAGCCGCAAGGTACGCCGAACTGCGGCCACGATGCGATCAATCCTCGGGAGTGGTCGTTGCGGGCCCATTCCATCGACATCAGCACCGAGCCGCCCCACTCGCCACCGACGCCGACGCCCTGAATGAATCGCAGCACGGTCAAGATCGCGGCGCCCCAGATGCCGATGCTCGCATAGGTCGGCACTACGGCCACTGCGGCGGTTGCCAGTCCCATCAAGAGCAGCGTCGCGATCAGTGTGGATTTGCGTCCGATGCGGTCGCCATAGTGTCCAAAGATTGCCGCGCCAATCGGGCGCGCGACGAAGCCGACCGCGTAGATTGCAAAGGCTTCCAACGTGCCGACCCAGGGATCGGAATGCGGAAAGAACAGCTTTGCGAAAACCAAACCCGTAACGGTGCTGTAGAGAAAGAAATCATACCATTCGATCGCAGTCCCGATGGTGGAGGCGATCACGGCGCGACGAAGCTGACGCTGATGCTCGGATGCAGTGAGTCGGTTGACGTCGAGGCCTAGTGTTGCCATGGGAATGCTCCCTCGGGCAGGCCCCCGCTTGCGCGTTTTCATCGGTTGTTCGTTCCAAGACAAACGACATTGGGGTTCCAGGGGTTCCAGCCGAACTGCAACGAGAGGCTAAAACTTTAGTCGGCCGATAGAGCCGGCGGTGACTGCTCTACTACCAGGCCTTCACCGGCCGGTTGGCGTGGCTTGCCTGCGGCACACCACGATTGAGCGACATGTGCGAATGCACGCACAGCCAGCCCTTGCCATTCCTTGAGAACACCATGGTCGCCCGCCCAGGACGGTCAAACGCGCTCCCATCGGGATGGTAACCCGTGCTTGTCCAAGGCGCGATCACCGTCGCCATCGCGCCGTCGGGAGATGCCAGAACAGAGGCCTGATCCAGCACGAAGCGGAAGTCGGTCGTCTTCGGCCAGACGTTGTTCCATTGCGTCGTGACCCATTGGTCGAGACCTGGGATCACATCGTTATGCGTGCCGAAGGCCAGCACTTCGGGGTGGAAGAGCGGCCGCGCAGAAGCATAGTCGACCTCGCGGACATAGCCCGCGAAGGTCTCCAGCCATCCGCGGAAGAACTGCGCGGCCGCGTTCGCGGTCGGCAAGGGACTCATTGCCAAGCGCCGATCACCGCAATGCGGACAGCACGATCAGGCCGAGGATCAGCGCCGTCACCGAGTACTTCAGCGTGTAATAGACGTTGCGGTTCCACTCCTTGACCTTGCGGCTGCCGAGATGGATCTCGTAGAGCTTGCCGAACACCTTGTTGAGGACGCCGACATTCTCGCCATCGACATTCTGGGTCGCCGATGCCTTGACGATGTGATGGCTGACCCAGCGGTTGATCGCGGTCATGAAGCCGTATTTCATCGGGCGCTCGACATCGCAGAACAGGATGATGCGGTTGACGTCGGTCGCGTTCTCCGCGCTGTGGATGAAGGTCTCGTCGAACATGAAGGCCTCGCCGTCGCGCCAGACACATTCGACGCCGTCGACCAGGATACGGCACTTGTTCGAGTTCGGCGTGACGAGACCGAGATGATAGCGCAGCGAGCCGGCAAACGGATCGCGGTGCGCCCCTAACTTGCCGCCAGGCGGCAGCATCGCGAACATCGCACCGTGCACGCTCGGGATCGATTTGAGCAGCTGCACCGTCTTCGGGCACAGCGTGTTCGCCGACGGCAGGAAGTCGTCATACCATTTCAGGTAAAACCGCTTCCAGCCGCTCTTGAAGAAGGAGTAGAAGCCCCAGTCGTTGTTCTTCGCCGCCGCGCGGATGAAACCTTCGTCGAACAGGCGCACGGCCTCGTCGCGGATAGTCTCCCAGTTCTCGCTGAGCGGCTTCAGCTCCGGAAACTGATCGACCGAGATCACCGGCTTGTTCGGCACGGCGGAGCCCGCATACATCAGCACATTGTAGGGCGCGAGATACGTCGAGTGATCGCCGAGCTGGCGCGCGAAGCGCAGCCGCTGCTTGCCGCGGAAATGAACGTAGATCGTCGATGCCGCAAGCACATACAAAACGACAAGTTGCGGCGCAAAAAGCTGTCTCAGCATTTCCCCAAATCCCAAGTGACCCAGCCGGGTTGTCGTGTAGCCCGACGCGGCCCAAGCGGCAAGATATTCGCCGGTGGGTTGCAATCACGCTGGGGAGAGCGCTCGCGCGGAACTTAGGGCTGAAAGCGCGGAAACCGCCCGAATCAAGCCCGCGACAGCGCCTGAAGGCCCTTGAACGTCAGGCGCTTGGGATCGGTGACACCGGCGAGATAAAGCCGGCGGATAAAGGCGATGACGGCGTCGCGGTCGCAATCGGTCAGCGCGACGACGGCGTCGACCGCGATCTTCTGGGCTTCCATTAGGCTCACCTCGGCCTTGCGAGTAACCCCGGCCGAGGCAGCCTAGGACTCATCCGTTAAATCGGCGTTAACCGTTTGGGAACCATCGCTGATTCAGCCAGCCCGCCGTATACGCAAAACAACGCATTGCGGGCGGCACGAAGCGGCTCAGCGCGCCTTGATACTCTGCGTCAGCAGCGCAAACTGCTTCTTCAACCGCGGCACGGCAAAGTCGGTGAACGCCCGCACCTTCGGCACCGAAAGGCGGCCCTGCGGGCAGATCAGATGCGCCGGCATCTCCGGATCTTCGTCCCCGGCCAGCACGATCTCGAGCTCGCCACGGGCGATCTGCTCGGCCACCTGGTACGAATACATCCGCGCCACGCCGCGCCCTGCGACCGCGGAGGCCACCGCCGCATAGGTGCTGTTGACGACCAGCCGCGGCGTGAACTGGACCGTACGGGCGGCCGAAGATCCGGCCTGCGGCGCAAAGGTCCAGGAATTTGGCAGGTGAGCCATCGCCACGATCTGATGCTTTGCGAGATCGCCGGGCTCGGTGATGCGCGGATGCTGCTTCAGATAACGGGGAGCTGCCACCACGACGCGGTTGATGCCGCCGACCCGCATCGCCACCATCGATGAATCCGCGAGAGGCCCGATGCGAAGCGCGATATCAATGCCCTCCTCGATCAGGTTGACCCCGCGGTCGAACAGCAGGAGCTTCGCCGACACGGTCGGAAACGCGTCGAGAAACGCATCGAGGATCGGCCGCAGTACCATCTCGCCCGACACGACGGGCGCCGTGATCGTGAGCAGCCCACGCGGCGCCGTGCGCGGTCCGGCAGCGATGTCGTCGGCCTCCTCCAGCTCGGTGAGCACACGCCGGCAGACCGCGAGATAGCGCTCGCCCTCCTCGCTCAGCTTGATCGACCGCGTGGTCCGGTGCAGCAGCTCGGCGCCGACCCGCTCCTCCAGGAAGGCGATGGCGCGGCTCACGGCCGCCGGCGAGCGGCCGAGCTTGCGACCTGCGGCAGCCAAGCTGCCCTGGTCGACCGCAACGACGAACACCTTCATCGCATCCAGACGATCCATGCCTTCCTGCCGCCCATCACATTCCGGTGACAGGCTAGGCGTTCGTTCCCGCCGCGACAACCTCCGCCGGACTCCGATCCGGCATTCGTTCGCGCCGCGTAACAGTGTCTGCCGGACAACGTGTATTCGCAGCCGGGGCGCCGCGGCGTACTTCAACGGGCAAGCCAGCCGCTGCTGGCGCAGGTTTTCAACAACAGGAGCCCCGTCATGGGTATCGAGCAGAAAGTCGCCATCATCACCGGTGCATCGCAGGGCATCGGCGCCGCCCTGGTGAAGGGTTTTCGCGATCGCAATTACCGCGTCGTTGCAACGGCGCGCTCCGTCAAGCCGTCGGGCGACGATGATGTCCTCGCCGTTGCCGGCGACATCGCCGACCGCACTACCGCCGAACGCGTAGTTCAGCAGGCCGTCGCCCGCTTCGGCCGCGTCGACACGCTCGTCAACAATGCCGGCATCTTCGTCGCAAAACCGTTCACGCAGTACACGACCGAGGACTACGCGGCGGTGATGGGCACCAACGTTGCGGGCTTCTTCAACATCACGCAGCTCGCGATCGCCGAGATGGAGAAGCAGGGTTCGGGCCACATCGTCCAGATCACGACCACGCTGGTCGATCAGGCAAACTCTAACGTGCCCTCTGTGCTGGCCTCGCTGAGCAAGGGCGGGTTGAGCGCCGCGACCAAGTCGCTCGCGATCGAATACGCCAGGCGCGGCATCCGCGTGAACGCGGTGTCGCCCGGCATCATCAAATCGCCGATGCATCCGGTCGCGACGCACGCCCAGCTGGGCGCGCTGCACCCGGTCGGCCACATGGGCGAGATGTCCGACATCGTCGATGCCGTGCTCTATCTCGAGGGTGCCTCCTTCGTCACGGGCGAGATCCTGCATGTCGACGGCGGCCAGAGCGCAGGCCACTGAGCCACGAGCTCGTGCCGCACTCGACCGAGCAGAAGCGCACGACATGGAGCCACGCCACGACCAGCTTTGCGCCATCCCAGGCCGCCGCCGCTTTCGGCTTCTCCTGGATCTACGCACAGACCGGCGGCGATTATCAGTTCGCTCTTGGAGGCGGGGCCGTGGTGCTGGCGCTCGCGATCGACCTTGGCCTCGCGCTCACCACGCGCGAGGCATAGACGTAGGCGAAGGCGTGATCAGGAATATTGCATCACGCCGTCGTCGATCCGGCCGAAGCGTAAGGAGACGACGTCGAGCGCGTAGTTCTGATAGAGGCGCCACGGCCGCTTCGAGCCCTGCTTCGGCATTTTTGCGACCGAGCGCTGCACATAACCCGAGGTGAAATCGAGCGAGGGCTGCGCGGTGATCTCGGGATCGTCGTTGTGTGGCATGCACTTGCGGAAATTGTGCCGGTCCATGTAGTTGATGAGACGGCAGACATATTCGCAGGTGAGATCGCATTTCAGCGTCCAGGACGCATTGGTATAGCCGAAGGCCGAGGCCATGTTCGGTACGTCGGCATACATCATCCCCTTGTAAGTGAGCGTTTTGGCGAAATCGACGACGCGGCCGTCGACGCTGACCTCGAGACCGCCGACAACTTGGAGCACGAGGCCGGTTGCAGTCACGATGATGTCGGCGGCAAGTTCGCTGCCGTCCTTGAGGCGAATGCCATTACGCGTAAAAGTGTCGATCTCGCTGGTGACGACGGCGGCGCGCAGTTCGCGGATCGCCTTGAAGAGGTCGCCGTCGGGCACTAGGCACAGCCGCTGGTCCCAGGGATTGTAACGGGGTGTGAAATGGGTCGCGACGTCGTAGTCGGGACCGAGCGCGGCCCTCACCCCCGTCAGGATCAGGTTCTTCACCTTCGCCGGCTTGCGCCGGCTGAGCTGGAAGAAGAACATCCCCCACATCACGTTACGCCAGCGGATCAGGTGATAAGCGAGCCGCGCCGGCAAATTGCGGAGCAGTCTGTTGGCGACAGGATCCTGCGCCGGGCGCGACACCACGTAAGTCGGCGAACGCTGCAGCATAGTGACCTGCGCCGCCTTCTTGGCGAGCTCCGGCACCAGCGTCACCGCAGTCGCGCCCGAGCCGATCACGACGACGCGCTTGCCCGCGTAATCGATGTCCTCGGTCCATTTTTGCGGATGCACGATGCGGCCGGCGAAATCCGCCGTGCCCTTGAATTCCGGCGTATAGCCCGCTTCATATCTGTAATAGCCCGAGCACATGAACAGGAAGTTGCAGGTGAAGCGCACCAGCTCGGTCGCGCCCTCGCCCGTGATTCGCTCGGCCTCGATGGTCCAGCGCGCATCCGGCGTCGTCCACGCCGCGCGCTTGACGCGATGATGGAAGCGGATGTGCTCCTCGATGCCGTTCTCGGCGGCGGTCTCGCGCACGTAATTCAGGATCTGCGGCCCGTCGGCGATCGCCTTCGGATCGGTCCACGGTTTGAAAGAATATCCGAGCGTGAACATGTCGCTGTCGGAACGGATGCCAGGATAGCGGAACAGGTCCCAGGTGCCGCCGATGCAATCTCGCCCTTCCAGGATGACGTAGCTCTTGCCCGGGCATTTGGTCTGAAGGTGATAGCCCGCGCCAATGCCTGATAGCCCTGCACCGACGATGAGGACGTCGAAATGTTCTTGTTGCATGGTTTCCTCCGCCGGGGCGGATTGTCCGCCTGCCGCTGCGGGCCGTCAATCGCCAATCAACCGTGCCGCAACTGCAAAGCGAGTTGAATTCCATGCGCCGAATTGGGATAGGGGGAGTCTCGCGACTCCTCCCTCCCACACCACCGTACTTACGGGTCTCTTATACGGCGGTTCGCCGGATTAAGCAGGGACGGTTTGTTTTGGGTCCGTGCCAGAGGCTCAGATAGTAGACGTCCGCGTGCTGGCTTCGGCCCTTCGAGCAGCGCTGTCCGGGCTTCACCCTTTCCCGCCGCTCCGAAGGCCAGTGACCTGGATTTTCTGCCGCTTGGCCAGCTCGAGATTTCCACCTCCAGCGTCTTTCCAGCGTTCAGGCCTTCGGCGAAACTCGTTCCGCCTACTGCGCCGTCTGCTGACTTCTCCGCCGCGATCACGAACCTTGCGGCCCGCTCAGTCCGGTGTCCCGGACACGACGGAGATCTCCCGAGGTAAGTTCGACCGCCTTCGCCGCACGCCCGCCGGATTTACCACCCGCCCCTTGATGACCCTGGACTTCGCAATCAGCTGCTTGCTCCTCCGGCCGGGTAGGCCTCCTTATCCGGTTTTTGTCCATCGGGCCGCGGCTTTGCTCCACGCTTCCTTCAGACCCCAACTCGCGATGACGCCCTTGCGCTTCGCTAATCCTTCGTCGTCATCAGGCTGGATAGAGGACTTCCACCTCCAAGCTGCCGATCATGCTCGGCACACAACAACGAAGCCCCGGATCGCTCCGGGGCTTCGCGTCGATGGTCGATCGAACCGGTCGATCAGTACCGGTAGTGGTCCGACTTGTACGGGCCTTCCTGCTTGACGCCGATATAGTCGGCCTGGTCCTTGCGCAGCTCGGTGAGCTTGACGCCGATCTTGGCGAGGTGCAGACGCGCTACCTTCTCGTCGAGGGTCTTCGGCAGCACGTACACCTTCTTCTCGTACTTGCCGTCCTTGTTGTTGGCGAACAGCTCGATCTGCGCCAGCGTCTGGTTGGTGAAGGACGCCGACATAACGAAGGAGGGATGGCCCATCGCGTTGCCGAGGTTCACGAGCCGCCCTTCCGACAGCAGGATGATGCGGTGCTTGTCGGGGAACTCGATCTCGTCGACCTGCGGTTTGATGTTGGTCCACTTCAGGTTACGCAGACCGGCGATCTGGATCTCGTTGTCGAAGTGGCCGATGTTGCAGACGATGGCGCGATCCTTCATCGCGCGCATGTGCTCGATGGTGATGATATCCTTGTTGCCGGTGGCGGTGACGAAGATGTCGGCGCGGGGCGCGGCGTCTTCCATCGTCGTGACCTCGTAGCCTTCCATCGCCGCCTGCAGCGCGCAGATCGGATCGACCTCCGACACCATCACGCGGCAGCCGGCCTGGCGCAGCGAAGCCGCCGAGCCCTTGCCGACGTCGCCGAAGCCCGCGACCATCGCGACCTTGCCCGACATCATCACGTCGGTGCCGCGGCGAATGCCGTCGACCAGCGATTCACGGCAGCCATAGAGGTTGTCGAACTTGGACTTGGTGACGCTGTCGTTGACGTTGATCGCCGGCCACAGCAGCGTGCCGGCCTTCTGCATGTCGTAGAGACGATGCACGCCCGTGGTGGTCTCTTCGGACACGCCCTTGATGCTGTTGGCGATCCCGGCGAAGTAGCCCTTCGGCTTCTCCTTGAGCTGCTTCTTCAGCAGCGCGAAGAAGACTTCCTCTTCCTCGGAGCCGGGCTTGTCGAGGAAGGCGGTGTCGCCGTTCTCGGCGCGCAAGCCGAGATGGACGTACATGGTGGCGTCGCCGCCGTCATCGAGGATCATGTTCGGGTGACCGCCGCCGTGCCAGTCGAACAGCTTTGCGGTGTAGTCCCAGTAATCCTTCAGCGTCTCGCCCTTGACGGCGAAGACGGGAATGCCGGCGGCCGCGATCGCCGCTGCGGCATGGTCCTGCGTCGAATAGATGTTGCAGGAGACCCAGCGGATGTCGGCGCCCAGCGCGGCCAGCGTCTCGATCAGCACGCCGGTCTGGATCGTCATATGCAGGGAGCCCGCGATGCGTGCGCCCTTGAGCGGCTGCTTCGGGCCGAACTCCTCGCGGGTGGCCATCAGGCCGGGCATCTCGGTCTCGGCCAGCGAGAGCTCCTTGCGGCCGAAATCGGCGAGCGAAATATCCTTGACGATGTAATCGGTGAAGCCGGGCTTCGCGTTCATAGGGGGTTCCTGTCTGTTTGGCTCGTCATTCCGCGGCGCCCGTGAAACGAGCAAACCCGGAATCCAGAGGTTCGAGATTCCGGGTTCGCCGCTGTCGCGGCGCCCCGGAATGACGCAAGAGAACTAGAGCGCGCGCTTGAGCGGCTCGACGAGATCCGTCTTCTCCCAGGAGAAGCCGCCCTCGTTGTCGGGCGTGCGGCCGAAATGGCCGTAGGCCGAGGTGCGCGCGTAGATCGGGCGGTTGAGGTCGAGATGGGTGCGGATGCCGCGCGGGGTGAGGTCCATCGCCTTGGCGGCAGCCTTCTCGAGCTGGTCCTCCGACACCTTGCCGGTGCCGTGGGTGTCGATATAGATCGACAGCGGACGCGCCACGCCGATGGCGTAGGCGAGCTGCAGCGTGCAGCGGTCGGCAAGACCGGCCGCGACGATGTTCTTGGCGACGTAGCGCGCAGCATAAGCCGCCGAGCGGTCGACCTTGGTCGGATCCTTGCCGGAGAACGCGCCGCCGCCATGCGGAGCCGCGCCGCCATAGGTGTCGACGATGATCTTGCGGCCGGTCAGGCCGGAGTCACCGTCGGGACCGCCGATGTAGAACTTGCCGGTCGGGTTGATGTGCCAGATCGTCTTCGGCGTGATCCAGTCCGCCGGCAGCGCCTCGCGCACATAGGGCTCGACGATGTCGCGGATCTGCTTGGACGAGAGGTCCTCGACCAGATGCTGGTGCGACACCACGATCTCGCGCACGCCGACCGGCTTGCCGTTCTCGTATTGCACGGTGACCTGGCTCTTGGAGTCCGGACCCAGCACCTTCTCCTTGCCGGAGTGACGGGCTTCGGAGATGAGGCGCAGGATCTTGTGGGCGTAGAAGATCGGTGCCGGCATCAGATCCGGCGTCTCGTTGGTGGCGTAGCCGAACATGATGCCCTGGTCGCCAGCGCCCTCTTCCTTGACCTCGCCCGGCTGCAGCGCATCGACGCCCTGCGCGATGTCGGCCGACTGCGGATGCAAGAGGATCTCGATGTCGCAGGTCTTCCAGTGGAAGCCGTCCTGCTCATAGCCGATGTCCTTGATCGCGTTGCGGACGACGCCCTCGATCTGCTCGTTTGTCACCGACTTCGGACCGCGGGTCTCACCGGCAATCACGACCTTGTTGGTGGTTGCGAGGGTCTCGCAGGCGGCGCGGATCTGCCAGGGATCGATGCCGGCCTTCGGCCCCTCGCGGTAGAACAGATCGACGATTTCATCGGAGATCCGGTCGCAGACCTTGTCGGGATGGCCTTCGGACACGGACTCGCTGGTGAAGAGATAGGACGCGCGCATCAGTAACCCCTTGTTCCGCCGCCGCTAAGCTGGCGGGTGTTTGCGATGTTTAGACTTGGATTATGTCAATCACGCCGTCGCGAGATGACGTAGGATTCGTCGAGAAACCAGAGCCCGTTATACTTGCGCAGCACGTCCCGGGCGGCATCCAGAGTGCGGCCGTTTTGAGTCATTTCTGTCAATCGGTCGTCCTCGATCTGCGCCACATACACCGCCGCGTTCCACGCTGCAAAGGCCGTCGAGGTTCCGATGGTACCCGTTACCTCGTTGGGCAGCGCTTCCATATCATACCTGAAGATCGAGCGGTTGTCCGCATAAGCATTAAAATTTAGGTCGCGGCCCAACGATCCGAGCTCATACTTAACCGCGCGCAATATCTCATGGCGGCTGACCGCGAAAGGGTTTTCTCCGGGCCAGATTGCCTGGATCATTTCCATGCCCGGATCCTGGCCGTGAGAGTGGATTCCGATCAGCCTGCCGCCGGGCCGAAGCGCCCGCGCCAGGGGCGCAATGATGCGTTTTGCCCGGAAATTGACCGAAGACAGGGCCCGGTATGGCTGGGATGCAATAACGAGGTCGAAATTGGCCTCGGTCTGGCCCGGCCGCGGAATGGTCGAATCCAGCAGGAAACGGTGGTCCTCGCGATAGAGCACGAGGACGACGGGCCGCTCATAGAGCGGCATGGCCGTGCGTGGGCTGATGGCCGCGCGCCAGTTCTGCTCCAGGAACGGCCTGAGCTCGGCGATCTGCTGCTCGAACTCGCCCGATGAAGCGCCGCGCAGCGGGACCTCGTGCCAGACTGTGGCGGCGGCCGCCGCGGGCGATGCCGGCGTGAGCCAGGGCGCCTCGGAGTAGAACATGTTGGTGAAGACGAACACCGAGGCTGGATGCTCGAAAATGCGGTCCGGCACCTTCTCCAGCGTCAGGCGCAGATCCTCGAGGCTGAGCTCCTTGCCGGCGACATAGAACGGCATGTGCGGATAGCGCTGGTGCGTCGCGCGCAGCACCCGCGCCAGCACCGTGCCGTCGCCGACGCCCGCATCGAAAATGCGCAGCGCCGGCGGGCGCGGATGGATGCTGGAGAGCTCGAGCGCAACACGCTCGGCGATCACCCGCTTCTCGCTGCAGGTATGAACGAACAGCAGGTATTTCTGCCGGTTCTCGAAGAAACGGAAATTGCCGCGCGGATCGCGCTTTTCCGGCGGCACCTGGAGGCCACGCGGCGGCGGCAGGCCGCCGGTCGTCGATGCCGCGATATAGGCCTGGATCCGCTCCAGCGTGTCGATGGTGATGCGCTTGCCCTCGCGCAGGCGATGCACGAGCTTCCCATCGTTCACCGCGCGGCGGCCAAAGGTCGATTCCGCCATGTCCGCCTTACGGCAGAAGTCGGTGATCTGGCTCAGGATTTCGTCGTTTTTCATCGGTGGGAAGGTGGTGGGCAGCAGCGTTGGGCTTTGCCTCGTAGCAAATTCTGCCCACTGATGGAATAGCCTTCCGTGCTTTACTCCACGTCCAATGACGACAGCGTGAACCCGGGGGCACCGCCGGGCAACAAACAGGCGCCTCTCTCTTATGGGACCACCGTCATGCGTCGCCCGCTCGCCGCACTCTGCCTGCTCACCGCCGCGCTTTGGGCAGCACCCGCGCTGGCGCAGACGCGCAGCCAGCTTGGCCCGCTCTGCACCACCGAGAGCACGCCGGCGGACCAGATGGTCGACGCCTGCACCAAAATCATTGCCCTGAAAGTGTTCAACGGCGAACAGCTCGCGACCGTCTATTTCTGGCGTGCGGTGGGCTGGAACAAGAAGGGCGACTACGCCAAGGTCATTGCGGACACCACCGAAGCGATCCGGCTGAAGCCGAGCCAGGCGGTCTACAACTTGCGGGGATCGGCCTATTACGACAAGGGCGATTACGACATCGCGATCGCCGACTTTGACGATGCACTCAAGCTCGGGCCTCCCAGCGGCATCATCTTCCACAATCGCGGTAACGCCTGGCGCGGCAAGCGCGATTACGCCAAGGCGATCGCCGACTACGATGCCGCCATCAAGGCCGATCCGAAATCGGCGTTCTCGTTCCAGAACCGCGGCATCTCCAAGGAGGCGCTCGGCGAGCTCGACGGCGCGCTCGCCGACATCAACCAGGCGATCCGGCTCGACCCGACGCTGCCGCAGCCGCTGATCAACCGCACCTCGATCTGGCGCGCCAAGGGCGAGCTCGATCGCGCCATCGCCGATGGCAGCGAGGCGATCCGGCTCGCCAAGGAGAAGCCGCCGGTCAACATCATGACGCCGCCGAACAGCGTCCTGATCTCCGGCTACACCCATCGCGCGCTGGCCTATGAGGCGAAAGGCGACTACGCCCACGCGCGCGAGGACTACAACGCGACGCTGGCGATCGTGGCTTCCGACGCCATCAGCAAGGCCAACCAGGCCACCGCAAAGGTGCGACTGTCGCTGGTGATCGATGCCACCGCGCCGATCCCGCGCGATGCGCCCTCACCCGCAACACAGCCGGCGGCCCCCGCTTCGCAGCAATCCGGCGCAGCACCCACGCCGGCCGTTCGCGGCACGCGCATGGCGCTGATCATCGGCAACGGCGCCTATGCGCATGTGAAGGCGCTGCCCAACCCGCCCAATGACGCGCGTGCCGTCGCCAAGAGCCTGCGCGACATCGGCTTCACGGTGTCGGAGGGCGTCGACCTCGACCGCGCCGCGATGCAGAAGATGACGCGCGACTTCCTGCGTGACGCGGCACGGGCGCTGGTCGCATTGGTCTACTATGCCGGCCACGGCGTGCAGGTGGACGGCCGCAATTACCTCATTCCCATCGACGTCGAGCTCAAGCCGGGCGCGAACATGACGGAGGCGATGATCGATATGGACACGATCATGGCCGGCCTCGACGACCAGGTCCGCACCAACATTTTGATCTTCGACGCTTGCCGCAGCAATCCGATGGCGCAACAGGTGGCGAGCGCCGGCACCAATCGCGGCATCGAGGGCGCCTCCGGCCTTGCCGCGCCGACGAGTCTGGGTGCCGGTGCGACGCTGGGCGCCGGCACGCTGATCGCCTTCGCCACCGCGCCGGGCCAGGTCGCCCTCGACGGCGAAGGCGCCAACTCGCCGTTCTCCGCGGCGTTGTCACGCCACATCGGCACGCCGGGCCTGGAGGTGCAGCAGATGCTGACGCGGGTGCGGGCCGAGGTGGTGTCGAGCACCAAGAACAAGCAGGTGCCGTGGTCGAACTCGTCGCTGCTGGGCGAGGTTTACTTGGCGGATAAGTGACGACGCGCATGCGCCTCGTCATCCCGGGATGCTGCGCAAGCACCAGACCCGGGATCGCGAGATTCCGGGTTCGCGCTAGGCGGAATGACGCTACGCGTCAATTACCCCACACTTCCTTCGCGATCTCCACCGCGAGGCTGAGCTTGGCCCACTGTTCTTCCTCGGAAAGGATGTTGCCCTCTTCGGTCGAGGCAAAGCCGCATTGCGGCGACAGCGCGAGCTGCTCCAGCGGGGCGAACTTGGCGGCTTCTTCCAGACGGCGCTTGATGTCGTCCTTCTTCTCGAGCTCGCCGAACTTCGAGGTGATGACGCCGACCACGACGACCTTGTTGCCCTTGGGCAGGAAGCGCAGCGGCTCGAAGCCGCCGGCGCGGTCGGAGTCGTATTCCAGGAAGTAGCCGTCGTAATTGGTGCCGGCGAGCATGGTCTCGGCCACGGGCTCGTAGCCGCCCGAAGAGATCCAGGTCGAACGGAAATTGCCGCGGCAGACGTGCGTCGTCACCACCATGTCGGCCGGCTTCTCGGCCAGCGCGTAATTGATGATGCGGGCGTAGATCTGCTGAAGACCGTCCGGGTTGTCGCCGCGCTCGCGCGCCTTCTGCAACTCGTCCTGCGAGCAGAGATAGGCCCAGACCGTGTCGTCGAATTGGAGGTAGCGGCACCCGGCGTCGTAGAACGCCTTGACTGCCTTGCGGTAGGTCTTGCCGAGGTCCTCGTAGAAGGCGTCGAGATCGGGATAGACGTCCTTGGAGATCGACTTGCGGCCGCCGCGGAAGTGCAGCACTGCCGGCGACGGGATCGTCATCTTGGCGGTGACGTGGGCCTGGTCGGCGACCTTCTTCAGGAAGCGGAAGTGGTCCAGCATCGGGTGGCTATCGGGAAAATCGAGCTTGCCGATCACGCGCACCGCGTCGTGACGGGTCTGCACGCCCGTGAACTGGATGCCGGTGTCGGGGTGGAACAGTTCGCAGCCGGTGAGCTTGGCGAGGAAGTCGAAATGCCACCAGGAGCGGCGGAATTCGCCGTCGGTCGCGAGCTTCAGGCCGATCGAGGCCTGCTTGTGCACGACCTTCTCGATCTCCATATCCTCGATCTTGCGCAGATCGTCGGCCGAAATCTCGCCCTTCTCGAGCTTGGCTCGGGCGTCCTTGATCTTGGCGGGACGCAGGAGGCTGCCGACCTCGTCGGCGCGGAAGGGGGCTTTGGTTCGCTGCATTTGGTACTCCCGGGTATTTTCTAGTGGGCCGCCGCCCCTGCGACCCCGAGGTGGCGCTCCAGGACCGAAGGGTCGGCCTTCAGCGCGGCGCTGGGGGCATCGTGGACGATCGTTCCGCGCTCCAATATCACAACGCGGTCGGCGAGCCCCAGAATCTTTTGGGCATTCTGCTCGACGATGATCGAGCAGATGCCGCCGGCCCGGGTGATCGTCCCGATCGCCCTGAGTAGCTCCTCGACGATGATGGGGGCCAGGCCCTCGGTCGGCTCGTCCAGCAGCAGGACTTTCGGGTTGAGGGTCAACGCGCGGCCGATGGCCAGCATCTGCTGCTCGCCGCCGGAGAGCTGGTTGCCAAAGTTGCTGCGCCGCTCCTTCAGCCGCGGGAACATCTCGTAGACCTTCTCGACCGTCCATGGGCCGGGCTGGGCCACCGCGGTCATGTTCTCCTCGACCGTGAGCGAGCGGAAGATGTTGCGCTCCTGCGGCACCCAGCCGATGCCGGCGCGCGCCCGCTGATCGGGCCGCAAGGCCGTGACGTCGGTGCCGGCAAGCCCGACGGTGCCGGAGAAGCGGCGGGTGACGCCGACGATGGAGTTGATCAGCGTGGTCTTGCCGGTGCCGTTGCGTCCCAGAAGCGCCATCACCTGCCCCTCGGCGAGCCGCAGCGACATGTTCGGCAGCACCACCGCCTCGCCATAACCGGCCCGAAGCGAGTCAATTGCGAGCAGGTCAGACATTGACCGCCTCCTCACCGAGATAGACCGCCTTCACTTGCGGATCGCGCGCGACCTGCTCAGGCGGGCCTTCGGTCAGCAGTGCGCCGGAAACCAGCACCGAGATGCGGTCGGCAAAGGAGAAGACGAGGTCCATGTCATGCTCGATCAACAGCACCGTGACCTCGCGCGGCAGGCTACCTACGACCGCAAGAATGTCGTGGCGCTCGCTCTCGGGCACGCCGGCGGCGGGCTCGTCGAGCAACAGCACGCGCGGCTTGGCGGCGATCGCAACCGCGATCTCAAGCAGGCGCTGCTTGCCGTAAGGCAGCGTGACGGTCGCTTCGTTCATGACGTCGAGCAGATGGAAGCGCGTCAGGAGATCGGCGATCTCGTCGTTGACGTCGTTGCGGGTGCCCATCCGCCGCCACCAGTCGCCGCCATGGCCGAGGCGCTCGGACACGGCAAGGCCGATGGTCTCGAGCGGCGTCAGGTCGGGATAGAGCTGGTTGATCTGGAAGGTGCGCGACAGGCCGCGCAGCACGCGCTTGTGCACGGGCAGGTCCGTGATGTCCTGGCCTTCGAGCAGGATGCGGCCCGAGTTCGGCTTCAGCACGCCGGTGAGCTGGTTGATCACCGTGGTCTTGCCGGCCCCGTTCGGCCCGATCAGCGCATGGCGGGCGCCCTGCTCGACCCTGAGCGACAGGTCTCGCGTGACGCGCAGACCGCCGAAGGTCTTTTCGAGGTTCTGGGTCTCGAGCGCGATGGTCATGCGTCGCTCTCCGGCACGGCGACGACGGCCTTGCGCCCGGCCACCTGCTTGATGACGAGGTTCGGCACATACAGCACCCAGCGATGCAGGCGCTGGCGGCCGACCAGCACGATCACGACCAGCACGAGTCCGATCCAGAACTGCCAGTATTGCGGGGTGATGGTGGAGAACACTTCCTGGAGCATGCGGAAGATCACCGCCCCGATCAGGCCGCCATAGAGATAGCCGGTGCCGCCGATGACCAGCACCAGCATGAGATCGGCGGAGCGCTCGAAGGCAAACACGTCGAGCGAGGCGATTGCGGTGGTCTGGGTGAACAGCGCACCGGCGATGCCAGCGTAGAACGCAGCCAACGTGTAGATCGCAATCAGGCGGCGGTTGACGGGGATGCCGATCGCGGCGGCGCGCAACGGATTGTTCTTGATCGCGCGCAGCGAGAGGCCGAACGGGGAATGCACGACCCGGCGGGCGAACAGGAACAACAGGAACAGGACGGCGAGCGAATAGAAGAAGCCGGCCTTGCCGAACATGTCGAACGGGATCTCGCCGAAGATCGGCTGCATCTCGATGCCCTGGAGGCCATCGGTGCCGCCGGTGATGTTGGAGAAGCGCTCGGCGAGCGCCTCCAGCAGCAGCGCGATGCCAAGCGTGACCATCAACCGGGTGAGATCAACGCCGCGGATCACCAGGAAGCTGGTGGCGAAGCCGAGCACCGTCGCGGCAAGACCGGCGACGATCAACGCGAGAACCGGCTCCTTGACGATGCCGTGAAGCGCCAACAGTCCCGCCGCATAGGCGCCGACGCCGAAGAACGCAGCATGGCCGAGCGAGACGATGCCGGCATAGCCGAGGATCAGATCGAGCGACATCGCAAACAGCGCCAGGCGCAGGATGTCGGTCATGATCAGGTAGCGCGTGGGGAACAGGAAGCCGCTGACCAGCACGATGAGCCAGAAGGCGACTTCGCCGTAGTGCCAGCGCGCCTGGCGCTGGGCGTGGTACCCGACGTCGGAGGAAGCGGTCATCGGCGAACTCAACGCGCGGCGGTGCGGCCGAACAGACCGTTCGGGCGCCAGATCAGGATCACGATCATCATGGTGTAGATCACGAACGGCCCCATCTTCGGCACATAGTATTTGCCGGCGACGTCGCCGATGCCAAGCAGGAGCGAGGCCAGGAATGGGCCGGTGATCGAAGACGAGCCGCCGACGGTGACTACGATCAGGAAGTAGATCATGAACTTCAGCGGGAAATACGGGTCGAGCCCGAGGATCTCGGCGCTGAGCGCGCCGCCAAGGCCCGCAAGGCCGCATCCAAACGCGAAGGTGAAGGCGAACACCTGCGGCACGTTGATGCCAAGGCCGCTGGCCGCGCGGGGATCGTCAACCGCGGCGCGCAGGCGGCTGCCGAAGCGGGTCTTGGCCAGCACCATCTGCAGGCCGATGGTGAGCAGGCCACAGATCACGATGATCATCAGGCGGTAGCGGCCGATGCCGACGCCGAGCACGTCGAACTGGCCCTGCAGCGCGGCCGGCAGGTTGATGAAGACGCGCGAGGAACCCTGGATGTAGTCGACGGCTGCGACCGACATGAACGTCAGGCCGATGGTGAAGAGCACCTGGTCGAGATGGCTGCGCGTGTAGAGGTGACGGTACAGCGTGCGCTCGAGCACGATGCCGATCACCGCGGACGAGACGAAGGCAAGCGGCAGCGCGGCGAAGAACGGCCAGCCGTGCTGGTTCACCAGCAGCATGCAGACATAGCCGCCGGCCATGGCGAAGGCGCCATGGGCGAGATTGACGAAGTTCATCAGGCCCAGCGTGACTGCGAGCCCGCAAGCCAGCACGAACAGCAGCATGCCGTAGGCAACGCCATCGAACAGGTTGGTGAGAATTGCGGTCATCGAGCGTCGAAGGTCATCTCAAGTGTGGCCGAGGGCCGTGCTGCGCTCCCTCCCCCGCTTGCGGGGGAGGGTTGGGGAGAGGGTGCCTCAACAACGAAGACTGCCCCAGAGGAGAGAACCCTCACCCGGCGCTTCGCGCCGACCTCTCCCGCAAGCGGGAGAGGTAAGCCGAGCACACGGAGAGCGCCCCGGGATGGCGCGCTTTCGCGCGTCACTTCTTCGTCTTGCCGAGATCCTTGACGGCCTCGAAGGTCGCGAACTCGACGTTGTAGAGCTCGCCGTCGACCTTCTCGACCTTGCGGATGTAGATGTTCTGCACGATGTCGCGGGTCTCGGGATCGATCGAGATCGGGCCGCGCGGGCTTTCCCACTTCTGGCCCTTCATCGCCTCAATCAGCTTGTCGCCGTTGGTGTCGCCATTGGTCTTCTTCAGCGCCTCGTAGATGAGGTGGATGCCGTCATAGCCGCTCACCGCCATGAAGCCCGGACGATTGCCGAACGCCTTCTTGTAGGCCGCGACGAAGTCCTTGTTCATCTGCGAGGGGTGCGCCGCGGAGTAAAGATGCGCCGTGACCGTGCCGAGCACGGCGTCGCCCATGTTGTTGAGCAGGTCGTCGTCGGTGACGTCGCCCGGCCCGATCACCTTGATGCCGGCCTTGTCGAGGCCGCGCTCGGCATATTGCTTCATGAAGTTGCCGCCCTGGCCGGCCGGCACGAACACGAAGATCGCGTCGGGCTTGGCGTCCTTCATGCGCTGCAGGAACGGCGCGAAGTCGGGATTTTGCAGGGGCACCTTAACCTCTTCGACCACCTCGCCGCCGCCCGCGGTGAAATGCTGCTTGAAGAAGTTCAGCGCGTCATTGCCCGGCGCGTAGTCCGAGGTCAGCGTCGCCACCTTCTTGATGCCGTTCTTCACCGCCCAGTCGCCGATGATGGTCGAGGACTGTGCCAGCGTGAAGCTGGTGCGCACGATATAGGGCGAGCGCTCGGTGATGATGGAGGTACCGGCCGCCATCACGACCTCGGGAATCTTGGCCTGCGTCGCCAGCGGCGCGGCGGCGAGCGCTGCCGGCGTCACGCCAAAGCCGGCGATGAAGTTGACCTTGTCGTTGACGATCAGCTCCTGCGCGGCGGTCTTGGTCTTGTCCGGAATCGCCGCATCGTCCTTGACGATGATCTCGACCTTCTTGCCGGCGACGGTGTCGCCCTTCTGCTGCATGTAGAGCTTGATCGCGTTTTCGATCTGCTTGCCGGTCGAGGCCTGGCCGCCGGTCATCGGCAGGATCAGGCCGACCTTGACGGTGTCCTCGGCCTTGGCCGGCGCGAGCGCCGCAAGGCCTGCGATAGCGGCCACCGCTGCAGTGCGCGAAAACATTCTGCGTTCGAACATCAAATGTCCCTCCCCTTCATTCCTGACCTCTTGTACGCCGGACCGAGTGCCCGGTCCTTGCCTCAGTTTAGCTCACGCACGCGCGATAGCGCGCGCCACATGGCGTCTTTCGCGCCCTCATTGTCAATCGGACGTTTGGCGACCCTTCGGCGCAAGCCGAGCGTTCCGATTGCCGAGAGCGAGGAGCGGCGTTCCGGTTACGTAGGGGTAACCTGAACTTCTCGATCGCGCCGCCTCCATTTGGACGATTGTACAAATCAAATGGACCTGTCAACGAAAAAGCCCTTCCGCTGCCCAAGCCAATTTGTCGCGAGGCTGCTGCCGCACTCTAAGAAGAACGCGACCGGCGACGTGGATGGAGGATTTCGTCTAGCTTTTGCAGAATTCGAACACCGGCGAGGTGATGTGCCGGTTAAGATCTGGTAACTAACTACCTATCTCGAATAAGCCTATTTTACCTTGTTGAAGGCTATTCTCCCGACGTCAGCCCGAGCTGACGCCCCATGACACAAGCCGCGCTCCCACAATGCCCAACTCTTTCCGCTCCGTCCTTGCCCTGATTGCGCTCGCCGCAGGGCTATGTGGCTGCGGCACGGTCAACGAGAGACTGTCGGCCGGCATGGGCGACTACATTCCGCAATGGGCCGGCGGCCTGCCGGCCGACGCCCCGCCGCGGCCAGGCACACCTCAATACGACGCCTATATGAAGGAACGCGAACGCAAGCGGCTGATGCCGGCGGCCGATCGCGAGAAGGAAGAGCAGGCGCAGAAGGGCGCGACGGGACCGACGTCGGGCGCCACGTTACGCTGAGGCTCTTCCCGTCATTTCCGGGGCGATGCGTCAGCATCGAACCCGGAATCTCGAGATTCCGGGTTCGCCTCTTCGAGGCGCCCCGGAATGACAGTGCCTCAATCCACGAACACCACGGTCTTGCGACCGTTGAGAATGACGCGATCATCGAGATGATAGCGGATCGCGCGGGCCAGCACCCGGCGTTCGATGTCGCGGCCCTTGCGGACGAGATCTTCCGGCGTGTCGCGATGGCTAATGCGCTCGACGTCCTGATCAATGATCGGACCTTCGTCGAGGTCGCGCGTGACGTAGTGAGCGGTCGCGCCGATCAGTTTGACGCCGCGCTCATGGGCCTGGTGATAGGGCTTTGCGCCCTTGAAGCCGGGCAGGAACGAGTGGTGGATGTTGATGCAGCGCCCGGACAGCTTTGCCGAGAGATCGTCGGACAGGATCTGCATGTAGCGGGCGAGCACGACGAGATCGGTCCCGGTCTTGGCGACGAGATCGAGGATCTGCGCCTCCTGTTCGGGCTTAGTCTCCTTGGTGATCGGCAAATGGTGGAACGGGATGCCGCCGAAATCGAGCCCGGCATAGACTTCGCGTGGGTGGTTGGAGACGATCGCCGCGAGCGTCATCGGCAATTCGCCGGTGCGCCAGCGATAGAGGATGTCGACCAGACAATGATCTGACTTCGACACCAGCAGCATCACCTTGCGATGCGCGGCGCGGTCGCGCATCTGCCACTCCATGCCAAAGCGCTCGGCAATCGCGGCAAAGCCGGTCTGGAGCGCAGACAGTTCCACGGCGAGATCGGCGGCGGTGAACACCACGCGCATGAAGAACTTCTTGGTCTCGACGTCGTCGAACTGCTGGGCGTCGAGAATGTTCTGTCCATTATGGGCCAGGAAGGTCGACACCGCCGAGACGATGCCGGGGCGATCCGGACAGGACAGGGTCAGCACATATTGATGGTCAGGCATGGTTCTTGATGAAGATTTGTGCACGGGCCGCGGAACGCTCCGCGATTTGCGCCCTGCTCTAACACCGACCCTGCCCTTGCGCCAATCCCGACCGCGGAGTCAGGATGAATGGTCCATTGCGATTTGACTGACCGGAGCACGCCCATGGCCGACCGCTTGAACGGCACTCGCATCCTGATCCTGGAAACCCGCGAGGAGGCGCAGTTTTCCAAGCTGCTGGCCGAGCAAGGCGCCGAGGTCGTGCAATGTCCGATGTTCACCATCGAGGACGCGCCGGACCCCGCCCCGGTCGAGGCCTGGATCCGCCGCGCCATCGACAAGCCGTTCGAGGATCTCGTGTTGATGACTGGCGAAGGCCTGCGACGGATCATGAAGCTTGCGCGCGCCCGCGGGCTCGACGAGGCGTTCGTGGCGGCGCTCGCCAAATCGCGAAAATTCACCCGTGGGCCCAAGCCCGTCAAGGCGCTGCGCGAGGTTGGACTTGAGGCGCAGCAGACCACGGAGAAGCCGACCACCGAGGGCGTGATCGAGATGCTGGGCAAGCTCGACCTGAAAGGTCACCGCCTCGGCCTCCAGCTCTATCCGGAGAAAGACCACAGCGCATTGACCGGCGCGCTCGCCGCGCAAGGCGCCGAGGTCGACACCGTGCTTCCTTACGTCTACGATTCCAAGGCTGCGGATGCCAACATCATCGCCGCCATCGATGACATGGCGCAGGGACGAATCGATTCCATCGCACTGACCAATCTCGGCCAGGTCCGCCGTCTGGTCGAGGCCGCGAAGGCCCATGGCAGCGAGGCGAAGCTGCGCGCCGGTCTCGAGCGCACGCTGATCGCCTCAGTGGGACCGGCAGTCTCCGGCGAACTCGCCGCGCACGGCCTGCGCACCGACATCTCGCCTCCGGAGGACGCATATTTCATGCGCCCGCTGATCTCGGCGATGGCGGCAGCGCTCGCCGAGAAACGCGCGAAGGTGGCGAGTTAATCGCCGAGATGCCTAACCTGCCACCTGGGAGGCGGCCGACATCAACTCCTGCGGGCTCGGCGCTGCGAACATGCGCTGGCCGCTGTCGGGGACCTCGGTGAACGTCCAGCGCACGATCCCTTCCCGGTCGAGCAGGAACTGGCCGAATAGCTGGCCCTGGCCCGTTGCCGCCATGCGCTGATCGGCCTCCGTCATCTCGTAACCGTCCTTGTTGTTAAGGTACTCAGCCGCCGCCGGCCGGTTCATCGGGCTCGGCAGTTCGCCGGGCATATCCACTTGCATACTCATGACCGCGTGCATGCTCACCTTGCGCGGCCACTCGGTCTCGTTCTCCGTGAATTCGAGATTTGGCAGGCCGAACGCGCGGTGCGAGACCCGATCGGGGTCGGATGCGGCGAGCAGATTGGGCAATGGATGATAGCGGAAATACAGCCGCGCCCGGTCGATCGGCGTGTTGACGACCGTGAGACTTTCGATGCCCTTCCCGCGCAGGGCGCCGTCAAGCTGCGCCTGCGCCGCAATATGGCGTCGGCAGAAAGGGCAGTGCAGGCCGCGAAACAGGCCCACCAATATCGGACTATGCCCGCGATAATCCTCGAGCGCGATCTTTCCTTCGCGTGTGATGGCATCCAGGACGATGTTCGGTGCGCGATCGCCCGGCTGAAGTGTTCCATCGACATGACGGTCTGACATGGTTGAACTCCCTCCCATTGGCTAGTCAAGAAACGGCAGTACGATCAGCCCTGCGGGATCGAGCCCGTGCCGGACGCAGACGTCATGGGCCAGCGCGAAATACCGCTCGGCCTCAGGCATGTCGCCCCGATCAAGGCTCAGTGTCGCAAGACCATCATAGCACGGAAACAGCTGCTGCGGCTCGCCGGTCTCGCTCGCCACCTCGATGGCCTCATTGTAGCAGCGTGCGGCCATGTCGGGGCGCAAGTGGCACTGATGGATCTGTCCCAGCACGATCAAGGGCACCGGGAGGTGCTCGCGCTGATCGAGCGCGCGGTCGATCTCGACCGCCTTTTCGGCAGCCGGCACCCCCTCCTCGGTGCATCTGTCCGTGAAGGTGCAGCAGGCGACGGCAAGGTTGGCAAGAAGGCGCGCCTGGAAGCCGAGATCGCCGATACGATGCGCGACATCAAGGCCGCGCCGGCAGACTTCCATGGCTCGCGCGGGATCGACGATGGTGTAGAGCACGCCAAGATTCGTGTAGCCGCGACACGCCACGTTGAGGAGGCCAGCGGCCTCGGCTGCCGCGACACTTTGCTCCACCTCCTTCACTGCCTCCTGGTGTCGCCCAAGCCGCGCCAGCGCAACCGCCTTGGTGTTGAGCGCCTCCGCAATGGCGCGCGCCGCCTCGACCCCCGCTTGCTCGCCAGCATCGGCCGGTACCGACCGGGCGTAGCCGATCGCGTCGTCTGCCCATCGCGCGGCAGCGACGTGATCGCCCACGCGGAACGCAAGACGGCCACGCTCTTGCTGGAGATGAGCCCACTCCAAGAGGTGTGCCCATGCGATTGGCGCCTCGGTCCCACCAAGCCGTTCAGCCGCCTCGGCATAATGCGTCTCTGCCCTGATGCGCTTGCCGGCGTCCCACAGCAATCGGCCGAGCTTGCGAAGAATGCGCGCTTCGCCGATGCGGTCCTCCGCCGTGCGGTGCCCTTCCAGCGCACTCTGGTAATGCTCCTCGGCGATGCTGCGACGGCCAGCTACGCAACAGAGGTCCGCGACGCGCTCGTAGAGGATCAGGCGCTCCGGCTCCCGTTCGCCGGAGCTCGAGAGCACGGAGAGCGATTGCTGATAGAAACGAAGGGCATCGTCGTTGGCATAGCTCGCGCGTGCGCGATCGCCGGCAGCACGCAAATAGCGCGCGCCTTTCGACTTGCTCGCGCTCAGACTGAAGTGATGTCCGAGCAATGTGAGATCTTCGAGTCGCTCGGGCTCTTTGCCATAGAGCCGCTCCAGCGCGGCACCAATCCGTCCGTGCAGATCGACCCGACGCTGCACAAGCAGGTTTTGATAGATCACGTCCTGAAACATGGTCTGCGTGAAGCGATAGGTCCGCAGCGACATCGCGTTCGAGCCCGCGACCTCCTCGATGAGTTCGGCGTCGCATAGAAGTTCGAGCCCCGCTTCGACCCTTGCCGGGTCGGTTGCTGCCGCACCGAGAACAGCCGCTTCAAAACGGGGACCGATCACCGCGGCCTCCTGGGCCAAGTGGCGCACTTGCTGCGGCAACCTGTCGAGGCGTGCCAGCAACAACGCCTGGATGCTCGCTGGGATATCGGCGGCGGCTTCGTCCGACCTGATCCGCCACTGCGCACCGTCGCGCTGCAGCGCGCCGGCTTCGATGAGGCCGCGGATGATCTCCTCGAGGAAAAGCGGATTGCCGCCCGCGCGCTCGAGGATTCGGGTGAACAAATGTCCCGGCGGTTCACGCCATCCATGACCGAAATACGCGGCGAGCAACCTTCGTCCGTCAGCATCGCCCAGCGGAGGGAGCCGAATGGTCGTGTGACTGATCCTGCTCGAACCGAACGGGTCCAGCTCCAGCACTGGCCGGTGCGTAAACAGCAGCATCAGCCGCGTCCGCTCCAGCCGGTCCATCAGGAACCGCAACGCCTCAAGCGACACCGCGTCCGCCCAATGCAGATCCTCGACGATGATCAGCAGCGGCGACAAGACGAGACGGCGCTCGAAAACGGTACGGATCGCGAAAAAGATCTGCCGGCGGAGCTGTTCTGGTTCGACGTGCCTGAGCACGGCGTTGGCATCGCCAAGGCCAAGAACGTGCAAGTAAAAAGGCATCAGGCGACCGACCTCCTCGGCCGCGAGACCAAGCTCCGACAGCGCCTCCGCAACCTTCGTCTCTGCCTCTGCGGCACCGGCCTTCTGTGCGATGCCATAGGCGCTACGCAGCACCGCGGCGAGTGCTCCATAGGACTGCTCGCCGAGCGGCGAGCAGACCGCCCGCCGGATCGCCACGCCTGCGAAGCGATCCTCATCGCGGATGCGGGCGGCGAATTCGTTGACCAGCCGCGTCTTCCCAATGCCGGCTTCGCCAACCAGCCGCACCAGCTGAGCTGCGCCGCCGCACGCGCGATCAAGACTGCCGATCACGCGCGCAAGCTCCGCATCGCGCCCGATCAGCGGAGCATCGAGGCCCAGCATGTCGAGGCCGCGTGCCGCGCGGGGGGTCTCGAGCGGTCCCTTCAGACGGTGGACCAGAACGCTGCCCATCTTGCCCTTGAGCGAGACCTCGCCGAGCGAGTCATAGGAGAACGCATGCCGCGTCAGACGGTGAGTCAACGGCCCGACCAGCACCTCATCCGGAGACGCCATCGATTGTAATCGCTGCGCGGTATTCACGGTATCGCCGGTCACCGAATAGGATTTGGCAACGCCGACGCCTAGCCCGCCCGCGACGACGTGCCCGGTGTTGATGCCGACATGGAGCAGCAGCGGCGAACCGGCATAGGCCATCGCGCGCTCGCTAAGGCGCGCCGTCCGGCTGATCATGTCGAGAGCAGCGCGGACCGCCCGCTCGGGGTCGTCCTCGTGCGCAGCCGGCGCCCCAAACAGCGCCAGCAGCGCATCGCCGATGAACTTGTCCACGAAGCCGCCAAAGCGCTGCACCGCGGCCGTCAGCTCCTCGAACAACTGGTTCTGAAGCGTCTGCATGACCTCGGGGTCGAGCCGCTCGCTCATCGCAGTGAAGCCGCTGAGGTCGGCAAACAGCACGGTGATGGTGCGGCGGTTTGCTTCGGTGTCGATCTTGTCGGGCTGCGGTCCAAATGCCTGCTGAGCCGGCTGCGGCAGCGGAGGTGAGGCCGATCGGGTCGCCGGACTCGTCTGCGCCGATGCCTGCCCACCGTTGTTCGTCGCCCCGCTGACGAGGGCGCCGCATTTCGGGCAGTAGACGAAATCCGGTGCACACAGGAAGCCACAGCCCGGGCACGCGTTCGGCTGCTTCGTGCCGCACTTCGGGCAGAAAGCAAAGCCGCTCTGAACCTCGAAACCGCAACCGGAGCAGTTCATGGGCTCAAGACCTCGCGGAAGCCGCGATGGCGCGATCTGTTGACGCTAGCAAATGGGCCTCAGAATGCGGACGAGAATGGGCTTTGTGCGCCAGAAGAGCAAGCGGTGGCTCGTCTGCCTCTTCGTATCGGCTGGGCAACGAGGCAATGCTGCAGGCGCACAGACGCACCGTAGATCATCGGCAAGCATGGCGGCATGCGGTAGCACCAATTGACAGACGCTTCGCCGGGGCTACCCTGCCGAACAGAAGAACAAATAATAAGGACCGGGAATCACCGTGAAGCCCGTCATCCCATCTTGAGCACATCCGCACGACCTTCCGCGTTCGCGCCATTTCGCATCCGCAACTATCGCTTCCAGTGGCCATCCGACCTGCTCACCTCCTGGGCGTTCGAGGTCGAGACGCTGGTGCTCGGCTGGTACATCATGGTCGAGACCGGCTCGGTGTTGCTGCTGACCGTGCTTGCCTCGCTCCAGTTCGTCGGGACCCTGGTCGCGCCGGTGTTCGGCATGATCGGCGACCGCATCGGTCATCGCGATCTCCTGGTCGTGATGCGTCTTGCCTACACCGTGCTTTCGTCGACCATCATGGTTCTGGCGCTGACCGATCATCTGTCGCCGCTGAGCGTCATGATCATCGTCGCGATCATGGGCCTGATCCGCCCCTCCGATCTCGGCGTGCGCGGCGCGCTGCTCGCCGACATCATGCCGGCCGAGCACCTCGTGGGCGCCATCAGCGTGGCACGCACGACCCAGGACAGCGCTCGCATCGCCGGGGCTTTGACGGGCGCCGGTCTGTTCGCCCTCCTCGGCATCGGCCTCGTCTATGTCGCTATCGCCTGCCTCTACTTCGCAGCCGCGCTTCTTATGCTCTGCCTGACCCGGCCCAAAAGGGTCGTCACCTCGAGCGATCTTCCGGCGAACAGCCACGCGATGTCGCGATTGCTAAGCGATCTGAAGGAAGGGATCGTCTACGCCTGGAGTGGTCCGGGCATGCGAGCGGCGCTGTGCGTCGCCTTCCTGGCCAATCTCACCGCGTTTCCCTTTACCGGCGGTCTGTTGCCCTACATCGCGCGGGAGATCTTTCACACCGACCAGACCGGCCTCGGCTATCTCTCGGCGAGCTTTGCCGTCGGCTCGCTGATCGGCTCGATCACGCTCAGCCTTGTCAGCGGACTGCGCATCGCCCGGCTGCTGATCGGCGCGACGCTGGCCTGGTACGCCATGCTGCTCGTGTTCGTCGAGATCAGGACCATGCCGGTAGCGATGGCCTGCCTCGTGCTCGCGGGCATCGCCCAGAGCATGTCGATGATCTCGGCGGCCGTGATCCTGATGCGCACCGCGAGCGCGCATCTGCGCGGCCGCGTGATGGGCGTGCGCATGATGGTGATCTACGGCCTGCCGATCGGTTTGCTCGCGGCCGGCAGCCTGATCGACGTCATCGGCTATTCCGCGACCGGGTCGCTCTACGCCGCCGCGGGGTTTGTCGCGATGCTGGCGATCGCGATCCGCTGGCGCGCCGACCTCTGGCCGGTGCACGCACCCGCCAACGTGCGCTAGAGCCCGTTTCGATGGTTCGGAACCGGGCTCTAGATTTTGTTTTACGCGTCTTCTTGACGCGAACCGGAAATCCGCTTCGCTCGAAAACTCTCTAATCCCCGTAACCGCGCAGCCGCTCGATATCCAGAATCGTCACCCCGCCATATTCCAGCCGCAGCAGGCCCTCCTTCTCCAGCCGGTTCAGCGCGCGGTTGGCGTTCTGGCGGGACATGCCGGAGAGCGCGCCGATCTCTTCCTGGGTGATCTCCAGATGCCGGGTCGATTCCGGATAAAGGATCGGGTTGAACAGCGACGCGATGCTGCGAGCAAGACGGGCGGTGGCGTCCAGCGTGCGGTTGACCTCGAGCATGCCGATGAACTGGCCGAGCCGCTCGTTGAGCTGGCGTACCAGGAAGCGGTTGAAGCCGACGCTGTTCTCGAACAGCCACATGAAGGCGCTGCGCTCCATCAGCGCGACGCGGCTATTGCGCAGCGCGACCACGTCGTAGCGGCGCGGTTCGTTCTTGAGCACGCTGCCCTCGCCGAACCAGGCCCCCGCGGTCAGCCCGGCAAGGCTCGTCTCCTTGCCGTCGCGCGAGACCCCGCCCATGCGGGCGAGGCCGCTGACCATGCCGGCCCAATAGGCAAACGTGTCGCCGCGCATGAACACGGTCTCGCCGGTGCCGTAGGACCGCTCCGTGATCCCGGCGCGGGCGACCTCGATCTCCGCTGGCGTGAGCTCGCGGGACCAGGCGGCGACGCGCTTCAGATGATCCTCTGAAATCATGATCGAGAGGCCAGCCGCACCGTGTCGTCACTCCGCCCTTCTGTTGCAATGCAACATGATTTGATTCCGCCGCCATCCGACGAAAGATGGAGGCCGCCTCGGTCCGAAAAACTTTGTCGCAGAATTGTCAGGCCGGAGACATTTCAAAATAGCGCTTTCCCCTATTGAGAACCACCTTGAGCGATGCGGCTTTTGATCCCGTACGGGACCAGAGTGGTGCGGCTCCGGTCGGGACCAATCGCTGCATGGCCTCGCCGGCTCGGCCGTACTAGGATCGCACCGACGAACGGACGAAGAGCGCCACTGAATGCGCCATCACCGGGAGGGATTTGTTTGGTGGCTACCAGTCTCGAAGTGCGCGGCGTGTCCTTGCGATTCGGCGGCGTCCGTGCGCTGACCGATGTCAGCTTCGCCATCAGGGAGGGCGAGCTGTTCTCGATCATCGGCCCCAACGGCGCCGGCAAAACATCGATCGTGAATTGTATTTCCGGCCGCTACAAGCCGACCGAAGGCCAGCTATTCTACCAGGGCCGTGACATCACCGGCCTTACGCCGAATGCGCGTCCGACGCTCGGCATCGGCCGCACCTTCCAGAATTTGGCGCTGTTCCACCACATGAGTGTGCTCGACAACATCATGGTCGGGCGCCATCACCTCCTGAAGAACAACTTCCTCACCGGCTCGCTCTACTGGCTCACCGGCGCGCGCAAGGAGGAGCTTGAGCACCGCCACAAGGTCGAGGAGATCATCGACTTCCTCGACCTCCAGTCGGTCCGCAAGGCGACCGCCGGAACCCTCCCCTATGGCCTGCGCAAGCGCGTGGAACTCGCCCGCGCCATGGCGCTGGAGCCGCGCCTCATCCTTCTCGACGAGCCGATGGCCGGCATGAATTTCGAGGAGAAGGAGGACATGGCCCGCTACATCGTCGATCTCAATGAGGAGTTCGGGATGACGGTGGTGATGATCGAGCACGATATGGGCGTGGTGATGGACATCTCCCACCGCGTCATGGTGCTGGATTTCGGCCGCAAGATCGCCGAGGGCGATCCGGCCGCCGTGCTCGCCGATCCCCACGTCAAGCGCGCCTACCTCGGTGAAGAAGACGAGGTGCTGGTCGATCCCGACGATGCCCCGCCCGCACAGGAGAGCGCGGCATGATGGATTATGCAGGCCGCGTCGCGCAGGCCGATACCTATCCGAAAATGCTGCGGCTCAACGCCAGAGAGCATGGCAAGGAGATCGCGCTGCGCGAAAAAGATCTCGGCCTCTGGCGCGTCTTCACCTGGAACGACTATCAGACTCGCGTGCGCGATTTTGCGCTCGGCCTCGTCGAGCTCGGCCTCGGCCGCGGCGACGTCATCGGCATCATCGGTGACAATCGGCCGGACTGGGTCGCGGCGGAAGTAGCTACCCATGCGATCGGCGGGTTGAGCCTCGGGCTCTATCGCGACGTGCTGGACGAAGAGGCCTCCTACCTCCTCAATTATGGCGAGGCCCAGCTCGTCTTCGCCGAGGACGAGGAGCAGGTCGACAAGCTGCTGACCCTCGCCGACCGCGTGCCGAAGCTGAAGCACATCATCTATTCCGATCCCCGTGGAATGCGGAAGTACGACGACCCGCGCCTGATGTCGGCGGAGAAGTTTGCCGAGCTCGGCCGCGCGCGGGTCGGACGGGAGCCGGAGCTTTATGACAAGCTGGTCGATGCGACCAAAGGCGAGGACGTCGCGATCCTCTGCACCACATCGGGCACCACCTCGCATCCCAAGCTTGCGATGCTCGCCGCCGGCCGCGTCCTCGGCCATTGCGCGACCTATCTCGCCTTCGATCCAAAGGGACCGGACGACGAATATGTCTCGGTGCTGCCGCTGCCCTGGATCATGGAGCAGGTCTACGTGCTCGGCAAAGGCCTGCTCTGCCGGATGAAGATCAACTTCGTCGAAGAGCCCGACACGATGATGAACGATCTGCGCGAGATCGCGCCGACCTTCGTGCTGTTCGCGCCGCGCGTCTGGGAATCGATCGCCGCCGACGTCCGCGCCAAGGTGATGGACGCGACACCTTTCAAGCAGCGCCTGTTCGACATCGGCATGAAGTCGGGCCTCGCCGCGCTTGAACAGGGCAAGCGCTCGGGCTTTGCCGACGCGATCCTGTTCCGCGCGCTGCGCGACCGCCTCGGCTTCACCCGTCTGCGCTCGGCTGCCACGGGCGGCGCCGCGCTCGGGCCCGACACGTTCAAGTTCTTCCAGGCGATGGGCGTGCCGCTGCGCACGCTCTACGGCCAGACCGAGCTGCTCGGGGCCTACACGCTGCATCCCGAGGGCAAGGTCGATCCTGACACGACTGGCGTGCCGATGGCCGACAGCGTCGAGATTCGCATCGACAATGCCGATGTCCATGGCGTCGGCGAGATCGTGGTGCGACACCCCAACATGTTCCTCGGCTATTACAAGAACCCGGAGGCCAGCGTCGCGGACATCAAGGACGGCTGGATGTGCTCAGGCGACGCCGGCTATTTCAACGCCAACCAGCAGCTCGTCGTCATCGACCGCATCAAGGATCTCGCCGAGACCTCGCGCGGCGAGCGCTTCTCGCCGCAGTTCATCGAGAACAAGCTGAAGTTCTCGCCCTATATCGCGGAGGCCGTGGTGCTGGGCGCCGGCCGCGACGCGCTCGCGGCGATGATCTGCATCCGCTACTCCATCATCTCGAAATGGGCGGAGAAGAACCGCCTCTCCTTCACCACCTACAGCGATCTCGCCTCACGGCCCGAGGTCTATGCGCTGCTGCAAAAGGAGGTCGAGACCGTCAACGCCACGCTGCCGCCGGCCCAGCGCATCTCGCGCTTCCTGCTGCTCTACAAGGAGCTCGATGCCGACGACGGCGAGCTCACCCGCACAAGGAAGGTGCGCCGCGGCGTCATCAACGAGAAATACGCAGGGATCATCGACGCCATCTACCGCGGCGATGCCGAGATTCCCGTCGACACCGTGATCCGCTTCCAGGACGGCACCACGCAGAGGGTGCGAACCACGTTGCGCGTGGTGGATCTCGGCGGACGAGGCCACATGGCGGAGGCTGCGGAGTGACACAGGTATCCGTCGCGAACGGCGCTGCCCTGCGCCTCTCCCTGCTTGCGGCAGGGCTGTCGCATATGCGTAATGCTGCAAGTTCGATGTGTCTTGTGAGTAGCAAATCGCTCCACAAACTCGTCATGCCCGGGCTTGTCCCGGGCATCCACGTCTTGTTTTGCAGGAGTGAAGACGTGGATGGCCGGGACAAGCCCGGCCATGACGCTGTGGAGGATTTAACGCCCCGACTCGTCCGCAAGCGGGGAAAGGCGAAGGATAGCATCACATGAACACCGCCTTCCTCATCGAGCTCCTGGTCAACGGCCTCGTGGTCGGCACGCTCTATGGCGTGGTCGCGATGTCGTTCGTGCTGATCTACAAGGCGACGCAGGTCGTCAATTTCGCGCAAGGTGAATTGCTGCTGGTCGGCGCCTGGGTGTGCTGGGCGCTGCTCGCCAAATACCAGGTGCCGTTCTGGATCGGCATGCCGATCACGCTGGTGTTCATGTTCGCGTTCGGCATCGCGGTCCAGGTGCTGATCCTACGGCCGATGATCGGCGAGCCGATCATCTCCGTGATCATGGTGACGATCGGCCTTTCCACCGTGCTCCAGGCAACGCTGAAATGGATGTTCGGCGTCAACCCGCAGCCGTTCCCACGCGTGTTCGAGAGCCAGTCAGTCAGCCTGTTCGGCCTCCAGATCCAGACCGTCTATGTCATGAGCCTCGTGGTCTCGGTCGCCATGATGATCGGCATGGCCTGGTTCTTCCGCGCCTCGAAATATGGTCTTGCGATGCGTGCCACCGCGTTCAACCAGCAGGTCGCACAGTCGCTCGGCATTTCCGTTAAGAGCGTGTTCGCGATGGCCTGGGCGATCTCGGCGACGGTATCAGCTGTCGCGGGCGTCGTCGTCGCCGTCGTCAACGGCGTATCCTCGGGCCTTGCCGCCTACGGCATCAAGGTGTTCCCGGCGGCGATCCTCGGCGGGCTCGATTCCGTCGGCGGCGCCGTGCTCGGTGGCATCATCATCGGCCTGCTCGAGAACGTCGCCCAATATGTCGACAGCCAATACCTGCACTGGGGCAATCTCTACGAGATCGCACCGTTCTACGTCCTCATCATCGTGCTGATGATCAAGCCTTACGGCCTGTTCGGCACCCACGACATCGAGCGGATCTGACCCATGGCCGGCCCTGCCCTCATCCCCGCTGGTGACTTCCGCACCTCTTACGCCGCGGACACGACGATCTTCCCGACCACCACTAGCCGCAACTTCGCCATTGTGGGCGTTGCGCTGCTCTGCCTCGCGCCGCAATTCTTCACCGGTTACTGGCTCAGCATCCTGATCCAGATCGGCATCTTCTCGATTGCGGCGCTCGGCCTCAACATCCTGGTCGGCTTCACCGGCCAGATCTCGATCGGGCACGCCGCCTTCTTCCTGCTCGGCGCGTTCACCTCGGCCTACATCTCCAACAACGCGCCGATCCCGGTGTTCTTCGCGATTCCGCTTGCTGGCGTTATCACTGCGATGGTCGGGCTGATTTTCGGTATTCCGGCGGCGCGGCTGAAAGGCCTCTATCTCGTCATCGCGACGCTGGCGGCGCAATACATCCTGCTCGACTTCTTCTCGCGCGCCGAATGGTTCTCCGGCGGCTCCGTTCCGGCGAGCGCCAATCCGTTCTCGATCTTCGGCTACGCGTTGCGCGGCGACAAACAGTATTTCTACGTCGTGCTGGCCTACGTGCTGGCGAGCTATATCCTCGTCACCAACCTGATGCGCACACGCGACGGCCGCGCGCTCGTGGCGATCCGCGACCACTATCTCTCCGCCGAGATCATGGGCATCAACCTCACCAAATACCGCACGCTGTCGTTCGGCCTTGCCGCCTTCTTCGCCGGCATCGCCGGCGCACTCTATGCGCACTACCAACTCGTGGTCTCGCAAGAGGGTTTCGGCATCGAGCGCTCGATCCTGTTCCTGGCCATGATCATCATCGGAGGCACCGGCTCCATCATGGGCACGCTGATGGGCACCGCCTTCGTAGTGCTGCTGCCGGAGACGATGGAGTTCATCAGCCTCTATTTGAAAGGCGGCGCGATCGACAAGGCGCTGTCACTCAACAACAACATCACCTTCCTGCGCGAGATTGCGATCGGGCTGATCATCATTGCGTTCCTGATGTTCGAGCCCGACGGGCTTGCGCATCGCTGGCGGCAGATCAAGGCGTATTGGAAACTCTACCCGTTCTCGCACTGAGCACGGAAACTCACGAACCAACGAATAAGCAGGAGGAGGCAACCAATGAAGACAAAAATCCTTTTGAGCACTGCATCGCTCGCGATCGCGATTGCCGCATTCTCGGGGAGCGCGCAGGCGCAGATCGCGATCGGCCACCTCGCCGATTATTCCGGCGGCACCTCCGACGTCGGCACGCCCTACGGCCAGGCCGTCGCCGACACCTTTGCGTGGGTCAACAAGAATGGCGGCGTCAATGGCAAGCAGCTCAATGTCGACACCAACGACTATGGCTACCAGGTGCCGCGCGCGATCGCGCTGTACAAGAAATGGTCTGCGCCAGACAGCAAGGTCGCGGCGATCATGGGCTGGGGCACCGCGGATACCGAGGCGCTGACCGGCTTCCTCGCGCAGGACAAGATTCCCGACATGTCCGGCTCCTATGCCGCGGCGTTGACCGACCCCGAAGGGGTCAGCGGCAAGGCCAAGCCCGCTCCTTATAATTTCTTTTACGGCCCGAGCTATTCGGACTCGCTGCGCGCGATGCTGATGTGGGCGGCCGAGGACTGGAAGGCCAAGGGCAAGTCCGGCAAGCCCAAGTTCGTGCACATGGGTGCCAACCACCCCTATCCGAACGCGCCGAAGGCCGCCGGCGAAGCCATGGCGCAGGAGCTCGGCTTTGAAGTGCTGCCGCCGCTGGTGTTCGCGCTCTCCCCAGGTGACTACAGCGCGCAGTGCCTCAGCCTGAAATCCTCGGGCGCCAACTATGCCTATCTCGGCAACACCGCGGCCTCCAACATCTCGGTGATGAAGGCCTGCAAGACCGCCGGCGTCGACGTCCAGTTCCTCGGCAATGTCTGGGGCATGGACGAGAACGCCGCCAAGACCGCAGGCGATGCCGCCAATGGCGTGATCTTCCCGCTGCGCACTGCGGTGAGCTGGGGCGGCGATGCGCCCGGCATGAAGACGGTGATCGAGATCTCCAAGATGTCGGACCCCACCGGCAAGGTCTATCGCCCGGTGCACTACATCGCGGCGGTCTGCTCGGCGCTGTACATGAAGGAGGCGCTCGACTGGGCCGCCAAGAACGGCGGCGCCACCGGCGAGAACGTCGCCAAGGGCTTCTATCAGAAGAAGGACTGGGTGCCCGCCGGCATGGAAGGCGTCTGCAATCCCTCGACCTGGACCGACAAGGACCATCGCGGCACGCTGAAGGTCGACCTCTATCGCACCAAGGTGTCAGGCGCGACCGACGGCGACCTCAACGACCTCATGGCCAAGGGCACGATCAAGCTCGAGAAGGTCAAGACCGTCGAGCTGCCGCGCAAGCCGGAACTGTTGGGTTGGTGAGCCTGGCACTCACCTCCATGGTCGTTCCGGGGCGCCTTGAAGAGACGAACCCGGAACCTCGAGATTCCGGGTTCGGTCCTGCGGACCGCCCCGGAATGACGGGATAGAGCCGTGACGATACCGAGAGAGTAACTGACCATGAGTGAAACGGCTCAGATCGAGCGTCCCTCCCCCAGCGTCGTCCCCGCGCCGCCCCTCCTCGCCGTGCGCAACATCGAGGTCGTCTATGACGACGTCATCCTGGTGCTGCGCGGCCTGAGCCTCGACGTGCCCAAGGGCGCGATCGTGGCGCTGCTGGGAGCCAATGGCGCCGGCAAGTCGACGACGCTGAAGGCGATCTCGGGACTGCTCAAGACCGAGGACGGCGAGGTCACGCGCGGCGAGATCCTGTTCGAGGGCGAGCCGATCGCCGGCATCGACCCCGACAAGATCGTCCGCCGTGGCATCTTCCAGGTGATGGAGGGCCGGCGCATCGTCGCGGATATGACGTCGCTGGAAAACCTCAAGCTCGGCGCCTTCACCCGCAGGGACCGCGAGGTCGACGCCGATCTCGACATGGTCTTCAACTATTTCCCGCGCCTGAAGGAGCGCACTGGGCTTGCTGGTTATCTTTCCGGCGGCGAGCAACAGATGCTCGCGATCGGGCGCGCTTTGATGGCGCGCCCGAAGATGATTCTGATGGACGAGCCGTCGATGGGCCTGTCGCCGCTGCTCGTGAAAGAAGTGTTCGCCATTATCCAGAAGATCAACCGCGACCTCGGCGTCACCATCCTGCTGGTCGAGCAGAACGCGCGCGCCGCGCTGTCGGTGGCGAGCCACGGCTACATCATGGAGCAGGGCAAGGTCGTGCTCGACGGCACCGCCGACGAGCTGCGCGACAACGAGGACGTCAAGGAGTTCTACCTCGGCGGCGCCGGCGACCAGCGCAAGAGTTTCAAGAACCTCAAGAGTTTCAAGCGCCGCAAGCGGTGGCTCTGAAACTCACTCGAGCACCTGCTCCGCTTCGATGACTGCGCAGAGAACATGATAGAACGACGACGCAGGAATGGTGTCGACCAGCGACTTGCCGTCGCGATCAAACTGGTCGTACCAGCCGCCCCTCACGGGATGGCTGAGATAATGCCGTTCGAGCCGCACCAGCGCCGCGCGCGCTTCGTCCGCGGCGCCCGCCTCGCCGGATTCGGCCTGCGCGATCCACGCCTTCGCCATCTCGGTCTGCGGCCACAGCCGGCGCGTCGCGCGGCGGATGTTACCGCTCGCATCGCCCTCGTCAGTGAGGCAGCCAGTCGCCTCGTCGCGATAGCAGAGCGCCGTCGCAAGCAGCTCGGCGCGGCGCTGGCCGGTCGGGCAGCCCGTGATGCGCTCAAATCCCTTCAAGAGCCAGACCCATTCCGCCTGATGGCCGGCCTCCACGCTGACCGGCTCGATCTTCGACCAGTCCTCCTCGAAATATTCCGTCAGGATGCGCTTCTGCTTGTCGTAGAGATTGGCGAGGAACAGCGCGAAGAATTCGCCGGCGCGGTTCTGGAACGACAGATCGTGGGTCGCGTCGAAGCACGCGATCATCGCCTCGAACAGATGCATGTGCGGGTTCTGCCGGCGCGGCAGCGAGACCGGCAGGCTTTCGTGGACGCCGCCATGCGGCGAGCGCAGGTGGCCATCAAGGAAAGCGAGCAGCGCGTCGATCTCGGCGCGCACCTGGGCGTCCTGGTCGAGCGAGTAGACAGCCGCGAGCGCAAACAGGATGAACGCGTGGTCATAGGCATCGCGCCGCGCGTCGAGCACCGCGCCCTCCGGCGTCAGCCGGTGCACATAGCCAGGCTTGCCGTCGGGCCCCTTCGCCTTGGCCAAGAGATGCTCCAGCCCCTTCAGCGCGACGGCGCGGCCTTGCGGATACCAGCCCATCTGCGCCGCCTTGGCGTAGCACCAGATCTGGCGCGCCTGCACGAACACGCGGCGCGGTGCGGCTGCGTCCGCCGTGCCATCGCGATGCAGCCGGTCGATGAAGCCGCCGGCGACGCCATCCCAGCCGGTCGTCGACCACAACGGCAGCGCGTCCTCGATCATGCGGAGCTTCAGGCGCGCGACGACGTCCGCCGCAATCATTCCTTCGTCCGCCATCGCGTCCTCTTCAAGCCGAGCCAATGGCCGTCTGATACCCATGCCGGCGGCGGCGCGCAACGGATGCCAACCCGGAAAGACCCGCCATGACCGCCCATTACGACGCCCGCGAGACGCGCGAACCGGTCGCGCGCGAGACCGAGCTGTTCGCCCGCTTGCCGGAGGTGTTGCGCAGCGCGATGGCAGCGCCGGCCTATGCCGAGCGGCTGAAGGGCATCGAACCCACTGCCGTGACCTCCCGGGCGGCACTGGCGGGCTTGCCGGTGCTGCGCAAGTCGGAGCTGCCGGCCTTGCACAAGGCCTCCCAGCCCTTTGGCGGCTTCGTTGCGGCGGCGCCGGGATCGTTCGCCCGCCTTTTCACCTCGCCCGGCCCGATCTTCGAGCCGGAGGGGCGGCAGGCCGACCCCTGGCGCGGCGCGAGGGCGCTGTTCGCGGCCGGATTCCGCCCCAATGACGTCGTCCTCAATACCTTCAGCTATCACCTCACCCCTGGCGGCTTCATCTTCGACGCCTCGGCGCGCGCGCTCGGTTGCGCGGTGATCCCCGCCGGGCCTGGCAATACCGAGCAGCAATTCGAGCTGATCGAGGCCTACCGGCCCGTCGGCTACAGCGGTACGCCGGATTTTCTGAAGATTCTGCTCGATGCCGCGGAGACCGCGGGCCGGGACGTCTCCTCGATCAAGCGTGCGCTTGTCTCGGGCGCGGCCTTCCCCCTCTCGCTCCAGGCCGAGATCAAGGCGCGCGGCATCGATGCCTACCAGGCCTTCGGCACCGCGGATCTTGGCCTCATCGCCTTCGAGACCGAAGCGCGCGAGGGCATGGTCGTGAACGAGGATCTGATCCTGGAGATCGTCAAGCCCGGCACCGGCGATCCCGTCGTACCTGGCGATGTCGGCGAGATCGTCGTCACCTCGCTTGACCCGCACCATCCCTGGATCCGGCTTGCGCTGGGCGATCTCACCGCCGCGCTGCCGGGCACCAGCCCCTGCGGCCGCACCAACATGCGGATCAAGGGATGGATGGGCCGCGCCGACCAGACCACCAAGGTCAAGGGCATGTTCGTCCGGCTCGAGCAGGTCGCCGAGATCGGCAAGCGCCATTCCGCGCTCGGGAGGCTGCGCCTTGTCGTCACGCGCCACGGCGAGACCGACGCGATGACGCTGAAAGCGGAAACGGCCGCCGCGAGCGACAGCTTACGCGAGGAGATCGCCGCCACCTTGCGCGCGGTGACGAAGCTCGGCGGCAATGTCGAGCTGGTCAGCCCGGGCGCGCTGCCGAACGACGGGAAGGTGATCGCGGACGAGCGCTGACCTCAGCTCTGCTTCGACAGCCGATAAGGCCCAAGATAGAGCACATCGAGCCCCGAGCAGAAATACGTGTGCAGCGCCTCCAGCGGCGCGTTCACGGTGGGCTGCTCGTTGATGTTGAGGCTGGTGTTGATAAGGACCGGCAGTGACGTCGCCTTTGCGAATTCTCCAATCAGGCGGCTGTAGAGCGGATTGCTGTCAGCATGGACGCTCTGGATGCGTGCGGTGTTGTCGACGTGGACCACCGCCGGCATGGTCTCGGCGACTTTCTCGTTGACCGGGAACGTCACCACCATGAAGGGCGCGTCGAACGTGTCCTCGAAATATTCGGCTTGGCGCTCGTATAACACCGACGGGCAGAACGGACGGAACTCCTCGCGATATTTGATCGTGAGGTTGATGCGGTCCTTCATGCCGGCATGGCGCGGATCGGCCAGGATCGAGCGGTTGCCGAGCGCCCGCGGACCGTATTCCATCCGCCCCTGGAACCAGCCCACCGTCTTCTGCTCCGTCAGGTCGCTGACGCAGCGCGAGACGGGATCGTCGAGCAGTTCGAACTTCGCGCCGACCTTGTCCAGCGTCTCCCGGATCGTGTCGTTGGAATATTCCGGTCCCCAGTAGGCGTGGGTCAGCGCCGCGATCGCGTGTCCCGCTTCCGCGCACTTCATCATCGCGGCGCCCAGCGCCACGCCCGCATCGTGCGGCACCGGCGGGACGTAGAGACGCTTCACCGACGGCGCGGCCGCGATCTCCATGTTCATCTTGCAGTTCAGCCCGACACCGCCGGCGATGCAGACATCGCCGCAGCCCGTCTCGGCGATCGCGGTGCGGATCACCTCGGTGGTGACGATCTCGAGTTGCTTCTGGCCGCTCGCGGCGATGTTCGTCAGTCGCTGGTCGAGCGGCGCGCCACGCAACCGCCGCGGACCCAATATTTTCTCCATCTTCTCGGTGAAGATGCGCTCCTGCCGTGTGGAGAAGTCGCTGGTGAAAATGTCCGCATCGCGCCGGCGCTTGTCGAGCTCGGGATCGAGCTCGTAGTTGATACCTGCCGGGCGCAGCAGCCTGGCAAACTTGTCCAGATATTCGGGGCTGCCATACGACGACAGGCCCATGACCTTGTACTCGTCGTTGGTCATCTGATAGCCGAGATACTGCGTCAGCATCCCGTAATAGAGACCAAGGCTGTTGTGGCGGCCGAACCGCGTCAGCACGCGGAAGTCGTTGCCGCGCGCATGGGCGACGAGACCCGAGCTGGAATCGCCGGAGAAGTCGAAGCAGGCAACGGTCGCCTCGGAGAAACCGGAGCCATAGAACGAGCTCGCGGCATGACACAGGTGATGGTCGTAGAGTTCGATCTTCGGGCTATGCCCGAACTGGTACTTGAAATACTCCGTGAGACGCTGCGTATAATTCGTATAGGTTTTCAGCGGCGAGCAGATCCAGTCGACCTCGCGCATGGTGATGCCGGCCTGCTTCAGGCAGTAGCCGATGGCACCGCGCGGCAGCTCGCCGCGCGCATGCTTGGCCAGCGTGAACCGTTCTTCTTCGGCGGCGCCAATCAGCTCACCGTCGCGCAACAGCACCGCCGCGCCATCGTGGTGGCCGTGCTTGATGCCAGAGCTGATCCCGATCACATACATTCGTGCATATCCTTGAAAGCTGCTTTCTACAGCACTGTGAAACAAAGTAAATCAGGCTTGGCGAGACCAGCCGATATTCTGACTTGAAGCAGACGCTGGGGCACGTAGCATAGAAGCGGCCATTGAATTCCACATTTCAGCTCGATGAAAAAGCTTGCCTTTTTTTAACCGAGACGGTGTCCTCATTGAGGACACCGGATATGTCTTTCGCCCCCAAGACCCTGCGGTGGATCGAAGGCGCCCGCGAATCAGTCAAATTCGTCAATGAAGCAGGCTATTTCGCCTTTGTCGTCACAATCACTCTGGCGTCGCTCGCGGCTTTTATGAGGATGCAGGAGCTCCACAGCTGGATGGCCGACGAACTGGCCAAGATCGAGGCGCATATCGACCAGTTGGAATACCGCCCCAACCATCCCGAGGCCGTGGTCGAACGCTATCGATGCAGCAGCACCCAGCGAAGACTGGGCCGGGAATGATCATCGAGCTTGTAGTACCTTACGCCGTCGATACCAGTCGGAGCATTCTCGTCGGCGACAAGCAAACCGACATTCAGGCAATTCTAGCCGCCGCATCAAGGGCTACCTTTTTTCAGGAGTCGACCTCTGCGCCTTCACCCAATCGGTCCTCACCAATGAACACCTTTGCGGGATCCAACACGACGCGTAGCGAACCCACTCTCTCTCTCTCTCTCTCTCTCTCGCCCCAAGCGCGCATCTGGCCGGTGGTGAGCACGAACTCGCAGGGCTTGTCGGCCCGGCTGCCTCGCCGAACACCGGCAAGTTGACTGCGGCCGAACGATAGCCGGCCCGACGTCGCCACGACCGGCCAGGTCGTCACTGTCCTCGCAGCTTTTCCTCTTCGCAAGCTTGACGGGCTGTCTCGCGGTCTCTGACGGGTCGCCGGAGCGTCTGCTTGACGCGTGCAGTTCAAAACCCCTCACGGGTTCGACGGAGCCAACGCTGATTAGATCGGCTGACATTTGGGTTCCGACACGTCGCAAGACGCTGTAGGCGACACGGGGTTGGAGAGCGGTTCTTCAGTAGCACCCAAGATCCAGCGATCACCGCACAGGGCGCTCGCTGGTGTAATGTCATAGTCCTCCGCTCCGGGATATCCGCCAATCGCGTCGCGCCAAAACAGCGCCGGCCGCAGTAAGCATCAGGGACTGCAGCGTCAGCGAATTGTAACTTGGCGCGGATTCGGCAAATGGAGCGTTGCAACTTCGGCAAATGGAGCGTTGCGACCCTGCGGATTGACCGCTCGACCTAGCGGAAACAGCAGGACGACAGCTCCACAGGAAGATGATTTCCGTCGAACATCGCGGCAGAATTCGTGGGGAATGCATGTCGTCCCAGAGCAAGGAAAGAACAATTCGAGGCTTGAGGACAGCGCGAGCGGCTGTTCCGAGATGCTGTCTACTCCACCCCAAGAAGCATCGGAACGCGCTTGCAAATTGCTCGTCGAAACGCCATGGATTAACTTAGCCATCGGTATTGACGGCCAACCGGCTACCCTACAGCTCCTTCGATGTCCATGTGCCCCTTATGAATAACCGAACCGTGCTCGTGACCGGCGCCGATGGATTCATCGGACGCTATCTTGTGCCTTACCTTGCATCTCGGCATCACAAGGTCGTAGCCGCATCCAGGAGCGCGCACGATTTCGAGCGCGAGAACATTGTCTCGATCCAGCTACCTGATATATCGGCGGCGCTCGACTGGGATCCCCTGCTGCAGCAATGCGACGCCGTTATCCACCTTGCGGGCATTGCGCACAAATTCGCCCACGATGACCTGTATGAGCGCGTCAATCACGGAGCAACGGAAGCCCTCGCCAGGGCTGCGTCTCGCCGAGGCATACATCTCGTGTTCGTCTCTTCCATCGCAGCACAATCGGGTTCATTTGCCGATCACGAGTTAACTGAAGACTGCGTTCCGAGACCAACCAATGGCTATGGACGATCAAAGCTGGCGGCTGAGCAAAGTGTTCGTGCGGCAGGAGTGCCCTTTACGATCCTGCGCCCCGTCGTGGTTTACGGCAGTGGAGCGAAAGGTAATGTCGCGATCATCGAAAAAGTGGCACGACTGCCAATACCGCTGCCGTTCGGCGCGCTAACTGCCAAACGATCAGTATTGTCAATTGAGAATCTTAGCTCGGCCATCGCACTGGCACTAACTGATCCACGCGCCCGAGGAGAAACGTTCATCGTCTCGAACCCCGCGCCTCTCACCGTTTCCGAGCTCATCGTGCAATACCGAACCAGCGCAGGCCGTCCCGCCCAGCTTATAAGAATTCCGGCGAAATGGATTGAACTGCTACTTAAAGCCTTCGGTCAGAACGAAATCTGGCAGCGAGTCGGCAAACCCTTGCTGGCACCGCCTACCAAACTCCTCGCATTCGGCTGGAAGCCATCTGGGGATTCCGACCACAACTTGCTGAACTAACCTATCGGACGCGACAACGTTCCAGCGATCATTCGCGGACAAGGCTGACGCCTCTCGCCCGGCAACTAAGACCGAAGGCTGATGAGGTCGCAAGCACGATGATTGCATTGAGACTCTCTGCCGGATATTCGACTGCGGGAAGCTGAGAGCGATCCACGCCATGAACGAAAAGGACAATCGAATCTTGTCTCGGCGCTGGAGTCTCGCGTTTGCCTGCTTTTTCGCGCACCGCGATCCTTAAGCCGGCGTGGCTTTGGTCTTGGAATTGCTGCTCTATCCGATCACTCGGAGCAAGCTCGCGCTATTTACGCCGGCATGGCTGGTCTTCATCGCAATTCTTCAAATGTTCGGCGCGAGAAGGGCTGCCATCCTCTCGCTGTTTTTGCCGATACTTGTGGGCGTGTTGAGCGCGATGGTTGAGACGAGGTCGAGCTATTTCGACATCGCCAACTTTCGCATGCCGGCAATTCCGTCGGTCGCCATGGAATTCTACAATGACTTCTTTTCCAATCGCCCGGTTACCTACTTTTGCTAGATTTGGCTGTTCAAGCCGCTGACGTTCTGCCCTATAGCGAGCCGTTATCGATCCTCATGGAGAAAGCATACAACCTCGGCAGGTACAACGCTTCGCCATTCGCTACCGAAAGGCATCGCGTCGGTCGGACCAGCATTCGCGCCAATTTCCACCCTTGCCTGCGGACCGGTCATAGATCTCACCAATCGCCTGTCCGCGGACTTACCGGCTAGCTTCGTACCGACATCCAGTGCGGTTCTGCCTCAGGTTCTCCTCAACGTGCCGCTCTCAACGACCTTGCTGACGCATGGTGCGGCGCTTCTCTTTCTGCTCTGGTACATTGCACCCCGCGAAGAGCGTTCGAACAAAAGGAGAGTGAACAGACAGTTCTTGAGAATTGACGGGGTGGCGCGTCGCATTCGGCAGCCGCAAACTCTGCCGATCGTCTGGCCGTTGACGATCTAAATCCGACGGATTACCACTGCTCGTCGCCAACGTCCTGGCTGACCTCGCCGATTTCCATTCGAACAACTTTGCGGCGCTAGGCCAAACGGTGGCGAAAATCCACCCCGAACCACCTGGCTTCAGGCGTCCTGGGCAAACGAACGCGACATTGTGGTCGAACCGTTGGAGGCAATAGGCAGACGCGTTGTGCCCTCTCCAGTTGGCTGCAACTCCGTTCAACCAAATCCATACGCCGCGCGAGTTCGAGTATGAAAGATCGCCCTCTCCGCATTCTGATCGTTTCTCAGTATTTTTTTCCGGAAGCTTTCGGCGTGAACGCGCTCGTCGCCGACCTCCAAGAGCGCGGTCACAACGTCACAGTCCTGACTGGCATGCCGAATTACCCTTCGGGTCTCTTTTACGAAGGTTATGGCGGTTGGAAAGTGCGTCGCGAAACCTGGAAAAATGCCAGCATTGTTCGCATTCCTATTTTGGCGAGAGGACAAAGCTCCCGCTTACGCTTGGCCTTGAATTATCTATCCTTTGCGATCAACGCCAGCATTTTGGCTCCTTTCGTATTGAGGGATCGCCCTAGCGTCATTCTCGTGTATCAGATGTCGCCCGTGACGATGGCGCTGCCAGCACTGGTCGTAAAGCTGTTCACCAGTTCGAGTATCCTTCATTGGGTGCAAGACATCTGGCCAGAGAGTCTGATCGCAACGGGCGCCGTAAAAAACTCCATGGTCGTCGCCATATTGCGGCGCCTGGTTAGCTTGATATATCGACGCTCGTCAATCATTGCGGTGCAATCGCGTCAATTTGAGAAATTCATACGCTCTTTAGGGAACTCTGAAAGTGATATCAGATATCTTCCGAATACTGCTGATCGTTTCTATCGACCTGTCAACGTCCCGCTTGATTCATCCGAACGAAAGCTCTTCCGTCAAGGCTTCAATATCGTCATTGCCGGCAACCTCGGCCTAGCACAGAACCTGGAAGTGATCGTAGAGACGATTGGGTTGCTCAAGGAGCGGAGAGATATTCAGTGGGTTTTCATCGGCGATGGCCGTCGCCGGCCTTGGCTCGAGCGTCAAGTCGAAGAACGAAACCTTACCGGCACCGTTCAGATACTGGGATCTTTCCCTCCCGAGAAGATGCCAGTGTTCTTTGCGATCGCAGACGCGTTGCTTGTCACTCTGGGCGACGAGGAAATATTCTCCCTGACGATTCCATCCAGATTGCAGACCTACCTCGCATGCGGGCGTCCCATTCTGGGCGCGATATCCGGAGAGGCAGCAAACATTCTAACGGCCTCGGGCGCCGGATTTACAGTCTCGCCCAACGATCCCCGGCAACTCTCTGAAATGGTATTGAAGATGGCGCAGATGCCGCCCGAACGCCTCGACGCTCTCGGAAATGCAGCGTTGGAATACCATCGGCGGGAATTCGACCGAGACTACTGGTTGGACCGCCTGGAAGACTGGCTTGAGGAACTCAACCGAACTTCAATGTTACAGAACTGAATTTTGCTTCCTCATAACTTGCCAGCGTAACGCAAAGTTGGGACGAAGTGCGCAAAATGAGCCAGCGGCAGTCGCGCTAGTGTAGCTCATTTCGACCATACAGTCCGGTTTACGTAATCGACGTAGCTTACGATGATACGAATCACCTTCTGGGAGACGTCGGGAACGTTATAGTCGTCCACAACGACCGAACGAAATCCATTCTCATGCTGAGCTGTGACGATTTGGACGGACTGAAGGATGCGTTCGGGGTCGAGTCCTGTCATGATCAATGTACCCCGATCCATTCCCTCGGGCCGCTCGTGAGCCTCGCGGACCGTGATAGCCGGAAATCCAAGAATTGAGGATTCTTCGGTTATGGTGCCACTGTCGGAGACCACGCAAAATGCGTTCATTTGCAGTTTCACATAGCTGAGAAAGCCAAATGGCTTCAGAAACTCGATTCGACCGTCGCGCTCTCTGTCACCGAGCGCCTCAATGCGCCTGCGCGTTCGCGGATGCGTGGAAACAATCATCCGCACGTTGAAAGATGTCGCCAACCGTTCCAGACAGGTAAGCAGCCGATCGAGCTTTGCGGGCTCATCGACGTTTTCCTCACGATGCAAGCTCACGATAATGTACGATCTCGGCTTCAATCCGAGTTCATCGAGAATATCCGACTCATCGATTCCAGACCGATAATACGACAGCACCTCCGCCATCGTCGACCCGGTCTTGATAATGCGCTCGGGCGCCAGACCTTCATCAAGGAGATAGCGACGTGCATGTTCCGTCAAAGGTAAATTGATGTCCGACAGGTGATCGATGATCTTGCGGTTGATTTCTTCGGGGACTCGCTCATCGAAGCAGCGGTTGCCTGCCTCCATGTGAAACACCGGAATCTTCCGCCGCTTTGCGGGTATCACAGCTAAGCCGGTATTCGTATCACCGTAGATTAGAACACCGTCGGGCTTCTCTCGCTCAAAGGCCTCATCTGCAGCAATGATGACCTTGCCAATAGTTTCCGCGGCGGTTTCCCCTACCGCGTTGAGAAAAATATCCGGCCGACGGATGCCTAACTCCTGAAAAAAGACCTCGTTCAATTCGAAATCAAAATTCTGACCGGAATGAACAAGAACATGGTCGGTATGCCGGTCAAGCTCGGCGATGACTCTGCTGAGCTTGATGATCTCCGGACGGGTTCCAACAACGGTCATGATCCTTAACCGCGTCGTCTGATCCTGTTCAGCCACTGCAAAGTCCCTTCTTCACGAACCGCAGGTATCGCATAGCAAATTGGGGACTTCAAGCGAGCCACATCGACACGCATTCGGCGGCGCGGTTGACTTAATCAGATACCCCGCTGGCGGATCCCAAGGGGCAAATATCGTCGGCTCGGGCTCGCTGGAATGCGCCGATCAAATGCTCTCAGCAGTCACCGCGACCGGTTCTCGACTCCTAAGTAGAACCTCTCTAGCAGGGTGAACGAGGCCCATCCCAGCCCGACAGCACCGACAAAGCCGATCGTCCCCAGATAAAGAACATTGCCCACTGTGCCAAAAGGCGGAAACCAAAGGCGCCACCAAAACCTAAACAGCCCGACCAAAGCAACCGAATGCAGAAGATAAAACGAATAGGAGATCCCCCCAAGCATGACCAGCGGCGACCATGCAAGAACCGCGCAAGCCCCCTCGGCCGACGAGCGCCTTGCGGACTATTTCAAAGCCCGACCCCGCAAACAGACACACAAACTGCGAGGTCGCCAATATCCCGCGACCATCAGCCATCCGACAGCGCAATCGAGCAGCACGACTATCGAGTCCGGAGAGGCATCTGCGACCATCGTGGTTCCAGGAGACGAAAGCGTTCCGATCGACGCGCCGACAAACAAGAACAGAAAAAATTCGGAATAAAATCCAATCAGGGCCGGACCATAAGCGAAAATGACGCCGGCCGTGACTATCGCGCCGACGGCTGGAATCGCGAACCTTTGCGACAGCATGAGTACATGCGGAAGGTTCAGATAAAACGCCATTTAGTAGAACAGGGACCAAACAACATTGTTAAATACGATGCCCGGCACGCTAAACTAGATCGAATCCGACATCGCCAGAGAGGAATCGATCCACACCCAATAAAATTCACGGCGCTGCAATCATCAAAGCAAGCAAGAAGGCTGGATAGATTCGGAGCATCCGATTGCTGACGAACGCAAAATAGGAAGTCTTTTCGCTCAGCGATTTTGGTAATCAGGAATCCACTTAAAAGAAAAAAACACCGTGATGAGAGCGAAAGAGCCAGTACATGACTTTATCGAACGGATCGGACCATCCCTCAAACCCGATAGCGTTCGGGTTCTCGCCTCGAAACGTCGCCATGTATGGACCGCAATAATGAAACGAGGTTATTCCACGTGATCCTTCGAGACCGCGATTACGTTCAATCATGCCCGATAATTCGCCAATGAGAAAAGCGCGGCTGGCGAGCCGGTTCGTCATATGCTTCGCGCATACGCATTGAACGTCGCATCCACCCGCTGGTGGTTTGAAAGTATTGAAGGACGCTGCCATCGAAATCCGCTACTCAACTATTCTTCTTCTAGCCAACGCAGATTGAGTCACCAGGCCCTTGCAACTACGTCGCCGTCGTCACCCAATTGGGTCTGGTCCCGCACTGTGTCGTAATCCAGTTGTAAGCTTCGACGTAGCGATCTGCGATCGGCGGCCACGTGTATAGCTGAGCGTAATCTCGAGCTTGACTTCTAATTGACCGAAGGCGACTGGAATCCGTGGAAAGTGCACGACTCAGCGCGTCGCCCAACTGGGCTACGTCGTTATCAACAATCCATCCTAGGTTTCTTGAGGACAGCTCGCCCCACGGAGTGGCTTTGGTCGTAATAACCGGAAGGCCCGATAACAAAGCTTCCGCAATCGTGATCCCAAAATTTTCACTATACGAAGGAAGAACATAGATGGACGATCTTTCCAGTTTTCTCCACTTTTCTTCGCCGTACAACGGGCCACATAGTTTAACGTGAAGCCCGATCTTGAGCGATGAGATGCGGCGTTCAAGCTGCCTGAGATAAGAGGCTGCCCCATAGCCGTGAATATGAAGCTCATGGCCACGGCGGTCGATCGTGCTCCAGGCCTCCAAAAGATCGGGAATGCCCTTCTTGGGCGAAAGGCGGGCGAGGAAAAGCACGACGTTGTCTCGATCAGACGTTTTTGGCTGGGATAGATCTGCCGGACGATCACTGGTGTCGACTCCCACGGGAATAACCGCAATGGGCGCTGTTAATCCAAGGTCACGAAAATGATCACGTTCGAGATCGGTGCTGGCTACAAGCAGATCAGCCTGTTGCAGGATGTTTTTTTGATACAGCATCCACGCTGCCAACTTTTTCACCCGCTTATGTCTAAACGCCCAGGGCTCCAGCGATCCATGCGGGCTAATGACCAAACGCGCGCCTCGTGCCTTTGCTTCTCGATAAGCACGCCACTCAAATGGCGTCCACAATCCGTGAATGTGGACCACACTACTCATCGAGCCGTCAGGAAGTTCGCGAAAGCCGCCACCTCTCACGCCAACAACACGCAAATTTTTCGTTGGACGTTCCGGCGCAAGTCCAACGACGATATCCGCGTTTAAGCGCCGCTCCAGGAGCTTATGCACGGTAAGAGCAACACTTGCCATTCCGGCACCCGACCTACTCGCATCACACACGACAGTGGTGACCGTATTGCCGGATTCCTTATGCACGTCGCACGCTCATCTTTACCAGAGCTCTCCGGACAACCTTTGAGTATTTGACCGCTAGCGAGAACAACGACCGCCGCATCGACGCGTGCAGCTGATCGGGGCGGCGTTCATCTCCACTGTGCCTTGAGTGATCGTTGAGGGTCATCACGCCGTTAGCCCCCGCGTCGATGAAATCGTCAAACGAGCGCGCCATAGTTTCCAGGACGAAATCAGCCAAGAAAGCCTTCCGTGCGTTCGCGGCCATCTCAGAATAACGTTGTCGATTGACGACCAGCCGCGCCATTTCATCTAAGAGACCTTCTGTCGACAAGTTGGTGGCCAGAATACCGCAGTCTTTCTCGCGGACGAACTGAGCAGCAGCGGAATAGATTGGGCCGTGAAATATGATTGGTCGACCGGCAGCAAGGTAGAGCACCAGCTTGCTCGGAAAGCTCTGTCGGGCAACTTCTTCCATGGACGGGGCGAAAGGATATGGACAGTAGCAAAAATCGCAATCAGCAAGCAACTTCACTGCCTCCTTTTGCGATTTCCAACCAAGAAATGTCACACGATTTGCCGGCAGGGATGGCGGCCGAATTGCCCCCATGGCAACGATACTGACGCTGCATTCACCGACCATCCAATTCGCAGCCTCGAAGGCCGCAATCAACCTCGACCATTCGTCGGCTGCATAAAATTGGCCCGCCATCCCGATCGAAATAGATGAGCCAACACGCGGAAAAGTCGAAGGCGAACGGGCCAAGGCCCGCGGGTAGCTTAAAATGACAGGGACAGCTTTGACACCAAATCGAACCCGATAGGCTTTTGCCATGGCATCGGAAGCAGTCGCAACACCGACGCTTCTTGCGATAGTCGTATCGAATAGTTCCTGCGTTTCGCGGGCCGTGTCGTGGGGGATGCAATTCTCCTTAGCCCACCAGCTAAACGGGTCCCAAACCTGCGTGTAAAGCGGAACATTCAGCCCTTGCGCGACTGCAATTGCCATTCGAATCGTCGTCTGTCCCTGCAAGACGACCCAAACTCGATCGACCTGCTGCCTGCGACCAAATTCGATAGCTTTGCTGACAAGCGATTTAACGGACCAATTGCTGGCGTAAGCCTCTCCCGCCCGCGATACCACAGACGAAACCTTGGCCAGCGGAAAGTTCCGGGGCAACCAAGCCCAGTTCTCCAAGGGTTTTGAGTGGAACTCGACAGGGACGCCACCAAACTCCTGCGAGATCCGAAACGGGTGGGCCGGATTGACGACCGCAAAGCAGCAGATTGAGCCGCGGGGCAAAAACCTCACCATCGCAGAGAGGACGATCCCCGCGGTGAAATCGTCACAAGGCGGTACATCTGTTATGAGTAGAACTTTCATTGAAGAGAAGGCGCAGGCCTGTTGATGGTGACAAATCCGTCTGGGTGCCCGCTGCTGATGCGGGTCCGACGTCCCGGATCATACATCCCAGCAGGGCAGGCATAGGGTATCAGCTAACCGCTCCGGCGCATCGTCCTTCGGCTCACTTATGATCGTGAAATGGCGGGGATCGTTCTCGTTCGTCAGCTGGGACAAGGGCCAGGAATGCAACGGCAGCGCTGATCCCGCTAAATTAGCACATAGGGATTCCACAAACCATAGCTTCGATCTCCGGCGACTAAGACCTCATCCGACAACGCAATGAAACTCGCGCTCCATATGTTGTATTATCATGTTCCGCTATTTTAAGTAGCATTGCTGCGCAAGGAGAATGGTCGCCGGTTGCGCATGCATCGTTGATGGGTCCTCACTATTATCGTAAAAGGGCCCACGGTCCTATGCCGAGCTCGATGTTCGGACAGTAAGCCGACAATCTTTTCCGATACTCAACGCATGGCGCAGCCTTCGTATGTCACGTCGTCCTCGAATATTATTTGTTGCCATGCACGATAGTCCTCACGCCGCCCGCTGGATCGAGATGCTCGACGGCTTTGATTTCGATGTTCACCTTTTCCCGGTGAAGGCGGGGTCACCTCACGAAAAATTGCGCAATCTCACGCTGCATATTCCAGTCCTTGCAGCCTCGCCGCCCGCCGTTCGCGCTGAGGAGTGGATAAGTAAGGGTCTTCAGCTCGCGCGTCTCGCGCTTGATAATCCAACCAAGGCGCTCATTCGGCTTAAGCGAAAACTCCTGGCCTTTGCAAAAAAAAGACGTCCGTTGAGCAATTTAGGTGGCGGCTCCAAGATTACGATACGAAGCTTTCCGGTTGATCGCATTGTCCGCAGAGCCCCAGCGAAAGCGCAATCCGTCCGTCTTGGACGAGAAAACGAAAGCCCCCAGGCAACGACGCGCATCCACGGACCGGAGGTGCTGGCGTCTTTGATACAAGAGCTTAAGCCAGATCTGATTCATTCAATGGAATTTCAGCATTCGGCGTACCTCGTACTGGCCGCGCGCGATCACGCTACATTTCAGTTTCCAGGCTGGCTCGCGACCAACTGGGGAAGTGACATTTTTTACTTCGGAAGGGATCCCGAGCATGCCCGTCAAATCAGGCGCGTGTGCGAGACCATCGATCTTTACTCGTGCGAGTGTCACCGCGATCTCGCGCTAGGGCGAGCTTTCGGTTATCAAGGTCCCGACCTCCCAGTGCTGCCTAACTCTGGTGGCATGGACATAACACATGTGCTCAAACTTCGGGGAGCGACGCTCCCGTCTCAGCGCAAGGTGATTATGGTGAAAGGTTACGATCACTTTGCAGGCCGCGCGATGGTGTCCCTTGCTGTGCTCGAGCGGTTTGCCAAATCTTTGCGGGAATACACCATCATCTTGTTCTCGGTTGGCGCTAGACCAAAAGCTCGCGCTTTCGAACTCGCCAACTCAGGAATTCTGAACATTAAAGTAATTGACTCGGCGACACACGATGAGATTTTGGAATGTTTTGCCAAAGCACGAATATATCTGGGCGTCAGTGTTTCCGATGCTATCTCGACTTCTGTTCTTGAGGCGATGGCGATGGGTGCATTTCCCATCCAAACCAACACCTCATGTTGCGAGGAGTGGTTCATTCACGAAAGAACCGGTTTTGCGATCCCGCCAGACGATTTTGAGGTCATTTGTTCGAGCTTCAAATCTGCCTTGATGGACGATGCATTGGTGGATGCTGCCGCCATCGAAAACTTCGAAATCATAAAATCAAGACTCTCGCTTGAGGTTTTGCGCCCCCGCATGAAAGACTTTTACGAACAGGCACTTTCCTATCTTGCCCATCGAACAACTCAACCATGAAATACTCTTCAATGACTTCGTCGGTTGATCGCAAGTCGCCTCACCATACGTCAATTGCTTGTCGCGGAAGGAATGACAGCATCGCTCCAGTTCTACATCATCCGGATTATTCTTCGATTGAATCTGGAAGCCGAAGAACAGCAACGTCAGGGCTTCTTCCTGAACACGATGCAGCGTCGAGCGCGAGATCCAGCAACCTTTCCGGTGAGAACGTTCTGTTGTCGTAGCGATCAAGGATGTCCCGCCTAATCCGGGTGTCGCAGGCTTTCATCCCGCCGTAACTTTTGAGCACGTAGGCAAAATGGCGGCGAAAGTGCCCGACATTATCGTGCAGTCCGTAGACCTGCAATTCCGCCTCGTGGTCGCGTGCGATCTTGTCGAGAACACTGCGCGGAAAGGCCCATTTTGTCGTCTGGGCCCACCCGGGACTTGCTGCAGCATCATTCACGGATTTCCATCGCCTCCAAGCACCACGCCGCGCAGGCGCCTGAGTGGCCCCTACGGTCAGGCTTCGAGAAAAGGGGACCGTTTCGCATCGCAAGCGATTGACAAAAATTGCTATCTTCCGGCCCCGAGAATCGGTAGCACGATTGCCTCCAAAGCCTCGGACTAGCAATGAATCTGGTTTCAACACAAGAAACGGCAAGACCCGAATACTGGGAACCTGCCAGCCCGCTCCGGCTTGCCATCGTAACGACGGCTGCACCGCCGTCGGCAAACGGCCAGGCACGCGTGTTGGGCCAGATTACAACGCCAGAGATGTTCGCGCCGCCAATATTCCTGACCGATCAGATGAACATTATCGAAGTCGATCAGGCGCACCGTGGCCTCCATTTCGAACTGTCGCCGCCTCGGTTCCAATTCACCACGCGCCGTTGGGGAAGGCTGGCAGTCAAGCTGAACCATGGCGGAGGCCTTGCAAGCACCGTCGCGATCAGGGCCGGTGAAATCGTGCGGACCCTGCAGAAAAACCAAGTCGACATTATCATCGGCTGCAGCGGCAATCCGTTCGACCTGCCTGCGAGTTATCTAGCTGCGCGGCGTCTCAATATCCCTTTCGTTGCGTATCTTTTCGACGACCCAGTCTATCAGTGGGAACGTGGCTCATATCGCAGCCTCTCGCGCCTCTCCGAACGGCTGTGGAGTCGCGGTGCAGCCACTTTGATTGCTCCAAATGAAGTGCTGGCGAGGGACATAGAAAAACGCTTGCCCCGTCGTAACGTTCAGATTGTCAGAAATCCGGTCGGGTCGGATGTCGCTCCGGCAGTCGATGAATTTCCCACCGAACGCTCCAGCGACGATGCCTCAGTATGGCGGCTGCTCTATACTGGTTCGGTTTATTCCGCACAAGCGAGCTCATTTCGCAATTTAGTGGTGGCGCTTGGTAACCTGCAGGGCCGCTTTGTGATCGACATATATACCGGGCAATACGGTTCGGATCTTGTTTCCAAGGACCTTGCGAGTCCCCACGCGATCATACACCCGCAGGCAAGCCACGCGACCGCGATCACGCTGCAGAAATCTGCCGATATCTTGTTCCTGCCTCTGGCATTCGATTCACCCATTCCCGAAGTGATCCGATCTTCGGCCCCCGCCAAGCTAGGAGAATATTTGGCATCGGGGCGCCCCATTCTGGTTCACGCGCCAGCCGGATCGTTTGTCACGGAATTGATACGCGACGCCGAGGCCGGTGTAGTCGTGGATACGCCGGATCCGCAGCAGCTGGCCGGAGCGCTCCTCAGGATCGCGAGCGACCACATGTTGCGGAAACGTATTGTCGCGAACGCTTCGGTCTTAGCGTGTCAGTTCAGTGTCAAGCGAGCCCGCGACGACTTCCTCGCGATTATGACGTCAGTCGTCAAGCTACGCCGCCAATGACCGTGCCTCTCGAGATTCTTCACGTGGCGATCCACACCAGTGTGCGCTTGAACCCACGGATCGACCAGGCAGCGCGCCTGAACTTCGATCATTATTTTATTCCACTCGTTGGACGTCTGGCACGTCGCAAGCTCGCAAAGGTGATACTTCACGTTCAACTCCTCAGTGAAAAACCTCCTCAACGAGGGCTACTACGCGAAGCGGCGATCCTCGCCTCGGGTATAATCAGATCGCGTTGGACAATTGATGCCTTTATGTCAGCGAAGCGCGTCTGTCATGAACAGACGTTCGACCATGCAAAATGCGTCGATTTAAGTGTGTTGCAATGAAGGTTCTCCAGGTCAATTCGTCCGACGTCATTGGCAGCCGCTTTAACGGCTTCGACATTCGTGGCCTGCTTGCCGATGAAGGGATTCGGTCCCAACATCTGGTTTGGAACAAGATCAGCAAGGACTCTGCATCAAGCCGTTTTTTCGACCTATTTGGCAGTCGATTCGCCATGCAGTTATTGGCACGGCTCGAGCGTTTTTTCTCGATTCATTCTCGGCTCCAGTGGCAATCCTTTTTACTTCCACTGCATCGCGAATTTCGGGAAGCCGATGTGGTCCATTATCATATTCTGCACGATGGTTATTTTAGCCTCGACGCGCTTCCTATGCTCAGTCGCCTAAAACCAACGATCTGGACTTTGCACGATCAATGGCCGCTCACCGGACATTGCATCTATCCGCTTGGTTGCGAGCGCTGGCGCGGAGGATGCGGCGCTTGCCCGCGGCTCGATCTTCCGTTCGCGATGCATCGAGATCGGACGGCGCAAGAATTCAAATGGAAGGCGAGTATTCTGCAGCGGATGAAGGTGGAGCTGGTCGTCGCCTCGGATTCGATGCGCCGCATGGTGGAGCAATCGCCCGTCACGCGCGATAAGCCGCTACACGTGATTCCGTTCGGCATCAATCTGCAGAAGTTCGTGCCCGGTGACGTTGCCGCTGCGCGTGAACGATTGGGCATCTTGCCCAACCGTGTTGTAATCGGCGTCAGATCTTTTCCGTTAAGTCCCTATAAGGGTTTCGATCATTTCGTTAGCGCGCTGCGGCGGCTCACAGCGATCGGCGTTCCCCTTGCCGTCGTGACCACGCACGCTCGAGGCCAACTTAACGAGTTCATCGGCAGGCACCAGATCATCGATCTGGGATGGATACACGATGAAGACCTCATGCTGGATACGTATCGAGCCGCGGATTTGTTCGTGATGCCTTCGGTGAGCGAGGCCTTTGGAATGATGGCTATCGAGGCTATGGCATGCGGCAAGCCGGTGATCGTATTCGACGGGACGTCCCTGCCCGATGTTACCCGCGCCCCAACCATAGGCCTGGCAGTTCCTAATGGAAATGACGAGGCACTCGCCAGGGCAATCCGATTCCTTGTCGAGAACAAGGACGAGCGCCTGAGACGCGGGGTCGCAGGACGCGAGCTCGCGGAGCGACTCTACGACGAGCGAGAGTTCGCCCGGCGTCTGTCGGAACTGTATGGGTCGGTGGCGAGCCATCGGACAAGCCGAGCGGACCGAGAATGAAGACACTCCTACTCACCGACATCCCACCATCCAGCAATCTCACCGCGGGGATTGTCACCGCACAAATGTGCCGCTTCGTGCCCCCGGGAGAGCTGGCGATCTTCTGCGTTCTAAATCGACATCTTCGGCCCGATCCCTATCCGGATCTTGTCAAGATTCCAACCCAGATGGTTCAAAAGCCCGACGAATTCAATCGGCGCATCCCAAACCTATTTCCGCTAGATCGAGCCAAGATAATAGCGACCGAGGCCTTCAGGCGCTATGCCAAGTCACCTGCCTTGATCCGGCAAGCGATCGAATACGGCCGGCAGCAAGGCGTGACTTCGCTGTGGGCCGTGCTACAGGGACAAACAATGGTGCGGATGGCGGGTGCCGTCGCCAAGGGCTTAGACATACCATTGAGAGCTCAGGTATGGGATCCATTGGGCTGGTGGTTACAGGCCCATGGTGTCGATCGACTTAATCGCAGGATCGATCTGGCGAAATTCGACGAGACAATGCGCCAGGCGGAGACCTGCGCAACCGCTTCCTGGGCGATGGCCCGCGAATATGCGCAGAAGTATGGCACAGCATGCCATGTGGTGATTGCCTCGTTGGACGATGCTCTTGCGCACCAGCCGCAACCGGCGCTGCGAACGGGGAATGAACTGGCAATCGGGATGATCGGACAATTCTACGCCGAGCCGGAGTGGCGCAATTTGATGATGGCGCTGGATTATGCGGGTTGGCACGTAGGCGGGCGCAAAGTTGTCGTTCGCATTGCCGGACACGCGCGGCCGGAGATGCAGATTGCCCCCTCGGCCAACATCGAATTTCTCGGCTGGATGGCCCAGAGCGAGCTCGTCGATTTCCTCTCCAGGACGTGTGATATTCTCTATTGCCCCTACCCGTTCTCGCCCGAGATGGAGGAGGTGGCGCGGCTCAGCTTTCCGTCAAAAATCCCGACCTATCTGGCCGCCGGTCGACCCATCCTGTTTCATGGTCCCGCCTACGCGTCGCCGGCGCACTATCTCCACGATCGCGGCGCAGGCCTGGTCTGCCGCGCGGCAGATCCAGCGGCCGTTTATGACGGCCTAACTCGCCTCGTCGAAGATTCTAACCTCTATGCTCGACTTGTGATAGCTTCCCACGCCGCCTTCCTTGCGGATTTCACATTGCGCAGCATGCAAAAGAGCGTGCTGAGATTTCTTGGTTATCCAGACTGAGGATGTGTCTGACCGGGCACCAATTACCGCCGGGATTGGACTTCCCCCCCAAATTGGTGCAGAGACGGACAAAACTAGGCTTGCCGCATGACAAAAATCCTAATTGTTGGAGTTTCCGGAATGCTTGGAAGCTCTGCTTATCGCCTCTTTGCGTCCTCACCGGGAATCAGCGTCACAGGCACCGCGCGATCGCTTCGCGGCCTGGACGAGCTTCCTTGCCATCGCAACGCGACTATCGTGGGAGGCATTGACGCCACCGATACCGACGGGGTCATCCGGGTCCTCGCTCAGGAAAAGCCTGATGTCGTCATCAACTGCGTCGGAATCATCAAGCAATTGGCTGCGTCGAAGGAGGCGCTGACGTCGATTACTATAAACTCGTTGTTCCCCCACCGTTTGGCTGAGCTCTGCGCGGTAGCAAATGCGCGCCTTATCCAGATTTCGACAGATTGTGTATTCTCCGGGGACCGGGGTGGCTATCGCGAAAGCGATCACCCCGATGCGCAAGATCTTTATGGGCGTTCAAAGCTGCTCGGCGAGGTCATCAACTACCCTCGCGCCATTACGCTCCGCACATCGATCATTGGCCATGAAATGGGTCGTTGTGTCTCGCTGATCGATTGGTTTCTTCACCAGCCGGGTCCTACGGTATCCGGCTATCGACGGGCGATTTACACCGGATTTCCGACGGTCGAACTCGCCCGGGTCATAAGAGATTTGGTCATTCCCAATCCAACCCTTAGCGGCCTGTGGCACGTGGCGTCGCAGCCCATCAGCAAGTTCGAACTCCTCAAGATTGTCGGAGAAATCTACGGCAAGCGGATTGAAATCATTCCGGACGACTCCGTCACGATTGACCGATCGCTCGACGGCTCGCGCTTCAATGCGGCTACCGGATATTCCGCACCGTCCTGGCGCGAACTCGTGAGCCAGATGCATGCCGCACGTTAATCGCGAGATGCATTTTCGAAGACGGCTTTTTTTCGCATTCTCGAGATAGAGCAACCCTCATGATGGCTGGAACCATGGACTTGAAAGACAAAGTACTCCTCATTACCGGAGGAACAGGTTCGTTCGGCAACGCAGTTTTGAAGCGCTTCCTCAATGAGCAGGTGCGCGAGATACGCATCTTCAGTCGCGATGAAAAAAAGCAAGAAGATATGCGGATCGAACTGAAGAACGACAAGGTTAAGTTCTACATCGGCGACGTCCGCGAGCCGTCCAGCATTGCGACCGCCATGATGGGTGTGGATCTCGTTTTTCATGCTGCCGCGTTGAAGCAGGTGCCTTCATGCGAATTTTATCCACTCGAAGCGGTACGGACCAACATCCTAGGCGCTGAAAACGTCCTGGACGCCGCCCTGCGATGTCACGTTGAACGTGTAGTCGTCCTATCTACGGACAAGGCTGTTTACCCGATCAACGCCATGGGCATGAGCAAGGCGTTGATGGAAAAGCTGACAGTCGCCAAGGCGCGACTACTGAACGGGAGGACCGTGCTGTGTGCCACCCGTTATGGCAACGTGATGGCCTCGCGCGGGTCCGTCATTCCTCTCTTTGTGTCCCAGGTGAAGGCCAATCAACCTATCACCGTCACTGACCCGAAAATGACCCGTTTCCTGATGTCACTCGAAGAATCGGTCGATCTTGTGCTTTTTGCTTACGCAAACGGCAAACAGGGAGACATTCTTGTTCAAAAATCACCAGCTTGCACCGTCGAAACTCTGGCGAAAGCCGTGATGGCGGTCCTTGAACGCGAGGTTCCGATCCAAGTGATCGGAACGAGACACGGCGAAAAGAAATACGAATCGCTCGTGTCCCGCGAGGAGATGGCGAGGGCGGAAGATTTGGGGCGCTTTTATCGTATCCCAGCCGACGATCGTGACCTTAATTACAATAAGTATTTCGTCGAGGGCGAGCAGAGCATTTCTAAGATGGACGATTACACGTCCGACAACACCGAACTTCTCGACGTCAAGCAAACAAGAGACGTGCTTCTTAAGCTGGATTATATAACACATGAACTTAATTCACATAAGACATGATGTTGTTTACGTCTCCAACGGTGCGAGCGGCGAGCTATCTCGGGAACTGTCGTTCGTACGCCGGCCCGCTGGCGGATTGACGCTCAATTAGACAGACCGGCCGCACCAGATGATGAGTGACCTTGACCTGACCTACGCTTTCTTGGAGCATGCGCGGTTGCTCGCTCCAGTTGGAAACTGCGAGTAGTCGTGATGCGGCAATCTCCCGATGCTTCGATGTTCGAAGCGGACGATCACCCCAATGGACCACGGGTCCTCTTTGTCGGATGGCCAGAAAGCTCCCACACCCACTCGTGGATCGATCTGCTCCGGGGCTCACCGATCAACACCCGACTGTTCGCGCTGCCATCGGCTATTCCTCCGGCGGACTGGCGCGTCCGAACATATGTGACCATTAATGTTCCCGAGATGCTAGATCCTGCATTTCGAAAGCCACCAACAATGATACGACCGGCACCGCGGAGGCTGGAATTCCTCCGTAAGCCTGCACCGCTAATTCCAGTTTCCGTTGAACGTCAATTGGCTGATGCCATCCTACGCTGGCGCCCCCACGTTGTACACAGCCTTGGCATAGATGCGGCGTCCTACCTGATGGATCGAACTCGCAAGCTTCATCCCGAAATCCAGGGGATCGGGCGATGGGTGGTACAGGTGCGTGGCGGGCCGGACCTCGCTCTTCACCAGCACGATCCAGACCATCGGCCGCGAATCGAAAGCATCTTTGCCCAATGCGATCACCTTATTGCCGATAACTCTATCAACTACGAAGATGCCATCAAACTTGGGCTGGACAAAAGCAAAGCCCAATCGCCGGGTCTCGGCGTTGTCTCGGGACCGGGTGGGCTCGACGTTGCGGCGTTGCGTGCGACCTGGTCGCTTCCACCTTCGAAAAGACCGCGAACCATATTATGGCCCAAGACATATGAGACGATTTCTGCAAAAGCACTACCTGTCTTCGAGGCCATCCGGCTCGCATGGGACCGGATCGCGCCGGTGAAATTCGAGATGCTCTGGCTCGTCCAGAGCGACGTCAAAATCTGGTTCGAGAAGACAATGCCGGACCACATCAAGGCGTCCTGCAATCTGCATGGTCGAATCAGTCGCGAACAGGTCCTCGCAATGCTGCCAGACGCTCGGGTAATGCTCGCGCCGTCACTGACCGATGGAATTCCCAACTCCATGATGGAAGCGATGGCCTTGGGTGCTTTTCCGATCGTTTCGCCGCTCGACACTATTACTCCGGTCGTCAAAAATGAAGAGAATGTTCTGTTTGCCAAAAACCTATATCCTGAGGAGATTGCAGCTGCTTTAGTCAGGGCGATGCAGGATGATGTTCTCGTAGATCGGGCAGCGGCGCGCAACGTGGACCGCGTCGATCAACTTGCCAATCGCTCGCGCGTCCGGAATGCGGTCATCGCCTATTACTTGGACCTTGCAGGAATGGAGGCACGCGTGTCCTCCGTGAAGCCATGATCAGTCCTGCAAAAGACGAAAGCGCCGGTTCCGCCGCCTGTTGTCCAGCATGCGGAACGGACACCTTCGGCGCGACGAAGGAAGTCGTCGATATCGACCGCATGATGACGCGCTGGTCTAACAACGGCGTCGTTTTCGATGCTGATACCCTCAATCACTATAGCAGCGAAAAGCTTGGTCCCATCCGTCTGTATCAGTGTAAGTCCTGCGGCTTTGGCCAGTACTTACCGATCGTCGTCGGTGACTCCGGCTTTTATGCCGCCGTAGGAAGTGTGGAGTATTACACCGAAGAAAAATGGGAATTTTCCCGTTCGCTCCAGATGATTCGCAAAGAGGGCGCGCGCTCGGTGATCGATGTGGGCTGTGGATCTGGCCTCTTCTTGAACCAGCTGCGCGACGCCATGCCGTCCATTAAGGCGACAGGTCTCGAAATCAATGAACTAGCTGCCGCGCAAGCTCGGTCACGTGGTCATCGCGTTGAAGTCCTCGATTGGAGCAGCGACGATTTCACATTCGACAGCCTTCCACACGCGGATGTCGTGGTGTGCCACCAGGTTCTCGAACATGTCAGAGATCCCTTTCGACTCCTGAAGGCAATCCGAGCCATGCTGACCGACAAAGGGCTCGCGATCATATCAACTCCCGACAGCGCCGGACTTGTCGGAACGCAGGTCGACGCGTTAACCGAGCAGCCACCTCACCACGTCACGAAATGGACGGAGCAGTCATTCCGGGCCGCCTTGCCGCTGGCCGGATTTCATTCAGTCAATGCCTATTTCGAGCCGCTCCCCAAGGTCTTGTGGCCGGGGTACCTACCGAAAGTCTGGGAGGCGAATGGCTGGCCCGCCCTACTGGGCCGCACCGCCGCCGGTCTAGGCAATCTGGATAGCGAGGGAATCAATTGGGTTGCAGATGTTTTGGAGGAAAGAGGTATACCCTATATCTATGGGGTTGGCGGCCACACAATCATGATGACGGCACGTCCGTTCGCGGCCGAGGCGGTGCCGCACGAGGAGGGCGTAGCGGCGGACCGCCGCAACCGTCTGGCGTGGCTGTCTCGGCTGTCAGATCAAATAGCCAATTGGCGGGATAGCAAGCGCATCGCAGCCCGCAAAAAGACTTTCGATCGCGCCCTCAAGAGCCTTATTGCTTCGGCAGAAGAAATCGACACAGCAAAGGCTGAGATGGCCGATCGCAATAGCAACAACTCCAGCCCTGACGGCCCACTTCATCTTACCACCGTAAAACTGGAAATACTGGCTGCGATCGTATTAACGGTGAACAGCCATTACGAGACAATGACCCGATATTACGAAAGAAGACGCTCTTGAACAGCCGGAACATTCAGAGCAAACAGGGCAAACCTAAAGTAATCGATCGCAGTTATCACAATAGACGGCGTCCTTGCCTGGACCAGGAGTTGATCTTGTTAGCTGCGCGATCCCCCTTTTCTCCGTGGTGGCATTCCAGTCTGACCTTGCTGCGGAGCGCGTCTCGAAATCGCCGACTCATCTTTGAACTCGCAAAGCGTGAATTGCTCGATCGTTACGCGGGCCAGCTCTTCGGAACTGCCTGGGCTATTTTGCATCCAGCTTTGACAGTCCTCGTTTTCCTGTTCTTGTTTGGCGAAGTACTGAAGTTGAAGCTGGAGGGCAACAATCTTCCGGTCAACAACGACTTCACGACATATCTTCTGTCGGGTCTGTTGCCCTGGCTGGTGATACAGGAAGTCGTGACGCGAAGCTCGAGCCTGATCGTCAGCAATGCCCCTCTAGTCAAGCAGGTAGCGTTTCCGCTCGATGTGCTGCCAATCAAAATGATTCCGTCTGCGTTTGTGATCCTGATGGTCGGGATTAGCCTGCTGGCTCTCTATACCGGGCTATTCGTCGGGCCACTGCACTGGACCTATCTACTCCTGCCGTATCTCCTTGTCTTGCTTGCGCTCCTTTGCATCGGGATCGCTCTGTTTCTCGCATCGCTCGGGGTCTTCCTGCGCGACCTAAAGGACATCGTGCAGGTCTTCGCGTTCGTGGGAATTTACGTGTCGCCTATCTTCTACACGCTGGACACCGTGCCCGGAAAATTGCGCATACTGGTGCTGATGAATCCGTTCACATCGACCGTGCTTACTTTCCAGGACGCCCTGTTCTATGGAGCAATCAATCATCCCTGGGCCTGGCCCATATCCGCATTGCTGTCGCTCCTGGCATTTGTGGTTGGCGCGCGGGTGTTCTCCTCGACCCAACACTATTTCGGTAGTTATCTGTGAATAATCCCGCAATCTCAATCCGTAACCTTTCCAAGGTCTACAAGATCTATCAGCGCCCCGCGGATATTTTGCGAGAGTTGCTAACACGCACGAAACATCACAGAGAGTTCTGGGCGCTGCGCGACGTTTCACTCGATGTGAACCGCGGTGAAGTGGTCGGAGTGATCGGGCGCAATGGAGCCGGCAAAACGACCTTGCTCCGCATCATTGCCGGAACGCTAGATGCCAATGCCGGCACCGTGGATGTTGAAGGCAAAGTGTCGGCGATCATGGCGCTTGGAACCGGCTTCAACATGGATCTGACCGGCCGCGAGAACATTCTCATCGGAGGCCTGGTGCAGGGGCTCACCCACGAGCAGGTCGACGCCAAGACCCAGGAAATCATCGATTTTTCCGGACTGGCTGATTTTATCGACCAGCCCTGCAAGACCTATTCGAGCGGCATGATTGCCCGCCTCGCCTTCTCAGTTGCCTCGAGCATAGACCCCGATATCTTGATCGTGGACGAAGCCCTCGCGACGGGAGACATGGTTTTCAACGTCAAAAGTTACGCTCGCATGCGGCGCATTGCTCGCAGCGGCGCTACCGTGTTGCTGGTCACCCACAGCCTTGCTCAAATCTATGAACTGTGTGATCGCGCGATCCTGATCGAGCACGGACGCGTTGCGATGATAGGCGAACCCCGCGTCGTCGGGCAGTCCTACGAGGATATGCTGCACAAGGAGATGGAAGCTGCAGCAGCGACAACGGCGCCGTCCACGTCCCCGGGGCAAACCTTGAATGCTCCTCCCGTCGAAGAGGGCGGCTTCGCCATTGAATCCGTCGAGTTTACCGATCAGGCCGGCCGGCCGGTGCGTGGACTCTCCTCCGGCGGGGTCTACCGTATTGCCGTTAGTGGCAGAGCGAGGGGTCCTCTGAAGGGCGTCAGCCTTGGCTACATCATACGAACGCAGATGGGCACAGGCATTTACGGCACATCGAGCGGTGACCAAGGTCGTTTTCTCGACTTGGACATCGGAGAGCGCGCTCAAGCATTGTTTGACTTTAGATGCGAGCTTGGCGCGGGAAGCTATTATCTGACGATCACGACGGCCGCGGGAAACGACGTTCGTAGCCGATTTGCAACGGCTGACACTATGGATTTGGCAAACGCCGTATTCTTTGATGTTGCCGCCGGACGACTATTCGCGGGGATTGTGGATCTCAAAAGTGAATTCCTTCCTGAAAGTACAAAATGAGACGCTTACTAACCATAACTAGGGCGAACACCTTATGATCTTCAAGCGCAAAGTTCCGTGGCATCGCGCCGGATCGCCTTATTCCTCGGAAATGAACTTGAAGCAGGAACTCGAACAGCTTCGTGAAGAGGTTTTCGCGCTGCGGAAGCAAGTCGCGAATCTGGAACAGCGTTTTGCCACCTATCATCGAGAGCGCTTCAACTGCATCGACAAGCTTGCGGACTATCTGGTTGGCGCACAGCTTCCGGGCGGCTATTTCGAATTTGGTGTCTCGCAGGGCGTCACATTCTCCTATGCGATGCGAACGATGCAGGGACTGTTCCCGCACATGCAATTTGTTGCGTTGGATTCGTTTGAAGGACTCCCCACGCCCAGGGGACAAGACGCCCTGCATGGATACACGAGCGGGTTCAAGGCCGGGGAATTCGCCTGCACACCGGAGACGTTTCTGAGCAATGTCGCGTCAGCGGGAGGGGACATCAAAAGGGTAAAGATCGTCAAAGGCTGGTTTGATCAGTCCCTTGCAAAAGGCGATCAGCGGACAGCTGAGCTTGGCAAAGTTGCTGCGGCTTGGATCGATTGTGACCTTTATGAATCCACCATTCCAGTTCTGGACTTCCTTACTGATCGACTGAGTATCGGAACTGTTCTATTATTTGATGACTGGCGTTGCTTTCGAAATCTGCCTGATCGTGGCGAGCAGCGAGCCTGTCGGGAATGGCTCGAGCGCAATCCTCAGATAGCCCTTCGCGAGTTCGTCGATTTCGGCTTTCACGGCGTCTCGTTTACGGTCGAGCGGTGCTAACCCCCATAGCACTACGCGGTCAATATCGCTAACACCCTCCTAACCCGGTCTTGGAAAAATGTGCGGAATTGCTGGAGTCTTTGGGGTCTCGGATCAGCCGACTGTTCAGCTTATGGTTGCTTCGATGCGCCACCGCGGCCCTGATGATCAGGGCACGTACGCTGGCGACAGGGTCACCTTAGGCCACGCGAGACTTTCGATCATCGATTTGACCGCAACTGGTCATCAGCCAATGTTTAATACAGCTGGCACGATCGGAATTTGCTTTAATGGCGAAATTTACAATTACCTCGAAGAGCGCCAGAGACTAATCAAGGATGGGTGGCAATTTCGCTCGACCTCAGACACCGAAGTATTGCTTGCCCTATACGAACGCGAGGGCGACGCGTTTCTGTCCCGACTTCGGGGCATCTTCGCCTTCGCGATCTATGACGCCCGCCTGGGACGAGGTCGCGAACGGCTGCTGCTCGCGCGCGATCAGTTTGGAATCAAACCGCTGATCTATGCCGAAACCCCTCGAGGACTGATATTCGCCTCCGAACTTAAAGCTGTCCTGGCGAGTGGCTATGTAGAGCGTAGAATCGATCGGGATGCACTACGTACGTTGCTGACTTTCGGCTCTGTCACCCAGCCTCGCACTCTTATTGAGGGCGTTTGTCAATTGCCAGCGGCGCATAAGTTGGTGGAGGACGAAACCGGTCGCCGCATCTCTTCTTATTGGTCGTTCGGCGTCGACCGTGTCGCAGGCTTGCGTAGCAGCCCCTATCCCGTGATCAGGGAATACGTTCGGGATGCTATTGTACAATCGGTCGAAATGCAGATGGTTGCCGACGTGAAAGTTGGAGCATTTTTGAGCGGCGGCGTCGATTCCTCGCTGATTGTGGCACTTATGGCCAGACATACCGGCGCGCGCATCGAAACCTACTCAGTTGGCTTCGAATCCGACGCCAAAGCGGAAGACGAGACTGAAGATGCCGCGGAGATTGCCGACCTCCTGAACACGAACCATACGAGGATCGTGGTCGGTGGGGACCAAGCAGCCGAGCACCTCCGGCGATTCGTTGTCGGACTCGATCAACCGTCCGTTGATGGAATGAACAGCTATTTCGTTTCCCACTGGACTGGACAGAAGGTAAAGGTCGCCCTGTCCGGCACCGGTGGTGACGAGCTATTCGCTGGCTATCCGTGGTTCGCAGGGATGATTCCCGACTTTGACAATCGATCGGGCCGAACAGAAAATGTCGCTCCCAGCATTTTCAAGCGTCTTAAAGCTTTGCTAGGGGCGAATCCACTCGTGACAGCAAACAGCTTCCCCCGCGACGTATCGGAATTTCTGGAAAACTACGGTCGTCTATATCACTGCTTCGGCCCGACAACAGCGGCAGGGCTACTCTCAATCACGCCTGGGAAATCAATGGCGTCGGATCTATTGCCTCTTGACGAACTGCCGTTAGCAGAGGTTCTCGATCGCGTTGGCGCGCTCTGTCTGAATGGATACACGCGCAATCAATTGTTGCGAGACATCGACACTACATCGATGACCAGTTCCCTTGAAGTTCGTGTTCCATTTCTTGATCCTGTCATCGCAGATATCGCTTTCTCGCTGCCCCGGGACGCCAAGCTCAAACCTCACGGCGCGCCCCTTGCCGCATCGGCGAGCTATAATGAGAGCGGTGTCAAACGCGTTCTAACCGACGTGGCGCGTGAATTTCTCCCCCCTGACTTTTTCTCCCGCCGCGGCAAACGCGGGTTTAGCCTTCCATTCGCCGACTGGCTGAGAGGGCCCTTGCGGCCGGTACTTGACGATACGCTGTCACTGGAAACGGTGCGGCGCCGAGGCCTGTTCGACCCTTTGGTGGTGAACGACATTAGGCAACAGTTCATTGCCGGAAACCAGGCTTGGAACGGACCATGGCTTTTGATGATCCTGGAACTCTGGATGCGTGAAGTATTCGACCGCGTAGGCCCGTACCGTTTGCCAAGCCTTGGTCGATATCCGGCCTGAAGATCTCCCCTGGCGGGAAGAGAGAGATTCAAGGCTTTATAGCTGGTAAAATCCACTATTACTCGCGAACTCCCATCCTCTTCCGCTTCGGAAGATCGCCCGAGTAATTCTTTTGGAAGAAGTGCGCCATGGCGGCTCCTACATTCAGCATCATCATCCCAACTTATAACCAATCTCAATATTTAGGCGCCTGTCTGGATAGTATCATTGCCCAGACGGACGGCGACTGGGAAGCTATCGTCATTAACGACGGCTCGACGGACGGCACGGCGGAACTTGCAACTGCCTATGCATGTCGTGATCGGCGCATCCGCGTGTCGCACAAGTTGAACGGCGGTGTCGCAAGCGCACTCAACGAAGGCTTGCGTCAAGCTCGCGGTCGCTGGATTCACTGGCTCTCGTCCGACGATTTTTTCGATCCTCAGAAACTGGAGATCAATCGCAAGGCGATTTCTGATTTTCCAGATTGCAAGTTCTTCTTTTCCTATTTTCGGCTCCTTAGGGAGTCAACGCGGGAGGTTTGCGACCATGCGCTATGGGGACCACTTCCGGATCGCGAACTGCAAATTCCAACTCTGTTTTTTCGTAACTACATCAGCGGCATCACGATATGCATCGAGCGCTCGGCGTGGCTGAAAATTGGCTACTTTGATGAGTCGCTGCGCTACGCTCAAGACTATGACATGTGGCTGCGTCTTCTGGCGAGCTATCCCGCGCGCTTCATCGATCAATGGACCGTCACTAATCGCAACCACGCCTTACAGGGATCGGAGGTCTTCCCCCAAGCGTGCTACTACGATACGGCCAAGGCGGCGATACTTTTCCTCAATCAGAAATCCTTCGAATCACTCTTCCCACTCCTGGACCTCTCGGATCCGACGCAGGCGATCCGGGCGCTCGAGTATTCTCTCTCGATTACCGCGGATCAGTCGGCATTTTTATACGCTCTGGGTTGGCATTCGGCACTGGTCTGGCGCGTGATAGAATGGATCGCCGAAACCGAACGGCGAGACGCCTCTCTGGGCAAGCGGCTTAGAACAAAGGCGAGATGGATCTGTCGGAATAACGCCCGTCGTCTGGGCCAATCCAGCGCCTCATTCATCTGGAAGACCATGCGAGTCGCGCTCGCAAGCAAGGGTATTCAAACGACCTATCGGGCGCTTGATCCGGTCGCTATCGCAGTGGACCAATATTTTGAACTCCTGTCGGCATCCGATCCTGCCGCGCTTCCTCTTGCTGAATATTTGAACCAGTTTCACGGCTTGGGCCTGTCGAGTGCACGCTTCGCTGAAAAAAGGGGCGATGAGATTGCTCTAGTTGTCCACGGCAAAGGGTCCGCCCAGGATTTGCTTGACTTAGTGCGACCTCTTGTTCGTACGCTGACGGAGCTTGGATGGCGCACCGTCATTTTCCTCGAAGGGAGTTCGGCTTATTGGCTCGACGGCGCGACCCCTGTAATCGTCGAATCTGGGCAACGTATCCGTCATTTGGCACTTCAGTTCCGTCATAGATGCGCACTGTCCTCCGACATCGTAAATGCGCAATTCGCGCCCAAGTATCTCACACTGCCTTTGAATACGGTCGAGCACTCCGAAGTAACCGCTAACATCATTACCTGCCTGGTCACGGCCTTTCCGAGCGAGCTCCAAAGGATCCAGGAATCGAGTTCGGGTTCTATTCCGCTCGTGTTCTTGACACGAGCACTCTATGGCGGAGGGGCTGAACGAGCGCTTTACGATCTCGTTCACGCACTTGTTGATCCTCGTTTCAATATTACGATCATCCCGATATTTGAAGCGGCGCATACGCCCGAGTTCTCTAACGGGCTCGTGGCCCAGTCATTCGAGGAGGCTCTATCGCGAACGACGACCAAATCAGGGGAACCGGACGTCGTTCGCCCCTCCGCGCCGGTTACTCCACTGCCCGCGTCGATCGTAACGCTCGCTCGCAGGCTGTCCCCACGTCAGCTTCATTATATTAAATCAAGCCGGCTTTACTCACCAGCCGTTCTCGCCTTGCGAACGATTGCGTCAATCTACCGTACGCTGCGCTACGGCAGACGACAAAATCAGCGTAGCGATTATCCTCCCGAAGGATCCCAAGAACATGTGGCGGCTGAGACGAAAAACGCTACGCCCGCGCGGCAATCTCAGTATGCTAGACTGCACCAGTATAGCCGTATAGCCGATTATGTGGCGGACCTTGTGCGGCCACTTGGCCACCGAGCGATACTGATTTCGGTCATGGAAGAGGCAACCATCGTGGCCTGGCTGACATCACTCCGCCAACCGCTTCGTTATTTGGCGTGGCTTCACACCGTTGAAAGTGTCTATTTGGACCAACTATTCCCCAACAAAGATGAGCGCAGTGTTCATAATGTCCTGCTACACACAGCGGTGGCGCGCTCAGAAAAGTGCGTTTTTCCATCCCGCGGCTGCTGCGATGACCTTATCTCGTTGTTTGGCCTGCCGGCGGACCGCTTCCAAACCATTTACAATCCGATCAATTTGTCGGCCGCGGTAAAGTTCAAGCTGGAAGCACCCGAAAAACCTTTAAATTTCGATCCGGCAGTGCCACTCATCGTAAGTCTCGGCCGGCTTTCGCCTGAAAAAGGCCACGACCATCTACTCAAGGCGCTGCACCTATTGCGTCAACGGCGCAAAGACTTTTTATGCCTCATCATCGGAGAGGGCGAGTGTGATAAAGAAATTGCGGCCATGATTGAGCAATACGATCTGGGGGAAAACGTCAACTTGCTGGGCGCGGTGAAGAATCCTTTTCCCTATCTCGCTAGAGCTAGGAGTTTGGTTTTGACTTCCAAATTCGAGTCGTTCTCCCTGGTTTTGATTGAGGCGATGGCGAGTGGCGTCATACCCATTTCCTTCGACTGCCCAACGGGTCCGAGAGAAGTTCTGGATCAAGGCCGGGTGGGAATTTTGGTTCCTCCCGGCGATGAACGCGGCTTAGCAGATACCATCGAAGAGGTGCTGTGGTCAGGTCAGAACAACGACCGACTACTTGCGAACGCGGCAGACTGGATTAGGACTTTTGACGTTGCAACTGTGAGTTCGCAATGGGAGCGTCTGCTCAAAGATGTCTACGCGAAGGGTCCCCAATCGACGTTTGAGCGCCGACAAATCGACCCGTCCCTCGAGCACGATCTACGACATGACGAAGAATCTGATCGATTAAAGGCATCGCATCATGGCTGATCACGACGGCAAGCTTCCTGCGTTCATCAGGAGAGGTCAAGATGAAATATTGCGGCGTCTTATTAGGGTTGCAAAGCGACTAGTCGGGCCGGCTATTCGACGGGGGCTCGCGCAAAGCCACCAGATTGCGGCTCCCACCACCGCCCAACCGGGCGATAAGAGGATGCTGGCGCGGATGGCAGAGCTGGCCGGCTCGGATCTGGCTAAGCGATATCCTAACGTCGCTCCTGACGATGCGGTGGCACTCGAGTTGGCGCGCTTAATTGCGCCGAAACTCGCCGCCATGCCGGGCAATCCCGCTCACGATGTCTTCTATGAGAACGGATTCCATCTGCTACGCAAACATTTTTATCTTCCGATTCCTGACGACAGTGATCGACTCGATGCTTTTTGGACGACGCCCAGTCAAATGGTCGGGGTCGAAACAAACGTCGAGTCGCAGCTCGCGCTAATGAAGGATATATTTCCCCGCTATCTCGCGGAATTTCGGTCGCGCTTTCCGATCGCCCAACCGAAAGTGCATGGCGACTTTTTTCTGCTCAATGGGAGCTACATGGCGGTAGATGCCCATGTTTACTATTCACTGATACGCGAGACCAACCCGCGTCGCATCGTCGAGATCGGAACCGGATACTCGACGCTTCTTGCCTGCCAGGCGGCATTGCTTAACAACCAAGAGCTTGGTCGAATGCCGTTGATAACCGCAATCGATCCCTACCCTTGGGACATCTTCAGGAATGGCCTCGCCGGCCTGAACGAAGTGGTGGCTAAGAAGGTTCAAGACGTTCCTTTGGACGTTTTTACCTCGCTGAGAGCTGGAGACATTCTCTTCATCGACTCCACCCATGCGCTCCGCTCAGGTAGTGACGTACAATATGAGTTTCTTGAGATCTTGCCGCGACTTGCTCCCGGCGTGCTTGTGCACGTGCACGATATCAGCCTCCCATTGCCATATCCGAAAGTTTATTACGACACACAGACTTACTGGAATGAGCAGTATCTACTTCAGGCATTTCTGGCGTACAATTCCCGTTTTGAGATTGTGTGGGCGGGAAATTACATGCTGCTAAATCACCGCGATGCAGTGATCGAAACGTTTCCTGAATTCAACTTGATGCGGGAGAAGTGGACTTCTTCCGAACCCACCGCATTTTGGATGCGATCGAAACAAATATAATCGTGTCGAAGCAATCGCGCTTCCTTTGGAAAGGCGTACTGTCAGGGAGGGCGTGCCGTGAAGATAACATACCAATCCCTCCAGCCGGAGCTCGATCGGGTACGCTTGTATTCTAAATCAGTGGATTGCTCTTCATGGACGTCTGATGATTATCAGCGAGACGTCCTACGTTTTCTCGTCGAGAATTCGGGCGAAACTCAGTACCGTTCCATTGTGGAAGTCGGCTGTTTTCGAGGAGGACTCACAGTCCAGCTCGCCACGGTCTGCAAGGCTTTTAGATTGCGCCTTCATACCATGGATGTTTGGGATGCCGCAGTTGATATCACGCGCCAACACCTCAGCGCCCTCGGCTTGACAGACGTTGCGACCGTCCATCACAGCAACCTATCTCAATTCACGCACGTCGAAGTCGAAACGCCTATACTTCTGGCAATCCTCGATGGTGACCACCTTTATCAGGCAGTTCGACAAGACATCGCAGATATCTACAGACTACCGTCACTGCCTTTTGCTGGCGCATTTCACGACTACAGCCTCAGGCATCCGACCATCGACGAAAGGGTAAGTGACGCGATAGCTGACAGCTTCGGCCTGAATGTCAATATCAGACTAATCGGCGCGCAGATGACCGCCAACGGTCCCTACCCTACGATCGACCGCCCTCAGCCCGATGGACACTATTGGGCGACGCCGGGCTCCGAGGGCGCAATCGTGGTGCTGCCGCACCGGTTGATTTGATCATATCAGCAACAACCAAAGCAACGCGGCCGCCCGCATCCGCCATCGACCATCGACAGCCCAAACGAGGCACGTATTGCCGACGTGAACTGCTCCCTGTTTTGACCGGACACCGGCGTTAGCCGGAGGAGCTAGGCATAGTCCTAGGCATACGCCTATGTCCGAGACGTTTTCGAAGGTGGAAGTCATCACCGGCGTTGCCCGCCGGCGACGGTTTACGACGGAGCAGAAGCTCTTGGTCGTCAATGAGACGCTGCAACCGGGCATGTCGATCAGCTATGTTGCCCGTCGCCATGGGCTCTCCCCGAGCCTGGTCTTCCGATGGAGACGGCTGATGAGCGAAGGGGGCAAGGAAGCGGTTCGGGCAGATGAGGATGTGGTCGCCGCATCCGAGGTCCGGCGGTTGGAGGAACGGGTTAGAGACCTCGAACGCCTGCTGGGCCGCAAGACCATGGAGGTCGAGATCCTCAAGGAGGCTCTTGATCTTGCACGGGTAAAAAAACCGACCTTGCTGTCGCGATCGCAAGCGCCGGAGGATACCCCGTGAAACGGATCGCAGAGACCCTCGGGGTGGCCCGCTCCAACCTGGTTGAGCGAGTTGATGGCAAGCGTCCGAAGCGCGGGCCCCAGATCCGCGCCGGGGATGTGGAACTCACGTCTGATATCCGGCGCCTGGTGGACGCCCGCCCGAGCTATGGCTACCGGCGGATCGCCGCGCTCCTCAAGCGCGCGCGGCGATCCGCCGGCCACGATCCCGTCAACGCCAAGCGCGTCTACCGGCTGATGAAGAAGGGCGGCTTGTTGCTGGCCCGGCATACAGGGCGCCGCATCCCGCGGGCCCATGATGGAACGATCATGACAAGCCACTCCAACGTGCGTTGGTGTTCGGACGCGCTGGAGTTCACCTGCTGGAATGGCGAGATCGTGCGGGTTGCCTTTGCCCTGGACAGCCATGACCGCGAGGTCATCAGCTGGGTGGCGACAACGGCCGGGATCTCCGGCGAGATGATCCGGGACATGATGGTCCACTGTGTCGAACGGCGGTTCGGTGACATGCGCGCTCCACGTAAGGTGCAATGGCTGAGCGACAATTGCTCGATCTTCGCCGCCTATCGCACCCTTGAGATTGCCGCGGCCTTGAACCTCGAGCCTTGCTTCACGCCGGTCGAAAGCCCCGAGAGCAACGGCATGGCCGAGGCGTTCGTGAAGACCTTCAAGCGCGACTATGTTCGCGTCAACCCGATCCCCGACGCGCGCACCGCGCTGCTGTGGATCGACCACTGGATGGAGGATTACAACTCAGAACACCCGCATTCCCGGCTGGGCTACCGCTCACCGCGGGAGTACATTGCATCTCTCAAACCAGCCGAGTGTCCGGTCTAACGGGGGCAACTCCACGACGGGATTCCGTTCCCGAAGCGTAAGCGTAGCTCTGAGGCCCATTTGATTGGCGCTTGACGTCAATTTTGAGCGGCCGTCACCGGACGCGTACCTAGTATCTGGATGTTAAGTTAAAGACGAGGCGTGCGCGCAAACCCAAACGAGAGAAATGTGCATTTCGGTTTACAGCAGAATGATCGTTTCGGATCAACCATTGTCAGCCAGAATGTTTGACCAGGGAGCCTTAACGTAAGGGCGATATTCACTGGTCATGACATTTTTTTGGTCTGTAAACATACTATCGGATGGATTCTTGAAATCCGCCCCAGTGCCCTTTGTCATAACTGCATAGAACAATACGTCTCGTGCATCGAACAATCGGAAGTTCTCAATCGTATACGGAACGCGCTTCGGGGTGAAATCGGCAGTCAGGAAGGCAAAGCTGATCTCGTATCCGTTGGCTTTTGCCAGTTCGGCGATAAACCGAGGATGATAGTTGTAAAATGCATGATTTACCAATCCTTGCGAAGGTAAGCAGTGGATCATTGTTCCGCCGGTCTTCGCGAGCCGATGCATGTTTCTGAACGCTGACGCTTGATCGAAACAATGTTCTAGGGTCCCCAGATTTGTCACCAAGTCAAATGTCCTTGCGAATCCGTAAGTAGAGGCGAGATCGAAGTTTAAGTCGAACGCATGAACGTTTACAGGGCCGCCGTTGATGTCGATAGCATCGTAGCTTGCGAAGCCCAAACGGCTATAAAGTTCGGCGGCCGTGTTAATAGGGCCGCCATTCTTGAAGCCAAAATCCGACAGTAGCCTCGCCACGGCGCCCGGGTCAGCTGAAACGTCCTGTGCACCAAGCTCCAACACGGTGGCATCAGCAGGGAGCTGAGATCTGATCTCCGCAAGAGTCGCGACGAACTCTAAGTTGATGCCCATTACTGCGCGCCAATCTTTTCAAACGAAATCAGATCGCTCTTCAGCTCCGCCAAGCCAGTATCCTTGTCTGAGACAACAACAAACGTTAAGGCATCGTGAACGAAGTCGCGCATGACGTAATTATGAATCTCATCATCGGGGGTGAGCACCTGGGCAGCGCCGGCTGAGAGATAATAAGTTCCAAGCCCCAACTCAGGCTTAAGTGTAAAACGACAAACTTTCGTTTCTCCGCCTTCGAAATTCAGCAGATGTCGTTGGATGGCTGAAGACGTTCCATAAACGGTTGTTCCATTGGCGAGTTTGATATTATATCCTATACTCATGTCCTTGACGGGTTCTGTGGCCGTAACCGTAATGGCGATCAAATATTCCTCGCCAGCATTCAGCCCCCGAACGCACTTCCCCGCAGAATCGATAATTTCGGTCGAGCGAATAGTCAGTCCCTGTGGGGGTGGAGTCTGGCTTGTCATCTGAATTCCTCTGGGAGGGGCAAATTAACATTTCGAACGGCGCTTTCAACCATGCTCCGGCCAGATGGGGCCGAGCTCGGCTTCGGCGCGGACGAGATCACGGCTTTGGAGCACAAGCAATGCTCGATTCATTGCGTCGCCGTACTTCCACTATCAGTTTATTTCATTTCTGCGTGGCGAGCCGTTGGCAATTCCTATACGTTGAACGATCGGCTTCTTCGCTTAGTTGAGCTGCCAGAATCGGCCCGTGCGATCCGGGATTTTGCGCGCTGCAGCATCACCTTGCCCAAATGGACAATCATCTACCGCAGCTTAGCGTTCTCGATGTCGGACGTCTTCAATCGACGCATCTCAGCCAGTAAGAGTCCGTCGTATTACTTCTTCCAGCAGGTCGCCTGGCTACCCTGCATACCGCCGCCGTCCAGCAGTCATTGTATAAAAGCAGAACTTGCGTGCAGGTCGGCAATTAATTTTAGGTGATCGTGATTCCCGGCGAGATCGTGCCCAATACTACTCACCTCGAACGCCGTGTGTGGTGCGCCAATCTGCTCGTGGAGCACAGACAATTCGGAGTGATCGGCTCTCAACGAGGAGTAGTCGCTGAATTTGGCCGTTTCGGCCTCAAGGCCCCAGTCGCCTCGGAACGCGAACGAGCCACCAATTGCAGCGGTGCCGACGGACGCTTCGACAACAGAACTTGACGTCGGGTTGACAGTGCTTGTCGCTACTGGGCTGGCTCCCGCCGGGACAACACCGACCACTCCGTCACCGTTGAGGTCCTGGTGGAAGCTGGTCTCGACCGATTCCAAAGCCAAGCTAGAGCCCGGCGTCGTCATGACTGCAGTTGAGACGTAATTGCCATCTCCGTTGGCGTTCCAGACCGAGTACTGGTCGGAACCGATGACCTTCCAGGCAACCTCGTATCCGCTTGCTGTCGGCTCCGCTCCAAGCGGCGTCCAGGCACCCGCTTGGCTCGACGCCACGATGGGAGTGCCGCTATATTTCACCTCAGGACCAGAACTCATGCCGTTCGGGAAAAGATAGTAATTGACCCCAACTTGCGTCAGGCTCGTCGAGCCGAACGACTCGACGATTGTCGCCGCGACGCCTATCACTCCGTCACCGTTGAGGTCCTGGTGGAAGCTGGTCTCGACCGATTCCAAAGCCAAGCTAGAGCCCGGCGTCGTCATGACTGCAGTTGAGACGTAATTGCCATCTCCGTCGGCGTTCCAGACCGAGTACTGGTCGGAACCGATGACCTTCCAGGCAACCTCGTATCCGCTTGCTGTCGGCTCCGCTCCAAGCGGCGTCCAGGCACCCGCTTGGCTCGACGCCACGATGGGAGTGCCGCTATATTTCACCTCAGGACCAGAACTCATGCCGTTCGGGAAAAGATAGTAATTGACCCCAACTTGCGTCAGGCTCGTCGAGCCGAACGACTCGACGATTGTCGCCGCGACGCCTATCACTCCGTCACCGTTGAGGTCCTGGTGGAAGCTGGTCTCGACCGATTCCAAAGCCAAGCTAGAGCCCGGCGTCGTCATGACTGCAGTTGAGACGTAATTGCCATCTCCGTCGGCGTTCCAGACCGAGTACTGGTCGGAACCGATGACCTTCCATGCAACCTCGTATCCGCTTGCTGTCGGCTCCACTCCAAGCGGCGTCCAGGCACCCGCTTGGCTCGACGCCGCGATGGGAGTGCCGCTATATTTCACCTCAGGACCAGAACTCGTGCCGTTCGGGAAAAGATAGTAATTGACCCCAACTTGCGTCAGGCTCGTCGAGCCGAACGACTCGACGATTGTCGCCGCGACGCCTATCACTCCGTCACCGTTGAGGTCCTGGTGGAAGCTGGTCTCGACCGATTCCAAAGCCAAGCTAGAGCCCGGCGTCGTCATGACTGCAGTTGAGACGTAATTGCCATCTCCGTCGGCGTTCCAGACCGAGTACTGGTCGGAACCGATGACCTTCCAGGCAACCTCGTATCCGCTTGCTATCGGCTCCGCTCCAATCGGCGTCCATGCTCCCGGCTGGTTCGATGCGACGAAGGGCGTTCCGCCATATTTGAGCGACGGCCCCCCGCTAGTTGCGATCGCACTGAGAAAGAAATTGCCGCCACTCTGCACCAAGCTTGTCGCACCGACAGCTTCGATCACAATCGGTGATTCAAGTGCGACGCTGGCGACCGTCCCGTCGGCGAACTGGAAATACTCGACCCCTGTGGCGGTGTCGGTGCCATCCGGCGAGCCAGCGCGTTGGTCACTAATCGTGAAAGTCTGGGTACTTGCGTCATAGCTGATGACGTAATTCGCCCTGGTGCCGGAATACACCGCCACGTCAGTGCCAGCACCGCCGATAATCGTGTCGTTGCCGCCGCCGCCGCTGATCGTGTCGTTCCCGGCGCCGCCATTGAGCACGTTGGCGATGGCGTTGCCGAGGATCGTATCGTTGCCGGAGCCGCCGGTGGCGTTGTCGATGTAGGAGCGCGCGTCGCCGTTGTAGAGATAGGCGTTGTAGACATTGCCTGAGGCGTAATGTCCGTTGCCGAGATTGGCGAGTTGCACGGGGGAGAATACCGACGCCGCGCCAGGATTGAGATTGATGCTCAGATTCGTCGTGTAGTTCGACAGGTCGTAGGTATCGACGCCACCGCCGTCCCAGACCGTCTCGTAGATGCGGTTGGCCGAACCGCCTGCGCCGCCGCCCGGTGCGAGCTGTCCGACGCCGTTGATGAACTCCTGCCCGGTCGTCGCGCTCCAACTGTAGACCGTGTTGCTGCTCTGGGCGTTGTAGTTCGCGCCGTACATCGTTTGCAGCGCGAGGATGTCGTTGGCCATGTAGGTCTGCGGATATCCGTAGGCCTCGTTGGTGTAGCCGGACGTCGTCGAAGCGCCGACATAGCTGCGATAGCTCATGACGGTGTATTCGCTGTCGTCATGCGCGCTCGGCATCGCAACGTTGGCGGGGCCGCCGGTCTCCTGGCTGTGCTTGAGGCCAAAGGCATGGCCGAGCTCGTGCAGCGCGGTCGTGAAGTAGTAGTTGCCGAGCTTTGCCTGCGTGTAGTCGTATTTGGTGCCGAACCACACGTCGCCGGCCGCGGCATAGTTGCCGGGGTAGTAGGCGTAAGAGGTGGGGTTGGCCGCGGGCGACTGCGCGATCATGATATTGGCGCCGTCCGTTCCCGCGTACTGGATGTTGGCGTTGGTGTAGCTGAGGATCAATCCGATCGCGTAATTGATCGCCGCCTGCATCTGGCTCGGCGCCGAGGCGAAGCCGGCCTGCGTCGGCTCGCTGCTGCCGCCGCCGTATGGATTGGCGTAGTCGCTGGGCGCGTCGGGAAAGCTGTAGGTGATCGTGCCGGACCATTTGTAGCCCGACAGCAGGCCGTCGATCTCGGCGTTATTGGTGGCATTGACAGTGACAGAGTTAGCCAAGAAACTCTCCGGAGCAGCGTTTCGGCACGATCAGAAGTGCAGGCGCCTAATTCTAGCTTGAGAGCTATAGATTTGGTTTAAATTTGGCGTCGGCGCAGATTCCCCTTCCGTCACGCCGTATTAGCCATCAAATTCCGTAGTGATACGGAGTGGCAGGATGCAAGTTCCGCCTCGCGTGTAATTGTAAGGGAAATCATGAAACTGGGCCCGCATTCAGCCGGTCTGGTCTGGGCGCTGGCAGTGCTCGCCGGACCGGACCAAAAGCACTTCGGAGAACAGCCTGCGATGGTCGGGAAAGCCAAAGCAGACGACAGCGCCAAAGAAAGTTCCAAAGCAGGACGCGCTGCCTCCATGCCGATGGCGCGCGATCCGACCGTCGCCGTGACGGAGGAGTACGAAGCCGCCCGGCGGCAGGGAACTCGGGAGGCGTTCGAGCTCTTCATTGCTCGGCACGGCGACGATCCGCTCGCCGAGAAGGCTCGCGCGGAGCTGCGTCGGCTGTCACGCTGACCGAGCCCGGCCGTTTTGGGTCACGATGCGCTTCACCCTACTCAATCTAACCCGCGTCTGGTCCGACTCCACGGGTGTGCGCAGTTCACGACACGAAATATGGTGGAACCGATCGCGTCGTTTGTCGCACGCCTGGACGACTGGAGTGAGAAGGGCAACGGGCGCGTGGGTGCGGCTAGTGCAATACCCCACAGGCTTGGGGTTCTCGCCACCGGAAGTACTATTTGGGTCCGCCGGAGCTACCCCTCAGGATTTGCCGACTCGTCTCACAGGCCGACAAAATGCTTGCGCCTGGCTGGAAGCCGGTCGAATTCTCAAACCTTCGATTTGCTGTCCAATGACCAGCGCCGCCCACTTACTCTTTCTCTTTCTGACCTGCAACAGGATTGCCAAAATGGGCATTAGTAGCAGCGTACTGGCGGATAAGATTTCAACGTGTCTTGGTTTACTGATCGGCTTTCACATCTTAGCTTGCTGTATTTCGCTCGCCTACCTAGCCACTGCTACGGCTTCTATCATATCTACTATGATCCGGCATTGCCTAACGGCGCAATTGTAACAATCGCCGTGTTTGCTGTCCTCTCGTACGTGTATCGTGAACGCCTGCTAAGAAGCCTTATGGATGCGGCAGCGTGCGGCAGACCGCCAATTGCCACCGGTGTGCCGGGTCGCCGGCCAGTTGTACTGGATTATCAAACGGGTCTGCTGGTGCTAGTGAAGATCCAAATGCTTTGGCTACGGCAATTTTGCGGTTGGCCGAATCTCGGCAACTGCGGACGCAGTATGGTCAGAACGCAAGGCAACTAGTCGTGGATAAACTCGCGGCGACAGTCATTGGAAACACCATTGCTCGCCTGTACAACGATTTGACGGTGGAGGGTGAGAAGTTTGTTCACAGCTCAATCCCTAAGTTTGCGTACAATAACGGACGCCTACCTTACAGCTGTCTAACCAGATAATTCCACCAAATGACCATGAACTCGCCAGTTTCGAACGACATTTTCGAGCGCGTGATGCTGGGGTTGCTGATCGGCGTTCACATCATCGCCTGCTGCATTTCGCTCGCCTACCTCAGCCGCGACTATTACGTGTATCATATCTATTACGATCCGGCTCTCCTCAAGGGAGCGGGCGTCGCGATCGCAGCATTCGCTCTTCTCTCTTATGTTTTCTTACGAGCTCCGTTCAGTTTCGGCTATTTTGTCGGATTTTATTTTTATACCATGGTGGTAGGTTATCTATGGCTAAATTCCTTCTCGCGGTTTGAGTACGATCATTGGCTCAGCGGAGCCTCTGCCGTTGTATCGATGGTTGGGTTTCTCGCCCCGGCACTATTTGCGTCGTCCCCGATCCGGCAAAGATTCAAAGTCGAGGAGTCGACTTTCGACCGCATGCTGACCTTCATTTTGGTAGCCGGCGTAGCTACGATTCTACTCAGCGCAACGTATAGCTTCAGCCTCGTCTCGCTAGCGCGGATGTATGAGTTCCGCGAGAAGCTCAACATACCTAATCCGCTCTATTACTGGATCGGGATCACTTCGAACTCACTACTGCCTTTCACCTTTGCCTGCTTTGTGATGCGAAAAAGCTACTGGCGAGCTGGCTTCACGCTTGCTCTATTGCTGTTGTTCTACCCGATCACGCTAAACAAGATTGCCCTATTTACGCCTGCCTGGTTATTGGCGTTGGCTGTGCTTACGCGCTTATTTGACTGCAGGGTGACCGTTGTCATTTCGCTATTGCTGCCGCTGTTGGCAGGGCTCGTTTTGTACGAAATCCTTGGGACGAATGCGCGTTTCTTTCTCGAATTGATCAATCTGCGGATGATTGCAACGCCATCGAACGCTATGGACATCTACAATGATTTCTTTTTCCATCATCCCTACACTTACTTCTGCCAGATTAGGCTCCTCAAAGCCTTAGTCGCGTGTCCCTACCAGGAACAGTTGGGGGTCGTTATGTCGAGCGCTTACGGCCTCGGCAATTTCAATGCCTCCCTGTTCTCGACCGAAGGAATCGCTTCTGTCGGACCGCTCTTGGCACCAATTCCTGTGCTGATTTGCGGTCTCGTGGTCGCCTTTGCCAATCGTCTCTCCGCCGGCCTCCCCTCCCGTTTGGTTCTGATCTCGAGCTCCGTCCTTCCTCAAATCCTCCTGAATGTACCACTTACGACAACCCTGCTTTCTCACGGTGCCGCCTTTCTTTTCTTGCTGTGGTATGTCACGCCCCGGTCGATGTTTCCAGAGCAAGCGCCACTTGTTCGAGTAGCATTCCTCGGCCTGTCTAGGTCCACCGAAGCAATCGGCAGAAAATCGATGCTTTGCGTCTGATCACCGGCGCCGCCGCTCGCAGGGTGGGCCAATCGAACAAAACCTTCAGCAAAAGCATGCCCGGCTCCTGAACGTTCGGCAGTAAATATATCTTCGGCGGGGTCAATCGATTTGGAAATGCTTACCGGCAGGGCGTGATGCTTCGCGGCCTGCGTCGCGACGCTCGAACTCGCCCCACAAGCACTTTCCGCGAAGGTCCGAGCGCAAGCGCAAGCGGGTGGCGTCATCCAACAGGTCTCGCGGCAGATTCGATGCATTCTTCTCATCAGCACCTGACGAATCCGGAGCAGGAAATAGTAGCGCGATATCTACTATCTCAATCTTTCAATCTGGTCCGTCGACACATCGACTCGCATGCGATCCCGGAGCAAGCTTTTCGAAGCCCTTGAAGGTTCGATTGATGTGCCAGACGGTGGCACCGCGCTCCTCTTTCTTGCTCTGGTATGTGGTGCCGCGGAGCATCTTCGCGCGGGCCAGTCTCAATGACTAACAAGCCCGCGGCGCTTGGATTACCTCCCGGGCCAGTCGGACGAAGTCTGCAACGAACCCCTTTACCTGCCCATCGACGTTCGGCAATAAATCGCGGACCGTCATAGGGCCGGCCGTTTGCGTGACCTCCGCCATGTGACCGGCGAGCGCGTCGAAATCGCGTGTGCCGAAGTAACGCGCCTTTCCCCCGGTCTGCTCGCTATGAACGGCGAGGTCGGACAGGATCATAGGAACGCCGAACGACTTCGCCTCCTCGACGGTCGTGCTCCATCCCTCGCACTCCGAGGGATTGATGAGCGCGGTCGACGCGCGCAGCAACGCGTAGACATGATCCAGCGGGATCATCCCGAGATGGCGGAAGTTCCGCTCAAGCCCTCGGGCTTTCACTTGTCTCATCGTGCTCTCAAAAAAGCCGGGGTTGCGAAGGTCTTGCGTGCTGCCCGACGCCGCAACGACGATGTCGAGCCCTCGGCGCTTCAAGAGATCGAGTGCTTCGATGACGAGCTGGTGATTCTTATGCCGCCAGAACTGATTGGGCAGGTAGAAATAGCGCTGTGGCAGGCCATATTGCGCGATCACGTCGGACGGATTCGTCGCAAGCAGGCTCGAAGGAGGCTCGGTCGCGAACCGGACCACCGAAACGCCATTTGCGACGCCCGGATAGAACGTGCGGAAGTCGGCGAGAGCGCTGGTGCTGCTCAGCATGATGTGCCGGCGGGCTGCTATCTGGACCCGAAAGCCGATTTCACGCCGCCAATAGGCACTCTTGGAGAAGAGCTGCGGCAGCAGGCGGTGTTGAAAATCGGGAAACCAGGCGATCGCCGGATACGGCAGGCGCCAGCCGAAGAAGCGCGCGGACTCGAACACCATATCGACATTCCGCGCGCGGAATTCGGCGACCGCTTGTCGGTCGACTCCGAACGCAATTGGACCGAGCAGGCCCCATCGGCCGCGGGCGAATGCGGGCGAACGAACGACCTCCACCGCCGGAATGTCCGCGAGCCAAGTGATCTCCTCGGGATCATCCGCCGGTCCCGCAAACAGCACCGGCACAATCGCGCCGGGGCAGTACCGGTTCAGCGCCACGAAGAGGTTGCGCTGATAGTTGTGACCGCCTGCCCACAGGCGGCGCGGAATGTTGGTGAAAGCAATTCGCAGCGGCGCAAGCTCAGCCACGGGCTTGGCCTTTGAACCAATTCACGTAGTCGGCAAGACCGCGTTCGAGCGGAATGCGCCAAACAAAATTCATCTCGCGCAGGAGCCGGTCGTCCGCCAGCAGGCTTACCGGATCGCCCGGCCGGACGACGCCGGAGTAGCGCACGACGGTCGTGCCTCCCCACTGCTTGATCAGGCCGTCCGCAATGGCTGCTACGCTCGCCCCGCGCCCAGAGCCGCCGTTGATCACGCGAAAGCCGTCCTGCTGCGCCACTTCCACGACCCGTGTCAGCAATCGCACTACGTCTCGAACATCGGTCCAGTCCCTAATTTCAGCCCCAGTTCCTCCGAGAGCGAGCGACCGCTCCGCGGTCCTCAGCCGCGAGCAGATATCCCACAGCAGTTGTTTGCGAAGGTTGGGACCGTAGACCGAGAACAATCGTACCACGACGCAGCGGATGCCGAAGCTCTGAGCGTAGCTGCAGCACAGCTGCTCCATCATCAGTTTGTGGTGGCCATAGGGCGACATCGGAGCCTTCGCCGCGCATTCGGGGATCGGGCCGGCGTGGTCAGCGCCGTAGACGGCAGCGCTCGACGCAACGACCAGCAGGCTCTTGGGCGCAAAGCCTCGCAGCCATTCGAGCAAATGAGCCGTGCTCGTCACCGTACGCGAAAAATCCTCGAGCGGTCGGGCGATCGACGGCCCGACGGAAGAGCCGCCCGCTAGGTGAAAAACCCGCGACGGCAATCCGTGCGCGGACGCAAGCGCATTCAGATTGGCCGCGTCGACCTCACCATTGATCCAAGTTTCCAGGCCAAGCTGCCGCGCATCGCCCGGATCGATGGCGCCGTGCCCGACACCGTGCACCGCGTGCCCTGCACCTGCCAGCTCGCGGACGAGATGGCGGCCGATGAACCCGTTCGCGCCGGTCACCCAGATGGACATGGCTTACCTCATCGCTCGTCCGGGGACAGTTTCCGGACGATGGTTGCGGGGTTACCGGCCACGATGGAATAGGCCGGAACATCCTTGGTGACCACGGCACCCGCAGCGACGATCCCACACTCGCCAATGGTCACGCCACGCATGACCATGGCGCAAGCGCCGATCCACGCATCATCGCAGATCCTGATCGGACGATCGTCCAGGGCGACCTTCTTCGGATGCCCAGTGGAAAAAATCTGTTTCGCCTGCTCGTGCCGCTCGGCAGCACGGATCGGATGCGAGAGATTATCGAATATGTTCACGGAATGCGAGATCAAGACGCGATTACCGATGTTGATCGACGCTCCTGACCAAATTCGCGTGCCAACCCCGACATAGCACCACTCCCCTATCGTGATCCGGCCGCCGTGACCGAGGATCATCAGCTCGCCCCTGACGTGAGAATTGCTTCCGATGACTATCCTATCGCTATCGCCGAGCGCATTCCTGATCCGAGCGCTATGAGCCAGGAATGCTCCTTGGTGCAAGCGGCAGGTGGCCCGCCCGATCAGGCGCTGGACAATGTAGTGCAAGTTGATGCCATCGATGGCGTGCGCGCCATAGCGCACTAGCGCAGAAAGGCCGGACATCAGCGCATTCCAGCACGTCGCAGAATCGGTCGTGTTCGGATCTTCAAATTGCATCTCCAACGGGGCTCGCCTCCGTCCCGCACCGGATCAGGAAGCTGATATTCGTGCAATCGATCGGGAGTGTACTGGGCCGAATGCTGTAGCATGGCTACAGGCGTCCTACGACATCGCCGAATTCCTTCCACTGCCGGTCCTTGCTGTAGATGTCCCGTATGCGGGTTCGACCAAGCGCGGCGATCTCGGCCGATCTTGGCCAATCTTGCAGACTGCGTGAGATCACCTCAACGGCCCGTTCCGGGCTATCGTAGGTCTCGATCGTGACGCCGTCCTGCATGCCCTGCAGATATCTTCCAGCGTCGGATACGAGCAGCGCGCCGCACCCCATTGCCTCGAAGCAGCGCATATTGCCGCGGTCTTCGCCGGCCATGTCGATCGCGCCATTGAGGACGATCTTCGACGAGCCAATCAGCTCATAAAGATCTCTCCCGAACACGGGCGGCCTCGCGATGATCGCGATCGAATCGGGACGCCGGTGCCGCCGCAGCGGCAGCAACCGTCCGATTGCGCTCTCAGCGAGCCTGGTCAGGCGCGATGCATCGAGACAAAGCACGACATTGTGGCTGTCCGCGAGCTGCGCAACCCGTTCGAGCGTCCTGGCACGCGCGCGATGATGTCGCGAGTAGCCGCCGACGAAGGCAACATCGATCGGACGTTCGCCATAACCATAATCGTCCATCACGGGATCATACGCCGGATAGAACAATTCGCCCCGACATCCCTTGCGGCGCCAGATATCGAGGATCGACGGAAAATTTCCAACCACTGCGCCATAGGCTGTGAAATCCGCATTTCCCGACGGCGCTGCGCGCCAGCACAACGTCTTTTTCACGCAGCCGGGCAGCTTGGCAACGAACGCGCTGGGGTAGCGTACGGGATCGAGATTGTAAAACACCTCGGTTGCGTGATGCTCTATCTGCGCGAGCAGGATGGCCTCGAGCGTCGGCACGCCCGGCATCCCCTGCTCACGCGCCCAGAGGCGCTGGAGAATCTCGTCGTCGCCGTTGGTGAAGAAGGCCTCCGGCAATCCATCGAGCACGGGCTTCAGGAAATGAGCCGCACCGAAACGATCGTCCAGAAACGCTCGGCGCCGCTCTTCGAAGCTCGCCGCCTTTGCCGCGAGCTGATTCAACCGCGGCAGATAGGACGGATAGAAGCAGCTATTCTGGAACAGACGCATTGCTTATACGTACCTTGCCAACATCCATTTCATGTTCAAATACGGCCAGATCCGCCCGACCGACTCCCAATCCCATGTCTTCGATGCCGTCAAACGGCCGACCGCTCTGCGCAGGCCTGTTTCATCGACCAGTTCGGCAAAGGCCGGCACTTTCTGGCCGAGGAGGTCTGCCGTCCAGCCGGCAAGCGGCCCGTTCAGCCATTCTGGCATCGGCGAATTGAATCCTACCTTGCGGCGCGCGGTGCGGATCGTCTCCGGCATCAGCTTGGCCATCGCGCGCCGAGCGACCAACTTGGTACAGCCGTCTGACGCCTTGCTGCTTTCGGGCAACGCCATCGTATAGGTCACCAGGCGCCAGTCCATGAAGGGCATCCGGACCTCGACGCCATGGGCCATCGAAAGACGATCGAAGTTGCGCAGGATAGTGGGCAGCACCGTGCTGTGAAACATGCGGTAGAGCCGCCGGTTCAACCCACCCCATTCGCGCGGCAGCACATCGTCCTCCGCCGTCAGCGAAACCCGGGCGGGAAGATCGCGCAGGCCGCCGCGCAGAAAGTAGAGCCCCCGACGCTTGAGGGCCGACGCACGCAGGATGTCGACGCCGCGCCGCGCCAGCGGCGAACGCGAAGCCAAGTCTTCGGCCGCGTTGCGGATCCGAAATGCGGCTGCCTGTCCTTCCTGCAAATAGGCGCCCATCAGTTCGTCCGCCCCATGGCCATCCAGCGACACCGTCACGTTGTGCCGCCTGAGCTGCCGATAGATCAACCACGCGGCGCTAGGTAGGCCGATATAGACGTCATCGAGATCGTCGAGAATTTGATCGAGGTCGATCAACGCGTCGGCCTGCCCAACTTCTAGGAACGTAGGCGCGACCTCAGCCCAGGCCGCCGCTTCCTCGGCCATCGGTCGCTCGTCATTCGAGGCACCGGGAAACGTCGCGACGAAGGCGTGGCGCCATGCGGTGCTATCTCGCGGTCCCATGCCGGCCCTCTCGTGCGCCGCCATGGTGCAGATCACGGCCGAGGAATCGAAGCCGCCGGACAGGCAGGTGCCGATCGGAACATCGCTGCGCATGCGCAAGGCCACGGCATCCTGGAACAGCTCGCGAAAGCGCGCGACGCGCTCGGCCTCCGTGGCCGGCACGGCCGGCAGATGATCGACTGTCCGCCACCAGCGCTGGACAACGATCTTGCCCTGGCGCAGCCACATGCAATGACCGCCCTGCAGACGCCGCACTTGACCAAACAGGGTCCGCTCACTGCCCTCGATCGCGAAGGCATCGAGCAGCAGGCGCCGCGCAACCTCCATGTCGAAGGATGCATCGATCAAGCGGCTGCGCACCAGCGCGCGCTGCTCGGAGGCGAAGACGAAGCGGTCGGCGGAGTGCGCATACAACAGTGGCTTGATGCCGAATCGGTCGCGCGCCAGGAAAAGCTCGTTGGTTTCCGTGTCGTAGATCGCCAATGCCCACATGCCGTTGAAGCGGGGCAGCATCTCCTCGCGCCAGGCCTGCCACGCGGCCAGAATCACCTCGGTGTCGGATTCGCTGCGGAAGACCGCGCCACGTGCCTCAAGCTCGCGGCGCAGCTCGAGGAAATTGTAGATCTCACCATTGAACACGATCACGTGGCGGCCGTCCGCAGACAGCATCGGCTGATAGCCGCCCTCGCCAGGGTCGATGATCGCAAGGCGGCGGTGGCCGAGTGCGAGGCTTCGGTCCGCGCTGAACCACGTCCCCTCGCCGAACGGCCCGCGATGCGCGATCAGACCGGTCAGCCGCAAGATGTCGGCCGGCTCGACGGCGTTTCCGCGCAAATTGATGATGCCCGCGATTCCGCACATCTCCTAGGCGGCCCCAAGTGGCAGGAAGCGGCCGACAATGGCACGCAGGTCGCGCCGGCAGACTGTCCGATATGGACCAAGCTGCGACGCAGCGACCGCAACGGCAAGGATCGTCGCCGCAGACAACGCGCCGACGACCACGACCGACCACCAGGACGGCCCGAGATCCGGCGCCACCCGTTCAAGAACATAGCGCAGCACGAGTGCGGTCGCGATCCCGGCCCCAAGCGGCATCAGCACGAAGTGCAGCACACGCGACCCCATGTCATCGAGATTGAAGCTCCGGCGCAACAAGATGACGATGGTCGCCATCTGCGCGATCATGCCCACGCAGGCGCTCCAGCCCGCAGCCACCCATCCGAAATGCGGCAGGGCGACCGCGCTGGTTGCGAGGGTAAAGATCCCGGTAAGCAGCGCGATCACGGCGTTGGAGCGCGATCGTCCCTGTGCCAGCAGATAGAACCCGAAGACGTTCGCGCTCGATCCGAGTATTCCAGCGATCGACAGGACGACGAGCACGCGCTCGGCCTCGGCGGCGACTTCGGCGCCGGTCCAGACATGCAGCAGCGCGCCGGCCGCCGGGATCAATCCGCCGAGCGCGCTTGCAGCAAGCACGTTGAGGATCCATGACGACCGGAACAACAGATCGACTTTGCGACCCTCGGCCTCCTTCTGCAGCGTGCTGAAGAATGGGAACAGGATTTCGCCGATCTTCAGGATACCGATATACATCGCCTCCTCGAGACGCTGCGCGACGCCGTAGAAGCCGACGAACTGCGGCGGCAACAGCGCACCGAGCAGATACCGGTCGGCTTGCGCGGCAAACAGCGCGCCGCCCTGCGCAGCAACCTGCCAACTCCCCAGCCTGACCAGCCTGCCGAGCGCATCGCGATGAAGCGCGGGCCCTGCCAGCCACTCGCCGATTGAGCCGCGGGACCAGGCCAGCGCCGCCAGCAGTCCGAGCGCGAAGCCGAGCGCCTGGCAACCAAGGAAGGTCGACGCATGCGGCGCGCGTGGGATCAGGAGCAACATCGACACGGTCGCAACCACTGTGCTGACGATGCCGATCGCGGCAAGCCGCCGGTAGTCCTGCCGCGCGGTGAATAGCGCAAGGAAGATCGCCGATACGCTCTGGCACCACCAGCCGCAGGCGGCCAGCGCGAATGCCAATCCGAGGTCATCGGCAGCCGGACTGCCCAGACGAAATGCAAGCCGTGCGAACGGGGGTCCGGCGACGACGAAGCACAGCGCAATCAAGCTTCCGGCGCCGAGTGCGAGCATCACCGCGGTCGAAAACAGCCGCCGCGCGTCATCGCGATCGAGCGGCGTCAATCGCTGCGCGAGCTCCCGCGCCGTCGACATTCCGAGCGCGTTGCTAAAGACCAGCGCAGGTGCAATGCAGGAAGTGACGAGACCGGCGACGCCGAATGCGGCGAGGCCAAGGCGATGGATGACGAAGGGCAGGATGGCCAGATTGAGCACCACCGCCACCACGAAGGCCATCGCGTTCCACGCCGAGTTACCCAGCAGATCGGGCTGATTTTGTCTCGAGGTCATGCAAGCCACTCGATCATCGCTTCGCCACGTGCCAGAGCCTCTGTGATCAAGGCAAAACCCCGTCATTATTCGAGACGGGCTAGCAGCCGATGCCGCGAAAGTCGAGGGGTGGTCGAAGACGGATTGGACCAGCGCTGGGGCGAATTGGCGGTTGACTCTTTCCAGCGAAAGGGCATTGCAGTGAAAGGCGCTAGCTCATCGGCGAGACTGTCGGTGGACGGAGACTTTGGGCCGCGGCGCGCTGACTTAGCAGAGCCTAGGCAAGAGCACGACAATCGCCGGGCGAGCCAACCTACATCGCGAGCTCAACGGGCGGCTGCAGGACAATTGCTGAACGAGGCGCTGTTCGCCTCCCTGGCCGAGCCCCAGACGTTGGCGGGCCGGACAGATTAGCTTGAGAGCGAGGGCAGTCTTCGTCCGACAGTGTAGTCTCGCGGTCCGAGGACGAAGGATCGCTCCCCGTGAGGGAGGAGTACGAAGCCGCCCGGCGGCAGGGAACTCGGGAGGCGTTCGAGCTCCGCATCGCGCGCCATGGGGATGACCGGCTGGCCGAGCAGGCGCGCGCCGAGCTGAAGCGCCTGTCACGCTGATCTCCGAGACATCGCATTTCGGCAGGTCGCCTCGGCGCCAGACCGGGCTTGCCGCATGATGTTTCGTCACTATGGTGGCTCCGCAATCCGTTCCCGGAGCCTTTCACGATGCCCTTTCCGCATGCCTCGGACGCCCTGTCGCGCTTCACAGTGCTCGATCTGACCCGCGTCCGGTCCGGGCCAACCTGCGTGCGGCAGCTCGCGGATTGGGGCGCCAATGTCATCAAGATCGACGCGCTGACCGAGGATGCCGGCGGCGAACAGCCTGGCGGGCCGCGGCGCGGCTCGGACTTCCAGAATTTGCACCGCAACAAGCGGGCCATGACGCTGAACCTGAAGGACGAGCGCGGGCTCGGCCTGTTCAAGCGTCTCGCCGCCAAGGCCGACGTCGTGGTCGAGAACTTCCGGCCCGACGTGAAGAAGAAGCTCGGCATCGACTATGAGAGCCTGCGCGAGGTCAACCCGCGCATCGTCTATGGCAGCATCTCCGGTTTCGGTCAGGACGGCCCCTACCACAAGCGGCCGGGCTTCGATCAGATCGCGCAGGGGATGGGCGGGCTGATGTCGATCACCGGCGCGCCGGGCGGAGGCCCGATGCGGGTCGGCATTCCCGTCGCAGACCTCACCGCCGGCCTGTTCTGCGCCATGGGCATCCTCACCGCGTTGCTCGAGCGCGAGGTCTCGGGCAAGGGCCAGTGGGTGCAGACCTCGCTGCTGCAGGCCCAGATCTTTATGCTCGACTTCCAGGCTGCGCGCTGGCTGATGGAGAAGGAGGTCGCCAAGCAGGCCGGTAACAATCATCCGACCAGCATCCCGACCGGCGTGTTCAAGACCTCTGACGGCTACATCAACATCGCCACGACCGGCGGCCGGATCTGGGAACGTTGCGCCCAGGCGATCGGCGCACCGGAGCTCTATAGCCATCCCGACTATGCAACGGCCCCTGCCCGCTCCAAGAACCGCGACGCGCTCAACGCCGAGATCGAGAAGCGCACGGTGACGAAGTCGACCGAGACCTGGGTCCGGGAACTCAACGAGGCCGGGGTGCCCTGCGGGCCGATCTACGCGATCGACCAGATGTTCGAGGACGCCCAGGTCAAGCATCTCGGCATCGCGCAGGGCGTGCCGAACGACGAGGGCCGCCACATCCGCCTGGTCGGCCAGCCCGTGACGCTGTCGCGCACGCCGAGCAGGATGGTGGCGCGCCCGCCGGAATTCGGCGAGCAGACCGACGAGGTGCTGAAGGAATTCGGCCTCAGTGCGGACGAGATCGCAAGCCTCCGAGCCGCCAGGGTGGTGTAAGCAGGAGGCTTGATGCCACCGAACCGAGGCTGAGCCCCTCAGCCCAAGAGGTCCCGGCTGCCCCGATCCTCAGGCGGTTCAGCGGCGTAACCTCCTCGCCGGAGTCTTGCGGGCGCGGCTGACCTCTCACGCAAGCGGCTGCAAGGCCCGGTTGCGAAGTACTGATCTCACTGTCGAGCGCGAAAGAGCCCCCACCTAGCCGCGGCTTTTCTGTTGCTGCGGGTAACCCAGCCCATTCGACGTCACCCCCGTTGCAATCCGCGGGATCGACGCTCCAGCCGTACCTATGTGTCGCGGTCGCGTGCCGCGGCTCAGCTTGCGGAGGCCGGCTTTCGCATCAAGCCTGCTCGCCCCAGCAGACCGTCGATCACAGGCCAGAACAGCAGCACGATCGCCAGTGTCGTGATCGAGCCGACGAGGCTATTTGACCAGAACACCTTCAGAGTTCCCCCGGAGCCGATCATCGACAGGCGGAAGGCATCCTCGGCGCGGTTGCCGAGCACCAGCGCCAGCGTGAACGGCGCCAAGGGGACGCCGATCTTCTTGAAGACATAGCCGACGACGCCGAAGCCGAGCATCAGCCAGATGTCGAACATCGCATTCTGGATCGCATAGGCGCCGATCGCGCAGGACACCACGATCATCGGCGCCACCGCCGCGAACGGCACGCGCAGGATCGAGGCGAAGATCGGCACCGTCGTCAGCACCAGCATGAGGCCCACGACATTGCCGAGATACATCGAGGCGATCAGGCCCCAGACGAAATCCTTGTGCTCGACGAACAGCAGCGGGCCCGGATTGAGTCCCCACACCATCAGGCCGCCGAGCAGGATCGCGGCCGTGCCAGACCCGGGAATGCCGAGCGCCAGCATCGGCAGCAGTGCCGAGGTGCCGGAGGCATGCGCCGCCGTCTCCGGCGCGAACACGCCCTCGATGCGGCCCCTGCCAAAGCTCTCCGGCTCTTTGGCGAAGCGTTTTGCCAGGTTGTAGCCCATGAAGGACGCCGCGATCGCGCCGCCCGGCGTGATCCCGAGCCAGCAGCCGATGAAGGAGGAGCGCAGCAGCGTCACCCAATATTTCGGCAGGTCCTTCCAGACGCCGAGCACCACGCGGAGCGAGATGCTCGCGGCGTGGCCGCGCAGCGCGAGGCGCTCCTCCATCGTCAGCAGGATCTCGCTGATGCCGAACAGGCCGATGACGGCGACGAGGAAGTTGATGCCGCGGAGCAGCTCGGACGAGCCGAAGGTCATGCGGAGATTGCCCGACACGGTGTCCATGCCGATGCCGGCAAGCAGGAGGCCCAGCGCCATCGAGATGACCGTCTTGTGCTTGGCTTCACGGCCGAGCCCGACGAACGAGCAGAAGGTGAGCAGATACACCGCAAAGAACTCGGGCGGGCCGAACTTCAGCGCAAAGGACGAGATCATCGGCGCGAGGAAGGTGATCAGGAGCACCGCGACCAGCGAGCCGATGAAGGAGGAGGTGAACGCTGCGGTCAGCGCCTGCGCCGCCCTGCCCTGCTGCGCCATCGGATAGCCGTCGAAGGTGGTCGCGACCGACCAGGCCTCGCCGGGGATGTTGAACAGGATCGAGGTGATCGCGCCGCCGAACAGCGCGCCCCAGTAGATGCAGGACAGCATCACGATCGCCGAGGTCGGATCCATCGTGAAGGTCAGCGGCAGCAGGATCGCAACGCCGTTGGGCCCACCGAGACCGGGCAGCACACCGACGAAGATACCGAGCACGAGCCCGACCATCATCAGCGCGAGCGTCTTCCACGTCAGCAGGACGGCGAAGCCGTGAAGGAGGAGACCGAGAGCTTCCATCGCGGACCGCCTAGTGGCCGAAGGCCGCTTCGAGCGGCCCTTTCGGCATGATGACGTCGAAGGCGATGTCGAAGGTGATGAACATGATCGCCGTGAACAGGAAAGCGGTGAGCAGCGACTTCCACAACGCGATCTTGCCGACAAGGCGCATGAAGCCGGCGATCAAGAGGAAGCTCGCGACATAGAGGCCGAGAAACTGCGTCACCAGGCAGAACAGAAGCGTCGGCACGAACACCGCCATGACGCGGCGCGCCTGCGCGCGCGTCACAAAGCTCTCGGACGTCTTGCGGTGGGCGATCAGCGCCATGACCAGGCCGTAGAGGCTGCCGCCGCCGAGGATGACGGAGAGATAGAACGGGAAATAGCCGGGCTCGGGCCCGGTCGCATCCCAGGAGGCGCCGGTGCGCCAATTGTCATAGCCGAGCGTGACGGCCAGCGCGAGCAGCAGCAGGCAGACGACGATCTCGATCGTGCCGGAGGAGACGACCGAGGGGGAGTCGTCTTCAGGGGCGGTCGGATCGTCGACCACGATTTCAAGTTCGGTTTGGGACATGCTCTGTTAGGGACGGAGTGCGATCAATTCTCCCTCTCCGCGCCTGCGGGACCACGACGAGTTAAGAGGGTTGGGGTGAGGGGGAGTCTCCGCAGGGACGGTGAGTTGAACTCGTGGAGAGAGCCCTAAACCCCCGACCCTCTCCCGTAAGAACGGGAAGAGGCAGAAGAAGAGACGGCTATTTCGCGACGAAACCGGCTTCCGTCATCAGTGCCTTGTTCTGGGCATCGTCCTCTTCGAGGAATTGCACCATGTCCTTGCCGGTGAGGAAGATCGGCTTCAACGCCTGCTTCTCCATGTAGTCCTTGTACTCGGCGGTCTGCGTCACCTTGTGGAACAGCTCGACATAGAACGCCTGCTGCTCCGCCGTGACCTTGCCGGGCAGGAACATCGCGCGGAGCATCAGATATTGCACGTCGACGCCCTCCTCCTTGCAGGTCGGGATGTCGGCCCAGGACTGCGTGTCCGTCACCTTGCTGGTGTAGGAGATGCGCTCCTTGTCGAACACGCAGAGCGGACGCACCTGGCCTGCGCGCCAGACTTCGAGATTTTCGGATGGATTGTTGACGTTGGCTTCGGTGTGGTTGCCGACGAGCTGGGTCGCGGCCTCGCCGCCGGACTTGTAGGGCAGATAGGAGAACTTGGCGCCCGTCTTCTGCTCCAGGAACACGCTCAGCACGTGGTCCTCGCGTTTGGAGCCGGTGCCGCCCATCTTGAAGGGCGAGTTCGCGGCCTTCGCAGCCTCGATGAACTCCTTCACGGTCTTGGGGCCTGCGCTGTTGTCCCACAGCACGAACTGGTCGAGCGCAATCACCGCGACCGGGGTCAGCTCACGCCAATTGAACGGAATCTTCGCCGACAGCGGCAGCATGTAAATCAGCGAATAGGCGATCAGCACCTTGTTCGGATCGCCCTCGCTCGACTTCATGTACATCAGCGCTTCCGCGCCCGACGCGCCGCCCTTGAGCGAGACCACCATCGGCTGCTTCATCAGATTGTTCTTCTGGATCGCGGCCTGCATCATCCGCGCCATCTGATCCGAGGCACCACCGGCGCCCGCGGCCACCACGATCTCCACCGGTTTGGTCGGTTCCCAGCCGGCAAAGGCCGACGAGCCGAAAAGCGCGGCCGCCAGCGTGATGGCGGCCTTCATTCCATGTCCCACGCGCGTCTTCCCCAAGTTTTCGCCTATGTTCTTGTTCGGATTGGTCATTCGCGAAGTATTGGCGGATTGCATTGTGCGGGCGAATACCGGCCAGTTCAAGCCGGGCTGGCGCCGCAGCGCTTATGACTTTGGAATGAGACGGATTGCAAGCGCCTGGTTGGAATCGATCTTCCGCGAGCGGTCCGCGGCCGCGACCCAATCTGCAGTCGATGATCGCACGGCTCACGATCCCATTGAGATTGCCGCTCCTTCGCTTGCCCCTGCCAAGCGGGTTCGGACGGCGCGGCGTCGCCTAGGGATGGCAGAGCTGCTTTCGATGACGCTCCGCTTCCCAAACTACTTTGCCACCAATCACCTGGGCCTTGCTGCGGTCGCAACAGATGGCGGCGAGATGGACTTTTGCAATGCGGTCAAAGAACTCAGAGGAACGCACCGTTCAGGCAGAACGCTATTCAACGGGTGGACTTGCGGGTTCAACCTTCCGCTGCAGTAAGTACATCTCGCTGTGGTCGCCCTGCTTGAACGTCACCTCGCGCGGCTGCACCGAGATCAGCGACCAGCCGCCCAGCGTATCCCCCTGCCGCAGGCGCACGATCGACTTGTCGGTGCGGTTGACGAGGATCGCGATCGCATCCCCCTCGCCCACCACGGCCCCGACCAGCAGCAGCGGCGGTGGCGCCTCCGCCGGCTTGGGCGGTGGCGGTGCCTGCACCGCCTCGACCAGAGAGGCGGCAACCGCGCGCGGCGGCGGCGTCGCGAGGCCGAGAAGGTTGGGCGCTCCTGGGTGGCCGTCAGCGCCGAGAACGGCACCGCCCACAGTGGATTGCCGCGGGGGACCGGTTTGCTGACAGGCTGCGCCGGGCCCGCAATCGGGCGCATCGCGCCGACCTCGACGCTCTCAGCGGGGCTCCCCGCAGCATCGTCGGACAGGATATCCATGCGCGACGAGGTCGCGGCCGGAGCCTCGGTGATGCCCTGAGCCGCCCATGCGGCCACCGCGCACAGCGCAGCCCATCCTGTCGATCTCAGCCACCCGGACATCGTAATTCCCTTGGAAGCTCGCGGCATGCTCGTGCCAGCAAGCTAGTTCCGATGCACCGCGCCATCAACCCGCATCGAACCGGAAGCCGGCGGCCGGCCAAGGCCCCTATTTGCCGGCGTGCCACTGGCCGGAGACACCCAGGATCACCCTGACGCGGCCGGTACCGGCCTCGTTCAGCGCAGTGGTTTGCGGCACCTGGACGTCGAGCTGATCGACGTAGAGGAACGGCATGCCGGCTTCGAGATCGTAGAGCACCTTCTGAAGCGCGGGCTGGTCCAGCTCGCAGCTCACGACGAGACCGACGAAACCATCCCTTACCTGGGCGCCTGTGACGTCGACCTGCGAGGACTGCACCGAGCCACCGACATTGCCGACTGCGGCTGCAACCCGTTGCAACAGGTTGGCACCCGCGACCGTCACCGTCGGCCCTTCCAGAAACGGAGTGCCCGGATGCTCGGCCAAGGCTGCCGCGGCATTCTTGGCGCCGCCCTTGCGGCCGCGCAGCTCGTCGAGCAGGTCGGAGGTCTGCGCCAGCGCCTGGCGGTGGGCGATGACGTCGGCGATCGACAGTCCCGCCATCAGCAGCAGCCCGCCGGCCACCGCAACATAGAGCGTGACCGCGATCAGCGGCGAGCTTGCGAGCGCCCGCGTGACCGCATTTCCGCCGGCGACCTTGGCGCTGCTCATGGCACGTTCCTCGGCTCGATCTGCGCCTCGATGTGGAAGCGCTCGCCGGGATCGGACGAGCTGCGCGTCGTCGGGGCGTAGAAGGTCGCGCGGGTGAAATGCTGGGACTGCTCGATCAGCGGGATCAGCGAGGGCGCATCGCGGGTGATGCCGCCGATCTGGAGCTTGTTGCCGGCCAGATGCAGCTCGGTGACATAGGTATGATCAGGTAATATCCGACTGAGCGTTTCCAGCACGATCACGCTCGCAGGCGTCTCGTATTTGCGACGTTCCAGCTGCGCGAGCGGCGAGCGCTCGCCGCCGTCGGCGCCGCGCAGCGCAGCGCGGCGCTGGGTGATCTGCCGTTCGAGCTCGCTTTCCTGCGCGCTGAGACTGTCGGCGAGATAACCTGCGGCCACCGATCCGATCACCGCGGCGGCGGCGGCGAAGGCCAGCACCAGTTGCAGCGTCCGGCTCAGCCGGGCCGGGTCGACCGCGCCGCGCGATCGCTGCTCGAACACCTTGATGCGTCCGCCCTCGGCCGTCTGCGTCGCGACCGCGATCGCGGCCGGATGGAAGGGCGCGACCGCCTCGACATAGCTCATCGCCAGCTTGCGCGGAGCCGCCGCAATCTCGGTGGTGATGCTCTCGCTGCCATGCGCCACCGGGGTGCTGCAACCGAACACGGCATCCCCCGCGCTCCACGGCGTCAGCCGGTCGATCTGCGCCCGCACGATGCCCTCGAGGAAATCGGCCGCGCGTGCGGGCAGCTCCAGCGGACGAAACAGGAAGCGCGCCGGCCGCAGCACGATCTCGACGCGGCTGCCGTGAACGATCTGCGCCAAGTTGGGACTTGCGATCTCGCCGTCCTCGAACGCGATCTCCTTCGAACCGTTCTGCGGTTTCGCCGTCTCCAGCGCGAAAGCGCCGGTCTCGGTCTCGACCAGCCGCACCACACGCGGCGACACCATCCGCTCGAGGCCGGCAACCACCGTAGCAGCCACTGTGCCGGTCCAGGAATCGAGAATGGCGCGAAGGGAATCGAGCGAACTCATCTCACAGAGGCTTTCCGGCAGAGCCGTCATAGGCGTTGTGCCACGACAATACACGATACGGCTCATCGCCGCCTTCGAGAAGCAGGATGACGATCTCGGCCGAGTTGCGCCGATACGACGGCGCCTCGGCCACGACGGTCAGCCGGTAGGCCCGCGAGCCGTCGGTCGTCGCATTGGCGCTGCCGGCGAGGCTGACCAGGGAGCGCAGATCGACCTTGGGGTCGGTGCGGTCGCGCAGCACCTGTTGCAGGGTCTCTGGCGTCATGCCCGGCAGCGCCGCCAGCACCTGAGGCGCGGCGTCGAGCAAATTCACCGTGCGCATGTTGCTGAACACGGTGACGAAGGGCAGCACACGCTCGATGACGGCCGCCGGAATGCCGCGCACGAGCCAGAGCTCGTCACTGTGCGGAAACGGCGCATGACGCGGCAGATAGGGCGCGCCGAGCGTGCGGTAATAGGAATCCTCCGGATTGTCCTGGCCGGCCTCCGTCGAGGTGCGCCAGGCGAGGATCCGGTCGGCATAGACCGGCGCGTCGCTCGCGGAGACGCCGAGCGCCGTCATCAGGCCCGCCAGCATCGGCTTTGGCGCCATGTTGAGATCGACGCGTGCGGCCTCCGAGCGGAACGTCACGCTCACCCGGCCGGCGCCGACCCGAGCGTTGAAGGTGCCGCTGGTTGGACGCACGGCTTCGTTCTGCGCCGAGAGCCGGTAGGCCGTGAGCTCGAGCCCGGCATTGATCAGCGCATCGGTCTGCAACTGGTCGACGTTGACGGCGACGGTGGCGGCCGTGTTGGTGACATAGGTCAGATAGATCAGCGCGAACGTCGCCAGCGCCGCCAGCATCCAGAGCACCGCGACGACGATGAAGCCGCGGGAGTCGCGCAGCTCTCCGCAATTCTGCGCCGGGCGGCTCACAATTGCTGCTCCTCTTTCTGCGCCTGTTGCGGCCCGCCGCGCGCCGCGACGCAGGTCGCAGGATTCTTGGCGCGCGCACATTCGGCGGGCGCGGTGATGCGCGGGATCACCGCGCCCGAGACCGCAAGCACCTGCCCGGTGGCGCTGTTGCGCACGGTGATGCGGATGCGATCCGGCAGCTGCGGCTGGCCGCGCCAGGTCGGCTGCCACTGGCCATCCGGCCCGGCATAGGAGAAGCTCACGCGAAAGGGCGCGCGGACCAGCACGACCTGGTCGACGAAGCGGATCTGCCCGTCGGTCGGCATCGGCTGGAACGGCCCGCGCTCGCGCACCAGCGCTAGCCCCTGCGAGTCCGCCTTCTCGATCAAGCGGATGAATTCGAGGCCCAGCCGCGTGCTCGGGCCGACCGCGGTGCGCAGAAAGGTCACCGACAATTCGGCGCCGTCGAACAGCGGCACCTTGGCATCGCCGTTCACGGTCATCTGCTCGGCGACTGACAAGTCAGCGACGATGCGGTCGAGCCCGGTCGCGAGACGCTCGGCCCGCTGCACCCGGGCGATGCCGCGGTTCCAGTTCGGCAGCCATTGCGCCGTCACCGTCGCCAGCGCCGCCAGGATGAGCGTCATCAGCAGTGTCGCGAGCAACGCTTCGAGCAGGGTGAAGCCCGCCTCGTCGTCCAGCGCGCGGCGCAGGCGCTTCATTGTGTGGCCCTCGGCACCAGCTTCACCGTCGTGATCTGGATCGCAGCTCCGTCGGCGCGCTGGAGGCGCAGATTGACGGCCATCGGCACGAAGCGGTTGGCGGCGGGATCATCGCCCGCCACGTTCATCGGCGCAATGTCGACGCGCCAGCGGCTGCCGGCCAGCTCGCCGCTCTGCTGTCCCGGCTTGAGCAAGGCCCGCGGCGGCAGATCCGCGAGCAACCGCTCGGCGGTGCCGGCAAGCGCCAGGCGCTGGTCGATCGAACGCGTGCCCTTCGCCGTCGTGGCGATGACCGACCCGATGGTGCCGAGCACGGCCACGATGATCGCAAGCGCCACCAGCGCCTCGATCAGAGTGAAGCCGGCGGCGCCGTCAGAGCTGCTTCTGCGGAACAATCTCGACGCCTCCGGTCAGCCAGTTGACGCGCACCTCATAACCCATGCCGGGCCGCGCCAGTGCGATCGTGCCGCCGCACGACATGCCCGACGGAAAGAAGTCGATCGACTGCCCCGTCGTCCTGTCGGCACAGCGCAAGGCCAGAGTCGCCGCGACGACCACGTCGCGGGGCAGGCGGATGATTTGCCCGGTGACGCCGGAACGGATCGCGCGCGCCTCGGCATCCACCGTGGTCGTCACCCTGGTCTGCCGGCGCAGCGCCGCGTTGCGGTCGGCTTTCAGCAGAGCCGCGGCCTCGACCGCATAGCTCTCCAGCTTGGCGCGCGTCGTCGGGCGCGGGACCGCCGGCAGGATGATCGCCGCGAGCAGGCCGATGATGGCAAGCACGCACAGGATCTCGATCAGCGCGAAGCCGTGCGCCTCAAAGAGACCCTCAGCGCGCGCCGCTGACAATGTCGGCTGCCGTTCCACTGCCGCCTTCCTGACCGTCCGATCCGAGCGAGATGATCTCGTAAGGCGCGCTCGCGCCCGGCGAGCGATAGACGTAGACGTGGCCCCAAGGATCGTTCGGCACCATGCCGCCGCGCAAATAGGGCCCGTTCCAGCCGGACTGGTTGTTGCTGCGGGTCAGCGCGGTGAGGCCCTCGTTCGACGTCGGATAGCGGCCGAGATCGAGGTAATAGAGATCGAGCGCGCTGGAAAAGCTCTCGATCTGGATCTTCGCCGCCTTCGCCTTGGACTCGCTGAGATAGTTCAGCACCCGCGGGCCGACCAGCGCCATGATCATCCCGATGATGGTGATGACGACCAGCATCTCGACGAGCGTGAAGCCGGCCTCGCCTCGGCCTGCGCGCCGCCGGCTGCGCCCTGACGATGGGTGTTTTGTCACTTCAAATCTCTCCCCTTACCTGCCCGTTACTCGCGTTTTGTCTGATCTAACCGACAACCTGGCTCACCGACATCAGCGCCGTCATCACCGACGTGATCAGGCCACCGACCACCAGCGAAATCGCGATGATCGCCGCCGGCCCCGCGATGCCGACCGCACGGTCGAGCGTTCGCTGCAACTTCGTTTCGTAGAATTCGGCGACGCGCCCCGAGAGCATCGGCAGCTGCCCGGTCTCGTCACCGAGCCGGAGCATGCGTATCGCCATCGCCGGCAGCGCCTCGGTCTCGGCCAGCGCGTCGGAAAGCTTGGAGCCATGGCGAACGCGATCGGCGGCATCGCTCCAGACCGTGGATGGTCCGGTGGTCGCCATCATGTCGATCAGGATGCGCAGCGTGGTCGTGAGATTGACCCCGCTGCCGAGCAGCAGGCCGAGATTGCGGCAGAACAGCGCCGTGCGGTACGCGCTCATCACGTTGCGGATCGCCGGCAGCCGCACGATCGTATTGGTGATGCCGCGGCGGACCCGCTGCTGCCGCAGCAACAGCCATACGGCCGCGATCGTCGCCGCAAGGCCGGCCAGCATCGTATCGGAATTGCTGCGCAGGAAAGTCGAAATGTTGAGGAAGAGGCCGACCACCGGATCGACCTTGGCACCGAAATCCTGCAGCACGCTGGCAAACTGCGGCAAGACGAAGCTGAGGAAGAACAGCAGCACGCAGCCGGCCGCACCGAGCACGAATATCGGATAGCGGATCGCATCCGACAGCCGGCGTCGCAGGGCCTCGCCGCGCGCGCGCTCGCCGGCCACCACCTCCAGCACCTGATCCAGGGATCCCGAGGCTTCGCCGACCCGGACCAGCGCGATGTACATCGGCGGAAACAGCACCTCGTGCCGCGCCAGCGCCTCGGCAAAGCTCTCGCCCGAGACGACCCGCGAACGGATGTCGGCCACGACCGGCCGCAGCCGGCCGAAATCGGGATCTGCCGCGAGCAACTCCAACCCGTCGTTGATGCGGGCGCCGGCGCGCAGCAGCAGCGCGAGGTCGCGGGTGAAGATGGTGACGTCTTCCGGCTTCGGCCTGTTGAAGAGGCTGAGGACACCGGCGCCCGCGCCGCCCTCCTCCGGCGTGACGTTGTCGACCAGCACGAGGCCAAGCCGCTCGATCCGCGGCCCGACGTCGCCCGGCGCGGACGCGGCGATGGCGCCGGAGATCAGTTCGCCGTTGGCATTGAGCGCGCGGTAGCGATAGTTCGGCATGGGTTCTAGCGCGCCGTCGTGACACGGAAGACCTCGGGCACGGTGGTGAGCCCGGCCCGGCATTTGGCGACCGCATCTTCCAGCATCGTGGTCATGCCGCCACGCATCGCAGCGGAATCGATGGAGTGGGAGTCAGTCTGCGGCGCGATCAGCCCGCGCACCTCGTCGGACATTTCGAGGATCTCGAACACGCCGCTGCGGCCGCGATAGCCAGTGCCGCCGCAGCGTTCGCAGCCGCCGGCCTCGTGCACGACCTCGCCGCACTTGAAACCGATCACCGCAAAGCGCGGGTCCTTGGCAAGGTCGGCCTCGGTCAGCGTGTGCGGCACCTTGCAGCGGTCGCAGAGCATGCGCACCAGGCGCTGCGCCACCACGGCGCGCAAGGTGGACTTCAGCAAAAACCCCTCGATGCCGAGATCGATGAGGCGCGGCACGGCCGTGGCCGCCGTCTCGGTGTGCAGCGTCGTCAGCACGAGATGGCCGGTCAGCGCGGCATGGATGGCGATATGAGCGGTCTCGGCGTCGCGGACCTCGCCGACCATAATCACATCGGGGTCCTGGCGCACGAAGGCACGCATGGCCGAGGCGAAGGTCAGCCCGATCGACGGCTTGACCTGGGACTGGTTGATGCCCGGAATCTCGTACTCCACGGGATCCTCGATGGTGAGGATCTTGCGTGTCGGCTCGTTCAGGATCGACAGCATGGTCGCAAGCGTCGTGGTCTTGCCGCTGCCGGTCGGCCCGGTGATGACGATCATGCCGTGCGGCATCGCCAGCATCCGCGTCATCGCGCCCTCGTCGCGCGCGCCGAGCCCGAGCCTGCTCATCTCTAAGAGGCCGCGGTCGCGCGGCAAGAGACGGATGACGGCGCTCTCGCCATGCTGCGTCGGCATGGTGGCGACGCGAACGTCGATCTCGCTGCGCCCGACGCGAACGCGCGCGGCGCCGTCCTGCGGTAGGCGCCGTTCGGCGATATTGAGGCTGGCGAGAATCTTGATGCGCGAGATCAGCGCTTGGGGCGGGATGCCTTGCGGCGACGGCAGCGCGCGTAGCAGGCCGTCGACGCGCATGCGCACCGTGAGCCCGGCGCGGAATGGCTCGACATGGATGTCGCTGGCACGCAAGTCCACCGCGCGCTCCAGGAGATCGTTGAGCGCGCGCACCACAGGTGCGCCGCTGGCGAGATCGCGCAGGCTCTCGATGTCATCATCGGACTGCTGCTGCAGCCGAACGCCTTCGTCCGCAGTTGTTTCGGCTGCGCCGGTCCTTTGGTCGAGAGCTGTCGTAATATCTTCATACGACGCGACGACAATGTCGACCCGCGTGCCGAAGACAATCTCGGCGGCGCGGATGGCGGCGGCATCCAAAGGATCGGCAATCGCTATTCCATAAGTTCCGCTCGAAGAGCGGAATGGAAATAAGGTCGATTCCCGCAGGAATCTATGTGAGAAGCCGTCGAGGCAAGGCGTGATTGACAGTAACTGCGGAAGACCCAGCCGCGGCAGCCGAAAATATTCCGAGACCTCGTCCGCAAATTCAGCTGACGAAAGCTCCATTCTCTCCCACAGCTCACGAAGCGACCGACCGGATCGGGCATCTGTCGGACCAACAGGGTGCGCAAGTGCACGTGACGGTAACGCGTGCTTTGCAAGAAGATGCTGTTTGAAGGTGTCGACCGCGACGTCTTGCATGTCCTTCACCGCACCGCGCTTCTTGGCAACACGTCCATCTGGCCTGCTCACGACCATGGAGTCCACGATAGGTTTACTAGCAAGAAATGGCAGCGACGCAAATTTCGGCGCATACGATCCATGACGGATCAGACACATTTTTCGGCCACTCGAAGCGGCACTCGTCATATTTCATTCAAACTACTCCAGCCGCTTTTGCGCCTCCGCACAGCGTTGCCTGGAGCGCTCATGCTCTTGTCGTCTGCTTTCCTGCTCGGCGCCTGCATCGTCACCGCCGACCAATCCATCGAAGCCGATCCGAAAGATCCGCGCGCCCAGGACATTGCCGACAAGATCCGCTCGCTCGACCTGCAGCCGCGGCAACCTGCCGATACCGGCGCAAGCGGCATCGGCCAGTCGAAATCGTCCAAGCCCGCGATCTATCTCGGGGATGATGCAACGCCGCAGGGCAGTGCTGTGGCCGAGCGCGATGATGGCGGCGGCAGCGGCTACGATCTCAGCTTCGAGAACGCGCCGGTGGCGACTGTCGCAAAAGTCATTCTCGGTGACGTATTGAACGTCGGCTATACGATCGACCCGCGCGTGCAGGGGACCGTGACGCTGGCCTCGGTGCGCCCCGTGCCCAAGGCGGATGCGCTCTACGTGCTGGAGAACGCGCTGCGCATGTCCGGCGTAGCAATGGTGCGCGACCGCACCGGCTATCGGCTGCTGCCGGCGCCGGAGGCAGGCCCCGGCGGCGTCGACCGCGCCAACGTCGCGGCAGGCCAGGGCATCTCGGTGGTGCCGCTGCGCTATGTCTCGGCCCAGAACATCTTCAAGCTGCTCGACGCCTTCGGCGTCAAGGCCTCGACCATGCGTCCCGACAACGCCCGCAACACGCTGATCGTCAGCGGCAGCGGCTCCGACCGGGCGACAGCCGTCGACACCATTCTCTCCTTCGATGCCGACTGGATGCGCGGACAATCCGTCGGCATCTTCCCGGTGCACAATTCCGCGCCGGAGCCCGTCATCAGCGAGATCGAGAAGATCATGGATTCCGGCGAAGGCGGAATGAGCCAGAACGTAATCAAGCTGCAGGCGATCGCACGGCTCAATGCGATCCTCGTGGTGAGCCAGAAGCCGGAATATCTGAAGCGCGCGCAGACATGGATCGCGCGGCTCGACCGCTCCGACACCGACGGGGTGAACCTGAAATCGTATCCGCTGCGCTACGGCAATTCCAAGGTGATCGTGGCGATGCTGAACGACATGCTGCTCAACCAGGGCTCGGCGAGCAGCTCGACGCTCGACAGCGCCTCGAGCCAGATCTCGCCCGGCTCGGGCACGTCGACGACGACGTCGTCCTCCACCAATCCCGTCGCCTCGCTGAGCGCATTGCCGACCGCCGCTGCCGGCGCCACCACGCCGGTCAGCGGCCCCACCGGCTCGGCGTTCAGCGGCCGTCCCGCTCCGGCCGCCTCCGTGACGCCGGCGCAGGACACCGGCCTCGGCGGCGGACTGTCGGGCGGCGGCGGTGCGAAGGCTGGCGCCAACAGCATCCTCCAGAACGTGCGGATCACCGCCGACGTCACCAACAACGCCGTGCTCGTCTATGCCAACCAGGACGCGCAGCGCATCGTCGAGCAGACCATCCGCCAGATCGACCGGCCGCAGCGCCAGATCGCGATCGAGGCAACCATCGCCGAGGTGACGCTGAACAATCAGCTGAACTACGGCGTGCAGTTCTTCCTGGCGAGCCAGAAGGGCTCGATCTCCAACACCATCTCGGGCATCAGCACCAGCGCCACGATCGGCAGCAACACAGAGTCGACGAGCAACGCGGTCAACGCCGCCGCCGGCGCCCTGCTCGGGCGCGCTTTGCCTGGCTTCAATTTCCTGATCGGCTCGGAAAACTCGCCACGCGTCGTGCTCGATGCGCTGCATAACGTCACCGACGTCAAGGTGCTGTCGAATCCCTCGCTGGTGGTGCTCGACAACCAGGCCGCGACTTTGCAGGTCGGCGACCAGGTGCCGTTCTCGACCGGCACCGCGACCGTGCTGACCGCCAACAACACCGTGGTCAACACCATCGACTACAAGAACACCGGCATCATCCTGCGCGTGCTGCCGCGCGCCAATGCCAACGGCAACGTCGTGCTCGACATCGAGCAGGAGATCTCGAGCGTCGCTGCCGGCAGTGCCAACTCGCTGACGCCGACGATCTCGCAGCGCCGGGTCAAGAGCTCGATCGCGGTGACGAGCGGGCAGACCGTGCTGCTGGCCGGCCTGATCAGCGAGACCGAGAACAGGCAGCGCCAGGGCATTCCGATCCTCGATTCGATTCCTGGCATGGGCGATGCCTTCTCGCATCAGACCAACATGCGCGCCCGCACCGAGCTGATCCTGTTCATCCGGCCGACCGTGATCAAGGACGGCGTCGATGCGCATGTCATCGCCGAGGAGATGCGCACCAAGATGAACAGTCGCCTGGTCGGGACCAGCAATCCCGTGGTCACCGTGAACCCGCCCAAGGCGGCACGCTAGCGCATGATCCGGGCAAGCGCGCCGCGGCTTTCCCTCGCGACAAACGCGGAACGCGTTTGCGCGGAGATCATGCCCAGACCACAACCGTGACGGATCAGGTGGCGGACGACGAGATGGGCCCTTCGCTCGCACTCGCCATCGCTCTGCTGCTGGGCGTGTTCGCGAGCCTCGTCACCGCGCCGGGCGCGGAAGGCCTCTACGGCGCCTTCCTGGCCGCGCTGATGCTGGCGATCGCGGCGAACGACGCCCGCCATTACCTCATTCCGAACGAGCTGACGGGCGCGGCTTTCGCCCTCGCCCTGCTGCGCGCCGGCGCCTTCGTGATCGACATCGGGATCGAGGCATTGCTCTGGCCGCTGGCACGCGCCGCGGCGGTCGCGCTGCCGCTGCTGCTGCTGATGCTGGTCTACCGCTACTGGCGCGGCCGCGACGGGCTCGGGCTCGGCGACGTCAAGCTTGCGGCGGTGTGCGGAGCCTGGCTCGATCTTGCCACCGTGATTGTGGTGATCGAGCTTGCGGCGCTGCTCGCGATCGGCGCCTATGTCGGCAACGCCGCGCTGCAAAGGAAGCGGCTGCGCGCGAGCGCCTTCCTGCCGTTCGGGCTGTTCCTGGCGCCGGCGATCTGGATCGGTTGGCTGGGCGAGACCTGGTATGTGAACTGGCTCGGCGGCGGGCCGGACTAAGGTGTGACAACCGCCATTGGCCGCCGGCCCGTACAAAAGTTCGAAACAACCCCATGCACAGTAGACGGGGACAGCTTTATCAATGACCTAGCGGCCCTCGGGGGCGCGTTCGGATTCTACGAAAAAAATTTGACACGTCGGGCAAAACACTGGCACAATGTCACCATGGCCACCGCGCGCCAGGGGGAATATCCGCGATCAGTGCTCGCGGCTCGGCACCCATTCCAGCGCCCGCAACCGGGCCTGCGCGATCTCTCCGCGCGTCATCTTGGTGGTGACGGCATCGCGGATCCGGGCCCGGGATTCACGCACCGGCGGCGGCGCGGCGGCCGTAGACAGGTTGAGCCATTTGGAGGCCTCGACGATGTCCTGCGGCACGCCCTGGCCGCGGTCATAGAGCAGGCCGAGGGAGTATTGGGCGCGGCTGTCGCCCTGCTCCGCCGCGCGACGGTACCACATGGCGGCTTCCGAGTAGTTCATCGGCACGCCGCGGCCGGTCTCGAACAGGAAGCCGAGATAGGTTTGCGCCGGCGCATTGCCGCGCTCGGCGAGCGGAATGAAGATGCGGGAGGCTGTGACATAGTCCTGGCGCTGGAACGCGACGACGCCCTGGCGGAACGACTGGGCGTGGGCACCGGCGACACCCACAAGCAGCCAGCCGGCGACGCCGAGCGACATGAGCATGTGTCGCAGCGGCCGCCGCCCTATGCTCGCAGCCTGATCGGCCCCCATCTTCCTCATCATGCAGCATCCTCGCCTATCATGCGGTCGCAGGCTATTCCGAACACATGACAGAATCCCTACGCCTCGTGATGCAATGCTGCACCTTGCCCGCGATACGGTGATGCCGACGTCACGACGCCGCACATCGGGCGGCGCAAGATTGCGCGGGAGGCGCGCTATTTGCCCTTCCAGACCGGCGTGCGCTTGTTGAGGAAGGCGTCCATGCCCTCGCGGAAGTCCTCGCTCATATAGGCCTTGAGGATCAGATCCTCGCCCTCTTCGCGCGACAGCGTGCGGCGGATGCGGCGCACCGCTTCCTTGGTCGCTTCCAGCGTGAGCGGCGCGTGGCTGGCAACGAGCTTGGCGGTCTCGTCGGCGCGCCGCTGAAGCGTCTCGACGTCGGGCACAACCTCGTTGAGCAGGCCGAGCGCGAGCGCTTCCGGCGCCTCGACGAGGCGCGCCCTAAAGATCAGATCCTTGGTGCGGGCCGGTCCCACCAGCGCGACGACGCGGCTGATGTTGGACATCGACAGGCAATTGCCGAGCGTGCGCGCGATCGGAAAGCCTATCCGCGTCGTCTCGGTGCCGATACGGAGATCGCAGCAGGCCGCGATCCCGGCGCCGCCGCCGGTGCAGGCGCCGGCAATCGCCGCGATCACCGGCACGCGGCATTGCTCCAATGTGCCGAGCACGCGGTCGATACGGGCCTCGTAGTCGAGCGCGTCCTGCGCGGACTTGAACGCACGAAACTGGGAAATATCGGTGCCGGAGGCAAAGGCCTTGTCGCCGGCGCCGGTCAAAATCAGCGCCTTGATCGAACGATCGACGTTGATCTCCTGGCAAATCTCCGCCATGCGGTCATACATGGCGAAGGTCATGGCGTTGCGCGCCTGGGGGCGGTTGAAGGTGATCCGCGCGATGCCGTCGGTGACGGAGTAGAGCAGGTCTTCGTTGGCAGTCGCAGGTAGGTTCATCGCGCGCTCACTTTCTTAAATATGGTTCAGGCTGCCTGAACCTTAAGCCACCTGAGCCTTGGTCATCGGCACCACATCGCGTCCCTTCAGGACGTCCATGGCCGCCAGCACGCCGCCGCTCCGGTGTGGGATCTTTGCAAGGTCGAGGCCCATCTCGACGCCGGCAAGCGTGCCCATCAGCATCAGATCGTTGAAATGGCCGATATGGCCGATGCGGAACACCTTGCCCTTGACCTTGTTGAGGCCGGTGCCGAGCGACATGTCGAAATTCTCCAGCACCACCTTGCGGAAGGCGTCGGCGTCGAACCCTTCCGGCACGCGCACGCCGGTCAGCGCCGGCGAATGCGCGGCGGGATCGGCGCACTGCGTCTCGAGGCCCCAGACCTTGACCGCAGCGCGCGTCGCCGCGCTGTGACGCTTGTGGCGGGCCCAGACGTTCTCGAGGCCCTCCTCCTCCAGCATCTTCACCGCTTCGCGCAGGCCATAGAGCAGATTGGTCGCGGGGGTGTAGGGGAAGGTGCCGAGCTTGTTGAAGCTGATGACCTCCTGCCAGTCCCAATAGGAGCGCATGCCCGGATTGGCCTTGGCGACGTTGAGCGCCTTCTCCGAGACCGCGTTGAAGCCGAGGCCCGGCGGCAGCATCAGGCCCTTCTGCGAGCCCGCGACCGAGACGTCGATGCCCCAGGCGTCGTGCTCGTATTCCATCGAGCCGAGGCCGGAAATGGTGTCGACCATCAGCAGCGCCGGGTGCTTCACCCGGTCGAGGATCTTGCGCACCTCCAGAGGCGGCGTCACGCAACCGGTCGAGGTCTCGTTGTGCACGACGCAGACCGCCTTGATCTTGTGCTGCTTGTCAGCGGCAAGACGCGTCTCGATCTCGGCGAGGTCGGCGCCATGGCGCCAGTCGCTCGGGATGAAGTCGACGTTGAGCTTGAACTTGTCGGCGATGCCGCGCCACAGCACGGCGAACTGGCCGGTCTCGCACATCAAGACCTTGTCGCCGGGGGCGAACACGTTGACCATCGCCGCTTCCCAGGCGCCGGTGCCGGACGAGGGGAAGATGATGACGGGCTGCTTGGTGCGGAACACGCGTTGCATTGCGGCGAGGACGGCGAAACCGAGCTCGGCGAACTCCGGACCGCGATGATCCAGCGTCGGCATGTCCATCGCCCGCAGCACGCGGTCAGGCACGTTGGTCGGTCCTGGAATCTGTAGGAAATGCCTTCCAGTATGCACGGTCATCGGCGTCCTTCCCGGTCTAGCCTTGATTTTGGTGGCCGCCGAATAGCACCATTTGACCGGCTTGTCCCCTCTCCTAAAGGCCTCTCCCATGCATAACCGGCGGGCCTCCGCCGCCCTATTTCCACAGCGTCATGGGCCGGGCTGTCCCGGCCATCCACGTCTTACCCATGGCATGAAGAACGTGGATGCCCGGGACAAGCCCCGGGCACGACGGGCAATTGTGAACGCCCCTATTCCGCAGCCACGACCCGGCCTGAGGGCACGCGACCCTCGGCCTCGGTGAACGGGCGTTCTGGATGCATCAGGAAGGCCGAGACGCCGCCGAGCAGTAGCAGGCCGATCGACATCAGGAACGGCAGGTACCAGTTGCCCGTCATGTCGATCACGAAGCCGGCAACCAGCGGCGATACGATGGCGGCGAAGGCCGAGCCGGTGTTCATGATTCCCGACGCGGTGCCGGAATATTTCGGGGCGATGTCCATCGGGATCGACCACATCGGGCCGATCACGAGCTCGGCGCAGAAGAAGCCGGCCGACAGGCACAGCGCGACGACGGTGATGTCGTGGACGAACAGGATCGGAAACAGCGAAAGCAGCGCCCCCGTAAACCCTGTTACGGTGACGCTGAGCCGCGCCAGGCGGACATTGCCGGTGCGATCGAGGATCTTGTCCGAGAGAACACCGCCGACGCTGTCGCCGACCACACCGGCGAAGAACACGCCCGAGGCGAACAGCGCCGAGTTCTTGATGTCGAGATTGTAGTTGTTCTTGAAGAACAGCGGCAGCCAGTTCAGGTACAGCCACAGGCACCAGCCGTAGCAGAAATAGGTCAGCGTCACCGGCCACATCCGCCCGAGCAGTGGGCCCCAGGGCACGCGCGGCCGCTCGCCGCTCGGGCGCGGCGGCAACGCTGCGAGCTCGGCCTCGGTGATCGAGGCGTGGTCCTTCGGCTCGTTGCGGAAGTACCAGACCCAGATCACGCCCCAGATGAGGCTGACGAAGCCGAGCACGACGAAGGCGCCGCGCCAGGTCAGCCATAGGATCAACAGCGCCACCACCGGCGGCGTCACCGCATTGCCGAGCCTGGCGAAAGAATGGGTCAGGCCTTGCGCGAAGCCGCGGCGGTTTGCCGGCGTCCAGTATTGCATCGCGCGCGTCGCCGTCGGGAACGTCGCGCCCTCGCCGAAGCCGAGCGCGAAGCGTGCGACGAACAGCGCAGCGAGACCGTTGACGAAGCCGGTCATGATGGTGGCGACCGCCCAGATCATGCCGCACCAGAACAGCGTCTTGCGCGGCCCGAAATGATCGCCGACCCAGCCGCCGATCACCTGGAACAAGAGGTAGGGATAGGCGAAGGCGGAGAAGACGAGGCCGAGCTGGGTGTTCGATAGACCCAGCTCCTTCTGGATCTCGCTCGCGGCGGTGCCGATGTTCACCCGGTCGACATAGGTGATGAAATACATCGCGCAGAGCATTGCCAGCACGACATGCGTCGCCTTGAATCGAATTCCCATCTCCACCCCTCCCTGATTGCTTGTTATGATTGTCAGCCGCGTGTCCCGCGCAGCTTTAAGTGCCGACCACTTTCAGATGCGGCGACGCGTTGCCCTCTGGGCGCTGCTCCAAGAGCTTCATTGCGACATAGACGCCGCCGGAGCGGTGCGGCACGCCGGCAACCGCGAGACCCATCTCGACGCCGGTGAGCGCGCCGAGCAAGGTCAGCGCATTGCATTCGCCGAGATGACCAATGCGGAAGACTTTTCCGGCGACCTTCGACAGACCAGAGCCGAGCGACATATTGTAATTGTCGAGCACGACCTTTCTGAACTGGTCGGCATCATGGCCGGGCGGCATCAGCACTGCCGTGAGCACCGGCGAGAACTCTGACGGCTCCTGGCAGAGCACTTCGAGGCCCCAATGATTGACGGCGGCACGCGTTGCGGCCGCCAGCCGCTGATGGCGCGCGAACACGTTGTCGAGCCCCTCCTCGAGCAGCATCGCGATCGCCTCGCGCAGGCCGTAGAGCAGATTGGTCGCCGGCGTGTAGGGGAAGAAGCCTTTGGCATTGGGCTTGAGCATCTCCTCCCAGTCGAAATAGGAACGCGGCATCTTGTTGGTCTTGGACGCAGCCAGCGCCTTCTCCGAGATCGCGTTGAAGCCGAGGCCGGGCGGCAGCATGAAGCCCTTCTGCGAGCAGCTGACGCTGACGTCGACCTTCCATTCGTCGTGGCGGTAGTCGACCGAGCCGAGCGAGGAGATGGTGTCGACCATCAGCAGGGCCGGATGTGCGGCGCGATCGATCGCGGCGCGGATCTCGGCGATGCGGCTGGTCGCGCCGGTCGAGGTCTCGTTGTGCACGACCATGACGGCCTTGATCGCGCGCGCCTTGTCCTCAGTCAGCTTTGCTTCGATCACGGCGGGGTCAGCGCCGCGGCGCCAGTCGCCGGGCACGAAATCGACCTCGATACCGAAGCGGCCGGCCATCTGCCGCCACAGGGTGGCGAAATGGCCGGTCTCGATCATCAGCACCTTGTCGCCCGGCGACAGCGTGTTGACGATCGCAGCCTCCCAAGCGCCGGTCCCCGAAGACGGAAAGATCACGACCGGGCCTTGGGTCTGGAAAATCTTCTGGCTGCCCTCGAGCACGGTCCTGCCGAGCTCGCCGAACTCGGCGCTCCGGTGGTCAATCACCGGCATGTCCATGGCGCGCAGGACACGCCCGGGGACCGGGCTCGGGCCCGGAATCTGAAGGAAATGGCGTCCCTGATGCATGAAAACCTCCCTGTCGGCGGGTTCTGGCCGGCTCCGGAGGCTATTTTGCATTCATTTTTTGTCCTTTCAATCGAAATTTGGTATTCGATCGTGGACGTCGACGCGACTGACCCGGCAAACTACTGTGCTGCAAATGAAATCCACGATTCCCGATACCGGGGTTCCGATCGCCCCACCGGCTGGCAATGGCGGCGACCGTCAGGAGGCCTCGCTTCACGGCGAGATCCTGCTGCGGCTGCGCGACTACGTGGTCGAAGGCAACATCCCGGAAGGCGCGCGCGTTCCCGAGCGGCAACTCTGCGAGATGCTCGGCATCTCCCGCACGCCGCTACGCGAGGCGCTCAAGGTGCTCGCCGCCGAGGGCCTGATCGAGCTGCTGCCCAACCGCGGCGCGCGGGTGCGACAGCTCAGCCAGCGCGACCTGGAAGAACTGTTCGACGTCATGGCGGGACTGGAGAGCCTCGCCGGGCGCCTCGCCTGCGAGGCCATTACGGATGCGGAAATCACCGCGATCGAGCAGCTGCATTACGAGATGTACGGCCACTATCTGCATCGCGACATGCACGGCTATTTCCAGACCAACCAGCGCATCCACGAGAGCATCGTCGCGGCTGCACGCAACGACACGCTGAAGACGGCCTACGCCAATTTCGCCGGCCGCATTCGCCGCGTCCGCTACTCCGCCAATTTCGCCCGCAAGCGGCAGCGCTGGGCCGAGGCGATGCGTGAGCACGAGGCGATCCTCGATGCGCTGCGCCGGAGAGCCGCCAGCGAGCTCAGCGACATCCTGTTCCAGCACCTGCGCAACAAGCGGACGGCCGCGATCGAGCACCTGACCGAGCCCCAAGAGGACGCCCCAGCTTCGCCTTAGGGGCGGCCGGCTTGCTCATTTTGAATTCATCATATAATCGGTCGAAAGCCATAATGAATAACTCAGCAAGGCGTGAGCCTCGCTGGGGCAGTCCGGGATCAGGGATGACAAACGCCTCCTCGCTCGAACGGCGCCTGCGGTCGGAAGTGACCGGCGACGTCCTGTTCGACCCCTTCAGCCGCGGCCGCTACGCCACCGACGCCTCGTTCTACCAGATCATGCCGGCGGGCGTGGTGGTGCCGAAGACCATGGGCGAGGCCTTGAGGGCGCTGGCGATCGCCCGCGACGAGGGGCTGAAGGTCACCCCGCGCGGCGGCGGCACCTCGCAATGCGGCCAGACCGTGAATGACGGCCTCGTGGTCGATCTCTCGAAGCACCTCAACCGCATCCTGTCGCTCGATGTCGAGGGCCGCACCTGCGTGGTCGAGCCCGGCATCGTGCTCGACGACCTCAACCGCCAGCTCAGAAAGCACGGCCTGTGGTTTCCGGTCGACGTCTCCACGGCGTCGCGCGCCACGATCGGCGGGATGGCCGGCAACAATTCCTGCGGCGGCCGCTCGCTCCGCTACGGCACCATGCGCGACAACACGCTGTCGATGGAGGCCGCGCTCGCCGACGGCACGCTGAGCCGTTTCGGCGAGGTCTCGCGCGATCTCTCCGACGTCGATGTGCCCGACAGCACCCGCGCGCTGTTCCGCGACATGCTCGATCTCGGCAGCCGCGAGGCGGATGAGATCGCGGCGCGCTTTCCAAAGGTGCAGCGCCGCGTCGGCGGCTACAATCTCGACGCCCTGGTGCCGCGCAATGCGCCGAGCAACATGGCGCATCTGCTGGTCGGCTCGGAAGGCACCCTCGCCTTCACCACCAAGGTCGAGCTGAAGCTGTGGCCCGTCATCCGCAACAAGGCGCTCGGCGTCTGCCATTTCGGCAGTTTTTACGAGGCGATGGATGCGGCGCAGCACCTCGTCAAGCTGAAGCCGATCGCGGTCGAGCTGGTCGACCGCACCATGATCGCGCTCGGCCGCGACATCGCGATGTTTCGCCCGATCATCTCCGCTGCGATCAAGGGCGATCCGGACGCGGTGCTGGTGGTCGAGTTCGCTGAAGAAGATCAGGCGGACAACCTTGTACGCCTCAAGCAGCTCACCGAGCTGATGGGCGATCTCGGCTTCGGCTGGAACAACGAGCCGCGCAAATGGGGCGGCGTGGTCGAGATCACCGAGCCGGCGCTGCAAAGCGGCATCGCCGATTTCCGCGCCGCCGGCCTCAACGTCATGATGTCGATGAAGCAGGAGGGCAAGCCGGTCTCGTTCGTCGAGGACTGCGCCGTGCCGCTGCCGCACCTCGCCGACTACACCGCGCGGCTGAACGAGGTGTTTGCCAAGCACGGCACCAGCGGCACGATGTATGCGCACGCCTCCGAGGGCTGTCTGCACGTGCGGCCCGTGTTGAACCTGAAGCTGGACAAGGACGTCAAGGCGATGCGCGCCATCGCCGAGGAGGCTTTCGCGCTGGTGCGCGAGTACAAGGGCTCGCATTCCGGCGAGCATGGCGACGGCCTGGTGCGCTCCGAATTCCACGAGACGATGTTCGGCGAGCGCCTCGTCGCCGATTTCAGGGAGGTGAAGCAGCGCTTCGATCCCGAAGGCGTCCTCAATCCCGGCAAGATCGTCGACGCGCCCAAAATGGACGATCGCTCGCTGTTCCGCTTCAAGCCCGACTATCGCGTTGGCGAGCTGAAAACAAAACTCGACTGGTCCGCCTATCCCGGCGCCGGCGGTGGTTTCCAGGGCGCGGTCGAGATGTGCAACAACAACGGCGCCTGCCGCAAGCTCGAGGGCGGCGTGATGTGCCCGTCCTATCGCGCCACGCGCAACGAGAAGGACGTCACGCGAGGGCGCGCCAACACGCTGCGGCTCGCGATATCAGGCCAGCTCGGCCCCGATGCGCTCGCCTCCGACGAGATGATGGAGACCTTGAAACTCTGCGTCTCCTGCAAGGCCTGCCGCCACGAATGCCCAACCGGCGTCGACATGGCCAAGATGAAGATCGAGGTGCTCGCCGCGCGCGCCGCAAGCCACGGCCTGACGCTGCGCGACCGCCTGGTCGGCTACTTGCCGCGCTATGCCGGCCTTGCCGCGCGCTTTGCGCCGCTGGCGAATTGGCGCAACCACAGCCCGCTGCTGCGAAAGCTGTTCGAGTGGTTTGCCGGCATCAGCGCACGCCGCGCCCTGCCCGCCTTCCGTAGCGACGTGTTCGTGCCGCCCGCTGATAGCGTCGGTCCGGAAAGTGGCCGTGAGGTCGTGCTGTTCGCCGATACGTTCAACCGCATCTACGAGCGCGAGAATCTCGACGCCGCGCTCCGCGTGCTCGCGGCCGGCGCCTATCGGGTGCACATGCCAAAGCCCGCGAGCGGCAGCCGCCCGCTCTGCTGCGGCCGCACCTTCCTCTCAGCTGGTCTCGTCGATGAAGCGAGGGCCGAGCTCGACCGGCTCGTCGCGACCTTCGCTCCCTTTGCCGCGCGCGGCGTGCCGGTCGTCGGCCTCGAGCCGAGCTGCCTGCTGACGCTGCGCGACGAGCTCGGCTCGCTGCGCCAGGACAACGACGCCAAGGCGATCGGCGCCCACGCGCTCACCTTCGAGGAGTTTTTGGTGCGCGAGGCCGAGGCCGGCCGGCTGCAATTGCCACTCGGCGCCGTCGCTGACAAGGCCATGGTGCACGGCCATTGCCACCAAAAATCCTTCGGTGCCTTTAAGCCGGTCCAGCAGGTGCTGCGCCTCGTCCCCGACCTCACGGTCGAAACCATCGAGTCCAGCTGCTGCGGCATGGCCGGCGCCTTCGGCTATGGTGCGGACACCTATGATGCCTCGATCGAGATGGCCGAGCTGTCGCTGCTGCCCGCGGTGCGGCGCGCGGACCAGAGCACGCTGGTTGTCGCCGACGGCACCTCCTGCCGGCACCAGATCCATGACGGCGCCCAGCGCGAGGCGCTTCACGTCGCGCGCGTGCTGGCGATGAGCCTCGACCGCGCCGGAACCAATTCCACTTCAACCGCTGCAAAGGAAAACAGCCATGGCTGAGCTCACGCTCGACACCGGCCGAAAGATCCTCGACGCCGCCTTCGCAAAATCCGCCGAGCTGAAGCTGAAGCCGCTGGTCGTCACCATCCTGGATGCGCGCGGCGTGCTCAAGATCGCGGCGGCGCAGGACGGCACCAGCCTGATGCGCGCCGAGATCGCGCACGGCAAAGCCTATGGCGCACTCGCCATGGGCATGGGCTCGCGCGCCCTGTTCCAGCGCGCGCAGGAGCAGGCCTATTTCATCGACGCAGTGAACACGATTGCCAGGGGCGCGCTGGTCCCTGTCCCCGGCGGCGTGCTGATCATGGACAGGATGACTCTGCTCGGCGCCGTCGGCGTCTCGGGCGACACCTCCGACAATGATGAGGCCTGCGCGGTGGCTGGCATCCAGGCGGCCGGGCTGAAGGCCGACGCAGGTTAGCCCCAACCGGTCTTGCTAACTGGAGCAGGGATTCCGGTTTTGGCAGGTTTTTGATTCAGGATGCTGGCTGGAACGGAGTCCAGCATCCGATGACCCGACCTCTTTCCCGGCCGAACTCGGTTGCCGGACAATGCCAGCGGGGTTCAGCCGGCCGAGGCAGGTAGTCACCCCTCCGGATGGTTTGCATGCTGGGCGAAGCGGTCAAATGTATGCCGGAACCTCACCATAGCCGCCATCCCTGATCCGCCGCCCCCTTCCTCCGTGATTGCACCGCACAACGGGAATTTCTGGCAAATTCGTCGAATCAGCAGCAGGCTATCGATACCAAGTGCCCGGAGGGCGCAGCATGTTGGGCGGACTGCTCATCAGTCTCGCAATGTGGGGAATGCTGATGTGCGCGGTGCTGAAGCTTGCGACGCTGGTAGCGTAGCGGCTATCAGACTCTAACTAACAATCCAGCTTATCGCGAGAATGACGCCTCGGGTCAAAGCGTAAAGCCAGCCAGCCATGGCTCCCAGTACCACTGCGCCGAAACCCGCCTCTGTGGCGATGTCTTTTATTGCTCTTTTTTGAGAGGCATCCGCCGTCTTGGTGCCAGCTTGCTCCGCGCCATCCACGTGACCATACTCCACCCTGTCCGGGAAAAACCGGAAACCAGCAAACCATCGCTGCGTTCCTGGCCTCTCTTGTGTTCTTTTCGAGGCTGTGGATCCAATTTATGCCTGCGCCCCAACGGACGGGGGTACCGCACGCTTGATGGCTTCGAAGCGTTGGGTGCCGTCCAAAGCGCCTGGCGATCAGCGTTCTGGATGGTTGCGGATTCCGGTCGGACCGACCCGAGATCCCGGCGGCTCCCCTCCCCTTAATGGCGTGTGCTCGAGCTCCGCCGAGCACAGCCACCACCAGTCAGCTCCTGCTCTCGCCGGAGGATACAGGCGCATTGTGCTGCCGTCTTCTTGTGACATAAGCCATTGGAACGAAGCCCAACCATTTCGATTGCCGCATCATGAAGTGGCTTGTGGGCATCGTCACGGCTTTCCTGATCTTCCTTCTGGTATACGCGGGATCCGCTTTTGTTTCTGCCCTGAGCCTGGTTTCGGCCGTGAGGAGCGGAAACACTGCAGAGGTGATGGTTCGGACGAATTTGCCGCGCGTTCGCCATTCGCTCGTCGACCAAATAGTATCGGCCTATCTCCATCGTCTTGGCCAAAAGCGGCCTGTACGCGCGTTCGAACGAATGGCTATCAACGCGTTTGGCGCAACGATCGCGGATGATTTTGTGACCAAGCTCATGACGTCTGAAAATCTCTCCGTGCTACTGAAGAGTGGTACCGTTCGGAACGGAGCAGAGAACATCACTTTTGGGACGATGTCTTCACTTGCCGAGCTCGACGCCTCAAACTTCTTCGTTTTCGCAAGCCGGATCTCGCTAGTGAAGCCCGTCGAATTTTCCGTGAGGCTTGGCGAGAGTCAGGACGCCGGAAGCGTTAGCATGCACTTCGAAGGCTCGACCTGGAGACTCTCTGCTATCAAGCTACCACCAAAAGTGTTGTCCAGTATTGTGGACCGGCTACCGAGCCGCTGAGGCTTCGCGCCGCCGGCAAGGTCGCTGGCTGACGCTTGTCCTTGCTAAAATACATGCCTTGGTCATTGCGGCGCCCACATCTCCGACTACTGGGAGCGAAGTTTTTGTCAATGGAGTCGTTATGTCCAAAAAAGTGAAGAAGCGAGTCCGGCGCGAGTACACAGCGGCAGACGTCAAAGAGTTGCGCGCCCATTCAAGGGCACGGACTCCGGTCACGAAGATCGCTAAAGCTATGAAGCGAACCGAGGCATCCCTGCGTCAGAAAGCCAGAACGCTTGGCATGCCGCTCGGGCATGTTCGCTAGAGTCCCTCTTCGTTCTAACGTTCGTGGAAGGTTTTTCCTCTTCAGGGAAATTGGTTTCCACCGGAGAACCGACCGCGAACGTCACCGTCAGCGTTGGTGACTCCTGCCGGAGTGCCCAGACGGGATGTTCGCGACGATCTATAATCCGGGAGTAACATCGCCTGTACGCACAGGTGACGAAAGGCTAACGACAGAGTATCTCATGCCAACTTTGTTGCCTCGGGCAGAGCCTGGTTCATCGTCTCAGCGATGCCGGCCCTAAGTTGCCATCGACGGGAAGCGAGGTTGGGTAACTGGGGGGCGGAGTGCGTGAGAACCGCGCCCGCAGACAGCAAGAGTCCCCGCCAGCTCGCTTGCAATAGGTTGCTGAAAGTTTTTTTAAGACTTGTTTTCGCGCGAAGTGACTTTATCTCCGCGCTATGGATCTCAGCGACACCCAAGACTACGCGATTCAGGCAAAGCTAGCCGGTGTAATAGGCGCGACTGTGTTCTATCGCGTGTTCGCTGGCGTCAGATTTGCTGAAGTGGATGGACCCCTCTTGTACGTCTATGCGAAGGACGAAAGCATCGCCGCGGAGATCGAAGATGACTTCGCCTTGGTGATTTCGGATCTGGCTACGGAGATCTTGAAACAAGTGATTGAGGTTGTCGTCGTGCTGCCCAAAGTCCTTCGGTAGCAGTCGCTGGAAGCAACCCGCAGCTTGCCGCCAATGCGAAATAGCCAGTGAGGGCAGCTTGCAGGTCAAAAAACGGCCCCAGCACAACCCGCCGGAGCCGCTGTTGGAGGCCTCGACAGTAATGGGGGGCCGCCGAGGCATGCCGAGGTCTAGGGTGATTCGGCAATCGGGTCTGTACCCCTTTGGATATAAGCGGCGCCCTTGATCGCGCCCCCTGCGTGACCGACACACTTCGCTTTTCCACACCCACGGCGCCCAGTAGCCCGCGCCCGCTCGGAACCACCAGCTATTGATAAGGCGAGACACTTATGATGCCGCTTTGATGCCGGCATGCCTCGCCCTGTCCGACGCCACACGCCAACGCAGGCCGATGGTCGGCCGCTTAAGGTTCGGCGAGATGCGCGAGAGGGCCTACGCGGGATCCTGATCTACTGCCATTGCGGCCATCACGTCGCGCTGAGTGCCGATCGTTGGCCTGACGATGTTCGGCTGTCCGATCTCGAGCCGCGGTTTGTCTGCTAAGCCTGCGGATCACGCGGTGCCGATGTCCAGCCTGACTTCGAACGAGGCAATCAGCGGCTTGCGATCGCGGTCCGCCAAGACGCGGGCTGAGGCGGCCCGAGCGCTGCTCTGTTCGTTTGAGCACACCGGCCGAGGTTCTCGCCAGGAACACGGCCAGAGATGCGTCCATTTTTCCCTGGGTGATTCACATAACCGTAGGAATAGGCGTGGCGTACTTGTTAGGGGCATCAGGAGGACTGCTCTTGACTGACAGCGCCGCGCCTCGGAACAGATTTCTCGTTCGCATGGGAGGCCTCGGTTGGATGGTCTACGATCGTGAGCGCAAAGGCCCGGCGGTGGTCGGGACCGAGTTCGCAGCCAATCTGACGAAGGAGCAGGCAGAGCGAGCGTATGAAATCCTCACTGGCTCCCCACACCAACCCGACGCTGAGAAAGGCCCGCCAGCGTGAATTGGCGGGTATCTTGTATTTCACCGCCTTGCCCTGCAGAAGCGGCCTGTCCATCAACTCAGTTTGGTTTCCCGGCTCAGCCACTCGTCCAGCTCTCCTCGGGATCAATTCGCCAGGAAGGCGACACCCCCTCCGCCGTTCGAGCCGCCAGCCGGTACCCTTTCCGACGGAGCTTGGCCGCCAAATTCTTCGCGCTTGCCTCGTCGCTACACTCCACGGACATGCCTCCGTACACGACGACCCACTTGGAGGGTGGCTTGCGTTTCTCGGGGTGCCGTCGCCTCGAAAAGTGGCGCATGACCATGAACCCCAAAATGCTAGACCTTCAGAGTTTAACTATCATTAGACACTCTGTTGAGATGTTTCGCAAAGAAAAGCAACCTCAATGCGATTATGCCGCATGCACGCGCGAGTTGTGACTGCGGGCGCGAATAGAATGTACGGATTAACTCCAGCGATTTGGTCCACGTCATCAGCCCGAGTACAAAGCCCGCCAGCGTGAACCGGCGGGGTCTGACTCCAGTTTTACTTTTTCAGGCAAAGACCAATCGTCGGTGAAGTGCCGCACTTTCCGCCATCCGCGCTGCCACCACTGGGGCAGAACACCGACACAAGCGTTTCGCTGCTGTCGCAATTGACGGCGCCGTCCGCCTGCAACGCTCGGATGTTGACCGACGCCGGATCGCCTTTGTCTCCCTTGTCACCCTTCGGCCCCTGTGGTCCTTGGGGTCCTTGAGCGCCTGCTGCCCCCTGAGGACCTGGCACGCCCTGAATCCCCTGGGCACCTTGCGGGCCAGCCGGCCCCTGGGGTCCTGGATCACCCTTTGGCCCAGGCTCTCTGCCACATGCTGCAAGTACGAGTGCGGCGGCCATTACAGCCGCCATAATCAATTTCTGCATTGCGATCCTCCCGGTGATCGAAGCCATTAAACTGGTCGCTTAAGAGGGCCGCAAGAGAGAAGCCCGCCGGCTGTTAGACCAGCGGGCTCCTGGTCGTTTACCGCCTCAAAGCCGCCGGCGACATCGATTAGGCCGGCCGCTCCAGCGGCAGCACCGCGCCACGGCAAAGCCGCTCCATGCGCGCGAGCTTGTCGATGTCGTCTGGTGCTGCCCCATGGCGCCGATCAGACTCCGACGATGAGTCCGCCGTCAAGGTCATTGAGATGGCCTCATGGGTTACTCCCGGAGCGCATCTCACTTTGCCGCTCCTTCCCTGTACAGTGGCTTTGCGCGCGGCGGAGCGCACGGAGACGAACGGCTCCGGCGTGTCCGCCAGCCTCGCGCGCCGGGGCCGTTATCGCGTGCAGTATCGAAGCGCCCTGGCAGCTCAAATGGGGCGGGAGCGTATGATTAACTTGGTGGTCGCAATTTGAGGGCGCAAACCAAGGGGAAACAAAATGCGTGCCTTTTTTGTGGTATTCTTCGCATTGGCTCCGCTTTTCCAGGCTCATTCACAAGAGGCAGCTCAAGGCAGAGCCGAGACGTCCGGAAGGGCAGATCCTAGCCTCCGCGAGGTCTGCACCTACACGATACGCGGGTATCCACAAGACGTTCCGGCGGGCGTGAATCTATGTTAGCGCGCACCATACCCGTATTTGTCGGAATATGGGCTATTGCACTGTGAACCAAAATACAACTTCCAAGAGATCACTCTGGTGAAACGCGGCGATCCTCGCTGCGAGCGATACGAGATCCGTCAATAGGGATGAACGACCTGAACTGGCGGGCCTGCGTGCGCTGGCACCGTCGAACAATCATTAGTCGACCCGGCAACGACCAGAGGTCGCACTTCGTGATGCCGTGCATATCAGGTGCGAAACCATCGACCTCCACGACTCTCGGCTTCCTGTGCGAGCTTAAGCCACTCGGCGGCCAAGCGCTGCCACTCTTCCTTGTCTAGGGCGCTGATCGCCTTCTCCGCAAGGTGGAGGCAATCCTCGGCTTCCTTGCGGAAGAGTTCTGCGTCCGTCACGGCCATGGTGCAAAGGTAACGCACAAGACAGGGCAAAGTTGAAGGCCCGCGCCGATCGCGGCTGGCTCGAGCTGCACGAGAGCGGGACCTATTGCGGCTGCTGACGCCAGGGGGAAGATCTGCTGGCAAAGGCGCGACGCTGAACTGACTAAGTCGGTGGCCCTTCCGGCTCTCCAACTGATCGGGACAAAGTTCGGTATGCTCGTTCTGCCTGCTCCTTCGTCAGATTAGCTGCCCAATCGGTCCCGATCAGCGCAGGTCCCTTGCGCTCTCGATCGTAAACCATCCAACCAGTGCCTCCCATTCGAACAACAAATCTGCTTGCCCTAGCCCCTCTTTCACTCACCATTGCCTCCTCTTCTTTATCAGGATGCAAATTTGATTGTGCTCCCTCAAGGATTGCATTTTTATGAAACGGCTGGCAATGCCGGGCCGGGTCGCGCTCTGGTTTGGTAAATAGGGCGATGCCAAAAGGCACAGCGGGTTCACATTTGTTGTCGCCGGAACTGAAGCTACCGGGAAGATTCGGCAAGCCGGGGCTGGCTCCATAGTTCACGTAGATCGTTTTCACCCGGTTCATTTGACCTTGCGCGGGCCGCAGCGATTGAGTTCGCTGCGGCCTTCGTCGAACCGGCGGGGTCGCCTCAGCTCGCGAGCGCTGCGACGTACGCCTCTGGCAAGCCCATTTCCGAGCGATCGCTTGCAACGCATCAACATATTCGGGATTACCGCTCGTTCCCTGCGGCGAACCCGGCACATTGAAACAAAGGGCGAGCTCAGCCGGAATGTCCAGAGGGCTCTTGAATGGCGCCCCCTGCTGTCTCTCGGAAAGATCTCCTATTCTCTCTACCTTTGGCACATGATCGTGATTGGCGTGCTGTTTCGAGTGCTCAACGGCCTACCGCCGCTGCTTATTGGCGCCCTCTGTATGCTTTGCAGCGTCGCCATCGCGGCGCTGATGTACAGATTAACCGAACTTCCATTCATCAGACTTGGCCGACTTTACTGCGCAAAATGCTACCAGCCCAATGTTGCCGCGTGAGGCGAGCACGCGAATCGGAGAGTGCGGCCTTAACGAAGGCGAATTCATCCAGGAGCCTGTGAGCCGGAATGTTTCGGGAGACGCGCCACCGCCAATCGAGTTGTCTAACATGGTCATGCAGTCGATTTGAGGGGCGTCTCGCTGGCGATGTATGAGATCGAAGGCGTAGATGAAGCCGAGCTCAAATCTCGTGTGGCGGCGCTCTTAGAAGCACATGCTGCCATCGAGGTCTGGGACGGGTCGAGGCTGGTAATGCGGGTAGCTCGAGACCAGAGGAGCGGCGCCAGTTAAGGCGGAGCGGACGTTCACTACCGCACCGCGCCCGGCCGGCCACCGCGAATAACCCGCTAGTGGACGCAGCCGCCGACACCCTCGCAAGAGCACGGTGTGGCACGGCGTCCGGTGCTATTCAAATGGTTTCGCGCTAGAGAGCCCATCTCGGTGAGATTTCCCGCTGTCGATCCGAGTCCGTTCGCGCGGACCAAGGTACTACCACTCGGACGTAGCGCTCGGCGGGCCCCAGCTCCACTTGCCTGGCACATACGGAGCTGCATCATCGGCGGCCTGTTCTGCTTCAGGCACCTTCGAGCGACGCGACACGGGAGCATGGTTTGGAGCGACCTTGGTGTGGTCGTTGCGTCCCGCAGGGCTCTGAGCGACATCATTTGGCATGCTGGACTCCCAAATAACGAAGGGGCTTTTTAGCAGACGTCTATCGCTGACAGCTGTGACTGAATGGCCACATTCCCTGCCATTTAGAGGTAGTTCTGAGCAGCCCGTCCTCCGGCAGCTTTGATTTTGGGGGCTGGCCGCGGAACCTGTCGCATCAAGGAAGTGCAAACCAGTTTGACTCCAGCCTTGTTGCAGGAGCCCATTCGGTGCCCACCCACAAGGCCGGCTCGCTGAGCCGGCCTATCATTTTCGTTCAGCTGACGCTGCTTAGTACTTCGCGACGACCGGTCCACCCCAACGGTAGTTCACCCGAACCAGCCCCATGTCGACATCCTGTCCAATGCGAGCCGTCCCGAAAACGCCGCCAGCCGGAGTGGTGAAAACCGTATCGTGATGTCCCAGGAAGATATGATCATACTCGAAGCCGACCGACCAATTCGGCGCAAAACCAAACTCGATGCCAGCGCCGACCGTCGCTCCCCAACGGGTGTCGCGTGAAGACGCCAAGAGCGTGCCAGCTCCAACGAACCCAGGCGGAATGTAAGTGTCGAAGCGATCTCCAACCACAGCTGCGCCGCCCTTCACGTAGAGCAGCACATTATTCCAGGCATATCCCACCTGGCCAGTGATCAAACCAAACGAGTCGATCCGTGAGCGATTGTCAGCCCCAGTGAAAAGACCAATGTTGCTGCCCGTGAAATCGGCCCAGTTGCCCTGCCCCTCAAGGCCGAACACCCAGTTGGCCGATTGCCAACGGTAGCCGATCTGACCACCGGCAGTGCCGCCGGTCGCGTTGTGGCAGCCCTCGGCAGCCGCCGGCGCGACTGGGACGACGCCAACCGCGACGATGTCGGCGCAGGTATGCGAGGAGCCATAACCTCCGTTGACGCCGATGTAGAAGCCGCTCCAGTCATAGATTGTCGCGACTACGGGTGGCGGAGCCTTGGTGTACGGACGTGCAGCCAAGTCCGCTGCACTGGCTGGAGCCGTCAAGCCCAGAGCCAGCGCTCCGGCGCCAGCGGCGACTGCAAACAGTTTCTTCATGCGCATTGTCTCCCCAGGAAAGAACTTCAGTGAATCGGTGCGTTCGCCACCTGCAAAGAAATGATAATCGCTTGACCTGCTCGTTGCTGTAGCCAGGTTGCAACACTTGCCAAAGACAACGCGGCGGAGATTCCCGATTGTTGTCAAGCACGTGGAACCTAAAGCTCGTTGGAATGCATATGTGACGGCTGGGCTGCCGTCGTCGAGCGACCAATAAGCCGCGGGCGATTTCAGCGCTCGGTATTCTAGGGACGGGAAGCTGCAGACAAGCTTACAAACATGGCGAAGCATTTCACCATCTATTTCGGGTCCTTGTTCCGGAACGGATCCGCGGCCTTGTCATAGCCTCGGCGGCTGCTGAAGAACATCAAGGCCATCAAGCCGCAGCCCATAACCAGCGAGAAGAACGAGCCAGGGCCGAGTGCGATCCAGCCGCTTTCGTCCATAGCAACATCCTCCACCCCGTTAGTCGCATTCCAGGTCCACGCGATGCCGAACGCGGCAAGGCTTCCTCCAAGCCCGCCGCCGGCCTGGCAAGAGCGGCCCCGGCCCATACTTCCCAAGCCTGAGAGCCGGGGCCGTCTCTCCGCCCTTCCTGCAGCGCATGCGGGGCGTGATACGCCTTCTCGCTGCCTATCTTGGACTCCGGTCACTGGAAGTTCTTGCGTATGGCCTTCCCTTCGATCATCCCGAACGATCGCCTCGACAAAGATTTCTATTTGGTCCTGGAGGAATTCCGGGATGGCGCAGCGTTTGGCGAGACTGACGAAGGCATCACCTACGCCACGCTGATCGGAGACATGCTCGCCGGGCAATACGATCAGGTCCTTCGCGTCGTGGCATTCAATCCGGTCGAGGGGTGGTCCCGAGACGCCTCCGAAGATGTGGCGCGCGAACTTGAGCGCCGCATTTCTGCCGAAGGCCACGAGATCTCCGATGCGCTGAAAGACTTCGTCGAGAGCCAGCTCGGCCACGCAATCGGCGTCCAGTTGGCGCTCCCGTTGCGGATGGCGGGCTATGCCTCGTGAAGGCAACCCGCAAGGCAACTGGTCGCAACGCGAGGGCGACCACTTCATCGGCTGCAAGATCTGGGGCGAATTGCTCGATGTGCGCGACCTCGGCTAGGTGCTCGAACATCTGCACGGGCGGCCGATCGAGGAAGAGCCGACACAGCATTGAAGGGAGGTCCGGCATGACTTGCGCGCGCTGCGACGGCACGCACTGGGTTTGCGAGAACCACCCTGAGCGCCCGTGGGAAGGACCGCTGGCCTGCGGCTGCGGCGGCGCGGGTGCGCCCTGCCCCGTCTGCAACAGGGTCGGCCCCGACGAGATGCCATCGCTGCCAATCGGGTTCGAGACCAGCTTCACGACCACCGACATCATGCGTCCTTTTCTTCGCAAGCCAACGAAACCATAGCGGCCTCTGAACCACCGAGACTCATTTTCAACGATGCGTAAAGCGTTTGAGTTTTGCCTGCCGACGGCCGCCAATTCTGTCCCTGATGGGCCCGACTGGATTCACGAAGTCAAATACGACGGCTACCGCCTGATGGTGGTGCGAGAAGAACGATCGCGTGCGGCTGTTCATTAGGAACGGCCACGACGGGACCAAGCGCTACTCCTTGATCGTCGAGGCCGCGTTGAAGAACCGGCAGAAGCACTTTGTGATCGACGGCGAAGCGGTGGTGCTGACTATGACCGGCATCCCCGACTGGGAGGCACTGCACTCGCGCAAGCACGACGACGAGGTCCAGCTCTACGCCTTCGACATCCTCGCCGGCGACGGCGACGATTTCCGCGGCCTGCCGCTGAAGCTGCGCAAGCCGCACCTCGCCCGGCTGCTGGCGTTCCGCCCCGAGGGCATCTTCGCTGCACCGTTCGAGCAGGGCGAGATCGGCCCCGACCTGTTCCGGCACGCCTGCCCATGGGTCTCGAAGGGCTGGTTTCGAAACGCTGCGACCGGCGATAGCGGTGGTCGATCGAAGGACTGGATCAAGGTCAAGAACCGGACGCATCCGGCGATGACACGTGTGGCGGACGCGCTCACGTAAGGGGCGTCTTAGACTCCGTCGCGGGCCTATGGCGATCGATCCATATAGCTTTGGCACGACATCTCGGTCGGCATTGCATCCAACCATGCTTGCAGCTAGTGGTCGTTATTTCGCGCAGTAGTTGGATTTTTGTTCACGCAGGAGCGACCTTGAGTTGTTTGACGAAGTTTTGCCGAAACAGAAGGCTGCTACATTAGCTTTTTAGGTAATTAGCCCTGTTCTTTTTTGTGCCGACAACCAAGTCGGCCAACTGCACATTTCGACGCTCGAACGCCAGGTTGTGAACGAGCTGTCGGAGAGTCGGTCAAAGGGCCAACGTCAGAAAACTCTCGAAAGACATTCTAGGTCGTCTTCAAACACGGGGGCAACCATGCCTGCCATATTCGATGTGCTTTATCACCAATACTGCCGCGCCCGCCTCGCTGAAATGCGGAAACAGCTTTTGATTGTGAAACAGGATCCTGCGGGTCTAGAGGCCGATTACAATCGTGCTGATCAGGATGGAATCGGCAGGATAGACACGCAGCAGGAGATTGCTTGCGCCGCAGGGAATTGAAGCGGCCGCGAGCTACAACTTCATTTCGGTTGTGAGGGCTCAGCTCATGACGAAGAATTTTTTCAAGCGCCCCGTGATCGATGTGCTGGTCGCCATGTTTGTCACGGCAATCGCGATTGAACTGACCTCGTCGGGAGGATCTATTGTTGCAGGCGTTGCTGCTTCTATTCCCGGCCCATTTCATCTTGCGACGGAAATGACAGTTACAAACAGAGAGCCGAGCAAACCGAAGCTCGCCCGCGCACCAACAGGCTGTCCGCTTCGATCTGCTCCTCCTCAATGGAAGGCGGACGGACTTCTCGAGCCGCCTACAGCTCCCGACCCAGGGCCGCCGAGCGCTGCCGTTGAGGATTAACGGGAAGGGCAAGCCGAAGCTTTGCTCACGTTCGCTCGCGGCGCGGACTGAAATGAAGAATGGTTTAGTGGACGGAGGCTTCCAATGCTCGCAGTAGTCAAATGGAACTCGCGACATAGTACTCGCGAATGGGTAGTGATGGCCGTGGGGCTTCTGATCGGCACAGAGGAAAATCGGCAGAACGGCGAAAGGAAGCCACTCTGGAAGCGCTTCGACGACACTCACCATTGGGATGAAACTGCGGAGGAATGGGTCCCTAACCTAGACCGCTGACCGCGCAGCGCATGTGGCTTCATCGGCCATTGTCTGTCGCGTTCTGGACGGCGTCTTGCTAGCGGCTCTAGGTGCTACGTTTCATCGTCTCTCGTCCGTCGCGGCGCATCTCTCGGCAAGCCCCATCATCTGGTCGCGCCGCTGCGCCGACGCGGTGATCTCGCGCAGCATCCGCGTGAAGCCGGCGAGGAACAGAGCGCGAGCGACTGCGCCTGCGAGCTGGCGACGATGACTCGCGCTGACCGCCGCATCAGCGCGGCGAAGTGCGCGTCTCGAACAACTGTTTGCCGGCGCCGCACTGACAGTCGTCAGGCTTTTTGGTCCAAGCGGGAGTTCTTACTGATCCAGCCGAGCCCGTGGCTGATAAGTTCGCAGGGCTAAACCAAGAACAGCCCTCCGACCATATGCGCGAAGGTTATCACAAGGCCGGGCAGGCAAACGGCTACAGCGATGTCGATGTAGAACAGCAGCCACTCGCGGTCCTTATTGCGCATCTGCCTCTTTGCCCAACTCCTTACGTACCGTTGCTGCGGAGTTGCCTACCTTATCGACTGCTTTCTGAAGCTCTTCGCGGGTCACGCCGAGAGCATGGGTCCAGTACTTTACCTCGTGAGCTTCGTGCATGTTTATTTTGCTGCGATCGGGCTGGCCTCGCTTGGTGAGACTATCAGTCACGTTCTTCCTCCCTATTCTTGTGTACTGAACGCAACTAGGAACGCCGGGTTCCTTTGCTCAGTCCTTTGAACGAGCTGGCGTGTAGCGCGGCAATCTGGGTAGGAAGTCTTCTATCCTGATCGCCGCGCGACACTGGCGCGAAGCAACCCCTCAGAGGATATGTCCCGGTACTCAATATCCGCCAAGAACTTAGGTTCGACCCATGTGGCCTTTGGCTTTCTAATGGGCTTGGTGAGCTTCTGCTTTGGGCTCACGACGGTATTAAGCGCCTTACGAATCTTGGCAGATGTTATGCGATTCCAACCCTTGCCGACCTTCCACATGTAGACGAGATCCTTCCCTTCGTGTTGGCCGAGATAGAGAGCTGCAACACCGGTGGATGTTTTATAAAGCCGACGACGGGCTATTTGCCCTTCTGGACGGCCTTGATCTTCTGCCAAGCTTCCACGCGATCCGATCTGTACGGAGCATCTACCCGCTTGGAGACGATGCCTTCGATCCTGATCCCCTCTCGCAAGGTCGGCCTGCAGCTCGGAGAAGTTAGGCCGCCCCTCGTGGATAACGACGACCTCACCGTCAACGATCGCCTGACCTTTGATGTCGAAGGCGCCGGCGACGACGGAGAATTTGTGGACCCAGTTGTGGCCGCTTCGCGTGTAGGCGCGGCGGTCATCTCCATCGATGCGAAGCTGGATGCGGTAACGTCGTTTTTGACTTCATGAATCCACTGCGCACCCGAAGGCGCCTTCATCTTCACGATCGCAAGGTGGGGCAATAAACCCGGGCATCGGACGGGCTTCCGGCTCGTTGCCCGATGCCCTGACAGGCTTTGCCACTCACGCAACTCACAAAAAGCCCGCCGTCGGGTTGGGGCAACAGCGGGCAGTCTACCTACCTCAATCAATGAGTCACGAACGCTAAGTCGCCTTCTGAGTTCCTGCGCGTTCTCGGATACAACCGAAATCGCGCTTCTTCGGTTGTATTCTCAACGTCAACGAGAACGCCCGCCGAACGGCAAGAGCGCGGTGTGACAAAGCTCCCCTTTGCGATGGCGGCCCGGAAGAAGAGTCTGCGTACTGGCATTTACATCGGCCCGGAAAGCGGCACGGTCAGGCCGAGAAGAAGTAACGACGGGATGTCAGTCTGGCTCCGAGGCCCAATGCCGTACGGCTTGTTGAGGAAGAACTCACGGTTGCCCGGCGCGGCCTCGGCGTACTCATCGATCGCGACCTGGATGGCGAGGACGTGATCGCGACACCAGCCCTCGCGGGTACCGAGCCTTCTCACAAGGTCAAGCGCCTTGATGTATTCGGGCGGGTTTTCCCAGTCTGAAAAATACTGCGGATGAACTCTCACCATTTCCGCCCCCCGAGCACCCGCGGTTTTATCTCGCGCGGTTCAGCCTTCTTCTTCTCATCCCGTTGGGCACAGAGATCATCCACCTTTGCTTGCATCCGCGCGAGGAGGGCTTCGGCCGATGCCGTTCCTATCCCGGCCCGTTGGAGCTGGAGGATTTCCGTGCGCTGACGGCTGATCTGCGCGCGCATGCGCTCGTCTCCGACAGGACGAATTCGAATGTGGGCATGGTCTAACCTGGGATTTCGTTCAATAGAACGAAACAAGAACCCCAGAGTCAAGCTCGCTCGCAAAACGCCGCCCGCTTAAATGACCCGCGGGCGGCGGCTTTCCAGCCCCGAGAGGGTGTCGTGCAAAATCTCAGCAGCTGGAGCTAAGCACGGTCTGAACCGAAACTTTGCGGCAGCTCAGACCGGCAGATTATCCGTCATTCCGGGAGGCACCTCGCCCAATTCCCTCCGTTCGGCAAGAAGCTGCTTCTCAGCCTCGTACCAAAATGTGTCCATCTGTCCCGCCGGCTCCCCGGCCTCTGTCCAGAGATGATACGCCCGAACGCGGATTTCTTCTTCGCTTAGACCAGCCATGACTTTCTCCTTTCAGAAGCAAGCGTTGGCGAAACGCCGAGTTCCTGTCATGCGGCAATGAGAGCGCTCATCTTCACCTTGCCCTCCGCGCATCCAATCTAAAGTCGGCCCAAAAATTCTTCGTAGATGAACAAACGAGCAAGCCGGCATTAACAAAGGCTTGAGCCAGGCCAAGGCGAGCCAGCAACCAATTTGTGCCAATTGCTCATTCTTTCGGCGCATCGGAATCCAATAACCCGCGTTTTCACTAATGCGGGTCCTGGCGGTGACACCTCGTCCGCGAGCCTCACCTCCTCCATCCGCGCAGCCCTCGCCGGCCAACGGCGGGGGCTTGTCGCTATTCTCGCGGGGCCGGAAGATCAGGCTGCGCGGCGCTTCTTTCGCGAGCTCGCCGGCCTTGCCTTTTTGCGCCCGACCTTAGAATCACGTGCGACGGAGGCGAGCGAAGCGGCAAGGATTTCGCGCTGAGCCTCGAGCCAGTGCGCTTCGGCGTTGCCGTCCCGGTTGATAACGATTCAATCCGCGAAACGGAAGTGCAGGCTCAGGCGAGGTAGGACACGTCCTTTGCACGTGATGCCAACTCGGCCTCAATCTTGTCGATCTCCGCCTGATTGCTCGCAATGAAGGCAGCAAGCTCGTCCCGAGATCTTTCGGAAAGCGATGCTGTGAAGAAGTGTCCTTGCGCGTCGGGGCGATGTGCCCTGCCCGATCCAACACTTTAGTCGAGAGATCTGCTCGGACGCGCGCACTCACGAAGATAGGGCGATGAAGCGCGTCGTTTGATTCGGGCGTCACCACGCCAGGGACGTTCTGCCTTAAGCTCGCGAGCATCGCCTCATTCTCTTCCGAAGTGCGCTGCCAGCGGCTGTGCCTCCGTGCACTTCTGCCATGAGACTGGCTAACGGAAAATACAGCGCATCATTAGCTAGGGATTTGCGCTACGCGTTGCCTTTCTGTCGTGCAGTTGCGGCCAGCACCAGCATGAAGGAGGCCACCGTCATTAACGTCGAAATGGCTGCAATAGTCGGGTCGATCTCGTCGCGGAGAGCGGTGAACATGCGCTTGGTCAACGGCTGGTACTGGCCGCCGGAGATGAACAGCGCGACGATAGTCTCGTCCATGGCCGAGATGAAGGCGAAGATTCCGCCCGCAACCACGCTCGACTTGATCTGCGGCAGCGTCACCGCGAAGAAGCTGCGCAGGCGGTTCATGCCCAGGCTCCGCGCCACCATCTCCTGCGTGGGATCGAAACTCTGCAGGCCCGCGAGCACCGAGATGACGACATAGGGCAGGCCCAGCATCACGTTCGCCAGCACGAGGCCGGGCATGGTCGCGACCAGACCGACCTTGGCATAGACGAAGAAGATGCCGACGGCGGTGATAATGATCGGCACCACTAGCGGCAACAGCAGCGCCATGTGGATGAGGCGCATGATCCATAGCTTCGACTGGCTGATGGCGTATGCGGCGGCCACCCCGAACGGGGTCGCGATCACGACGGTGAGGAGCGCAACCGTCAGCGTCACGCGCGTCGCCTGCATCCAGGCGGGATTGGAGAAATATTGTTGGTACCAGCGCAGCGAGAAGGACGGCGGCGGAAAGGTCAGGAAGCGCGCGCTGGAGAACGAGATCGGCGCGATGATCAGGACGGGGATGATCAGAAAGACCAGCACCAGCGCGCTGATCACGTAGAGGGCACTCCGTGCGGGTGAGGCGCGCATTACTTCTGCCCCAGCACGCGATCGAGCGAGATGAAGCGGCTGACGACGAAGAAGATCGCGAGCACGCTGAGGAGCAGCACCACGGCAACCGCGCTCGCAGCCCCAAACTGGTTGTAGAGCTCGACATTGCGGCTCACCAGCATGGACACCATGACGGTGCGGCCGCCGCCAAGCAGCTCCGGCGTGATGTAGAAGCCGAGGCAGAGCACGAACACCATGGTGCAGCCCGCAAGCACACCCGGCAGCGACAGCGGCAGGAACACGCGAAAGAAAGTCAGCGACGGGCTCGCGCCGAGGCTGGCGCCAGCCTGCATCAGATCGTTCGGAATCTTCTGCATGGTGGCGTAGAGCGGCAGCACCATGAACGGCAGCAGGATGTGCACGGTCGCGACCACCGTGCCGAAGGTGTTATGGACCAGCGCCAGCGGCTCGGAGATCACATCAAGGTAGCGCAAGAACTGGTTGATGACGCCGGTGCGCTGGAGCAGCGCCAGCCAGGCATAGGCGCGGACCAGCACGGACGTCCAGAACGGCAGCACGACCAGCGACAGGATGAGGATACTCCATCCCTTCGATACGGAATTGGCGAGATAGGCCACGGGATAACCAAGCAGCAGCGCGATCACTGTCACCGCGAGGCTGATCTCGAATGTCAGCGCAAAGCTCCGCCAGTAGACGTCTTCGGCGAAGACGCGGCGATAATTCTCCAGCGTGAAGCCGTCGTGATAGATCGACTGCCAGGCCAGCCAGCCGACTGGCAGCACGATCAGAGCCAGGATCACCAGCAGCGCCGGCGACGCGAGCGCTAGCATCAGGCCGTGCTCGCGGCGCTGATGCTTCTGCGATGGATCTGGCGCGGATGTCGTCAACGCTGCCTCGCCTACTTCTGCATGAATGACGCCCAGCGCTTCTCGGCGGCCTCCCCCGCCGGCGACGACCACCAGGCATAGGACATCAGCGCCTGCTTGGCTGCATTGGCCGGCTCGCTCGGCAATTGAGCGGCACGCTCGGGCTTGATCACGCCGGTCTCGAACGCCTTGGGATTGCCAGGGCCATAGTCGATCTGCAACGGCAGATTGGCCTGGTGCACGGGATCGACGGCCTCGTTGACGAATTTCACCGCCGTGTCGAGATTCGGCGCGCCCTTGAGGATGCAGAGCGAGGTGCTCTGCAGGATGCCCTGGTTGTAGGTGAACGACACCTTGGCGCCTTCCTTGGCGACAGCGCTGACGCGGCCGTTCCACGCCATCTCCATGTCGACCTCGCCGTCATTGAGGAGCTGCGCCGACTGCGCGCCCGAGGTCCACCACACCGTGATGTGCGGCTTGATCTCCTCCAGCTTCTTGAACGCGCGGTCGACGTCGAGCGGATAGAGCTTGTCCGGCGCGACACCGTCGGCCATCAGTGCCGCTTCGAGCGTCGCGAACGGGTGGTTGCGCAGCGCGCGGCGGCCGGGGAATTTCTTGACGTCCCAGAAATCCGCCCAGCTATTCGGCGCGTCCTTCGGAAAGGTCTTCTGGCTGTAGGCCAGCACGCTGGAATAGAACTCGTAGGATACCGAATAGGGACTGCGATACGCCTCCGGCATCGCCGCGCCGTTTGGAATCTTCGAGAAGTCGAGCTTCTCGATCAGCCCCTGCTCGCCGCCACGCAGGCAGTTGCCGGTGGGGGTGTCCACGACGTCCCAGATCGGCTTGCCGCTGCCGACCTGGGTCTTGATCGCGGGCCAGGCGTCGGGAATGGAGTCCTGGTTGATGGTGATGCCGAGCTTCTTGGCGGAGGGATCGAGGATCGCCACCGTCTGCGCCTGCTGATAGGCACCGCCCTGCGAGACGAAGGTGATCTGCTCGGCAGCATCGGCCGCGGTGCCGGTCAGCGCGAACGCGCCAAGCAGGGCGCAACCAAATCCAAACTTCTGCTTCATCGTCATCCTCACCTCCTCCAAAGAGATCTCACCGACCGATCGCATCGAGAAACTGGTACCAGCCGGCGATCATGCGCACGGCAGGCTCACGCAGCGGGTAGAACGGAATCGCCTTCATGCGCCTGACGTCGAGCAGGCCGACATCGGGGCTCTCGCCGCGGACGAGCGCGGCGAGATAGCGGCCCATCAGGCTCGACATCGCAACGCCGGCGCCGTTGTAGCCCATCGAGACCAGCGTGCGCTGGTCGAGCCGGCCGATATGCGGGACCGAATCCAGCGTCATCGCGACGAGGCCCGACCATTTGTATTCGAGCGGCACGTCGGCAAGGTCCGGGAAGATGCCGACCATCGCCTTGCGCAGCGCATCAAAGGCGGCCTGCGAATCCTGTTTGCCAAAGGCGCCGCGGCCGCCGACGATCACGCGGTTCTCGACCATGCGGAACCAGCGCATCATGCGCTTGGTCTCGGTATAGGTGCGCCCGGTCGGCATCAGTTTTCCGGCGAGATTGCGCGGCAACTGCTCGGTGGCAACCATGGCACTGCGGAACGGGATCAGCGTGCGCTGCATCTGCGCGGTCGCGCCGGTGAGGTCGGAATAGCTGTTGGTGGCGATAATGGCCTGTTTTGCGCGCACCGCGCCTCGCGGCGTCTCGGCGACGATGCCGTCCGTCTCGCGCCTGAGCTTGACGACCGGCGACTCCTGGAAAATGGGGACACCGCGGCGCGCCACGCCGTCGGCGAGACCGCGCAGATAATTCAGCGGATGGATGCCGCCGGAGCCCGGGTTGAGCACGCCGCCAACAAAGATATCGGAGCCGGTCTCATCGCGCACGCCGTTCTTGTCGAGGATGCGAACCTCGGCAGAGCCCATCTCGCGCGTCATCCAATTGGCCTCGTCGATGGCCGCTTTCAGCGTCGTCTCGTTGTGCGCGGCCTTGACCTGGCCGGTGCGGATCAGGTTCGCGCGGGTGATGCCGAATTCTGACACCAGCTCCTCGACCATGTCGGTCGATTCATGCGCGATCTGGTACATGCGCCGCGCCATGGCGCGGCCGTGCACGGCGTCGATCTCGCGGAACGAGAGGCGGAATTTTGCGGTGATCACGCCGCCATTGCGCCCGCTCGCGCCCCAGCCGGGGCGGTTCGCTTCCAGCACGATGGGCGAAAGACCGTCCTTGGCGATGTGGTGCGCCGCTGACAGGCCCGTGTAGCCCGCACCGATGATCACAACGTCCGCCTGGTGCTCGCCGGTCAGCACGGGATAATCACGCGCCGGCTCCGCCGTGGCTTCCCACAGCGAATTGACCGATGGCAGCGCGCGCCAGTCCCGTGTCATGCCCGCGCTCACGAACTTACGCCGCCGGCCCGATCGCCGCGTCGGCGAGTGCCTTCAAGGTCGGATAATGGAAGTCCGGCTTTGTCAATGTCTCGACCGCGGGCGTGCCGCCAAAGCCGGCGAGGCCCTGGCGCCGCTCGATCCAACACACCTTGTAGCCGAGTTTTCGCGCGATACCGATGTCGTGGTACTGGCTCTGCGCGACGTGCAGGATGTCGGACTGCTTGTAGCCGAAGGCGGACTGGCGACCCTTGTTGTAGGCGAAGAACTCGGGGTTCGGCTTGGCCACGCCGGTGTCGTCGGCGCAAACGGTGTCGTCGAAGGGATTGCCGAGCGCGTGCGCGTAGCAGGACAGCGCGACGCGGTCGGCATTGGTCATCGCCACCAGACGGAATTTTGTACGCAAGCGCTTCAAGGCCTCGACCGAGTCCGGGAACGGTCCCCAGCGCAGCACGGCGATCTGGAACACGTCGCAGGAGGCATCGTCGGCCGGCAGCCCGAGCTCCTCGGCGAGATAGCGGTAGACGTGAAACATCACCTCGCTCGAACGCTCGTAGTGCTTGTCGCGGCCGCGCTTGTAGGCTTCGAAAATTTGCTCGTCGGTGAGCTCGGCGGGCGTCTTGCCGGAGATCTTGCGCACCGCTGCGAGCACGCCGGTCTCGAAATCGATCAGGGTGCCGACGACGTCGAAGGTGAGAACCTTGAAATTGCTGAAGGCGGCTTGGGTCGACATATCGGTTTCTTCTCTCGGTTGAACAGGACTGGTTTCAGTCCACCCGGGGCACCACGATGGTGTCCTCGGGGTGAAGGGTGACTGTGAGGCTGCCGCCAAGCGGCGGGATGCGGTGATAGGCCTGGTGGTAGCTCGGCTGGCGCAGGCTGAGCGCGATGCCGTCGGTGAGCGCAAGGAAAATGCGCAGGCTCTCGCCCTGATACACGATGTCGGTGACGGTCCCGGTCAGCCGGTTGCAGGCGGCATCCTGCGCGCCGTCGTCGATCAAGAGCTTCTCGCTGTGCACGGCCAGCATCAGCGCATCGACATCGGGAATGGCGCGGGCGCTGCGCAGCACGGCATTGCCGAGCGCGACGCAGGTCCCATCGACACGGCGGACCGGGAGCATCGTCGCTTCGCCGATGAAGCTGGCGACGAAGGAATCGGCGGGATGATCGTGCAGCCGCGCCGGCTCGTCGATCTGAACCATCCGGCCGTCTTTCATGACGGCGACGCGGTCGCTCATGGTCAGCGCCTCGCGCTGGTCATGAGTGACGTAGATGATGGTGGCGCCAATGCGCTTGTGAAGCGCGCGCAGCTCGATCTGCATGGATTCGCGGAGCTGCTTGTCGAGCGCCGAGAGCGGCTCGTCCATCAGGATTAGCCGCGGCTCGAAGATCATCGCGCGTGCGAGGGCCACGCGCTGGCGCTGGCCGCCGGAAAGCTGCGCGATGCCGCGCTCCTCATAGCCGGCAAGCCCGACCATGCTGAGCGCAGCGCGAACCTTGTCCGGCCAGCTCGCTTTCGGCAGGCGCCGCGCGCGCAGGGGAAAGGCGACGTTCTCGCCGACGCTCATATGCGGAAACAGTGCGTAGTTCTGGAAGACCACGCCGATGTCGCGCTTGTGCGGCGGCATCCAGGTGACGTCGCGGCCGCCGAACAGAATCGTGCCTGACGTCGGCAGGATGAAGCCGCCCAAAATGCCGAGCAGCGTGGTCTTGCCGGAGCCGGAGGGGCCGAGCAGCGAGACGAATTCACCGGCGCCGACATTGAGCGAAACGTCGTCGAGGGCGCGAACGGCGCCATAGGCCTTGCTGGCGGACCTGATCTCGACGCTTTCCGCTCGCTTGTCCAACGATCGTCCTCGCCATGTCCCTGCGCTGGCGTGCCTCACTGCACGCCATAAGCCTACTTTATAGACAGGGCTTTGGAGCACTCACGGCCGAAGCGTGCGCTGCACCAAGTCTTCTCACGAAGGGCCTGTCTTTGGGCTGTCATATTCATGACATCAGACTTGCCAAAACTCGGCAATTGCCAAATTCTCACCGCGCCCATAACATGCCGTTATGCCCGAGCTCCGCCGCATGCTGCCGTCCAGTAACGCCCTGTTCGTCTTCGACGCAGCCGCGCGCAATGGCAGCTTCACGGCGGCGGCGGCGGAATTGAACGTGACGCAGCCGGCGGTGAGCCGGATGCTTGGCCAGTTCGAGGAGCATCTCGGCGTACGCCTGTTCGATCGCAGGACGGGCCGCGCCGTGCTCACGGAGGAAGGTGAGCTCTTGTATCGCCGCGTCCTCGAAGGCTTTCGCAGCATCGAAAGCGGGCTCGTCGAGATCGAGCGGCGCCGCAAGGGCACCGAGACGGTGACGCTGTCAGTCTCCTCCGCCTTTACCACGCACTGGCTGATGCCGCGAATCGACAAGCTGCAGAAACAGTTTCCGCAAGTGGATTTGCGTTTCCAGCTCATCTCCGGCGCGCTGCGCGGGCCGGTGGAGAATGTCGACCTCGGTATGCGCTTTCGCGACCGCGACGAACCATCTTCCGGCGGCACGCTGATCATGAAGGAAGTGATGCTGCCGATGTGCAGCCCCGGTTATCTCGGCGAGACCGATCCTGCCGAAGGCAACACCATCATTCGCCTTGCCGAGACGCCCGGCGACTGGGCCGTGGATTACACATCGCTTCTCACCGGGCGCCGTGGGGCGGCGAAGGCACTCAGCTTCACCGATTATGCCGTCGTGGTGCAGGCAGCCCTGCTCGGCCAAGGCATTGCGCTCGGCTGGCTCACGGTGACCTCGCATTGGTTACTGACGGGCGCGCTGGTGCCAGCCTCGGATACCCTTGCCGTCACGCGCCGCCTCTGCGAGTTCATGCCGCCCCGAAACCGTACCATGCGGCCTATTGCGGCCGAGATCCGGGATTGGATCACGGCACAGATGCGAAACGAAGTGGCTGCAATCGATCGGCTATATCCGCGACTTGGATTGATGCCTGCATGCTACTGAGGTTCAGGCATGGAATGGTTTTCTTGGCGGCCGGCTCATCCTATCCGATTGAGAATTCGTTCACGAAGCGATACCGCACCTCAAAGGGATACGACTTTGAAACCGGCTTTGGCGGCGAGGATCAACTCGAGATCCAGCCTGGTCGAGCAAGGGGCAGATCTCTTTCTCATTGGCGGGAATCGAGATGCCGACACCGATTTCGACAATCGACCGCATGATTTGCGCGTCAATCAGATCCTACACTCATCGCTGGTGCCTTGGTCATGTTCTGCCCTCACCTATTCACCGTCTCATATTGGGCGACGCAGGATTTTTCCTGATTTCCCGGTGCACGCGACGTGCACACGCCGACCTCTAACCGACTTAAAAACTTGAACTCTCGATCCAGTCCATCATAGACCAGTTTGAGGCTGACTTAAGCTAAGCCGAGGCAACTCCGGCTTGCTAGAAGAAGCAGCCGATGCCCGCCGCGCACAGCAGAAATAGCTTGTCGGGGGTTCGAGTCGGGGGTCCGCTACATCGCGAACCCACTATTTCGGAAGTGCTGTTTTCCTATCGGCGAGCAGCCTAGCTGGCCTATTCACGTCTTGATAGTGCGCCGAAAGCTGCATTTTTTGCGCAATCAGACTACGCCTCGAATGTGGATGGGCCAACTTCAGATACAGGAGGCGCAACACCTGATCTCAGCGAAGCGGCTCCCAAAATGCGAATCCGTCCTCCGACCCCACGCTCAGAAGCTACCGTTTGCGCGGTGACTACGGGTAACATCGTGGAACCAGCCGCAACCCTAGCTCGGGAGGTGGAGCATCCTGGGTAAGGTCAGTTTGCGCGAGGCGCATAGAAATCTCTCTTGGGTCGCGCGATCATTGATGACGAACTTTTTCGGAGTACTCAAGCCGACCTGATCGAGCTGATCCACCCGGACGCTTGTGCTCTGCTCTTGCATCCCAGCGAAGGCCGCTCTTTCGCAGCTTCCCGAGAACAACGAGGCAGCGAGGGCGAGGGCATTGGGGCCTACGGCATATTTCTGATCTTGCGGCAGATAGGTGAGTTGGCCGATCCGCGTCAAAGTCAGCGTCAAACGAGAGACCGTCGATCGAGTAAGACCGCAGCGGTCGGCGATTTCCCGGTTGCCGAGGCGGCTACACCCATGCTTCTAGGGCAAGTCCATGATTTCGCCGATCGCATCCCAGCCCGTTCCGTTGAACCGCATCAACCGAATTTGTTTGATAGGTTCGTAATCCTGATTGGCCGTGTTGAGCGTGATGCCGGGCAGCAGCAGTGATAATGGAACCTGCTTTAGATTCGTCGCTTGCCGCATCAGGTTTTCCCGCGTCAGGTCGTCGCCGCACTGACGCAGAACCGCCACGATGGCTTCCCCGACCGAATATCCGAAGACCGCATTGGAATCGTACGGATCGATATCGGGAGCATAGGTTTTGAGGGTCTTGAGATACTCCGTGACCGCTGGATCGTTCTGCCACGTCGGATCCTGCAGATCCTTGAAATACGTGCCGGAAATAACGCCGACCGTCTTATCTAGTCCGACGGGCTTGAACGTGACTGCGATCGAGGTCGCAGGCACGTCGATGAATTGGAGCGGCTGCCAGCCAAGCTCGTGAACCTTGCGCAGCCCCTGCGCCGCAAACTTGGAAATGCTGACATGGAAGAGGACGTCGGCGCCGCTGGCCTTGAGGCTAACGATCTGCGAATCGACCGTCGGATCGTTCACCTCGTACGCCTTCTCTGCGACGACGAACTTGTCGACCTCGGGTCCCAAGCCCTTGCGAATTCCCCTCTCTCCCTCTCTGCCGTACTCGTCGTTCTGATACACGATGGCGACCTTGGCGTCGGGCCGGGCTTCGCGGATGTAGCGCCCATATGCCTCGCCGACCCTTTCCGCAGACAGGGTGAACGGCATGGTCCAAGGAAACTCCTTCGGTTGAAGGAACCGCGAGGAGCCCGACATGATGAAGATCTGAGGCACCTTCTTGAGGTTGAGATATTTTTGGATGGCCGCGTTCGGTGCGCTGCCAAGGGATCCTGCAATTGCAAGAACCTCCTCCGATTCGACCAACCGCCGCGTTTGCTCGACGGTCTTCGGCGGGCTTAATGCGTCATCCAGAGAAATCAGCGTTATCTTTCGTCCATTGATGCCGCCCGCCTCGTTCACCTTCCGCAGCAGCGCTTGCGTACCGCCCGCCGTCGGAATACCGACCGCCGAGCCGTTTCCACTATAGGCCATGGTCTGCCCCAGCTTGATTTCGGTATCGGTCACGCCTGGACCGTATTGCGGCCCGCCGTAGGCAAGAGTTGTGGTGAGGAACGCAGCCGTCGCGGTTAATGAAAACACAGCTTTCACGGACTTACTCCTGGGTTACTTGGGCGCGGTTGGGCCGCCGACAAACGGTCATGTCAGTCCGGCATGTCCTTGGAACGCGCCCTATGCCTTCCGGAAATCGAAGTCGTACTTGGTGCCCCAAGTGGTTAGCGTTCCGCGCTGCCAGACCTGGGGCTTGAGCGGCAAGGTTTCATGCCACGGCCGCGGCTCGAACCAGCCCAGTTCGGGAATGAGTATGTCCATATCGGCGTAGAGCTCGACCAGCACCTGGTCGGGATCGAAGTGATAGGACGCGAGATTGTGGCCCGCCGTATGCCGCGCTGGTCCCCAGACGATCGGGATGTCGTGAGAGCTCAACAGATCGGCGGCATCATGATGATGGGCGCGCTCCTTCAGCTCGAATGCGATGTGGTGGAGTTTTCGGCGCGGCGCATCGACCACATTCAGGACATGATGGTCGCGGTTACACGTCAAGAAGGTCGCGCCAGGGTCGATGCGATCTGTCAACGCAAAGCCCAGTGCCTGTTCGAAGAACCTCACCGACTTGGCCGCTTCGGGTGACATGATGGCGATATGACCCAGCTTGTTGGGCACGATGCCGTGCGTGGCGAAACCGGGCGCCGGCAGGCTCATCTCCGCATAGAGCTGCACCACGTGGCCGCCGGGCTCCACCACCTCGACGAGCTTGCTCACTCCGGGTCGCGCATCGGTTTTGACCGACGCCGCCAATCCCTGGTCACTCAGGCGCATCGCCCAATCTTCCATGGATATATCCCTGGTTACCTGCAACCCAACGCATTGCAGACCGGTCTCCTCGGAGACGCGCAAGGCGATGTTGTGATGGTCGAGTCCGAGGCTGAGATAGGCCGAACCGTCGGCGGCACGCTCGGTCACCTTCGCGCCGATGACTTCGGTGTAGTAGCGCAGCTCGGGTTCGATGTGTTGGGTCCCCAGTTCGACGAAACCCAGCTGGAATGCTCTCGGCATGGCGTCCTCCGTATCTGCGGCGGCCGGCTCAATCCGGCGCTGCCAAGGTCATGAAAGCGATGCGGTGGGTTGCGGCCGTTCGGCGTCGAAGCCGAAAATCGCCGCCCGCCGTGGCGACAGCCCGACCCAGGCCGCCATCTGTGCATCCCTCTTCTGCTGCTCGACGCCGTCGGCGAGATGGAACGTCGTCGCGTTACCGCGCGCCGCCAGCTGGATCGCCGCGGTCCTGGGCTTGCGCCATGTTTCATAGTTGGCCAGTGCCTCCGCTACGCGAGCCGGCGCGACCCCGGTTAAACACACGGCAAGCGTGGCCCCATCTTCGATCGCCTGCGCCGCGCCCTGCGCCATGTAGGGCAGCATGGGATGGCAGGCGTCGCCAAGCAGCGTGACCCGACCTACGCTCCACGCCGACAGGGGGGGCCGGTCGAAGAGCGCCCACTTGAATGTTTCGTCGACGGCTCCCAGGATCTGGTGGATCTGAGGATGCCAGCCGGCATAGCATCGCTTGGCGTCTTCGACGTTGCCGCGGTCGTTCCAGGATTCGCGATCCCAGCTGTCCTGCTCAGTTACAGCCACGAAGTTCAGAAAGCGGCCGCCGGACACGAAGTAGTGCACGAAGTGTCCGCCCGGCCCCATCCAGTTGGTCGCGCAATGCTCGAGATTGAGATGGGTTAGCCGCTCCGCGCGCGCGAGCCCGCGATAGGCGACATTGCCGGAAAACCGCGGACGCTCGTCACCGAACAGCACCTTTCGTACCACCGAATGAATGCCGTCGGCACCGACCACGACGTCACTGTCGACGGCCGTGCCGTCATCAAAGACCGCCAAGGCGACAGCATCGCTCTGCCTGACATCGACGCAGCGCCATCCGGAATGAAGGCGCTCCGCCGGCAACGCCGCAGTAAGAATCGACAACAGGTCGGCGCGGTGGAAGTGGTAGTACGGCGCACCGTAGGCCTCCTCGACGGCGCGTCCCAGTTCCTCGCGCCCCAATATCCGGCCGTCGCCCCAGCGCTTGATTTCGACATGCGACGGCTTGACCGCGACCCGTGCTAACGCGTCCCCCAGGCCACAGCGGTGCAACAGCCGCGTGGCATTCGGGCTAAGCTGAATGCCGGCGCCGACCTCTGACTTTCTGGCGACCTGCTCATAGACGTGGACGTCGCAGCCGGCGCGCAGCAGCGCCAGCGCAGCCGCGGTGCCGCCGATGCCACCGCCCACCACCGTAACTTTCAGACCGCTCATGCGACGGCCTCATAGCCGAGTGCGCGCGCCAGGATCCTGTCCGCATCCGCGGTGGACGCGTCCGACCCGCGCCAGGCGATATGCTGGTCGGGCCGGACGAGCAACACTTCGCGACCATAGACCGGTTCGAGCGACGGCTCGTCTAGATCGACAATCTGCAGCGGAATCTTCGCTTTCCGTGCGGCGCGTGCGAAACCGCCGCTGTCGGAGCCACCTAGATTGATCAATGTGAACCACGGCCCCAGCCTGTCAAACAGCGCACCGCCGTCGCTCAGGAAGGTGCTCGGCAGCCGTGCACCAGGCATGGTCGTCGGGGTGTAGTGTACCGGATCCGTCGGCGGCTCGACATTTGGTTCGACGGCAACAATCGGCGACCGGTGATATACGTAGCCGAGCTCGATGCCCCAACTTTCGTTCTCGGCATTCCCAAGTTCCGCTATCCGTGACGCGATCTCGCTGCGGCGCTCCGCGCTCACCGCTTGCGTGCCGTCAAGATCGCTTCTGTAGGTTTGCATAATGTCGATCCGAACTCTGGTGTGACGAGCCGACGCTTCGCGATTGCGCAAGCCCACCGGACGGCGTTCGCGCTCGTACGAGGCCAGCAGGCCGGGGCCTCCAAAACCTTGGATCGTTGCCGCCAGCTTCCATCCGAGATCGACAGCGTCGGCAATTCCCGTGTTCATGCCGTAGCCACCGGTCGGAATATACTGGTGGACGGCATCGCCGGCGAGAAACACACGGCCGCGGCCATAGGACTGCGCCAGCAGCAGATGAGGCGTCCAGGCGTTAGTTATCAGAATCGTATGGTCGAAGTCCGTGCCGACGAATTTTCGCAACACCGTCCTCGGATCGATATCGCCGGGCGCAACCGCGGGATCCTGGCGGGCCTGGATGGTCCAGATGTCTCTGTCATTCTGCGCGATCATGGTGCCGAACGGGGACTGGTAGTGCCAGGCGATGCCCCAGCGCTGCAGGATTTCGCGTGCGTTCGAGTAGAAATGGACCATCTGGAAGATCCCAACTCGCGGCGTGCCATCAAGCCCGATGTCGAGCAGCTTGCGAACACGGCTTCCACCGCCGTCGCAGCCGATCAGATAGTCGCATTCGACGATTTGGGTCCTGTCATCTTCGGAGTTACACAGTGTGACCGTGACTCCGGCATCGTCCTGCGTGAAATCCTCCAAGGTCCAGCCGAAGCGCACGACAGCATTCGGCTCAGCGTCAACCGCGCGCTTCAGGACCGGCTCGATCTCCACCTGCGAGACGCGCATGGCGGGTTCCCGGGCCTGGGTGCCGTCATTGGTCTCGCGAATCTGGCGACGCGCCTGTTCGGGACTCGGATAGCGGAAACGATGCAGCTCGTGCCCGGCAAGCGAGGTGATCCAGGAGACGTCGAACGGATGATGCTCTGGGACCGCGACCTTGCGCAGACTCTCGGCCAATCCAAACTTCCGGAACAGTTCCATGCTGCGGCCATTGGTGATGTCCATCTTGGGATATCGGGTGGTCGTGGCATTGCGTTCGACGACCATGACCTTGATACCGAAGTGAGTCAGCACCTTTGCCAGCGTCAGCCCCACCGGCCCACCGCCCGCGATTAGAACCTGGGTCGTCTTCATTGGAACTCCATCCGAATCGCGCCCCGAACCTTAGGCGGTGCAACATCCGCCCGCGACATGGCATTCAAGCCGCGCGAACCTGATCTTCCTCAGCGATGATTGGATTCGACAGCGTGCCGATTTTTTCGATCATCACCTCGACGAGGTCGCCCGGCTTCATCCAGACCGGTGGCTTTCTTGCGGCGCCGACGCCAGCGGGCGTTCCCATCACCAGGATGTCGCCAGCTTCCAGCGTCATGCAGGCGGACAGCAGTTCGACCGTCTCCGCAACGCCAAAAATCATGTCGCGCGTATTGGCGCTCTGCATCACCGCACCGTTGAGGCGGGTCTCGATCTTCAGCCCCGTCGCACCGGGTGGAATTTCGTCGCTGGTGACGAAGTCCGGGCCGAACGCTCCACTGGCATCGAAATTCTTGCCGACCGTCCATTGCGGCGTCCGCAGCTGATAGTCGCGGATGGAGGCGTCATTGAAGATCGAATAACCGGCGATGTAGTCGAGCGCGTGGTCGCGCTTCACGTGACGCGCGGTGCGGCCGACAACAGCGACCAATTCTCCCTCGAAATCCAGCGCCGACGACTGCGACGGCCGCACGATCGCCTGACCGTGGGCGACGAGCGAGGTGTTCGCGCGGAGAAAGATCACCGGAAAATCGGGGCGGGCCTGCTTCGATTCGGCAGCATGGTCCGCATAGTTCAGACCGAGGCACAGGATTTTTCCCGCCTGGGTGATTGGCGGAAGCAAGCGAATTGCGCCTTCGGCGATCGGTTTGATCTGCGGTGCATGACCGAGCGCGTCCGCGATTCGCCTCATCGCCGGCGCGCCCAGCGCGAGCAGCGCCGGAAGGTTCTCTGGCAGGTCCGTCACGAGATCGGCCAGCGGCAGGATGCCTTCGGACGACCGAACGCCCAGCGCGGGTTGGGAACGACGTTCGTAGCTGACAAGTCGCATGATGCCTCACCAAAAAATCGATGTTTTCGTCATAAACAATAAAACATCGATTTTCAAGTGCGATCAATGATGACGAAGTTCCGTTATTTCCTAGATAGTTGCCGCACTCAAAGGGCCTCGTGGCGGCGCGCGACCTGAGCAACAAGCGCCGTGGTGTGGGATATGTGGGCGTTGGCCAGGCGGATCGCCTCTGCCACGTCGCGCCGCATCACCGCCTCCGCGATCGCCTTGTGCTCCTTCTGCACATCCCGGCTCACCTTCGAGCGTGCGGACAAGGCGCGGTATCGCGCCGCCTGTTCGAACAGCATCGCATCAAAATCGATCAGCCAGCGCGAGCCGCAGGCGGCGATGAGACTGGCGTGAAACGCGCGATGCCGTGTCTCCCACTCCGGATTGATCCGCTTCGGATCATCTGCATCGCGCGGCGGCGTGCGCGACAGCCGATGCAACGCAACCACGATTGCTTCATCGGTTTCGTTACTGGCCCGGGCAATCGATTCACGCAGCGTGATCTCGTTGAGGAGACAGCGTGAGCGAGTCAGCTCTTCCAGCTGATCCGCTGAGACTGACGGAACACGGAAGCCGCGCTGGTCAGACTGTACAACCCACCCCTCCGCAGAAAGGCGGTTGAGCGCCTCGCGCACGGGGCTCGCACCTGCACCGTATTTGTCCCGAAGCGTGTCGATCGCCAACTTTTCTCCCGGCATGAACACCGCGGAGATCAAGTCGCGACGCAGCCTTTCCTCGATCGTTGAGGCCAGCGTTGTCGCGCCACGCGGCGCGGCTTCGATATGGGCGACTGCTTTCTTCAGCGGCATATGATCCTCGACATGGCGGCGGGCCGACATGGCGCCCGATCGAGCGAAGCCCGCGAGCGCACAACAGATCAAACATCCAAAAAATCGATAAAAAGTCAACGAAACCGAATCATCGGTTTTCGCCAAAGCGCCATTTTATCGATATTCTTTCAGAATCTCCTTGAACATCGATGTTCCTTCCTCTATCAGCACCCGGCCGACCGCGTAGGCCAAGCTCGCTCCTAGGACGTGTAATGCTCGATCGCCGAATGAACACATACGCGGAGGCATTGAGTGGGCTCTTCCACGGGGCCACGATCTTGCTGGGCGGCTTCGGAGGCGCAGGCGTTGCGCTTGGCCTTATCCGCGCCGTCCTAGATTCGGGCGCGCGCGATCTTGTCGTCGTCTCCAACAACGCGGGCTCTTCCGACGACGACCTCGCGCTTCTTCTTCGGAACGGACGCGTAGCAAAGGTCATCTGCTCGTTTCCGAGATCGAAGACGAATACGGTGTTCGCGGAGCTTCATCGGCAAGGAAAGGTCGCGCTCGAACTGGTGCCTCAAGGGACGCTCGTCGAACGGATTCGATGCGCCGGTGCCGGGCTGGGCGGGTTCTACACGCCGACCTCGGCTGGAACGCAGATCGGCGCCCATAAGGAACCTAGAATTCTGAACGGACGGGAGCACGTGCTCGAGCTTCCGCTCGGCGGCGATTTCGCCCTGTTGAGCGCGTTGCGCGCTGATCGCCACGGCAACCTCGTCTACAACAAGAGTGCCCGCAACTTTCAGCCTATGATGGCGACTGCGGCGAAAATCACCGTCGCAGAGGTCGACGAACTCGTCGACATCGGACAACTGGATCCGGAGGCGATCGTGACGCCGGGCATCTTCGTCAATCGTATCGTAACGCGGGGATCACCATGGTGAAGCGGCTATCACGCGAAGAAATCGCGGACCGGATCGCCAGGGAACTTCGGGACGGGTCCTTCGTCAATCTCGGCATAGGTCTTCCGACGCTCGTGGCGGACCGCATTCCCGAAGGAATCGAAGTCATCCTACATAGCGAAAATGGCATCCTGAACATCGGACCTCGACCGCCCGCGGGAGAGGAGGATTGGGATCTCGTCAACGCAGGCAAGGATCCGATTTCGATACTTCGTGGGGGATCGTTCTTCGATTCCAGCCTGAGCTTCATGATGATGCGCGGCGGACATCTCGATTGTTCGATACTCGGGGCGTACCAGGTGTCAGACAAAGGTGATTTGGCGAACTGGTCAATGGGTTCAGGAGACGATTTGCCCGGCGTCGGCGGAGCGATGGATCTTGCCGTTGGCGCCCGCGAGATCTGGGTGATGATGGAGCACGTCACCAAGCAAGGTGCGCCTCGGATCGTCAGAGAATGCACTCTGCCGTTGACCGCGTTGGGCGTGGTGACCCGTATCTTCACCGATCTCGCCGTCCTCGACGTGACTTCGGACGGTCTCGTCTTACGAGAGATCGTCGAAGGATTAGGCACTCAACGCCTGCAAGAGCTCACGGCAGCGCCAATCGCTCTCGACGGAACGCTAAGGCCTCTTCATCCTTAGTAATTCCGCGAGATTCGATCACAATTGGGGCTTGCTTCAGAGGTCCACTGCATCGCGAGAGCCACTATTCTCGAAGCGCTAGTTTCTTATCGTCGCACAGTGTAACCGGCCTGGCGGCGCTTTCGCAGCCAGCCAGAATTGCCCTTTGCACGTGATCGCGAGCGATACTTTGAATGTTGATTAGCAGTTTCAAATCCAGGACGCGCAACCACCAATACCGACATTCGTCGGCTGTCGGCGCGCGGTAGCTATTTTTCCAGCAACCTTTTGAGACCGAGACTTTGGCATCCTTTTGCCGCGGACCCGGCGAGTTGGAGACGAATAGACCAAGCTCGCCTTGATTCGGGCAGGCGCTGGTTGGGGGCGACTTCCATACTGGATTGTACAGCAAGAGTTGACCAATGGCAGATTGAGCCGGGTGTTGACACCTGCACAGAGGGCGAGACAATTAGCTGGGCCTACCTGGCCCATTGGTTAGATCGACCTCTTCATCCGGCGGCTAGACTCCTTAGAACCGCCTTGAAGGGAGTCACAGCCAAAAGGCAGACGGAATTCGGCCCATAATAAGAGCGTCGTGAAGGGGTGAGCCAGCCCTCTATCTAAGTCTTTGAAATATAACGTATATAGCTTGTGGTTCTTTGGCCTGCATCACTGGAGATATCGCGGGCCAGAGACTGTATCGCCATAGCGTTTGGTCCTCCCAGATCGTCATCTAGGACACCTCGCAGGCCCATTACCGTGATACCCGCAATGATGGTGCTAGTATGGTCAAAGATGGGAGCCGAGATCGCAGTGTAGTCAGACAGCAGATTGCCTCGACTGCGACTAATTCCCTTTTGCCTGATCGTCGCGACGAGTTCGCGTACTTCCTTCCAACTGCGCGGGACGTCGGCCAACTCGGTCGGCGAAGGGCGCTGAGACAGGTCTACCAGTTCCGCATCAACATGGGCGGACGTCATGCCCTCGGGAAGATACGCCAGGAACAGCCGTCCCAAGGCAGATCTCAAGATCGGGAGTACACTGCCCACGCGGAGTTCGAAAACGGAGCGACTGTGGATACCATCGGCCCGAAAGACAATCGTCGGGCCGTGATTGCCCCAAACGCCGAGAAAGACGCTGTGGCCGATGTCGTTTGCCAGTTCGACGAGCCGATCGCGGGAAGCTGTGAATATGTCGAACTGCTCGAGGCCGGCAATTCCAAGTTTCAGCGTATATGGACCAAGGCCATAATGCCCGGTGCTGGCATCCTGATGAACCACTCCGATGCCGAGCAGGCTGACGAGATAGAAATGCAGCTTGCTCGCGGATAGGCCTGTGCCCGCTGCAATTTCCTTTAGGGGCAGCGGCCGCCCGGCGCCAACCAGGAAGTCGATTACCCGAAATCCAATTTCGATGGACTGAATGCCTTTCCGAGCACTCTTTTTAGATCCGTCTTTATCCACTTGAGCCGTTCCCGGGGCCGTTGCGCGAACCGCCACCATGTCGGCTAGGTTCTCCTTGGAGTGGTCCATGTCTTACAACCCGGGGGGCAAACGGGCAACGGAGTCCTCCAAGTCCCGCTGACGCAATTCAATTGACGGGAGCTGTCTGGCCAAAGGCTCCGGAAAGCAGGTGGCCCGCGTTGGGGAGTGTCGCTTCGAGCCCTAACGCCCTCAGCATCTGGTGCGTTGTGGCGATGGCCGCAGTGACGACGGGTACACCACATTCGGCCTCGACGTCGGGCACCGCCGCCAGCGATGGCATTTGGACGCATGCTGAGAGGACGAGGGTGTCAATGCCCTTGATATCGAGCTTTTTGTAAATGTCGAAGAGGCCCAGTGGGTCTCGTGCACCGACTGCCAGATTGTCTTCTATCTCGAGGGCGATGAAATCGTTGACGGAGATGTTTTCGCTCTCGATGTAATCGACAACCAGTTTGGTCAACGGCTTCATATACGGAGCGACGATGGCGATACGCTTTGCACCCATGAGCTTGAGGCTGTCGACAAGTGCGCCGGCGGAGGTAACAACGGGCGCAGGGGCGCCATTTTCCACGGTGCGGCCGTGCAGCCGTTCCTGCGAGACGCGATGGTAGCCCTTGCCCATCGCCATGATCGCGACCAGGCAGGCGTAGCCGAGAACATCGACCCGCGCGTCCGATAACTCGGCGGCGCAGCGGTCGGAATCGCGGTCCATCGCCGCCAGTTGGTCCGTTGTGACGCTCTTCATTCGCATGCGCGCGGAGTGGAAAGAGAAACGTTCGGGAAGAACACTCTCTCTCGCGCGCAGCATCGCCGGAATCTCGCGCTCCATGGTCACATTGGAGCTGGGCACGATCTGGCCGATGCGTATTACTTTGTCTGTAGTCATGGTGTCCTGTCCCGGGTTACGTGCAAAATCTCAGGTGAAGTCTGTCGTCAGGACATCAAATGGCGACGACAGGGTTGCGCAGCCTGCCGATGCCTGCCACCTCGGCCTCGATGACGTCACCCGGCCGCAGCCATTCCTGCGGGGCGCGCCCAGCGCCGACGCCGTCCGGCGTGCCGGTCGCGATGATATCGCCTGGCTCGAGCGTGATGCCCTGGCTGATATCGGAGATCAGCGCGTTGACGTTGAATAGCATGTGCCGCGTATTCGAGTTCTGCTTCTCGACGCCATTGACGGACAGCGAGAGGTCCAGAACGTGTGGGTCGGGGATGTCATCTGTGGTGACGATCGCTGGACCGAAGGGCGCATAGGTGTCCTGGCCCTTCGAGTAGATCCACTGGCCAGCGCGGCGGTTGTCGCGCGCGCTGATATCGATAAGTACGCTGTAGCCAAAGACATGACTGAGCGCATCTTCGGCTCGGACCCGGCGAGCGGTCCGCCCGATGATCACGGCCAATTCCACCTCCCAGTCGAGTTGCTTGGTGATCTTGGCGTCGTGATGCACGGCATCGCCGGGGCCGATCACTGTAGTGGGTGGCTTGGAGAAGATCACCGGCTGTTTTGGCAACTCCCTCGACGTGTCCAAGGTGCGGCTCGATTCTGCGACATGCTCGATATAGTTGAGCCCGATGCCAAAAATGTTCTTGCGTGGGCGCTGGATCGGAGCGAGCACCCTGACGTTCTCGATTGGTAGCGCAGCGCCGACCGGCAAGGCCCGTTCCGTGTCGCCAACGAGCTTGCGAAGCGCTGCCAGTGCGGCAGGACCCTGATCGATGAAGGCAAGCATGTCGTCCGCCAGAGGAATGCCGGACGCCGCACCCAGCCCACCGACATCGAGGACGGTTCCCCCGATCACGACGCCGAGTTTTGACTTATCGGCGGGGTGGGCACGGAATGTAATCAACCGCATGTTCGTCTCCGGTGTTTCGTGGCTTAAGCGGCGAGCGGCTGATAGCCCTCGTTCTCGCCATAGGCCTCCTCGCGATAGAGGCCGAGCGAATGCATGACTGGCAGGTCATTGAACGAGAACAGGCAGGCATCCTCCTTGTCCGATGCATTGGCATGCTCGTGGATCGCCCATGATGGGACGCAAAAGATGTCGCGCTCCTGCCAATCGAAGCGCTTTCCATCGACGATGGAGTAGCCACTGCCTTTGGCGCACTGATAGATGAAGCTTCCAGTGTGGCGGTGCGCCTTTGTCCTCTCTGCGGGCCGCAGCAATTGCATGCCGGCCCCGATCGTCTGCATCACGGGACCGCCCGTGATTGGATTGACGTATTTCATCAGGACGCCGTCATAGGGCGAACCGTCGGTTGCCATGGCGTACTTGGTCAGCGCCTCGTAGGTCGGCTCCCACTCATACTTGAAGAGCGGCGAGTAGGGTTTCGACCAGGTGCCTGTAGCAGGTAGTACGCCAGGAGCGCCGTAGGTGTTGGTCGAGTCGTCAATCTCATAGGTGACCTGCTGCCTCAGGTCTGGATGGACGGTGAAGAAGTTCGCCTCGAGCGCGTTCATCAACGGAATGTCCAGCCCATCCTGCCAAATGCAGGGGCTGCCGTCGGCCGACACGCCATGCTCGTGCCAGGTGCCATTCGGCGTGAGGACGAAATCGTTGCGGCGCAGCGTCATCTTGTGGCCGTCGACGATCGTATAAGCGCCAGACCCTTCCATGATGAAGCGTAGAGCGGAAGCCGAATGGGCATGGGCCGAAGCGGCCTCGCCTGGGTTCATCACCTGAAGACCGGTATAGAGCCAGCCCACGGCTGCCGAAACGTCGCGACGGTTGGGATTGGACAGGTAGATCACCCGTCGGCCGGCCTTCTCTGGCGTTACCAACTCCACCGAGCGAAGGACATATTCGCGCAGGCGACGGTAGGGCCAAAGGACCGGGACCGACGTCGACTTCGGGAACCAGGGCTCAATTTTGTTCGCCACTGTCCAGAGTGCGCCGGCCTCTAGATCCTCGAGTTCCTTGTAATAGGAAAGCAGTTCCTGAGTGTCCTCGACGTTGGAGCGACCCGCAACATCTTCACGCATTTGACAATCTCCTCTTCATGGTCTCTGCAAAATGACCGGCTTCCTCCCCGGCGGGGTCGGATAAGGTGGCGTGGTCGGAATTGTCTCGGCCACCAGAGATAATCGAGGTGGGATCGTTGCGGATCGACACTGCCTCCTGCGGCGCGGCATTCACCCGCAGATTGAAGATGTCGAAGCGCTGATAATGGCCGACGATATCGTGCATCTGCTTTGGCTGAATGCAGCGGCTGAGATCGATGTCGGCATAAACAATGCCTTCGTCGTCGATCAGCGGTGTGCCCACGACACGTCCATCCGGCCCTACAATGCCGGAGAATGCGCTCGACTTGCGTTTCAGCCGCGCCCGAGCGTCCGGAACGATCGTTTCCATCGCAGCGATGATCTCTTCGGAGATGGTCGAGCAGGCCACGACGGTGAATAGCTTGCCTTCAAAGGAATGAGCCGCAGCCCGCAGCCGGATCGCATCGGCCATGTCGTAGTCAGGCGGAGCAACAGGCAGTGCAATGTAGCTTGCGACGTGGACCAACTCGCCCTGAGCAAGCAGAGCGTAGCGCGCGAGCGTATTGGTGTTCTCACCGCAGGCCAGCCCGGCGAGCGGACCGATCGCGGTTTGATGAACCACGAGCGAAGAACCATCGCCGTTGGTCCAGGTCAGCTTCTCCGCCCAGGTCGGAACGAGCTTCCTGTGCCGGCCCAGCAGCCTTCCGTCAGGGCCGATGAATAGCAAGGTGTTGTATATGGCGCCCAAACTGATCGGGCTACGCTCGTTGATGCCGATAACGACGTGAACACCGTGCTCGCGTGCCGCCGCGCACAATGTCGCCACCTCCGGACCGTCGATCAATATGGAGGCTCGCGAAAGCCGCTCGAACCATGCGCTTCCCGTTACTGGGTCAGTAATCCAACTCCAATATGGATACCCAGGAACGAACACCTCCGGAAAGGCGACTAGCGAAGCGCCATGCCGTGCCGCCTCCCCGATCAGGTCCACCGCTTTCAATATCGTCTTTGCGGTGTCCAGGAACTCCGGTGAGGCCTGGATGGCGGCGGCGCGAAACACGGGGAGCATTTTTAAGCCCTCATTTTTCCAATATTGTTGTACATAACACAACATTGATGAATGGTGTCAAGTCCTCAGACCACGCGGCTGACGCAGCAGCGCGAGAGTTCGCGCAGCAGTCCATCCAACAATTTGGGATCGGCGCGAGATGGTGCGCCAGGGGGAGGACTGGCGCGCCGCCAGGTTATCGCATTGACAGAAGCGACCAATATACAATAGTGCTGAACGAATAAATCCATATTAAACGCCGATGAGGCGTTGGAGGAGACGGTAGAGGCATGTCGGACACCAAGCTGACCGATCAGCAGTTCAGTTACGTGAATCACCTGCAACTCGAGCAGTTGCTCTCAGTGATGCGGCAGGTCACGCCACATCCCGAAGAGCACATTTTCATCACCACGCATCACGCGCTGGAGATCTGGTTCAAGCACCTGATCTTCGACATGAAGCGAATTATCGAGCACTTGTCCGCGGGCGAATTGACAAGGGCGAACTGGCTCCTGAAGCGGGCCGCCGAAATCATGAGGCTGGCGGAAGGGCATTGGACCGTTCTCGAAACCATGTCCGCGGCGGACTTCCTAGAGTTTCGGAGCTATCTGACCGGTGCCTCGGGGATGCAGTCCCGCCAGTTTCGCGAACTGGAGGTCATGTGTGGACTTTGTGAGACAGCAGGAGAAGCTTACCGCCAGCGCGTGGCCAAAGCTTGGCCAGGTCTCGCCGAGGGCTACCCGATAACTTTGCGCAAGGCGTTCTTTGCCGCCGTCGGAAACTCGGGCCACTCACTCGTCGATATCTACCGCGATAGATGGAAGCTCTTCGAACTTTTCACACTCGCCGAAAATGTCTTTGAATTTGATCGCCGCTTCCTGTCCTGGCGACACAGCCACATTCTGATGGTGCGACGCCAGATTGGTATGCGCACCAAAGGCACGGGCGGAACCATCGGCCAGGACTATCTCGCTTCAACGGCCAACTTCCTGTTTTTCCCCGAGCTTTGGGAGCTTCGACACGAGCTGACGCTTAGCGCCGGCGGGGAAGTGGCGGCACTACAAGCGGCCGATTAACGAGCGCACCGTCCGGGCGCTGATGATCGGACGATCTATGGGGAACTGAGCCAATGAAATGGAGAAGAACCAGCCTCTCGGGCGCGATCGCGATTTCGCTGACGGCGATGTTTGGCGACGTAGCGCGTGCGGACGAGGTCGCAAAAATCGGGATAGCGCAATTCGGGCGCCATCCACAGCTCGATCTCATCACTGAGTCGTTCAAAGAAGAGTTGAGCAAGCTAGGGAAGCACGAGGGGAAGAACGTCTCCTACAATTTGAAGCAGGTGAATTTCGATCCTTCCCTTGTTCCACAGATGATCGGCCAGTTGCTTTCTGAGAAGCCGAATTTGATCCTGACTATCACTACTCCGGTCAGCCAAGGGGCCAAAGCGATATTGCAGAACACCGATGCGGTTGGCGTGTTTGCCGCAGTGAGCGATCCGGTTCAGGCAAGCCTTGTTCCAAGCTGGCAAGGAGGGGACAAGAACATGACCGGCGCCTCGGACCTGCAAGACATCGACGCCGTGCTTAATTTCATTCACGAACTGCTGCCGGACGCTAAGCGGCTGGGCGTCCCCTACAATCCGGGTGAAGATAACGACATGGCGGTGCTACGGATCATCAAGGATCTGGCGCCCAGATATGGCTTTGAGGTAGTCGAGGTCGGCGTCGAGACAGTCAACGACATTCCGGTGCGAATCTCCGCGTTCAAGGGTCGCGCTGATGTTCTGTACGTCATGACGTCCAATCTGCTGCAATCGTCAGAGCCCGCCGTCGCGGCTGCAGCCGACTCCGTTGCAATCCCAGTCATTTCGGCAAATGACGCAAACGTGCGCACAGGTAGTTTCCTGGCCTCGTTTGCGGTCGACTACGCTAGCGTCGGACGGCTGGCGGCGGATTTGGCTGCACGTATTCTCAAGGGCGAGAAACCGGAAAACATCCCGGTCGCCAAACCGGCCCCGAAGGACCACAAGCCGGTGATCAGTGCCAGGCAGATGGAGAAGTTCGGCCTCAAGCTCCCGGCCTCCCTCTCATCCTGCAACTGCATGATTGATTGAATCATCCGCACCGGGGTGGCCGGTTAGGGCTGCCTCGGTGCGTGGTCAGAGTAAGGGAGGAAGAAATGCTGGCCATCAAAAGCATCGACAAGAAGTTCTTTGCTGGAACGCTTGACGAAAAGCATGCGCTTAAGGGCGTAGATCTTACGCTCAACGAAGGCGATTTCTGCTGCGTCATCGGCAGCAACGGCGCTGGAAAGAGCACACTGTTGAACGGTGTTGCCGGCAAGATCATTCCCGACAAGGGATCGATCCGGATAGATGACCGAGACGTCACCGCGATGCCAGTGCATCGACGCTCGCGGTGGGTCGCCCGTGTCTTCCAGGATCCTATGCTGGGTACGGCGCCGGAGATGACGATCGCAGAAAACATGCTCATGGCCGAACTACGCCCTCGACCCGCGCGGTTCACGCTCGGACTGAGCGCAACCAGACGTGACGCCTATAAAGAAAGGCTGAGAACGCTGCGGCTCGGGCTCGAGGACCGGCTCGACTCGAAGGTATCACTGCTTTCAGGCGGACAAAGACAATCACTGTCGTTGCTCATGGCCGTCATGGCGCAGCCCAGGATTCTGCTCCTCGATGAGCACACCGCTGCGCTCGATCCGCGCACGGCGCAACTCGTTCTCGACATCACCTTGGACGCTGTCGAACGCAACAAGCTGACAGCGCTGATGGTGACTCATGACATGGATATGGCGATCCGCTGCGGCAACAGGCTGGTGATGATGGAAGCGGGCCAGATCATTTACTCGACTTCGGGCGAAGCAAAGAGACAGCACACTGTCTCTGATCTTATCGATCGCTTCCACACCAAAGACGACAAGATACTGCTGGCAAGTTGAGGGCACCATCATGACGGCGTTCTGGAGCTTTTACGACCTCATTCCGATCACCTTGTCGCAAAGTCTCATCTATGCGTTTGTGGCCTTAGGGATCATGCTGCCTTTTCGTATCCTCAACTTTCCGGACATGACGGCGGAGGGTGCGTTTCCTCTTGGCGGCAGTATCTGCGCAGCATTCCTAGCAAGCGGACTGTCCCCCATAGCGGGCATGGCAGTGGCAGCTGTGGGTGGGGCGCTTGCCGGCGCTAGCACCGCAATCATTCACCTGCGCTTTCGCATTAATTCGCTGTTGGCAGGCATTCTGGTGATGACCATGCTCTACTCGGTCAATCTCCATATCCTCGGCCGACCGAACGTCGCGTTGTTCAAATACCCGACCTTGTTTAGCAGCATTGCATACTTCGGTCCGGGCTCCCTTGCAGGAAAGATCGTTGTGCTGAGTCTTCTCGTCGCGGCAGTCTTCTTCCTACTCCTCTACCTGTTATTGACGGAGCGTGGCGTGGGTGTCCGCGCCGCCGGCTCGAACCCGGAGATGGCTGAAGCTTATGGTGTCAGCGTTGCCTCGATAACCGTTGCCGGCGTCGCGATAGCGGGTGCCTGCTCTGCTTTTGGTGGATCGCTCCTCGTGCAATCGCAGGGCTTCGTCGATGTCGGCATGGGTATTGGCGTTCTCGTCAACGGCCTCGCCTCTCTCATCATTGGCGAAAGCTTGCTAGGGCGACGGCGCGTCATAAACCAACTGGCCGCCCCGGTTGTCGGATCAATCCTCTATTCGCAGACGGTATCGGTCTGTCTGGCGATTGGGCTCCCGCCCTCGGACCTCCGCTTCGCTACCGGTCTGCTGGTCCTGGTCGCGCTGGCGCTCCCTATTTTGCGAAAGCGCGGAACCGCACCAGCAATGCGGGAAAAGATGAGAGCCTGACATGCAGATGCTCGATTTGGCCGACCCGCCAGCCGAGAAAGCCGAGTTGGATCTCCAGCTTTCGCCCAGTCGCTCCTCATTGCATGTGCCGGCTATTTTTGGACAATGGCAAGCGCTTTCCGAGAAAGCTCGTCATCAGTCGGGGTCGGCTGCATTCCTGAACCTGCCCTACGGCAAAAAGACCCGACAACGTCTCGACGTTTTCACCAATGGCTACAGGAAGGGGGCGCAGCTCCGTCCGGTCCATGTCTTTATTCATGGCGGATTCTGGCAAGAGGGCAGCAAGGACGATTTCCATTTCCCAGGGCCGGCATTTGTTAAGGCGGGTTGGGTCTACATCGTGGTGGGCTATTCGCTCGCTCCGACAGTCTCGCTTAGTGAGATCGTAGCAGAGATCCGGGAGGCCGCCGGCTATGTGAGGGCCCGTGCTGCCGACTTCGGAGGTGACCCGGAAAGGATCGTGGTCTCCGGCCATTCGGCTGGCGGTCATCTGGCGGCATGCTTGGCCCTAGCGGGCGAGGAGGAGCAAAAGCTGGCCGGAATTGTCGCAATCAGCGGCGTCTTTGACCTTCACCCTATCCGTCAGTCCTATGTGAACGATGCGATCAACATTGGGGATGACGAGGCTCGTTTGCTGTCGCCGGCGCTCCGCGCCCCCATTCCCGGCACCGTAGCTCGCGTTTTGGTCGGCGCTTTGGAAAGTCCGGAATTCATTCGTCAGTCGCGATTGCTTGTTCAGAACTGGGGCAACGCATGTGGCTCGTTGAGCTACAGCACGATCGCCGAGGCCGACCACTTCAGCATTCTTCTAGATCTCACCGACCCAACCAGCCAGGCCTTCCGCGCCGTCGCGGGCGTGGTCGACACCGCTGCCTGAGGAAAAGATATGACCGATCTTGTCGCAATGGCATACGCACTTGATGCGGCCGACCCACTGGCTCGCTATCGCGAGTTGTTTCAAATCCCCGAAGGCATGATCTACCTCGACGGCAATTCACTCGGCCCGCTGCAGAGGGCTGTCGCGGAACGCACTTCCCTGACCGTGGGTAGGGAGTGGGGCGAGGGTCTGATCAGCAGTTGGGACAAAGCTGGTTGGATCAGGATGCCGGTAAACGTGGGCGATCGCATTGCCTCGCTGGTGGGTGTCGGTAACGGGGAAATAGCTGTCGGCGACAGCACCTCCGTGAATCTGTTCAAATGCTTGGCCGCCGCGTTACAACTACGCCCTCGCCGGCGGGTGATTCTGGCAGAGCACGACAACTTTCCGACAGACAACTATATTGTCGAGGGATTGGCTGAGTTGTGTAGGGACGTCGAGATTCGATTTTTCCCTTCGACAGATCGGATCGCAGACCACCTTGCGGACGATGTCGCAGTGGTGTTGCTCAGTCACGTTCATTACCGGACATCCAAAATCCAGGACATGGCGGCGGTGACCCGCGAAGCCCACGCGTGCGGCGCGCTGGTCGTTTGGGATCTTTCGCACTCGACCGGCGCCGTTAAGGTGGAACTGGCAAAGTCGGGAGCCGATTTTGCGGTTGGCTGCACGTACAAGTACCTCAACGGGGGTCCGGGTGCGCCAGCCTTCGTTTGGGTCGCTCCGTCACTGGTGAGTTCGGTATCACAACCCCTCACTGGCTGGATGGGCCACAGTCGCCCCTTCGAGTTCATACCGGAATACGAAGCAGGCGCAGCGATCAAACGCTTCGTTTGCGGTACGCCGCACGTGCTGAGCCTTTCTGCCCTGGATGAAGCCTTGAAGTTGTGGGCCGAAGTGGATCTCGACCACGTCTTCGAGAAGTCAAGGCGCATGACCGAGTTGTTCATTGAACTCGTAGAACAGGAGTGCGGCCAGTTTGGGCTGGAGTTGCAGTCGCCGCGCGACGCAAGCGGACGAGGCAGCCATGTCTCGTTCGGTTTGACCTATGGCTATCCCGTGATGCGGGCGCTGGCGGCGAATGGCGTCCTCGGGGATTTCCGCGCTCCCGACACTATGAGGTTTGGGTTCGCGCCGCTTTATCTGCGATATTCCGATATGGCTGAGGCCGTGGCGCGGCTGAGGACAATCCTGACCAACAAGCTATGGGATGTCGACACATTCAAGGCCAGAGCCGCTGTGACTTGAACTTATTGCTTCCGTGCGTCCAACCGTCGGCGCGGAAGGCGGCAGGTGGGCTAGCCATTTCAACAGGATGGCGAAGAGAGTGTCAGTCAATCCCCATTGAAGCATAAGGTATTCTCTGCTTTTTTTTCCAAAACCTACCAGTTCTACGGCCGTGAAGGTCTTGGGCCATCGATCCCCAGTGCAAGAGAACGAAGTCGTGGTACCGACGTCTCGTCGGGTTGTCGCCGCGACGGCGGTTCCGGAGTGTTTCCCAACATTGTCGGGCTAACTCTTGATCAAAGAACATTTTCCCTGCGCCAGTGGTCGGAAAGCCTCCTCACCTTCGACGGTCCGAAGATACTTGTAGTAGTCCCACGGCTTCTTCGATTCTTCTGGGGCCTTGACCTCGAATAGATGCATGTCATGGATCTTGCGGCCGTCTTCCCGTAGGCGCCCCTTGCCAAAGGCTAGGTCATCGGTCGGCATCTCCTTCATTTTCGTCACGACCGCAGCGCCGCTCTTTTTGGCGTTGTCGAATCCCAGCGCGGCGACGGCCTTTAAATAGTGAAGAACTCCCGAGTAGCAGCCCGCCTGAATCGTGCAGGGCTTGGCACCCCCGACCTGAGGCGCATACCGCTCCGTCAGCGCTCGCGTGCCGTCGTTGAGATCCCAATAAAATGCCTCGGAGACGAGGAGCCCCTTCGACGCTTGAAGACCCAGCGAGTGGATTTGGGGAATGAAGCACAGCAAAGCCGTCAGCTTCACGCTGCCGTTCGCGAGGCCGAACTCTGATGCTTGCTTGATCAAGTTCGACGTGTCGGCCCCTGCGCTCGCGAAGCCGATGACTTCCGCGCCGCTCGCCTGTGCCTGTAGCAGGAAGGAAGCGTAGTCACTCGTTTCCGGGAACGGATACTTCACGGTTCCAAGAACCTTGCCGCCGGAGGCCGTGATGACCGAGCTTGCGTCTTCGACCAGGGACGCGCCGAATGCGTAATTTGCTTGGACGAAGAACCAAGTCTTTCCGCCCGCCTCGACGACGGCGCGGCCTGTCGTGGCGGCGAGCCCGTAGGTATCAAAGGCCCAGTGGGCGGTATTGGACGTGCAGCTGGCGCCGCTCAACGCGGATGATCCCGCGTTGAAGAGCGCAACCTTGCGCATGCTCAATCCCGCTCCGGCTCGAGGCGGCTCATTCCGCAAGCCCGAGGACGGCCGAAGGCAGGCCCGAATGATACCTTCTCATTTTCGCGACGATTGCTAGGGCCGCAATGGCCGCGGGCACGGCGAGCACGCCGATGATCAGCTGAAATGACCATCCCACACTGAGGAGGACGCCGCCTGAGAACGCACCGAGAATCGCGCCGAACCGGCCGATGCCAAGCATCCAGCTTACGCCCGTGGCCCGGCCCAGCGTCGGATAGAAGCTCGCTGCCAACGGCGACATGGATGTCTGGGACCCGCTCATGAAGAACCCCGCCATGAACACCGCAGTACTGAGAGCGATGAGGTTCGACGGGACCTGCGCGATCGCGACCAGGCAAATCGCGCCGAGGAGATAGGATATCACGATAGATAGATGCGGATTGTATCGGTCCATGCACCAGCTGACAGCGATCGCACCGAGGGTGCCGCCGAGTTGGAACATAGCGCCAATTACCGCGGCCTGCTCGATGGGAAGGCCGGACGTAGAGATGAGCGTCGGAAGCCAGCTCGTCAGCAGGTAGATCACCATGAGTCCCATGAAGAACGTGACCCAGAGCGCGATCGTGCCGAACGTCAGTCCGTTTTCGAACAGCACGCCGAGCGAGGAGCTTTCGCTCTTTCTGTCGTTCACGCCCACGAAACGCGTGTTGCTGTCGATCGGGGCGAACTGGTCGATCCGATGAACGACCGACGCAATGGCGTGCTGCCTGGCGCTTCCCCGCGCGACGAGATACTGGATCGATTCAGGCAGCGCGAACACGAGCACGATCGCGAGAGCCAGAGGCGCGACGCCGCCGACCACGAACACGCTCTGCCAGCCGAAATAGGGAATCATCGCCGCGGCAGCGAAACCTCCGCCCGCGGAGCCGAGCGTGAAGCCGGAGAACATCAATGTGATCAGGAGCGAACGACGGGCCGCAGGGCAGTATTCGGCCGTCAGCGTGGTGGCGTTCGGCATCGCCGCGCCGAGGCCGACGCCTGTCAGAAACCGGAGCACCGTGAGCTCGGTGAGCCCGATCGCATGCGCCGCGATCAGGCTGAACAGACCGAAGAAGGCGAGCGAGCCGGTCAGGACCCATTTTCGACCTACGCGATCCGCCACTGGCCCCGAAAGGAGCGCGCCAATCGCGAGACCGAAGAAGCCGACGGTGAGAAGTTGCTTCAATTCCGGCGGCGGCACGTGAAGTGCCTTGCTAAGTGCGGGCGCGACGAAACCGACGGCTGCGGTGTCGAAACCGTCAAGAAACGTCACGAGGAAACAAAGAGCGAGGGTCATCCACTGAAAGGCGGATACCGGCCTCTCGTCGATGAATTTCTGGACGTCAAACGTTGAAGCAGTCATGGCGCATCCTTCCGATTTTGCGAGCGACACGTGCAAGCGAAACGCGCCTCGGGTTGGCTCCCGAGGTCTGGACGGTTGGCGAAGTCGCCTAGACGGCGGCGAGCTTGGGTTGGGGGGCGGTTTGGCCGAGCCATTCCTGGCCCAGACGGTAGAGAGCCTCGACCTCCGGCCCCTTGAGGCCGGGCATGTCGCGCTTCACGCGATAGCCGATCTGCTCCTGGATGTAGGCGAGGTGCCGGTATCCAACCGGATACTGCTGCAGATTCGTCTGGGCGATGACGAGTTTGGCCGCGGGGTCCACCGGATCGATCCGGTCTTTTTCGTAGATCGGCTGTCGCCTAACCACTCCCCACTTGCCGCCGCGCTTTTCCAGAAAATCGTAGAAGCGGCCGGTGCAGACGACGTCGCATTCGACGCCATGAACCGGACCACGTTGGGAGATGGTCATCTTGGTCTGGGCGATGGCGCGGTCTCCGGAGAGATCGATGCTCATGCCTCCGAGGAAGTGCAGGATGCTAACTCCCTTCGCCCAGCCTTCCTGGCTGACGCGGATAAACTCGCTGGCAGGTCCCTGGAACCAAGTCGCCGACATCCACCCGTCGGCATGCCATACTGTAGCGAATCGGTCCCAGTCGCCGGCGTCGCGCCAGACCACCCAATTCTCGATGAGATCGCGGATCGCGATCCGATCCAAAAGGTGTGCATCAACCATGTTCGTGATCCTCGCTGAAGGCTGGCCCTGGACAGAACCTCGGAGCCTGGTATAGTTTACATATATAAACTGGTGTAAGTTATGAAACTCAAATCGGACTCCTCTGTCAAGTCCGCGGATCGCGCTTTCGATATTCTGGAGTACGTCGCGGACGCGCCGGAACCGCCGTCGTTCTCGCAGTTGCTCGCCGACCTCGAAATTCCAAGGAGCAGTTTGTTTCATCTACTCAATAACTTGCTTGCCCGTGGTTATTTGGCGCAGGATCCAGCGACGGACCGCTACAGCCTCGGCGAACACGTGCTGACGCTTGCTAAGAAAATATCTGCTCCGGCCCTTCCGGCGATCGCCACTCCCTTTCTGAAGCAACTGACCGGCGAGCTGAATGAAACATCTGGCTTCTACGTAAGGGCAGGAGATGTAGTCGAGGCCGTGGCTTCTGCCACAAGCACACAGGCACTCGCCTACACCATGAAAGTTGGAGAACGCGCCCCAATGTACGCGGTGTCGGGCGGCAAGATCGCACTGGCAAAGATGTCCGCCGAACAACTGGATGAATACCTGCGGCAGTTGAAGCTGGAGCCGATCACCGAAAAGACGATCAACTCCAAGAAGCAGCTTCGGGAGGAGCTGATCTCGGTGAGGCGCAGCGGTTTCGCCTATTCCTACGAGGAGTTCACTCCGGGCATCATTGGCATCGCGAAGGCGGTCGAGTACGACGGCCGCTTCTACGGAGCGCTCAACCTTGCGATCCCCGCTGCGCGATACACGCGGGAGCGCGAAGCCGTCATTCGACGGCAGCTCGAGGCCGTCGCTGCCTCGCTCGGAAAGGCCATCGCGTCGCGGAATGCTTAATGGGCGACGGAGCCGGAGCCGACGAAGCAGGAACAGGCGTTTATCCGAATAGCTGCGTCCTGGGCCGGACGAGACATCCGAGGAAGCCCGCCGCCCCTTCCCTAGCGGCTCGGCCCTGTAGCACATCGCCCGAGGTCGCCTGATGATCTCGTCCGCTCACCATTCGCCTGCGGTACGGAAGCGGAGACGTGCGGAGCTCGAGACACAGTAAAACCGCGGCCCATCTGTCGGCTGCACGTCTCTGCAGACTTCGATCATGGCGTCAGACTTCTCGGTTCAGTAGATGGTCCACGGAGAACCTGCCGGGTCCGGCAAATAAGAAGCCGAGATAAATGACCAGCAACAAAAACGGAAACTCAGCTCCTCCTCCTGGGACACTGTAGATCCATCCCTTCGGCAGGCTGACGAAGAGCGCAATCACAGCCGTTTCACCCACGAGCATTGCTGCGATCAACCGCGTAAGAAAGCCGGTGGCGAGCAATAGACCGCCGAGAACTTCCAAGGTCCCGAGGAGGTAAGCGATCAGCAGAGGGGCGGGAAGCCCTAGTGGTACCAGCACGTTCTTCGCCAAGACCGGCGCGAACGTACCGAAAAGCTTCGGGATCCCGTGCGGTATTAAAATCAACCCTGCCGCGATCCTCAGCATCGGCCAGGCTAGCGGCGCAAAGCCGGTGTTGATCGCACGCAAAATCGAAAAATGCGCGTGCCCTAGCGCGTCGTTCGCTAGTGTCCTGAGTCACAAGTTCGCAATCGTAGATTCGCAGTAGATTCGCGTCGCTGTGCCAGAGATGGCGGCTGTAACAGCGACGGAGGATCTGATGTCGGCCCAGCGGCTTGCGCCCTGATATTGAGCGATGATGAGCTTGCCGAACTTCAGTCGCTGACGATGCGGCGGAAAACGGCGCAGGCGCTGGCTCTGAGAGCCCGGATCGTGCTGACCTGCGCGGAAGGCGGTCAGAACAAGGAGGTGGCGGCCAAGCTAGGCCTGGAGCGGGGAACGGTAGGCAAGTGGCGGCAGCGTTTTGTAGAGCAGCGCGTGGCCGGGCTGCACGACGAGCCGCGTTCCGGGGCGCCGCGCACCATTGACGATGCCCGCATCGAAGCCGTGATCGTGCGGACGCTGGAAAGCTGCCCCGAGAACGCCACTCATTGGAGTTCTCGGGGCATGGCGAAGGCCAGCGGCCTGTCGGTGTCAACGGTGCAACGCATCTGGCGGGCCTTCGGGCTCCAGCCGCACCGGCTGGAGACATTCAAGCTCTCCACCGATCCGAACTTCGTCGCCAAGGTGCGCGACGTCGTCGGCCTTTACGTCTCGCCGCCGGCACACGCCATCGTTCTGTGTGTAGACGAAAAGTCCCAAATCCAGGCGCTGGACCGCAGTCAGCCGATGCTGCCGATGCGTCCCGGTCAGCCGGCTCGAAGGAGCCATGACTACAAAAGGCACGGCACCACATCGCTGTTCGCCGCTCTCGACATTGCGACCGGACGGGTCATCGGCAAATGCTACGGACGCCACCGAGCCGCCGAGTTCCGCAAGTTCCTCGACGAGATCGAGGCCGCCGTACCGGGCGAACTCGACGTCCATCTCGTCATGGATAACTATGCAACGCACAAGACGCCGCTGATCCGGAAATGGCTAGCCAAAAGGCCGCGTTGGCATGTGCACCTGACCCCGACCAGTTCGTCATGGCTCAATCAGGTCGAGCGCTTCTTCGCGCTCCTTACCGATAAGAAGATCAGACGCGGCGTCTATCGCAGTGTCGCTGCCCTCAGGGCGGACATCACCTCGTTCATCGAACGACACAATGCCGATCCGAAACCATTCCGATGGACCAAGTCCGCTGACGACATCCTTGCTTCCATCGAGCGCTTCTGCCGATACAATGCCCCGGCACAAAACGGACCAATGTTGCGAACTTCTGGTTCAGGACACTAGGTTGTCGTCCTCACTCAGTGAACTCATCCGAAACACGCTCAGTTTATATACATAAACCAGTTTATTATATGAAATGTACCGCCTTTGTCAAGGTACTCGTTGGCTGCCTAAAGCAAACGAGTGCGGACAAGCGACAAAGTAAGTCGATAATGGGACAGCCGGCGAGATACGCGGAGACATCAAGTGTCCACACCAAGTTCGTAACCTATCGTGACCCGACTGCTATTCGTCCTGCTCATGGTCAATAGCAGCGGCAACAACCTCGGAGCGATCGTCGGCACGTTGATGAAGTCGGCGCTGTGGCCTCTCAAACCGTGCTCACGTTACAATGCTCAGATTTTGTGGGCATCCACGTTCCAGAGCCTGCCAGCGAGGATCGACTTGAGGCGAGCCACAGCTTCTGCGACATCGGAATGTCGCAGATAAAGAGGAGTGAACCCGAACCTCATTGTATTGGGGGCGCGGAAGTCCCCGATGACTCCGCTCGCAGCCAGCGCCCGCATCACCGGATAGCCGTAGCTCAGACCAAAAGGGACATGGCTGCCTCGTGCGCTTTCGTCTTGCGGCGATTGCAGCTCGAGACCGAACCGGCCGCACTCCTTTTGCACCAGCTCGATGAACCACCCGCTCATGCGCTTCGACTTTTCGAAGACGAGGTCGAGATCAATCTCGTCCCACAACTTCAAGGCTTCATCCAGAGCCGGTTTAGCTTCCGCCAACGTCCTTGATGCTCGCCTTCAATCGATCCTCAAACTCAACGGAATCGCAAGCCGCAATGCTGAAGCGTAGCCAAGGCGTCGCTTTCCTCGTCGCGAAGAAGATCGATCCTGGCGCGAGCACCAAGCCGCGGCGCAATGCTGCCTCTGCTAACAAGTCGCTTGAGGCGATGTCGCCAAGGCGCGCCCAGAGAAAGAACCCCCCGTCAGGCTCGGTCGGTATCGACAGTCCTGCAGATTGGAGCTTGGCCAACGCGTGAGGCAGCTTCGCCGACAGCCTTTCCCTAATGCGCGCCATCTGCCGCCGATATTCTCCAGTCGCGAGCAGCTCCGCCACAATGCGCTCGCTGATCTCAGATGTCGCCAGGCAGGTGGCGAGTTTGCGCTGCGCCAGCCGAGTGGCGATCGCCGGACTAGCGGCCACATATCCCAACCGTAGATTCGGTGATATCGTTTTGGAAAAGCTGGACAAGTAGACCACGCGTTCGAGCTGGTCGAGGTTGGCGATCCGGAACGAACGTCCCTTGTAAAAGTCGCCATAAATGTCGTCCTCGACGATCGTGAGATCATGTTGTTCGGCGAGCGCCAGGATCTTGTGCGCGTTGATCGGGTGAAGCGTCGCGCCGGTTGGATTATGGAGCATTGAATTCAAAACGAGCAGCTTCGGCTTCTCGGTCCGGATCGCTCGCTCCAGCGCATCGAGATCCAGCCCTTCCGCTGTCCTTGGAATCGCAACATACGGGATACTGTGCATCTCAAGGTAGGCATAGAGTGAATAGTAGCCGGGCTCCTCGACCAGGATTGTATCGTTGGATCCTAGAAGCGTGCGCAGAACCAGGTCCAGCGCGTGACTTGCGCCTGAGGTCAGCACGATCTGGTCAGCTTGTACTGCTATCCCTCCTTCGATCAGCTTGAGCGCAATCAGCTCGCGCAGACGCTTATAGCCGAGCGTCGTGGGATATTGGCCCAGCGAGGCTCGAGACGTGCGGAGTGCCGTTCGCGCACAGCGTTTCAGAGCTTCCTCGTCGAACCAGTCGAGCGGAAGGACGCCGGCTCCCGCCTTGATGGAGGCGCGACTGTCGTGGAGGGCCCTGAACAGCCAGCTCGGTCCGATTGGAAGCGTCTCCCCAGGGGCTTCGCGCGTGCGGTCCAGCTGCCTTTCAGTGACATAGAATCCGCTCTTCTGGCGAGCGCGAATGTGGCAGGACGCAACCAGTCGGTCGTAGGCGTTCACTACCGAGAATGTGCTGATCCCGAGATCCTTGGCCAGGCGCCGGACCGACGGCATGCGCGTACCCGGAGAAAGGCGGCCGCTTTCGATAAGTTCGCTGACCTGCCGCTCTAGCTGGCTGACGATAGGGCTATCTTGCGTGAGGACGATGGGCAGCACAGTTCGACTGTTGCGTTCACTCAACTGTACAACTTTACGAACCCTCAACTGATCAGTCAACATTCGCATCCGGAGACGATGGTGATCCTGCTGAAGCGTTTCTCCTTACGCTTCGGTTTCGAGGTCATCGTGTAATGGACGTCAATGAGGATCGGCGTCCTCGTGCCGAGGACGTTCCAGATGTCTGCGAGATAAACGATGACGGCGCCTCGTCTAAGATCGCCTCGTCACGCGCGTTGCGGCGGGTGGTCGTTGTGCACAGCAACTGGCCATCCATCAGCTTCAACTGGATCTCAATCACCTACACAGGCGAAGGTGAACTTGTCGTGGCTGGTGCTTTTGGCTTATCGGCATTGGACTAGTCTATGAAAGGCGTACTTCCGGCCGACATTATACTGGGCGACATTGATAGTCGGGCTGCCTCAAGTCTGCGCTGCGATCGCCGCGCGGCAGCGTCGTACTGCAGCGGGATCGGGCCTGGGCCATCCCTGATGACCAAGACCGAAGCGACGGGGGTAGAATGGCGTCGGATAGGTTGCAAGGACGAAGAGCTCGGCGCGCGCCAGGCGGCGTCGAAATGCCACGTGAGACAGTAGAATAGCCAGCCAGATCCACAACAGCAGAATTGCCGATATCGTCATAGTTGCTTTGCAACACGAAACCCGAAGTTAGCCAGTTGAGAAACACGATTCCGACCGGGCCAACTGCTGATACATTGATTGCATATGCGGAAATGCTGTCAGAGTTTAGAGTCGCAAAGGATGAAGGAGCGTGCGCGCTCCGTGCAAGGGCCGGCAAGGACCGTCCCGTCGCGAACAGCCCAGTACTACTCGCGGAAACAGCGGTGGTGATAACAACAAAGTTGATCACATCACCGGCGCAACAAATACCAATCTTCTGCATAGCAACGACGAAGGGGCTTACATAGACCGCATATTCTGTCCAAGCTGCAAGCGACATAATGATCGCCATTGATCCAACATAAACCAAAATGCGAACGATCACTCCAGTGATGGCGCGGGGCAACCGGAATCCTCGGACTCGACAGCGGTGAGCCCGATGACCTCAACGCCCCCAAATGCGAAAAGAGCTATTGGGCAGGACCGGGATAAAGCTGGCAACACCTCTTGGAAGCATGTCTCCCTGCGACCAGAGGTTAGCAATCGTTGCATCGCCGGCGGCGCCCAATTTGGAAAGAGTAGGACGGCGGCACCACCGCTGTTTCAACCTCGCCGGCAAGAAGAATTGAAGCCCGATTGAATGCGGCGCCCCCGGCCAGAATGCTTAAGCGGCATATAGGACGAATGCCTATGGAAAGAGTACCGAATAGGTGAATACTGGAGCAGTGAATCGCGGCGTGTTTCGCCCGGCAACTGTCGTTATGAACCCAAGATTAAAGCGCACTGTGTCAAGGTTGTACTCAATTTGCGGGGCCACAACGAACGACCAATTGCTCGGTCCGCCGACGGAGGCCAATCGGGTCATTCCGAAGTCAGAAAACCCCGAGATGCCATTGAAGGCCGACCTCGTTTGATAGGCATAACTAAGATCCAGACCCAGCACAAATTCCTTAGTTACGCTGTATTCGAGACCAAGAATTTCGTTGATCGTTGTTCCGACTCCGACTTTTCCTAGAGTACCATACCCGCCGCCATAGGCGTTGAACCCATGCACGCTCGCGTCATGATCAGCGAATAGAACGTCAGTATCGAAGCGAACACGCAGGATCCGTCCCGTAAAGGGAACTATCAGTTCCTTCTGCAACAGGATTGACGTGGACGTGGAGAAAACCCCAGCGCCGACCACATCGGCACGGCTAGGCAAACCATTCTCATATTTGCCGGCTGGGACGTTCTGACGAACTTGAAAGGCCACCGTGGGCATGGTCGAGCAAAAGTCTGGACGGTTCAGTTGATACACGCCACGCAACTGGACGTCTCCCGCCTGTACGGATCCAGCATCAGCGATCGAGGCGTTGCGCAAAAAGATTGGATAAATGCCCGCGCTAAAATTATCCGTGAAACCATAAGCGAAGCCGGGATTGACGACTGATTGGTCGTTGCTAGGTATTCTTCGTACGTTGCCCGCATCATCGTAGATGCCGTTGACGTGAACGTTGTAGAAGTATGTCTGATTGCCGAAAGCTCCCTTCGGAAGCGCCGTATTTTGGTAGGTCAACAGCGTCCCGGCATATCGAGCATCGTCCGGTGATTGCTGACCCGGAAGCAGACAGCCATTGGTGGCGGCCCAAGACGAGACACTCCCCGAACTGAGCGCCACGAAAGCAAGCACAGCTTGCAGTGAAGTTCTGGCATAACTGCGCGTAGACATAGTTCCGGCCCCCTAGATTTCCTGTCAATCATGCACAATGAGCGCACGACGAGCGTTCGCCGCTATTTGGAGATTGCCTACGCGTCGATGGGTAGATACAGAACTCTTGGAATTGATTGGCCTGTATCGGTGCAAATGCCGACACACCTATGGGCGAATGTTTCGGAAGCAAGCTGTTGACAGCCCGATTGGGCGCGGTCGGACTGCTTATGCGCACCTATCGATGCGGCGTGGCCGGTGTCAGCCCAATCAACTCAGGTATTCACAGCGATCCCATCGGTGGCGTCCTTTTGCGGCAAGCGAACGCGCATTTTGTGATAGAAACCGAAGCCCACGTTGGAGCCCCAACTTTCTACTGGCTGTGCGGTTTCTTGACCCGCACAGTTAACTGGATTCCCATCGATCTGTCGCGATCCACTGCGGCAGGATTGGGCTAGTCTAACGACCTCTTTCATGATCGTCAGAAGCGACTATCGCCTGCAATTTCAGCATGTCCTTCGCTGTTTATAGCCTCGCTGGATTGCCCTTATGCGCTGTTTGAGTCCGTCGTCGCATATCCGCCTTTCTGATCGATTGCAGTCTTGCCCAGATGCACTCTCCCGACGACACATTCAGGTCGGCCGGCGTACGGAAGTAGAATTTGCAACGATATCGCCCGTTCATGCATCGGCTCTTTCAGCGGCTTTTAGAACAGTTCCGAGCGCCGCCGATAGACACGCGCTCAGCCCTGTCGCAGGCAGGAAGTGAACCTAGTTGATTTAGGGTGCTCCACATGGCCCGCGACGCCACTACCAACCAGAAGCCCAGAATCGCGCGGCCGGTCGCCATCGATCTCCAGCACCTCAGATTCCTTGTCGCCGCCTGCGATTCCGGAAGCTTCCGACAGGCGGGTGACGTGCTCCGTGTTCAACACTCTGTGCTTAGCCGCTCCATCGCTCACCTAGAATATCTGATGGGGGCCACCCTGCTCGAGCGTTCGAGTGGAGGAGTGAAGGCCACCCTCGCCGGCAAAAGTGTCCTCCGGATAGCCCGAACAATTTTGGAGCAGGTCGACGCACTCTTAGCGACGGGGAAAGCTAACGGTCGAGGTGAGGCCGGCCGGATTTCGATTGGCTTCTGCACATCGATTTCCGCAGGTAATCTGCGGGCTATATTACTGGAGTTCAAGAAGCGGTACCCGCAGATCGAACTTGTAACAGTTGAGCGGAGGCGTACCCATTTGATGAACGCGCTGAGGTATGGGACACTAGACCTATTAGTCATTCCGGACGGAACGCCATCATCTGGAAACAAGACTCTGAAGCTCTGGAGCGAACGTATTCTTGTTTCCTTGCCTGAACGTCATGCATTGGCAGCATGCAACGTGATCTATTGGACTGATCTACGTAACGAGACCGTCCTCCTAAGCCATCATGATCCAAACCGTGAGCTGGAAGATCTGATCTTATCCAAGCTCGTCTCTGCAGGGGATCGACCCATGATCGACCGCCGTGACGTAAGCCGAGGCATCATCAAGAGCCTTATCAGCATGAACTTTGGGATTGGTCTGGTGATGGAATCTGACGTGGGAGCAAAGTTCGCAAGCCTGGTTTATCGTGAGCTGCGCGATGAAACGGGATCTAGTCGCATCGATTTTTCCGCTCATTGGCGAACTGACAATGAGAACCCAGCTTTGGACGGCTTCCTAAGGATGCTGTCGGAACGCTATCCTTCGCCAACAACTACCGAATGAGCCGCGCGCTTCAGCTTGGCAAATCCACGGTCTGTAGCCATGAAGCGTGCCAACATTGGCCCGATCAGTTTGGCCGGTTCGATCGGCTGACCGACCTCTCGTGCCATAGCTTCTGCATATGCCACGAGATCCCGATGCACAGTTGCCGACAGTTCTGTACTCACCCTAACGGGTTTGTCGTCGAGAAGCGCTCCGATTTTGAGCTTTGGCATGCCGTTACCCTCCGTATGGCACAAGTATGAGGTCACGATTGACGACAACGCGAACCGGAAAACCAGGTCGCACAGTCAGCGTAGGCTGAATGTTGAGACTGCGCCGAACCACCTGTTGTCCGGTTTGGTTGAGCGAGTCGGAGGCGCCGTGCCGCAATGCCTGGATGATGGCGCTGTCGTTGCTATTCGTGTCGGAACCTGCACCTAGTTCTGTCCCGACAGCCAAGAACGTCGATAGCGCAGCCGCCTTGAATAGCTCGCCCCAGTGATTGTCGACTTGGTCTTCGAGACCCGCATAACCTGCGGTGTCAGCGCCAGGCTGCCGCTCGAGAACGATTGACCGTCCATTTGGCATGATCAGCCGGGTCCAGACGAGGAGGACACGGGATTGGCCGAAAGAGACCTGGCTATCGTAGATCCCGATTAGACGCGCTCCCTGAGGCACAAGCAGAAACCGGCCAGTCGGCGTATCAAATATGTTCTCGGTTACCTGCGCCGTAATTTGGCCTGGCAGGTCCGATCTGATTCCGGTGATCAGGGCTCCCGGAATAACCGTCCCAGCCTGCACCACATATGGTGAAGCTGGCTTGGTGACGCGATCAGGGCTGACTGTGCGGCGGTCCACGGACGCGTTCACGAAGGCAAGCTTGCGGTCCTGACCGTTCTGCGCAAATCCGTCGTCATTGGCACTGGTCGGGCTTTGTGATGCGATGCGATCGCCCCCTGCAGCCGTGGGCTCATGCGCTTCTCTCCCAGTGGTCGAAGCGAACAGATGGCTGATGCGGGCTGCTTCGGTTTCTTGATCCCGGCGCTGCTGTTCCGGATCAGCGCCGATCGTCGGCGACCGGCCTTGGCTTGCAAGGATCGGCCGACCGAGGTCGCCAGGGAGCGGCGGACCAAGCTGCGGGATTGGCTGGCGCGGAACGCCGGCATAGTCCTTCGGCAGCGCCGTAATGCGGTCGGCCACATTATGATGGTCGGTACTGTAAAGCTCATCGGCCGTCTGGTCTCGAGGGCGATTCTTCTGGAGCGACCACAGCACGGCTCCGCCGATGACAAGCAGGGCGACCACGCTCCCTCCCGCCAGTACTTTCCGTGACAACCGTGTCACGCGCGGGTGCTCCGCTCTCAAGCGGAAGCTCCTGGACTGATCCTCTTGTGTCTCAGGCGGAACCGCTTGTTCCTGATCGTTCCCATTTCGGGTGTTCATGTCGACGGCCTCCCGTCGGTCCTAACAATTCTGACCTTCTGCTGGTGCTCACCGCCGAGCCGGAGTTCGGCGGCTGCAAAGAGCCGATCCACGATCAGCACGTTACCGTACGCGCGGTAGTTGACCAGTTCAGTCTTGCCATCCGGGCCGATGACGAAGAGCGGTGGCATCTCGCCCTGCACGATGCCTTGCGGGAATTCGACGTAGACCTTGCGGCCATCGTCATATGCGGCGATCGGCCGCCAAGGCGGACTGTCGCCTTCGATGGCATAGCGAGAGATTCGCTGCGCCGGGTCAGGAAGAACGGGCTTCAGGGCGGCCGAGCGAGATCGTTCCCGTCCAGTTTCAGGATAGTACCAGGCAACGGATGGCATGTATGGCCGCTCGCGGGAGCGGAGCTCGATCAAGTAGGTGCGCCGATCGGTATTGACGACCAGGTTGGTCTCGATCGATGCGCGGGTCGGCTTGACCAGGATGTGGACGCGCCGCGTGTCGCCACTCCCGCTCTCGGTATCGCCCACGACCCAGCGCACGGTGTCTCCAGCCGCAATCGGCCCTGATCCCGTCAACTGCTCTCCCTCCTCGAGCGCAATATCCGTGATCTGCCCGGGTGCTGCGTAAATCTGGTAGAGCGCACCTGGACTATAGGCGTAGATCTGCGCCGCGTTGAAATATCCGCGCTTGCGCGGTTCGACCCGGGCTGCGCTGTTTGCGGTCTCAACCCGGCTCACGGGTTCAGGCTCTTCCTTCCCTCCCGACTTGCCGCCGAGAGCCGGCTTCCAGCGGGGTGGAACGTGAAGCGGTCGCGATCTCTCGTCGAGAGCCACCGGCGTCGCCGGTAACGGAGGAACTTCAGCGTCATAGCTGATCTCCGGCGGAATGTAGGTCGTGCACCCGCCGATCGCCGAGGAAGCAAGCAGGAGAGCAAACAACACTGCTCGCTTCGCGGTCAAGAATTCGGGCGGAGTCGGAGTGATCCTGCTGTACGGCACTGGATGCTTCGAATGAACGTCAGACGGCGTCTTGGTCACTGACTCAACTCCTTCGACCAGTTGATGGCGCGAACGTAGACGCCAAGAGGATTCTTGCGCAGGCGTTCGGCATCGCGCGGCGTTTCGATCACGATGGTGAGAATGGCAGTCCAGCGCTCGGTCGAGCTCAGCGAACCATTGTCGTAGGTACGTTCAGTCCACGCCACCCGAAAACTCTCCGAAGAGGCGCGAATGACGCTCGACACGTCGACGGAAATCTGGACCTTGCCCAACTTGGCAAAGGGGTCATTGTTGCGCGCGTAATCGTTGAGCGCAGCGGCGCCGCGATCGGTCGTAAAATCATAGGCCCGGAGCCAGTTTTGGCGCAGAACGATGCCGTCCGCCGGCAGACCTCTGACATCTTCGATAAAGCGCGCCAGATGGTAGGCGATCTGGGCATCTGTCGGTTGATAGTCGATGTTGGCGGGTGCGACCCTTTGGGCCTTACCGAGATGATCGACCTCGACCACCCACGGCGTGATTGATCCCTGGCTCGATTGCCAGATAAGGCCTGCAGCGAGACCGGCCGACAGCATGAGGCAGCCAAAGGCCATCAGCCGCCAGTTCTTGGCTTGGACGCGTGCCGATCCAATGCGTTCGTCCCAAACCTGCGCTGCTTTCTGATACGGTGTAACCGGCTCGGGCATACGCCCGTAGTGAACGGATGGTCGCTTGAACATTGGATGGCTGCCCCTGAGATAAAGTGAACGGCTTCAAGTGGTGCGGCATCTGGGTTTGAGGCGCTGCCGAGCAGCGGGTGGCGAAAGCACGATGGCCGCGTGTCAGCGCTCTCCTTCAGACAAATCGACCGAGGAGCCGCTGCCACCATGATCGCCCGAGCGAACGGCCTGGCTAGCGGCCGAGGCACCATGCCGAATAGTCTCGGCGCGCTTCATGCGTCGCGCCCAATTGGGCTGCCCTTCAGCCGAAGTGTTCGCCGTCTGCGCACCGGCTTCCCCACGTCCGCCGAGCGTAGCCGCTGCACGACGCAACGGGCTCATGGCGGCGGAGGCACCAGCCTCCGCACCGCCAGCCATGCCTCCGCTTCGATAGGCAGCGGACGCACCGCTCAAGACGGCACCCCCACCGCGCGCGGCACCTGCAATCGCACCACCAGCGAGACCGGCGCCGCCGGCGGCGAGGCCTGCGCCCGCCGCAACGATGCCGCCGGCGGCAAGACCCGTTCCGATCGCGGCACCGGCGCCGAGTTGCGGTCCGCCCGAAACCAGACCATTTGCGATACCCGGACCGAAGATGCCGAGGCCCAGCAAGGAGAGCGCCGCAAGCACCAGTGTCATTGCGTCTTCGATGGTTGGCTGATTGCCACCGAAGCCTGCGGTGAACTGCGAGAACAGGGTCGAACCGATGCCGACGATGACGGCCAGAACCAGGACCTTGACCCCTGAAGAAATGACGTTGCCCAAGACACGCTCGGCCGCAAAGGCGGTCTTGCCAAACAAGCCAAAGGGAATGAGCACGAAGCCGGCCAGCGTCGTGAGCTTGAACTCGATCAGGGTAACGAAGAGCTGGATCGCCAGAATGAAGAAGGCGAGCAGCACCACAACCCAGGCAAACAGGAGAACGACGATCTGGACGAAATTCTCGAAGAAGCTGATGTAGCCCATCAGGTTGGAAATCGAGTCGAGTAGCGGGCGGCCGGCATCGAGCCCGACTTGAGCGATCTTTCCCGGTCGCAGGAAATCGGATGCGGACAGGCTTGCACCCGATGCTTTCAGCCCAAGGCCGGCAAAGCTCTCGAAAACGATGCGCGCTAGGCCGTTCCAGTTACCGATGAGGTAGGCGAAGACCCCCACGAAGAGCGTCTTCTTGACGAGACGGGCGATGATGTCCTCGTCCGGCCCCCAACTCCAGAACAAGGCAGCAAGCGTAATATCGATCGCGGCAAGGGTCGTGGCGAGATATCCGACGTCACTTCCCAGCAGCCCGAAGCCGTTATCGATATAACGCGTAAACGTTTCCAAGAACTGGTCGATGATCCCCGCACCCGTCATGGCTTGCTCGCCTCAGGTGTTGCCAGGGTCGGATATCCCTGCGGGATCCGGCTCTGATCCTTTGGGGCGGGCGCCAATGCTGCGGCGGGTTCTTCTGGGCCAGGAACCGCGGCACCGGCTCTCTTGGCGAAGAAGCGTCGCCGGTTTTCGGCCCAGACCTGCCTGCAATGCTGATAACCTGCCGTTTCCTCCGGAGTGACGCCGCGGCAGCGTACGAGGTCGGAGCTGCTTTTATCGGTCGTCTGCTCCGCCTTCGGCAGCGCGGTCGGCTCGTCACCACCGCGAAGCTGAATCGTGCAAGCAGTAACGACCAACACGCCGATTGTCGTAAGCAGCGACAACGCCTTGAATGCCCTTATGTCGGTCATCAGTGGAACATCTGCACGTTGGATGATTGATAGCCCTGCCCCGGTGTCAGGAAGCGCCGAAGCTGTTCTCGTCCTTGATCCTGGGCCGAGGCACGCTGAGCTGCTTCGAGACTCTGCGCCCGACCTTGCGCCGTGACGACAGCCGTCAGGTCGGCAAGCTGCTGCGCGTTCAGTGCGAGAATCTGATTGCCTGCTTGCGTTGCTTGCAGAGCGCCGCTGGCGCCTTGACTTGATGTTACAAGCGCGGATGTCTGGATGCGATTGGTGTCGAGGTTGCTCACGATGCCTGCCTGGACGCGAAGCGCATCTTGCGTTGCGGAATAGGAATTCTGCCAACGCGATTGAGCGTTGGAGACCAGCAACTGGTTCGATTGGCTACTGGTCGCTGGCGCGTAGCTGGTCGAGAACGCGCGGTCGATCTGCTGGACGTCGTAGGCGATGCGCTGGGCCTGGGCCAGCAATTGCTGGGTCCGTTGGATCGAGGATTGCAGTTGCTGCAGCGACGAATACGGCAGGCTTGCCAGATTCTTTGCCTGATTGATCAGCATCTGCGCCTCGTTCTGCAACGAGGTGATCTGGTTGTTGATCTGCTGGAGTTCCCGCGCGGCCGTCAGGACATTCTGAACGTAGTTGCTGGGATCAAAGACGATCAGTGCCCGTGCGGGTACCGAGGCACCAAGCACCAGCGCAATGGTGCCAGTGGCTGCCAACAGGCGAAGACGCTTCATAGCGATTTCTCCAGATTTGCGAGATTGGGGATCAGCTCGAGGGCCCAGGCGACGTCCCGGTGCTGTAGCCAGGCCGGCACGAAGCCATCAGGTCCATATTCGGCGAAGAGCTGCGCAATGGCTGCCTGATCTGTCTTGGAAGAGGCCGCGGTGAATGCGAGCGCAACTTCGCCCAGACCAAGCTCGAACATCCGGTTGCCACGACGGGACTGGCAGTAGTAGTCGCGCTTTGGCGTTGCCCGGCTCAGAAGTTCGATTTGGCGATCGTTGAGTCCGAAGCGGCGGTAGATGGCAGTGATTTGCGGTTCGATCGCCCGTTCGTTCGGCAGCAACAAGCGTGTTGGGCAGCTTTCGATGATCGCGGGTGCGATCGCGGAGCCATCGATGTCAGAGAGCGACTGGGTCGCGAAGATGACGGACGCGTTCTTCTTCCGAAGCGTTTTCAGCCATTCCCGGAGTTGACCGGCAAAATCTTCGTCATCGAGGGCTAACCACCCCTCATCGACAATCAGGAGTGTCGGCCGGCCATCGAGCCGATCACCAATACGATGGAAGAGGTACGCCAGCACGGCCGGCGCAGCGCTCGTTCCGATCAGACCTTCGGTCTCAAACGCCTGGACCGAGGCCTCGCCAAGGCGCTCGAATTCAGCATCAAGCAGGCGCCCGGAGGAACCGCCCAGGCAATAGGGTTGCAGTGCGCGCTTCAGGGAATTCGATTGCAGCAGAACTGACAGACCCGTGAGGGTACGTTCCTCCCTCGGCGCCGAGGCGAGAGATGTCAGCGCCGACCACAGATGATCCTTGACCTCCGGGGTGATCTCGACCTTTTCTCGTGCCAGGATCCCGCCGATCCACTCGGTGGCCCATCCGCGCTCGGTGGAATCGTCGATCCAGGCCAAGGGTTGCAGGGCGACTGGCTGGCCGCCCCCCTCAGACAATGCGCCTCCGAGATCATGCCAATCGCCGCCCATCGCGAGAGCGGCCGCCCGGATCGAGCCGCCGAAATCGAACGCAAAGACCTGCGAGTTCGGATAGCGCCTGAATTGGAGCGCCATCAGAGCGAGCAGGACTGACTTGCCAGAGCCGGTCGGTCCTACCACGAGGGTGTGACCGACGTCGCCGACGTGGAGTGAGAACCGGAACGGCGTTGATCCCTCCGTCTTGCCGAAAAGGAGCGGCGGCCCCTTGAAATGTAGATCCCTCGCCTCGCCCGCCCACACGGCCGACATCGGGATCATGTGCGCGAGATTGAGCGTCGAAACCAGGGGCTGCCGTACATTGGCGTAGACGTGCCCCGGCAGACTACCGAGCCAGGCTTCGACCGCGTTCACCGTCTCGATCATGCAGGTGAAATCGCGACCCTGAATGACCTTCTCGACCAGCCGCAGCTTTTCGTCGGCCGCATCGGGATCGCGGTCCCAGACGGTGATGGTCGCCGTGACAAAGGCCTGACCGATCTGATCCGAGCCTAGTTCCTGCAACGCAGCGTCGGCATCGATCGCCTTGTTGTGAGCGTCGGTATCGAGCAGCGTCGACGCCTCGTTGGTCATGACCTCTTTGAGGATGGCGCCGATAGACTTTCGTTTGGCAAACCACTGCCGGCGAATCTTGGTCAGCAGCTTGGTGGCGTCGGTCTTGTCGAGCATGATCGCCCGGGTGGACCAACGATAAGAGAATGGCAGGCGATTCAGGTCGTCCAGGATTCCCGGGGTCGTCGCGCCCGGAAAGCCGATAATCGTCAGGACCCGAAGATTGGCTGGGCCCAACATCGGCTCTAGCCCGCCGGTCAGCGGCTGGTCGGCCAACAGCGCATCGATGTACATGGGAATCTCGGGCACGCGAACGCGGTGACGCTTGGTCGAGATCGTCGAATGCAGGTAGGTCAGCGTGTCCTGATCATCGAGCCAGGCGCATTCGGGCATGAACCCTTCGACGAGCTGCAGCACGCGGTTGGTTTGATCGACAAACCTGCGCAGCACCTCGCGCGCGTCTGCGCCAACAGTCCGATCGCGGCCCTCATAGAGCAGGCGCTCTGCCCTGGCGGCTCCCTCCTCTGGAGGCAGATAGAGGAAGGTCAGGAAGTAACTGGACTCGTAATGGGCGCCCGCCTCCTCGAACTGAGCCCTGCGCTCCGCGTCAACGAGCGCGGACGCGACATCCGGAAATGTACTCGGAGGATAGGCCCCAGCAAAATGACGCTGCGCCTCAACAAATACGGCCCAACCAGATCCCAGACGGCGCAGGGCGTTATTCAGGCGACCGGCAAGGCCGACAAGTTCGGCCGGCATCGCGCTGTCGAGGTCAGGCCCCCGGAACTTTGCCGTCCGCTGGAACGAGCCGTCTTTGTTCAGGATGATTCCCTCGTCGACGAGTGCTGCCCAGGGCAGGAAGTCGGCGAGACGCGCGTTGGAATGACGATATTCGGCAAGGTTCATCATGACAGAGGGCTCAGGTATTGAGATGTGCGGGAATGCGCAGATGCCGGCGCACCACATCGACAAAGGCGGGATCGCGTTTGGCGGCCCAGACGGCGGCCATGTGGCCCATGAACCAGAGGACAAGACCCGCGACCCAGAGCCGAAGTCCGAGCCCAAGGGCTGCCGCAAGCGTGCCGTTGACGATCGCAACCGACCGCGGCGCGCCGCCCATCAGGATCGGCTCAGTGAGCGCGCGGTGAACGGGCACGACAAAGCCTGCGACTGATTCATCCATCAGATCACCACGCCGCCGCCGAAGGAGAAGAACGACAGGAAGAAGCTCGAAGCGGCAAACGCGATCGACAGACCGAACACGATCTGGATCAGCCTGCGGAAACCACCTGACGAGTCCCCGAACGCGAGCGTGAGCCCGGTCACGACGATGATGATGACCGCGATGATTTTGGCGACCGGCCCTTCCACCGACTGCAGGATCTGATTGAGTGGCTGCTCCCACGGCATGTTCGATCCAGCCGCCCATGCCGGCGGGGCTGCCACAAGCACCGCGCCGAAGGCGGCCAACGATGCACCTCGAAGAAAGCGAAATTGCTGACGCATGTCAGTCTCCTGCTGATGAAAGGTCGTAGTCGCCAGCGGCGCCAAGCCCCGAAACGAAGGCGAGCTCAGCGAGGCGACGGTCAGCGCCGCGGCCCGCGAGCACAGCAACGAGGTTGATGGTTTCGGCGATCAGGGCGCGCGGAACCGTGATAACGGCTTCCTGGATGAGCTGCTCGAGCCGCCGCAGCGCACCGAGCGCGGTGCCCGCATGAATGGTCCCAATGCCGCCTGGATGCCCAGTCCCCCAAGCCTTGAGCAGATCGAGCGCCTCGGCACCGCGAACTTCGCCGATCGGAATTCGGTCAGGACGCAGCCGCAGCGAGGACCGGACGAGGTCCGATAGCGTGGCCACGCCGTCTTTGGTCCGGAGCGCCACCAGATTGGGCGCTTTGCACTGAAGTTCGCGCGTATCTTCGATCAGAACGACCCGATCGGCAGTCTTTGCCACCTCGGCCAGGAGCGCATTCGTCAATGTTGTCTTGCCGGTCGATGTCCCGCCAGCGACGAGAATGTTCTTCCGTGCAGCGACCGCGCTCTTCAGGATCCTGGCCTGCTCCGAGGTCATGATCTCCCGCGCGACGTAGTCGTCGAGCGTAAACACCGCGACCGCGGGCTTTCGGATAGCAAAGGCCGGTGCCGCGACGACCGGAGGCAGGAGACCCTCGAAGCGCTCTCCGGTCCCAGGCAGTTCGGCCGAAACCCGCGGCGCGCCTGCATGCACCTCGGCACCTACGTGATGCGCAACCAGGCGAACAATGCGCTCGCCATCCGCAGCCGACAGAGTTTCGCCAGTGTCGATCAGACCATTCGACAACCGGTCGATCCACAGCCGCCCATCCGGGTTGAGCATCACCTCGATGATCGCTTCGTCTTCGAGGTAGCCGGCAATCGCAGAGCCGAGCGCGCTGCGCAGCATTCGTGCACCGCGCGAACTAGCTTCCGATTGAATGGAATGGATTGCCACCGTTCGCCCCCACGAATGAGAGCGTCCACAGACGGCCCTCAGATGGGGATGATTTAGAAAGGCACCAACGGACTTGGTGCAACAATGGCTTTCAGTGATCGTAGATTGGAGTAGAAAAAGAAAGACTGAGAACTGATCTCTGAGGCCTAAACAATCGTATCGGTTCGCTGCGAGTAGCTACTCACCACTCGACATCATCATCCGCGGGCAGGAGGATGACCGAATCCTCATACAACCCAACTGACTCGACAGCGTAGGAAACATCAACCGGCTTGAAGAGGATCGAACTCATCCATGATGCCCCGGATCGGCGCCAAGGCAACGCGAACCACGCCAACGCCGAAATCTGCAGCGCCACGTTGAGGCCGAACGCGACTTGATAGGCTTGAACGGACCTATGGCCATCATTCGCAGCCAATTGCTCCAGGATCAGGCCTGTCCCGGACTGGGCCAGAAAAGCCCAGCCAAAGTGCAAGACGTTCAACGCGCCATTGGCACGACCAGCTATTTCCCGTGGAAAGTAATCCGCTATTACCGCAAAACTGACGACGGTCGCCGTTCCGGCAATTGCGACAACGGACCAAGGCAAGATGGATGGCAGGGGCGCTCGCAGGAGCAAGGCCAGCTCGGCAGCGATAAACAGCACTGCAACCGTCGCCAGTATCGTCTCCGCCCCGATTCCTCTTCGTTTGAGGTAGTGCACCGCCATGCCGAACAACCAGGCACCGCCGCTCAAGACGATGGACATTATGAAAAGCTGCCTGACGAGACTCGCGCGATCAAACCCTTCAACGTCTATCAACCACGGCGACGCCCATAAGCCTTGCAGAGACCAGGCTGATCCAATGCAAGTCGCCGACAACGGCGCGATTCGCCAAAAGCGCCGATCTCCGAAAACGGAGCCAAGGGTGGCGTGCGCCGCTGATGGGACAATGGGTCGTTCAGGCACCACGACATAGATGAGAATGGCCGTCACACCCGTAGCGGCTGCCAGGATCTCAAAGAGCTGCCGCCAGCCCATCCAAGCGAGCAGGTGTTCGACGGGAGCCGTAGCGGTCACCGCTCCTAGCGATCCCAGCATGACCATGTAGCCGTTGAGCAAGGCGACGCGTTCCCTGGGGAACCAAAGGGTGATGGACTTCAGCCCTGCCGTCAGCGCCGCGGCCACGCCAAGCCCGATCATTGCACGCGCGATCAGAAACGACAGGAAACCCGTCGATACAGCGAACAGTCCGGCTCCAAGTGCTGCGAGCAAGAGCAGAACACTCTGGACGCGGCGCGGACCGAAGTGGTCCAACAACATACCGACGGGGATCTGAGCCGCCGCGAACACAAGGAAATAGACTGACGTAAGCAGCCCGAGGTCGGCAGTCCCAAGCCCGGTGTCGGAGCTGAGATGATTGGCAATCAAAGCATTGATCGTTCGAAACAGGTACGAAAGATAGTATCCGACAGCGAAAGGTAGAAAAACGCGCGCAAGTCCACGCCATCGTTTTGAGATTTGCATGCCGGCCCCTCTCGCTGTCAGCTCTTTCGAGCCGATAGCGCGTCCAGCTTTTTGTCAGTTCGGCCAAATTGCTGTGGTCGTAGGCTGGCGTAGAAAAAGAAGGTCGGGCGCGATGGCGCATCCAGGGTGCCCGATCAGGATTCGTTGGCCGGTTCCTGACGGCGGATATCTTCCGGAATCTCGCGCAGAAAGCTTTGCCCCTTTTGCAGGCGGCGCCCGAGTGCCTCGACAAATCCGTCAAACCGCTCCCGGCCCTTTGCCTGCGCGGCCGCCTGGGCATCATTCGGCAATGGTGGCGTGATCGTCAGCCAGAAACGAATGAACAGCGCCAAGGTCTCGGCTGTTAAACCAACGTCACGCTCCAGCCTCTGCATCTGACGCGACAGCCGATCGAGGCGCCTGGCGAACGCTGCCTCCCGCCTGTCCGCTCCATCCGGTGACAGAAACGAAGCGACAGCCGCTTCCACGATCGCAGACCGGGAAAGCTTCTTGCGGTCGGCGAGGTCCGCGATCTGTTTCAGCAGCTCTGGCGGGAAATAGACGTTCATCCGGTCGCGCATATTGCCTCAGAGCTCCATGCCGTCATTCGGGTCCATGGCGACCTGACGGGCGACACCGCGCATTTGTTGGCGTCTGAGTCGGGACTGACGGACCGCATCCTCGTCATCATCAAGAACGGCGGCAAATTCCTCTGCGGGTGTCGGCTCGGTTATTTCTTTGACAATTGCGACGTGATCGGGGAGTTCGGGCTCGCGACGGAGTCCGCTGTTCGCCGTGTCTTCCTCGGCCACCGCGGCTTTGTCAGTTGGAACCCCTGTTGGCTTCGGCGCTCCGAGCGCTGACCATCCGTCCATTCGCGATGATCGGCCGGCGCTCGCCGGATCGGGCGGCGGCAGAACCCGCTCGGTGAACCGATGATCCTCGTAGTAGCGGACCTTCTTCGCTCTTATCGGCGGCGTGCCCGCCACCATGACGATCTCGTCCAGCGGCGGTAGCTGCATGACTTCGCCAGGCGTCAAGAGCGGCCTCGCCGTTTCCTGGCGCGAGACCATCAGGTGCCCCAGCCAGGGATTCAACCGATGTCCCGCATAGTTTTTCATCGCACGCATCTCCGTCGCCGTGCCCAACGCGTCGGACACACGCTTCGCGGTGCGCTCGTCGTTGGTCGCGAAGCTGACGCGGACGTGGCAGTTGTCCAGGATCGCATTGTTGGGCCCGTAGGCCTTTTCGATCTGGTTGAGCGACTGCGCGATCAAGAAACTCTTGATCCCATACCCCGCCATGAAGGCGAGCGCGGACTCGAAGAAATCGAGCCGCCCAAGTGCGGGAAACTCGTCGAGCATCATCAGAACGCGATGGCGGCGGTCGCGGGCATGCAAGTCCTCGGTCAGACGCCGGCCAATCTGGTTCAGGACCAGGCGGATCAGCGGCTTAGTCCTTGAGATATCCGAGGGCGGCACCACGAGATAAAGCGTCGTCGAGCGGCTGTCTGCGATTAGATCCGCGATCCGCCAGTCGCAACGGCGGGTCACCTGAGCCACCACGGGATCGCGGTAGAGCCCGAGGAACGACATCGCGGTCGACAGGACGCCAGAGCGTTCATTCTCCGACTTGTTCAGGAGTTCGCGCGCCGTCGAGGCGACCACGGGATGGACCCCCTGCTCGCCAAGGTGTGCCGTGGTCATCATCGCCTTTAGCGTTGCCTCGATCGGCCGCTTCGGGTCGGACAGAAAGGCCGCCACGCCGGCCAAGGTCTTGTCCGCCTCGGCATAGAGGACGTGGAGGATGGCGCCGACCAGGAGCGAATGACTGGTCTTCTCCCAATGGTTCCGCTTATCAAGAGAGCCTTCGGGGTCGACTAGGACGTCGGCGACGTTCTGGACGTCGCGGACCTCCCATTCCCCGCGCCGGACCTCCAGCAGCGGGTTGTAGGCTGATGATTTGGGATTGGTGGGATCGAACAACAGGACGCGACCATGACGAGAGCGGAAGCCCGCGGTCAGTTGCCAGTTCTCACCCTTGATGTCGTGGACGATGGCCGAGCCGGGCCAGGCGAGCAGCGAGGGAACGACGAGACCGACACCCTTGCCGGACCGGGTCGGTGCAAAACACAAGACGTGCTCCGGCCCGTCATGGCGGAGGTAGTCGCGGTCGAGCTTGCCCAGCACCACGCCATCCGGGCCGAGAAGTCCGGCCGCTCGAACCTCCTCCAACCCAGCCCAGCGCGCCGAGCCATAGGTCTCGACGTTCTTGGCCTCGCGCGCTCGCCAGACCGACATGCCGATCGCCACCGCGATCGAAATGAACGTCCCGGATGCCGCGATGAACGCGCCCTCGACAAAGACCTGCGGCGCATAGGCGTCGTAGACGAACCACCACCAGAAGAAGATCGGTGGGTAATAGATCTTGAAGCCCGACAGTTCGAACCAGGGCCGCCCAAGCTCCGGTTGCCAGGCAAGTCTCCAAGCCGTCCACTCGGTTGCTCCCCAGATGGCCAGCGAAACGATTAGGCCGACAACGATTACCTGTCCCCAGAGGATTTTGGTTCCGGACATCCCGAACACCCTTCCGCAACTGAATTTGAGATACTGCTAGAGGCCCAGGTCGCGCCTCCGACCAAAGCCCCATTCGATACCACCGTTGTCCTTCACGACGCCGGCGACGTGTTGGCCGACTTTCCTTTCGAGTTCGCGCGACCAGGGCACGAGCTGGAAGCCGAGCCCATTATCGATCATGGCGAAGCGTCCGGAACTGAGTGTCAGCCGCTGGCGATACGTGCCTGCCACGTGCTCCCCGGAGCCAGGCTTCAGGTAAGGAAGGCGGGTGTCGGCCGAGACCCTTGCTGCCACCTCGTCCAGCTCGCGCCGGCGCAGCGTGTTCAGGAGATCGCGCTGCAGGATGATGCGCTGGCCCTGGCGCCGCGCCAGCCGCTCCTGGATCAGATGCTCGGTACGGGCTTCCATGGCATCGCGGGTCTCGCGGCCGAAGCCGCCCATCGCGAGGGGCAAGGGATCGCGGTCGACCAGCCTGTGGTCGAGCCAGGTGGCTCCCTTTGCCGTGACCTGTTCACTAAGATCCAGATCGGAGCGGATCGCGAGCACGAAGGTCGGGCGCGAATCGCCGATCTGACCGAAGCGTCGGACTTCGACGATTCCGCCGATTGGCGGAGCTTGGTCGAAAGCCTCGGGCCCTCGGAAGCGAACGTGGTGCGCGCGCCCGTCTGTCCCGTCGATCAGGGCGTAGGCCTCGCCGGTCAGTTCGTCATGCAAGCCACGATCAACCAGCCGTCCAACGATCTGAGACGCCGGTTGTCCGCCCTCGATGATGAAGTCAGCAACGCCGCGCGCTTCCCCACGCTCGCTAAAGGCGCGGTGCATGGTCTTGATGATGTCGCCGCGCATGCCGAGGTCGCGCAAGCTGCGCTCGGCCTCGAGCCCGACCATCCACTCTCCCGGCGCGGCGGAGGCCGCAACGCCCATCTTCTCCAGGTGTTGAAGGCGACCGACCATCAGGCGCCTGATCTCCGGATCGGACTTGCCGGGATTCTCCGGGCGTAGATCGATAGAGCCGGTCTCGTCTGCCGCCAGCCGGATCTCCCGATCGAGCCGCGTCCATCGTTCCGCCGAGACTTCCCTCTCAAGCGAATTGCGGATCTCGTGCTCCGGCTTTGGACCGAGTTCAATGGCCACCAGTTCCTCGGCGCGTGAGCGCAGGCCCTGGCTGATGTAGTCGCGGGAGATCACGAGATCCGCCCCGTCCTCATCCACTCCCCGAACGAGAAGGTGGACGTGTGGGTTGTCGGTGTTCCAGTGATCAACGGCGACCCAATCAAGGCGCGTACCGAGATCAGTCTCCATCTGCTTGGCGAGGTCGCGGGTGAAAGCCCTGAGGTCGGTCATCTCGCCGGCATCCTCGGGCGAGACGATAAACCGGAAATGATGCCGATCGTCCTTGCAGCTTTCTGCGAAAGCCGGGCTATCGGCGCGATCGCTGCCGGCATCGAACATCTCGGCCCGCTCACCATTCCGGGTCACGCCGTCACGCTTCAGATATGAAAGATGAGTGGTCAGTGGCGCCGAACGGAAGGCTCGCCCTTTGTGTCGCACCACGCGCGCCTTCACCACGACGCGCCGGGTCGGGCTGAACAATCTGGCGCGGCTAAAGGCGATGCGCCCGCGGCCAAACGTCGAGCGCCCGTAGGCCGCCGAACGCCTCCTAGGTGCGGCCTGCCCCGAGGTGTGTCCTGCTTTCTTCGCCGCCCGCAGAACCTGGTTGATGAAGCTCTTTTGCTTCGGCGCGCGGGTACTGCGGATGCGCCCAGGCCGAACACGCAAGTCGCTGTCGCGCACGCTCACGGAAGGGCCTCCCAGGCATTAAAAGCACGCACGGTGCCGAAAAGACCTTTGATTGCATTCGCCAAAATGCAGGGCGCGGCACGCGCCCCGACCGACCGGCACGCCAGAACCCAAGCCATGCCAATGGCTTGCGGTTCGACCGGCGAGCCCCTTTTATCTCGCCCTCTTAATCGGGCGTGTCGTCTGCTTGCTCTCAGCCATTTTCGCTTCCTTTCTCGCTTGCGACAAGGCCCTCTGCGCCACGCTTGAACGCGCTGCGCCACCACAAAAGCGAGTCCCGGTGCGCCGTGCACTCTTCCGCGCTCAGCGACGGTATAATCTCGCTGCAGCAAGGCAGCGCGGACGCCGTCGCGGCGCATCTTTCCATCGGCATGACGGAGCCACATCACAGGCAGTCCGGCGTGGTCCACATTGCACGTCACGTGCGTGGCCACAGGCAAGATAGCGTGCGTTCCGTCGTCGTTGATCTGCACCAGGTCTCTTCCGCTTGTGGCGGAGCTCCGTGTTCAAAGCCTTGCGGTCATCGGGTCATTGATCTGCAACTGGCTCGGGCTGGTCATGCATGGGCTCCGAGCAGCTTGCGGTCCTTGGCGGCGGCACGGGCGCGCACGTCCGCCCTCGATGCGCCCGGATCGCCACAATAAAACGTGCCATCGACCCACATCGCATGCATGATCACCGCAAGCTTGCGTGCCACCGCAACGGTCGCCTTGCGGTGGCTGGTGCGCTTGGCGATCGCCAGCCCCCAGGTCTTGACCTTGTCCTTGCGCTTGAAGCGGGTCAGCAACGCACTGGCCGCCTCATAAAGCGCCCGCCGCACGTCGCCATCGCCGGCCTTGCTGATCCGCCCCTGCACGTCGATCGACGTGCCGGACTGCCAACGCCGCGACGTCAAGCCAAAATACGCCGCCACATCACGCGACCGCTTGAAGCGCGCGGGGTCGTCGATCGCCGTCATGAAGCTCAGCGCGGCCACCGGGCCGACGCCGGGGATCTGCATGAAGCGCCGGCACAGTTCATGGCTCGCCACCAGCTTGACCACGAGATCGTGCAGCCGGCAGTACTCCTTCCACAGCGCCGCGCGCGCGTTCAGCATGGCATCGATCAGCTCGGCTACCAGCGCATCACCCGCTACCGCCTCGCGCACCGCTTGCGCGAAGCCGCCGCGGCCAACATGGCTGAGGCGAATGCCAAACACCTTCAGCGAGTGCCGAATCGCGTTTTCCAGATCCAGAAACTTGCGCTTCAGATTGCGCCGGTGCGTCAACAGCAGCCGCAGCCGGTAGCAGGCTTCGCTCTTGATATGCGCTCTTCTGAACCAACCGGTGCGCATCAAATGCGCCAGGCCGAGCGCGTCGGTCCGGTCGGTCTTGTTGCGCTGCGCCTTCAGCGCGGCGCGGACGTGGAAGGTTTCCAGGCAGACCGCGGGTACACCAAGGCGAAGCAATTCCGGGTGCAGCCAGGGCGACAGCGACCCCGCCTCGTGGCCGACCCGGCGCAAGCGGCCGAGATACGGCGTGAGCGCCGCCTTGATGGTCTCTGGGTCGGTTACCACGGTAACCTCCAAGGCCACCTGGCCTTTGTCGTCCACCACGCAGATCGCCGTCTCGTCCATGCCGACATCCAGGCCACAGAAGAATTCCATCACACGCCTCCCGCGTTGCTGAGGCGGCGTAGTGTGCGGGTTATTCATCGCGCAGACCACTTGCTCGGCCGCCGCAAGACCCGGCGCAGACCGATTACGGGCGGCCTTCCTAATCGGGCGGGCAAAGTCAACTCATTCCTACGCTTTTCTTCGACTCTTCGCACTTCAGCCATGACAGACTCCCTGCATCGACGGCGCGCACGCGTCACCGCAACGCTTGCGATCAGCATTCACCAGGCGGGGTCCATGCGTTCCTTCGCGTTCAGCACTTCGGCCGTCGCATGCTCTTCATCAGGTTCGTAAACAGGGCTGTCCAAGCAGTCTGGCGCTCTCGTTCCCGAAGGACGGCAGCAGGCAAGAGATAGCGGACATTCCCCGTTTCGCGGCCCCGCCAGGGGACGCTCACCGCGCGCGCGGATCTCTAATTTCGTTCCCTCCTCAGCATGCTGGGAGTAATCCCAGCGCCTTCCTACGCTCGTCTACGTAGCTATTGCTGCGCCGGCTTTAGGCGCAGCCGTTGCGTGACCTTGGCACCGAATCCGACGTGGAAATCGGTCTCACTGACCCACATCCGGTGGAGAATGCCCGCGAGCTTTCGCGCGACCGCGGCAATCGCACACAGCATGCTCGACCGCTTGGCAATTCGCAGGCCCCACGCCCGCAACGCCGACCATTTTCTGACCCGTAGCAGCAGACTTGCAGCCGCTTCACACAGCGCCTCCCGCACGGAGATATCGCCTTGTTTACTGATGCGACCTTCAAAATCGATCGATGTGCCAGACTGATGGCGCTTCGGCGTCAAGCCAAAATGGGCGCCCACCGTACGTGATCGGGCAAAGCGATGAGGGTCATCAACGCCAACCTTGAATGACAAGGCGACAACCGGGCCGACACCCGGAACCGTCATGAGACGCCGGCAAACGGGATCATGCTGGACCACCTGCAGGAGTACGCGATGCAGCCGATCGTAGCCCTCGAGGAGCGCGCGGCGCACGTCCAGCATGACCTGGATCGACATCACAAAAATCGGGTCGCTGTGCTCGATCAGCTCGCGGATGCGGGCCTCAAAGGCGCCTCGAGCGACTGCTCCGACGAGCAATCCATAGGCCCGCAGCGCGCCCCGAACATGGTTCTCGAGGTCGACCAATTTGCGCTTAAGCAGCTTCCGGTTGGTCAGCAATGTGCGCATTTTTTGCATGTCGATATTCTTGACATGCACGGCGCGGTACCAGCCCAACCGCATCATCTGCGCGATGCCGCGCGCATCGTTTCGGTCGGTTTTGTTGCGCATTGTCGACAGCGAAACGCGCATGTGGCGCGCCTCCACGACAATGATTGGAAGCCCGACTGGCTGTAATTCGCGATACAGCCAGATGCCTAGCGATGACGCCTCGACCCCTACTCTATCGAGGCGATCCGCGTAGCCCTCTACAGCGCAGCGGATCGCCTCTGGCTCCGTGCTGACCTTAATCTCGCGGACCGTGAGACCCTCGCTATCGACGATGCAAACGCTGGTTTCTTCAAGGCCGACGTCCAATCCAACGTACAGTTTCATCGGAGCTCTCCTTTGTGGCAACGACCTTCCAAGTCGTTGCACCAGGCTCCGGATTCGGCCACGGCCGTCTTATCCCCGTGCACCGGTATCTCGAAGCCCGATTTGAAGAGCCCTGCTATCGTGGTCTCCCGGTCGCCGGTTCCCGAAAGAACCGTCGCGACCCCGCAGCCAACTCGCGAAGCCCCCACTGCTGCCGAGCGCTTGCGATAGCGATCGTTACCCGAAGGGCCGAGACACCCGAAGGGTGGCTCGGTGAGGAGCGAAGCGACGAGTAGAGCGCAGGCCGAAGGCATCGCCCATACGCCGTCAGCTTGCGAACCCGCACGCTTGGTCATTGCGATGCTCCGAATCCGATCGAGGGGCGAACACGCCAAGAGACCGTGGAACCATGGGCGAAACATCGGGCGCCGAGATTGCAGCCGTGACACCGCGCGAAGGCATGAGAGCCAGCAACCGATCGCGCGTTTTCATGAGATCGGATCGCCTGACGAATAGCGCCGCAGCTGGTGACGACTGCCCGCTGGACGTCCACCTCGGAGGCAGTTCGATGGCAAGCAGATTTGCAAGCTTTGCGACGTATGCTCGCGTCCCGTCTGGCAAGGAGCCGCCTGCGAGATGCCCTTCATAGCGAGATGGTCCCGCGTTGTACGCGGCAAACACGCCAGGTGAGCCATACCGGTCGAGCAGTTCGCGCAAGTAAGCCGTGCCGGCCAGAATGTTGTCGTGCGGGTCGTAGGGGTCGCTCCCGAGATTGTAGCGCTCGCGAAGTTCCGCCCAGGTCGCCGGCATAATCTGCATCAGCCCCATTGCGCCTTTGGGCGACTTGGCGTGCACGTCTCCAGCGCTTTCGACGTTAATGACCGAACCGATCCAGTTCACCGGAATTGCAAAACGCTTCGAGGCTTCGTCGACGAAAGCAGAAAACGGGTTACTTACCCGAGCAACCGCTTGAACCGACGCCGATCCACTCTCGGCTAGTGCAGCACTGTCCGACGCAGCGAAAACAAGCAGCAGCGACACGACAGCCCAAGCACGCACGCTCGACCGAACCAAGCATGCCGTCGCGCTCGCGCCCGTCCAGGGTAAAGCCGCTTCGCGCCGGCCATGCGGCTGCCCTGGACTGCCGCGGCGTGCGTCGGCCCTGCTACCGTTGGTCGGGACGGAGGAATGGCCGCGCGATCGATCGAACAGCGGAATGATGGGGTAGGAGCGTGGAACACGCACGATCACTCCTCCCACGTCGACACCGGCAGCGCGCGGCCGATCACCGCCGACGCAGGCAAGAATCCAAAATATCGGCCATCCAGGGAGTCGTCGGACTGCCAGTTCATCAGAAACAGCTCGCCGTCGCCAACGACGCGGCAGCCCTGCCATTTCGGCAGCGGCCGGCCGCGTCCGTCGCGGTCGCGTGCCTCGCCCATTGCAATGTCGTCGACCGAAACTGTGAGCCCGCTTCTGCAGACCGTCTGCCCCGGCAGCGCAAGGACCCGCTTCAGCATGGGGACGCCAATGGGCAAATAGCCGTTAAGGTCGAGGAAGGTCGCGAGCGGCTCCGGCGGCTGCACGGCGACCAATTCAGTGACCTGCAATTGGTCCACCGGTCTGAGGCGGTAGAGACCGATCGGCACGCTCGCGGATGCGTTCCAGATGTAAAGCGGAAGCGGCTCCAGAACGATGGTCGCGATGAGCGCAGCAGCGAACCCAATCGTCACGGCCAGCATCATTGAGCGGCCTGTCATCGTATGACCCTCTGCCGGTGAAGCCAAGCCTGATGGCGGGCTTTCGTATACGAACGCGGGCATTCGTTGACGGACAGACGGTTATGAACGTGATGCCAATGATCAGGCGCAACATCAGCGGGATCGATGCTAAGCGCCTCAACGGCATCGACCATCTGCAGCACGCGCTCGACTTTCGGCCAGCCGGACAGGCGCAGCAAAATCTCGCCGCCTGGCTTCACATAAGGCACGGTCGAGCAGCGCTGTCCCGGCGCGACCGCGCGCAGGATGTCGATCCGCGAAATGATCGTGCCAAAGTCGTTGGAGGTCCACCGGACGAAGGCAAAGATGCTGCCTGGCGCGAATGACAGGACACGCCGATGGAGATCAAGCTTCCGTTCCTTGACGATGCGACCGAACCGAATGCGGTTTTCGATGCGCTTCTCGAGCCACAGCACTTCTACTTCCGTAAGATCGCTCATGCGGCGGCCCGCCGACGCTGGAGCTGACAGCCGTGAGCTTGGGGCTCGGTCGAGTGTATGTATCGCCTGCAAAGGCAGGCTGGCCTATCGGACTGCCGTTGCCGAGCGCCGCCAACCGGGCTTCCGGCCTGGTCCGTGAGAAGAAATCCGAAGGATTTCTGGTTAGTAAAGTTAGAGCAGCTGGAAAGCGCGGAGAAACAAGCCCTTAAGCTCGATTCCGGTCCCCGATAGCACGAGGATCGGGTCCTCGATAGCACGAGGGTTGCGGTCCCCGATAGCACGAGCTGATTCACAGGTTGTCCTCCGGATTTGGAATGAGACCGCGCCGATGCAGGCGTCCCGTTAAGGGAGCAACAGGCGTTGGCGTGAAGTTCAGCCGATCGATGCCGTTCGGGTCGCGCGTGAGCACGAGCTGATAGCCGGGCAATGTCTGGCGCTGGACGATCTGGCGTATGTCGTAAGCAAAGTGCTTGAGCGGCGAGAGGATGCCGGACTTAGCATGGAGATGCACAAGGTCAAAGCTCCAGCCGCCATCCTGGTGGCCGCCGTGCCTGCGCACAAGACGATAAAGCCAGCGCTCGAGTCCACCCGTCAGATCGAAATAGGCGCGGTCGATCGTCAGCACGAGCGCGTCATCGATGACGCCGGCGTAGAACCAATCGGGCAGGATCAGCTCGATCCCAAATGGACGTCCATTTGCATCGGCCGTCTCCTTCCACTCGTTGATCCAGGAGAAGCGATGCTGTCGCCGCTCGGTCGGCTGCCGGATGGAAGTCATGAGACCAGCCTTCAGGCGATCATAGTCGCGTGCGCTGGTGCCGCGGCCGACCAACGTCAGAATCTCGTATGGTGTTGCAGCCACCACGCGCGACGTCTTCAAGCCTGCGTCACGAGCTTCGACGATCTGGGAAGCGGCCCAGATCAGAACGTCTGCATCCCAGATGGTCGCCATGCCGTGTTCCGGCACCGCCTCGACCCGATTTGCGATCGCACCGGCACGGAAATCGATCGGCACGATCCGCTTGGTCTCCGCGAGGGAAAAGAAGGGATATGCCATCAGATCCTGAGCGTTGTGGGGCGCAAGATCACCAGGGAGCGCCCGAAAGAGCTCAAGCTGGTCGGGCTCGGAATGGTGTCTGCGCCGCATGATCACTGCTCTCACGCGGCAATCAGCGGCGTTCCTGGCCCGCATACGGGCGCAGCGCAGGATGCGTCTTCGCCGGCAGCACCGTTCCCTTGCCGGGATCGGACGTCGATGTCTTGGCGCCCCGGTCGGCCCATGCTTTCAGGTCATCGATCGCGTAGACAACACGTCCGCCAATCTTCCGATACGTCGGTCCAGTACCGTACGTGCGGTGTTTCTCGAGCGTGCGGCCGGACAGGCCAAGATAGCGCGCGGCCTCAGGTGTACGCAGGAATCGCGGGGGAAGACCGGCCATCGGATCGGGCATTTGAGAACTCCAGGAGGATAGCGCACTACGCTTGGCTAGGCCGACGTGTGTGCGGTCATCATGGAGGAGCAAGATCTCGGAGGGGGATGCCGAATATGGAGGGGGACGATTTTCGGCACCCCTTGGGGACTGCGCTACTCGTCCTTGCGCCCGGGCCGCAGGAGTTTGCGGTAGCCACCGCGCATCAACGCGAGGCCGCCTTGCACCAAGCGGATTGTTCGATTGCGCAGATCATGCGTCTTCCAGGCACGATCGGGGATGTACTTCTTGCCGAACAGTACTTCGGCGATGACGCGATAGCTTGCGCCCGCGCCGTGCGCGTCGAGCGCACGGATCGCACCCCTCAAGCGCTCGCGCCGCTGTTTGGATAGCGTGTGAAATGCCGGACCTGGCACGCGTCCATTCATCGCGCGCCACAGCCGGCGGGCTGCATACGCGCGCGCATCGAAATCGCCATCAAACGGCAGTTCGGCTGCGTATGACGCGCCGAGCGCCGGCGGGTCCTTGGACCAGACGCGGTGATCCACTGCACCCATGCGCAGCACGGCATGCCAGCCGTCGACAGCGCGGCGCACCTCGCCTGCTGTAAGGTCAAGCAGTGGCTGAGACGCCGACACGAGATCGGCCGTCGAGGCAACCTTGACCGGAACGACCGCCGCTAGAACCTCAGGCGCCCAAAAGATCGTCTGCTCGTCGAAGGACCTCTGCGGGTCATGGGCGAAAGCAGATACCCCATTTCCTCCTGAATTCCTCGTTCACCGCTCCATCGGGGCTGCTTGCGATCATCGCTTCGTACTCGCGTCGATAGTCCGCGTTACGACGAAGACATTCCCAGGCGATGTCGGTGATCTCGGCGTCTTGTAGGCTCTTGTAGGAATCCGGCGACCGCCAGTCGAAATCAGGCATTGCTTCCGCCCCATTGCACGTAGCTAACAAGGATTGGGGCGCAATAGGTATGAACGACACGGTTGTAGGAAGCCCCTAGTTTGGCACCACGTGGTGCCCCGGAATGACCACCCGTCAGTCAAAGAAAATAGTTCTGGCTGCAAATCGTCTGCCGGCGATTTTCTTCTATTTGGAGCCGGTGCCACGTAATAGGCGGCCCTGCTCAGTCACCCATTTGGCGCGCGCAAGATGACTCTGATATGCGCTCCGCGCACGGTTCGGCTCTCGCTCTGGGTCCATATGCAAGACCACTCGAGTCACTTCGCGCCAGTCCGCCCCCTCGCCCTCCGCCTGCAGGAGGCGCATGTACGTAACGACATGCTGTTCGTCATAGGCAGTCAGCAGCGGCTCGTTCGGCGCACTGTCAGCTACGTCTGGATCTAGGGATGGCTTCTGCATCATACCCGCTTTTAGAACGCCTATAAGCTACGCCATGGGTTGGTCGCAATCCAGACCTCCGCTTCCCGTTTGAATCCTGAATATTCGTTCGGTAGATCGGCGGCCAAGTTCGGTCGCGCACGTAGCGCCGCCACACTCGATAGCATGTTCAGACACGAATAGGAACGATCGTTCCTAGAACGATCGTTCCGGCTCAGTTCCCATATCGCCATGGATCTCAAAGAGATCATGGCTGTGAATCTGCGTCGGAAACGCCACGATCTACAAATGACGCAGGAGGAGCTGGCCGAGCGCGCGGGTTTAAGCGCCCGTTACGTCGGCGCCATCGAGCGCGGCGATGTATCAGCAAGCGTCACCGTGCTCGGACAAATTGCTGAAGCATTGGGGGTCGAACCGGGGGACCTGCTCAAAAAGGCTGCGCGGCTTAGCAAATCGTAAGCCCCTTCAGGCCGACCGCGAAGCGCCCCGCCCGGCGGACCGGACGAGGCTTGGCAGTGCGATCTTACTCGCCGTTCTTGCGCGGCCGCGCCCACAGGAGGGTGTAGCCTTCACCGCCCTCGTCATCGAACAGGTTCGCGTAGATCGAAGCGTTGAAGGAAGGATCATCGAGCTTGAGCGAGAGATAGTCGCGGCCCTCCTCGGAACGCTTCGACCAGGCTGCCCCGATCTCCGCCCGGCCCACATAGATACGGTGGCTGGGAGCGTTGTCGTTGGTCCGGTTGGTCTCGGCGACGATGCGGACGCCCTTGGTTTGCAGGCTCAGGGTGATGATCTCGCCCTGGAAATCGTTGCCGACCTTCTTGAAAGAACCGATGTTAGCCATGTCACTTCTCCCGTTGTGTTTCGAGCCCGCGACCACCGCGGCCTCGATGGCGATCTGAACGCCGAAGACGATCGGCGACGCACCCGCTCGGGCCGGAGCGCAGCGGAGGACGCCGTTGGAGCGACTTTCTTGTCTCGCGAGGAATGGGCGAAGCCCAGGGGAAGAAAGTCGCATCAACGGCGTTGCGGCTCGGACGATCGAGGCGAAGCCGGTCTTCGGCCAGATCACGCCATCAACGAGGCCACGTGCGTCCGCGTGCTGAACCACAATCTCTGGAGAAGCATGGCTATCTCGGTTTTGATGAACAAGAGGTCGGAACGATTCAGCGCGGGAAGAGAAATAATCTGCTGCAAAGGGCGGCATCGTCTCCCAAGAACCGATCGGGGCAACACCGCTCTGCCGCGGTTGCGTGGACCAGACCTTGCCGACAGCTTGGTCGAGGAGTTCCGAGGAGGACTCTCCCGCGCTCAGGTTTCGATCATCTCCCGTTCACCACGCCGATTTACGCACACCTGTTCGACGATGAAGGCGGGAAACGGTCATCGCTCGGCCAATGCGGCCGTAAGAAGCGGTTAGGACGAGTCCTGGACTGGCTCCGATGCGGCTCTGCCGCCGGAATACTGGAAGCCCCTTCTGGACCAGCCCCGCGCCGACGGAGCCGAACCGCGCCGCGGGGCGTCCGTCGGCGCGCAGCAGCTGGACTATCCATCCTCCTACGGGTGGGGTGCCCACGCTGCGAATCGCCGAAATCCGGAAGGTCGACGCGGTCCGCTTCTACGGACCCGAGGCGATGTGGAAGACGGTTGGACAGGGTCTTTTGGAGAACACGTTTACGCATCGGAAGACGGCTGCTGGCCCTGCGTCGCCGGCGCTGCGGAACTGGATGCTGTCATGTCACCGAAGCATCACCAGGCGCCATTGTCCGGCGGAGACCGGAACGCGCTAAGAACTCGGCCGCGCGCGAGCGAGGACCACGATTCTCGCAGCGCAGTGGGCCGATGCGCGCGCGAAGGGCGAGGCGCTCCTTCGCCGAGCCGACAAGCTGCCCTGCGCGTCATGGAACGAGCGTATGGGGGCCGGTGGCGGCCCGGTCGACCCGTCGCCGACCATCGACCAGGCCATCAGCGGCAGCCGCGAGTGAGCGCGCAAAAGCTCGCGACGGCCGAGATCCAGGTGACCGCGACCGATTTGTCCGTCGTCGCTCAGGAACGGCGGGACACCAGCATCAGGCGGTCTCGGCCGCCTCCGTCTCCGAGCAGCCGGCCGGTCTTACCGTCCAACACGTGAGAGCCCATGCAGGCCTGGCAGCGCACAAGCACGTGGGTCCCTTCCGACTCCGTCCCGACCAGCAGGTGCTGGACGGTTATGCCGGTCCGCGGACACTTGAAGAGGGTCTGTCGCTCGATGCCTCAAACATGCGCTTGTCGCCGAGGGGGAGAAATTCCGGTTGATTACTTAGGTCCTCACCGTCGGTGAGTCGCCCCGTTTGAGCTGGGTCAAGGCGCCGGGCCCGCTCTTCTTTAAAGGATTTCGTCGCGTCGGCCTGACAGACCCGGCGCCGTGACGAACCGCCCGCTTCGTGTCGACCAGCGTTGCGCATAGCGCTGCGGAACACGTGGGACATTGCGAAGCCCTGACCCGTGCCAAACCGCCCGGAACGAGCAGGCGGGGCTCCCGAAGGAGTTGTCCCGCAGGCACGATCTCGATACTAACGCTTCGGATTTCTGTTCGGATCCGACCTGCGTTCCCGTTTGTCGCGCGAGCTTTGCCATTGCCGGTACAGTCCGATGATGTGTTTCGCGATGGCGGGCGCATCGTACAGTTTTTCAAATCGTTTCACTTCCACGGCGAGGAAGCCTCTTGGCTAAAGCCGGTGGCGAAAACGAACGGAATGCGTTGCTCCATGAGCTTGTCGGCGATCGGATATGCAGATTGGCCGTGCACGTTGATGTCGATTACGGCCACGTCGAAACCGTCTCCCTCGACCTGCGCCAGCGCTTGCGACAATTCGCAGATCGGACCGACGATCTCCGCGCCTTGCGACCGGAACGCCACTTCCAGATCGGCTGCGAGGAAATACTCGTCTTCGACGATCAGTACCCGACAGGACCTGCTCATGACGCCACCTCGCGGGCGCGGATGATGGTCCGAAACCGGCCCCCCCGCAATCGAGTAGCTCAGCCAGTGTTCGTTCACGTGTACTAGAGAGTCCACGGCGCCCATTTGTCCTGGCCTCGTTCGAGGAGGTCACCCCCGCAGCCTCCGTTCGCGCCATCCGTCGGATGCATATCTTTCAACGGTGTGACCAGCATTGGGTGGTCCACTGCGCGGGTAGAGGATGACGTCCGCGCTCCCTTGGCTTGGCTACTCTCTTCCCCCGGGAGAACGGGAATTGACGATGGGGCCTCTTCGTCCAATTCACGAAGCAGATCGATCTGACGTTTGAGGCTGTCCGGCAGCTCTCCGCCGTCGCCTAGGGACGCTTGCAGCCTTTCGCCGATCTCGCGGACAATTGCGCGGCTGTGCGTGTGGTCGATATCGATGCGGTCTCGCATGGCGCGAAGCGACGAAACCATTTCGGGGGATCCACGAAGCAACGCCGAAACAGAAGGCGTTCAACATCCCTCACCGAATATCTTTATCGCGATTTCTCCCTCGCCCGCATTCAAGAAATGCGGAAGTTCGAGATTTCGCGTAGGCCATAGTTGGGGCACGCAAGAATCCCATCGCGGCCACCGTTCCGTGCACCGTGGCGATCGCAATTGTGATCTGGGCCGTGATGGGAGCGCGACTTCTGGGCCTCCCACGTCAGAACGCGCGCCGCTCGCATTGCGCAGAGTCCCTGAGCGCGCAGAGCCGGCGGCAACCTATCGGCCGCGGCGAAGGACAGCGAACCCGTGACTTGACGGAACTTGGGCGTAGGGTTGCCGCATCGACAGTGCGCCATCCATGGTCGAAGTTGCGCTAGAGTTCGACCGCGCGACAAACGTGCGTTTTGGGGGACGCCGCGGCGCTACCGTGACGCCTGCGCGGACCTGGCAATCGCCTTCATGTCACTTCGAGACGGCAACGATATGCCTGCGCCGTCCGAGAAGTGGGCGCGTTTGTTGGAACCGCGTGCCAGATTTTGTGTGATAGCCGTTCGGTCATGCAATGGGACATTCGAACAAGCAAGCGCCGACGCCCGTTCCATCGTCCAGGGCGACTATCTGGGCGCGTTCCAACATGGTGAGTCGGTCAGCGTGACCGTTTAGCAATGACGCTCCACAGCGAGCATTGCCCTCTCGAAGCCTATTTCTCGCGACTGGGCGGCAACCTCAAACCGGTAGCCTGCTGAAAGTCAAACAACGATAGGACTGGCTGGATGGCTATGAGAATGCGATAATCGAGGCTACGTTTCGCGTGCTTTTGGCCTGCTGGTGGCGAACCTTCGGGCGATATGGATGTTGTAGATGGCCGCGCTTTCTCAGGACGTGGTGCCGGATTTACAGCAAGAGAACGCCCGGCTCTCGGCCGAGCTGCGTGCAGCGCAGAATCGCCAGGACGCAACCGCGGAAATTCTCAGGACCATCGCCAGTTCGCCCGGCAATGCCGACAGGGCCCTGCAAAAGATTGCCCACACGAGTGCTCGCCTGTTCGAGGCCTTCAGCGTTCAAATCCAACTCGCCGAAAATGGTGGATGGGGCAAAGGATATCGGTTCGGCGCAAGTGCGCAACAGGTCCGCTCAGCGGTCCCGCTAGACAATATCCAGATCGGAGGACGGAATCTGCCGGGCGCGGTTATCGGCGAGAACCGCCAGATTCACATTGCCGATCTCGATCATCCCGATACGACTGTGGCCGATTTTGTTGGCATCCCGCACGCGCGCGCGGCTGGTGCGCGCACAATCTGTGGGACGCCCTTGCGACAAAATGGCCATGCAATCGGGGTCCTTGTCATTTATCGCGACCGGCTGCTGCCCTTCAGTCACGAAGAGCTCGCGCTCCAGCAGACATTCGCCGATCAGGCAGTCATTGCAATTGAAAACGCCCGCCTGTTCAACGAGAGCAAAGAAACATTGGAGCGGCAAACTGCAACCGCCGAGGTGCTGCAGGTCATCAATTCAGCGCCGGGCGATCTCGCGCCGGTATTCGACGCGATTTTGGCTAAGGCACATCAGCTGTGCGGTGTCGCTTATGGTAGCTTACAGGTCTACGACGGCGAACGGTTCCGCGCTGTCGCTGTGCATAATTTGCCAGAACAATTCGCCGAGCTGTTGCGGCGGGGTTTTCAGGGCGCGGACCATCCGGTCGGTAGGGCCTTTCTCGCCGGCGACCGCCTAGTGCACCTATTGGACTGCTCCGAGATTGATCATCCGGTCATGCAAAGCGCGGTCGAACTCGCTGGGATTCGTACCGCGCTATTTGTGCCGCTACGTCGAGACGAGGCGCTGCTCGGAATGATCGTCTGCGGCCGACGCGAGATTAAGCCCTTTGGTGAGAAAGAGATCTCTTTATTAGAGAGTTTCGCCACGCAGGCGGCGGTTGCCGTCGAAAATGCTCGTCTTCTAACCGAGACGCGCGAAGCGCTGGAGCGGCAGACGGCAACCGCCGATATCCTGAAGGTGATCGCGAGCTCGCCCTCTGACGTGCAGCCCGTGTTTGAGGCGATAGCGATAAGAGCTAACGCCCTGCTCGGCGGGTTCTCAACCGCTGTCTTTCGGTTCATTGACGGCATTGGACATCTCGCGGCGTTCACACCGACCAATCCGGCAGCTGACGACATCTTAAAGAAGTCTTTCCCCCGGCCGATCGCGGATTTTGAGACCTTCGCGATGGCGCAGGCAGGCAAAACCGTGCAGACGCCCGACGTCGAAACCCTGACAAACGAGATCAAGTACATCGCTCGCGCGCGCGGCTTTCGCAGTATGATGTTCGTTCCGCTGGTGAGCAGCGGGGCCGTCATTGGCATGATAAGCGTGACGCGCAAGGAGACCGGTCACTTTGTCGAGCATCACGTACGGCTGTTGCAGACATTCGCCGACCAGGCAGTGATCGCTATCGAAAATGCCCGGCTGTTCAACCAGGTTCAGCAGCGCACGAGGGACCTGACCGAATCCCTGCAGCAGCAGACCGCAATCGGAGAGGTCCTCAAGACTATCAGCCGCTCGACATTTGATCTTCAGCCCGTGTTGGACACGTTAGTGCGCACGGTAGCGCGCCTTTGTGATACCGAGATGGCCTTTATCATGCGACGGCAGGGGAACGTATATCGTGCTGGCGCGGCGGTTGGTTACACCGACGAATATATCGAATTCCTGAAAGGCCACCCGATCACGCCGGATCGAGGCACCATCACCGGCCGTGCCGTGCTCGAAAGACGTCCTATTCAGATCGACGATGTGTCGACCGATCCAGAATATACGTTGCGGGAGTCCACGACGCTGGCCGGTCAGCACACCGCTCTTTGCGTACCTCTTCTGCGAGAAGGCGAGCCAATCGGGACCATCGTGCTGGCGCGTCAGCGCGTTGAGCCGTTCACGGAAAAGCAGATCGAATTGGTCACAACCTTTGCCGACCAGGCGGTGATTGCGATCGAGAATGTCCGCCTGTTCGACGAACTTCGGCAGCGCACTGATGACCTAAGCGAATCGCTCCAACAACAGACTGCGACCGCGGATGTCCTGAAGGTGATCAGCCGCTCGACATTTGACCTGCCAAATGTTCTCGAGACGCTCGTTAGCTCGGCGGCGCGGCTGTGCGGCAACCCGAGGGCGGCGATTTATCTCATTCGCGATGGTCTGCTGCACCTGGAGGCCGCGCACAACAATTCTGCCGAATGGATCGCTCTGCGCAGGAGCCAACCGCTTGTCCTTAGCCACGACACGCCGAGCGGCCGGGCGGCGCTGAGTGGCCAAATAGATCATGTTCCTGATCTCTTGAATGACCCGGAGTTCAAGCGGCATGATCTTGCAAGACTTGGCGACTATCGCGCGACACTCAACGTACCTTTGGTCCGGGAGGGGATCACGACTGGGGTACTCAGTTTGGCAAGGCCTGAGTCGGGGCCGTTTACCGAGCGGCAGATTGAGATCGTGCAGACCTTCGCCGACCAGGCGGTGATTGCAATCGAGAATGTGAGGTTGTTTGAACAGCTGGAAGCAAAGAGACGGGATCTTGCGGAGGCGCTGACCTATCAGACCGGCAGCGCCAACATCCTGAAGGTTATCGCGTCTTCGCCGACCGACGTCGGCCCCGTCATGAAGGCCATCGTGGAGAGTGCATGCGAGCTTTGCGACGCCGCCGATGCCGTGGTGCTGCTTCGGGATGGCGATGAACTCGTCTTTGGCGCGCAGCATGGTTCTATTCCGATGGCCTGGCGGCGCCAACCAATCGACCGTCGATTGCCCTCCGGGCGCGCCATTGTCGACTGCAAACCCGTTCATGTGCACGATCTCCTCGGGCCCGAGGGTGATGAGTTCCCGATCGGTCGCGAGCTCGCACAGCGCTCCCGTGTCCATACCATTCTCACCGTACCGATGCTGCGCGAAGACGAGAGCATTGGCGCGATCGCTCTCCGCCGCACCGAAATCAATCCGTTCAACGAAAAGCAGATCGCACTGCTTCAGACCTTTGCTGACCAGGCGGTTATCGCCATCGGGAACGTCCGCCTGTTCGAGGAGGTGCAGGAACGCACGCGAGAACTGACGGAGTCGCTTGAGCAGCAGACAGCGACCTCCGAGGTATTGCAGGTCATCAGCTCCTCGCCGGGCGAGCTGGAGCCGGTTTTCCGGAAGATGCTCGAGAACGCCACGCGCGTCTGCGGAGCGAATTTCGGCGTTATGAATCTACGTGACGGAGACAACTTCCGAATCGCTGCAAGCTGTAACGTACCGCCTGCATTTGCAGCGTTGCGGCAGAATTTCGTGTTTCAACCTCATCCCGACAGCGGCCACGCCGCCCTTATCAGGACCCGTCAACCCGTTCACATTCACGATCTGCGAAACAGTCCTGCCTACGTGGCCGGTGCACGTCATGTCGTCGAGATGGCCGATATCGCTGGCGCCCGCACCATCGCCGTCGTGCCCATGTTGAAAGACAATGAGTTGATGGGGACCATTACGATCTACCGAACGGAGGTTCGACCGTTCACGAACAAACAGATCGGGTTGATTGAGAGCTTTACTAAGCAGGCGGTGATCGCGATCGAGAACACCCGCCTGCTCAAAGAACTGCGCCAACGCACAGATGATTTGAGCGAGTCACTTGAACAGCAGACCGCGACCGCGGAAGTTCTTGCTACGATCAGTTCGTGCGCCGGCGAGTTGAAGCCGGTCTTCGACAAAATGCTCGAGAATGCGACGCGGATATGCGGTGCTCGATTTGGCACCATGAATCTCTACGAAGAAGGCGGCTTCCGGACGGTCGCATTATTCAACGCTCCGCAGGCCTACGTGGACACCCGGCTGTACAAAATTATTCGCCCGCATCCCGCGAGTGGACTCGGCACTGTCGAGAAGACCCACGAAACCGTCCATATCGACGATATCAGGACACAGCCGCCCTACGTCGATGGCGATCCCAATGTTCGCGCGCTTGCTGATATTGCCGGCGCCAGAACCCTAGTTATCGTACCCATGCTCAAAGAAGATGAGCTCATTGGGACCATCACGATTTTCCGCCAGGAGGTCAAGCCCTTCACGGGGAAGCAGATTGAGCTTGTATCCAATTTCGCAAACCAGGCAGTGATTGCGATTGAGAATACCCGCCTATTGAACGAGTTGCGCGATCGCACGAAGGAATTGTCGCAATCACTGGAAGAACTGCGGACCGCTCAAGACCGGCTGGTCCAGACCGAGAAGCTTGCCTCCCTAGGTCAGCTAACCGCCGGCATTGCACATGAGATCAAAAACCCGCTCAACTTCGTGAATAATTTCTCCTCTCTCTCGTACGAACTAATTGGTGAGCTTAACGAAGCACTGCGCACGACGACAGTCGGTGATAAGTTGCGGACGGAGATCGATGAGCTCATGCAGATGCTGCAGAGCAACCTTGAAAAGATCGTCCAGCACGGCAAACGCGCCGATTCTATTGTCAAGAATATGCTGCTGCATTCGCGCCAGGGCTCTAGCGAGCTCCGCTCCGCTGACGTCAACGCAATTGTCGAGGAAAGCCTCAATCTCGCCTATCACGGTGCGCGTGCGGAAAAGCCGGGGTTCAATATCGCGCTCGAACGAGATCTCGATCCCGCTGCTGAGATGATCAACCTGTACCCGCAGGAAATCACCAGGGTCTTACTTAATCTGATTTCGAACGGCTTTTACGCGGCCGCCAAACGCAAGGAAGCCGCTGGTGATGGTTTCGAGCCAAAGCTGAGCGTAGCAACAAGAGCTCTTGGCGGCGTCGTGGAAATCCGGATTCGCGATAATGGCACCGGCATTCCACCTGGGGTGAAGGAAAAGATATTCAACCCATTCTTCACTACGAAGCCGCCGGGGGAAGGAACCGGGCTCGGTCTTTCGATCTGCCACGATATCATCGTGAAGCAGCACGGCGGCAGCATTGATGTCATCACCGAGCCGGGCACTTTCACCGAATTCATCATTACGCTGCCGGGCACTGCGGCCCCTTCATAGCGGACTGGAGGATAGAGTTGAGCATCTACATTTTAGTCGTTGATGACGAGCCGGATGTCGAAGCACTGTTCCGCCAGCACTTCCGGCGGGATCTGCGCGACGGCCGCTTTCTCATGGAATTTGCAACGTCCGCGTCAGCGGCGCTGCAGCGCGCGAGCGAAATTCGGGACGCAACCCTCATCCTGATCCTCTCTGATATCAACATGCCCGGCATGAGTGGGCTGGAAATGCTGCCAATCGTGCGCTCGGCCCGTCCCGACGTGCCCGTCATCATGATCACGGCCTATGGTGATACCGAAACCAGGCGCAAAGCACTCGAGAACGGCGCGGCCGATCTATTGATCAAACCGATCGACTTCGCGGCGCTGCGCCGGGAAATCGATGCAAGACTTGAGCAGGCCGCATGATCGCCACCATTCTGGTGGTTGACGAGCGAGGCCTCGAGCGTTGCGGCGCTGGCATTTTGCTCCCCTTCGTTCCGCGCTTATCAGATCAGACTATTTTCCTGTGGATTTCAGAATCGCGAAAGCTCGGCGAATACTTACAACCGGACGGAGCGCAGCGGCTATGAAACTACTGGGAGGCATCAGCCATGTCGCGAGGGCAGCACACCACGTTTAGGGCATAATCGTCACCGACAATGACCGTATAACAGCGGTCGTTCCATTCCGACGTACGGCTGCAAGCCGTATCTGGTGAAGAGACTCCAGCGCAGCCTAGACGAGGCGTTGCCTAATAACAGGGTGGGATTATCGATCGAACCAGAGTCATGGCAACTCTGCTGACCCGTTAAGGAGGCGAGATAGCCGTCGCAAATTTGCACTGAGGGAAACACTAGCGCAGCCGCCAACCCAACACCTTCCATCAATCGAAGAACCTGAGACGAGAAAGGTGCAGGCGTCGGATCGGGATTAACTTGCGGATTGCAAAAACACTCGAGCAGCGTGCGGGGGACCGGCAACAACGCGAGAAGGGTCTCGACGTTGTCGTGCAGGAGCGCGCACCTACATGCCGGACCAGGACGCCATTGTAACAGATCGGCTTGCCATCTCCTTCGCAATTAGCGTCTCATATTCTGTGGCCTTCATCGGCTACGCCATCTCCAGGCTCGGTGACAGATCAGCAGCGTGTGGCACATGACAACATCAGAATTTGCCCTACAAAAGACCAGACGTATACGATCAAGCCCCGCAGGAAATTTGTCGTCTTGGCGCCGGCGTAATCGGGTCTCGCCCAAGTCGGGTCGACCCGCAGCTTCGGACGCCACGGCCGCAGGGTTGGCTGCCCCGAAGAGACGAAAGGGACGTTCACGGGCCGCCAGTGAACGATAAGCAGCACGCCGCTCCGCACAAAGAAGCTACAGTAAAAAATTTCGCAGCTCCTCCTGGAAAATGGGTGCGCCAGGATCCTGCGAGAGCAACATATGATTTTGACCGGGCAGCGCGACGAATCTGGCGCCGGGAATTTCCGCGGCCATATCTCGACCCAAAGAGATCGGAACCCTGCGGTCGTCTCGAACATGCATCACGAGCGTAGGGACTTTAACTTGCTTGAGGAGAGGTCGGACGTCGAAATTGGCTACCGTTTCGAGGTAACGTACGGCGGACTCGGCCGAGGCGCTGAGACGCTGAAGTTCATTAAATGCGTCGACCTGTTCTTTGGTGGCACTCGGTAACATGGAGGATGTAAAAAGCTGCCGGAAGGTTGGCTCATCCGCGCCCCACCCCAGCTTCATCAGCGTTTTCATTGCCGCAAACCGCTCCTGATCGGCGGCCGAAAGAGTGGGATTTTTGTTGGCGCCGACAGCAAACCCGCCATAGAGGATCAGGTGCGTTACGCGCTCCGGATGCCGGACCGCAAATGCAATCGAAACGGCGCAGCCCTGCGAGAACCCGAGAAGCGGAAACTTGTCCAGCCCGGCCGCGTCGGCCACGCTTTCCATGTCCTTGACCCATGCGTCAAGCGAGAGCTCGCCTACATCCCAGTCCGAGAGGCCGTTGCCGCGAGCATCGTAGCGGACGAGCGTAAATGACGAAGCAAGCCCGAGCAGAAAATCTCGGTAGAGTGGGAGGTCCCAATCGTACTCAAGGTGGCCAAGCCAATGGGCCGATTTCAATAAGCCTGGTCCACTTCCGACCTTCGCATAGGCCAACCGCACTCCATCGGTGGCCCTGCAATAGCGGATGGTCTGTTTGAGATTTGCCCCGGACAGGACACGCGCCGCGGGCGATCCGTTCTTGTCCAGATCGATGGCATAGACTTCGATCGGTCGTGCGATGTTCTTGAGGTTTTGCCGGCCCAGCTCGCGAAAGGGCAGCTTCAGCTTACCATCGATCTGATCAAGGACCTGTCGGGAAATGCAGATGCCGCCCCGCACCGCCATGCCTTCGAGCCGCGCGGCGACGTTGACGCCGTCTCCAAAGATATCGCCCTCATCCTCAATGATGTCCCCGACATTTATCCCTACACGGAATTCGATACGTCGATCAGGAGGGATACTCGCGTTCCTCGTGACCATCCCGCGCTGGACCTCGACTGCACACTTCACCGCTTCAACGGCGCTCGAAAACTCCACGAGCATTCCGTCACCGGTCGTTTTGATAAGACGCCCGCGGTGCGACTTGAGCTTGTGGTCGACCAGCTCCCGACGGTGCGCCTTCAATCCAGCAAGAGTGCCTTCTTCGTCATCGCCCATAAGCCGTGAATAGCCGGCTACGTCAGCCGCCAAAATTGCCGCCAGCCGGCGCTCGACGCTCGCGTGAACCACGAAGTTTCCTCCGTCACCTGGCTCAAGCAGATCATATGCAGTGAAACGGCGCCAGTAAAAAACCCTCGTTAGGCGCCGGCCGGGCGTATCCGCTTTGGGCGTCAACTGCGTCGAGTCTCACGGTCGGGGGAGTCTGGGTTCCCCATGCGAGGAAGGCTGAGCCTCTGGGTGTCGGCAAAAAACAGAACTCGAACATTCCATTTTCGGGTTAGTCTCTCGGCCAAATTCCCAAATCGCCGGCAATTCTACCGTGCAACTAAAGTCCGCGGCCGGCGGGCAAGCCCTGCTAGGGGACGATCTATGGTGCAGTCATTGCCCAGCCGTACGGCTTTGGTGACATCGCTAATGCGAGCGTTGCATTCGCGCACCGACCCTTCTCCTCTGCTGGACGATCCCTGGGGCGATCGGCTCGTTCCCGAAGTCGAGCGCGAAGGAATGATCCAGCGGATTTTGGCACGCATGGATTCGGACGCGCGCGCGCGCGCAATGCGGACACCAGGTTGCGTCCTGGACGATTTTCTAGTGAGCAACGCCGCCTTCCCGGGAGTAGTAATCCGATCTCGCTACGCAGAGGATGCCCTGAGGGAGGCGACAATCAGGGGTATACGTCAGTATGTCCTGATTGGTGCCGGATTCGACAGCTTCGCGCTTCGCCGTCCCCCGTTTTCCGACGCTCTAAGAATCTTCGAAATAGACCATCCGGCGACGCAAGCCATGAAGGTTCAACGTATTAAGGAATGCGGCATCTCGATTTCGCCGTCCGTACATTTTATCGGTGCCGACCTCACGAATGAGGATCTAGCAACGGTATTGGCTCGCTCGGCGTTCCGAATGGACGAACCAGCATTCTTCTCTTGGCTTGGCGTTACGGTGTACCTGACGCGGAAGGCCAATTTGGCAACTCTGCGTGCGGTAGCGACTTGCGGCGCTCAGGGAAGCGAGCTTGTGTTCACCTACGTCGACCAAAGCGAGTTCGCCCCCAAAAGAACGCAGTGCACTCAGAACGAGAACGCCAAAGTGGTGGCGTCAATCGGCGAACCCTGGATTTCTGGCTTTGATCCCAATGAAATTATCAGCGATCTCGCCTCTGTTGGGCTTGAGCTGGTTGAAAATCTCGACGGAAAGGCAATGTGGGACCGCTACCGGGCCAGCACCACGCTCAGTCAACCGTCTGCCAGCTTGCACATAGCCCTGGCGCGCGTGGGTAAGGGACCGCGCATCAGCGGACACCGGCAAGCGTGGCACTGATGTCGCTTTCGGCAGCTTGCATGGCCTTGTTAGGGCCACCTTCAGGAAGCAGACATGGCGGCGCACTGAGCTAGGTCCGCCACTTCACATTCGCGTCGGTCTGGTCGCGTTCTCCGCACGTCCGGTGTGGCCTCAATTACTGCCATGCTGAGCAGAAACCTAAGGGGTGAGAAGCGGGCATTCGGGCATGCCCGCCAATCTAGCGCATCTGTGTAGTGATGAAGGTCTTCTCGGCGGCGCAGAACGTTTAGCAGCGGAAGCTTCGATGTCCAGTCTGCTGGCGGTCGTTTGACGCCCTTGGCGTCAGCCGCGATGATTGCAAGGCAGTCCACCCCGATCTCGAAGGATCTCGCCTTCGTCATGGCGCACCCCACCGTGGTCGACACCAAGCCGACGACCGCCACAACGACGGTCGTGGGCAACGGCGTCTACAAGAACAAGACGGAAGCCGAGTCAGCCGTGAAGACCACCAAGGTCTGCACCGAGCAGTAATCGCTCGGCGGCTATTCTGACAAGCTATTGGAGGAGACATGCCTGTCTTGATTTTGTGGGCCGTTACCGCTGTGCTCGTTGTGGGCGGCGTCGGCTATTTCCTGGTTCACGTGCACCGAGCGAACAGATTTGCGACGAACGGCTCGTCCGGTACGCCGGGCGGGCCGCCTTTCGTTTCGACTATCCCGCGAACGATGTCCCCGACCGGCCTCACCTGAGCGACCAGCTCACGATATCGGTCTTCGTACTCCCTGGCCATCCGGCTCGCGACAAAGCGTTCCTCGAATCGGGCGCGGACCTTTCTTCGATCCAAGCGGACGGCTTTCTTGATCGCCTCGATCGCCTGCTCCTCGCCGTCCACGATGAAGCCGGTGACGCCGTTCTCCCGACTTTCGAGCACGGATCCGGAGCGGTAGGCGATCACGGGCGTCCCGCACGCCATCGCCTCGATCCTGGTCTTCGAATCTCCGCTTGCGAACAGCGTGACGTCATGTCCGAGTTCGACCAGCTCATCCACCAGCCAGGCGATCACCCGCTCCGTGCCACCATACAGCTTTGGAGGAACGCTCTCGGCCAAGGGGGCAAGCTGGGCGATGCGCATCGATCAGCCACCAAAGACGATCCGCAAGCCGATCACGACGACGGCGGAGATGAGAAACGAGATCGCGAGCAGCGTCCAAAAAGGGGCCTTGTGCTTCCACGAGCTGCGCGCACGACGAGCATTTTAATGCTCGTCAGCATTCGCCTCGGGAGAGTCGGTGCAGGTAGACAATCCCGAAGCCGGCGAGTTCTTCGGTATCGCCTCTCTCGCTCTTCCGCTCTTTTCTGCAGGTGGCGTTCGAGTAGGCAGCGCCGGCTGTCCTGTCGGACCACGTCGGGGTGGCGCGCCCGGTAAACTGTCCAGGCGGTCTCCGTGGCATTCTTCAAGACGACGTCGTCGACCATCTTCACGCTCCACAGCGACCGATCCAATCGCTGGCAACTCAGGACCATCGGCAAAGTTTCCGGTTTTTCCCGGTCAAGCGAAGTCAGCCGAGAACGTGCATTCAGCACGCTTTGACACGGACCAGCTCGCGTGCCGCACGACGGCGCTGCAGGCGATGGCTTCTGCCAGAGCGCCCGGCGGCAAGAAACGGGGACGTCGCCGGCGCTGAGGCTGAAGACTCAGCTGCGGGTGCAGCGATCTCCGTCCGTATCTCGGCAGGCCTTGCTTCCATCAATTCGAGCACGGCGCGACCCTTCTCCGTGATGCGCCATCCGCCATTCAGACGCTCGACCAATCCTTGCGAGAAGATATCGAGCTCCGCGCGAGCGGCGAGGCGCTTGGTCCGCTCGGCCCAGTGGCGCCCGCTCGTCGCCAGAATGGCCATATCGCGCTTGAGGTCTGCCATGACGGCGAACCCGTCGGGATAGCTCACCAGGATCTTGAGCACAGTGAACTGGAAGTTACCCCGCCTTCCTCCGCCTACCGCCACATCGTCGGAGCTTCGTGAAGGGCTTCGCGTCCGACCTGCTTCAGCCTCTCGGGCGAGGTGTCCCCGTTTGTAGCCGCTTCCAGAATCCTTGAGGCCACGTGGGTGCGTGCTCCCGTCTCATAGCGCGAGACGTCTTCGCAGACCTCGTCGAAAACGGCGCGCAAGAGCGCGGTCGTGGTCGTATCGAACATGGGAACCCCCAATGCAAAAAGAGTTAGCGTATGGCAGAACGCTTCGCGGCGAATTCAACGATGTTAACGTCACCCCATCAGGCGAGCGAAATTTCTCGAACTTCCGCGGCGCAGCATGAACTGAGCCCAATCTGAACTTTCGTGTGTGGTCCAAGCTCGATGCTTCGGAGTGAAGCAGCCCTGGCGCCGAGCATCCATCGCCCACTCGCTGCCGGGTCCGGCACTACCGGCACTGGTGAGAGCTGTCGATCCGCAAGCAGCGGGGCCGCGCGATTAAAGGCGCAGCCTTTTGCGTTGCGTCACGCAACAGCCTTTCGTCACCACAATCCGCCGGAAAATGGATCGGCCCGCTCGAAGGCGAGACGCCGGTCGGGCATCCTTTTCTGCAGCTTTGCCGAGCGCTTCGGATGCGGGCGAGCCGCTGCGGGCGCGCGCACAGGCGTCTCTTTCTTCACCTCAGCGGCCGTAGCTACAGGCATTGCGGCCATGGCTTCGCGTACTTTTTGCTGGGGTTCTTCAGGGAGCGGATCGGCCTGCGCAATTGTCGGCAAGTCGGCACGCGGACGCGTGTCGAACACGATCTTCTCCGGAAGGCTCCTCGCTGAGGCGATTCGGATAATGGTCCTGTCCGGCTCGGACGGGCCGACCTGCTCAACCGGCGCTGGCAGATACCGGTCCGCAGCGAAGAGCAGCGCCAGCAGCAGGGCGCCGACGAAGACGAAATAACGAATGATCGGCATGAACGGCCGCTCGCAAATGAGAAGTCGGGTATCGGCCGAGGGCCGGATGGGGTGGCGGCCCGCTGCTTTCAGCGACCCGCCAGGAAGGCTTAGTCGATCTCCTGGACGACCGTGCGGGTCGACGGATCGATCAGCATCACGCGTTCGCCCGAGTAGACATAGCGGTACTTGGAGAGCGACGGCCCCCAATCGGCAGGCACCGCCTCGAGCTCGACTTCGCGCGGCACGGGCTGACCGATGACGATCTTCTCGCGGCTCTCCACAGGACGAACCTTGTGCTCGGTGACGTAGGTGCGGATCTTGGTGCGGTATTCCGGCTCGATCTGCACGGCGGCGGCATGCCCGGTGCCGGTGGTGGTCGTGACGACAGTGGACTGCGCCATGGCGCCCGTCGAGATCAGCGCGGCGGTCGCGCACGTCAGCATCAGCTTCTTCATCGAAATCTCCTGTCCGCAGGATGCGGCCTGCAAGAACCCGCGGATGATGGCAAGGTTCCGCAGTTGCAGGACGATTGCCGAGTTTTCCCGTCGGCTGCAGGCGTCGGGACGGACTGTCGGCGCATAATCCGAGGATGGCGCCCCTTGAGCGCCGGCCGAAATGGACCGATGCTAGACTGGGTGCAGCAATGGTGGAGAGATCAGTGAAACGATGCACCTTCATCGCCGCCGCGGCAGCCTCCGCTATCACGGCCCGAAGGCAGGTGCGTGCGGCCTCCAGGCTTTTCCGGATAGGTTGGCTCACGGCCCAGCGGGAGGCCAGCCTGCCCCCTTGGATTGACCGTTCCAGATGCAATGCTGGCCTCCGCCGACGAGCTGATCGAATGAGCGCATCGTCGCCGCCACGCTCTTCCGACCTCCGCGGGGACGCAGGATTTGCTGGCTCAGTGACGCAAGGGACGGTGGACAGCCGCCGGAGTACCGGCGGATGCCACTGGCGAACCTCAGTGGTGGTGGCGTCGGTTGCCGCGACCGATGTACCATCCGTAGTGGTGGCCGCGATTGCCATGCCATCCGCGGTGACCTCCCCCGTGACCATGACCGCCCTTCACTTGGATCACGTTTTCGTCCTGCATAGCCGTCGGCGCCATGCCCAGTCTTGCCGAAGCGACCTCCGCGCCGCCGAGCATCGACATAGTCAATACTGCCGTCGTCCATCCGAGCTTCTTCACTGAAAATCCTCCCGCGCGGGATTGCGCCCGGCATCAAGCGGACCGTGATAGGATTTGTTCCCAGCGCTTGATGGCCACCCGAAGCCGATCGCCGCCGTCAGCGTCGGTTCTGCTGTGCTTCGACACTCATCGTGCAAACAGTGATGAACACCTTCGGGTTCGAAAACGAGCCTCCGTTCCGGTCCCGCGAGTTCTCGCCTTTATCGCTGCGGCGCCGGTCTCGCTGCCATCCAAAATCTCTGCGCGCGACATGCAGAATGTGTAGATTAGCTCGAAGAACGGAGGGAACAGTGCGAAGGCGCGATTTCATCCAAGGGCTTGCCGCCGCCGCTGGCGTACCGGCAATCGCTCGTGCGCAGCAGGGTCAACCTGTCGTCGGATTCCTGAGCACTCGCTCGCCGGAGGAAGCCAAAACGCACACGAATGCCTTTCGGCGCGGGCTCGAAGAGATGGGGTACGTCGAGGGCCGCAATGTCGTCGTCGAGTATCGCTGGGCGAAGGGCGATTACGGCCAGTTGCCCCCGCTCGCCGCCGATCTGCGCGATAGGCGACCTTCGTTGGTGGTGGCGGCCGGCGATCCCGCGGCGAAGGCCGCGAAGGCGGCGAATTTTCCGGTCCCGATGGTCTTCGTGGTCGGCGAAGATCCCGTGCAAGCCGGCCTCGTGACGAGCATGAACCGCCCCGGAATGGCGACCGGCGTCAACTTCTTCACCGGCGATTTGGGAGGAAAGCGACTTGCGCTCCTGTGCTCGATGGTCCCTGCGGCCCGCGTGCTCGGACTGCTTGTGAACCCGCGCTTCGGCGCCGAGGCGGCCGAAGAACACAAGCGATCCATAACAGCCGCCGCCCGCACACTCGGACGCGAGCTCCAGGTCCAGCAAGCGAGCACCGAGCCCGAAATCGATGCCAGTTTTGCGGAGCTAGTCAAGGCAGGCATCTCGGGTCTCGTCGTGCAGAACGATCCGTTCTTCGACAGCCGGCGCGAGCAAATCCTGACGCTCTCGTCCCGGGATCGTCTGCCGGGCATTTTCCATATCCGGGAATTTCCGGCTGGAGGGGGTCTCATGAGCTATGGCGCCAGCCTTTCCGACACCTATCGCCAGTTAGGCGCGTACGCCGGGAAGATGCTTAGAGGCGCGAAACCCGACGAGCTTCCGGTTTCGCGGCCGACGAAGTTCGAACTGGTCATCAACACCAAAACGGCAAAGACACTCGGCCTCGCGGTACCTCCATCCATTCTGATCGAAGCAGACGAACTGATCGAATGATCGCCTATACCAGCCGATCTTTTCGCTAGTTGTTCGAACCGCCCCTCAAGGCCAAACTCTCATCGCTTCTGCAGTACGGTCGAGAGCGCCGAACCGTCGTTCAAAATAGAGAGGACTTCCCGCGAGGACAGATGCGCTGCGGCTTCCTGGAAGGTATCGCTCGCATCGACCTTGGCACGGCCGACCGCCAGGTTGGCGTCGACGGTGTCGGGCCTGACGGGGCGAGGAGGCGGCAGCTGAGCCAGGTGAAAGGCTAGGAGCGCGGGATCTCCACGCAGCTGCACCAACGCAGGTTTAATGCCGGCCTCCGCCGCCGCACTTAATTCGTTGGCCCGGCGCAAGACCGAAGGCGGCTCTCGGTCTTCAGGGGTGGCAAACAGTTTGCCGGGCGCGGGCCTGGCCGTCAGCGCCCCAATAGGAACCGCGAACAGCAGCCCCACGATGACCGGCGACATCCAGAGCAGAAGGGGTACCGAAACTGCGTAGGCGCTTGCCGCCATCGCAACGCCGCATAAGGTCGGGATGCCGTATTTCCGATAGAGCTCCCGGCGCTCCACCGTGCCGTCGTCCCGCCTTTGCGTCTGCCAGCCGGCATCGCGGCCGGCCAGAATCTCGACGACCGCGATGGACTGAAAGATCATCATCACGGGCGCCATCAGCGCGGATAGGACGATCTCGGCGAAAACTCCGGCCGAGGTTCGCAATGCGCCGCCAAATCGACGTCGCTCCGAGCCTAGCATCCAAACGAGGGCGAGGCTGAGCAGCTTCGGCAAAAGCAGCAGCCCCATGGTAGCGCCGAACACCCAGATGGCGAGCACAGGATCCTGGGCGGGCCAGGTCGGAAACAACGAGAAACCCTTGGGAAAATACTCCGGCCGCACGAAGCGCGCCTGCAGCGAGATCAGCATCCCCAGCAGCAGGAATACGAGCCACAGCGGCGCTGTCAGATAGGCCCCGATGCCCACCATGAAATGCAGCCGCGAGACCCAGTGAAGCCCCCGCGCAGGGACCACGGCGAGATGCTGAAGATTCCCCTGACACCAGCGCCGGTCGCGCGCCGCGAAGTCGAGCAGCGATGGCGGCACCTCTTCGTAGCTGCCGCCGAGCATTGGCAGCATGTAGATGCCCCACCCGGCCCGCCGCATCAGCGCAGCCTCGACGAAATCGTGGCTAAGGATGTGCCCGCCGAACGGCTTGCGCCCCCGAAGCTGCGGCAGCGCCGCCGCTTCGGCAAACGCCTTGACCCGGATGATCGCGTTGTGTCCCCAGTAATTGCCCTCGGAGCCGTGCCACCAGGCCACGCCGGCTGCGATCATCGGACCGTACAGCCGGCCCGCGAATTGCTGCACGCGGCTGAACAGACTTCGCGCGTTGACGATCATGGGAACCGTCTGGACGAGCCCGGCGCTCCGGTTGGTCTCGATAGCATGGACCAATCGGACGATGGTCTGCCCGCTCATGAGACTGTCGGCGTCGAGCACGATCATGAAGTCGTACACGGCGCCGAAGCGCGTGATCCACTCGGAGATATTGCCAGCTTTCCGAGCTATGTTGTTGGCACGGTGACGATAATACAGCCGTGGCGTCCCCACAGCCTGTCGTAACGCGAGGAGCGCCTTTTCTTCGGCGACCCAGATGTCCGGATCAGTGCTGTCGCTCAGGACGTACCAGTCGAACAGCTCTCCATGGTTTGTCGCTTCCAAGGACTCGATGATCGCGCGCAGCCGGGCTGTCAATCGGTGGGGGTCCTCGTTGTAGGTGGGAAGCAGCATGGCGGTGCGGCTTGCGATCGCAGGCAACTCCGCGTCTGGCGCGAAGGCGCCCGAACGATAGGCCAGCAGCACGAAGAAGCCGGCCAGCGCGGATGCGAACGAGAAGGCGACCCAGGCCAGCAGGACCAGAAAGAGTGCCAGCACCATGGCTTCGAGGACGGTGACGCCTCCCACCTCCAGCACTCGATACATCTCATAGCCGCCCGCTCCCGTGAGCGCCGCCGTCGAGAGCAGAATGAGACCGCGTCGCCAGGCCATTGCGGGCGCAACCGGCGCAGGAACGCGATCGGGGACCCGGTTCTTTCCGAGGTCGCCAGGAGCCATTGTGAGGGGCGACTCGCGCGGCAGCAGGCGCTGCGTCGCGATATCGCCGGCGACCGGCCGCGGCGCCGTGTTCAGGGTGCCCATCGGTAGACCCAGATTTCCGACAAGGGCTTGTCGCCCTCGGTCAGAAACGCCCGCAGCTCGATCGGCTCTCCCTTCACCGGGCACTGGAAGCTCAGCCGCCAACCGCCGGTGTAGGGATTGGGCTGCGTGACGATGTTCTTCACCTCGGACTTCTCCGCCGTGACGACGCCTTTGACGCCGGCAGGATCGATGCCGTTGAGGTTGTCGCCGACCAGATCGAGGACGAAGAGGCGGGCGTCTTCGCCCCTCGCCCCTATTCCGCTTCGCGTGAAGCGGGCCAGCGAATGCGGCTTCGGGCTATCAGGTCCCCAGTGCAGTCGATAGGTGTAGTTATGTTCGCGCTTGGCCTGCAGCGGATTCTTCGGCCGCCAAAATGCGGCGATGTTGTCGTGAACCTCCTCCTTGGTCGGAATCTCGAATAATACGACCCCGCCTTCGCCCCAATCGCCGATCGGCTCCATCCACAAGCTGGGGCGCTTTTCGAAGCTGGATTCGATGTCCTGGTAGGCGAAGAAGTTTCTCTCTCGCTGCATCAAGCCGAAGCCGCGCGGATTGAGATCCTGAAAGGTGCTGACCTGGAGATCGCGGGGGTTGCTGAGCGGCCGCCAAAGGCTTTCGCCCTTGCCGTTGAAGATCGCAAGCCCGTCCGAATCGTGGACTGACGGACGGAAATCGTCGATGTCATTGCGATCGTTCGGACCGTAGAAGAACATGCTGGTCATCGGCCCGAGACCGGCCCGCTGCATTTCGACCCGCGGATAGACAAACATTTCGACGTCGAACACCGTGGTGTCCCCAGGTCGCACCGTAAATCGATAGCTCGCTGCGCAGCTCTTGCTGTCGAGCAAAGCATGGATGACCATCGAGGTCGCGCCCGGAGCCGGCCGCTCGAGCCAGAAGGCTTTGAACAGCGGAAATTCCTCGCCCTTGGCTTCGCCGGTATCGATCGAAAGCCCCCGCGCGGAGAGCCCGTACGTCTGCCCCTTGGCCACAGCGCGGAAATAGCTCGCCCCGAGGAAGACGCATACCTCGTCGTAATAGTCGGGACGGTTCATGGGCGCATGGATGCGGAAGCCCGCGAACCCAAGATCGCTGTCCTCGAACGCCGGGACCTTCTCGCCGAAGGAAAAGTCCGCTTTGCGGTACTTGAGCTCTGCGGCCTTTCCCTCGGAGACTTCGAAGACGTTTACTCTGTTCTTGTAGAAAAAGCCGCGATGAAAAAACTGCGCCTCGAAGGGAAGATTTTTGCCGTGCCAGAGCGCACGCTCCGGCAAAAAGCGGATCGAACGATACTGATCGTAGTCAAGGCCCTTCAACCCGCCAGGCAGGCTCTCGTCCGGCGCCTCGAACGGCTTGGCTGCCAGCGCACGGGCTAGATCCCTGACGGTGGACGGGCCGAACGCATTGTCGGGCGCGGCGGCGAAGCCGCTCCGTGAAGCGAGCAGCAACGCCGGCAGCACCGCCGACCCTCGAACAAGCTGGCGTCGGTTCACGTGCACTCCTCGCTACTGCTGCCGCGGCCAAGCAACGGCCAGCGCGTCTGCGAGTTCCATTGGCCGCCACCATTGGCCGAAGGCTGGCTGGAGTTTGGGATTCAAGAGGCCGGCAGCCGAGGCGGCGTTAGTGCTGTTCGACGTTAGGAAGCCGTGTGTGGCTCTCCGGCGGTGCGGATGTCGAGCAATGGATCAAATGACACCTAGGACAGGGAAAGCTCTCGCAATGCTAAGGGTCACAACGCGAAAAACTCAGACTGAGCAAATCTGAGCCGATGAGCGGATCTCCGAGAGACAGAGCGCAGTTTCGCAGGTGGGCCAGGCAGCTGGGAAGTGGCGTTACGCTATAGGTAGGCTTTTAAGAAACCCCGCCCGACGGACCGGACGGGGCTTGGTAGTGCGATCTTACTCGCCGTTCTTGCGCGGCCGCGACCACAGAAGGGTGTAGCCTTCACCGCCCTCGTCATCGAACAGGTTCGCGTAGATCGGAGCGTTGAACGAGGGATCATCGAGCTTGAGCGAGAGGTAGTCGCGGCCCTCCTCGGAACGCTTCGACCAGGCTGCCCCGATCTCCGCCCGGCCCACATAGATACGGTGGCTGGGAGCGTTGTCGTTCGATCGGTTCGTCTCGGCGACGATGCGGACGCCCTTGGTTTGCAGGCTCAGGGTGACGATCTCGCCCTGGAAATCGTTGCCGACCTTCTTGAAAGAACCGATGTTAGCCATGTCACTTCTCCTGTTGTGTTTCGAGCCCGCGACCACCGCGGCCTCGATGGCGATCTGAACGCCGAGGACGATCGGCGACGCACCCGCTCGGGCCGGAGCGCAGCGGAGGACGCCGTTGGAGCGACTTTCTTGTCTCGCGAGGAATGGGCGAAGCCCAGGGGAAGAAAGTCGCATCAACGGCGTTGCGGCTCGGACGATCGAGGCGAAGCCGGTCTTCGGCCAGATCACGCCATCAACGAGGCCACGTGCGTCCGCGTGCTGAACCACAATCTCTGGAGAAGCATGGCTATCTCGGTTTTGATGAACAAGAGGTCGGAACGATTCAGCGCGCGAAGAGAAACAATCTGCTGCAAAGGGCGGCATCGTCTCTCAAGAACCGATCGAGATAGGATCGCTCTGGCGCGGTTGCGTGGACCAGACCTTGCCGGCAGCTTGGTCGAGGAGTTCCGAGGAGGACGGCCTCTCCCGCGCTCAGGTTTCGATCATCTCCCGTTCGCCGCGCTGATCTACGCGAACCTGTTCGATGAAGGCGGGAAACGGTCATCACTCGGCCAATGCGGCCGTAAGAAGCGGTTAGGACACCTTCTCCACCACCCCGCCCGGCTCCAACGGGCGGGGCTCCGCCAAAACCATCAAGCGCGTCCATGACGTGACGCCAATGCAAACCGCGCCTAGGCAAGCGAAGACCTCACGCCAAGCCAGCGAAGGCCCCCCGATCTGGGACAGGGCGAACACCATGTGATAGCCAGCGGCGGCAGCGGGAACAGCGAATGCCGTCGCGATCGCGATGCGCAAGAGCAATGACCGGGTAATACCGACGGCGACCTGGCCGAGGACGAGCGTCAGCGCACCGCCGGCCGTTGCGATAAGCAGCGCGCCAACGAGGCCGGCGCCGCTCTGAAACGCCGCCATCCCGCTACTCAGTGCGACAGGGCATACACTGCGAGCGCGAAAATCGCCCAGCAGAATAGGCCGATGCCGAGTGTCTTGAGAACAAGCCCAAGGGTGAGCATGGTGGTGGCTCCATCTTCACATATCGACCAGTCGCGCCTTCCACCACCACGACGGCGCAACTCTGGATATGAGTAAGGAGCCGGAGTTGCGGCGTGAGCAATTTCGCCCCGATGGCTCGGAGTCGAGGAGACGGCGCTCACGCGCCGCCGAACCTCCAGACGGGAATGCCGAGCCGCCTTGCCTTGTCGGCGAGATTGTCCTGGATTCCCGTGCCCGGGAAGTGCATGACGCCGATCGGCAGGAGTTCGAGCATGGCATCGTTGCGCTTGAAGGGCGCTGCCTTGGCATGCTTCGTCCAGTCGGGCTTGAAAGCGATCTGGGGCACCTTGCGGGTCGTCGCCCATTTGGAGGCGATCAGTTCGGCCCCTTTCGGCGAGCCGCCATGGAGCAGGACCATGTCGGGATGCTTGGCGTGAACCTTATCGAGACGATCCCAGATCAGGTGGTGGTCGTTGAAATCGAGCCCGCCGGTGAGTGCGATCTTTGGCCCTGACGGCAACAGGACCTCGGTCTCGGCGCGACGCTTGGCCGAGATGAAGTCGCGAGAGTCAATCATAGCTGCGGTCAGCGTGCGGTGGCTCACCAGCGATCCTGATCGGGGGCGCCAGAATGTGCCGGTTTGAGTCTCAAAGCGCTCGATGGCTTGGTCGCGGAAGAGCTCCAGGCAATTGCGGCGCTCGATCAGTGTGATGCCTTCCGCAGTCACGCGCTCAAGTTCGACTGATCGAACTTCGGAGCCGTCCTGCTCGCGCTGGCTCTTCTGCTGCGCCAGTTCGTTGTCGTCGAGTTGGCGTTCGATGCGGTCGACGGCACGATGGAACAGGTTGACAGTCGACCAGAGCAGATCGTCGAGGTCCGGCTCGAGCCGAGTGTCGCTCAACGCCGCGACCAGGGCATCAAAGATGTCAATAACCGCGCCAGCAACGATTTTGCCGTCGGGAAGCGGCCGTGGATCGGGCTGCTCGTCGAACGGGCGGTACCCGAAGAGCTGCAATTCGGTGATAGCGTGGTCGGTCGGAGATATCGCGTACGGCGGTTCAATATCGTCGTGGTCGGTCATCGGGGAGGTCCTTTGCCGGATTGACCGCGACCATCGCGGCCTTCGTGGCGATCACTCAGACGGCAGGCGGAACGGGCCAGAACCCGGAGCAGAGCGGAGGGCCGAGCGCAGCGAAGGATGGCGAAGACCGGCTATTTTGCTTCGCGATGCAAAGCGCGCTCCCCAGATGGCTTATGTGCCTTCGCGTCTCCGGCGCGCGGCGGAAAATAGCCGAACGCAGCCATTGCCGGCCCGAGCCGCTTGCCGTCCGATCGCCCTCTAGAAGGCCGTGGTCGCGTCTCTCCCGGCATTGACCTCGGCCCGACCGATCTCGAAGCCGGTCGAAGCGCCAGGGCTATTCCGCGGCGAGCGCCGGACAATGCAGGAAGCGCGCGACGTCCTCTGGTACGAGTTGAAGCCGCAGGCGTGCGCGGAGAGCATCAATCCCGAAGATATGCAGATCTTCGTTGAAGTCGCCCAGTCGAGGCGACAGCGGGATCGCTTCAATGCCGATGGCTTCAGCGCGCTTGGTAAGGATAGCCTGTACGGCATCTCCGGCAGCATCGTTATCGCGGGCGATGTAGAGCCGACGCAGGCCAGACGGCAGCAACATGGCTGCGAGGTGATTAGCCGAAAGCGCAGCCGCCATCGGCAAGGTCGGCAACGCGTAACGAAGTGACAGCATGGTCTCGATCCCCTCGCCGGCGCCGAGCACGTCATCGACCACACCGAAACGAACGGCGTTGCCGAGCAAGTTTCCCATGGCGCGTCGCGGCGTCTCGATCGGAGCCTTGCCGAGCCGCACGCGATCAAAGCCGTCTGGATCAAGCCAGGTGCGGTGTACGCCAGTGATCTGTCCATCGCGGCCCGTGACGGAGGCTATCATCGCCGGCCAGGTTTCTGTCGGCGAATGCTCGTCCGGTCGATAGTAGCAACGAGGATGGAAGCGCAAGCTGCCACCATGGTTGATGCGGGTTATCCCCCGGCGCTGCAAGTACGTCTCGGCTAGCGTCCCTTCGATTCGGCTGGATATTGCAAAGAGCCGACGGGCAGCTTGCTGCGATCCGGCCACTACACCTGGATGAACGGGTTTCGGAGCCAACTGCGGCTCCAGACGAGGCAGTTTCAGAAACCGCCTCGCCTCCTCGGCGACCTTGCGAAAGTCTCGCAACGTCAGACTCTCGCGGATGACGTCGAGGAGATCGCCATGTTCGCCGGTTGCAGCATCGGTCCACTTGCCGGCGGCGCCCTTCGGCGTTTCCTGGAGACGCACGAACAACGAGCGGCCCGGCGTGTTGTGGACGTCGCCGACCACCCAATACCGACCCGCCCGCTTGCCATTGGAGAGATAGTGTCGGCACACCGCCTCGGCCTCGCGCGCGAGGCGGCGTGCCAGTTCGGGAGGCTCGCGGGACATCACGCCGCCTCCCGCTCACTGATGCGGGCGACGGATAAGTGTCGAGCACCTTCGAAAGGGTCTCGACGCCGCCGGCATCCGTGGCCACGAACATGCGCAGTGATCTCCCCGAAGAGGCCGTAAGGCCGGAGACGGTCGCGCATCGTGAGGTCGCGCGCCAGCACCTCCATGGCCGCGACGCCGCCCTGCTCGATCGCTTCGACGAACTCGACGCCTGTGGCGAACGGGAAGTCGGCGCCGCCCCAAAGACCGAGGCGTTGGGTATAAGCGAGGTTATAAACCGTGTTGAGCCCCGTCGCCGACACATAAACCACGCGTGCATTCGGCAAGCCGTGCTGAAGCCTCAAGCCCGCGCGCCCCTGCTGAGAGGCCGCTTGGTCGCCGCGCTCGCCCCCGCCTCCGACCGCATTCTGCATGGCGTGGCTCTCGTCGAAGACGATCACTCCGCCGAAGTCCGAGCCCAACCATTCAACGATCTGTCTGACACGCGAAAGCGTTTCGCCACGCTCGTCGGTCCGTAGCGTGGCGTAGGTGGTAAATAGGATGCCTTCCGAAAGCCGGATCGGAGTGCCCTTGCGAAACCGGGACAGAGGTGTGACCAGCAACCGCTCCATTCCGAGCGCGGACCAGTCGCGCTGCGCATTCGCCACCGCGGAGAACGGCGGGTTCATCAGGACGACGCTCCGCACATCGCTGGCCTCGAGGTGATCGTTGATCTGCGCGGCGTCGAACCGCGTAACCTCGACGTTGACAAACAAATGATCCAGCAACGCCGCGCGGCTTTCGGCCAACTCGTTCAACATCAGAGAGCCGCCCGCGAGCTCGGCTAAGATGGCGAGCAAGCCGGTCCCCACGGAGGGCTCCAGAACGCCGTCGGCAGTCGTAGTATCGGCTGCGGTGCATGCGGCCAGTCCAAGCGAGATCGGCGTCGAGAATTGCTGAAACGCCTGGATGTCCTCGGAAGGCCGCGTATGCGTCGGCAGACAGGTTCCGATTCTCGCGAGCAACGGCAGCATGGCGGCCGTCGAGCTTGCCTTGGCGCGCTTGGCTGGGCCGAACTTGCGAAGAAAGAGAACGGTTGCCGCCTCGCAGACGTCATAGGCGGTCTTCCAATTCCAGCCGCCTGCCGCGTCGGAGGCACCAAATGCAGCTTCCATGGCGCCGCGCAGGACGGCGGCATCGATGCGGCAGCCGTGTTCGATATCGATCAAAAGCTGTCGGGCGGCCCTGACGGCGGCAGAGGTGAGACTTGCAGCGGCACGCATCGAAAGCGGCGCGGCGGCGGCGCCGCACGCGAGAGATTCGGTCATGACAGGATTTCTCGGGAGAGCAGGAGCAGGTCGAACCGCGCGGCGCTCTCCTTAAGACCACGGCGATTCAAACCCTTCCCGCCCACCCTCTCCCTCTCAGCACTCGCCCATAAAAATGGGGCCCGGCGTTACGCCGGTCCCCCAGCAACTGCGGGACGGCCGGAAGCGATCCCGCCCTGTGTCACTCAACGACGTCTTCACCGTCGCGGTGCCCCAGGGCTGCACCCACGGCACTCGGCCGTCCTCAAGTTCAGCGATGATCTTGTTGGTGATTTCGTGGTAAAGGCTTGTCCGGTCCCCACCGGTGCGCGCCCGAGCATAGTGTCTGGACATCGCGGGTGTCCGCGACGGGCGCCACGAGCCTCTCTCGCAGCCTGCAACCCGTTGCGGCAACATCCTGCCGAACCTCTTACTCTCAGCCTCTTCAGGGCTAGTCGACGCCGCGTGATTTGCGAGAGCGCTGCACGCACACAATTGACAGAATGCAGAATCTGCGACGCGCTCCGTCTTCGATTCGCCGCGACTTGGCCTTAAGGTGCCTTAGGACCGCAGGCCCGACCAGGCGTGCGCCAAAGGCGCATCGCCTCAACGCGAAATGGCACCCGCAGGAGCGTGAGCATAGCGACGCCGAAGGCGGCACGCGGGACCGAGTGCAGCGACGAGACCGGTTAAGAGGGCGCCCGGGAACGGGGCAGTGATAGCGATCGCTGCAGGCGAGCCCCTTTCCCGAGTGCCCCCGGCGAGGAGCTCCGCATCTCCTTGCGCGAGGGATCGAAGCCGTATGGCCGAGACGCAAAGCGGCTCGGTTCACGAGAGCCCGGTGCGGCGGAAGCGGCACGCGCGAAACGGAAAATCCGCCAGTCCGACGATCTAGATTTCCTCGCGCGCATGCGTCTGCGCGTCATAAATCCTGATTTGAAGCATGGGAAAACGCTTCTTTAGTTCTTCTCCACCTGCCCTGGCGCCGTCTCTGGTTGCAAATTCGGCTTTGAATCGGCCGTCCACTTCAAGTGCGTAGCCAGAGGCCGGCAGTTCACGATTGGCTGCAACCATTTCATTCCCATTGTGCAGTGTGGCGGTTGGGGATGATGGGTACCGTGAGTCGCCCAAACCGCGCCAGACCCACCTGGCCGAGTGCGGTACTCGGCCATCGCGCGTTGTGGATTGACACCCCGCAGTGGGGCGCTTCAGGGATGGGCATTTGCATCGTCCGAACATGCGGACGGATTTCCGCTGGCGCGGATGCATGCTCGATAGAGCCACGGTTCGACGAAGCTGCCCTTCCAGAGCCCTTGGCCCGCGCGCTCAGCTTCGCGCTGGGCTTCGTGATATCTGCCCTTCGAGTATTGAGGCCAATCCAGCGCGAGATCATTGCGCACAAGCCATTCCGCCAGATCCTTGCCCGCGACCGAACAGGTCGCGACCGTGCGGCCATAGCGGTCGAGGCTGAGCGGGACACAGTTGACGGGGCGACCGGCAATGTAAGCGTCCGCCTTTGGGGTGTCGATGCTCCAGAAGGCACTCAGCTGTGTCGCGGTGAGGACAGTCTACAGTACCGCCGGATCCGCGCTCCACGGATTTCCAATGTGTCGCCATCGATGATGCTGGCCTGACCGACAAAAGTGTCGGCAAGCGCCACGTTCGATAGCAGCAGCGTCAATATAAGGACTCGGCGTTCGCTCATGGCGTTGAGTAACAGAATTAGCGAAGACTGCGGGAGTTGAATTTCGGCCAGTTCTCAAGCAGCTTCAGCACCGGCAGGTCTCTTGCCGCTCGCGATAGTGAAACTCCGTGCCACGAAGCCATCTGCCCTCGAAACTGTTCCAGAACAGGATCGCATCCATTCGCCAGGTAAACTCATAGACCTTCCAAACGCCGTCGCCTGACTTCACAGTTGCATTAAAGGGCGGGCTGTTGAGCCTGCAGAGAGCGTAGATCTCATCCCAGTGCTCGCGGCATAGCGATCCTCCAGAGCTACGCGCCAGCGCGGCCCGCCCCCACGCCGATAAAAGCCTTGGCGCGGCATCATCAATTGGGGGATGCGCGCGGTCGTCTTGCCGATCCGGCGCGCCTCTTCCGACGAAAACTTGCCGACGCCGAAGCTGTAGCGCTGCGCATCATCGCAATAGAGCCACGCAGGGGCTACACCGTTGGAGTCCCTGACCACGTAGCACTCAGAATTTTCCCGGACTAAGGTCCAGGGCGGCTCGAAACGGCGGCTTGACTCCATAAGAACACAATAAGAACACACGTCATCGACGGTCAACCTCGAACAGGACCGTGTCCTCCACCTCTGAGCCGAGCGAACAGGACGACGGGCTGGGCGCCGCTGTCGGACAGGCGGTTGCCGTTTGCGGCAATATGCGTGCGGCTATTTGCGCGCTGATCGTTGCGAACAAGCGGTTTCGCAGAGCGCGGCGTCGTCGCCGCCGCGAGCCATGTAGCCCGCAAATTCGGCGTTCGGTCTGCCATGGCGTCGGTCTCAGCCAAGCGGTAATGTTCCGACCTGATCTTCGTCAAGCCGCACTTCGCATAGCGGCCCGACGGGCACGCGGGTCCGAGTGCAGCGACGAGACCGGTTCAATAGGTACCCAGCAACGGAGCAGTGATAACGATCGCCGCCGGCGAGCCCCTTTCCCCAGTACCTCCGGCGCGGAGCACCGCAAGGTCCTTGCACGAGAGATCGAAGCCGCATGGTCGAGGCGCAAAGCGAGGCCGTTCACGAGAGCGCACCATCGCGAAGCGCACGTGCGAAAATGACAAATTCCACATTTGGAGCAACCGAGTTTCCCTCGCATGCACTCGGCTGTCGCCATAAGTCACGGGTTCGAAAACGGCGCGCTTACGGCGCCCTTCAAATCGACCACGTCATTCCGACAATCGAAGCTCCATAACCGTACCGTTCATGCGGGTTGAGTGACGGTTTGTCGGAATAAGCGCTCTTAGCTAAAGGAAATCACGTGACTCTTAATCAGCGGGTCCCAGGTTCGAGCCCTGGTGCGCCCACCATATGAATCAAGCACTTAGCAGCAGGCGCAACGCGGTAAGGCGGCCTCATTTTACAGTTTTGTTCTCGCTTTGAGTTTCAGCACCGCAGCTTCGGCGAGCTGAACATCGCCACCCAAGTAATGCGCGTCGAGAATGGCTTCGACGTCCTTCGAGTGGCCGGTGACTGCAGCGATCTGCGGTACGCTTGCGTCAGCAATCGCCAACCGAACCACGGCCGTGCCACGCAGGTCATAAAACGTGAGACGGCTGATGCCGGCGCGCTCGCAGGCCTTTGACTACGACGTGCGAAAGCCGTCGGACGTCCACGGCCGGCCTAGCGTGTTCGTCAGGATGGGACCCCGACGGTCGGTCGCGTCGAGCAGTGCTCTCAACGGGGCGCCGGTCGGCATCGCGAGGCGCCGGCCGCCTTTCGATTGACGCAGCCGGATGTACGGACTCTCGTACGCCGAGCAGGCAGGCGCAAGAGGTCGCCCTGCCGTTGACCGCTCCACAACGCCAGCATCAAGGCGAGTTGGATCTCGGCCGACGCGACCGACAGGACCGCAGCGATGTCCTGCTCCGACCATATCTTGTCTTTGCGCTCGGCTGCATAGAGGCGACCGCCTCTCTCGCAGAGGTCGCTAGAGATGATGCCGCGGTCTTTTGCGAACGACATGAGCCGCGCCAATATTGTCCAGACGTAGTCGGCTTTGCGCGACCGGCAGGGCGTCACATTCAAGTGGAAGGACTACCGCGTCGAGGGTCGGCAATCGATACAAGCATCAAACTTCGTCGAGGATGAATTCGGTGACTTGCCAATTATGCGAATGGGCTATTGCGATTTGCGAGAGCCTTCGCCACAGGCTTAATGCTGTCACGGCCTAGCATTGCATCTAGCACAGCCACGTCGAAAACCGCGCTATTGGCGTGCTCCAATGCCGAAGACAAGTCTCCAGCTTCGGCCGCGACCGTATGGCCAAGATCGATCACCATGTCGGCAACCATCATACGGATGAGTACTTCATCCTCCACCAAAAACACCAAAGCCATACGCGCCCCGCTCAATTACTGCCGCGTGATTTTGCTGCGGGTCCGCTGGCGGAACGAGGCTTTCATCGATTTCATAGATCTGCGGGAGGATCTTCGATCGCCATAGGCTGGCGATAGCGTGCAACTTTTGTCAGTTTCTCCGAAGAGCTCCACATGGAACGTCGTGCAGACGCAGCCTCCGAAATAAGTGTCTGATGAGCCAAACGCAGTTTCTCAATGTTTTCGAAGAGGGCGTTCCTCGGCCGGCGCAGCTTTGCGATAGCTGCCCGACTTTCGGCTCGCTGCCGGCGAGCCTCTGATATAATCGTTGCGGCGCGATCAAAGAGGTTATGTCCTTCATCCCGCGCTTCGAAACGATGGGGTGCACTAGAACAAAGGAGCAAGAAGAGCGCGCGATCCGCTTTGTAACGTGCTCCCGCTCGAGTATGCTCCGAGCCTGACATAAGAATTTGTCCCGCTGCTGCGTTAACGGCCCATTTCCAGCGGCTTCGCCCGCACTTCTTCAGCACGACCGAGAAATGTGCGAACGACGGATATTCTCGCATGGCATCGCCCCCAAGGACTGTTCAGGAGAGCAGTTTATCGGACCGATCTGATCAGGCAAGGTCGACCCTTGCAGACGTCACCTTGTGGCCGCGACGGTGGACCGAGCCGCGCGTCGGAAACAGCACGCCGGCAGCCATTTGAAGCAACGTGCTCTTGCCACAGGCGCTGGGCCCGATCACCGCAATGAACTTACCCCGATCGGCCTTGAAGCTGATCCCGTCCAGCACTCTGACCGGCGTGCGCTGCGCCGGCGACGAGAAGTCCTGCCAACGCCGTCAAACACAAGCACGCGATCGTTCATGCCCGCTAACCCTCAGACAGACGGCACAGTCACGCACGATCGGGTCGTATTCAGGGAGAAGACCTCCTCAAGTTCAAGACGCATGGTGCCGTGACATTCGCACGCTGCCGCCACGAGCTTCAATCGGTCGATCTCTATGTGGCCTCGTCGATCAGATCTGATCGCTCCAGAGGCGCGCAGATTGCGCATCAGTAACGTCACCGTTGTCCGCCGCACACCGAGTATTTGCGACAGCGCCTCCTGGGTGAGCGGGAGGACATCGCCGTCCATGCGATCGCGAATGTGGAGAAGCCAGCGAGCCATCCGAGCCTGCACCGGATGCAGAGCATTGCAGGCTCCTCCGCGTTGAAGCTGTACCAGCATTGCCCTAACGTGAATCTGGATCGCGTGCCGGATCGCGGAGCTCTGGCAAAATGCGGCGTGAAATCGCGGTGCCGGGATTCGCGAGGCGAGGCCTCCCGCACGGACGATCGCAGTGAGCGCCGAAGGTGCCGGTCCAAACACGGATAGAGTACCTATTGCTCCCTCCCGCCCGACTACGGCGGTAGCAGCAGTCTGACCGTCGGCAAAGCCGACCATCAGCGAGATGGCGCCGCTATGAGGGAATAAGACGTGGCCGACTCGGTCACCCTCCCGCGAAATCACCGCATCCTGATCGAGCGCGACCGTCTCCAGCGCGGGCGCCAGCAAATCGAAGTCAGTTGGCGGCAGCGTTGCCAAAAGGCAGTTGCCGATTCCGCCGGCGCGCGTCACTTCGAGTGGTCCGCCGTGATGCATCCGCCTTCTTCATTTCGCACGGTGCGGAATGGGGACAGCCTTAGCATGCGATTAGATTCGCGACGAAACGATGATCCACTTCCCTGACAAGTACTCTCACCTGACAACGATAATCTCCTGGCAAGACGACATTTTCCGTCCGCGTCAAATCAAGAGTTAGATGCAAGCCCGCGGCCGAGTACACAAATGCAAAATAGGTATTGGTAACACCGTACGCTGCGACGCGCGCGCGCAGGGAACTCCAGATGGGGTTCATTCGAGGCCAATATGAAACAGGAAACGAAAGCGAGCGCAATGCACGCTGGACCGCGCTGCTGTCGGAATGGATATAAACACGACGCTTGCAACCCATCGCAGCGACGAGCGGGGGCAATGTAACCATTTCCTTGGTTCCATACTCTGCCCGCTGCCTCCTTGAATTATCCAGCCCCGTTATCCGCAAACAGCGAAATTGGGACCGAGATGACGCTCATACGCTGGGAGCATGCCACCGCCGCAGCGCACAGGCTGGACCGCCAGTCACCAATATTCGCAATCCGTCAACGCCGCATTGGCGCGGCTGGCTGGGCCTGAGAACCAATGTCTCGTATGCCGTGCACGGGCGCGCTGGAGTAACTGCGCTAGACGCGCGCCCAGTCGATGGTTCGAGCTGCATCGCTTCGTTCCCAACCCGGAACGCAGCGAAGCAAAGGGCGCGGGCGTTTGCAGATTACAACCCGCACAGCCATTCCAGATACTGCTAGTCCGTTGAGAAGACCGAAAACTCTTTCATATTTGCCTCATACGAGCAGCGGGGACGCAAAGTGTTTGATGTCTATCGCAATGACAAGCGCGAGTTGCTCGTTCTAACCAATGGCTCTGCAATACCGGCTGTTTGCTCTCGGAATAAGTGGCGCAAGAGCAGAAAAGGAGTTCTCAAAGTCAGCGACGAGATCAAGTCAGCCGTTCAGAGACAGGGCTATTACGTCCGCAGCTTGCGGGTCATCAAGGCGGATGATCTAGTTGTGGAGCTAGGTCGGCGGCTTTGGTCGCCCAGCCCGTCGCCGATTGGATCATCGATTATCTTTTCATGCACGTCCATCGCTTCAACCTAAGAAAGAGAACCCAGGCATAGCCGCTCGCGCTTGCTTCCCGGCATCCGGCGCAGGCCAATTGCTGTAGTAGCTGTCATGTTGTGTCTAGTCGAAAGCCGACGATCTGGATGCACCCTCGCGCAGCTTTGGCCCTGCGCAACCGCATGCTGAATTGTTGCGAGGCCGTTTTTGCTCCGACCGAGTAACCCGACCGTGCCAATGAGATGGCGTTTCGCGCGCAGAAATGGAGCGCGCCCCGTAGGTCAACCGAGTGATCCAGGACAATGCGGGCCGAGATCAATATCGCGAGAAGTCGATCTTGGCTAGCGCTTCACCCGGATTACGAATGGCGCCGCCGTTGCCGCGGTGGTCGGATGGCTCGGTGGTGCAATCGTGCTTCTTTAGCTGGCTGCCGTCTTGGTGCGGCTGGCACTCGTCGCCACCAACATGCTTGGAGTGGTCCAACCGGCTGTCCGTCGAGTAGTTGTCCGTCCCGGCATGATGCGCGTTATCGCGCGTGCGGCCGTGATCGGAGCAGGCATCGTGGCCCTCGCCGGCCGATGCGGCCTCGGCCGATCTTGCACCCTCTACGGCAAGCCTGGCGGAACCAGCATCGCACGCGGGAGCCGCCGCTGGGCTGGGGCTTGCAATCCTGACTTGGGACGGCTCACTCGCCGAGGTAAGATGGATGATCATATCCGCTCCCTCGGTAATTTCGGGCCGGTGCGCTACGCTCACCCGCGTCATGTTCAGCTGCCGTAGATTCGCATTGATTTCTTTTTCCTTCTCGATGTCGAGATGTGCCGTGCCCTCATCCAGAAACAGGATCTTTGGTCGGCGATAAAGCGCGCGCGCAAGCAGTACTCTCTGCTTCTGCCCGCTAGACAACGAGCTCCCCATGTCACCGATGAGGCTGTTGTAGCTCATCGGCATTGCCATGATGTCGTCGTGAATGCCGGCAATCCGCGCGCACTCGATCATCTCTTGCAGATCGAATGTTGTGTCAAAAAAGCAGATATTGTCGGCAATCGATCCTGATAGCAATTGATCCTCCTGCATCACCGCGCCAATTTGCTCGCGATAAGCCCGCGGTCCGATCTGGCCCAGCGGAAGGCCGTCGATCAGAACTTCTCCGCTCGTTGGCTCGAGCAGTCCAAGCATAATCTTGACAAGAGTTGACTTGCCGCAGCCCGACGGTCCCATGATCGTCACGAATTGTCCGGGAGCAACGCACAGATTGACATTACTAAGAATCAGAGACTCTCCTTCTGCATAGCGGAAGCACACGCTGCGCAGTTCGATCGCGCCGCGAATCTGTCGGAGATACGACAGGTCCCGATCGTGCCCACGCTCCAGCGGAGTGAGCGCAATGTCTGCGAGACGCTCCAAATGCAATCCGAGAATGCGGACATCCACCAGCTTCTCTATCAGCAGCGCTGTCCGCTCAGCGAACTGCAGCTTGTAGCTGACAAACGCGAATATCATCCCAACCGTGATGAGGTTGTCCAGTGCGAGGCGAGCCGCGAGGTAGATTGTGATGACGTTTTCCAGGCCGAAGATCGTGTCGTTCATCGCTTTGAAGCTGATCCTCGCGCGACCAAGCCGCACGACGGCATTTATATACGCAGCATAGCGGTTCAGCCATTGGCTTTCCCGTTCGTTCTCTCGGTTGAGCAACTTTAGGCTTTGTACCGCACGCACGGTTTCGATGAAGGTGGAATTCTCGTCTGCCTTACTGTGAATGGCCGCTTCGCTTCTTTGTCGGAACATTTTGAAAAGTGCGAGCCGCAAGGCGGCATACAGCGCGAACGCGAGCAGGACGACAAGTCCGCGCTGGACGCTGTAGGTGAACATCAAGGCCAGCATCAACACCGACATGAGACCGTCGATCAAGCCCGTGATCAGTCCCTCCGCGAGCACGTTGCGGGTCGGCTCGATCGAGTTGAAGCGAGAAAGGATGTCGCCGATGTGCCGCTTTTCGAAGAATGAGAGTGGCAAACGCACCAGATGATGAAACAGGCGGGCGCCGATTTGAAAGCTCAAGGTGTTCTGCAGAATTAGAATAATGAACGAGCGTGTCGCGGCTGACGCGACCCGTATCAGGAGAAGGAACGCGAATCCTAGCCTGAGTACGACCAGGAGATCGACGTCCCCTCTGGCATCAAACATCTGACTCTTGAGCGGCGGGCAAACACCACCCTGCCGAACGATCACCCAGAGCGGATGCCCCGCTCTTGAACTGATTTGCGATCGATCTCGATCACCTTTTTTCAAGCAGCTCTGTGTTCCACTCTCCTGCGCTAGTCCCGATCTAGTCGCGCGCGCATTCCAGCCCAATTTCCCTCAAGGCCACGCGATTGCCGCACGAGCTATCGCTCCGGCTTGTTTCTCAATTGGTTTTAGCGTTCGGATTCGAGCAGCTGGTCAACTAGAGCTAGACGGAGCCCCGAATGGCGGATACCGAGACAAACAATTTGGCATCCTTATGCGCGCGGCAGCGAGAGAGGACGGCGAAGAAGCGTGAAAGCTTAAATCTGTGGCGAACTATCCGTGCGGATAGAGCCTAATGGGATCTCGCACAGCACTTGCTGCTCGTTACCCGCCAGTTGGCGCATGGCCAGCCATCATGCGGGCGGATATGGTCGCAGCCTATTTAGATTACCGCAATACAGTCGAACTTGTGGGCGCGATAGTCCGCGGGGAAGCTCCCCCGCCGACGCATTATCATGGAACTGGTCGCTCCCGCGAGCCAGCTTGGTCGAAGGCAGCTATTGATGACTTCGCGGCAGCGTGCAGCGTTACAAACCCCAATAAGCTAGACCGACAAGACCTGACCTCGCTCGTATGAATTTGTCCAACACTACACCTGGACTTCCTCGTTACTGTCGGCGGAAGGCATTGAAGCATGGCGGTTGGGCCTATTTTTTCGAGCCGCCGACCTGGGCACGCAGACAAGGCTGTACCATCGAACCTGAGGCACTCGGCGAAGATTGTGACGCGGCTGTAGACCGGGTCAAGAAAGTCTTGTTACCCGCTTTTGACAGCTGGCGTTCTGGCGGGCTAACAGACCTGTCTCCTACTACGCCTGCACCTGGCACTTTCGATTGGCTCGTATGGGTCTTCAAGACGCACCAGAAGTGGAGAGAAGTCGATCACAAAACGCAGCGACTTTACGATCAGGGCTTAGCGCTATTTGCTAATCACGAGCTAAAGGACGGCAGTCGGGCGGGCTCGAAACGGATCACAGCCTTTACCAGAGGATTTGTCGATGCCATCTATGCGAAGTTGCTGGTCGTAGAACGCAAGGAAGCGGACGGCAACACCGTCAAATACGAACGCCGGCGCTTCGCAAATGCTGCCATGACGGCTTGCAGGCGCGCTTGGTTTGTTGGCCAGCGCACTCACGAAAAAGAGGTACCCGAAATAAACCCGTTCTCTCGGATGGGGCTAAGGTCTCGAGCCCCTGGTCAAGCGAAGCGCGAGACGCCCACTGCAACCTGGGACGAGCTTGTCGCGTTCAGGCGCAGCGCCAAGAAACTCGGGTTTTACTCCATCGCTACAGCCGCTTTGTTGAGCTGGGAATGGCTGCAGCGCGAAGAGCATGTCTTCGGCATTTTCGAACTTGCGCACTACCGCCCCGAGGAACGATCAGATAGCGTAAGGATTATACATCCGAAAAATGGGGAGGAAGCATGGTGGCCTCTCTTTGACGAAAGTGGCATGGCGCTTTTTCCCGAGCTAATGACAGAACTGGACGCTATCAAAGCAAGGGATAGTTCCGGATTGGTTTTCCGCCGCGACCATCCTCATAGACGATCAAGCGTGCCAGTCCCGTGGATCACCCAACGCAAAGACCTGCGCTACCTCCGATTTGTCGTAAAGAAGATCATCGCCGTAGCCGGGCTTCGCAACGAACTTTCATTCACATCATTCCGCCATGGCGGCTTCACGGAAGGCGCGGACAGCGATCTCACGGATGCTGAACTGCGCACCGCCGGCCGTCATCGCTCAAAATACCAATTGCCAACTTATGCCAAGCGCACGCGGAAGCAGCTAATTGCGGCTACCAAAAAGCGCCGATTGCAGCGCTCTGGAACAGTCTACTTAGACGATCAGCTCGTGCCCCGAACGAGATAGACGTCGTTTGGCCGGCTGCCTCTCTGAGCTTGTTCCGACATCGTGCCTACCGCCCGGTCCAGACCGGCTTGCGCTTTTCGCCGAACGCCTTCAGCCCCTCCTTGGCGTCCTCGGTCATTGCGAGCAGCGCGATCTGGCTTTCGGTGTAGGCGATGCTCTCGTCGAACGACATCGCGGCGATGGCGCGCATGGCGTATTTGCCGCGGCGGATCGCGGTCGGCGACTTGTCGACGATGCGGCCAATCAGCCAGTCGATCTTGGCATCGAGCTCGGCGGCCGGCACGGCATAGTTGAGCAGGCCCGCAGCCTGCGCGGCTTTGGCGTCGAACGGCTCGCCGGTGAGCGCCCATTCGTTGACGAGGCGTCGCGGTGCCATCTCCTGCAACAGGCTCAGCACCTGCATCGGAAACACGCCGACCTTCACCTCCGGCAGGCCGAAGATCACGTGATCGGCCGCAACCGCCATGTCGGTCATGCACAGGAGGCCCATGCCGCCGGCCATGCAGACGCCACCGACGCGCGCGATCGCAGGTTTCGTCGCGTTCTGCGACAGGCGCAGCAGATCGGCATAGTCGACATTCGGCCTGGAATGATCCATCGCGAACGCCGCGCCGGAGTTCTGCAAGTCGGCGCCGGCGCAGAACGCCTTGTCGCCCGCACCGGTCAGCACGATGACGCGGACGTCCTTGTCCTCATGAGCGTCGCGATAACCCTTGCTGATGCCGGCAATGACCTCGCCGTTCAGCGCGTTGCGCTTGTCCGGCCGGTTGATGGTGATCCAGAACGCCTGCCCGCGCTTCTCGGTGATGACGGCTGTGGTGTCGGTCATGGCGTCGCTTCCTTGCTGTCCCTTTTTGCAGCCATTTGCGGCAGGGCGGGCGGCAGGTGCAAGGGCAATCTGCAGCGCGGCGTCGCTTTAGCGCCTCGACACAATTGCTAGCGACGGAGCCGCGCGCTCAGGCCGCGGCGGCTTTCCTGATCCAGACCTTGTTGTCGTGGAACGCGGCGCCGCCGATCGGCGCGACGGCCTCGGCACCGGTCAGCATGTTGATACCGCGGCCGCCGATATGGTTCTTGTTGGGATGAACGGACTCCGCGATCAGCACGCCGCGCTGCACGCCGTCGAACAGCGTTGCGATCAGCGTGGTCTCGCCGCGTGCATTGCCGAGCGTCACCGCATCACCATCGGCGATGTCGAGGGAGGCTGCATCCAGCGGATGGATCATCACGCTCGCCCTACCCTCGCGGGCCTGCGAGGACGGCGTCTCGTTGAAGGTGGTGTTGAGAAAGCTGCGCGACGGGCTGGTCGCGAGCCGGAACGGATGAGCCTGGTCGGCCTGCTCGATCACCGCCCAATGGTCCGGCAGATCGGGCATGTTATCGATATCGCCCATGGTCTGGCCGAACGGCGGATGCGCCCAGTCCGCCCTGAAATGGAATTTCTTGTCGGGATGAGCGAAGCCGTCGAGAAAATGCGAGGTGCGGAAATCCGGCTGCAGATCGCGCCAGATGTCGGCTTCGAGACCGGCGATGTCGCCGTGGTTGCTGAGCTTAAGCGTCGCATCGATCAATTCGCGCGGCGACATCTCGAAACCGCGGTGCTTCGCACCAAGGCGCGATGCCAGCGCCTGCAACACCTCATGGTTGGAACGGCATTCGCCGGGCGGGTCGATCAGCTTCGGCCCGACCGAGATGTGCTGATGGCCGCCGCCGTAATAGAGATCGTCATGCTCCATGAACATGGTCGCCGGCAGCACGATGTCGGCCATCTGCGCCGTCTCGGTCATGAACTGCTCGTGGACCGCGACGAACAGATCCTCGCGCGCAAAGCCCTGACGGACCAGCGCCTGTTCCGGCGCCACCGTCATCGGGTTGGTGTTCTGGATCAGCATCGCCTTGACCGGGCCCTTGCCGCGCAAGGCCTCGGCATCGCCGGTGAGGATGCGGCCGATCTTGGACTGGTCGAGCGCGCGGACGCTTTGATCGATCGCGTCGTGGCCTTCGATGATGGATTCGTTGAAGTGCCACAGTGCATAATTGTTGAAGAAGGCACCGCCGCCTTCGTATTGCCAGGCACCCGTCACCGCGGGAATGCAGGTCGCCGCATGCATCTGTGTCGCGCCGTTGCGCGAACGCGTGAAGCCGTAGCCGAGGCGGATGAAAGTCCGTTTCGTCTCGCCGACCGCCTTGGCAAAGGCCTCGATCTCCGCCACCGGCACGCCACAAATCGCAGACGCCCATTCCGGCGTGCGCGTCTTCAGGTGCGCCTCGAGCTCGGCGGGGCAATCGGTGTATTTGTCCATGTAGGTGCGGTCAGCATAGCCGTCGCGGAACAGGACATGCATCACGCCGCAGGCGAACGCGCCGTCGGTCCCGGGCCGCAGGATGATCTTGATGTCAGCCTGCTTCATGGTCTCGTTGTCGTAGATGTCGACCGCCGCGATTCTGGCGCCGCGCTCCTTGCGGGCACGCGCGGCGTGCGTCATCACGTTGACTTGGGTGTTGACGGGATTGGTGCCCCAGATCACGACGAGATCGGACAGCGCCATCTCGCGCGGGTCGACGCCAGCGATCTTGCCGGTACCGATCGCATAGCCGATGCGTGCGACATTGGCGCAGATGGTCTGATAGAAGCGCGAATATTTTTTCACATGCGTCAGGCGGTTGAGGCCGTCGCGCATCACAATGCCCATCGTGCCGGCGTAGTAATAGGGCCAGATCGATTCCGCGCCGAACTCTCGTTCGGCCTGATTGAAGCGCTCCGCGATCTCGTCGAGCGCCTCGTCCCAGGAGATCCGCGCAAACTGGCCCGAGCCTTTCGCACCCGTGCGGCGCATCGGATACATCAGCCTTTCGGGGTGATGGATGCGTTCGGCATAGCGGGCGACCTTGGCGCAGACGACGCCGGCCGTGTAGGTCTGCTTCTTCGAACCGCGTACGCGGCCGATGCTGCGGCCTTCGACCACCTCGATGTCGAGCGCGCAGGCCGACGGGCAATCATGCGGGCAGGTCGAATGGCGGATTTCGATCTTGGCGTGCTGGTTCATGTTCCAGTTCGTAACATCAAAATTCCGGCCCGCCGAGCGCATTTGCCGGCATTGCCCATGCGATTTGCTCAAACCGCGCGCGCTGTCGGTTCCTATCGCGCCTGCGAAATGGGGAGGGGCGACAACGAAAACCGCCCGATATTCCCTAATACTATCGGCTTTGTGAGGCGTCGACAGCCCGCCTCCCCTGCCGCTAGAGTGCCGGCCAACAAAGACGGTATCAGGGAGGTGGGCGTGACGGCCCGACAATCCATGCTGGCGCTGGCCGCCGGCCTGCTCGGCGCATTCGCCGCAGCCGCCTCATTGGCGCAAGATTATCCCAATCACGCGGTCCGGATCGTCGTGCCCTTCGGCGCCGGCGGGCCGGCCGACGTCGCGGCGCGGCTGATCGGCAACGTATTCCAGGAGAGCTTCGGCCAGCCCTTCGTGATCGAGAACCGCACCGGCGCCGGCGGCGTCATCGGCACGGTCGAGGCGGCGAAGTCGCCCGCCGACGGCTACACGCTGCTGATGATGTCAAACACCCAGACCGCGAATGAATCGCTGCTGACACAAGCGCAGCGCAAATACGAGCTGATGCGCGATCTCGCGCCGATCGCGCCGGTGAACTATTCCGACCTCGTCATCGTGGTGAACCCACAGGTCCCGGTGAAGACGCTGGCCGAGTTCATCGCGCTCGCCAAGGCGCAGCCGGGCAAGCTGAACTACGCCTCCTCAGGCCAGGGCACGCCCTATCACATGGCCGGCGAGCTGTTCAAAGCCATGGCCGGCATCGACGTCGTCCACGTCCCCTATCGCAACAGCGGCGAGGCGCGCAGCGGCGTGATCGGGGGGCAGGTGCAGATGATGATCGACGCGGTGCCGGCGATGGCGCCGAACATCGCCGAGAACCAAGTCCGCGCGCTCGCGACCACCGGCAAGCAGCGCTCCGCGGTGCTGCCGAACGTGCCGACCGCCGTCGAATCCGGCCTCGCCGGCTATGAGGCGACGATCTGGCTCGGACTGATGGCGCCGGCCGGCACGCCAAAGCCTGTCGTCGACAAGCTCAACGCTGCCGTCAACGCAACGGTGAAGCGGCCGGACATCGTAAAGCTCTGGACCGAGCAGGGCGCCGTACCCATGTCAATGACACCGCAGGAATTCGAAAAATTCCTGCGCGGCGACATCGAGAAATGGGCCGACGTTGTCAAGAAATTCGACAAGTCCTGAGGCGGTACCGCTCATGCCCACGGTTCAATTCCGACTCAATGGCGCAGCGATCGCCGTGGATGCCGATCCGGACCAGATGCTGCTCGATGTGCTGCGCAGCCGGCTCGGCATCACCGGTGCGCATTTTGGCTGTGGAGCCGGTGAGTGCGGCGCCTGTCACGTCATGGTCGACGGCAGCGCGATGACCTCGTGCGACATGCCGATAGGGTCCGTCGCGAACAAGGACGTCGTCACGGTGGAAGGCCTCGGGACAGTGGAGCAACCCCATCCACTGCAGCGTTCCTTCATTTCCGAGCAGGCGATGCAATGCGGCTATTGCGTTTCGGGAATCCTGATCAGCGCGGCGGCGCTGCTCAAGCGTAATCCGTCACCGACGGAGGCCGAGGTCAGAGCGGCGCTGGATCGCAATCTGTGCCGGTGCGGATCGCATAACCGCATGGTGCGCGCGGTGCTGCGGGCAGCTTCGGAGATGGCCGCGCCATGACGTCCCCTGCCCCAAAGCTGCCGGTCAGCCTGGCATCCAATCCAAGGCTGTCGTCCTGGGTGCGGTTCACCGATGAGGGCCGCGTGGCGATCTCGCCCGGCAAGGTCGAGATCGGCCAGGGCATCGTCACCGCGCTGGCGCAGATCGCGGCAGATGAGCTGGATGTCGAGATCTGGCGCATCGAGATGATCCGCACCTCGACGGCGACGAGCCCGAATGAGGGCGTCACTTCGGGCAGCCTCTCGATCCAGCAATCCGGCCGCGCGCTGCGCCACGCCTGCGCCGAGGTTCGCCAGCGCTTCCTTTCTGCTGCATCGGAACGTCTCGGTGTCGATGCGGCGTTGCTCAATGTCGACGACGGCACGATCTCGGGTCCCGGCAATATCAGGACCAGCTATTGGGAGCTGGCCGGCGACGTCTCGCTCGACCACGACGCCACACCAGGTGCGACAGCGAAGATCGCGACCAAGCGCGCTGTCGCCGGACATTCCATCCAGCGCCTGGACGTTCCCGACAAGGTGTTTGCCCAGCCGCGCTTCATTCACGACCGGGCATTGCCCGGCTTGCTGCACGGACGCGTGCTGCGGCCGGACGTCTCGGGCGCCAAGCTGATCGCGCTCGACGAAGCGGCCGCACGCATTGTCCCCGGCCTCATCACCATCGCCCGTGACGGAGGATTTGCAGGCGTGGTTGCCGACAGCGAAGCAGCGGCGGAAGCGGCACTGACGGCCTTGCGCACGGGCGCGACATGGTCGGCCGGCGAGGCGCTGCCCGACGAAGATGATCTCGCGGGCTTCCTGAAGACCCAGCCGGTCGAGACGACCGTCATCGACACCAGAGCGGCGGCGAGGACAGCGAAAGCTGCGCACACGCTTCGGCGGCAATACACCCGCCCCTACATCGCCCATGCCTCGATCGCACCGTCCTGCGCGATGGCGCGATGGGATGGCGATCGTATCCACGTCTGGACCCACAGCCAGGGTGTCTATCTGCTGCGCGCCGATCTCGCGATCGTGCTCAAGCTGCCCGCCGACAACATCGTGGTCGAGCACATGGAGGGCGCGGGCTGTTACGGCCACAACGCGGCCGACGACGTCGCGCTCGATGCCGTGCTCCTCGCCAAGGCCGGCGGCGGCCGTCCGGTCCGGGTGCAGTGGTCGCGCCACGACGAAATGTCCCACGCGCCGTTTGGCGCGGCGATGGCCATCGAGATCGAAGCCGACCTCGACGCGGATAACGAGATCGTCGGCTGGCGCCATGCGATCTGGAGCAACGGCCACGCCGCGCGGCCGGGGCGCGCGACGCAGCCTGCGCTGCTCGCTGCCACCGAGATCGCAAGTCCCTACCCGCGCATGATCTCGACCAATCCGCCGACAGCCAATGGCGGCGGTGGCGATCGCAACTCCGTTCCGCTCTACGACCTTCCGGCCTGGACGATCACGAGCCACCGGCTCTTGACCATGCCGATTCGCACCTCGGCGCTGCGGACGCTGGGCGGACAAGGCAATGTGTTCGCCATCGAATCCCTGCTCGACGAGATCGCGACCTTGCGGGGAGAGGACCCGATCGCGTTCCGCCTGCGGCACCTACGAGATGAGCGGGCGAAGGACGTCATCCGCGCCGCGGCGCGACGCGCGCAGTGGAAGCCGCAGAAGCAGCAAAGTGTCGGCCACGGCATCGGCTTTGCCCGCTACAAGAACACAGGCGCCTATTGCGCCGCGATTGCCGAGATCGAAGGCGACGACGACATCCGCGTCAAACGGTTAACGCTCGCGGTCGATGTCGGCGAGACTATCAATCCGGACGGCCTCATCAACCAGATCGAGGGCGGCGCGATCCAGGCGACGAGCTGGGTGGTGAAGGAGCGCGTTCGCTTCGACCGGACCCGCATCACCTCGCCCTCATGGACGGACTATCCGATCCTGACCTTCAGCGAGGTGCCGCCCGTCGAGGTCGAGATCATCCAGCGGCCGGAGATCGAGCCGGTCGGCGCCGGCGAGGCCGCGCACGGCCCGGTAACTGCGGCGATCGCGAATGCGGTGTTCGATTGCCTCGGCGTGCGCGTGCGCGATCTGCCGATCACGCGCGACCGGATCATCGCAGCCATGGAGCTTGCATCGTGACGACCTTGACCATTTTGAGCGGCGGCGCGGCGCAAGGCCTGGTGCGAGGTCTCGCCGACGCTTTCAAGACAATGACCGGCCTCCGTATCGACGGTGAGTTCGGCGCGGTCGGTATCATGGCTGACAAGCTGCGCGCGGGAGCACCAGCCGATCTCGTGATCCTGACGCAGGCCCTCCTCGCAAAGCTTGCCGAGGAGAAACTCGTCATCCCCTCCTCGATCGCGGATGTCGGCCGGGTCGAGACCGCACTCGCAGTCCGCAGCCGCGATCCGAAACTTGCGGCGAAGACCGAAGCCGAATTGCGCGAGCTGCTGCGTTCCGCGGATGCGATCTACGTCCCTGATATCAAGGCGTCCACGGCGGGACAGCACGTCGCAAAAGTGCTGGATCAGCTCGGCATCGCCTATGAGGTCGCTTCGCGCCTCAAGATATTTCCCAACGGCGCGACCGCGATGCGGGAGCTTGCAAGCTCCACCGCGCAAAGGCCGATCGGTTGCACGCAGTCCACCGAGATCATCGCCACCGAAGGCATCGCGCTATCTGGCTCGCTGCCTCCCGGCTGCGAGCTCGTGACCATGTACACGGCGAGCGTGACCGCAAGGGCATCGCATCCAAACGAAGCAGCCGCGCTGGTCGCGCTGCTGACTGGCGCAGATCACAAGGAGCTACGCCAGCGCGTGGGCTTTACCGGCTAAAACGGATGAAATGAGGCTCGATAGCTGTGGTGGCGGCGGCAGGCTCCCTCTCCCGCCTGCAGGAGGGGGTCGGGAGAGGGTCTCTCGGCAGCCCAAGACGAGAAAACCCTCACCCGTATCGCATTTTCGACGCGATACGACCTCTCCCGCAAACGGGAGAGGTGACCGAGCCTGCGGCAATCGATTCAACCCAAAGCCATTCCGCTTTAAGACGCTCCCTCTATTTGTGCAGCTGGGTGAGGCCGGTCGGTGGACCATCCACCGCGGTCCAGCCGCCATCGACGAACAGCGTACTGCCGCTGACATAGCTTGCGGCATCCGAAGCGAGATAGGCCACGGCGGTCGCGACCTCGTCGGCGCTGCTCCAGCGGTTGAATACGGTGTGGCCGGCATAGAGATTGTAGATGTCGGGCCGCTGCTTGAACGGACCGGTCAGGGCGGTCTCGGCGATGCTCGGCGCGATCGCGTTGACGCGCACGCCGGCATGGCCGACTTCGGAGGCAAAACCCTTCACCAAGAGGCCGATCGCCGCCTTGGTGGAGCCGTAGACGCCGAGGCCCGGCTCGATGGTCACCGCGCGGACCGAGGAGCAGGCGATGATGCTGCCCCCCTTCTGCGCGACCATGATGCGGCCGAAGGCCTGAAAGAACCAGACCGTGCCCTTGACGTTGAGGTTGAGGACGCGGTCGAGATCGTCCTCGGTGTAGTCGAGGATCGTCTTGCGGATGTTGAGCCCGGGCGTCGTCACGGCGATATCGAGCCGCGGGAATTTCTCCATCACGGTTTTTGCGAGCGCGTTGACGTCCGCAGCGCTGGCGGCATCGCAGCTGGCAGCTTCCGCCCAGCCGCCCTTGTCGCGAATGCCGGCGGCGGCCGCTTCCGCCGCGTCAAGCGCACGATCGGCGCAGATGACGCGGGCCCCTAATCCGGCCAGCGCCTCGGCCGACGATTTGCCGATCCCTGAGGCGGCGCCGAGCACCACGGCCGTCTTGCCGGTGAGATCGAAGAGCTTGCGATAGTCGGTCACGGACACATTCTCCCTGTTGCTGTGGCGCAAGCTACGCAAGCGCGATGCGCCGGCCAAGTGCCGGCGCACGCACGGCTACTATCCCTTGTATCCCATCAAGAGGCGCGGCAGCCACAGCGAGAAGGCGGGAACGTAGGTGACGAACATCAGCGCTGCGATCAGCGCGGCGTAGAACGGCAGGATGGTGCGCATCACCGCGCCGACCGAGATGCCGCCGATGGCGCAGCCGACAAACTGGGTCGTTCCGACCGGCGGGGTATTCAGTCCGAGCGCGCAGTTGATCAGCATCAGCATGCCGAACTGCACCGGATCCATGCCCGCCTTCATCGCTATCGGCAGGAAGATGGGCGTGCAGATCAGGATGGTCGCCGCCATGTCCATGAAGGTGCCGAGCACGAACAGGATGACGTTGATGAGCAGGAAGATCATCCAGGGCTGCGTCGAGACCTTGCTCATCAGGTCGCCGGCGAAGTCGGCCACCTCATAGAGACCCATCAGGTACTGGAACATGGTGGAGACGCCGATCAGCAGCAACACCACGCCCGTCGTCTTCACCGCCTTGGCCGCCGCCCGCAGGAAGTTCTGCAGGGTCATGGTACGATAGATCAAGAACGTCAGCAGGATCGTGTACGTGACCGCGACCGCTGCGGATTCCGTGGCGGTGAAGACGCCTGAGAGGATGCCCGCCAGGATGATGCCGACGATCAGAAGGCCGGGCAGCGCGGCGGCGAGCGATCGGAACACCTCGGCCCAGCCCGGGAACTTGCCTGCGGGATAACCGCGCTTCACCGCGACCGCGTAGGCAGCGACCAGCATGCAGACCATCAGCACCAGGGCTGGCAGGAGACCCGCGGCGATCAGCGCGCCGATCGAGACCTTGCCGCCGGCGGCCAGCGCATAGATGATCATGTTGTGGCTGGTCGGCATCAGGGCGCCGACCAGCGAGGCATGGGTGGTGACGTTGACGGCGTAGTCGGTGTCGAACCCTTCCTTTTTCATCATGGGGATCATCACCGCGCCCATGGCCGACACGTCGGCCACGGGCGAGCCGGAGACACCGCCGAACAGCGTGCAGGCGACCACGTTCGACATGCCGAGCCCGCCGCGGATATGCCCGACCAGATTCTTGGCGAGCTTCACGATCTTATCGGCGACGCCGCCATGCAGCATCAATTCACCGCTAAAGACGAAGAACGGGATGGCGAGGAACGAGAAGATGTTCATCCCCGACATCATCTGCTGGAAGATGACGGCGACCGGCAGACCTTCGTAGAGGATGGTGCAAATCGCCGAAAGGCCGATCGCGAAAGCGACGGGAACGCCGAGGATCAGGAAGCCGAAGAAACTGGCGCCGAGGATGATCAGTTCCATGAGGGGACGACCTCTTCGCCGCGCAGGAGAGCAATGATGTGCTCGATGGAAAACGACACGATCAGGATGCCGGAGGCGATCAGCGGCACGTAACGGATCACCTCGGGCAGTCCGAGATTGGGAATCTTGACGGTTCCGACCGACGCACCGAGGATCCAGCCGTTATAGGCCATCGCAATGCCGAACACGGCCACGAGAACGTGGATCACGATCTCGATCTTCTCGCGCAGATGATCGGGAAGCATGACCAGCAGACTGTCCATGCCGATGTGTCCGGCATCGCGCACGCCGACGGCGGCGCCGATCAGCGTGACGTAGAGGATCAGGACCAGCGCGAGGTTTTCGGTCCAGGTCGGGCTGGAATTGAGCACGTAACGCCCGAACACCTGGTAGAACACGATGGTGACGATGACGAGCAGCCCGGTCACCGACAGATACATGCCCAGGCGAGCGACGGGAGCATTGATCCGCGACAGCAGCCCGGTCGATGGACGTCCGGCGACCTCCTGCTCGTGGCTTGCGACGTGTGGGTCTGTCATTCCCGCGTCTCCTTCGCGCGTCTGCTCGCGAGGGTGCGGTGTCACCTCGCAGGCAGCACCGGACCCGATGCCCTGGCCTTACTTCGTGTCCTGGATGCGCTTGACGAGGCCCTTCAGCTTCTCGTCGCCGGCGAACTTGTCGTAGACCGGCTTCATCGCGTCGACGAACTCCTGCTTGTTGGCGATCGTCACGACCTGGACGCCGGCCGCTTCGACGGTCTTGCGGGAGGCCTGCTCACGGTCGTCCCAGAGCTTGCGCATGACCGGCACCGACTCCTTGGCCGCCTTGCGGATCATCGCCTGATCCTCCTTGCTCAGCGTATCCCAGACCTTCTTGGACATCACGAGAACTTCGGGCGCCAGCGAGTGCTCGGTGACATTGTAGAACTTGGCTGCCTCGAAATGGCGCGAGGACTCATAAGAGGGCCAGTTGTTCTCGGCTGCGTCCACGAGGCCGGTCTTGAGCGCGGTGTAGACCTCGCCATATGGCATTGGCGTGGGGTTGGCGCCGAGGCTCTGGATCATGCCGACCCAGAGGTCGGATTGCTGCACGCGGATCTTCAGGCCCTTCACGTCGGCGAGGGACTTGACCGGCGCCTTCACAGTGTAGATGGAGCGGGCGCCGCTGTCGTAATAGGCAAGACCGACGAGGCCCGCGGGCTCCATGGCCGCCAGGATCTCGTCGCCGATCGGCCCGTCGAGCACGGTGCGCATGTGCTGCGTGTCGCGGAAGACGAAGGGCAGGCACAGCGCAATGGTCTCAGGCACGAAATTGTTGAGCGGCGATGCGTTGATCCGCATCATATCGAGCGCGCCGATCTTCAGCTGCTCGATGGTGTCCTTCTCGGAGCCCAGGGCGCCGTTGGGAAACACCTTCACGCCGAGCTTGCCGCCGCTCGCCGTCGCGAGCTGCTTGCCCATGAACTTCACGGCCTCGACAGTCGGATAGTCGGCGGGGTGGATGTCGGCGGAACGGAAATCGCGTGCGGTCGCCAGCGGCGCTGAGATCGCCAGCACGGCGGCTGCGATGATACCGGTCAGTGTCTTCATCTGGGCTTTCCTCCTGGGGTGATTATGTCGTTGTCGGGCAGGTTGCGGGCCGCTTTGGGTCGCTCCACTTCAGGTGCGAAGTCAAGCGCCATTGTCGTCCCTAGGGCGGGCGGCATTCTCTGTCCAAGCCAAATCCGGCATCGATCAATGCTGGAGTTGCATCGATCGGTCGCGGTGCTCCCGGGGGCCGGTCGGCGGGGGGGCACCGTTTCTCCGAAGCGTCCGCACCGCTCTCGTTACTTGACGCCGCAGCAAGAGCCCGCTCAAGATGCTGCGCAGCAGAACGGAGCATTTCGGGGACATGCCAATGCCGCGCAAGCTGATCGATATTTCGGTGCCGCTCGGGAACGACGTGACGGCCGACCCGCCCGGCAATCACCCGACGATCCAGTATATCGATCACCAGCAGGGCTTGCCCCGCATGCTGCAATTTTTCGACGGCTTGAAGGCCCAGGATTTGCCTGACGGACAGGGCTGGGCCGTCGAGCAGGTTTCGTTGTCCACCCATAACGGCACGCATCTCGACGCCCCCTGGCACTTCCATCCGACCATGAACCGCGGCGAGCGGTCGTGGACCATCGACGAGGTGCCGCTGGAATGGTGCCTTCAGCCCGGCGTGAAGCTGGACTTCCGGCACCTGCCTGACGGCTACGTGGCGACCGCCGCCGACGTCGAGACCGAGCTGAAGCGGATCGGCCACACGCTGTCACGGCTGGAGATCGTCGTCGTCAACACCAGCGCCGGCGCCAAGTTTGGCCAGACCGACTACGTCAATTCCGGCTGCGGCATGGGCTATGAAGCAACCATGTACCTGCTCGAGCGCGGGGTGCGGCTGACCGGGACCGACGGCTGGAGCTGGGACGCGCCGTTCGTCTACACCGCGAAGAAATATGCCGAAACAAAAGATGCCGGCCTGATCTGGGAGGGCCACAAGGCGGGACGGCACATCGGTTACTGCCATCTCGAGAAGCTGCACAATCTCGATCAATTGCCGTCGACCGGATTCACGGTTTCGTGCTTCCCGGTGAAGATCGAGCGCGCCTCGGCAGGCTGGACCCGCGCGGTCGCCATTATCGACAATTAGGTCGAGGTTGTCACTCGCCGTCGAGGCCGCTCTCGGCGAGCTCGCGCAGCGCGTCGGTGTCGAGCACAACGATGGCGCCATGCTCGAGGCGGACCCAGTTGCGACCGGCCCAGGCGCGCAATTGCTTGTTGATGCTCTCGCGCGTCATCCCGACCATCTCGCTGATCTCCTGCTGCGTGATGGCGAGCGTGCCGCTGCCGGAATCGAGCTTGCGCTCTTCGGTGAGACCGAGCAGCGCGCTGGCAAGCCGGCCCGGAAGGTTCTGCAGGATCACCTGCTCGACCTGCTGGCTGGTCCAGCGCAGCCGCGCGCAGAGCAGCTCGATGAATTTCATCGCCAGGGCCGGTTGGCTCTTCACGAACGGTAGGAAGTCCCTGCGGTCGATGATGTAGAGCTCGCAATGGGTGTTGGCGGTCGCGTCGGCCGATCGCGGCGCACCATCGAGAACGGCGATCTCGCCAAAGATCTCTCCAGGACCGATCAGATTGAGAATGGCATTCCGTCCGTCAGGCGACGAAGAGGAAATCTTCACTGTCCCCGAGATCACCGCGAACAGATTGTTGCCGGGATCGCCCTTGGCGGCGATGGTCGCACCGCGCTTCACGGTGGTGTGCTTGGCGTAACGGCAGAGCTGATCGAGCGCGTCCGGCTCCAGATCCGCGAAGATCGGGTGCTTGCGCAGGACCGATAATTTGTTGCCCGCCGACTGTCGGGGGTCGCCGGTCTTGTCCTGAGGCACGCCGCGGGGCTCCTAAGACTGCGAGGCACTGGGGTTCCTGCGTAGTCAACGTTATCAGGCTTTTCAACCGGAAAGCACTCGCTTGGTTTGAGGCAAATGCCGTAAAAATGCCGGAAGCCCGCATCCGAAGGATGCTCGATGCGTTCGGATCGATGCAGAGTTGCAAGCCGCGCAAGCCGCTGTTGCGTTGAGGCGCTATCGGCCAGCCGAGAGCCGGCCGTTGAGCATCGGCCGTCGGTCCATCCGCTGTGACGACGATCTCAGGAGCTTTGGCGCCTTGGACTCCCGGCCGAGCCGGCCTGCACTGGTCTGCCGGTCCGCCCAGGCCAGAGCTGCGGCGAACGCGACGAAGATCGCGATGACGACGATGGTCATCAGCAGCGCGTCAGTCGGCATCATGCTTCTCCCGGGATTGTCGGAGGCATTATTTGCCACCGGCGGCCGGCGTCATTGATCGGGATCAAAAATCCGAGAGCATCGTGAAAGCGAAATCAGGCGGCGGCCAGAGCCTGGACGCGCGCCGGGTCGCGCAGGCCGATCCCCCCTGAATGATCTCGATCGCGCCGTGGCGCTGCAGCCTGGTGAAAGTGCGGCTGACGGTTTCGATGGTCAGGCCGAGATAGTCTGCGATTTCCTGGCGGCGCATCGAAAAGGGAATCGTGCCGGATGTCCCCTTGAGCGCGAACAGCCGCTCGCGCCAGCCGAGCAGAAATGTCGCGACCTTCTCGTCCGCAGAGCGGCGGCCGAGCAGGACCATGTGGTCGCGGGCCTGGCTCAGCTCGCGAATCGCCAGCTCGTTGATCCGCCTGAGCAGGTACGGCCGGTCCTCGATGAAACGGCCGAAGGGCGTCTTCGCGAACTGGCACACGGTCACCGCACCGACATCGGCTGAAAAATTGTGGCGGCCGGAGATGTTCATCCCCAGGAAATCGCCAGGCAAGGGAAAGCCCACGATCTGCCGCCGGCCGTCCGGCAGCAGCTTGTAGAGCCGCATGACGCCTTCGAGGACGTTGTAGAACTCGCGATGTCCTCCTTGGAAAACACGGTCGCGCCCGCGGCGAAGTGGACGCGGCGGCCGAGATGCTCGAATTCCCGGAGCTCAGCCGTATCCAGCGACGAGCACACCGCCGCTCACGTACGGCACAGTCGCTGCAGAAATGCCCGTTCGGTGTGTCGCGGCTCCGAATATTGACCCCTTTCAGCTTCCAACATTGCCCCTGGCTCACTGCTCCAATTCGAAATGGATCCAGGCGTTTACTGCATATCAGGTGGGGTCAATGTTGGGCGCCGGTCGGGGGTCAAAAGCCGCGCCGATCGACAGGCCAGACTACAGATAGGCGCCAACGGTGGCGCCAAAGCATCATCCGACGCCACTGTCCGGCGGAGACCGCAAGGCGCTCGCCAAGGAGCTCGGCCGCGCCCGCGCCATGACTACGATTCTCGCCGCCCAGTCGGCCGATGCCCGCGCCAAGGGCGAGGCGCTCCTTCGCCAGGCCGACAAGCTGCTCTGCGAGTCATGGAACGAGCGCATGTGGACCGATGGCGGCCCGATCGACCCGTCGCCAACCGTCGACCAGGCCATCGACGGCGCATACGCCTGGCTTGAGATCGAGTGCTCGCGGTGCAAGGCCCGCCGGGACGTCCATTTGACGTCGTTGCGCCACCCGCCGACCACGTTCGTCCACGACCTGGCGAGCCGCCTCCGCTGCAGCAAGTGCGCCAAGGCAGGTCGCCGACCGCCGGCGACGCTGCTACAGCTGTCGCAGCGAGCCCGCCATCCGGATTCGGAAGCCTGAATCTGTAACCTCTACTCGATCACCACCAATCAGGCCGCGATCAGCGCGCTGTTCCGTGTCGTCAACCGCTACGTCGGCAACTTGGCGCCGATCCCCGGGGTCTTTCCCGACTACAAGGCGCCTATCGTACGCAATGGCGCCGATGGCCGGGAGCTCGCGACCGCACGCTGGGGCATGCCGTCGTCCCAGCAAGCTCTCCTGCAGGCAACCAAAAAACGCGCCGAGAAGCTGCAGGCCAAGGGCAAGACCGTCGATTTCAAGCAGCTGCTCCGGATGGAGCCAGACGGCGGCACGACAAACATCCGCAACGTGAAGAGCAAGCACTGGACGCGCTGGTTGGGACTTGAGAACCGCTGCGTCGTGCCGTTCAACTCGTTCAGCGAGTTCAACAAGGCCGAAGGCGGCGACATCTGGTTCGCTCTCGACGAGAGCCGTCCCCTCGCCTGCTTTGCCGGCATCTGGGCCAACTGGACCTCGGTAAGGAAGGTCAAGGAAGGCGAGACCACCAACGACCTCTATGCGTTCCTGACGACGGAGGCGAACGCCGAAATCTTCGCCATCCATCCGAAGGCGATGCCCGTGATCCTGACGACGCCCGAAGAGGTCGAGACCTGGATGACCGCGCCGGCCGACGAGGCGCTGAGGCTGCAGCGGCCGCTTCCAGACGGGGCGCTGCGGATCGTCGCCCGCGGCGTGAAGGAAGATCCCGCGCCGTCCTCCTAGGAAAGAAGCGAGTCCTTTCTCACAAAATTCGGCGCGCGTGCCTTACTGGACTCAAGGAATTCAGTCCTCACCAAATACCTAGTGATCGACATCCGTTGGCCGTATGGTCCCATGCATGGACCTGCGGCTGATCCGAGAACACCTTGCTCAAGCTGAGCGCCACGTTGCGCTCAGCGATAAGCATATCGCCCGTCAGATCGAGATCATTGATGGGCTGGAACGTTCCGGCCGCCCGACCGGCTTGGCCCTGGACCTGCTCGCCACGTTTCGGCTGCTTCGGGCTTCTCATGTCGACCACAGAGATACGATCCGCAGAGAATTCGGGATCTAGGTCTACTCGGTTGGCGTTGCGAAATGATCTGCGTCAAGTGCAACGAAATTGCACGGCAGACCGTAAGGCATGCCCGACTCCGACCAACAGACCGATAACAGGGATGTCAGACCCTCGCGCTTGACCGAGGCGCGCCGGGTAATCGAGCAGTACGCCGCCGAGCTGCGTGAGATCATCAAGAAGCTCGGCGGCAAGTTGCACTAGGGCCACGGTGAGCGGATTCCTTCATCCAATCCAAGAGGCTTCCCTTCAGGCGTTGTTCGATCGTTTCTGGCGATCGCGCAGGCGCTGGACTCGATCGGAGACACCTGCCCCGAGTGCCTCTCCGGGTCGACTAGACGGCCTCTTCTCTCTCGATGGGCTCGCGACCAAGCGGCACCCGCAGGCGAGTGAGTTCGATCCACGCCAGTGCGGCGTTGATCCATCTCTGCCGTTCGGCTCCGCCGGCTTCGGCGGCGAGCTTCATTGCCGCAAACGCCTCGCGCTCGGGGTCGTACTCGACGTCCATGGGGCGAAATATAATCGCGGACGGTAAACGATCACGCATCGATGCGACCGTAGGAATCCGGGGCCGGCCGGGCCGACGGCGAACGCCGCGCGCGCGTCGGGCCGGTGCCGAGATATAGGCTTCTTCAGAAGATGCCGAGGAGAGCGAAAACCGCGACTTCCCCCAGGAAGGCCAACGTCATGATCGCGACCGTGAGAAGCACATCTGCATCGGCATGAGGGGCATGGGCAAGGCCTCGCGTGTCCTGCGCCGCCGTCGTGAACACATGAAGCCAGGAAAAAGTTACGGTTCCGCCTGCCGGGTTCCGGTTATAGGGTCGCCGCAGGCAGGCCCTTTCAACCGGCGCAGATTTTGCGAGTCCGCGGCAGAGTTGCCCGGCGAACGCTGTTGGGGACGACTTGCGACTTCCAGACGTCGGCCTCCCCGCGCCACGCACACGACCGGAACTCATCGCGTAGATTCTGCGGGGGAATGGGGCAACGCGCCGGGTGTCGTCCCCTTATCGATTAGCCTCGGCCACGGAACCATGGCAGACGCGCAACATTTATCCGACTCAACCCTCGGGAGAGCAGAGATGTTCATCGTGATCGGGGCAAACGGGCGTGTCGGATCGGCCGTAGCGTCGACCTTGCTCGATGCAGGTCGGCCGGTTACGGCCGTGCTTCACCGCAGCAACAGCGTTGCGGGCTGGCGCAAGCGCGGCGCACACACTGCGGTCGTTGACGTACGCGACCGCGATTCCTTGCGTGCGGTGTTCAGGACCGGCACGCGCGCTTTCCTGCTCAACCCGAGCGCCGACGTCTCGACCGACACCGATCGCGAGGAACGTGCAACTGTTCGGAGCATCGTCGCGGCGCTTGAAGGATCCGGGCTCGAGAAGGTCGTGGCCGCATCCACCTATGGCGCCCAGCCGGGCGAGCGCTGCGGCGATCTCAGTGTCCTCCACGATTTCGAGCAGGCGCTTGCCGCGCAGCCGATACCGGCGACCATGCAGCGAGGCGCCTACTACATGAGCAACTGGGACGGACTGCTCGATGCGGCGAAGGGCGGCGTGTTGCCGAGCATGCTGCCGGCGGGCATGAAGATCCCGATGGTCGCGCCCGCCGATCTCGGCAAAGCGGCCGCGCGCCATCTGCTGGAGCCGACCCGCGATCGGGATGTCCATTACGTCGAAGGACCCGAGCGGTATTCGCCGCAGGATGTCGCTGACGCCTTCGCGGCCGAACTCGGCAATCCGGTGAGAGTCGAGATCATACCGCGCGACCAATGGATCGCGGCCTACAGGAAGCTGGGCTTCTCCGCCGCGGCGGCCGAGTCCTATGCGCGAATGACCGCGGTCAGCGTCGATAGCGGCTTCGCCATGTCGGAGCCGTTCGAACGCGGAGAGACCACGCTCGAAGACTATGTCGGAGCACTCGTTGCGAGGTCGCGCGGCTCGCGCGATCTGCAAGGCGCGTAGCGTCACGCGAAAGTCGGTTGGCGACTGTACAGGATGCGGTTGGCGCGGTCACGAAAGTGCCGAACGGCTTCGGCGACACCGGCCGGAGTGCCCGTCCGATAAGAGCTAACGCTTCGCGATTATTGTTCGGATCCTATCTGCCTGCCCGTTTGTCGCGCGAGCTTTGCCGTTGCCGATGCAATCGGATGATGTGTTTCGCGATGGCTGGCGCATCGTAAGGTTTTTCAAATCGTTTCACTTCCCAAAAGCGGCTAGGCAGAGCCTCTCGGCTGTAGCCGGTGGCGAAAACGAACGGAATGCGCTGCTGCATGAGCTTGTCGGCGATCGGATATGCGGATTGGCCGTGCACGTTGATGTCGATCACGGCCGCGTCGAAGCCGTCTTTCTCGACCTGCGCCAGCGCTTGCGAGAATTCGCAGATCGGACCGACGATCTCCGCGCCTTCCGACCGGAGCGCCTCTTCCAGATCGGCCGCAAGGAAATACTCGTCCTCGACGATCAACACGCGACAGGAACCACTCATCACGCCACCTCGTGGACGGGGATGATGGTCCGAAACAGGCTGTTTCGCAATCGAGCAGCTCGGGCAGTCTTCAGCCGGCGGGACGAAGACGCGCGCCCCCGGGATTTGCGGCCCGTTCACGGAAACCACCGCAGCAGCCGTGGTTCGCGCCGGCCGTCGGACGCACATCCGTCAAAGGCGTGACCACCATCGGGTGGTCTGCACGGGAGAATGTGACGTCCGCGCTGCCGCGGGCTTACTGCTCTCGTCGCCCGGGAGATCGGGAACGGTCGAAGGCGCCTCTCCATCCAATTCACGAAGCTGATCGATCTGACGTCTGAGGCCGTCCGGCAGTTCTCCGTCCTGGCCGAGGCACGCTTGCAGTCTTTCGCCGATTTCTCGGACGATTGCACGGCTGTGCGTGTGGTCGATATCGATGCGGTCTCGCATGGCGAACCTCCTTGCGAAACCCCCCACGAACGAGGTCCCCGGCGCGACAGGCCTGGCAGACCGCGCAGAGACCGCCGCCTTTGGCTATCAGTCGCAAGCGCTTGTGGAACAGCGGGCCCAAGGGGCCTTTGGCTACCCTAGGGCGCTGCAACATCGACTTAAATGCGGTTCCGCCTATGTCAAAGGTTGGGATACCTCCTCGCCTCTGCTAGGGACTTACCCTTTCTCGCTTGCAAATCGTCGTGATGCGCGAATCCAGCAGCACGCTCCATCTGGCCGATAATCGGGTAGAGGGCGCTATGCGTGTGCTGGGGCGAACAGAAGTACCGCAAACGGGTGTGCGGTTCGGCGGCGAGGCCGTCCAGGAGCGCGGCCGTGAGCCGCGATTTTCCGATGCCCGCCTCGCCCGAGAGCAGCACCACCTGGCCTTCGCCAGTCTTTGCAGTGCTCCACCTCCGAAGCAGCAATTCGAGCTCTTCTTGGCGGCCGATAAGTTCAGTGAGCCCGCCTGCGTGTAGAGCCTCGAAGCGGCCTTCGATCAAAGAAGGCCGCAGTGCTACCCAGGCTCTGATGCTGCTCGGGATGCCCTTGAGTTCTTGGGGTCCAAGGTCCTTTAGGTCAAACAGATTGCCCAGGAGCCTTCGCGTGCTCTCAGCGATGAGCACCGCGTTGGGCTCAGCCACGCCTTGCAGACGTGCGGCAATGTTGGGTGTTTCCCCGACGATGCCTCGCTCCTGTGCCTCCCCTGATCCGATCAGATCGCCAACCACGACAAGCCCCGTCGCAATACCAACGCGCGCTTGCAGCGTAACGGACAATTTGAGCGCTCCAACTGCCGCAATCGCCTCCAGTGCTGCGCGCACAGCTCGCTCAGCGTCATCTTCGTGCGCCTGCGGATAGCCAAAGTAAACGAGCACCCCGTCGCCCATGTATTTCGCGACGAAGCCACCAAAGCGCCTGACGGTGTCATCGACGCATCTCTGATAGGCCGATATGATCTCGCGTAGGTCCTCCGGGTCCATACGTGCGGAGAGCGTCGTCGAACCGACGAGGTCCGAGAACACTACAGTGACGTGGCGGCGCTCGGCGGTGTCCTCGGCAGCTTTGTCGGTCGCCAGAGGCCCATCGGATAGTGGCGCTGGTGCATCCGCTTCGACCCGCAAGTTGGCGATGGCATTGAGCAGCTTACGACGATGGCCGACAATTGCGACGCCAAGATCCTTCAAGTCCTCCGCCGTCAAGCTCGGGAGAACAAACTCGTCGATCTCGTTCTCGCGGAATGCCGCCTCATACTGTTCGAGGCCGAGCCTCCGCAACCAATCTCCGACGTCCATGGTGGCGCCTCTAGTTCGGCGACGGCTGCATGATTCCCCAGGCGAGATTGTCTGTCTAGGCAACTGCTAAAGACCGGTTTGGGTCATTTTCGACGGTCTCAGGGCTGATGTCCGCTTCTACCCGTAAGGGTCCCACCGGGGCCTGCCCAAAAGCGTTGCGTCTGGCCAATCCCTGTGATTCAAGCTTCCAAACCGGGGGCTCGAACCATGCGCTACGAACTCGCCGATCATCAATGGATTGCCATCAAACCCATGCTGCCGAACAAGCCGCGTGGCGTTCCTCGGGTGAACGACCGTCGTGTCCTCAATGGCATCTTCTGGGTCTTGCGCTCTGGAGCACCTTGGCGTGATCTGCCGGACATCTTTGGTCCGTACACCACTTGCTACAACCGCTTCGTCCGTTGGCGGCGGGCTGGTGTCTGGGGGGCATCATGGACGCCCTTGCTGCTGCCCATGATGCCGCTGTTCAGATGATAGACACCTCCATCGTCCGCGTGCATCAGCATGGGGCCTGCATCACAAGCAACCAGGGCCAATCGATGGGACGGTCACGCGGTGGCCTAACGAGCAAAATTCATGCCGTAGTCGATAGCAATGGTCTGCCCGTGCGGCTGGCGCTGAGCCCCGGTGAGGCCCACGACGTCCGACTTGCCGGAAAACTGCTCTCTCGCCTGAAATCCGGGTCAATGGTGCTTGCCGACCGTGGCTATGACGCCGACTGGATCAGAGAGCTCGCCATGAAGAAGGGCGCATGGGCCAACATCCCGCCGAAAAGCAATCGCAGCGATCCGATCTGCTTCAGCCCCTATCTCTACCGCGCTCGTAACCAGGTTGAGCGGTTCTTCAACAAGATCAAACAATGTCGTCGGGTGGCGACGCGCTACGACAGGCTCGCCGCCAACTATCTTGCCTTCGTTCAACTCGCGTCGATCAGGCTATGGCTGCGCCTTAATGAGTCCGCGTCCTAGCTCGTCAATGATCTGGACCTGGCGGGCAATATGCCGCTCACCGAGTGCAACGTGCCGCTCGGCTTCCGCTAAGTGCTGTCGCACCATGGGAAGGTCCATAGCGGGAGCTTCGCACAAGGAAGGAGCCAGACCTAATTACAAAGTGGCGTCATCAGCTGCCTCGACGCGAGAGGGCCGGGCCAGATGGGACGGAACCAGCGCGAGATCGCGGATGGAGCTCATGCCCCGTGCTGGCTGGCGGCCGCCCACGTGGGAGCAGTTTGATCCGCCTACGCCGCGGCGTCGGCACATCAGTCTGGAAACCTGAATGTGCTCACTGCGAATGCGGCGATGCCGAGCACCAGGAGCACAAATGCGAATCGATTGATCTGCTTTAATGCCCGGTTCAGTAGGGTTGCCGGAGTGATTATCCGCGCTCAGGCGGAGCGCGGGAAACGCTAGCAGCGCGAGGCTCGGCGTCCGCATCAGCGGATATCGGCGGCGTGCGCCGTGCGAACGGCGGGCGACGGTCTTCCCACCACAACCCCCTCGCTGAACAAAAGTTCACGTAAGTTAATCGCAGGATACCGGCTATGCCGGCGGTCACGTGGGACTGGACCTACCTCGAGTCGCTGATCCGCGAGGATTTCGAGCGATGCCATCCCGGCGAGACGCTGGAGCCTCAAGCACCGCGCCTCCTTTTCGAGAGAGACAGAGGCTTGCTGCGGGACTGGATGGCGGTTGCGGCAAGGGATAGCACTAGGCCACGCGCTCATATTCGGCCGCTTGTGCGCGGCGGCGTCCCGGGTCAATCTGCGGAGATTGCCGCTCGCAATGGAGCCACCGCACATGAACCCTTTCAGTCGCTCGCTCATACCCATTTTCTTGGTGGCATGTGGAGCGGTCTCAGCACACGCGGATGATAAGGCCGACGTGCTTGCCGCGAACGCGCAGGTCGAACAGGCGTTCTCCAAGCTGGACGTCCAGGCTATCGAGGCGACTTGGGCCCAGGACGGATCTGTTTCCGTCATCCACCCCGCAAGTAAAGCACCGCTGCAGGGCTGGGAGGCCGTCCAAAAAAGTTATGCGGACCATCCGGTCAGGTACAAGGACTTCTCCGTTGTGATGGACAATCCGCAAATAGCGATCAACGGCAACATCGCGTGGGTCGTAGGTGTTGAAAAGGTGTACGCCCATCGAGCGAACGGCGACGTGCTCGACATTTCGGCGCTTGCGACGAACATATTCGAAAAGCGTAACGACAAGTGGCTGCTGGTGCACCATCACGCCAGCCGCATGCCTTAAGCGCTGAACACGCGGTGGTAGCGCCGTTGCCGCGTCAGCCAGGCCGTGGCTGCGCTCCAACTGCATCCCGGCACTCGACGATCCACTGCCAGCTTTGCGGGCTTGTTCGAAGGATCGGAAACCAGCTCAAGCCGGTGAGGCTCACAGCGGCAGCCAATTGCGGCGGCGCAAACGGCTTCTGAAATCGGCCGGACGGCGGTGTGTCGAGCAGTCAGACGCCAGAGTTTCGTCCCGCCTCAGCCCACCGGCACGCCGTAGTAGGCGTTCACGGAGCGCGTGGTCGCCGGGTCGCTCCAGTTCCAACTGCTCTCGTCGGCGTATTTGGGGGCGCCGCGGAGCTGGTCCTGGGTGATACCGGTGACGTAGCCGCCGAGATTGGTGTCGTATTTCAACGCCTGCCAAGGCAGCGGATAGTGATCGTCGCCGATACCGAGCAGGCCGCCGAAGCTGAGCACCGCGTAGGCCACCTTGCCGCTGATCTTGTCGATTATGACGCGCTCGATGTAGCCGACCTTCTCCCCGCCGGCCCCGTACACGTTCGTGCCCTCCACCTTGTCGCTGCCGATCAGGCTGAACGTCTCGCGATCTTCCATGGTCATGTTGACCTCCCTGATATTGTCTTCCGGAATCAACGGGACGACGATGGCTCCGTTCCTGGCAGAAGCTGCGGGCAAACGTTGATCTCAGGGCACCGGATGAGGTGGTCGCGATAACAGTCCGGAGAAGATCGCAGAGGAGCGCGAACATGGAGCTGACCGATCTGGAGCGCGATTTTTCTGAGGAAGCTCCTCGGCGAATCCTGGGTCAGGCCGCCGACGTTCGACCACGAAATCGTGGCGCGGCTCGTGGAGCTGGGTCTCGTGGAAACCGAACCACTTCCATCCGGTGATATCGAATATCGCATCACCGAGGCTGGGCGGACCACGGCTACCGGGTAAACATCGGCCGGTCCGGAAAACTGCTAAGAGTGCTTATCCGGGCTGGAGCTTGATCAATCGGGAGAGGTGCAATGATTGATCACGCCGGCATTGGAGTGGCGGACGTCGCATGCAGGCAGTCTTCCGCGGCGCCCCGGCGACGAGGTGATCGAACCCGTTGCCAGCTCACCGGCGAAGTAGCGCGTCATCTGACGGGGTCAGTTCATTGAGGTATATCGGACTAGATTGGCTCACTACGAGTTCTTCGCAGTTTGAACCCATTGCAGACGACCCACCAAGCCGACATTGGATTACGTTGATGCCGTCGCATCCGGTCGCCTCGCAACGAGGCCGTTGCCGATGCACTGTAGGACCGTATCGCCTTTTTGATTGCGCAAGCGGAACTGGCCGCGAACGACTCCACAATCGGGCCTCGACTTCGACTCGCGTTTTTCCAATGTGATCGCTTCCAGATAGAGGTCGTCGCCAGGACGCACTGCATTGGGCAGCCGCAGCTCATCATAGCCCAACCCGGCGTTCGCACGAACCGGAGGCTGTAATTGGTTGGTTAGCGAGATGAAGATAGCAAACGTGTGGGCAGCAGATGCCGACAGTCCTCCAAAAACGGAACGAGCAGCGGCTGCCTCGTCGATATGGAAGGGCCTTGGGTCATATCGCTTGGCGAATTGAATGATTTCTTCCTTGGAGACAGAATAGGGCCCGGCCTTCTGGCTGTCTCCGACCTCGACGTCTTCAAAATATCCGCTGGTCATTGGTCAATCCTCAACGCACGGGCTGACGAAAGGACGGCATAAGCTGACCGTAGAGGCTATAGCCCAAGCGGCGGTCAATATCACCCCCGTCCCCTCTGGCCTTGAGCGGTCATGGACGGGCCGAAGAAGTGCAGATTAGCATGCAGGTCCGGTTGTGGCCCGAATGCAAAGTAGACGACCACCGCGAAGGTCGGCTTGTCAGGGGAGAACGGAAGCGCCGATCCTTCTCCGGACCGCCGCGAATGACCCCAACCGGTCGCGGATGGCGCGTCGCCGCGTGCGCCATCCGCTCTGCATTCGATCTCTTGCGAAAAACCAGCGTTAAGCCTTCAGATCCGTGATTCGCATAATCGCGACCACATTCCCATCGTTGTACGCCTGTTCTTTTGTCTCCTTGTTGCAGGTCCAGACAAAATTCTTCTTGCCCGTGAAGGTCTTTCCATCCTGCTCAAGCCGAAGCTCCCCTTCGGTGATATGGCAGACCATAGCATTCATCATGGGAGGACCCATGGTCTTCGATCCCGCCTGCATAATGACATCGCGCATGGAGACGGTCTTAAAACCTGGGATCAGGGATGGTGTCTCCCCTTCATATTCACGCACCACGACGCCTGGCCAAGGCGTCGTATCCTTGTAGCCTGTGGCTTGTGCGGCGGCTGGCTTGATCATGGCAGCCGAAGTCGCTGCCAATCCGATACCCAGTGCGGACCTTCGATCGACCCTGCTCATGGCTCTTCTCCCGACATTACTGAACGTGCGGTCGTAGATGCGGCACGCAAAGTTCGTTGAGACGGTGGCGCGAAACCGAAAAAGAACGGTCTCCAGAGAGCGTGCCTGCCGATAGCACCAATACTGCTCGTTTGCCCGGGCGGTGATTTTCGGCACGTCCCGCTTCAAGGGGCAGTATCATTCTACGCCACCTGACGCAGCCGGGAAATAGATGGCGTCGTTCGAGGACTACGCGGCCGGTTAGGAAAGGCCGGAATTGGGCCCATCGCCGCCGCATCCCACTGCCGAGGATATGCCGGCTATCAGGGGCAGACTGGACCTAACTTAAACCGGGTCAACCGTCGCGATTGACCCTTCTCGGACATCAGCCTAGCCCGGTAAGATGCGGTTCAGGCTAACCCGGCCCTTCCTGAATGATGGTCCAGACCGATATAATACCCTTTTAGACCCACGGGGCGTATATGGCGCGGCGTTCAAGGACGGGCGGGAAGACGAGCCAGTCGAAGACCCGCAAAGGCCGCAAGACCACCAAGAGCAAGCGCCTCATTGCGCCAGCGGCCAGCCGAGCGAAGCGTCGTTCGGTCGCCGGTTCGAGCAACGACCTAAGAGAAGCCCGCGAGCAGCAGGCGGCGACGGCCCAAATATTGAAGATCATGGCAAGTTCGCCTGACGATGTGCAGCCGGTATTCGAGGCGATTGCGATCAGCGCCAACAGGTTGATTGGCGGTTTCTCTACGGCAGTATTTCGGTATATCGACGGCATGCAACACCTGGAGGCGTTCACACCGACCAATCCGGTCGCTGACGAAGCATTGCGAGCTTCGTTTCCGCGGCCTCTCACAACGTCTTCGACGCTCTTCGAGTTGCTGCGTGATGGCAAACCAATGCAGATTGTCGATACCGACTCCTCGCCAAACATACTGGCCATGGATTTGGCCCGATTGCGCTTTCGCAGCATGTTGTTCACGCCGTTGATGAGAAATGGGGTGCCTATCGGCTTGATCACCGTGACACGAGGCGAGACCGGTTCATTCGCCGACCATCACGTGCAATTGCTACAGACCTTCGCCGATCAGGCCGTGATCGCCATAGAGAACGCGCGATTATTCAATGAGACCAACGAGGCGTTGGAGCGGCAGACGGCGACGTCGGAAGTACTGCGAGTCATATCCAGTTCGCCTGGTGGGCTTGGGCCGGTGTTCGAGGCAATGCTGGAAAATGCCGTGCGCATCTGCAGCGCCAGTTTTGGAACGCTGCTCCTATATGAAGGCGACAGGTTGCGGCGGGTGGCGCGAATGGCCGCGCAAAACGTGCCGCAATCGTATGCGCCCGACCAGGAAACGCCGCCACACTTCATCGCGCCATTTGACGGGGCGCCTTCGCTGGGGCGCCTCGTCGAGACCAAGGCGCTGGTTCACATTGCCGATATTGCCGCCGAGCATCCCGACGATCTGATCTACAAGGTCGCCGCAGCCCGCACCGTTCTGATTGTGCCGATGCTCAAGGAGGGCGAGCTTGTCGGCGCCTTTGCCGTCTACCGCAAGGAGGTGCAAGAGTTCAGCGACAAGCAGGTCGAGTTGCTGGAAAATTTTGCGGCACAAGCGGTTATTGCTATCGAGAACACGCGCCTGCTGCGCGAGTTGCGCGAACGTACCAGCGACCTCAGCGAATCCTTGCAGCAGCAGACCGCGACCGCCGACGTGCTCAAGGTGATCAGCCGCTCCGCGTTCGACTTGCAAACCGTCCTCGACACGCTGGTCGAATCGGCAGCCCGCCTGTGCGAAGCCGATATGGCGGCGATCACCAGGAAGTCGGGTGACGTGTATTTCAGAGCCGGCTCGTTCGGCTTTCCGTCCGAATTCGCCGAATACGTGAAGGACCTTCCGGTTGTGCCGGACAAGCGTAACATCACCGGCCGGACCTTGCTTTTCGGTCAGGTGATCCACGTCACGGACGTGCTCGAAGATCCCGACTACGAGTTCGAGGGCCAGGAGCTGAGCGGCAACCCCCGAACTTTCCTCGGCGTACCGCTGCTGCGCGAAGGCAATCCGGTCGGCGCCATCGTGTTGGCACGCCGAACAATTCAGCCGTTCAGCGAAAAGCAGATCAAACTGGTCGCGACCTTCGCGGACCAGGCCGTGATCGCGATCGAAAACGCCCGCCTGTTCGACGAGGTGCAGGCCAAAACGCGCGATCTGGAGGAAGCCCTCACCTACCAGACCGCGAGCAGCAACATTCTGGGCGTCATCGCCTCTTCGCCCACCGCGGTCACGCCGGCGCTGCAAGCAATTGTCGAGAGCGCCTGCAAGCTGTGCGATGCCTACGACGCCGGCCTGCTGTTGAAGATCGGCGGCGACCTGCATTACAGCGCCCATCACGGACCTATCCCGATCGGCCTGGACAAGTGGCCGATCAGTCGAAATTGGGTCACCGGCCGCTGCGTGGTCGACAAGATGCCGCTGCAAATCGCCGATCTTCAGGGCCCCGAAGCCGCCGAGTTCCCTGAGGGGCAGGAACACTCCCGTCGACAAGGCCACCGAAGCATCCTGGCGGTTCCTCTGCTGCGCGAAGGCGAAGCCATTGGCGCGATTGTGCTCCGCCGCCTGGAGCCGGTCGCCTTCAATGATAAGCAGATCAGCCAGCTGCAGACCTTCGCCGACCAGGCGGTGATCGCCATCGGCAATGTCCGCCTGTTCGAGGAAGTGCAGGCCAGGACACGCGAGCTCACGGAGTCACTTCAGCAGCAAACCGCGACTTCCGAGGTGCTTCAGGTCATCTCCAGCTCGCCGGGCGAACTCGAGCCGGTATTTGAAGCGATGCTCGAGAATGCCACACGGATCTGCGGCGCCAATTTCGGTACCATGTACCGCTACGATGGCGCCTTTCACCTCATGGCCTCGCACAATGCGCCGCCGGCACTCGTGGAAGCGCGCACGAGAACGCCGGTCCGTCTGCCTCCGCCGGATACGGGCCTGGGCCGATTGGAGAGAACCAGGCAGGTGGTCCACATTCACGACATCACGACGGAACCCGGCTATGCGGCCGACCATGCCTATGTTGCGGGAAGCAAGCTGTCCGGCGCCCGAACGATACTCCTTGTCCCGATGCTCAGGGATGCGCAGCTGGTAGGAAGTATCAATATATTCCGCCAGGAAGTGCATCCGTTCACGGACAAGCAGGTCGAGCTGCTCGGCAATTTCGCCAAGCAGGCGGTGATCGCGATCGAGAATGCACGGCTCTTGAAGGAACTGCACCAGCGTACCGATGACTTGTCGGAGGCGCTCGAATATCAAACCGCGATGGGCGAGGTGCTGAACGTTATCAGTCGCTCGCCGAATAATCTGCAGCCGGTGATGGACACGATCGTCGAGACGGCGCAGCGACTTTGCAGCTCGGAATACGCCCTCATGCTGCAGCAGTGGGACGACGGGACCTACCGGGTGGTCGCCCACGCCAACGCCAGCGACGAACTGGTGCACTGGGTTCACGACAATCCCGTCACAGCCGGCGACGGCTCCGCCGTCGGCATCGTTGCAGTCGAGAAGGAGACCGTTCACATCCACGATGCGCTGGCGGACCCTCGATTTAGCGACCTGCGCCGCCAGAAGATCTCCAGGGCCCGGACCATGCTTGGTGTTCCCTTGATGCGAAAGGACCAGGTCATCGGCGTGATCTTCCTGGCGCGATCCGAGGTGAAGCCGTTCACCGAGAAGCAGGTCGAGCTGGTGACGAGCTTCGCCGACCAGGCCATCATCGCCATTTCCAACGTCAACCTGTTCGAAGAAGTGCAGGCCAAGACGAGGGATCTGGAGGAGTCGCTGCAGCAGCAAACTGCCACCGCCGATGTTCTCAGGGCAATCAGCGCCTCGCCCGGCGATCTGGCTCCGGTGTTTCAGGCCATGTTGGAAAACGCCGGGCGCCTCTGCGAGGCGAAGTTTGCCATGCTGCGCCTGTTCGACGGCAGCAAATTTCACGGCGTCGCCTCGTGGAATGTGCCTCCCGCCTTCAGCGAATTTCATTCGCAAACTCCCATCGCGCTCGACCCCAAGCTTCCGCTGGGCCGCGCCGCGACGACCAAGCAGCCGGTTCACGTCCATGATGTGCTGCAGCATGAAGCCTATCTCGAGGGCTATCCAGGCATGATCGCTCTCGCGGAGATCGGAGGAGGCCGCACCCTGCTGCAGGTGCCGATGCTCAAAGAGGACCAACTCGTCGGAGGGATCGGCCTCTATCGCCAGGAGGTCCGGCCGTTCACCGAAAAGCAGATTGCCCTAGTGCAGAACTTTGCCGCTCAAGCCGTGATCGCGATCGAAAACGCGCGGCTGCTCAACGAACTTCGCCAGCGCACCGACGACCTGAGCGAATCCCTGCAGCAGCAAACAGCGACCTCCGACGTGCTCCAGATCATCAGCTCGTCGCCCGGCGATCTGGCGCCCGTGTTCGAAAAAATGCTGGTGAACGCAACGCGCGTCTGCGGTGCAAAATTTGGGTCGATGCTCCTGACCGAAAACGGCTCGATGCGGCCGGCCGCACAATACAATGTGCCCGCTGCGTTTGCCGCCGCTCGGGGCGACCGCCTCTTGACCCCGCATCCGAAGAGCGCCCTCGCCAAGGCGATCAGCACCAAGGAGGTCGTCCATGTTGCCGACATGCGAACCACCGAGGCCTATCTTGAGCGCTCCCCTGCATCGATTGAAATCGTCGAACTGGGCGGCGCCCGCACGGTCGCTATTGTGCCGATGCTTCGAGACGACGAGGTGATCGGCGCAATAACAGTCTATCGCGACGAAGTGCAGCTCTTCAGCGACAAGCAGATCGAGCTGTTGAGCAATTTTGCCAAGCAGGCCGTCATCGCCATCGAGAATGCGCGGCTGCTGAAGGAATTGCGCCAGCGCACCGAGGACCTCACGAAGTCCCTCGACGACCTCCGCACCGCGCAGGACCGCCTGGTGCAGACCGAAAAGCTGGCTTCGCTCGGCCAGCTCACCGCGGGTATCGCCCACGAGATCAAGAACCCGCTCAACTTCGTCAATAATTTCGCAGCGCTTTCCGCTGAACTGACCGAAGAGTTGAACGACGTCCTGAGGCCGGCGGCCATTGGCGACAAGATGCGCGCGCAAGTCGACGAACTGACCGGGCTTTTGAAGGACAATCTCGAAAAGGTCGTACAGCACGGCAAACGCGCCGACTCTATCGTCAAGAACATGCTGCTGCACTCACGCGAGGGACCGGGCGAGCGCCGCCTCGCCGATATCAATGCCCTGGTCCAAGAGAGTATAAATCTAGCCTACCATGGCGCGCGCGCAGAGAAGTCCGGCTTCAACATCAAGCTTAAGCAGGACCTTGACCCCTACGCGGGCGAAATCGAGGTGTACCCGCAGGAGATCACACGCGCGCTGCTCAACGTGATCTCCAACGGCTTCTATGCTGCCACTAGGCGCAGGTCCGAAGCGGGAGACGAGACCTTTGAGCCAGTGCTGAGTGCGACCACGAAGAATCTTGGCAATAAGGTCGAAATCCGCATCCGCGACAACGGCACCGGCATTCCGGTCGAGGTGAAGGAGAAGATGTTCAATCCTTTCTTCACTACCAAGCCAGCCGGCGAAGGCACGGGGCTCGGTCTGTCGATGACCCATGACATCATTGTCAAACAGCACGGCGGAACCCTCGATGTCGAGAGCGAGCTGGGTGTGTTTACAGAGTTCATTGTTATGCTGCCACGCGACACGACGGCACCGCTTCACGCTGACGTCCCCAATGACCGCTAGTTGCCCGCCAGCGAAGTTGCGCCTCGGCTGTCGGAAGTCCGCTCATGGAGCCAGAGCGGACCAGATTTGCTCAACCTGAGTCCTTCGCCTTTTGGAACCAAACCGGCTATTTCGCGCGACCGCCTGGTCAAAGATAGCCTTGGAAAAATGGTCGACCTCAACGAACTTGGCGACGCTGATCCTAGGAGTCTTCGAACTTGCAGCTTTGTTTTTCGCTGCAAACGTTCTCAAATGCCTGGCCACCGTCAAGCCTCATATGTGAAACAACGATACCAGCGCCTCGTCCGGGCGACCAACACAAAGGAGGAAACGCCGTGAGCGCGATCTGGCCGGAAATCCACTTCGAGACATGGCGCGAAACCTGTTCCGCGCTTCATTTGTATTGCCAAGTTGCCGGCAAGTATCGGCTCGCGAGGACTCCGTGGGTCAACCATTCATGGCACGCCACTTTCTACGTGAATGCTCGCGGGCTCACGACTTCACTGGTTCCAGACGGCTCAGGTATCGAGATCACCTTCGATCTCTCCCGGCATGTCGTGATCGGGGAGGCCTCTGACGGGCGCCGGGTTGAAATGGCGCTCGGGCCGATGTGCGTTGCCGACTTTCACGCCCGGTTCTGTGAGTTGGTGCGACGTCTCGGCGGCACACCGGAATTCGACGGCCGGCCCAATGAAGTCCCCGATCCGATTCCCTTCCAGGACGACTGTGAGATTCGCCCCTATGATGCAGATGCCGCGACGCGGTTCTTCCGGGCCCTGATTGCAATCGACCGTGTGTTTCGTCGGTTTCGGACGGGCTTCACCGGGAAGGTCAGTCCAGTCCATCTCTTTTGGGGCAGCTTCGATCTCGCGGTGACGCGCTTCTCCGGACGTCCCGCTCCGCTTCATCCAGGGGGCGTACCAGGTTTACCGGATGAAGTGACGCGCGAGGCCTACAGTGATGAAGTCTCATCCGCTGGCTTCTGGCCAGGCGGAGGCGGCACAGACTTTGCGGCTTTCTACTCCTATGCCTATCCCACTCCGAACGGCTTTGCTGACGAACAGATTTTGCCGACGGGCGCATATTTCGATCGGAAGCTCGGAGAATATCTCTTGGCCTACGACGTTGTGAGCAAGTCGAGCGATCCAGAGGCGACGCTCATGTCGTTTCTGGAAAGCACCTATCGGGCGGCAGCCGATCTCGGACGCTGGGATCGTGCCGCGCTCGAATGTCCGATTGGTCACCCCCTTCGGCCCCGCCCTCTGGACAGGACGAGATGAAGTTCGACGAGCCTTCCCTTGGTCAGCCAGAGCACCTTAAGCGCGACGTCGAGCCACTATGCTGTGCCGGCGGGGCTGCTCGTCCCATCGACGGTGGGCGCCGCCCGACTCGGATCTCCCTTGATGTCCGCTTTCAACGCGCCGCGTGCGATCCAATCGGTCGGATCCAGAACCGAAGTAGTATGCCGCCGAGCAAGGAGCAGAGCGCCGCCACTTGCAACACTATGCGTAGCGCGCGTTCGAACGCGGCCGTTGCGGCTTCGGTGATGCCGGCTTGTCCGGCCAGTATTGCATACAGCGCTTCGTTGGCTTGTGCCCGCGGCGCACCGGCAAGATGATACGAAAAGCTGGCAAACAAGACGGCACCAAGCGCCGCGACTGCAAAGAGACCTGCCACCCGGGCGACCGCGTTGTTCACGCCCGAAGCGAGCCCGGCGTGGGCGTCGCCTACCGACGACATTACCATCGACGTCAGCGGCGGGACTGTGATGGTCATACCGATGCCAAATACGCAGATCGCCGGAAACGCTCCGACCCAGTAGGATTGTCGGAAATCAGCAAAAGCCAGCAGCGCCAGACCGCAGCCTGCGATGACGGGTCCGAAGGTGAGCGACTGCTGCGACCCGAAACGGTCGGAAAGCATGCCGGCGAATTGCGCGCCGAAACCCATGATGAGAGCAAATGGAAGTAGCGCTGCACCGGCTTGCGTCGCGGAGTAGCCGCCGAGCCGGATCAAGCCAAACGGCAGATAATACAGCGCACCGCTTAGCGCAAAATAAAGCAACAGCGTCAATGCGTTGGCTGCGGCAAAACTGCGCGAACCGTACAGCGATAGCGGCATCATTGCTCGTGCGCCGAGCCGGGCTTCCATTCCGAGAAATAACAAGAGCAATAGAAATCCCGCCCCGAGCGCGCCGACTACGGTTCTGTCAGAAAATCCCGAGGCCGGAATGGCGTTAAGCCCCCAGGTGATCGCGGCGAGACCGGCGGCGACCGTGGCCGCTCCGGCCCAGTCCAACGATTTGGCGTTGTCATCTCGGGTTTCGCCTGCGAAGCTCGCAAGTCCCGCCGCGACGGCTGCGAGCGGCACAATGAGCAGAAAGATCGCGCGCCACGACACCTGATCGACGAGCCAGCCGCCCAATACTGGGCCGACGGCGACGGTCAGCGCGCCGACACCAGCCCATACTCCGATCGCATGGTTGCGCTCGTGCTCGTCAAAAGTCGCCCCCAACATCGCGAGGCTCGCCGGGATGAGGAGCGCGGCGCCACCCCCTTGGATGGCGCGACTTGCGACTAGCGCCGTGATGCTCGGTGAAAGGCCGCATGTAATGGAGGCGATGGTGAATATCGCAATACCGAAAACAAAGATGCGTCGACGGCCGTAAAGATCGGCAGCCGCCCCTCCAATCAGTACCGTAGCGCTTAGCAGCAGCAGGTAGGCACTAACGATCCATTGGGTCGCAGCAACGCTTGCATGCAGGAAGTGCTGAATCGTCGGCAGGGCGATATTCACGACCGAACCATCGACCAATGCCATGCTCGACCCGAGTATGGTCGCCGCCAGCGTCAGCCGCTTGCGTCTTTGCGACGGTGCCGCGTCAAAGGCTGGTGTCGCCCGGATAATGTTAGCCTCGCAGGGAGGTTGGGTGAAACCAATCATTTTGGGGACTCAAGAAGCGTGGCTGTCAGCGTGCGCCTCGCGGGCACTGTTGGCAACCGACGGATACGCCCGTTCCTCCGACGTCGGTTTGTTGCTCGCTCAGGCCGAGGTCGGCTCCTGTGCAGGTTTTTGGACGCCGGCAACGAGAGACGCTCCGCACGCTCAACTAACCGGCGTCCAAAAAGCGCCAAGGCACGAAGTCGCGGGAAGTTGGGCACTGGCCGGGCAGCGAGTGCTAAGCGGATTTGACGGCGGCGCTGACCTCGATGGTGGACGCGACGGAGGCAGGATGTGACCTGCGGATAGGGTCGCGGGCGAGATTGGGAGCATGCAATGGGCATCTCGGCGGCTGCTCGGAGTGCATCAACGCAGGATCCGGGCACTGCTGGATGCCATTGGGTTGAGCGAGAGCGCTACCGGCGTGGAGCCGGCATATCGGGCCAGGAAAACTGCAAGGCTTACACGCGGTGTTGGTCATGACGTGTCGATCCTGATCGGTGTTGGTCGCCAGCTCGGCGCGCAGCCGGGTGCGAAGGTCTCGATGACGATCATGCGCGCGCCACAGCGGGGACATGGGCGCGGCAGCACCCGCGGTGCATCCGGCGCACCATCCGGCTCTTATTGGGGATCGGCGGCAGACGGGACGACATTGAGGAGTGCGCGGGCGGTTGCGATGCTCTCGGCACGGTTGGTTGAGGCAAAGAGCCCGTAGTGGCGGATGCGGTGGAAACCCTTGGGCAGCACGTGCAGCAGGAAGCGCCTGATGAACTCGTGCGGGTGAAGCCGCATGGTCTTCCAACGGTCGGGGCCGCTGACGCGATAGTCCTTCCAGCGGAACGCAATCGCCTCCTCGTCGGCTGCAACGAGGCGGCGGTTGGAGATGGCGACACGATGGGTGTAACGGGAGAGATAGCGCAGCACCTGCGCGGGCCCCGCGAACGGGGCCTTGCAGTAGACCACCCACTTGATGCTGCGCAGCGGGGCGATGAAGCGCTTGAACGTTGTCTTGTCGGCAAGTCCGGCATGGGTGTTGAAGAACTTCAACTCGCCGGCGTCATGCGCATCCATGAGCATCGCCAGTATCTTGCCCCGGAACAGGCGCGCCAGCACGTTGACATGGACGAGGAAGTTGGAGCGCGCGGCGATCCATCGCGTGGTATCGAGCGAGAGCCCTCCACCCGGCACGATCATATGCACGTGCGGATGGTGGGTGAGCGCCGAGCCCCAGGTGTGCAGCACGGCCGTGATACCGATCCGCGCACCGAGGCGCTTGGGATCGCTTGCGATGGCGAGCGTCGTCTCGGCCGCTGCCTTCATCAGCAGGTTACAGATCACGCGTTTGTTCTGGTAGGCGATGTCACGCAACTCGCTCGGCAGCGTGTAGACGACGTGAAAATACGGCACCGGCAATAGCTCCGCTTCGCGGTCGGCCAGCCGTCGGCGTGACGCCGCACCCTGGCACTTCGGACAATGCCGGTTGCCGCAGGAGTTGTACGCGATCTCGGTATAGCCGCACGCTGTGTTCTCGCAGCGTGCGACGTGGCCGCCGAGTGCTGCCGTACGACAGCGCTCGATCGCACTCATCACCTTCAATTGCCCGAGGCTCACATGCCCCTGATTGGCGTCACGCCAAGCAGAGCCGTGATCGCGGAGGATGTCCGCGACCTCCAGAACTGGCCGAGCCACCGCCGGCGGCGCTACGGCGCTGGCGGCTCCTCACTGTCTCGCTGTCGCCGGCGGCGGCGCGAGGCGCTTAGGCCCTCGAGCGGGCTCTCGATCTTGGCAATCAGTCCGATCGCGACGCGACTGTAGCGGGCTGTCGTCTCAAGCTTGGAATGTCCGAGCAACGCCTGGATCACGCGAATGTCCCTGCCGCGCTCGAGCAGGTGGGTCGCGAAGCTGTGGCGAAGCGAATGCAGCGGGACCGTCTTGCGCAGCCCCGCCGGCTTTGGCGGCCTCCTTGAACAACCGGCTGAACTGACGCGTGGTCAGTGGCTGACGTTGCGGGAAACAGCCAGCGCTGTTCGGGCGCGACGCCGTTGTTGGACGCGGTCGGCCCCGCCTTCCCCCATTGCCGTAACAGCTTCAGGACCTCCGGCGGCAGCATCACGTGCCGGTCCTTGCGGCCCTTCGACTGCACAACGCGGATGATCTTCTGCTCGCTGTCGATGTCGCCCGCCCGCAGCCGCACCACCTCGCCGGCGCGCAATCCGCAACCATAGGCCAGCGTTAGCATCGCTCGCGCTTTCAGGCTCGTCGCCATGGTCAGGACACGCTTGACCTCCTCAGGGCTTAGCACCGGCGGCAACCTCTCGGGCTCCTTGATGTGCCAGACCTCGGCCGCCAGATCGTGACGACGTAGCGTGAAGCGGAACAGAAACCGCACCCCGGTCATGATCCGATTGCGGTTGCAGATGCTCATCCCGCTCTCGATCAGGTGCAGCTGAAATTGGCGCACCTCGTCGGGGGTTGCCGTATCGGGCGAACGTTTGAGCCAGGCGGCGAACCGCTTGCAACTGTAAATGTGGCCACGCCGCGTGTGCGGGTTGAGCTTGCGCGCAGCCATGTCTTCGATCATACGCTGACGCAGCGGACTGACTGTGTTGGTATCGCTCATGGAGAGCTCCTTCCTGAGTGAGGGTTGCAACACCTCGATTCTCAGGACGGGGGCTCTCTAGTGCTACCACTATCCTCTCAACTGGCTACCGGCCTCTCGGCTCTTGCTCCCGCGCAGCGGGCTGGAGCGCAGCGACTTTGTGCTTTGACCCGAATGCGAAGTCTAAGCGGGCAGTCAAATAGTCTGCTTATCGGGGGTGACCGGAAAAGGCGATGCGCCCGCGAGCAATAACCTTTCCGCTCACGGCCGGTTGTTCAAGGGCGTCCGACGAGCAATGGCAGCACGTGCGCACCGCCCGCCATGAGCGGATTCGACGGCTCAAAATGTTCCCGCAATTCTCGCTTCCGGACGAGTGAGCGCGCAGCGAGAAACGCATCCTTCAGGCTGACGGCTTTCCGGAGCGCGACGTTGAAAAAAGCGTCCCCAAAATAGGTCCACTTGGCCTCGTCCTGGCAGCCGAACGACGGATGCTTGTCATCGGCAGCGGTGATGACCAGCACATCGGGAGTCGCCAGGCGCGCGATAAAAACCCCGGAATAACAAGCCGAGATGACCACCACCTTGTGTCGCACACCTGTCTTCGCGAGCATGTCGCGGAGACGAGATGGTGTAAGCGTTTCTGTCAGGCGCCCCGCCTTGATTGCAAGGCCATCAGGAGAGCCATGGGAGGTGAGAATCAAAAAGAGAACATCTTTCTCGGGATCCAAGCGGTTGGCTGCCGTCTGCAACGACTTGGTCAGAGCTTCGATCGTTGCACTTCCTCCTTTCTTGGAATTGTACTCCACGTTGATTGGTCCAGTCTCGAAACGGCCGGCCACGACCTGAGCCGCGCCGGTCGCCTCGGATCTAAACACGCCTTGATCCCCATACAGGCCAAAGGACACCACGCCAACCTTTGCAGCGTTCTCAATAGCACGTACCGGAGGAACCAATGGCCAGATGGTCAGAAAAAAAGCGACGAGTGGCGCGCCGAGCCGCCCGATCGAGGACCTGGAGGTCATCGCGAACCTCGTTTCGAGATCGCCGCTTCAGAACTGCGGCTCAACACAAAATAGCGGAAAGCCAGTGGATTTTCATCCTTCCAAATGGAAGTGCAAGGGTCCGGACACGGCCGACGGAGACGATCGATGCGCGTTGAAAAAGGTCAGCTTGTCAGGGAGGACGGGAAGCCGCGATCCGGCAGATTGAGGGCCGAGTCTGACGCCCAGCGGACGTGGTAGGCCGCTCGTGCTTTTCGCGGCCCGCCGACCGCCTATTGCTTGGACGGCCGCGCTCCCACGGGCGCCCGGCGATTATGTGTCTTGACTTCGTTGATCTATCGCAATGGTCGACTTGCGGCGGAACGGATGATCGGCCTCAGCGAGATTGCGATGACCACGGATAACATGGCGGAAGCCGCCCGGCATCCGCATGTAGCCGAGGAGTACCGAACGATAGCGTCATGCACATCGGGTGAGGGACTGCGTGGGGTTACCTTAGACTTGCAGACGATTACGACTTGCTCGCCGCAAACCAAGATAGGGTCGCCGGTAATCGCACAGCTGCGAACTAGAGGTCGCGGTGGCGAACTTAGTTTTCGTATGCAAGTAAGCCCGATCCGTAGCCTTTGGTTTAGTTGCCGAACGTCAACTTTTCCGCTCAGGGGGCTTTTAGATCTCGGTACCAACTCCCAAAATACGTGTCTCCTTTATTTGCACAATTCCATCGGCAGTGGTTACGCAGGCATCGGCACAAACCGGTGCGGCGCCGTTGTCATCGACCAAGAGCACGGCGCGATTGGTCCCGAAAACCTCCATGCGAAGATCGCGTCAACGGCAGGCACCAACTGTCGTCCGGTTGTCAGGGTCGGCAAGCGCGACGAAGCAATGGTGAAGCTGGTGCTCGACATGGGCGCTGCTGGTATTGTGTTTCCGCAGGTGAATACCGCCCAACTGGCTACCGAGTGTGTCGCGACGACGCGCTATCCTCCTCGCGGTAAGGCGCGGCTTCGGTCCTTTCATCGGGCATTCCCGGTGGGGCGTATCCTTTCAAGATTATCCACCCAAGCTCGGGGACACTGTCGTCTGCAACATTCTAATCGAAACAAAAGCCGCGATTGACAATATAGAGGCTATCTGCGCCGTCGAAGCATCAGCGTCTTGGTTCTCGCGCAGCTCGACCTTTCGGTCGAGCTAGGCTGCCCTGGCCAGTTTGACAATCCCCTCTTTTTAGAAGCGGTGGAGCGGTTCGAGCGAGCCACAACCGCTGCCCAAGTGCCAAAGAGCACACTCGCTGCGACGGAGCAGCAGGTCCAGTCCGCTATAGAGCGCGGTTACGCGACCGTGGGGCTGGCTTCGACGTTCTGTTACTCAAGAATGACGCCGCAACGGCGATCGGCTGGGCAAGGCAATCTGCAATTTGAAACGGCCGGGAGGGACAAACTAGGACGCAAATGTCGCGCATGCCTAGGTCCGCATTGACCAGACGTGCTTGGGCCGGAGTGGCGGCTTCGCGCCGTGGATCTACACTCGATGCTCAAGGAGGCTCTCATCTCGAAAGGCAAGCGATGTTCCGGAGTCGATCGACGTCTCGAATCTCAATTCGCCACCGAACAACACCTTATCGGCCTGCAGCCGGCGGAGAACCGCGTTGATGGTCTTGCGTGTTAGCCCTGTCAGTTCACCGAGCGCTTGCTGGCTCAGTGGCAACGCGTCAAGTCCGGCGGTTACCTCCGCAATGTCTGAAAGTCGCGCGGCGACTCTCTGGGTAGGAGGCAACGTTAACATGTCCGCGCCGAACCTCAAGGCGTAGCGGAGCTGGCCGTAGAGTAATTTGGCGACGGCGCCAGATTTCGGGCTTTGATCTGCAACTCGGCTTAGGTCACCGCAATATCGATGTGAAGCGGCTTCTCGGAGGCAGGCATATCAGTGCTCCTTTCACTGGAAGAACGGGTGATGGCCATGATCCGGCAGACGTCAGACGCCCTCGTAAACCAGTCGGGTGAAAAACGCCGGCGTGATAAGGAATTGGCCCCACTTTGCATCGAACGCCGCGGTCGGCTTGGCGGCAATCGTGTCATCGAGCGAGCGGCCCTGCTGCTTGAGCTTGCCGATATTGTCTCGGATTGCGACAAGCATGTCGCGATAGGCCGAAAGTTCAGCTTTGTTGCTAACCGGATTGCCGTGCCCCGGGATCACGATCGTGTTGTCGGTTACGGCAACAACATTCGCCTCGGCCGCCTTGATCATTCCGTCGATGTTTCCGCCGGTTGAATAGTCGATGAACGGATAGATGCCATTCCAGTAGGTGTCGCCGCAGTGAAGAATGTCCGCTTCGGGGATCATCACCGATAGGTCGCTATCGGTGTGCGCAGGACCGTAATATTTGAGGAGAAGCGTAGACTGGTTGAGCTTCAGAGCTTTCTCAGACGAGACGATTTCGGTCGGAACGGCCGATAGCGGAGGAGACGGGAAGTTGAAATCCCAGTCCTCAACTCTCTGGGCGACCAGCAGATGCTTGTGGGTGTTCTCATGGGCGATGATAGCTGCCCCTTCCGCATTCAGCCATTGATTGCCGTCCGTGTGATCGAAGTGCCAGTGCGTGTTGATGAGGTGCGAAACCGGGTCGCGGCTCAGCCCATTCGCAGCCTCTAGGATGCGCGGACGGGATGCTGTGATGCCGGCATCAATGAACACCTTGCCGTCCGCGCCTGTCATGACAGCGATATTGCCGCCAGACCCCTCGAGGATGCTGATATTGTCGCGCAGCTTATGGACTTTGATGGTTGCTTTGGCGGCGTCGTCACGGATGAGGTCCACGATATTGCGCGCCTCTGCGAAAGCCTCTCGCGGCGAGAGCCAGCCTCCGGTTGCCGATACTGTGGTGGCCGCCATGCAGCACAGGCAGAACCCGCGTCGCGACATGATATGCTGGTTGAGGGTCGCCATGGATCTCTCCTATATGTCCGCAAAGGTCCTGGCGCCACGCGTGCTGTTTGCCATGTGAACGATGATCATGGCCTGCCCGTCGGTCGCGGCCGACGATTCGCGATCCGCTAACTTTTAATGAACGCCAAGAGGTCCGCGTTGATGGTCTCGGCCTCTGTCGTCGGCATGCCATGCGGAAATCCCTTGTAGGTCCTTAGCGTACCGTTTGTCAGACGCTTTGCGGACAGCGGCGCGGAATCAGCATACGGCACGATCTGGTCGTCGTCGCCGTGCATCACCAGCACCGGCAGATTGATCTTCTTCAGGTCCTCAGTGAAGTCGGTTTGCGAGAACGCGACGATGCCGTCGTAATGCGCTTTTGCTCCACCCATCATACCCTGACGCCACCAGTTCAGGATCACGGGCTGGGACGGCTTCCTGTCGGGCCGGTTGAAGCCATAGAAGGGCCCCGAAGCGATGTCGAAGTAGAACTGCGACCGGTTGACAGCCAATTGTCGCTGCAAATCGTCGAACACAGCCTTCGGCAGCCCAGCCTGATTGCTCGGCGTCTGGACCATCAAGGGCGGCACGGCGGAAAGGATCGCCGCCTTGGCCACGCGGCTTTCGCCATGCCGAGCGATGTAGTGCACGACCTCGCCGCCGCCGGTGGAATGTCCGACATGGACGGCGTTCTTCAGATCGAGATACTCGGTGACCGCCGCGAGATCGTCGGCATAACGATCCATGTCGTGTCCGGCCCCACCTTGGCTCGAGCGCCCATGACCGCGGCGGTCATGTGCGATGACGCGAAAGCCGCGGTTGAGGAAGAACAGCATCTGTGTGTCCCAGTCGTCCGCGGACAACGGCCAACCATGGCTGAAGACGATGGGCTGCCCCGAACCCCAGTCTTTGTAGAATATCTCTGTACCGTCTTTGGTGGTGATCGTGGGCATCGCGAACCTCCTGCGTCGCAGAACTGCGTGGACCGAGCCAGAACAGAATTAAGGGCTCGGCAGGTGCTTCGGTGCAGTGAAGTATGCGCGCAAAGCTCGCGCAGCTGCTAGTTAGCTGTTGTTAGAGATCGTTAGAGAGCAGCGGCCCTTCGATACGACAGTACGATTTCTCCAATTCTAAGTTCTTACGGAGCTTCTCGATAAAGTTCCTGGGGCGTTCGCTCTACTCCTCGATAATCGGCGCACTTCCACCGCAGGCCTTTCGTCGGGGCAGTTTCCGTTCCCCGCGTAAGCTGTCGGGCTCAATGCCTCGGGGCGCGATACTGCTTGAGCCGGGCGGTCAGCGTGACAAGGCACTTTCGGTCTTGGTCATTTGCTGCTCTCTCTGCCGCGTTCATGGTGACCGCACATCATTGCATCGACACGGTCTCGTTGCCGTTTGTTAAAGAGGCGCTCGACGTGATGGTCGAGCATAAAATTGCGTCTGGCCTCGATACCAGGCGGTATCGACACCGTCTCGACCATTTGCCAGGGTCAGTGAGGGCCTCGCCCTCTGAAGGATCGGCTGTTACCGTCAGAATATCGAACGCCGGAGCCGCAGGTCCGGCCGCGACCGGCCGCAAGACGACCCACAGGATGAGCACCCCCTGGCGTTACCCTTGTCCAACCTCGCGGGCAGCTTTGGCAGGGTGGATTCAGAATAGATCGAGAATCATCTGACGAGGCTTCTACTGCCGTGAAGGCTCCGACGGTCCTTGTCAGGAAACGACGTACGGCTGTCCTGATCCGCAGGATCGTGTTCGTTGTCGGGGGCACGACTGGTTGCGATATACGGGTAAGCGAGGTCTCGCCTTCGGATTGGCCGGCGAAGGCAACTTCGGCACAACCGACCAATGGTCGTCGGCAATGACGACGAGCTGAGCGCAAGGAGAATGTGATGACCCCCAGCAGCATCGTTTCTCAGGTTGGTGAAGAGCGAACTCATTCAACAATGATGGCCTGGCGCGTGCACGAGTTTGGGCCGCCACAGGTCATGAAGTTCGAGCCCGTGCCACGACCCAAGCCCGGTCCTGGCGAGGTCCTGGTCAAAGTTGAAGCCGCTGGGGTCGGGCCATGGGATAGCTGGATCAGGGCCGGGAAGAGCGCCTTGCCGCAACCGCTTCCTCTCACTCTGGGCTCGGATCTGTCCGGCGAAATCGTCGCCATCGGCCCTGATGTTGCCGAGTTAGCTGTGGGAGATCAGGTTTATGGTGTTACGAATCCGCAGTTTGTCGGGACCTACGCCGAGTACGCTCTCGCTTCCGCGGGCATGGTCTCGAAGAAGCCAAGCTCGCTGACCTACGTTGAAGCCGCCTCCGTTCCTGTCGTTGCAGTCACCGCATGGCAGGCGTTGTTTGATCACGCCCAGCTCAAAGCAGGTCAAACGGTGGTCATTCACGGGGCGGCCGGCAACGTTGGATCCTATGCGGTTCAATTGGCCCGTCACGCAGGTGTGCAAACCATCGCAACCGTATCGACGGGCGATATTTCCGTCGTGCGCAACCTCGGCGCAAACAGCGTGATCGACTACCGGACCCAGCGCTTTGAGAAAGAAGTACGGGACGCGGACGCTGTGATTGATCTGGTCGGCGGTGAAACCCAAGAGCGCTCATTCCAGGTCATTCGTCGCGGCGGCAAGCTGATCTCGGCAGTGTCCCGCCCGGATCAGGATCTTGCAAAGCGCTACGGTGTTGAAGCCGTCTTCTTTTTGGTCAACGTTACGAGCCAATATCTGACGGAGATCGGTCGCTTGATCGATGCTGGAAAACTGCGAACAAATGTGGGGGCAGTCTTACCCCTCGCGGATGCGCGCGAGGCTCATTTGATGCTGGAACGCTTGCGGCCACAGCCGAAAGGAAAGATCGTGCTCAAGATCGGAGCGAGTTGATCAACTGAATTTTCGTAGTTGCGCTCACGCGCAACGCGCAGCCCACCGTAATTCTTGAAAGGACGCAACGATGACAACCCCAACTCTCGCCCATGCTCTCGTCATTCCCGATTCCGTACTCGCGAAAGAGGCGACAGACATCCTGCGCCAACATTCCACCGATCTGCTCTTTAATCACTCGATTCGCGTCTACCTGTTCGCGGCTGAGCAGGGTCGTCAGAGGAATCTGCGCTTCGACCGTGAGCTCCTTTACGTCGCTGCCGCATTTCACGATCTCGGTCTGATCAAGAAGTTCTCGAGCCCAGACGAGCGCTTCGAGGTCGATGGCGCAAATGCCGCCAGACAGTTTCTTAGCACCCACAACATCGCTGAAGATCAGGTGCAGACCGTCTGGGAAGCAATTGCGCTGCATACCACCCCCGGCATCCCGAAGCATATGGGGCCCGAAGTGGCGCTCCTCAACTCCGGTGTGCTTCTCGATGTTATCGGGGTGGGGTTCGATCAGTTCCCAGCGGAGCTGCGCGAGGAAATCGTCGCCAAGTACCCGCGCACAAATTTCAAAGAAGGCTTCATTCAGGAGTATTTCGCTGGTTTTGCGCACAAGCCGGCGACCACGTACGGCACCGTCAACGCTGCCATCTGCGAACGTTTCATCCCGGGATTCAAGAGTCCCAACGCCTGCGACCTGATCGCTGCTTCGCCCTTCCCCGATTCCCAGCACGAGGCTCACCATCATAACTAGGACCTATCCTGTGCTCCAGGAGCTCAATCCCGATCGCGCGCATGCTATCAGCGCCGACTCGCTGGCCTCTCTCATTTGCCTGACGCTCGGCGCTTTTGCCATCGGCAGCGAGGGGTTCATGATCGCCGGACTGCTCCCGGCCTTGGCGCGAGATCTGAACGTCGGTTTGCCCGCCGCCGGTCACCTGGTCACCGCCTTCTCCCTCGCTTATGCCATCGGCGCGCCGGCCATGGCCGCGTTGACGGCCGGGCTGGAACGGCGTCGCCTGCTGGTCGTCGCCATGGGCGGCTTCGCCCTGGGCAATCTGCTCGCCGCGCTGGCGCCAGGCTATGCCGCGCTGTTGGCCGCGCGGCTGCTGTTGGCCCTGTCCGCAGCAAGCTTCATGCCGGCGGCCAGTGGATATGCCGCCGCACTGGGCGGTCTGGAGCGGCGTGGCCGCGCCCTGTCCGCTGTCACCACCGGGCTGACCCTGGCAGTTATCGGCGGCGTGCCGCTGGGCGTACTGGTGGGGCAGGAGTTCGGCTGGCGCGCCACCTTCTTCGGTGTGGCGGGGCTGGCGGTGTTCTCGTCTTTGGGATTCTCACCCGGCTGCCGTGCCAACGGCCTGGCGTCACGGCCGGCTTGGGTGAGCGTCTGGCGCTGGCCAAGCGTCGCGATATCCTGGGCGTGCTGGTGACCAACGTGCTGACCGTCGCCGGCACCTTTACGGTCTACACTTATCTCAGTGTCTTCACAGCCAGCGTCGCTGGCCTTGGCTCGCAGGCGCTGGCGCCGGTCCTGCTGGGCTTTGGCCTGGCCGGCGCGGTCAGCGCGGCGGACCGTTGGGGCGCGCGCATGATCGTGATCGTTGCTGGTTGGCTTGCCCTGGTGGCCTATCTTGCGTTCTCGCTCAGCGCGGCACTCGGGCCGGCGCGGGCAATGCCGGTCCTGCTGCCAGCCATCCTGATTTGGGGTTTGGCCAGCTGGGGGCTCATAACGGCGCAGCAAGCGCGGCTGGTGGGGATGGCTCCGGCACTGGCGCCGATCAGTCTCTCCATGAATTCCTCGGCGATCGACCTCGGCAGCGCGGGTGCCGCAGCGGGAGCTGTGGTCATTGCCAATGGCGCGATGGAGCGGCTCGGCTGGGCGGCTGCGGGATTCGGTCTGGCCGCGCTGTTATCGGTGCTGCTCAGCGGCGGCAGCACATCAGGCCGAAGCTGATGGCGACGGCGATGGCTTCTCATCGGAAGCGTCACCATCACTCATCAGCTCGGCCCTGCATCTTGGTTCCAACTAGTTTGCGCGAGCTCGTTAGAAGAGGAGTGCGACAATGTCGATCAGTGGATTTTCCTATCGGATTGGTGCGCTGTCAAACCCTCGAGATATGACAGCAAAAGTAGTGAGGAGAGCAATGCGAACGGCCTTCGTGCCGCTCATAGCGTTAGCGATCGCCTTGGGAGCTTCACCCGCGATCGCGCAGGAGCGGGAGCAGGTGAAAGTCGCGTTCGAGCACGCGCTCCCGAATGTCGAAGGAAGGAAAATAGTTGCTGTGACGGTGACCTATCCTCCCGGAGGCAAATCGCTGGCTCATCACCACGCAGCCTCGGCATTTATCTACGCCTATGTGTTATCCGGGGCCATCCGCAGCCAAGTCGGCAATGAGCCAGCCAAGGTCTATCACGCCGGCGAAGGATTTTACGAAATGCCCGGCTCACATCACACCATCAGCGAGAACGCCAGCGACAAGGAGCCCGCCAGCTTACTGGCAGTCTTCGTCATCGATTCCAAGGACGGGCCCTTGACGACGCCAGACAAGGGGCCGTGATCACGAAAATTGCGCGACGAGCTCGCCTGTGGCCGTGATGCTCAATTGAGGAGCTGCAGGGGCTACTGGTTGGCGGCCGCGCCAGCGAGCCAACCGGTAGACGTTGTTGCTTCACGGGTCGCGCCGAGCTTTTTGCAGTCTCCGGAACTAGTTGCATAATGGGGCGCTAGACTGGAGAGGCAGAGAGGTGCCGGTACAAGCTGTCGCAATCGTCGTCTGTGAGGGGGTCCAGGCGCTAGACGTGGCTGGGCCGATGGATGTGTTCAGTGAGGCGAACGCGTTTCTCGGCAGCGCGGATCGCTACGAAACCGTTTTGGTTGCTGCTCACCGCAATCCGCTGCGCGCGTCGAACGGCATACGCATGGTCGCCGACCTGACCTTCGAAGAGGCCGCGGGCGGCTTCGACATCGTTCTGGTGGCCGGCACTCCGACGCCACCGGAAGCGGAGCCCGAACCGTGCCTGCTTCAGTGGGTCAAGGAGCTGCCGTGGCGCTCCAGCGTCTATGGATCAATCTGCACAGGGGCTTTTGTGCTCGGCTATGCCGGCCTCCTCGACGATCGGCGAGTCACGACCCATTGGCAGGATGCACAGGCGCTGGCGGCGAGATTCCCGAAGGCAAAAGTCGAACCGGACTTGATCTATGTCCGCGATGGACGGTTGATCACCGCGGCTGGTGTGACTGCGGGAATAGATTTGGGCTTGGCGCTCGTCGGGCAGCGGCACGGCGCGGAAACGGCGCTCAAGGTCGCCAAGCGGCTGGTTGTCGTTGCCCAGCGCCAAGGCGGGCAGTCGCAGTTCAGTCCCTATCTCACCGCACCTGCCGATCCGGAATCGCCCATCGCACGCATCCAGGACCATGTTATGGCGAACATTGGCGATCGCCACACGCTGGAGTCGCTGGCCGCGGTCGTCGGCATGAGCCCCCGGAATCTGGCGCGGCATTTCGGGCAGGTGACCGGAACCACACCGCACGAATTCATCGAGCGCGCCCGTATTGATGCCGCGCGCATGCTGCTGGAAGCAAGCGACCGACCGCTGAAGGCCATTGCCTTCGACTGCGGCTTCGGATCTGCGGATCGGATGAGAATTGTCTTTAGCACCCGTCTCGGCGTGACCCCCGTCCAATATCGAGCCAGCTTCCGGCGAGCAGAACCGGAATAGTTCGCGAGCTATACGAGGACGAAACTGCGGGCTCCTACTGCCCTGAAGCTCCGAGCGGCCCTTTGTCAGGAAACGACGTGCGGTTGTCCTGATCCGTAGCATCCCGCTTGTTGCCCGGAGCAGAGCTCTGCTGCCTAATCCCGACACGCAACCAGCCCGTTATCCAACCGAGGGGATTGCTCCATGTCCGAAATCATCGCTGGCATTCGCGTGCCTGACGGCGCCATCGCGCGCGCAGCCACGCAGCTCGTGCGCGATACCGAAGACGACCTGCTCTACAACCATAGTCGCCGTGTCTTCCTGTGGGGCGCGCTCACGGGCGAGCGCCGCGGTCTGAAATACGACCCGGAGCTGCTCTACCTCGGCGCCATGTTCCACGACATGGGCCTCACCGAGAAATATTCGAGCCCCGATCTGCGCTTCGAGGTCGACGGCGCCAATGCGGCCCGCAAATTTATGAAAAGCTACGGCGTGCCCGAGCGTGACATCGAGGACGTCTGGACTGCCATCGCGCTCCACACCACGCCGGGGATCCCCGAGCATATGCGCCCGACCATCGCGCTGGTGACCGCCGGTGTGGAGATGGACGTGCTCGGCATCGCCTATCACGACTTCACGCATGAACAGCGCGACCATGTCTGCGTCCATCATCCGCGCGAGAAGAACTTCAAGGAGAACATCATCGAGCACTTCGCTAACGGCATTATCAAGAAGCCGCTGACGACGTTCGGAAATGTGAAGGCCGACGTTCTTTCGCTGAAGGACATGAACTATGTCCGTCAGAACTTCTGCTCGATCATCCTTGGCTCAGCTTGGCCGAACTGATCCCTCGTTGCCGCGCACCAGAGAGGCCGTCGAGGATGCGGGGTCCTGGCGAGGCCTTGGGGTCTGCTTTGCTTGGAGTGCTGGAGAACATGCAGGTTCCCAACACCACCATTGTCACGAAGCAGCCGGTTTCGTCTTTAGCCTATGTATTCCCGCAAATGAAAGCGGCAGGACGAAGCGGAGTTTTTACGTCGCTGGCCAACCAGGCAAGCGGCTCGAGCTTGTGGAGCCCTCACATCGGCTCCGAGCCTTGCATCCGGCTACTTAGGTGCTTGCGGTCTCGCCTCTAGTTCTGAGACGATGTCGTGGAGGAGACCGAGCGCGAGGCGATCGGTGACGTCGCGCTCCATCAAGCGGTAGCGCACGATCGATCTTCGAGCTGTTGGCTTTTTCGCCCTTGCCCATGGAACATTATCATGGGCAGCTGGTGGGGGCCGCGGGAATTTGGGTCCGCCCTGACGTTGTTAGCGCCCCTAAAGCGTCGCCGGGAGGCTGGAGAGGAGGCAGGACGCCGGGGCTGCAGCGCGCCGCTTGCCCAGCGCACTGAAGCTGGCATGACACTGGAGCCTCCTTGTTCCGGATCACGGAGCCGCACTGCATATGCATTACGGATTTGCGAAAACCGCATTTGTGGATGCTCTTCCCGGGCTGTATAAATTGCTAGCTTCTTCCCCCTATTTGAAGAGGCTATCATGAACACATTGCATACGTGGCTTTCGCAACAGCACCACGGGTTGCACACCTTCCGCGAATTTCAGCAAAGGCTCTACGAAGCCTGCAAGGACGAGCCTGACCAACAGGGTCTGTGTCGGCTGCTTAGTACCGTCGTCGACAACTATGTTGATACGTTCGAGCCATTACCGGTCGCGGTCGCCGACCATGCCTATCAGCGTCTACTCGATCTGGTGGCTGACATAGATTTCAGTGCAAGCGCCGAGCAGCGCCTCGCCACTATCAACCGTGTGGCAACCAGCGATTTGCTGCACTAGGCGGCGTGGATTCTTGGGATTCTCAAATCGGATAGAACGTGATTCAAGGCTTTCTTTTGAGGAAGTCTTGGGCGTTATGGATCGGCTCGTTCTGAGCGACATGCAATGGGACCGCATCTCCGGCTTGATCATCGGTCGGCCGGATCAGCGTGGTTCGACGGGCCGCGACAACCGGATGTTTGTCGAGGGCGTGTTGTGGATTGTGCGAACTGGTTCGCCATGGCGTGATCTGCCCGAAGAGTTCGGCGAATGGAACAGTGTCTTCCGACGCTTCAGCCGGTGGAGCGCCAAGGGGGTCTGGCTGCGTATGTTCGAGGCACTCACAGACGATCCGGACTTTGAATACCTGATCGTTGACTCCACCATCGTCCGCGCCCACCAGCACGCCAGCGGCGCAAAAGGGGGGCTCAAAATCAGGCCATCGGGCGTTCGCGCGGCGGCCTGACGACCAAAATCCATATGGCTGTCCGTGGCTTGGGTTGCCCGGTCCGCTTCTTCCTAACGGCAGGTCAAGCCGGCGATGCGCCTCAGGCCCAGCCGCTCATCGACGGGCTGCCAGCCGAGGTCGTGATGGGCGATGCGGCCTACGATTCCGATGCGTTGCGATCCGCGATCGCCGCAAAAGGCGCCCAAGCGGTCATACCGAACAACCCCTCGCGGGCAATCAAATATCCGCTCAATAAACCCCTCTATGCCGAGCGTCATCTGATCGAATGCTGCTTCTCGAAATTGAAGCGGTTCAGGCGCGTTGCAACGCGCTACGAAAAGACGGCGCGAAATTACTTCGCCGTCGTCGCTATCGCGGCAACCCTGCTCTGGCTAAGGTAACTGTCCACGCAGCCTAGGGGGCGATGCGCGCCGGGATGCCCCATCTGGGGCGTCTGCTGCTGGCTGAATATCTGACGGCAGGTCACATTTTCGGATGTTCATGCAATCGCCGAAATGAAGAGCTCACATGGCGGACTGTCGAGTTGGGGAAGGATGACCCGATTGCGCTGTCCGCCCGCGGGAATGCATTCGCGTTTTTAGTTGGGAATCTCGGCTAGTGCCGGCTTGGTTGACCGCGCGCTTGCGCTTAATTCGAACCTGGCCGAGGGATAGAATTTCGGCGATTGGGTAAGACCCTGGCTTGGCGCGCCGTATGCGGCGATCGGGCGCTTCGCACGCGGCATTCGTCCGAGCCACTAGCCCGATGGGCATGCAGGCCGGAACCGCGCATGCATGGCCGTTCGAAGACTGAACTTCCAGGCATTCGTCCCTTCAAGGTTCAGGTCCCGCAGGATCAACTCGACGATCTTCGCCGGCGCCTGGCAGCGACCCGCTGGCCCGACAAGGAGACGGTCCTCGATCAGACGCAAGGCGCGCAACTCGCAATGCTCCAGACCAAAGCGACGCGCCCAACGGTCGAGCCAGTCCTCGCTTTCCAGGAAGAACTTTCAGTCGCCAATGACCCGGGCCTCATCAGCAGAAACGGTACGGGTGGTGTGAACGGCCTGAAGCTAGAGCTGTGTATCGGTGTAGCCTATGTCACGCCCTTGGCGGCCACCAGCGAGGCGCAATATGACAGCCTCATGGATACGAATATCAGGTCCGCGTTCTTCTCAATTCAGGCGGTCGAACCGTTCATGCGCGAGGGCGGTTCGATCATCCTGAACACAGCCTGGTTGAATCAGGTCGGTGTTCCCGGGCGCGCCATCCTTTCGGCTTCGTTCGCTCGTTGGCACGCACATTGTCGGCCGAACTCCTTGGCCGGCGCATTCGCGTTAACGCAGTCAGCCCGGGCCTGATAGAGACGCCCATCCTTCGGAGCGTCGGCCGACCCGCACGCTCGCGAGCGGGCCTTCGACTTGGCACGTCAGGATTCGCCGAGCGGCTTCTCTCCGGAAGAGGCTGTCGCCGAGGTCCGCGATGTTTTGGATTCGATCGGGGACTCCTGTCCGGAGTGCCTCTCCGAGACTGGCTAGGCCGTCTCCTCTCTTGACTTGCAGCGGAACGGCGGCCGCAGACGAGTGAGTTCGATCCACGCCAACGCGGCGTTGATCCATTTCTGCCGTTCGGCTCCATCGGCTTCCGCGGCGAGCTTCATCGCCCCAAACGCCTCGCGCTCGGGGTCGTACTCGACGTTCATGGGTTGAAATATAATCGGGGATGTAAACGATCAGGCCGCGGTGTGACCGTAGGAATTCGGGGCCGGCCACTACGGCCAATTCACGCAGACTTCCGCTGCGGCTTGGACGGCCTTTTCGCCGTGCCTTCCCTCGCCGCCTTCTTCGCCTTGATCGACTTCAGCATTTCCTTCTCGCCGGCCGCCGCCTTTCGCGGCTTCTTGGCGGGCTTTGCGGCCTTCGCCGGCGCGGCCTCCTTGCCGACGGATCGGCGCAGCGCCTCCATCAGATCGACGACGTTGGTCGATGCTGGGCGCTTCTTCGGCGTGATCGGCTTGCCAGCCCGCTTTTGATTGATCAAGTCGATCAGCGCCGTCTCATACTGGTCCTCGAACTTATCGGGTTCGAAAGAGCCGGACTTCTGGTCGACGATGTGACGGGCGAGATCGAGCATGTCCTTGGTGACTTTGACGTCTTGAATCTCGTCGAAATACTCCTTCGGGTCCCGTACTTCGTAGGGGTACCGCAGCAACGTCCCCATCAAGCCCTTGCCCAGTGGCTCCATCGCGATGATGTGCTCGCGGTTGGTCAGCACCACGCGACCGATCTCGACCTTGTCCATCTCGCGGATGGGTGTCGCGGATCACCGCGAACGCGTCGTGCCCGACTTTCCCGTCCGGGCGCAGATAATAGGGACGGATCAGGTAGCGCGGATCGATGTCGCTGCGGTCGACGAATTCGTCGATCTCGATACTGCGCGTCGACCTCGAGCGCGATCTCTTCGAGCTCCTCCTTGGTGATCTCAATGAACTGATCCTTCTCGAGCTGGTAGCCCTTGACGATATCCTCGTTCGGCACCTCGTCGCCCGTGTCCGCGTCGACCTTCACGTACTTGATGCGGTAGCCGGTCGCGCGGTTCAGCTGGTTGAACGAGATCTTCTCGGACCCGGACGTCGCCGGATAGAGGGCGACTGGGCAGGTCACCAGTGACAGACGCAGGAAGCCTTTCCAGTTGGCGCGGGGGGCATGAACGCGGTACTCCGGAGGGACGGTGCTGGATTCAAGACGAACAGAGCCTGCCGGTTCCGACATGCTCCGGGCCCGCCAACAGGAAAATTGGCCATCTGCCCGCAGCGCCCCCGGGCACGTCCGAAAACGTCGTGAATCGCTTGTTTTCCAGGTACCTCGTGGAGCTTTTGGCCGGTATTGTGGACCCATGGACGCGCTGACCCAGCCCCTCAAAGTCGGGCAAACTCTGGACCCGGCGGACCTGGCCGCAATGGCCGGCGCGTTGGCTCAGTCGACCGATTACAGGGTCCTTCGACGCCTGATCCCCCGGTCTCCCTACACGCCGGCCGCCGGGCAGGCGGTCCGGACGGGCATTCTGCTCGACACCGAGACGACCGGCCTCGACGCCACGAAAGACGAGATTATCGAGATCGGGATGGTCAAGTTCGACTACACGCCGGACGGGCGGATCGTCGGCGTCAGAGACACGTTCTCGGCCTTCAACGAACCGAGTGCGCCGATCTCCGCGGAAGTGACGGCGCTCACCGGCATCACCAACAAATTCGACGATGCCGCCGTCACGGCCTTCGTCGAAAGCGCAGTCATCACGATCGCGCACAACAGCGGCTTCGACAGAAAAGTCGCCGAACGCTACTGGCCCGTGTTCGAACACAAGGCCTGGGGCTGCAGCATGAGCGAGATCGACTGGCGCAAACTCGGCTTCGCGGGCTCGCAGCTCGGCTATCTATTGAATGGGGCTGGCTTCTTCCACCAGGCGCATCGGGCGGTCGACGACTGCCACGCTCTGCTGGAGGTTCTCGCTCTCGAATTGCCGACGATGGGCTCCTCCGCACTGGCGCTTCTGCTGGAGACCGCCCGCAAGCCGACAATGCGAGTGTGGGCGGAGCAGACCGCGTTCGAGCTCAAGGACTCGCTGAAACGCAGGGGCTATCGCTGGAATGACGGTAGCGACGGCAGGCCGAAGTCCTGGTTCAAGGACGTCGACGAGACCGCGCTCGACGACGAGATCGCGTTCCTGCGGACCGAGATCTACATGCGGGACGTCGAGCCAACCGTGCAGCGGCTGACCGCCTTTACACGGTTCTCCAGCCGCGTTTAGGTCGTGCGAGTCTACGGTGCCGGGGTCGGCAAGGTCGCGGGTCCAACCAGCGTCTGGCGCAATCGTGATGGCTCGGCACTTTGCACTCCTTGCCGCGGCGTGAGAAAAGGACGGCATGGGTCCGAGGAAGGTCTTCAACTGGCTGATTGCGCTGACCGTGGCGGCGGGGCTGCTCGCTGCGCCCCTGTCGGTGCCTGCTATGGCTGCGCTGCAAACCGCGGCAGCGGCTGACGGGATGCAGGCGACGGCGGACGACATGCCGTGCTGTCCCGACCAGCAGGACCAGAAGGCCAAGGACTGCGGAACCTGTCCGTTCATCGCACTCTGCATGCTGACGATCACCATGCCGGTCCCCGACAGCGCCGGCGCGCTTGTGGACCGCAGCTTTTCGCGCAGCGCATTCGCCCTGCCTGACGATCTACTGATCGACGGGCTCGGCGAGCATCCTCCGGATCATCCACCTCGAACCATCGTCTGACCGGCGCCGCGGCGCCGGAACCTCGACGCGCGACCTTGAAGCCGCGCGTCGAGACATGCCGCTTCGGCGGTCCATCAGACGTTTCGAGGAAATGACATCATGAAGACTACCACTGCTGCGCGCGCGGTCGCCGCCGCACTTTTCGGCCTAACCATCGTGGGGGCGCCGAAGCTCGCGCTTGCCGACATCAAGGACTACGAATTCCAGCTCGTCGAGCCGACCGTCCAGGCCGGCCCGGACAAAATCGTGACCGTCCGACTGCTGAACAAGAAGACGGGCAAGGCGGTGCCGGACGCCGTCATCTTCGCGAGCCGGCTCGACATGGCGCCGGACGGCATGCAGGAGATGGTCACCAAGGTAACGCCGATGCCGGGCACCGAGCCCGGGAGCTACCGTTTCAAGGCCACCTTCAGCATGGCCGGACGTTGGCAGTTGTCGCTCGGCGCCAAGGTTCAGGGCGAGACGGGCACGGTCGAAAACAAGCTCGTCGTCACGGCGCAGAAATGAGCCGGACCATCGCCTTAGGCGCGGCCACTGCGATTTGCGCAGCGGCCGGCGCCGCCTTGCTCGCGGGCGCTATCCCGCGGGCAAAACCGTTCGCCGCATCCGTCGTGACGGTCGCCGCCGCCGCCGCCGAAAGCGGCGCGCCGATCTACTATCAGGATCCGGACGGGAAGCCATTCTACTCGCTCGCGCCGAAGAAGACGTCGGACGGACGCGCCTGGCGCGCGGTCCCGTCGAGCGCGGACATCAGCTTCGACGCCCCCGAGGACGAGCCGGCCGACACTAAAGCCGCCGACGCGAAGGCCGAGCGCAAGATCAAATACTATCGCAATCCGATGGGGCTGCCGGACACCTCGCCGATGCCGAAGAAGGACTCGATGGGGATGGACTACATCCCCGTCTACGAAGGCGAGGAATCCGACGCCGGCTCCGTCAAGCTCTCGCCGGGGAAGATCCAGCGCACGGGCGCCAAATCCGAGCCCGTTACGCGGCGGCCCGTCACGTCTGTGATCCGGGCGCCGGGGACCGTCAAAGAGGACGAGCGCCGCGTTTCCGTGGTCGCGCTGCGCTTCGAGGGATTCGTCGAGAGTGTCGCCAACGTCACGACCGGCGATCATGTCCACAAGGGGCAGCCGCTCCTCAACGTGTACAGTTCGGCACTTTCGAGCGCGGCCGCGGAATATCTCTCCGCCGTCAACGCCGGCGCGACCGGCCAGGCGCTCAAGGGCGCGCGACGCAGGCTGGAGAATCTGGCGACTCCGGAGCCGTCCATCAAGGAGCTTGAGCGCACCAAGGAAATTTCGCTCTCGATTCCCTGGCTCGCCCCCCAGGAGGGCGAGATCCTCGAACGCAACGTCGTGCCCGGCATGCGCGCGGGGCCAGGCGACGTGCTCTTCAGGATCGCCGATCACCGCCTGGTATGGGTTCTCATCGATGTCGCCGAGCGCGATTTGGTGCAAGTCGCCGTTGGCACCAAGGTGACCATCAGGCCGCGCGCGCTCACGGGGCAGAGTTTCGGCGGCGAGGTCGCGTTGGTCTATCCGCATCTCAACGCCGCCACGCGCACCGCGCGCATCCGCGTCGAGGTGCCGAATCCCGACGAACTGCTGCGGCCCGAGATGTACGTCGACGCGGAGATCGAGACCGGCACGCCGGGACCGGTGCTGGCAGTGCCGGAGAGCGCCGTGCTCGACAGCGGGACCCGGCAGGCGGTTCTGGTCGACAAGGGCGAAGGCCGCTTCGAGCCGCGGGAAGTAAAGCTCGGCCGTCACGGCGGCGGCTTCGTCGAAATTACCCAAGGCGTCTCTGAGGGCGATTCCGTCGTCACCTCGGCCAATTTCCTGATCGACGCTGAGAGCAACCTGAAGGCCGCGCTTAACGGGTTCGCCGAGGCAGGCGGCGAGAACCCGGCCAAGCCGGCGGCGGGCAGCGCGGGGACACGCCCGTGATCGCCCGCCTCATCGCCTGGTCGGCCCGCAACCTGCTGCTGGTGTTGTTCGGCACCGGCTTCGCCGTGGCTGCGGGAATCTACGCGCTGGTCCATCTGCCGCTCGACGCTATTCCGGACCTCTCGGACACGCAGGTCATCGTCTACACGGAGTATCCCGGACAGGCGCCGCAGGTGATCGAGGATCAGGTCACCTATCCGCTCGCGACTGCGATGCTCACCGTGCCGAAATCCAAGGTGGTGCGCGGCTTCTCGTTTTTCGGGGTCTCGTTCGTCTACGTGATTTTCGAGGACGGCACGGATATCTACTGGGCGCGGTCGAGGGTGCTTGAATTCCTCAACGGAGCCACGTCGCGATTGCCGGTGGGAGTGACACCGACCATCGGTCCGGACGCGACCGGGGTGGGCTGGGTCTACCAGTACGCGGTGGTCTCGAAGGAGCTGAACCTCGCCGACACGCGGACGATCCAGGACTGGAACCTCAAATTCGCGCTGGCGAAGGCGGAGGGCGTCGCGGAAGTCGCGAGCGTGGGCGGCTTCGTCAAGCAGTACAATGTGATCCTCGATCCGCAGCGGATGCGTGATCTCGGCCTCACCATGGCGAGGATCCGAGACGCGATCCGCGCCAGCAATGCCGACGTCGGAGGGCGGACGGTCGAACTATCCGAGTTCGAGTACGTCGTCCGCGGGAAGGGCTACCTGAAAAGCATCAACGATCTCGGCAACATCGTGCTCAAGAACGACGGCGGAACGCCGGTTCTGCTGCGCGACGTCGCTCGGGTCGAGCTCGGTCCGGACGAACGCCGCGGCATCACCGAACTGAACGGCGAAGGCGAAGTCGCCAGCGGCATCGCCCTGCAGCGGTTCGGCATGAATGCACTGGACGTCATCGAGAACGTCAAAAAGCGGTTCAAGGAGATCGCGACCAGCCTCCCGAAGTCGGTGGAGATCGTACCGGTCTACGATCGCTCGAATCTGATCTATGCCGCCATCGACACGCTCAAGCACACGCTGGTCGAGGAAAGCCTGGTCGTGGCGCTGGTTTGCGTCGTCTTCCTGCTGCACGTCCGAAGCGCGCTCGTCGCCATCCTGATGCTGCCGGTCGGCGTCCTGATGGCATTCGGCGCCATGAAGCTGCTGGGGATCGGCTCCAACATCATGAGCCTCGGCGGCATCGCCATCGCGATCGGTGCTATGGTGGATGCCGCCATCGTCATGATCGAGAACGCTCACAAGCATCTCGAACGGGCCGATTCTGGCAAATCGCGGATCGCCATTCTGATCGAGGCGGCTTCGGAAGTCGGCCCGGCGCTGTTCTTCAGCCTGCTGATCATCACGGTTTCGTTCATGCCGATCTTCACGCTGGAATCGCAGGAGGGGCGCCTTTTCAGCCCGCTCGCCTTCACCAAGACGTTCTCGATGGCGGCCGCTGCGCTGCTTTCGGTCACGCTGGTGCCGGCGCTCATGGTGATCTTCGTCCGTGGACGGATCGTCCCGGAGCACCGGAATCCGATCAACCGCTTCCTGATCTGGATCTACCGGACCGTCATCAAGAGCGTGTTGCGTGCGAAGACACTTGTTTTCCTGCTCGCGCTCGCCGTGCTCGCGGTGACGATCTGGCCGGCGCGCCAGCTCGGCACCGAATTCATGCCGAACCTGAACGAGGGCACGCTGCTCTACATGCCGACGACGCTGCCCGGCATCTCGATCACCAAGGCCGGCGAATTGATGCAGATGCAGGACCGGATCATCAAGTCGTTCCCGGAGGTCGCCTCCGTCTACGGCAAGGCCGGACGCGCCTCCACGTCGACCGACCCGGCGCCGACCGAGATGTTCGAGACGGTCGTCAATCTCAAGCCTAAGGAGCAGTGGCGGTCAGGCCTCACCATCGACGGGCTGATCGCCGAGATGGACAAGGCACTGCAATTCCCGGGCGTCTCCAATGCCTGGACGATGCCGATCAAGGCGCGCATCGACATGCTCTCGACCGGCATCCGGACGCCCGTCGGCGTCAAGGTGATCGGCACCGACCTCGTCGAGATCGACAGGCTGGCCAAGCAGGTCGAGCAGGTGCTGAAGGCGGTCCCGGGTACATCGTCGGCCTACGCGGAGCGCGGCCTGGGCGGCTACTACCTCGAAATCACACCGGACCGATCGGCGCTCGCGCGCTACGGCATCATGGTGCAGGACGTTCAGGACACGATCGCGACGGCGCTCGGAGGCCAGACCGTCACGACGACGGTCGAGGGCCGGCAACGGTTCACGGTCAACGTGCGCTACCCACGCGATCTCAGAGACAATCCAAAGAAGATCGCAAACGACATCCTCGTTCCGATGCCGGCGGGCGGAGCCGTACCGCTCGCGGAGGTGGCGTCAGTCCAAGCGGCGCGCGGGCCGAACACGATCCGCACCGAAAACGGACAACTTGCCACCTACGTCTACGTCGACATCCGCGACCGCGACCTCGGCGGATACGTGGCCGACGCGCAGCGAGCCGTGCAGGCGAGCATCCAGTTTCCGCCCGGCTACTACGTAGTCTGGAGCGGTCAGTACGAATATTTGGAGCGGGCCATGGCGCGATTGAAGATCGTCGTGCCGGCGACGCTGCTGATCATCTTCCTCTTGCTGTACCTCAATTTCAGGTCGATCACCGAGACGCTTATCGTCATGCTGTCGCTGCCGTTCGCGCTGGTCGGCGGACTCTGGCTGATGTGGTGGCTCAGCTTCAATCTGTCCGTCGCCGTGGCCGTCGGCTTCATCGCACTGGCCGGCGTCGCCGCCGAGACCGGCGTCGTAATGCTGATCTACCTCAACCAGGCACTTGCCGAGATCGGGACGCGCCGCGCCGCCGAAGGACGGGCGCTGACCCGGGCCGACCTCCGCGAGGCGATCATGGAGGGCGCGGTGGAGCGCGTCCGTCCGAAGATGATGACGGTGGTCGCCATTATGGCGGGACTGCTGCCTATCATGTGGAGCACGGGGACAGGGTCAGAGATCATGCAGCGCATCGCGGTGCCCATGATCGGCGGCATGATCTCGTCGACCTTGCTGACACTGATCGTCATCCCGGCGATCTTCGGACTGGTCAAGGGCCTCGGACTCCGGGCCGGCGACCAGGCCGAGCCTCGTCCACCCGCAAGGGCGAACGTGGGAGTGATGAAGGCGAAGACACCGTCACCAGTAGAGTGACAATTCGTATCTTTTCCTACTTTGGTTTTTCCATCTTTGAATCCTTTAGCGACTGTACGACGGCCTCGTTGTCGAGCACATCCAGCAGCTGGTTTATGGTTTGTCGCAATCTCTGGGCCAGGCTCGACGTACCGGGCCAGGATGTCCTGAGCGTCTTCCAAGGCCTTCGCAACTCGCTGTTCCGGGATCCATGGCCGGTACTCCACGTACTCGCAGGAAGACGCGGCAATCAACGGCGCGTTCCTTTACTCAGTCCCTTGAACGAGCTCGCCCGGAGAAGACCTTCGGAGGTGACGTCACGGTACTCGATGTCGGCATAAAACTTGGGTTCGACCCACGTGGCCTTCGGCTTTCCGATGGTCTTGGTCAGCTTCTGCTTCGGGCTGATGACGGTATCGAGTGCCTTGCGGATCTGAGCGGAGGTGGTTCGGCTCCATCCTGTGCCGACCTTCCCCATGTAGACGAGATCCTTGCCTTCCTTCTTGCCCAGATAGAGCGCGGCATGGATCCTTGATGAAGCCGACCACGGGAAACTTGCCCTTTTGAACGACTTGATCTTCTGCCAAGCTTCGACCCGCTCCGATCGGTACGGCGCATCCATGCGCTTGGAGATAATTCCCTCATAGTTCAACTTGCCGGCGGCGACGAATAGCGCCTGCCCGTCACCCTTGTGATGTTCACTGAAGAAGACGGGCTCCTCGAGCCTGTGATCCTAAATCAGCTCCTTGAGCAGCCTCTTCCGCTCGAGCTGCGGTTCCTTGCGCAAATCCTTGCCGTCGAGCCACAGCAGAAGTAGATCAGGCGGTCCTGGTCGCCTCTGCCGAGGCCTGCCTGCAGTTCGGAGAAATTGGTGCGGCCCTTATGCATGACGACGACTTCGCCGTCGAAGATGGCCTGGCCCTCGATATCGAAGGCGGCAGCGATCCTCGAAAACTTGCTGACCCAATTGTAGCCGTTGCGCGTGTAGTGAATCCACCGAGAGCCCGAAGGCGCCTTCAACTTCAGGGTCGCCAATTGGGGTCCGATGAACCCCGGCATTGTAGGGACCTCTGGCTCTGAGGTCCGGGGCGCCTTTGTACGCTTTGCCCGCTACGCAACTCACAAAAAACCCGCCGCCGGGTTGGGTCCGGGCGGCGGGCGGTCTACCTACCTTGGTCAACGAGTCTCGCAACTTCGTAGGCGGCGAGGAGTTCCAACGGCCCGCTGGTTCACAATCTTTCGCGCTTGCGCCCAGGCTGCAACGGGGGCCGAAGGGCAATACCGTCTTTCTTGGAGCCCATCGAACTCCCGACGAGAGCCGGCGTTTACTGACATCATGTCAGACGCATTCGATTACTTCCGAGCCTACGCGGTGCGAGCTCTCTGCAAAGCGAGATCCATGCCGCGGGGCAGCATGAAGCATCTGCAGCTGGTGGTGGGCCGGATTTACAATCTCCTCAAGAGGGAGGCTGCCTACGCTCCCAATATCCATCACCTTGAGGACTTTCGCGCAGCCCAGAAGCTCGAGAGCTCCCTCGATCGTCGGCCAGGTGACCGCCCCGGCGGTCGCCTTGCTCCAATGGCGACGCAAAGCGCGGACCGGGAGGTTCGCTGAATGCCAGCGCTCGACGCTCGCGGTGTGGCAAGTCTCCTGCGAGAGTACGCGCAGCGCACAGCGTTGCGAGGCGGTAATCCTTACCGGACAAAAGCCTACTCGCGGGCTGCCGACGGCCTGGCGGCTCTTGCCCTCCCTCTGGACGTGCTTATCGCCGAAGACCGTCTTACGGAGATCTCGGGCGTCGGCGACGCGATAGCCGACATCATCACCAAGCTGCACAAGACGGGCACTCATCCGAGCCTGGAAAAGCTTCGGAAGGAAATACCCCCTGGCGTGCTTGAGCTGCTGGCAGTACCGGGTTTGCGGCCCGAGAAAGTGCTGCGCCTCTACAAGGATCTCGGCATCGCCTCGCTCGCGGAATTGGAAGCCGCGGCGAAGGACGACCGCATCAAGAAGGCGAAAGGACTCGGTGCTGCGCTCCAGACCAACATCCTGCAGAACCTGGCGATCGCCAAAAGCGGAGAAAGCCGCCTTCACCTTCACCGGGCCGCCGCCCTGCTCGCGCACGCGAAGGACTCGATCCGCAAGGCTCGCCCCGAACTCAAGCGCGTCACGATCGCCGGCGATTTCCGTCGAGGCTGCGAACTGGTCGGCAACCTCGCAATCGTTGCGGAGGCTGCCAAATCAGACAAGACGGCAATGCCATCGTCCGAAGGACTGCAAGTCCGGGTGTCCGACCGCAAACATTTCGGCGCCGCCCTTCTCTTCGCCACCGGCTCCGCCGCTCACATCGAGCAGCTCCGGACGCTGGCCGCCGAGAAGGACATGCGGTTGGACGCTCACGGCCTGCACAAGGGCCGCACACTGATCGCCGGCGAGGAGGCTGACATCTACCAGGCTCTCGGGCTGCCCTTCATCGATCCCGAGCTCAGGGAGGGCCGCGGCGAGGTCGAGCTGGCCTTGAAGGGCAAGTTGCCGAAGCTTGTGACCGACAAGGACCTGCGCGGAATCCTGCACTGCCACACCGATGCTTCCGATGGGACAGAGACCCTGGAGACCATGGCGAAGGCGACCCGTCAGCGCGGCTTCGAGTATTTCGGAGTGGCGGACCATTCCAAGTCCGCCCACTACGCCGGCGGCCTCTCCCTCGAGGAGATCGTGCAGCAGCATCGGGAAGCCGAGCGCCTGAACAAGCGTTTCGGCAAGGACTTCCGGATCCTGAAAGGCATCGAGTCCGACATTCTGGCGGACGGGTCGCTCGACTATGACGACGAGGTGCTTGAACGCTTCGACTTCGTGGTCGCCAGCGTCCACAGCCGTTTCAAGCTGGATCGCAAGGCGCAGACGCAGCGCCTGCTGCGGGCCATTTCCGATCCTCACACGACCATCATCGGCCACATGACTGGGCGGCAGCTCCAGCGGCGGCCGGGCTATGAGATCGACGTCGAGAAGGTGCTTCGGGCCTGTGTGAAGCACAACGTCGTCGTTGAGATCAACGCACATCCATGGCGGCTCGACCTGGACTGGCGTTGGCACCAGGCGGCCCTCGAATTCGGCTGCATGATGAGCATCAATCCGGACGCGCACTCGATTCCAGAGCTCGACCACATGCACTGGGGCGTCGAGATGGCCCGCAAGGGCGGCGTCCCCGCCGACCGTATCCTGAATGCGATGACGCTTCCTGAGATCACGCGCTACCTCCGCCAGAAGCGGCGCTCGCTCGCCCGCGCTGCCTGATGTCGCACGCGCTCGACCTTTCGCTTGAGGGAAGGGTGATTTCGGTGGCTGCCGATCGCGGGCATCACTTCAGCAAGCCGCCACGGGATCAGATCGTTCTGGTGGAAGGCCATGGTGTCGAAGGTGACGCCCACGCCGGTCGGTTTGTCAGGCACCGATACCTCGCCCGTCGCCGGCCCCGGCTTCCCAATCTGCGGCAGGTTCACCTGATCGCATCGGAGCGATTTGCGGACCTCCGAGAAGCCGGCTTCGCGGTCGCAGCGGGAGACCTCGGCGAGAACATCACCACGGCTGGACTGGAGCTCGAACTGATGCCGCTCGGGACGCTGATCGAGCTCGGGCCCACGGCGATCATCGAGTTGACCGGCCTTCGGACGCCCTGTGTTCTGATCGACCGCTTCCGAGCTGGCCTGAAACGGCACGTGCTCTCGTCGGCAGAAACGGGCCCTCCGTTCAAAAGCGGGGTGCTGGGCGTGGTTCGGGCCGGTGGAGCGGTAGCGGCCGGCCATACCGCGCGGGTGCGCCTCCCGTCCACCTCGTTTCAGGCCTTGCCGGCGCTGTAAGAGCACGTGCACAACTCGGCCGATCGATGGCCGAATCGAACAGCGCTCGCTAGACCGGGCTGGCATGGCCGCAAACAAGGTAACGGCGGTACGCTTGGGGCTGGGGAGGCAATCGAAGGTCCGGGACTATCAAGCCGCCAACTCCGCTGGCGGCTTTTTCTTTGGCTCGACCGTCCCTCAGGAGGCATTCGCCCTCGCCCGTTCACGGGCCTCGCGGCGGCGTTCTCGGCGTTCGCGCCGGCGCTTGGCGCAATCGGGGAGCTGCCGCAGCGGATGAACCTGCACTTGTTCGATAATCGGTGTGTCGCGGCTCCGAATATTGACCCCTTTCGGCTTCCAACATTGACCCTGGCTCACTGCTCCAATTCGAAATGGATCCAGGCGTTTACTGCATATCAGGTGGGGTCAATGTTGGGCGCCGGTCGGGGGGTCAAAAGCCGCGCCGATCGACACGTTCGGCTCGATCGTCACCACCGAAGCTCTCATCCACCGCTCCATGCGCCGGCTGGCCCCGCGTCAGGCCGGCTCACCGCGCGGGCTGCATTTTACTGCATCGCGCCAGAGCCGATTGACGCAGATCAATTTGGGCAGGCATGGCGGCCTTGCTCTGACGTGGAGCTCACAGGCCGCTAGACTGCCTGCACCGTCCAGCCGATCAGCTCCTTGACGATGCGGGCAAAGGCTGCGTCAAACGCTGCGACGGCTGCGGCCGGCTCGACCTTGTCGAGCTTCTCGCTGGCCTCAATGAGCCGCGATGCGACCACCTTGCCGTTCTTGTCGACGATCCGCGCCGACAGTCCGATCTCGACCCGCGTCTCGCCTTCGGTGGCGATCCGGAAGCGCCTGATGTCGATCAGGAGCTGGTACTCCGCCTGCCCGAGATCGGTCGTGCGCAGCGGCGCATGCGCGATGTCGTAGTTCTCAAAACTGTCGATGAGCCGCGCCTGCACCAGCTTTGGAATGCTGTCGGCCCAGAGGAATTCCGCAAAGCCCGGATTGTCCCCGCTGGGTGCGAACAGCATGCGCTGGGTCTGGAGCATCGCGACTGCGGTCGGCTCGGGAATGGCCAGTGACGCCGAGAGCGTCTTGCCAGACGACCCGAGATTCTGCGGCGCGCGCAAATCATAGGTGATCTTTTGCGCAGGCGTTCCGCCCCCCGTCATTTTCTCGAGCCCCGCCAGGATGCCATCGATCTTGCCGGTGTTGCGCGCGAGCCCGTCCGAGAACGTCCTGAGGTTGGCGATGGTGTCCTTCAGCGGACCGGAATTGTCCTCGAGCACGGTGTCGACCCGTCTCAGCGCATCGCGCGCGGCCTGCGTCATGCTCTGACCCGCGCCGGACCCCGCAATCAACGTCACGGGTTCGCCGGATTTGGCGACGAGCACGCCACCCTCCAGCGTCACCACCGGCACGCCGGTCAGCCCCTGGAAATCGAGCCCGACCTTGGTGTCGGTGCGCACCGGCGTCGTCGCGGCCACCGAGATCGTCGCATTGACGAAGCGCGGATTGTCCGGCGCGAGCCCAAGCTCGGTCACCTCACCCACGCGGATGCCGTTGAACAGCACGCCGGCGCCCACCAGCAGGCCTGGTACAGGTCCCTGGAATTGCACGCGGTAATTCGTGCGCGGGCCGATGCCGCCGGTGTTGTTGAGCCAGTAGACGAAGCCGAACACCGCAAGGATGGCGGCCAGCACGAAGCTGCCGATCAGCACGAAGGGAGCGCGGGTTTCCATGTCTCATCTCATCTCGTGTTGCAGCATCTGCGAGCGCTTGCCGTGGAAATAGGCGCGCACCCAGGGATGCTCGGATTGCAGCAGCTCGCGCATCGGGCCGATCGCGACGATCCTGCCGTCGGCGAGCGCGGCGACGCGGTCGCAGACGGTGGTGAGGCTCGCAAGATCATGGGTGACCATGACACGGTGAGCCCCAGGGTCTTTTGCAAGGTCCCGATCAGCGCGTCGAAATCGCCCGCGGCGATGGGATCGAGACCGGAGGTCGGCTCGTCCAGGAACAGGATCGGCGGATCGAGCGCGAGTGCGCGCGCCAGTGCCACGCGCTTGGTCATGCCGCCGGAAAGCTCCGACGGATATTTGTCGGCGTCCTGCGGCCGCAGGCCGACCATCTCGAGCTTGGCGATCGTGATCTCGTCCATCAGCTCCTGCGACAGCACCAGGTTTTCGCGCAGCGGAAACTGGACGTTCTGCCGGACCGTCAGCGAGGAGAACAGCGCCCCTTGCTGAAACAGGATGCCCCATGTCGTGGCCGCGCCTTCCGTGCGGCCGCCGATCGGCTGCTCCATGACTTCGATGGTGCCGGCCTGGCGCGGAATGAGGCCGATGATGGTCCGCATCAGCACCGACTTGCCGCCGCCGGACGCGCCGACCAGCCCGAGGATCTCGCCGCGGCGGACATCTAAAGAGAGATGATCGAGCACGGTCTGGCAGCCGAATCCGACCACGAGGTCGCGGACGCGGATCGCGAACTGCTCTTGCGCCGCCTCCATGGTCACATCCCGATCGAGGCGAAGAAGATCGCGAACAGGCCGTCGAGCACGATCACGAGGAAGATCGACTTCACCACCGACGTCGTGGTCTGCCGTCCGAGCGATTCGGCGCTGCCCTTCACGCGCAGGCCCTCGCTGCACGCCACGATCCCGATCACCAGCGCCATGAACGGCGCCTTGAGGATCCCCACCTCGAAATGGGTGACGGAGATCGCCTCATGCAGCCGCGCGATGTAGATCGCCGGCCCCATGTCGCCATAGAACTGCGCGACCAGCCCGCCGCCATAGAGTGCCGCGATCGATCCGATGAAAGCGAGGATCGGCAGCGCAATCACGAGGGCGGCAACGCGAGGCAGGATCAGCACGTGGACGGGGTCGAGGCCCATGGTCGACAACGCATCGATCTCCTCGCGCATCTTCATCGAGCCAAGCTCGGCGGTGTAGGCGCTTCCGGAGCGGCCGGCGACCATGATGGCAACGATCAGGACGCCGAGCTCGCGCAGCACCAGGATGCCGACCATGTCGACGGTGTAGGACTCCGCACCGAACCTGCGAAAATGAAAGAAGCCCTGCTGGGCGATGATGGCCCCGATCAGGAAAGTGATCAGCACGATGATGGGGATGGCCTGCCAGCCGATCCGGTAAAGCTGATAGACCAGCGAGGTCAGCCGCAGCGATTGCGGCCGGCGCAGCACGCCGACGACGGCCGTGAACAAGGCGCCGAGCATTTGCAGGAAGACCGCAATGTCTTCGCGCGCACCGACCGTGGATTTACCGAGATCGCCCAGCCTGAGCAGAACCGGGTTTGGCGCGGGCGCAGGCGGCGGCGTATGACGGTTGACCTGGCGTACCTCGTCCATCAGGCCGCTGAAATGATCGGCGACGCCGACGAATACCGCCGACCCGCCGGATGACAGCGCCCGGCGTGACAGCTTCTCCAGGACCCAGGCGCCGAGCGTGTCGAGCGCGCTGACGCCCGACATGTCGAGCGTCACGGCTGGCGATCGATCGACATCCACGCCAACCGACCCGGACAGCGTTTCGAGCGTTGCCACATTGGCCGCGGTCCACGGCCCTTCCGGGCGCAGGTTCAGCACATCGCCGGAGGGCGTTGCCAGCAACAGCGGTTCGGTGCTCACGCTTCACCTCATCGGGACAACCGGTCCCCATTCCAGCGGCATGTCTAGGCCAGGATGTGACGGCCGGTTTGACCTGTCTCAAGACCATCCCCTCGCCCTGCGGCTTGACGCAAATCAAGCACGGCCTGCTGGCGGCCGATCATCGTCAAGAGCCTGCGGAAAACTGCCAACGAGTCCACCACCGCAACGTCGGCCGAGGCACGCTCCTAAAGCGCGATGAGATTTGGATGAATCGCCGTCGCGCTTTAGGCTGTTGTTTGCGCATGATCTTTCCGGAAAACCGCTTCGCACTTTTCCGGATCATGCTTTAGCGAAGCTTCAGCCGAACGTCGCAAATCTCCGGCTCGGCTGGATCCGGCTTCACTTCGAAGCCGAGCTGCCGGCACATATCGAGCATCACGGTGTTCTCCTGGAGCACGTCGCCCGAGATGGTCTTCAGCCCTTCCGACTTCGCGTAGTCGATGATCAGCTGCATCAGGGTCCATCCGAGCCCCCTGCCCTTGAGGTCGGAGCGCAGCAGGATCGCATATTCGCCGCTCTCATAGACCGAGTCCGAATGGAGCCTGACCACGCCGACCATCTCGTTGGTGGCCTCGTCGAACGCGATGAAGGCCATGGCGCGCGCATAGTCGAGCTGGGTCAGGCGCGCGATGAATTCGTGGGTGAACTCCTTCATCGGCGCGAAGAAGCGCAGGCGGAGGTCGTGCTGCGTGACGTGGCGCAGGAATTCGTGGATGGTCGGCTCGTCCTCGGGACGCAGCGGCCGCACGAAGATGCGCCAGTCGTCCTTGAGCGCGAGGCGGCGCTCCCATTGCGACGGATAGGCGCGAACGGCGAAATTGGCCGGGCCGGAGCCGGCGAACTTCCGCAGCGGCGGCGCCACCGCGACACGGGCATCGACGGCGGTCACGCCGGTCTCATCCGCAATCAACGGGTTGATGTCGAACTCTCGAATCTCGGGAATATCGGCCGCCATCTGGGCCAGCTTGACCAGCACCATGGCGACGGCATCCTGCTTCACCGCCGGCACGTCCCGGTAGGCCTTCAGCAGGCGCGACACGCGCGTACGCTCAATCAGGTGACGGGCCAGTTGCAGGTCGAGCGGCGGCAGCGCCAGCGCCTTGTCGTTGATGATCTCCACCGCCGTCCCGCCTCGGCCGAAAACGACGACGGAGCCGAAGGTGGGATCGTCGGCAAGGCCGAGGATCAGCTCACGCGCCTTCGCTTTGACCACCATGGCCTGCACGATGACGCCCTCGATGCGGGCTTCGGGGCGCAGCTTCCGCGCACGAGCGAGAATGTCGGTAGCAGCCGCGCGCACCGCCTCCGGCGTGGTGAGATTGAGCACGACGCCGCCGACATCCGACTTGTGGGTGATGTCGCGCGACATGATCTTCAGCACGACGGTCGCGCCTTTCGCGAACATGACCTTCGCATGTGCCACCGCCTGCTCGACGTCATCGGCGGCATAGGTCGGCACCATCGCGATATCATAGGCTTCGAGCAGGTGCTTGATCTCCACGGGCTCGAGCCATTTGCGGCCGTCGGCGATCGCGGCGGTGACGATCTGCCTGGCGGCGCGGGCGTCAGGCACGAAGGTGTCGGGCATCGCCGGCGGAACCTCGCTCAGCTCCTCCACCACTTCACGATGCCTCACCAGATGCATGAAGCCGCGCACGGCATCATCCTCGGTCGGGTAGTTCGGAACACCGGCGCCGGAGAGCGCTTGGATGATGCTCTGGTCGGCGCCGACCCAGGCGGCCAGCACGGGCTTGGCCCATCGGCCCTGCTGCTTACGGTATTTGCCGACCAGCTCCGTCACCGTCGCAGCGATGTCGGCGGCCGAGGCGATCGCCGTCTGCACATTGAGGACGAGGACGGCATCATTGTCGGAATCGGCAAGCAGCACCTCCAGCGCCGCCGCATAGCGCGCTGCATCCGCATCGCCGACGATGTCGACGGGATTTGCGCCGGACCAGGTCGGCGGCAGCACCGCATCGAGCTTCGCGCGGGCCTCAGCCGAGATGGTTGCGGGAATGCCACCGAGCTCGACTAGGCGGTCGACGGCGAGGACGCCGATGCCGCCGCCATTGGTCAGGATGGCAAGGCGTTTTCCGGCCGGCGATTCGACGCGGCCGAGCGTCTCGGCGCAATCGAACAGCTCGCGCAGATCGGAGACCCGCAGCACGCCCGCGCGGCGGAACGCCGCGTCATAGACGGCGTCGGCGCCGGCGAGCGCGCCCGTATGCGTCGCGGCCGCTTTCGCGCCCTGCGCCATGCGGCCGGACTTTACCACGACCACCGGCTTCACGCGTGCGGCGGCGCGCGCCGCCGACATGAATTTGCGCGCGTCCTTGATGGCCTCGATATAGAGCAGGATCGCGCGGGTCTTGTGATCCATCGCGAAATGATCGAGCAGGTCGGCAATATCGACGTCGATCTGATCGCCGATCGTGACGATGCCGGAGAAGCCGACGCCGCGCTGCGCGGCCCAATCGACCATGCCCGCCGCGATGGCGCCCGATTGCGAGATCAGCGCGAGATTTCCAGCGCCGGGCATGTGCGCGGCGAAGCTGGCATTGAGGCTCACGGCGGGCATCATGATGCCGAGGCAGTTCGGCCCGACCAGCCGCATGCCGTATTTATGAGCCGCGGCGATGGCCTCCTCTTGCAGCGATCCCGGCCCATGACCGAGCCCGGCCGAAACGATCAGCGCGCCGGCCGAGCCGCGACGTCCTGCCTGGTCGATAATGCCGGGAACCTCGCGCGCCGGCGCGGTGATGACGACGAGCTCGGGGACGAAAGGGAGCTTGTCCAGATTCTTCACCGCTGCAATGCCGGCGATTTCGGCATGGCGCGGATTGACGAGGCCGAACTGCCCCTTGAATTCGGCCTTCCGGATGTTCTCGAGAACGGCGCGCCCCACCGACACCGGGCGCGCGCTCGCCCCGACGAGCGCGACCGAACGTGGCGACAGCAGATTCTTCAGGCGATAAGTGGACATGACAGCAAATGCGCCCGGCCGCTAGTGGTTCCGATGGTAAGGTGAGGACGAAAGACTGGTCGCGCGGCTAAAGCGCGATGACTCATCATCGTGCTTTAGGTTATTGTTTGAGCATGATCTTTTCGGAAATCCGCTGCGCAGTTTTCCGCATCATGCTCTAGTGCGAGATCATAACCCAGCAAGGTGGCTGGCCAATGACGGTCTTTGTCGCACCGCCCCAGACGATCTCGTTCAGGCGCGAATGATGATAGGCGCCCATCACGATCGCATCGATGGCATGGGAATTCGCCCAGCTTCCGAGCACCTTGCCGGTCGAGCTGCCGCCGCCCTCTGTTGTTTCGAAGGAGGCGTAGATCCCGTGTTCCCTGAGATGATGGACGAGGTCCATGCCTGATTGGCTGATCGCCTCGGTCTTGTCGTCCGTCACCGTGAGCACCCGTACGGACGCGGCGGCCTGAAGAATGGGCAACGCGTCGCCGACGGCCCGTGCGGCACGGGCGGAGTGATCCCAGGCTATCATGACACTCTCGAATTCCGGTCGCAGCTCGTCCACATGCTGTTCCGGGCAGAGCAGCAGCGGCCGGCCCGATTCGAACAGCAGCGCCTCAATGATGTGCTCCGTTCCGCTGTCATGCGGCCTTACGGGGACCAGCGTGAGATCGGCAAAGCGCGCATGCTCGGCCAGGATCAAGGCGATCTGGTCTGCCGGCACCTTGGCCGATCGGCTCTGGGCGCGAATGTTGGCGCGGGAGGCTGCTTGCGTGAAAACGTTCAGGAGTTGCTGCGTTTCGCCTAGCTCGTTCGAACCGCCGGCCTGCGCGGGCTCCGGATCGCCGGGGCGTATGACCTTCGGCCGCACGAAAACTTCCTCCTCAAGCGCAAGCGCGGTGATCCTGGCGCCAAGGTCGGCGGTCACGGCCACGCATTTCTCGATCGCTGCGAGCGTCGGCCCGCGCGGCTGGCCGACAAGCGGCAGAAAGACATCTTTGATGGGCATCGGAATTCTCCTTGCCGGTCAGGATACGCTGGCCTTTCGTCGGGCCCCTTGATCCTTCTCAAGGCAGGAACCAGCCGCTGGCGGCGCGCCTTGATGGATGTCAAGGACTGGCCGCGGTCCGGCTCTAAAGGCTAGCTTGGGGCCTCAGCGCTCGGCGACCTATCGGGACATGCCCGCAGAGATGACGGATGATTCTGCTAACCAGGAACGGGTCTTCCAGGCGCTCGGCGCGCGTCCCGGCGTGGAACGGATCGACACGCACGCAGCCTCGGTGTTCCTCGACGGCACGCGCGCGCTAAAGATCAAGCGGGCTGTCAAATTTCCGTTCCTCGACTATTCGACGCTCGAAAAGCGCAAAACGGCCTGCGAGGAGGAGATCAACATCAACCGGCCGCTCGCCCCGCAGATCTATCATCGCGTCGTAGCGATCGCGGAAGAGCCGGACGGATCGGTGCAGGTCGACGGAAGCGGCCGGCCGATCGAGTATGCCGTCGACATGTCCCGTTTCGACGAAAGCCGCACGCTGGATCATTTGGCGAAGGCCGGCCCGCTGGATGCGGAGCTGGGTTCATCCATCGCAGATGCGATCGGAGCGTCGCATGCGCAAGCAACGGTCGCGGACGGTGCTGCGTGGGTCAATTCCGTTCCCGCCCTGATCGACGGCAACAGCAAAGGCTTGCGCGCCGGCGACCATCTCGAGGGGGGGGGCCATCGAGCAGCTTGGCAAGGCCTCACATGCGATGTTCCTACGCCTCCGCGCCACGCTCGAGCAGCGCGCCCGCCGTGGCTTCGTGCGCCGCTGTCACGGCGACTTGCACCTTGCCAATATCGTGCTGATCGACGATCGGCCCGTCCTGTTCGACGCCATCGAGTTCGATACGCAGATGGCAACAGTGGATGTGCTCTACGATCTCGCGTTCACGCTGATGGACCTGCTGCGCTACAGCCAGGCGAACGCCGCCAACGCGGTGCTGAACCAATATCTGACGCAGGCGCCCGTCGAAACTCTCGACGCCCTGGCCGCGCTGCCGCTGTTCATGTCCATCCGCGCGGCGATCCGTGCGCAGGTAGCGCTGGCGCGGCTGGAGCGGCCGGATGCCGACCGGACCGGAATTCTCGAGGACGCGCGTCGCTATTTCGAGCTTGCCCGGAGGTTGATCCATCCGGCCGCCCCTCGCCTGATCGCGGTTGGCGGACTGTCGGGCACCGGCAAGTCCGTCCTCGCCCGTGCACTGGCTCCCGCCGTGGCGCCCGAGCCGGGCGCCGTCGTGCTGCGCAGCGACGTCATTCGCAAGCAGTTGTTTCAGGTCGGACATACCGACCGGCTGCCGCCCTCCGCGTATGAGCCCGAGGTGACGGCGCGCGTCTACGAGGTGCTGATGCAGCGTGCCCGGCAGGTGCTGGCGCAAGGCCATTCTGCCATCGTCGATGCCGTCTTTGCGCGCGAATCCGAACGGGACGACCTCGCTGCCGTGGCCGGTGCCTGCGGCCTGCCGCTCAATGGACTATTCCTGGTCGCAGACCTCGCCACCCGCCAGGCACGAATCGGCGGCCGTCAAGCGGATGCTTCCGACGCCACGCAAGAGGTTGCCGCGCTGCAGGAGCACTATAGTATCGGCCATATCGGTTGGGCGACCATCGATGCATCCGGGACACAGGCGCAGACGCTGGAGCGCTGCCGGGACGCGATCGCTGAGGGCAAATAGGGCAATCTGATTGGCGCGGGCTAGGATGGCGCGACCCACCAAGAGTTCGGCGGCGTCGGCCGCGCTCGCCAAGTCCGTGGCGCGCCGTGGCGACCTGCCCGGCCGCCTCAGCCCCGGCATGGCCTGCGACACCGCATTCCGGATCATTGCCCGCCGTCATCTCGATGCCGTCCTCGCCCAGCATGAGGGCACATGCCGCGGTGACCCGGAGGCGCTGCACCAGATCCGGATCGCACTGACGCATCTGCGCACCGCAATCCGCTTTTTCGCACCCATGGTCGATGACGCGCTGCGGCCAAGCGTCTGGGCCGAGCTGAAATGGCTGAACAGCCAGCTCGGCATGGTGCGGGACCTCGACGTGGCGATCGAGCGCGTCGTCGCCCAAAGCGGCGAGGAGCTCGCCGTGATCGCCGAGCTTCGGCATTGGGACGAGAAGCGCGCCGAGAGCCACCGCCTGCTGGCACGCGCGCTGCAATCGGCGCGATATCGCCGCCTGGTCGAGCAGACCTCGGCCTGGATCAAGAGCGGCCCCTGGTCGACCCGGCGCAGCAAGGAGGCCGTCAGGCTGCGCCGCTGCACGCTCGCCGAGCACGCCACGGCGAAACTGACGGAATGGGAAAAGACGCTGCTCAAGAAAGCACGAAAGCTCCGCAAGCTCGACATCAAGAAGCGCCACAAGCTGCGGCTGCTCAACAAGCGGCTGACCTATTCGATTGAATCGCTGCAGGATCTTTTTGCCGAGGAAGCGCTGACGAAGCAGAAGTCGATCCTCAAGCAATTGCGCAAGGCGCAACGCTCCCTCGGACAGCTGAACGACGATGCGCGAGGCCAGACGCTTGCAGCATCCTTGAACGAGGCCCTCCCCGAGGCCCACATTCGCTTCCTCGACCGCAAGCGGGAAAGGAAGCTGCTGCGAACGGCGGCGGAAGCCTACCGCAAACTTGAGAAGGCCAAGCCGTTCCGCTCCTCCGACCTCGCGCCGAATGCCGAGCCTGAGGATTAGGTGTGGACGTAGTGGCCCGGCGCGTCGGCTAGATCGCCCCCGATCTGGGGTGGGGCGCAGAGCTCGCCCGAGCGCGCCGCCAGCCATTGTGCCCATTCCGGCCACCACGAGCCGTCGGCATGCGGCGCCAGCTTCAGCCACTCTTCCGGACCGACATAAGGCGCGTCCGCAGCCTTGGTCATGACCTGATAGCTGTGCCCGGGCTCGTCCGGGGGCGCGACGACGCCGGCATTGTGTCCACCGCTGGTCAACAGGAACGTCACGTCGGCATCGACCTGATAGTGGACCTTGTACACGGATCGCCACGGCGCGACGTGATCGGCGAGCGTGCCGACAACGAACAACGGCGCGTGGATGTCAGAGAGTGAAATGCTCCTGCCGCCGACGCGATAGCGGCCTTCGGCGAGATCATTGTCGAGGAACAGCTTGCGCAGATATTCCGAATGCATGCGATAAGGCAGCCGTGTGGCGTCGGCGTTCCAGGCCATCAGGTCGCTCGGCGGCGCCGCCTCGCCCATCAGATAATCGCGCGACAGCCGCGACCAGATCAGATCGTTGGAACGCAGTAGCGCGAATGCACCGGCCATCTGCGCCATGTCGAGAAAGCCGCGCTGCCACATCGTATCTTCGAGGAACGCGACCTGGCTCTCATTGATGAACAGAGTCAGCTCGCCGGCCTCGGTGAAATCCGTCTGCGCGGCAAGCAGGGTGATGGTGCCCAGCCGCTTGTCGCCGTCGCGCGCCATCGCGGCGGCTGCGATCGACAGCAGCGTGCCGCCCAGACAATAGCCGAGCGCATGGATCGTCCGGCCCGGCACGATCCGCCCGATCGTGTCCAGCGCCGCCATCACGCCGAGCTTGCGATAATCGTCGAAGGCGACGTCCCGATCCTTTGCATCCGGATTGCGCCAGGAGATCGCGAATACGGTGAAGCCCTGCCCGGTCAGATATTTGACCAGCGAATTCTCCGGCGAGAGGTCGAGGATGTAGTATTTCATGATCCAGGCCGATACGATCAGGATCGGCTCAGGCCGCACCTGCGCGGTGGTGGGATGGTACTGGATCAGCTCGATCAGCTCGTTGCGGTAGATGACCTTTCCGGGAGACGCGGCAACGGTCTTCCCGACGACGAACTGCTCGTCGCCGGCCGGCTCTGCGAGCGAGAGCATGCGCGTCAGATCGCCGCACCAGTTCTGCCAGCCGAAGACGAAATTTTCTCCGCCGCTCCGCAACGTTTTCTCGAGAACCTCCGGATTGGTCGCGGCGAAATTCGACGGCGCCAGCATATCGAGCATCTGGCGGACCGAGAATTCGACGATGGCTTCATTTGCGCGCGATACACCGCGCACGCCGGTCGTGGCGTCGTGCCACCAGCGCTCTCCGAGCAAGAACGCTTGCGCCAACAGATTGAACGGCGCGGCCTCCCATTGCGGCTCATTGAAGCGTCGATCCCGCCACTGCGGCTGGATCACCGACCACGGCTTTTGGCCCGGCGAGATCGCGTGCACTGACGCTTCAAGGAACCGGGCGCTGTCGCGAAGAACGTTATGGGCGATCTCCATCTGACGCTGCGGCGCAACAGCAAGATGCGAACTCCAATCGAGCCAGGCCAGAGACAGCGCGGCCGGTGAAATTCCGCCGGTGAATCGAGCCAGCATCGCATGAAACGCGCGGTCGAGCGGGTACGGCTCTGACTGAGGCCGGAAGTCCGGGACCAGCTTTGGGGCTGGTCCCTCGGGGGAAGAGCCACGCGCAACAGGTTCGACGGAGGATTCTGGCGCCGCCGGCTGCCCGGACCGCGGAAGTATCTGCACGACGCCCATGGCTGAATCTTCCTGCGCGCTGGTTCTACGTCCGCGGCAGGATATGCCCCGGCGCTTCGGAGCAGCTTGAGCTGCATCAATTCAGGGTGGGGATCACAATTGCTGGACCAGGCAGGAGTGGCTTCGTCCGTTGACCTGGGTCAAACCTCATCGCGGCGCGGGAGCTAGGTTCTCGTTCGACATTCAATGCCCCCGGAGCTTTGCCATGCGCGCCCACCAGATCATGACCCGGCCGGTCATCTCGGTCACTCCCGACACCAGCATCGTCGAGGCCGCGAACATCATGCTGACGCGGCATGTCAGCGGGCTCACGGTGGTCGACGATGCCGGCAAGCTGGTTGGCATCGTCTCGGAAGGGGATTTCATCCGCCGCAGCGAAATCGGCACCGGCCGCAAGCGCGGGCGCTGGCTGCGGTTCATCCTTGGTCCCGGCCAATCGGCCAGCGATTTTGTCCACGAGCACGGCCGCAGGGTCGCCGAGGTGATGACCGCCTCGCCCGTCACCATCACCGAGGATACCGCGCTCGCGGAGATCGTCGATCTCATGGAACGAAACCACGTAAAGCGCCTGCCGGTGGTGCGCGGCGACAAGGTCGTCGGCATCGTCTCGCGCGCCAATCTGTTGCAGGCCGTCGCCGGGCTCGCCCGCGAAGTGCCGGATCCGACCGCGGACGATGATCACATTCGCGTCCGCATCATCGACACCATGGAGAAGAACGACTGGTGCCCGTTCGGGCTGAACGTCATCGTTCGCGACGGCATCGTGCATCTCAGCGGCGTCATCACCGAGGAACGGGCGCGGCAGGCCGCGGTGGTCGCGGCGGAGAACGTCGAGGGCGTAAAGAAGGTGCACGACCATCTGTGCTGGGTCGACACCATGTCCGGCGTCTACCTGAACTCGCCGGAGGACGACGAGCTCGCCAAGGCGAGCTGAGCAAATTCAGCGGGGAATGACGGCGGTGGCCTCGATCTCGACGCGCGCCGCCTTCTCGACGAGCCGGACGACCTGGACCAGCGCCATCGCCGGATAGTGCGCGCCGAAGACGGCACGGTAGATCCTGCCGAGCTCCTTCAGGTTCGCCAGGTACTCGTCCATGTCGACGACGTACCAGGTCAGGCGCACCAGATGCTCGGGCCGCGCGCCGCCCTCCGCCAGGATCGCGGCAATGTTGCTCAGGGTCTGGGCGACCTGCGCGACAAAACCGTCGGCGAGGCGCTCCTCGGCATCCCAGCCGATCACTCCGCCGGTCACCACGATGCGCCCCTCAGCGGCCATGCCGTTGGCATAGCCCTTCGGCATCGGCCAGCCCGAGGGCTGAAGCACCTGCGCCCCCCGGCGGCTGTCGTCCCCGGCTGCGGTTGGCAGCGCCGCGAGCTGTGGGCCTTTCGGCGTCGTCACGGACAATTCCTGATCCTCATCTCATTCTGCAGCGACGCCCGAGGACGTCGCTGCCGCCTGCGCCAATTGCCTGAGGGCAAAGCGCTTCAATTTGCCGGTCTCGGTCTTCGGCAGCTGCGTCACGAACTCGATCGCGCGTGGATACTTGTACGGCGCGATCTCGCGCTTCACGTGCTCCTGCAACTCGGTTGCGAGCTGGGCGTCCGGCGTCACGCCGGGCGCGGCAACGACATAGGCCTTCACGATCATGCCGCGGGCTTCGTCCGGCGCACCGACGACGCCGCACTCGGCGACCGCAGGATGCGTCAGCAGCGCCGCCTCCACATCCGTACCCGCGATGTTGTACCCTGCCGACACGATCATGTCGTCGGAGCGCGACTGGTACCAGAAATAGCCATCGCTATCCATCAGATAGGTGTCCCCGGTGATGTTCCAGCCGTTCCGGACATATTTGCGCTGCCGCTCGTCGGCGAGATAGCGGCAGCCGGTCGGCCCGCGCACAGCAAGATTCCCCATCGTGCCCGGCGGCACGTCCTGACCGTCATCATCGACGATCTTGGCCTCATAGCCGGGAACGGGCTTTCCGGTTGCGCCCGGGCGGATTTCGTCCTCGGTCGCGCTGATGAAGATGTGCAGCATCTCGGTCGAGCCGATGCCGTCCATCAGCTTGATGCCGGTGGCCTTCAGCCAGGCATCGAATGTCGGCTTGGGCAGGGTCTCGCCGGCGGAGACGCACTTCCGAAGCGAGGAGATGTCGCGGCCGGCGAGCTTGCCGATCATGGCACGATACGCGGTCGGTGCCGTGAAGCAGACCGTGGTCTTGTACTGCTCGATTGCCGTCAGCATGTCGTCGGGCGTCGTCTTCTCCAGCACGACGAAGGAGGCGCCGATATGCATCGGAAACAGCACGCCGCCGAAACCGAAGGTGAAGGCGAGCGGCGCCGAGCCGACGAAGCGATCCTTCTGCTCGGCGCGCAGGATGTTGCGTGCATAAGCGTCACAGACCGCCAGCATGTCCCGGTGGAAATGCATCGTGCCTTTGGGATCGCCGGTCGTGCCGGACGTGAAGGCGATCAGGCAGACGTCGTCGGCGGCCGTATCGACGGCTTTGAACTCCGGACTTGCATCCGCGATCAGCGCTTCGAGCGAATTCGCCGCGCCATTGCCCCAATAGACCACCTGCTTGAGACCGGGCGCAGCCAGCTTCGCCTTCTCCATCTCGTCGGAGAGCTTTCCGTCGCAAAGGGCCAGCGTGATCGCCGCCTTCTGGATCGGATAGGACAGCTCCTTGGCACGGAGCAACGGCATCGTCGCGACGCAAATTCCGCCGGCCTTGATCACCGCGAGATAGGTTGCGACCATCATGGGATTGTTGGCCGAGCGGAGCAGCACGCGCTCGCCGGTGACGAGACCCAGCTTGCCGACCAGCACATTGGCGATGCGGTTCACCAGCGCCTGCAGTTCGCGATAGCTGTAGCTGACGGTGGGACTGATGACGCAGGGCGCCTCGCCATGACCCTGCTCGACCCAGCGATCGAGAAAATAGCTGACGCAGTTCAGTCGCGGCGGATAGTGCAGCTCAGGCCGCGTGAAGATGAATTCGGGCCACAATTCTGGCGGCGGCAGATGCTGCCGCGCGAACGTATCGACATGGGCCGTCGCGGCGTTGCCGTCATGCGAGCCCGAGACTTGAATCTTGGCGGCGTTGGCCATCGCACGCTCCTTTGCGCATGGAAAGCACCCGGCAGCACTATCTGAAAACATTTTAGGCTTAAAACAATTTGGCGCAATAGCGGATTTTGAGCATCCCGTGCTTTTTCCTGCGGCAAAACGGATTGGAGGGCCGGTTCGGATGGGGCTCAGGGCCGGCGGCGCGCGGCCGATTTTTGCGCCGAGGCCTTGGTCTTGGCGAGGAGGCGCATCAGTTCCCGCACGTCCTTCGGCGTCAGGTCGGCGAAGAGATCGGCGATCCAGGTCTCATGCTCCGCGGCCATTCGGCGGAACTCGGCACGGCCGAGCTTCGTGAGGCGGATCACCTGGACCCGGCGGTCGGTGTCCGAGGTGCGCCGGTCGAGATGACCAGATTCCACGAGCCGTTCAACGAGGCCGGTGACGTTGCCGTTGGACACCATCATACGTTTGGAGACGTCGGACAACGTCATGCCGTCGGACGCCTTGTCGAGCTGCGCCATCAAATCGAACCGGGGCAGCGTGACGTCGAAACGCTGCCGCAACCGGCCGCGGACTTCGCCCTCGATCAGCGTCGTGCAGGTGAGCAGGCGCAGCCACAGCCGAAGCTCTTCGGCGTGGTCTTCAGGCGTTTCGACGGCCTTGGTCTCGGAATCGAGCATCTCGATGCAGTCACTCACGGCCGGCATTGGCGCCGGCTCGGAATCCCCAACGTTTTGAGCTTCAAATAAATCGGCGCCGGCCGCAAGTCCAAAGCTGCAACAATCGACCGCAGGCGAATTTGTTTAGGCTTCAAATAATTGGCGCGCCGCTTGCATGCACCCTGCGCGCAGCATGGCAACGCCGCGCTTTGCTTGCCGCGGCAGCCATCATCGGCATAAGCTTGGATCGGAGTAGGCGGCTTGCAGCGCAAGCCCTGATGTCACGGGGGACAGACGATGAAGACGCAAACGACGTTGGCTGCGGCGGCCTTGCTGCTCGGCACCGCGATGAGCCCTGCCCTCGCCCAGGAGAAGCTCAAGCTTGGCGTGATCGTGACCCTGTCGGGACCTGCCGCCGCGCTCGGCCAGCAGGTGCGCGACGGCTTTGCGCTCGCGGTGAAGGACCTCGGCAGCAAGATGGGCGGCCGCGACGTCGAGGTCGTGGTGGTCGACGACGAGCTCAAGCCGGATGCGGCGGTCACGAAGGTCAAGGGCCTGCTCGAACGCGAGAAGGTCGACTTCGTGGTCGGCCCGATCTTCTCCAACATCCTCCAGGCGATCCACCGCCCCGTGACAGAATCGAAAGTGTTCCTGATCAGCCCAAATGCCGGTCCGTCGACGTTCGCCGGCAAGGACTGCAACCCGTTCTTCTATGTGACCTCGTATCAGAACGACCAGGTCCACGAAATCCTCGGCAAGGTGGCGCAGGATCGCGGCTACAAGCGCATGTACGTGATGGTGCCGAACTATCAGGCCGGCAAGGATTCGGTCGCCGGCTTCAAGCTCGACTACAAGGGCGAGATCGTCGAGGAATCCTACATGCCGCTGAACACGCTGGACTTCCAGCCTGAACTGTCGAAGATCTCATCGCAGAAGCCTGATGCGCTGTTCACGTTCATGCCGGGCGGCCTTGGGGTCAACCTTGTGAAGCAGTACCGGCAGGCGGGTCTCGCCGACAGCATTCCGGTGCTCTCGGCCTTCACCGTGGATGAATCGACGCTGCCGGCGCAGCAGGATGCGGCGGTCGGCATGTTCGGCGGCGCGAACTGGGCGCCCAATCTCGACAATCCCCAGAACAAGAAGTTCGTTGCTTCATATGAAGCTGCCTACAACGTCGTGCCTGGTACCTACGCGTTCCAGGCCTATGACGCCGCCTTGTTGATCGACAGTGCGGTCAAGGCCGTGAAGGGCGACCTCACCAACAAGGAGGCCGTTGCGGCGGCCCTGAAGAAGGCGGACTTCACGTCGCTGCGCGGCGCGTTCAAGTTCAACACCAACGGCTATCCGATCCAGGACTTTTACCTGACCAAGGTGGCCAAGCGTCCGGACGGCAAATTCCAGACCGAGATCGTCCAGAAGGTTTTCGAGAATTACGGCGACCGCTATGCCAAGGATTGCAAGGCGACGAACTGAAGCCGCGCGTCGCGCTATGGGAGGACTGCAATGAAGAGCGAAATCACCGGCATCACGCGGGCCAATGAGGGCATCCAGGGCATTTCCTGGAACATCCTCGGCCAGACCTATGTGCCGAAAAGCTACGCCGAACACAGCTTCTCCTGGCACGCGACCTTGCCGCCGGGCACGTTCGTGCCGCCGCACATTCATCCGGACCAGGACGAATATCTCTACATGCTGGAGGGCAAGCTCGACTTCATGCTCGGCAATTCGGAGTCGCAGGCGACCGCGGGCGATTTGATCCGGCTCGGCATGGGCGTGCCGCACGGCATCTTCAACAAGTCGGAGCAGACCGCAAAGGTGCTGTTCTGGGTCTCACCGAGCCGCAAGCTGTTCGACCTGTTCTGGGGCCTGCACAACATGAAGGAGCAGAAGCCGGAGGACGTCGTGGCGATGGCCGCCGAGTTCAACATCCACTTCCTGCCGCCGCCTCCCGGCGGCGGCTAGGCGCGCACCGCCGCGAGCCCTGGCACCGCGGCGAAGCCGGCCTTGGTGGCGTAGCCGCGCACGATCGCCTCGCGCTGCGCGTAGCTCAGCACGTTATCGACATTGTCAAAACCGTCGGGCGCAAGCTGCTCGACGGCGTCGATAACGCGCTCGGGTCCGCCACGCCGGTTGGAGCGGACGATGTCGGCGGTCATCGGCAGGCGCTTCTTCTCGTATTCGAGCAGCGCCTGGCGCGGATGCTCGGCGCGCACCAGCGCATCGGCAAGGCAGCGGGCATCAAGGATCGCCTGCGAAGCACCATTCGAGCCGACCGGATACATGGGATGCGCGGCGTCACCGAGCAGCGTGATGCGGCCGGACGACCAGTAAGGCAACGGATCGCGGTCGCAGGTCGGATATTCGTAGAATTCCGGCGTTGCCGAGATCAGGCTCTTCACGTCGATATAGGGCACCGAGAAGCGCGCCACATGCGGCATCAGCTCCTCGCGGCGGCCCGGGCGCGACCAGTCTTCTTTCCGCGGCGGCGGGGCATTGCCCTCGCCGACCTTCACCAGCACCGCCCAATTGGTCAGCCGGCTCGCCGGGCTCGACCCTTCCGCGATCGGATAAATCACCACCTTGGCGTTGAGCCCACCGGCCACGATCATCGATTTGCCAGTGAGGAACAGCGGCCAGTCGCGTGCGCCGCGCCACAGCATCAGGCCATTCCAGCACGGCGGCCCCTCGTTCGGAAACAACGTTTCGCGGACGCGCGAATGGATGCCGTCGGCGCCGATCAGGATATCGCCGCGCGCGGTGTGGATGTGCGCGCCGGCACGGTCGAAGAAATAGGCGGTGACACCGCCCTCGTCCTGGGTGAAGGCGCCGAGGCGGCAGCCGGTGTGGATTGCTTCCGCGCCGAGCCGTTCTTCGACGGCGCGATGGATGACGCCCTGAAGGCGGCCGCGATGGATCGAGAATTGCGGCACGTCATGACCGGCATCGATGCCGCGTGCTTCGCGCCAGACTTCCTGGCCGTGGCGATTGAGATAATAGAGCTGGTCGGTGCGGATCGCGACGTCGTCGAGCTTCTGCAACAGCCCGAGGCCAGCGAGCTCACGCATCGCGTGCGGCAGCGTATTGATGCCCACGCCGAGCTCGCGGATGGTGTCGGCCTGCTCGAAGATCTCGCAGTCGAGGCCACGCGAGCGCAGCATCAATGCCGTGGTGAGACCACCGATACCGCCTCCGACGATAATCGCCTTCATCGCCCTTACTCCACCCGAAACACGCCAGGCAATGCGGTTAACGTCGCACGGGCGGTCACTCCGCTGCAAGCGGCTTTGTCGCCTCCGCCTTGAGCTCGGCCCGGGTCTTGGGCTTAGCCTTAATTCGCAGCTCCTCGAGATCCTGCCTATCGCGCACGCTGTTGCGGAAAATCTGGTCTTTCCCGGGCAGATATTGCGGCGGGCAGAACACATCGTTAGCGCCGTACCAGGCCGCCGCCTTCATGGTGAAGAAGGGGTCGACCAGATGCGGCCGCCCGAGCGCAACGAGATCCGCCCGGCCGGCGGCCAGAATGGTGTTGGCCTGGTCCGCCGTCGTGATGTTGCCGACGCACATGGTGGCGACACGCGCCTCGTTGCGGACCTGGTCGGAAAATGGCGTCTGGAACATGCGCCCGTAGACCGGCTGCGCATCGCGCACCGTCTGCCCGGTCGAGACGTCGACGAGATCGACACCGGCCTCGGCGAAGGCGCGCGCAATTGCAACCGCATCGTCGCCGGTGACGCCGCCATCCGCCCAGTCGGTTGCGGAGATACGGACCGACATCGGCTTGTGCGACGGCCAGACCGCGCGCAGCGCCTCGAACACCTCGAGCGGGAAGCGCAGGCGGTTTTCGAGCGAGCCGCCATATTCATCGGTCCGGGTGTTCGTCAGCGGGGAGATGAAGCTAGCCAGCAGATAGCCGTGGGCGCAGTGCAGCTCCAGCATGTCGAAGCCGCAGCGCTCGCCGCGCTCGGCTGCTGCGACAAAAGCGTCCCTCACCGCGCTCATGCCGGCGCGATTGAGCTCACGCGGCACCTGACTATCGGGGAAATAGGGCAGCGGCGATGCCGAGACCACATCCCAGCCACCCTGCTCCAGCGGACGGTCCATGCCGTCCCACATCAATTTGGTCGCGCCCTTGCGGCCGGCATGCCCGAGTTGCAGACAGATCTTTGCGGCCGAATTGCCGTGAACGAAGTCCACGATGCGCCGCCACGCGGCTTCCTGCTCATCGTTCCACAGGCCGGCGCATCCTGGCGTGATCCGCGCGTCGCGGCTGACGCAGGTCATTTCTGTGAAGATCAGGCCGGCGCCACCGATGGCGCGCGAGCCGTAATGCACCAGGTGGAAATCACCCGGCACCCCCTCCTTGGCCGAATACATGCACATCGGCGACATCACTGTGCGGTTGGCGATCTCCATCTCGCGCAGACGGAACGGCTGGAACAGCGGCACGAGCGGCTTGCTGATGTCGACGTCAAAGCCGCTGCTGCGTACCTGCTTTGCGAAGGATTTTTCGACCTCGGCCACGAAATCGGGCGCGCGGAGTTTGAGATTGTCATAGGTGATCGCCTTGGAGCGCGTCATCACGCCGAAGGCGAACTGCACGGGATCGAAATCCCAGAAGCGATCGACGTGTTCGAACCAGACCAGCGAGACGTCGGCGGCGTGCTGGGTCTTCTCGACTTCCTCGCGGCGGCCGTGCTCGTAGACATCAAGCGCGGCCTTGATGCTGGGCGCCTTCTCCATGGCCTCGGCGAGCGCGATCGCGTCTTCCATCGCGAGCTTGGTGCCGGAGCCGATCGAGAAATGCGCGCTCGCCTTGGCATCGCCAAGCAGGACCATGTTGTCCTTGACCCAGCGCTTGCTGCGGATCATCGGAAAATTGCGCCACATCGAGCGGTTCGTCAGCAGCTTGTGCCCGTCCAGGAACCAGCCGAAGATCTGGGCCATGCGCGCGGCGGACTCTTGCTCGTTCAGCCCGGTCAGCCCTGCCCGCTCGAACGTCGCCGGATCGGTCTCGAAGATCCATGTCGAGTGCCCGGCCTCGTACTGGTAGGCGTGGGCGATGAACGGCCCCCACTCCGTCTCCTGGAAGATGAAGGTGAAGGCGTCAAGCGGCCTCGTCGACCCCATCCAGGCGAACTTGTTGGTGCGGACATCGAGTTCCGGCTGGAAGTGCTCGACGTGTTTCTCGCGGAAGCGGCTGTTGATGCCGTCGGCAAGCAGGATGAGATCTGCGTCGGCGAAGCGGGACTCGTCGTCGACGTCCACTTCGAAATGCAGGCTGACGCCAAGCTCACGCGCCCGCTCCTGCAAGATCAGGAGCAGTTTTTGCCGCGAGCAGCCGCAAAAACCGTTGCCGCCGACCCGATGGACGGTGCCGCGGAAGTGCACGGCAATGTCGTCCCAATAGGCGAATTCCTGGGTGATGCGGCGGTAGCTCGGAAGGTCGTGCTTCTCGAAATTGTCCAGCGTGGCGTCGGAGAACACCACGCCGAAGCCAAACGTGTCGTCGGCGCGGTTGCGCTCATACACGGTGACATCGGCGCTTGGCCGCTGCTTCTTCAGCAGGATCGCCGCGTAAAGACCCGCAGGTCCGCCACCGATGATCGCGACTTTCATGGGAGCCTCGCCAATTCAACCGGCTATGAAACTATTTTAAGCCTAAAATAATTTCACGCAAGCCCCTATGACCACCTTGTTGCGGATAAGGCCGGCTCAGTCTCCCCTGAAGACCGGTTTGACCTTGTTGGCGAAGGCCTCGAACGCGCGCTCGAAATCGGCCGTTGTCATGCACAGGGCCTGGGCAACGGCTTCCGCTTCGATCGCCTCCTCCACCGACATGGCCCATTCCATTGCCAGCATCCGCTTGGTCATGGTGTTAGCGAAGGTTGGCCCCTCCGCGATCTGCTTGGCCAGGATTTGCGCCTGGGGCAGAACTTGCTCCGGTGTGATGATGCGGCTGAAGAAGCCCCAGCGTTCGCCCTCCTCCGCGGTCATGAACCGGCCAGTGTAGAGCAACTCGGAGGCGCGGGATTGGCCGATGATCCGCGGCAGGATCGCGCAGGCGCCCATGTCGCAGCCGGCAAGGCCGACCTTGTTGAACAGGAACGCGACCTTGGCGCCGCTGGCTGCGAGCCGCATGTCCGAGGCCATCGCGATGATCGCGCCGGCGCCGGCGCAGATGCCCTCGACCGCGGCCACGATGGGCTGGGGGCAGGCCCGCATCGCCTTGACGAGATCGCCAGTCATCCGCGTGAAGGCGGTGAGCCCCTTGGTATCCATCTTGACGAGCGGACCGATGATCTCGAACACGTCACCGCCGGAGGAGAAATTGCCGCCGGCTCCGGTGACAACGATGGATTTGACCGCGTCATCGAACGCGCAGGCACGGAAGAAATCGGTGAGTTCGCGGTAGCTTTCGAACGTCAGCGGGTTCTTCCGCTCGGGCCGATTGAGCGTCACGATGGCAACGCCGTCGACCACGGCCAGCAGAAAGTGATGTGGCGAGTAGTCCGCGAGCGGCACGGTCACAGGATTGGCTGGTCTGCTCATGCGGTCTCCTTGCTTTCCTCGTTCCGCGCTTTCCGTGCGCTATATCTCGCCACCGGCCACGGCAATCGCCTGACCCGTAATTGCACCGGCGCCCTCGCCGCACAGCCAAAGCACGGCATCCGCCACCTCTTGCGGCGCGATCAGCCGTCCCTGCGGATTGTGCTTTGCGAGTTCGGCGATCGCCTGCTCGCGGCTTCGCCCCGTCTTTCTCATGATGTTCTCGATGCTGCCGGCAACGAGATCGGTATCGGTGAAGCCGGGACAGACCGCGTTCACGGTCACGCTGCTGCCGGCCATCTCAAGGGCCAGCGAACGCACAAGACCGACCACGGCGTGCTTCGCCGCCGCATACGCGCTCACATAGGCATACCCCTTGAGCCCAGCCGTCGATGCAATCGCGACGATGCGGCCATACGGGCGATCCTTCATCCCCGGCAGCACTGCCTGGACGGCATGGACAACGCCCATGAAATTGACGTCCATCATGCGCGCGAACAGCGCGCTGTCCGATTTCGCGAACGGCGCGGATTCGGCGCTGCCGGCGTTGGCGATCAGGATGTCGATCGGCTTTCGCGCATGCGCTTCGGTGATAGCCGCTTTCAAAGAGACTTCGTCCGAGACGTCGGCGAGGGCCGCAAAATGTGCAGCACCCGCGCTGACTGCTTCTTCGAGCGTAGCGGCGTTTCGGCCCAGCACCGTCACGGTGGCGCCGGCCCCAACGAGCGATGCAGCGATCGCACGACCGATGCCGCGGCCGCCGCCGGTCACCAGCGCGTGCGGCGTGTGTGGCAATCCGGACATGCGCTGGCTCCCTGAAAATCTGCTGATCGTTTCCTTGGATATATTTTAACCTTCAAGTTTTTGCAACGAAAACGCCGATCAGCATCCCTGAACGCCTGCATGCGAAGGAGCGGCCCCAAAAATTGCTTTAAGTATAAAATTATCGCTTTCCATCCTCTACAGGCCTGTTAGCATCGTAGCGCCAAGCAAAAGGATGTCGCGTGTCGCAGCCTGCGCCAATGATAACAAAGAACGGACGCTTCGCCTACGAAGCCGCCGGCGATCCGGACGCGATACCCCTGATATTCCTGCATGGCATCGGCGGCGCGGCACGAGCCTGGCGGCAGCAACTCGCCACATTCAGTGGTCGTTTCCGCGCGATCGCATGGGACATGCCGGGCTATGGCGGGTCGGCGCCGCTCGCCAGCGTCAGCATCGCTGCCCTGGCCGATGCGCTCCAGCAGTTCATCGAACAGATCGGCGCCAACCGGCCGATTCTCGTCGGCCACTCGATCGGCGGCATGATCGTCCAGAAATGGCTGGTGCAATCACCGAAGCTGGCGCGCGCGGTCGTCCTGGCGCAGACTAGCCCGGCCTTCGGCAAGGCCGACGGAGACTGGCAGAAATCGTTCATCGCAGCGCGGCTCGGCCCGCTCGATCGCGGCGAGACGATGAAGTCCCTGGCGCCATCGCTGGTGAAAGAGCTTGTCGGCGATGGTCCTGATCCCCGGGGCATGGAACTCGCACGCGAGTGCATGGCGAGCGTGCCGGAGGCGAGCTATCGCACCATGATACTGGCCCTGATTGGGTTCGATCAGCGCAGCACCCTCAAGGACATTTCCGTGCCGACGCTGCTGCTGTCCGGCTCCAGGGACAATAATGCGCCCGCGTCGATGATGGCGAAGACGGCGACCTACATTCCTTCGGCTGAATATGTTGAGCTCGCCGGCGTCGGCCATCTTGCCAACCTTGAACGGCCTGCCGCCTTCGACGAGGCCCTCGGGCGTTTCCTGAACTCCGTCGCGACCAAAGCGTAAGGTGGTGCGCAATGACCATGCAAGTCAGCAAGACGATCGGCACGACTGACAAGGTCGCGCTGGATACGCCTATCTTCGATCCCGTCGCATTTCGCCTGAGCGACGAGCAGGCCGGCATCATCACGCGTGCGCGGGAGATCGGCCAGACCGTGTTCGCCGGCCGCGCCGCCACTTACGATCGCGAGGCGATCTTTCCGACCGAAAACTACCGCGACCTGCACCGCGCGGGCCTCCTCGGTATCGCCGTCCCCAAGAAACATGGCGGTCTCGGCGCGAACTACCAGACCTACGCCCTGGCGGCAGCCGAGATCGGCCGCTATTGCGGCGCGACGGCGCTCACCTGGAACATGCATGTCTGCTCGACCTTGTGGTCGGGACCGCTCGCCGACGATCTCGACATGGACGCGGCAACACGCGCCGAGCACGAGCGCCGTCGCGCAATTCACTACAAGCGCATCGTCGAGGAGGGCGCGGTCTATTCGCAGCCTTTCTCCGAAGGCGGCGCGGCGGCCGCGGGCGGCGTCGCCTTCGGCACCGAAGCAAGGCCAGTCGAAGGCGGCTGGATCGTCAACGGCAAGAAGATCTTTGCATCGCTCTCCGGCCATGCCGACTATTACGGCGTGCTTTGCACCGAGATCGAGGAAGGCGAGAAGGCTTCGCGCCGCAATACCCTCTACCTCGCCATCTCCGCGAAATCGGAAGGCGTTTCCGTCGTCGGCGACTGGGATCCGCTCGGTATGCGCGGCACGGTCTCACGGACGTTGCTGTTCAAGGACGTGTTCGTGCCGGAGGATTCCGCGCTGATGCCGCGCGGCGTCTATTTCCAGGCCGCGATGCGCTGGCCGCACATGTTCCTGACGCTGTCGCCGACCTATATGGGCCTCGCGCAAGCCGCCTACGATTTCACCGTACGTTACCTGCGCGGCGAGGTGCCGGGCATGCCGCCGGTCAAGCGGCGGATGTACCCGACCAAGCAGATCGCAGTGGCGCAGATGCAGATCAAGCTCGAGCAGATCAAGGCGATCTGGTTCCAGGCGGTCACGGAGGCGCGCGCCAATCCGAGCAAGGAACAGGTCTTGCGCGCCTATGCCGCGCAATATTCGGTGATGGAAGGCGCCAACGAGCTCGCCGCGCTCGCGATCCGCACCTGCGGTGGACAGGCGATGCTCCGCTCGCTGCCGCTGGAGCGCGTCTATCGTGACAGCCGTTGCGGGTCGCTGATGCTGCCCTGGACCGCCGAGCTCTGCCTCGACCGCATCGGGCGCGAGGCGCTCTACGAGACCGGCGAAACGGACGACTGACGGTGGACCTCTGTAGTCTGATCGATCGCAACGCGGCTTTTGCGCCAGACAAGACAGCCATCGCTTTCGAAGGGAAGCGGCTCAGCTACGCCGCGTTCGCCTCGCGCATCGAACAGACCGCAACAGCCCTGAAGCGGGAGCTTGGCGTCGGCCGCGGCGACCGCGTCGCGATCCTCAGCCTGAACCGGCCGGACTACCTGGTTCTGCTCTACGCCTGTGCGCGGCTCGGCGCGATGCTGGTGCCGCTGAACTGGCGGCTGGCCGTCGCCGAGCAGCTCTTCATCCTCACCGATGCGGGCGCCAAGGTACTGGTGCTGGAGCAGGCATTTGCGGGAGTTCTTTCTGAACTTGCGGCGGGGACTGCCGTCGTCGGCCTAGATTTCGCGCCGCCGCGCGGAACGACGTTTGAAAGCCTGCTGACTCGCTGCGCAGGAAATGGCCGCAATCCGCACACTGATCTCTCCTGCCCCCTCCTGATCGTCTACACGTCAGGCACGACTGGGCGTCCAAAGGGCGCCGTGCTGCGGCAGGAGGCGCTGTTCTGGAACGGTGTCATGAGCCAGCACATGCACAACATGACCTCCGACGATCATGTGCTGACGGTGCTGCCGTTCTTCCATGTCGGCGGCCTCAACATCCAGACCACCGCAGCGCTCCAGCTGGGTGCGACCGTCACGATCCATGCCCGCTTCACGCCGGACACCGCGCTCGCTGCGATCGAACGCGAGCGGCCGACGCTGACGGTGATGGTGCCGGCGATCATCCAGGCCGTAAGCGAGCATCCTGCTTGGGCGGCGACCGATCTCTCATCGCTCAAGGCGGTTGCGACCGGTTCGACCATCGTGCCACCGCACCTGATCGAGCGCTTCGTCGCGCGCGGCGTTCCCGTGCTCCAGGTGTATGGCTCGACGGAGACCAGCCCCATCGCGGTCTACACGCGCCTTGGCGGCGATCTCTCGCGGGCGGGATCGACCGGACTTGCGGGCCTTTGCTGCGAAGCGAAGGTGATCGACCAGGCAGGCCACGAGGTACCCGCAGGCACCCCGGGCGAGATCGCGGTGCGCGGACCTAACGTGTTCTTCGAATATTGGGGCAATGCGGATGCCACGCGCGACGCCCTGAACGAGGGCTGGTATCGCACCGGCGATATCGGGCTGTGCGACGCCGACGGCTATTTTTGGGTCCGCGACCGCAAGAAGAATATGATCATTTCCGGCGGCGAGAACGTCTATCCTGCCGAGGTCGAGCGCGTCCTGCTTGAACACCCCGATGTCAGCGAATGCGCCGTGATCGGGCGGCCCGATCCGCGCTGGGATGAAGTGCCGGTCGCCTATGTGATCCCGCGATCCGGCTGCAAGCTCGACGCGGACGAGCTGCGCGTGCACCTTCAGGCCCAGCTCGCGCGCTACAAGGTTCCGCGAGATATCGTCTTTGTCACCGACCTGCCGCGCACGGCGCTGGGCAAGGTCCAGCATTTCCTGCTGAAGCAGCTTGATGCGCAGTCGCGCGCACAAGGAGAAGCATCTTGAAGATTGCAGTTCTAGGTGGGGGGAACGGCTCTTTCGCGGCCGCAGGCGATTTCGCGCTATCCGGCCATGAGGTCCGGCTCTGGCGTCGCGATGCCGGTCAGGTCGCGGCACATCGTGCCGCCGGCTCGCGCATTCTGGTGAAGGATCATAACGGCCGTCACGAGGCGACGCTTGCGCTGGTGACGACCGACATCGCCGAAGCCGTCAGCGGGGTCGAGCTGATTCTGTGCCCTGCTCCCGCCTTCGCGCAGTCGGACATCGCCCGCCTGCTCGCGCCGCACCTGCGCGACAGCCAGGTCGTATTCCTGCCGCCGGCGACATTCGGATCGATGATCTTCGCTCGGGCCGCAAGGGATGCCGGCAACCACGCCAAGGCGAGCTTTGCCGAGACCGGCACACTACCCTGGCTAACTCGCAAGCACGGGCCGTTCGAGGTCGCGATCACTATCCGCGCCAAACGGCTCCCGGTCGGCGTGTTTCCGCTCGACCAGGCGCCGCACGCACTTGAAGTGATCGGACGCGCTTTCCCCGATGCAATCGAGCCTTGTGGAGACGCGCTCTCTGGCGCGCTGATGAATGCCGGGCCGATCATCCACCCGCCGCTGATCGTGATGAACGCAGGCCCGATCGAGCATTTCGAACGCTGGGACATCCACAAGGAGGGCACGCAGGCGGCGATCCGCCGGGTCACCGACGCACTCGACGCCGAGCGGGTCGCGGTGCGCGAGGCGCTCGGATACGGCGCGCCGCATTTTCCGCTGGCTCACCACTACGCCAGGGAAGGCGAAATCTGGATGTATGGCCGCGGCTCGCATGACCGGCTGACCGATTCCGGCGACTGGCGTGAGCGCCTCGTGCTAACCGAGCATCGCTACATGCGTGAAGATTTGCGGCTGGGGCTGTCGCTGCTGGTGTCCGTGGCCGGCTTGGCCGCTGTGGCCACGCCGCTGGCCAAGGCCTTTCTGGCCATCGGTGGCTCCATCTGCGGCGAGGATTTTGCGCAAGGCGGCCGAACGCTCGCCACGTTAGGGCTCGGCAACCTCAGCAAGGCCGAACTGCAGACGCTGCTTCGCAATGGATTCTGATCAATGACCCGTCGCGCCAACATCGCCTGTCTCGGCGCCGGCCGCATGGGGCGCGGCATCGCCGTCGCGTTCGCCTACGCGGGTCACGCGGTTGTGATGATCGACATCAAGGCCCGTTCCGCGGAGGATTTCGCCAAGCTGGAGACCGACGCACTCGGCGAGGTCAGAACGACTTTTGCCAGCCTCTCGAAGCTGGGGTTGCTGACCGAGGCAGATGTCGATCCACTCATTGCGCGGATCTCGGTGGTACCGACTAACCGGAGCGATGCGGCGCTGGCCGAAGCCGGAATGGTCTTCGAGGGCGTTCCAGAGGTCGTCGAGCTCAAGCGCGAGGTGCTGGGCGCCGCTTCAAAACAGGTTGGCGCCGACACGATCATCGCATCGACCACGTCGACCATCCTCGTCGACGATCTCTCCGGCGCGATCGTGAACCCTCGCCGCTTTCTCAACGTGCATTGGCTCAATCCCGCCTATCTGATCCCGCTGGTGGAAGTGTCGCCCGGCAAGGCTACCGATCCCGCCATCATCGATGAAGTCAAGGCACTGCTTGAAGGCATTGGGAAGGTGCCGGTGGTTTGCGCGGCGACGCCGGGTTTCATCGTTCCGCGCATCCAGGCGCTGGCGATGAACGAAGCCGCGCGCATGGTCGAGGAAGGCGTCGCCAGCGCCGAGGAGATCGACAAGGCAATCCGCTTCGGATTCGGCTTTCGCTACGCCGTGCTGGGGCTGCTCGAATTCATCGACTGGGGCGGTGGCGATATCCTGTACTACGCCAGCCGCTATCTTGAAGGCGCCCTCGGCAGCGACCGCTATCGCGCGCCCGACGTCATCTCGCGCAACATGCATGAAGGCCGGATCGGCCTGCGCACCGGCGCCGGCTTTCTCGACTATTCCGGCATGGACGTCGATGCTTATCGCGCAAAACGGCTTCAAGCCATGGTGGACCTGCTCCGGCACTTCGACCTGGCTCGCCCGCCCGTGCTCGATCGCGACTAGCCGAAGACGTCCTGAAGCACGCCTTCCCGCACCACCGCTACGCCATCAAGCTCGATGGTCGTTCCCATCATCGGCAGATCGAAATGACCGGCGGTGTAGCGGCCGGCGAATTCGTTGGCGCCGGTCGAGAACAGGAAGTTGCCGGAGACGGCGCGAATTTCCGTGCCGTTGGTGTCGCGCTGATCGTACATCGACAACGCCTCATAGCGCGCGCCCGGGTTCATCCCGAAACCGACATGCGAGACTGCATAGGCTTCGCGATCGCCCCAGGCAGCGAGATAAGTGCGCATCATCGCAGCATCCGTGCCCTCGCCTTCCAGCTCGACGACATAATCGTCCTTCAAGGTCATCTTCACCGGCGAGGTCAGATAGCGCTTGAACGTCAAATTGATGTCGCCCGGTGCCATCACCAGCGTGCCGTTGATCGTCCCGCTCCTGGGGAAGCTGACGACGATGCCGCCAGGCCAATGCGCCAGCGTGCCCGGCTTGTCGGTCCATCCCCAGACGCCCACCGTGGACGCACCCTCCATGTCGACGTCGAGCGCCGTACCAGCCTTCGAGGTGACGCGCATCCGCTTGGTCCCGCGCAGCATCTTTGCTGCCGCGCGCACACGCCGCTCGAGCGCGGGATCCGGCACCATTCGCTCCAGCGCCTCGGGATGCTCGTTGGAAATCACCAGGATACGCGCACCGGCCTTGAGGATATCCGGGGTCTCCACCGCATGCATCAGGCCCTCGATGGTGCAATCCACCACGAAGCCGGCCTGCTGAAGCGCGGTGATGACCGGGCCGAGCTTCTGGATCGCTTCGCTGGCACCCGTCGAACGAACCGGAACGATATTGCGGTTGCGCGGCGTCGGCATCACCACATGGAACGGCCGCGCGCCCATGCGTAGTAGTGCGAGCTCCGCCAGATGCACATTCAGCGCGCGCGACTGGGTTTCCGAAAGGATCGCCGCGGTATCGCCAACCTTGACGGCGCAACGCTCGAAGATCTCGCAAAACGCGTCGATCCATTTTGCTTCGATGCGATCAGCCAGCATGGTTCTCTCCCGGTCTTGCTTCTTTTCGTCTAGTTCACGCCTCGGGGAAGCCGCGGAGCAGGTACGAGCGCACCGCCCCGAGCAGCCCATTCAGGATCAGGCCCAACAGCGAGATCGTAATCAGCGGCACGAACATGTCGACGGCCTGAAAGGTTCGGGCCGCCGTGACGAGGGCATGGCCCAGTCCGTCCGTCGACGTGATCATCTCGGCCAGAAACACCACGATGCAGGAAATGACGAGGCCGATCCGGCAGCCGGTCAAGATCGACGGCATTGCCGCAGGCAACACCACCTTGAACAGGATTTCGTAGCGCGGCGTTCCCGCCGCCATCGCCGACCAGATCAGCTTCTGCTCGACGGTCGATGCCCCGTAATAGGTCGAGAGCAAAATTGGGAAGAGTGCGTCCGCCGCCACCAGCGTGATCTTCGAGCCGTGGCTGAAGCCGAGCAGCAGCAGAAGTGCCGGATAGAGCGCAACCTTGGGCAATGGTGCCAAGACGCGCACAATCGGCCGAACCACGGCATTGATCGCGGGACTGGCTGCGGCGGCGATGCCAATGCTGACGCCGAGCACGACGGCGATCGCGAAGCCCGCGAACAGCCGAAGCAGGGTCGCCGCGATCTCCTGCTGAAATGTCCACGTCACGAGTTGCTGGAGCAACCGGCTGAAGACCAAGCCCGGCGGCGGCAGCAAGACAGCAGGCGCAAAACCGAACGATACAAGGCCTTGCCACAGCGCGATCACCACGACGATGGGCGCGAGCCCGAAGATCACGTTTGTGCGAAGAAGGCGCGAGGTCATGAGAAGCTCAGCGGCATGTCGAACTGAGGCTCGGACCAGCGCACCAGCCGCGCGCGGATCCGCTCGAAGATCGCATCGAGGCAGATGCCCATTGCTCCGACGATGATGATCATCGCAAAGACGGTGTCGTACTGTCCCATATCGAGCGCGTTGAAGAGGATGTTGCCGGCGCCAGACTGGCGGGCGATCATCTCACTCGTGATCATCGTGATCAGCGCCAGCACGAGCCCGGTGCGGCAGCCGGTCAGGATTTCCGGCAACGCCGCCGGCAGCACGATCCGCACCAGTCGTTGCAGGGCCGAGAGCCCCATCGCGGCACCTGACCACAGCATCTTCTCTTCGACCGCCTTGGCGCCCTCGAAGCTGTGGTAGATCACCGGCAGGCTGACGCCGAGGAAGATCACCAGCGTCTTCGTGACATCGCCGACGCCGAGCCACAGCATGATAATCGGCATCAGCGCCGCTTTCGGCACCGGGTAAATTACCATCAGCAGCGGATTGAAGAAAGCCGCGACGGCCCGGCTGCGGCCCATCAACAGGCCGAGCGGAATCGAAACGAGGACAGCTATGCCGAACCCGATCGCCATACGCCGAAGCGAGGCGAGGATATTGATCAGAGACTCCTTGTCGCCAAGGATGTCCGGGATCGCGCGGATCGCCTCGAGCGCCGTTGGAAAGCTGTCGTTCTTCAGCGCAAGCGAGGCAACCTGCCACAGCCCCAGCAAACCGATGCATGCGAGCACCGGGGCAGCGCGTCTGACCAAGGCAGCCGGCGACATCATGAGGCGTGTCCGGCCTCGTCGCTTTCATCGAACATGCGCTCGATCTCGACGACGTATTTCTGGTAGCGCGGGTCGAGCAACAGCTCGTTGCGCCGGCGCGGCCGCGGCAGATCGATATCGATCACCTGCCGGATGCGACCAGGCGATTTCGACATCATCACGACCTTGTCGGAGAGGAACACCGCTTCGTCGACCGAGTGGGTCACGAACAGCACCGTCTTGCGATCACGCTCCCAGATGCTCAGAAGATCGTTCTGCAAACGTGTCCGGGTGTGAGCATCGAGCGCCCCGAACGGCTCGTCCATCAGCAAGACTTCAGGATGATAGGCAAGTGTCCTGGCCAGCGCGACGCGCTGCTTCATGCCGCCGGACAGCTCCTTGGGGTAGAAATTCTCATAGCCCTTGAGGCCGACCATCTCGATCAGGGCCCGGCTCTGCGCTTCCGCCTCGGTGGCGCGTACACCCTGTTGGCGCGGGCCGTACATGACGTTGCCCAGGACAGTCTTCCACGGGAATAGCGCGAACTCCTGGAACACGGGGCCGCGATCGGGTCCCGGACCCGTGATCGCCTGCCCCTTTATCTTCGCCGCGCCGCTGGTCGGGCTGACGAAACCGCCGACGATGTAGAGCAGTGTCGACTTACCGCAACCAGAAGGACCGAGGATGGAGACGAAAGCTCCTTCTTCGATTGTCAACGAGATGTCCGATAGCGCCAGATGATCTCTGCGCGCCGAGGTCTGAAACACCTGCGAGACGCGGTCGATCTCGATGATCGCAGAAGCCGGCTTTTGTGACGTCGCCGGTCCCACCCACTCGCTCGATCTCGAAGCCACCACCGTCATCCCGTTTCCCGCTTCACTCGCGCGCGAATCTCGCGCGGCGGATCTGCTGAATGTCCTCCATCAGCGACACGAGCTTAGCAAGAAACCTGCCAGACCGGCGGGCATTTTCGCAAGACTGCGGCGCGTCATTCGAACCAGGGCCATTCTGCCGGGCCTTCATGCGTGACGGCTCCGCCCGGCGCCTGCCCGACCAACCGCGCATATTTTGCCAGTGCACCTGCGCGGTGGCGCGGCGGGCGCTGCTTCCAATCGCGTCGGCGCGTCGCGAGTTCCTGTTCATCAATCAGCACATCCATGCGCCGGTTTACGGCATCGATCCGGATCCGGTCGCCGTCACGAACGAGCGCCAGCGGACCACCGACAAATGCTTCCGGAGACACGTAGCCGATGCACATGCCGCGGGTTGCGCCGGAGAATCGGCCATCGGTGATGAGGGCCACCTTCTCGCCCATGCCCTGCCCGTAGATCAGCGCGGTGACGCCGAGCATCTCGCGCATACCGGGGCCGCCGACCGGCCCTTCATTGCGGATCACGAGAACCTCGCCCGCCTTGTAGCTGCGGTCGCGAACCGCTTTGACACAGGCTTCCTCGTCTTCGAAGACGCGCGCGACGCCCTCGAAGAACTGGCTCTTCAAACCCGCGACCTTGATCACCGCACCGTCGGGACAGAGATTGCCCTTCAGCACCGCCACGCCGCCATCGGGCATAATCGGCGTCCGGGCTGCATAAATGATCTGGCCGTCGGGAGGGTTGGCCGCGCCATATTCTTCAGCGAGTGTGCGGCCCGTGATGGCGATGCAGCTGCCATCGACATGCCCGCTCTGGATCAGCTCGCGGATCACGACGGCAGCGCCACCGATATCGTAGACGTCCTTGGCGGTGTATTTGCCGCCCGGCCGGAGATTCCCGATCAGCGGCGTTCGGGCAAAAACCTCGCCGACGTCGTCGATCGTGAACGCAATCCCGGCTTCATTTGCAATCGCCGGCAGGTGCAGTGCGGCATTGGTCGAGCCGCCGGTCGCGGCGACGATTGCCGCGCCATTCTCAAGGGACTTCCGCGTGACGATGTCACGCGGCAAAGGACCGCCGCGTTCCAGCATCTCCATGATCAGCCGGCCGGCGCGTCGCGAGATCTGTGCGCGCTCGGCATAGACACCTGGCACCATCGAGACGTTGGGGATGGTGAGGCCCATTGCCTCGGACACCATTCCCATGGTGTTCGCAGTGAATTGGCCGGCGCACGCGCCGATGGTCGGCAGGCAGGCACGCTCGATCCGCTCGAGCGTCGTGCCGTCGATCTCACCTGTCATGAAGCTGCCGACGGCTTCATAGGAGTCGAGCACCGTCAAAGTCCGTCCGTCCACGCGGCCCGGCAGCGAGCTGCCGCCGTAGATGAAAATGGACGGCACGTTGCAACGAACCATGCCCATCATGACGCCGGGAAGCGTCTTGTCGCACCCGCCATATCCGATCAGCGCGTCATAGGCGAGGCCGTGGACGACGGCCTCGATCGAGTCGGCGATCAGCTCGCGCGAAAACAGCGAGAACTTCATCCCTTCATGATTCATGCTGATGCCATCGGACACCGAGACGGTCGAGAATTCGCGCGGCGTGCCGCCGGCCTCCTCGATCCCCGTCTTGGCCGCGGCCACTTGGAAGTCATGAGTCATGTTGCAGGGCGTCTGCTCGCCCTTCATGCTGACGACGCCCACCATCGGTTTGGCAATCGCGACGTCATCGAGCCCCATGGCACGCATAAACGCGCGGTGCGGCGCCCGGTCGCGGCCGTCTGTCGTGACTCGTGATCGCAACTTCTTCATACTTGCATCTTCTTCATGCAACGTCCCGCATCACCTGGGACGTTGCGATCTCCTTGCGTTCGAAGGTAGCGCCGCTCCCTATTCCAGTGGCGCGACGATTGTCGGGTGCTTGAACTGCGCCGCGTCCAGCTTCGGCAACATTCCCGTCTCGGCGTAGATGTCCAGCATCTTCTGGATCGCCGGAAAGTTTGGCGCGGCACCAGGATCGCGACCGAAATCATTGTCCTTGAGCAGATAGGTCTCCAGCACGGGAATGGGCGCTTTGAGAACCTCGTTGACGACCTTCAGCGTCTCGTCGCGGTTCGCCAGCGCCTTTTTCATTCCCGAGGTGATGTCGCGGACATAGGCCTTGACCACCTCCGGGTTCTTGTCGACGAAATCGGCGCGGCACGCTTCCAGAATGTGCACGATGTTTGGCATCGCCTGCGACAGCGAGAACAACTTCCTTGTTCCGCCCTTCGCTTCTGCACGCGCGGCAAACGGCTGGTTCATGTTGACCGCATCGACACGGCCCTGGCGTAGGGCATCTTCGGAGACGGCAAAGCCGACCTCAACAAGCTTGATATCTTTGGCCGGGTCGACGCCATTCTGGTTCAACAGCAGATTGAACGGCCCTTGCGTGCCACCGCCGATCACGGAGATGCCGACCGTCTTGCCCTTGAGGTCCGCGATCGTCTTGATCGGCGAGTCATCCATCACCGCCCAATAGACCGAGAAGCCGCCGGGCTTCTCGAAGACGTGCTGCGCCACGATATAGGCCTTGAGATTGCCGCCGACCACGCCGTTGGCGAGTGACAGCGGCGCCTGTGTCGCGCAGTCCAGCGCGCCGGCTGCCAATGCCTGTGTCATCGGCGCGGTGCCCTGAAACTGGGTCCATTCAATGTTGTAGGTCTTGCCGATATTGGGAAACTCAGCCGGGCGGCGCATCATCCAGTACTTGGATTCCTCGGCCGGGATCGTCCAGCCGACGCGGATCGTCTGCTGCGCCCATAACGGGCTCACGCCGGCGCTCACAGCTGCTGCCGCTCCCAAAGCCAGAATCCTCTTCGAAATGCTCCACCTCGAAACGGTTCGCATCGTGCCCACTCCGCTGCTCCGGCGCCGACCGGCGCCACCCAACCCGACTGCCGCAAATGTTTCATGGTTCAAACAATCAAGCAAGCCATGCGGGTTGACCGGTTTCGCTGCCCGGCCTGCCATGTATGGTAAGGGGCGTTTGCGTTGCGACAGAACGAGGCAACCTATGGCTGATGCGAGCAAGACAAACCCGCAAGGCGTCGAGAGGCTCGGCTATGTCGGCCTTGGGCTGATGGGGACACCGATGACCCGGCGCCTGCTCAAAGCCGGCTATCAGGTCAGCGTCTGGAATCGCTCGGAGGGCAAGGTAGCACCGCTCGTCGCGGCTGGTGCAACGCGTGCAGCCACGCCTCGTGACGTCTTGGCGAACTCTGATATCGCGTTCATGTGCGTCACGGATGCGGCCGCCGTCGAAGAGGTGATTTTCGGGCCGGAGGGATTCTCCGCAGCCCCCGGCGGAGGAAAGCTCGTGGTCGATTTCTCGTCGATCCATCCTGAGGCCGCGCGCGACCTTGCGGCGCGACTGAAGGCGGCGAATGGCGCTGCCTGGATCGACGCGCCGGTGTCCGGGGGCACCAAGGGCGCTGAGGAGGGCACGCTTGCGATCATGGCCGGCGGAGAAGCCGAGGAGATCGAGCGCGCGCGGCCCTATGTGCTGGCCATGGCCCGCAGATTCACCCACATGGGGCCCACCGGCGCCGGCCAGACCACAAAGCTCTGCAATCAGGTGATCGTCGGTTGCGCGATGGCCGTACTTGCGGAAGCGACACGCCTTGCCGTGAATGCCGGCATTGATGCCAACCGGTTGCCCGAAGCGCTCGCGGGCGGCTTTGCAGATTCCATTCCGCTTCAATTGTTCGTGCCGCGGATGGTCCAGGGGATTCATTCACCGCCCCTCGGTCATATCGCCACGATGCTCAAGGACCTCGATACGGTGGCCGACGTCGCGCAGACGACGTCGACGCCGGTGCCAATGGCCTCGCTGGCGGGGCAGCTGTTCAGGATGGCGAAAGCCGCGCGAGGCGCCGAGGCGGACGCGCTGGAGATCTACAAACTTTCAGCGGCAGAGGGCTAGGCTGTCGGACGGGAATGAGGCCTACGGTTTCTTCTTGCGATCATCATCCGCCAGGAACCGGCCATACGTCCCGCGCGCAAAAAGGAGAGGCTCCTTGGCATTGTAGGCATAGGCCTCGACCGCGCCGAGAAAGATCACGTGATCGCCACCATAATAGCGATTGACCGCGCGGCATTGAAAATTGGCGACGCTCTCGGCGAGCACCGGCGCATTGCCGAGGCCCGGCGTCCAGTCGACGTCCGCGAACTTGTCGCCGGAGGATTTTGCGAACTTGTTCGCAAGCGCCTGCTGCGAGGTGCCGAGCACGTGGACGGTGAAATGGCTGGCATTCTGAAACACGATCAGGCTCGACGAATAGATCCCGAGGCTCCACAGGACCAGAGGGGGATTCAAGGAGACCGACGCGAACGAATTGCAGGTGATGCCATAAGGCTTTCCGTCAGCCGCCGTGGCCGTAATGATCGTTACGCCCGTTCCATATGTGGCGAGCGCGTTGCGAAAATCGCGGGGATCGATCGACGAACTGTCGCTCGCAAGTTCATTGGCAGGATCGGGAACGGCCGGCTGCTTCGGCAGGTCAGTCATCGGCCGGCCTCAGAGCGTGAGGTTCTCGGACGGTAGCCCGAGAGCCACGCGTCCATAGTTGGTTCCGGCCGCATCGAAGTTGAACGCAAGATGCGAGTTGATGGCGTGGGCGTCACGGAATTGCCGCTGCAACACGCCCGTGGTGAACAGGCCGCGGGCCCCGCTCGCCGCAAACAGCATCGAGACCGCCTCGGTGCACAGATTCACCGAAAAGGCTCCATCGCGTCGATACCTGGTCTTCGTCGCCATATCGGGGATATGACCGCGTCTCGCATTCTCCACGGCTTCGATACAGGCCGAACGCATGATCAGGCGAGCAGCATCGATCTTGGCTGAAGCCTCCGCGATCTTGATCTGGGTACTCTGGAAGTCGCTCAGCTTGGCGCGGTTGTAAGTCGAGATGCGATGACGCGCGACCTCCGCATAATCATCCAGGCACGCTTGCGCATTCCCAAGCGCGACGCCGGACAGGACGTACGGAAACAGCGAGAACACAGGCAGCGTATACGACGGATTGGGATTGACTGCGCTTCCGGGCGTCGGCCCGCCGGCAAGATCGCCGACGGCGACCGTCATGTAGTCGGGCACAAAGATATCTCTGACCTCGACGTCAGAGGACCCGGTGCCGCGCAATCCCGCGACATTCCAGGTGTCCAGCACCTTGTAGTCGCCTTTCGGCAGCAGAAAGATTCGATATTCGATGCCATCAGCCTCGTCATCGGAGTAGACGACGCTCGCGAGCATGTTCCACTCGCAGGAGGCAACGCCCGACGAGAATGGCCAGCTCCCGTGCAGCCGGTATCCATCCTCGACCCTCGTGGCGCGACCGGCCGGAAAAATGAACGAGGACGCAATCAGCGCATCCGGATCGCGCCCCCAGACCAGATCTTGAGCCTTCTGCTCGAACATGCCGAGCATCCAGTGATGGCTCGCCAGGTTGGCAAGATTCCAAGCAACAGACGCGTCCGCCCGGCCGAGCAGCTCCGCGCAATCGACGAGGGCGACGTAGTCGAGCTCGGCACCGCCAACGCGCTTGGGCTGAAGCATCCGGAACAGACCGGCGTCGTGGAGGTCTTTCTCGGTTTCCGGCGGAAGATGCCGAAGCTCCTCGGTCCGCGCCGCCCTCTCACGCAGCTGCGGCAGGAGCGCCCGGGCCTTCGCGATCATGGCCGCATAGGCGCTGGCTTCTGGCCTTGTCGGCTGACCCATGCTCGGCTCCTGGTCAGGCGCCATTCGTCTCCCCTGCTGTCGCATAGTTATGCGGCGGGAGCAGCGCCAAATCAAGCGGATGCGGCACCAGCGTGTCACGCCCTGCTCAAGGCGAACGAGCGGGTTCAGACCGATGGCGACGGCTTGGCTGATCCAAAGGCGCCCTTTTGTGCCAACTCCGAGATCCGACGTTGGTCGTATCCCAGCGTATCACGCAGGACGTTTTCGGTATGCTCGCCCAGCAAGGGTGCCGCCACAGGATCAATCGCGCCGGTCAAGCTCATATTGATCGGAGGCTCGATATTGGGGACCCATCCCGCCGTAGGATGTGGAATCCGGCTCAAGCGGTGGCGCTCCCGGGCCTCTGGCGCGTTGAATCCCTCCTCAACTGTGCGGAGATAGCCGACCGGAATATTGGCCAGCTTCATCTTCGCCATCCAGTTCTCGAGTGTATCGCCCGCAAACACTTCCGCGATGGCGGCCCGCAGCAGCTCCTTGTTCTCGGACCGCGCCTTGCGCGAGGCGAAGCGCGGATCGGTGATCAGATCGGGCCGGTTCAGCACCTCGACCACCAGGCGGCGATAGAGCCGGTCGTTAGCGCAGGCCATGTAGAGAGGGCCGTCGGAAGCCTCGTAGACCCCGACGGTGGGAGACCCGCTCGGAGAATTGCCGAACCGTCCGGGGTTCTCACCGTTGATGAGATAGGCCATGCCGTAGAAGCCGGTCATCCCCATTGCGATGTCAAACAGGGCCACCTCGACATGCTGCCCGCGGCCAAGCCTGTCCCGCGCCAGGAGTGCCAGCAGAATAGCGTTGCACGCGGACATCCCCGTCGCCATGTCCACGATGGGCGGGCCGGTTCGCACCGCTGGGCCATCGGCAAACCCGTTGAGCGACATGAAGCCGCTTTCCGCTTGCGTAATGGGATCGAAACCGGGACGCGAGGCGAATGGTCCGGTTCGCCCGTAAGCGGAGATCGAGCAATAGACGAGCCGCGGATTGAGCGGCGCGACAGCCTCGTAGTCAAGGCCGAACTTCTTCATGACGCCGCTGGAAAAGTTCTCCACGACCACATCCGCCTTGCGGATCAGATCCAGCGCGATCTCGCGCGCTTCGGGCACGGCGAGATCGAGCGCGATGCCGCGCTTGTTGCGGTTCAGGCTGAGATAGGCCGCACTTTCGCCGCCGATTTCGGCATGCTCATAGGCGCGCGTATCGTCGCCGCCGTCCGGATTCTCGATCTTGATGACGCGCGCGCCGAAATCGGCAAGCGTCTGCGTGCAGGCTGGCCCCGCCACGACGCGCGTGAAGTCGACGACCAGAAGACCGTCGAGCGCAGCCGGTCCGCCTGTCGCCCGCGACGGACGTTCCGGCAATTGAGGCTTGGTGGGCATCGACAGCGCTCCCTTGCATCGGCTTATGGTCGCCGAATTTCCTGCAGCACCAACTTAAAACCCGGCGGCAACGGCTTCGCAAGTGGTTCAGCCGCATCGTTTCAATACGCAAAAAGGGCGCGGCAGCCGCCAAGCTGCCGGGCCCTCATCAGTGTCGATAAGGCTGCCTTCCGCTTCACGGGAAACCCGCTCCCATTGTTCAGCGAAGCCATTTCCGCCAATAAAGACTTTGCGGAGCGGCCCAGGGTGCTTCGCATGTTTGGCGGAGGACGCGCGACCCAGGAGTGCCGCAGCCGATAGCCCACCCGGATGAAGTTATTCACAGAGACCGGATTGTCCGTCCTGTCGGAGGCGATATTGTTCCATCCCACACGCCGCCCTCTCGCCTCAATTGCGCGCGCCAGCCTGCACCGAATGCCGCGTCCCCAGCCGCTGCAACACGCCGACCCTGGACGAGCAACCTCCATCACGACCATATGTCGCAGTGCCGGCGAACGCGACCACCTCGCGACCATGATAGGCCAGCCACCAATCTCAGCTCGAATTGCCGCATAGCCGCGCCATTGAAGACGACGCCATCTGATCCAGATCGGCCAGGTGTCGGCAATCTCCTTATCGGACGCATCACTTGCCCAGCACGACTTTGACGCAAAGCCAGATGGCGCCCATCAGACCGGTGGCAATCCCCGTGATCACGGCCTTGAACGTGTAGCTCTGAGCCTGCTCTACGCCCTTTCTCCATCTCCGCAGCTGCTGAAAATCAACCCTCAGCTCCTTACGGTCGTCCACTTCGATTCCAAAAGAGGCCAGCAGCGACGCGACAGCCTTCAACACGATCGCATCGATGCTCTCCCGCTGAATGCTGTGCTGCTCAGCGAGCGTTTTGGCGACAATCGCTCGAATCTCGTCGACTTGAACCTTCACCGCTTGATGATCTTCGCAACATTCTCGAACCCGCGATTGGCGAAGAAGGACACCACGAGATTGGCCGCAATGGCGGCAAAGCCGACCAACGCGTCGGTCGTAATGAGGGCGAGAACCTTGTCCCAGGCAACGAGCTTGACCCCAAGCGCGATCGAGAATCGCGTTAGCGGCGGCGACGCGCGCCGGCGGCGTTGCGTTATCGCTGCGCATTATGCCGACGAGCACATGGATAGCCGTTCTGGTATAGCTGCGCGCGAGCGAGCGGATCTCAGTCAGGGTGCGCGCCCTCGACATCTTCCTGGTCGCCAGCAAGCGAACCGGCGCACGCTCGAGCTCGCATTCGATAATTTCCTCGTTCACGAGAACTCTCCTACAGCACGATTGCAACAGGGAGGCGAGCGCGCGCAATATTAGATAAGCGCTCATAATCTCTCCTTCATAAGAAGATGCGCGGCAGATCGCGTGACCAAGCGCGATCGTTTCAGGCGCGAACCCTGTCTCCGGCCTTGGAAAACGCAGCCGCACGAGCGAACAGGCCCAGCATCGCGAGGCCGGCACGTTCGCAGTGCACGGCCAGCACTGGTTAGGACGTCGCCATGCCGATCGCTCAACGCGGATAAGCGAGTGCGTGGCCGGGACGCGTGGGCCACCGTCCGATTCTGGAATCGAAAATGAAAAAGCCCGCCGCGGATTGTCCGCGCGGGCTGAACCAAACTCGTTCGATGATGCCAGTATGCCAGTGTTTTGCCCGGCGTGTCAAACGAACGAATTGGGGGAAGCGGCGTTAGCCAATCGAGGGCACCGCCAATGACAATCAAGACCCCACGCAAGACATCGCGAGATCTGCCGGGATGGAAGTCACGCCACGAAAAGAAGCGCGACACGCAAGAGGCGATCATCGGGGACGCCGGCGAGAGCGAGGACAACGGCCGCGATCTCCTGCACGGCGATGGCGGCACCGTCGCTGTTCCCACTAAGCCCGGCGATATGTCGCAGGACGATTAGGCGGACCGGGAACGTGTCAAAGCGGCGCGCCTTGACGTAAAGCCCCTCCTCCCAGCTCAACATGTGGTGTGCAAGGGGCTTGCTTCAAGTCCCCGCTCCTGCAGTAGAACCCGCCGGCTCAAGCACAAGCCGAGGGGGCACCACATGCCTGTAGTGATTCCGACATCCAGCTCGCGCGGCCGAGCCAGCGCAACGCGCGCGGCCAGGGACGGCCATGCGGTCGTCATCGCTGGCGGCGGCCCGACCGGGCTGATGCTCGCCGCGGAGCTCGCGCTCGCCGAGGTCGACGTTGCCATCGTCGAGCGGCGCGCGGGCCACGAGCTCGTCGGCACGCGCGCCGGCGGCCTGCACGCGCGCAGCATCGAGATCCTCGATCAGCGTGGCGTCGCGGACCGTTTCCTGCGCGAAGGACAGGTTGTCCAGCTCGCGGGCTTCGCCTGGACCCGGCTTGACATCAGCGACCTGCCGACCCGCCACCCTTACGGCCTTGCGCTGCGGCAGAGCCAGATCGAGCGCATTCTGGCCGGCTGGGTCGAGGAGCTCGCGGTGCCGATCTACCGAAGCACCGAGGTCACGGGCTTCTCGCAGGACGAGACCGGCGTCGAGGTGACCCTGTCCGGAGACAAGACGCTGCGGGCGGAGTATCTGGTCGGCTGCGACGGCGGCCGCAGCCTGGTGCGCAAGACGGCCGGCATTGACTTCGCCGGCTCCGATCCGACGCTGAGCAATCTCATGGCCGAGGTCGAGATGAGCGAAGAGCCCGCCTGGGGCCTGCGCCACGACGCGCTCGGCTTCCACGGCCTCAGCAAGGCGGAGAGCGGACGCGTGCTGGTCGTCCTCACCGAAACGAAGCTCGAGCGCACCGGCGAGCCTGGCCTGCGCGATCTCAGCGAGGCTCTCGTCGCCGTCTACGGCACCGATTTCGGCCTCAAAAATCCCGCTTGGATCTCCCGCTTCACCGATGCGGCGCGGCAGGCCGTCTCCTATCGCAAGGGACGTGTGCTGCTCGCCGGCGATGCCGCGCACATCCATCATTCCGTCGGCGGGCAAGGCCTCAACATCGGCGTGCAGGACGCGGTCAATCTCGGCTGGAAGCTGGCGCAGGTCGTCAAAGGCATCTCGCCGCAAAACCTGCTCGACACCTACCACGCCGAGCGTCATCCCGTCGCCGCGCGCGTGCTGCGCAATACCAGGGCGCAGATCGCCCTGCTCCGCTGCGCCGAGGACGGCCTCAACTCCGCGCGCGAAATCATGTCAGAGCTGCTTGCCATGGACGAGCCGCGAAAACGCTTCGGCGCAATGATGAGCGGGCTCGAGATCCGCTACGATCTCGGCGAAGGCCATCCGCTGCTTGGGCGCCGCATGCCTGACCTTGATTTGATGATCAATGGACAGCAACGGAGATTATTCACGCTGCTACGTAACGCGCGATTCATGCTGCTCAATCTCGGCGTTGCGAACCGCTTTGACACCACAGCCTGGTCGGATCGTATTAGGCTCATCGACGCCAGTTACGAAGGTCCTTGGGAACTCCCCGCTATCGGACAGGTCACCGCACCTCAAGCCGTGCTGGTGCGGCCCGATGGACACGTGGCATGGGTGGGCGATGAGAGCCGGCGCGGCCTGATGGACGCACTCACGACGTGGTTCGGTTCGGCCGCTATGGCGTAAGGCACTCGGCTCAACATCTAGACATTCGCGCGATCGCTGCCGACAGCCTCGTCGACTTTGGCGAGCTTCTCAGGTGGCGGCGGCCGGCACGCAGGAGAGGGCATCGCGTCCCCACTGAGGCCAAGCGCCAAATCCACATTCTGTTTTGTTTGCAGCGAGTTTGGCGAGCTTGGAGGCAATATCGGCGTTTTCACGGTCATCGCGGCACCTTTTCGAGAGACAGAACCGCTTGCGGGCCTTCCAGCGACGGGGCCTCAATGGATCGCATTGGTGAGTTGCGGGAAGGCGTTCCGGATGGATGATGACGCGCTCGATCAGGTGGATCTGTTCAAGCGGCTCCTGATCGGGTTGCCAATGGCTGGACCGGTTTGCCCCAGCCGCGATCTGAAGGGCATTGGCTGTGACCAGCCGCGCGAGTGCAGACCTAGTCTCCCTGAACATGATGACGGAAAGCCGTTGATGACAGCTTCGGACTTGGTTCTTGCCAGCAGCCGAACATCCAGCAGCGTCGGGATCTGGAAAGCTTCGGTTGTCGAGCCGATTCGTCCCAAAGCTCTGCCGGTCAACCTGACCTCAACGGAAAATGGGATATTGAGCTCAGCGCGCGTTGGCATGAGGCCAAGGCACTGCAAAGCACCTAGCCGGATGACTAGTTGAGCATCGTGGTGCGCGGAGCTGACCAGGAAGATATGGCTTAAGCGGCAACCCACTCCAGCCCGCCATAAGTCACTTCACAAACCTCATTCCGCACGGTCGTCGCCACCTGCCTCTCCGCCCTGCTGGTCTTCCATCCGCGGCGCATCCATCGTCTTGCGTCCCAGAAACGTATCGGGCGGCGGCTGCATCAGCACCTCGCGGCATTCGCGTACGAGTTGCCGCATGAATTCGGCCTGATCATGATCAATAGGCAATGGGCGATAGATCCGCATCACGCGCGCTCCCTGGCATTGCAGGCGGGAGCACGCTCGGTCTCTCAGCCACCGGCGCCCACGGACGAAGCCTTGGCCGGTGATGTCTTGCCAACGGCCCGAGGCCGCTATTGTTCAAAAGTGAACGCAAAGATCCGTCGCGGAGCGAAATGAGTAAATCGCTCAAACCTCTCAGACTTTGCCGAAAGATTCTTTGCAGGACGTATCAAATGATTAGGACTCGCGGCGCGTTGAAGGACTACGGTTGATCCATCAGCGCAAGGCTCGAGACATCGATCGGTGATGAGAACGCCAGTTGCGCTCCCGCCCTACTCGAAAGAGGGAGCACGCCATGCTGAAGCGGCGTCGATTCAAACAGACTAAGACACTCGACCAGCGGCTCGCCGAAGAGGTAAAGCGTCTGCGCGACCAGGCGCGCGCACTGCCGCCCGGCCGTAGCCGCGAGATGCTGCTGCGCAAGGCGCGGCAGGACGAGACGGCAATCCAGATCGAGGCCTGGCTTCGCTCACCGGGCCTGAGGGCTCCGACATGACGCAGCAATACCGCGCTTATCTCGTCGGCGAGAACGGTGTTTTCCGCTCCGCCGAAGCATTCGAGGCCCCGTCGGACGAGAAGGCGCTGGCCTTCGCGCGGCAGTTCACCCGACAAGGCAATGTCGAGGTCTGGCAGCTCGGCCGCAAGATCGCCCTGCTCAAGGCGACGTCCGATGCCGCTCCGCCACGCATCATCAATCCGTCACGCCCGTCCTGAATCCTCTTCTTTCGGAAAAGGCTCATAAGTCTTGCGGCCGAGGAAGGTGTCTGGCCTCGGCTCCTTCAGCACACTGGCCGCTTGCGCCGTCATCTCCCGGAGGCGGGCATTCTGCTCGTTGATGTGGGCAGCCGCCTCGTGCACGCTGTCGATGAGTGATCTGACGGTCATGGCCGGACTCCCTTCGCTGGCAGGCGGGAGCGCGATCGGTCTCTCAGCCACCGGCGCCTACGGGCAGAGCCTCGGCCGGTGATAATAACAGCATATGCCTTTCGACGAAAAGTTGTAGCGGCATTTTACCTCCAGATGCGTTTGCCGCACGCGCAGCGGCGGCGGAGGTGCACCACTGAATCTACGCGCTTTTCGCCCTCATCTGTCATTGTCATGCGCAGAAGAATGCAGCCTTCGAAGGGGCGTTCCTGCTCCGGGGTTACTCGGGAGCAATTCGGTTTCGGACCCGCTTTCGGACCGAGCTTCCGAGTTGGGCCAGACTTCGGGCCAGATCTGGGGTACGGGCGCGGCCAGCAGCGCCTCCGCGGACGCGATCATCTCGATGGAGCGTTGCAGCATCCGGAGCGTGACCTCGTTCCCGGTGCGGATGCGACTAATACGCTTCTGAACAACGATCTCCAGCCATTCCCGGTCATTCGGCAACATGGCGACTGCTCGCGGACAGAACCGGCAACTTAACTCATGTTAAGCTGATTGGTTCCTGCCAGTGAAGTCGCCGACGGCGATGCGAGCGCGGCAAGATCGGCAGCCGCGTTCGCCTCATTCCTCAGCCAGCTTGCGCTCGATGTAGGCATCCACCGTCTTGGCGAACGAGCGCTGCACGCCGATCGCAACGCCGTACTGATCGAGCGGGTCGCGCTGGATCACGCGCAGGCCGCGCCCGCGGGTGCTGAGCGGCGCGACGTTCAGATATTGGTCGATGGCGCCTTTGGCGAGCGGGATAGCCCTCGGATCGCCCCTTGCGATCAGCAGGCGCAAGAGGCTCTGGCACTCGGCAAGCCCAGGTATGGTGTCGTTCACCCTTGCCGCGATTTCGGCTTCGGCTTCTTTACGGGCTGGGTATGGGTGCCGAACAATGCCAGCAGAAACGCAACTTCTTCCTTCGAACCGATCTGGATCATGACCGTCTCCTTTGTCGCTCCGTTGGTCGGTGCCGGGAGCGAAGGAGTTCAGGACGATCTGGTTTCAGGACTGTTTCAGGCGTGCTTCGTCAGGATCTTGCGCCTGCGCGTGGGTGGCCTCAGCTCCGGTCGTCGCGGCGGGCCTTGCTCTCGGCGCGGGACATTGCGCTTTCGAGGATCGCGAAGCGAAGGGCCTCGATCTGCTCGGCATATTCGCGGTCGAGGCGCATTTTGTCCTCGCGCAGCCTGCGATTTTCCTCGATGACAAGAGCGGCGCGTCTGTGCAGCGAATCCGGCATGAGGCAGATATGCCAAGCCAGGGAAATCTCCGCCTTCACATGCGTTAAGTGAAGTGTCTCACGCCCGTAGCCCGGAGGGACAATGCTTCAGGCGCGCTCCGTCGTCTGGGCCACTGGCCTTCTGCTGCAATACCACGCAGCAAGGCCCGCAACCGCGCCGGCGGCGGCGTAGAGCATCCGGTCCCGGTCGAAGGGGCTGACGAGATAATTCCCGGACCAGCCCAGCGCCGCACCGATGCGACGAAGAGAGGCACGACAAGCTCCAGTCGCGCCTTGCGCACGCCGCACATCAACAGTCCGGCCGAAACGGCGGTGAACATGGCGATGAAAGCGAAGTGAACGACGCCGACAAAGAGCCCGGCGAATAGCAAGGCGAGCGTCAATCCCTTCGCCACCGCCGACACCAGTCCGCACACAAAGAGGACCGCCGTTGCCGCCGCGCAACCCGCGAACCAGCCCTTGATGTCTGCCGGGATCTCCGCGCCCCGTTCGGTCATGACCGCCATCCTGATACCGTCACCTTGCCGCTGGTTTGCCAGAAGGATCAAACTTTAATTCAAATGCAACGATGCGGATTCGGCGGAATGCAATGTCTTCGCGCCATGCTGGGACATGTCGGGCGAGATGATGGCGCCCGTGCTTCAATCGGGCTGGAGACATTGCCGATGTATTACGTCGCCGCTGCATTGCTGGTGCTGTCGGGACTGTTCTACTCCGCGAGCCATCACGAGCTCGGCCAGTTCGGCGCAAACATGTGCAGCTATGGCAGCGCGTTCTGCGAGAACCCGCTGATCGTCTTTTCCGGCGCGGCGCTCGCCGCGGCCTGGGGCATGTTCGTGAGCGTCAAATAGATTGCAAGGGGTCGCGTACGCGCATCTGCGGCGATCGAATTCCGCCGGCGGATGCGGTCGAGCCCGCTGCCAAGTGACCGCGCTTCGAGAGCTTTCGGGATGATGCCAATCTACAGGTGTTTTGCCCGACGGGTCAAGCAAATTTAGCATAATCAGAAATGCGCGACGGCAGCGAGCCGCAAGCCCAGGGAACTTTCGTTCCCTCCTTTGCATTTGTCAGGGAGACGCCGCACCGACCGACCCGAGCCCTTCGCCATGACTGACAGCGCCCTCACGCCGACGAAATCGGAGCCCACTCTGCTGCAGCGGCTGGGGCCGGGCCTCGTCACCGGGGCGGCGGACGACGATCCGTCGGGCATTGCCACCTATTCGCAGGCCGGCGCGCAATTCGGTTATGGACTGCTCTGGACGGTGTTTCTGACGACGCCGTTCATGATCGCGATCCAGCTCGTCAGTGCGCAGATCGGGCGCGTCACCGGTAAGGGGCTTGCCGCCAACGTCATGCGGATCGCGCCGCGCTGGGCGGTGCTGGCGCTGGTGGCCATGCTCGTTGCCGCCAACACGTTCAACATCGCCGCCGACATCGCCGCGATGGCCGAGGCGCTCTCGCTCGTCATCGGTGGCCTCAACCACGAGCACGCGCTGATCTTCGCGGCCGGCTCGACCCTGCTCCAGGTGTTCCTGCCCTATCGCCGCTATTCGCCGGTGCTGAAATTCTTAACCTTGGCGCTGTTCGCCTATGTCGCAACTGCCTTCACCGTGAAGATCCCATGGAGCACGGCGCTGCTGGCCGCGGTGTGGCCGAAGGCGAATGTCAGCGCCGACTATTTCATGATGGTGGTCGCTGTGCTCGGCACCACCATCAGCCCTTACCTATTCTTCTGGCAGGCCTCCCAGGAGGTGGAGGAAATGAATTGCGGCAAGCCCGACAAGCCGCTGCGCGAGCTGAAGCACGGCGGCAAACCGGAGCTTGCGCGTATCAGGACTGACACCATCTCCGGCATGCTGCTCTCCAACGGCATCGCCTTCTTCATCATCCTGACCACGGCGTCAGTCCTACATGCCAACGGCGTCACCAACATCAACTCGGCGACCCAGGCGGCCGAAGCGCTGCGGCCGCTCGCCGGTGATTTCACCTTCGCCCTGTTCGCAACCGGCATCATCGGCACCGGCCTGCTCGCGATCCCGGTGCTGGCGGGCTCGGCGGCTTACGGCGTTGCGGAGATCTTCGGCTGGCGCGCCACGCTGGAAGCAAAGCCCGACGAGGCGGTCGGGTTCTACACCATCATCGCCGCCGCGACCGCGATCGGCTTCGGCCTTGGCTTCACCGGGATCGATTCCATCCACATGCTGGTCTGGAGCGCGGTGCTCAACGGCGTCGTCGCGGTGCCGATCATGGTGATGATGATGCTGATCGTCTCGAGCCGCGCGGTCATGGGCCGCTTCCGGGCGCGGTCATGGCTGATCGCGCTGGGCTGGCTCGGCACAGGGCTGATGGCATTGGCCGTGCTCGCGCTGCTCGGGTCGTCCTTGATCGGCTGACCACGGCGCGATGAGATCGGGATGAATCGAGATCGCGCTTTAGGTTGATGTTTGCGCATGATCTTTTTGGAGAATCGCTTCGCACTTTTCCGGATCACGCTTCAAAGCGGCGACAATGCCGCCGAGATCTGCGAGGCGATGATGAAGGCCGCGAACACGGCCGGCACGGCGATGAACCGCAGGAGCTGATCAATCGAAAGCATTGCCGTCGTCCCCCAAAGACAAAGCGCCCTCGCCCGCCGCGTCCCCTCGGGCGTCACGGCGATCCGTGGTTAGAGTAACAATCGCGGCTGGGGTGGGGCTTGCGACCGGGCCTGGAGCGAATTCGACGAAGGCTTTGGCTCGACGACGCCGCGGCCCCAAGTCCGCCCGCGCGAGCTACGGCGCCACGGGATTGACGGTCGGCGATGTCTTCGGCCCCGGCCGCGCCGGTTCGAGCGGCGATTTCGGTTCGGTCGGAAGCACCGAGGCGCCCGCGGCACGCGCAGCCTCGCCCGTGGTTGCGTACATCGCGACATGGGCCGGCTGAGTCTTGGCGCGGCTCCAGGGACCGTGGTCGACGATCAACATTGCAGCGATCGTCAAGCCGGCCACGATCAGCGCAATCACACCAGGATGGCGAAGCGCCGAGGACATGGAGTTTGCGAAACGATCCGTTGCCATCGGAACACCCGCTGGTTTCCTCTCGCAGGTTAATTCAAATTGGTCAGGTGAGTTCCCCCTCGCATTGGCAGCTCCGAGCTGCTGCGCGGAACTTGATCGGTCCCACGGGTTCACTTCTTCACATCCGGGCGTGCATCGCCGACGAACTTGTCCCGGTTCGGCATTCTGATGGCCGCCGGCGATTTGGCGTCAAGGATCGCGTCGCCTGAACAAGCGCGTTGAGGTTCAGGACATAGGCCGAAAGCGCATAGACATCATCGTCGCTCAGCGATTGCGGCGCATTCTGCGGCATCGCGGGGCGGATGTAGTCGAACAGCGTCGGCGCAGAGGGCCAGTAGCTGCCAACGGTTCGGACCGGCTTTGCAGTTCCGATCGTGCCCGTCGGCCGGCGAGCCGGTCACCAAGGCGCCCTCGCCTTTGTCGCAGTGACACGACGCACATTGCTGGGCGTACACCTACGCCCATGCGCGACCGAGCCGCTTCCCTTCGGCAGATTGCTGCCGTCGCGGCCGATGTCGATGTTCCAGCCTGCGATCGCGGTGGTCGTTGCCGGCCCCGTAGCCGGGGTTGCCGGAGCATTCGAGGAACTGGATGCGCCACTCCGATGGAAATCGTCTGAGATCGTCCATCGTGAACATCAGCGGCCGTTCGACGAGCCCGCGCAGGATCAGCCTGTGCGGCGCCGGATCGATGGTGGGGACGCCGCCGTGATGCCGCTCGTAGAACAGCCCGTTCGGCGTGATGATGCCGTCGAGCTCCTGCAGGGGCGTACGACTGGACGCAGAGATGTACTGCTCGAGAGTCTTCGAGATGTTTTTGACCACGCCTTTCTCGAACGGCGAGGGCGCGCCGTAAGGCTGGCTTCCCGTGGGGTCGCCCGGCGCCTTCATCCACTCAGGAAGGTTTGGCGGAAGATTGTCCGTCTCTGCGGCAGCAGCAGCGCCCGCGCCGAGAACGCCACCTCCGATCGCTGCCGAGCCGGCGGTCAGGAGACGGCGACGCGTGATGGCACGGGATCGTCGTCGGAATGCGTCGTACTGGTCATTGCGGGCCCTCGGCTGGCGCTGAGCCCGCATCAAACAGTCCGACTGCGGCATTTGCAATTCGCAGCCGTTTGAAGAGCAGGCGATTTCGATCGGAGCTGATCTAAATCCACCGGCCGCAGGAGCAGTTCCTTTCCTTGCGGCGCACAAGCACGAGTGGCGCCGGGTCACTCCCCCGGTGCAATCGCATTGCTCGGCGTCGGCCGATCGGTGATCTGCTGGCCGAACAAGCTGCCAATCAGCTCGACCGCGGTGCGCGCGGTCCGGCCACGCTCGTCGAGGAATGGGTTGAGCTCGACGATGTCGACCGATCCGACCGCTCCGGAATCGTGCAACAGCTCCATGATCAGATGCGCTTCGCGATAGGTCGCACCGCCCGGCACGGTGGTGCCGACACCCGGCGCTACGCAGGGGTCGAGGAAATCGACGTCGAAGCTGACATGGAGCACGCCATTGCTCGTCTTGACCCGCTCGATGACGCGTCGGATCAGCACGGCGACGCCGAACTCGTCGATTTGGCGCATGTCGACGATCCTGATGCGTCGCGCGCGCATCAATTCCTTTTCGAGCTTGTCGATCGAGCGCGCGCCGAACAGATCGAGCCTGTCGGGATCGATCGAGGCGCGCGGATCGTCGCCCAAGAGGCGGTCAAGGCCCGGCTCGCCGCAGAGGAATGCCGCCGACATGCCGTGCATGTTGGCAGTGATCGTCGTCTCCGGCGTGTTGTAGTCGGCATGCGCATCGAGCCAGAGCACGAACAGCTCGCGCCCGCGCTCCTGCCAGTGACGCGCCATCGCGTTGACCGAGCCCATCGACAAGGTGTGATCGCCGCCAAGGAAGATCGGCAACGCACCGGTTCGCGCGATCTCGTAGCCTCTGCGGCTCAGCACGCGCGTCCAGCGCTGGATCTCGCGGTAGTGATTCGCCTTCTCGGGCGGCCTGTCGGCGAGGTCGGAGATCTCGGCGACCGAGAGATCGCCGTAGTCGACGACGTCGAAGTCGAGACTTTCGAGCAGCGTCGCAAGGCCGGCCGTGCGCAACGCCGCCGGGCCCATCAAGGTGCCGCGCTGCGAGGCTCCCATGTCGATGGGCGCGCCGAGCAAGGCGATGCGCCGGGCTCGATCCATGGTCCGGTCGGTCACGGCAATCTCCCGGGTTCAGCGAGGCTGCACCAACCTAACAGAGATTCGCACCCGGCGTTTCCCGGGGATTTCGCAACGAGATATGCCTCCGGCCGGAACTAATTCCCGTGCGGCGCATTTCCACTGCAGGCCGGCACCCGCCGTTTAAAACCGGCGCCTGTCGCGGATAGCCAAAGGTCTTCGGGCCCGCTGTTCCAAAACGAGCGCTCGCGCGGATAGCCAAAGGTGCCGGCCTCAATCTTTCGATCAGGTTCGGAGATCGCGCGCTTGAGCACGGAAATACCGCAGCCCAGTCCTCAGCCCGGCATGGCCGAACGCGCCATCGACGTCGCAACCGACGTCTCGCAAACCATCGGCGAGGTCGCAGGTGGCCTGCACGCCGCCGTCGATCGTCTCACCCATGCAATCGATGAGGCGCGAAAGCCCGGCCGACCGCTCGCAACCATCGCGGCGATTACCCGCGAAGCGCCGTTGGCCAGCCTGTTCGTCGCCTTCCTGTTTGGCGTGGCGGTCGCCCGCCGGCGCTAGCGGCCGAGGCGTTTCAGGCGGCACTGACGACGTCGAGTTCAGCCGAGAGAAATTGTGTCTCGAACGCCGCGGCCGGCATCGACCGCCGAAGAAATAGCCCTGCCCTTCCTCGCATCCCATGCTGACCAGGAAGTCGGCCGCGGCGCGGTTCTCGATGCCTTCAGCGACGACCGTCAATCCGAGCTGCTTGCTAAGACCAATCGTCGATCCGACGATCGCAGCGTCGTCGGAATCGGCGAGCAGGTCGAGCACGAAGGACGGTCTATCTTGAGGCCGTCCAGCGAAACTTCTTCAGATAGCTCAGACTAGCGTAGCCGTACCGAAATCGTCGAACAAGATGCGCACCCCGAGCTGCTGAAGCGCTTGAACATGTCGATCACGCGGGCCTCGTCATGGAGCAGGATGTCTCCGGTGACCTCGAGTTCGAGCAGCGAGGGCGTGAGGCCCGTCGCTTCGAGCAGGTTCGCGACCGAATGTGCAGCGCATTCCGGCTCTGCCCCGAACGCGGCAAGGGCGGCTGCCTCGAGCGGTATGAACCGTCGCCGCCGCATGCCTTGATGCGGCCCTTTTGCGGCGCTTCTCACAGGCTTGCCTAAATTTAATCCCGTAACCTGCTCACGATCGCTCGATCCGGGGGGTCCCAATGACCATGTTCAGCCGAAAGTGATCGGGGACGGGACAATGAAGAGGGTGTTTGCAATCCTGGCGTTTCTTTGCGCCCTCGCCATCGGCCAATATTTCGTGGTCAGCCGGTTCGCGATCCGCCACGAGACTTTGGCCTTGTTCGACGCCTCCCGCCAGCGGCCGATCTCGGTCGAGATCGCTGTGCGGCGCGATTACGAAAACAAGGCCAATCTCGGCCTCTGGAAGCTCCCGCTTGCCATCATCAGCAACGGCAACACCGTCAAGGCCACCGAGTATTCCTTCCTTGCCAACGTGCTCGCCGCGCGCGGCTATCTCGTTGCCAGCATCCAGCAGGACCTGCCGAGCGACCCCCCGCTGATGACCCATGTCGGCCAGCAATATGTCGGGCGGCGCGAGGTCTATATGCGCTGCGAGGCCAACATCCTCTTCATGCTGGGCGAGCTGAAGCGGCGGCAGGAGAACGTCGACTACGACCACATCACCCTCGTCGGGCATTCCAACGGCGGCGACGTCTCCATGTATGTCGCCCACCAGCATCCGGAGCTGGTGTCGAAAGTGATCACACTCGACAATTTGCGGGTGCCCTTCGTGCTCAGCGACAATTTGAAGATATTGTCGTTCCGCTCCAAGGATCCGCACTTCCAGACCGATCCCGGCGTGCTGCCGACGCCGGAAGAGGCGAAGGCGCGCGGCATCGACATCGTCCATACCGGCGCACAGCACACCGAGATGAGCGATCGCGGCCCCGACACGGTCAAGGAGAAGATCCAGGCGACGCTCGACCGCTTCCTGCGCGACAGCGCCAGCAGCGCGCTCGCGCCGGCCGACACAAGAAGCCCGATGATCATGAATCCGGGCGACTATTAGCCGGAAATCCTTTGCGGCAGATCAAGGCCGGCCACGGCCGGCCACGCTAGGAAGGGCCTCATCATCCCGGAGAGGCACGTGTCGCACTCCATCGAAAGCCTTGATACGAAAAGCTTAGGTCTGCCCGCGACACGGACGCCGGTCTTCGCGCGGCATCTCTATCGCTCCGTCCGCAAGCTGCTGCGATCAATCATCGCTCGCATCGATCTCTCGCAATTTCCGGGGTCGTGCTGCGGCTGAGCGCGGCCGCAAGCCATGCATGGGGGTTACTGGGTGCGCCAGCATTTGAGACGAAGCTGCCTGATGCTTGTCATGGCCTCGAGCCTCGGTGCGTGCTCTGCCCTCGCCGCCGACGCCAGTCACGGCGCCGAGCTCGCCAAACGCTGGTGTGCGAGCTGCCACGTCGTGGGGAACGGGCAGGCCCAGGCTAGCGCCGACGTTCCCACCTTTGCGTCGGTTGCGCGCAGGCCGGACTTCAGTCCTGAGAGGCTCGCCTTCTTCCTCCTCGACCCGCATCCCAAGATGCCGAACTTTCCCTTGAGCAGGACCGAGGCCGGCGACATCGCGGCCTATATCGCATCACTGCGCCAGTAGCACACTGCGTAAGCGCGACGCATCCCACGAAATGCAAATCCCTGCCGGAGGACCGACAGGGATCAGCAGAAAGGATGACGGACGGCGAATGAGCCCATTCGGTGGCCCGTCATGGACCTGCATCAGCATCGAAATGCGGATCGCCGCGTCAGGCAAGACCAATTTGTGGGCACGCCCTGCGCGAGCAGGGAATCAGGACTTGCCCTTGTTGCCCGGTTGCATGAAGCTGCCGGTCATCTGGCGCATGTGATCTCCGGCGCTGGTGAACTGGCTGCGCAGGAAGTCGGACTGGATTCGCATGGCTTCCTGAAGGTCGGTGGCATGGACGAGCTTGCGCGCATGCTCGAAGGCCGACTTCATGTTCTGCTCGGTGAAGGCGAGCGCCTGCTTCGAGACTTCGGTGCCCGCGCCGGGAACCGACGTCATTGATTTGGTGGCAGCTTCAAAAAACATGCCGAAGGCCTTTTCGGCCTGGTCAATCGTCTTCTCGGCCAGGTCGCGCAGTTCGGCCGGAACTTCGAGCTTCGGTTCGATCATGGTCGCACTCCTCCCTTTTTCTTAGCTAGTTACCACACTTGCCGGATCGGCTGCCAGCGGCCAGGCCGGGGACAAACGACGCCCGGCGGTCCGGCTCCCGGCAGAAAACGAAGGACAAGGCGTAAGGCCGGCGCGCCGCCAGGCTCAGGACAGGGGGTGTTCGGGCAGGGTTTCTTCGGTGGCGAGGTCTTCGACGAGCTTGATGACCTCGAAGCGCTGTCGAGGCGCGAGCTTCAGAAACGCGCGGAGCAGGCGCAGGCTTTCGACGGTGCCGCTTGCAGGGGCGCCGAGCTTGAGGTGCAGTTCAGCCGCGAAATTGAGGTTTTTCATCTCGCACCTATGACAAGCATCGGCATTCGTGATCCAATATCGAGGCCCCAGTCTAGAACCGAACGCCATGAGCGGATGTCATGGTGACGATCAGTTCGCGGCCGGGTGGCCCCGGCGGGGTAACACGCTGAACGACGTATCCGCACGGTCGAGCTCAACCGAGCAGGTTGCAATTATGTCAAGGAACAACCCATCCGGCAAGTCCAGCCATCGGCAGAGCGATGCTTCGTCCGCATCGGACCACGGCAATTCCGGATAACAGGAATATCGATCCTCGTCACCCACCTGCGTCAAGAAGCAGCATCAATCAGGCACACAGTCTCGATCGGTGTCAATTGGCACAGCGTTTCTGATGTGAACGGGGATGAGCGAGGTCGGACTAAAGTTTCTTCAGAGTGTACACGTAATTGTTGAGTCCGACTTCGGCGGTTGTATCGTCAACGGAATGAACGTCGATCTCACAGAGCTGCATCTCGTCGAATGCAGTCTGGAAGATCATATCGTGGGTGTAGCAGGTTACCTTGTACCGCGGCTTCGCACAGGCAAAGGGACGGGGCCCCGATCTCTCTTTCGCCTTCAAGCCAACCGCCTTGCCCATCAGCCGCGTCCGCTCGGTGTCGTCGGGCTTGCGGTGTGGATCGGACCAAGGGCGAGCGGCGCCGTCGTGATTGTCCAGCTGCTCACCGCCCGTGAACCGCCATTCAGGATCGCGCGACAAAGCGGTTGCGAAACGGCCACGCAGATCACGGGCGCCATGGGCCGATGGACTGAAATCGATTTGGGCGCGCCTCAGCACCAAAGGACGACGGCATGCTTTCTCGCTGCGATCTCATCAAGGGCGCCGCGGTCGCGCTTTTCACCCTCTTGATACAAGGCGCGTGGGCGCAGGAGACCAGGATCAACCTGTTCAAGATCATCACCATCAAGGACGAGATCGTCATCGGATTGTCGGCGGAGGAGCTGCAAGCGCTCGGCGGCAATGATGCGAGCGCGGTTGCGCATGCGCTGGCGCAGAAGCGCGATCTCACCGTCTGGCAATACAACGTGCATCGCGGCCCGAGCGGCGAATTGCAGCAGGCGCCGACCGCCAAGATCGGGCTCCTGGCCAACGCCTCGCTCCGCGTCGAACCCTACACGACGCCTTACCAGATCGTGCCACACCCGTAAGCGACGGACCGGCACGCCTACGGCCGAAGACCGCAGGCGTGGCGTGATCATTTGCGGCGGTCTGCACGCTTCGTCCCCGCTTCCGTCGCAAAGCCGTAGATCAGAGCCAGCCGGTCCAGGCATTCGCGAAAGCGGCGCGCAAAATAGTCGTTCCAGCGCTGCGTACGGACGGCGCGACGCTCTCCGATCTGGTTCATGGTCAGGCCCAGCACCAGCACGTCGTGCACCAGCGCCGCGCCGTCGGTGCCGAGCTCGCGCTCAACCCGGTTCAGCCGCAGCACCGCCTGGCACTGGCTCTCGGTGAGGGGCTCGCGCGTGCTAGTGCCGTCGACATATTCGCGCGTCGTATCCACCGCCTGAGGCCCCCGCTCCGCCCTCTCCCAATCGTTCTGAAAGGCGCGTCCGCCGCGGTATTGCGCCTCGTCGATCTGATGGTGCGAGTGCAGCCGGCCAAGTGGATCGCTGCGGACCGAGCGGATGGCCATGATCTTCTCGCCGGGGTCGAGCGCGAATGGATTGTCGATCTCGACCTCGGCCACGTCGGCATTGAACGGCATGTCGCGCGAGCGCCGGTCATGGATCCCGGTCAATTTGTAGGATTTGTTGCGTCGGGCACGTACCACTCGGATGCTCCTTGCAAGATTGACGATTGGACCGGCGGGTGGCCGCCGCTTCAGGCGGCGAAAACCAGCCTCAGCACGGCGGCACCGGCTGCACGGGCGGGCCCGGCTCCGGACCGGCGCGTCAGGCGCGCATGCGGCGTGCAATAGCTGGAGCCTGGCTGGCGCGGATGTCCGCAGAAGGTGATCTCCTCCCCGTCCTTGTCGCCGCCATAGGGATAGCGGCAATCGCCGGACGCGAGTTCGGCGAAGGAGATCAGGCGCGGCCGGACACCGATGCAGCGCAGCTTGACCGGCGCGGCCGGCTTCATTGCGGATTTCGCCGGCAGAATCAGGTTCGGCAACGGGCGACGTGCCGAAACCAGACAGGTCTCGCCTGGCAAGGACGGCACGATCGGCGGACTGGTCACCCGTGCCGCGCCGGCAAGTCCGAGCCGCTTGACCCGGCCGGCCACGGCGTTGCGCGTGTAAGCCGTTCCAAACCTTGCGTTAATCTGTCTCCCGATCTCCGCATAGGATAGTCCCTTGAGAAAATAGTCGCGAAGCGCGTCGGAGTGCTCCGACGGCCAATGACCCGGTTCCATGCTGCTGTCCTGTGATGCGCCTTGTCCGGTCGAACGACCGGAAGCGGCACACACATTCCGGTATTCCGAAGAGAGAGTCAAGGGACAATTCTGATATTCATAATTGCATTTATTCCGAATTCCGGACTACAACAGGACAGTCGATGGGCAATCGAGGGAATCACCATGTTGGACGTTGCGATGATCGAGCGGGGGCTGGAGAAGACGGGCAAGAGCAAGGGCGGCCTGGCGGCGGCAATGGGCGTGCGGCCTGGCGCTGTGTCGGAGATCCTCGGCGGCGAGCGCCTGGTGAAGGCCTCCGAAATCATTCCGATCATGGAATATCTCGAGCTCAACCTCGCGCCGATCATGGGCCGCGTCGGCGCCGGCGCGGTGATCGAGCCGGACTATGAACAGGTTCCGCCCGAAGGGCTCGGCGACATCACGCTGCCCTTCCCCATCATGGAAGAGACGATCGCGTTCGAGATCGTGGGCGATTCGATGCTGCCCAAATACGAGAACGGTGACGTGATCGTGGTCTACAAGGACCAGCGCCATCCGCTGTCGAGCTTCTACGGCGAAGAAGCCGTGGTCCGGCTCAAGACCGGGGAACGCTATTTGAAGACCATCGAGCGGGGCAAATCGCCTTCGGTCGTCAATCTGACCAGCTTCAATGCCAAACCGATCGTCGGCGTGAAGCTCGACTGGGTGGGAGAAATCTGCCTCTCCATGCCCAAGGGCCAGCTCGAGCGGCTCCGCGCCAAATCGGCCCGCCCCCGCAAGAAAGGCAAGTAGGGCAGCCTATTTCTGATTTTTAGAAATAGCGCTTGACTTTATTCTGTTTTTCCGAAACACTCTGCCGCGCATCCGACAAGGAGCGCGGCAGGATGGCTTTATGCAGTATTTCGTCGTGATGATCGACTACGGAGGGCGCGGCCGCGAGGCGATCGTCGACCCCGAAATCACGCGGCGCGAGATCATCTCGCGCGTCGTCTCGGGTGAATACCAGAACATCTCGTTCATCCACGAGATCGAGGCGAACTCGGTCGAGGACGTCACCGAGGCCATTCTGACCGAGGCCGCCCTCCCCCGATCCCGCCCGAAGATGTCGATGTCCAGGCGAGCCGGCTCGATCGCGCCTGCGACCTGCGCAAGCACGAGCGGACGTGACGCAGGGATAGCGAGCCTGCGCCAGCGCCCGACGGGAGATCGATCACACCGTCAGCACCGTCGATCCGGTGGTCTTGCGCGCGGCGAGGTCGGCATGCGCCTTGGCCGCGTCCTTCAACGGATAGGTCTGGTGCACCTCGATCTTGACCGCGCCGGACTTCACGACGTCGAACAGCTCGTTCGCCATCGCCACGAGGTTCTCGCGTTTGGCGGCGTAGGTGAACAGCGTTGGCCGGGTAACGTAGAGCGAGCCCTTCTGGGCCAAAAGGCCGAGATTGAGCGGCTCGACCGCGCCGGAGGACTGACCGAACAGCGCGACGACACCGAGCGGCGCGAGACAGTCCAGCGACTTCAGGAACGTGTCCTTGCCCACGGAATCGTACACCACCGGCACCTTCTTCCCGCCGGTGATCTCGTCGACGCGCTTCACGAAATCCTCGCGCGTATAGATGATCACATGGTCACAGCCATGCGCCTTGGCGAGCTTCGCCTTCTCGTCATTGCTGACGGTGCCGATCACGCTCGCGCCGAGATGCTTGGCCCACTGGCTCAGGATCAGTCCGACGCCGCCGGCGGCGGCATGGAGCAGGATCGTGTCGCCCGCCTTCACCCGATAGGTCTGCCGGATCAGATATTGCGTCGTCAGCCCTTTCAGCATCATCGCCGCCGCGGTCTTGTCGTCGACGCCGTCAGGCAGCTTCAACAGGCGGTCGGCAGGGATCAGCCGGGCCTCGGAATAGGCGCCGAGCGGCGAGGCGCCATAGGCAACACGATCACCCGGCTTCAAATCGGTGACACCGGGTCCCACTTCCTCGACCACGCCGGCCGCCTCGCTGCCGAGCCCGCTCGGCAATTGCGCGGGATAGAGACCCGAACGGTTGTAGATGTCGACGAAGTTGAGACCGACCGCGGTGTGGCGAATGCGCGCTTCGCCCGGTCCAGGCTTGCCGACGCTGACCTCCTCCCAGACCAGGACTTCCGGACCGCCGGTCTTATGAAAGCGAATGGCATGGGTCATGGGCGTTGCTCCCTTATTGTTGAGGTGAAATCCGAACACCGGATCGGCCTGTGAAATAGGCATTTGGTCCGCCCGTTACAGTACAGAGCCGTAACAAGAATGTCACAGCGAACCACAAACGTCGGCCGTTCCGTCTATGTTCGAAAGAGTTGATGACGGCCTTCAGGCAACCGGCAGTAGCCTTCGCGCGGGGTTTGATGGGTCGCCTGCGAAGGAGAGCCGAGATGCCAGCTTATGTACAGCATCATCAGGATATCGAAATCGCGCCTGTGATTTGCCCGACGTGCATAGGGTTCCTGCCAATGTATGTCCGCGAGGTCGAGCCGCATTGGAGCCTTGCCAAGATCGACTTCGTCTATGAATGCGCCGATTGCGGCGCCGAGGTCAGACAGACCATCCGCAAGCACTGATCACGCGAACGGCGACCTACGTAACTATTTGCGTTTCGCGGAAAAAACGCCGTTCGCGCGGAGCTGATGTCTCCCAAACGAGGCTTGTTCTTTGCCGGGAACGCAGGCAGAACAAGCCTCCAACAGGACCTTTGGGAGCGCCATTTCGTGGCTGATCAGAAGGCCTCGACGTCGATCGAGGCAGTGGAGAGCGGCCTCGCCGCGCAGGGCTATATCGCGAGCCGGCAGATCGCGACCGCTGTCTATTTGTCGCAAAAGATCGAAAAGCCGATCCTGGTCGAGGGCCCCGCGGGCGTCGGCAAGACCGAGCTCGCCAAGGCGATTGCCGCCTGGCGCGGCATGAAGATGATCCGCCTGCAATGCTACGAGGGCCTCGACGAGGCCAAGGCGCTCTACGAGTGGAAATACGCCAAGCAGCTGCTCTACACCCAGATCCTCAAGGACAAGCTTGGCGAAGTGCTCGGCGGCGCGCAGACGCTGCACGCCGCACTCGACCAGTTGCACGATTTCGGTGACGTCTTCTTCTCCAAGGAATTCGTCGAGCCGCGCCCCCTGCTCCAGGCGCTGGAGCAGCCGGGCGGCTGCGTCCTGCTGATCGACGAGATCGACAAGTCGGATGCGGAGTTCGAGTCCTTGCTGCTGGAGATCCTCTCCGACTTCCAGGTCACGATCCCCGAGCTCGGCACGGTCTCCGCGATCACGCCGCCGACGGTGATCCTCACCTCCAACAGCGAGCGCGATCTCGGCGACGCGCTGAAGCGGCGCTGCCTGCATCTGCATATCGGCTTCCCGGAGCAAAGGCTCGAGGAACGCATCGTCGAGAGTCGCGTGCCCGGCATCTCGCAGGCGCTGCGCCGGCAGATGGTCGGCTTCATCCACGAGGTCCGCTCACTCGATCTGAAGAAGCTGCCCTCGGTCAGCGAGACCATCGACTGGGCGCGCGTGCTGGTGCTGCTTCAGGCGACCGAACTCGACAGCGAGATCGTCAAGGACACGCTCAACGTGCTCCTGAAGTATGAGGCCGACATCGAGGCCGCATCGCCGCAGGTGACGACCTTCATTGCCAAGGCGGCGCGGTCCAACGTCTTCGGTTGACGCCGATGCGCGAGAACCTTCATCGTTTCTTTCGGGCGGCGCGCGGCGTCGGCGTCCACGTCTCGCCTGCCGAAAGCATCGATGCGATGCGGGCGGTGTCGCAGGTCGGCTTTTCCGACCGCGCGATCCTGCGCGACGCGCTGCTGCTGACGCTTGCCAAATCGCAAGACGAGAAGCTGGCGCTCGGCGATTGTTTTGATCTGTTCTTCAGCCAGCCCGAGCCGCGGCAGGATCAGCCGGAGGCAGACGATAACGACGGCGCCTCACAGGACGCGGACCAATCTCACTCATCTGCCTCGGCGAGTGAAGCGGGCGAAGCTCAGCCTTCGGAAGGATTGGGCCCGCTGGCGCAGATGTTGCTGGCGCAGGACCGCAACGCGATCCAGGCTGCCATCGCAAGCGCTTCCGGTGCAGCCTCGCTGTCCGACATCCGCTACTCCACCCAGCGCGGCATCTTCTCCAGCCGCATCCTCGACGCCATGGGCCTGCAGCGCCTGCGCGACGATCTCGACGAACTCGCGGCGACCAATCCGTCGCTGGCCGAGCGTCTTCGCGCCGCGCTCGATGGCTTGCGCGAGGCGGTCCGCGACACGGTCTCGCAAGGCCTTGCCCTCTACGCCCGCGAGGAGGCCGAAAACCTGCGCAACGAAATCCTGCGCAACGCGCCGCTCGCCCGCATCGAGCGGCGCCAAGTCGCGGAGATGCGCGCCCTCATCCGCCAGATCGCGCGGCGCCTGCGCGAGCGATATTCGAAGCCGCGCAAGCGCCAGCGCCGCGGCCATCTCGACGTCCGCCGCACGCTGCGCCGCAACGCCGCCTGGGGCGGCGTGCCGTTCCTCACCGCATGGAAGCGCAAGCACCGCGACCGGCCGAAGATCGTTGCGCTCTGCGACGTTTCCGGCTCGGTCGCGCAGGTCTCCGATTTCTTCCTGCTCCTGATCCACTCGCTGCACGAGGTCGTGGACGACGTCCGCTCCTTCGCTTTCTCCTCGCACCTGATCGAGGTCAGCGGCGTCCTGGAACAGAAATCGCCGGAAGAGGCGATGGCGGAGATCATGTCCAATGTCGGCTTCGGCTCGTCCGACTACGGCTCTTCGCTGGTCGATTTCGAGAAAGATTTCATGAGCACGCTGACACCGCAGACCACGGTGATCGTGCTGGGCGACGCCCGTAGCAACAATCTCGATCCGCGCGCCGACATCCTGCGCCGCATATCCGAACGCTCGAAGCGGCTAGTCTGGCTCAATCCCGAGGGAAGGCTCGCCTGGGGCTTTGGCGATTCAGAGATGCCGCGCTACGCGACCTTTTGTACGGTCGTGCGTCAATGCGCCAGCGCGCAGCAACTCGAGCGCGCGGTGTCCGATATCGTGGCGACTTATCAGTAAGCCGAGAGGACGCGGCACAAATCAGCCTCGCGCAAGCTCCGCGTGAGAGGCGTTGCATTCCCGGAAGTGATAGGCGATTTCGTCGAGCGCGCGTTGCTCCCATTCCTGGGCTTGCGCGAGCCAGAAAACGCGGCGTTCCGAATCGAGCGCAGCGCGTTCCCGGCACAAGGATTCCTGACTGCGAATTGCCAGCAGCCTGTTCATGCACTCCACTCCTGCCGTGTGAAGCCATTCCTGCAAATTCAAGCTAACAGAGTCTCGAACCGGTCGTCTCGTAATTTCTGTGCATGCTGCGACGCAGAATGGGACAGCAACGTTTCCAGTGCAGCGCAGTAGCTTGCGGCGCAACATCAAGCCTGGATCATCAATATGTGATTGCGACGAGGGACGATATTTGCGCCCACGCGATCTTAACCTTTGTGGCGCAACGAAGTGCCGCAATTCGTGAAGAGAAGTTCTAAACACTTCACCGAATTCCCGACTCATTGTCGTCGCATGGTCTTCATGCAGCGCCGCTAACAGGGGCGCGCGAACTGCACTATCGCTCGAGGCAATATGAACGACGATTTCGACTTCGATCTTTCACCGGACCAATGGGAAGCCCTGCGCACGCTTCGCAACCCGCTGTCGAACGGTCGCCTCTCCAAAGCCTATCTCGTCGAAAGCCTTGTCAAGCTCGGCCTCGTTGTCATGAATGAGGGCGTGCCGGCCATGACGCCCATAGGACGCAAGGTGCTGGTGCGCGGATCGTGCCGGCTGCTCGATCTCGTCGCGTGATGAGGTCGCCTGCTGCCGAGCAACCGCGCCATCGCCTGAAAAATAATCTTTAGCTCTGCACCGAAATCGGATTTGCTTCTTGCGACAAGATCCGCCGCGCAGCGACGCGGCGCCAGACAGCTAAGGGAGCTGATCATGAACGGGCTTGGCGGGCTGAACAAATCTCCCAACGGCGTGGTCATCGGGCTGGTGCAGTTGCAACTGCCAAATGTCGTGACCAAGGCCGATCTGGCCAAGCAGACCGAGCGCATCGTCTGGATGGTCGGCAAGGCGCGCCGCAATCTCTCCACGATGGATCTGGTGGTCTTCCCCGAATATTCGCTGCACGGCCTCTCGATGGATACCAATCCCGAGATCATGTGCCGCCTCGACGGGCCCGAGGTCGCGGCCTTCAAGCAGGCTTGCATCGACAACAATATCTGGGGCTGCTTCTCCATCATGGAGTTCAACCCGAATGGCAATCCCTACAATTCAGGTCTGATCATCGACGATCACGGCGAGATCAAGCTCTACTACCGAAAGCTCCATCCCTGGATTCCGGTCGAGCCATGGGAGCCCGGCGACATCGGCATTCCCGTGATCGAGGGGCCGAAAGGCGCCAGAATCGCGCTGATCATCTGCCATGACGGCATGCTCCCGGAGATGGCGAGGGAATGCGCCTACAAGGGCGCGGAGATCATGATCCGCACCGCCGGCTACACCGCGCCGATCCGCGAAGCCTGGCGCTTCACCAACCAGGCCAACTCATTCCAGAACCTGATGGTCACCGCCAATGTCTGTATGTGCGGCTCGGACGGCTCGTTCGATTCCATGGGCGAAGGCATGATCGTCAATTTCGACGGCACCGTGCTGGCGCACGGCACCACCGGGCGCGCCGACGAGATCATCACCGCCGAGGTGCGGCCCGACCTCGTGCGCGAGGCTCGCATCAATTGGGGCGTCGAGAACAACATCTACCAGCTCTGGCACCGCGGCTATGTCGCGGTGAAGGGCGGCGCGATGGACTGCCCCTACACCTTCATGCAGGATATGGTCGCGGGCACCTTCCGGTTGCCTTGGGAAGACCAGGTCAAGGTGACCGATGGCACGTCCTGCGGTTTCCCGGCACCGACGCGGATGTTCGGCAAAACGGCGAAAGCGGCAGAATAAGACCGCTTCCACCAGCGATCCGCGACATTCTGGCACGGTTGTTGCTCCTTTGTGACGTCCAAGTCGCGTCAAACCGGGGAGTTTCGCCCATGTCGACCATCACCGCGGCACCCACCGCCGAACCGAAGCCGCTCTACACCTCGCTGTTCGTCCAGGTCCTGGCCGCGCTGGTGCTCGGCGTCGTCCTGGGCATGGCCGCTCCGGACTTCGCCATCGGGCTTAAAATCCTCAGCGACGCCTTCCTGAAGCTGATCTCGATGATCGTGGCGCCGATCGTGTTCTGCGTCGTGGTGCACGGTATTGCCGGTGCCGGCGACCTCAAGAAGGTCGGTCGGGTCGGCGTCAAGGCGCTGGTCTATTTCGAGGTGATGACGACGGTCGCGCTCGTCGTCGGCCTGCTGCTCGCCTACATCTTCGGCCCCGGCCACGGCATGAACATCGATCCCTCGACGCTCGACGCCAAGGCGCTCAACACCTACGCCGACAACGCCCATAAGCTGTCCGGCGGCGGCATCGGCGCCTTCCTGATGAACGTGATCCCGACCACGTCCTTCGACGCGCTGTCGCGCAACGACGTGCTCCAGGTGCTGTTCTTCGCCGTGCTGTTCGGCGTCGGACTGGCGCTGGTCGGCGGCGAGAAGGGCGGGCTCGTCACCTCAATCATCGATGCCGCCTCCACCGTACTGTTCCGCGTCATGGGCCTGATTGTACGAGTCGCGCCGCTCGGCGTGCTCGGCGCGGTCGCCTACACCGTCGGTAAGTACGGCGTTGGCTCGCTGAAGCAGCTCGTATCACTGGTGATGCTGTTCTACGTCTCGGTGGGCATCTTCGTGCTGGGCGTGCTCGGTGGCGTCATGGCACTCGCCGGACTCAATATTCTCAAATTCCTCGCCTACCTGCGCGAGGAGCTCACCATCGTGCTCGCGACCGCCTCCTCCGACGCGGTGCTGCCGCAGATCATGAAGAAGCTGGAGCGGATGGGCGTGAAGGATTCGGTCGTCGGGCTCGTCATTCCGACCGGCTATTCCTTCAACCTCGACGCCTTCTCGATCTACCTCACACTCGCGGTCGTCTTCATCGCGCAGGCGACCAACACACCGCTGTCGTTCGGCGACCTGCTGCTGGTGCTCGGCGTCTCGTTGATCACGTCAAAGGGCGCGCATGGCGTGCCGGGCTCGGCGATCGTGATCCTGGCCGCGACGCTCAACGCGGTGCCGAGCATTCCCGCGATCGGCCTCGTGCTGGTGCTGTCGGTCGACTGGTTCATCGGCATGGCCCGCGCGCTCGGCAACCTCATCGGCAACTGCGTGGCGACGGTTGTCGTGGCCGCCTGGGAAGGCGACCTCGACCGCGCCAAGGCGGCCAAGGTGCTCGAGGGTGGCGAGGTCGTGGACGTGACCGCGGGATAGCGCCCTCGAGGCTCAGTCGTTCCACTGGAGGAGCGGCGCTCCATACGCCCTCCTCCAGACCGACAGGAAGCGCGGAAACCAGGAATGCGCCACGGCGCCCTTGTAGGCCCAGGTGCTGTACTTCAGTCCCTGCTCCGAGATCAGCTCCTGATAGCCGCCGTGAACCTCGGTCGCGGTGCGGATGTCCTTCAATATCCCTCGCGCGCAGGCGCGGTAGGTATCGCTTCCCGAAAATTCATCGAAGTCCAGCATGCGATCGGCGAACTCGACGTTGAACGTCGGCCAGGAGGAACGCCCCTGGTAGGCCGGCGCGGCGATCTTGTGGATCATCTTGCTGCGCGGATTATCCGCCGACACCAGGAAGTGAAACGTGCTGGGGACGCGGAAGCGCGGCTCGGCGATGATCAGATCCGTCGTCGCCGCGAACAGCGCGCGCTCGCTCGCATCGTTCATGTTCCAGAAGCCCCGATGCACGCCGACGAAATCCAGTGCAACCTGAGACACCGGCGTGCCCGCCGGGCTATCCAGGGAATGCCTGATATAGCCATTCTTGCCGAACAGACGGAGCAGGCCGCTCTTGTACTCTGCAAGATCGCGCCCGAGCAGCCGCTTCAGCTCGTTCTCCTCGACAATGCCGAGCTGCACGCCCCACACGAACGTCGTGTAAACGCAGGCATTGGTGACGAAACGCCGGCGCTCGGCGCGGGTATCTGTCGCCGCAGAGCGCGGCCCGCCGGCGTCGCAGAGCAAATATCTGGTGCCGTCGGCGTCGAGCGGTTCGAGCTCGCTTGCGAGCTTCAGCATCGCGCGCTTCAAATCGCTGCCGTACTCGGCCAACAGCAAGCGGCCGGCATGGGCGCATTGCGACATCGCCAGATAGGCCGAAGCCCGCTCCTCCGCGGAGATCATCTGCCGGAGACCGGCGAGAACGCCAAGCAGCGTATCCGACGGGCGCGAGAAATAGTTCACGCCGAGGTAGCGGCCACGCCCCGCCGGAACGATGGTCGTCGTCACGACGTCGGCGCGAACCGCCTCGAGCAGCAGGCGAATGCTCTTGTCGAGCAGCCGCGTCCGCCGCACCGCGTCCTGCGGATCCATGATGGTTTCAGGGTCGAGAACGTCCGGATAGAACCAGGCGAAATCGCGGGGATAATAAGCCGATGCGTGCGGTGCGCCGGTGACGAGGAAGGCCTCGGTCGCCGAAAAGGCGCTGTCCATCGAGTGTCGGTAAAGGTCTTCAATGGTCGACGACGAATGGGGTGATTGTCTCAGGAATCGATCACCGAGGAAATTGACCGCCTGAAGAGCGTTGGCGACGAAGGTCGCAGCCATGCCCTGGTAAAACCGGTTCTCCCGATGTGACGGAAAGGAAATATCGCTGTTCATCTGTGCAGGTCGGTGATGTCTCGTGACCCCCGTGACGGCGGTCGCCCATTTTACACATGTCCAATTCGTGTCTCTACCCGGTGACTTGCGGGCTTCATGACCGTCAGCTTGCGCCGGCGCGGTTTTGGTGCGGCCTGAAATTCTCGATCACCCTGAGCAGCACCCGCGCGCCGGCATCGGCATCGGCAAGCTCGACATGCTCGTCCGGATGATGGCTGATGCCGCCACGGCAGCGGACGAAGATCATGCCGACATCGGCGATGTCGATCATCGCCATGCCGTCGTGTCCCGCCCCGCTCGGCAGCTCGAACACGGCAAAGCCTTCCGCGGCGATCGCCTGCGCGATCTGGTCCTTGAGCCATGGCGCGCAAGGCGCGGTGCGGTTCTCGTGGGTGACGTCGAGCTGAAGCGTCAATTGCCGGCGCTTTGCAATCGCCTCGATCTGCCTGACGACATCGGCCACCGCGCGCTTGCGGTGCATGTCGGTCGGCGCGCGCATGTCGATGGTGAACGACACCTCGCCCGCAATGACGTTGGTCGCGCCGGGCCTCGCCTGGATGTAGCCGACGGTGCCGACCAGCCCGCCCTCGTCGGTTCGGCAAAACTCTTCGATCGCGCCGATGCATTCGGCGGCGCCCGCCAGCGCATCGCGCCGCAGCGCCATCGGCACCGTGCCGGCGTGTCCGGCCATGCCGGTCAGCCGCGCGGCAAGCCGTGTTGCCCCGGCAATTGCCGTGACCACGCCGACAGGCAGGCCTTGCGCTTCCAGCACCGGCCCCTGCTCGATGTGCAATTCGAGATAGGCCAGCAGCTCGCGCCGCGTCCGCGCCGCCTTGCCGATGTGCTCCGGATCGAGCCCGAACTGAACCAGCGCATCGCGCATCGAGACGCCGTCGCGGTCACGCGTGTTCAGAACGCTCTCGTCAAAGGTGCCTGCGACCGCGCGGCTGCCGAGCAGCGTGGAGGCAAAGCGCACACCTTCTTCATCGGCAAATCCGACCACCTCGATCGCGAACGGCAGCCGCTTGCCGCGGCGGTTGAGGTCGGCGACGCAGGCGATCGCGGTGATGACGCCGAGCGGGCCGTCCCATTTGCCTGCATCGCGCACGGTGTCATAATGCGAGCCGAGCATCAGGCTGGGCGCGCCCGGCCGCTCGCCTTCGTAGCGGCCGCAGACATTGCCGATCGCATCGAGATGCGCGCTCATGCCGGCCTCGCGCATCCAGCTCAAGAGGAGGTCCGCGGCGTTGCGCAGCTCCTTGCTGAGATAGATGCGGGTGAGCTTGTCGCCATCTTCCGAGATCGCGGCGAGCTGGTTGATGCGGCGGACGATCTCATTTCCGAGCGATGCGTCTTGAGCAGCGGTAGCAACCCCCATCTCGGTCGAGCTTTCCATCCTGAAGATCGCGCGCGGCGATCGTGACAACAATCGATACAAGTTCGGTGCCAGCGAAAATCACTCGGCGCGCCGTGGTTAGCATGAATGCGGCCGACCGGCAGACAGTCCAGCTCACATCGGCACATCGTGAGCGGGTTAATGCTGCTTAACTCCCTTGCATACAATGACGTTATGCTGCCTACAAATTAATCTGCCGATTTCCTCACCAGGATTCATCTTGGATGGATAACTAATACCTATCAATGTCTTACCACAAAATGCCCACTTCCTGACCTCTGGCACGAAGCTTGCGACACCCTCTCCCGGGCTTCGCCAGTCCGGCGCAGCCGCGAGATCGAAGGCGGGGCAGCCGCCAAGGGGAGCGAGCAATGGATTCTGGCAAGATTTCACGACGTCATGTGTTGCAGGGCGGTGCGGCCCTCACCCTCGGCGCTGCAGCGGGCCTTCGTCCGGCCTTCGCGGCCGAGACCACCATCGGCTTCATCTATGTCGGCTCGCGCGACGACTACGGCTACAATCAGGCGCACGCGCAGGGCGCCGCGGCGCTGAAGAAAATTCCAGGCCTCAAGGTCATCGAGGAAGAGAAGGTGCCTGAGACCGATGCGGTCGAGAAGACGATCGAATCCATGATCAATCTCGACGGCGCCACCCTGCTCTTTCCGACCTCGTTCGGTTACTACAATCCCCACATGATCAAGATGGCCACCAAGTACCCGAAGCTGCGCTTCGAGCACTGTGGAGGCCTCTGGAGCGACAAGGACCCGAAGAACGCCGGCAGCTATTTCGGCTATATCGACGAAGCGCAGTACATCTCGGGCATCGTCGCCGGCCTGACGTCGAAGAGCGGCAAGCTCGGCTTCGTCGCGGCCAAGCCGATCCCGCAAGTGCTGCGCAACATCAATGCCTTCGCGCTCGGCGCCAAGTCCGTCAATCCGAAGGCGACAACGCAGGTGATCTTCACCGGCGACTGGTCGATGCCGGTTAAGGAGGCCGAAGCCACCAACAGTCTGATCGACCAGGGCGTGGACGTGCTCACCTGTCACGTCGATGGGCCCAAGACCATGGTCGAGAACGCCGCACGCCGCGGCGCCTTCGTCTGCGGTTATCATACCAACCAGTCGGCGCTGGCACCCAAGGCCTATCTCACCGGCGCCGAGTGGAATTGGGAGGCGCTCTATCCGAAGTTCGTCCAGATGATCGCCTCCGGCGAAGGCATTCCGAACTTCTACCGCGGGGGCCTGAAGGAAGAGATCGTGAAGGTCTCGCCCTATGGCGAAGCGGTGTCGGCCGAGGCGCGCAAGGCGGCCGACGAGGCCAAGGCAAAATTCCTGTCTGCGGACGGCTTTGCCATCTTCAAGGGCGGCCTCGTCGACAATAAGGGCAAGACGGTCATCCCGGCAGGCACCGATCGTGGCCAGAAGGATCCTGAACTCGAGAAGATGGACTATCTGATCGAGGGCGTGATCGGAGCGACTTCGTGACCACCGAAGCCGCGGATTCCGCTGAAGCGGTCGGGGCAATCGCCCCGGCCGCCGATCCGGGCTTTCTCCAGCGCTACGGCGCCAGCATCGAATACGTGCTGATCCCGGCAGCGGCGCTGGCCGGCGCGCTCGTGGTGTTCGGCATCTTTGTGGCGATGTTCGGCAAGAACCCGCTCGATCTTTATTTCTACATGTATTACGGCGCGTTCGGCACCTGGTTCTCCTGGCAAAACACGCTGACGCGCGCGGCGCCCCTGATCCTCACCGCGCTCTGCACCGCACTGCCGGCGCAGCTCGGCATGGTCATCATCGGCGGTGAAGGCGCGCTTCTGATCGGCGCACTGTCGGCGACGAGCGCCGCGCTCGCGCTTCAGGGCATGCCGCCGCTCGTCGTGCAGATCGCCATGGTCCTCGCCGGTGTGATTGGCGGTGGTCTGTGGATCACGCTGTCAGGCGCACTGCGCCAGTATCGCGGCGTCAACGAAACCATCTCGAGCCTGTTGCTGGTCTACATCGCGCTCGCGATCCTCAATCATCTCGTTGAAGGCGCGATGCGCGATCCCGCCAGCCTCAACAAGCCGTCGACCCGCGAGATCGGCGCCGTCAACATGATCGGCACAATTCCCGGCACCGACGTGCATTGGGGCCTGGTCTTCGGCCTGATCGCCGCGATCGCCGCCTATGTCCTGATCTATCACACCGTGTTCGGCTTCGCCGCGCGCGTTGCAGGCGGCAACATCCGCGCCGCGAAGATTGTCGGCCTCGGCGTCAGCAAGCTGATCCTGACCATCTGCTTCCTCGCTGGCGGCGCGGCTGGCCTGGCCGGCATGGTCGAGGTCGCCGCCGTGCAGGGCCGCACCAACGCCAACCTCGCGGCCGGCTACGGCTTCACCGGTATTCTCGTCGCCTTTCTGGCGCGCCAGAATCCGCTCGCGATCGTTCCCGTAGCGATCCTGCTCGGCGGCATCAGCGCCAGCGGCGGCCTGCTGCAGCGCCGCCTTGGACTGCCCGACGCGTCCGTTCTGGTGCTCCAGGGCATCATCTTTGTCTTCGTCCTGGCCAGTGATGCGCTCTACGGCCGCATCGGATTCCTGAAAGGCAAGTCCTGATGGCAGACGGCTCGATCGGACTCTGGACCGTTCCGCTCGCCGTGCTCGGCGGCGCCATTCGCGTCTCGACGCCCTTCCTGTTCGTGAGCCTGGGGGAATGCATCACCGAGCGCTCCGGCCGCATCAATCTCGGCCTGGAGGGGACGCTGGTAATGGGCGCAATGAGCGCCTACGGCATCTCCTATCTCACGGGATCGCCGTGGCTCGGTGTGCTTGCCGCCGGCATCAGCGGCGCACTCCTCGGCGCGCTCCACGCCGGCATCTGCTCGTTGCCGCGCGTCAACGACGTTGCTGTCGGCATCGCCTTGATGCTGTTCGGCACCGGCCTTGCCTTCTACCTCGGTAAGCCGCTGATCGAGCCGACCGCGCCACGTCTGCCCGCGATCGATTTCGGCTGGTGGAGCGACATCCCGCAGGTCCGCGCCGCGCTGCGCGTCAACGTGCTGTTCCTGGTCGGCGTCGCGCTCGCATCAATCCTGTACTCGGCCTTCCGCACCACGCGCTGGGGTCTGCTCATCCGCACCGCCGGCGAAAGCTCGGATGCCGCACGCGCCATGGGTCATTCCGTGCTCTTGATCCGCCTGCGCGCCACCATGGTCGGCGGCTTCCTCGCTGGCATCGGCGGCTCCTTCCTGTCGCTGTTCTATCCCGGCAGCTGGAACGAGGGCCTGTCCTCCGGCCAGGGCATCACCGCGGTGGCGCTCGTGATCTTTGCGCGCTGGGACCCCCTGCTCTGCCTGTGGGCTTCGCTCGCCTTCGGCGGCGCCGCGGCGCTGGGACCGGCGCTGCAATCGGTCGGCGTCACCTCCGGCTATCACCTCTTCAACGCCGCGCCCTACATCCTGACGCTGGCGATCATGATCATCACCTGCTCGCCGAAACGCACGCTGACCGGAGCCCCGGCCGAATTGTCGATCACTCGCTAGGAAGCGAAATCATGCCCGAGCGCTACATCAAGTCCGAGCCCTATGCGTGGCCCTACAACGGCGATCTCCGCCCCCAAAACACCGCGCTCATCATCATCGACATGCAGACCGATTTCTGCGGCGTCGGCGGCTATGTCGACAAGATGGGCTACGACCTATCGCTGACGCGGGCGCCGATCGAGCCCATCAAGAAGCTGCTCAGCGTCATGCGCAAGCAGGCCTTTCACATCATCCATACCCGCGAAGGTCATCGACCCGATCTCTCCGACCTTCCCGCCAACAAGCGCTGGCGCTCGCGCCAGATCGGCGCCGGCATCGGCGATCCCGGCCCCTGCGGCCGGATCCTGGTGCGCGGCGAGCCCGGCTGGGACATCATCGAGGAGCTCAGCCCGCTGCCGGGCGAGCCCATCATCGACAAGCCAGGCAAGGGCTCGTTCTGCGCCACCGATCTCGAATTGATCCTGCGCGTCCGCGGCATCGAGAACATCGTGCTCACAGGCATCACCACCGACGTCTGCGTTCACACCACCATGCGCGAGGCCAATGACCGCGGCTTCGAATGCGTGCTGCTGCACGATTGCTGCGGCGCGACCGACAAGAGCAATCACGACCACGCCCTGAAGATGATCAAGATGCAGGGCGGCGTGTTCGGCGCGGTCTCGACCTCCGACGCCTTCATCGGAGCGATTTCGTGATCATCGGCGAAACACCGTCTCCGGCGGGCGCCTTCGGCGTCGACGCCATCGCCATGACCATGCGCTTCGGCGACTTCCTGGCGCTGGACAATGTCGAATTGAAGGTGCGGCCCGGTTCGTTCCACGCCTTGCTCGGCGAGAACGGCGCCGGCAAGTCCACGCTCGTCAAATGCATCATGGGCTATTACCACGCGACCGAGGGCGACATCCTCGTCGGCGGCCGCGAGCCGGCGATCGCCAATCCGAAGGATGCCCATGCGCTCGGCCTTGGCATGGTCTACCAGCACTTTACGCTGGTGCCGGCGATGACGGTCGCCGAAAACCTCGTGCTGGCGCGCGACGATGTGCCGGCCGTGGTGAACTGGCCTAAGGAGATGAAAGAGCTCGAGACGTTTCTCGCCCGCATGCCCTTCAAAGTGCCGCTCTCAGCAAAGGTCTCCGACATCTCGGCCGGCGAGCGCCAGAAATGCGAGATCCTCAAACAGCTTTATCTGAAACGCCGCTTCCTGATCCTGGACGAGCCGACCTCGGTACTGACGCCGGGCGAGGCCGATGAGGTGCTCGGCATGCTCCGCGACATGGTGGTCAAGGGCGAGCTGACCATTTTGATGATCACGCACAAGTTCCGCGAGGTCATGGCCTTCGCCGACGACGTCACCATTCTCCGCCGCGGCAAGCTCGCCGGCGCCGGCAGGGTCTCGGAGCTGACGCCCGACGCAATGGCGCGCACGATGATTGGCGCCGAGGAGCTGACCGTGCAGCCGCCGCGGACCGGCAAAGCCGGCAAGGCACGGCTGGAGCTGGACAAGCTGCGCGCGCTCGATGATGCCGGCGCCGTCGCGGTACATGACGTCTCGCTCACCATCCGCGCCGGTGAGATCGTTGGCATCGCCGGGGTCTCCGGCAACGGCCAGCGCCAGCTTGTCGAGGTGCTAGCGGGACAGCGCGAAGCCGAGAGCGGCGTGGTCCGCATCGCCGGCGATGCCTACCACGCCAGCCGCGAGGAGATGCGGCGCCACAAGATGTCGCTCCTGCCCGAGGAGCCGCTGAAGAATGCCTGCGTCGGCGGCATGAGCGTTGCCGACAATATCGCCTTCCGCGAGTTCGACCGCGCGCCCTTCGCCAGCGGCGGCTGGTGGCTCAACCGCGGCGCCTTCCGGGACGACGCGAAGAAGAAGATCGGGCAGTACAAGATCAAGACCCGCACGCCGGAAACGCCGATCTCGGCGCTGTCGGGCGGCAACGTCCAACGCGCTGTGCTCGCGCGCGAGCTTGCGGGCGACGTCGAGGTGCTGATTGCGGCCAATCCCTGCTTCGGCCTCGATTTCGCGGCGGTGGCGCAAATCCACGCCGAGATCATGGCCGCGCGCAACCGCGGTGCGGCGGTGCTGCTGGTCAGCGAGGATCTCGACGAACTGCTCGAACTTTCCGATCGGCTGGTGGTGATGTTCCACGGCGAATTCGTGTATGAAGCGCGGACCAGCGAGGCGGATCTCACGGTGGTCGGTCGACACATGGCGGGACACTGACAGCATGAGCGGCGCAGCCGAACGCGACGAACAGTTTTTACGCCTGTCCTTCGCGGTCGCCCGCCGGTCCCTCACCCACGGCAATCATCCGTTCGGCTGCATCGTCGTCGATGCCGACGGCACGGTGCTGATCGAGACCGAAAACGGATACATGCCGGATCACGACGGCACCGCACATGCCGAGCGCCTCGCGGCGACGCAGGCCTGCCGCACGGTCAGCCGCGAGGTGCTGGCCAGGGCTACACTCTATTCCTCTGCTGAGCCCTGCGCGATGTGCGCGGGCGCGATCTACTGGGCCGGCATCGGCCGCGTTGTCTACGGCCTCAGCGAGCACCGTCTGCGCGGCGTCACCGGCAACCATCCGGAGAACCCGACGCTCGATTTGCCCTGCCGCGAGGTCTTTGCCAGAGGCCAGCGGGCGACGGAGGTCGTGGGACCGCTGCTGGAAGACGAGGCCGAAGCGCTGCACGACGGCGTCTGGACGAAGTAGCTATTCCAGCAACCTGTAACGTGGGCAAAGGCGCGCTCGCGCCGGTGCGCGCCATGAGCATGCATGGAAGCAGAAGTGGTGGGCACGCTTCGCTTTGACCACTCTACAGCAGCGGTTCTTTTCGCAACGCGAATGGCGGCGCGCATCGCTGCACGGCGCCATTCGATCTCGAAATCCCTTGATCGATCAGAACTTCACGGTAATGCCGGAGTAGAGCGAGGACTCGGTGCACGAGCCGGTGCTCACCCGCGCGCCACCAACCAGGGTGGTACAGGCAACCGCGTTGTTGTGGTCGAGGCCGAACTTGTTCTGCCAGTAGCGATAGGCGACCCAGACGTCGACGAAGTGCGAGTACTTCTCACCCCAGATCGCCTTCGAGGCATCCATGGTCAGGCGGATCGGCTCCGAGTTGAACTCGATTTTGGTGGGATAGACGCCGTTGGCAACGCTGGCCGGAAGCGGCTCGGTGTCCGTTCCCTTCTTGCCATACCAGCCGGCGCGGCCGCTGATCGAGAAGTACTGCATGTTCGGTGGCAGGAAGCCGAGGTCCATGTAGTAATTGGTCTCGACCGCCCAGGTCGGCTTGAACGAGGTGTTGCCGTCGGTGAGACACGGGGCCATCCAGCCCGCGCCGCACTGCGAGAAGGAGTTGTGGTTGGCGAACTCCCAATACACCAGAGGCGCCACGTTGAAGTAGCCCTTGTAGGGAAGGTCGAAGGCGAACTGCAGACCGGCGACGACGTCCCGCTTGGCGGCGCCGAAATACCGGTTCTCGGTGTTGGCATCCATGCCAACCTCGAACGAGATGTTGTGCAGCGGACCTTGCGTGAAGGCCTTGGTGTTGAAGAGCTCGTTCCAGCCGAAGGTGGAACGGAACAGGCCGTAGATCTCGGTCGCGCCGGCGCAGCTCGCCGGTGTGAATGCGAAGCCCGCCGCCGGCGAAACGATGCCGCCGGTTTGCGTGCAGGGACCGGCCGGATCGTTGTGGTCCGACTTGAACATCGAGATGGTGAAGAAGTTGGTGCCGTAGGCCCAGAGGTCGAAGTGGGTGAAGGAGTAGACCTGCTTGGTGGTCTTGGCGTTGATCACACCGTTGGTGTTGGTGAACGCGCCAGGCTGCGAGGCATTGAAGATGTAGGAGAAGGTGACGCGGTCGTCGATCACCAGGAAGAACGGAAGGTCCGGCGCCTTCTTGGCGGCCTTGACCGGCAGGTCCGCAGCCTGAGCCCAGCCACCGGTGGCGAGCGTAGCAAGTGACAGCACCGTTGCTGCAACTGCCCTAGAACGAAACGACATCCTGAATACCCCCAAGTTTGGACACGTAAAAATGAACGTCCCTCGGGTGCGACACTTGCGCCGATCTCCCGATGTGAGAAGCCTCAACTTTCTCCAGCGCATGCCGCTTGTTTCGGCAGCGGACAGCAATTCTCTGCGGGCTTCGGCGCTTGTCGTGCTTCGCCGCTGATTGCGGGCAGCTACGCACCGTCCAGGTCGCGGCACACATTCCTGCCTGATATTGTTAGGCATTGGCGAATTTCTGAAAATTGGAATACGCTTGGCCGCGACGGCTGCCGAGCCGGGCGGGCATTGCATACGCGTGCTGGCGCGAATTTGCGCATCTTCACATCACCCCTGCACAGCGGGTTCCGATTTGGCGTAGACCGTCACAAATTTGCAACAGGCTGCCTGCGGGCGCGGTCAGGAAGCCGATCGAAGGTGATCGAGGCCCCCGCGAGGCGGGCGACTCGCGAGACCAAACCGCCTGCCGAAGCGTTGAGCAAGGGATGACGCTTTTTCGCATCTTACGCAGCAGCGCAAACTAGCCCACAATTGAGGCACTCACCCATGCAAGCGCATCAGCGAATGTTGGATCCGACACCCACTAACCTGCATTCCAGCGAGACCCCGCTGCTCCAGACGATCGGGCTCACCAAGCGCTATGGCGATTTCCTCGCCAACGATTCCATCGACATCGACATCTGGCCCAAGGAAATCCACGCCCTGCTCGGCGAGAACGGCGCCGGCAAGTCGACGCTGGTCAAGGCGATCTACGGGCTGATCCAGCCCAGCGCCGGCGAAATTCGCTGGCAGGGCGAAAGACTCGTGCTGTCGGGACCCTCGGAAGCCCGCAGCCGCGGCATCGGCATGGTGTTCCAGCACTTCTCGCTGTTCGAGAACCTCACGGTCGCCGAGAACGTCGCGCTCGGCCTCGACGGCAAGGAATCCTTCAAGGACATGTCGGCGCGGCTGGAGCAGGTGTCGAAGACCTATGGGCTTCCACTCGATCCCAAACGCGAGGTCTGGCAACTCTCCGTCGGCGAACGCCAGCGCATCGAGATCGTCCGCGCGCTGATGCAGGATCCGAAATTCCTGATCCTGGACGAGCCCACCGCAGTGCTGACGCCCCAGGAGGCCGATCAGCTCTTTATCGTGCTTGAGCGGCTCAAGGCCGAAGGCCGCGCCATCCTCTACATCAGCCACAAGCTCGAGGAGGTGAAGCGGCTCTGCGATACCGCGACGATCCTGCGCGGCGGCAGGAAGGTCGAGACCTGCAATCCCCAACTCGAGACCGCCGCCTCGCTGGCGCGCATGATGGTCGGCGGCGAGATCAAGCAAGTGAAAGCGCCCCCGGGCCGGAAGACCACCGTGCCGCGGCTCGTCGTCAACGATCTCTCGCTTGCGCCGGGCGAAGCGCACGGCGTGCGGCTCGAACACATCTCGTTCGAGCTGAAGGGCGGTGAGATCCTCGGCATCGCCGGCGTCGCCGGCAACGGCCAGGATGAGCTGTTCGCTGCGCTCTCCGGCGAGCGCCTGTCGAAGGACCCCGGCACGGTCGTGATCGAGGGCATCGCCGCTGGTCACCTCTCGATTACCCAGCGCCGCAAGCTCGGCGCCGCCTTCGTGCCCGAAGAGCGGCTCGGCCATGGCACCGCGCCTCGCATGAAGCTGTCGGAGAACGCGCTCCTCACCGGGCACGCCGCCAGCGGCATGGTCCATCACGGCTTCATCGACACCGCTGCCACGCTGAACACCGTCGACCGCGCAACCGAGACGTTTGACGTCCGCAAAGCCAAGCGCGATCCCGAGGCCGCTTCCCTGTCCGGTGGTAACCTGCAAAAGTTCATCGTCGGACGCGAGATTCTGCGTAACCCGGCGGTGCTGGTGGTGAGTCAGCCGACCTGGGGTGTCGACGCCGGCGCCGCCGCCGTGATCCGCCAGGCGCTGCTCGATCTCGCAACAGCGGGCGCCGCCGTGCTCGTGACCAGCCAGGACCTCGACGAGCTCGCGGAGATCGCCGACCGCATCGCCGTGATGTTCCACGGCCGGCTTTCCGCGCCGCTCGCGACAAGCGAGGCGAGCCGCGAGAAGCTCGGCCTTCTCATGGGCGGCAGCAGCCTCGACCCGAAGGAGGCCGCGCATGCAGTTGGTGCTTGAGAAGCGCGCCGAACGTTCGAACACGATCGCGCTGGTGTCGCCGCTGATCGCGATCGGGCTGACCATCGCCACCATGGTCATCCTGTTCGCGATCCTCGGCAAGAATCCGCTGCTCGCCCTGCATGCCTATTTCATCGCGCCGCTCACCGACGGCTATTCGCTGCAGGAGATCGCGGTGAAGGCGACGCCGCTGGTGATGATCGCGATCGGGCTGTCGCTCTGCTATCTCGCCAATGCCTGGAATATCGGCGCCGAGGGTCAATTCCTGATCGGCGCGGTCGCGGGAAGCTGGATCGCCGTGAAGACGCAAGGCACCGACGCCGGCGCCTGGGTTTTGCCGGCGATGCTGGTGCTCGCGACCGCCGCGGGCGCGCTGTACGCGCTCATCCCGGCGATCTGCAAGGTGAAGTTCGGCGCCAGCGAGATCCTGACCAGCCTGATGCTGGTCTATGTCGCGGACCTCTTCCTCGATTATCTCGTGCGCGGCCCCTGGCGCGATCCGCACGGTTTCAATTTCCCGACCACGGCGGAGTTCGATCCCGTAGCAACCGTCCCGCTGCTGATCGAAGGCGGCCGCCTGCATCTCGGCTCGATCATCGCCCTGCTCGTCGTCGCCGCGGCGGCGGTGCTGCTGGGTCGCACCATCAAGGGCTTCGAGATCCGCGTGGTCGGCGCGGCGCCCCGCGCTGCACGGTTCGGTGGCTTCAATGCCAACCAGCTCGTCATCCTGACCTTCGCGGTCTCGGGCGCACTGGCAGGTCTTGCCGGCATCATCGAGGTTGCGGGGCCGGTCGGCCATCTCCAGCCGGGCATCTCGCCCGGCTACGGCTTTACCGCGATCATCGTCGCCTTCCTCGGCCGGCTGAACCCGCTTGGAATATTAATTGCAGGTCTTTTCCTCGCGCTGACTTTTATCGGCGGCGAGCAGGCACAGATCGCGATGAAGATCCCGTTGGATGTCACCAAGGTTTTCCAGGGTATTTTGCTGTTCTACGTGCTCGCCTGCGATTCCCTGATCCTCTACCGCTTCAAGCTGGTCTTCCCGAACCGACAGGTGGCCCGTGGAGCTGGTTGAAGCCATCATCCTCTCGGTGCTCGCCGCCTCGACACCGCTCCTGATCGCGGCGGCCGGCGAGCTCGTGACCGAGCGCTCCGGCGTGCTCAATCTCGGCGTCGAGGGCATGATGATCGTCGGCGCCGCCTGCGGCTTTGCCGGCGCGTGGTTGACCGGGTCGATTCTGGTCGGCGCGCTGTTCGGCATCATTGCGGGAACGCTGATGTCGCTGATCTTCGCGCTGATGGCGCTCGGGCTCGCAGTCAACCAGGTGGCGACGGGGTTGGCGTTGACCATCCTCGGCATCGGCCTCTCCGGCCTCATCGGCGCCGGCTTCGTCGGCGAGCGCATCACGCCGGCGGCGCACCTCGCTATTCCCGGTCTCACCGACATTCCGCTGATCGGCCGCGTACTGTTCGGCGAGGACGCCTTCGTCTATTTCTCCCTCGCGCTCATCGTCGGCGTCTGGTGGTTCCTGTACCGCACGCGGACGGGATTGATCCTGCGGGCGTGTGGCGACAACCATGTCTCCGCGCATGCGCTCGGCTATCCCGTGCTGCGGATCCGCACCCTCGCCGTGATGTTCGGCGGCGCCTGCGCGGGTCTTGCCGGCGCCTATCTGCCGCTCGCCTACACCCCGTTCTTCATTCCCGGCATGAGCGCGGGCCGCGGCTGGATCGCGCTGGCGCTGGTCGTGTTCTCGTCGTGGCGGCCGGGCCAGCTCGTCGTCGGCGCTTATCTGTTCGGCGCGGTGACGATCCTGCAACTGCACGCGCAAGGCTGGGGCGTCGGCATTCCCTCGCAGTTCATGTCGGCGCTGCCTTACCTTGCGACCGTCGTCGTCCTGGTTCTTCTGTCCCGCGCGCGCACCGGCGGCTCGACCGCGCCGGCTGCGCTCGGCACCGTGTTCGTGCCTGACCGCTGATGTTTTTCCGCGAGATGCGCGATGGGGCGCGCATGTTGCGGATCGTGGCTTTCCCCTGATGTTTGGAGATTGATGATGAGGAAATCACTTCTTGCGCTGGCTGCCGGGCTGTTGCTCGCCGGAAGCGTCAGCGCCGCCTCCGCCGCCGACAAGCTGAAAGTTGGCTTCATCTATCTGGGTCCAATCGGTGACTTGGGGTGGACCTACCAGCACGATCTGGCGCGCCAGGCGCTGGTGAAGGAGCTCGGCGACAAGATCGAGACCACTTATCTCGAAAATGTCCCAGAAGGTCCCGACGCCGAGCGCGCCATCGAGCAGCTCGTCCGCGCCGGCAACAAGCTGATCTTCACGACCTCGTTCGGCTACATGGACCCGACGCTGAAGGTCGCCAAGAAATATCCGAACGTGCATTTCGAGCACTGCTCGGGCTACAAGCGCGACAAGAACATGTCGACCTATTCGGCGCGCTGGTACCAGGGCCGCTACATCCAGGGCCAGGTCGCGGCCAAAATGTCGAAGACGGGCGTGCTCGGCTATATCGGCTCGTTCCCGATCCCGGAGGTCGTCTCGGGCATCAACTCGACGATGATTGGCGCACAGAGCATCAATCCGAATATCAAGGTCAAGATCATCTGGGTGAACTCCTGGTTCGACCCGGGCAAGGAGGCCGACGCGGCCAAGGCGCTGCTGGACCAGGGCGCTGACGTGATCATGCAGCACACGGACTCGCCGGCCCCGATGCAGGTCGCCAGCGAACGCGGCAAGCTCGCCTTCGGCCAGGATTCCGAGATGATCAAGTTCGGTCCCAAGACCCAGCTGACCTCGATCCTCGATACCTGGGGTCCCTACTACATCGAGCGCGTCAAGGCCGAGCTCGCCGGCACCTGGAAATCCGAGGACACCTGGGGCGGCCTCGACAGCCACATGTTCGCGATGGCGCCCTACACCAACATGCCTGACGACGTGAAAAAAATGGCCGAGGATGCCCAGGCCGCGATCACCGCGGGCAAGTTGCATCCCTTCAAGTGCCCGGTCGTTGGGCAGGACGGCAAGCCGATCGAGTGCAAAGGCGGCGATCATCTCGACGACGGCCAGATCCTCGGCATGAATTTCTACGTCAAGGGCATCGACGACAAGCTGCCGGGCAAGTAGCACGCTTCTTGCATTGACCAAATCACCTGCTCCTCCCGGAGGAGGTTCGGAAGGGGGTGGCCAGAAGCACCCGGCACTTGTGGTCGCCCCCTCCGTTTGTTCGGCCTCGATCATCCCGCCTGCATGGCCCGCGCCGCCGCGCTGTGACGGCGGATGAGATCGGCAACATCAAGGCCCGGGATCGCCCCGTCGACCACCGCCCATTTCCCCGCCACCATCACCCGGTCGGCGCGATGCGCTCCGCACAGCACCAGCGCGGCCAATGGATCGCCGTGGCCGGAGAAGCGCAGCTCGTCGAGCTTGAACAACGCGAGATCCGCGGCCTTGCCGATGGCAATCTCGCCGAGTTCCGGCCGGCCGACACAGGCTGCCGAACCCTTCGTGGCCCAGCGCAGCGCATCCTTGTGGCTGACCTTGCTCACGCCATAGCGGGCGCGCTGCAGCAGGAACGCCGCGCGCACCTCCTGCATCAGGTTCGATCCGTCGTTCGAGGCGGAGCCGTCGACGCCGAGTCCGATCTGGACACCGGCCTCCTCCATCTCGCAGACCGGACAACAGCCAGAGGCGAGAAGCTGGTTGCTGCACGCGCAGTGACTGATGGTGGTCTTCGCCTTGCCGAGCCGCTTCATCTCCGCGGCATCGAAAAAGATTCCATGGGCAAGCCAGGTGCGCGCATCGAGCCAGCCGCATTGCTCGAGATAGTCGAGCGGGCGGCAGCCATACATCTCCTGGCAGAACTTGTTCTCGTCCTCGGTCTCGGCGAGATGGGTGTGCAGGCGCACATCGAGCTTGCCCGCGAGATCGGCGGTCGCGCGCATCAGCGACGTCGTCACCGAGAACGGCGAGCATGGCGCCAGCGCGATCTGCACCATCGCATCGGCGCCGCGCTGGTGATGTTTTGCGACCACGCGGGCGCTGTCGGCAAGTATGGTGTCCTCATCCTGCACGACGCTGTCAGGCGGCAGGCCGCCGTCGCGTTGTGACAGGTTCATCGAGCCGCGCGTCAGCAGCACGCGCATACCGAGCCGCTTTGCGACGGCCACCTCGATATCGATGGCGTCTTCGAGTCCTGCCGGGAACACGTAATGATGATCCGTGGTGGTCGTGCAGCCCGACAGCAGCAATTCGGACATCGCCGCGGTGACGCCGAGCTCCAGCGCTTCCGACGTCAGCTTCGCCCACACCGGATAGAGCGCCTGCAGCCAGGGGAACAGCTCGCGGTCCATTGCTGCCGGCAGCGCGCGGGTCAGGGTCTGGTAGAAGTGGTGATGGGTGTTGATCAGGCCCGGCAGCACGACATGCTCGCCCGCATCGAACACCGCGACATCCGCCGTCGCAGGCACGCCGCCGGTCGGCACAAGCTCGGCGATCCGGCCATCCCTCACCACGACACCGCGCTCGGCACCGTCTCCGAGAATGGCGAGCGGATCCTTGATCCAGACCGGATTTGCGTCGCTCATGATCCCGCTTCTCCTCACATTCGCGCGACGGACACCCAATGCGGCCAAGTGCCCGAACGCCCTCCCGCCGTGACTTGTTTGTTGCGACTTGGCTCCGGTCTTGCAAGACTCATCCCACGATTCACCGGGCGAAAGCGCTGGCGCAGCCATGGATTTGAATACCATCACGACGGTCGCCCATCCACAAACGCGCGCGCAGCTGCCTGTCTGGACGGCTGGCGATGCCTGGCTTGCAGGCGGCACCTGGCTGTTCTCGGAGCCGCAGGTCCACCTACGCCGGCTGATCGATCTCACCGACCTGAAATGGCCAGCGCTGACGATCACGGACAGCCATCTCACCATCGCCGCCACATGTACCGTCGCGCAGCTCGATGGCCTCGCCTGCCCGCCCGACTGGCTCGCGGCGCCCCTGATCGGCCAGTGCTGCCGGGCCTTCCTCGCCTCGTTCAAGATCTGGAAAACGGCGACGGTCGGCGGCAATCTCTGCATGTCACTGCCGGCAGGTCCCATGATCTCACTCACCGCCGCGCTCGACGGCGTGTGCACCATCTGGAAGGCCGGCGGCGGCGAGCAGAAGATTGCCGTCGTCGACTTCGTCACCGGCAACCAGCGCAACCGCCTGACTCCGGGCGACCTGATCCGGCAGATCGATGTCCCGATCGCCGCGCTGAGGCGCCGCACGGCGTTTCGCCAGATCTCGCTCGCGCCGGTCGGCCGTTCGGCCGCGCTTCTGGTCGGCAGCCTTGATGTCGACGGCACGCTGACGCTGACGGTCACGGCATCGACGGTGCGGCCGATCCAGCTGTCGTTTCGCAAAGCCCCGGAGGCGAGCGCGCTTCGCGAGGTGATCGCGCAGCAGATCACGGACGATTTGTACCACACCGACATCCACGGCAAGCCGCTCTGGCGCAAGCACATGACGCTACGGCTTGCCGAGGAGATTCGCGCCGAACTCCTCGGGGCAATGCCGTCATGAGTGTCGAGGTCAACGGCAAGTCGTTTTCGGATCAGCCGCGCCCAGGTCAGTGCCTGCGGACGTTCCTGCGCGAGCTCGGCCATTTCGGCGTGAAAAAGGGCTGCGACGCCGGCGATTGCGGCGCCTGCACCGTGCTGCTCGACGGCGAGCCCGTGCATAGCTGCCTGATCCCGGCGTTCCGCGCCGAAGGCCACGCCGTCACCACGATCGAAGGTCTCGGCGGCGATCACGGCGCCCATCCGATGCAGCAAGCCTTCCTCGATGCGCAGGGCTTTCAATGCGGCTTCTGCACCGCCGGCATGATCCTGACCTGCGCCTCGCTGAACCAGGCGCAACGCACCGATCTCGGTTCGGCGCTCAAGGGCAATATCTGCCGCTGCACCGGTTATCGGTCGATCGAGGACGCGCTGCTCGGCAAGCTCAATGTCGAGGAGAGCGTCGAGCCCGGCGCCCCGTTCGGCCGCAGCCTGCCGGCGCCCGCAGGCCCCGACGTGGTCCGCGGCAAGGCGCGCTACACGTTCGACACCGCCATCGAGGGCCTGCTGCACATCAAGCTGCTGCGCTCGCCGCATGCGCACGCCAGGATCGTCGCGATCGACAAGTCGGAGGCGCTGCGCGTCCCCGGCGTGCACGCGGTGCTGACGCATGAGGATGCGCCCTCGGTCCTGATCTCGACCGCGCGGCACGAGAAGGACTGGATGGATCCCGAGGATACCCGCATCCTCGATAACGTCGTCCGCTTCATCGGGCAGAGGGTTGCAGCGGTCGTGGCCGAGAGCGAAGCCGCCGCCGAGGAGGCGTGCCGCCGCATCAACATCGATTACGACATCCTGCCGGCGCTGATCGATCCCGAGCAGGCGATGGTGCCGGGCGCGCCCGTTCTTCATCCCGACCGCACCAGCGCGAACCGCATCGCCGATCCCCAGCGTAACCTGGCAGCAGAGACGCATGGCGAGTTCGGCGATGTCGCCGCAGCACTTGCCACCTCTGCAGTCACCTATGAGGCCACTTTCCACAGTCACCGCGTGCAGCACGCGGCACTGGAGACCCATGGCGGCCTCGCCTGGCTTGATGCCGCAGGCGTGCTCAATGTCCGCACCTCGACGCAGGTGCCGTTCCTGACCCGGCGCGCGCTGTCCGACATCTTCCAGCTTCCCATGGATAAGGTCCGCGTGTTCTGCGAGCGCGTCGGCGGCGGCTTCGGCGGCAAGCAGGAGATGTTCGTCGAGGACATCCTTGCCCTCGCCGCGCTCAGGACGGGACGTCCGGTCAAGCTGGAGCTGACCCGCGAGGAGCAGTTCATCGCGACCTCGACACGGCATCCGATGCGGGTGCACATCAAGGCCGGCGCCGACGCCGACGGCAAGCTGACCGCACTGCAGCTCGAGGTGCTCTCCAATACCGGCGCCTACGGCAATCACGCCGGCCCGGTGATGTTCCACTCGCTGTCCGAGTCGATCGCCGTCTATAACTGCCCGAACAAGCGGGTCGACGGCTACGCCGTCTACACCAACACGGTGCCGGCGGGCGCGTTTCGCGGCTATGGGCTGCCACAGACGCAAATTGCCATCGAAGCCGCGATCGACGAATTGGCCAAGCAGCTCGGCATCAGCCCCTATGACATGCGCCGGCGCAACGTCGTCAAGCCGGGCGACCCCATGCTGTCGCCGCCGCCGTCCGAATTCCACGACGTGCTCTATGGCTCCTACGGGCTCGACCAGTGCCTCGACCTCGTCGAGCGCGCGATGCAGGCCGACGGTCCGCAGCCGGCGCTGTCGCCGGAATGGCTGATCGGTGACGGCGTGGCGCTGACCATGATCGACACGGTGCCGCCGGCCGGTCATATCGCCGATGCCATGATCGCGCTCAATGACGACGGCGGCTTCGATCTCACCGTCGGCACCGCCGAGTTCGGCAACGGCACCAGCACCGTGCACCGGCAGATCGCCGCGACTGTTCTCGCGACCACGGTGGACCGCATCCGTCTGCGCCAGTCCGACACCGCCCATGGTGGCCACGACACCGGCGCCTATGGCAGCGCCGGTACCTTCGTTGCGGGCAAGGCGACGCAGGCGTCCGCAACGCAGCTTGCGACCGAGCTGAAGGCGGCTGCCGCCAGTGCGTGGCTCTGCGACACCGCGGGCTGCACGCTCGCCGACGAGGCGGTCGTCAGTGGCGTGCGGCGGATGCCCTTCGCAGAGCTCGCGGCTTTCGCGCGCGAACGCGGCCGGCCGTTCGCCGCCACCGGCAATTCCGGCGGCACGCCGCGCTCGGTCGGCTTCAACGTGCAGGGCTTTCGCGTCGCCGTGAACAAGGGCACCGGCGAGCTCAAGATTCTCCGCAGCGTGCAGGCCGCGGACGCGGGCGTCGTCGCCAATCCCATGCAGTGCCGCGGGCAGGTCGAAGGCGGCGTCGCACAGGCGCTTGGCGCTGCGCTGTACGAGGAGATGGTGATCGACGCCGAGGGGCGCGTCACCAACCCGAAATTCCGCGACTACCACCTGCCGTCCTTTGCGGACGTACCGCGCACGGAAGTCTTCTTCGCGGAGACCTCGGACACGATCGGACCGCTGGGCGCGAAGTCGATGAGCGAGAGTCCGTATAATCCGGTCGCGGCTGCGCTCGGCAACGCCATTGCCAATGCCACCGGCATCCGCTTCACCGCGCCGCCGTTCAAGCCGGATCGGCTGTTTCCGGCGCTGCTCGATAAGTTTGGGGGCTTCGACCGGATTCGATAGCAGCGACCATGGCGACGCCATGCTGCCTCGCCTCGCCTGCGGGGAGAGGCGAAGAGCGTGCTTGCAATCAGCTCCCGCGATAGGTCGAGTAACTCCACGGCGTCACCAGCAGCGGCACGTGATAGTGGCCTTCGGGCTCGCTGATTGCGAACTGCAGCGGAATCTGATCGAGAAACGGCGGATCGGGCGTCTGCACGCCACGCTCAGCGTAATATTTTCCGACGCTGAATCTCAGCTCGTAGCGACCGATCGGCAGTGGCCGGCCGCCGATCAGCGGCTGGTCAGTGCGGCCATCCGCATTGGTCACCGCCCGCGCGATCACACGGTTGGCGCCGAGATTCGCAAGCTCAACGAGCTCGACTGCAATACCGGGCGCGGGCTTGCCGGCGTGATTGTCCAACACATGGGTCGAGAGCCGGCCGTGTACATTCAACTTGTCGTCGGCAATCACGAGCTGATCGAGCCGCAGCGCGGAGATGCGGCCGATCTCCTCGATCGCGCGCCGCGTCTCGGTTTTGGCAATGTTGCGCAGCCGCGTCTCGAAGTCGCGCAGGACGGAATCCTTGGTGTGACGGCGTACGCAAACGATGTAGGGGAAGCCGAATTTTTCACGGTAGGCGCTGTTGACGCGCTCGAACGCCGCGTATTCGGCATCCGACAGCCGGTCGAGGCCGGCGCTGTTCTGCTCGTCGGTCGATTCCGCCGTCAGGCCCGCAGCGCGCTGGGTCTTGTTGGCGAGATCTGGATGGGCGCGGATCAGCGCGAGCTGCACGTCAGGCTCGGCACTCTGGATCGCCGCCACGAGCGCGATGTGCAACTGGTTGATGCCCGCGAACGGCCGCTGCTCGGCAAGCTTCTCCGCGATCCACGGCGAGTATTCGACAACATTGGCGAGCGCGGCGACGAAGTCGGCCTGGCTGGCGGCATTGAGATCGGCGAGCGAGAGCTGCGGCATCGCGTTACCCGATCTCGAACGCAGCAGACGCGAGATGAGCATGCTTGTCGTGCCAATGCTGCGCGATCTGGAGCCGGGTCGGCACCCAGACGCGCTCGTGCTTGCCGATATAGTCCAGGAAGCGGATCAGGCCCGCGGCGCGGCCGGGACGTCCGGCGAGACGGCAGTGCAGCCCGACGGACATCATCTTTGGCGCAGTCTCGCCTTCGGCGTAGAGCACGTCGAAGGCGTCCTTCAAATAGGTGTAGAACTGCTCGCCTTCGGCAAACCCTTGCGGGTTGATGAAGCGCATGTCGTTGGCGTCCAACGTATAAGGAATGATGAGCTGCTTGCCCTTTGCGCCCTTGACCCAATAGGGCAGATCGTCGGCATAGGAGTCGCAGAGATAGAGGAAGCCGCCCTCCTCCATCAGCAGGCGGTTGGTGTTGATCGAGGAGCGGCCGGTGTACCAGCCGAGCGGCCGCGACCCGGTCACCTCGGTATGGACGCGGATCGACTCGCCGATCTCGGCGCGCTCCTGCGCCTCGGTCATGTCCTTGTGCTCGATCCATTTCAGGCTGTGGCTGGCGATGTCCCAGCGCGCCTCCTTCATCGCCGCGACAATCTCGGGATTGCGCCTCAGCGCGGTGGCGACGCCGAACACGGTGGTCGGCCAGTTCCGCTCATTGAATATCCGCCACAGCCGCCAGAAGCCGGCGCGCGCGCCGTATTCGAACATCGATTCGATGTTGGCGTGGCGCTGACCCGGCCAGGGCTGCGCGCCGAGCACGTCGGACAGGAATGCTTCCGAGGCGCGGTCGCCGTGCAGGATGTTGTTCTCGCCGCCTTCCTCGAAATTGACGACGAACTGCACCGCGACGCGCGCGTTGCCCGGCCATTGCGGGTGTGGCGGGTTGCGACCGTAGCCGCGGAGATCGCGCGGGTAGCGGGCGTCAGTCACTCAGACTTCCTCAAAGCGGATTGGCAGCGCGCCTTTCCACAGCACGCTCTTGCCGAGAGTCGCGAGATTCTCGAGGCCCGAGGTCAGCGTGATGAAATGGTTGCCGGCGAGCTGGCCCATCTTGCTGGCGAAATGCACGCCGCCATAGGCGAGCAGGATCTCAGTCTCGCTGATGCCGCCGGGATAGAGGATGATCTGGCCCGGCGCGGGATAGCTGGTGTGGTTCTCGTAGCCGACACCGAAATCGAGATCGCCGAGCGGCATCCACACGCCCTCGCCGCTCCAGCGCACATGGATGATGTGGCTTTCGAACGGCAGCGCCTTGCGGAATGCGGCGACCGTCTTGGGCGCCAATTGCTCCTCGAAGCGGGCGTCGAAGGTGAAGTCGCCAGCGCGGATAATGAGTTTGCTCATCTCATCTCTCTGGGTCGGGGCGATGGCCCCACGGGAATTTTCAAGCAAAGAGCATTCCATGGGCCGTCGCGCAAGTGGCGCGGACCTTCACCGGCGGTCGTAGGACCAGCCGAAGATGCCGCTCCGCCGCACCTCCGGCTCCGCCTCGGTGGCGGGCGGCGGCGCCTCCTTCGCTTCGGCCTGGGGCGGCGGCGCGGGCGCTGCCGGAAGGTTCTCGCATTTCATCGAGTAGACCAGTTTGCCGTCCGCCGTGCGCCCGATCGGAGCGCAGGGGTCCGGATGCGCAGCCGTGGCCTTCGGGGTCAATTTGACCTGCGCGGCCGCCGGTGAGGCCGTCAACAACAGGACCAGCAGATATCTCGACATCGTTGTCGCCTGGAAAGCCAATTCGGCCCATTGAACCGGATTGCGGCGGGCGAGTCCACCGCGTTACGGGTGTGATTGCCGAATATTTAGCCGAGATGAAAGAATTTGCTCGCTCCAACGTGAACGCGACGCCGCTGATATTCGGAAAGGCGCATCGCCATGTCAGCGGCGACGACGAGCACACAAGACACCCCAGCCGGAGCGTCGTCACGGGAGAAACGACATGGAAAAATTCTTCGCCATTCTCGGCGGCGCCCTGATTGCCGCGGCCACCATCCAGGCCGCCGCGGCGAGCGACCGCCGCGACGTCCGCAAGGCGCAACCCGCCCCCGTCACCCATTCAGTGCGCGACTCCAATGCCGCAATGTGGCCGTCGCAGCCGACCACGCCCGACTGGTCGCGCTACGCCAATGGTGCGATGTCCGCACCGGCGGGACGGTGATGACAATATCAATTCCGTCATCCGCTGCGTAACGGCGAAGCCGTTATCGCTGGAGGTGCGTGGCATGGGACGCAACGTGTCCCATGCGGAGCCTAAGGATGTACGGCCGAATTGCAGCCGGGCCATCGCCCTCTAGTCTGCAGCGCTGCGCACGGCAGAGCGCGCGCCTCCAGGGTGACGGTGACAGATTGGCGCTCGTTGCACATGTTCAAACACGCCTTCGCATCCTCGCGGCTGATGTCGCCCGAGCTTTGCTTAACCTCTCCACCCTCGAATCCAAGAGGGCGCAGGGAAGGCCGCATAGGCGTTAAGTTTATTCTTGAGTGTTGGAATCACACGTGATTCCAAGGGGCATGGCAGACGAATCGCTTCTAAATGAGGACTGGACGAGAGTGGTTGCGCAGCTGGGTGGGGCTGAGCAGCTTGAGATAAGCGCGCGCCAGACGAAGGCTTTCGCGCGGCGGCGCCAAATTCCAGACGCGGTGGCGTTGCTTCGGCTGATGCTGGCCTATTGTTTAGGGGAAAGAGGATTGAGATCGACAGCTGCGTGGGCGGCTTCTGTTGGCCTTGCGGACCTCAGCAGCGTGGCGTTGTTCTATCGCCTGCGTCAATGTGGCGATTGGTTTGCAGTGCTGGTGGAGAGCTTGCTCGATGCGGCAGCGCCGAAGGCGAGCCGAGGCCGCCTGATCCGCATCGTCGATGCGACGACAGTACCTCAGGCCGGGCCGACTGCCCGCAGGAGCAGTGAGCTTTGGCGGCTTCATAGTGCATTTGATCTGCCAAGTGAGCGCTTTGGTCACTTCGAGCTAACGGATCAGCAAGAGGGCGAAACGTTTGACCGGATACCAGTAGTCAAGAACGAGATCCGCATTGCTGACCGCGCTTATCTGCAACCTGACCGCATCGCGGCTGTCCGCGCGGCTGGTGCCGACGTTCTGATCCGAGCAGGCTGGAAGAACGCGCGCTGGCTTGATGCCCAAGGCCTTCCATTCGATCTGATGGCCCAATTGCGTGCGGCAAAGGCACGCGGACTGATCGATCGGAGGATTTGGATCAAACGCAAGGACGGGACGCCTCTGGCTATGCGTCTGGTTGCGGTCAAGAAGCCCACCGGTGCGGCCGCGGCTTCGCGTCGTAAAGCTCGGCGAGACGCACGAGACGAAAACCGCATCATCTCCAAAGGGACTCTGGAAGCCGCGGATTGGGTCATTCTGGTCACGTCGCTCGCACGGGACGAGTTCTCCGCCAAGGATGTGCTTGCACTCTATCGACTGCGATGGCGGATCGAACTTGGCTTCAAGCGACTGAAAAGCCTGATTGGTCTCAAGACACCGCCTGGAACTGATCAGCGTTCGGCGAAGCCCTACCTGCTGGCTCACCTCTTGATTATCCTGCTGCTCGAGCCGCTTGTCCGCGACTTCGAGGACTCTCCCCACTGGAAGCAGGCCGCCTGACGACACCTGGCGGTTGGCGTATCTTGCAACAACTCGTTGCATCCTTGCTGCAAGCAATCATTCCACAACCAACCATCCGCCGCTTGCGCCGCAGTAAGCGAGCGCTTGGGCGGCACCTGCGCGAGCCTCCCCGAAAACGTCAATATCAATCAATGCTTGCGCTACCTTAACGCCTATGGGGAAGGCCGGGTGCCGGCTGGCACCCACGGTCCACTGTGCGAAGAGTAGCGCGAAAGAACCGCACAGCAGCATACAGGTGAACCCCAACACACGGCCTTCCCTGCGCGATGGTTGGACGGCTTATGCCGTGCTCTCCCGGGAGCCGAGTTCGTTCTGGCCTCCCTCACCCTGACAGAAGTCGCCGGCAGCACGCCGGTTGACGCGACTGCCGCATGAGTTCGGCCCCCCGACAAAGACTTTTACTGGTCCTCGAGGACTTCCGCGACGGCGCGGCCTTCCGCGAGACCGACGAAGGCATCGACCATTCCACGCCGATCGATGACCTGCTCAGCGGGCAATATGACCGGGTGCTTCGTTTGGTCGCCTTCAACCCGGCCGAGGGCTGGTCGCGCGACGCGCCCGAAGACATCGCGCGCGAGCTCGAGCACCGCATCGCCTCCGATGGGCTTGAGATCTCTCCCGCGTTGAAGGATTTCGCGGAGAGACAGCTTGGCCGCGCGATCGGCGTTCAGCTGGCACTTCCGCTGCGACACGCAAACGCACACATCCGGCTATGAGCCGCGAGCTCACGCTCCCAAAGCTCGCACACGCGTCCTCCGGTCTCGTCTTCCAGACCCGTTGAGGCGGAGCAACGCCTGAAGGAAGAAAGCCCCAGCCACGGAGCTCGCTGACAGCGAGACGAACCTGGTGCATCCAACCCGGAACGATGGTCCAAGGCGAGACTTGGCTCTGCATGCGTTTCCGACGCATGAGGCTCTCCGACGGATAGCCCGAGCGGCCCCAGCCCTGGGCCAACGTCCAGGCCTGGGGCCGTTTCATTGCATACACAGGCCGCCAAGATCAGCCGCCTCTTGTTAGGCTTGGGCGTCTGAGAATCCGCAGCAGCCCGAGACGGCCGGGATCAGGCCTGGGAAAAACATGCAAACAATTCATGTTTGTTAATGCCGGAACAGCTAAGCGATGGGAGCGTGCGTTCACCGGGGCTGGCGTCTTTCATGTCGTATCAGTTTTAAAACCCGGTAGGGCCCTGTTCCCGAGCAGGGCCCTTACTTTGTCGACTCCCAACTCGGGCCGAGCAATGCCCAGCTATCCCCAATGACCGAGCCGGCCTCTTTGAAGCGAGCCATGGTGGCTGGTCCTAACAGGATGACCGCTAGATTAAATTTAGTACACTCTATCATTTGAGACTCCGGGAGTGAATCCCGGGCGGGACGCTATAAACCGGCGTGCCGCGTTGAGTATGGTGCGTCGGGCGGTCTCGGTGCGTCTCGGTCCTCCAGCCCCGGAGATGCCCGGGACCGTTCGTACCCGAAGAGGGGAATTCGGACATCGGATGTCGCCGGACCTCGCCCGGCTGCATGTTCAATGAAGCTGTCAGGTCCGCACCCAACTCCAGTTCAACTAGGCTTGCTGTCCAACCTTCGGGAATGGTCGCGAGCACTCGATCCACAGCAGCGCCTCGCTCCGTCGCTGCCAGCCAGCGCTGGTGTTCGCCGCTGTCGGTTCTGACCCGAACCAAATAAACCCGTTGCAGGCCGTATAAGTACCAAAACGGGCTTAGGTTTCTGTGAGGCCGCCTTAGTTCATCTTGCCGCGTAGGTTCCTGATGATCTCCCGCAGCTCCGCACCGTACTGCTCGATTAGCGCCGCGCCTTAATCAGCCAGGACGGCTTGGCTTCCTTATCCTCAATCTGTTTGTCGGGCCGGGCATGGCTCGATGGTCCGGCGCGGACGCATGCACCGCTTAAGATAAATCAAGCCTCCCGATCGTTGTGCATGGGGAACGGCTCGTGCGTCTTGCGACCTAGGAACGTGTCTGGCTTGGGCAACTTGAGCGCTTCAGCCGCTTGCGCCGTCATTTGCCGAATGCGAGCGCACTCTTCTGCGATCTCGGAAGCCAGTCCGTGTATTTGCTCGTGAGTAGCCGTGACGGCGCTCCCTTCGCTTTGCAGGCGGGAGCTCTCTCGGTCTCTCAGCCACCGACGCCTACGGGCAGAGCCTTGGGCGGTGATGAAGGGTAAACTACCTCAGGGCTGTTTGGTTCAAAACTGAGCTTATGGCTCAGGCGATTGCCAACCAATCCGCCAAGAGCTTGTATTCGCGAGCCATTTCCAACAGCTCCAGCTTGGCCGCCGGGGTAGTTGTGACGGCTGCCTGATGGCGGCAGAGGGCCTCAAGCGACCGATAGGACTCGGATCGAGGATGCATCAGGAGCACCGTGGCGCTCGATGCGGTTCGCGTCCATCACTTGTGTTACAAAGTATACATTCGACGATGTGCGCCAGACCCAGCGGCCTTAGTCGTTCTCAGTCCTTGCTTGCTCGATCGCTCTTTCGAGCTCTGCGGCGAGGACCTTATAGTGAAAGACCACCCGCTCGAACGCCGCTCGCTTGATCTGCGACTTGGCCGTATCTCTCAACTGCTCACATTTTCGATCTGCTCGCGCAACGTGGCGAGATGTTCGAGCATGTCCTTCATGGCACGTTCCCCCTCGGGAACTAGCTTAGGGGCCAATCAGGACGCGGGCAAGTCAGTTCAACACTCGGAATCAAATAGGGAGGGGAGCGCTTACAGGAATAGCGGCTCCGGCCACCTGGAGACACTTCTATGGGAGGGTCACAAGGGCCGGAGCCACCTTCCGCCTGAGCGCGGACAGGCATCCTGCACGAAAATCAGTGAGCAGCCGTTAAAACAGATCAAGTGATTCGCAATTGCCAGTCCCCCCTCTATTTCTAGGTAGACGATTGGAGGCGGCCGTGCTGGACATCGAAGGTCAGCTAACCACGTGTCGCGCTCGAATTTCGGAATGCGAAAAAAATTCGCGATCGAGCGATCGACCTTAAACAGCGTGAGCTGTTCGCGAAGCTTGCTGATCAGCACAAAGTGCGAGCTGCTGAGGCAGGAGACGTCACATTGAACGAGCTCCGCACCATCGCACTGCAAGCAATCCCGCAGGCGACGAAGATCATTCGTCAATAACAGGGGACGAGGACAACATGGCTCGTGTGCTGCTGGTGGAGGACGAAGCGCTCATCCGGATGATGGTAGCGGAGATGGTGACGGAGCTAGGTCACACAGTCGCTGCCGAAGCCGATGATGTATCAACAGCCCTTGAGCGCGCCCGGCGCGATGAGTTTGACGTCGCCATTCTGGACATGAAGCTAGGCTCCCGAGCGCGGAGCCCGTGGCCGACGCTCTCGCCCGCCGCAACATCCCCTTCGCGTTTGCAACCGGATACGGCAATGCTGGGCTGCCGGAAGCATTTCGAGACCGTCCGTACCTCACCAAGCCCTTCACGGCGGAAGTGCTCGAACAGTGCATTTCGAAGCTATTGTCGGCGAGATGACCCGGAACAGGGTGAGAGAAGCCGCGTTGCTCGTCCAAGATGCCCCGCTATTTTTTTCACGTCCGACATGGACAAAAGCATATTGATCACGAAGGTGAGGAGTTGCCCGACAAGCAGGCGGCTTGGAAGGAGGCCACGGTGATGGCCGGTCAGACCCTCCAAGGGCTAAACGGCAACTTGCACCCGGGGCGCGAATGGCGGATGGAAGTCACGGACGAATTTCAGAACGTCCTTTTCGTTTTGCATATTTATGCTGAGAAGCCACCGCAGCCATGAACTCCGAGACCGCAGCGAAGATATACCGTCCGAAAGCGGAAGAATGCCAACGAGCAGACATCCACCCTGATTGGTGAGCGATCAAGCCAGGTCGACAGAAGTTCAGAGGTACGATCCGAGAATAGACCGGATGGCAAAGAAGGAGCCAGCCGCGGCAATAGCCGTCGCAGTTATGGCGACGGCGATTCTCCCAGTCTCGTCCAATCGCGCCTCGTACAGAAACTGAAGTCGTGGCGGCCCCAGCATCGGGCCGGGGGCATGATGATGCTGGGCCTCCGGACAGGCTCTTGCCTCGTGGGACTGAGGCCGTCACCGGCAACACAAGCGGATGTTGGTCGCTGGGTTCCTTGGATTGCTCCATATTCCCAGAAGTGTGCCCCCATCCACACACGACGAGTGGCGAAGAGAAAGCCTGGGGCTATGGCCAAGGCCGCCAGCGTGAACAACTGCCAGTTACCTGGCGCACAAACAAGTACGGCTCCAGGTTGGGCAACACTGGAGCCGCCATTTCCAATCTTCTGCCCACGGGTTGGGGACGCGGGGAGCAGAAGCGCACGGTAAACGCACCGCCCGAAAGGTTGGTTCCCACACACGTCAGCGTCGGCTCTAGAGGGCGCCAACTCATGCGACATTAATCAGTCGGCGCCGGCGCATCGTTTAGCAATTGAGACACAGCCGTGACGACCTGCGCAGGCGCGAATGGCCTGGTCAGAAGAAGGCTGTTGGGCACGCCACGCGACGCCCACTCGTCTGCAGCTGCGCCGGCCATGTAAACTACAGGAAGGTCGGCGAATAATTCTCTAGCGCGTTTTGCCACCTGCCAGCCCGTGTGTTCGTCCTGCAAATTGATGTCTGTCACAAGCGCGCGGTATTTATGATCGTCATCAAGCAGCGCTAGCGCCTCCTGGCCGGAGGCTACCACCTCCGTCTCGAAGCCCCCTCTGACAACGCCTCCTGGACCATTTCCGCGGTGAAGTAATCGTCCTCGACGACCAATATCCGCAATGGAGTTTGCACGGCCCGCCCTCCAGCCACATCGTTGTGGCTGCGCGCTAAGTACAAAGTGCAGACAACGTTCCAAGCTGTCTTAGGGCATCCCTAGTCCGGGACGCTGGGAGAGTCAGCCTTTCTTTGTCGATACTGATGCACCTATCGCACATCAGGGCGCCGATCTGCCTCCGGCAGTTGGCGCTCTAGCCAATCGGCAATGACCTTGTACTCTCTTTGCATCTTTTCGAGTTCTTCTCTCGTTTCTTTGTGCTGTGTAAGCGCAGCCTGCTCTCGGCAAGTCCGCTCTAACGCGCGGTACATACGATGAGGCATTGTGACTTCCCCGTCACGAAGGATGCCGCAAGTAACACCTCATTCCGGGCTTGGGAAATTACCCATGTGAATTATCCGGAATTTTCCGGGCGGCCGTTTGGGCCTCTCGTGGAAAAGGCTCTTGTGTTTTCCTCCCGAGGAACGTGTCGGGAACAGGAAATCGAATGAGGATCTGTTCGGCTTCCCTGACGCTTTCACGTAAGAGCTCTAAAAGGCTGATGCAGAAGCCGTCAACTCGACTATCCAGCGAGCGTCATCCAAACCGCGACGGTTTGGCTTCTTTGTCTGGCAAATGTCGGAAGCGTATCCCAGTGAGGAGCTTTCCCTCGTCGACCGCACAAGGTTCGCGGTGATGCAACGAAGAGCTGGGCTAATTACCATGGAGCCACATCCAATAAGGACGAATACCGGAAGCGCCGGGATGCAAATCTGACGTGGCTATGCATTGTGCCGGTCAGTTATCCGATAGTGATGTTTGCTCTCCTATGGGTCATCGACGGATTCCGACGTCGCTAGCAAAATAGTGCCAGTCGGCGAAGCCACACATCAACTCCCGATTCCCGCGCAGTTGGCTATCCACATCCACGATGCGCAGTGTCTCGCTCACGATCCGAGCCACTAGGGATTGATTATTTGACTCTACCCCGCGCCTCGCTTCGATAACGGCATGCCTCGCCCTGTTCGCCGCCACACGCCCACACAAGCCGACGGCCGACCGTGCAAGATCACGTTCGGCGAGATGCGTGAGATGGGCTTGCGCGGCGTCTTGGTCTACTGCCATTGCGGGCACCACGTCGAGCTCAGCGCTGATCGCTGGCTGGACGAAGTGCGGCTATCCGACGTCGAGCCCGCGGTTCGTCTGCGCCCGCTGTGGCAACCGTGGCGCAGTGGTCAGGCCGGATTTGGAAAGCGGCAAGCCGCCGGAATTCGCGAGATCACGTCCGTAAGGGGTTGCCGCGAGGCGGCCCGCCCGAATGAAACCGAAACCTTGCCCGCTTTCTCTCCCGAGATTCACATTCGTTAATGCAGCTACAAAGATGAATGCGCCTCCCTGCTAGATGCTGGGCAATTCGGGAGCATGCTTCATTGACCGACGAAGTTTCATCAAAGGGCCGATTTTTCATTCGAATGGGAGGCAAAGGTTGGATGGTCTACGATCGAGAACGCAAGGGTCCAGCACTGATCGGAACCGCATGGGCGGCCAATTTGACCAAGGAGCACGCTGAAGAAGTGCTACGTTTGCTTACTTCTTCGCCTCTGGATAAGCCGCTTTCTGCAACCGAAAGGGGCCCGCCAGCCTGATGCCCAGAGGGCCCTGCAAAAGGGCGGCCCCAACTGGGCAGCAGCTGGGGCCGTTGGGGTCTGCTCCGGTTTCAGGGGGCTCTTGGGGAAGCCGGAGCAGGAAAGAAGTTCGCCAGATTGCCACTTGTTCCCGACTCGTAAAGGCAGCGGGAGTCTTATCTTCGGCCCATGCGTATGGCGTACGAGCTGTGCCTAGCGACAGCCGGCAAGCAGGTCCCGAACGGGCCGGACTGGATTCACGAAGTGAAGCACGATGGCTACCGGATGCTAGTCATCCGGGAGAACAAACGCGTGCACCTCCTCTCGCGCAACGGCACTGACTGGACCACGCGCTATCCCTGGATTGCCGAGGCGGCGCTGAAGAACCGGCAGAAGCGCTTTGTGATCGATGGCGAGGTCGTGATCCTTGGAGTGGACGGCACCAGCGACTTTAACGCGCTGCACAGCCGGCAACACGACCACGAGGTGCAGCTCTGCGCCTTCGATGTCCTCGCGATGGGCGGAGACGACTTGCGGCCCGTCCCCCTCCACTTGCGCAAAGCAAATCTGGAGCGGCTACTGGCGCGGCGCCCGGACGGTATAACCGTGGCCCCGTTCGAGCGTGGCGAGATCGGGCCGCGGCCGCAACGCAAGAGCGATCACTTCATCCGCTGCGCGATCTGGCGAGTTGCTAGATATGCGCGAGCTCGGCGAGGTGATAGCCGGCCATGTGGCCGGCGATATCGCCCACGATAGCTCCCTTGATGCATCCTTTTGGCTTTCATGCGGTTCTCCGAGGTAGAATCCGTCGGATCAATCGTCGCAGGCCCGCCCATTCCCCGTCTTCGCAAGTCCGGAAATTGCTTCAGGAACGAGGCTCGGCCGCGCATCGTTATCGTATCGATCTTAACCGAAGAGGAGGATGACAATGGAAACGGAAAGGCGTGAAACAGGAACGCTGATTGGCAGCGACAAGGTCGAAGGCACCGCGGTGTACGGCGCCGGGGACCAGAAGATTGGCTCAATCGAGCGCGTGATGATCGACAAGGTGAGCGGCCAGGTCTCGTACGCAGTCCTCGGCTTCGGCGGCTTCTTAGGCATCGGCGACGACCACTATCCGCTACCATGGCAGTCCCTGAAGTACGACACGAACCTGGGCGGGTACCGGACCAACCTAAGTGCCGACAGGCTGCAGGGCGCGCCCCACTACGGCAATGATAACGAGTGGAATTGGGACGACCCGGGACGGGCGAGAGTGGTGAACGACTATTACGCTGGGTTCTAGGCGCCGCTGCTCCTTTCGGGCGAGGAGCCGCGGCCTGGGAACACGCAAGCGGAGCGGCCTCGACGTTTCTACGGAACACCGAGGCCGCGGACATTAGCGCGCCCGGAAATCGCCTGCCTCGGGTCGCACTGCCGCTGATAGAGCAGATCGAATGATTGAGCTTGATCCAGCCGCGACTACAGCAAAAGGCCCCGACGTATCGCACGAAAATCATCAAGCACGGTTACATTCACCGTCCCCTTCTCTTCGCGGATGAGTCCCGCGAAGGATGCGGGACCGTAAACGAAGCTTGCGGCCAGGAACTGAGACTATAAAGGGGAACAACACTGTGGCCTCCAAATTAAGCTCCCATGGGAGCTGTAAAGGACATCCGCAAGCAGGCTGAGGTGGCCGAAAAGGCAGCCGCACGCGCTGCTGATGCCTTTGTGGCAAATCAGATGAAGACTTTGGCCGAGGCATTCCGAGCCCAGGCAGATACGATGAAAAAGAACAAAAAGAAGAAGAAGAAATGAGCTTCACCGTCAAAGGCATGTGCAAGCACGGCGGGCTGGCGCACCGGAGGAAGACCGCCGAAGCGGCCCTCACGAAAGCCAAGGAGCTTGCTAAGATAGGCTGCTACGACGTTCATATCATCACCCCGGAAGGCCGGGACTACGCCTCGTCCGAGTTCGGAGACCTTCCACGATCGCCCGTCACGTGGCGACCCATTCAGAAAACCAACCGCCACCCGTGAGCTGGGCCTCGACAGTATTCGGGTCGACGCCAGGCAACGGTCGCGTGCGTCGATGGACTCTTCCTGCAACGTCCGCCGGATGCTTGGTGCACTCCCACTTGTCGGCTGAGCGAACGGCTCCCGCGAGCGGCAGCTCAACGAGCTGCGAGCGAACACGTCGACCGGCCATGCGCGGCCGAATCGCCACGGAGCGCCAGCTCAAGGAAGAGCCAGATGTCTAAAAGTGACCGTATGTCGCCGTCGTTCGTGGCCGCCGCTGCGCGGCGCAACACGGGGCTTGCCGTTTTCGCCGCTCAATAATTCGTTAAGCGGCGTCAAAGATATTCCGCGGCACAATCTGCTTAAGTACGTCAACCCCTCCTATCCACTTGGCCTTGGCGTTGATGACACGGCGCCCTCGCAAGTAGTTCGATGTCCGGCAGTAGACCGTGTTGCCGGTGTAATTCTCGTTGCGAAGATACGACCAATCATCTGAACATTCCACGGAACGCCGCGATGGTTGACAACGCCTCTCACGTTCAGCTCGCGGGCGATGGCGGTTTTCGTTCCCGGCGACGAGCTTTCGAATATCCATCGCAGGATCGCGGTTTCATCGGGTGGCACGGCCCGCAGCAAGACCCTGTCAGTCTGCAACCCCTTTTGCTGGTCATATTCGAGAGATCCCCTTGCGTCGGTCAGCTCTCTGCGTAGCGCGAAACCGGGCCGACCGCCCACCCAATAGCCAAGCCCGGCGATCCTGCTCTGCCCCGCAAAAATTTTTGCCGACTGATTCCGGCTGTCCTCCGCTGCCATCAGGCGCTTCATGTTTTTCCAGAGGCCCGATATCGGGCTTCCGTCGTTCTCGAACACCTCGGCGCAATAGAGCACCTTCACACCACCCAGCTTGCAGATGAATTCGTAATATGCGTTCTCGTCTGTGTCCTGAAATCGACCCCAGCGACTGACGTCCCGCACCAACACAGTCCCGAAATCGGCGGCACCCGATTGAACGTCATGGATTAAACCGATCAGCCCCCGTCGGTTGTTGATCCTCATCCGCTGATGCCCTCGTCGATATATGTGCGCACGATCGTGAGCCGATGCTCGGCTGCGTAGCCGGCGATGACAGCCATCTGGCTTGCGATCGAATATTGCTGCCGATCCGTCGACATGCGGACGTACTGCGCAGCCCGGAGCACGCGCTCCCCGACGCCGGGGCAGCCTGCCACGCTGGACAGTGAGCCCTCTGCCGATGGAACGCTCCCGACCTGTGCAGCTGTCAGCCTAATCCAACCCGCCTGAAAACCAAGAGGCGTGAAGCTGCTCATCCCCGCCGAATCTCTCCTCGCCTACAATAGGAACGTCTTCGTTCCGGAGGCTTATCCGGGAATGGACGAGTCGGAGCTGGTTAAGCTGGAGGCGCGGCCATGAAGCACCACGCCATGACCAAATCGTTCGGTAATGGCGCCGGCCACGTTCGGCGCCAGCACAACAGCGCCGTGCTGCTGTTCAGCTGGCGCGGCAAGCCCGACGGATCGGCCCACTACGTCGAGCGCGTCAATCGCTATGCTCGCAATGGAGTGGAGTATCCCAGCCTTGCCGCCCTGCTCCGCGCCGTGGAGGCCGAGCACGCTCACCCCTCAGCCACCTCTTGAGTCTGTACATCGACGCCAACCGCGCACTGGAGCAGGCGATCACGGCGCTCAATGCCGCAGCCGCATGGCCGCGGCAGCGATTCGGTGCCGGCCTCAAGCTTGCGCCGCGCGCCGCTGGCTCAAGCTGCACGAAAGCGGCACCTATGTGAGGCTACTGACGACGGAGAAGATCTGCTGACAAGATGATTGCGCGGTCAGCGGCTCTTGGGTGCGCCGCCGTTGGTCGTCGCAAAGTCGACGCTGCGGATTTCTGGCGAGCTGGACGCCGGCAGTCCGTAATCCTCCGCGCGCTTGGCGGCCAGTTTCCGATACGAGCCGGCCTATTGCAGTAGTTGCGCTCTCAATGCGGGCTCCGGTTCACTTGCGGCCAGTTCTTCAAACTTGACCGCTCTCTCCAAATATTCGGTCAATCGCTTCACGATACATCTCGCTCTCGTTTGATCGCACCAAGCGCGACCGAGGGGGCGGAGCACAGCCAACCAGTCGCTGATCTTCAAGGCCAATTCGGCTTGCCTGATCCGCTTCATCAAAAGCTCACGGACGTTCCCGGTAACGGCCAGTCCGTCTACCCCGACCTTCCACTCAATCGCACGCCGTACCGTGCGAACTCCTCGACGACGTCCGGCCTTGCGACTTGCACGTGCTGCCAACTCGGCGTCAATCTTGTCAATCTCGGCCTGATTGCCCGCAATGAAGGCAGCAAGCTCGTCGCGAGACATTTCAGAAAGCGATTTATGCTGCGAAGAGGTCTCCTTGCGTGACGAAGCTGGAAGCCGGGGTGACGACGGGAGCTGCGGGCCCGCGCCCTGATCACCACGTGTTCCCGCCGGAACAAGCGCATAGGCGGCCGCGTTCGCAACATCATGCTGACCTCCTGTGACTTCTGCGAGCGCGAAATTCCGTCGGGCGCGACGGTCTGCCCCTATTGCGGTCACGTGCAGAAGACCGGCACGGAATGGAGCAGCCAACACCGCTCGGTGCTGCTGGCGATCGTGCTTTCGGTCGGCGTGATGATCGCCTGGTCGACGCTGCGCGGGCCGCACTAACCCGGCGTGCGATCGCATCTGGCGGTGGCCATGCAGCATGGTCCCGCATCCCTTTATGGCGGGGTGGAGAAGCCCGGTATCTCGTGACCGCTCTACAACACCAGCAACAGTCCCGAAACCAGCAAGATGCTGAGAATAATTCGCCGGAACAGCGCGTCATCGACGCAGCGAAAAATGAGAATCCCGAGCGCTGTTCCGGCGAGGAGTGCGGGGATGCTGACTGCGAAGTCGATCAGGACCTTTGTCGACAGATCTCCTCGGATCAGCATGAGAACAAGTGCGAATATCTGCATGGCGGCGATGAAGGGTTGAACCATTCCGCGCTGCTCGGTTTTTGGCACCCCGTGGATGTCACACCATATGGTCGGTATTGCACCCGGCATTGCCGTCAACCCGCCGACAAACCCTCCGCCGAAGCCGATCAATGCATTACGCGCCGCATTCATCTGCAAGCGATGAGAAAGCACCGGCCTGAACAGCGTGTAGGCCGCATAGCAGGCAACGACAAAACCAAAGCTCTCCCTGAAGATCCGCGCGTCCGCAGCTTGCAGCAGCCACACGGCGATCGGAACGCCAAGCAATCCGCCGACGACCAGTCCCGAACTCTGTTTCCAGCGGATGCTTTTTCTTAGGGCCCAAAGACCGACGGCTTGCACGGTGATGCTGCAGGCCATCATCAGCGGCACCGCCTCCAGCGGTGGGAGGACGTGAAGGAGAATCGCGCCGGCCACAGCCGAGAAGGCAAAGCCCACAAGGCCCGAGACTAAAGCGCCGCAGAACGCAGCGACACTGAGCAGGCAGAACGACGCAACGTCGCCCATGAGCTAACCCTTTTGGCCGGTCGCATCCTGGAATGACGACTTGGAATGATCACTTGGAATGATGATTTGGCGATTAGTCCCCGGACGACAGTCCGGGCAGCTCGGGCACTGTCCCGGCATCGGTCTGGCGGGCCGGCGTCGACATGGTGGCTGCAAGGATGTGCAGAACGAGAAAGCAGATGGCGATCGTTGCCAGCAGCGCCGTCTCGCTCGGTGCCGGAATCCGAAAGTTGCGCTCGGTCGAGTGTTCACTGAGCGACATTGTCGTGTCCTCCAACATCTGGCGGAGAGGCAAACTGGACCAGCTGACGATACTGTCGAAGCGTGCGCTCTGCCTGTAGCCGTCGCGAATGGTGGAGCGCCTGAAGGAGTCGCCTCGACCAGCCATCTTGTCGAGAAGACCTCGAGGAGGCGGCAAAAGGGCTCGCTGAAAATAACGCATCGCTTCGGGTCGAAGCTCTGCCGTTGAATAGGGGTCCGGAGGATGCCGCGATCGACTGGAATATCCTGTGGAGCAGCAGCCCGTAGAACACACGCGTGAGACGCCGAGCCTTTTCTTCCAAGCGCATGACACGAACACCTTCCTGAATACGGCCGGAAGTATCGAGCGGGCGGCCACGCCACGCTTTAACGCGGGCTTAATTTGTTCTTATCGTTTTCTCGATTTTGAACGCCGCGCTTGATTTCGGGCCGGTGTACCGGTTGAATATCCGCCTCGCGCGCACCCCGAAGGCATTGTTTTGCTGTATCTATTTGACGATTTCGTCCTCGACACCGATCAGCGGGAGTTGCGCCGTGACGGACATCCGGTGCCGTTGCAGCCCCAGGTTTTCGACCTCCTCGAATATCTGATCCGCAACCGCGCCCGGGTGGTGACCAAGGACGATTTGATCAGCGCAATTTGGGGCGGACGCATCGTCTCGGAGTCTGCGCTCACCACCCGCATCAACGCAGTCCGTACGGGAATAGGCGATTCCGGCGAGGCGCAACGGCTGATCAAGACCTTACCGCGCAAAGGCGTCCGCTTCATTGGTACGGTGAGGGAAGCACAAAGGGAGGTCGAGAACGCGGTCGTACCTCTGAGGACTGAAACCTCCACCCTGGTGGTCGGCCGGACAGCCGCCTTCGCGATGATCGACCAGGTGACGCGCCACGTCTTGTCCGGCAAACGGCAGATGGTTTTTGTCACGGGAGAAGCCGGGATTGGCAAGACGGCCTTCATAGCCAGAGCGGTCGAGCAGTTGACGGAACAGGGCTTCGATCAGCTCTATGGGCGCTGCACTGAACGATTCGGGACGGACGAAGTCTTTCTTCCGCTGATCGATGCACTGGTGAACCGTTGTCGCGCAAACAGTCCGGAATTGATTTCGGCAATTCGCGTGCACGCCCTTACCTGGATACTGCAATTGCCGGGCGTCATCGACGCAACGGAACGCGCGACTTTCCAGGATGCAGTGTTCGGCGCGACGCGCGAGCGGATGCTGCGCGAATTTTGCGATCTTCTTGAAGCGCTGAGCACCGACCGCCCCTGGGTCCTTGTTCTCGAAGATCTGCATTGGAGCGACTTCGCGACGCTCGACTTGCTGTCCCGCTTCGCGCGCGGGAACGGTAGCGCGCGCGTGCTGGTCCTCTGCTCCTACCGCCCGGCCGACAGTTTCGCCGGCGGGCATCCCATCCCCCGCCTGCACCGGGATCTCGAGATTCACGGATACTGCAGCGAATTGCGCCTCGATCGATTGTCGCGTTCGGAGGTCGAGCATTACTTGGCATTGCGCTTCGGTGACGAGGAACTTGCCTCCAGCCTGTCAAAGCCCGTATTCGAGCGAACGCTGGGGCATCCCCTATTTGTTGCCTCGCTGCTCAAACACTTAATCGACCAGCAGTCGATCGTCGAAATGGACGACGGATGGCGCCTGTCCTCGCAGGCGGCATTTACTCAAGATCGCGTTCCGGACAGCCTCCTGAACATGATCGGCCACGAGCTCGATCGCCTCACCGATAACGAGCGGCGTCTCCTCGATGTCGCCAGCGTTGCCGGCGAGGAGTTTTCCGCGGCCCTCATTGCCACCGGCCTGTCCGAAGATGCGCTCGACGTTGAAAGGAACATCGAAGCAACGATCCGGAAGCATCAAATCCTCGTTCGTTCGGGTGTTTCCGAGTGGCCCGACGGAACATATTCGGGCTCCTACACCTTCCGTCACATTCTCTATCAGAACGTCATTTACCAATCTCTGCCCCCCGGGCCCCGCGCGCAAACGCACAAGCGCCTGGGCAAGAGGCTCGAGGAGGCTTATGCCGGCCGCACCGGCGATATAGCTCCCGCGCTCGCACTTCACTTCGAGCAGGGACGCGACTTTCCGAGCGCGTTGCGCTACCTCCGGGAGGCGGCAAAGAGCTCGACCAAGCGCCTTGGCCACGCAGAGGCCGCGAGCTATCTCAGCCGCGCGCTTGGCATACTCGATCGTTTCGATGCCGCCGACAAATTCTCTATCCGCATCGCGCTTCTGCGCGAGCGCAGCTGGGCTCTTCGCTCGTGCGGAGACCTCGCAGGCTCCATTCGTGATCTCCGCGACATGATCGCGTGCGCCGAACAAGCGAGCGACATCAAGCAGCAGCTCAACGGCCTCACGGCCGTAAGTAGCCTCTGCTTACGGGTGGATCGCCGCGCCTGCCTTGACGCTGCTGAAGATGTCCTGTCGCGAAGCCAGGCGCTCGCGGACGACACCTTCAAAGCCCTCGTTCAGGGCAGCAGCGCGAGCGTCAACCTGTTCCTCAACGGCTGGCGCAAACAGAATGCCGCCCTCTGCGACAGGGCGATCGAGCTGAGCGCGAACGCCACCAATTATGGCATCTTGATCAGGCGTAATGGAATATCCGGTATCGTTGACTGTTGGAGGTCACGGTACCAGGAGTGCCGCCGCGCCGCCACGGAAGGAAAACGGTTGGCGCGGTTGGCTGGCGACGTTTACACTTTCGTTCTGTTCAGCGTTCTTGAATCAATCGCGCTCATCCATCTGGGCGAATGGCGCGAATTGCGACGTGAGATCACGGCCGGCCTCGAACTGGCCGTCAGAAACGCGAACGGCCCCAGCAGCGCCTTGTGCCGGCTGACGCTTGCTTGGTTGCACGTCGAAGCGATGGACTTTGACGGAGCTCGGGAGCTCTGCGAGAGCGTTGACGACAGTCTGCTGGTCGGTGATCAGTCGACATACTTCCACAAACGGGCGGTCCTCGCGAAAGCCTATGTCGGCCTGAACGATTCGGCGGGAGCTCGCAGGCAATTTGACGATATTGAGCGCCGCCGGCATGAAGAAGGCATCGACATCGAATTTACCGCCGCGACGCAGGTGTATCATTGCCTCGGCGAATATTACTTGCAGGTTGAGGACTTTACGCAGGCTCAGAGCTGTGCACGGCAGCTCCACGACTATGTGGCTACCGCTCCAGATCTTAATCACCTGGCCCAGGCCCACGCACTGCTCGCACGTACTGCGCTTGCCCTCGGCGATTCAGCGGATGCTCAGTTGCACCTGTCCCGCGCACTCGAGATCGTCGACAGTGCCGACTTCCCGATTGCTTCCTGGCGGGTGTACCGCACGGCCGCCGAGATCTTTGCCAGGTGCGGAGACGTCGACAAGGCGGCGACACATCGCATGCGATTTGCCGAAACCATCCGAAGGCTCGCGCAAAATTTCGAACCCGAGGATCGGCTGCACAAGAGCTTGTTCGCTATGCTAGCAACGCGAACGGCGCACCTCGAAACGATGACCTCGCTGCCTTCACGGCCCGCTTAGCCGACTGGCTCGCCGAACGCGTTTGAGAATGACGTACTCAAGGTCGGCCAGCGGGTTGTGCGTGGCATTGGAAGTACCGCTAAATCGAACGTCGGCTCCGCATCCAAGGTGCACCATCCGCGACTGATGTCTCCCACGCCTGTGGCTCAATAGTTGCAGCCGGCCGCTCATAACGGTCTCGGTATCGGTTCGAATCCGGTGGCGCCCACCACCAGCTGGTGGTGGTGGTGGTGGTGTGCGGACACTTTGAGAACGACTCGGTTTCCGCTTTTAGAACGACTCGATTTCGCTTTGAGAACGACTCGATCCCAGATCATCCTGAAAGTATAGCGCGACAATCTGGGTGGGAAGCACTGTCACCCTGATTGCCGCGCGGCACTGAAAGAACTTGCGAATTTCGTCTCGGTTTTTTCCCCGGTTCTGGAGCTCGAAAAAAGCGAGGGTGGTCTATTCAGCCTTTTCCCGCGGCTTGCACATCCCGGCTCGCACTCAAAGACCTCCTGAGGAACAAGGCACCGCCGTGCGCGCCACCCTGCTGGGCTTGGTGTCGTGTCGCCTTGGGGTGGCTTTGGTTAGCGATGCAACACGTTGGCAATACCCGAAGGAAATAGTCCTACGTCAAGTCGCCGACTTGAACTTCTCGCTGATGTCTTATCTTGGAAGAAAAGCAATCCGTCGCCCTTGCTCCGCGAGTTTGTCGCTCAGGGCCGGACAGACGGCCAAACGGCTGATACCACCCTTTGAGGTGTGTAGGCGCCTGCTTAGTGCCGGGTGATCCAAAAGCACCTAGCATCTTTCAGGATCCGCCACGTAGATGGAGACCAGCAATTGACCAATTAGGGAAGCAGCGAAAAGGTCGGGTACTATGCACGTGCATTGTTGATAGGCTTTCACATGCGCCGCAATAAAACAAGGCAGGTCGTCACTGTTGCGCTGCAGCCCGTAGGAGTTGATGATGAGGTCGTTGTCGATCGTCTCTTGGAGGGGCTGAAAGATTATTCAATGAAAGTTGGATGCTGTACCTAAAATGATAGGCGGAGCTCATCACTTTCTCACCGCCACTTCCAGCGGATACGGCCGAGAGTCGAAATATACTTTCGTGGTTCGGCTGAAAGCTGAAGATGTGGGCCTTGTCGACGTGATCCGCGGTTATCCCGAAGCGTCGACATCATTCATTTGGCTCCTCCCATCATAGAGACGCATCAACGCCGAGACATCGGACGGGCTGCGTTGCGAGCCCTCGAACGGTTCGCTCGCAACCGCCTTGGTGCCTCTAAACTGAGGCTGGCAATCGTTGCGACCAATCCGGTTATGGGTTTCTGGCGTACCATGGGATTTCACGAAACGGGTGAGGTGCGTCCGTACAACGGCGAGCGCATATCCAGCACCGTGCACCTGATGGAGAAGCGAATCGGGCTCTGAAATGAGTTCCGCATCTGGCTTTGCTGCAACGGCTGCTAGTGCATGTGAGGAAACTCCCGACCGATCGCAGCCCCAAGCTGGGCCAGGTCGCTCGGTAAAATTTCGCTATGTACCAGTTGACAAAGCGCACCTGCGCCGTCCGCTTGCCCTCGACGCGCGGGTTTTGCAAATCACTGCCAACGACGATTTGCCAGGGAGCTTCAATGAACCGACTAGCTATCTGGAAGAAGCGGTGAGCAATTCCTTGCGTTCCATTTGCCAAACAGCCAAACACTCGCGCAAGGCCAGCGATTCCAGACAGGCCACCGTCATTCCTTGGCCATAGGCCTGGAGGCGATCGGCCCGCCGTCACGCGTTTTGAGCTTTTCTTCGTCAGTCTAAATGGGGAAATCGTCCGCCCTTAGCGGTCCTTGGTCATCTGTTGATCCCCACGATGCATTTGCCATCTCCGGAAAAAGCCGGCCGGCGAACCTGCGCCGACGGGCTGTTCTTACTTCTTAGTGTCACGCCCCTTCGACTTGGTGTCGTTCATCGTCGCCGAGGGGTTCGCGGACGTTGGGCTGCTCGAGGCGCCCTGGCCGGTGGTAGCCGCCGGAGAATCGCCGCCACCTCCGCCGGAGCCGGAACCTCCGCCCGCCCCACCTCCCGCACCCGCTCCGCCGCCAGCGCCACCACCCGCACCGCCTCCGCCTGCGCCTTGAGCGGACGCTGCCGCGATCGAGCCGAAGACCAGTGCCGCAGCCAAGGCAATCTTTGCAATCTTCATTGTTGCAGTCTCCTGTTGAACTTCGCTTGAAACTCGGTCTCCAGGTGAACGTTCCTCGCTCGATGAAGCCGGATCATCGCCCATGGCTATGGCCTAAGCGCCAATGTTATGAGGAAATGAGCGCCCATAGCAGAAAGATGCGCCATCGCTGTCGTGGCCATGAGGCTATTTGCCCCACCGTCGAGAGTGGGCCGGGCGCGGCCAAGAGTAGCGCGATGTCCGCAATCAGATCGGTCGGCCGATCTTAAAGCGGACGATGAATACGGCGCATTTCGGAGCGGTGTCCATTCGACCCGGTAGAAAGTCGCCCAGATTCCGGGATTGAGATGATGCTGCAAAAGGACCAGCACATTCGCAATCAAACCGGCAACGACTTCTCTCGATGCTTCAATCCTGACCCGTTGGACACCCAGACGTAAGGCTCGCTTGCTGACGCAAGGCAGAGGCTAGCCTCCAACGTGTTGAGCAACAACGGGCGGCGTTGAAGATTTTCCTGCTCGTTTGGCCCCTCACACGGGCTGGCTTAAATGCCTGCCGGGAGGCCCCGGGGCTGACCGGCGCCGTCTCCGTTTGAGCCGGTGTTCGAACTTAATCTGCGCTATTTGTCATTTCGTCCGTACGAAGAAAAATCTCAGCCCGACTGCGAGCGCGTGCGTCGAGTAGCGTGCGTGGCAGCCCCGGCTCGTCTCCTACCAGCCCCGGAGATGGGCTTGGGGTCCGTTCCGAGGCTCGGCGGGTCCAAGAAGCAGCGATTTCGCTCTGCCACACGGCTCTTCTATTTTGAATCGCCGCAATGATCGCTAATACGCTCTCGAAGCTAAACGTTGCCGGACATCAGCTCGGCTCGGCTCTTGACCTTTTCATCAAGGATCGCGATCCCGTTGCCGTTTGATGTCTCGCCTGCTGATCGATGCAACCGGTGCGGAGTTTCCCAGCCGCCAGACCAGCTGGGTAACTGATCGCGACAGGGCCGCTTGGCTGGGGCGCGCTGCCGACGGGACGAGCTGGTGAATCCGACCATAGGAACGATGGTCCAAGGCGAGACCTGGCTCTGCATGCGTTTCCGACGCATGAGGCTCTCCAACGGATAGCCCGAGCGGCCCCAGCCCTGGGCCAACGTCCAGGCCTGGGGTCGTTTCATTGCATAAACAGGTCCGCCAAGATCAGCCGCCTCTTGTTGCGCCTAGGCATCTGCGAACGGTCCAGGCTTTTGGGAGCGTTGGCTCGTACGTCCGCAAGCTCGTTCGAGCAGGCTTGGGCCGACTTTCAAGCCGACCGAGGTCAATCCTGGTCGCCGCAGACGTACTGGGTCGCACCAGTTGGACGCCCCCTGAACAACGCGTCTACGGCAGCGTCTTTCGGGCCGCCGCCACTTCTGCTTGTTAGGCCGCGAGCATCAGGCGCATCTCGTTGCGGCCGTGACGCATTACTCCGGGTGATCATGCTTCGCTGCATGCTTCATGCGAAGCGGCACATTGATCACCGTCAGCTCTTCATCCCCGAGTCGGAGCAGTCGTGAGCGCAGACGGGCCGCCCGATGCGTATGCAGAAGGTGCTGGTACCATCGATCCTTCACCACGTCTGGTATCAAGACTGCAATGCGCTTGCCCGGATGTTGGGTTTTGGTCTCGTTGATCAACTTGACCATGGGGATCTGCAGGTTTCGATACTGGGATTGCAGTATGACGAGTCGGGGCCGCGACATCCCCGCTCGGCTCAAAGGCTCTTCCAGTTGAGTCCGCCAGCGCTCCTCCAGTCTCCGCCGCTCTTCTTCCTGATCCGGTCCAGACAGCTTCAGAAGATGGATCGCTGTTACGTCCGGCGAGATGCTCATGGCGAACATGAGGGCGTTTTCGCTGAGCTTGGTCCAGCTCTCGAACGCGACCATGGCGATCGGTGCGCTCAACTTGCTTAGCTCAATGGGCGCTGCAGCACGAAGCTCGTCGAAAAGCTTATCGTAATAGCTTCGTATACCCTTGAGCAGAACGATGACGATCGGAAGCACCAGAATTGTAATCCAGGCCCCCTCCAGAAATTTAGCAGCCACGATGACGATCAAAGCTAGGCTGGTCGTGAGCGCGCCCGCCATGTTCAGGGCAAGATGGGCCTTGTTTTCGCTGTTTGAATGTCCGGCCGCTACGGTCCTGCGCCAGTGCCAAACCATTCCGACTTGGGAGATCGTGAACGTCAGGAAAGCGCCGATGGCGAAGAGCGGGATCAACCTGTCCGTAATCCCTCCGAATGCAATCAACAGAATTCCGGACGTCACGGCCAGGTAGAGGATCCCGACATCGAAGACCAGACGGCGGCCTGCGATGGCGAATGATTTCGGCAGAAAACCGTCTTCAGCGACAACCCGGCACAGGCGAGGGAAATCCACGAAGCTGGTGTTGGCCGAAAAGGCCAGCACGCAGAGCAGCGACCCGATCGTCGTGTAATAGAGAACGCCTTCCCCCACGACCGCGGCTGAGATCTGGGACAGGACGCTGCGATATCCATCATGTTCCTGAGACATCGCACCGATCCCGTAGGTGCGGGCGAGAAACGCGATCCCAAGCAGCAGCACACCCAGAATAACGACGACAGCAGTCAAGGTTCGATGCCCGTATTTCACCGCAGGCTCTCGAAAGGCCGTCATGCCGTTAGAGACGGCTTCGACGCCAGTCATGGCGGTGCAGCCGCTGGCGAATGCACGCAAGAGCAACCACAGCGTCGCCGCCTCGGTGGCCTCCCCCATTGCTGGCGGCGGCACGAGCGCTTGTGGATGACCGCCGGATGCGAATCCGCGATAGACACCTAGAATAAGAACGAAGCCGAAGCTCACAACGAAGAGGTAGGTTGGGAGCGCGAACACGCGGCCGGCATCCAAGGTGCCGCGCAGGTTGACCAAGGTGACTATGGCGAGGATCGACAAACAAAGAGGAAGGATGTACGGATGCAGCGCTGGCGCGGCGGATACCAAGGCGCCCACGCCCGCGGCAATCCCAACCGAGACGTTAAGGACATAATCCACCATCAGCGCAGCGGCGGCCAGGAGACTGGCGTTCGTACCGAGATTGTCTCTCGCGACGATGTACGCGCCCCCGTTACTGGGATAGGCGCGGATGGTCTGCCAGTATGACGCAAAAAGAATGGCCAAAAGGGCCACTATCGGCAACATGACCCAGCCAAGGTAGGATGTCGCACCTGCTCCCAGTGGAATCAGGATCGAGAGCGCGGCTTCGGGTCCGTATGCGGACGAGCCGAGCCCGTCCAGTCCCATCGCTGGCAGCCCTTCGAACGCCCCGATTTTCCGCTCGTTGAACTCGCGATTGGCTAACCGTCTGCCGAGAATAAAGTCGAGTACGCTCACAGAAGTATCCAGAAGTAAGAGACGAATCGACGGTCTCTCAAAAACGGCTGTCTTTGTTCTTTCGCCAGCCCCGCCACATCGTCCTCCGGATCAGCTTCCTTCGATCGAAGCCCCCTACCCTGCTCGCCCGGTCGCAGGGATGTGGGGTCGCTCCTGGGCGGATGGTCTGCGAACCAATCTGATGCAGCGGTGAACGTTCCTCGTGTTGGCGAGGCTTGCGGACGGGGCCCAGGTGGCGGCCGCTTCGGAGCAGGGAGCTATCGCGATGGCTAGCTGATGAGCCCAGGCCCGCTTCTTGTACGCGCCCTGGCCTGCCACGGCTGGCTGCCGCTATGACGCGAGGACGTTCGCGCAAGGACTTAACGGGCAGCAAATCATTTCCGCCGTCGACGCCGGGTACGCCTGCGGTTGGCGAGCGCCTCGAAGGCAAGGTGCCAGCCAGCTACCAGACGCTGCTGCAGGACCTCATCAGTTCCTCCGCCAGGAACGATCCTAATAGAGTCGCTTTATTCGGGGACATCTCGGACCAGCCGTTTTCCGATACCCGGAGATGAACGAAGGACCAGTCTATGCGCATCCTTCTCATCGGGGGTACGGGACTGATCGGGCTGGCATTCCAGGCCAGGTTGTCGGCCGAAGGGCATGGATGCGTACTGGTGTCGCGTCATCCGGCAGTGGCATCCGATACGCACCACATTGCCCTCGATGTTGCCCGGACCACCGACGCTTCGAAACGCGGCGAATTGTTTTTTCCCATCAGGCGCCTCCAATGAGGTGATAAGCACAGGCCGTTGCCGTGGTTCCTCTTGCTGGAGCCCAGTGATCAGAACTTCCGCTCGACCATCTTGAGCCGCAGGGCTGAAATCGCTTCTCCGGGATTGAGCCCTTTCGGCACGCCCTCGCACAATTGAGAATGGTGTGGCATGAAAGATCGTCGAGCATCGCGAACACGCGCCAGGAGCTCCCTATTCGGTTTCTGGTCCTTTGGGACCGGCCCTCCGACAGGCCGGTTCGCGGGCGAGACATTCGCCCAGCTCATGCGCTTTATTGCCGCTATCCCTGCCTAGGAAGTGCAGATGTGACATTCGAAACGAGCGTGCGGGATTTGCGCCTGAGATCGAAACGGTGTCACCTCTTCCGCGAGGACAGCTAACGTCCTGGCCTGATTGAGGAGTGTTCCGATGCGCCTTCCAGTCCTTGCGATTCTCGTGAGCGGCGCAGTCTCCACCGCCACATCCGCGCAAGCGCAGACCTACGATCCCGCCTACCCGATCTGCCTCCAAATCTATACGGGCGGCTTCATGGATTACTATTTCGAGTGCGCCTACACCAATATGGCCCAGTGTCAGGCCTCCGCATCGGGCCGCGCGGCATCCTGCGTGGTCAATCCGTACTATGCCGGAAAAGGCGGAAAGCCCGCAGTGCGTCACAAGCGAACGCATCGTCAGTGACGACGCAATGCCGTCAGATCCCGGTGCGCGCCGCCTGCCGCCATGTGACGCAGATCCAAATCATTCGCTGTGACGGATTTGCCCAAGATCGTGACGCGGGTCGATGACGATGCCGCGCTCGATGCGCGATGACGCGACGCGCGCCAGCGTGGGCGGAGCACGATCGCGCTCCAAAGAGAACGGAGCTGGACCGTCGAAAGTGCCCCCCTCCGCGCGGCCGAGTCCCCAAAAGGATCGCTCCCTTTGCGGGGTACGCGCGACCGCGCCGTGGGAGGATTTTTGCAGTTTTTGATGTCGCGCTTTCGTTTTGTACCAACTCGCACAGAACTTCGGCGCGGAGTGGCTTACGCAAGCCGTGATCTTCAGGGTTGGAACGCGGAGACCGACATAAGGTTTACTTTTTGCGTATCATCGCGCTGCGCTAACGGACGCGCGCTGCATTGGAGGCGCCGCATGAAAGTCATCGTTGATGAAACTGGCGAGGTCATCGCCATAGCAACGGATGATCATATTCTGCTCGGAGGCCACCATCGCCTGGCGGTGGCAGGAAGCATGGCCAAAAAATTATTCTGGCGAGATACCGGTGAACCTGTGAAGCTTGATCTCTTCTTCAAGCACCATCCGCATGGAAATTCCCGCCGTTCAGCCTGAGCCGTTCGCCTAGTACCCTTTGAGTGGGTGAAGAACGCGAAGCATCCGGCATATCGGCGCTTGCAGGTTCAGTTCTGAACCCGCATCCGGTTTGGCGGCCTATGGGAACCGCCAAAAGGCCACTAGACGCCTCAGATGCTTCCGGACTGGCCGGGATGCAGACGCGTCCCCGCCGTTAGAAGCGATTGAGGGCTCGCCGCCGTCCAACTCGGCAAGCCGCTCGACCAAGCCTTCCAGTCGCAACGGTAGCGGCTCTGCATCTTCCGCGAGGGCGCCACGAAGCCGCTCGCCAATCTCCTTGCGGATCGCTCGGCATTGCTCTGGGTCTGTGGAATGGTCAGAGGCGAAGTGGGTTGCAGGGACCTCGACCATGGCGGCCACCCTTGGCTTCGTGGGCTTCGTTGCCCGGCACTTCCGCGCTGCTGCGCTCACAACGCGCATCGGACTTGCTCAGGTCCTGCAAGACCAAATTTGTTGTCATAGGTAAATCCGCGTGGGCGTTGCGAGGCACAATCCCCGTCCGCACAATTCGGTAAAACAGACTGATCTTTCTTCTAGGAACCTACTCGGTTCGGTCCTATTGTTATTCGCCTCACCGGCCGAGGCACCGCCCGTAGGCGTCGGTGGTTGAGAGACCGATTGCGCTCCCGCCTGCACAATGAGGGGGATCGGATGCTGGCACACAGCGATATCAGCACTATCAGAGCTGGCTCTTCCGAGATCATGGAAATCTGCGCGCGTACGCGTGAGACAGTGGCAAACTCTCGGGAAATACTAAAGACGCCAGCGCCCGACACCTTCCTTCGCCAGCATGTACGCGATGCTTTCGCTGCCTGAGCGAGACGAGGATGACATGGCGGCCGTTGCCATCTTGCTCATTGCGAGTCGAGGAGCAGTGACATGGCTATTTACCGGCTACTACAAAACTCTGGCATGAGGCCGGAAGAGATTAGCTCGATCACCGCAGCTTACGAGCAAGCGCTGCATGCGCTCTGCGTGAAGGATCGCGACGACCCGCTAACGGAAATGATCGCCAAGAAGATCACCGCAAACCGATGTCGGTGACCCCGCAGAGATATCGGCTCTGGCGATCAAAGAACTATAGAAATGCGGTAAGCCGATCGCCCCCGCGAGTAAGCCCTGCCGAAGAATCAGCGCGATTTTCGCTTGCGACGTGTTTGTTTGCGGCCGAGCCGTTTGGCGTTGGCTGCCACCTTTCTTCGATACTGCGCAACAATCTTGTCACCGGATGCTCCAGCGATGAGGCTTTTACCGGCCTGCGCCGCCGAAAAGATTTTCTCGCTCACCATCAGTTGGGCTTCACGTTGAGCGGCTTTGCCGCCGCGCATCAGCTTCGCCATGCGCAGGCCGATCACGCGGTTGCTTTCCAGCCCGAGCATCATCCAGTTCCACATGCGGCGATATCCCTAGCAAGCAATAGCCTCGGATCACATGAACAACCCCGGTGTGCGCGGGTCCAATCAAAGACGCGTGGCTTATCACGACGGCAATCGCCGCGGATCATTCTGGCGGTAACGCGCGCCCCCAGGAGCTAAGGGTTCCTTCACGTTGATCTAGGGAACACCCGAACTGGCAATAGCTCGGCCCTTTCGCGCTGAATATCAGACCGCTGCTGCTGGGAGCCAAACGGAGATGTCCGATGGGTGCGGCAGGTTTGCGCTTCGCGCAACTGAGACGATCGTCCCGTGTTCGAGCGGCCCTTGTCAGCCTGTTGGAAGAGCGGCCGTTTATCTGCCCTGCGGCAATGGCAGTTGTGGGCGCGAAGGCGCTTCATACCTGCGCTCACTCGCCGACGGCAAGCCGCTGAAATGCAAACTTCGCGGATTTGGCCGCGCCCCGTCTCGCCAACTGCCTCATGTTAGGCAGTTCGTTTCCGATCCTTCGCCGCCTCCAGCTCCCCCGTGGCGCGGTTATCATTTGTCCTTCCTGAATGTCCTGTCGGTCTCAAACATGAAAAGACCGTCGTTGCGGTCCTCATCGTAGAACCCGATGCGGTAGTATTCACGGTGATCGTGCTGCATCTTCTCACCGCCGCAGACGAACGTCGCGCGATACTCGACATCGCCCCGCGTCGGTCGCTGCGGCGACAGCCCAATGAGGCGGCACCCAAGCTCGCCCGCCTCATGCTGGAAGCCGCGCGCCGTGACGTGGATGCCGTCCTCGTCCTTCGTGCAGTGCTTCAGCCGGTGCCGCTCGCCGCACCATCGACCGTGAAACATCGAGGGCATTTCGACGGCACTGGCATCGGTCGCCACGAGCAGCAGTCCGCTCATAAGCATGATTTTCAATGAGCCTTTTTCCACGGCCTCTCCGTTCTTGTCCAGCTCCGTTCAGCTCGGCAGCGTGAACTTGGCAGCCAGACCGGCGATCACCGCCGCGATAAAGACCAGTCTCGATCCGGCTCATACGCCATCAGCGCCATCAGCCAATGTACCAACTCGATAGGAAACAAAATCCAAAATGCAAAATGACAAATATACACAAACGTCGCCGTCGCGCGTCCCTCGCGAGGGGGGCGTCGCTCGAAGGACCCGATGGCGCGCGCTCCGTCAGGTAACGCCTCTGTAGCTTATCAAGTACGCCCGTCGCTGGCCGGCATCAGCGATCTCAGGCTGCGTACTTATCCCGACTTTCCGAGTAGTCCGGCTCGCTGCTGTGACACTTGTTCGGCGTCCTCTCCGTGCCGCTGGAGAGCGTGGCCATGGCCGACAAGCGCGGTAGCATCACATCTATTACGCAGAGAAGTGCGGCTCCGAAGCAAACGAGCGCGCACGCGAGGTAGCGAACAAGGCGCCCAGGTGCTCAGGGACAATCCGCCGCCGGACAACTTCTTACGCCGCAAACGCATGAGCCGTTCCCGATGGACCTAGCAGGAGGGTGGCCAGTCGTGCCACCCCATACGTCGATTGCCATATCGCCAGACTGCCCTAGCCGGATGCATGTTGGGAGCTGGGCAGCTTGATGCTGGGGGCTGGGCCAGCATCATGCCCTTCGAACAGCTTTCTCTGCCCCAACTTTGCCCGCCAGCGAGTTGGGGCCGCTTTTTGGGACGAGGCGGTGCGACGTGCTTGGAATTAGTTCCAAGTTCCAATGCAAGCCGCTCGCACCGCCCCCATACATCGGATGCCATATCGCGAGAACGCCCGAGCCCGGTGCACGTTGGGCCATGGGCCAGTTAATCCCCATTGGCTGTCCCGGCGTAGTGACGGCCCCACCTCAGCCCCCCTGAGTGGGGCCGCTTTTTGCGAGACGAAAGCGTAGTGCCTCAACTCCGCCCGGCCGAGACGACATGCCAGATTTTCCCGGTGCAAGGACTGAACTTCTTACCTATTCGCGAAGCCCAGTGACACCAACCAAAGCCAGCCTTGCCAGGTTTTCCCTATGCTGGTTGCATCGACATTAACATGTGTGAAGCGTTTTCTCGGTGTGGTCCGCTTCAAAACATCGCGGCCGCGCCACCGTCATGCAAATGGACGATGACGATGTGCCCCTCGGTGTCCAGCGTCCGGCCAACTCGGCTTACTCAGCGCGAGGATGGTCTACTTTCACTGCGATCAGTTTCGATCGGACGCGAGGACGATCTTCAGCAATCGCTTCTTAGTGAGGAGCTACCGAATGGACAGGTTGCAGGCCAAGCGGCGCGGCAGCTCCCAAGGCTCGGACTTCCGGCCATTCATTTCGGTCGCGATACCAACCTTCCGCCGTCCAGACATGCTGCGCCGCGCGGTCGAAAGCGTGCTGCAGCAGGACTTCTCCGATTGGGAATTGGTTATAAGCGATGACGAAGGGCCGGCGGGCGAGAGTTGGCATATTTCGTGCGAGTATGCCCACAAGGAGCCGCGCATCCGAGTTATCGAAAATCGCAGAGGCCGTGGTCAGGTCGAGAACACGAACAACGCGATGCTTACGTGCCGCGGCCCCTGGATCAAATTGTTGCATGATGACGACTGGCTAGCGCCAGGAGCGCTCACAACTTTCGCGAAGCTTGCGAGGGCTTACCCAGCCGCAGCATTTATGACCTCCTCATGCCATCTCGTTCAGGACAACGGCATAAGGTACCGACGAGGAGGCGAGATTTACTGTTATTCAAGTCAGCAGTGCCTAGCGGATCTCTATTTGGCGGGGAAGACCCGGTTGCTGCGGATGGTCCCTTCGACACTGCTGGTCAACGGCAAGGTCGTCAAAGCCGGCTGCCTGATGCGAAACTACCACTCGATAAGTTGGGGAGTGGACCAACTGTTCTTCGTTGATCTGGCCTGTCACGGCGACATGGTGGCGATAGACGATGGTCTTATCTTTTACGACATGACGGATCACGCAAGCATCACGGCTTCCGGATCGTTCACCCAAATTGACCAGGAGACATTTGATCTCAAGCGTCTCACCTGGAGCCTTTTGGAAGATAAGAGAGCGCTTCCCAATCCCGAAACGATCGTGCGTGCACTACGCGTTGCTCGACTGCGCGGACGGATGGGCCGCCAACCAATCGTCGCAACTATCCGCGATGCAATTCAAATCCTTCGGCCCTCGGTTCTCAGAGCTGCCAACAGGACCATGCGAGCCTGGGCGCGCGCTCCGGGGATCATACTCGTGCTTTCTTGTGGAAACGCTCTGATCTGATGTGCTCTTCACCGAGACAACTCGGCTCGACCGGTGAAGCAGGTCCGGAAGTTCCCCCGCGAGCAAGGATCGCGCTGCGGTGCCTTTTAGAGCGTGTAAGCGTTCGCTCTCCCATCTTGAAGAGGCGTGAGACCAACCAGGCGGCAAAGTCGCGGCCCTTGGCAAAGGTCTCGGCCGGCGGTGCTAGGGCGGCGATCGCAGTGGCGGAGATCGGGCCGATGCCAGGAATGGTCATCAGCTGCGCGATACCTCGTCCTCGCGAGCACGTCGCGCGATCTCCTTGTCAAGATCCACGATCTTGCCATTCAACTCGCCAGAAGGGCTAGCATCACACGAGCCGCTTCGGGAAGGGAGCTGGCCATCGCTTCTCCCTCGATGAGGTCGGCAAGCGTCTCCAAATGCGATGGACCCTTGGGCGCTATCCACCATATTCCGTGAGGTGTCCTCGGATCGCGTTCATGAGCTGAGTTCGCTGCCGCACCAACAGGTCCCGGGTTCGAAACACCAGACCCGCAGCCTGTTGCTCCCTCACTCTTCGCGGCAACGAACCGCATGCTCGGCCGCTGCGCAGCTTCGCAGATCGCCTCGGCATCGATCGCGTCGTTCTTTTGCCGCTTTACAAACGGTTTTACATAAGCGGATGGGATCAGCCGAACCTGATGGCCAAGCTGCGTGAGCTGTCGGGCTCTGCCACATCAACTCGGCTGAGCTGCGAAGAAATCCAAGAGCTTTCCTCGGCTGATCCGTTTTGCTGAATACTGCCCGTCCTTTCCCGTCCGCTCCATGAACGTGGAAAACATGTTTGGCGATATCCAGACCGATTGCGCTAACCTGCAACACGGACGCCTCCCTTAAGTGGTGCTAAACACCTCCGCTTTGGCACATCGATGCCGTCGGCGGGGCGTCCACCCCATCATAAGTCCGAGCGTTCGCTTTTGGCGCAAATGAGGGACCAAGCAGGCAAGTCCAGGATACCTGATCGTGACCCTTAGCAGACCGCGCCTTGGCAGGAGCTGGACTGGGCGTGCTGTCGCGGGCCGCAGCTCAGTGTCCTGATTTTCCCGGCGCCATTAAAGTCCAAGACCGCCTGCACTACGTTTTCCCCGCTGACGTACGAGATCATTGCGCCACCGTGCGAGGGCTGAAGATTATCCAGCTCGGCAGCTGGGTTTTCCTGCAGATGGATAACCCAGTAGCCACGCAGGTTTTCTCTGCCGGAGATCGCCAATTGGTTACAATCGCAATAGATCACGGCATCTTCGGCGTACATTTCGAGTAGCGTTTCGATATCGCCCGCGCGGTAGGCATCCAGCCAATCGACGGCAGCGGCCATCGGGTCAAAAGACATAAAGTACCTCTTGCGCCAGAAACAGAGAGGCCGGGGTACCCAGCTGATCTCTTCGCCAATCGATCGCGAATTTTTTGATCTTCACTCGGCCAAGCCCATATGCCGAATGCCATAGGTCGGATACCGGCCCACCTTGGGCATTCTGGCATCGCCATTTTAGCAGGCATCTTGGTGACTGACCTTATGGAGGCTAGCAGTGGCGGGGCGTCCACAAGATGGCGTCGGCAGGCCCGTCACTTCTCCACCAGCTTGATTGTCGAGACGGGCCATTTGCCGGGATGGCCAGCCACGGAAAGACGCAAACCGTGCGCCTCGTCCAAATGTAATCCCTCGACGGTCCCCGCCTTGCCGTCCGTGAGCACGACTGCCTTGCCGATCAATTCGGCCTCGGCTTTGTGATATTCCCGCAGGATGGCGGCGGCATGCGCTTTAGCTCGGGGCATTGCCTGGGGCCTCGTCCTACAGCGACGGTGCAGATTGCAAACTGGTCAGATTGGACCGCGTTCCGAACGAACAACTGAGCCACAGGCGCCCCGCGGCAACGCAGCACTTCGGCTACCCCGGGGGATTGCAAGGCAGTCGCGCGCCCGCCATTCAAATAGGGCCTAATAGGGCCCGGCGAGTTTCCGCAGGGCCGGTCTGCCACCTCGAAAAATCAAGAAAAAAATACTTATTTACAAGAGCTTATATCCATTTCCACAATCCCAAAAAACTGCTGGCGGAAAGGGCCACACGACTAGCTTTCGGGCCTCGGTGAAATACCGTGAAATTAAGTAAGCACTTTCTGCTTAGGCTTGTTTCGGGCTGTTCCTTGCGTGTTCGCCAAATCGGGGCCGGGACCAAGCTCGAATTTCGGCCCTTTGGTCTCAGGCTTAGGAGCCGAAACCACATGGAGACTACCATTGCCGCCCCGCTGGCAAGCGGGGCAGCAAGAGCAGCGTCATCTTGACTGACCGCATGTGCGAGAAGCGGGTGACCGGGCGCACCAAAATCTACGAGCGTAAATGCGCCGGCCTCTACCTCAGCAACACCGCCGATCGCCACTTCCTCGTTCAAATTCACCGACCGGCAGACCAGCAAGCAAGGCACCGGTTGGCTGGGCGTCTACACCCCGAGACCTTCATCGTCGAGGACGCCCGCGGCAAGGTTTATGGTCTCAAGGGCATGGGAGCCAAGGCACTTGCCGAGACCTTCCGCGGCCAGAAGGCGAAGGCCGCGCAGAACTGCAAGACCGTCTCCGAGATCATCGAGGAGCGGATCGACTGGATGAAGACGCCCGTCCGCAGCCGGACGGCGAGCGGCGGCCCCGGCTGGAGGCGCGGGAGAACACCGCCAGCCATCTGCGGCGCTTCTCTCGGTGCCCGGCTTGGCAAGAAACTGGCGCGAGAGGTCACCAAGAATGACATCGCGACGCTCTCGAAGGACATTGTCGCGGGCGAGTTTGGTAAGCCCTCGGTCAGCAATGGGCGGAACATGCGGAAGGTGGCCAGTGCTCTGTTCAATTGGGCGGCCGAGGCTGGCCGCGACTACGTCAGCGCGTCGCCTTGCTTGGGAGCCCGATCAATACTTTAATCGAGCTTCGACGGCGCCGTGTACTCTCCACGGGGGCCACCCATTTCGGCCGCGCGTAGGCAAATTCCTACAGCGATGCCCCCAACGTGCATTCCGACTATCGGGCGCTCATCGAGCGCAACACAGGCGCCGGAAGTGGTCGCCGTGATATGCTAAGGCATCCGCCCAACCGCGCGCCGGCTCGCAAAGAAAGATTGTGTCAGTGGAGCACGCCCTGGGGCTGATGGTTCTCTGACTGATCATCCAATTGAGCGCTCATCCGCTCCAATCGTTGCTCTAGCTGCTCATTAACAAGCATCAATGCCCTAAGCGCGCCGCGTACGTCACCGTCACAAGCGGCGACGACCTCGTCAATCTCGAGTTCGTATGCATCAAGAAGAGAACTGGTGTGTGGGCGTGACATGCGAACAACATACAAGCATAAAATCTTACTGGAGAAATAATTACGCAGCATCATCCCCGCTATTCACAGCGGGGCGGGCTTGCATCGGATCGTTTCTGGATTTGAATTTCGGCGGCAATTTTTACCGCGCTGCACATCAATTGGCCGTGCAGCATCCGAGGCATTGATTAAGTGGCCGGGGGTAAAGATGTTTGAAATCTATTTCAATCGTAAACGTGATTTCCTCGTCTTAAGCAAAGGCTCTCCGATCCCGGCACTTGACCCATCGATCAAATGGCGGAAGAGCAAAAAAAGAGTTTCTAGGGTCAGCGACGAGATTAGATTGGCCGTTGAGAGACAAGGCTACTACGTTCGGCGCTTGCGGGACAGCAAGGTACGGACGAACTCAGTTTGAACACAAACCGCACTCTCAATACTTTATCACCGCGCTGTCGAGGCTTGCGATGTATGGATGCGCGCGCCTTGGGACGAGGCGAAGGCGCGGAACCGGCCGTGGCCGGATCACGGTCCGTTGAGGTTGGCAGGCTCACCCGGCTGTCCGATTGTTGCCTCAGCCCTCCATCAATCCCCAAAGTACGATCAAGTAATAGACCACAACCGCGACGACAACGTTGATCGCAACTATCAGCAAAACATCGATAGGTAAGATCGGTTTCCGTCTAGCCATCGCTGGGATCCTAGCCGGGCTGGGATACCCTGACTTCTCACAAATGATGGCCGATGCACGTTACTCCGCTACTGTTGCGTTAGCGCCGCAGGTAGTTCCATCGTATGAATAAAAGTCTGATCGCGGCGATCATCTGCAGTGGCTTTCCAAGCGGCTACGCCAAAGTAGGCAGTGAGCGCCAGAGCAACCGCGACCAAAACAGAATTGAACTGCGTCATCGATCGGCCCCTCCTTCTCTACAGAGAAGCACCTTCGATTTGAGCGCGCACGACTGAAAGCTGCAAATGTCGAACTTTGCGCGTGCAATCCACAGGGAAGAGATCAACACACGCATAGTCCTCGGCCCACCGAGCGGAACATCTCAATACTGAGATCGTAAAAGCAGCTCCGGCCGTGTAACGCAGCTCACTGCAGCCAATCCTTGTAGAGGGTGATGCCGATCATGATCAGCGAGCCGATTACGACCGCCACTGGGCAGATAAACGGCAGCTCTTCCAGCACGCCAATAGCGACCGCCCGGACGCGGAGCGTTCGCTTCATATGCGCAAAGCGCCAGCCTGCGACACCCATCGGACGACTCCGTTTGGCCCCCAGCAGCAGCGGCCTCACTCTTCAGCGCGAAGCGATCTTCGGCTATTGCCCGTTAGGATGTATCCCTAGATTAAGGTGAAGGAACCCTTGTAAGTCGTCCGCTTTGTGCTCGGAAGGGACGTTGATGCTGCCAGGCTGCATGTCGGCCTTGGGCCCATAACCCGCCGCGAGCAGTTGCAGCAAGGCGAACTTATTCGGTCAACTCGTCGGCGATGAGCAGCCTATCCGGCACGGCGAGGCCGAGTGCCTTGGCAGCGGTCAGATCGAAAGTTGACGACCGGATTGGTTGGTGAGCAGCTCTTCCTTGCGTAAGCTCACGTTGCGCCACTTGGAGCCGCTGCGTGAGGTAGCCGGTGCGGGCGAACAGCACGTGGTAGAATGTTCTTCGCTGAGCAGGTCATGCCCTGCTCGTGCCAATTCGTGTGATGAAATCGTGGACGGCATCGAAGACTGGCTGCGGCTGTTCTAGCAGCATGAAATGCCCGGCTTGCGGAATGTCGACGACCGTAACCCGGTTCCCAAGGTCTTGCGAAGCGCATGGCCATTACCGGGTGGCGCCGCGTCGTCATCGATCCCTTGGACCACAAGCATCGGCGCGGTTCCACCAGTCCACCAGTGTTCCAGCGGTGTCTGGCGGCTCGTCGCGATCTGCGCGATATGCACCTGCGGCCAGCACTCGACGGGCTGCAGCACATTGGGATCCGATGCCGGCGACAGCCACCGCGCGCCGAGCGCCGCGCACTCTGGTCCCCTACGTCTTGCCTCGCCGGCATTACGAAAGGCCGTGCCGAGGGGCGTAGCCAATGCGATCAGCCCGCCGGCCGCGAGCAGGATCAGGCTGCGAACCAATTCCGGACGATCGGCCGCCAGGCAGCGGGCTACCCTGTTGCCGAAGGCATGACCGAGGATGTGGGCCGGAGCACAGCCGAGCATCTCGATCACGCCGGCCACATCGGCGGCGAGATCTTGCAGCGAGACGCCATCGAGGGGTCCGGTGCTGCTTCCGACGCCGCGCATGTTGACGGCAATAATCTGCAGCCCGCCGGCAGCCAATCGGCGGGCAAGGGGATCGAAGTAACCAGTGCTGCATTCGCCAACAGGACCAGCGCTTCTCCTGATCCGTGCAAGGTACATTCGAGCTCCGCCTCCCCAACCTTGATCATTTGATTTCGCATCATAGTCCCTCGCTCAGCGCAGGGCCGTTCTCTCTACGGCAACGCTCTCAGACGTGACTGGTGCCGTCTACCGGACAAAACAGAAGCTTTGCGGCGCAACCATTACGAGCCGCGCAGGTCTCATCAGGGCGATAACCGGAAGTCAGTCGGCTACTCGATCACCTCGTCAGCGCGGGCGCGATCACGCTCGAAAGTGCGAGACCGAGTGCTTTCGCCGTCTTGAGATTGACAGCGAGTTCGGACTGCGTCGGCGGCTCAATCGGCAAGTCAGGCTGACATCACGACAAAACCGGCGCGTGGGAAATGCACACAGACCTCTCCGGCCGCGGGATCGCTGCGTCGGATGACGATCTCATGGACGCCCGAGGTGACCAACTCGCCGACGACCGGGTCGCGTCCGGTGTCATCCGGCGTGACGGTCACTGTCTGACCAGGTTTCCAGCCGGTCGGCTCTCGTGGATCGGGAATTTCGCTGGCGATCGACGTAGCGTCCTTCGCCGCGTTGAGCGCTTTTTTCGAGGTCATTGGGCTCGGCCTGCCGTGGCCGATTGCGGCAATTCGCTCCGTCCAATTCAGCAGGCTCGGAAAGCCGTCGAGCGGCGCCGCCAACGGTCCGAAGTTTTGCTGCAAGAACCAAACCGGATGGTAGGCGGCGAGATCGGCAAGGCTAGGGGCAGAGCCCTGCAGGAATGAGCGCCCGTCAGTCAGCATTTGATTCAGCCAATCCAAATGTGCGCGCAACTGATCGAGCGAGTTCGGTATTGCCGCCTTCATCGCGGCGGGATCGATATTTCGGCCGGAGAACTTGGCCCGGTCTTCGAGAAATCCCTTGGGCAACGCGTCGGGTCTCTTCGCGAACACGATGCTCGCAGCCGGGCTGAACGTTGTCTTCTCGGCCCACCAGGCAAGCGCATCGGCCGCGCCGTGGCCGGCGGGATAAAAGCTCGGGTTAGGATGCCGGCGCTCGAGTTCGCGCATGATCAACTGGCTGTCGCAATATATGTCTGCGCCGATCTGCAACACGGGCGTCTTTCGGTAGCCTCCGGTCAGCGCCGTCAGGTCGGGTTTTGGCATGGTGACGGGGATTACCACCGATCCCCAGGCCAAACCTTTCAGACCAAGACCGAGCCGAACTTTCTCCGAATAGGGAGAGATCTCGTAGTGATGCAGGATAATATCGGTCATCGAGACGGCCCTCGGCCACGGTTCCGCCCCTACAAGAGCGCCCCTACAAGAGAATGAATGATCGTGCTTAACTCGGGCCCAACCCGAGGCGTAGACTGCTTGTTCCTATTGTTCCAACAATGCTGGCGACCAGCGCTGTTGCCAGCGCCGGACCGACGCCAGGGATCGCGCCCGGCCGCTTGCTCGTCGTGTTTGATCGATGCCAGGCGATGATGCGGCGGTCGAACTCCAGGATCTGGGCCTTTCAGCTGTCGCGCGCCATGGAAAACTGCCCCCTCGGCGTCATGAGGAATTGCCCCCTCCTTGGATAGCCGAGGAGAGAGTGAATGAAAGAGGAACGAATCGCGGAAAGCTCGTCGTGGATTGATCCACGGGGGCAGGTGATGAAGACGCCGGATGACGTGGCGGAGATGTTGCGCCTGAGGGCGTGCGGGTGGGGTCTGAAGCGGATTGCGCGGCAGCTGGGCTGCAGTCATCACACGGTGAAGGGCTACGTGGCGGCGGGCGGTGTGAAGCCGTTCAAGTCGCCTGAGCGGGCGAAGCGGCTCGACGGCCTTGAAGGTTGGCTGCGCGAGCGGTTCATCAGGCATCGGGGCAATGCGGATGTGGTGCGCCAGGACCTGTTGGCCGAGAAAGACGTGGCGGTCAGCCGGCGAACCCTACAACGGGCCGTGCAGCCGTATCGCCAGGCGCTGAAGGCGAAGGCGCTGGCGACGACGCGGTTCGAGACGCCGCCGGGCCGGCAGCTGCAGATCGACTTCGGCGAGCGTCTGGTCGAGATCAGCGGGGCGAAGATAAAAGCGTTCGTGTTCGTGGCGACGCTCGGACACTCGCGGCGGCTCCATGTGCGTGCGTTCCGAGCCGAGAGGCAGGAGCATTGGTTCGCCGGGCTCGAGAGCACATTCATGACCTTCAGCGGTGTGCCGGAGGAAGTGCTGATGGACAATCCACGCGCGCTTGTCGTGCGCCACGACGCAGTGAGCCGGTCGGTCCAATTTAACGACAAGCTGATAGCCTTCGCGAAGCATTGGGGCTTCCGTCCTCGCGCCTGCGCGCCGTATCGGGCGCGGACGAAGGGCAAGACGGAGAATGGCGTCGGTTACGTGAAGAAGAACGCGATCGCGGGGCATTCCTTCGCGAGCTGGGAGGCATTCGAGGCGCATCTGGCCGGGTGGGAGCGTGAGGTGGCGAACGTGCGAATCCACGGCACGACCGGCGAGGCGCCGATTGCTCGCTTTGCGCGTGACGAGGCCCACCGGTTGAAGCCGCTTAGCGGGCAACCGTCGTTCGGATCGTTGCGTGAACTGACCCGCGTCGTCGGCCATGATTGTGCCGTCGAGATCGACACGAACAGCTACTCAGTGCCGTGGCGCCTGATTGGCGAGCGCGTGGCGGTAACGATCGCGGCCGGGGAAGTGCGGATCCGCCATGGATTGCACCAGGTTGCGATCCACAAGCAATCGGATGGACGCCGGCTGCGGATCATCGACACCGCCCATCTCGATGGTGTTGCTGGTCGCAACGGCGCGGTCCGCCGGGCTGAGATCGCGGCGGCGGTGGTGATGGCGCCGTCCTCACCGCCGTCGTTATTGCGCCCTCTTGCCGAATACGAAGCCGTGGTCGGAGGAAGCTTCTGATGGCGCGGGCAAAGAAGATAATGGAAGCAACGACCGATCCGCTCGATGCCATGCTGGCGCGACTGCAGCTCTCCGGTATCCGCGATCAGCTCGACAGCCTGCTCGACGAGGCGGCGCGCGCGAACCTGTCGGCGCGTGAGACGCTGATCCTGCTGTGCGAGCGCGAGATCGCACGCAAGGACCATCGCCGCATAGAGATGGCGCTGAAGCTCGCACACTTCCCGGCGGTGAAGGAGCTTGCTGGCTTCGACTTCGAGGCGCAGCCGTCAATTGATCCAAAGCAGATCCGTGATCTTGCCGCATCACGTTGGATAGCCAACGGAGAAAACGTGCTGCTGCTCGGCCCGCCAGGCGTAGGTAAGACGCACTTGTCGATCGCGCTCGGGCGAGAGGCGATCCTGGCCGGATACACGGTACAGTTCACCACGGCGACGACGCTGGTCGCTGGCCTTGCCAAGGCGCACGGCGAGCGACGCCTAGACGAGAAACTTCTCGCGCTGTCGAAGCCAAAGCTGCTCATCGTCGACGAACTCGGCTACCTGCCTCTGGAACCTGACGCGGCCCATCTGTTCTTCCAACTAGTCAGCCGGCGATACGAAACCGGCGCGATGCTGATCACGTCGAACCGCAGCGTTGCCGAATGGGGTACGGTGTTCGCCGATCCCGTGGTCGCCACCGCGATCCTTGACCGGCTCCTGCATCACAGCCACGTGCTGACGATCCGCGGCGACAGCTACCGGCTCCGCGCCAAGCGCAAAAGCGGCCTTATCAAGACGCCGACCGCCGGTGACGGCCCTCCGGTCGGCTCCGCCTCCCTCCGGCCCGTCACCGGCGGAAACAACCTTCAACCGAGATCATAATCCCGATGGTGGGGGCAGTTCTTCGTGACGCAAAGGGGGCAGTTCCGGATGGCGTTTGACATTCAGCGCGCGCTGACCGCCAAGAGCAGCAAGGCACATCCGGCAACCTCCGGGACTCGGCCTTCGGCTTTATCGGCGACGACTTCCAGCAGCTGCTCGACGCCTCGCCGCCCAACAGGGGCGACAATCCCGAACTCGGCTAGATAGGCGCGGATGGAGTTGATGATCGCGGTCTGCTGGCGGATGAAGAGTTGGCGCGCTCGGTGAAGCATCAGACAGCTCTGTTGCTCGACTGTCTTGGTCGGCACGAACCGCATGTTGGGCCTCGTCACCGCTTCACAGATCGCCTCCGCGTCCCTAGCGTCGTTCTTGACGTAGGGCTTCACATATGCCGGAGGCATCAATCGCACCGTATGTCCCAACGCCTGCAATTCACGGAACCAATGGTGCGATGATGCGCAAGCTCCGATCCCCACCAGGCATGGCGGCAATTTCTGGAAAAACGTTCAAGACGTGGCTGCGCCTCAACTGACGGCGTACGACCGCCTGGCCGGCTGCATCAACGCCGTGCACTTGGAAGACCGACTTCGCAATATCAAGGCCAATCGTCGAAATTGACTGCATAGGCCGCTCCTCCGAATCGCGGGAGCCTTAAAACGGCACCCACTCTTTGGCACTCCCGTGCCGGTGGAGGAGCCGTCCACAGCATCAGATGCGGACGTGCAAGTTGGCCGCGTTATCCGCAAGCCTCCTCGACTTTTGTAGGATTGAACGAAAGCGTCTCGCGCGCTGTCAATGCGCTCGCGGTTCGATCTCCCCCGGGGCCCTCACCCGCTCTCGCCCGTGGCAGTAGCGGACACCAGCGAAGTTAAAGCTTGTGGTAAGTAACGTGCGCCGTCGCAAACGGGATGCCAGCACGGCCAGCACGGCCGCGGACTATGCAAGCTCGTTCATCGATTCCATAAAACCAATCGTCGAAGTTTAACTTGAGCGATTTGCCCTCCCCTTGCGGTGTATCGCGCGTGTATTTCCAATGGAATGCGCAACCGGCTTGCTCCCCAAAGGCTTCACCTTCCAGTCGGTTTTCCAGGCCCGTGTACTTGCCTTCCTCGCCCTTTCGGATCGTCCAATGCAGAGTGTCGCTATGACCATCGTCAAATGTATATGCCTCGATGAAAAGCACTGTATCAGTGTCCGCATCTAGTTCCGCCGTGACCAGCAATCGTTGCGCGCTTCAGTAGTCCACCAACTAGACTTTCGAGCACTGCCCAACCTTCTAACCGCCCGATGAAAAAACGTTCAGGAAGAAACAGCGGCGTTGTCCCTCTAAAAGCATCGATCGCCATAGTTAAAACCCTTCGAAATGCATCTCGTAAACCAAATCTCCTTTCTTCGATTGGTTCCTACTTGGTTCTCCGGCACACGCTCCGCTCAGAGCGCTCAACCATCAACAGCCACCGCCATTTCATATACGATCGGAACTTAATACCGCTGGCAATCGGTTCACTGTTGATGCCGGGTCTACAGGGGTCACCGGCATAGCCCACTTTCGGCAAGCCCGGCGTTGCGCTGCCCCCTTCTTGTCTTGAAAGTTCGCGACTTCGGGCAGATACTTGAATCAAGTCCTTAGCCATCATCATTCCGAGGAAGACGATCATGGCGATCCAAATCGTGATGGACAGCACCGGTGACACCCGCCATTTTTTCAATCCAGACGACGCACGAGAACTCGCGAGGGCGGAGCGGCGGTTTTACGAACTGACCGACGCCGGCTTCACCGCGGCGGTCCGGACGGGTCCGGGTCAAGTATCGCAAATGCGATCGTTTGACCCAAACGCGGAAGAAGCCGTCTTCTTCCCTAGGCTCGTCGGCGGGTGATCGGCCCGCGCCATGTTGGGCTTCAGATCATCTCCCCGACATGAACGTCGGCGGGCGAGAGCCATTCGGGCTCTCTTCTTCAGACACGGCGCCGAGAGAACTCCGGAGGGCCGCTCGCTGCAGCTGTTGCGGACGTGGCTATCGCCGGCCCAACGTGCACAGTTCGCGGGAAAGGGCTATTTCGAGGTCATCGGTGGCGACACTGGCAGGCAATATCGGATCTACGCGGGCGCGTCGACCAACGTCTGCGAGATCGACGAAAAGGGCCGTCCGACGCGCGGCCTGTGTTTCACGCCGCGAGGCAATCTGCCGGTCGGAGATGTTATGCTTTCCCAAAAAATTGCGCTGGAGTGCTGCGAGAACCGCGCGTTGGAGGTAGCCAGAAGGTTCGCACCGACCGGTTTCATGTTTCGGCGCAGCCGGCTCCTTGGTTGAGCCGCCGCGGTCCTTCGTTTCGGCATCGGGAAAGTTGTGCCGTATTTGAGATTCAGGGCGTGCCGAATGGATCCGGACACCTCTCTGCAAGGTCCGCATGAAGACACAACTAAGCTGAAAATTCGAGGGTACGTCGCTGCCAGTGTAGATCTTTAGCCTGCCTTCTCCGTCGAGACGCTCCGACGTGGTCCCGACGGAGAATGAGATGCAGGTTGCAAACGACGGCTCGAACCGGATCTTGCCCGGCCCCCGGACTGGCCGAGGCATGAGACGCAGTTCCAATTCTGCGTTTCGGCGGCGCGTCGACCGACGGCCCCCGTTCGGTCGAACGAAGGATCAGCCCCTCCCATTGGCAAAGCCAAACCAGGCGAATGGGAGTGCGAGGACGCAGAGCGCCGCCATAGGAAAGAACGCCGCCCCGGCAAAAGAACCATACAGTTCACCGGACAAGAAGGTTATTACTGCCGTTAGCAACCCGGAGCCAAACGCATAGAGAGATTGAGCAGTTGCGGCCACGCTTGCTGCGACCAGCGTCGCCATCATTCGCATGCAAGCGAGATGAAGCAGAGCGAACGTTAGTCCGTGCAACGGCTGTATCAGCGAGAGCAGCAATAGCGAGGTGGTCACGCCTGCTACGGACCAGCGGACGATACCGGCCGCAGCTGCCAAGATAGCCGCGCCACGCACGCCAAACCTATCCAGGAGCGCTGGACCGGCCAGCATGAACACCAACACTTCAGCAACCACCGCTTCTGACCATAGGAAGCTAATCGCCGAGGTGCTGATGTCCGCATCGCTCCACCTGATCACTGCAAATGCATCGTGCACGGCATGACTGCCATAGATCAAAGCTGATGCGATGATCATGATGCGAAACTGCGACACGCTGATTAGTGCTTTCATCTCTGACACAATAAAGGACGGCGATGTCTGCGATCTGGCTTGCTCAACTAGCAATGCAGTGGCGCCAGCGGTGGCGATCAGGAAGGCAGCGTTCACCCAGATAACAGGGGTGAGATCGGCTGGGCTCACGAGTTGTCCGGCCATCAGTGTTCCCAGAACGAAAGCCGCGGAGGCAGCTCCCCGTATCCACCCGTACTCAAATGGCCTTCCCGCGAACCGAGGCCTCCTTGTATTGACCGACAACGCATCGGCGATAGAGGTGGTGGGGGCAAGAGCGGCAGCCTGAACCAACGCGACAAGAAGCAAGAACCAGAACTTATCTGCCCAAAGCAATGCGACCGCTGCTGCGGCCGCCACGGCAGCACAGCCCGCGAGCACGAGGCGCAATGACCCGATCCGATCCGCCAGCATAGCAACCAACGGTCCGAAAACGAGCCGCGTCAGCATTGCGGCAGCCAGGATCAGACCGATCTGCTGAGACGCCAAAGCTCGCGTTTCGAAGAATTTTGGCCAGAACGGAGATGCGGCTCCGAACGCCGCGTAGAGGGCGACGTAAAGGACTATATAGGCGATTGGTTCGGGAATGCGCACAGGGTCCTTATAGGTTGCTTTATAGCCTCCATGGCTGCGAACGCTGGTGCCATGGCGCAAGTCAGATCGGAGCACTGGCTCCGAAAGCAAAGTTTGGTCGCACAGACCAGTCAGTCGCGGTCCGACAGTACTCAGACCGGCCGGGCCTAACAATCCGATGAACCCCGCCGCCGCATCACCGTAGTGGACGAGCTCAAATCCAGATTGGGGCGCAGCCTTTCGCAGTGCTTCTTTCTCCTGGTGACCCGACGGTCGGTTCTATGATGTCGAGCTTTTTCAAGTCGGAAACAAGCTGCTTGAAAAAGCCAATGCGCATTTGAGTCACCGCGTCCTCGCCACCGACCCCGTTCATCACGTTTCCGGTAATCATCCCACCGGGATGTGCGCGACAGGATCAATAGCTATCGCGGTAAATACTAGCGGAACTTCAGGAACGGATTTCTCGAATGCCTCGACCATGCCGCGAGCAAGACCGATCACAGATCGTACCGACCTCGACTTGCAAGGTCTACAATCGTTCCAAGCGGATGAAGGAGAAGCACGCGGTGCTGGATGGCGTCGCGGCCGAGCTGAGGCGGATCGTCGGCAAGCCACTGCCTGCGATGCCTGCTAAAACGAATCTGCATCTGGTCGCCTGCCCCTCAGCATAGATTCATGGGGCAGATAGCGCGGCAACGGATCGACCGGGCTGTGGCCGATGCAGCCTGTTCAGAGAAATTCGATAATCGGCCGCGCCTCAGCTTGACGGCGAAGCGGCCGCTTCACTGAGGCCTCCGACGGTGCCAAAGCGAACGACACAGAATTGTGGCGACTCACTAGTTCCGCCACGAGGAACGATTGCATCAGCCGCGCTTTATTCGTCCGCATCTTCAGAGCTTGATCAGCGGTTTGCGCTCTGCGCAGCCAACCGAAGGACCCGTTTATGCGCATCCTTCTCGTTGGGGGCACGGGCCTCATTGGATCGGCAATCCACGCGCGGCTGTCCGCCGAAGGGCACGAATGCGTACTGGTGTCTCGCCATCCAGCGGCACCTGATAGGCACCACATCGCGCTTGACGTCGCTCGGGCTACCGATGCTACGAAATGGAACGGAGTTCTTGCCGGCGTCGATGCCGTCGTCAACGCGTCGGGTGCTCTGCAGGGCCAGAACATGCAAGCCCTTCATGTCGCCGGGAGCGCGACGCTTTACGCGGCCTGTGAAAGCGCGGGAATCCGCCGTGTCATCCTGTTCTCGGCCATCGGCAGCAATCGCGACGCCCGTAGCGATTTTTCTCGCACCAAGGGCGAGGGCGAAGCCGCCTTGATGGCGAGGAACCTCGATTGGGTCGTGCTGCGGCCTTCTGTCGTGGTGGGCCGGCCGGCCTATGGTGGCAGCGCGCTATTGCGAGGGCTGGCATCACTCCCGGTTCTACCGGTAATGCCAGACACCGCAGCTATTCAACCGGTGCATCTCGACGACGTGGTTGAGACGGTGGTGTTCTTCCTGCGGCCGGGCGCTCCCTCCCGCGTCGCGCTTGATCTGCCCGGTCCAGAACGGATTGCCTTCAGCGATGCGGTCGCGCTGTTTCGCTCCTGGCTGCGCTGGAGGCCGGCTTACCGCCTTCACCTGCCAACTTGGGTGGCTTCGGCTGCTTATCGCATGGGTGATGTTGCGCAGATGTTGGGTTGGGCAACACCCATCAACTCGACCGCGCATGCAGAAATGCGGCGCGGCGCGACCGGCGATGCTGAGCCCTGGCGTCAGATCACCGGCGTAAGGCCGCGTGACATCGAAGCCGCACTCGTTCGCGAACCGGCCTCGGTGCAGGAACGCTGGTTTGCACGGCTATATGTGCTCAAGCCGCTGATTTTCGTTGTTTTCGGCCTGTTCTGGATCGTCACGGGCATCATCTCGCTCGGTCCGGGCTGGGAATTTGGAATGTCGTTGCTGCGTGAAGGCCGGCTGCGAGAAAATATCGCGGCTCTCACCGTCATCGCCGGCGCGCTCGCCGACATCGTCATTGGCCTTGCAATTCTTTGGCGGCCTCTGAGCCGCTATGGGCTATGGGCAGCACTGATCATCTCGCTCACCTATGCCGTCATCGGCACGGCGCTGGTGCCGCGGCTGTGGGCCGATCCGCTTGGGCCAATGCTGAAGATCTGGCCGGTCATCATGCTCAATCTCGTCGCCATGGCGATTCGAGAGGATCGCTGATGTTCTATTTCTTCATGAAGATGGTGCACATCATCGGTGCTGCGGTCCTGCTCGGCACGGGTGCCGGCATCGCGTTCTTCATGCTGGTGGCTCATGTTCGCGGCGACCCGCGCGAGATCGCGGGGGTCGCGCGGACGGTCGTGCTGGCTGATTTCCTGTTCACGGCGAGTGCGGTCCTCCTACAGCCGATCACGGGCACATGGCTCGCTTGGTCGAGTGGGTATTCCCTTGGCGAGGGATGGATTGCGGCGTCCATCACACTCTATATGGTGACCGGCGCCTTCTGGCTGCCGGTGGTGTGGATGCAAATGCGAATGCGGGACCTTGCGATTCGCGCGATCGAGACCGACGGCAAGTTGCCTGCCGAATATTACCGTCTCTTCCGGTCGTGGTTCGTCTTCGGATTTCCGGCGTTCGCAGCCGTCCTGGCCATCTTTTGGCTGATGATCGCGCGCCCAGCTATTCCGTACTGGGACTAACATGACGCGATCAACATCACGCCGACGAGGGATATCATCGCGGGGTCGTGAAGGTAAAGCTGCCGAAGAAAGGCCTGCCACGCGATCCGTGGTTGACACGCGAATAGCCGCTAGATTGCTCTGGATCTGTTGGCGGGCTCGAGAGACCCAAATCGTGCATCGTGGTCCCATGAAGGGCCAGAAGGTCCAGACGGACAAGCGCCCGTTGCGCCATCTCACGCGCTTCATCATTATCGGCCTATACCGCGGAACGCGTGCAGGTGCGATCGCATCGGCCTCACCAGTTGCAGCCATTGGCCGGTCACAGCTTCGCCACAGAAACGGCCCGACCTAACGAGAACGAACATCCTCAAGATGCCTGTAGATTTTGAACGACCTGAAGCGTCTTTCTGGCGCTCATAAGGGTCTGGTTGCAGGTCGCAGGGCCAACCAACGAATTCATTGGGATCTCAGAGCCCTTGTTCAATCGAATGGATCACCGCACCAGAAACTATCGCTCGATTCAGGCCTCCATGAGCTTCGGCCTGAATGAGACCACTGCCGAACTTCCTGGGAGACCAGCCTGGCTCTGCAATCGCAGCAAAGACGAGCTCGGCGTACAAAACGTCAACTTGATCGCGATTTGGCGAACTGCTCGATCAACACTCCCTGTCATTCACGCGAGTCGCAACAGAATTGGTTTGGCGGTTTCCCGCAGAAGCTGTGAGCGCTGCGTTGGTTGGCGAGACGAAAAATCCTGTAGTTCAGCACATACCAGCCGCGCTCGTCCCGCGCGAGCAGAGCCGGTTCTTTGTCAGCCATTTGGGAACAGTCGAGGAGATATATCTAGCGCATCCGCGGCATGCTGACGGACCGGGTTCCGCGGGACGCGGGGACGTGTTGGCAAACTATATCCTGAAGGACGGGTGATCATCTGTCCAAGACCCTTCTCGCTCGGCTTGCGCCGTTGGAAGCGAGCGCCCATGCCTCCGCGGCAGAGATCGGCGCCACGACGGCGGCCGCCCAGCAGCAGCTCAGGGCCGCGAGGAGCACGAGCTTGTGAGGCGGCTGCGCCAGGCGGATCCCGCGGCGGTTTCGGCCGGAACGCAGGAGACGCTGGACTGGCTGCATGAGGGGCGCGTCCTCACCTTACGGCTGCCCGGGAACAACTTTCCACCATTTGCGTTCTGTGGGACGCTTCACCTGCGAACGAACGCCTGCAAAGGGTCCAGCAACGCAGAGGCGGCGAGCTCGTACCCATCTTGCTCTTGGAGGATATGGATATGAGACCCATTACAACTCTTCTCCGGCAATCGAGCCTGGCACTCATCCGCGTCGTCCGCGCAGTCCGTCGGCAAACAGTCGAACTGTTCGGCGGGCCTGGCGCTGATACGGGCCGTTATTTCGCGCAAGCGAAAGCCGATTTGACGAAGTTGTTTTCGAAGTTGCATAGCAAGCTCAGATCCCTTGTCAGCAAGGTGGCCGCTAATAAGGCGGCCAGCTCTTCGTAAGCTTTGCACGTGCAATTCGGAAAGAGCGATCGTCATGTCCTGAGCGAGCCGATCGTATCGACGATCGCTCGACCGAGCAGCCTTGCTTGATTCAGCACCCTTTGCAAATTTCCGGGATGATCTGCTCGGCCTCAACGGCGTGCCTGGCGCCTGTGTTTCCGCGAAAGCGGGATATCAGAGCTCAGAATGAAGAGGCGCGAGGACTTGGTCGAGTGCCCGCCGACACCTGCCTGCCGCGGATTGTCTGATCCCCAGGCATGAGTTGTCGCGAAGGACAGCTAAGAGAACACCGCGCACCTTCGTTCTCCCAGGTCCATTTGCGAGTGGATTCGCAAATACAGCTGGAAGTCGAATGCTATATTTTCAACGCCAAGCTTCCTGTCTCGAACGAACCGATTCTGGTGGTCGCGAGCTCATGACCGCTTGAATGCTGGATCATCCAGCGCTCTTCCGAACGCGGCAACCATTGCCGCCGCGCGTGGTCTCCGCGATCATCAAGGACGTGATGAAGCAGCTCTGCACGCTGCCGGAATGTGGGCAGAAGCGACGAATCGCGTTCGCACAGAACTCCTGCGATGCAGAGAGTGAGGGCTTCCGCACCCATTTTGATCTGAGCCAATGAGTCTGCAGTCATACGTGTTCCTCCCGTTGATTCGCCTGAGGCGAGAGGCCGCAAGGGGGCTTACGGCGGTGCAAAAGCGATAGTCCGCTCATTTATACCAAATGTTCTCCTAGCAGCCTCGGCAGCATTAGCACCTGGCTCTTGAAACTGCCAAAGACCAACCCAGATCAAAGTACAGAGGGGCGACCGTGATGCCTTCCTCGCCCCGCCAACAACTACCGTGGGGTTCAAACATGATCATGGGATTTGCTGATCCGTTCGACACGCTACTTAACCTTCAACGCTCCCTCGAAGCGAACCTCGCCAGCGACTGGCTCCAAGATTTAACCGCCAGCCGCGGCCCCTTCCCGCCAATCAACGTTTTTCAACAGGGCGACGACATCCTGGCTATCGTCGAACTGGCGGGTGTTAAGAAGGATGACCTGCAAATTCAGGCCAAGGAAAATTCGATACGCATCTTCGGCAGGAAAACGGTCGAGTACCCCGGGGAAGTGAGCCTACACCGGAAGGAACGCGTCTCTGGCGAGTTCGACCGGACGCTCTCATTCCCGGTGCAAATCGAGCCCGATGGAATCAAGGCCGAGTATCGGGATGGCATCTTGGCGCTATTCCTTCCACGTGCGGAAAGCGATAAGCCGCGCACCATCAAGATCACCTGAACCGCAATGACCATCCCTCACTCGCCCAAGTCTGCAGAAAGGCGTTCTAGGAGGCACAACATGGCTTCGAAAAGGGAACTACAGGTCGCGCAAAAGCGCGAGCTGGACAAGAAGGAAGAGACCACTGTCCCAGCCCGCATATTCGTGCCGAATGCTGACATTTATGAGACGAAGGACGGGCTCAACGTAGTCCTCGAAATGCCCGGAGTCGAAAAGAACAGTGTCGACATCCGGGTCGAGGACGATGTGCTCAAGGTTGACGGGAAGCTTGACTTCTCCAAGTACCAGGGCCTGCAGCCACTCTATACCGAATACAATGTCGGCCACTTTTCTAGGAGCTTCCGGCTTTCAAACAAGATCGACCAAGGCAAGATCGCTGCTGATCTCCAGGACGGCGTGCTGTCGCTCATGCTGCCGTTCGCCGAGAAAGCCAAGCCGCGCTCTATTCAGGTGAATTGAGGGCAGGCCATGGAGCGGCCGCGCGTCGGTGCCTCTGCCAGCGGCGCGCGGCAGATGCTGAGCCTCATGTTAATTCACGAATACTCCTTCGCCGCCGGTATTCACGATGCGGAACTCGATCCGCTTTTTCTGCGGCACGTCTGCGTTCCGCAAACCATGCCTTGCTCAATCTCCACGGCACAACGGGCTGCGTCCACTACGCTGCCCGAACCGGGCCAGCAGTCCGTGCCCGTGTTCTTGCCAATGCGCCCGTGTGCTCAGCGATCTTGGAGTAGACGACAGAGCGCAGATGGTCCTGGAGTTGGGTGTGTATTCCCTCTTCGTCCATGCCCGTCAGCCGGCTGTATCCGGCAACGTCGGCTGCCAAGATGGCCGCAAGCCTTCGTTCTACTCGTTTGGTACTCAAGGCTGCCCTCCGGTACAGGCTGGGAGCAGTTTACGCCTTTGGCTGAAATGATCATAGGGACCTTCGGACCGCGAATGGTCCCTGCCACGACAGTCGCCCTTGCTGTCTGCCCATTGTGTCAAGCGACGTCCGGATTTAACCCCGTAACGACATGAAGAAGTGCCCCCCTTGTTGTTTTGGCGGATGTGGAGCAAGCCGCTCGCGGAGCGCGCCCCCATAGCGCCGTAGCGAGCGAGCGGCTTGCTTCACGGCTTTTTCTCCGATTTAGCTTCTGGCGCGGCGGCCTTCTGCAAAAGCCCGCTACGACGCTTTTCCTTCAAGCGGTAGCTGTCGCCGCGGATTGTGATCACGTGACTGTGGTGTAACAGGCGATCAAGGATCGCGGTGGCGACCACAGGGTCGCCGAAGACTGAGCCCCACTCGCCGACGCTGCGGTTGCTGGTGAGCAGGATCGCGCCTCTCTCGTAACGGCGGCTGACGAGCTGGAAGAAGAGATGTGCGGCATTGGGCTCAAAGGGCAGATAGCCGAGTTCGTCGATGATCAGGAGCTTTGGCTTGGCAAATTGCGCGAGCCGCTCGTCAAGCCTGCCTTCGCTGTGTCCTTTGGCAAGTTGCGCAACGACCGTCGTGGCTGCGACGAACTGCACGGAATGCCCAGCCAGGATCGCTTCACGCCCCAGCGCGACCGCCAGGTGCGTCTTGCCAACGCCAGGCGGCCCAAGCAGCAGCACGTTCTCGCCATTGGCAATCCAGCGCGCGCCAGCAAGCTCACGTACCTGCTTGGGGTCTAGCGACGGCTGGGCCGAGAAGTCGAAGCCGGAGAGATCGCGAACGAACGGGAAGCGAGCGAGTTTGAGGGTCATCTCGATGCGCCGCTCGTCCTCGCGGGCGATCTCGCGCTCGCACAGTAGCGCCAGGGTCTCGCGCAGGCTCAGCTCTTGTCGGCCGGCCTCGTCCAATAGCCCATCCAACTGGTCGCGGACGGCGGTCAGCTTCAGGCGGGTCAGCATATCGCTCAGGCGATCGGGGACAGCGGCGCGCATCAGAAGCTCCCCCCGACGATTGCCTCATACTCGCCGAGCGGCCGCAGCAGCGCCGGCGAGTGCGGCACAACGAACGATCCTGCGAGCGCGCCAGCCCGGTTCGATCCAGTCAGGCCCGAAAAATGCTCGGGGTCGACGACGCGGCGGCGACGACCGGCACAAATCGGATGGACGGCCACCTCATGGATCCCATGGTGGATGCGCACTAGCCCGTCGGCGATCATCACTCGCACCATCTCGCCGATTAGCCGCCAGGGCACCGAGTAGGCGTTGCCATCGATCTCGACGGCACAGTCGGCCTGCACACGGAGTGGCGACGAACAGGTAGACGCGAACCTTGTTGCCGCCGATCTCAACCAGCCGTTCGCCAAAATCGATTTGCAGTTGCTTGCCAGGCGCCGTCTCGAACCGCACCGTCGCGCGCGCTTCCGCCGCAAGCTCCTGGCGATAGCGCTGTACCGCCCGCTCAACTGTGCGCAGGCAGACAACGATGCCTTTCTCAGCTGCCAACTCCTGGCGGATCACGTCAGCATTGCCGCGGTGCTGCCGCAGACGCTCCTTGAGCCAGCTCTCCTGGCCCTCAAGCGCCTTTTTGCGCCGCGGTTGCCGATAGGGTGTCCAGCCGCCGGCCGCGATGTACTCCTTCACCGTGTTGCGGCTGACCCCGAGCTCCCGGGCAATCCGTTTGCTACCCCACCCCAGCTCGTTGAGCCGGAGTATTGCCGAAACCTCTTCCGGCTCCAGCATGGCCTCCCTCCGCGGATCTTTGAACCGCAGAGGACCTGAACTGAGTCGCTGCATAAAACCCCCGTTTTGATCGTGTCGCGAGGGGGTCAATTCCTCGTGTCGTGAGGGGGGCAATTTCCCTTGTCGCCCGACACATTGGCCCAATCTATTCCGGGGCTTGTCTTGAAGCGGCTCGATCAGTCGTACCAGGGTGGCCCGGCAGAAGCACTGGATCAAGATCAAGAACCGGCAGCATCCCGCGATCGAGCGGGACTATAAATCCAAAATCCCAGAGAGTGTCAGACAAACCGGATCGCCGGTGAGTACCCCAAACTGTTTGGAGCCGTTCGCGGGCAAACGCCATCTGTTCATTTCAGAATTGCAATTAAATTTGTGCGGCGTCGCTCATCGAATGATGGTTAGCTTGTAATCAGTCCGGGCGGAGACGTTTGATCCCGATCGATTTTGGCCCGGCGGCTTGCACTAGAAAAGACCGCTCTTTGGGCGGTCTTTTTTGTCGCTTTCTTTGCACCTTCGTAGTGGGCAAGGAACGTCTCGATCGCTTCCCTCGCTTTTGCAAAACAGCAGGGCCAATTCGCGCGTCTGGCGGAGATCGTCAGCCGGCACCGCCGGCTCCCGTCCAGCAACATGCGCTCAGCGGCTCGACCCGCCATCAGTTCGATGACCTGAGTATGGCGTTCCCCAAGGCCTTCGACTGGTGGTGCTCGAGCATTTTTTCGCGTCGCCAAGCGCCGCTTCGGCAGCCGCACGGCGGCTGCTCAAGGTAGTGGGCGCGCGCACCCAGCGAGCCTCGCTTTCGAGTTTTTTAATGTGTGATTTTCGTCGGAAGAATGCTGCCATGCTGTCAAGCCTACGGAGAGCAGAGCGCTTTGCGAAGGCTTGATCTGTGGCGTGCACCAACAGGGTGACTGACCCTTACCAATTGCTATGGCGCGCCCCAAAAATATGGCCGCCTTCTTCCGATACCCGTTCTGGAGGTGTAAGGTTCTGTCGCTGCTTTTGAGCTGCCTTAGGGCACGTGCCGAAGTCCCGATTATTTAGCGGCAGCGCCAGAGCCAGCGGCGGGCACTGAGCCTCAGACCAATTGCCTTTTTGGTCGGTTCTACTGCACTCGATGTGTCGTGTGCGCTCGCACACGCGCGTTTCAGAGGAGATTTCAATGACAAAGCAGTTCGTAGTTACGGTGATGTATTCCGCTCTCTGCTTGATCAGCGCAACCGGATTTGCGCAGGCCGAAACGATCGGGCGATTTGAATGCAACGTTCTCGGCGCCGTAAGTCAGGATGCCATTGGCGACAAGGATGGGCACCTGATCCGGAGTGTCCAATATTCTTGCCTAGGTGTGGAGGGCCTGCTGAAAGGCGCACTGTACTCAGGGTCTTCGACTAGTGAGTGGGATGGCGCTCAAGGGACGTACTTTACTGGCGGCGGAATTGTCCGGGCGGCCGGAGGGCTGGCGGTTACCCAACTCACCCAGGGTACAGGGACCGTTATGATGAAGGATGGCAAGCCGGCCGGGGTGGAAAGCTCCGGAAAAGGGGTGTTCAAGTTCGCTTCGGGCACACTCGCCGCGCTCTCGGGAAAGGCCGACAGGTGGGAGGCCAAACCAACGGGCTTTAATCGATTTACTCTCGAATTGATGCCTGACAACGAACCGGGCGCTGTCGGCATGAGCCGACAATAGCATGCATAGCGAAATGATGGCCCCCAGGCCATCAGAACGCTCTTGTCTTGAGTGTGAGGTCGAGACCGTCATCTCAAGACCGGCGCGCTATGCTGGGCGGCATCTGATGGCGTTTTCGGACCCATTGGGTGCCGCTCGCTCTGGCACCAGCGGCTCTTGTGGTCGCGCGCACACTTCATGTTTTCGCGCCCGCTCCTCGGCGCGCCGGCGCACATTCGTAACCATCCGGTGAGGCTTTCAATTACCCACAAATTCTCCTCCGACCATGGCGCCCAGCGCGATGTCGGTGAGGCGTGACAGCCCGCGCCACATAACGGTATTGCCGGGCGGCGGATCGCTGGCGCGGGCGAGATAACCGCCGAGCCGGGCGATCTTGATCAGATAGTGCGAGAGCGTTTTCTGTCTTGCTTTTGCTTTGTCGTTGACGAGGCGATCGAGCACGCCGATTTCAGGCGCACTCAACGCGAGGGTTGGCGGCGCGTCTGGGGCGGAACGGTTGAGCATCGTCATCCAGAAGACCCTCCAACTCAGGATGCAAAAGAGCGAGATCAGGTTGGTCAAACGCTGGGCGGTCCTGAGCTTCGACTCCTCAGCTTTGCAGCCCGATTTGAGGATCTTGTGGAACACCTCGATCTTCCATCTCAGGCCATACCATTCGAGCTTCTCAATGGCCTCGGTGCGGGAACCAACAGGCAGGTCGGTGATCAGCTTCCAATCGATCTTCTTTCTGTTTTTCGGCGTGCCGCGCTCTTCGGCATGGATCACCGTCAGAGTCAGAGCGGGATAGCGCTTCTGCTTTCCGATCGGCGGCAGGACGCGTATCTTGCGATACCTGATCTCAAGAACGGCCTGGTCGGGATCGCCGTTGCTGTCTCTGACTTCGATGCGATGGAGCCCTTTGACGGCGACCTCGTCCATTTTGTCGGCGATCGTGTGATCCCCGTCTCCAGCCAAGCGATCGACGCAGGTCCTGATCAGGAAATGAGTACCGACCTCCTGTGCTGCGCAGAAAAGCTCGTAGATGTCACTCTCGCGATCACCAATATGGATGCATCGTCCCGGATGATCCAAGAGTTGCGTAGACTGCTTGAGATTTTCCAGCCACCGGACGCTTTCCTTTTTCTCGATGGGAATTCGGGTCGGATTGATCTTCTTTTTAAGCGCTGCCGTCCCCTTGAATTTCTTCCGGGTCCAGAACTTAACGGCCGCCAACCCCAGCGGCACCCCTTCAATTGTAACCGCGAGACTCGAATGCATCAGGATGCCGCAAACCGTGTGCGATCTGAGGCGGCCCGCCTTATCCCGTCCACTGTTTATGCTCTTGGTGATGCCGATCGCTTCTGACTTCTCGCGTTGATAGCTGAACTCGGTTGTGTCGTGCAGCACAAGAACGAGACCTTCAGCGGTGGCGGCACGATCACGTGTTGATTGGAAGTGGCCGGCCAGAATGTCCGCTTCGCTGACCCGCTCATTAGAGAAGAAGCGATAGGCTGCCTTGGTATTTGCCCAATCCTGGCAGACGAGCGGAATGCTTTGTCCCATGGCGCTTCCAATCTGCGTGAGCAGTTTGCGGAATCTGCCGCCGAGCCGCGCGTCCCTAAACTCGCATCCACTACTCTCTCGATCAATCCAACATTCACCTTCCAAGGATCGCAAACGGCCTTTTGCGGATCCATCCCTTAATCTCAGCCCCATAGAGCACCCCCTCGCGAATCAGGTGCTCAGCAAGGAATCACAAGTGATTCTTTCGATTCAAGATTTCGTCGTTCGGCGGATCAGCCCGAGTGGTCAAAGTTATGGGTAATTGAAAGCCGGTGAGGGCCGCGTGATGATCGCGCGGTGCGGTGGCTCGATTAGGCCGCAGACTGAACAGGGGTGTTCTTCCATTCCAAAGGCAGCAGCTCAGTGAACCGACCTTGCGGGGCGCTGGCGATACGGGCCAAGACGTCCGCCAGCCAGGCTTGCGGATCGAGGTCGTTGAGCTTTGCCGTCATGATCAGCGTCGCCATGATGGCGGCACGGTCAGCGCCGCGTTCCGAGCCGGCGAACAGCCCCGGCGGCGGAGCATGTAGTCGATTGGCTTGGCAACCGATGAGGAGTTCGATAGCCAAGCACGCTGCTCGCGCAGCCACGCTTCCAGCCCGCCAGCAGGGGTGCGCTTTGCTCTTTGCGCATCCCTAGACGCTGTTCGGCGCTTTGGCCGTTGATGCCGCGCTTCGCGAGCGGCTTGCTCCGACTCGCGGCAGCCGATCCAGAAAGACACCAGGGTGCGCTTCAGTAACATTGTCATCTGAGGCAATATGCGGGGTTAAATCCGGACGTCGCTTGACAGCAGGAGTGACCGGTCCCCGTGCGCGCGGCGTCATACAGCTCGTTGTAGCCGCTATAGACATCGGCCTTGAGGATACCGGAAACGCTTTGAATAGGCCGTGTGGGATGCTCCTGCCGCCGGTCGCGCTAGGTCCAGATGTGCCCCTTAGGCGGACAATTCGACCTGAGCGACGGCAGGCGTCACAAACGCCGCTAACCCCACGTAGACACTCTGAGCTTTGTAATTCATGACGCCATTCACTCCTCCGGTGGATACTTGGCTATTCACCCGAGAATCGTCGTGTCCGTCACTTCGCCATGGCTGCCAGCTCGGCAGCCGTATTGGCGGAACTCGGCTCGCATCAATACGGCCGTGACTGCGCATGAATGAGTCCACGCCTAGTCAATCGAAAGCACCCCGACCACGGCGCGTCCAACACCGAGCAGCGCCGGATTGATTTTGGTTTGTAGCAGGATCAGCAGGACGGCGACGGCGATTGCGGCGGTTTCAACACCGAAGATCGCACCTTTCGCCATGGTGAAGCATTCCCGCCGGGAGGAGCCCGATCGGGACGGGTGCAAGCCACTGTTGAATGGATGTCCGTCACGGCCATTTCTCGAGCTTTATCCACCATCGGCCGACCAAGAGCGTGAGCAGCGCCGTCGGTCCGAAAAACGCGATCAGCACGAGGATCGAGCCCAGTGGGCCGCCCACCCAGTCCCGATGGGAACGATCATCATCATGTTGGGACCGGGCGCCAGCGGCCCCACGCTGTACAAATGGACCAACTGGGGCAAGGTCAGCCACTGGTGGACACCGACGGTCAAGGTCCTCATTTCAGGGAATGCCGCGATGCCCCGCCAACGGTCAGCAGCGACAGACAGGCGAATACCCGAACCAGTGCAGGTAGCTCGTTCATTGCGCTGTCCCAACTTATTCGTGCTGATGGGCCTCGGCTGTTAAGAGTTGGTTTAGTTCCAGGCCGGATCATTGGGAACCACAAGGGACCCGAGCATGCAACTGCATCATGCCAATACCTTGGAAAGGATCAAAGCAGCCGCGGATCACGACGGTTGTCAGATTGCGTCGTGGCCCGTCACTCTCGATCGATGGGATTTCTCGACGTCCAATAGAGATGAGGTCTTGGCGCTGCTTCGGCAACGCGATCATTCAAAACCTATTTTTTGGCTCGTTTTAGTCGCCTTGGCTGGCGGCTTGGGATTGGGGTGGGCTGGGGCTTGGTACGGTCCTGCAACTATCTCGGCTTTCAACCCAATTCCCCAGGTAGAAACGGCTTCGCGCCGCATGCCGGAGGCAAAGCGAAGTGCTAAAGTCGAAAAGGTCCGAAAGATAGCATCAGCATCAGGCTCGCAGACCCCACTTGCTTTAGGTCAGCCCTCGACAGGCAGCCCGAGTCTTGCTCCGAAGCCCCTGGCCAAAGCGTCGAGTGCGGCGCAATCGGCGGAAGCTTCGAACGCAGCTTCTTCGGTTTTTGACGCGGACATGTCTGTGACGGGCTCGCTTGGGTCTGCGGGGCCGCTCCTGTCAGTCCCCGAGACAAGGCCGGCGACTATCGAGGGGTGGGCTGTGCTCGACGTGCGCGGCGGAACGGCGGTGCTCGAAGGGCCAGACGGGGTTCGAATGGCAGCGCGGGGAGACGTGGTCGCCGGCATCGGGCGGATCTACTCTATCGTGCGTTGGGGCAATCGCTGGATAGTTGCAACAGCTCGTGGATTGATCTCGACGCCCTGAGCGTAACGCTTGCGATGCCCGGAGTGCATCAACGAAGTCGTGCCGTTCACAACTGCCGCGAGTTTCGCTCGATGGTTGAGGCAGTTCAGCGGCGCGGTGTGGGAGTCCACGATTTCCAGCCTGCTAGCCGCTGCCGCCAAGCCGACGTTTTCACCGACCTCGACGAATCTCAAAGCTAAGATCGCTGGCACCGACGAGGATGGCGCGCTAACGTCCGTATCAGGTCCTGGGCACCGTGGAAGGACGTAGCCATTTGCCCAGTTCGAAGTCCAGGAGCCGATCTACCATCTCAATCGGTATAAGCGCCTCGTCGCTCCGTTTCCGCAGTCTCGTTTGAGGCCAAGCAACGTCGTGCTCGTTCGATCTGTGCGTCGGTAGCGCCGTGATTACGGGCGTACATCTCCGCCACTGACGCCGAATATTTCGCGACGTAGTATCTGACCTCGCTGCAAGAGATGCGCCCCGTGGGTCTGTGGTGTCGCGAAGCGAAGGCTTCGGATCCTAAGGGAATCAGCAACAACGCAACAGTGACCCCCGTCCGCACGATCATTCTCGCCGTCCCCTATATTCTGTTTGGCTTGTAGAGAGAGCAGGCCTGAATCGCGCAAACGACGCAAATTAACAATCGTGCGCGGGTGCAAAGTGCTGTGAGACTGTTGCTCCAATGCCGCGGTGCTGGACATGAGGTGTCCGTAAAGCGAACGGATGCGAGCTCTAACAATGTCGAAGGAGCAAGGTCGATCGTCGCCTTGGAACGACCAGCCTTACTATGACCGCCACGGGCGCCGTAGTAATGCGCCTGGCCTTTGGCCATCCTTCTCGCCTAAGCGGCTTGCGGGCGGCGCCGTCGGGGCTCAGGAACATGTGGCAGTTTGGTGTCGTAACGCCGCCATCGCAGATCGCGCTGCTTCGACGTTCGTGAAATCAACTGCGCTTGACAACGGTGCCATCCACCGCCCGCGAGCACCACAACGTGCGCGGTCGAGGAAGGCCGCCGATCCGAGCGGAAAGCCAAATCGAACGAAGGCGTGCCGCCGATGTTTACTGGGGAGCATCACCAGCAATGGATGCGACTAGAATGGTCCCAGCCACGAGTCAGCCGCGGCCGGGGTCCTTCTGGCCGTGGCGCAAGGGAGATCACATGGCGCAACAGCACGTCGCCGCGCGCGAGGTGGCCGTCCACCGCGTCGATCGGCTTGCGAGGCACCAACGAGGTAGGCGGCCGCTATCGTCTTACGGTATTCCGGCGTCGCCGCATGCGCGGCACCCGCCCAGAAGCTCGACACGACGAAGAACAGGAGTTCTCGCATTGAGACAACCGTCAGTTGGACAGCTACGGCCGTGGAATTTGCCACTTTAACTCGAATCCCATCAAGGCCTACTGGTTTGAAATTCGTCACTTGCTCTTGTCTAACAACAGCCCATTTTGGTCGTTGTGCCTCCAGCCAACTGGCACCGGCAAGTTATGCCGACGACATTCCTGCATTCGCAGGACCGGGCCAACTTCCGGGTTGGGTCAAGGACTATCGCGTCAGCGGCCCCGACCGTTGGAAGACCATGCGGCTTCACCCGCACGAGTTCATCAGGCGCTTCCTGCTGCACGCTGCACGTGCTGCCCAAGGGTTTCCACCGCATCCGCCACTACGGGCTCTTTGCCTCAACCAACCGTGCCGAGAGCATCGCAACCGCCCGCGCACTCCTCAATGTCGTCCCGTCTGCCGCCGATCCCCAACAAGAGCCGGATGGTGCGCCGGATGCACCGCGGGTGCTGCCGTGCCCATGTCCCCGCTGTGGCGCGCGCATGATCGTCATCGAGACCTTCGCACCCGGCTGCGCGCCGAGCTGGCGACCAACACCGATCAGGATCGACACGTCATGACCAACACCGCGTGTAAGCCTTGCAGTTTTCCTGGCCCGATATGCCGGCTCCACGCCGGTAGCGCTCTCGCTCAACCCAATGGCATCCAGCAGTGCCCGGATCCTGCGTTGATGCACTCCGAGCAGCCGCCGAGATGCCCATTGCATGCTCCCAATCTCGCCCGCGACCCTATCCGCAGGTCACATCCTGCCTCCGTCGCGTCCACCATCGAGGTCGGCGCCGCCGTCAAATCCGCATAGCACTCGCTGCCCGGCCAGTGCCCAACTTCCCGCGACTTCGTGCCTTGGCGCTTTTTGGACGCCGGCTAGTTGAGCGTGCGGAGCGTCTCTCGTTGCCGGCGTCCAAAAACCTGCACAGATGCGGACGTGATTGCCTGTGAATAATCTAAGGGTCCGGGGCGCAGAGCGGCACCGGTCGAGGTGTTGGGTCGATCCGGCCAGCGAAGCCGAACAACAACCCAGTCTCGAAGCGGAACGCAAACTTACTCGGCGCCTGAAACTAGATTGCCGACACATCTCGACGAAACGAATGTTGACCCAGAGGTGTGCGTATAGGAGTCGGCACAGCTGTACCTATCTCGCGCGTTCGGCCGCCGCAGTTAGCACAGGATAGCGGGCATAGAGCGTGTCGACGCGGTCTCGCCACATCGCCACGAACGCACCCGAGGTGAGACTATCGACCGACTTCCATTCGCGTTTGACCGCAGGCAGCGTGTTCCCCCAGATAGCGCGCTTGCACCATCGCTCGCCCTTCGCCAAGCCCTCCCGGGTTGCGCACATCGACTTCCAGGCAATCCGCTGCGGACGGCTGATGTGTTGGGCGGCTCCTTCCCAGCCCTGCTGGTGGATCAGGTAAAGGTCGGAAAAGGTCGGCTTCTTGTGCGTCATTGTTTCGAATAGCGCGGCCTCGCTGAGAAACTTGTAGGCCGCACCCATAGCGTTGTCGCGAGGATTGAGAATGTCGCCGGATCCGTATTTGCTGAACTCAAATTTGCTCAGCTGAAACAGGCCGATATAGGAGCCGGTGCGTTGCCTGGGATTGAAATCGGATTCGATTTTGGCGACCGCCTTCATGAAATTGACATCGACATCGAACGCTTCGGCTGCACGTTCGATCTCCTGGACGGGCGTTCCGACCGGAACGTCGCTCAACACCGACAAGGCGATCTTCGCGGGCTTCTCCGGCGGCGGAATTTCCGAGTAGGCGTAGTATTTGAGATACGACGGTTTGCCTTCGGCTGGATTGGACGAAGCAACGGGCGGATCGTCCTGCTGTAGCTTTGCCGAGTTCTCGGGCGGCGCTGCCTCAAGGCTCGCGACCTGCAACATTGGCTCTTGCGAAGTGGTTACGTCCGACGGCGGCACCGAGTCCGGCGCCGCGGCTCTGAATCCCGCCGCAACGATCGCATTAGCCGATAATCCTGTATCGAGTTTCGTTTCGATTGCCTGGGCCGGAAACGCGGCGCCAGCATTTGTCAGGACCGTCGTCACATTCGGCAGGATGCCACCGAATGCATCAGCCACTCTTGCATTCGGCGTTGCGGTACTAGGGCGCGGTACCGCGAGTTGACCAATCGCGGCAAGCGAAGTCGCTGTCAGCGCACCGGCAATACAGCTTGCTTGCCAAATCTTCAATGTCGCCAGCCGCGCGGCCACGGTCCCCCCAATCGTTCCAACCACAGATCTTCGTTTTCAGCCCGGGCCCAATCCTGCATCGATTTATCTTTTGGATTCGCCACAACGAAGGCGTGAGGCTGGACGGCTCGCATTTCTCACTGGCTGTTGCGGCCAAGACGCACTGGACAGCGATGCTGACCAATTTCGGAGCGATCTTTCCGTCTGCTTTGTAAGCGAACGCCGTGTCAGTTGAGCTGCAAGCCGTATCCGCACCACAGTGCCGATCATCGCGATGGCGGCATCCGCTGTATCGTCGTCCTCAGAGTCTGCCAATGGGACGGTCCGGCCGTGCTCCAGCCCCGCCAGTGACAGAAGCTGGCCCGGGGCAGCGAAGACAAGGAGCACGCCATGTCTCAGCAATCCAACAACTGCGCAATCGCCGTGATCGGCATCGATATTGGCAAGAACTCGTTCCACGTCGTGGGACACGATCAGCGTGGTGCGATCGTGCTTCGACAGAAATGGTCGCGCGGCCAGATCGAGGCGCGACTTGCCAACCTGCCACCGTGCCTGATCGGGATAGAGGCCTGCGTCGGCGCACATCATCTCAGCCGCAAGCTGCAGCTGCTCGGCCACAATGCCCGGCTCATGCCAGCCAAATTCGTGCGGCCATATAGCAAAGGACAGAAGAACGACTTCCGCGATGCGGAGGCGATTGCCGAGGCGGTGCAACGCCCAACCATGAAGTTCGTTGCGACCAAGACCGCGGACCAACTTGACCTACAGGCCCTGCACCGCGTCCGCGAGCGCCTGGTCAGTCAGCGTACCGGCATCATAATCAGATCCGCGCCTTCCTGCTGGAGCGGGGCGTTGCGGTGCGGCAAGGGTTGCGTTTCCTGCGCCCCGAGCTGCCGGGCATCCTGGCGACGCAAACCGATTTGCTCTCTCTCCGCATGTTGCGCATTCTCGAAGATCTGTCAGCAGACTGGCGGCGCCTGGACGCGCGGATCGAGGGCCTTTCCAGCGAGATTGACACGCTCGCCCATCAGGATCAGCACTGCGAGCGGCTGATGACGGTCCGCGGCGTCGGCCCGATCATCTCGAGCGCGATGGTGGCCGCGATCGGCACCGGCGACGCGTTCTCAAAAGGCCGCGACTTTGGCGCCTGGCTCGGGCTGGTACCGAAACAAATCTCGACGGGAGACCGGACGATCCTCGGCAGCATATCAAGGCGCGGCAATCGCTATCTGCGCGCCGGCGGCAATAGGAGGGGTCAAATTTGCAAGCCGATTGACACAGATGGTTATTGGGCCAATGTAACGCCGGCCTTGCACCACTCCTTTGGCTTAGATGCCTATTGTCACTGCGAGAAAAAGCCACATGGGTGCCGGTTAGCCCACGCTACGCTAACACCGTCTGAGAACCCGATCTCGATTGACGGCGATTTGGCCAGAGCGTCGGACTTCGATCGCGTCCAACCGTTGGGCAACACTGGGGGGATTCGATCGGGGCGTCCACCCACAAACCCAATCGAGGAGGAAACCATGTTCGAGGAATTCGATGCGCGGTCGCAGACGAGGATCGTGCGCGACGCGGACGGCATTGCGCGTGTGCTTTCCCACTCTGATCGCTACGTTGCCACTGAGGCGCCGACCCCGCAGCTTGCGGCGCGTGACTATCTGAGCCGCTACGGCGAGTTGCTGGGCCTGCAGCGGGATCAGCTGAGACATCTCTTCCTGCCAACCGAGCAGGAGCCGACCGCCAACGAAGTCGACTACCGCTTCATGAGCGAGAAGCATCAGTTCGAGCTGATCACCGTTGCGCTTTGCCAGACTTGTTTCGGCCTCCCGGTCTGGGAAGCAGGCCTATCGATCACGATGAAGGACAACCCGTTGCGAGTGGTCGGCGCGCGATCGACGCTACATCCTGTGGTCGAGGTGAAGCGGCCATCTGCAGACAGCGTCGCGAGATTGGAGACGTCCGACGTCGAGACCTTAGTCAACAGCCTGGGTCTCGCCGGGAAAACGCTTGGCGACGCGACGCTCAGCATCGATCGGCAACGCTTCATGATCCATCGATACGACAAGGCCAGTCGAACGGACCGGGAGGCGGGTCCGTCGGACGAGCCTACGTTTGAGGGCGGGGGCCCTACCCTTCCGCTGCCCCCGGTCCATTCCTCGATCCATGACGGTCGGCATTACGTCGTCCTTGCTGTCTACTTTCGTTTCGACGTTCCGCCGTTTTGCCCGCTGCACTGGGTTGCGCTCATCGAGGTCGAAACCCTCTCGGTCCTGCTCCTCCGTCCATTCGTCGACAGCGTCACCGGTCTGGTGTTCCAGACTGACCCAGTCACCCTCGCGGGCTGTCCGACAGGTTGTCCGACAGCGAACACCGACAACACGAAGCTCAACCCGTTGCGCAGCTCGGTCGCGCTCGCCGGTCTCGACGCTCCCACGAATGGCAGGCAGGTTCTGAGCGGAATCAACGTGACGCTGTCGGACGTCGAAACTCCGAACGTGCTGGCTCCGACCGAGGCGGTGGGAGGGAATTTCGATTTTGTTGCGCGAACCGACGACTTCGCGGCCGTCAATGCCTACTACCACTGCGACCGCGCCTTTCGGCTAGTTGAAGACCTTGGTTTTTCGATCCCCGGCTACTTCGCCGGCACGACGTTTCCGATCCAAGTTGACCATCGTGGCCATTTCAGTCCAAGCCGTCCGCAGGGTGACGAAATCAATGCACATTGCGCCGGGACGGCCGGCGGAACCGGCATCCTCTATGCTAGCTTCTCGCTTGCAGATATCGGCGATCTTGCCAATCCGATAGGCATGGCCTGCGATTGGCGCATGGTGATGCACGAGCTCTTCGGTCACGGCATCCTCTTCAACCACATCGGCGCGCCGCGTCTCAGGTTTTCGCACAGCGCTGGCGACAGCTTCGCGGCGATCCTCAGCGATCCGGGCAGTCTAGCGCCAGACCGCTACGACACGTTCCCGTGGATCGTTGGCATTCCCGCCGCCCAACGACGTCGTCACGACCGGGCAGTCGCAGCCGGCTTTGGCTGGAGCGGTGACATCGCGCTCCATCCATTTGACGACGTAAAGGATAGAAACGGCTACAAAAACGAACAGATCCTCTCAACCACAATCTTCCGCGTCTATCAATCTATCGGGGGTGATTCCGCCGACCTTGCCACGAAACGCTTCGCGGCGCGCTTCACCTGCCACATCATGCTCGCCGCCATCCAATCGCTGACGCCCACCACAAGCCCTCCGGATGCTGCATCCTTCGCCGGCGCGCTGATGGAGGCTGACCTCGGGGACTGGCCCTCCGAAGGCCACTCCGGCGGCGCCTACAACAAGGTGATCCGTTGGGCGTTCGAGAAGCAGGGCCTTTATCAGCCCGCTGCTACAGCGATGCCCAACAACAACGAGGGTGCACCGCCGCCCGTGGATATCTACATTGAGGACGGTCGAAACGGCGAATATTGGTTCCAGTCGAATTTTTGGAGCTGCCAGGCAATATGGAATCGGCGCCATAATGACAGCGGCACGGCCCACGAGGAGCCGGTCGTCGGCGTGACCAACTACGCCTATGTGAAGATCAAGAACCGCGGCTCGCAGACCGCGACCAATGTGGTCGTGCGGGCCTTTCACTGCCGGCCGTCGGCGGGGCTCGTCTATCCCGATGACTGGCAGCCGATGACAACGGCGCAGCTTGCGGCCGCGAACGTGCCACCCTATTCAGCCGCCGAAATCATCGTCGGCCCGTTCGACTGGGTGCCCTCGCAGGTCGGCCACGAATGCATGTTCATGGTGGCTTCGGCGGATGGTGATGCGAGCAATATCGACAACTTCACCGCAGGCGACTCCATCCCCGACTGGCGGCTGGTGCCGAACGACAACAACATCGGCCAGCGCAACGTCTATCCGATCGCGGGCGCCACCGGCAAGCACCTGTTGGGGGAATTCGACCGCATGAACTTTCAGGTCAAGAACCCCTTCAATAAGCGGGCGCGCATGACCGTCGAGGCTACGCTGCCTTCTTTCCTTGATGAGCGCAGCTGGCGGATCGCATTTGGAAATGCGGGCGCCAACGCATTTGCGCTCGAGCCAGGCGGGGGGCGCGATGTGGTCATGAGGCTGTTGCCCGGTCGAAATTTCACCGCTGCCGACGTCCGCAAAGCGAAGGATCGAATCATCGAAATCGAAGCCTATGCCGACGGCATTCTAGTCGGCGGAATGTCGTACCCGCTCGAGTACGAGGCGAAGAAGCCATTCAGGCCGAAGCGTGGATCGCAGCGGAGGGCGAAGTCCGCGAAATCAAAGTCACGCGCGGCCGTGAGGAAAAAACGGCAGCAAGTCGCTCGCGGCCAATTGAGTTCATCCTCCCTTCGGGCCAGGTAGCTCCCGAGAAAATAAGATAAACCGCCGACCGTTCAGGTACGCGATCGGTGATCAGGTGATTTTGCCGCGGCAACTTTGGCCCGCAGGCTATTTCCGCCGCCGGAGAGCCTTACGCTTCTTAGACGTCAGTTTTTTGTATACAGACAACGTTTTTTTTCTGAGCAGCTCGCGGATCTGCGCAGAAGTATTTAGCTGGCGCAGAACCGCCTCTCTGAGGACTCGCCGTTCCTTCTCGCTTAGTCCTTCAGTTTCCTCGCAATCATAGATGGGGTCAAATCCTCCCATGGGCCGTCCCTCCTTGGAGTTTCGTACCAACAGATTGGCCATTAAGAACAGGCGGACACGTGGTTATGAGATCAAGCTTTCCTATTCAGCGAGACGCGAATAGTCGAAATTGGTCGCTCGGGCTGCGTTACGATTTGCTCCAACACCTCTTGGAAATCTTGAAGCAGGCGATCGATCGTCTTGGCGCGGATGAGATGGGTTTTGTAGACACAGCATCCCACGAGACCGTTTGCGCTCTCGCGCAGCGTCAAAATAACATCGAATGTTGTTGCTGTCACCAGGGGCAACATCATACTTGGATCGGCCTCTTCGAAAGCGAGCGTCTGTCCGGAGCTCGCCAGTGGCCGCAATGCAGCATTGTGCAAAAGAATCATGATTTGGGACAGCTCCATCGGCCTGAGGGCGCGCTCGCGCTTCAGTGTCTCGGCGAGCTCTTCGAAAGGTAGATCCTGGTGGGCGAACGCGGCCACCGTTGTGGCGCGAACGCGGCGCACTACCTCCCGGCAACTTGGGTCGCCGCCGAGGTTGGTGCGGAGTATCACCGTGTTGGCTACTGGACCGATGAGTCCCTCAGTCCCAAGACGATTGCGATTGGCGACGTTCGTAGCCACGCGCAAGTCATCCTGGTCTAGGTAACGATGCAACAGCGTCTTCAAGGCAGCGACGAGCACCATGAACAACGTGCCACCTTCCGCATGGCTGAAACGTTTGGCAGCATCTGACAGATTGGCGGACAACGCCACCTCCCGGCGCGCCGTGCGGAAGCGGTTGACCCTCCGGGTCGGACGAGCAGCGGCGAGCGTTATCGCGGGGAGCGGATCGTGAAGCTGCTCTCGCCAGTAGGCAAGCTGCGCAACAACGTCGGGATATGACTGCCAATGCCGCTGCCAGGTCGCAAAATCGGCGTACTGAATCGGCAGCGGCGGCAGCTGCGGCGCCTTTCCGGCAGCGAAGGCCTCATAGAGTGTGGCGAGTTCGTCGACGAACACGCCGAGCGACCAGCCGTCGACGATGATCTGGTGCATTGTGACGAGCAAGAAGTATTCCCGTTCGGCCATGTGCACCAGGCGCGTCCGAACGAGGGGACCATGCGCGAGATCGAAGGAATGGAGCAGTTCTTCCAGAACGAGTTGGTGTCCAGCCATCTCCCTCTTGAATTTTGGCAACTTGTGCAGATCTTCGAATGGCAGGGGCACGGTCAGCTGGGGTGCAATGACCTGCACGTGGCGACCGTCGACGACGGCGAAGATTGTGCGCAGAATTTCGTGGCGTCGTACGATCTCGTTGATGCTCCGCTCCAGGACCGCCGCGTGGAAAGGCGATGTCAGTCGAAGCGCATAAAAGACATTGAAAAACGGTAGGCCGGACAGAGCCCGCTGCAGTTTCCACAGTCTTTCCTGCGCGAAGGAAGCTGGCACCACGTCATCTTCAATGGGCCTGCGGACAATGGCTGAGGAAGGTCGGCACGCTTGGCCGGCATGAATCAACCGTTCGATATGGTGCGCCACCTCCGCAACAGTCGGCGCCTCGAAAAACCGCGAAGCCTCGAGCTCAGCCTGCGTAATATCGTAAACGTGAACGAGAACCTGAACGGCCAGGAGAGAGTCTCCGCCCGACGCGAAGAAATCATCATGAATTCCGATCTGCGCGACCTGTAGAATCTCTGCCCAGCGTTTGGCCAGCACCTCCTCGAGCGGCGTCCGTGGGGCGATGAAGCTCCGCGGCGGGGCGGTGCTGGTCGCGAGACCCAGTTTAGCCGCCAAGCCGATACGTTGCGCTTTGCCGGTCGGGCCCTTTGGGATTTCCTTGACGATGAGGACCTGGCGCGGGACCTTGAAGTCGGCGATGCGCCCGATTGTGAAATGACGAATGTCTCTCGGCGTCGCCACCGCGTTGGGCCGCAACACTATCGCCGATGCAACGTCCTCACCCAGCGTGACGTGCGGAACCGCAAAGGTTACGGCCTCCGCCACCGCCGGATGATCCAGGAGCACTTCATCGACTTCCTGTGGAGCGACTTTCTCCCCACCGCGATTGATCATCTCGCGAATGCGGCCCACGAGAAACAGGTACTTGTCGTCATCGAAGTAACCGAGGTCTCCAGTCTTGAACCAATCGCCGGCAAACGCGGCCTTGGTCGCCCTAGGATTGCCATCGTAGCCCGCCGTGACGCTTGCGCCCCGAACGACGACCTGGCCGGTCTGGCCGACAGGCAGCAAAGCCCCTCGTTCGTCCATGATCGCGACATCCAAAACCGCTGGCGGCCCAACCGAACCAGCCTTGCGCGGGTGTGGCGGCAGCGGATTGCAGGAGATGGGCGAGGAAGTGACCTCTGTCATGCCGTACCACTCGATCACCGGGCTCTCGAACGTTTGCTCGAGTTCCGCGAAGATGCGGGGCGGAAGAGGAGCTGACGAGGAGCGGACGAAGCGTAGTCGACTGTCTCCCAGTTGCTCGCGATCGCGCCGAGCCTGCGCGAGAATTGCTTGGTGTATGGTCGGCACTCCGGAATACCACGTCGGTTGAAACGCGGTTAGCCACCCAGGGAAGCGAGTGACATCAAATCCAGGGGTACATACGACACTCCCGCCCGCCGCGAGCGAGGCCACCAAAGTGGCGTGGAGACCATGCCCATGAAACAAGGGCAGGACATTCAAGCATCGATCAGCTTCGTTCAACGCGAGTGCTGTGACATGCGCGTAAGCCGACGTACAGATGTTGACATGCCTCTGCAAGACAATCTTGGGCCGTGACGTTGTGCCTGACGTGGGCAGCAGCAGGGCCGTGTCGCTCGCGCTGACCGGCTCGTCGGACGGCGCAGTTCCTCGCTCTCCAGTGAGCGTGAAGAGGCCAGCCTCTGCATGGAATGCGGTCGCCATCTCGATGACAAGGACGCCGCGCGAGAGTGCCACACGGCGCGCGGGCGAGTCGATACCAACCTGAGTGACCACAGCACGGGGCTGCAAATCAGCGAAATATCCCTCCAGTTCCTCGATCCCGAAAGCTGGGTTCAACGGGGCACATGTCGCGCACGCCGCCACGGTGAGAATCGCTACTGCCAGCTCTGGACCATTCGGCAGCACAACGGCGACTCGGTCATGACGACCTATCCCCATGGCGCGCAGCGCGTGCTCCATTGTGTCGATATGCTGATAAAGACGACCGTAGGTCAGCGGAGTGCGCCCTTGAGCCAGGATCGCTGGTGCGTCTGGGATACGCTTGGCTTGATGTTCCAGCACGTGAGGCAGGCACGAAAATGGAAGGGAGAGCCTCGGGAAACGCTCGGCCGGCATGTTTTTTTAATCCATTTTGGAATTACCCCAAGCCTTGAGACCAGGGATTGGAAGGGCGGGCTGAACCCGCGGCCCACATTGCGAGTTTTTCATCAGAGAGCCTGTTCGAGCCAGAAATCCATATCCATCTCGCGGTACATTGTCGTCGCGGCGGTCAGATTCTCCCGAGCCTGCTCCGCCTTGCCGGTGTGCTGGTAAAGCTTCCCTAGGCCGCGATGGCAGTGGGCGGCGAGCGGACGCATGCCGCGCCGTTGGGCGTGTGCCATCGCCTGCCGGTAGTGCGCTGCGCCGCTTTTGGCATCGAACCGGTCGGGATGGGTCGTGATGTCGCCGAGCAGATGCAATGCATGCGCCTCAAAGCCAGGCTGACGCTGAGAGGATTCAACCGAGCGACGGCCCAGGCGGTGCGCCTCGTCTAATTCTCCGACCAACAGACAGGCGCGACTCACCGCATGGTAGGCCCAGCCGTGATGACCGACGATTCCCCTCGCCGCTTGACGTTCGAGGAGCTGCTCAGCGTCTCGTACCCGGCTCAACGCCTCGTCGGTCTCGCCGATCTCCGCGAGCGCCCAGGCGGAGGAGGCGATCGCCCAGGGAAGAAGGACGGCGACATCCAAGGGCCCAGGTGTGTTTAGCCAGTGTTCCACCAGTGAGCGCGCCGTCGACCAGTCGCCCTTGTAAAGGTGGAGCATGCTTGCGGCCAAGCGGGCCCAACCGATGGTGTGCGCGTGCTGGGTTGGTTCGGCGAGCTGGATCGCCTGCGCCTCGTATTTGGCCGCCTCTGCGAATCGACCGAGTTCGGAGAGGCTCATGATCAGCCAGGCGCGACCGAAGATCGATGCCGGCACGGCCATGCCGAAATACTCGTGGACCCAGTCTGCGGGTAGTGCCGCGAGGTTGTCGATGGCGAATTCGACCACATGCTCATATTCACCTCGATAATAATGCGCCTGCTCGAGATAGCTCGTGCTGAGGACGCGAAGCCTCAAGTCGCCAACGCGCCGAGCGATCTCCAGGGCGCGGGTGCCGGTCAGAAGTGCCTCTTCCAGCTCGCCGAGCGTTGACAGGACCGTCGTCATGAAAGCGCAAACACGGCCACGGCGAAGATCGTCCTTGAGCCGCTCGGAGATGACCTCGGCCTCGCGGAGTTGCTCAATCATCTGCCGGGCTTCACCAAGCTGGCGCAGCACCGGCCGCAATTCAAGGCGGATCTCGAAGGCGTCTTCCAGTGCTGCTTCGCTCTCCCGCATGGGCTTGAGAATATCCAACGCCTGCTCAAAGTAAGCCCGAGCTTCCGAGAGCGCCAACCGTCCGGCCGCCTTCTTTCCGGCCTGCCAGAGATACTTCATTGCTTGCTCTCGCCGCTCGCCCCGGACGGCGTGATAGGCGAGCCGCTCGACCTGCTCGCCCATCCGGCCAGCGTAAAGGTTTTCAATCGCATCCACGACACGCGCGTGGATGTCGCGCCGGCGTTCGTGGAGGATCCCACTGTAGGTCACATCGTGAGTGAGGGAGTGCTTGAAAGTGTATTGCAGCTCAGGAAAGAGCCGTGTCGTATAGAGAAAATCAGCAGTCTGTAGACTGTCGAGCAGACCACGAAGCTCGTTCTCTGTCTGCCCACGAATTGCGTGCAATAGGCTGAACGTCGCGTCGCGTCCAATTACTGCCGCCTCCTGCAGTAGGCGCTTCTCGGCGGCAGGCAGAGCGTCGATGCGCGCGGCGAGCACCGCCTGCACTGTGGGCGGAATGTCGACGCTTGAAAACGGCTTCGCGAGGCGGTACCGGCCGCGCGTACCCTCAAGGACACCCGTATCGATCAGCGCTCGCACGATCTCTTCGACAAAGAATGGGTTTCCGTTGGAGCGGTCCTCCAGAAAGCTCTTCACGTCTGGAAGACTTGGGTCGGAGCCCAACAGGGCTAGAAGGAACTCGGCAAGGTTATCGCTGGCAAAGGGATCAAGGCGTAGCTGGCGGTAATTCGGCCGGTTACGCCATTCGTCTTTATGCTCGGGGCGGTAAGTGACTACTAGAAGCAAGCGTGCATTTTGAACACCGACGACGAGCTCGTTCAGTAGACCGAGAGTAAGAGAGTCACTCGAGTGAAGATCCTCAAAAACAGCCACAACCGGTTGGATGCGGCTCTCACTCGACAACAGGTGGCTAACTGCCTGATACGTGCACTGCCGATGCTGGAGCGGATCGAGTGATCGGAAGGGATGCTCCTTATCCAACGCATCGAGGAGATCCAACAACGGCGGTATTCCTTCCTGAAACGAGGAATCGAGTGTCAAAACCTTGCTCGTCACTTTCTCGCAGATGAATCGCGTGTCCTCATCGACATTGATTTTGAAATAATGCCGGAGCACTTCGATGACAGGCAGGTAGGGCGTTGCGCGACCATAAGAAGCGGGATTCGATTGCAGAACCAGCCAATCCGCGGCATGCTCCGAATGAATGAACTCGTCGACCAGGCGCGACTTCCCCACCCCCGCCTCGCCGACGAGAGCGATCACCTGAACATGACCGTCGCCTGCAATCTGCTGCACGTAATGGAGTTGATCCATCTCCACGTCGCGACCGACGAAGCGCGTCAAGCCACGTTCGGCGGAAGCTTCGAGGCGAGTTCGTGCGGCGCCGGCGCCCTTCACCTCGTAGAGCTGTACCAGATAGGGGACTCCTTTTACCGGCACGGGCCCGAGGGGCTCCACGGCGATGTAGCCCTCCACCAATTTGAGAGTGTCCGCCGTCGTAAGCACAGACCCAGGCTTTGCCATCTGTTCCATGCGAGCCGCCAGATTCGCTGTCTGGCCCACGACAGTGTAATCCATGTGCAGATCGTTGCCGATGGCACAGACGATGATCTCCCCTGAGTTGAGTCCTATACGGACCGCCAACGCTACTCCCCGAGAGCGCTGAACCTCGTCTGCATATCGCCCAATCGCCTCTTGCATCCTGAGCGCCGCATAACAAGCGCGCACGGCGTGATCCTCGTGGGCGATCGGCGCACCGAACAGAGCCATAATTCCGTCGCCCATAACCCTGTGCACAGTGCCCTCGTAGTGGTGCACTGCTTCAATCATGCGTTCGAGAATCGGATCGAGAAGCTCTTTCGCGACCTCGGGATCACGATCCGCAAACAGATCCATCGAACCCTTGACATCAGCAAACAGCACCGTGATCTGTTTCCGCTCACCCTCAAGAGCTATCCTTGCGGTGAGGATCTTATCGGCGAGGTGCGGGGGGGTATAACTCTTGGGCGATGCAAATCGGGGATCGTCCGCGACAACCATCAAGGGACGGCCACATTGGTGGCAGAAATTGGCCGTGGACGACACTTGGCTTCCACAGTGGGCACAGCATCTCGCCAGCGGCGTACCACACTGCTCGCAGAACTTTGCGTCAGCAGTGTTCTCGTGCTCGCAGTTTGGACACTTCATTGCATACACTCCGGAGCAAGAACGCCAGCCGGATGCCCTGCAAGGGTAACGTCGGGGACCGTCGGCAACAAGTCATATTCCTTATTTTCCCGCGGTGGTTGACCGGGAAAGCAACGTCACGGTCGGTCTTGCCTTTTCCGGTACTTGCGTCCCGTCGGGCACCGTCCGAAACGCCGGATTGCATCGTTGTCGTCTCCGGCGCCTCACCCAACCAACCTCCTCAATCGGCTTCCAAATTGGCTCTGACTGATGATGGAGCTCGGCGACAGGTGTGGGCTCCGGACGCCGATCATCTTGAAAGAACTAAATCAGTCTCCGGGTAAGGAGCGTGCCAGAGCTGGCATGGAAGCTACTGCTCCGTCTTGCGCGCCCGCCATTGATTTCCGGCCGCGGCGGAGCCCGGTCCTTGGCTCGCGGGACGCGCGCTGCGCGTCCCATGGCAGCTTCTGCCAGGAAATCGTAAGCGGCCGATCGGATGCTTTGCCTATGTCACGCCCCGGCGCAACCGCCTTTCGGCGGATCAGTACTTACTGTGTCTTAATTCTGGCCGCCCGAATGACCTTGGCCCATTTCTCGGTTTCATCAGCCACGAGCTTGCTGAACTCGGCGGGTGAAAGCACAAGGGGCTCGGCCCCGAGCTCAGCGTACCGCGCCCTTATCTTGGGGTGAGCGAGGCCTAAATTAATTTCCTTGTTGAGCTTGATGATGATATCGTCGGGCGTGTTTTTAGGCGCGCCAACACCAATAAACGCGCTCACTTCATATCCTTGCAAAGAATCGCTCAGTGTTGGAACATTCGGCAGTGCGTCCGAGCGCATCACGGTGGTTATCGCCAGAGCTCGAAGTTTACCTGTCCTGATGTGCCCGACGGACGCAGGCAAGTTGTCGAAAGCTGCCTCCACCCGCCCCCCGAGCAAATCGATGAGCATAGGTGCCGATCCGTTGTACGGCACCTGGATCACGTCGATGCCGGCCATCATCTTGAACATCTCTCCGGCCACATGAGAGATTGAACCGGCGCCAAACGACGCCAAGCTGATCTTCCCTGGGTTGGCCTGTGCATAGGCAATGAACTCAGGAACGGTATTGACTGGAACCGCTGGATTTACTGCCAGGACAAGCGGTGAGCGGCTGAGGCCCGCCACCATCACGATATCGCGGTTCAAATCGAAGCTGAGCGTGTCGCGCGCGGCGTTAATCGTGTTCGTCGAACCGACCGTGAGGAGCGTATAGCCGTCGGGGGGCGCACGCGCGACCGCTTCCGTCGCTATATTGGTGCTTGCACCGGGGCGATTCTCGATGACGAATTGCTGGCCGAGTCTTTCTGACAGCCACTGTCCTATCAAGCGTGCGACGATGTCGGTCGTGCCGCCGGCTGCAAAGCCGACGATCAAGCGCACGGGTCGCGTGGGATAGGCTTGCGCCAATGCGATACGCGAGACGACCGAAAAGGTCGTAGCAATTGCTGCCAGACCCAAAAATCGACGGCGTTGAAGTCTCATGTGCTCTGGTGACCAGCCTCGTTGACAGCATGAAGCAGCTTATACCCTAATGGCGCCAGGTAGAAGACCGACTGGCTAGTGCTTACCGGTGCCCGCGGGCATATCGGACCTTCTACGCTTCGTTACCGTGCGTCGCGGACCAGGACGAAGCTCGGTTTGCGAATATGTCGAGGTGTCTTGTGGGAGCGCACCATCTCAGCCACCGCGCCGGAAGCTTGCCACGAGGCCCGGTTGACGTTGGGTGGTTGTTGGGACAGATGAATGACTTCCTGACGCGGAAGCCATCCCCCCGAAGCGTGCGGCGGTGGCAGCACAATCGGCGCAGGTGACGTAGCCTCTAAAGGCCGCGACTTCGGCATGGACGCGGGCGTCACCTTGGGCAACGCGAGCGCTGTTCCTATACTTCGACCCGTCGTAACCTCAAACCTTGTCATAAGCCCCACCGATGGCCGTAACGTAGCGCTCCACCGAACTCTGTAAGATCTGCTTCGCACCGGAATGCATCACCCGCTCGAAGTGGTGGCTGTAGACTCGATCGAAGGCAAGAGGCATCAGTGCGGCGCCGATGGCACGGACGGCCTTTTCGGAAAGGGGGATATGGTTGGGAATGCTGCGCATGAATGCGAAGGACTTCCGGTCCAAGTTCACGATGGCTATGTCTGCTGAGCACACGACGCCTTTACCCTCAGCTCCCGCTGCCCAATGCAGCATCGATCCACCGGGAAAGTGTCCGCCTCCATGGATCAGGGTAACACCTTTGAGCAGTTCGAATCTCTCCCCCTGCCAGAACTTGATGCAGGGGTCCGGCCGCCTCACCCAGTTTGCATCGTTGACGTGGAGATGGACGGGTACCCCCCCAAACGCACGGCTCCACTCGACTAGCGTCGTGTAGAAGTGCGGATGCGAAATCGCGATGGTGTGCAACCCGCCAAGCCCCTTGATTAGGGTGACCGTGGCATCGTCGACTAGCGAGATGCAATCCCACAGGATGTTCCCCCCGGGCGTGCACAGGAGCAATGCGCGTTGGCCGATGCCGAACTTCGGCTGTGTGCCGATGCCGATGAGGCCTGGCTCGTATTGGCGGAATCCGTTGTGGTGCGAAATCCTGAGCCGTTCTAGCGTTGTCCACGACTGCCCCTCAGGCGGGATGTACTGGCGCTCGTCTTCGCAAACGGGGCACTGAGCCGGTGGAACGTCGCTCGGCGGATACTGTGTGCCGCAGGCGGTGCAGATGAATGCAGGCATGGTCTCCCCCATTCGGCCGCTGCTCCAATGCGGGCAGCTTCGCTTGGCCAACAGTCGCGATGCCATCATACTGGGTGCAGGCCTTGATTTATATCCCCTTCGTAGTCCTTCGGCTTCGCGTAGCAGAGATCTCGAAGGCATCGTGCTGGCAAAAAAATGGTGAGGTCCGACTTCGGTTTACCGTTGTCCGATCCGTGTGCTTCGTTGATAGCGGTGCCGCCACGTTGATTTGGGCGCCCCGTGGGTCGACAGCCGCTTGTGACCGGTTGCAGACATGAGAAAACATGCCGACACTCGGGTAGCGTTGCTGAGAGCCAACGCGCAGTTGGAGCGAAGATCGCCGAGACCCGGTAACTCAGTCTTCCGTCCTCGCGCCCAACGAGCGCCGCGCCTACGAACGCTCGGCAATGCCTTCGCTAAAATTGGAGACCCGCTAACGCGCATGTCGCTCCAGGCCTTATTGCTACAAATTCCCGGAACGACTGCCCTCACGGATGGTTACCTGCAAGCCCTCCAGCCGCTCTGCCAGCAAAGGAAGTCGGCGCTTGCTCGATCTCTGGTACAAGAACGCCGTGATTTATAGCCTCAACGTCGCCACCTACAAAGACGGCAACGGGGACGGCATCGGCGACTTCAAGGGACTAACCGAGCAGCTCGATCACATCGCTCAGCTTGGCGTAAACTGCCTGTGGTTGCTTCCGTTTTATCCTAGTCCCGGACTGGATCACGGCTACGATGTCACGGACTACTATAACGTCGCACCGGCACTCGGAACTTTGGGCGATTTCGTCGAATTCAGTCATCAGGCCCGACTGCGCGGATTGCGGCTGATAGTCGACCTTCCCATCAACCACACTTCGGACAGGCACCCGTGGTTTCAGCAGGCTCGCGCCGACCCGTCGTCGCCATTTCGGGAATATTACGTCTGGTCAACCAGCGAACCCGAAAACAGCACAGAGGGCGTTGTATTTCCCGGGGTCCAACTCAGCGTGTGGACTTACGACCTCTGCGCGCAGTCGTGGTACTATCACCGATTTTACCAGCATCAGCCTGACCTCAATATAACCTGCGCTGCCGTCCGCGAAGAAATCTTCAGGATCTTTGGCTTCTGGCTTGAACTCGGTGTCTCTGGATTCCGAATCGACGCTGCGCCTTTCGTTGTAGAGGAAATACGACCGGACCGTCCGGCGAAGCGCCGGTATGAGTTTTTCGCCGAGCTCCGCAATTTCCTGTCCTGGCGCAAAGGTGACGCGGTCTTGCTGGCCGAAGCAAATGTAGCTCCCGCGGAGCTTCAGCATTATTTCGGCGATGGAACGCGGATCCACATGCTATTTGCGTTCCTGTTGAACCAGCACTTGTTTCTAGCACTTGCACGTCAAAGTGCCGAACCGCTGCGGCGCTGCATGACCCAGCTGCCTCAATTGCCGCAATTTGCACACTGGGCCCAATTTCTGCGCAATCATGATGAGCTGGATCTCGGCCGTTTAACTTCCGAAGAGCGCGACGAAGTTTATGCTGCATTCGCTCCAACCCGCAAAATGCAGCTTTACGGTCGGGGAATTCGGCGGCGGCTCGCCTGCATGTTCGGAAACGATCGCCGCCGCATCGAACTGGCGTTCAGCCTGCTGTTCAGCCTTCCTGGCACACCGGTCATTTACTACGGCGACGAGTTGGGAATGGGCGACGATTTGAGGCTTCCGGAGCGATGGCCCGTACGTACGTGCATGCAATGGACGGATGACGAAGACGGCGGATTCTCCACGCGACGGGGTCATCGTTTGCTTCATCATGTGATCCGGGAGGGCCGATACGCGCCAGCCAAGGTGAATGCGATTGCCCAACAGCGCGACCCGGACTCGCTGTTTAACTGGCTGCGGCGTCTGGTTGAAATGCGCCAGTCCTGCCCCGAGATCGGCTGGGGTGAATGCACCGTTCCCGAAAGCAACTGTCCCGCGGTGCTGATCCAGCATTTCGTTTGGGAAGGCAAATCCGTGCTCGTGCTGCACAACTTGTCGCAGAACGGCTGCTGCACGGAAATCAAAGACGTTCCAGCGGGACGGAAGCTGACCGATATATTCGGCAACCGAATTTACGACAAACCCAGCGCCGATGGCACCGCTATCGAGCTTGACGGCTATGGCTATCGGTGGTTTCGCCTCGACTGAGCCGACGAGTGGCATCCCCGACGAACACACCACCCAGCGATCCTGCGGCTGGCAAGGCACGGCCAATACAGGACCCCAGCAGATAGAAGATCATGGACCCTTCAGCCAAGATATCGGGGGACCCGCAAGGATCATCGCAACGCCAAGAAAAGCAATTTGCGGCAATAGAAGACTGACGCTCGCGACGTGCCGAGCACAACAGGGTCAGCAGCAGAAGGCCGGTGGCCGGCGCCGGCAGGAATTTGCTGTACGCTGTTACCAGGACGATATTCATTGCGACCAAGACGGCAATCCAGTGCAACGCCTGGTTCCAGAGCAGCCGCCAGCGGGCCTCCTTGTCGTCGATTGCCAGCCACTTGTTGATGACGCAGGCCGACGCCAATGGCAAGCGCTAGAATCTCGCAATAGTCGACGAGAGGCTGCTGCGACGCGTTGGTATAGACGATTCCGGCAACTGCGAGCGCCAGCGCAGCGATATAGGGAAGTGTTGCCAGAGAAATTGGGACATCCTCGAACGTGTCGGGATAGACCTCCGCATCGTTGTTTCGCCCGGATTCAATCTCGGCCATGATTCACCCCATTTGCGATGGTCTGTTGTCGAAGGTCTGCTCGAGCCGGTCGGCAAGGCAGTCCTCGACGTAGAATCTGATGATCGCGACCCGACCGACGGCAACGAGCGGCATGGCGAGCGCGATACCCAGAACGCCGAACAGCGCGCCGAACACAACAATCGCGACCAATATCCAGGCAGGAGGTGTCTCGAGGGCTTGACGCTGGATAAGCGGTCCGATCACATAACCTTCGATCGACTGAATGATGGTGTAGATGACCACAGCCCAGATCAGCAGCGAACCGCCGAGCGGCATCGCCACGAGCGCGATCGGGACGGCCGCAACAATGGGCCCCAAATACGGAATGAAGTTCGACAGTCCAGCTTGAAGGCCTAGCACGAACGGGCCGGGCAACCCGATGAGATAGAGCGCCAGCCACACACACAGCGTCATCAGGATGATGCGCACAAGCTGTCCGACAAACCAAAGCCGCAGCACGTTTCCCATCTCGTCCATTACCGCCCGCGTGCGGGCGCGATAGGGCGGCTTTACCAGCAGTACCAGGCTGTCGCGGTAGCTCGCGGGATCAAAGGCAAAAAGGATTCCCAGGAACACGATCACGAGCGTTCCGGTCAACATGGTGGATGCGCCGCCAAGGACGAACCGGGCATGGCTCAGAAACCTGCCCTGGTCCGAGAATAGCCATTGTGCAAAATCGCGGCCCCATTCGGGGCCGAGCAGGTCTACGCCGTAGGCGAGAAGATATCCCTGCAGAACATCGAGCTGGGTATCCATCACCTTCAGCAGCAGGCGCGTTTGTTCCGGCAGCTTGCCAGCGCCCCACGCCAGGCCAAGCCCCGTCAGCATGGAGAGCAGCACAAGCACGAATGTCAGCCGCCAGGTGCGGCTGATTGGAAGAACAGACGCCAGAGCCCTAGCCGCAGCATCTAGAAAGGCCGCGAAAAGCATACCCGCGAAGACGAGCAGGAGGCTTGAGACTGTTTGCCAAACCAGAAAAAGCGCGACGCATGTGGCGATCAACGCCAGGCCCGTCGCAAGCATGCTGCGCACCGCGGATCGTTCGGCGGGCTCCTCAGCGAGCCCAAGCTCGGGCCGCCGCTCTTGTCCTTTCCTCGTCTCACTCATCGATCGATCAAGGTGCTGCAAACAGTCTGGATCTCCCATACTCGCCTCCACGTGGCAGCAGGGCGAACCATTCTAAGCGAGACTGCTCCGACCACCAGCAATTGATGCTTGCCGAGCCCAGCACCCGCTGGGCTCTCCGCGTACACAACGATGTGACATGGATGCTGTCCTATGCAGCAGCCCATAGACGGACCGCGACGAGCGAACGATATTGGCAGGATCATCAACTGAAGAAAATATTTGACGATCAAGGGACTTTCGATTGTACGCCAACGTTCTCTTGAGCACGGATGGATCGGATGTCGCGAGAGAAGGTCTTCAGGAAGGAGTCGCCCTGGCAAAGGCGTTTGAACGCCAAAGTGACAATCATCACCGTGACAGAATCGCTGCCGGTCGATTACGGGAGGCCGGTTGGCGCGTGACCTCAACTGACCAAGCCATCGTCGAGCTGGAGCAGGTGCCACAGAAGTTCGCGAAATGCTGCGCACCCACCGCAGTTCGACTCTCGGGGCGGTCGCCAATGCAACGCTCACCGCCGATGCGGCACTCACTCGCGTCGAAGTGATCCGAAACATCGAAGCGCTCTCGCATCACGCTTGGCGCTCTGCAGCCCATCTTGTCGCTCGCGGCTAAAGACTAGGTAGCGTTGCGTCGGATGATCTTCAGAGTAGCATGCCCAAGCCAAGCGCGATAATACCGGCAACAAGGAGTCCGGTTGAACTGTACTCGAACTCGTCGCGATACCGAGGAGGCCGAGAACGATCAGGACCACTCCCCCGAGCTTCTTCAAGAGCAGCGTCGCGACGTCCCCAGTGTACGCGGCCATGATAAATCTCCCGCTCTGCAGCACCATTACTATTATGCGTCCAAGATGAGGCTAAGACCCGGCGGCCATGTTACCGCGTCCGCGGCAGCTTTTTTCGTGGCAAGTTCGCGCCATCCGAACCTCTCACCTGCCCCACCTGCGCTATGACAGCTATGATTACTCAATTGCGTTGAGAGTGCATCACATCTCGTAATTGTGAATATGTGGGCCGCGTTTGAGGCAGGGATTTTTCAGTTCGGTGTTAGGTTTCGGGTGCACGCATCAAGCGTGCGTGGAGGGGCGGAAAATCACATCGTTGCGGGAGAGTTCCATGTCGGATCTAGTCGCGATCGTGTATCCATCCGAAGCCAAAGCAGAAGAAGTTCGGCAGAAAGTCCTCAAGCTCCAGAAAGAATATCTGATCGCGATCCAAGATGCCGTGATCGCGGTCAAGACTGGCGAAGCGGTCAAACTCAATCAACTCGTGAACACAACCATGGCGGGTGCCGCAGGAGGAAGCTTCTGGGGGCTGCTGTTCGGGATCGTGTTCCTGAATCCGCTCATCGGCGTGGCGCTCGGGGCCGGCGCCGGCGCTTTGGGCGGCGCGCTGACCGATTTCGGCATTAACGATCAGTTCATGAAGGACCTCAGCTCGAAGGTGAATTCGGGAGATGCTGTTCTGTTCCTGCTGATCAAGAGCATGACTGCAGACAAGGTCCTCAACGAAATCAAGGACGCGGGAGGGACCGTCCTGAAAACCTCTCTCGACGAAAAGAAAGAACAACACCTGCGCGATACTCTTGCCGCCGCTACCCAGGCCAAGGCTGCCTAGTCGTGTGAGGCAAAGCCAGGGTTGGAGCTGAACGCGAGAGGAGTCTTGGCGTTCGCAGCAGTCCGCCGAGGTCCTTGCTGCTGACCCGGAACGCCGGGTCAGCGCGCGAGCGGTAAAGGTCGCTGCGCAGTTTCGCTTGCGAAAGAGCCGACCGAGCATTCGGGTCTGCCGTTTGGCGAGTTCTCTTCCTAGGGCAGAACCGAGGAGGAAATCATGCGCAAATCGATTTTTTGCATGCTCGCTCTTGCGGCTGCATCGGCAGTGGTGACGACGACGGGCAGTCGCTCGCATGCCGGAATTGTCGGAGGACCGCTGGGCCTGCATGAGGCCGCCGATGATCTTCGGCTTGCGGAGACTGTCCAATTCCGCTGGAGAGGTCATCGCTACTGTTGGTACAGCCGCGGGTGGCGCGGCGCCGGCTGGTATCGGTGCGGCTTTAACTGGCGGCGCGGTCAGGGCTGGGGTGGTCCTGCCGGTTGGCATGGATGGCGGCACCCCGGCCGCCCGGTGGCGCGTCCGCCGAAGCCGGGCCGGCCGGGAATCCAGCGTCCACGACCGCTCCCCGATAGGGTGCCGGGTCGGCCGGGAGTCCGGCCATTGCCTGACAGGATCTGACTTGATGGATACGCTCTCGCCGCCCAAGCACGGGCACTGGCCCTACATATCGACCGGCCATCTGCCTGAAGCCGAGACGGTGCAGGACCTCGTGCGCGAAGCGCACGCCCGTTTCCGATCGAACAATGAGGGCGAGAACCCCAAGGTCTACCCGGCGCTCGAGCGAGCGCCGAGCGACCTGTTTGGCGTGTGCATCGCGGGCGCCCGCGGGCAAATCTACGCCGCCGGCGATACCGACTACGATTTCACGATCATGAGCGTGTCCAAGCCGTTCGTCTTCGCGCTGGTGTACGACCTCATCGGGCCCGAAGAAGCGCGCGACAAGCTTGGCGCCAACGCCACCGGCCTTGCATTCAACTCGCTCGGCGCGGTCGAGCAGATGCCGGGCGCGCGGACCAACCCGATGGTGAACTCAGGCGCGATCGCGACGACCAGTCTGGTCCCGGGCGCGTCGGAAACGGCCAAATGGAAGTTCATTCATGATGGCCTATCGAAATTCGCAGGCCGAACCCTGCCGCTGAACAAGGAAGTCTATGCTTCGGCATCGGCGACTAATTTTCGCAACCGGGACCTGGCCCGGCTGCTGCAGAGCTACAATCGCATCTACAGCGATCCCAAGGAAGCGACCGACCTCTATACCCGTCAGTGCTCACTGAACGTCCCCGCGTCCACCGCAAAGCCCGGCTCGCAAACATGACGACCTCATGATCGCCCCTCAAGAATGAGCCGGGATGGGCGACACATACGATAAATCCGAATTTCGGTAAAGCGGAATATATTTGGCCGCGCCGGTTGACAGACGAGCGACACAGCATCATCAACCGCGACATCCCGGATGCCGGACGCAACAAAAAGGGGCGGTGCAAGGCGCCGCCACTTTTGGCGAAACCGGTCGCCTAATAGGGATAGTAGCCCGGGCCGTAATAAGGACCGCCGCCATAGTAGCCCGGGCCGCCGTAGTAGGGACGCGGGCCATAGTAATAGTTGTCATAGTACTCCTGGCGGCGGCTCTCGGCGATCGCGCCTCCGATCAGACCTGCCGCCACGCCCATGAAGGCGAGACCCGCGGCGCTCGGCCCGCGTCGATAGTAACGATGGCGTCGGGCTGCACTGAAATCGGTGGCATTGGATGAGGCCGAACCTGCCGCGACGGCGGGCAAGGTGTTGGCCGCGACGGAGGATGCCGCAACCGACGGCGACACCGAAACCGCCGCCAGGGCGAGGCCTGCGAACGCGGCCAGCGCAGCAGTGCGGCCAAACCTGGAAGTGACGGGTCGATTGCTCATCTTGACGTCCTCTGTTCGCGCAAAAAACACAAACTCAAACGTGACCCAACACGCAAACTGCTGGAATGGCTTCAGGATCGCGGCAATCTGCCACGCTTTGAACGATTGTAAACCGAACCACCCGATCCAGCTTGCACCATGCAACCTGAGCGGATAATGAACAGCCGCGCCGTTTTGCGGTCGCCGTAAGCGTTCACGTGAACCAACGCATCAACCGACGCCGTCGGGATCGATGCCATTTGGAGGGTTCAACGTGACTGACGCGTCCTTTTCCTCAAGGGAAATCAGATGATTGCGGTTCGCAAACTGCCGGCGCGCTATGCGCCGATCGTGATGCCATTCGTGCTGTCCGTCCTCATGACGGCCGTGGTGTCGGTCATTTCGACGCTGCGGAGCCTCGGCGCAACGCCGGCGTTCCTGGCAACCTGGCCGGGCGCCTGGGCGCTGTCATGGCTGATCGCCTTTCCTACGCGGCTGATGGTGCTGCCACTCGTCCGCCGGATCGCGGCCTGCCTCGTCGCCGCGCCCTCTCAACTACGCCGCTAGCCGGCGCGGACGGCGCGCAGGAAGCATGCCGTCCCGCTTCCATGATCACTCGACACCTTGGATCGAGCCTCCACTCTTTCATCTCTACCGGTTGCCTTGTCGCGACATCGTCGATTGCTGCTCTACATCGCGGCGCGAGTTCTCGGCAGCGTCGGCACCCTCGATGCGGGGCGATCGTCGCCGAATCTGGCCGCGACTACGGGCCCGTAGCGATCGCGACTATTGTCGCGCCGATTGCAGCTGGACTGGGGCCGCCCGTCGCACCGCGGCATGCGGTGACGACGTTGCCGGCGCCGGCTTGGGCGTCTGAGCCGCAGCCGGACGCGGCGCAGGCACTGGTGCTGCGCTCGTCTTCGGCCTTGCGTTCGACCGGCCGGTCGTTTTCCCGGCGATCTCGGGCGTCTTGTTGTCCGGCGCAGACGCCTTGTCTTCAGGTATCTTGGCGACGAGCCGCGCCATTTGTTCCTGGCCTGCTTTCAACTCATCGGCAAGCCTGAGATTGTCGAGCGACATCTGCTCCTGGTTTGCTTTCACTTGCGCGTGGCTCGCCTTGAGCTCATCGATGCCTTGCTGCACGTTTGCGAGATCGCTCGCCAGCTTCTGCAGCAATTCGGTCAACTCCGGCGGGAGCGTGCTGCCGGTTGGCGAAACTACCTCCGGCACGGTTTCGGCGGCAGATGCCGGTTGTGGCGATGCCTCGGCCAATTGAGCAGTCGGGCTCGTCTCTGCTTCGCGCACCGGCTCTGCTCGCAACTGCGACGACGTCGCAGCGTGCAACGGCGCCCAACCTGCGATCATCTGCCTGACCGTATCACCGTGGGATGATTGTGAGACGAAGGCCGCAATTCCAATTCCTGCGGCCAGCCCGAGACCGGCGAGGCCTCGCAGCGCTGTTCCGCCACGCCGCGGGCGACTGCGCGCGGCATCGCGCTCCAGCCGGGCAAGCTGCTCGTTGGCGCGCGCGATCTCTTCATCCACGCTCTTGATTTTCGCGAAGGTATGCGTGAGCTGTGCGTCCATGCGCGCGGACAGCGCATAAGGCGGCTCGATCGGTGTCGTTACGGAGTTCATTGGCGCTCCCCTTCCCAGCCCAATGTCGCCCGAAGGCGTCCGTCGCATTTGCTTGCCCTGATCATCGCTGACGCGGTTTGTCCAAAGCAAGACGCCTTCAAGGAAATTCGAAGGCCGGACGACTGCGGGTGCCGTGGCCCCCTCCCGGAATACCTCTCTCGACCCTGACGCCCCTACGACAGCGCCCCCAGCACGCCGCGCGTCGCCTTGTCGATCTCCTCGACATAGCGGCGGCGGGCGAAGGTCTCGGTGAGGAAGCCGACCACCTTGCGGCTGTCGGTGGAATCGACCACCGCCAGCATCTCCGCTTCGGCCTCGTCGAACACCGCCATCGCCGATTTCACGTTCATTTCCGGGATCAGCACGATGTCGATCAGGCGGGCGAGCTCGATCACCTGGATGTCGTCGGCGATGGTGTCGAGGTCGCTGGAGAACAGATCGGGCAGCAGCACGAGGCCGACATATTCGTCCGCGTTGTTGACGATGACGACGCCCGGCCGCGAGCCCAGCGCGAATTCGCGGCGCGCGGTGGCGATCGTCGTGGTCGACGGCACCTTGCCGACGTCGGAGCGCATCAGCCGCTCGACGGTGAGGTTGCGCAGCCAGCCGACGTCGTTGGCGCTGCGGATGGTCTCGCCGCGCAGATGCAGGCGCCAGGTCGAGAAGGAATGGCCGAACATGAAGCGGACGCAGATCGAGGTGACGATGCAGCCGGCGAGCACCACGGCGGTGACGTCGACGTTGCGGGTCATTTCGAGCACGAGGAACGACATGGTGAGCGGACCGCCGACGATGGCGACGCCGAGCGTCGCCATGCCCGTCAACATCGCCACCAGCGGATCGATCACGAAGTCCGGGCTGATCAGCAGCAGCACCGCGGCGAAGAATTTGCCGATCAGGCTGCCGACGAACAGCGAGGCGAAGAACAGGCCGCCGCGGAAGCCCGAGGCGAGCGAGATCAGGCAGGCCGTCAACTTCAGGCCGATGATCAGCGCGATCAGGCCGACGGTCATGTCGTGGAAGAGATCGAGCACCATGGCGCCGTGGCCGGCCGCCAGCACCTGCGGCGTGAGGATCGCAAAGCAGCCGACGATGAGGCCGCCGATCACCGGGCGCAGCCAGACCGGCAGCCATTTGAACAGCCGCTCGAACATCGGCGAGGAGCGCATCACGGCGATGCCGACACCGCTGGTGACGAGGGCGAGCCCGATCAATGCCAGATACTGCTCGATGCCGACCGAGCTGACCTTGGGGATTTCGATGGAGTACGGCGCGCCGCCGAGCCATTGCGCGGACAAGGCGCCGGCGAGCGAGGCCGCCAGGATCGGCGCGGCGCTGGCGACCGAATAGACGCCGACGATCAGCTCGCAGGCGTAGAAGGCGCCGGTGATCGGCGCACCGAACGCCGCCGCGATCGCCGCGGCGGCGCCGCAGCCGACCATCAGGCGCAGATCGTTGCGGCGGAGGTTGAAGAACTTGCCGAGCAGCGAGGCGATGCCCGAGCCGATCTGGGTATAGCCGGCCTCGAGGCCGACCGATGCGCCGCAGCCATTGGAGATCAGCGTCTGGCTCGACACCACCACGCTGTCGCGCATCGACAGATTGCCGCCGCGCAGGGCATTGGCCTCGATCGGGTCGACCGCATTCGATATCTTCATGCGCCGGCGCGACCATTCCATGATCCCGAGCGCCAGTCCGCCGAGCGCCGGCGCGAGCAGCGCCGCCCAGGGACTGACCCGCGCATTGGCGGACAGACGGACGTCGACGGGAATGCCGTAGATCACGACATGCGCGATCTGCGCGATCTCCGCCATCAGCGTCACGACGGCGCCGGCCAGCGTGCCGATCACCAGCGCCAGCGGGATCAGGTAGAACTCGTTGCTGCGCAACAGCGCCCGGAGCCGAACCATGGTGCGGTTCGTCCGCTTGCGATCGACGAGATGTCTGAGCCGCACGAACACCTTCTGTCCGCCCTACCCGTCCGACAGGCCGTAGCCGGCCATGCGCTGGCGAACCCGCTCGATCTCCTCGCTCGACAGCAGCGGCGGTGGTCCGATCTGGAGACAGCCGTGATACTGCCGCGCCAGCGTCTCGACCTCGACGGCGAGCCACATCGCCTTGTCCAGCGTCTTGCCAATCGCGATCATGCCGTGATGGTCGAGCAGGCAGGCGAGCCGGCCCTCGAGCGCCTGCACCGCATGTTCGGACAGCTCCGCCGTTCCGAAGGTGGCATAGGGCGCGCAGCGGATGGTATCGCCGCCGGCTGCCGCGATCATATAGTGCACGGGCGGGATCGCCATGCCCATGATCGCGAGGATGGTGCAATAGGTCGGATGGGCATGGACAACGGCGTTGACGTCCTCGCGCGACTTCAGGATATCGCGGTGGAAACGCCACTCGCTGGACGGCTTCTGATCGGGCGCATGCTTGCCGTCCATCGTCATGAACACGATCTGGTCGGGCGTCATGGCCTCATAGGGCACGCTGGTCGGCGTGACCAGGAGCCCGTCCGCATGCCGGACGCTGATATTGCCCGACGTGCCCTGGTTGATGCCGAGCGCATTCATGCGGCGGCAGGCCTCGATGATGGCCTGTCTCTTGGCGAGCTCGTCCGCTGTCATCGACATCTCAGTTTCTTCTCGATTTCTTCTCGATTTCCTGGCGATGGGCGATTGCTAGACCCGAAGTACGTCAAAGCAATATGGCAGTGCAAGAGAAAGCGGACCGGATCAGGTACCGTCTTGCCGGCTGTACCGTTACATCGAGAAACCAACTGCAAAATCAGCATATTAGCAGATTGTCGCAGGCTCGCGAAAAGTTCGCGGCCAGCGGCCGCAATGCCGTTGATCACGAACTGCACCGAACAGGCCGCGAGCAGGCCGGCGCACGACCGGCAGGATCAACCACCAGCAGCAGCATCATGAAGGGCGAAGTCGGTCATGTGTCGGGGGCGATCTTTGCGGCGCAGGAACGATGGCTGCCGGACTGACTTAGCCCGGCACAAGCGCCTTGGAAATCAGTGGAGACGACAATGAGCGACAGTGGAATTGGAATGTTGCTCGGCCACCTCTCGGCCAACCTGCTCTGGCTCTGGTTCATCGGAGCCTTCGTGCTCGGCGCGGTCCTCGTCTACGGCGTGATGCGGGCCGGCCGGCTGCGCCGCAGCGAGCGTGCACGGCTCGAGCGCAACACCGAAGCACGGCAGCAGCAGGAAGATCCCTACAAGCGCCCGACCTGAGCGCGGCATCCCGGCGCCGGTCGCGGTTTGGAACTTTCATTGTCCAAAGGGCTTGATCGCCCGAGGATTGAGGAAGGAGACGCCTTCCCGTGTCGCCTCAAGAGGAGGACCAATGGCCAAGAAAGCAAAGAAGCGCACAACCAGGAAATCGTCATCGCGGAGCACGCGGTCGCGTCAGTCCCAGAAGACGCTGAACGACCTTTTCGTGGAAACGCTGAAGGACATCTATTTCGCCGAGAACAAGATCATCAAGACGCTGCCCAAGATGTCGAAGGCCGCGCACTCGAAGGATCTCGCGGCGGCCTTCAACAAGCATCTGCGCGAGACCCAGGGTCAGGTCAAACGTCTCGACCAGATCTTCAAGATGCTGGGCAAGCCCGCCCGCGGCAAGCCGTGCGAAGCCATCAACGGCATCACCGATGAGGGCGCCGAGATCATGAAGGAGTTCAAGGGCGCTCCGGCGCTCGATGCCGGACTGCTCTCGGCCGCGCAGGCGGTCGAGCACTACGAGATCTCCCGCTATGGCACGCTGCGCACCTGGGCCGAGGAGCTCGGCATGCAGGACGCAGCAGAGCTGCTTCAGGCGACGCTGGACGAGGAAGAGGCGACCGATCACGCCCTGACCGAGCTCGCCACCTCCGTGATCAACCTGGAGGCCGAGGAAGATCGGCGTGAGGCGGCCTGAGCCGCACCTCACCCGATGACGGAACGCCGCGGCCCCAAGCCGCGGCGTTGCCTTTTGCGGATCGCACGATGGCACATGGCTGGCCCGCGCAGCAGCACTGGATTTCCCGGGAACCAGCCCCATATGCTGGCTTTCCCATCACCGAGTCCGCATCATGCAACCCAAAAATCCCCTCGACTGGATGCTGTCCGAAGCTTTGGACTCGCTGACCCGCGCCGACCGGCTGCGCCAGCAGTTCGGCCGGCAGGAGGCCTGCTGGGAGCCGCCGATCGACGTGCTCGAGACCGAGCATGAGCTCTTGATCCTGGTCGCGCTTCCCGGCGTCAATCCTGACAATGTCGAGACGGTGATCCATGACGGCGTGCTCATCATCTCCGGCCAGCGCACGCTGCCGCCGGAGCTTCGCAAGGCCCGCATCCATCGCCTCGAGCTGCCGCAGGGCCGTTTCGAGCGGCGCATCGCGCTTCCCATCGGCCGCTACGCCATCAGCCGCTTCGTGATGGACGGCTGCGTCGCACTGCGCCTCGCCAAATCCTGAGGTCGATCATGGCCACCGAACAGATGAATACCGCACAGACCAATTCCGAGAACGGTCCTGACGTGAAGATCCCCGAAGACGCACTGATCATTATCCCCGTCCGTGGGATGGTGCTGTTCCCCGGCGCCATCGCGCCGATCGCCATCGGCCGGGCGAAGTCCATCGCCGCCGCGCAGCAGGCGCTGCGCGAGCAGCGGCCGGTCGGCATCGCGCTGCAGCGCAGCCCCGAGATCGAGGAGCCCGGGCCGGACGACGTTTACCGGGTCGCGACCATCGCCAACATCGTGCGCTACATCACCGCGCCCGACGGCACCCACCACATCGTCTGCCAGGGCGTGCAGCGCGCGCGCATCCTCGACTTCCTGCCCGGGACGCCGTTCCTGGCCGCGCGCTTCCAGCAGATTCCGGAGCCGACCACGAGCTCGCCCGAGATCGAGGCGCGGGCGCTGAACCTGCAACGCCAGGCGATCGAGGCGATCGAGCTGCTGCCGCAGGCGCCACCCGAGCTGGTCGCGATGTTCCAGAGCACCAGTGCGCCCGGCGCGCTGGCGGACCTCGCGACCTCGTTCATGGATATCAAGCCGCAGGACAAGCAGGAGGTGCTGGAGACCATCGACCTCGCTTTGCGCGTCGAGAAGGTGTCGAAGCACCTGGCCGAGCGGCTGGAGGTGCTGCGCATCAGCAATGAAATCGGCCAGAAGACCCGCGCCAGCTTCGACGAGCGGCAGCGCGAGGCGATCCTGCGCGAGCAGATGGCGACCATCCAGCGCCAGCTCGGCGAAGGCGACGGCAAGGCGGCCGAGGTCACCGAGCTGACGGCGGCGATCGCCAAGGCCAACATGCCGCCGGAAGCCGAGGCGCATGCCAAGAAGGAGCTGCGCCGCTACGAGCGCATGCCGGAGGCGGCCGGCGAAGCCGGCATGGTCCGCACTTATCTGGACTGGCTGATCGAGCTGCCCTGGGCCTTGCCCGAGGAGAAGCCGATCGACATCAAGGAGGCGCGGCGCATTCTGGATGCCGATCATTTCGGCCTGGAGAAGATCAAGAGCCGGATCATCGAATATCTGGCAGTGCGCAAGCTGGCTCCGCAGGGCAAGGCCCCGATCCTGTGCTTCGTCGGTCCGCCCGGCGTCGGCAAGACCTCGCTCGGCCAGTCCATCGCGCGTGCGATGGATCGCCCCTTCGTGCGCGTCAGCTTAGGTGGCGTGCACGACGAGGCCGAGATCCGCGGTCACCGGCGCACCTATATCGGCGCGCTGCCCGGCAACATCATCCAGGGCATCAAGAAGGCGGGCGCACGCAACTGCGTCATGATGCTGGACGAGATCGACAAGATGGGCCGCGGCGTGCAGGGCGATCCCTCCGCCGCGATGCTGGAGGTGCTCGACCCCGAGCAGAACGGGACGTTCCGGGACAATTACCTGGGCGTGCCCTTCGACCTGTCACGCGTGGTCTTCATCGCGACCGCCAACATGCTGGACCAGATTCCCGGGCCGCTCCTGGACCGCATGGAGCTGATCAGCCTGGCCGGCTACACCGAGGACGAGAAGCTGGAGATCGCGCGGCGGTATCTGGTGCGGCGGCAGCTGGAGGCCAACGGCTTGACCACCGAGCAGGCCGAGATCGAGCCCGAGGCGCTGAAGCTGGTGGTCAAGGGTTACACCCGCGAGGCCGGCGTGCGTAACCTCGAGCGCGAGATCGGCAAGGTGTTCCGCCATGCCGCGGTGCAGATTGCCGACGGCACGGCTGCCAAGGTTGTGGTGACGACAAAGGACATCGGCACCGTGCTCGGCCAGCCGCGCTTCGAAGGCGAGATCGCGCAGCGCACCAGCATTCCGGGCGTGGCCACCGGCCTTGCCTGGACGCCTGTCGGCGGCGACATCCTGTTCATCGAGGCAACGCGCGTGCCCGGCAAGGGCGGGCTGATCCTCACGGGGCAGCTCGGGGACGTCATGCGCGAGAGCGTGCAGGCGGCAATGACGCTGGTGAAGAGCAGGGCCAGCCAGCTCGGCATCGATCCCCAGTTGTTCGAGAAGAGCGACATCCACGTTCACGTGCCCGCGGGCGCAACCCCGAAGGACGGACCGAGCGCGGGCGTTGCGATGTTCACCGCACTGACATCCCTGCTCACCAACCGCACGGTGCGCAGCGACACCGCGATGACCGGCGAGATCTCGCTGCGCGGCCTGGTGCTCCCTGTCGGCGGCATCAAGGAGAAGGTGGTGGCCGCGGCTGCCGCCGGCCTGAAGCGGGTGATGCTGCCGGCGCGCAACAAGCGGGATTACGACGACATCCCGAAGAGCGCGCGGGACGATCTGGAATTCATCTGGCTGGAGCGCGTCGATGAGGCCATCGCCGCAGCGCTCGAGCCGGCGGAAGCCAAGGTGGAGGCGGCGGAGTAAATGCGATGAAGAAACTGCTGGAGAAAGCAAAGAGATCGCGCAAGACGCAGCGGCTGCGCCAGCTGCTCGATCGCGCCATCGATCGGGTGCGCAATGCGCTCTCAAGGCCCGAGCCGCGGCTTGCGCCGGTCCCGATCCGGGTGAAGCGCCGCAAGGGTTGAGCCCTCCGTCTCAGGCCCTCGCGGCTGCCCCAAATCAAAAGGCCCCCTCTCGCCGAGGGGGCCTTTGCGCTATCAGGCGACGGCGTCCTTGGCAGCCTTGACCGGGCGGGCGCGGACGATCTTCCGGGCCGGCTTGGCCTTGAACATCATCTCTTCACCCGTGAACGGGTTGGTGCCCTTGCGCGCCTTGGTCGCGGGCTTCTTGATGACCACGAACTTGGCGAAGCCCGGCACCAGGAAGAGGCCGTTCTTCTTGAGCTCCTTGTGGCCGACGTCGGTCAGCGTCTCCATGACGTTCTTGACGTCGCGCTTGGAAAGCTCGGTGGCGGTCGCAATCTTTTCGATCAACTGCGATTTGGAAAGTTGGGTCGGCATCGTGTCTCCTCTGATTCGTTGCCGGTTGCATATTAGACCAACCGGCGAAGGCCTATAGCCTTCTGCACAGTTTTGTCGAGAATTTACGGGCTTTTTTGGCCCCCTGTGGCAAAAAACCCTGCTTTTTAGCGGCTTCCGGAGCGGAAGGCGCCTCCGGCACCGGTTTTTGCCTTGTTTCAAAGGCCCGCAAGCCATCTTGCTAAAGCTGATTCGATGCTTTGGACAAGTGACGAGCGGCCTCTTTGCCGGAGGGGAAGCGCGATTCACCGTGAAAATAAGGGTTGGATCGCATGGCAGGTCGCTCTCCCTCTCCCCGTTCTTACGGGGAGAGGGTCGGGAGATCGACGATAGACCTGTACCCCCTCACCCAGATTGCATCTGACGATGCAATCAGACTTCTCCCCGCAAGCGGCGAGAGGTGACGAGAAGGCGCACTAGGCGCGCTCGATGATGATGGCCGGCGCCATGCCGCCGGCGGCGCACATGGTGACGAGCCCGCGCTCGAGGTCGCGCCGCTCGAGCTCGTCGAGCACGGTGCCGATCAGGATCGAGCCGGTCGCGCCAATGGGATGGCCGAGCGCGATCGAGCCGCCATTGACGTTGACCTTGGCGCGGTCGAGCTTGAGATCGCGGATGTATTTTTCCGCCACCACAGCGAAGGCCTCGTTGATTTCGAACAGGTCGATGTCGTGGATGGTGAGGCCCGCCTTCGCCAGCACCTTGCGCGTCGCCGGCACGGGCGCGTTCAGCATCAGGGTCGGCGAGTCCCCATGTTGGCCATCGCCACGACGCGGGCACGGGGTTTAAGGTCATGCGCCTTGGCGTAAGCAGGTGAAGCCAAGAGGATCGCGGCCGCGCCGTCGACCACGCCGGAGGAGTTGCCGGCGTGATGCACGAAATCGATGTCGAGATCAGGATATTTTTGCAGGATCAGGCCGCGATAGGTCGTGCCCTTGTCGTCGAGCGCATAGTCGGCGATCGCGGGGAACGCCGGCTTCAGGCTGCTGAGGCCCTCCATCGTCGTCTGCGGCCGCGGATATTCTTCGTGGTCGAGCGCGAGGCTTCCGTCCTCGCGGTGGACGGCCACGAGGCTCTTCTTGAAGTGGCCGTTCGCGATCGCATGCGCGGCGCGCTTCTGGCTTTCGAGGCCAAGCGCGTCGACATCCTGCCGCGTGATGCCTTCTAGGGTCGCGATCGCGTCGGCGCAGACGCCCTGATGCGACTGCGGATGCTTGGCCCGCAGGCGCAGATTGCCGGAGTCCATCATCATCGGACCGCCGCCGCGGCGTCCCTCCATCGACATCATCTCGCAGCCACCGGCGATGACGAGGTCTTCGGCGCCCGCGATGATCGAGGCTGCTGCCATGTTGACGCTGGTGATGCCGCTTCCGCAAAAGCGATCCAGCGTCACGGCGCTGGCGCGAACGTCATAGCCGGCATCGAGCGCCGACATGCGGCCGAGATCGCCGCTTTGCGTTGCGACCTGCGCGCTGCAGCCCCAGACGATGTCGTCGACATCGGCGGTGTTGATGCCGGTCCGGTCGGCCAGCGCGCGCAGCACGGTTGCGCCCAGCTGCTGCGGATGAATGCCGGAGAGCGCTCCCTTGCCGGCCTTGCCGACGCCCCGCGGGGTGCGGCAGGCGTCGATGATCAGCGCGTCGGTCATGGGCGTTGTCCTCTTGTTATGAGTGTTGAGAGGCGTTGTGAATCAGGGGGAGGAGGGAGTCAATGCGCGGCGCAGACAACCCTCACCCGGATTTTCCGCTGCGCGGTTTAGCGCACGAAGCCTCCGCGACGTCATGGCCGGGCTTGTCCGGGCTTGTCCCGGGCATGACGACCTCAATACGATGGAAGCGATCACACCCCCACCGCGTTCTTCGCGATGACGTTGCGGTAAAAGCTCGCGCTGAGCTTTGGCGTGCGCGCCTGGGTGTCGAAATTGACGTGGTAGAGGCCGAACCGCTTGTTCAGCCCAAACACCCATTCGAAATTGTCCATCAGGCTCCAGAGGAAATAGCCGCGCACCGGCACGCCCTCCGCCGTCGCACGCTGGAGCTGGCCGAGATAGTTGCGCAGGTACATGATGCGGTCGGTGTCGTAGATCTTGCCGTCGGGCGAGATCTCGTCCTCGCCGGAGGTGCCGTTCTCGGTGATGTAGATCGCATCCGTCTTCCAGATCTTTGCCGCGAGCCTCGGCACCCAGTAGATCGTCTCCGGCGCGACGCGAAGCCAGTTCGAATTCATGTGCGGAAAGGATTTCGGGATCGGCAGCGGCATGAAGCCCGCGCCCTGGTCGGACGGCACCACGTAGTTCTGCGGCGCATAGATGTTGAGGCCGAGGAAGTCGACCGGCGAGGAGATGATCTTCAGCTCGGCGTCGGTGTATTTCGGCGCATTGGCGCCGGCGTATTTCAGGAAGGCGTCGGTATACTGGCCCGTCATGATGACGTTGAGATAGCCGGCATTCATTTCGCGCAGCGCGATCTCGGCAGCGCGGACATGCTCGGGTGTGTCGATCGCGGGAACGCAGACGTCGATGTTCTCGGCCGGCCCCACTTTGGTGCCGCGGCGGCCGCGCGCCCGCACGGCCTGCACCGCAAGCCCATGCGCGAGCGCGCTGTTGTGCCTGATCTGGTTGATCTCGGCTTGCGGCAACGTCATCCCGGGCGCATCGATGCCGAGGCCATAGCCGAACTGCACGAAGCGGCCGCTCTCGTTCAACGTGAACACGTTCCTGACGCGGTCGGTCAGGCGCTCGGCGACATAGCCCGCATAGTCGCCGAAGATCTTGCAGGTCTCGGTCGAGCGCCAGCCGCCAAAGCGGTCCTGGAGCGATTGCGGCAGATCCCAATGATAGAGCGTCGCCCACGGCTCGATGCCGTTCTTCAGCAGCTCGTCGATGAGGCGATTATAGAAATCGAGCCCTTTCGGGTTCGCCTTGCCGTCACCGTCCGGAAACACCCGCGGCCAGGCGATCGAGAAGCGATAGGCCTTACAGCCGAGATCCTTGATCAGCGCGATGTCTTCCTTGTAGCGATGATAATGCTCGTTGGCGCGGTCGCCGGTGGTGCCGTCCTCGATCTTGCCGGGAATGCGGACGAATTTGTCCCAGATCGAGGCCCCTCGCCCATCCGCGTTAACCGCGCCCTCGACCTGATAGGACGAAGTCGCCGTACCCCAGACGAAGCCCGACGGAAAGCCATCCATGCCCCGCGGCGCCGATGCCGGCCTGGCGTCGGCGAGCTCAACGGGACCTGTCATTGCGGCTGCGGACAATCCCGCCAGCGTGGCAAACTGGCGACGCGAGACCTTGTCCCACATTGATGCTGCTCCGAGGTGATGCTGGTGCAGCGTCACAATGACGCGTGGCGGGCCATTTGAGAAGCGCCGGAGCGGAAGTTTGAGGATGCAGAATTGCGCTGCCTGAGCGCGACGGCCGGCGCACGCTGCCGCGATCAGCGCGAGCGCTTCGGCAGCTTTGGAAGCTTATCGGGATTGAACGCAGGCACCTGCGGCGTTCGTTCGGGCGCGGCCATCGGCTTTTCCGTCAGGATCAGCGTTCCCTCGAGGACGATTCCCGGCGCCTGTCCCGCCGTGGCCGTGTAAGTCGCAATCTTGCCGGGGCACGTCCCTACGATGTTCAGCGTGAGCTCGTCATAGACGCCGAAGACCGTGTCACGTCCTTCGGTGTGACGCTTCGTCAACACGGTCGCGGTGAAGCGATCGCCGTCGACCTGACACGAACCATGATACGTCATCAGGCTGTCGCGGCCCCAGATCTGGCCGTCTGCGACATGGACGATGCCGGCGCCCTGCTGGAGTGGCGTCTTGTACCAAGCCGCGTAGGTACCGTCGTTCAGCATGGGAGCAGTCTCCCCTGGTATTCCCATGCAGATCATCCGCATGATTAGCGGTAAAAAACCGTTAATCACGCAGCCCGTGTGAATCCGGCCTATCGAGGCCGGCGCGGCGTCCGCGACGATGCGTCAGCCGCACTATCAGCGCACGGCCGAAATCATCTACTCCGATCTCGACGGAATGCTGGCGTAGTTTCGCCGCAAGCCGGCGGCGATCTATCGCCGTACGCCGACGCGATTGACGCCGCCGTTCCAGTTGGTCGAGCTCGCCGTGCCGGCCCGGACCGCGGCCCGCGCCACCGGCCGCGGACGGAGCACGATACCGGCCCTGGCGACGCAGCTCGGCGGATAGTCGATGTACTGGCAATAGACCACCGCGTGAGCCGGAGCCGGACCGAGCGTGGCGGCCGCAAGTCCCAACAGAGCGCTGGCTGCGATTCCTGCAATGGTTGCGGACTTGGTCGAACGGCGCTGGTTGCGACGCATGATGATTCTCCCCAATGGTGCTTGCGAACTGCAGGCGGCGAAGCCGCCGCATGCGCCCTGTGTATGACGTGAGCACCAGAGGAGAGGCAGCGTTGATATAGATCAATCCGGGACCAGGTCAACTTCTGCTCTCAAGCGCGATGAGATCAGGATGAATCGTCATCGCGCTCTAGCTTGTCGATTGCGCATGATCCTTTCGGGAAACCGCTACGCGCTTTGCGCTGACGCGGCCCTTCGGGTCCGGATCATGCTCTAGGAGGCCAGACGAAGCCAGACGTCCTTGCTCGCTAGCGTGCCGTTCGGCGTGGCGATCTCCATGTCCACGACATCCAGAGAACCAGGCTGGTCGCCATAGATGTACTTGAGGTGCCACATCAGACCCAGGTCCGGAGAGACGATAAAATCGTCCAATCCGTCGGTAATCGCGCGAACGGCCTGCCGATGCGTCAATGGGGCGGAAAACATTCCATCGATCAGGTTGGCGAGGCTCATGCCGTCAACGAGCATCATTCGCGCGACCTCGTCACCGTAAACGTGCCGAAGCGCTGCAACGATGGCCGCGACTGCGTCCGGATTCTTCAATGACACGGTGAAGTGAACCTCCGGGCCTATCATGCCGGAGGCGGGATATTCTGTGCAAGCCGTCCGCCCGCGGCAGTGTCGGCCAAGGCCCCGCCCCGGCCGTCGGCACCGAGCCATTTCAACGAATCTATTCCTCTTGCAAATCGACACTGCAACCACGCGCGCTGCGCGGCGGGCGTTTGCGAAAGCGCGCGTGGGCTCGGAGCAGGATCAGGCAAAGCATGGGCGCTTCAGGCAAGACGCTCGGTCGTGGCAGCGCCTAGAACGCCCCCGACCCGTAGAAACACGGACGCCTGATCCGAGCGCGAAGCGATCGGGAGGAGCCGAGCGCGCCGCGGCGTTGGCGTCGGCCGATCCAGAACGCGTGACCAGCCTCTAGTCGCATCGCGCAACGGCGGCCGCGCTCCCCGGCGGCGCAGCCGGCTCACCCAGGATCAGCCGGGGCCTTGACCTTGAAACAGGAGACGAACATGAACATGCACAACGCCTCATCCTCCGTAACGTCGAAGCCCGAAGAGCTGGTCCCGTCGCGCTATGCGCTGAAGATCGGCGACATCGATGTCATGGTGATCAGCGACGGCGTGCTGCCGCTGCCGTCCAAGATGCTGGCCTACAACGCCGACCCGGCCGTCCGCGCCGCCTGGCTGGACGACATGTTCCTGCCGCCGGACGCGTTCGACTGGGCACTGAACGTGGTCGTGGTACGCAGCGGAGCGCAGACCATCCTGATCGACGCGGGTCTCGGACTGGACCCGGATCTGCACCTGCCGCGGGCCGGGCAGTTGGTCAAGCGACTGGAAGCGGCCGGCATCGATCTGGCGTCCGTGACCGACGTGGTGCTGACCCACATGCACATGGACCATGTCGGCGGGTTGCTGGTCGAGGGCGTGAAGGACCGGCTGCGTCCGGACCTGCGGATCCACGTGGCGGCCGCCGAGGTCAAATTCTGGGAGGCGCCCGATTTCTCCCGCGTCTCGATGCCGCCCGGATTCCCAGACGCACTTCGGGCCACCGCCAAGCGGTTCGCGAACGAGTACCACAACCAGCTGCGGACGTTCGAAGATGAGCACGAAGTTGCGCCGGGCCTCGTAGTCCGCCGCACCGGTGGCCACACTCCCGGACACAGCGTGGTTCGCGTGGCATCCGGCGGCGACCGGCTGACGTTCGCTGGCGACCTCGTCTTCACCGTCGGGTTCGAGCACCCGGATTGGCACAACGGATTCGAGCACGATCCCGAGGAAGCCGCCCGCGTCCGGATCGAACTTTTGCGCGAACTAGCCGCGAATCGCGAACTGCTGGTGGCCACGCACATGCCGTTCCCGTCGGTCGGTCATGTCGCGGTCGCCGGCGATGCCTTCCGCTGGGTGCCGGCGTTCTGGGACTACTGAGAGAGCGGGTTTGACCCGGATCGAACCAGGGCGCGTTTGCGCGCTCTGGTTCAGCACGTGGTCAGAACGTCACGCGCATGCCCGCATAGAACGCGCGCGGCCTTGCCGGGCTCAGCGAGCGCGGATCGGTGAATTCCGCGCCGCCATTGGTGAAGTTGGGCACGCCTTCGCGATCGAAGAACCGGCCGTAGGTGGCGTAACGCTTGTCGAAGACGTTGTCGATGCGACCGTAGAGCTGGACGTTCTTCGTCACCTGGTAGGAGGTGTGGAGATTGAACACGGTGTAGGATGGCAGCTTCGCATACTGGTTGGACTCGTCGCCGACCAGATACTGGCTGGAGACGAACAGCGCGTTGCCGCCAACTTTCCAGACGTCGGTGACGTTATAGTCGACACCGACCTTGACCAGATGGCGGGGAATCGCCGGAAGCTGGTTGCCGGGCAGGACCTGAATGGTCTTGGTCACGGGATCCCTGAACGGGCTTTCGGAGCCGAGCTCGAACGCATCGAGATAGCGTGCGTCGACGAACGCGTAGCTCGCCTGGAATTGCAGCGTTGGCGATTTGATATTGACCTCCGCCTCCAGCCCCTGGCGCCTGGTACGGCCGACATTGGTGAAAAAGCCGAACCCGGTGCGTCCCACCGCGGGAACGGCGACGATATCGTCATGATTGATGACGCGGAAGGCACCGACCTTCCATCCGAGCGAGCCGATGTTCAGCTCCTTGGTGCCGCGGAAGCCGGCCTCCACGGTCTTGGATACCACCTGCTTTAGCGGCGGGTCCGAAACCAGAAACGCCGCGAGCAGGCAGGGCCTGACCGGGTCGGCGCAGCCGAGCTCGAGCGGCGTCGGCACGCGGTTGGCCTCGGAATAGCCGGCATAGGCGGTCAGCTCCGGATTGATCTTGTAGGTGCCGCCGATCACCGGATTGAAGCGCATGAAAGTGTGGTCGCCGTTGAGATCGGTGCCGAGCTGATCTTCCAGCGAGATGCGCGCGACGTTGAAGCGGCCGCCGCCGGTGATGGCGAAGGCATCGGTGACGTTGAACGTGTCCATCGCGTAGAGGCCATTATATTGATTGACGGTCCGCAGCGAGACGGGACCGGCGACGGTATCAGGCACGCCGGTCGGCCCCAGGAACAGGCCGCTGCCGCTGACGACGTAGTTCTCCCCGATCGTGCCGATCTCGGCGGTGGCGTTGTAGCGCGTGACGCTGCCATCATAGCTCGCGCCCGTCACGAAGCGGTTGTCGTGCCCGAGCAGTTGGTCGGTGTTGGTGGCCTGCCCCGAGACGCCGAAAGTGGTCGAGCGGATCGAACTGCGGTCGATCTCGCCCAGGATCGTTCCCGGCGCGAAAGGATTGGCAAGCTGTAAACCGTTGGTGCCGTTCGCCGGGGTCGTATCGTCGCCGAAGCACAATAGCCCGGCGATCGCACATTCCTGCACGTCGGTCGGATTGCCGTCGACGAGCTTCTGCTCGTACCTGCGCACATGCGCGGTGCCTTCGACCGTCCAGGTCGGCGTCGCATCGACCTTGCCGGTCAGGTTGAGATAGCCGACGCGGTTCGACGTGGTCTGCGGCGTGGTGTAGGTCGCGCCCCAATATTTATCGAGCAGCTCGGCGGGAACGGTGGCGCTGGCGCCGAAATCGTTCTTGGCGATGCCCATATTGGCGTGGAATTCGCTGTCGCCGGCCTTGTAGCCGATATCGCCGTAGAAGCGCCGCACGTCCGATTGGGAGAAATTGCGGAAGCCGTTGTCGTGCAGGCCTTCGAGCGCGGCATAGACGCCGTAGTTCTTGTCGACGGTCTTGCCCCATTGCGCCGAGCCCTGGATGCGGCCGAACGAGCCGCCCATGACGTCGAGCTCGGCGCCCTGATAGGTGAAGCCGTCCTTCATCTGCAAATTGATGGCGCCGCCGAGCGCATTGAGGCCGAAGGCGGGATTGTTGGTGACGAGCGTCATCGACCTAATCGCGGTGGTCGGGATCAGGTCCCAGTTGACTGCGTCCGAGAAGGCCTCGTTGATGCGCACGCCGTTCTGGTACACGGCGAGGCCCTGCGGCGTGCCCGTCACCGGCGAGGCAACGAAGCCGCGAAACTCGACCTCCGGCTGAAACGGATTGCCGGTGACTTCGCTGGTGTTGACGCCGGCGATGTTTTCGCGGAGCGCGTCGGTGACGTTCAGCGACCCGGTGCGCCTGATCTGGTTCGCATCGACCGCATTGATCGCCGACGGGACCTTGTCGACGTCGAGACCTCTGCCCGTGCCCGGCGACGTCGGGTAGACGTAGATGCGCGTCTTGGGACGCGTGGACGACGATGCTCCCGCCACGCGCGTGGCCGGGCGCGATGGCGCGGTGCGCCTCGGTGTCGACGGCGGCGCCGTCACCTCGACCGCCGGAAGGTTCTGGACGTTGGTCTCCTCCTCGTCCGGCGCGGCGCCGGCCTGGCTCGCGAACACCAGCCCCAGCCCGCTCGAAACCGCGGCCATCAACCAACGACGCTTGAACCAAAGACGATTGCCCATCCCAGCCTTCCGATGCCCGCCCCCCGGCTGTTTTGATCTTCGCCGTTTGATCTGGACGAGTGTAGTCGGCGGGAGCCCGCGCACCAGCCACAAAACGTCGGGCAATATCCGCACCCGTTTTCCCGACCGGATCGGGAATTTTTCCCGACGTGATCAGGACGCCGCCGTCGGAACCAGCGCCTCCACGGTCAAACCGCCATCACCGGAGATGACGTTGAGCGTGCCACCGAGCGCCAGGATCCGCTCGCGCATGCCGACGAGGCCGAAGCCGAGCTTCTGGCCCGGCTCCATGCCACGGCCATTGTCGCTGACCCGCACGCGCGCGCAGGAGCGGCCGCCGGCCTGGTCGACCGGCTCGATCACGACGTTGACCGAGGTCGCGCCGGCATGGCGGAACACGTTGGTGAGCGCCTCCTGCACGATGCGGTAGATGGTGAGATCGGCGGTCTCGCCGGTCGGCCCCAGCGCCGGCGAGATGGACGTCTCGATCGCGACATCGGGATGCGACTCGCGCCACAGCCGCGACAGCGATTCCAGCGCCTGGCGCAGGCCGAGCTCGGCAAGGCCGACGGGGCGGAGCCGCTCCAGCACGCGGCGGTTGAATTGCTGGAGCGCGTTGATCTGTTCCATCATCGCGCTGCCGTGCTTTCGTACGGCCTCCGCGCTCGGCGCGCGCCCGTCCGCCTGCTTCGCCAGCGCGCTGGCATGCGCCCGCAGCGAGAACAGATAGGGCCCGAACTCGTCGTGCAACTCGCGCGCGATCTCCTTGCGCTCGATGTCCTGGAGCGACACCGCGCGCTCGGCAAGGCGCCGCTTGTCTTCGACGGCCTCGCCGAGCGTTGCGGCGAGATGATTGAGCTTGGTGCAGATCGCGGCCAGCTCCGGCGCGCCGCCCGGCGCGACGCGCGCCTCGTAGCGCCCGCCTTCGAGCTCCGCCATCACGTCCGCCAGGGATTGAAGCGGAGTGAGCGCACGGCCGACCACCGTCATCATCAGGAAAAACAGCGCAAGCGCGATCACCGAGCCGACCTCGAGCTGAGTCACGATGCTGTCCCAGATCTCGGCGATCTCGTCGTCGGGATGCGAGGTGATCAGGAGAGAGCCGGGCTTGCCTCGGACCGAGACGGGCACACTGACCGCGGTCTGCTCGGGGTGGACGAGACTCACGAACCAGGCGGGCGGCCCACGCGTGTCGTCGTCGGAATCGGGACGCGGTGCCGTCAGCGGGCTCCCGCTGGAATCCATGAGGGCGATGCTAACATGGCGGAGCCGGCTGAGGTCGCGCGCGATCTGGTTGAGCCTGGCATCCGGATCGGGCGCCTCGTTGAGATCAGCAACGATCATTTCGATGAACTCGCGCGCAAGCCGGATCACGCTCTGGTCCTCGGCCTGCACGCGGGGACCCGCCTCCGTGACCTGCCGGCCGATATTGACGGCGAGCCCCAGCGCCAACAGCAGCGCCAGCAGCAGGTTGATGCGCGCACGCAACGATAGATTTTGCCACATTGATGCCGCCCGTGCCTCGCGAAGCTTGCCCGCACCTGTCCGATGACGTTGACAGGGGCGAAGCGCCCGATATCTAATCGAAAGCGTACAGCAATCCCGGCCGGGTTGCATGAGGCGAACATCGGACGCGCGCGCTCATGTTCGGTGTCATGCGGCGCGACAACAGGCCGGCGCTGTCACGGGGAAACGCCTATGCGCATTCTGATCGTCGACGATCATCCCATTGTCGCCTCCGGCTGCCGCGCCGTGCTGGCCGACGAGGGCGAGATCGAAATCCTCGAGGCCGCCGACGCCGAGGACGGCGAAAGCGTCTTCATCGTCGAGCGCCCCGACCTCTCGATCATCGACATCAACCTGCCGACCGTCTCCGGCTTCGAGCTCGCGCGCCGCATCCTCGAGCGCGCGCCCGAGGCCCGCATCATCATGTTCAGCATGAACGACGACCCCGCGTTTGCCGCGCGCGCGATCGAATGCGGCGCCAAGGGCTACGTCTCCAAGACCGGCGACCCCGACGATCTCGTCGAGGCGATCCGCGCCGTCGGCAGCGGCGGCACTTACCTGCCCACGGCGATCGCGCGCAGCATCGCGTTTGCGGGACCGGCGCTGGCGCAAAGCCCACTGTCGAAGCTGAACGCGCGCGAGATGGAGATCCTGCGGCTGCTCAGCGCCGGCAAGAGCCTGTCCGAGATCGCTTGGCTGGTGCAGTCGTCCTACAAGACTGTGGCCAACACCTCCTCGATCATGCGACAGAAGCTCGGCGTGAAGACTTCGGTCGAGCTGGTGCGGCTGGCCATCGACAGCGGCGTCGCCTGACGGCACGTAGCGCCGCAAGTCACACAAGCGTTGCAATGTTGATGTGGATAGATGCCACGGAGCTTAGGGCATGACCATTCAGACTGTCTCGACCAACAAATCCTACGACGGCGTGCAGGGCGTGTATCGCCATGCGAGTCAGGCGACCGGAACCGACATGGTGTTCTCGGTCTATGTTCCCCCGCATGCCGATGGCGCCAAGCTCCCCGTGGTCTGGTATCTCTCCGGCCTCACCTGCACGCATGCCAACGTCACCGAGAAGGGCGAATTCCGCAAGGCCTGCGCCGAGCTCGGCCTGATCTTCGTCGCGCCTGACACGAGCCCGCGCGGACCCGACGTGCCCGGCGATGCCAACAACGCCTATGATTTCGGCCTCGGCGCCGGCTTCTATGTCGATGCGACGCAGGAGCCGTTCGCGCGCAATTATCGCATGTGGAGCTACGTCACCGACGAGCTGCCAAATGTCGTGGCGGGAAATTTTCCCGTCGATGCCAAGCGGCAATCGGTGATGGGCCATTCGATGGGCGGCCACGGCGCGCTGACCGTCGCGCTGCGCAACCCGCATCGCTACCGCGCGGCGAGCGCGTTTGCACCGATCGTGGCGCCCTCCCAGGTGCCCTGGGGCATCAAGGCGCTGACCGGCTATCTCGGCCCCAACAAGGATGCCTGGCGCAACAACGACACGGTGGCGCTGATCGAGGACGGCGCCAAGTTCTCGAGCTTCCTGGTCGATGTCGGCGAGGCCGATAATTTCCTGAAAGAGCAGCTCAAGCCCGAGCTGCTGGAGGCCGCCTGCGCCAAGGCCAACATCCCGCTGACGCTGCGGCGCCAGGCAGGTTATGACCACAGCTATTATTTCATCTCGACCTTCATGGGCGATCATCTGCATTGGCATGCGGAGCGGCTGAAGGGGTGATTTGCTCTCTCCTCCCCCTCTCCCCCTGTTTACGGGGAGAGGGGAGGACCTCACGGCTTGCCGTAATTCGGCGCGAGCAGGCGGTTGCGGATGAGATAGCTCATCGTGCGCGACCAGGATTCGTCGGTGTTGCCGCGCATGTCGGCGCTGGCCGCCGTAATCATGTTGCCGGTCTTCACGTCGCGCAGATAGATATTCAGATTGATGATCAGGTTCGAGACCTTCTGCACCATGCCGGTGATCTCGAGCTCGGCGCCGAGCTGCCCGGCAAGCTTGAGGTCGCAGCCGCCGCAGGCCTGCAGATTGGCATGGCGGGCGGCGTCCCTGACCGGCGCGATGTCGAGCACCTGGAACTTGCCTGACTCCGCCAATTCCCTGCGCAGCTGCTCGCTGATGCGTAGCAGCCTCGCCTCTTCCGGCTTGGAGCCGTAGAACTCGCCGGGCAGGCTGGTGTCGATCAGCTCGAAATCGAACACCGCGAGCTTCGGCGGCTCGGCAAACGCGACCGAGCGGGTCCACAGCAAAGCCGCCAAACATATCAGCGCTCGCATGATCGTGATTCCGCCTCCACGGCTTGCGACGACGAAATGCGGGGTTGCATGCCCTGACAAATCGGTCATGCTTCAGCAGAGACAATTCTCCACCGACGGTCAAGCCGGGGAGAACGTTTGGAGGAAACATGATCCGATGGTTGGTCGGCCTGATCGGCTTAGGTCTTGCCGCGACGAGCGCGCTCGCGGCCGACCCTGTCACGATCGGCGTCGGCTATCTCGGTGTCGCCGGTACCAGATCGACGCTGTCGCTGGTCGAGCAGCCCGCCGAGAATGACGGCGTCGCCGGCGCGCGCCTTGCCATCGAGGACAACAACACCACGGGAAAATTCACGGGCCAACGTTTTGCGCTGGAGGAGCGCCGTATCAAGGAGGGTGAGGATGCGGTGCAGGCCGCGACCGATCTCGCCGCGCGCAACGGCTTCATCATCGCCGATCTTCCGGCCGACGCGCTGCTGAAAGTCTCGGACGCGCTGCGCGAGCGCGGCACGCTGCTGTTCAACGCGGGTGCGATCGACGAGCGGCTGCGCGAGGCCGATTGCCGCCCCAATGTCATCCATACCGCGCCGACGCGCGCGATGCTGGCCGATGCGCTGGGTCAGTATCTGGTGTGGAAGAAGTGGTCGCGCTGGCTACTGGTGGTCGGCTCGCACGACGAGGACAAGCTGTTCGCGGATGCGCTCCGGCGCACTGCGGCGCGGTTCGGCGCCAAGATCGTGCAGGAGCGCACCTTCGAGGACAAGGGCGGCGCACGGCGCACTGACAGCGGCGTGACGCTGATCCAGCGGCAGATGCCGGTGTTCACACAGCAGGCGCCGGCCTATGACGTGCTGGTCGCCGCCGACGAGAGCGAGGTGTTCGGCGCCTACCTGCCCTATCGCACCTGGGATCCGCGCCCCGTCGCGGGCTCGGCCGGCCTCATGCCGCGCAGCTGGGACGCAGCGCAGGACCAATGGGGCGCGATCCAGATGCAGAGCCGATTCATGAAGCTGAATGCGCGGCGCATGACCCCGCTCGACATGCAGGCCTGGACCGCGGTGCGCATGATCGGCGAAGCCACCTCACGCACCAATTCCGGCGACGCCAAGAAAGTCACCGATTTCATCAAGGGCCCGGATTTCTCCGTCGCCGCCTTCAAGGGCACGCGGCTCACCTTGCGCGACTGGAACCTGCAGCTGCGTCAGCCGATCCTGCTGGTCGACGGCCGCATGGTGGTGTCGGTGTCGCCGCAGGAAGGTTTCCTGCACCAGGTCTCCGAGCTCGACACGCTCGGCTATGATCGCCCGGAAAGCAAATGCAAGCTGAAGTGAGGACGCAGATGTTGCGCATGTGGCGCATTGGGCTTCTCTCCGGACTAGCGCTCGCCGCCGCACCCGCGCATGCCTTCATCGCCTATGTCTCCAACGAGAAGAGCAACACGGTCTCGGTGATCGACACCGACAGCTGGACCGTGACCAAGACCATCAAGGTCGGCCAGCGCCCGCGCGGCATCGAGTTCACGCGCGACGGCAAGTTCGTGATGGTCGCGGTCGGCGACGACGACACCATCCAGGTGATCGACGCCAAGACGCAAATCGTGGTCGACAGCCTGCCCTCCGGCCCAGACCCCGAGCTGTTCGCCCAGGATGCCGCGGGAAAGATCCTCTACGTCGCCAACGAGAACGACAATACGGTGACCGTGATCGACCTCGAGAAGCGCGCGCGGCTCGGCGACATCCAGGTCGGCGTCGAGCCCGAGGGCATGACCATCAGCCCCGACGGCAAGACGCTGATCAACACGTCCGAAACCACCAACATGGCGCATTTCATCGACACCAGCTCGCGGCAGATCGTGGCCAACGTGCTGGTCGACGCCCGGCCGCGCTTTGCCGAATTCAAGCATGACAGTTCGGAAGTGTGGGTGTCCTCGGAGATCGGCGGCACCGTGTCGGTGATCGATCCGAAAAAACACGAGGTGGTCGGCAAGGTCACGTTCGACATCCCCGGCTTGCGGAAGGAAGCGATCCAGCCGGTCGGCATCGGCATGACCAGGGACGACAAGACCGCCTTCGTCGCGCTCGGTCCCGCCAACCGAATCGCCGTGGTCGATGTGGCCTCGCGCAAGGTGACTAAATATCTCTTGGTCGGGCAGCGCGTCTGGCACATGGCGTTCACGCCGGATGAGAAATATCTGCTTACCACCAACGGCGTGTCGAACGATGTCTCGGTCATCGACGTTGCCGCGCAAAAGGTGATCAAGACCATTCAGGTGGGCGAACTGCCCTGGGGCATCACGATCGCGCCATGACCAGCCCTGCTCCCATCGCCGACCCGCGCGAGACACTGAGGCCCGATCCGGCCACGGTGGCGGCGCTGGCGATCGACGGCGTCTGCCATGCCTACGGCCCGCGCCGGGCGCTGATCGACGTGTCCTTCAACGTGCAGCCCGCAAGCTTCACCGCACTGCTCGGGCTCAACGGCGCGGGCAAGAGCACGCTGTTTTCGCTCATCACGCGCCTGTTCGGCATTCAGACCGGCCGCGTCTCCATCTTCGGGCACGACATCAGCAAGAGCCCGAGCGAGGCGTTGCGGCTGCTTGGCGTCGTGTTCCAGCCGCGCACGCTCGATCTCGACCTGTCACTGACGCAGAACCTGCTCTATCACGCCGCGCTGCACGGCATCAGCCGCCGCGAGGCCGCCACACGCAGCGCCGACCTGCTCGGCCGCATCGGGCTTGCGGACCGCGCGGCAAGCAAGGTGCGCGATCTCTCGGGCGGACAGATGCGGCGGCTGGAGATCGCCCGCGCGCTGCTGCACCGGCCGCGTCTCCTCCTGCTCGACGAGCCGACCGTCGGCTTGGACGTCAAGGCGCGCGCCGACATCATCAGCCATGTCCGCCAGCTCGTGACCGAGCAAGGCATCGGCGTGCTCTGGGCGACGCACCTGTTCGACGAGATCATGCCCGGTGACGATCTCGTGGTGCTGCACCAGGGCAAGGTGCTGGCGCAGGGCCCAATGGGCCGCGTCGTCGCGGAAGCCGGCGCGCAGGACGTCAACACCGCCTTCATGCGCCTGACCGGCGCACAAGTGATGCCGGGAGGCGGCGCATGAGCAGCATCACGACGCGGGATGCACCGCGCGGCTTCTCGGCCTCCGAGTACATCACCTGCCTCACCGGTATCGTCTGGCGCGAGGGATTGCGCTTCCTGCATCAGCGCGAGCGCTTCGTTTCGGCGCTGGTGCGACCGCTGGTCTGGCTGTTCATCTTCGCCGCCGGCTTCCGCCAGGTGCTCGGCATCTCCATCATCCCGCCCTACGAGACCTATATCCTCTACGAGGTCTATATCGCGCCGGGGCTGATGGCGATGATCCAGCTCTTCAACGGCATGCAGTCCTCGCTGTCGATGGTCTACGACCGCGAGATGGGCAACATGCGCACGCTGCTGGTGAGCCCGCTGCCGCGTGGTTTCCTGTTGTTCTGCAAGCTGCTGGCGGGCACCGCGGTGTCGTTGCTCCAGGTCTATGCATTCCTTTTGATCGCCTGGTTCTGGGACATCACCCCGCCGCCGTCGGGCTATCTCACCGTGCTGCCGGCGCTGGTCCTGTCCGGATTGATGCTGGGCTCGCTCGGCATGCTGATCTCGTCCGGCATCAAGCAGCTCGAAAACTTTGCCGGCGTCATGAACTTCGTGATCTTTCCGATGTTCTTTGCCTCGTCGGCGCTCTATCCACTGTGGCGGGTGCAGGAGGGCAGCCCCTATCTGTATTATGTCTGCGAGGCCAATCCGTTCACCCATGCGGTCGAGTTGATACGCTTTGCACTCTACGGTCAGATCAACTGGATCTCGCTCGCGGTGGTCGCCGGCTGCACAATCGTCTTCATGATCGGCGCGATTTTGGCCTATGATCCCTCGCGCGGGCTGGCGCGGCGTGGGCCGGCGGGAGGCGAAGGATGAAGGTTCGGGGTCTGGCGACGGCTGTTCTGGCGTTCGCGCTGTCGGCCACGGCGGCGCGGGCGGCCGATCCGCGCTATCCGGACTGGCCCTGCACGCAGGCCAAAGTGCCGGAGATCTCGCTGGCCGCGGTATGGGCCGGTCCGCCGCTCGACGATGTCCAGAACAAGTGGAAGGACGACGCCAAGGTCAGCGCGCTGGTCTCAAAGCTGTCGGCGCGCAAGACGCCGCTGGACGAGGCCGAGAAGTCGGTGAAGGAGTTCCTCGCCGGCTCCCCCGCCGACAAGATCGCGAACGCAAAGCTGCTGTTCGCCGGCCTGTTCGACACGCTCAATGCCCAGCGCGCCCAGGTTATGAGCGGGCTCGAACGCGTCAGCCGCAAGCAGCGCGACGCCGCTGACAAGATCCGCGACGAGACGCTTCAGCTCCAAGCGCTCCAGGGCGCAACGCCGCGCGACGACGCCAAGATCGAGGCGCTCAGCAACGAGCTGGTCTGGAAGACGCGCATTTTCGAGGATCGTCACAAGGTGGTACGCTTCGTCTGCGAGGTTCCCACCACGATCGACCAGCGTCTGTTCGCGCTCGGGCGCGTGATCCAGCAGGAGATCGAATAGCGTCAGACACGCTGACGGCTCATGAAAAGTTCCCGCGATCGCCTCGGCATCGTTACGCTTTTGCCGCGATATCTGCCGGAACCAAATCCATTTAAGATGTCTTGTCGAACTGAACTCCAAGACGTCGGGAGGCCTCGATGGGAACTGCAAAATTCATCTTCGCGGGCGCTGCGGCCCTCGGCATCCTTGCAACCAGCGCTCTTGCTGATGACATGACCGGAATGGTCACGCGAATCGATCGGCTCAACAACACGATCTCGATCCAGCAGACGCAGAAGGGCACCGTCGGCGGCAGCGCAGGCGGCGCCGGCGCGCTGCAGGAGTACAAGGCCAAGGACGCCGCGATGCTGGATGCAGTTCATGCGGGCGACAGGGTCAGCTACTCCGCGACCGACACCAACGGCACGGGGACGCTGACCAAGCTGCAGAAACAGTAGAGCTGGGTTTTTCACCTCTCCCCCGCGTCTGACGCGGCGTCATGGCCGGGCTTGTCCGGCTTGTCCCGGCCATGACGCCCTATCTCCTACTGCTCAGGGCGCGGCTCGGGCTGCGCCTCCTCGGTTGGCAGTTTCGCGCGCTCCCAGCCGTCGGTGCCATCGGGGTACCAGGCGACGTTGGCATAGCCATAAGCCAATGCGCGTTTGGCGGCGTTCCACGACATCCAGCAGTCGGCGAGGCAATAGATCACCAGCAACGCAGCCTTGTCGCCGCGCGATGCCTGCGCGAGGCCGCGCTGGAAATAATCGTCCATCGCCGGCGGCAGCGCGCCGTAGCCGGTGTCCGGCAGCCAGAGACTGCCCGGAATGTTCTTGCGCGGCGCATCTCGCCACACCGTGCCTGCGGGCAGGTTCTTCGGCTTCGGGGCACGCGGCATCACGTCGATGAAGACGCCGCTCTTCGCACGCCAGATCGCTTCGGCCTCTGCCGTCGTCAGCAGGCGCGCGCCTTCGAGCGTCGCCGGCACCGGCGCGCGGTAATTGTCGGTGCGATAGCCTTCGGGCTCGAACGGCTCCTGCTGCTGCGCGCACGCCGGCCCGACCAGCATGGCGGTGACCAGCGCAGCGGCAAGCTGCCGCCTCATGGCGTCTTCTTGGTCGTCTCAGCGCCGAGCGGCTTGTCGCTCTCGTCGAGCAGCGGCACGCCGAAGTCGAGCAGGATCTTGTTGATCTCGCCCTGGTTCTCCTGGATCAGCTTGTTGAGCTGCCGCTTCCAGTTCTGGTCGGCGGGACGGACGCCCATGCCGATGCGATAGACCAGTTTTGGTCCGGTCGTTTCCTTCACCAGCGGCGTGACGTGGAGCGAAGAGCCAGCCTTTTTCGCATAATATCCCGCCATCGGTCCCCACAGCACGCCGGCGTCGATCTTGTCGGCGGCGAGGTCGTCGATCATCGCCTGCGCCGAATTGTCGAAGCGCGTATCGATCATCAGCGGATAGGGCTTTGCATCCCCCATCAGCCCGGCCAGCGCCATGTTGGTCGCCGGCGGGGTGCCGGCGACGATGCCGACATGCTTGCCCTTCAACTTCGGATCCTCGAGCGTGTCGACGTCCTCGAGCCCGCTGCCGGTCTTGGCGACCAGCGCGTAGGTCGTGCGGTAATAGGGATTGGTGCCCTGGACGAGATCGTCGCCCTGCGGGAAGCCCATGATGACATCGCAGCGATGCGCGCCCAGCGTCATACGGACGAAGCCGGTGGCTTGCGGGAAGAAGACGTAATCGAGCTTCTTCTGGAGCTTGTCCGCAAAAAATTCGGCGAGCTTGTTCTCGAAACCCTCGCCCTTCTCGTTGGAGAACGGCAAATTGCGCGGGTCGGCGCAGACGCGCAGCACTTTGGGATCAACCAGCTCGAACGAAAGATCGCCCGTCTCGTTCGTTTGCGCGACGGCGATGCCATTCATCACGCAAGACGCAACCATCAACACCAGCGAAACCAACCAGCGACGATGTCGTCCGGCCTCCGTCATCGCGCTTCCTCCTCGTTTTGTTTGAATGTTATCCATGCAACGCATGACGCGCCATGTTTGCCAAACTTTGCTTGGCTGACTTTGTTGCAGTGCAATGCGGCAAGCCCTTTGAACTGAGGCGGAAAAGTGTCTCGCATCGTTCTCGTGATCGCAGCCTTGTCCCTGCTCGGGATAGCGACGCTAGCACGCGCCGGGGCGGCCGAATTGCCTGTGAGCGAAGTCGCACCGGGAATCTTCGTACACTCCGGGACCATCGCCCTGATGTCCCGCGACAACGAGGGTGACATCGCCAATGTCGGCTTCATCGTCGGCCAGGATGCGGTGGCCGTGATCGACACCGGCGGCAGCCTGCGCGAAGGCGAGGCGCTGCTGACGGCCGTGCGGGCCCATACATCCAAGCCGATCCGTTATGTCATCAACACCCACGGTCATCCCGACCATGTCTTCGGCAATGCCGCCTTCGTGGCTGACGGGACGAGCTTCGTCGGCCACAGCAAGCTGCCGCAAGCCCTGGCGAGCCGCGGGCCGTATTATCTCGACAATTTCAGAAGGATCATGGGCCGCGAGCTGATCGACCCCGTGAGGATCGTCGCGCCGACGATGCTTGTGTCAGACACGCTGACCCTCGATCTCGGCGCGCGTCGCCTGAGCTTGCGGGCCTGGCCGCCCGGGCACAGCGACAATGACCTGACCGTGTTCGACGAGACGAGCAAGACGCTGTTCGCGGGCGACCTCGTCTTCCTCCGCCATATTCCAGTGATGGACGGAAGCATCCGCGGCTGGCTCACTACGCTCGGGGAACTCGAGAAAATCCCGGCGCAGCGCGTCGTTCCCGGTCACGGGCCTGTGAGCGAATGGCCAACGGCACTGGCCGATGAACGGCGTTATCTCACGACACTGCTGGCGGACGTCCGGGCATCGAACAGGAAGGGCGAGTCGATCCAGGCCGCCGCGAATAAGGCCGCCGTTGAGGAGGGGCCTAACTGGCAATTGTTCGACGACTACAACGCCCGCAACGCAACCGCAGCATTTTCGGAAATTGAATGGGAGTAGCGAGCGCGCTACGCTGGGCCAGACGGGGATCAGCTACGCTGACCCGGACTGCTTCGACCGTACGGGACCACGACCATGACGGGATGCACACACCGCCTGCCCCTGATCGCTCTGCTTCTCGGCTTCGCCTTCGCCGGGCCGGTGCAGGCTGAAGAAGCCTATGATCCCTGGCCGGGCCTGGTACAGGACATTTTCAACAGCCGTCCGATGAACGACGGCGCCGATGTCATCGGCATCGAGATGCCCTATCGCGCCGAGGACGCCGCCATCGTGCCGGTGACCCTGCGCAGCAAGCTGTCGCCGGCTGACAGCCGCCGCATCCGTTCGATCACGCTGGTGATTGACCGCAACCCCGCACCGATGGCGGCGAAGTTCGAGCTCGGCGCGGATGCCAACGTCACCGAGATCTCCACGCGCGTGCGCGTCAACAATTACACCGACGTCCACGCGGTGGCCGAGCTCAGCGACGGCCAGCTCTACGTCTCGAAAGTCTATGTGAAGGCGTCAGGCGGCTGCTCGGCGCCGGCGGGCAAAAACATCGAGGAAGCCAAGAACCGCCTCGGCCAGATGCGTTACCGGCAGTTCGCGCGCGAGGACGCGCCGGCGAGCCGTGTCCGCGAAGCGCAGATCATGATCGGTCATCCCAACAATTCCGGCCTGCAGATGGACCAGGTCACCCAGCTCTACATTCCCGCCTTCTTCGTCAACCAGTTGAAGCTGACGCAGGACGACAGCCCCGTGCTGTCGATGGAAGGCGGTATCTCGATCTCGGAAGATCCCAATCTGCGCTTCACCTACGTCTCCAACGGCGCCAAGCGTTTCCGCGCCGAAGCGAAGGACACGGACGGACACGTGTTCCGCAACGAGTGGGACGTGGAGAAGCCGGGGACTTAAGCCGCTCGGTCGTCATGGCCGGGCATAGCCGTCCGAAGGACGGCGCAGATCGCTGACAAACCCCTGGCTTTTGCCGGGGGTTTTTGATTCAAGATGGCATGCTGAGGAAGCCGCTGCCGCAACAGACCGCCTGGGAGATGGTCAGTCTCGACGGTCTTGTTCCGAAGGATCACCTGCTTCGCAAGATCGAGGCGGTGGTCGATTTTTCGTTCATCCACGATCGGGTTGCCGGACTTTATTGCCCGGACAACGGGCGTCCGCCGCTGGATCCGACCTTGATGTTCAAGGCTCTGTTCATCGGCTATCTGTTCGGCATTCGCTCCGAGCGGCAGCTGGTGCGTGAGATCGAGGTCAACGTCGCCTATCGCTGGTTTTTGGGGCTCAAGCTGACCGATCCGGTGTTCGACGCCTCGACGCTGAGCCAGAACCGGCGGCGGCGCTACACCGATACGAGGGTGGCGCAGGACATCTTCGATGCGATCGTGGCTCAGGCGATCGCCAAGGGGCTGGTCGATGGCACGGTGCTCTACACCGACTCCACGCATCTGAAGGCCAACGCCAACAAGAACCGCTATGACACCGCGGTGATCGCCAAGTCGCGCGCGGACTACTGGGATGCGCTGGATGGAGCGATCGAGCAAGATCGCGCCGCGCACGGCAAGAAGCCGCTGCCGGAGAAAGAACGCCAGCCGGCCGAGAAAGAGACCAAGGTCTCGCGGACCGACCCGGAGGCCGGCTACATGGTGCGCGAAGGCAAGCCGAAGGGCTTCTTCTACCTGGATCACCGCACCGTCGACGGTCAGCTCGGCATCATCACCGATACCTATGCGACACCTGCCAATGTCCACGACTCGATCGTTTATCTCGGCCGGCTCGACCGTCAACGGCAACGCTTTGACTTCGAGGTCGCAGCCGTCGGGCTAGACGCCGGCTATGCCACCTCCGGCATCGCCCAAGGGCTGGAACAGCGCGGCATTCTGGGCGTCACCGGCTATCGTCGGCCAACGCCGCCGCGCCCCGGTATGATGGCGAATAAGGCATTTGCCTATGAGGCGGATGTCGATGGCTACCGCTGCCCGCAAGGCCAGCTGCTCGCCTACGCCACCACCGACCGCACCGGCTATCGCCACTACCAGAGCGATCCGACCATCTGCAAAACCTGCCCGCTTTTGGCCTCCTGCACCTCAAGCCGCAACGCCGTTCGCCTGATCACCAGGCATGTCTGGGCCGATGCGCGCGAACGCCTCGATGCTCATCGGCTCACACCCTGGGGCAAGCGCATCTACAAGCGCCGCAAGGAAACGGTTGAGCGCTCCTTTGCCGACGCCAAGCAACTCCATGGTCATCGCTACGCGCGCTTCCGCGGCCTACTGGCTGTCACCTGCCAGTGCCTGCTTGCCGCAGCCGCCCAGAACATCAAGAAAATGGCTCTCGCCCTGGCCCCGAGGCCCGTGCCGGCCTGAGTGGTCCTCAGCCCACCCTCAAAACAAAAACCCCGCCAAAGAAACGGCGGGGTTTGTCAGCGGTCTGAGCCGTCCGAAGGACGGCGTCGCTTCGCTCGACTATGTCCCGGCCATCCACGAACTTTGAACCTAGCCTAAGAACGTGGATGCCCGGGACAAGCCCGCGCATGACGAATGCAGTTGGCGCAAAGCTAGCCGTCAGAAGCACCTCACCTCGGCCTCGGCCTGCGCGCGGCGCAGATCGTTCACTGCCGAGTTCGCCTGCTCCGAGGTGCGAAACTGGACGCCGAGATTGCCGCGGACCTGCGACATGCTGAGCGCGGTCTCGGCGGTGACGTAGCGCTCATACGGCACGATCGACGCCACCACGTCGATCGAGCAGGAACATTGCTCAATGGACTGGCGGCTTTCGCCATTCGCCTTCATGCAGCCATAGACATATTCCGCGCGCGCCGAGGTCGGATAGTCATTGGCCTCTTCCGCCCGCGCCACGCTAGCGGTCGCCGCCAGCACCGCCAATGCGGCGACAATCGGTCGTAGCTGCCCGGCCAGATTCATGCGCGTCCTCCCGCTGGTTGCGACCAAAGCTATGCTATGCGTATTGTCCTGAAAAGCACTCTGTCAGAGGAAACGGCTCACAAGGTGATGAGAGCATTTGGTCGAACTCTTGCACTCGCGGCGATGCTGGTGCTGACGCTGGTTGCGCCCGGCCACGCCGCGGATACGATCCGCCTTGCGGTGCAGAAGACCGGAACATTCTCCTGGGAGCTGGCCGCGATCCGCAGCGCCGGGCTCGACAAGGAGGCCGACCTGTCCCTCGAGGTCACCGAGCTTGCGAGCCCCGAAGCCGGCAAGATCGCGCTGCGCGCCGGCAATGCGGACATCATCCTGTCGGACTGGCTGTGGGTGTCGCGCGAGCGTGCGCTCGGCGCCAAGCTCACCTTCTATCCCTATTCCAGCGCGCTTGGCGCGGTGATGGTGCCCGCGGCCTCGCCGATCAAGACGCTGGCCGATTTGAAGGGTCGCAAGCTTGGCGTCGGCGGGGGCGCGATCGACAAGAGCTGGCTGTTGCTGCAGGCGCGGATGAAGCAGGACGGCATCGACCTCAAGTCGGCAGCGACCGTCGTCTATGGCGCGCCGCCCCTGATCGCCGCCAAAGCGCGCGACGGCGAGATGGATGCGAGCCTCAATTTCTGGAATTTCTGCGCCCAGCTCGAGGCCAAAGGTTTTCGCCGCCTCGCCGGCATCGAGGACATTTTGCCGAAGCTGGGTGCCGAGGGCGCCGTCTCGGCGGTCGGCTATGTCTTTGACGAGAATTGGGCGGCCAGCCGCAAGGATGCCGTAGCGCGCTTCATCACCATGGCCCGCAAGGCCAAGCAGCTGCTCGTGACCTCCGACCAGGCCTGGGACAACATCGCGCCGCTGATCGGCACGAACGATGCCAGCATGCTCAAGACCTACCGCGACCGCTATCGCGACGGCATTCCGCGCCGGAGCATCGACGACGAGGAGAAGGATGCACGCGTGCTCTACCGCGTGCTGGCCGAGATCGGCGGGCGGGACCTCGTCGGCCCCGCGTCGGAGCTCGATCCCGGTACCTTCTATCACGCGGTCCCCGGAGATTGAGGTGCTGCGCCTTCTGTCGTTTGCCCTGTTTCTCGCGATGTGGTGGATCGCTGCACTGTTCGTCGGCGGCGCAAAGCTGCCCTCGCCGCCGGCCGTGCTCCAGGTCATGATCGCGGAGGCATCGAGCGGCGCGTTGTTCCTGCATCTTGGCGCGACGCTGGCGCGCGTCGCGCTCGCCTTCACGCTTGCAATGTCGGTCGGCAGCGCCATCGGTTATCTGATGGGACGGGTCAAGCTCGCCGACCGGCTCGGCGATCCCTGGCTGATCCTGCTACTCAATCTGCCGGCACTGGTCGTGATCGTGCTCGCCTATATCTGGGCGGGCCTGACCGAGGCCGCCGCGATCGCTGCCATCGCCATCAACAAGCTGCCGACCGCCATTGTCACCTTGCGCGAGGGCACACGCGCGCTCGACCGTTCTCTCGACGAGATGGCGAGCGTGTTCGCGATGCCGCGCTGGCGCGCCTTCCGTCACGTCGTGCTGCCGCAGCTTGCGCCCTATATCGCCGCCTCGGCCCGCTCCGGACTATCGCTGGTGTGGAAGATCGTGCTGGTCGCTGAACTCCTGGGCCGGCCCAACGGTGTCGGTTTCGAGATCGGCGTCGCCTTTCAGCTGTTCGATACGCCGCGGCTACTGGCCTATTCGCTGACCTTCGCCGCCGTCGTGCTCGTGATCGAGACCTTGCTGGTGCAGCCGTTCGAAGCCCGCGCAACCCGGTGGCGCCCCCGTGCGGCTTGAGGTCGGGATCACAGCCAAGACCTTCAGGAGTGCCGCGGGCGGAACGCACGAGGTGCTGGCGCCGGTCAAGTTCGCGATTCAATCCGGCGAGGTCGGCGTGCTGATCGGTCCATCCGGCTGCGGCAAGAGCACGATGCTGCGCATCATCCTCGGACTCGATCACGATTTCGAGGGTCACATCGCGCGGCCGCCGCAGGCGCGGATCGGCATGGTGTTCCAGGAGCCACGGCTGCTGCCCTGGCGCTCGGTCGAGCAGAATGTGCGGCTTGCGGCGCCTGATGTCACCGACGCAAAACTGTCGGAGCTGTTCAGGATCCTCGAGCTGGAGGCGCATCGCAGTCACTTTCCCGGCGAATTGTCGCTGGGGCTCGCCCGCCGCGTCGCGCTCGCCCGCGCCTTTGCGGTCGAGCCCGATCTGCTCGTGCTCGACGAGCCCCTCGCCTCGCTCGACGACGCGCTCGCCGGCCGCTTGCGCGAGGAGATCGCGACGCTGGTCGCGAGCCGCCGGGTGATGACGCTGCTCGTCACCCATAGCCTCGACGATGCGATCCGTCTCGGCGACCGCCTGTTCTTCCTGTCGCCGCGGCCGGCGCGCATCGTGCAAGAGGTACCAATTCCGATTCCGCGCGCCAAGCGCAGCGAAGCCGAGCTTGGCAGGATCAGGGCGGAGCTGGCGGCGCTGCCGCTTGAATCGAAATGAGAACTCGTGGTCAACTGGAGCAAACGAGATTGCCTGAGGGAGGTTCACCATGCGGCCTACGCTGATTGCGGTCGGCATCCTGCTCGTTGCGATGCCGGGCGCGGCGCTCGCACAGGCCAAGGGCAAGGGCATCCGGCTCTGGAATCTGACGACCCAGACGATCTCCGGCTTTCAGCTCTCGCCCGCCGGCAAGACCGACTGGGGCCCGAACCAGTGCCTGAACGACAAGGACAAGGAAGTCGACCACGACGAGCGGCTGCGCATCACCGGCGTCGAGCCCGGCCGCTACGACGCCAAGGTCAGCTATCCCAATGCGCGACAGTGCATCGTCCGCGATATCGAGATCAAGGCGGATGCCGTGTTCTCGATCGCTGACAAGGATCTGAAGGACTGTACGAAGTAGTGGCTCTCCCCCATCCTGCGGAGCAGGCGTCTCGAAGGATCACGGTCCGGCTGCAGCATGGTTCGAGACGCCGCTTCGCGGCTCCTCACCATGAGGACTAAAGGCTGTACAGGCAGCTCACGCCTTGTCGTTCGGATGCGGATATTCGCAGCGCCACCGCACCGCCTGCCATTTGGGGTGATCGCCGATCCATTGCGCGATATAGGGCGGCGCGGCCATCGTGCATTGCCGCGGCGACCCCGCATAATTGAACACCAGATGCTGCTCCTCGCAGGTCGCAGGCGAGAGCACAGCACACACAGTCACCACAAGGTCGATCGGATTCATGCCAGGTCCTTACTCGCGGGGCAATCAAGGTTAGCATGAAAGGTTACGTTCCACGGAGGGGGAAGTTTCAAACCGGCGTGAGGGATGGGGAACTGGCTACGCCCCGCGCCGCCATGCGAAGCGAAACATCAAAGCTTCCGCATCGCCACGGCCGAACCCTGTCCCGGGCCATCCACGCCTTGCCCCCTGGGACGAAAGAACATGGATATGCGGGCAAGCCCCGGCATGACGACCTCGTCTCAAAAATTCACCCCGAACACCAATCGTGCCTGATGCCGCTCGAAATTGACGAGATCGAGATTGCCGCCCTTCCCCGCCGGCCGTCCCCAGGCCTGCATGCTCCAGCTGAGAGTGAGCCGCGATTGCTCCGAAAGCTGGAAATAGGCGGTGGGCCCGACGAAAAGGGCCTGGCCCGAAAACTCGCCGAGGCCGATGCCTTCGTACTGCCGGAAGTAGCGCATCTCACCGCCGAGCAGCACGTTGGGGCGCACGCGCACCAGGCCGGCAAATGCCGCCCCGATCGTGGAGCTCTTCTCGGACACTCCCGCCGCCTCGAAGCGCGACCATTCCGGCTGATAGATCAGATTGAGCGCGCCGATGACGAAGTTCGGGACGAGCTCGCGGTCGAAGGCGAGCGTGAAGTCGGTGCCATACATCCGCCCCCTGGCCCCGCTGGTCTCGTCGATGCGGTCGCCGTGAAGCTCGGCGGCGACGGTCAGGCCGAACGGCGCGCGCTCGCGGTCGAGCAGGCGATAGCGCAAGTCGAGCGAGGCGCCCTGGACATTGAACTGGCGACGGTCGTCGATATCGGGGACGCCGGTGATGTCGTGCCAGCTGGCAGTGCCGCCGAGCTCGATACGAAAGTTCGGCAGCGGCACTACCTCGATCTCGACCTCCTGCGCGAGGGCGCGATAGGTGCCGCCGCCCTTGCCGAAGCGTCCCGTGGTCTGGGTCTGGAATTCACGCTCGCCGGGATTGCCGACATCGGTGCCGATCATGAAGCCGAAGATGTGCTCGGTATCGAAGCCCTCCCCCGCGCTGACGCATGCCGGCGCAGCCGCGAGGCCGCACGCCACCGCCGTCCAAAATCTGAGAGCTCCGATCCGCATCCCGCCTTCCGCATGGGCGCGCCGATTTGATGTGGCAGCAACGCTGACTGAGGGTCAGCGTAACACATTGCGGCAAGAGCATGATCGGGATTTTGGAGGAGAAGTCCCGGCGCCCGAACAAGTGTGGCTTTGCGTCAACGGCAAAGCATCAAGGACAAACTGCGGGACGCGGCTATGAGGGGCAGCAACACCACCGCGGCTGCGATGGCGTTCGCCATCGAGCCGCGGCAGGTCGTCGGTCTTACTTGCGCGCAGCGCAGGCGTACATGTTGATTTCCATGCCGACCGGCACTTCCACGATCTTCGGAGCTTTCCAGGCCATTCGGGATCTCCCCAAGGAATTCAGCGCGACATCGCGCGGGGCAAAACCTAGGGCTGGCTCTCCTATAGTTCAAGCTTCGATTCGAATGCTATACCGGTCCGTGTCGATTCTTCGCGCCTACATTTCTCTCTCGGGCAAAGCCGGTTCCCTCCTGGTCAAAGATGACCCGCAGGGAGCCAGCTTGTGCGGCACCGCGCGTCTAATCGACACGACCCTGGGCCTCGCCGTCAGCAATCCTCGTCGGCCGTCACCGTGTTCGGCTTCGCACCTTCGGCCTGCTGAGCCGCCGTCGGCTCGCTCTGCATCTGCCGCTGCGCATCCTCCGACGAGGCCGGCGTCTCGCCGCTTGCGCGATTCATCGTGCTGGTCGGCGGATGCTGGCTGGTGTCGCTCGCTGAACTTGACGAATGCGACTGCGCCGAGCCCACAGTGACGGGACCGGAGCCGGCATCCTTGTCGTTGGCTGCGCGACCGGTGTTGCAGGGGCCTGCGACGGCGACACCGGCGCTCAACGTCAGGATCGCGCATGCAGCAAGGACGGATTGTTTCGTGTTCATCTGCATCATCTCCTCCCCTCCCGTCGCGCAGCCCCAGGCGCCGGCGGAGGTGCGGAGAGAACAGGCCGGGCAGCCCGATGTTCCGGATGTCGGAGCGGAATTGCTCGCGTCCGCCGTTGTCGGGCTTGTTCCGGTTGAGGCACTCAACGCAACAAGCGCAGCAGCGCGCGGCCGGCGCGCGAGTTCAATTCCTTCGCATCCAGCGTTCCGTCCTTGTCGGGATTGGCCGCGTTGAAGCGTTGCTCGACCAGCGCCAGGTATTCGTCGAGCGTGAGAGTCCCGTCGCGATCGGGATCGGCGGCGGCGAGCTCTTTCGCCGATAACCGCCCGCGCAGCTCGCGCGCATCGAGCGTACCGTCGTGGTCGGGATCGAGCTTGGCGAACAATGCGCTCGCCGCCTTCTTCACCTCCGCGAGGTCGAGCGTGCCATCATTGTCGGTGTCGAACATTTTCACCGCGTTGCCGGAAGCCGACCAGGCTGGACCGGACAGCACTGCAATCGTGAGTGCAAGCGCAATCGAGCGACGTGACATCATCGAAACCTCCTGGCCATGCGCCGCGATCCTCGCGGGGCGAGAACGACATCAGTCCACAAGCCTGCCCCGGTTCAAGCCCGGAATGCAAGCTGCGCACTGCACAACCCGCGGAACCTGGTTGCCGAAAACTGCGGTCCGCGCTCGCCGGTGCTTCATGCCGCGGAATTTTTGCAGCGCCTGCACGCAAGCGCGGGGCGATTGTCAGGTTTCCGTAAGGCGCATCCGGCGTCCACCTCATCATCGGCAGCGCGCGTTCGACTTTTCGTATTGACGGGTTTTACATTCGGGCGGAGTGTTATGTCGCAGCGCCAAAGGCGCGCATATTGGGAGGAACGGATGAAACGCTTTGCGACGGCCGCGAGCCTCGTCATGCTTGCATCGACATGTGCAGGCGCCCAGACCACCGAGCAACTGGTCAAGGGCGCGACCGATACATCGAACGTTCTCAACTACGGGATGGGCTACAATCTCCAGCGCTTCTCGACGCTGAACCAGATCAACAAGGATACCATCAAGAACCTCGTCCCGGTCTGGAACTACTCCTTCAACGACGATCGCAGTGAGGAATCCCAGCCCCTGGTGTACCAAGGCGTGATCTACGTGACCTCCCACAACGCAACCATGGCGGTCGACGCCAAGACCGGCAAGCAGATCTGGAAATCCAAGATCGAATATCCCGCCGAGACGCCACGCGTCGTCTGCTGCGGCATCATCAACCGGGGCGCCGCGCTCTACGATGGAAAAGTGTTCCGCACCACGCTCGACGCCAATGTGATCGCGCTCGATGCCAAGGACGGCAAGGAGCTGTGGCGGCAGAAGGCGGCCGACATCAAGGAAGGCTATTCGATGACGGTGGCCCCGCTGGTCGCCGACGGCGTCGTCATCACCGGCATCTCCGGCGCAGAATTCGGCACCCGCGGCTTCATCGACGGTTGGGATTCGGCGACGGGTAAGCATCTCTGGCGGACCTATTCGATCCCCTCGCCGGACGAGCCCGGCGGCGACACCTGGAAGGGCGACACCTGGAAGCTCGGCGGCGGCTCGACCTGGATCACCGGCTCCTACGATCCCGAGTTGAACACGGTCTATTGGGGCATCGGTAACCCCGGCCCGTTCAATTCGGCGGTGCGCCCCGGCGACAACCTCTACACCTGCTCCGTGCTGGCGATGGATCCCAAGACCGGCAAGATCAAGTGGCACTACCAGTTCTCGCCGAACAACCCGTTCGACTATGACAGCGTGGCCGAGATGGTGCTCGCCGACATGAACGTCGAGGGCAAGCCGACCAAGGTGCTGATGGACGCCAACCGCAACGGCTTCTTCTACGTGCTCGACCGCACCAACGGAAAGCTGCTCGCGGCCAATCCCTACGTGAAGGTGAACTGGGCAACCGGCATCGACATGAAGACGGGCCGTCCGATCGAGACGGACGTCAGCAAGGATGCCCGCGAAGGCAAGAAGGTCGTGGTCTACCCATCGCTGCTCGGTGGCAAGAACTGGGAGCCGATGTCGTTCAATCCGCAGACCGGACTTGCCTATGCCAACACGCTCGCATTCGGCGGTCACTACAAGACGGAGCCAGTGACCTATAAGGCCGGCGAATGGTACCTCGGCATGGATCTGACGGACCTCTGGGACTGGCCCGACGGACCGCGCGGTCACCTCAAGGCGATCGATCCGATGACCGGCAAGGCGAAGTGGGAGGCGCCGAGCGATATCCCCCGCTTCTCCGGCGTGTTGTCGACGGCGGGTGGTGTCGTGTTCACGGGCGCGTTGACCGGAGAGTTCGAAGCGTTCGACGCCGACAGCGGCAAGAAGCTCTGGCAGTTCCAGACCGGCTCGGGCATCGAGGGACAACCGATCACATGGCAGCAGGACGGCGTGCAATATGTCGCCGTGACCAGCGGCTATGGCGGCGTCTACTCGATCTTCTCGGGGGACGAACGGCTTGCGAGAGTGCCGGCGGGCGGCTCGCTATGGGTCTTTGCAGTCAAGCAATAACCGCTGCGCGATGCTGAAAGACATCTCTCACAAGACGGTGGCGTTCTTCGCCACCGCCCTGGTACTGACGGTCGCGCTTGCAGCGACCGTCCGTGCCGCGGACGACGCAACCGGCAATCCACTGCAGGCGCAGATCGACCATGGCAAGTCGACCTACGCTTCGAAATGTTCGCACTGCCACGGCCCCAATATGATGAATTCCGGCACCATCACGCCGGATCTGCGCGCCTTTCCCGACGACAAGCCGCGCTTCGTCAGCACCGTGAAGAACGGCAAGAACAACAAGATGCCGCCTTGGGGCGACATCCTCAGCGACGACGAGATCGGGGATCTCTGGGCCTTCGTCTCGAGCCGGAGGAAGCCGTGAGGCGCTCGCTCGCCGCATCAGCCGCGGCCGCGATCCTCGCGGTGGCGGCCACAGTCGCGGCGCGCGCGGCCGACGATCCACTCAAGATCTGCCTCGACGAGGACCGGCCGCCGCTCTCGGCGCATCGGAAGGGCAAGCCGGATGCCGGCTTCGACGTGCTGCTGGCACAGGCGATCGCGCAGCGAATGGGGCGAGCGCTGACGATCCAGTGGTTCGAGAGCAAGCTGGATGAGGATTCCAGCCCGCAGCTGGAAGCCAACGCGCTGCTCTCCGACGCGCGGTGCGCGCTGGTCGGCGGCTACGCGCTGACCACGGATTCTTTGGTCAAGCCCGGTATGACGACGGCGCGCCTGCCCGACTTTGCCGGCGCCACACGCGACGACAGGCGTCGCCGGGTCGCTCTCGGCGTGCTCGCCCCAAGCCGGCCTTACGTCTATTCGCCGATGACGGTGGTGCTGGGGCCGAAGGCGCGGGGCCGAGAGATCAGTGACATCGGCGACCTCGCCGGCCTGCGCCTTGCAATCGAGAGCGGCTCGCTCGGCGATGCCGTCCTGATGACGTTCGATAAGGGACGCCTGATCGACAACATCACCCACCTCGTCCCTGGCCGCGACGACCTGCTCGGCGCGCTCCAGCGCGGCGACTATGACGCGACGCTGATCGATCTTGCCCGGTTCGACGCCTATCGCGCCGCGCATCCCGATACGGCCGTCACCGCGTCCGGCTACTACTACCCGATCGGCGCCAATCGCGGCTATGTCGGGCTCGCCAGCAATGGCCCGCTAATGGATGCGGTCAACAAGGCGCTGACGGAGCTTGCCGCCGAGGGCAAGATCGCGGAGTTCGCCAAGCAAGCCGGCCTCACCTATTTGCCGCCACGCGAGCCCGCGATCCTCGGCGACGTCTGGATGAAGATCATTCAGCGGTGACGATCATGGCGGCGAGCGGCAGCGCCGCCCCGCACGCCACCGTCTTGCCCCGGCTTGGCCGACGCATCCGGTACGCCGCGGCCTATCGATTGAGCCACGAACGTCTCGGCGTACTGGATCGCCTGGTCAAAGCCGGGCGATGACAGCGAGAGCGTGAAAAGGCCGCCGCGCCATACGCAAAGTTTCTGCAGCATTCCGTGCTATGCTCGGCATTTCATTCGCCGCTTTGGTGCCCCGTGAATTCCCGCACGATTCCCACCGCCGCAGGCCTGCGCGATCTCCTCGCCCGCGAGGTCAAAATCGCCGAGCTCGTGCGCGCGCTGATCGTGGTCGGGCCGATGGTCGCCGCCTATTTCATCGCGCGTGAGACGGCGCTGCTCAATCTCGGCCTCATCGCGGTGTCGCTGCTCATTCCGGCGCTCCGGCAACACTTTCCGCCGAAGGTCATTGCCTGGCACTACCTGGCCATCCTCGCCACCTTTGCCGCGTTGTTCCTCGCAGCTCCGGTCAAGCCGCTGTTCGTGGTGTTGACGGCGCTCGCCGGCTTCCTGGCTGTCGCGGGCACGCGCTATGGCGAGCATTTCCGCACGCTCGGCAATTGGCTGTTCATCCCCGCCGTCTATCTCGCCTGCGAGGTGCGGGAGGGCGTCAGCGCCTCGGAAGCGCTGCGGCATGCCGGCGTGATCATCGCCTCCTCTCCGATCGCACTGGCGCTGGTCTGTGCCATCCAGATTTACGACCAGCGCCGGGGCGGCACTGCCGCGACCTCGTTCGGACCGCCCGCGGCCGAAATGGTTTCTGCCCGCGCTCGCGACCGCGATGGCGGTCTTTGCCGCAACGGCGCTGGTCGAGATCCTGAACCTTGCGCAGGGGCAATGGGTGATGTGGTCGGCCGCGAGCGTCGTCGTCGGCGATCTCACGGCCTCCACCGGCAAGCTGAAGCAGCGGGCGATCGGCGCCTTGCTCGGCGTGCCGCTCGGCTTTCTTGCCGGCCTTGCCTTGCCGCAAAGCCGCGCCGGCTATGCGATCGCGGTGCTCGCGGCCTCCCTCACGCTGATCTCGTTCTCCCGCTATGTCGTCGGCTTTGGCCTGCGCTGCTTCTTCATTGCGCTAGCCGCGTCCTTTGCCGGCGGCGCCAGCGGCATTGCCGAGGAGCGTATCGTCAACGTGCTGATCGGCGGCACTTTTGGCCAGATTGCGGTGGCGCTGACCGAGATCGTCTGGCGGCGGATGATGCGGAAGGCCTGATTTCCGGCAGACGGGAGATTCGGCCCGCCCTCTCCTTTTCGAATGCGCCAATCTGTCTCGCCTGTCGCCCATGGTGGCGCCGGCCTGATGCAGTAGGTTCGATAAAAATCAGGAGGGAATCATGTCCGCAAAATTCGATCGCCGCCACTTCATTGCCGCCGGGACCAGCGCCCTCGCTCTGCCTTTCGTTTCGCGCAGCGCCTCGGCGCAAGGCACATCGGGCACGTGGCCATCGCGGCAGATCCGCATGATCTGCAGCTATCCCGCCGGCGGGCAGACCGACCTGCTCGCGCGCGCTTATGGCGAATTCATCTCCAAGCAGGTCGGCAAGACCGTCGTCGTCGAGAACAAGCCGGGTGCTTCCGGCGCGATCGGCACCGCGGAAGTCGCCCGCGCCGAGCCTGACGGCCACACCATCCTGTGCTCGATCTCGACCACCTTCATCATGAACCGGGTGGTGATGAAGAATCCGGGCTACGACATGGACAAGGATCTGACGCTGGTCAGCGTCATCCCGGGCGCGGGCCTGCTGCTGATCGCGAACCCCAAGACCGGCGTCAAGACGCTGGAGGATTTCGTCGCCTTCGCGCGCAAGAGCGGCAAGGTGAATTTCGGCACCTACAGCGCGGGCTCGGCGCCGCACATGACGATCAACGAGCTCAATAAGCAGTACGGCCTCAACATCGAGCCGGTCCATTATCGCGGCGAAGCGCCGATGTGGACGGGGATGCTGGAAGGCACGCTCGATGCGGCCATGGGCAGCTACACGGCGGCGCAATCGGTCCTGCAAAGCGATCGCGGCACCGTGTTCGCGGTGCATTCGAAGAAGGTCGACGCGATCCCGGCGATCAAGACTCTCCCAGAGCAGGGCGCGACGTCGAAGTTCTTCACCGTGAGCGGCTTCTCGGGCTGGGCCGTGCCGAAGGCAACGCCGCAACCGGTCGTCGACCGCCTCGCCGAGCTCTGCGTCGCCGCCAACAGCGATCCAAAAGTGAAGGAGGTTCTCGCGACCTTCGTGCTCGAGCCCGCGATCGGCTTCAAGGAGACCAATGAGCTGTATCAGCGCGAGCTGCCGATCTGGATCGAGAGCGCAAAGTCGCTCGGCCTCGAGCCGGCTTGACCGCTAGGGCATCGCGCAACGGACCAGCTCCTCTGCACGGCCTGGCATCCGACCAAAAGCCTAGTGTCGGAAAACGCACTTTCCCGCTATGATTGCGCGCCGCCGCCAGCACCGTCGACGGCGCGGACGAGAAGGGCCGATCGCATGACACCGGATGCAGTCGCCGTCGCCGTTATGATCATCCTGCTCTTTCCAATGGGGTATTTCACGCTGGCCTCGCCGGCCTTCCTGCTGGTGAGGCTCGATATCCAGCCCGTCGCTCAATTGCTGCGCGGAATGTTCAACGCGCACTTCCTGGTCATGGGCGTTGCCGGCCTCATCGGAACGGTGGCTCTGCTCCTCGACGGTCGCCTGCTCGCCGCACTGGGCGTCGGCATGCTCACAGCCCTCGCGATCTGGGGACGCCCCTGGTTCATGCGACGGATGGACGACCAGCTCAGCGCGAGGGATGCCGGCGATGCCGAGGCCCCGCGTCGGCTGCGCCGACTGCACTGGAGCGGAATGCTCGGCAACGCGGTTTTGCTCGGCGCGCTCCTGGCCAGCATTCCCTACATGGCGACGGGGGCGTGAGCGGCATTGTCGCCGGAGTCATGCCGGCGGCGGTCTAATGCTCGTCCGCGACGGCCGCGGCTTGCTGCGCCTTGTGGATCGAGGACGGCACAACGCCGAAATATTTTCGGAACACGCGGCTGAAATGCGATGAGCTGGAGAAGCCCCAGGAGAACGCGACGTCGGTAATGGTCTTGCCGGCGTGGGCCTCGAGCTCCTGGCGGCAGTTCTGCAAGCGTGCCTGCCAGATGTAGTCGCTCACCGTGGTGCCGCGCTCCGAGAACAACATGTGCAGATAGCGCTTGGAGCAGCCGAGCTCGGCAGAGATCTGGTCGATGCACAAATCCGGATCGCGCAGGTGTTCCCGGATGAAGAACTGCGCGCGCACATACATCGCCTCGGGCCCGACGCGATCGAACATCGTATCGGCTTCGCGCAGCGGCAGCAGCAACAGGTCGATCAGCGAATCGGCGACGCCGACCGCGCTGTTCGCCGACAGCTTGGCCGCCTCATCGAAGGTCGCATGGACGAAGTCATGAGCGATCCGCCCCGTCCCGGTCTTCGCCGACAGTTTGTAGGCCGGCATCCGCTGCGACGGGAAGCCCCGATCGCGCAGCAACGATTTGGGCACGATCACGACGTCGTGACGGGTGAAGGCGGGGCTGATGATCGAATGCGGACAGGAGACGTCATAAGCGATGATGTCGCCGGGATTGATTTCGATATGGCGGCCTTCCTGCTCGAAATAGGATACGCCATAGGTCTGGAAGTGGATCTTGATGTACGGGTGTTCATTGGCCTTGGCGCGCGCCAGCGTGTGCGCGATGCGATGCTGACTCACCTCGATCTGGCATAGCTTCAAGCGAGAGACGGAGGTGTAATCGATGCGGCCTTCGAGCGAGGACGCCTCCAGTGGATCGACGTCGAAATGCCCACACAGGCTCGTGAGTCCGTCGGTCCAGCTTTGGATCTGGCGCTTCGGCGTCATTCCGGTCGTCGAGAGCGTGTGAATTGTGTCGGACATTAATCCAGCCACTGTTTTGATTCGGAGTTTCGACGCGAATCGCGACCGGTGCTGCCGGAGCCCTCAGCCGTGATTGCGTGACGTTTACCTCGAATTTGAGTGGTCTTTTGCAGCGAGCGCCATCGCTCCATTGCCACCCTTCAAAGTTAATCCTCCGCCTTAGTTGCACCGCCGTCAAGGGGAACCTGAGTGCTGACGGCGCTCCAGAAGCCGCGCGGAAGCCGCTGAATTCGCTACTGCAAAATCAAAATCTTCGCCTCCGTGCGCTGTCAAGCAAACCGCCTTCTCTCTTGGGCAAGTTTCCCGATGACGAAGCCGTTAGGGATTGTGTCAGGAACAACAAGAACGGGCCGCTCCTGCACGTGGACCCGTGACTCTCATCCAGGAGGAGGAAGCAGCACAGCATCGTTTCTGGTCCCAATCGTGACCGCCCTGCACGAGCAGACGCCGGACGAGAAGCCCGGTGATTGATCAATGCTTCGGAAACAATAAACGAGACCAACGGAGGAATAACTATGCGCAAGGTGCTACTGGCGACCTATCTTGGCTCCGCGGCGGCTCTCGCCGTCGGCAGCGCCTCAGCCAATGATGAGCTGATCAAGATGTCGCAGAACCCGAAAGACTGGGTGATGCCGGCGGGCGACTACGCCAATACCCGCTATTCCAAGCTGAACCAGATCAACGCACAAAACGTGGGCAAGCTCCAGGTTGCCTGGACCTTCTCCACCGGCGTGCTGCGCGGCCATGAAGGCGGCCCGCTGATCATCGGCAACGTCATGTACGTCCACACGCCGTTCCCGAACAAGGTCTACGCCATTGACCTTTCCAATGAGAACAAGATCATCTGGAAGTACGAGCCCAAGCAGGACCCCAACGTCATCCCGGTGATGTGCTGCGACACAGTTAACCGCGGCCTGTCCTACGGCGACGGCAAGATCATCCTGCATCAGGCAGACACCACCCTCGTCGCGCTCGACGCCAAGACCGGCCAGGTCGCCTGGTCGGCGACGAACGGCGATCCCAGCAAGGGCCAGACCGGCACCTCGGCGGCGCTGGTCGTCAAGGACAAGGTGCTCGTCGGCATCTCCGGCGGCGAATTCGGCGTGCAGTGCCACGTCACCGCTTACGATCTCAAGAGCGGCAAGCAGGTCTGGCGCGCCTTCTCCGAAGGTCCGGATGACCAGATCAAGTTCACCTCCGCCACCACCTCGCTGGGCAAGCCGGTCGGCGCCGACTCCAGCCTGAAGACCTGGCAGGGGGATCAGTGGAAGATCGGCGGCGGCTGCACATGGGGCTGGATGTCCTACGATCCCGCTCTGAACCTCGTCTATTACGGGTCGGGCAATCCCTCGACCTGGAATCCGAAGCAGCGTCCGGGCGACAACAAATGGTCGATGACCATCTTCGCGCGCAACGCGGACACCGGCGAAGCCAAGTGGGTCTATCAGATGACGCCCCATGACGAATGGGACTATGACGGCGTCAACGAGATGATCCTCTCGGATCAGCAGATCAACGGCCAGGCGCGCAAGCTCTTGACTCATTTCGACCGCAACGGTCTCGCCTACACGATGGACCGCGAGACGGGCGAGCTGCTGGTCGCCGAAAAGTACGATCCGAAGGTGAACTGGACCTCCGGCGTCGACATGGACAAAAACTCGCCGACCTATGGCCGTCCGAAGGTGCTCGACGCAGCCTCGACCGACAAGGCCGGTGAAGACCACAACGTGAAGGGCATCTGCCCGGCCGCGCTCGGCACCAAGGACGAGCAGCCGGCGGCCTACTCGCCGGACACGCAGCTGTTCTACGTTCCGACCAACCACGTCTGCATGGATTACGAGCCGTTCAAGGTGAGCTACACCGCGGGCCAGCCCTATGTGGGTGCGACGCTCTCGATGTATCCGCCGCAGGGTGAGAGCCACATGGGCAACTTCATCGCCTGGGATGGCAAGACCGGCAAGATCGTTTGGTCGAACAAGGAGCAGTTCTCGGTCTGGTCGGGTGCGCTCGCGACCGCCGGCGGCGTGGTGTTCTACGGCACGCTCGAAGGCTACCTGAAGGCGGTCGATGCCAAGTCCGGCAAGGAGCTCTACAAGTTCAAGACTCCCTCCGGCATCATCGGCAACGTCACCACCTACGAGAACAACGGCAAGCAGTATGTTGCCGTGCTCTCCGGCGTGGGTGGCTGGGCCGGCATCGGTCTGGCAGCGGGTCTGACCGATCCGACCGCGGGTCTCGGCGCAGTCGGTGGCTACGCCGCGCTCAGCAACTACACGGCTCTCGGCGGTACGCTGACCGTGTTCTCGCTGCCCAACTAGGTCTCTCAACATCGCTCCGGCGCGTGGATCGTTCCACGCGCCGGTTCGTCTCCACCGAACGCCTTCCGAGGAAAAATCTCTTGCGTAAACTCTGCATTGTCATTGCTGCGATGATCTTCGTTGGGTCCGGAGGAATTGCGATCGCGGACGGTCCGGGCGACCCGACCGCCGTGAAGAAGGAAGACGACGGCAAATGGCTCGATAAGGAAGGAAACCCGACCTACAAGATTTCGGCCGATGGCACCGTGGACTGGTTCACCTATTCCGGCTACCGCCGCTATCACTCCGACTGCCACGTCTGCCATGGCCCCGACGGCATGGGATCCACTTACGCACCGGCGCTGAAGGATTCCGTCAAGACGATGAGCTACGGCGATTTCCTCGGCGTCGTCGCCTCCGGCCGCAAGAACATCTCGACCGCGCAGGAGAACGTCATGCCGGCGTTCGGCGACAACCCGAATGTCGCCTGCTACATGGACGATCTCTACGTCTATCTCCGCGCGCGCTCCACCGAAGCCTGGGGCCGGCAGCGTCCTTCGAAGAAGGAAGAGAAGACGGAGGCCTACACCAAGGCTGAAGACGCCTGCATGGGCAAGAAATGAACGTTGCGGAGACTGCCAAGACTACTTCCTGGCGTCTGCTGAGAATTTGAGGAGCTACCGATGAAGACACGTGCCGCCGTCGCTTTCGAAGCCAAGAAGCCGCTCGAGATCGTCGAAGTCGATCTGGAAGGACCCAAGGCCGGCGAGGTCCTGGTCGAGATCAAGGCAACGGGCATCTGCCACACCGACGCCTACACGCTCGACGGCTTTGACAGCGAGGGAATCTTCCCCTCGATCCTCGGCCATGAGGGCGCCGGCATCATCCGCGAGATCGGTCCCGGCGTGATCTCGGTGAAGCCGGGCGACCACGTCATTCCGCTCTACACGCCGGAATGCCGGCAGTGCAAAAGCTGCCTGAGCCAGAAGACCAATCTCTGCACCGCGATCCGCGCGACGCAAGGCAAGGGCGTGATGCCCGACGGCACCAGCCGCTTCTCCTACAAGGGCAAGCCGATCTATCATTACATGGGCTGCTCTACCTTCTCGAACTTCACCGTGCTGCCCGAGATCGCGGTCGCCAAGATCCGTGAGGACGCGCCCTTCGACAAGAGCTGCTATATCGGCTGCGGCGTCACCACTGGCGTCGGCGCCGTCGTCAACACCGCCAAGGTCGAGCCGGGCTCCAACGTCATCGTGTTCGGTCTCGGCGGCATCGGCCTCAACGTGATCCAGGGCGCCAAGATGGCTGGCGCCGACAAGATCATCGGCGTCGACATCAACGACTCCAAGGAGGATTGGGGCAAGCGGTTCGGCATGACCCACTTCGTCAACCCGAAGAAGGTCACGGGCGACATCGTCCAGCATCTCGTCGGCCTCACCGACGGCGGCGCCGACTACACCTTCGACTGCACCGGCAACACCACCGTGATGCGCCAGGCGCTGGAAGCCTGCCATCGCGGCTGGGGCACCTCGATCATCATCGGTGTCGCCGAAGCCGGCAAGGAGATCGCCACCCGCCCGTTCCAGCTCGTCACCGGACGCAACTGGCGCGGCACCGCCTTCGGCGGCGCGCGCGGCCGCACCGACGTGCCGAAGATCGTCGACTGGTACATGAACGGAAAGATCCAGATCGATCCGATGATCACCCACGTACTCAAGCTCGAAGAGATCAACAAGGGTTTTGACCTCATGCACGAGGGCAAATCCATCCGTTCCGTCGTCGTGTACTAGCCCACAGGCATCGCACCCAAGGAGGATCGACTCATGACTGTTGCACTCCATCCCTCGATCGATAACGGCATCAAACAGGGCAGCGGCAGCTTTGCCGGCGGCACGCTGGTCTGCAAGTGCGAGGACCACCCGGTCAAGGTCGCGGTGAAGGGCGATGTCGCCCACAACCACGCCTGCGGCTGCACCAAGTGCTGGAAGCCGCAGGGCGCGACCTTCTCGGTCGTCGCCGTGGTGCCGCGCCAGAACGTCACCGTGACCGAGAACGGCGATAAACTCCAGATCGTCGATCCTTCCGCGGTGATCCAGCGCTACGCCTGCAAGGCCTGCGGCACGCATATGTACGGCCGCATCGAGAACAAGAACCATCCGTTCTACGGCCTCGACTTCATCCATCCCGAACTGTTCCAGGAGCAGGGCTGGCAGGCGCCGCAATTCGCCGCCTTCGTCTCCTCCGTGATCGAATCGGGTGTGAAGCCGGAGCAGATGGCGGGCATCCGCGCGCGGCTGAAGGAAATTGGGCTTGAGCCCTATGATTGCCTGTCACCCGCACTGATGGACGCGATCGCGACCCACGTCGCCAAGGCCAAAGCGGCCTGAACGAGGCCGCCTGAACACAGGCTCTGCCCCGTCCACTCGCCAGCGCCGACGAAGGCCAGCGAGCCGGACGGGGCCCGGTCTCGGAACGATCGCGGCGTGCCCCGCCGCTTCTGTGCGGCGCGTATGCGAGAGAGCCATTGGCTCCTCAGTCCTGGTCTCTGAATGACTGCGCAGTGCCGCCTGCTTCCCGATTGAAGTCCGCGGTGTCTGCGTTTCTCCCTCCCTCGACTGAGGCATCCTGCTTCGTCCGTGCAGTCTTTCTCGCGGACGAAGCCTTTTTCGTGTGCCTGCCTAGGATGCGCGCGGTGTGACGTCGCGCCCTGCTTTTGACAAACCATCGATGCAATCTTTTCCCGGTGAGAACACTCGGCTGTGAACGCCGGGTCGGCGCGATCTCTGCTACGATCGCGCCGTCACGATGCCGTTCAATCAACTAAGAACAAAACGGGAGGTATCGAGCACATCCGGACATCGCCATTACCTGCCTCCCTCCGGGATCTGCCCGCGCGGGATGACGGCAGATATCTGGCGATACGACGCACGAACCACTGCCGATCCAAATCGGCGCATTTGAATTCGATATGCTTATGAAGAGCGAGGGACGATCATGATCAAGGTGAAGATCAACGGCCAGGAACAGAGCTGGGATGGCGACCCGGATCTCCCGCTACTCTGGTTCCTGCGCGACGAGGCCGGGCTGACCGGAACCAAATATGGCTGCGGCCAGGCCCTGTGCGGCGCCTGCACCGTCATCGTCGACAAGGAAGCCGTGCGCTCCTGCATCACGTCGATCAACGACGTCGCCGGACGCGAGGTCACCACGATCGAGGGACTGCATCCGAACGGCGACCACCCGGTGCAGAAGGCCTGGCGCCAGGTCAACGTGCCCCAATGCGGCTTCTGCCAGGCGGGCCAGATCATGCAGGCCGCCGCGCTATTGATGGACAACCCGAAGCCGTCGCATGACCAGATCCGCGAGGCGATGGCCGGCAACATCTGCCGCTGCGGCTGCTATCAGCGCATCGAGAACGCGGTCCATCTCGCATCGACGGGGGTGTGATATGAATTTCATCGACAATCCGGGCAAGCTCCGCGGCTTCGAAAAGAACATCAAAGTCGAGAAGATCTCGCGCCGCACCATCCTGAAGGGGCTCGGCATCACCGGCGGCTTCGTGCTCGCCGCACCCGTGATGTCGCGTCAGGCCTTCGCCTATGAGACCGGCGCCGGCAAGATGCCGCATGGCATCGTGGTCGATCCGCGCGTCTTCGTCGCGGTCGCGCCCGACGGCGTCGTCACCATCCTCGCCCATCGCTCCGAGATGGGCACCGGCGTGCGCACCAGCCTGCCGCTGATCGTGGCGGAGGAGATGGAAGCCGACTGGTCCAAGGTGAAGGTGCAGCAGGCCCATGGCGACGAGGTCAAGTTCGGCAACCAGGACACCGACGGCTCGCGCAGCACGCGCCATTACCTGATTCCGATGCGCCAGATCGGCGCCTCCGCCCGCACCATGCTGGAGCAGGCCGCGGCCAAGCGCTGGAACGTGCCGGCGACCGAGGTCAAGGCCGTCAATCACGAAGTCGTCCATAGCGCCAGCGGTCGCAAGCTCGGCTTTGGCGAGCTCGCGGCCGACGCCGCCAAGGAATCGGTGCCGAGCATCGAAGGCCTCAAGCTGAAGGACCCCAAGGACTTCCGCTATCTCGGCAAGGGCCAGGTCGGCATCGTCGATCTCCACGACATCACCACCGGCAAGGCGCAATATGGCGCCGACGTACGCCTGCCCGGCATGAAATATGCCGTGATCGCGCGGCCGCCGGTGACTGGCGGCAAGCTGGTCAAGTTCGAGCCGGACGATGCGCTGAAGATTCCCGGCGTCGAGAAGGTGATGCAGGTGCGCGGCTGGCCATGGCCGTCGAAGTTCCAGCCGCTCGGCGGCGTCGCGGTGATTGCGCGCAACACCGGCGCGGCGATCAAGGGCCGCGACGCACTGAAGCTGACCTGGGACGACGGCCCCAACGGCAAGTACGACTCGGTCGCCTATCGCAAGGAGCTCGAGGAGGCCGCGCGCAAGCCCGGCCTCGTCGTGCGCCAGGAGGGCGATGCCGACACCGCGCTGAAGAGCGCCGACAAGGTCATCGTCGGCGAATATTATCTGCCGCACCTCGCCCATGTCAGCATGGAGCCGCCGGTGGCGGTCGCCGACGTCAAGGGCGACAAGGCGGAGATCTGGGCGCCGGTGCAGAGCCCCGGCGGCACCCGTGAGGATGTCGCCAAGACGCTCGGCATTCCCGAGGGTAACGTCACCGTCAACGTTACGCTGCTTGGCGGCGGCTTCGGCCGCAAGTCGAAATGCGATTTTGCGCTCGAGGCTGCCCTCCTCTCGAAAGAACTGGGCGCGCCCGTGAAGGTGCAATGGACGCGCGAGGACGATCTCCATCACGACTTCTTGCACACGGTTTCGGTGGAACGGATCGAGGCGGGACTCGACAAGAGCGGCAAGGTGATCGCATGGCGCCATCGCAGCGTGGCACCGACGATCGCCTCGACCTTCGCCGCGGGCGCCAACCACGCAGCTCCCTTCGAGCTCGGCATGGGCCTCGTCGATATGCCGTTCGAGATCGCCAACATCACCTGCGAGAATCCGGAAGCTGCGGCGTTCACCCGTATCGGCTGGTTCCGCTCGGTCTCGAACATTCCGCGCGCCTTCGCGGTGCAGTCGATGGTCGGCGAAATCGCGGCTGCGACCGGCCGCGACCAGAAGGAGACGCTGCTCGCGCTGATCGGCAGTCCGCGCATCGTCAAGCCGGCGGTGAAGGATCTGTGGAACTATGGCGAGCCATTCGACAGCTATCCGATCGACACCGCGCGCCTGCGCAAGGTGGTCGAGCTGGTCGCCGAGAAGGGTGAATGGGGCCGCCGGATGCCCAAGGGCCATGGCCTCGGCATCGCGGTCCACCGCAGCTTCGTCAGCTACATCGCGACCATCGTCGAGGTGGCCGTCGACGAGAAGGGCAAGCTGACGGTACCGCGGGTCGACACCGCGATCGATTGCGGTACCTATGTCAATCCCGAGCGCATCGCCTCGCAGATCGAGGGCGCGGCGATCATGGGGTTGAGCCTTGCCAAATACGGCGAGGTCACCTTCAAGGACGGCAAGGTGGAGCAGAAGAACTTCGATGACTTCCAGCTCATCCGGATGGATGAATCTCCTCTCGTCACTAACGTCTACATCGTTCCGCCCGGACCCGACACGCCGCCGAGCGGCGTCGGCGAGCCCGGCGTTCCACCGTTCGCGCCGGCGATGATGAATGCGATCTTCGCCGCGACCGGAAAGCGCATCCGCAACCTTCCGCTCGGCAAGCAACTCGAAACCTAGGGCCTGACGAAACTAGGTTCGGCGGGCTGTTCATGGTTCACCTCTCCCCTCGGGGGGAGGTGAACCGAGCCCTGAGCGGGGAACACAAGGCGCCCTCGCGCCGTTTCCATCGATCTGACAGGGAGCAGATCGATGACCAACATCTCAAAGGCGCTCGCAGTGTCGCTGCTGTCGGGCGCCTTTTTCATGACCACGACGGGCGCGTTCGCCCAAAGCAAAACGACGCCCCCGGCCACCGCGACGCGCCCCGCCGCGCCGGACCAGAACTCGCTTCCCAACGCCAATGCTCCGCCCCCTTCGACCACCCAGACCACCGGGCAGAGCGATCCGGATCCGAAGGTTCGGGAGATGAACCAGAAAGAAAAGGACAAGGTCGAGCGCGAGGGGAAGTAGCGCTCCTCCAGCGTTTTGCGCAGTAGCGTTGCCGCACCGTCATGGCCGGGCATAGCCGTCCGAAGGACGGCGTCGCTTCCGCTCACGTCTATCCCGGTGATCCACGACCTTTGCCGCGGCACCAAGAACGTGACGAGACGCGTCGGCAAAGGCGCGTCGTCACATGCAAAATGCGGCGGACGTCGCCGTCCGCCGCATTCTCCACCCCCCTGCTGCTCCGCTTTCGTCGATCCGCCGCGAAGCTATTTCTTCAGCGCGAACACCCAGATCACGCCACCTTGCGGCACGTTGGACTCGATGCCGATATTGTTGGTGGCGAGCGCATCCTGGATGCGCTGCGCGTCGACGCCCCAGCCGGACTGGATCGCGACATATTGGGTGCCGTCGACCTCATAGGACACCGGCATGCCCATGATGCCGGAGTTGGTCTTCTGCTCCCACAAGAGCTCGCCGGTCTTGGCGTTGAAGGCGCGGAAGTTGCGGTCGTTGGTGCCGCCGGCGAAGACGAGATCGCCCGCGGTCGCCGTCACCGAGCCGAACAGCTGCGATTTCGGGAAATTGTGCTGCCACACCTTCTTGCCCGTGACGGGATCCCAGGCCTGGAGCTCGCCGAAATGATCGGCACCTGGCTTCGCCTTCAGGCCGATGTCCTCCGGCTTGGTGCCGAGCCAAAGCTCACCCGGCTTGAGCGGAAGCTTCTCGCCGGTGAAGCCGCCGCAGAAATTCTCGTTGGCTGGCACATAGACGAGACCCGTCTTCTGGCTGTAGGCCGCCGACGGCCAATCCTTGCCGCCCCACAGCGACGGACAGAACTCGACTCGCTTGCCGATGACCGGCTTGTGGTCGGGATCGACGATCGGCTTGCCGGTCTCCGCATCGATGCCCTTCCAGACGTCGGTGGAGACGAACGGCCAGCCGGCGACGTAGTTGATCTTGGTCGGCGTGCGCTCCAGCACCCAGAAGATCGCGTCGCGTCCCGGATGGACCAGGCTCTTGATGTTGCGGCCGTCGCGTTGCAGGTCGATCAGCATCGGCGCCTCGACCTCGTCCCAGTCCCAGGAATCGTTCTGGTGGTACTGGTGATAGGTCTTGATCTTGCCGGTGCTGGGATCCAGCCCGAGCACGGACGAGGTGTAGAGATTGTCGCCGGGATGCATCTCGCCGGGCCACGGCGCGGCATTGCCGACGCCCCAATAGATCGTCTTGGTGTCCTTGTCGTAATTGCCGGTCATCCAGGCCGAGCCGCCGCCATTCTTCCAGTCGTCGCCCTTCCAGGTGTCATGACCGGGCTCGCCCTCGCCGGGAATGGTGAAGGTGCGCCACAGCTCCTTGCCGTCCTTGGCATCGAAGGCCGCGACATAGCCACGTACGCCGAACTCGCCGCCGGAGCCGCCGACAATGACCTTGCCGTCGACGATCAGCGGCATCAGGGTCATGTACTGGCCCTTCTTGTAGTCCTGCACCTTGGTGTCCCACACCACCTTGCCGGTCTTGGCGTCGAGCGCGACGACATGGTCGTCGGTGGTGGCGAGATAGAGCTTGTCCTCCCAGAGACCGACGCCGCGGCTCGTGGGGTGTAGCTGGAACAGATCGTCGGGGAGCTGCCGCTTGTAGCGCCAGTACTCGTCGCCGGTCTTCGCGTTGAGCGCGATCACCTGCCCCATCGGCGTTGCCACGAACATCACGCCGTTGTTGACGATCGGCGGGGCCTCGTGGCCTTCGACGACGCCCGTGGCAAAGGTCCAGACCGGCGTGAGATTCTTGACGTTCGAGGTGTTGATCTGGTCGAGCGGGCTGTAGCCTTGGCCGTCATAGGTGCGGCGATAGAGCATCCAATTGCCCGGTTCGGGACTCTCCAACCGCTGCTGGGTGACTGGCGCGTAGCTCTCGATCGGGCCGGCAATTGCGGCGGTCGAGACAAGACACGTGAAGGCGACGAAGCCGGACAGGTACCATTGCTTCCTGGTCATGGACGTTTTCATGGACGTTCCTCTTTTTCATCCGCTTGAATTCTTGTTCTGAATTCTTGTCGTTCGTCCCGTCGTCCGCCCCTCGGCGGATGCGGCCTCTCGTGACGCGGGCCCAACCCGCACCGTCCATCATCCTGGCTGCGTGCCACCTACCTTTCCGATGAAGTTGCCAGCGACGCTGAGCGAGCCGTCAGCGAGCGCCAGCGGCAGCGCGGCAAGCCGTCGCGGCGCCGGCCCGAACACCACCTGCGCGCCCTCGCGAGGATCGTATTCGGAATTGTGGCACATGCACTTGAACACATCCTTGTCGCTGACATCGCTCTTGACCCAGGCAGTGACGGGACAGCCGGCATGCGAGCAGATCGCCGAATAGGCAAGGATGCCGTCGACCGCGCGCGCGCGGGTCTTCTCGTCGAGCTCGGCGGGATCGAGCCGGATGATCAGGATCTCGTTGAGGCGCGAGGCGCTGCGCACGACCGATGTCTTGGGGTCCTTCGGCCAAGCATGCACCGGCGGCCCGCCCGCCGGCAGATCAGCTGGGGTGACGAGCTTTCCCTCCTGGTCTCCTTCGGAGAAGACGAGCACGTCGCCCTTCTGTGGCCGCTCGTCGGAGCCCGGCGGATCCTCGCCCGCGTGCGCCTGTGTGGAACAGCCGAGACACGCGGTGCTGGCGAGCGCGCCGAGCAGGATCGCTCGTCGCGTCTGCTCCCTACACGCGTCAGCTTCGGGTTCCGCAATGGTCTCGGAGGATAGAGAATGGGTGTTGAACGGTGCGCTCGCCATGCCCGCTAGCAGGCGCTGGAACTCTGCCGAAAACAAGGCAAAGAATTGGCGCCGCAATGCATCAATATGGCTTTGCTCGCTTTGATTGAGCGAGAATAAACGCGTTCGCGCGCGTTTTCGCGACTTCTACGTCGCACCGCGCGAACGGCATGATGATTTTGCAGATCAGACCGATGATGCTGGAATTGGTGCGGCGCGCCATCGCGACGCCAAGCCTTTGCGTCTCACGCAGGCGATTTGTATTTCAGGACCTCAGCACGTGACGCGGCGAAGCGATGCGGCCTGCGATGGTGGCCGAAGCCATTTCAAAGCTGTCGGCGATGCGCCGCGCCTTGTCGATGAACAGCGCAGCCGCCGGCTGCGGACAGACTTCGCGCGCGGTCTGCTCGAACAGCTCGAGCCAGCGGTCGAAATGATCGCCAACCAGACTCAGCGGCATATGCGCCCGCATCGGCGAGCCATGATAGCGGCCGCTCATCAGCACGACGGACGACCAGAAATCTTTGAGCTTGGCGAGGTGCTCGTCCCAATTCTGGACGATCGCGAACACCGGCCCCAGCAGTGCGTCCTCGCGCACGCGTCCGTAGAAGCGGGTGACGAGTTCCCCGATCATTTCCTCGGTGATTCCGGTGCGCTCGATTGCATCCTGGGTCAACAGGTTCCGCCGCGCGGCCGCCGCCTCGCGCTCAGCCTTCAGTCGATCCGACATTGTCCTTTGTTTTCCGTTTCGTTGTTCCCGCGAGCCGCCCGTTCGACATTGTCGGGCCACTTGCGCGCGGCGTCTTTGTCGCAGCGCAAATTGCGGGGATCGGGCGGCGGACGCGAAGGCCCGCCGCCTGCACCATGATCAGGTGCCGTAAGTATAAAAGCCCTGCCCGGTCTTGCGGCCGAGATGGCCGGCATCGACCATTTCCTTGAGCAAGGGGGCCGGCCGGTATTTAGGGTCGTTGAAGCCCTTATAGAAGACCTCCATCACCGACAGCATGGTGTCGAGGCCGACCAGATCGGCCAGCGCCAGCGGCCCGATCGGATGATTGCAGCCGAGCTTCATGCCGGCGTCGATCTCTTCCGCCGTCGCAATCCCTTCCTGTAGCGCGAAGATCGCCTCGTTGATCATCGGGCACAGGATGCGGTTGACGGCGAAGCCCGGGCTGTTCTTGGCCGTGATCGCCACCTTGCCGACGCGCTGGGCGAAATCGAGCGCCTTGGCGTGGGTATCGTCGGAGGTCTGCAAGCCGCGGATGAGTTCCAGCAACGCCATCACCGGAACCGGGTTGAAGAAATGCATGCCGATGAAGCGATCGGGACGATCGGTTGCGGCGGCGAGCTTGGTGATCGAGATCGACGACGTGTTGGTCGCAACCAATGTGCGCGGCGCCAGCGTGGCGCAGAGATCCTTCAGGATCTTGACCTTGAGCTCCTCGTTCTCGGTCGCCGCTTCGACGACCAGGTCGCAGTCGGAGAGCTTGGCGCGATCGGTGGTGCCTGTGATGCGCTTCAGCGTCGCCTCGCGATCGGCCGCCGAGATCTTCTCCTTCTTGACTAGGCGCTCGAGGCTGCCGCCGACGGTCGAAAGCCCGCGGTTCACCGCCGCATCCGAAATGTCGACCATCACGACCGAGAGCCCGGCCGCGGCGCAAACCTGCGCAATGCCGTTCCCCATGGTCCCTGCCCCGATGATGCCAACGGTCTGGATCATTGCCTCACATCCTTTATCCTTGCGGGGCGCGCCGGTAGGGCCCGCCCCAGTGTTTCTGCATCAGGGTCTAGCACTGCCCGAGGGCGGGGGCGACCTGATCATGCCCCTTCCTTAAAGCATCCGAGGCGGGAATAAAGCCGCCCTTATGGGCCAAAGCGCCTGATTGGCGCCTTGGCCGGGAGATTTGCCTCGATTTCCGGTCTTCTCCTTCCCGCAGCCGGCGACAGAGGGCGGCTGGGAGCCGCTGCCTGTCTTGATCCTCTTGATTCTCTAGATCAATCGGACGATGCAGCGCTCGCGAACTGATGCTCGATGGGGGACCTCATGCATAGCCTGCAAGTTGAAGCAGTTCGGATTGCTGCTCGGCTTCTCTGGCGCGGTGACGGCTGCAGAGCCGGCCGATGCCCAGGCCATTGTCGATGTCTCCAGAATAACCTGCGATCAGTACGTCACACAGTACATCACTCACAGCCGCACCGATTTCCGTCTCGTGCTGACCAATGCGCCGGGCGAAGACGCCGATCCGATCCACGGGGACGACCTTCGTGCTGATGCCGAAGGTGCCGAAATCACAGCAGCGTGCCTCAACCGCGATCGACTTCGTTCGCTGGTCGCTGGAAAATGGAAGGTCGGAAGCGCAGACGCTCAAATACGTTCCCTGCCGCCGCCCTGGTCCATCAGATCGCGCGCTATTGGCAGCAGAACTTCGAGGCGCAGCGCTCTCCGTAACGGTCAACGTGAAACGTTGAGGCCCAAAGGCCCGGTCGTCAGATCGAGATCGGGGCGGTCCCGCCCCGATCTCGATTGACAGACGTCAAATATTTCCATAATCGTTGAAATATGGAAAAGACAGATGCCGTCGCAGCGCTCGCCGCGCTTGCCCAGGATAATCGTCTGGACGTGTTCCGCCTGCTGGTGCAGGCCGGGCCGGAGGGCATGGCCGCGGGCGCGATCGCCGAGGCGCTGGATCTTGCCCCCAACACGCTGACGTTCCACTTCGACCGGCTGCGGGTGGCGGGGCTTGCGAGCGTCCGGCGCGAGGGGCGCTCGATGATCTATGCGGCGCGCTTCGAGACGATGAATGCGCTCGTCGGCTTCCTGACCGAAAACTGCTGCGGCGGAGCGTCCTGCGCTCCTGCAGCGCCCGCGACATCCGCGCGAAAGCGCAGCAAGGTGCCAGCCTGAAGGGACCGATCATGAAGCGCCTGCACGTTCACGTCTCCGTCGAGGATCTCTCCCGCTCGATCGGGTTCTACTCCGCCTTGTTCGCAAGCGAGCCGTCGGTCGTGAAATCCGACTATGCCAAATGGATGCTCGAAGATCCCCGCGTGAATTTTGCCATCTCGACGCGCGGACGCGCGGCAGGGCTCGACCATCTCGGTATCCAGGTCGAGACCGGCGAGGAGCTGCAGGAGGTCTATGCGCGTCTGCGCGAGGCCGGCGGCGACATCATCGAACAGGGCCAGACCACCTGCTGCTATGCGAAGTCGGAAAAATCCTGGATCGACGATCCCGCCGGCATCGCTTGGGAAACCTTCCACACCACGGGCGAGAGCACCGATTACGGTGACGGCAGCGGCGAGAACCGGGGGCGGGTCGCGCACGAGAAGCAACAGCCGCAATCGGCCTGCTGCGCGCCGCAGGCGGCGCCGGCAGCCTCAAAGGCAGGCTGCTGAGCGCGGAGGTTCTCGAATGGACGCGATCATCTACCACAATCCCGATTGTGGAACGTCGCGCAACGCGCTTGCGATGATCCGCAACGCCGGCATCGAGCCGCACGTGATCGAATATCTGAAGACGCCGCCGTCGCGAGCGCTGTTGCAGCAGTTGATCGCTCGCATGGGAATTTCAGTACGCGAGGCGGTGCGCGAGAAGGCTACGCCTTACGCGGAGCTCGGGCTCGGCAACATGGCACTGACCGACGAGCAATTGCTCGACGCGATGATGGCGCACCCGATCCTCATCAATCGGCCGATCGTGGTGACGTCGAAAGGCGTGAAGCTTTGCCGCCCCTCTGAACTTGTGCTCGATCTCCTGCCGGCGCAGCACGGCGAATTCGTCAAGGAAGATGGCGAGCGCGTCCGACTGGATCGCGGCGCCTGATGCCGGGCCCTGCACAGCGAATCTTTGTCGAGTGGCTCGGGACGGCGTTCCTGCTTGCAGCCGTCGTCGGCTCCGGGATCATGGCGCAGAGACTCTCCGGCGGAAACGTCGCGCTGGCGCTGCTGTGCAATACCATCGCCACCGGTGCTGCTCTCGTCGTGCTGATCCTGACGTTCGCCCCGATATCGGGTGCGCATTTCAATCCGGCGGTGACGTTGGCATTTGCTTTGCGCGGCGAGGTGTCACGGAGTGACGCTGCGGCCTACGTCGCTGCTCAGATCGCCGGCGCGATCGCAGGCGTAGGGCTCGCGCATCTGATGTTCGAGCTTCCCGTCCTCCAGCTCTCGCTCACGGAACGCAGCGGCGCTGGACAGTGGTTGGCCGAGGCCGTCGCCACCTTCGGCCTGCTGTCGACGGTCCTTGGCGTCGGCTATCGGACGCCCGCGGCCGTTCCTTACGCGGTCGCCCTCTATATCACGTCAGCCTACTGGTTCACGTCGTCGACGTCGTTCGCCAATCCCGCGGTCACCATCGCCCGCTCGCTGTCCGATACGTTCGCGGGGATCGCCCCTCGGGGTATTCCGGCTTTCATCACCGCTCAACTCATCGGGGCCGCTCTTGCCGTTCTGCTGGCACGCTGGCTATGGTCCGGAGCCTCTGAAACCTGGAGCACTTCCAAGCTCCCGTCCGGTGAGCCTGTATAACGGGCCCCAAATTCATTTTCTGAAATGAATCGCGTTTCCAAATCGATTCCCACGGGTATTCTGCACAGGTCGGCAAGACCAGCAGAGACCAATCCGTGACCCGATCATGCAGCTTCGACATCGATGATCCCGGGGCATTCTGCCCGGCGCCGAACCGCCCGGCCGAATGAACGATTTCGCGCGATCCGTTGCCGCAGCCTTTGCGCTGATCGGCGAAGCCGATGCCGAGCTGCTGGGCATCGTCGCGTTGTCGGTGCGCGTCAGCCTGACCGCCAGCATCATCGCCCTCGTGATCGGCGCGCCGTTCGGGGCCCTGCTTGCGATCTGCCGTTTCCACGGGCGGCAGGTCATCATCGTGCTGACGAATGCGCTGCTCGGCCTTCCGCCGGTCGTGGTTGGGCTCGCGCTTTATCTGCTGCTGTCGCGATCCGGTGCGCTCGGGGCGGCCGGCCTTCTGTTCACGCCGACTGCCATGGTGATCGCGCAGACCCTGCTCGCCACGCCGATCGTGGTGGCGCTGGTGCACCGGCCGGCAAGCCTGCTGTGGGCGGAGTACGGCGACCTCGCGCGGATCGACGGACTGTCGGCCCTGCGCAGCATGGCGCTCCTGCTCGCGCTGGGCCGGACCTCGCTGCTGACGGCATTTCTCGCGGCGTTCGGACGTGCCATCGCCGAGGTCGGCGCCATCATCATTGTCGGCGGCAACATCCGCGGCTTCACGCGCACGATGACAACCGCGATCGCGCTGGAGACCAGCAAGGGCGATCTGCCGCTGGCGCTCGGGCTCGGGCTGATCCTGCTCGCGCTCAGCGTCGCGGTGTCGACCGTCGCATTCCTGCTAGTGGGACGCGTTGGGGAAAAATAGCTGCTCGCCACCGACCTTGTAGCCGGCGATCGCATCCTGCCCCTTCGGCGAGACGAGCCAGTCGATGAAGGCCTGCCCGTCCTTCGCCTTCACGTTCGGATGCTTGTCCGGATTTACCAGCATGACGCCGTACTGATTGAACAGCCGCTTGTCGCCCTCGGTCAGGATGGCAAGCTCGCCGCGATTCTTGAACGACAGCCAGGTGCCGCGGTCCGACAGCAGATAGGCGTTCGACGACGAAGCCATGTTCAGTGCCGGGCCCATGCCCTGCCCAATCTCGCGATACCAACTGTTCTTGCCGGCGGCGATGTCGATGCCTGCCTCTTTCCACAATCTCAGCTCGGCCGCATGCGTGCCGGACTTGTCGCCGCGCGAGATGAACGGCGCCTTCGCCGCCGCAATCTTGCGCAGAGCGTCAGCGACATCCTTGCCACCGGCGATATGCGCGGGATCGGCCTTCGGGCCGACGACGACGAAGTCGTTGTACATGACGTCGAAGCGCTTCACGCCCTGCCCTTCGGACATGAACTTGTCTTCCGCCGGCTTGTCATGGACGAACACCACATCGGCATCGCCACGCCGTCCGATGTCGAGCGCCTGGCCAGTGCCGACGGCAACGACCTTCACCTCGATGCCCTCGGCTTTCGAGAAAAGCGGCAGGAGATAGCCGAACAGGCCAGACTGCTCCGTCGACGTCGTCGAGGCCACGGTGATGCTGCGATCCTGCGCGAATGAGCATGTCGACCAGAACAGAACCGCTGCGATGGCGGCAAGCTTCCTCATTGCGTCGTCCTCACCTCGTATCGCGTGCTGCAAATTACGTCAGGCGAGCTGCACAGGGAACCCCGACGATCGGCCCGGCTCCGGCCGATCCGGGCGGCCGTCGCCCCGGAACGTTGCTCCCGCGTCCCGGTTGTCCAAACACCAACCCAGGGAGACCCTGATGAAGAAAGTCGTTCTCGCATCCGCCTGCCTCATGGCGCTGGCGGCCAGTGGCGCCTTTGCGCAGACACAACCCGCACCAGACGCAACCGGTCAGGGCGGCGTCGGTCAATCCTCGCGAGGTCCCGCGACCAAGGGCATGACAACGGGTAAGTCGTCGAACATGCAGAACGAGGCCGGCAGCAGCAAGGGCACGCAGTCGCCGAGCGCGGGCGGCACCAACACCAACAATATGGGCAGCCAAGCCGGCGGCGGCGCCGGCTCCGGGAAATAGCCGGAAGGTTGACATGCCAGGGAAGGCACGACTGTGCCTTCCCGCAATCAACGATCTCGGAAGACTCTTGCCGCGCCCAGGAGGCACGAGACATCGACGTTCGGAAAATCTCTGCAAGTGCCGACAGCAACTCACCTGCACGACACGCGTGGATGTTCTGCAATTGGTCCCAGTCAGATTGACATCGATGTGACAGGCGGGGCAGTTTTTCATATTGCTGACGAATCAGCGATTGCCTCACGCCGAGTACCTCTTGGACAACTCCCAGTGCTTTCGAGACTGATATCGTTGCTGCGCCGCATTCCGGCGGTGAATTGGGCGTTGACCCGGCTTCGGCCTTTGCCGCACGGCGGCAGCATCGACGTTGCCGCGAACGCAGCAAGCGGCTCGTCAGTCATCCTCACCGGCGTGGCGGAATCCGCTCCGGTGCTCGACACGGGCAGCGCCGAACCGTTGCATCGCCAGGCCGACATCACGGTCGCGCCTCCCCTTGCCGAGGACGAGCCCGCGATATCGGTCATCGCAGAGAGCCCGTCAGCAGCGCCAGCTGATATCAGCATCAGCAACGAATCCTCCACGGAGACGCCCACGGAGGCCGAGCCTGCCGTCGTCGAGCAGGCTTCGGTCTTGCCGATCGACGCCGCGAGCGAGCCGGTTGAGGCTCCCGAACTCGTCAGTAACGATCCTCCGGCGGAACTGCTTGCGAGCATCGAGCCCGTTATCGTCGAGGAGGCACCGCTCTCGTCCATCGAGGTTGCGAGCGAGCCGGCCGATGCTCCCGAAGCTGTTGTCGGCAGCGTTCCGCTGTTCGAGCTTTCGACCGAGATCGAGCCGGCCACTGCGGACGAGGCTCCGGCCTCGCCGGTCGATGTCACAATCGCTGCGGTCGATGCTCCCGTCCTTGCCAGCACTGACGATCCCGCCCCTGACGTTCTCGTCGATGACGCGCCGGCTGCTGTCGACGGCTCGTGTGTCGCGTGCACCGATGACAATGTCCTGGATGTCTCGGAGAGCAGCATCGACAGCGATCCCTTTCCCAGCTTCGCGGCGGAGATCGAGCCTGTCCGCGCGAGCGCGAGCGATCCTGCCGCGGTCATGGCGGTCGCCGCGGAGGATTCTTCCGCCGACGCAACCAGCGGCGTCGCCGATAGCGCGCCCGAGCCGGCCCTCGAGTCTCCCGTTGCGGAAAACCCTCGCGCGCCGAAGGCGCGCGCAAAGGGCACCGAACCCACCGACCGTGCCGCGCTGATCCGACAGCGCTGGGCGGAAACCGGGATCAGGATGTGGAATCCGCGGCTCCACGGCGCCGGCGATGCGACGCTGAACATCCAGGGGCGGATCGGCCTGCTGCCGCCCGCCCCCGGCGAGACGATGCCGCGCTATGATAAGCTGGAATTCAAGATGCTCGGCGGCCAGATCGTCTGCGAGGGCGTCATCGTCGAAGCGCCCGCGCAGACGGACAGGCGCAGCTTCACCCGGCTGGCCGAGCCGCGTTACCTCGAGCGGGTCCGCGAACCGGTGCGGGAACGCCAGGCTGCCCTCGCTTGATCCTTTTCGCGGCGACCGCCGGCGCGCTGTGATAGGCTGTACTCTCGAGATGGGAGATCGCATGCCCGCAAAATCGCTGCGACTGATCGTGCTCGTCGCGCTCTGTTGCTCGCAAGCTGCCCTGGCGGCATCAGGTAAGCGGCCGCGCCACGCGCCGGCCAATGATCCGACGCCCTACAAGACCGATCGCCTGTCCTCCTCGCGGGCGAGACGATCCTCAACACGCCAGGCCAGACCACCGTACTGACGCGTCAGGTCCTCGACGACATGAACGCAACCAGCCTCCGCGACGCCATGCGCTCGACCGCCGGCGTCACGATCGGGCGCTAGGCAGCTCCGCAGCTTTCAGCCGGCGCGCCGCTATTCCAGCTCGCCCCATGAATATTTCGCCGAGAACCCGGTTGCCCATGACGCCGGCCGCGACGTAACGTGGCTACCGGCTGGGTCACGCGACGTCTGCGTCCCACCAAGAAAGACAAGAACAATCCGGGAGGCAAATGATGAAGAAAATCACGGCCGCGCTGTGTGCGCTGGCCTTCCTCACAACCGGCGCACAGGCGCAGACCATCAAGGACTTCCTGGCAACGGTCATGCAGAAGTGGACGGCGCCGTTCGAGCCATTCCAGCTCATCGGCAACATCTACTATGTCGGCACCGACGGCATCGCCGTCTACGTCATCGAGACCTCGCAGGGGCTGATCCTGATGGATACGGCGATGCCGCAATCGACCGGCATGATCAAGGACAATATCGCCAAGCTCGGCTTCAAGGTTGCCGACGTCAAGATCATCCTCAACACCCACGCCCATCTCGATCACACCGGCGGCTTCGCCGAGATCAAGAAGGAGACCGGCGCGCAGCTCATCGCCGGCGAGCGCGACAAGCCGCTGCTCGAAGGCGGTTACTATCCCGGCGACGAGAAGAACGCAGACCTTTCCTTCCCCGCGGTGAAGGTTGACCGCACCGTCAAGGAAGGCGATAAGGTCACGCTCGGCGACACCACCCTGACGGCGCATGCGACCCCCGGCCACTCGCCGGGCTGCACGAGTTGGGAGATGACCGTGAAGGATGGCAGCCAGGATCGTGAGGTGCTGTTCTTCTGCAGCGGCACGGTGGCGCTGAACCGGCTGGTCGGCCAGCCGACCTATCCCGGCATCGTCGACGATTATCGCGCGACCTACGGCAAGGTGAAGGCGATGAAGATCGACGTGCTGCTCGGGCCGCATCCGGAAGTCTATGGCATGCAGGCCAAGCGCGCCGAGATGAAGGACGGCGCGCCGAACCCGTTCGTCAAGCCCGGCGAACTTACGACCTACGCGACGATGCTGTCGCAGGATTTCGACAAGCAGCTCGCCAAGCAGACCGCAGCGCTGGAGAGGAAATAACGGAGATCCTTCACCTCACTCCGACGGGAGAGGAGAATCCCGCACATCCTCCGATGCGGCCGACGTGCGGCGATCTGCAGCGCCCATGCGCATGGTTAGCAGGACGTGACCACGAACAAGCCGACGAGGTCGAAGCACCGCCCCAGGCGGTCTGTACGCTTGACGGGACCTGACCAATGCACGCGGCCTGTGCGGCGACATGGAGATCGCCTGCGTCGTCGAGGGCGTCGAGACCCGCGCACAGCTCGACACCTTGCGCCGTTTCGGATGCGACTACATCCGGGTATTACTTCGCAAAGCCGATGCCGAGCGATGCGATCGGCGACTACCTCGCGAACGAGAGGCAACACCTCGATGGTGCAGTGGCCAAGGTCGTGGCCTGAGGGCGCGGCTACGTCGAAAGGCTCGGCAGATCGAGCCCCTTGTCACGGGCGCAGTCGATCGCGATGTCGTAGCCCGCATCCGCGTGGCGCATCACGCCGGAGGCAGGATCGTTCCACAGCACGCGCTCGATGCGCTTGGCGGCTTCCGGCGTGCCGTCGGCGACGATCACCATGCCGGCATGTTGCGAATAACCGATGCCGACGCCGCCGCCATGATGCAGCGAGACCCACGTCGCGCCGCTGGCGCAATTTAGCAGCGCATTGAGCAAGGGCCAGTCGGACACGGCGTCCGATCCGTCCTTCATCGCCTCGGTCTCGCGATTGGGGCTCGCTACCGAGCCGCTGTCGAGATGATCGCGGCCGATCACGATCGGCGCCTTCAATTCGCCGCGCGCCACCATCTCGTTGAAGGCAAGGCCGAGGCGATGGCGATCGCCGAGGCCGACCCAGCAGATCCGCGCCGGCAGGCCCTGGAACTTGATACGCTCCTTGGCCATGTCGAGCCAATTGTGCAGATGCTTGTCGTCAGGCATCAGCTCCTTGGCCTTGGCGTCGGTCTTGAAGATGTCCTCGGGATCGCCCGACAGCGCGGCCCAGCGGAACGGCCCGACGCCGCGGCAGAACAGCGGGCGAATATAGGCGGGCACGAAGCCGGGAAAATCGAAGGCGTTCTTCAGGCCCATGTCCTGCGCCATCTGACGGATGTTGTTGCCGTAGTCGAGGGTCGGAATGCCCTGCGCATGAAAATCCAGCATGGCCTCGACGTGCTCGACCATCGACGTCTTCGAGGCACGCTCGACCGCCTTCGGATCGGAGGCGCGCTTGGCTTCCCAATCGGCCAGCGTCCAGCCCTTCGGCAAATAGCCGTTGATCGGATCATGCGCGCTGGTCTGGTCGGTGACGATGTCGGGCTTGACGCCGCGGCGCACCAGCTCCGGGAAAATCTCGGCGGCATTGCCGAGCAGGCCGACCGAGACCGCCTTCTTCGTCTTCCTGGCCTCTTCCATGATCGCAAGGGCTTCGTCGAGCGTTGCAGCCTGGAGATCGAGATAGCCGGTGCGCAGCCGCATCTCGATGCGGCTCGGTTGGCACTCGACCGCAAGCATCGAGGCGCCGGCCATGGTCGCCGCCAGCGGCTGCGCCCCGCCCATGCCGCCGAGGCCGGCAGTGAGGATCCATTTGCCGGCGAGGCTGCCGCCATAATGACGACGGCCGACCTCGACAAAGGTCTCGTAGGTGCCCTGCACGATGCCCTGGCTACCGATATAGATCCAGGAGCCCGCGGTCATCTGGCCGTACATCATCAGACCCTGGCGATCGAGCTCGTTGAAATGATCGAGCGTCGCCCAGTGCGGCACGATGTTGGAGTTCGCGATCAGCACGCGCGGTGCATCGGCATGGGTGCGGAAGATGCCGACAGGCTTGCCGGACTGCACCAGCAGCGTCTGGTCAGCTTCGAGCTTGCGCAAGGCCGCGGTGATCCGGTCAAAGCTCTCCCAGTCGCGCGCGGCACGGCCGATGCCGCCATAGACGACCAGCTCGCTCGGGCGCTCCGCCACGTCGGGATCAAGATTGTTCATGAGCATGCGCAGCGGCGCTTCCGTCAGCCAGCTCTTGGCGCTGATGTCGCTGCCGCGGGGAGCACGGATGGTGCGGTCATTGTCCAGTCGGCGGTTCATGTGGACCTCTTAGTCGAGTCGCGGAAACGGATCGGATGGAAGCGCCGAGAGCGCTGCTGCTGGCAATGCGTCGGCTTCGATCAGCGCGGCGGCCCTGGCGAGGTCGCCGGCCATATAGCGGTCGGCACCGAGCGCAGGCACCTGCTCGCGAAGCTTGGCGATGACAGCGACGAGCGGCGCGCTGGTCGCATGCGGCGCGCGCAGCGTGATGCCTTGGGCGGCGACCAGCAGCTCGATGCCCAGAATGGCCGCGAGATTGTCCGCCATATCGTAGAGACGCCGCGCAGCGTGCGCGGCCATGGAAACGTGATCTTCCTGGTTGGCGCTGGTCGGCGTCGAGTCGATCGAGCAGGCCGCGGCCCGCTGCTTGTTCTCGGCATAGAGCGCCGCGGCCGACACCTCGGCGATCATGAAGCCCGAATTGATGCCGGGATCTTGGGTGAGGAACGGCGGCAGGCCGAAATTGAGCGCGGGATCGACCAGCGTCGCGATGCGCCGCTCGCTGATCGCGCCGATCTCCGACAGCGCCAGCGCGATTTGATCGGCGGCAAAGGCCACCGGCTCGGCGTGGAAATTGCCGCCGGAGACAATCTCGCCGGTCTCGACCAGCACCAGCGGATTGTCGGTGACGGCATTGGCCTCGACGATCAGCGTGCGCGCGGCTTGCGTGATCAGGTCGAGCGCCGCGCCTGCGACCTGCGGCTGGCAGCGCAGGCAGTAGGGATCCTGCACCCGCTCGTCGCCCTCGAGATGGGAGAGGCGGATGTCGCTGGCATCGAGCAGCGCCGTCAGCGTGGCGGCCGCGGCGATTTGCCCGGCATGGCCGCGCAGCGCCTGAATTTCGGAACGGAACGGCGCTGTGGAGGCCATTGCCGCATCGACCGACAGAGCGCCGGTGACAAGCGCGGCCCTCGCGAGACGAAATGCACGCAGCACGCCTGATAGAGCGTAGGCCGTCGAGAACTGCGTGCCGTTGATCAGCGCCAGCCCCTCCTTGGGGCCGAGCGTCAGCGGCATAAGGCCGGCAGCGGAGAGCGCCTCGCTGCCGGATACGATCCTGTCATCGAGAAGCGCCTGCCCCTCGCCGATCATCACCGCGGTCATATGCGCGAGCGGCGCGAGATCGCCGGAAGCGCCGACCGAGCCTTGTTGCGGCACCAGCGGATAGACACCCCGCGCCAGCATCGTCTGCAATTGCTCGATCACCTCGCGGCGGACGCCGGAGGCGCCACGCCCGAGCGAGATGATTTTCAGCGCCATCATCAGGCGGACGATCGGCTCGGGCGTCGCCGGCCCGACGCCGCAGCAATGCGAGACGATGAGATTGCGCTGGAGCAGCGCAGTCTGGTCCGGCGGAATTCGCTTCGAGGCCAGCTTTCCGAACCCGGTGTTGATGCCATACACCGGCGCGGCAGCATGCGCGGCGTTCGCGACAATCTCCGCAGCCGCCTCGATGCGCGGCCAGAACGAGGGATCAAGCGCGACCGACGCACCCGCAAGCACGCGCGCGAGATCGTCGAGAGTGACCATTCCCGGCTTGACGACGATCGCTGCGCCCTGCTCCCTCACCGGCCCCTCCATACCCGCCGATGCAGCGGATTGAAGCCGATGCGGTAGACCAGCTCGGCGGGCCGCTCGATGTCCCAGATCGCGAGATCACACCATTTCCCGGCTTCGAGCGTTCCGGTTTCATCGAGCACGCCGAGAGCGCGTGCGCCTTCACGGGTCACGCCCGCGAGGCACTCGGCGACATTCATCCGGAACAGCGTCGCGCCCATGTTCATGGCGAGCAGCAGCGAGGTCAGCGGCGAGCTTCCAGGATTGCAGTCGGTCGCGAGCGCCATGGGAACGCCGTGCTTGCGGAATGCCTCAACCGGCGGCTTCTGCGTCTCGCGGATGAAATAGAAGGCACCGGGCAAGAGCACGGCGACCGTTCCCGTCTTTGCCATGGCGGCAGCGCCAGCTTCGTCGGTATGCTCCAAATGATCGGCCGAAAGCGCCGAAAATTTTGCGGCGAGCGCCGCGCTGCCGAGATTTGAGAGCTGATCGGCATGGAGCTTGACCGGCAAGCCAAGCCCCTTCGCCGCCTCGAACACGCGCGCCGTCTGCTCAGCCGAGAACGCGATACCTTCCATGAAGGCGTCGACGGCATCGGCAAGGCCGGCCTTCGCGACCGCAGGCAGCATCTCCTTGCACACGAGATCGATGTAATGGTCCTTGTCGCCGTCGGCTTCCACCGGCAGCGCGTGTGCGCCAAGAAAGGACGTGCGGATCGCCACCGGCCGCTGAGCGCCGAGGCTGCGGGCGGCGGACAGCTGCCGCATCTCGGTCTCGGTATCGAGACCATAACCTGACTTGATCTCGACCGTTGTGGCACCCTCGCCGATCAGCGCATCGAGCCGCGGGAGCGCGCTTGCGACAAGCTCGGCTTCGCTCGCCTTGCGCGTTGCGGCCACCGTCGAGACGATGCCGCCGCCGGCCCGCGCGATCTCTTCATAGGTTGCGCCCTTCAGGCGCAGCTCGAATTCATGCGCGCGGCTGCCGCCATAGACGAGATGGGTGTGGCAATCAACGAGGCCCGGCGTGATCCAGCGTCCCTCGCAATCGATCCGCTCGATGGCGTCCGCATCGGCCGAGAACTCCGCCGCAGTGCCCGCATAGACGATGAGGCCGGCGCGCGCGGCGATCACGCCATGCTCGATCTCGCCGAGATCGGGACGGTCGGCCCGCAGCGTGGCGAGCCGGGCATTATGCCAGATCCGGTCGAAGCGCTCTGCCATGAAGGTGTCCCCTTCGCGGATATCCCTGCATCCTGGAATGCTTGACTTATATGTCTAGACATATAATCGTAAGGCGGTTCTGTCCAGCCGCCGTGTCAACATGTCCCGACTGCATTTCGCCTCCGCGCTCCTGCCCTCGGGCTGGGCCAATGACGTGCAGGTGGTGATCACCGCCGGCGCGGTCGCGGCAGTGACGCCAGGTGTAGCGCCTGCCGCCGGCGACGAACGCCACGCCATCGCGCTTCCCGGACTTGCAAGCCTGCACAGCCACGCCTTCCAGCGCGGCATGGCCGGACTCGCGGAGCTGCGCGGCGACTCGACCGACACGTTCTGGACCTGGCGCGAGACGATGTATCGCTTCGCGCTGGCGATGACGCCGGACGACGTCGCGGCTGTTGCAACGTTGCTCTATGTCGAAATGCTGGAGCAGGGATTTACCCGCGTCGGCGAATTCCACTATCTGCATCACGATCGCGACGGCTCGCATTACGGCGATATCGGCGAAATGGCCGGGCGTATTGCGCAGGCTGCCGAGGCCTCGGGCATTGCACTGACGCTGCTGCCGAGTTTTTACGTGCACGGCTCTTTTGGCGGCGCGGCGCCGCATGACGGCCAGCGCCGCTTCATCTGCTCGGTCGATCAGTTCGCCGCATTGATGGATGCCTCGCGCAAGGCGATCACAAGCTTGCCGGGCGCCAATATCGGCATTGCGCCGCACAGCCTGCGCGCGGTGGCGCCGGACGAGCTTACGGCGATCATTCCGCTTGCCGACGGCGGGCCGGTGCACATTCACGCCGCCGAGCAGGTGAAGGAAGTCGAGGATTGCCTCGCCTGGTCCGGCCGGCGCCCGGTGCAATGGCTGCTGGAGCACGCGCCGCTCGATCAGCGCTGGTGCCTCATCCACGCGACCCACATGACCGATGAAGAAGTCAGCGCATTTGCGAAGACTGGTGCGGTGGCAGGCCTTTGCCCCATCACCGAGGCCAGCCTCGGCGACGGCATTTTTCCTGCGCGCGAATTTCTCGGCGCCGGCGGCGCGTTCGGTGTCGGCACCGACTCCAACGTGCTGGTCGGCGTCGCCGACGAATTGCGGCAGCTCGAATACGGCCAGCGCCTGACCCACCGCCAGCGCAACGTGCTCTCCAGCGGCGCAGGCCGCTCGACGGGGCGCACGCTGTTCGATCAGGCGCTTGCAGGTGGTGCACAAGCAATGGCACAAGCCGCAGTCGGCCTAACGCCCGGCGCGCGCGCCGACATCGTCACGCTCGACGCCGCCCATCCGTCGCTGGCAGGACGCGCAGGTGATGCGATCATCGACGGCTGGATATTTGCGGCAGGCAGCGGCGCGATCGATTGCGTCTGGGCGGGCGGCAACAAGGTCGTGGAAGGCGGCCGGCACAGACTGCGCCAGGCCGCGCGCGAGCGCTTCAACGCGGCGGTGCGGAGGCTTGTCGCATGAACCTCGCCACCGATGCGGCTGACAAGCCGACGCTCTACAAGCGTATCCGCGCCGACATCGAGAAGCGGATCCTCACCGGCGAGTGGCCGCCCGGACATCGCATCCCGTTCGAGCACGAGCTGGTCGCGCGCTACGGCTGCTCGCGCATGACCGTGAACAAGGCGCTGTCGGAACTGGCACAGGCGGATCTGATCGAGCGGCGGCGGCGCGCCGGCTCGTTCGTGCGGCGGCCGCAGCATCAGTCAGCCGTGCTCAAGATCGCCGACATCCGGGCCGAGATCAGCGCGCTCGGGCGCGCTTACGGATACGAGCTGACCGGCCGCAAGTTGCGAGCGGCGACTGCCGTCGACCGCGAGCGTCTTGGCGTCAAAAAGGCCGGCAAGGTGGTCGCGATCACCTGCCGCCACAGCGCCGACAACGTGCCCTTCGCGGTCGAGGACAGGCTGATCGATCTTGCGTCCGTGCCGAGTGCGGCGACCGCAGACTTCTCGCGCGAGCCGCCGGGCTCGTGGCTGCTTCATCATGTCCCATGGACTGAAGCCGAGCATACGATCAGCGCCATCGTCGCGGATGATCGTACGGCGGAAGCGCTCGACATCGCAATCGGCGCGCCCTGTCTCGTGATCGACCGCTATACCTGGCGCAGCTCGCGCACGATCACCGCGGTGCGCCTGCTCTATCCCGGTGACTCTCACCGCCTTGTCGCCCGATTCAAGGGAGGCTGAGAGAACGATGTCGGCACAATTCGTGCAATGCTTCGGGCAGCGGTCCATAGCGGCCGACAGAGATCAACAGGACGTCAATCCATCGATCGGCAAGAGGACGACAATCATGCGTAGTTCGACGATTTTTGCGACAATCATTGCCCTTGCGGCCGCCACTCCCGCGCTCGCCGACGACGTCAAGGTCGGCATCGGCATCTCCGGATGGACCGGCTTCGCGCCGCTGACGCTGGCGAAGGAAGCGGGCATCTTCAAGAAGAACGGCCTCGACGTCACCATCAAGAAAATCCCGCAGAAGGACCGCCATCTCGCGATCGCCTCCGGCGACGTCCAGTGCGCCGCGACGACGGTCGAGACCTGGATCTCCTGGAACGCCAACGGCGTTGCCACCAAGCAGATCTTCCAGCTCGACAAGAGCTATGGCGCCGACGGTATGGCCGTGCGCAACGACGTCAGCGCGATCAAGGACCTGAAGGGCAAGACCGTCGCAGCCTCCGCGCCCGGCACCTCGCCCTATTTCGCGCTGGCCTGGATGCTCAAGAAAAATGGTCTGTCGGTGAAGGACGTTACCGTCGTGAATCTCGAGCCGGCCGCGGCCGCACAGGCCTTCGTCTCCGGCCAGAACGATGCCGCGATGACCTATGAGCCGTACCTGTCGACGGTTCGCGCCGCCCCCGATAAGGGCAAGATCATCGCGACCACGCTCGACTACCCCATGGTCATGGACACCTTTGGCTGCACGCCGAAATTCCTCAGCGAGAATCCCAAGGCCGCCAAGGCGCTCGCCGACAGCTATTTCGAGGCGCTCGACATGATCGCCAAGGATCAGGCCAAGGCCTATGAAATCATGGGCGCCGACGTGAAGCAGACCGGGGAGCAGTTCGGCAACTCGGCAAAGTACCTGCGCTGGCAGGACAAGGCCGCGAACCAGAAATTCTTCGCCGGTGACTTCCTGACCTTCAACAAGGAGGCCGCCGACCTCCTGCTCGAGATCGGCATCATCAAGGCGGCGCCGAAGGTCGAGGACCTCTTCGACGCGAGCTACATCAAGTAAATCGCCCAGGAGCTGCCGGCCCCGTCTCGCGGCGGGGCCGGCAAATCCGTTCACTGTCCGGATAGATTCGTCGATGCGTCCCCTCGACCCTGTTACATCGAAGCAGCGCGTGGCTTACGGCCTTGCGTTCTTCGTGCTGTTCGTTGCGCTCTGGTCGTGGGCGACGCTCGGCGGCCATGTGTCGAAGACCTTCCTCGCCAACCCGCTGACCATGGTGCAGGAAGGCTATGACCTCCTGGCCAAGCAGGGCTTCATCTACGACATCGGCATAACGATCTGGCGCGTCGTCGGCGGCTTCGCACTTGCCGCGATCATTGCGGTGCCCCTCGGCGTGCTGATGGGCGCCTACAAGCCGGTCGAGGCGTTCCTCGAGCCGTTCGTCTCCTTTGCGCGCTATTTGCCCGCCTCCGCTTTCATCCCGCTTCTGATCCTGTGGGCCGGCATCGGCGAGTTGCAAAAGCTGCTCGTCATCTTCATCGGTTCGGTATTCCAGGTCATCCTAATGGTCGCCGTCACCGTCGGCGCCACACGACGCGATCTGGTGGAAGCCGCCTATACGCTCGGGGCCACCGATCGCGGCATCATCCGCCGCGTGCTGCTGCCCTCTTCCGCACCCGAGATCGCGGAAATCCTGCGCCTGGTGCTGGGTTGGGCCTGGACCTATGTCATCGTCGCCGAACTGATCGGCTCGTCCTCGGGCATCGGCCACATGATCACCGACAGCCAGGCGCTGCTCAACACCGGCCAGATCATCTTCGGGATCATCGTGATCGGCCTGATCGGCCTGCTCTCGGACTTCATGTTCAAGGCCTTCAACGCCTGGCTGTTTCCGTGGAGGCTCGCATGACGACGCTCAAAATCGAGCAAGTCTCGCGCACCTTCCCCGCGCGCCACGGCAACGCGCCGACGAGAGCGCTGGAGCCGACCGACCTCACCATCGGCAACAACGACTTCGTCACCATCCTCGGCCCCTCCGGCTGCGGCAAATCCACGCTGCTGCGCATCGTCGCCGGCCTTGATCGTCCGACCAGCGGCCGCGTCACGCTCGACGGTCGCGAGGTCACCGGCCCCGGCGCCGATCGCGGCATGGTGTTCCAGTCCTACACGCTGTTTCCCTGGCTGACCGTGCGCGAGAACATCGCCTTTGGCCTGCGCGAGCGCGGCGTGTCCGAGGCGGAGCGTCACAAGATCGCCGACTCCTTCATTCGCCAGGTTGGATTGTCCGGCTTCGAGAATCACTGGCCGAAGCAGCTCTCCGGCGGCATGCAGCAGCGCACGGCGATCGCGCGAGCGCTTGCCAATGATCCCAAGATCCTGCTGCTCGACGAGCCCTTCGGCGCGCTGGACAACCAGACCCGCGCGCTGATGCAGGAGATGCTGCTGGGCATCTGGGAGCGCGACCAGAAGACCGTGCTGTTCGTGACCCACGACATCGAGGAGGCGATCTTCCTCGGCAGCCGCGTCATCGTGATGAGCGCGCGTCCGGGCCGGATCAAGGCCGAGATCATTGTGGAGCTGCCGCATCCGCGCTCCTACAAGATCAAGACCACGCCGGAATTCGTCCAGCTGAAGGAACGGCTGGTCGAGGAGATTCGTACCGAGGCATTGAAAGTTGCCGAACATGCCTGACACCAAGCTGCGCGCCAACGGCGAGCGCGTCCTTGCCGACCTCAACGCGCTCCGCGCCATCGGCGCCTACAAGACCGGGGTGCACAAGCCGACCTTCTCCGAGTCGCACAGGCAATCGTTGGACTGGCTGATGCAGAAGCTGCCGGAGGCTGGCCTCTCTGCTGCGATCGACGGCATCGGCAATGTGCTCGGCACCAGCGCGAAGGCCGGGCCAAAGCTGCTGGCGGGCTCGCATCTGGAGAGCCAGAACTATGCCGGGTGGCTCGATGGCCCGCTCGGCGTCGTCTATGCGCTCGAGGCCGCGCGCGTGCTCAACGCCAATGCTTCCGTCAAGGGCGCGGTCGAGGTGGCCGCATGGTGCGACGAGGAAGGCCATTTCGGCAGCTTCCTTGGCTCGCGCTCCTATATCGGGCAAGTGACCGAGGCCGAGATCGATGCCGCGCGTGACCGCACCAGCGGCCGCGCCATGCGCGAGGCGCTCGCCGACTTGGGTCTCGCCGGGCGGGCACGCGTCGCGGTCGAGCCGGGACGGCACCTCGGATATCTGGAGGCGCATATCGAGCAGGGCGACACCCTCGAAAGCGGCAAGCTCGCGATCGGCGTCGTGACCTCCATCGTCGGCATCTGGCAATACAAGATCAATTTCACCGGCGAGCAGAACCACGCCGGCACCACGCGCATGGCCGTGCGCAAGGATGCAGGGCTCGCGCTCGCCAAGTTCTGCGTCGCGATCGATGAGCGTTTTCCTGACGCGTGCGGGCCGCGCACGGTCTGGACCACCGGCCGCATCACGCTCGATCCCGGTGCGCCGAGCATCATTCCCGGCGGCGCCGAGATGCTGTTCCAGATCCGCGACGCCGACCCGGCCGTGATCGCGCGCATGGAGGAGTTGCTGCGGACCATGGCCGACGAATTCAATGCGAAGGGCCCTTGCACCGTCACCGTAGAGAAAATCCGCACCGGCGCGCCGGCCATGATGAACCCGGGCATACAGGATGCGATCGAGGCCGCGAGCAAGGCTCTTGCAGACGGACGCTGCATCCGCATGCCCAGCGGCGCCGGCCACGATGCGCAGATGCTGGCGACCGTGATGCCTGCAGGCATGCTGTTCGTGCCGTCGATCGGCGGCATCAGTCATCACTGGACCGAAAATACCACTGATGCCGATATCGTCACCGGCGCGGAGGTTTTCGTCGATGCCTGCCGGCGGCTCCTCGGCGGTTAGCCGGGCATCGTTCAGCCGACGCGAGGCAGCCAACTCCGCGCGCTCAGCCATGCACGCATCTTCAGGATCGCGCCAATCTGGTGCTGCGCGGCTTCAACTTCAAGCTCGGTGACGAGGATCATCGATCCGACATTCTCGTCGAGAGCGCGCCGGTGCATTTTGCGCGAACGCTCGACCAGATGCTGGCCTTCCTGGAAGCGCGTATTCCGGGCGCGGACGGCAAGCCCGATGTAGCGAAGGTCAAGGCGTTCTTGGCGGCCAACCCTGAGACGCTCAACCAGGCCAACTACGTCGCCGCGCGTCGGCTACCCGGAGGCATTGCCGGCACCACCTACTGGGGCGTGCACGCCTTTCCGGCAACGAATGAGCAAGGTGAGACGCGCTTCATCAAGTTCAAAGGTGGCCCCAAGGCCGGCGGCGACATCACGCTGAGCGAGGACGAAGCGAGAGCGAAACCGGCTGAGCTCCTGCGCGACGATCTCGGCACGCGGATCGCGGCAGGCGATGCCCGGTGATGGCGCTGCTCGATCGTCCCGGCGATCACACCAGGGACGTCACGATCCGCTGGCCTGAGGAGGATGATCGCGAAGAGGTGCGCCTCGGCACGATCGTGATCACCGCATTCGAGCCGAACGAGGCCTGCGATGCCTCCATTTTAAATCCGGCCAATCTCGCCGATGGCATCGCCTACCCGCCGGACGAGATCTTTGCCGCGCGGCGCTCCGTCTACACCATTCACGCCCCCACGGCTCGAGGCGCCAAGTGCCTCACGGCGCCATATCGCCGGACTGACGCCGACGATCGAGGAGAACACGCGCGTGAAGTGGCTCTGGTTGGCAAAGCCGGCCGAGATCGCGATCTCCGACAGCGGCAGGTCGCGAACGCTCATCAGCTGCTTGGCGGTCTTGATGCGCTGATGCAGCAGCCATTGGTGCGGCGGCAGGCCGATCGAAATCCGGAACGCGCGTGAGAAATGGCTGACCGAAAGGTCGAGCTCGGCTGCGATCTTCTGCAATGAGAGCTTGCCGCTGAGATCGGATTCGAGCCGCTCGCAGGCGCGCTTCGCCTGCCATGGCGCGAGGCCGCCGCGGGCGGAGACAGACATGCGCTGAAGCCCGCCATAGGTCTGAGCAACATGGGCGGTCAGGCCGAGCATCATGTGATCGACGAAGAGCTGATTGGCCTCGTCCGGTCTGCGCAGGCCCTCCTGAAGCGAGGCGCCGATGTGGCGGATGATTCCGTCATCGTGGCCGACGCCGATCTGACAGTCGAGCTCGTCGACGCGCGGCGCACTGCACTGCTCGGCGATGCTGTCGAGCGCCGAACGTGGAATGTAGAAAAACAGCGAGTGGAACGGCTTGTCGATGACGTAGCGCGGATCGCACTTGAGATCGTAGAGATAGGTCGTCCCGGCGCAGACATCCGTCCGCATGACGCATTTGCCGCGTTCCCAGAGCTCGCAGTCCGGATAATCGTGCAGCTTCAGGCTGACGAGAAAGGCATCTTCAGCGGTCAGCGAGCCGGACAGGCCACGCACCGGGCGGTCATTGCGGGTTTCGGTGACCGCGAGCGCAGCGCTGCGCAGCGAGCGCGTGACCAGCGACGGCGGCGCATCCTTCAAACGCAGGCACTGCCCCAGCCTCTGCCCGTAGGCGCCTGCCTGTGTCATCGGGATCGTCCTTCTGTGGAAGCTCAAGTGCAGGCCACAGGGCGCTGCAATCAGGAGCGCACATTATCGGACATTCGCCAATAGTCGTCCACGCTCGCACGCGGCGAGCTCGTCACGGATTTTCACAAATGCACGACGCACGCCGCGGCGTCCCGCCGCACCACCGCGTCCTAGAATGAGGTGCCGCCGCCGAGTGAGGCGGCCGCACCTCGCTGCCCATAGCGGCAGGTCAGCTAGACGTGTTTCCAAGACACCGCTCGAACTTATGGGCAGGAATGCCGCCGTCCGTTATAGGCCACGTAAGTTCCGGATGCCGGATCGTAGGTCTGAAAGTGCTGGCAGCTGTAGCCCCCGCGCGGTTTCTGCTCAACGCGAGCTGGTTCGGCTGGCTTGATAGCCGATTTGCTGTATTCCGTGGTCACCGGTTGGACTACGGGGGCGGACTTCACGAAAGCGGCGTAGCTGTTTGCCCAGGCGGGCAAGGAGGAGACACCGGGCCTCTCTTCCACAGCGGCGGGTTTCCGTTCCGTAGAGCGCCGCGCGTCCGCCAGTTCGGTTGCAAGCGCTTCGGCCCTGTCGTGCTCCTGCTGCAGAGACTGCCACAGTACCGCCGTCGCGCTGTCGACCGCTTGGCTGAACTGGTGCGCCTCGCCGTTGGGCATCGACAACAGCTTCCCGACGTACCGCCATGCCTTCACCAGTTCTTTCTCGAGCGCCTCGGCCCTGTCGTGCTCTCGCTGCAGAGACTGCCGCAGCTCCGCTGTCGCGCTGTCGACCACCTGCTTGAGCTGCGCCGCCTCGTCGTCCTTCGGCAATGGCTTCTGTTGCGCCATCACCGGCGGGATGATCGTGATGAGCTTGGATAAATCCTGCTGAGTGGCGTATTGCGCCACATAGGCGACGACTTCGGCATTGAGACAGAACCCGATGAGCGTGGCCGTGACGAAGGTTGGGGCGATCCAGGAAATTGCAAATCGCCGCCGCGCGTCTGACGCCTCGGGGATGACCACGTTCGGTGTGGTCTCAATCGTATGGCGCATGTAAACCACCCCCGGTTATCAGGCCATTGCTTCTTCACTTCGCCGGAAGCCTAATCCCGCGCGTTGTGGGCCTCAAGTTGCTCTTTTTGGTGATAGCTCCTCGTTGATCGTTCCGGCTGTCATGCAGTTCGCTAGGGCTGTGAGACGTTCCGGAGCCCACCTGCAGAATGGTCCTACTTCTTGAGAATGCCAATATCGGTGTTGCCCAAGTTCTTCATGGCGCGTTCAGCGGCCGGCGTATCCACCGCGTTATCATGCAAGGTTGGAGCCTGCGTAACCGAGGAAGCATCCACGTCGCCGCCAGTCGCTGCATGGCTGAGCGCGTTGCCCACGTCGGGACCGGAGGAGCCCGCAGTGCCGCTTAGGGTATGCCCGGTCGATAGGGTGCCGCCCGCATAACCTGTCGAGCCGGTGGCCGCAGTTCCACTCGCCGCGGAGCCGCCACTGCTCGATTCGCCCGCACTCTGGGCAAAGGCGAGCGAGGCGCCGCCAACGAGTAAGATCAAGACGACGGCGATGTGGTTCAACGAGCGATCCTCTAGATGAACAAGCGCTCAATGAGTTGGGTGGCCGATCGTTCCATAGGGGCCTACCGCTCCCGCCTGCAAAGCAGGAGAGCGTGGCCATGGCGCAAATCCTCCACGAACGAGCTGACGAAAGGATGGCATACGCTACCCAGTGCCGGTCAATTTGGCTCCGGCGTGGGCTCCAACAGACGGTCATGGCAGCGCCGAGCAGGAGGCTGGCCGGTCGCGCCACCCCTTACATCTATTGCCATATCGCCAGACTGCCCGAGCCGGATGAATGTTGAGGGCTGGGCCAGCACGATGCTCTTGGCCCGAACAGCTTTCTCGGCCCCAACTTTGCCCGCCAGCGAGTTGGTGGCCTCTTTTTGCGCCGACGCAAGCCGTGACGCCTCACCAAGCTCCGCTACGCCGCGCTCTTTGCCTCGCGATTTCCGAAGTGAAGAAGCTCGGCGGAGACGATGTGCCGGATTTTCCCGGTGCAAGGGCCGACTTCTTGCCTACCGCAAATCTCAGCTGTCACCAACCAAAACGAGTATTTCCAAGTTTTCCTTATGTTGGTTGCATCGACATTAACATGTGTGAAGCGTTTTCTCGTTGTGATCTGCTTCAAAACATCGCGGCCGCGCCACCGTCATGCAAATGGACGATGACGATGTGCCCCTCGGTGTCCAGCGTCCGGCCAACTCGGCTTACTCAGCGCGAGGATGGTCTACTTTGACTGCGATCAGTTTCGATCGGACGCGAGGACGATCTTCAGCAATCGCTTCTTAGTGAGGAGCTACCGAATGGACAGGTTGCAGGCCAAGCGGCGCGGCAGCTCCCAAGGCTCGGACTTCCGGCCATTCATTTCGGTCGCGATACCAACCTTCCGCCGTCCAGACATGCTGCGCCGCGCGGTCGAAAGCGTGCTGCAGCAGGACTTCTCCGATTGGGAATTGGTTATAAGCGATGACGAAGGGCCGGCGGGCGAGAGTTGGCATATTTCGTGCGAGTATGCCCACAAGGAGCCGCGCATCCGAGTTATCGAAAATCGCAGAGGCCGTGGTCAGGTCGAGAACACGAACAACGCGATGCTTACGTGTCGCGGCCCCTGGATCAAATTGTTGCATGATGACGACTGGCTAGCGCCAGGAGCGCTCACAACTTTCGCGAAGCTTGCGAGGGCTTACCCAGCCGCAGCATTTATGACCTCCACATGCCATCTCGTTCAGGACAACGGCATAAGGTACCGACGAGGAGGCGAGATTTACTGTTATTCAAGTCAGCAGTGCCTAGCGGATCTCTATTTGGCGGGGAAGACCCGGTTGCTGCGGATGGTCCCTTCGACACTGCTGGTCAACGGCAAGGTCGTCAAAGCCGGCTGCCTGATGCGAAACTACCACTCGATAAGTTGGGGAGTGGACCAACTGTTCTTCGTTGATCTGGCCTGTCACGGCGACATGGTGGCGATAGACGATGGTCTTATCTTTTACGACATGACGGACCACGCAAGCATCACGGCTTCCGGATCGTTCACCCAAATTGACCAGGAGACATTTGATCTCAAGCGTCTCACCTGGAGCCTTTTGGAAGATAAGAGAGCGCTTCCCAATCCCGAAACGATCGTGCGTGCACTACGCGTTGCTCGACTGCGCGGACGGATCGGCCGCCAACCAATCGTCGCAACTATCCGCGATGCAATTCAAATCCTTCGGCCCTCGGTTCTGAGAGCTGCCAACAGGACCATGCGAGCCTGGGCGCGCGCTCCGGGGATCATACTCGTGCTTTCTTGTGGAAACGCTCTGATCTGATGTGCTCTGATTTGATCCACCGCTTGGCGGCCTGCCACTTCGCTCGTTGGCGCCACAGCGGCTGACGGCGTTGTGCACGCCATCGAGATGTTGGCGAGACGAACTAAACAGCGCCGTCCGTCCACGCAAAGCCTTAGGGCTCAGGAGAGCAATCCGCCCTGCCCTTGGGCCACTCGCGCCGACGCTGCCGCGTCCACCACAAGCCCGGCTCTCGAAAATCACGACCATATGATCGCCCCTCAAGGATGAGCCGGTCCGGCCCAGACCGGCGCAGAGAGGCCTGCAACAACTGTTCGGTTGCGATATTGCCACCCCTCTCCCCGACATAAAGTCGCGGCAATCTTCGGGCTTGTCGAGTGCACCCTCCTCCGTCTGCTTCTTCTTCCGGAGTTCCCATGCATTCTGCCGATCGGCCGCCGACCCGTCTTGCGACGCGGCTCGCCTTTCTCGTCGCGGGCTTCGGCATCGCGTGCTGGGCCCCGCTGGTGCCGTTCGCAAAGGCGCGGCTCGCCGTCGACGACGGTGTGCTCGGACTGCTCCTGCTCAGCCTCGGGATCGGCTCCGTGCTTGCCATGCTGCTGACCGGCGTCATGAGCGCGCGCTACGGCAGCCGGCCGATTATCATCACGGGCGGCCTCGGCCTTGCGCTAATCCTGCCGCTTTTGGCTGTCGCGAGCGCGTCCGCAACGCTGGCTCTGGCGCTGTTCGTCTTCGGCGCGGCGCTCGGCTCGATCGACGTCGCCATGAACATCCACGCGGTGGAGGTGGAGCGCGATGCGGGCCGGCCACTGATGTCCGGCTTCCACGCGCTGTTCAGCATCGGCGGCTTTGCCGGATCGGCTTTGATGACCGCGCTGCTCTCCCTGCAACTCGGGCCCCTCACCTGCACGCTGATCTGCTCCGCCCTAATGCTAATTGCGATGCTGGTCACCGCGCCGCGTCTGCTTCGCTCCGTGCAGGTGCAGGAGGGACCGCTGTTCGTGGTGCCGCACGGCTCGGTGCTGCTGCTGGCGCTGCTCGGCGCCATCACGTTCCTGGTCGAAGGCGCGATGCTCGACTGGGGCGCACTGCTCGTGATCGGCGCGGGCCTCGTCTCCGAAGCGCAAGGCGGGATTGGCTATACCGTGTTCTCGATTGCGATGACGATGGGGCGGCTCGGGGGCGATGCCATCGTCGCCCGCGTCGGCGACCGCGCGACATTGCTCTGGGGCAGCCTGATTGCGATCGCGGGCTTTGTCGTGCTGCTCACGGCTCCCGTGGCTGCGGTTGCGATCGGCGGCTTCCTGCTGATCGGCCTCGGCGCATCGAACCTCGTGCCGGTGCTGTTCCGCCGGGCGGCGCGGCAGACGGTGATGCCGACGGGGCTTGCGGTGGCGGCGATCACAACCGCGGGCTATGCCGGCATCCTCATCGGCCCCGCCGGCGTCGGCTTCATCGCGCGTATCGGCGGATTGCCTCTGGCGTTCTGGCTCTTGGCCGCGCTGATGGGTCTCGTCACGATGTCGGCGCGCATCGTCACGGCGGAGCGGCGCCAGGCCATACGCGTCGACGCCTGAGCGGCTTCACGGCTTGCCGAGCCCAATCGACTTGATCACGGGCGCCAGGCTCGCCGCCGTCGCCTCGACGATGCGCTGGAATTTGTCTGGGCTCGAATCGCTGTCGGGCTCCATGCCCTGGGCCCGGTAGCTCGCCTGGAGCGTCGCATCGGCCATGGCAAGGCGTGTTGCTTGCGCGATCCGATCGATGATCGCATCCTCGGTGTTCCCAGGCGCGAACAGGCCGAACCAGCCGTCATAACGGAGGTCCGGCATGCCGGATTCGATGGCGGTCGGAATCTCCGGCGCAACACTCAGCCGTTTTTCGGTGACGACCGCGAGCAGCCGAATCTTGCCGGCCAGGCTCAGCTGCTGCAATGGTACCGACATCACGGCAATGACGAGCAAGATCTGGCCGCTGACGAGGTCGTTGCTGGCCTGCGCGATGCCGCGATACGGTACATGGACGATGTCCAGACCGCCCGCCCGCTGTTTGAAGGATTCGCCGACCAGGTGATTTCCACTCCCGATACCGGGCGTCCCGTATGACAGTTTTCCCGGATTGGCCCTGGCGTAGCCGATCAGCTCGCGCAGATTGGCGGCGGGCACCGATGGATGGACGGCAAAGACCAGCGCACTGCTGATGAGCCGGTAGATGGCTCGGAAATCGTCCATCCTATAGGTCGGAGTCTGCGACAGCAGCGGAATGATGGCCTGCGTGCTGTCGTTTCCGAGCAGAAGCGAGTAGCCGTCCGGCTCTTCGCGCGCGATTGTAGCCGTCCCTAGCGCGCCGCCCGCACCGCTGATGTTTTCGACGAAGGCCGGCCCAAGCAGCGATGACATCTTCTCCGCCCAGGGGCGCCCGATCTGATCGCCCGATCCGCCCGCCCCGTACGGGATCACGAGGCGTATCGGGCGCGACGGATAATCGGCGGTTCGTCCACTGCGCGGGCTTGCGGCAAGCGCCGCTGCGCCCGGCAATGCATGGACGATCTGTCGCCGCGAGAGGGAAGGCATATTTGAATCCCGAAGTCAGTTGTCACTGTCGAGGCGGGACCCGCTCCCAAACCATTCCATCGCAGCAATGATTCACCACCGTCAATGCTGCCTCCAGTTTAGTCGGCGTCGTCGTTGCCCTGTCATGTTCGCCTAACCCATTCCTTCTTAAGCAGGATTCCCGGTGCCGGCTGACCCAAGCGGTGCACGCAGGGCTGCCAGCCCTGCCCCTCTGCTTTCGGCCAGTTTACTGTACGTCTCGTTCTGATAGAGCAAAAAGTCATACCTTTTGACTCCCGTTGCGGGGGGCCATGGCGCGTGCCAGATCGTAGCGAAGACTCGGCTATTTCCTTCGGGCCATTTCGACTGTTTCCGAAGTCCCGGCTCTTGGAAAAAGAGGGCTCGCCTCTGCATGTCGGCGGCCGTGCGCTCGATATTCTCATTTTTCTAGCCGAGCGCCCTGGCGAGGTCGTCGACAAGAGAGAGCTGGTCAAGCGGATCTGGGCCGACGTCAATGTCGACGAGGGCAGCCTGCGCTTCCATGTCGCAGCGCTGCGCAAGACGCTCGGCGATACCGGCAAGTCGGCCCGTTATATCGTCAACGTGCCCGGGCGCGGCTATTGCTTCGTCGCCTCGTTCGCTCAAGCTGCGGCGTCCCCCGCGCAGCCCACCGTCGACATCCTGCCGCCGCGCTCGCTGCCCGCGCCGCTCTCCAAGATGGTCGGGCGGGAGGAGATCGTCGAAAAAATATCGAACGGCCTTTCGCTCCATCGCTTCATGACCGTGGTCGGTCCCGGCGGCATCGGCAAGACCGCCGTCGCGGTCACCGTCGGGCACCGCCGCTCAGCGGATTTCGGCGGCCGCGTCTTCTTCGTCGATTTCGGTCCGCTGCGGGATGGCAGCCATATCGCGACCACCATCGCCTCCGCACTTGGCCTCACCATCAGCGCGGAGGATCCGACGCCGGCTCTCCTGACGTTCCTGAAAACCAGCCCGGCGCTGCTGATCTTCGACAGCTGCGAGCATGTGCTGGATACGCTCGCCCCGCTGGTCGAGCGCATCGTTCGCGATGTGCCGCAGCTTCGCGTGCTCGCCACCAGCCGCGAATCGTTCCGGAGCGAAGGCGAGCGCATCTTCCGGCTGTTCCCGCTGGATTGCCCGCCCGAGCGCGAGGGCCTCGGGGTCGACGACGTGCTCGCCTATCCCGCGGCGCAGCTCTTCGTCGATCGCATTGCGCAGAGTTCGGGTCCGTTCCAGCTCAGCGCGGAAGAAGCGCCGCTTGTCGCCAGCATCTGCCGGCGCCTCGACGGCATTGCGCTCGCGATCGAGCTCGCGGCGGGCCGCGTCAACGCCTACGGCATCGCCGGCACGGCATCGCTGCTCGACAGCCGCTTTTCGCTGCAATGGCGGGGACGGCGCACCGCCGTGCCGCGACACCAGACCCTTGCGGCGGCGCTCGACTGGAGCTACGACCTGCTGCCTCCGGCCGAAAGCGCCACCTTGCGCCGGCTCTCGGTCTTCGCCGGGCCGTTCGCGCCGGAAGCGGCCGCGGCGGTTGCCGCCGGCGACGGCCTCAGCGCCTCGGAGACGCTGGAGGCTATCGACAGCCTGGTCACCAAATCGCTGATCTCGCCGTCGGGCTCGCGGATGCTGCGCTATCGCCTGCTCGACACCACGCGCACCTACGCGCAGGGCAAGCTCGCCGAGCTCGGCGAAACCAGGCAGTTCGCGCGGCGCCATGCCGAGCACTTTCGCGATTTCTTCCAGCGCGCCGAAGCAGACTCGTCGACGCCGCTGCCGGAATGGCTGGGTATCTATGGCGCCGAGCTGGACAATGTGCGCGCGGCGCTCGACTGGGCCTTCGCGCCCGACGGCGACGCTGCGCTGGGAATCGCGCTGACCGCAGCTACGGTCACGATGTGGGTGCGCCTGTCCCTGTTCGCCGAATGCCGCGAGCGCGCGCGAACGGCGCTCAGCGCGCTCGGAGATGCCGGCGACGAGCGTATCCGCATGCAGCTTCTGTCAGCGCTCGGCTGGTCGCTGATGTATGGCGAGGGCCGCGCCCGCGAGGCGCGTCCGATCCTGGAGACGACGCTGGAGCTCGCCGACCGGCTCGATGATAAGGACTTTCGCCTCCGCGCGCTGTGGGGCTTGTGCATCGACCAGTTCAACAACGGGCAATTCGGCAAGGCTCGCGCGCTGGCCGATCGGTTTGCGAATGCCGCGGCGAACTCGCCCGACCGGACCGATGCGATGCTGGGCGACCGGCTGATGGCCGTGGCGCTGCACTATCTCGGCGAGCAGAACGAGGCGCGCATCTGCATCGACCGGGTGAACGCATCGCTGCATGTGCTGGCGGAGAAGCCAAAAATCTTCCCGCTCGACCTGCGAATATCCACGCAATATTTCCGCGCTCGCATCCTGTGGCTGCAGGGCCTCGCCGATCAGGCGCAGGCGCTTGCCGCCAGGAACATCGAGGAGGGCCGTGCCAACGGCCACGCGCTGACGTTCTGCAGCGTGCTGGGACAAGCCACCTGCCCGATCGCGTTCTGGGCCGGCGACTTCGAGGCCGCGGAGCGCCACGGCGCCGAGCTCGTCGAACACACCGAGCGCCACGCCATCCGGCTGTGGGGGCTGTGGGCGCGAGCCTTCAACGCCGCGGTGATCGCAAGGCGCGGCGATATCGCGACAGGCCTGCCGCTCCTGCGCGAAGAGCTCAATCGCGCCGGCGATGCGCGCTTCCTGCCGCGCTTTCTCCCGCTGCTCGGCGAGCTCGCCGCGTGCTGTCTGGAGGCCGACCAGATCGACCGCGGCCTCGACGTGATCGAGGACGTCCTGACCCGCTGCAACGACCGGCAGGAGCTCTGGTATCTGCCGGAGCTGATGCGCATCAAGGGCGAGCTGATGCTGAGGAGCCCGCGGCATGCGGGCGCCGCCGAAGCGCGCTTTCGCGAAGCCATGGGCATTGCAGCCCAGCAGGGCGCGCGGTTCTGGGAGCTGCGCTGTGCGACCAGCCTCGCGCGATTCATGATCGGCGCCGCCCGGAGCAAGGAAGCGCTGCCGGGTCTCGAAAACGTCTGTGCCGGGTTTACCGAAGGCTTGGGGATCGCCGACATGCGCATCGCGCGCGACCTGATCGCGCAATTGCGGAGCTGACCGCGCCTTCCGGACTAAAGCGCGATAAGATCAGGTGCATCATCATCGCGCTCTCGCTTTTATTTGCGCATGATCTTCCCGGAAAACCGCTGCGCACTTTTCCGGAACATCCTTTAGCAGGGCTATCGCTGACCCTGCGGCCATCCTTCGAGACGCCCGCTTTGAGCCGGCTCCTCAGGATGAGGGCGGAGTACGCGGCAGTCGTTTCAGCGCGGCGGTGCCGATGAGCCTCATCCTGAGGAGACCGCCACCGCGTCCCGCAAGGCGCGGCCCGGTGACAGGCTCAGCGGTCGTCTCCAAGGACGAGGCGCGCGCTCAGCCGGACGACGCCGTCTCTAGCCGCCCGCAACAGCCGCGCGCCGCGGCAGCTTCCAGTTGGGCCGGATGAAGTGGCAGGTGTAACCGTCGGGATAACGTTCGAGATAATCCTGATGGTCCGGCTCGGCTTCCCAGAACTCGCGCGCCGGCGCGACTTCGGTGACAACCTTGCCGGGCCACAGGCCCGAGGCCTCGACGTCGGCAATGGTGTCCTCGGCGATCCGCTTCTGCTCGTCGCTCGTGTAGAAGATCGCCGAGCGGTAGCTCGTGCCGAGATCATTGCCCTGACGGTTCAGCGTGGTGGGATCGTGGATCTGGAAGAAGAACTCCAGCAAGGTCCGGAAGCTGGTCTTGGCCGGATCGAACATGATCTCGATCGCTTCGGCGTGGCCTTCGTGGTTGCGATAGGTGGCATTCTTGACGTGCCCACCGGTGTAGCCGACGCGGGTCGAGATCACGCCCGGTTGCTTGCGGATCAGATCCTGCATGCCTCAGAAACAGCCTCCGGCCAAAACTGCGCGCTCCATCGTCATCTCTCCGCTCCCGATTGATCGCCCTGCATCCGTCTTATCATATGCATTCGGCTGCCCGTCCGAAAGGCAGGCATTCGCCCATGTCCACCCGGTTCCTCAGAACCGGATGGACATTGCTCGTCTTTAGCCGAGCTTGGCGTCCAGCGTGATCGCGGCGTTGAGCACTTTTGACACCGGACAGTTCTTCTCGGCCTCGCCGGCGATCTTGGCAAATCCGGCCTCGTCCAGGTTTGGTACTTTGGCCCGCAGGGCGAGCGCCGATTTGCTGATCTTGAAACCCTTGCCTTCCGGCTCGAGCGTGACGGCGGCTTCCGTCGAGAGCTCGTCCGGCGTGAAGCCGGCCATCTGAAGGCCAAACGCCAGCGCCATGGTGAAGCAGCCGGCATGGGCCGCCGCGATCAACTCCTCGGGATTGGTGCCCTTCTCGTTCTCGAAGCGGGTCTTGAACGAATAGGGCGTATCGGCGAGCACGCCGGATTCGCTCGACAGATGGCCGGTGCCGTCGCGACCGGTGCCCTTCCAAACTGCTTTTGCCTTGCGGATCATCTCGGTTCTCCTTGTTTGTTTTACAACACCGGCGCTCCGTACCGGTGGAAGGCGACATCGGCGTGATCGCCTGCGCCGTTCCAACCGATCGAGCGCCGCAGCGGTTCCGATGCAAACCGAAGCGAGCGTGAGCGAATGCAAAGTGGCGCGCGACCAACTGCGTTCTCGTTAGGACGGCAGCGGCTGGCCGGCCTGCTCGCGGACGATGTAGTCGGCGTACCAATCCGCCCAGTTCTCGTCATGCCCGCCGGTCCGCTTCTCGTGCTCACCATGCGCCACCGCCGCGCGGCGCATGGTCGCGGCGAGTTCGGCCGTCGAGGCGAATGTCGTGCTGCCTGCCTCGATGCGCCCAGGCAGTCGCGTCGTGACTTCCTGGAACAACCAGCCATTGCCGTCGGGATCGCTGAACGAGGCGAACGAGCTGTAGCTGCCTCGCTTCGGGTCAGCGCCACTGACGCGAGCGCTGCCGAACAGATATGGCTCATCAGGACCGGTGTGCACATCGCCGCCGCCGTGGAATGCTGCGCTTACCGCGATGCCGCGGTCGAGCAGATCCTGCCGGGCCGCCTCCAGATCGGAGACGATCAGGTACAGGCCGCGCACCGCACCGGGCGCTGCAGCCGTGACGTTCCGGCCGAAGATCACCGAGCAGGCCGAACCTGGCGGCGTGAACTGGATCACCCGCCAGTCGTCGCCAGATGTAAAGTCCGCGTCCAGTCGCCAGCCGAGCCGCGTGTAGAACGCCTTAGCGCGGTCGACGTCGGACACGGGGATGACGACGACCTCGAGCTTCAGATCGAGGCTGCGCGATGTCGAAGGCTTGGCCGCGGCGTCGCGGTCGATATCGAGTGTGGCCATGTTGAACTCCCGGATGTGAGGTGCAGCGATTACGAGTAGAGACGTTTTTAGTCAGCCGCCGGCATCACGATGGTTACCCGCGTGCCGCCCTGCCCGGTCTCGCCGTGCAGCCGCGCCTGGATGCTGCGGGCGAGCCCTTCGAGGATACGGCTGCCGGTGCCCTGAACCGGACCGGTCGCACCGATGCCGTTGTCGGCGACTGTGCAGAGCCAGGCGCCGTTGCGCCTCGCCATGTCGATGCGGATCAGCGCACCGTTCTTGTTCGGGAAGGCATGCTTTGCCGCATTCGTCACCAGCTCCATCAGCATCAGCGCGAGCCGATGACATTGCGATGCCGACAACGTGCCGCTCGCGAGCGCAGCTTCGCAGCGGATGCCCGCCGGCGCTAGCACCGCTTCGGAGAGCGCTCCGCACAAATTCTCCAAGAAGGCTTCGATAGAGACCGGCGATGAATCACCGCTGTCGGACAGAAGCTGGTAGAGCCTGCCGAAGGCGACGATGCGCCGCTCGAACCGGTCCACCGCAACCGAAACGTCCCTTGGCCCTGCCCGCGTGAAATCGCGACGGACTGACGCACCCAGCAGCGTCAGCGTGTTCTTCATCCGATGATGTGATTCCCGCAGCACCAGCTCCCAATCGCGCGACTGATCGTCGAGATTGGCCACAAATTCAGATCGAACGACATGGTCGTTCGGCCGAGCGCCGATACCGGACATCATAGCCTCCCGTTTGACGTAACACTGAGCTCGGAGACCATACTGGATGCAGTTTGCGCGCATCGCTCGTTAGACGTTGCAAGATTCTGTTATGATCGGCGGCAAACAGAGTGTGGCAGCGAAGCTGTCCTCTGCACGGTCAAGCATACTGACGAATTGTCGCAGGGCGCGCAGTAAGCCGCTCGCGCTTAAGCAAAATTTGTGACAGATCGTGCCCGTGCGCTCGGCCGATCGGCCGCGCGATTTCGCCACTTTCGGGCAGTTTACTGATAACGTCGTTCTGCTAGACGAAGGTGCAGACGTCAGCTCTCTGACTGGAATCATTGGCCCGTGCCGAACATCAGCGACCAGGATTCGGCCATTGCCTTCGGGCCATTCCGCCTGTTCGCCAAGTCGCGTCTCCTGGAGAAGGACGGCGCCCCGCTTCACCTCGGCGGCCGTGCGCTCGATATCCTGATTTTCCTCGCCGAGCGCGCCGGCGAGGTCGTGGACAAGCGGGAGTTGATCAAGCGCGTCTGGGCCGACGTGAATGTCGACGAAGGCAGTTTGCGGTTCCACATCACGACGCTGCGTAAGGCCTTGGGGGATGCCGGCTTAGGCTCGCGCTACGTCGTCAACGTCCCCGGACGCGGCTATTGCTTCGCGGCTCCACTGCTTCGGGCCGAAGCTGCGGAGCGGCGAACGAGCCCGGCTGCCCCGGCGCCTCACGCGCTTCCAGCGCCGCTTGCGAAAATGATCGGGCGAGACGATGCGGTCGAACGGATCTCCACTGAATTGGCGCAGCATCGCTTCGTCACCATCGTCGGCCCCGGCGGCATCGGCAAGACCTCGGTCGCGCTCGCCGTCGCGCATGGTGAGCTCCAGGCCTTCGACGGCCGGGTGAGCTTCGTCGATTTCGGCGCGCTGACCGATGCCCGGCTCGTTCCCGGGACAATCGCGGCAGCGCTGGGCCTGACCGTCAATTCCGACGACCCGATGCCTGGCTTGCTGACGTTCCTGCGCAGCCGGCGAATGCTGCTGGTGTTTGACAGCTGTGAGCACATCATCGACGAGCTCGCGCCGCTGGCCGAGCGTATGGTTCGCGAGGCGGGCGAGCTGCATGTCCTCGCCACCAGCCGTGAGTCGTTTCGCACCGAAGGCGAACGCGTCCATCGGCTGTTTCCGCTGGATTGCCCGCCGGAGCGCGACGGGCTCGGCATCGCCGACATTCTTGCCTATCCCGCGAGCCAGCTCTTCGTGGAACGCATCGCCGAGAGCCTGGGTAATTTCGAGCTGAGCGAGGAGGACGCGCCGCTCGTCGCGGATATCTGCCGGCGGCTGGACGGCATCGCGCTCGCGATCGAACTCGCGGCCGGACGCGTCAACGCCTATGGCATCGCCGGGACCGCCTCGCTGCTCGACAACCGCTTCTCGCTGTTGTGGCGCGGACGGCGCACCGCCATCCCGCGGCATCAGACCCTGAGCGCCGCGCTGGCGTGGAGCTACGATCTGCTGCCGGCGACCGAAAGCGCGGCGCTGCGCGCATTATCGGTGTTCGTCGGCCCGTTCACGCTGGAAGCCGCGGTGGCGGTTGCGGCCAGCCAGGGCATCAGCGAGCCGGAGGCGGTCGAGGCGATCTCGAGCCTGCTCTCCAAATCCCTGATCGCGACCTCGCCCGCGGAGCGGCGGCTGCGCTATCGCCTGCTCGACACCACCCGCACCTTCGTCGGCGACAAGCTCGTCGAGCGCGGCGAGGCGACCCGCGTCGCGCGCGCCCACGCCGAATATTTCCGCGGCTTCCTGCGCGACATCGCGCTCAAATCCACGGGCATGCAGACGGCAGGCGGCTTTCTCCCCTATGCCGACCATCTGCCTAACGTCCGGGCCGCGCTGACCTGGAGCTTTTCGGACGGCGGCGACCGGATGATCGGCGTGGATCTGGCGGCCTCCGCAGCCCAGTTCTTCCTCGAGCTGACATTGCTGACGGAATGCCATCGCTGGACCCAGCGGGCGCTCGACATGGGTACCATGGACAGCCGCCAGGAGATGACGCTGCAGGCCGCGCTTGGCGTCTCCGTGATGTTCACACAGGGCAATACCGACGCGGTTCGCGCGGCGTTCACGCGCAGCCTTCAGCTGGCGCAGGGGCTCGAGGATATGCATTGGCAGCTCTGGCTGCTGCGTGGCCTGCACATTTACCTCACCAGGGTCGGAGATTTTCACGGCGCGCTCGGGACCGGCGAGCAGAGCGAGAGCGTCGCGCGCAAGCTGAACGATCCCGCCGCATCGCTGAACGTCGAATGGATGTTGGGCGTCGCGCATCATCTGATCGGCAATCAGGACAAGGCCGTGCAGTTCTGCCAAAGTGCGATGCTGCACAATCCGGGTTCGCAGCGGCTGAATATCGGCCATCTCGGTTATGACGACCGCATCGTCGCACTGGTCGCGCTGGCGCGCGGCCTGTGGCTCACGGGCCGGCCCGATCGCGCGATCGAGGCGGCCGAGTACACCGTGCGCGAGGCCGAACTGCTCGAACAGCCGCTGACGCTCGGCATCTCGCTGATCTGGACGATCTACGTGTTTCTCTGGGTTGGCGACTTCGCCAATGCCGAGATCCTGATCGAGCGGCTGATCGAGCATTCGGCGCGGCACTTCCTGGGTCCCTATCAGGCGGTCGGCATCGGCCAGAAGGGCGAGCTGCTGCTGCGCCGCGGCGACGTCGCGGCTGGAATCGAGCACCTCCGCCGCAGCCAGGCGACGCTGTACGCGACACGGCACCGGATCATGACGACGGTGTTTGCGACCGCGCTCGCCGAGGGTCTCGCCGCGCAGGACCAGCCCGAGGAGGCCTTGCAGACGATCAATGAGGCCATCGGTCAAATCCCCGACCATGGCGAATCCTTCGACATGCCGGAGATGCTCAGGATCAAGGGCGAGATCCTGGCGCGGTCGGGCAATGCGGCAGAGGCCGAGAGCCATCTGCGCAGATCACTCGATCTGGCGCGGCGGCAACGCGCGCTCGGCTGGGAGCTCCGCGGCGCGATCAGCCTCGGCCGCATCTGGCAGCGGGCCGGAAAAGCAGGCGAAGCACGCGCCCTGCTCGCCCCGCTCCTCGCGCAATATCAGGAAGGGCTTCAGAGCCGCGATCTGGTCAGCGCAAGGGGACTGCTGGGCACCCTGAATTGAGAGCGTTTTCAACGAGATACCGCCATCTCGCGCGCTCGCAAGTCCTAACAACTTCTAACACGCCAAGCCGCATTTGCCCCGCCATGGTGATGGCGCTTCACGGCGGATATGGCGGGACATGGCGCTCCTTGACGATGCAATCAATGCCAGCGGCGGCATGGCGCGCTGGAATAGCCTGGACCGGTTCACGCTCCACCTTTCCGTTGGCGGCGCGCTGTTCGCCAGCGCCGGACATGCCGGGGAATTCAAGGACGTGACCGCGGAAGGCTCGACCCGCACGCAATCGGTCCGCTTCACCGGCATCACCGGCGGCGAGCACTGCGGCACCTTTCAGCCCGATGCGATCGCGATCGAGAGCGTGGACGGCGAGGTGCTGCGGACCTGGCGCAATCCGAGCCTTGCGTTTCCCGAGCTCGGCTCTCCTGCGCTGGCGGACGAGTTGCACCTCGTCTTCTTCTGTGGCGTCACGATCTGGAACTATCTGACCAATCCGTTCCTGCTCGCCCATCCCGATGTCGTCACCGAAGAGCTTGCGCCATGGCACGAGAACAGCGAGACGTGGCGGCGGCTGCGGGCGCAATTCCCCTCACACCTGATCACGCTCGCGCCCGAACAGATTTTCTATTTCGACGAGAACGCGCTGCAGCGGCGAACAGATCACGATCTTTTCGGAATGAAGATCACGCATTACTCCTGGGCGCATGACAGCTTTGGCGGCATCGTGGTGCCGACGCTTCGACGCGCGCAGGCGCTGCGGCCTGACGGAAGCGTGATCGCAAAGCCCGTGCTGATGGATGTCGAGATTTTCGACGCCGTGTTCGAGTAGCGGCGGCGACAGGAGGCGCTGAGCCGGTCAATCGCCACGCGATATCGCTGCGCTGTCCCGTGACGAGGCTGATCTACGCAATTGTCCGAAAAACTGAGCGCAATCAGAGCTCCTGCGGCGGGCTGTCGCACCCAGTGAGCACGCACAAAAACTAACACATCCTAATCACCCCTAACGGGCTTCCTGGCCAAGTCGCACCTATCCTCTCAGCATGAAAACGAATGGGTCTGCGCGCTTGCCGTCGTTGCAAGAGCGGCGGAGCCAAAAGAGGACGAACGATGTCGATGAATTTGCAAGCGGCGCACGGCTCGATTGATCTTACAATCCGCCCGCGGGTCAATGCCTTGCCGAAATGGCGGTTGCGGCGGGTCGAGCAATACATCGCCGATCATTTCGACCGCTGCATCAGCCTGTCCGAGCTCGCCAATGTCGCCGGCCTGTCCAGGATGCACTTTGCGGCACAATTCCGCACCGCGACCGGCTATCGTCCTCGCGAATATCTGCTCAAATACCGGATCGAGCATGCGAAGACGCTGCTCGCGACGACCGCGCGGCCGCTGGCCGAAATCTCACTCGCCGTCGGTTTCAGCACGCAGGCGCATTTCTCGACCGTGTTCAAGCGCATCAGCGGCCTGTCTCCGGCACGCTGGCGCCTTGCGAGCAAGAACCAGCGTTGCGAGATCGAAGCGCTGCCGCGGCGCCGTCCATCGGCCGACGGGCATTCGATCACTAGCGCCGCTGCATAGCTCGTCGATTTGCGCCGGCTCGCGTCCTCCTCCTCCCGGGTCCGCGAGCCTCTCGGGGCCGTTCCTGCGCCCATACAGGGCGGCCCCATTTTGACGTTCGCCACAAGCGCCGACTACGTAGAGAGCTCCCTAACCGGATCGAACGCCCGGATCGGCGGCAGATTGCCGGTGAACTTCTCGACCTCGACGGTCGTCAGCTGCCCTGTGCAGCCCTGCGCAAACGACGACGTCCCAATGTCGCGCGTGAGCACATTCGGATTGCCGTGGACGCAGAGCGGCGCGTCATCCTCAGGGTCCATCGGATCGTACCAGGCGCCCGTCGGAAGCTGCACGACGCCGGCTGCGATGCCGTCGGTGACGTGGACGGCGGCAAGGCAGGCGCCGCGCTCGTTGAACAGGCGGATGATGTCGCCATCCTTGATGCCGCGCGCGCTAGCGTCGACCGGGTTCATGCGCGCGACCTCGCGGCCGCGATGCTTTGCGCCAAGCGAGTGGCCGCCGAAATCGAGCTGGCTGTGCAGGCGCGTCACCGGCTGGTTGGCGACCAGGAAGCACGGCGAGCCAGGCTTCGGTGTATCGGTCTTCTCGAGCCATACCGGATGGCCCGGACAATCCGCATCGCCATGGTCTGCGATCTTTTGCGAGAATATCTCGATGCGGCCGCTCGGCGTCGGCAGGGCATGATTGACCGGATCCTCGCGGAAGCGGCGTAGCCGGCCGCCGTCGTCGGGCTGCTGCGGCACGACCAGGCTGCCGCGCCGCCAGAACTCGTCAAAACTCGGCGCTTCCAGGCCGCGCTTGGCGAGCGAGGCGCGGGTCGGCTCGTAGAGATGCTCCAGCCACTCGCGTGACGTGCGCCCCTCGGTGAACGGCTCGCGCGCACCGAGACGTTCGGCGAGATCGGCGAAGATCTCGTAATCGTCGCGCGCAAGGCCGAACGGCTCGGCGATGCGGTGCATCGCGACCATGAGGGGGTCGTTGGCGGAATAGCCGATGTCCTCGCGCTCCAGCGTCATGGTCGAGGGCAGCACGATATCGGCGTGGCGCGCTGTCGCGGTCCAGGCAAGCTCGTGCACGACGAACGTGTCGAGCTGCGCAAACGCCTTGCGCAGACGGTTGATGTCCTGGTGGTGGTGGAAGGGATTGCCGCCGGCCCAGTAGACAAGGCGAATGTCCGGATAAGTGCGCGTCTCGCCATTGTAGCGATAGGTCGTGCCCGGATTGAGCAGCATGTCGGCGATGCGCGCCACCGGAATGAAATCGGCGACGCCGTTCCGGCCCTGCCCCAGCGTCGGCCCCGGCACGTCGTTGACGCGGCGGCCGTAGTAGCCGATCGCACCTAACGAATAGGCATAGCCGCCGCCAGGCAAGCCGATCTGGCCGAGGGCTGCCGCCAGCACCATGCCCATCCACACCGGCTGCTCGCCATGCTCGGCGCGCTGGAGCGAATGCGAGACGGTGATCAGTGCGCGCTTGCCGGCGGCGCGGCGCGCAAGCGAGCGGATGGTGTCGGCGTCGACGCCGCAAATTGCTGCGGCCCACTCGGCGTGCTTGGCCTGCCCATCGATCTCGCCATCGAGATAGCGCAGGAAGATGGGCCAGCCTTCGGTGTAGCGATCAAGGAAGGCCTGGTCGTGCAGGTTCTCGCTCACCAGCGTGTGGACGATGCCGAGCATCAGGGCCGTGTCGGTGCCGGGCACGCAGCTCATCCATTCGGCCCCGGCCTCGACGGGCAGATCGTCGCGCAGCGGACTGACCAGAATGAACTCGCAGCCGCGCCGGCGCGCAGCGTCCATTGCGCCACGTTCGACATGCTTGCTGATCGAGCCGCCGGCCACCATCGAGTTCTTCAGCGCCATGCCGCCGAAGGCGAGCACAATGTCGGTCTCGGCGGCGATCTGCTCCCAGGTGACGTTGCGCTTGGTGATGTCCTCATAGCCCGCAAGGATCTGCGGCAGCAGCACCGAGGACGCGCCGGACGAATAGGTGTTCACCGAGCGCACATAGCCGCCTAGGGCGATGTTGAGAAAGCGGTGAACCTGACTTTGCGCATGATGGAAGCGGCCCGCGCTCGACCAGCCGTAGGAGCCGCCGAACACCGCGCCGGGACCCCGCGTATCGCGGATGCGGCCGAGTTCGTCGCCGAGCAGATCGAGCGCCTTCTCCCAGCTGACGGAGACGAATTCGTCGCGGCCGCGGCGATCATCCGGGCCCGGACCGCGCTCGAGCCAGCCGCGGCGAATCGCCGGCTGGGCGATGCGCGCCTGGTGGCGCAGCGCGCCGGGGAAATTGTCGATGATGCCGTTCGGATCGGGATCGCCCGCATAGGCCCGGACCTCGAGCCCGCCTTCGCCCTGACGCGCGGAAAACACACCCCAATGCGAGGTGTGCGGCTTGAAGCCGTCCGACAGATCGAGGCCGGGGTCGGGAAAGCCAATCGTGTCGTCCATCATCTGATCCTTGTTCCGGTGCGTGGTCCGGGTCGTGTCCGAGTCAATTCCGGTCGCAGTATACTGATCCGCTCCCGATTGTCGTTGCGATCAGGCCAGCGGAAATGCCGGACCCTCGTGCGCAAGTACAGGCGAGTAAACCCTCGAGTGAACGATCGCGGAGGTTCATCGACCCGATTGTTCCATCATTTCCAATACCTTGTTCCACAAGCCTTCGGGAGCATCCTGATCGAGCCGCCTGACAAGGGCACGAAATTTCCTCTGACGACACTGACATTGGAATATGCGATATGCCACCCGTACCCCTCGAGCAACATCGGTCTCTCATGATCCAGCGCGTCTTGCCCTACGAAGGACTTCTTCACGAAGTGGTCGAGCACAATGGCGTGCTCTATATCGGCGGAATCGTCCCCGAGGATACGAGCCTCGACATGTCGGGCCAGGCCAACGACGTGCTCGGGCAGCTGGCGCAGCTCCTGAAGACGGATCCGATGTATCCAAGGTCTTGCAGGTGACCATCTACATGACCGATCTCAAGGAGAAGGCCGAGTTCAACGCGGCCTGGAAAGCGCACTTCGCAGAAGCGCATCTACCGGCACGCGCGGCCATCGGCGTGGCCGATCTTGGTCCGGGCGTGAAGCTCGAGATGACCGCGGTCGCGGCGCGGCGATAGCGGCGTATCTCAGGTTCGCCAGACGCCGGCTCGAAACAGGCCTTGCTGCTCACCTAATCGTACTGCGCCGTGTGCGAGCTTCCGCGCTTTGCCGTGCTTTCGGCAACCGCCGACACGTTTGCGGACGCGCCCTGGCTCGTCTTCGTGAGCTCCAGCGTCTCGGTCAGCTCGCCGCGCGCCATGATCACCTCCCGGCGATGCACGGAAAGAAGTTTCCAGCCCTGATAGTCGCCGTCGATCTTGAGGCGCAATGTCGTCTTGCTGTTCTCGTCGACAAAAATCCCGACACCCTGATCGCCGCCGACGACGGTGCCGACCAGCACCAGATGCAACTCGGCCTGCGGCGGGCTCGGCGGCGCTGACGGCGGCGGCGCGCTCGATGCGGTGACCGCGGCCCCAGGCGGTGGCGGCCGCCGCGAAGCTGAAAAGATCGGTCGCTCGCCCGTTTCCGACAATGTTGCGAGCGGGACCGCCCAGAGCGGATTGCCCTTCATTGCCTCACGCTTGACCGGCGAGGCCGATCGCACCGCAGGACTGACGGCCGACGCCGATGTTGCGGGAAGTTCCGGAAGCGGGCGGTCGGGCGCCGGCACGACGTAGGCTGGCGCGTCGGCATCCGAAAAATCCGACGGCAGCGCAAAGGTCGGAGCGGAGGCGGCGAGCAAAGCCGCCAGCATGGGCGCGAGCCATGCCGAGATCCGCCGTATCGCCCGATGTGCTCGCATGCCTCGCGTCATCAACCAAATTGCCAGCAGTGCAGAGTCTCAGTTCACGGAAAGCTGACGGCCTGCATATGCAGGACATGCAGCGCCGAGGGAAGCAAGGCTTATCGGTTACCCATGTGACAGCCGTGCGAAGCGGCGATTGCCTTGCCGATGTTTCAACGGCTTATCCGGAATGCAACGGCGCGCAGATGAATTTGGGCGTCCAGGCCGGCGATGCGCCTTTTGGGGTTGCAGATATTCGCTCCTCGCAATGGCCGCCGCCGGCTAGTATGATATTGTTGCTAGATCGTCATACTCACCTGCCATAGTATGGCTGTGTTGGAATGCAATTGTTGTGGTGCGGAGATATCGTGGTGCGTAGGGTCTTGTTGCGGGTGTTTTCCGCCGCCGCAGCGTCCGCCCTGTGCACGTTCCCGGCCCCGGCCCACGAGATCAGCTCGGCGCCCGCCGAGCTTCCGCCGGTGACCATTGCGGCGGCTGACCATCAGCATCCCAAACGGAACGCCCGCAGAAAACCGCCGAAAAACCCTGGTGTGCACAGCCAGACTGCCGGTCGCACGGACAACCAGGCCGAGAGCGGCAATGCGACCGGTGCGACGCCAGCCGGTTCGACCGCTTTGCAACCCACTGCCGCCAGCGCAACGCGCATCAGCGGCGCACAGGTGAACGCTATTCCGTTCTCGCGGCCCGGCGAAGCGCTGGAAGTGGTGCCAGGGCTGATCGTCACGCAGCATTCCGGTGAGGGCAAAGCCAACCAGTATTTTTTGCGTGGCTTCAATCTCGATCACGGCACCGATCTTGCGATCAGTATCGAGGGCATGCCCGTCAACATGCCGACCCACGGGCATGGGCAAGGCTATGCCGATATCAACTTCCTGATCCCGGAGCTGATCCAGTCGGTCAACGTCCGCAAGGGACCGTATTTCGCCGACCAGGGCGACTTCGCATCAGCCGGCGCCGTGGGGATCGACTACGTCAACAAGCTGCCGCACAATTTCGCGGAGATGACCTTCGGCAGCTTCGGCTATCGGCGCGCGCTGGCGGCCGGATCGACGCGCGTCGGCGACGGCACGCTGCTGACGGCGTTCGAAGCCAACAAGTATGACGGGCCGTGGGACGTCCCCGACGATATCCGCAAGCTGAACGGCGTCGTGCGCTACAGCGAGGGCACCGCGACCGACGGCCTGACGCTGACGGCGATGGCCTATTCCAACGGCTGGACTTCGACCGATCAGGTCCCGCAACGCGCGATCGACCAGGGTCTGATCACCCGTCTCGGCACGCTCGATCCGACCGATGGCGGCACCTCCAGCCGCTTCAGCCTGTCGAGCAACTGGGCGCAGTCGAGCCACTACGGGCAGACCAATGTCAGCGCCTATGTCGTGCGCTCCGACCTGCGGCTGTTCAACAATTTCACCTACTACCTCGACAATCCCGTCAATGGCGACCAGTTCAGCCAGCTCGACGGTCGTACGCTTGGCGGCTTCGACGCGCGGCACACATTCGATTGGCGCTTTGCCGGCCTCGAATCGCAGACTCGCGTCGGCCTGCAGAGCCGCTACGATGACATCCACGTCGGTCTGCTCAAGACCGAGCAGCGCAATTCGCTCTCGACCGTGCGCGACGACCGTGTACAGGAGGGCAATGTCGGTCTGTGGACCGATACGACCACGCACTGGAACGACTGGCTACACACCACGGCCGGCATCCGCGAGGATTTCTTCGCCGGGCACGTCTTCAGCGACACGCCAGCGAATTCGGGCAACGCGCAGGCGTCGATGGCGAGCCCGAAGGCCGGCATCGTGCTCGGCCCCTGGTACAAGACCGAGTTCTACGGCAATGCCGGCTTCGGGCTGCACAGCAACGACATCCGCGGCGCGACGATCACGGTGGATCCCAACGACAAGGTGACCCCGCTCGACCGTGTGCCGCTGCTGGTGCGCTCGCGCGGCGCCGAACTCGGCATCCGCACCAACGTGATCGAGGGCCTCACCAGCACGATCGCAGTTTTCGTGCTCGACTTCGACTCCGAGCTGTTGTTCGTCGGGGACGCCGGCACCACCGAGCCGAGCCGGCCCAGCCGCCGCGTCGGCGTCGAATGGACGAACGAGTACAAGCCCGTGCCGTGGATGACCGTCGATCTCGATATCGCGCAGACCCATGCGCGCTTCACCGATTTCGACCCCGCAGGGTCCCGCATCCCCGGCGCACCGGCCTGGGTGGCCAGCAGCGCAATCACGCTGGGTGGCGACACCGGCTGGTTCGGCAGCCTGAAAGCGCGCTACTTCGGTCCGCGTCCGCTCATCGAAGACGACAGCGTCCGGTCGCGGTCGTCGCTGATCTTCAATGCGCGCGCCGGCTACAGGTTCGACAACGGCATGCGGGTGCAGCTCGACGTGCTCAACCTGTTCAACGCGCAGACCAACCAGATCGAATATTACTATCTGTCGCGCCTGCCGGGAGAGCCCACAGATGGCGTCGCCGACCGTCACGTCCATCCGGCCGAGCCGCTTGCGGTGCGGCTCACGGTGGCGGCGAGATTCTGATCGCACCGGCAACGGGCGCTGACCGGCCGTCACAAATCCTGAAAAAATCTGACATAGAGCGAATGCTCTGATCGGCCGAGAACGAGGGCCGATGCAAGCGCGCAGCTGCCCCGCGGCCGGTCGCGTTCGAACGGGAGTGAGGGGAATGCAATCTGAGCCGGACAGCATCGCGATCGCTTCGGCTGGCCGGTTCGCGGACACGGTCCAGAACGAGACCGCACCGGCGCGCGCGCGTCAGGCTGCAAGCCGAGCCTGGGCTCTCGTTCCGATCGTGACCGCGTCGGGTTTTGCAGGCCTCGGCTACGAGATCGTATGGACGCGCCAGCTGAGCCTCGTGCTGGGGACCGAGATGATGGCGGTCCTTGGGGTCATCGCCGGGTTCTTCGGCGGCCTGGCTCTCGGCGCGTTCGCGCTCGATCGGCCGATCCGCCGCGCGGCATCGCCATGGCGCGTCTATGCGATGCTCGAAGCCGTCATTGCCGTTTGGGGCCTGATCAGCGTCTGGCTGCTGCCTGCCGCGGGTCGCGCTCTTGCCCCGCTGCTCGGCACCGAACCGTCGGCTGCCCTGCTCTGGGCCGGCAGCCTGGCGCTGCCGACCCTCGTGCTACTGCCGGCAACGATGGCGATGGGCGGAACGCTGACGGCGCTGGAACGGATGATGCGGGACGCGCGCGGCGAGGCCCGCGTCACGGCAGGCGTCTATGGGGCGAATACGGCTGGAGCTCTGGCCGGCACACTGATCTCGACATTCCTCCTGATCCCGGCGCTGGGATTTTCGGGCACGCTGATCTGCCTTGCAGCCGTCAACGCGTTCTGCGCGGTTGGCACGCTCGCGCTCGGATCGGCGGCGGGCAAGGCCGATGGCGAGGAACGGCGCCCGGATCGCATCCGCGACGCGCGGCTCATGATCACCTTGTTTGCCACCGGACTGCTCGGAATCGCCTTCGAGGTACTCGTGGTCCGGCTCGCCGCGCAGGTGATGGAGGACACCGTCTACAGTTTCGCTGGACTGCTCGCCGCCTATCTGCTCGGCACCGCAGTGGGGAGCCTGCTTTGGCAGCGATCCGGGCGCGATGCAAGGGATGGAAATCTCCGCGGCCTGCTCGCCGCAACCGCGCTCGCGTGCATTGCGACCGCGGCGCTTGCGCCCTATGCCGGCCGCCTGGTCGAGACCGTATCGGCTGCGGACGAATTCGGCGAGCTGGCCGTGGCGATCGCGCTGTTCCTGGTGCCCGCGACCGCCATGGGCGCACTGTTCGGCCTGCTGGCGCAACGGGTCAGCGATCAGCGTGGCTCGGTCGGAGCGGCGGTCGGCATCAACGGTCTTGGCGCCTGCATCGCGCCGCTGCTGGCGGCGCAATTGCTGATTCCGGGCCTTGGTGCATGGACGGCGCTGCTTGCAATTGCGCTCGGCTATCTGCTGCTGCTCCCGCCCGGCCGATCGGCACTGCTATGGTCCGCGGCGCCCGCGATCGCCGCGCTTGTGCTGTGGCTCAATCCTGCGCCATCGTTGACGCGGGTGCCGCCGGGCGGGGCGCTGCTTGCAGTGCGCGAAGGGCCGATGGCGACCGCCAGCGTCGTCGACGACGCTGCAGGCGTGCGTTACCTCGAGATCAATGGTCACTTCCGCATGGGCGGAACGAGCTCGACGCGCTCCGACTATCGACAGGCCATGCTGCCGCTGCTGCTGCACCAGGCCCCGCAAAGCGCCTTGTTCCTGGGCATCGGCACCGGCGCCACCATGGTCGGCGGCGCGCAGATGCCCGGTGTCAGCGTGCGCGCGGTCGAGCTCTCGCGCGAGGTGGTCGACCTCCTGCCCTGGTTTGCCAATTCGCGGCCGGCATCAGCCCCGCTCGTAACGGTGGCGGATGCCCGCCGCTACGTCGCTGCCGATACCGGCCAGCACGACGTGATCATCGCCGACCTTTTCCACCCCGCACTCGACGGCAGCGGCGCGCTCTACACGGTGGAGCATTTCGCAGCCGTGAAACGGCGCCTCGCGCCCGGCGGGATCTTCTGCCAATGGCTGCCGCTATACCAGCTCGATATGCCGTCGCTGCGCACCATCATTCGTGGCTTTCTCGACGTCTATCCTGACGGCGCGGCCTGGCTCAATCACTACAGCGTCCGCACACCGATGCTTGCGCTGATCGGAACGCGGAACGGCGGCCATCTCGATACCGAGACGCTGGCTGCGCGGCTTCGCAATCCCGCGATCGCATCCGTCGTTCGCCCATTCGGCTTCGAGACGCCCATCGATCTCCTTGGCCAATATCTGGCGGGCCCGCTCGCGCTCTCCGCATTCGCCGGCGAGGGTCCGCGCAACACGGATGACTATCCATTCGTGACCTTCGATGCGCGCCGAAATGTCCGTGCGCTCACGGCGGCGCCCTGGTCACTGCTGCTTGCCGTCATGAAAGACATCCGGACCGATCCGAATGAGCTCCTCGCCCGCGCAGCCGAGCGCGACGCGCTGGGCGCACGCCTCAACGCCTATTGGGCCGCACGCAACCGCTTCCTCGAGGCTGGCGCGTCCTTGCCGGGTGATCCGCGCGGAGCCGCGCTGATCGACTCTGCTTCGCCCGGCCTCCTCGACGCGCTTCGCCTGAGCGCCGAGTTCGATCCAGCCTATGGGCCGCTGATGGGGATGGCGAAGTCCCTGCTCGGCTCCGATCGCGCGGCCGCCGCGCGCCTGCTGCGCCGGATCGATGAGGCAGCGCCGTCACGCCGCGAGGCAAGGGACCTGCTGCTTCGTGAGTTCGGCCTCAGAAACCAGTGATCGACGGCCTCACGGCGCGAAGTTGATGCGATAGCCCCAGCAGTCCAGATGATCCGGAATCGCGTTGAAGGCGATCGTGATCCGCTGCCCGCCCGGATTTCGCGGGACCTCGTGATAGAGATAGCTCGGAAACAGCACGAGATCGCCGGGCTCGGCCTCCGGAAGGACATATTTGCCCGCATTGAACGGGCCGATGGCGGCGCTGCGGGTGTGGTGGCGGAAGGAGAAGTCTGAGCCGCCGGGCGGCCGCACGAACACCGTCTTGCAGGCCGCGTGCGAGGGCGTGAGATAGAAGATGCCGGACACGAAACTGTTGGCATGGGAGTGCAGCGTCTGGTTTCCGCCGGTCTCGAGCATGTTGGTCCACATTTCCTTGACCGTCCAGCGCAGCTGTTCGCCGAACAGCAGGACGCCGAAATCGACCAGCTTCGGCATGGCAAGCTCGGCGATCTGGCGAAACAGCTCGTTGTCGCGGGGATCGGCGACCTCGGTGTGAAACAGCTGGCCCGAACGCAGATTGCCCTCGATCTTGGTGCTGCGGATCGCGGCGACGGCGGCTTCGTTCAGCGATGGCGGCAGCAGCCCAGGCGAGCGCATGAGGGGAATCGGGAAAAGCGGCTCGATCTGATCCATGTCGCGACATCTACCTGTTGGTGAAGCTCGGCCAACAATGCGCGAGGAAAGATGACGCTGCGATGACAGCGCGCAACATCGCCCCTTTCGCTACTCGTTGGGCTTGAGCACTCTCAGCTGCTCGCCCGGCCGTAGCTCATGGCGGCGTTCGCGCACCTCGTCTGAGGCACGCGCGGCCATATCGACACATTCGTCGAACTCGCCGTTGCCGGCCTCGACTAGGGCCTGGTGCAAATGCCGCTCGGCAAAGTAGCGGGACAGATGATCGGGCGGCAGATCGGCCGCCAATGCGCGCGCCTCCGCAACCGCGGCGTTGCAGTCTTCCCGGGTGGGCTCGTCGGAGGCAGGCACCGCACTGGAGGTGGCTACGGCGCAGCCGAAGCCGGCAAGGAGAAACGAGAGTGTGCAGATGGGGATACGGCGCAGATACATCGAGGTCGTGCTGTCGGACTTGCATTGCGAAAGAAAGTACGGCGGGACGCATTTGTCATGCGTCCCGCCGGATGGCCTCAAATCATCGCGTTAGTGGTGGTCGTGATGATGATCGTCGTCATCATGATCGTAATGATCGTGATCATGATCGTTGTCCGCGCGCTGCCCAAGCCGGCGAGCCAGCTCGGCATTGGTCTCGACCAGCAGCTTCGGCGAACGTTCCGGCCGCACGAAGATCGGATTGGCGTAGAACCAGACGTTCGAATAGGCCTGAACGTCGTGGGTCACCTTCTTGGCGCCGTTCACCGTTTCGAGATGCGCGGGACACGCCGGATCCGTGCAGCTGACCAGCGCGTTATTGGAGTCGAGCAGCGGGTTTCCGGCGGTGTCGGTGACGTTGGGCGTGCCGTTCGGAATGTTGGTTCCGCGAGCGCGGATGTAGAACGGCGTATTGCCGGCGGTGAACGTCGTCGTGAACTTCAGGCGGACAGCGCCATGGTGCCGATGCTCGCGATGCATATCCTTCGCCAGGATCTGCTGCGCGACGATCGCCGTCGGGTTGTACACGATCGCCGCGCCGGCCGTGCCGGCCGCATTCGGAACCGCATAGCCGACTGCATCGGGCGCAACGACGCCGGTGATCTTGCCGGTGATAAGGTCGACGTGGTCGAGCGACGGCTTGTTCAGCGGCTGCTTGATGCCGACCGGCAGCAGCAGCGGGTTGTTGAAACTGTAGGGTGCGTTGTTCTCAGCCGGGACGGTCATCTCCATCTCGACCGTTACCTTCTCGCCGGGCCGCACGACCAGCGTCTCGCCCATCGTCTTCCAGTCGTCGCCGTGCGCCTTGGCGCGGAACACCAGATCCGGTCCGATGAGGTCCGCGTTGACCGAGTACGAGTTGCCCGAGCGCATGCCGTCGATGACGTGCTGCGACGAGAAGCGCCCGGCATTCGGAACGTAGAGCTTGGTGTACTCGCCGGGGATGAAGTCGGCCGTCGTGAAGGAATCGCGCGCACCGCCCGCACCGCGGCTGTGCCAGTCGGAGCTCACGAAGATGAAGAAGTTGCGGCCTTCGCCGAGTAGACCGTCCCAGAGGCCGCCGACCTTCGCGGTGTAGATGCCGCTCATGCCATAGGTGCCGCCGCCGACCGCGTTGGCCGTATACGAGCCGGAGCCGCCGTTGGCGCCGCCTTCGGCGAAGTGACCAGGCGATTCGATGCCGAACGCCACCGTCGGACCCGCGTTGTTGAAGTCGCGGAAGTGCTCGATATTGTAGCCCTTGTTGGCGGTCGCGTTGAACGGTCCCTGGCGCTCGGTGTGGGTCGGTATGACGTAGGATTGCAGCGGATAGTTCTGCTGCAGCCACTTGATTCCGGTGAGCGCCTTCTGGTGACCCGCGGTGCCCGTGTTGTTGACGTTGTCCTTGCCGGGCCAGAGCTGGTTGCCGCTGGCGTCGATGGTGGGACCGATCGCATCGGTGTCGGCACGGTCGAAGCGGTATTCGAATTCCGCCATCTTGTCCGCGTTGCCGGGCTTCCACCGGTGCTTCGGGTGCTGTCCGGTGATGACGGCGACGTCGACGTGCTCGTGACCGGGCGCGATCCACTCGAGACCCTCGATCAGCACCTTGTCGTAGGTGTTGGTGCGATTGACGATGGTGGGATACTCGACCTCGCGGATCGACTGCCAGCGCCACATCTGCGCGCCGCTGCCGGTGCCGTTCGGGGTACCCTTCAGGCTGCTGATCGTGATGCCGTCGATGGTCTGACCGAGCGTCTGGCTCCAGGTCGTCGTGGTCTGTCCCGGAAGATTGGCGCTGGTGTCGCTGAAGCGGCAGTCGCGGCTGCCGGAACCGCCGTGGTTGCCGAGCGTGAACCAATCGAGATCGAAATTGTTTCCGCCCGCGGACGCGGTACCGCGGCCGACCGCGCGATCGATCGTGTAGCCGGCTGCGACCGAACCGTCGGTACAGGTGTTGTGGTTGTGCATGTCGCCGGCAACATAGGGATTGCCGCGGCGTTCGCCGCGTCCAAAATCGTCGGCTGCAGCACTCTGTGTCAGCGCCAAGGTTGCCGATGCTGCAGTCAACAGGATCGTCTTGCCGGATCGAAACATCTATCGCCCCTCGTGTCACATATCGAGAAAATTCGTCAGAGGTGCGGGGAGTTTGAGAACCGTTTGGCTCAACCGCGTGCTGCGAGTCCCTGCACGCGGCGATACTGGCCAGAGTTACGATACAGCTTCGTGAAGGATTTGTGTTTGACCGCGACAACTGCGCGCTGCATGTGCGGCATCTTGTCTCTTGCGTTTTCCCATTGCATTTTTCTTCGCGGCATGAGCGATAGAAGATGACAGATGAAAAGCATCGCCGCATGAGACGCGGCGACACGCGCGCCAAGAAAGTTTGTGACAATCGTATGTCAATGCCAGCAACACCCGTTGAAGTGCAGCCCTTTCCGATATCGCGTATCGAAGGTTCAGATTCGAATGATATCGCGCATGGAGTAACGAAGTCCTCGCGTTCGTTCGCCTCTACACTCGTGCGGCTCTCGCGCGAGCCTCTGCTGCACTTCACTTTGCTGGGAGCGATCATCTTCGGCATCGACGCGGTGCTGCATCCGCCGGCAAAGGACGAAAAGGTCATCACCGTCACCAAGGCGATGCGGCAGTCCTTCATCGACAATTTCGACGAGGACAAGGAACGCGCGCCTTCCGAGGCGCAGCTCCAGAAGATGATCGACAGCTGGGTCGCGAGCGAGATTCTCTATCGCGAAGGCAAGGCGCTTGCCGTAGATCGCGGCGACGAGACGATCCGCGATCGCATCGCCTATAAGATGCAGTTGCTGATCTTCGATCAGATCCGCGTCCCCCGCCCCTCCGACGAGCAGCTGCAAGCCTGGTTCGCGGAAAATCACGGTCGCTTCGACGAGCCGGAGCGCGTTTCATTCTATATCACCCCGCCCACCGATCAGGAGACGGCGCAGCGTCAGCTCGACGACATCACCCAGCAGCGCGAATCCGAGGAATTGCAGAAGCTTACGCGCGCCATCCTCGGCCGCCCCGTCGAAAGTCTTGCGGCGTCCTTCGGCGACAGTTTCCGTGACGGACTGCTGGCGATGCCGCAGGGCGAATGGAAATTGTTGCAGTCCAAGGACGGCTGGCACGTCGCCCGGCTGGACTCGCGCCAAGCCGGAAATCTTGCCAGCCTCGACAATGTTCGGGATGAGGCCGCCAGGAACTGGCACACGGAGGAAACCCGCAAGCGCGCCTGGGAAGCGGTCAAGCGGCTCAAGGCATCCTATCAAGTGCGGTACGAGCCGTGACGACCATTCGATATTTGCGGCTGGCGCTGCTGGCCTTGGCCCTGGCTGTGGCCGTGATGATCCGGCCGTCGCCACTTCATGCGCATGAAGCGGCGATGGGCGTGCTCGAGTTCCGCGAGGTTCGCCCCGGCGCTTTCGTCGGCCGCTGGAGCATCGAGCCGTCGATCGGCGCCTCGCGGGTCGATCTGCGGGTGCCGCCGCACTGCTTCTTGCGCCTGCCCGAGATGAACTGCGGCCAGAAGGGGCTGATCGGTCCGATCACGATCACCAATCTCGGCTCCAACATGTCGGTCGTCCTGATCAAGGTCGTTCCGATCGAGGGCGAGCCGCGCAGCTACACGATTTCCACGGCCAATCCCGTCGTCTCCGTGCTCGGCACCGGCGCGCCGACTCTGGAGACCTGGATCGAGTTGGCCAAGACTTATGTGAATTACGGTATCGATCACATTCTGCTGGGCGTCGATCATTTGCTGTTTGTGCTCGGCCTGATCTGGATCGTCGGCGGCGGCTGGCGTCTGGTGAAGACGATCACCGCTTTCACGATCGGGCACAGCGCTTCGCTGGCCGCGGCGGCATTCGGCCTGATCGGCGTGCCGGAACGCCCGCTCAACGCCTGCATCGCATTGAGCATCGCGTTCGTCGGTGTGGAGATCGTCAAGCAACAGCGCGGCGAGATCGGGCTCACCGCCCGCTATCCCTGGATCGTTGCCTTCACCTTCGGCCTGGTTCACGGCATCGGCTTTGCAAGCGCACTGGCAGGACTTGGGCTCGAACGCCGCCTGCTGCCCCCGGCGCTGCTGTTCTTCAACATCGGCGTGGAGATCGGGCAGCTTGCCTTCGTGCTGCTCGTGCTCGCATTGATCTGGGCGCATCGGCGGCTCGATGCCGTCGTGCCGCGCTGGGGCGAGGCGCTGCCGGCCTATGTCATCGGCTCGGTGTCAATGTTCTGGTTCTTCGGCCGTCTGGCGCGCGTGTTCGCCGTGATTTGACGAGAGTGGCACATGATGTCTTTACGAACTTCCCGAGCCCTCACCACTGCAATCACAGCAATCGCGCTGACGCAACCGGCCCTCGCGCACGAGCAGGCTGGCGTGGCCGGCGGCCTCGCGAGCGGCCTGCTGCATCCAGTCACCGGCATCGATCATCTGATTGCCATGGTGGCCGTCGGCATTTGGGGCGCGCAACTCGGTGCGCCCGCCATCTGGATCCTGCCGATCACGTTCCCGCTGGTCATGGCGGTCGGCGGAGTGCTGGGCGTGCTGCACGTTCCGCTGCCGATGCCGGAACTGATGATTGCCATTTCCGCGGTGATCCTCGGCGTGGCTGTGGCTGCGCGGCTGCGCCTGCCCTTTGCCGTGGCCGCCGTGATCGTCGCGATCTTCGCGATCTTTCATGGACATGCGCACGGCGCCGAGCTTCCACGGGCGGCGAACGCACTGGCCTACGGCGTCGGCTTCGTCACCGCGACCGGCCTGCTGCATCTGTGCGGCATCCTGATCGGTACGTTGACGCGCTGGCCCGTCGGCGAGCGTATCATCCAGGGACTTGGGGCCGGCATCGCCGGCATGGGCTGCTACTTCCTCGCGCAGGGTCTCGGAGCCGTCGCATGAGATCGAACCTTGCACGGGCCTTGATCGCCGCAGCGTTGCTGCTGACTGGCGCGCATGCGGCCGAAGCGCATATCGTCGCGGCCCGCCTCGGCGATTTCTACATGGGGGCCTCGCACCCGGTCACCGATCTTCAGGATGTCCTGCTCTGGGCCGCGACCGGCCTGCTGGCCGGTTCGCTTGGCGCGTCCAAGGGGCGCTGGCTCATCCTGGTGTTTCCGCTTGGCCTGCTGGCAGGGCTACCGCTCGCGTCCCTTTTCGGCCCGGCTGTGACGCAACTCGCCGAGGCGACCATGATGCTCGCAATCGGCATGCTGCTCGCGGCAGCGGTGCAAGTTCCCACCTTCGTGCTGTGCGCGATTGCCTTCGCGATCGCAGTGATCCGGGGCGCTGCGAACGGCGCCGAGCTCGGGTCCGAAACCGACCGGCTGCTGTTTGCGGCAGGCCTCGCCTGTGTGGGCTACACGGTGATCACGCTGACGATGGCGCTGACCGCCTTGTTCAGGCAAGCGACGCCGGATAGCACGGCTTCCTGGCGCGCCATCGCGGTTCGCGCCCTCGGAGGCTGGATCGCGGCGATCGGCCTGATGATGGCAAGCCTCGCTCTCGCGACGTGAGAGGACTGCGAGCAGCCGCGACACTGCCGTGACTGAAAAGGCCGCGACCGGTCGCGGCGTGATCGGCGCAATCAGGATGTCGCCGTCAATCGCGCGCACCGGCCCATAAGCCGCGCGCGGCACGGGGCTTGATGGCGACACGCGGGCGCCCATCGCCCACCATCGATGGATGGTCGCGCGCAACTTCGGCCGCCATCGTCAACGTCAGAGCCTCGCGTCCGGCACGGCGAGGAACCGCGTATGGGCGTGCAACGTTGGTCTGCAGTACACTTGGCCCCGCAGGAGATCGCATGCCGGAGCCGGACACTCGCAAGGCGGCCGGATCATCGTCCAAGACGACGGTTTATGCCGCGTTGATCGGCAATATTCTCGTCGCAATCACCAAGATCGGAGCTGCCGCCTGGACCGGCAGCTCCGCCATGATGAGCGAGGCTGTCCACTCCGTCGTCGATTGCACCAACGAGGTCGTATTATTGTACGGCTATCGTCGCGCGAGCCGTCCGCCCGATGAATCCCATCCACTCGGCTACGGGCGCGAGCTGTATTTCTGGAGCTTCATCGTCGCGCTGCTCATCTTTGCGCTCGGATCCGGCGTCTCGCTCTATCAGGGCGTGCTGCACGTTACCGTACCTCAGCCGATCGAGGATCCCATCGTCAGCTTCGTCGTCCTCGGCCTGTCATTCCTGTTCGAAGGCGCATCGTGGCTGTTCGCCTTCCGCCGTTTCCGGTCGGAAGCCGCGAGGTTCGGATATTACGAGGCATTCGTCCGCAGCAAGGATCCGCCGGCCTTCATGGTACTTCTCGAGGACAGTGCGGCACTGGTCGGAATCGTCATTGCCGCCGCGGCGACTGCGGCGGCCGTGTCGCTGGAACAGCCGGTCTGGGACGGAGTCGGCTCAATCCTGATCGGCGTCTTGCTGGGAATCGCGTCCATCGGGCTCGCGCGCGAGAGCAAGAGCCTTCTAATCGGCGAGCCCGCAGATTCGGAGCTTGCGCGATCGATCCTCGAGATCGCGCGACGGTCACCCGGCGTGGTCACGGCCAATGGGCTACTGACCGTGCAGTTGTCGCCGGCCGAGGTCGTTGCGGCATTGAGCATCGAGTTCGCGGACGACAGACGCGCTGACGACATCGAGCAGTGCGTAATCTCGATCGAGACCGAAATCCGCAAACAGCATCCGAGCGTCTCAGCCCTGTTCATCAAGCCCCAGACGAACGCGCGCTATCGCGCCGTTCGTGCGAAGCGCAGGGTGTGGAATCCTAGAGCGGGATAGGGAGAGGTCGGGACGCTCGGACGAGGCTCAGTCGAATGGCCTGAAATCCGTCGGCCGAAAGGCGCTGGGCGATGCCCCCGGCGCGGCCGTAGCGGACCGGGCTCGCTGCGGTCAAAGGTGGACAGACCGTCGCGTCCGAGCCAGGATCCGTGCAAGATCACAGCAGTGCGAAGATCGTGATCACCGCGATGACCCCTGCGCCGGTTACGCACCAGCAGGACAGTTCGAAAAGCGTCATGAAGGACCTCGGAGAGGACCTGCCCGGACCGGACCATACACTGGGAACCGGTACAGCGAAACCTTTTGCCGGTTGGGGGATTTACGAATGGGGCGTGCCGCGCGGGTGATGTCATGCCGCTCATGCCGATGGGTGAAGTGTTTTTCACGGTCGCGATCATGGCGGTCACGTTCCTGGCCGAGATCGCGATTTTCGCCCTCTTGGGAATGTTTTGAGCATCAAAGGCGCTGCCGGCTTCGCCGATACACCATGTCTTTGGCGAACATACAGGTTATTTCGGGAGGACGCGATGTCGGCGGCGGCAAACCTACTTGCGCAGAAGCGCCAGCTCCTCTATCGGCTCCAAAGCGATCCTGGACCGAACGAGCGCAAGGAAATCGAGGCGTTGCTCGCCAAGATCGAGACCGCGCTAAGTCTGCTTGAAACGGGAGATGAGGCAAATCCCGGCGAGTAGCCGAGTTCGTCGTCGGTGAGCGTGCGTCCAGATCGTCCGCTCTTCGCAATGCAACAGCTCGTTCACTTTCACCATCGATCCGTTCACAAGCCCCGTCAGGTCACTTCGGTAACCGGCGGGGTTCTTTTGCGACCAATCATCGAACGGGTATGCTCGCCTGCCGCATCGTTCCGATCAGGCAGCAAGTGCGTCCTGATTGACCTCGCTCTTTGCGAGCGTCGTCAGCACGCGATCAGCCAGTTTTTCCTCCTCCAGGCTCTCGTGCAGCATAGCCTGGTCGTCCCTGAGATCGAGTTGCCCGGCAAGAGCCGCTGCGCTGCCGTAGGCCGCGATTTCGTAGTGTTCGAGCTTCTGGGCGGATGCAATCAGGGCGGCATCGCGTAAATCGTCCTGCGTTACCATCTTCATCATCTTCGCAGTCTCTTCGATCAAGGCTTCCATCGCCTGATCAGTATGTGCAAGCGGGTCCGCATCGTGCCGCTGCAATATCTCCTGCACGCGTTGACCTTGTTGCACCGTCTCCTTTCGATGCTGCTCCAGTGCGCGCTTGAGGATTGGATGCACGGCGACCTCAGACATTCGCTTGAGCGCATCACCCAATTGTCTCTCGACGCTGACGAGCTCCTGCAGCTCGGCGATGTACATGTCCTTGAAATTTTCGATCTTCATAGCGACCGCCTATGGCTCGCATTTGATGGGCCCCACCTCGTGCGGTCAACTACCTATGATTTGGACCGTTCCTCCTGTTACCTGGTCACAGGCAATCAACGAAGGGAGTTAGGAACATGGAGACGGAACGGCCATTGCGCATGAGGCAGAACCAGCTAGGTCGATGCCCATGGACTCCTTCACCACTGTTCCATTCGACCCCATCAAAGACAATCTCGGCGATCGCGGCTTCTTTGTTGCTCCGTTCGACGAACTGATCACGTGGGCTAGGTCAGGCTCTCTGATGTGGATGACGTTCGGTCTAGCTGCTGTGCGATCGAGCAAATGCAAGTGTCGATGCCGAGATACAATATCGAACGATTTGGCGCGGCTCCTCGCGCATCGCCTCGACAATCGATGTCACGATCGTCTCAGGCACGCTCTGCAACAAGATGGCGCCCGCGCTGCTCAGGGTCTATGACCAGATGCCGGAACCGCGTTATGTCATATCCATGGGATCGTGCGCCAACGGCGGCGGCTATTATCACTATTCATATTCGGTTGTCCGCGGCTGTGACCGCATCGTGCCAGTCGATATCTACGTGCCTGGCTGTCCTCCCACCGCTGAAGCCCTCCTCTACGGACTTATGATGCTTCAGAAAAAGATTCGGCGAACCGGAACGATCGAGCGATAGACGGCCGTGCCCGGTCCGGTTGATCCTGGCCCGAGAGATATAGGTGGTCGCGTGGCGCGGGCCCTGGGTTCTGCCCGGCTCGGCCAACATGGATTATCGCATGTTAATGCCGGCTCGTCATTGCGGCGGTTTGCTGAGAGAACCGACCCGCACCTGGTGTCGGTGCCCCCGAACGGCTCCTGCGCCGGATGTACGCGCCGGAGCCGCTCCCTCTTTTTTCCGAATCTCTCTGGGGCGAGGACCCGCAATTTCCCCTTTTGGTCTGCGGTACCTGATTCGACCAGTGGCGGCCGAGCGACACACCATAAACCTGGCGGTCGGCGGAAGAATTTCTCGCGCTTGTATCGGCGCAACTGAGCTCGGTGAAACCGTTGGATGCCGCGGACGCGGCAAAAGCCGTGTTCCGCGTGCTCAATCATCACATCGATCCGAATCAGGCGGAGAAAGTCCGTCACGCCCTGCCCGAGGAGGTTCGCTCACTCTGGCCCGCGCAGGGTGCATCCTCGGCAGCTTGACGCGGCGACTACCATCGCGGCTCCGTACTCATTGGCTATCCGAAGTCGTCCCAACCTCGAAGCCTATTCACCCTGGCCGCGATGATACTCGTTGCGCTGAAGCACGCGAAATCCGAACCAACCCCAGTAGACGCAGTGGCGCTGGATGAGACCCTGATCATTGAGATCCATTGCCTCAACAAAGTCCATCTGTTCGCCCTTGCCGCCATCGCGCGGATATTCCCAGATCAGCCGCTTGCCGTCGGTCAGGTATCCAGTTCGATAATACTGGCGCACCGGAGGTTTCCTGATCGCAAGGAGGTCGAACAGCGGCCGAATCTCTTTGTGCCCGCGCAGGTATCCCCGATCGATGCCCAACAGGTGCGGGACAAGCGGACTTTCGAACCAGGCATCTTCGGCATAAAGCGCCAGGAGGCCATCCGCATCATTATGGGACAGCGCATCATTCCAGGCAAAGTACATGCGTTCGACCGGGGTCGAACCTGCTGTCACTAAATTCCTCGGCAGAGGTCTATCATCCATCGTTCGCTCCTTCCTGCCACGTTTGCGTTGGGGACCGCGAGACCGACCATCAGAAGTCGCCTTCCCGAACGTAAGGCTGGACCCAGAGGGTCGCCTGAAGGATCATCGATTTCCACCAGGCGTCGTACATCCGGTTGACGATGTCGGGAGGATGACCGTTCTTGGCCAGAAACGGCCTCATCGGCACGACAGTGGTCGAGCAGAACGCGAGCAGGTCGCGCGCGCGGATATGGCCCAACGTGTGACCATGGTCCGTCTTGTTCTTCTTGGAGCGATGGTGCCTCAGTCCGATTTCGTACTGGTAATCGAGCCAGGCTTGATCATATTTGGCGCGCGCCGTGTCGGTGACCCATTGGCCAAATCGCTTCGCGACTGCCTTTGCGTACTCAGTATCCACTTCATGGGTCTTTGGATCTTCATCATAGGCGCGAAGGTGGGGATGATCGAAAATGACGCCGCGCCAGACTTTCAACAGGTCTCGACCTGACCGGAGAGGATGTGCTCGGACATGCGGAGATAGATCACATCTTCCTCGGAAAACAGCGCTGATTTTTTCAGTTCCTCCCATTCAGCGAGGGAGATCGGCGACTTGGCGACCTTGTCGGTTCCGAAATCATATCCTGGAATCTTCTGTTGTTTGCCTGGGGCGTCCATCGCTTCTTCTCCTGGTAAGTCGATCGAACGGTAAGCAATTTCGTTTCCCTCGAGCCTCATCGATCCAGATTGGAACGATGAGGATACCCGCGTCTGGCAGCACCTCGATGCCAGCTACCTCGTGCCTGCCGAACGCGCCGGAGTGCGGGACGTTGCAAGGAAGTGGCTGTCAATGCGAGATACGTGATCTCCAATTGATGCAGCCCTCATGCCATTGAGTGCCCCCTCGCAAGGACGATCGAAGCCGTCAGAACTTTCCTGAAGACCGGCCTTGAGAACATTGCGGCGCTGCATGGCCACCGGCGAACGGGTGAGCCCACCAGAGCAGATTGAGAGGCGTTCTCCCGCGCCACATGAAGGCGGAGCTATCGTGTCGTCCGAACTATCGTTTCGCCTTTTGGCGGGAATATGATCATGAAAACGACGCGAGCGGCGCATGTGACCGCCATCCGGCCGTGAGGCTCGATCGTTGATGCGGAGGTCGCCGGTGGCACAATCGAAAGCGGCCGTCAGCCAAGCCTCGCCGGCCTTCCTGTTCGTCATGACGACCGGGATCGTCAATCTCTTCGGCGATATCACCTACGAAGGCGGCGCCAGCATCAACGGTCCCTTCATGGCCTCGCTCGGCGCGAGCGCCGCCATCATCAGCATCGCGGCCGGAGCAGGTGAGTTTCTCGGCTATGCACTTCGACTTCCGTCGGGATACCTCGCCGACCGGACCGGCCGGTATTGGCCGATCACATTCATCGGCTACGTCATCAATCTTTTCGCCGTGCCGGCCATGGCGCTCGCCGGAAGCTGGGAATGGGCCGCCGCGCTCGTCGTGACCGAGCGGGTTGGACGCGCTCTACGCAAGCCCACGGTCGAGGCGATGCTCTCGTATACGACCGGCGAACTCGGCAAGGGATGGGTTTACGCGCTCAACACCGCGCTCGACGAGACCGGCGGCACGATCGGGCCGCTCCTGATCGCGCTGGTTCTGCTGCTCAAGGGAGACTATCGAACCGGGTACACCTTGCTGACGATTTCTGCGGTTGGGGCGCTCGTTGCACTCATCGCAGCCCGCGTGAACTTCCCACTGCCGTCCCGGCTCGAGCACGGACGGACGGCGCCCGCGCGAAGCTTCAAGGCGTCATACTGGCTCTACATGCTGGCCGGCGCTCTGTTCGCGGCAGGGCTGATGAGCTTCGAACTGATTTCGTATCACCTCTCCAATTCGGATGTTGTCTGTTCGGAATGTTGCTGTGGGGCATCGGATACGCCACCCAGGACACCCTATTGAAGGCGATCGTCGCCGAGGTCCTTCCAGAAGGAAAGCGTAACCTCGCATTTGGGCTGTACTATGCCGGCTACGGCATTGGCTGGCTGGTCGGGAGCTTCGTAGCGGGACTGCTGTACGAGCATTCGCGCGTGGCGCTCATCGCTTTCTCCATCGCGGTCCAGCTCGCCTCGATGCCGGTCTTCATCCTTGGGCGGCGGCAGCAGGCTCCGGACGCCGAACAATTCTCGAGATGACAGCGTCGCCCGTGCGGATGGCGACCTCGATGGCGATGATGGAGGCTGCGAAAGTGTAGACTTGGCCGTCCCGATACATCATCGCATGCAGACACTTACGGACGGCGCGACATCGAGGCGAACGGCGACACCAATCAGGGCCGGGTTGGGCGCCGAACAAAATTCCATGACCAGGGGATCGTGGCCGGGAACGATGTGGTCCGCATCCACGGCCGCTGCCCGGAGCTTGTCAAAGCCCACCAGCATGTCACCGACATGAAACGCCGTTGTGAACGGGCGCTCTCTGGTCATGTTCTCGTAGAAGTGACTGACGTCGGAGGCGAGCACGACCGGGCCGCGGCGGGTGCTGACCCGGACGAATTGAAGGCCGGCGGAATGTCCACCTGCCGCGTGGATGGTCAATCCGGGTGCGACCTCGGCGTCGCCATCGCAGAACAGGACGCGGCGTGCATAGTTGAGTCGCACGATTCCACAGACGTCCTCGACCTCGAAGGAATGCGACAGGCACGGATATTGCATGTAGCGCCCGGTCGCATACGCGAGCTCGCGCTCTTGGAGATGAAACCGCGCATTCGGAAATCGGTCGAAATTGCCGGCGTGATCGTAGTGTAGGTGCGTCAAGACAACGTCCGTAACGTCGACCGGGTCGACATCGAACGCGCGAAGCGTGTCCACCGGACAGCGCAGGAACGTCCGCCCGCGCTATCTTGCGATTTCGGCGTTGAACCCGGTGTCGATGACGAAGCTGCGCCCGCCGCCCCTCGCCAGCCACACGAAATAGTCCATCGGCATCGGCCCGTCATGAGGGTCGCCGCCAATGAAATGCTCGCTCCGCTGGGCATCCCGTGTGGCGTAGCGGATTGCGAAGAGCTCGTATTCCGTGTCCGACATGACGTCATACAATCCGCGATTCGTAACTCAGGAACCCGCCGCGTCGATCTCATTAAAGGCCTCGCGCGCATTGCGGAAGGCATCAATGCCTGCGGGCACGCCGCAATAGACCGCGACCTGGAGCAGAATCTCCTTGATCTCCTCCTTGGTCAGCCCGTTCTTCAGGGCGCCTTTAACATGCAGCTTCAGCTCGTGCGGCCGGTTCAGCGCGCCAAGCATCGCCAGATTGACGATGGAGCGCGTGCGACGGTCGACGCCAGGCCGCGTCCACAAGGCACCCCAGCAGAACTCGGTCGACCATTCCGCCATGGTGCGCGTGAACTCGTCGGCGCCCGCGATCGACTTGTTGACGTAGTCCTCGCCGAGCACCTCCTTGCGGACTTTGAGGCCTTTTTCGAACAGTTCGGTCTTGCTCATGATCGTCCCTTTCAGGTCTTAAAGTTTACTTGGAAGTTGTTTCGCGGGTCGCCGGCGACGGGCGCAGCGACTGCAGGAGTTTACCGACGTCATCAACCGCATCGAGCCGCCAAACGGCGTCGATGACGCGGTCGGCATCCCAATCGCTTCGACCAGTCCGTACGCCGTCGCGCAGCTTCTCTTCGATGTCGCGGTCCGACAGCGGCGCAGCCTGGCTGCCGCGCGGCGACGTCACGGTCTCGGTAAACAGCTCACCGGACGACAGGCGCAAGGCGACGCGCGCAGCGCCGTCCGGCATCTGAGCATCGAGCTCCGCCCTCACCTTCTGCCGCATTCGCACGATCTCGGGCCGGACCACGGTCTCGTGCACGAACTCGGTCGCGCCTGCCGCACCGAGCAGCAGTCCGCAGGCCACGCAATGATGGACGCTGACGCGCGCATCGCGCTCGTTGTTGACGGGACGATCGCCGCGCGCGAGCAGCAGCGCCGAGCCGTGCACCGATACGGATTCGATCTGATCGACGTTGCGGCCGATCCGCTCGCGCAGCATGAGGCACGCATCGATGACCGAATGGAACACGATGCCGGCGGGATAGGGCTTGTAGGTGTTTTTTGCGATTTCCCAGGTCTTGCCGAGGCCATCGAGCAAACGAGCAAGATCCGGCACGTCGCCCATGGTGCGCGCCCAGCCGAGCGGACCTTCGATGGCGCGCGGCGCGGCCTCATAACCCTGCTGGGCCAGCAGCGCGGCGAACAATCCGTTGCGCGCCGCGTTGCCGACGCTGACATTCTTCGCGGCGCTCGGCAGATTCTCGACATTGCCGGCGGACTGGCTCGCCGCAACTCCGATCGCATTCGCAATGCCTTCCGCAGGTAGACCCAATAGTTTGGCGCACGCCGCGGCTGCGCCAAAAATCCCGCACGTCGAGGTGATGTGCCAGCCGCGCGCGTAGTGGCGCGGCGAGACCGCATTGCCAATGCGGCATTCCACATCGACGCCGAGAATGAACGCAGTCAACACCTCGCGCCCCGACAGTTTCTGCGTCTCCGCAACCGCGAATATGCTAGCTGCGACCGGCGCGGCCGGATGAATGATCGTATCGGGATGGGTGTCGTCGAAGTCGAGCAGATTGGCCGAGATGGCATTGAGAAACGACGCGCATAGCGCGTCCATCTGCTCGGAGCGACCGATGACCGTCGATGTCGCAGCGCCGCTGAACGGCGACAAGGTCCGCATCGCGGCAGTGACCGCCGGATCGCGCGCGGAGCCGAGCGCGGTTGCGAAGAAATTGAGGATCGAGCGCCGCGCCTCGACGCTCTGCGTCTGCACGTCCGGCCATGACGACGCCGCGACGAAATCGGCGAGCATCCTGCTTACACTCGGAATTGGATCTTGCGGCACGCGGGGCGTCTTCCTCGTTTTCCCGGACCATATGACGATCCACAGCAAACTGTCGATCCAAATGTTATGCTTGACAGCTTGTCTGACAATCATAACAATCCGGCAGCTGGCGCGGGATCCCGCTGCCGCGGCGACGGCGGCCGGAAAGTCCAGCCGGCGACAACGATTGACCAACGACATCGAGAAGGCGCGCCCGTCACGGGACCGCGCGACAGGGAGTAGACGATGGCGGGAGAGACGCTCGGCGTGATCGGCACGGGCCGCATGGGCGGTCCCATGGCGGGACGATTGATGGACGCGGGCTATTCGCTCGTGGTCTTTGACACGCAGGCCGAGGCAACTCAGCCGCTGGTCAACCGTGGCGCGCTGCTCGGCAAGTCGCCGGCCGATATCGCCTCGCGCACCGACGTCGTGCTCGCCAGCCTGCCGACGCCCGACATCGTCAAGACCGTCACGCTCGGCGAGGGCGGCATAAGCAGCGGCAACCGCGCCAAGATCATGATCGATCTGTCGACCTCGGGTCCCGGCGCAGCAAAGCTCGTTGCGGAAGGCCTAAAAGCCAAGGGAATAACGCTGGTCGATGCGCCCGTGAGCGGCGGCATCAAGGGCGCCGTCAGCGGCACGCTGGCCGTTATGGTGTCGTGTCCGCAAGCGACTTACGACACCGTGCAGCCGATCCTGAAGAATTTCGGCAAGCTGTTCTATACCGGCGACAAGCCCGGCGTGGCGCAGACCGCCAAGCTGGCCAATAATCTGATGGCGGCCGCTGCGCTGGTCATCACCTCGGAGGCCGTCGCCATGGGCGTCAAGGGCGGCGTCAACGCAAAGGTGCTGATCGACATCATCAACGCGAGCAGCGGCCGTAACAGCGCCTCCGAGGACAAATTCCCCCGCTCGGTGCTGCCAGGCACTTTCGATTTCGGTTTCACCACCGGCCTTTCCTACAAGGACGTTCGCCTGTGCGTGGACGAAGCAGAGGCCATGGGCGTGCCGATGGTCTGCGGCGCAGTGGTACGGCAGATGCTCGCGATTACCAATGCGAAGTACGGCGCTTCGTCCGATTTCACCTCGATCGCCAAGGTGCTCGAAGAGTGGGCTGGGGTCGAGATGCGCGGCTGATTGCGCGCGCCTTCAGGGAGAATGACCCGCGATGACGATCGGCCCGGCCAGTTCAAGCAAGGGATCGCTCGCGCGCCAGATGGCGCGCAGCGTGCTTGCGCTGGACCTTGGAGATTTTGGGCCGGACGTCGTCGCCAAGGCAAAGCTCTGCCTGCTCGACTTCCTGTCCTGCGTGTTCGAGGCAGGCCATCATCCCTGGAGTCGTCAGGCCGTTGCAATCGCGCAGCGCGCCGGCAACGCGACGATCATGGGGACGTCGCAACTCTCCTCCCCGGCCGACGCGGCCTTCGCCAATGCGGTCATGGGACACGGTCTCGTGCGGGAAGACATGCATGCGGCGAGCATCGCCCACCATGGCGTCGTGATCTGGCCTGCGCTGCTCGCGCTGTCGGAACAAACGCCGCTGCACGGCACGAGGCTGCTCGCGGCTGCCATCATCGGCTATGAGACCGGCGCGCGGATTGGCCGTGCGCTTCTAACCTCCGACCTCGCTCGTCTCTATCGTCCGACTGGACTGGTGACGCCTCCTGGCGCGGCGCTCGCGGGAAGTTACGCGCTCGGCCTTTCCGAGGACCAGGCGACCAGCGCCATCGCAATCGCAGCCAATACGTCCAGCGGACTGAACGAGTGGCCGCATGCAGGCGGCTCGGACATGTATTTCCATCCGGGTTTCGCCGCCAGCAACACGATCAAGGCAGTTGGCCTGGCCGCAGCCGGCGCTTTCGGCTCGGAAACGATCCTCGAAGGCGAGGCCGGTCTGTTTGCCGCCTTTCGCCGCCAGGCCGCGCCGGACAGCATCGCGCTCTTCCCTGATGGCGAGTGCGAGATCATGGCCGTCTACAACAAGCCAGTCCCGGCCTGCAACTTCGCGCAGACCGCCGCTCAAGCCGCGCTCCGCGTCTCGCACGAGCTCGCCAGCACTGATGAGATCGACCGGATCGTGATTCGCGCGCCCGATGCCGCCATTCGCTATCCCGGTTGCGATTCGATGGGCCCCTACCGCAACGCGCTGCAGGCCAAGATGAGCATTCCCTTCAGCGTCGCGGCGACGCTGGCGCGGGGCGAGATCGAGGAACACAACTACTCCGAGCTCGACGATGCCGAGATCATTCGTCTCGTCGCGATCACGGATCTCAAGGCCGATCCCGGCTTCACCGCCGCCTTCCCCGGCAAGCAGGGCGCGGACGTGAGCGTGCATCTGCGCAGCGGCCGGACGATCCAGCACGCGCTGCCTGACGTCATCGCAGCAACGCCTTCAGAAATTCGCGGCCGCTTTCGCGCTGCCGCTGCCAGAATTCTTGGCGAGGATCGCGCGCACCGGCTCGAACAACTCATCGACGATTGCGAGCAGCTCGGCAATGCCGACGCCATTGCGGCGCAATGCCGCCTGGAGACGGAACGGGTTTTTCGGTCGGCACCATAAGAAATGCCGGAGAGTACGGGGGAAACATGGTCGAGCTGGAGGCCAGTCTAGCATCGTCGGCAGCGGGGAGGCATGGCTGATGGAAGGATTTGTGCAAGCGCTTGCCGCGGGCCTGCTGATTGGCGCCGTCTATGGCGTGATGTGCGTCGGGCTCGGCCTGATCTTCGGCGTCATGCGGGTTATCAACTTCGCACACGGCGATTTCATGATGCTCGGCATGTACACCGCCTTCTACCTCTTCACCGCCGCCGGCGTGCAGGGCCTGTTCGGCAACGCGGTCGGGCCGTTCGTGTCCATCCTGCTAGCCGGGCCTGTGCTCGCCCTGTTCGGCTATTTCGTCCATCGGACGCTGATCTCGCACGTATCAGGCACGCGCACCGCCTCCCTTGAAGGCGAAGGCCATTACGCCCAGCTCATCCTCACGCTCGGCATCGCACTGATCCTGCAGAACGGCGGGCTCATCGTGTTCGGCTCGGTGCTGGCCTCGATCCGCACCCCGCTGTCGAGCTCGGCCTGGGAGCTCGGTCCCTTCTTCGACATGAGCATTTTTCTCAACAAGGCGCGCAGCATCGACATGATCATTTCGCTGGCGATCATGATCCTGCTTTCGCTGCTGATCACGCGCACCCGGATCGGCAAGTCGCTCCGCGCCGCCGCCGACAATCCGACCGCCGCGACCTATATGGGCATCGACGTCGACCGCGCCCATCGCACCGCTTTCGCGCTCGGCTGCGGCATCACCGCGATCGCCGGCGGCCTGCTTGCTACCAACTATCCGTTCCACCCCTTCGTCGGCCTCGAATACGTCATCGTCATGTATGCCGGCGTCGTGCTCGGCGGCATGGGCAGCATCATCGGCGCCTTCTGGGGCGGCATGACGATCGGCCTCGTGCAGCAGATGTCGACGCTGATCCTGCCGACGCAATTGCAGAACGCAGCGATCTTCGCCGTCTTCCTCCTGATCATCTTCTTCCGTCCCCAAGGCTTTTTCGGGCGCATGGTCGAGAGGACGTGACCATGCTCCGGATGCGATCCTTCCTGCCGCCCCTGCTCTTCACGCTCGCTTACGCCGGGATCTCGCTCGGCGTCACCAACTCCTACTACCAGCTGATCCTGACGCTGGTGCCGGTGTGGGCAGTGTTCGGCCTGTCCTGGAATCTGCTCAGCGGCTACACCGGGCTCATCTCGTTCGGCCATGCGGCCTTCTTCGGGATCGGCGCCTATGCGACCGCGCTCGGGCAGATCTATTTCAACATCTCGCCCTGGCTGCTGATCCCGCTCGCCGCCATGCTCGGCGGCATCGCCGGGCTCCTGATCGGCTTTCCGACCTTCCGCCTGCAGGGCCACTACTTCGCTTTGGCGATGCTCGCCTATCCGCTCGCCATTCTCTACGTGTTCGAATGGCTCGGCTTCCAGGAGGTGACGCTTCCGATCAAGCGCGACGCGTCTATCGCCTTCATGCAGTTCACCGATCCCCGCTTCTATACGCTGCTGGGGCTCGCCATCATGCTGGCCACCATCGTACTGACCCAGGTGATCGAACGTTCGCGCTTCGGCATGGCGCTGCTCGCGATCAAGCAGAACGAGGCCGCGGCCGAAGCGGCCGGCATCAACACGCTGGCCTGGAAGCTGCGCGCGATCACCCTGAGCGGCGCCCTCGGCGCCGCTATTGGCGGTTTCTACGCGCAAGTGCTGCTGGTCGTGACACCGCAATCGGTGTTCGGCATGCTGGTGTCGGCGCAGGCGCTGACGGTCGCGATGTTCGGCGGCGTCGGCACGGTTTGGGGCCCGGTCATCGGCTCGGTGATCCTGATCCCGCTCGCCGAGATCCTGCATGCCGAGGCCGGCGCGCGCTTCCCCGGCATCCAAGGCGTGATCTTCGGCTTCGCTATCGTCTGCGTCATCCTCCTGGCGCCGGAAGGCTTGTTCTGGAAGTTGCGCGATCTCCTGCGCCAGCGGACCGCGCCCAAGGCGGGTGCAACCAACGCGCCGGAAACGCCCGCCGCCAATGTCACCGCACTGAAGCCCGCCCCTCGCCAGCGACCCGCCACCGGCGAGGTCATGCTCGAAGTCAAGAACTTGTCGCGATCTTTCGGCGGCCTCAAGGCCGTGCAGAATGTCAGCTTCAAGCTGCACAAGAACGAGATCCTCGGCATCATCGGGCCCAACGGCGCGGGCAAGACCACGCTGTTCAACCTCCTCAACGGCTTCCTGAAGCCGAGCGAGGGCGAGGTCCTGATCGATGGCCGCAACATGTCTGGCCAGCGGCCGCACGTGATCTGCGAGGCCGGCATCGGCCGTACCTTCCAGGTGATGCGGCCGTTTCTGCGCATGTCGATTCGCGACAATGTCGTGGTCGGCGCCTATGTGCGCGCGCGGTCCGACGAGGAGGCGCGCAGACTGGCCGCCGACGCGGTTGCCCGTGTTGGACTCTCCGCTGTAGCCAGTCGTGTCGCCGGCGAGCTCTCCACCAAGGAGCTGCGGCTGATGGAGCTGGCTCGCGCGATCGCCGGCCAGCCGCGCATCCTGCTGCTCGATGAGACGCTCGCGGGCCTCGGCCACGGCGAGGCCGACGAAGTCGTGGCCGTGATCCAGCAGCTCGCGCGCGACGGCATGACCATCGCGATCATTGAGCACACAATGCAGGCGATGGTCCGATTGGTCGACAGGTTCCTCGTGCTCGACCACGGCGCCGTCATCACCGAAGGCCTGCCGGAGGTGGTGACGCGCGACAATCGCGTCATCGAGGCCTATCTCGGTAAAAAATGGGTGGGCCATGCTGCGAATTGAGGGACTAAGTGCGGGCTATTCGGCCAAACCCGTCCTGAACGACGTCTCGATCGATGTTGGCGCCGGCCAGTTCGTTGCGATCGTCGGCCCCAACGGCGCCGGCAAGACCACGCTGTTCAAGACCATCTCCGGCATCGTCAAGCCGAGCAGCGGGACCATCAGCTTCAACGGCGTCGATCTCCTCGCGGTACCGCCGCCGCAGCGCGCCCATCTCGGCATCGCCCACGTCCCCGAGGGCCGCCAGGTGTTCCCGTCACTGACCGTGATGGAGAACCTGGAGATGGGTGCGATGACCGACAGCGGCCGACGCGACTGGCACGCCAATATCGAGCGGATCTTCGAATGGCTGCCGGTGCTGAAGGAGCGCCGCGATCAGTTCGCCGGCACGATGTCGGGCGGCCAGCAGCAGATGCTCGCGATTGGCCGCGGCCTCGCCTCCTCGCCAAAGCTCTTGATGCTGGACGAGCCCTCGATGGGGCTGGCGCCATCGACCGCGGACTTCATCTTCGAGCGGCTGATCGAGATCCGCCGCCAGTCCGGACTGACCATGCTGCTGGTCGAGCAGCGCGTGGCGGAAGCCCTGGAATCGGCCGACCACGGCTATGTGCTCGAAGCCGGACGCGTCGTGCTCGAAGGCAACAACGACACGCTGCGCGCCGACGATCGCGTGCGCAAGGCCTATCTCGGCATGTGACGACGAACAAAGACAGGGGAGAAAACAATGAAGACGACGAAGGGACCCTCGCGCCGGACCGTGCTTTCCGGGGCGGCCGCCATCGGCTTCGCCGGCGTGGCACGCGCGCAGGCACCGGCCGAGATCAAGGTCGGGCTGATCGTGCCGCTGTCGGGCATCTACACCCGCCCCGGCCAGGTGATGAAAATGGGCGCCGAGATGGGAATCGAGCACATCAACGCGCAGGGCGGCATCAAGGCGTTGGGTGGCGCCAGGCTGAAGCTCGTCGTGATCGATTGCGGCGACACCACCGAGAAAGCCAAGAACGCGGCCCAGCGCATGGTGGCCCAGGAGCCCGACCTCATCGCCGCGACGGGCTCCTATCTCTCCTCCTTCACGCTCGCCGTCACGGAGGTCACCGAGCGCGCCGAATTGCCGGTTCTGACGCTGTCCTATTCGGACCTTTTGACCGACCGCGGCTTCAAGTACATCTTCCAGACCGCCGCCACCGCGAGCCGCCAGTCCGAGCTCGGCCTGCCGACGCTGATGAAGCTCGCCGAGACTGCGTCAGGCAAGAAGCCGAAGACGGTCGCGATGTTGATGGACAACACCGCGACTTCGGTTGCCACGGCCAAGGCGCTAAAGGAGAAGCTGTTCGCGCAGGAAGGCCTGCAGCTCGTCGTCGAGGAAGTGTGGACGCCGCCGCTGGCGGACGCCACCCCGCTCATCCAAAAGGTTCGCTCGGCCAAGCCCGATCTGCTGCTGTTCATGCCGAATGCGGTGTCAGACGCCAAGCTCGGGTTGGAGAAGATCAGCGAGTTCGGCCTCGGCCAGGGCAAGATCCCGACCGTGTCCTTCAGCATCACGATCGCTGAACCGGACATGCTCCAGAGCGTGAGCCCGGAGACAGTGCAGGGCATCATGACCATCGTCGCCAATTGGGGCTCGAAGGGCCACGAGGCGCTGATCGCCGAGCTCAAGGCCAAATATAAGGAGCCCTGGATGACGCAGAACGTCATCTCGACCTATGGCGACATGTGGCTGATGAAGGAGGCGCTGGAGAAGGCCGGCAAGGCCGACCGCAATTCGGTCGCGCAGGCCTTCCGCACCCTGGATGCCGGACCGTCGAAATACTATCCCGGCGGGCAGCTCAAATTCGACGAGAAGGGCCGCCGCGTCGGCGCTGGTGTCGTCATCGTGCAATGGCAAGCGGGCGTGCCGGTCACCGTTTATCCGCCCGACCTTGCGCAGGCAGAGCCGTTCTGGCCGAAGAAATCATAGCAGCGACGCGCGATCTTTCAGGGAGGAGAATTGCCATGACTGCAAAGAGCAAGTTCACGATCTCGCGGCGAACACTGCTTGCCGGCGCATCCGGCACGCTGATCGCATCCCGCGCCTGGGCTCAGCAACCTTCGGAGGTGAAAGTCGGCCTGCTGGTGCCGATCTCCGGAATCTACGCCCGTCCCGGCACGGTGATGCGCGAAGGCGCCGAGATGGCGATTGACCACATCAACGCCCAAGGCGGCATCAAGGCGCTCGGCGGCGCCAAGCTGAAGCTCGTCGTGCTCGATTCCGGCGACACCACGGAGAAGGCCAAGAACGCCGCCCAGCGCATGGTGGCGCAGGAGACCGATCTGGTCGCGGCCAGTGGCGCCTATCTGTCCTCCTTCACGCTCGCGGTGACCGAGGTCACCGAGCGCGCCAACCTGCCCATGCTCACCCTCTCCTACTCCGACCTCATCACCGAGCGCGGATTCAAGTACGTATTCCAGACCGCGGCCACCGCAGGTTCGCAGGCGAAGCAGGCGTTGCCGCAACTCATCAAGCTGGCGGAGACGGCCTCCGGCAAGCGGCCGAAGGCGGTCGCAATCCTGACCGACAACACGGGCGCCTCGATCGCCTCCGCAAAGGCGATGCGCGAAGGCCTACTGGCGGAGAACCAGCTGCAGCTGATCGTCGACGAGACGTTCACGCCGCCCTTGGCGGACGCGACGTCGCTCGTGCAGAAGATCCGCTCGGCGAAACCCGATCTGCTGTTCTTCCTGCCGACGGTCATCTCGGACGCAAAGCTGCTGCTCGAGAAGATGAACGAGTTCGGCCTCGGCCAGGGCAAGGTTCCGACGATCTCGTTCGGCATCGCGATCGCCGAGCCGGACATGCTGCAGACCGTCAGCCCCGAACTGCTTCAGGGCGTCTTGACGTGCGTCGCGAGCTGGGGCGCCAAGGGGCATGAAGCGCTGATCGCCGAATTGAAGACCCGCTACAAGGAGCCGTGGATGACGCAGAACGCGATCTCCACCTATGGCGACATGTGGGTGATCAAGGACTCGCTGGAGAAGGCCGGCAAGGCAGACCGCCTCGCCGTCGCCGAGGCGCTGCGCACCATGGATGGCGGTCCCTCCAAATATTACCCGCTGGGGGAGATCAAGTTCGACGAGAAGGGCCGCCGGGTGGGCGCCGGCATGACCATCGTGCAGTGGCAGTCCGGCGTGCCGGTGACGGTATTCCCGCCCGAGCTCGCGCTGGCAAAGCCGTTCTGGCCAAAGACCTGACAACACCAATAAGAAACGGAGAACAACATGGACAAGGCGACCTATGACCGCGGCCTCGAAATCCGCAAAAGCGTGCTCGGCAGCGAGTTCGTCGACAAGGCGATCGCATCCGCTGACGAGTTCAACCGTCCGATGCAGGATCTGACCACGGAGTATTGCTGGGGTTACGTCTGGGGCCGCGAAGGCCTGACACGCAAGACCCGCAGCTTCCTGAACCTGGCGATGCTCTGCGCGCTCAATCGCCCGCACGAGCTGAAGACGCATGTCCACGGCGCGCTCGCCAACGGCGCCACCAGGGAGGAAATCCGCGAGGTCTTCATGCAGGTCGCCATCTATTGCGGCGTGCCCGCGGGCGTGGATGCCTTCCGCAACGCCAAGGAAGTCTTCGCCGAGCTCGACAAGAAGTAGCGGAGCGCGGCTGTGATGAAGGGCAAGTGGGCACTCGTGACCGGCGCGACCGCGGGCCTCGGACGGGCCATGGCGGACGGCCTTGCCTGCGCGGGCGCCAACATTGTCCTACACGATCTCATTGCGCCGGAGCAGGCCGCGGATGAGCTCCGTGACCGCTTCGGCGTGGGGATCATCGCGGCTGGCGCCGATCTCGCCCGGCGCGCGGCGATCGAGGCCATGATGGCCGATCTGCTCGACAGGTGCGGCTCCATCGACATCCTCGTCAACAACGCCGTCATCAGGCATTTCTCTGCCATCGAGCAGTTTCCGCCCGAGAAATGGGAGCAGGCGCTGGCCGTCAATCTCTCGGCCCCGTTCCACCTGATCCGCCTGGCGCTGCCGGCGATGAAGCAGCGCGGTTGGGGGCGGATCATCAATTTGGGCTCGATCTATTCGAGCCGTGCGGTCGAGGACCGCATCGACTATGTCACCAGCAAGACCGCGATTTTGGGTATCACCCGGGCCGTCGCCATCGAGACGGCCCGCATCGGCATCACCTGCAACACGATCTGCCCCGGCACGCTGCCGACGCCCGCCATCCTCGACAAGATCGCCGGCATTGCTGCGAACGACGGCCGTCCGGTCGACGACGTGACGCGCGAGTATCTCGGCGAGCGCCAGCCGACGCAGCGCTTCATCGGAATGGATGCTGTCGCCGCCATGGTCGTTTTTCTCTGTAGTCCTGCTGCAAACGACATCACCGGAGCCAGCCTGCCCATCGACGGCGGCTGGTCGGCCGCATGAGGATCTTGGAACGGGAGTGCTGCGATGACTGAGCAACCAGATCAGACCGTCGTGCTGACGGGCGGCGCCGGCGGCATGGGTCGCGCCATCACCAAGGCGCTGCTGGGGAGCGGCCGCCGCGTCGTGCTGGTCGACCGCGATGCCGAGGCGCTGCAGGAACTGGCGGCGACGGGCGGGGACGCGGTGTTTCCGATCCAGCTCGACATCAGCGACGCAAAGGCTGTGGACGGCCTGCCGGATGCGATTCCCGGTCATTTCAAGCCGGTCGACGTCCTCATCAACAATGCCGGACACGATATCGGTGGACGGACCCGCTTCGACATCGGCTCCGCGGACGACTGGTCCAACATCATCCAAACCAATCTGATCGGCCTGATGCGGGTCACCCGCGCGATCCTGCCCGACATGGTCCTGCGCAATACAGGTCATATCGTCAACATCAGCTCGATCAATGCCGTCCGGATCGTCCCTGACATGGCCGCCTACAGCACCAGCAAGGCCGGCGTGCACATGTTCACCGAGACCCTCCGGGGAGAGCTTGCAGAAACCGCGATCCGGGTCACCGAGCTGCAGCCCGGCCTGACCCGGACCAACATTATCCTGACCCGTTACCGCGGCGACAAGCAGAAGGAAAAGGACTATTTCGACCGGTTCAGAATGGCGCTCGAGCCGGCTGACATTGCCCGCTCGATCGTGTTCGCCCTGGACCAGCCCGCCCACGTTCAAATTGCCGAAATGATGATTCTGCCTGTAAACCGGTACTAACTTTTCCCAGCAGGGCCCGGACATGGAAAGACGTAGCGATTTGCAGTCGACACTCCGCATCGAGGACGTTCCGACCGTCCGCGCGATGGTCGCGCAAAAGCTGCGCGAGGCGATCATGTCCGGAACGCTGAAGCCGGGGCAGCGGCTGGTCGAACGCGAACTCTGCGAAATGATGGGCGTCAGCCGCCCTTCGATACGCGAGGCGCTCCGCGCGCTCGAAGCGGATGGGTTGGTCAATACAGTCCCGCACCGCGGCCCCGTGGTTTCCACGATCAGCCTCGAAGAGGCCCGCCAGCTCTATGCGGCGCGAGCGGTGCTCGAAGGCTTCGCCGGCCGTGAATGCGCCAGGCTGCACGACCCCGAAGTGGCTCGCCGGATCGGGGAAGCCCTGACGCGCCTGAAGGCAGCCGCCGCCAAGCAGGACCTCGTTGGATGCCTCGAAGCCAAGACTGACTTCTATGCCGCGCTGATCGGCGGCTGCCGCAACGCGTTCATCGAGCGCATGCTCAAGCCGCTGCATGACCGGATTCAACTGTTGCGGATTACCTCGATGTCGCAGCCGAAGCGCATCAACAAGAGTCTGCGCGAGGTGACCGCGATCTGGCGCGCGATCCAGAGCGGCGATCCTGACCTCGCCGAGCGCTGCTGCGTCGACCACATCAACGCGGCCGCCGTGGCCGCGCTGGACATGATCGAAAAATCGTCGGCGGCCAAGGAGGCGGCGCCTTCCGACGACTGAAAAATGCCGCCAGGGAGTGTTCGATGACGTATCTCGTACGATCGCTGATCCTGCTTTTCCTGTTCTGCCCTTGCAGCACCGCGATCGCGGACGACTATCCCAATCGCCCGATCACGATGATCGTGCCCTTCTCCGCCGGCGGCCCCGGCGACGTCATCGCGCGAATTCTCGGCAACGCCATGAGCGCGACGCTTAAGCAATCCATCGTGATCGAAAACGTCGTCGGCGCCGGCGGAACGCTCGGCACCAATCGCGTCGCCAAGGCCCCGCCCGACGGCTACACGGTCCTCCTGATGCATGTCGGCCAAGCCACAGCGCCCGCGCTGTACGCAAAACTGCCGTTCGACCCGGTCGGCGACTTCGCAATGATCGGCCTCGTGACCGACGTCCCGATGATCCTGGTGGCCAGGCCCAGCTTTCCCGCCAAGGACTTGAGCGAAATGATCGCGCGTATCCGGAACGAAGGCGACAAGATGACCTTCGGCAATGTCGGATTGGGCTCGGCTTCACAGCTCTGCGGCCTGATGTTCATGAGCGCCACCGACACGAAGCTCACGCCGATCTACTACAAGGGTGGCGGGCCGGCGCTGAATGATGTGATCGCCGGTCACATCGACGTCTATTGCGATCCCGCGACCGGACCGACGCCGTACATCCAGTCGAAAACCATCAAGGGCTACGCCATCACCAGCAAGACGCGGGTCGCGACCTTGCCCGACGTGCCGACCTCGGCCGAAGCCGGCGTTCCCGAATTCAATGTCACGACTTGGTACGGCCTCTACGCGCCGCGCGGCACGCCCAAGCCAGTCCTCGACCGGCTTGTCGGTGCGTTACAGACGGCGCTGAGGGACCCCACACTGGTCAACCGCTTTGCCGAGCTCAGCATGGCTCCGGTCGAGCCGGAGCGTGCGACACCGGAAGCCCTCGAAGCGTTTCTTAAAGCCGAGATCGTCAAATGGCGACGGATCATCAAAGCGGCCGGAATCGACCCGCAGTAGACGCCAGCGGCGGAAAGCGCGTGCGCCGCTTTGGACGGTGCGATGGCACTCGATCCGGAGATGCGTATTGGCCCCCTCAGCTGGATTCCCTTTGCACTACAGAGGGCGCCCAAGCATGTGCGTGAGCGGTTAGATGTCCCGCGAAGCTCGGCAGGTGAAGCTCTGATGCAGCGCGCATGCGCAGCAGCTTTTGGTAAAGCTTGACGTATTCGGCAGCCATACGCGTTGCGGAGAAGCGCTCCTCAAAACGGGCGCGCACGGCCTTGCGGTCCAGCGCCAGAAGAGACGGCATGGCCTGCACGGCCTCTTCGATGCTTTTGACGATGCGCCCGGTGATCCCGTCTTCAACGACCTCGGTGACCGATCCCCGGCAGAAGGCCAGGACCGGCGTGCCGCATGCCATGGCCTCGATCATGACGAGACCAAAGGGCTCCGGCCAATCAATCGGAAAGAGCAGCGCTGCCGCGTTTCCGAGAAATTCCGTCTTTTCGCTCTCGTTGATTTCGCCGATGAACTCTACCCCCGGGCCGTTGAGCAGCGGCGAAATGGTCTCGCGGAAGTAGGCCTCATCCGCATTGTCGATCTTCGCGGCAATCTTCAACGGCAGTCCTGCTGCGCGCGCGATTGCAATGGCGCGGTCTGGCCGCTTCTCGGGTGAAATTCGCCCGAGGAAGGCGAGATAGTTACCGCGCGGGTGATAGGTCGGCTTGTGCAGATCGAGCGGCAGCCCGTGGTATACAGTTGACATGAAATTGGCTCGCGGCAGGGGCGCACGCTGCGCGTTGGAAATCGACACCAACGGCATCTCAGGAAAATGAGCATAGAACGGCATGTGGTCGGGCAGATCCTGGCGCCCGTGGAGGGTTGTTAAGGTCCGTCCCGCCTCGGTCCGAAAGAGTGGAAAATGCAAGTAGTCGACGTGGAAGTGGAGGACGTCGAACTCCCTAGCGCGCTCGCGCACCTTGTCGAGCAGCACCATTTGATGCGGTATGGAATTTGCGACAGCCGGGTCAAGGCGCAGGGCCCGCGGCGTGCAGGGAACGAGTTCGGCGGACGTGATGGAGTCCCCGCTCGCGAAGAGGGTGACCTTGTGCCCTTGCCTGACCAGCTCCTCTGTCAGGTAGTGCACGACCCTCTCCGTCCCGCCATAGAGCCGGGGCGGTACGCTCTCGAACAGCGGAGCAATCTGCGCGATCTTCATTGGTCCTCCATGCTTCCGATCGGATACATTGCTTTCAAACATGAGAGCCGGCCGGCTTTGCCACATGGCTACGCCGGCGCGCGGCAGCGCTATGAAGCTCGGAAGGAGCTGGTCGTTCCGGGGTCAGGTGCTTGGAGCGGCGGCCTGGCCGCGCTCGCCAAGCACCGGACCGATCGGGAGAGCCGATGTTGACCCCGAGCGCGGCAAAGCACGGCGGATCACTCGCCGGAAAGGATTCCAGAAGCGCCGTTTCGATCACATCGTCTAGGACTGCTGCCATGGTCACTCTCTTCGGCCAAGTGCGATGGGAGGGACCGGCCGAGGCGCAGCAGGATGATAGGAAAGAATCGTCTCAGACGGCCCCGCCGAAGAACATGGGTGCGGCATTGCAGCTTTCGCAAGATGCCGACGGGACTTGAAACGATTGGGCCCCCTCCTAACTTGAAGAGTGAAAGCGCGAGCCAATCGCGCAGCATCGCTGGGCGCCTGAGACAGGGCCCGGCTAGCGGGCGCCCGGCAGGTGTCCGAAGCGCCCAGAACCATGTTGCTCAAAGGAGGATATGGCTATGACCACGCTTGATCTCGCTCCCCTGTGGCGATCGACCGTCGGCTTCGATCGTCTGTTCGACCTTCTCGAGGACTCCGGCCGATGGACCGGCGGGGACAACTATCCCCCCTACGACATCGAACGCGTCGGCGAGGACCACTATCAAATCTCGCTGGCTCTTGCGGGCTTCACGCCCGACGAGGTCTCCATCACGGCCGAGCAGAACACACTGACCGTTGAGGGTCGCAAGGCCGAGAAGGGCGGCCACCGATATCTCTATCAGGGCATCTCTTCACGCCCGTTCCGGCGGGTCTTCAATCTGGCGGAGTACGTGCAAGTGAAGGGCGCCTCGTTCGAGAACGGCATGCTCAGGATCGATCTGATGCGGGAGGTCCCGGAAGCGATGAAACCGCGCCAGATTGCGATCAGTACAGGTGGCGACCACAAACCAGTTGAGAACAAGCAAGCGGCCTAACGCCGCCTGCTCGCAGTTGGAGCTCGCGGCGTGGCTCCGCCGCGTCGCGGGCGGTTGGAACAGAGAAAGGAGACACTCTATGGCTATCACCGATCTGATCCCCTGGAGCCGTGGTCGTGATCTGGCCCCCCGTCGCTCCGAAAACTACAATCCGGTTCTCACCCTGCATCGGGAAATGAACCGCTTGTTCGATGACGTCTTCCGCGGCTTCGATGTCGCGCCGTTTGGCGGCAGCTTTTTCGAGCAGTCGATGAATTGGCCGAGCATCGAGGTCAATGAGAGCGACAAGGATGTCAAGGTCACGGCAGAGTTGCCGGGCCTCGAGGAGAAGGACGTCCAGGTCGAACTCGCCAACGGCGTGCTCTCGATCAAGGGAGAGAAGAAGACCGAGACGGAAGACAAGGATCGCAAGTTCAGCGAGCGCTACTACGGCCGGTTTGAACGGCGCATCCCGATCGATGACGTAGATCAGGACAAGATCTCTGCCGCGTTCAAGAATGGGGTGCTGACGGTCACCATGCCAAAGCTGCCGCAAGCAGAATCCAAGGTGAAGCGTATCGCGATCAACTCGAAATGACAAAATCGACGGGAGCGGTCTCCGCTCCCGTCGTGCTTCTCAAAGCAATTGCCTTCCGGGGATGTGCCTATGGACACAAAGCGGAAATCCAGTTTTGCGGGCGCTTCGGATGTTGTCGCGCATGCGGAGATCGCGGTCCAGCACATCAAGGAGCTGAAAACGGCTTGCGCCAACGGCGACAAGAGCGCGGCGCGTCGATCATTGCGGCAAGCGATCAGCGAGCTAGAGCTAGCTCGCGCAATGGTGCGGAGCGGCATCGACTGACAACGGGCCAAAGGATCGATCGCTGCGCGCGTTGGCTGGGTTGCGCGCAGCATCGCTTCGCCCGGGACTACGCCGCCGAGTTGAAGTCGCTCCTCTTAGCCCGCTCAGCCGCTGCGCGGCGCACCGCAATCGCCATCCAATCTCGCAACAAGCCCCTGTCCTCCCTGGAAAACGACGCTCGCTGTTTGAGATCCTCGAGAGTCTCGCCGGGATGACATCGCTCGAAATCCTGGCGGATCAGCGATTCAAGATATGCCGTCTCATCTAGAGCGGCACCGCCCAAGCCGGAATCCGGCTCGATCGGCATTGGATGCCCCTCCTTTCCACGGTTCTCAAAGCCTGTCGGGGCTATCAACTGCGTCCAGCTCGGCATCTATTTTTTCGAGGAGACGCTCGATCTCCTCGCGCTCCCCTGGACCTGGATCTTCTTCCAAGCGGCTGATCAGGTGCTGCTTTCGGGTGAGGAGCATTGCCACGCTCGTCATCGGAGGTGTGAATTCGGGATGCTGGTACATTGGTCGCGGCCCTATCTTCATTATCGCGATGCAGCGGACACTCCGAGGCGCTCGGCCGGAGCATGCCAGAGTCCGCTCTGGATACGCGCAGAACTCACGACCGGAACGTCAGTTCCTCCGACGCTAATGGAGGCAATTCGTCCAGCGCAGGAACAATCGCCGTCGACAACATGATTGTTGGTCAACACATAGCCGCGCTTCGCATCGACGATGACTCCCGATCGGAATTTCCCAGAGCGCCGCGGCATGGCCCAGCAGCACGATGCCTCGGACAGCGTCTGTGATCAAGGCAGAGACTTCCGCTGTGCGGCGGCCCAAGGCCGCCGCAGCCGCATGGGGACGCCACCGCCAGGGGGCGGATCATCATCGTCATCTCTGTCGAGTTGCCGCAGCGCTGCCAGTATGTCCGCCAACTTCACAGGGTGGCCCGTTCCCGGGACCTCCCGAAGGTCGGGACAGGATTCCACGGTGTACATGTCCGATGCCCACGAGGACAGAATGATCCGCTTCTCGGGCGTCGAGAGCTTCTTGTCATTCAGGACTTCCGCCGGAGAAACGTAGTAAGCGGCGGGGTGGAAGAATGGGTGAAGACCACCGCCGTCGATCTTTACGTTAGTCATGGCTCGCCTCCCTATTCACTCCTTTCCAAGGGATGGTGCTCGAATTTTAGGTGGCGGCGCAGTCGATGTCGCCACATGTTGATGAGATAGGATAGAGAGCGACTTCCGTTGAGCGCCCATGGATCGAGGCTACTAAGCGACCTTCTTGTGCTCAATTTGCGACGAAGCAGCCGCTCCACTTCCGATCTGAATCTTGCGCGGCTTCATCGCTTCCGGAATCTCTCGAACGAGATCCACGATCAAGAGGCCATCCTGGAACGATGCCTGCTTCACCTGAACGTAGTCAGCAAGACTGAAGACTCTCCGGAACGGTCGCGCTGGAATACCTTGATACAGGTACTCGCGCGCAGCACCCTCGGATTTCCTGCCTTCGATCGTGAGAGCATTCTGCTCGGCAGTCACGGAGATATCGTTGACGCCGAAGCCTGCAACCGCCAGCGTGATTCGATAGTGGTCCTCGCCGGATCGCTCGATATTGTACGGCGGGTAATGGTCCTCGGTCGGCTGGCGTGACATGCCGTCGACGAGGTCAGCGAGATGATCGAAACCGACGGTGGTGCGCCAAAGTGGCGAGAAATCAAGTGTCCTCATAGCCAAGTCCTCCAAAGAGCAATATGGATACGAAGCAAGGCAGGATGGGAATTTCGGTTATGGTCGAACATCCCAATCCAGTGCCTCGTGCCGAGCCCGGCCTGGCGCTCGACACACCGCAGTCGCGGTCGAGAAACGAACTAGAACTGGCGCTCGTAAGTTCAAGAGGCCGTGCGCATTTTTTTGCAGCAGACGCTCGCCAGCGGCTCAGTGACTACGCGGCGAAGCGATCCGGGAAAGCGCCGTGGCGTAGATCATTTATCACTCGCTGCTCTCGCTCAATTCGCGCTTGATAGAGCTGGCGCTCTTGCTCGCTTTTCGCAGTTCGGAGAAGGGACTCGTAGTGACCGATCACCTTCTGGCTGCCTCGGATGAGGAAGTCGCGGACGCCAGGCCCGACGTTTGTGCTTGAGGCCGCGTCGGAGCCCCCGCGCAGGAAATGGTTCGCCGACTTCGGTCCGGACATGATTGTCGCTCGCTCTCGACGGCCTTGCATAAGGCAGCGAGCGGCCTTCGCGGGCCGCTCTCTGACGTTCAGCTTGTTGCCGCCAGTCCGGCGGGATGGGGCGTCGACTGCGGCCAGATGCTGGTCGGCGCGGAGGTCGGCAGCAGCAAGATGTCGATCTTCATCGTTGCCGCTGCAGGCTGCCACTTCAGCCATGGCATCGTGTCGAGATACGGGATTGGCGGCAATTGCACTCCAGTGAACGCACCCTGTGTGGCCTCGGCTCCCCGCGGGCTTTCCACGCCGTAAGCACCGAAGGCGGTCAGGGATATTGCGCTGCCCATGACTAGAGCGAGCAGCCGTCGCCGCAGATTGCGGTTGGTCTCCGTCCGGGCGGAGAACGTATGGTGATGGCTCAGCATCTATACTCCTCCAATCGTTCGAACACAGATCCAGGCAATGGTGACAAAGCTCAGGGAGAACATGAACCAATGGATCGCGTCCTGCCTCATCCTGAGCCGACGACGATTAGACCTATTCATGCGAGACTCCGTCTTTGGATGCGGTGTTCTCTCCTCTCGTTGGGTAGAGCCAGGCCGTGATCGGCCGGGCTCTTTTGTTCAGAAGTCCATGGCGGGAGCTGCCGGAACCGGTTCAGCCTTCTTCGGCTTCTCGGCCACCAGCGCCTCGGTCGTGATCAGCAGCGAAGCCACCGACGCGGCGTCCTGCAAGGCGGTGCGGACGACCTTGGCGGGATCGATCACGCCGGCTTTCACCAAGTCCTCGTACTCGCCAGTTGCCGCGTTGAAGCCCCAATTGTAGCTCTGGTGCTCCAGAAGCTTGCCGACGATCAGTGAGCCATCCTCGCCGGCGTTCTGCACGATCTGCCGAGCCGGCACCTGGATGGCGCGGCGAACAATGTCAATGCCGGCCTTCTGGTCCGCGTTCTCGGTCTTGATGCCGTCAAGCGCGTTAAGGGACCGCAGAAGGGCTACCCCGCCTCCGGGGAGAATGCCTTCCTCCACCGCCGCGCGCGTAGCGTGCATCGCATCGTCGACGCGGTCTTTGCGTTCCTTGACTTCGACCTCCGTCGCACCGCCCACGCGGATCACTGCGACGCCTCCGGCAAGCTTGGCGAGGCGCTCTTGCAGCTTTTCGCGATCATAGTCGGAGGTCGTTTCCTCGATCTGAAGCCTGATTTGCTGGGCGCGCGCCTCGATATCCTTCTTGGCGCCCGCGCCTCCGACGATGGTGGTATTGTCCTTGTCGATGACCACCTTCTTTGCGTGCCCCAGCATCTTCACCGTCACCTTTTCCAGCTTGATACCGAGATCTTCGCTGATGACATTGCCTGCGGTCAGGATCGCGATATCCTCCAGCATGGCCTTGCGACGGTCACCGAAGCCCGGCGCCTTGACGGCCGCGACCTTCAGTCCGCCGCGCAGCCTGTTGACGACCAATGTCGCAAGCGCTTCACCCTCGATGTCCTCCGCGATGATCAGGAGCGGCTTACCGGACTGGACGACCTGCTCCAGCAGCGGCAGCATTGTCTGCAAGCCGGACAGTTTCTTCTCGTGAATCAGAACGTAGGGATCCTCGAGCTCGACGCGCATCTTCTCGGTGTTCGTGACGAAGTATGGCGAGATGTAGCCGCGGTCGAACTGCATACCCTCGACCACTTCGAGCTCGGTATGCAGGCTCTTGGCCTCCTCGACGGTAATCACGCCCTCGTTGCCGACCTTGTTCATGGCGTCGGCCAGGAAGCGGCCGATCTCGGTATCGCCATTGGCCGAGATTGTGCCGACCTGGGCGATTTCATCATTGGAGGTGATTTTCTTGGCGTGTGATTTCAGGTCGGCGACGACCGCGTCGACCGCCAGATCAATACCCCGCTTCAGGTCCATCGGATTCATGCCGGCGGCGACAGACTTGCTGCCTTCCTTGAAGATGGCCTGGGCAAGCACGGTGGCCGTTGTGGTGCCGTCACCGGCGGCATCGCTCGTCTTCGAGGCGACCTCGCGCACCATCTGCGCGCCCATGTTCTCGAACTTGTCCTCCAGTTCGATCTCTTTGGCGACGGTCACGCCATCTTTGGTGATGCGCGGCGCGCCGAACGATTTCTCGATGACGACGTTGCGCCCCTTCGGACCGAGTGTGACCTTCACCGCGTTTGCCAGTGTGTCGACGCCCCGCAGCATGCGGTCTCGGGCCTCGGTTGCGAACTTCACGTCCTTGGCAGCCATTTTGATCTCTCCTTTCCTCTATGACTGTCAGCGCGCTATGCTGCCTTCTTGACGGTGCCTGCCTTGTCGATGACACCCAGAAGGTCGCTTTCCTTCATGATCAGGAATTCCTCGCCGTCGATCTTGACCTCTGTACCGGACCACTTGCCGAACAGGACACGGTCACCAGGCTTGACGTCGAGTTGAACGAGCTGGCCCTGTTCGTTGCGTGCGCCGGGGCCAGTGGCGACAATCTCGCCCTGCTGCGGCTTCTCCTTTGCTGTGTCTGGAATGATGATACCGCCGGCGGTTTTCTCTTCGGCGTCGAGACGTCGCACGAGCACGCGATCGTGCAAGGGACGGAAATGCATGCACATCCTCCTTGGGTAGGTTCAGCGATGTCCAAAATCCGGGTCCGTGACGGCCCCCGGGGCGAAAAAGCACCTAGGAGCGAGGGATCTACTTTCAAGAGGATGGAAGAAATTTTTTTGCGGCGAAGGCCGGCTCGTCGATACCGGTCGCGGCTCGCAGCCGGAGACTCCCCCCAGCGTCCCGAATCGCTCGCCGCACGTTGAAAACTGCGATCGTCACACCGAGATGTTTCTCGGCTGCAGAACAACTCTGCGCGGCAGATTGGAGCATCGTCGAAAGGAGGTTGACCAGAGATGCGGACCTTAATGATACTTGCTGCTCTACTCGGGATGGTGGTTTCGCTGCAGGCAAAAGAAGCGGATTCGTCGCGAGCAGCGCGAAACCCCGACGCCGCCGCCAAGCAGCTTGTCAGCAATTCAAGCGGCCAGCCGTCGGGCAAGCCCGCAAGAACAAAGTCCGATGGCCGCAAGGATCGTGATTTCTCGGCGGAAGCCATCGTGCCCAATATCTGCACCGGCTGCTGATCCACCGATCAGCAGCCGGCCAGCGGCTTTTCGTGTTCTGCTTCTAGTATGCGCTTGCTGAAGCAACCTCGAGATCCGGAAGGCGTGCGCACAGCATCGTCTTGATGCGCTTCAACGCACGCTGCTCGATCTGGCGGATACGCTCACGAGAGATCCCGAAGATATTGGCAAGATCGTCAAGCGTTCTTTGCTCTTCCGCCATGTAGCGGGCTTCGACGATGGTGCGCTCTCGCGGAGAAAGCGCACTCAGCGCCTCCGAGAGTGCGGCCTTCTGCCGTTCGCGGTCCCCGGCCTCCACGAGCAGGGTTTCAGGATCAGGAGATGAATCGGCGAGCCTATCCTGCCATTGCTCGCCTTCTTCGTCACTGAGCTGAACGTTCAGCGTCATGTCGCCACGGATCCGCCCGTTCATCTCGACGACGTCGGCTTTCTTGACCTGAAGATGCTCAGAGATCTGCTTCACCTGCTCCGGCGAAAGCTCTCCATCGTCCGGCGCACCAAGGCGTCTCTTCAGCTTTTGAAGGTTGAAGAACAGCTTTTTTTGCGCTGCGGTTGTGCCGAGCTTAACGAGTGACCACGATCTCAGGACGAACTCCTGCACCGACGCCTTGATCCACCAAGCAGCGTAGGTCGCCAGGCGAAATCCCTTCTCAGGGTCGAACCGCTTGACGGCCAGCATCAATCCGACGTTGGCTTCCGAGATGAGGTCGGCGATGGGCAATCCATAGCGCCGATATTTCAGCGCGATCTTGGCGGCCAATCGCAAATGGCTCGTCACCAGACGGTAGGCAGCTTCGCGATCCCCGGAATCCCGAAGACGCCTTGCATACATCACTTCTTCGGATGCATCGAGCAGCGGGAAGCTCCGGATCTCCTGCAGATACCGAGACAACCCGGCTTCCGAATGGATGGCAGGGAGGGCTGACTTGATTGACATGACTTGCCCTCCTTCAGAAGCCATTCCCGAGTCCGAACGGGCTGCCAAAGGGAAGATGCAGTCGCGAGAGCCTGCCGAGATGAGTGAGACCGGTGGACTGCAAAGAGTAGAGACAGCTGGCTTTCATATCCAAATCCTCCATCGAGCAAAATGGTACGAGCCGCCGCGTCGCCCGGCTTGGCTGGGCCCTGAGGGCACCCAACGACAGCCAGGCCGGCGGCGCCAAAAGAACCGCCAAGCCAATGGGTTGTTCCTCATATCAGTTAGCCAGTTCGTCGGAAGCCGAGCTGCCGCTGCCCGGTGAGGCGGGGGAGGAACCCAACGCGCGGGGCCTACTAACCTGCCTGGCTCCTCGATCCACGTGAAGTGCGAATCCGCTTGTCCCGGGCGCCTCGAGCCCCGCGCGGAGTTGCATGCTCGGGATCAGGTAGTCGCCACCATTCTGTCGCCGATACGGGATGGGCGCGGTGGTCGCGAGCCCGCGCATCCGCTCACGCAATCCTTCAGCGATCGACGTAAAACCGGCATCGTCCAGCCGGTCCACGCGGTAGACCACGAAGGGCGGAAGGACTTCATAGCCGGGATAGTAGAGAATGCCGTGATTGATGGGGAACAGCAGGTCGTCGATGGGTCCGTTAACGCCGCGACCCGAGTAGTGCTCCTCCCAGCCGCCGGCGGTCACGACCAGCATTGCGCGCTTGCCTTTCAGGGTTCCGTCGCCATAGCGATCGCCCCACCGCTTGTCGCTGTGTTCGCCGACCCCATACGCGAACCCGTAGGCGAACACCCGGTCGACCCAGCCCTTCAGGATCGCCGGCATCGAAAACCACCAGAGCGGGAATTGCAGAATCAGGACATCCGCCCACAACAGCTTTTCGATCTCGGCTTTCACGTCGCCGGTCAACGTCTCCGCCTCGAAAGCCTGCTTGGAGGCCGCGGCCGGCTTCAGCCGTTCACCTTGCCGCAGCGACGGAAAGTCTTCTCGATCAACCTCCGATTTCCAGCCCTGGGCATAGAGATCCGACACCTGCACATCGTGGCCGAGCTGTTTGAGCTCCCTAACCGCGACGTCAAGCAGCGCGCCGTTCAGCGAACGCGGCTCCGGATGGGCGAAGACAATCAAGACTTTCATGACAGCACCTCCTGATCACTGACGTTGAACAGGTAGCGCGCGGAGGCGCGATCAAGTAGATGTCGACGATGGATATGATTGTGCCGAAAAATGGATAAATCAGAAGTCACGCTCGAGCGCATGCGCAGCTTCGTTCGGGTTGCGGAGCGGGCCAATCTGTCCGCAGTCGCGCGCGAGCTCGGTGTCGGTCAGCCGACCATCACGCGGCATTTGCGAGAGCTGGAGGAAGCGATCGGCGTGCCCTTGCTCAGCAGAACCACGCGCCGCGTGATGATGACCGAAGAGGGGGCGCGCTATTACCGCGACTGCGTCCAGATCCTCCGCATGGTTGACCAGGCAAGCGAGGAGGCCCGCAGCGCACGAGGCGCGCCAGAGGGGACCGTGCGCATCTCCTGCACCGCGGCCTTCGGTGTGCTACACGTCAGCCGTTTCCTGTTCGCCTTCCAGGATCGCTACCCTGACATCCTGGCTGATCTCAGCCTTACCGACGAGCGAATCGACCTTGTGCGGGAAGGCGTCGACATTGCCATCCGGCTCGGGCCGCCTGGTGATAGCTCGATGAAGTTGAAGTCTCTCGGCCAATCGCGGCGGGCGCTGGTCGCCGCTCCACAATATCTCGCCGCGCGTGGCAGACCGACGCGCCCGCAAGACTTGGCGAGTCATGAGGGTATCAGGATGTCCAACATCGCCGGCAGCGATCTGCTCGTGCTCCACGGGCGTCGCGGCGGCCGGCACGTGGTGCCGTTCCGGGGGCGCTTGCGTGTTGATCATGGACTTGCCGCACGCGAGGCGCTGGCGGCCGGACGGGGGATCGCGCCTGCACATCTCTGGCTCGTGGAGGATCTCCTTGCCGCCAACAAGCTCGAAATGGTCCTGCCCGAATTCTCGCCACCTCCCGTTCCGCTCAACATGCTGATCGTTCCCGAGCGGTCAGGCATCGCCCGGGTGCGTCTGCTGATCGACTACCTCGCCGCGCAAATCGCGCGGACGCCGGGCCTCGAAAAGCCGGGGCTCACTGGTCGGACGTGACCGATCAAGCTCGGTCGAGCCCGCCGGGTAGGCTGCATGGCTCGCATCTCGCCTTCCATTGAACTCGCGGGCATAGGCCTTGAAAGTGGTTCAGGCCGCTCTAATTCCAACAGTGCAGCGTGCTGGATGCGCTGCTCCGGGTGCCTTCTGAGGACCCGGACATCGGGCGCCGGACACGGTGTCCGGCCGCTCGTAACCATGTTGCTCGAAAGGAGGATGTGGCTATGACCACCTTTGATTTCAGCCCGCTCTGGCGATCGACCGTTGGTTTCGATCGCGTGTTCGATCTGCTCGAAGATTCCGCTCAATGGACGGGCGACAATTATCCGCCTTACAATATCGAGCGGACGGATGAGGACCATTATCAGATCTCGCTCGCTCTGGCCGGCTTCTCGCCTGACGATGTGACCATTACGGCGGAGCAGAACGTGCTGACCGTCGAGGGCCGCAAGGCCGACAAGGACCCCCATCAGTTCCTGTACCAGGGAATCTCGTCCCGCCCATTCCGGCGGCAGTTCAACCTGGCCGAATACGTCCAGGTGAAGGGCGCTTCGTTCGTGGACGGAATGCTCAAGATCGAACTGGTGCGTGAGGTCCCCGAAGCCATGAAGCCGCGCCAGATCCCGATCAAGGCCGGCAACGACAACCAGAAGCTCGAGCACATGCAGACGGGCTAAAGCGCGATGAGATTTGGAGGAATCGTCATCGCGCTTTAGGTTGTTGTTTACGCATGATCTTTCCGGAAAACCGCTTCGCGCTTTTCCGGATCATGCTTTAGGCCTGCCGGCTGACTGTATCTCCCGTGCGGCTTGCGGCGACGCGGGAGATACAGCTCGTCTGCACCGGCCGGACGGCCGTTGCCGTTCGAACCGCTTCGGCGCGCATCCCAAGAGTTCGGAAGATAGCCATGGAAACTTGGATCTCAACGAATCTCCAGGACGTCGCGCGCCAGCTGCTTGCAGCTTTCGAACGCCACGGCAGTGCCGGCCGCCAGCCTCCCGGCAGAGTCAATTGCGGAAGAGCAAACGCATTCCGTGTTCTGGAGCCGAGGCGCGAGTGCTGACGTTCTCTCCTCGATCAATCGGGGTTACGCGGGATGGATGACTATCGAGATCTGGTGACTGTCAGCCTGGCGCTTGTGTGTGCCGGCGTCATGTTGGTCGCGGGGCAGCTCTATATCGAGCAACACCCTACACTGCCCGGTCGAGCTTCCCAGCAGCCTCAGACTTCGCCAGCCCTGATCTCGCACGCGCCGTTACCACAGGTGAACGCGACTGATCCGCACCAACGCGCCAAGAAGAACCGCACTGGCTGAACGTACAGCCTCCGGACGTGCCCCACTCTGCTCAAACAGCGCGCAGCCCTTCCTTGGGCATTTCCCGGACCAGCGCATCGATGTCGGCCTGCTCCAGCGTTTCCTTCTCCAGCAACTTCTTGGCGGCGCGGTCGAGGATCGGACGGCGCGCGGTCAGTATGCCTTCGGTCCGTTCAAGAACGCGATCGACAATGTCCTTGACCTCGCGATCCACAGCGGCAGCGGTTTCCTCCGCATAATCGCGCTCGCGAACCGGATAGGGCCGGTCCGCGCTCGCCAGGAAATTTCCGGGATCACGCTCATAGGCGACGCTGCCAAGCTGTTCCGACATGCCGTAGCGCGTCACCATGCTGCGGGCGATGTCCGTGACGCGGCGTAGATCGTCGGCCGCTCCCGTCGAGAGATGGCCGAACACGATCAACTCCGCAGCTCGGCCGCCCAGCAAGACCGCCATCTTGTTCTCGAGTTCCTCCTTGGTCATCAGGAAGCGATCCTCGATCGGCCGTTGAATGGTGTAGCCGAGCGCGCCGACACCCCGCGGGATGATCGAGACCTTGTGCACTGCATCCACGCCGGGGAATGAGAGCGCGACCAGCGCGTGCCCCATTTCGTGAAAGGCGACGATCTCCCGCTCCTTGGAATTGAGCAGCCGATTGCGCTTTTCCAGGCCGGCGACCATGCGCTCGACGGCATTGTTGAAATCGCTCATGCTGACGGAATCGCCGCCGCGCCGGGTCGCCAGGAGTGCCGCCTCATTGACCAGATTCGCGAGATCGGCGCCGGTAAAACCTGGCGTCAATGCCGCGACAGCATCGGGTGCCACGTCGGCTGCGACCCGCACCGTCTTCATGTGAACCTTGAGAATCTCGATGCGGCCTTTCTTGTCCGGGCGATCCACCAGCACTTGGCGATCGAAGCGGCCGGCCCGCAGCAGAGCGGGATCAAGGATTTCAGGGCGGTTGGTCGCGGCCAGGATGACAAGGCCTGAACGGGAATCGAAGCCATCGAGTTCGACCAGGAGCTGGTTCAGCGTCTGTTCCTTCTCGTCATGTCCGCCAGCAAAGGGGCCGATGCCGCGGGCCCGGCCCAGCGCGTCGAGCTCGTCGATGAAGATGATCGCGGGCGCCTTTTCGTGCGCCTGTTGAAACAAATCCCGCACGCGCGCGGCACCGACGCCGACGAACATTTCGACGAACTCCGACCCCGAGATTGAGAAGAACGGCACCTTGGCTTCGCCAGCCACCGCTTTCGCCAATAGCGTCTTGCCGGTGCCGGGCGGCCCGACCAGCAGCACGCCCTTCGGCATCCGGCCGCCTAGCCTGCCGTAGTCGGTGGGGTTCTTCAGGAAATCGACAACCTCCCGAAGTTCGTCCTTGGCTTCGTCGACCCCAGCAACGTCAGCAAAGGTGACGCCGGTGTTGGATTCGACGTAGATCTTGGCCTTGCTTTTGCCGATTTGCATCAGTCCGCCGCCAAGACCCCCGCCTTGTGCTATGCGCTGGCCGATGTACCACCAGACGCCAAAGAACAGCAGAACCGGCACGATCCATGAGAGCAGGTCGCGAAGGAACGTGCTCTCGATTTGCCCGGTGAAACGCACGTGGTATTTTTCAAGCTCCTGCGCGACGTCCTGGTCGACGCGCGTGGTCACGAATTGCTTCTGGCCCCCAGGCAGCGGCTCCTTCAGGATCCCCTGTACGGAGCGATCGGAGATGCCGACGCTGTCAACCTTTCCATCCCGGAGCAGTTGCTGGTACTCGCTGTAGGGGATAACGGCGATCCTGTTCGCCGTTACGATCGCGTACTCGATGAAGAACAGCGCACAGAGGGCGAAAATCGCGTAGGCGATGTTGAATCGGCTATTTTTGGTCATGCATAAAGCTCGATTTGTCTCCGGAACAACCGGAGAGGACGAGCTTGGTTTCAGCGGTGAGCGCCGGTTAGTCGGCTGCTCCGTCGGACGCTAGTTGCGTCCGTGGAGAGCTTGACAGAAGGCCCGGCGGGAGCCGGGCCTTCTGCTCATCACCAGCCATACCAGAAGGGATAAGCCGGTCGATAGTAGCGAACCACCCGATACGGGGGGCCGTAGTAGTAGGGTGGTGGGCCATAGACCGGTCCATAGTAGACCGGGGGCGCTGTGGCAGCCGCCAGTGTTCCGGCGAACAATCCGAGAGCAAGTCCTGGCCCAATTCCCGGACCGCCCCAGCCATGGTGATGCCAATGGGCGGCCGAAGCAGGGGCAACCGATCCAATGAGGAGCGTTGCCGCCGCGACGACTGCAAGAGCAAGCTTTCTCATGTCCCTTTCCTCAACCTCTTAAGCGCTCTGCGCGCTTGCTTCTCTATCGTGCTCCAATTAGCCGAAGCTCGGTTCGGCTATAGAACGAATTAGAACGGTTTGGAGCGAGTTCAAGTAAGTGGTTGACTAAAGAAGGTCGAGAACCGCGGTGACGTGAGGCGCAAACGATTTCGCAAGTCCAGCACGGCGGCGCCAAGTACATTGATCGAGGACCGGTGCTGCCTATTCGATAGCGTAGCACCACGCTCCACGCGGTGTCGGTCACCCGGCGCATCGTCGGCCACTCCCGTCGATAGACGACCAACACGATCAACTCAGCTGCTGGGCCCGCCGAGCCGTCGCGATGAAGAGGCTCTGACGGAGCCAAGGACGGCTCCCCCCCTGCCGATCTCAACCGTTTAGATGCGGCGGTAGCCCACCCTGGGAGAGGTCCCACCCTCGCGTTACGATGCGCCGCAAGCCCCCGACCGTCCCCTATCCCTAGGGGCGAACCTCGGCATCTAGTTCGGGCCGCGCATTACTCTCGCCATCCAAATAGGAGACGGCAAGCGCGGCCGCTTGGACGCCCGTCCGTCAATGCGGTGCGTCGGCCGGCCGCGCCGACGCAGGGACGCGCAGATAGCTGTAGAGCTGCAGCAGGATCAGAACAACGCAAGCGATGATGAATCCGAGGCCGATCGGTCGCTGCAGATAGATCATCAGATCGCCATGTGACAACACCATCGCCCGACGAAAGTTCTCCTCCAGCATGGGCCCGAGCACGAAACCCAGAACAATAGGCGCCACGGGAAATTCGAGCAGAAGGAAGATCGCACCGATACAGCCGAAGGCGGCGACGAGAAGGATATCGAACACGCTATTGTGCGTGCTGTAGACGCCCACCGCGATGAAGAAGAGCGCCGATGGAAACAGGAGTCGGTAAGGCAGACGCAAGAGCCGCACCCAGATGCCGATCAGCGGCACGTTCAACACCATCAGCAACAAGTTGCGACCAGCCCCCAGAAGACATCGGGGTGCTCGGTGATCAATTGCGGCCCGCCGGAGCGCATCGAGAAAATCGCGCGCGTGCTGCGCGCCGAAATCCGCAAGATCGAAAAGATGCTGCACACGAGCTAGACTACCCGTCTGTTTCGGGCGCGAATCCCACGATGTCGTCGGACCCCACAATCAATCCGATCTCGGCGCCGAGCGGGCAGGACACAGGGCCGCGACCCCTGCCATACGCAACAGGACGGGCCCCCGCACAACGCCTGCGATCGATGTAATCGCGGCTCTCTTGAAGAAGCTGAAGCAGGTCGGCGGTCAGGTTCGGCTGCGGATGCGATAACGACATAACGCTCCGCCAGGAGGGATCGTCACACGAAGCTCTTCGACGCCCTGAACGGCGGATGTTATCTTCCCTTTGATCGAGAAGCGACCCACGTCGCTCAAACCGTGATTTGATCATCCCGCACCATCGGTGCCGTGCCACGGGCGCGCTCCTCTTAGCAATCGAGTTTAACGAGCTCCGGCAACGCGCCGCGTAGCTTCGGCTGCGCGTGCTGTGTCGTAGGTGGGCATTGCCGCGGATCCCCCAACTTTGCCCCTCTGATTAGAAATTAGTCAGGAAGTTGTGGCCCATCGGCGTCCGGTCGAATTACACCGTGTACCCCTTGTGCAGCCAAGATCAGATGCGCATAATTCGCTCGGCCGCTTCAATCGACGCTTTCCCAAGTGAGGAGCCCGATGATCGACTTGACAGGCTACAAGCTCACATTCGATGACGAGTTCAACGCGCGGAGCATCTCGCTGACCGGCGCTGGCACAACCTGGGGTGACACGCGAGCGCAATGGCTCGGCGACGCCTTTTCAGACGTCGGCTTCGGCACCAGCTCGTTTGTCGATCCCGGCTCGGGCTATGACCCCTTCTCTGTCTCTCAGGGCGTGCTTTCAGTCACCGCCGTTCCCGATAGAACGCCTTATGGAGTTCCGGGAGCCTGGGAATCCGGCTTGATCACCACGCAGGGACATTTCTCCCAGATGTACGGCTACTTTGAGATCCGTGCGGATTTCTCCAACCTGCCCGGCGCATGGGAAGCGTTTTGGCTTTTGCCCGACCATCCGATCCCGGATCCAGCTGGAGCCGGACACTGGCAGGAGCTCGACGTCGTCGAGAACTATGGCGTCAATGACGCGGCCATCTATAGCGGCATCCACACCACGGACCCGGCGCCGAACCAGAACTGGCAAGCGCTGCTCCAGGTGGCGAGCCTGATGCCGAACCCGGCCGGCTATCATACCTACGGCATGAATTGGGGGCCCAACCAGATCAGCTTCTACGTCGATGGCCAGTTGATCGGGACGCGCGCGACTCCGAGCGACATGCACGGCCCGATGTATCTGATTGCGGACCTCGCTACGCAGTCGCCCGCTTCCGTCCGCGGCGTGCCGATCACCGCCTATATCGACTACATCCGCGTCTATTCTTCGGATCCAAACGCGCTCGCCGTTGTGCACGATACCGTCTCCTCGCCCGATGGATATGATCCCGGCCTCTACGGAGCCCAGGCGGCTTCGCAGACGTTTCCGCCGCCGACGGGCTCCGCGACCGTGATCGGCACCGGACCGGACCAATTGGTGTTGAAGATCAGCGAGGACGCTTATCTCGGTGATGCGCTATATACTGTGTCGGTCGATGGCGTGCAGATTGGAGGCACGCTCACCGCGCACGCCTCCCACGCGGCGGGACAGGACGAACTCATCACGGTGCAAGGCGATTGGGCTCCGGGCGACCACACCGTGCTGGTTCGCTTCCTCAACGACCGCTGGGACGGTACACCACAGAGCGACCGCAACCTCTATGTCGACGGTGCGACTTACAACGGCGTCAACGATGCAGCCGGCGCGATCGGAAACGCCGTAGGACAGAGCTTCCTGTTCACGGACAAGTCAGGCGGAACGACAACGCCGCCGCCCACCACACCTCCGACGACGACGGGCTCCGCGACCGTGATCGGCACCGGACCGGACCAATTGGTGTTGAAGATCAGCGAAGACGCTTATCTCGGTGATGCGCTATATACTGTCTCCGTCGATGGCGTGCAGATCGGAGGCACGCTCACCGCGCACGCCTCCCACGCGGCGGGGCAGGACGAACTCATCACGGTGCAAGGCGATTGGGCTCCGGGCGACCACACCGTGCTGGTTCGCTTCCTCAACGACCGCTGGGACGGTACACCACAGAGCGACCGCAACCTCTATGTCGACGGTGCGACTTACAACGGCGTCAACGATGCAGCCGGCGCGATCGGAAACGCCGTAGGACAGAGCTTCCTGTTCACGGACAAGTCAGGCGGAACGACAACGCCGCCGCCCACCACGCCGCCGACGACGACGGGCTCCGCGACCGTGATCGGCACCGGACCGGACCAGCTGGTGTTGAAGATCAGCGAGGACGCTTATCTCGGTGATGCGCTATATACTGTCTCGGTCGATGGCGTGCAGATCGGAGGTACGCTCACCGCGCACGCCTCCCACGCGGCGGGACAGGACGAACTCATCACGGTGCAAGGCGATTGGGCTCCGGGCGACCACACCGTGCTGGTTCACTTCCTCAATGACCGCTGGGACGGCACGCCACAAACGGATCGTAACCTTTATGTCGATCAGGCGACCTACAACGAAGCGGTCGTTCGGGGAGGAGCGATCGGAAGCGCGGTTGGACAGACCTTCGTCTTCCACGACTTGCTGTGATGTTGCGGCCAAAATGGCCGTGTTCCAACGCTGGGTCAAGACTGCCGAGGGCCAGTAACGGTTGGGCCAATTGAGCGTCAGCACTCATCATCCGACCTCGAATGATCCCTTCGCACTCCTCGGTCACATGGCACAGCCCTGCCATTGAGAGGAGGCCCGACAGCTATTCTCGCGTTAGACTACTGCGGAAAGCAACTGAGATCGCGCGAACATAGGTTTTGGCCGATCGATGTCCGCTGTGGGACCGAATGGCGAGCAATGCCTTGGCTGCCCTGGTCGGCAAAAAAGCCCCGAACACGAAGAACGCGGCCATCGCAAGCTTTCGAGCGTGCCCATAGGGTTCCACGAGAAGCCCTACGAGTAGCGCCGCAACGCTGATGGATCTTCGGGCTCTCCCCGTCACGATCTCAAGGCAATATTCGCGCTCACGATAGTAGAAGGCTTGTTGCGGCTGGATCAGCTCACGTCCGGGCGCGAAGCGCCTCACAATGTCACGGAGGTGCTCTGTGCGAAGCACGAATCGCCTCATATCACGCTCGAGCACGGGTGCCGTCGGAAGCTGCCCGAGCTGAGAGTCATTTCGGCCATGCACGCGATAATGCCCCAGCTCTTCGGAAAGGCTTACAACATCGCCAAACAAGGGCGCAGCAAACAGAATCACCCCGTCAACTGCTTTGTCGTAGTTAACTTCCCGCAGCAGTTCGCACACGTCACGGCGAAATACATTGCCGGAGGTTGGCGGCGTCTTATACACACCGCGCCTGAGCACTTCGTCCAGCACGCGGTCTCGCTCTCGAAACGAATCTAATGAGCAAAATGGACCCAAAGGATTGCCGTCAGCATCGATCAGTGTAAGCCCAAATTGCACCTTCGCAACGCGCTCGTCCAACTTGTCGAGGAGCTTCGTCAGTGAACCTGGCTTCAATTCGTCATCGGCATCGAGGAACAATATGAAGGGTGCTTGCGTGCTTGCCAGACCGTATAGGCAAGCCCCCAGCTGCCCCCGATTCTCGATCTTGAAAGCTTTGACGCCGGAGCGGGAAATAGCCTCCCAAGAATGGTCAGTTGAGCCGTCGTCAATGACCACAAGTTCGCAAGCATCGCACTTCTGGTCCAAAACGCTTCTGATCGCGCGTTCGACGAAAGTTTCATAATTGAAGCAGGTAATGATAACAGCCAGCTTGGGAGCAAGACTTGCACCCGTTCGCGTGAGGGCCTCGAATGGATTGCCCAATGTGTCTGTTTCAAGCGCGTCCATGAACATGCCGGGAAGCTTCTTCATAAATCTGAAGCGTTTCACGGGCCACCCGATCTATTGTAAGAAAATCGAGATTGATTTGACTGTTTTTCTTCCACTCCAGCACGGCTTGTTTGTCCTCCAGCAAGGAGCGCAGCACTACGGCAAGCCCCGCCGGATCGCCCGTCGGAACGAGGATCCCCGCTCTGCCGCCATCGAGCATTTCAGGAATTCCATCCACGTTACTCGCGACAATAGCGCAACCAGCTTCGCGCGCCTCCGATAGTACCAGAGGAGCGGGATCGGCATGCGACGGAAGCACGAAAACATCTGCCCCGAGCAGAAATGGAAAAGGATTGTCTTGAGCACCCATGAAGGTGACCGCCTCCGCACACGCCATCGAGCTCACTTGCGTCAAATACTCGGCCCGGTGCGGACCATCGCCAACGATGTACAAATGCGCGGTATGGATGACCCTGTGCACCGCCTCGAACGCGGAAAAGAGGTCAGCGAGACCCTTTCTCGGATGAAGGCCGCCGACAAAAACCACTGCGGGCGATCGAAGTGAGGCGGGACTACGATCCTGTTTTTCGAGCCGTGCCGCACCGATTGTTCCATTAAGCACAACGCGGATCCGCGATTGTGGGACACCGCGTTTTCGCATTGAAGTCCCGACGGCAGCGCTGACGGCGATTACTCGTGCGCCAAGCCCCATGAGAATTGCACTTCTCTCAAATTCGTTGTGCACGGTTGTGACCAGTGGAATCTTGAGCAGTTTGCAAATTGGCCAGGCAAGCACGGCACTCGTCATCATGTGGGCGTGCACGATGTCCGCTCGCCAATCACGCGCGAGCCGATACAGCAGTGATGCGCCGTCGACGAGCTTCTTCGGTCGACGCTCAATGCTCACCTGCATTGTTTCTACGTTGTTCGAGGCGAGCAGCAGATCAAAATCGCCTCCGCTGCTCGCAACAGCAACCTGATGGCCCAATTTGGCCTGGGCACACGCTAAGTCCACGGCGGCATGAACGTGGCCATTCAGGCGGCGCGTATGGTTGAGCAATTGCAAAATGCGCATCGAAACCTGCTTGAACCCACGTCCCGATCAAGATGAGCCTAATGTTCGGCTTGGCAATGGCAAAGCACAGTTTATAGGCTGAGAGTGCGACGTCCATTTGCATGACCACCCGACGCGCAAATATGCAGCAGCCCGCGAGACGCCGGTTGGCTGCAAGCGAACAGCTCAACCGAGAGAAGAAAGGTACGAGTTCTGTTGCGAGCTACGTGGCTCTGAGGTATCATTATGCCAGGGTCGGGTGGCAAGAGAATGCTGACGCGCTGGAGTACATCCACAGAATCTCCGTTTTCGCCCCAAGTTTAGGCTGTCTAGTATACGGCAGGTGTGATCTTGTCGTGTGGATCAGGTTTCGTTAGACGATCGATCACCGCCGGGCAGAGTTGCTGGCGCGCGGTGACGCACCCACCTCAATTCTTCTGAAGAGGCTTCGCACGCCTCGAAGGCACAGCATGGAATACGCCGCAGTTGGGCTGGCCATTTTCGGAGCGCTCTTTGGACTCCGTTTCCGATTCCGCGTATTACTACCCTTCCTTTTGCTCTTGTTGTTTGTCTCGCTCTTTGTTGCGTTCGGGCAGCGGCTCGGTACGGGTGAAACTGTGCTGCTAATCGCAGCCGCCCAGGTCATTTTGCAAGCCAGCTACGTCATTGGACTCGCAGCTCGCCGCATTTTTCCCGCGACGCACCACAAGCTGCCTGCGACAGACAAGCTTCCAGTGACGGAAAAGTAGTTGACTCCCGATAACGGCGGCCGGTTGAGCCAGTCCGTGGCGTGATAGCCATGATTGCGATGGATGAGGCGGCGCGCATCCTCACGTCGCAACGACTAGCAGCGAGTATCCGCCAAGCAATCGGACTGCAAGATCAGGTTCAGCAGCAAAGAGCAACCGACGCGGCAAGCGCATCAGACGACTGGTCAAGGCTTGGTTCGGCAATTCCAGGCGGCTGGCCGTATAGCAATGGTCTACAATCGTGTAACCGCAATCCTCAAGGGTCGCCAGCGCAGACTGTTTGAAGAAATAATGAATGTGGCCCACGTTTCTTCTGAGTTCAGCAATCGGCCACGCTCGCAGAATGGATTGCGCGGATAAATCCAAAGGGATGTGAAAGACCTTGAATTTACCAAAAGGTCGCAATCGCTTAATGAACGAAATGTAGTCCTCCACATGCTCTATGACATCAATGATAAGCACAACGTCGAATTGCAAGTTGGGTTCGTTCAGCAGGTCCTTCAAGTAGAATTGCGTGTGCTGCGTCGCTTTCGGTGCTGCCCGCCGGAATGCATCAGGTGAGACTTCGTAGCCTGACAAGCGCGCTGTAGGAAACGTTCTTTCTAGATTCAACAGAATCTCACCGGTCCCGCACCCGATTTCGCATATATGCTCGTGCGGCAGGTTGTTTCTTTTCATTATGCGCTCGATTTGGCCGGCCTTCCAAGGCGCATCTTCCTCGTGCCACGTAGGGTTGTTCTTACCATAGCCGTCCCCTTCGTATAGCTCTTTCATTGTAGAGATCCCTTCTTGCTTAAACTGTCACGCATCAAATTCGGCAGATGAAGCAGGGCCGCATATTAGAAGACAAAGCTCAATCAACGCGGAGCCGGTATCGATCGACCGAGCTGCGCAAACTGTCCGCCAACTGAGCATACAGTACCTTGGCGTCATAGTGCGTTCGTACGGTCTCGATGGCGGCCCGACCAAGCAATTGACGATTTTTCCAGGCGTCAAGGATGGCCGCAGCCAATGCCTTCACGTCGCCGACAGGGAACAGAAGGCCATCGACACCAGGCGTCACAAGCTGCTCGAATGCTCTGATCCGGCTGAGAACCACGGCCGCGCCACACGCCATCGCTTCTAGTACTGCGAGAGCGACCGCCTCGTTAGCCGAGGGCATCGCATAAACTCCGCAATTGCGAAGAAACTCGCGCACGTCAGATCGACCGACAAACCCGCGAAATCGAACTCTGCCGGACAATCCGAGACTTACAACAAGCCTATCCAAAACGTCTCTATCCGGCCCTGTGCCCACGATATCCAAGGTCCATTCGTCCGGCAGTTCGGCTAAAGCCCGAATGAGATCGCTGGTCCGCTTTTGCCTGTTCGTCAACCGCGCAATTGTCAGGATAGTCTTGCCCCGCGTTGCGGCGGCGTCCGGAAAGAATTGGGCGACGTCACACCCATTCGGCTGCAGTCGGGATCGACCACCATAATGCCTGACGACGTCGCATTCGCGTTCGGTCTGGCTGTAGCAAAGCGCCGCACTCGAAAACGCCCGGCGCTTGAAGAGCTTTACGACACGGTCCGGCAACCCGCCGTGATCTGCGCCGACTACCGGCACATCGACTCGCCCTACCAGATGATCGAACCTTCCACTCCAGTACTCTTGAACGTACAGAAGATCGATCTCGTCTTCTCTCAAGGCATGGTTAAGGGATTGCATGAAGGCGATCGTGTTCAGCCGTTCCTCGGCATAGAGAGACCAACGCGTCCGGCGGATCAGCCGCTTCACCCATATGCGCTCGATCAGATTGTACCATTCGTCGAGCGGCAAAAACCGGACGGCTATGCCGAGATCCGTGTCATATCTCCCGGCCTCGCGGAGTGACGGAATGTAGAGCAATGGACTGATGCCATTTTGCTTCAAACCGCGCGCGTAGTACCACGCCCAGTCATTTCGGTAGCTCGCAAGATAGCTCGATCGCGTCTGATGCAGGACCCAGCCGAAGAACCCTTCGAACGAACTGCAGCTGAGCAACATTGCAACGTTGATGGAATTTCCCCCACCCATGGGTTCAAGCGCCGACATGGCGAACACACCCCACATGCGTCGCTTGCGCCTGGTTCATCGCAATACACCCCAGCTCATCGACTGCTGCGCATTGGCGGATAGGGCGGACGAGCGATCAAGCGTCGCGGCCGGCCATTGTTCGCGATCCATTTCGGTCGCTCCCCGCACCCGAGCGTACGTACCAGCCATCCCATTGAGAGAACTCTTTGAAAACCCGTGTGTATCCGTGTCTCGTCAAAATCGCGTCAATTGCCGCCTCGGTCTTCCTGTTCTGCTCCACCGAGATAAGATCTATTGCGTACCGCGAGAAGTCGAAGGCACGTAGAATGTCGTATTCGCTGCCTTCGGTGTCGATGGACATGTAGTCGATCTTCGCAGGCGCGTCGTGATCGACAAGAAGCTGATTGAGGGTCACAGTCTCGACTTGTATTTCCTGGCCCGCCGATCGCACCTCTGCGAAATGATCGCCACCAGCGAACTCGGCGACGCCGCTCAGCTCCGGATCAACAGAGTCCGTTATCAAGAAGCGTACCTTCGTACCCGAGCTTGAGCTGACACAGCGTCGATCGATGCTCGAACTGCGATTTTGCATGAGCGCCGAATGCCAGAGTGGATTGGGCTCAGCTACAATGCCTTTCCAGCCGTACTTTTTCTCCAATAGCCAGGTGTTACTATTCAAAATTCCATTGGTTGCTCCAAACTCGACAAAATAGCCTCCGCGCCTCTCGCCAAGCTCGTACCCCACCCAGAGGTCCTGGAGTATCTGTGATCGGGATTGATGGCGGTTCAAGAAGCAATACGCCAAGAACCGAATCTCCTCCATTTGGCTAAAGCGCTCAACCTCAACACGTTGCAGGCGGATCGCATTAAACATCATCCTACGGAGCGAAGGACTTTTCGCCGCCTGACTAGCAAGGGACGCAAGCGCCGAGAGGCCGCGCTTCGCAAAAACTGTCATCGTCTTGCTCTAAAAAATTCGCCCAAACAACTCGTCTTCAACATCGACCAAGCACATCAGCACAACTCTCATCAACGCTACTCAGCGTGGTCGACTTGAATTGGCACGCAAAATGCTACAAGGGATCAGTTGATATGGGCAACAGCTAATTTTGGAACCTTGTAGTGCAGATCATAACTGCAGGCATTCGGTGTTTTGAAGTGAGGTAGTCGTCACCAGTTTGGAGTTTTCGATTATGAGTCCACAGGAACTTGCTGCGTCCATCAGCTCTTCCGGTGCGATCGATCTGATTTCGACTGATGTTTTCGATACGCTTCTCTTGCGAACAACGAGATCCGCTCGCTCACGCATTAGGCAAGGTGAGCATTTATTCAGCAGATCTCTTGCCGCGCGCGGGTGGCAGATTGAGCCATCCTTGCTGATGACCGCGCGAGCTGAAGCGGAGCGGCTGGCATTTAGGGCACTCGAAGTCGGTAGATCCGGCGAGGTCCGATTGACGGACGTCATCGGACGGCAACTCAAAATGTTGGGCCTTCCAACCTCGGAGGTTGCAACGAGATTGGCGATTGAGCTGAACGTCGAAAAAACGTCGCTTATCCTAAACCGCCATTTGGCCAACGTTCTGCTCGCGCAGCGTTATGCAGGTCGTCGTATCGTTGCCGTCAGCGACACCATGCTGTCGTCCGAAAATGTGCGCGAACTAATTCGTCACTTTTACGTCCGGGATCTCATCGACCAGATCTACACCAGCGCCGATTGTGCACGTACGAAGCGGCAGGGCGATCTATTTCCTCATGTTGCGGAAACAGAAGGCGTCTCGTTGAGCCGCATCCTGCATATCGGCGACGACGTCCGAGCCGATGTGAGGAACGCGTCAGCACATGGCATCACCGCCATCCATACACCTCGCCCGATTTGGCTTGGCCATCTTCGCAAGGCAAACGGCGCCTTGGCCATGATGAGGGTCGCCCTCTCGTCCAAGAACCGCTTTGCAAGACGACCGCCGGCGACTCTGGAAAATGCCTATGCGTTTGGACGTTTCGTCCTTGGGCCGATCGTTACGCAATTTTGCCTGCGCATTTGGCTTTATGCCGCCGAAGTTGAGGCCCACGACAGATCTGCGTTGTTGTTCTGCGCCAGAGGGGGTGTCGGAATTAGGGAAGCCTTCGAGCGGGTGCTCGCAAGACTTTCTCTTCCCCTGGGAATGCGGCGGGACAATATCATGGTTTCGCGACTGGTCGCCGCGCGAGCCGCAATTCTAACGCGCAGTTCTTCAGCGGTTGAGGAAATTGCCCGTGAATTCCGCGGTCGCTCGTTTTCAGACGTAGCGAGCGCACTCGGCGGACGCCGGTACAGCCTTCCAGACCGATGGAACAAGCCGTTTGTCGCGAGTGACTTTCTCGAAATGCTTTTTGATAATTCCGCTAAAGAGGTGTTGTCCGACATACGGCAGCAAAATGCCCTGTTCGAGCGCCACTTTTCAACGCTTCGTAACGATTCCTCACGGATACTACTTTGTGACACAGGCCTTTATGGCAGCACTCAGCGCCTGCTGGCGAGCGCCTTCCCCGCACTTAATATCGAAACCATTCAATTCGCGCGGGCGAACTACAAACAACATGGAGAGGAGCATTTCCAAAAGGTCGCTGGCCTAGTGGTAGAGCGGAATTGCTATAGCCCTCTCGACGTTCACTCATGCGTGTTGCGGTACTGGCATCTCATCGAGAGCCTTTTTGAGCCGGCGATTCCTTCAGTTCGGTTGTTCACGGAAGGCGGAGGGGACGAAGTTGCGGCCAACTGCGGCGACATCCGGTACGGGTTCATTGATCCAAGCCACAGAAACGATCTCCTCTCGGGAACACTGACTTACATCGATGAGCTTTCGATCGAAGGCGCAGCCAAAGCATCGGCGGATGCCGAGTTGGCTTGGCTTCGCCTGAAGAAGGCCATCACACGGCCGACCGCCGGAGTGTTGCGTTGCCTCGACCTTCCCGGCCGATCGGTGGACTTTGGCCGGCCAGATGTCCTGAACGTGTTTGGCCCACGTCAAGCTGAACCGACGTTTAGCAGATTGGCATCGCTCCGAGCCGAATTGTGGCGCGAAGGCGCGATAGCTCGGGAATTTCCCATCCTAAAGCATGCTCTCCTGCCTATGCTCGATTCCGTGCACTCAGTGCGAGCGGTGATAGCGCGCCCATGATGAAGGTTGTCACAAATTGAAAAATGACTCAGCGAGTCTGCAACATCGATCTGACCAGAGCACGATTTGATTACCGAGGACGTCATGGGAAGCAGTCAGGACTATCGAGGTTAGCGCGCAATGAGTGTAGAACCGATCGGAGTGTTGACCATCCTGCTCGGTTTGCTTTGCCTGCCTCTCGGCCAGCGAGCCACGTTCAGCGTGCTCATCTGCACAACGCTATTCGGAGCTGCCGCCGCCATTCTCGTCGGCGGTGCGAACATACAACCAGCTCACCTGTTTCTGGTTTTTGTGCTTGCAACGGTGCTTGCCCAGCGGAACGTGGCCGCGGCGGCAATCAGGGCCGTGAGCTTCGGCCAGCCCGGCTTTTGGCTGTTATGCTTGGTTGTTTATGGAGTTGGCTCAGCCGTCCTGCTTCCGCGGCTGCTGGCTGGGGGAACGCCGATTGTTCCGTTGGGAGCGTCGGAATATGCCAACACCGGGTCAACCGTCCCTCTTGGCCCAGTGTCAAGCAATTTTACGCAATCCATTTACATGATAGCCAATCTCGCCTGTTTTGGCATGACAGTTGCGACCGGTTCGAGCCTCGGCGGCTTTCGGACCATTGTCGCCGCGCTGCTGAGCTACTCGGCGGGCAACGTCCTGCTAGCGTTGCTGGACATCGGCACGCACGCTACCGGGACGCAGGCTCTTCTCAGTTTCATGCGTAATGCTCAGTACGCCATGCACTTCGACGATGAGGTGAACGGCGCAAAGCGCATCGTCGGTTCTTACCCGGAAGCATCCGCCTTTGCGCGCGCGACACTGGGTGCCCTCGCATTCACGGGTACGCTCTTTCTCTTCGGCCGCAACATCGCCTTGACCGGCCTTCTGGCTGTCGCCTCATTCGCTCTCGTAATCCTATCTACGTCTTCTACCGGGCTCGCGAGCGCTCCGTTGGTGCTCTTGATCCTATACATCTCGATGCTGTGGCGCACTGGCTTTGACCCTACTCGCCCTTTCAGTTCGGCGGCTGCAATATGCGCCCCTGTCCTTCTGATCACATTGATCCTAGCTGTGCTTCTCGATGAGAGAACCTCGGAAATCGTGCAGCGCTACGCGGACACGCTCATCCTCAACAAGTCGTCTTCGACTTCAGCTATCGAGCGTAGCTCCTGGAATACCTATGCGATGCAGAACTTCTTTGATTCTCTCGGATTGGGTGTTGGGTTGGGCACCGTGCGCACCTCGAGCCTTCCGATCGCACTCCTCTCAAACGTCGGAATCCCCGGAACGGTCTTCTATTTGCTTTTCGTGGCGACAGCTCTGTTTGGGCAACGAAACGCGCCCCATACGATTGAGGCGGACGCTTGCATTGCAGCCCGGACCGCCTGCCTGGCGCTCATGATAGGAGACACTTTGGCTGCTCCGACCGTGGAGCAAGGCCTGCTGTTTTACGCTCTTGCCGGGCTTGCGTGCTCCTCCCCCCGTGATCAGCGTGCACCCGTCCTGCTCGCGTCTTCCCCCGCGTCAGGAGCCAACGCATGAACTCGTCCGCCGGATTCGGAATAAATGGCCGGTTCTTGACTCAACCGCTAACGGGTGTTCAGCGATACGCCCATAACGTCAGTGCCGCCATGAATAGAGGACTCGCCAGGCGGGGCAAAGCGGCGGCGATCATTGCTCCAGCTGATGCCGCCGATCCGGGATTCCAGTCGATCCCCCTCCTAACCGCCGGGCCGCTTGCCGGTCACCTCTGGGAGCAGGTGGTACTTCCGGCGCGATGGCCGGACCGGCTCCTCAATCTTTGCAACACCGCGCCAGCGATCAAGTCCGATCAGGTCGTATGTATCCACGACGCGAACGTCTTTGTTGCGCCGCAGAGCTATCGCTCACTGTTTCGCATGACGTACCGAACCCTGCAGCCGTTGCTGGCGAAGCGCGCTGCCAGGATTGCGACCGTCTCGGCCGCCTCAGCCCGCCAAATTGCTTGTCACCTTCCCGTGCGCGCCGCCGACATTGCGGTCCTTCCAAACGGCCACGAACACGCATTGGCTTGGGAGCCAAGGCGCGCCCACATCGCCCCCTCGTCCGTGCCCGACGGACGTTTTGTATTGGCGCTGGGATCGCGCGCGTCCCACAAAAATCTGCAGCTCGTTCTCAAAATCGCACCGGAACTTGCAGCGATGAATCTCAGCGTGATTATTGCAGGAGGAGGCGCGGATATTTATACCCCCGAGAGCCTGACCAGCGCGCAAGGGGTAAAACTGCTCGGCTACGTTACGGATGACGATCTCGCGTATTTAATGGAACGAGCCTTGTGCTTGCTGTTTCCGTCGTGGACTGAGGGATTTGGACTTCCCATCATTGAAGCAATGGCCCGCGGATGTCCGGTTATTTCATCCAATCGCGCCAGCATGGCTGAAGTGTGTGGCGATGCAGCCCTTCTTGCCGCGCCCGACGATCCTGCCGAATGGGTTCGACAGGTTCGACAGCTCGCAAGTTCGGCGGACCGAAGAACTGAACTGGTCGGAAGAGGACGACAGCGGCTCCGACTGTTCTCATGGGAGAGTACCGCGGCCGGCTATCTCGAGCTCATGCAAGAGCCGAAGCGTTCCCTGAGCGCACGCGTAGCGAAAGAGCAGCCCCTACCGAGCATTGCCGTCGCCGTAGCAACACGAGGCCGCCCTGAAATCGTCACGGCCACCCTTACGCACCTGCTCCGGAATCAGACGCTGCAGCCTAAGTCTGTCGTCGTCTCCAGCGTCGTGCCGGAGGACGCCGGCGAAGCGGCGAACCTGCCGGGGATTCGAGTTGTCCTTGGTCCTCCTGGATTGCCGGCTCAGCGAAATACTGCCCTCGCTGCCCTGGGTAATGCGGCCGAGGTCGTGGCTTTCTTTGATGATGATTTTGTCGCGGATCCGGACTGGTTAGCGGCCGCCGCGATGATTTTTCGCGACGAGCCGGATGTCATCGGGCTTACGGGCTATCTCCTTGCTGATGGCATTCACGGGCCGGGATTAAGCTTTGACGAAGCGCTGAGCATCCTTGCAGCAGAAAGCGGCCCGCAAGCCCCGATACGGATCGAGCCGTTTAGTCCATATGGCTGCAATATGGCTTTTCGTGCCTCGGCGATCGGCGATACGAGGTTCGACGAGCGCCTTGTACTCTACGGTTGGCAGGAAGACAGGGACTTTGGTGCGGCGCTCGCGAAGCGGGGGGGACGCCTGATCAAATCAGCGCGTGCGCGCGGTGTTCATATGGGTGTCAAGGGCGGACGGGTTGCCGGAGACAAGCTTGGCTACTCCCAGGTGGTCAATCCAATTTACTTGGTGGGTAAAGGTACAATGACCGCCCGTCAGGCCGCGAGCCATATCTTTCGGAATGTCGCCAGCAATCTTGCACGTTCCGCGAAGCCTGAACCCTTTGTCGATCGGCGAGGCCGGTTGCGAGGAAATATTCGCGGCCTCTCTGATGTATTGCGAGGGCGCATTGAGCCAGAACGTGCGGCAACGATCATAGGCGCAGGTGACAAGATGAAGTCAGCCTCGCAAGTATCTCTCTCAGCGAAAGGCAATAGCGATGGGTCTGCAGATTTGTAGCGCGGCTCAGTGCGCAACCTTCCGGCGTAATGCGGGCTGGTTTGCGATAAGCGTGCAACGTCCGCAACACGCCACGGTCGTGAAGGACTAGGCGCAGCTCGTGCTGACTCGCAAGACCATCTTGGGGGCGGCGTGGACGGTCTCGTCCAGGTTGTCAGGCCGACTCATCGACTTCTTTACTCTTCTTGTTCTGGCTCGGCTTCTGACACCTGGCGACTTTGGGCTTACGGCAATCGCCGCTACGTTGATTACGATCGCGGACATGGTGCTCGAGGTACCAACGCTCCAAGCCCTTACACGACTGCCCCATGTGAAGAAGTCGCATCTGGATACAGCATTTACCTTGAGCATGATCAGGGGCGTTGTGCTGGGCTCGGTGCTGTTGCTCGCCGCATGGCCGTTTGCACATCTTTACAAGGATCCCCGGCTCGTCGCGCTGATTCTGGCGAGCGGGATCGGACCTTTAGCACGCAGCCTCTACAGCCCGGGCATGGTTGAATACGTCCGCAGCATGAGTTTCAGGCAAGTGTTCGTTGCTGAGATCGCCGGCAAGCTCATCGCTGCTGCAACCGCGATCGCCCTGGTGTCACTCGGAGCCGGTTATTGGGCAATTGTGGCCAGCGGCATGTCTGCGGCCATAGGGGCCACATCGGTGTCATACCTGTTGGCACCTTATAGGCCGCGCCTGACGCTCTCCGAGTTTCAGGAATTCTCGACTTTTCTCGGCTGGCTCAGCGGAGCGCAGATCCTAATTGCCTTGAGCTGGCAATTTGACCGCATCCTCCTCGGGTTCTCATTAAGCAAAGCCGCGCTCGGTCAATACACGATCGCCAGCGATCTCTCAGTCATGCCCACTCAAAGCCTGATTGGCCCGGCCATGCAGCCTCTCATGGCGGCATTAGCACAGATCAATCAAAGCGTGGACCGACTCCGTAACGCATATTCAAAGGCATCCCGCTTTACCATGCTCCTCGCAGCACCAACCTGCATCGGGATGTCTCTGACATCTGATCTGATCGCCGACGTCCTGTTGGGCCCGCAATGGCACGATGCCGGCCTCTATCTGCGGTGGCTTGCTCTCTCGACCGTTCTCAGCGCCTTCTATCAGCCTCTGCATTCTCTAGCGCTTGCGACCAACCAGACCAGTTTCGTGTTTCGTCTGACCTTTGTTGAACTGTGTTCCAAGGTCATTCTGATGTCTCTTGGTCTATATTTTTACTCGCTGATCGGGGTCATCGCCGCGCGCGGCCTGGTCTCCTTCATCTTGTTTGTCCTTTCACTTCTCGCCGCCCGACAACTTGTCGGCACCAGTGCGGCTTCGGAACTAGCCAAGCTCTGGCAAGTGGCCGCTGCATGCGCAGTCATGACCATTTTGGTTATTGCCTTGAGACACACGCTTACTTGGACACGTATCCCTGCTCTGTTGGAGCTGGGGACGGTCTCGCTATTTGGCAGCGCAGTCTACGTGGCCTCGCTGTACGGCTTTGGAATCCGACTCACAAAAAGTTTGAAGGCCGTGTAATTCATGACCGGAATTAGCGCATCTGCTGGTGATATCCGCGGCCACCATCAAACGGAGCCTGTCACATGAATGGCAGTATGCTTGCAGGAGGCGGCGCCCTCCTTGCCCTCGGTGTTTCCATCCGTTGTGTATTGGCAGCCGAGCCGTCACAGTCATGCGAATTCCGCCCCGTATTGCTCGAGGAGTTCGACGAGCTCCGTGCTTCGGCCAACCGCATCGGCCCCGCGCGGTGGACGGCGCACACGCCGTGGGCTGGCGATTTTGGCGACGCTACATTCGCAAACCCCGGACCGAAAGGGCCGTTCAAGGTTGAGAATGGAATTCTTTCCATCACCGCTTCGAAGGATCAAAACGGCCGGTGGACGTCAGGACTTCTGGCCGCCGCCGATGCGTCTGGCGCAGGGACCGGAACGCGCTACGGCTATTTCGAAGCACGAATGAAGATGCCTGCAGGCCGCGGCACTTGGCCGGCATTCTGGCTTGCCGCCTTGAAGCCGGCGGCGATGGCCGAGGGCAATGTCGAAATCGACGTCATCGAATACTACGGGCAATTTCCGTCTGCTTATCAAGCCGCGACGCACATCTGGTACAAGGATCCGCAGAAGACGCGCGGCCAGGCTCAGAGGATCGATATACCCGCCGATACTCTCGTTAACGAGTTTCACACCTTCGGCGTCGACATCTCGCCGCAGGCTATTGTGTTCTTCTTGGATCGCAAGCCGGTATGGACGCAGCCAACTCCTCCCGAGCTCGACGGCCCGCTCTATCCTCTTGTGAATCTTGCGCTCGGTGGAGGGTGGCCGATCGACCAGACCCCCAATCCCTCCACACTGCTCATCGACTATGTTCACGTATTCGCACGCGACGCAGGCCCACCCGAGGGCTGCCCTCCAGGCCCCGCGATGCTCCCCCCTGAGTTCTACGAGTTCTTCGCGACGGCGAGCAGCCGATTTATCTTGCTTGCATGAAGTGACGCCATGAAAGTTGCCATCGTACACTATTGGCTCGTTGGAATGCGCGGCGGCGAGAAAGTCGTTGAAGCGCTGTGCGAAATGTATCCGGGCGCAGACATCTATACACACGTCTATGTTCCGGAGATGGTCTCGGAGACTATTCGCAAGCACCGCGTTGCTTCGACATTCATAAACAGGCTTCCGCGCGCGCGGCAAATGTACAAGTCCTACCTGCCTCTGATGCCGATGGCGCTGGAGCAGCTCGATCTGCGGACATATGACCTGATCATCAGCAGCGAGTCGGGGCCTGCAAAGGGCGTCATAGCGCCGCCCGGCGCGTTACACGTCTGCTATTGTCACACACCGATGCGCTACATCTGGAACATGTTCCACGACTATCGGGAGACTGCAGGTTTCCTCACTCGGTTGGCGATACCGCCACTTGCGCATTACTTGAGGCTTTGGGACGTCTCCTCAGCCGCCCGCGTCGACAGCTTCGTTGCAAATTCCGCAACGGTTGCAGCGCGTATCCGTCGCTACTATGGCAGCGATTCCACCATTATCCACCCTCCCATCGATACCAAGGCGTTCTCACCGGTGCCATGCTCCGAACTGGCGGACTACTACCTGATGGCCGGCGAGCTCGTCTCCTATAAGCGGCCCGATCTTGCGGTACGCGCCTTTAATGAAATGAAGCTGAACTTGGTCGTAATAGGCGGCGGTGAAATGCTTCCTGAGGTCTGCCGCCTTGCCGGTCCGACAGTCTCAGTACTCGGACCGCAGCCGTTTGCAATCCTCAAGCATCACTACGCGCGCTGCCGCGCGTTGATTTTTCCCGGTGAGGAGGATTTCGGAATGGTTCCCGTCGAAGCCATGGCGAGCGGCCGCCCCGTTGTTGCCTTTGGACGCGGGGGCGCGACGGAGACTGTCGCAAGCGACCTGACCGGCGTTTTCTTCCATGAGCAAACCGTCGGTGCGATCGCGGACGCCGTTAGTCGACTTTCCACTATGGAATTCGACTCCGAGGCCATCGTTGCACATGCCGCGCATTTCAACCGCGAGCAATTCGTCCGGAAGATGCGAGCCCACATCGACGCCCTTCTCGCGCAACGCGATCTTGCTGGACAGAACCTGCGGGACCAATCCTCGTTTCGCCGCCAAAGGGCCGCCACTTGAGGGGATAATTGGCCCGTCTTTGTAGCCGCACCATCATGGGGGGCGTCATCAGTCTGTGTTGGACCCGCCCTAGGCTGACGATCGCGGTCTGCTGGCGAAGCATTCGCAGGCACGGGTTCGCTGCAGCCGGCACCGCATTGATCAAGCAGCAGGCAATGCTGCACTTTCTTTGTGCTCCGAACGCGCGAGTTGATCAGCAATACTGGCTTGTACAGAGCTACCCCTAAATGGGCTTGCACTCGGCCCCATTTCTGCAAGCAGGTCTCATTTGAGGATATAATTTCAATTGAGTGAGGGCAGCAGCGCGATGAACATTGCCGGCGACCTTCGGCCCCTCGTTAGCCTAGCAGACAGCGGCTTGGATGCCCAGACGAAGTCGTTGCTCCACTTGCGGGACTTCCTCCGTCGCGAGTGGCGTCTCATCGCTTTTGTGACGGTTTTGTCATCGGCGCTTGGAGCCACCTATGTTGGACTCGCTCCGCGCAAATTCACCGCACAGACCGATATGTTCGTGGACACCAAAGGTATCACCTCGCCCCAGTCCGAAACCTCACAGGAAACCCGCGGAGTAGACGACTCGATCGTCGAAAGCGAGATTGAAACCACAAAATCGGAAAAGGTCGGCAAGTCCGTCATACGCCAATTGCATCTCACCGAGGACCCGGAGTTCGTCGGATCTGGGCACGGACTCCTTGGCCGCGCTGCCGGACTATTTGGACTGGCTACGAAGTCTGATGAGCGCCTCTCCTCTGCCGAGCTTGAGCGTCGAGCACTCGCAACCCTCAGCGACAATTTGCGAGTTACGAGATTGGGCCGCAGCTATGTCGAAGAGATTGCCTATACCTCCTTAGATCCAGATAAGGCTGCGCGAATTGCCAACGCCTTTGCCGAGGCCTATATCGAATATCGGCTGGAGGCCAAGTATGAGGCCACGCGTCGCGCTAGCGTTTGGCTTGAAGAGCGGATCAGCGAGCTTCGCCAACAGGCCAGCAGAGCCTACAAGGCGGTTCAAGATTTCAAGGCCGAGAACGGCATTATCATCGGAGTGGAAGGAAAGCTCGCGAGCGACGTCGAGCTCGACCAGCTCGGCGTGGCGCTTGCAAAAGCCCGCGCTGATACCAGCCAAGCGCGGGCCAAGCTCGATCGGATACAGCTCATACTTGAACAGCGTCCAGAGAAGGAAAATTTCACCATTCCCGATCCGGTTGTCACGGACGCCCTCAACAGCCAGGTCATCACCAAGCTTCGGCAGAAGTTCCTCGAGAATCAAAACAGGCAATCCGAATGGAGCACCCGGTACGGTGTCGACCACGAGGCAGTGAGAAATCTTCGCTCTGAGATGGCGGCGCTGCAGCGTTCGATTTGGGACGAGATTTCGCGTATCGCGGAGAGCTATAAAAGCGAGCTGCAGATCGCGAAATCCCAGGAAGAGGCCATCGATAAGCGAATGATCGAGATCTTCCAACAGTCCGGATCAACGCGACAGGCGCAGGTCAGACTCCGCGAACTGGAGACTGGAGCAAACACATATCGCGGAATTTACGAAGCCTTTTTGTCGCGGTTTACGCAATCGGTTCAACAGCAATCATTCCCGTCGACCGAGGCTCGCGTAGTGACGGAGGCCTCGGCTCCGCGCAAGCCAAGCTCGCCCAAAGTAGCGATCACTATGGCCTTTGCCGTCATGTGCGGATTGGGACTTGGTGCACTGAGCGCAATAGCCCGCGAGCAGTTCATGCATCGTCGGGTCCATACGCGTGATCAGCTTGAAACGCTGTTGGGGACGAGTTGCCTCGCCGCTTTTCCTCAGCTATCCAGACTCAAAGCCAGATTACGCGGTAGACCTTCAGCGTTTCGCCAAATCAACGACGCGCCTCCTTTCTCGGCTACCGCTGAGGCGCTGCGCTATATCAAGGTTGCGATTGACCTTTATCCCGGCGGCGCCAAAATCATTGGCGTCACTTCAGCGCTCCCCGGCGAGGGCAAGACGACGGTCGCGGCTGCGGTTGCAGCTTTCCTGGCAAAGACCGGAGCGCGCACACTCGTTATTGACTCCGACTTGCGCAGTCCCGCTCTGTCGCAAACGCTTGGTTATATCGATGAACGCGGGTTGCAGAGGATGGCCGCAGAGGGCTTGGCAGTGGCCGACGTCGCTATCCCTGATCCCAACTTCAAATTCGATGTCATACCGTCCTCCGCTACCGCGAGGCCCTCGAACAGCTCCGACGTTCTCAGTGCGCCTTCGATCAGGAAAGAACTGGAAAGGGCCCGCCAAGACTACGACTATATCCTATGCGATCTGCCGCCGATCCTACCGATCGTTGACGTAAAGGCGGTCGCGGGGCTGTTCGACGCATTTATCATGGTGGTGGAATGGGGCAACTCGACCGATGAGGTCCTCAAAGCCGTTCGTTCATCGCCTCTGCTTTCGGAGCGACTGGTTGGCGCGGTGCTGAACAAGACTGACGAGACGTTTATGCGTCGCTTCGAGGGCTATTCCGATCGGCGCTACGCCTACTACACGAAATAGCCCACAGCGCCGAAACACTGGTCACAACCTCAAGCTAAAAAAGACGCTGCTGCTGCTAAAACTTTAACCTTGCGTTAACCGATCGGCAGCCGCAAGCTTCGCATTGCACAACACGAGGAAGAAAATCTCGAGCTGTCTATTTTCAAGAGTTCATAAGTTCTGCTTGATGGAGTACCGCAATGGCCGATTTGGTCGATACTCGCGGCAAGCTGTCTTTTATCGGCGAGACGTCTCATCCGGCGCAAACGGTGAAGTGCCCCACAGGTTCAGCAACGAAAAGAGTGCTGGACGTTATACTAGCAAGTTTCGGTGTGCTGCTGTTATCCCCCCTATTCTTGATCTGCTACACAGCCACGGTACTTTCTTCGCCAGGTCCAGCACTTTTCCGCCACCGGCGGGTCGGTTTCAATGGCGAGACTTTCGCTTGCTTAAAATTTCGAACTATGGTCCCGGACGCGGCCGAACGACTCCAGCGATTATTGGACTCTGATGCTGCCGCCGCTGCTGAATGGAACGCCGCTCGCAAACTGCGTTGCGATCCTCGCGTAACGGCCATCGGCACATTGATGCGGAAATCCAGCCTCGACGAATTACCCCAATTGTTTAACGTTTTACGCGGCGATATGAGCATCGTCGGACCGCGGCCGGTGACCGAAGAAGAATTGGTTCGCTATGGGCACAATGTCGGTGCCTACCTTGCGTGCCGGCCAGGTATTACCGGGCTCTGGCAAGTGAGCGGTCGCAGTACCACCACGTATGGCAGGCGCGTGGCGTGTGACACCTATTACGCCCGAAACTGGTCCCTAGTACTCGACACCAAGATCATGCTCGCAACACTACCGGCCTTGTTCGAGGATGGAGCTTACTGACTCGGCGCTTCGAACGGTATTCGATGGGACTGCACGAGGATCGGAGAACAGAGATGAGCGCATATCCTCCAACCTCTATAGGTCCGGCGATCTTCGAGGCCGTTTGCGCTCAATGCGAAACTCTGGCCGTCACATTTCAACGCGCCGAGGGTGCGCTCGATAGCGCGCCGGTCTTTTGCAGCAATTGCGGTCGTCTGCGCGGTCTAATGGGAAGCATCAGAAAAATGGCTCATGAACCTGCGGCTGACCACTCCTCTGGTCGTCTGAACCAGCCCTAGCTGGAACTCTCAGCCGATCAGCGCCGAAGTGCGGCTTCCGCCTTCAAGGTCGAATCCCGAGCCGTTGGTTGATAGTCAAAGCTGCCTTGGCGTCCGATGGACTCAATTCCGAGTTTAGCCAGGACGGCCATCGCATGCTTGGCGTTCTCATCAGCGTTCTCAGTATAAATCGGATATGCGTTAGAAAGCAGGTGAGAGCCCTCCAGGCGAAGGTCACCCGAAAACAGTCGATTGGCTCTTGTATGCTCTCTGAAATCGCGGTCAGCCGCGCCTGCGTCCTGAGCAACATGCTCAGCATTGAGTTCTACTGAGAAGAATTCGCGTCCGCCGCATTTGCCGTAGAAATCGGAGTGCATCGTGAGGCGTTTCCACGCGCCCTTGCTCGAAAAGTTATACAAGATCGATTGCTTGAATCCACGTTGACCCGAATAGCTGTAAAAGAGGCTCATCAAAGTAACCGTTTTAAGCTCTCGTTGCGCCTCTAGACCGCATAGGGCCTGAATCTGAAATAGAGGGATGGTCGACACCAGACGCTCCGCGACAATCCGGCGGTCTCCCACGGCTATCGAAAACCTTCCATCATGGCTCTCAAGGCGGCCCATCTTCACGCCCAACAGAAAGCGCGCGCCCTGAGCCTCGAGCCGCTCCCTTGCCTTGTGATAGAGATATGAAAACCCCTCGCGCGGTCGAGCGAGTTGTTGATTGGGCGGCGACGGGGGAGCGGACGAAACGCATCGCCGAAGGACATTGCGGAGACGTGCGTGCTCCTGGATCCAGAGCATTCTCTTCTCCGCGAACTTTGCGTCTACTTTGTCGGCTGGGAAACCATAAAATCGATCCAAATAGTAGCCAAGGCCCGAGCGCATCAACATCCGCGCGCCAATCCAGAAAGTCGCGAAGTCTTCCGCACTGCGAATGTGGCGACGAGACAGACGGGCCGCGACAACGGAGCCCAAAATCAAAATCCATTCGATCGGACCAGCTCGCAGCAGATCATCTGCGATGGACAGCGGGTAGTGAGTCACAAATCCTTGTGGTGTCAGACGGCCCCACGATGGACTGATCGGGATATAGAGCGACAGCAGCTCCGGAAAGTGCGCCAACAGAGGCGAGTCGTCTTGGAAGATGTAGCTGCCCACATCGAAGGTATAGTCTCCGATTTTGCAGTCGATGTGATTGCCGCCGAGCCAAGAATATTCATCGATGACGAGCACGCTCCGCGCGCCTTGACGCTGTAAAATTGAGGCAGCAACCAGGCCGCTAATTCCAGCTCCCAGAACGACCGCATCAAACCGCTCACAGTCAGTGCTATCAGCCATCAGAGTGACATGTTCAAAAGGATCATCCCTTAAATCAACGTAGTGAACCGCACCTCGAGAAAAAACACCAGCATGATCGATGTAACTCCCAAAGATGCGACAGAGAACTGGCGGCCGAGCCAACGACGAGTAGAACGCGTTTCGCCGTCAGCGTAGGTTCGACTGTTCAAGAACAGCTCGGACCTCTGCGTCCATGAAAGTTTGGAGGCCTCTGCAAAGCAGCAAGCCTGCCAATTCGACTGTTTCGTTGTCGGTAATAACAGCGAATTTGACAAGCTCCGAGCACATCAATTCCGACAAGTCTACAGTAGCTCCGCAAGAAGCCGACGGAAATCCCTATCGATGCGCAATCATTATGCGGTCCGGCGAAAGAAGAAGGGCTGCTCGTTATGGGCGGCGGCGGGATGGCTGGACCACCGCCGAGGAGTGGCTCAATTTTGTGCATCGAGCGCCTACGATATCGCCTAGCCTCTTCGAGAGAGCGAATGCATTCTACCGGAATTTCAAGCTGCAGTCTCGAGGCCGGCGTTGGCCATCACGCCGCGCCTATCGCCTGATGCCGGTAATTTTTCACGAGTACATAGTCGGCCAGAATATCGAGGTATCAATTGACAGAAGAGAGGTTTGAAGTCCTAGACGCACTTCGGGGCTTCGCCGCCATTGGCGTCCTGCTCTTTCACCTTTCGATCGTCGGTGCACCGCAGTTGGCACCTCATGGTTATCTGGCGGTGGACTTCTTCTTCATGCTTAGCGGGTTTGTGCTTTCGCACTCCTATGCGAAGCGTCTTCAGTCTCGCAGACTAACAGTCGCCAAATTCCTTCTAATTCGCATGAAGAGGTTGTTGCCGCTTAGCCTGTTAGGGCTCTTGTTGGGAACTGGTTATTTCTTGCTTCGATTGGCGATGCAGACATATTCGCAGTACGCACTGTCTGACATTCTCGCCGGGACAGCCTTCAACGCGGCTTTGCTGCCTAAGCCCTGGGTAAGTCAGGCTCCTACAGATACGACATTTCCCACCAACACCCCGATGTGGTCATTGTCATTTGAAATCGCCGTAAACGTGCTTTGGGCGGCGTTGATATCCCGGCTAGATGCAAAGTGCGTTTGGACGATCACTGCTGTCACTGGCGGACTACTTACCCTAGTGATCCTCAATAGCGGTACCGCCGATCTCGGGGCTACGTGGACGACTTTTTTTGGAGGTGCTGTTCGCACCCTATTCGGTTTCTTTACCGGCGTCCTTGTTTGGTATTATCGCCCCAAACCATTCCTATCCACATTTCTACTTTGGCCAATCATCCTTCTGCTCGCCACCGTCTTTTGCCTTCCGATCCGAAGTTCTGTGTTCGATGCTGTTTCGATCGTCCTTATCTTTCCACTCCTTATGTGTCTGTCTGTCGCTTACCATCTCCCACAAAAGCAGCGTCTTCTTGGTGTGCTAGGCCGCCTGTCGTATCCACTCTATATCGTTCACGTTCCAATTCTCATGTCGACGGTCGGCCTTCTAAAGGCCACTCATCTTGAGCAGACAGCGTCTTGTTACCTCTTTGCGCTAGTACCAGTTTGCATTCTGGTGGCGATCGGCCTGGACAAGTATTACGATTACCCAATCGCATCGGTTCTTGGAAAACAAAAGGTCCGGATCCGCGCTGTAGCTTCAGACAGTACGCTGCCCTAAGGCCTCCTCCGTCGGCAGAAATGAGATGCTATAACGATGTGAGCGCTCGCATTTGTCGCTATGCCGACTAGTGCAATAGGCGCGTACCCGACGGCGATGGCGACGAAAAGTCCGGCGCTCGGGACCAAGACATTCGACGATAACCCATGCTGATCGGCGATCCTCATCAGACGAGGAACGCCAGCTCGAGTGGCGGTCAAGCTCGTGAGGGTAAGTCCGATAACCCACACTAAAAGCGGGAGGATGGTCTTTCGTGTCTGCTCGACTGACCAAGACCGATTGAGGTCACGAAACGCAATTCGCGGCCGCAGAACTCGGCACTCACTGAGCGCTTCTCGCAAGTAAAGCAATCGTCGCGGCGAATGCGACCTGCGAGCCGATGCCAAATACCCCAGTCAACGCACGCTTGGAGTGTATCCACCAATGAAAGCGTTGGATCGCGTGAACTAGACCACGAGGGTACAGCGTGTGGATGAATTGCAACGCGTCCGGCAACATCGCAGTGAAGGCGCCGATTGCAATCGTCAAAATCGATCCTTCCGCTGCAAACATCCAAAGCGCAAAGCCGAACCCGGCGCACGCGTCTATTCCGATGATTGCGAAATCGATCACCGTCGCTTTACACAAGGACAGACGGCGATTGTTAGCGCCTCGTCCTAGGTTAATTGAGCGAAGGGGGTAGTCCCAGTGCGGGATAGCATCAATTGCAAAATGGCTGGCAAAGCCGGCGAGCGCCGCCAACACCGGATGCGATGGAATCAGACTGGCGATCGCACCACCGACGATTGCATGCGTACTTAGAATCATCAAATCAGTTCTTTTCTTGCTTCGTCGGCTTGGTGCTCCCGTTCAGGGGCAGAGATTGGCAAATGAACGGGAGCTTGGCAACGCGGTCGTCGGATGAGAATGGCTCTCGAATCAACCGGCGGGTCTCATAAAATTGAGAGTTTTACAGACTAAACTGCGAAGCAGAACATCACCCGCGAGCAGCTGGGCAAGCCGCCTGCCCTCGCCGATGGTCACGAGATAGAACCCGGTGGCCGTCCCCTCTCGGTCCAACTCGGGTTCAACGACCAGATTTTGCAGGATGCCTTTGCGGCGATACTTGCCGCACAGCCCTCGACCGCCGTCTCGCTAGGCGGCATCTTGCGCGCATTGTTCGGTGACTTCTTCAACTTGTTGGTGCAGCGCGCACTCCGCGCCTGCGTCCCTGCCCGTCGGCGAAACCGGGGGTAGCAAGTGCCAGGGGTGACCCGAGCGGAGGGGATTACCTGCCCGCCAAAGACCGCTCGAAGAGCGGGTCTGCGCGGGCGCGTGTCAGCCGTTCGCGAGAGCGAGCGAGCTCCGTTCGAAAGCACCGAAGGCCGGGGGAGACTGCTCGGGGCGGCGACGGCGAGGGCCGGCGCCCTTGCGGGCCAACGCCTTAAAATGGTGGGCGCACCAGGGCTCGAACCTGGGACCCGCTGATTAAGAGTCAGCTGCTCTACCAACTGAGCTATGCGCCCGAAAGGCGGTCAAATGCCTTGCGAGGCCGGTCGTTTAGCAAAGCGATCCGGGTCTGGCAAGCGATGTCGCGAAGGTTTTCCAAGGTTCTTCCACAGTCCCCAAAAAGCGAAAAGCCGCTGGATTCCAGCGGCTTCGCCAAGGTTGATCCCCGTAAAATCCGCGCTGGCTCAGAGCCGGCCCTCGCGGTCTCGGTCCGAACCGCTATCGCGGTCGAACCGGTCACGGTGGAAGTGCTCCATGCCGCGCTCCATCATCCGGTCCATGCCCCGTTCCATGAAGTGCCGGGGCGGGCCGTCCTCGCCGCCGCCGAACGGGCCGCGGTGACGGGTCAGCACGGCGAGGCGCCGCTTCTGGCCCTCGTCGAGCGTCTTGTAGAGCGGATCGGCGGCGTCGGCGATCTTCTTCAGGGCCGCGGAACTGGCGCCCATGTCCTCGGCGCGCTGGCGCAGGCGGGCGATCGGATCGTCCGGCTTGTCAGCGTCGCCAGGGCCGGCATTCATCCGCGCGTTGGCGCGGTCGATGCGCAGCTTGGCGAAATCGCGCACGGCGGCCTCGACGGGCGGCCACAGCTTCTCCTGATCGGCGTTGAGCTTCAGCCCGGCATGGACGGCGGCGATCCGCGCGTCGACGAAGGCGGCGCGGTCTTCCGGGTTCATGCGGATGTGGCGGAAGTGCTCCATCCACGGATGATGATATTGGGCATAGACCGCGCCCGAGCCGGCGATGCTGAGCGCGGCGATGGCGGCGACGGTGAACTTCCTCATGGCGGACCTCCTCTGGAAGGATGGGCGTGAGGATGAGCGCCGAGCGGCTGACGCGCAACTTACAACTTGGACAGGGAGCCCGTTCTTACGGAGATGTAACTACCGTGAATGTCCGTTCAGATGCACATTGAAACGATTTGCAACAAAAGGGCTTCCGTGCCGGCACGGAAAGCCCTTTGTTCATGCATGATCTATCCGTGCATGACGCCACTTGGTTTGCCGCGCGGCTCGTTCGTCGCGCTCTTAGTTGGTCGCGCTCTTGGCTTCCTTCTGGAACTCGTCGATCAGCGGCTGGCCGACACGGCTCGCGGCATCCTTGTAGACCGGCTCCATCGCCTTGCGCATCGCGGCATCCTGCTCCGGCGTCAGCTTGATGATCTCGCTCTTGCCGCTCTTCTTGATCTCGGCGAGCGCGTCGTCGTTCTCCTTCTGCGACTGCGCGTTGTTGAAGTCGGTCGCCTCCTTCATCGCCTTCGACAGTTGCTCGCGGATGTCGGCCGGCAGATCGTCCCAGAACTTCTTGTTCACGATCACGACGTAGCCGATGTAGCCGTGATTGGTTTCGGTGATGTACTTCTGCACCTCGTGCATCTTCTGGGTATAGATGTTCGACCAGGTGTTCTCCTGGCCGTCGACGACGCCGGTCTGGAGCGCCTGGTAGACTTCCGAGAACGCCATCACCTGCGGCAGCGAGCCGAGCGCCTTGAACTGGGCCTGGAGCACGCGCGAGGATTGAATGCGGAACTTGACGCCCTGGTAATCGGCGGGAGCGATCAGCTTCTTGTTGGCGCTCATCTGCTTGAAGCCGTTGTCCCAATAGGCAAGGCCGGTGATGCCCTTGGGCTCGAGCAGCTTGAGCAGCTTGGCGCCGAGCGGGCCTTCCGTCACCTTCCGCAGCGTCTTCAGGTCGGGAAGGATGTAGGGCAGATCGAACACCTCGAATTCGCGGATGCCGAGCGGGCCGAATTTGGAGTTGGACGGTGCCAGCATCTGCACGCTGCCGAGTTGGAGCGCCTCGAGCTCTTCCTTGTCCTTGTAGAGCGTCGAGTTCGGGTAGACCTCGACCTTGACCCTGCCGTTCGTGTATTTCTCGGCAAGCTCTTTGAACTTCTCCGACGCCTTGCCCTTCGGCGTGTCGGTCGCGACCACGTGGCTGAACTTGATGATGATCGGCGATTGGGCCGATGTCGGCCCGGTCAAGCCAAGACTCAGACCAAGTGCCAGTGCCGCAATGGACGCGGCGATCGCAAAGCTGCGCATAATCTCTCCCTGTTGTTATTTTGGGCCGCCCGCGGGCGGCCGATCTTGAGCCGGCTGCATCAATAGCGGCTGGGAGAGCGAGCCGCTATTGGCCGTTAGCAGGGCAGCTATTCATCGTGAATGATGCTGCGCCCCCTCTTCCGCTTGCCGGAGAGGATTGGGAAGAGGATGTCTCCACAATGGGACATTCCCTGTGAGGAATCCTCACCCGCCGCGCGCTTCGCTCGCGTCGGCCTCTCCCGCAAGCCAAGCGGGAGAAGCGAAGCCCACGCGCAGCAGCGTTCGTCAGCTCGCCGCCGCCGTCGTCACCGTGTCGCGCTGGCGCTTCATGACGATCTTGTTGAGCGCACCGAGATACGCTTTCGCGGAAGCCACCAGCGTGTCGGGATCCGCCGCGCGAGCCGTCATCGAGCGGCCGTCCTGCGACAGGCGCACCGAGACTTCCGCCTGCGCGTCGGTGCCTTCGGTCACCGCATGGACCTGATACAGCTCGAGCTTGGCCTCGTGCGGCACCAGGCGCTTGATGCAGTTGAACACGGCGTCGACCGGTCCGTTGCCCTCGGCCTCCTCGATCTTGATCTGGCCGTCGACGTCCAGCTTCATGGTCGCGCGCTGCGGGCCATGGGTGCCGGCGATCACGGTCAGCGAGGTCAGCTTGATGCGGTCGTGCGAGGCCGCCATCTCCTCGTCGACCAGCGCCTCGATGTCCTCGTCGTAGATGTCCTTCTTGCGGTCGGCGAGCGCCTTCATCCGCGTGAACGCATCTTCCAGCTGGTTCTGGCCGAGCTTGTAGCCCATCTCCTCCAGCTTGTGCACGAAGGCATGGCGGCCGGAGTGCTTGCCCAGCACCAGCGAGGACTGCTTCAGGCCGACCATCTCGGGCCGCATGATCTCGTAGGTCGAGGCGTCCTTCAGCACGCCGTCCTGGTGGATGCCGCTCTCATGCGCGAAAGCGTTCCGGCCGACGATGGCCTTGTTGTACTGCACCGGAAACGAGGTCGCGGCCGACACGACCTTGGAGGCGCGGGTCAGCTGCGTGGTGTCGATCTTGTTCCAGTACGGAAATTTGTCGTTGCGCACGTTGATCGCCATCACGATCTCTTCGAGCGCGGCATTGCCGGCGCGCTCGCCGATGCCGTTGACGGTGCACTCGACCTGACGCGCGCCGCCGACGATGCCGGCCAGCGAGTTCGCCACGGCCATGCCGAGGTCGTTATGGCAATGGACCGAGAACACCGCTTTATCCGAGTTCGGCACGCGCTCGATCAAGGTCTTCATGAAGTGGGTGTATTCCTCCGGCACCGTGTAGCCGACAGTGTCGGGGATGTTCACCGTGGTGGCGCCCGCCTTGATGACCGCTTCCACGATGCGGCAGAGAAAATCCATCTCGCTGCGGGTGCCGTCCTCGGCCGACCATTCGACGTCGTCGATCTGGTTGCGGGCGCGCGCGACCATGGCAACCGAGGTCTCGATCACCTGCTCCGGGGTCTTGTTCAGTTTCACGCGCATATGCAGCGGCGAGGTCGCGATCACGGTGTGGACGCGGCCGCGTTTTGCAAATTTCACGGCTTCGGCGCAGCGGTCGATATCGGCCGGATGCGCGCGGGACAGGCCGGCGATGACGGAGTTCTTCGAGCGCCGTGCGATCTCGCTGACCGCCTGGAAGTCGCCTTCGGAGGTGATCGGAAAGCCGGCCTCGATGACGTCGACGCCCATATCGTCCAGCAGCTCTGCGACCTCGAGCTTCTCCTCGAATGTCATGGTGGCGCCGGGGCACTGCTCGCCGTCGCGCAACGTGGTGTCGAAAATGATGACGCGGTCCTTGTCGGACTTGTTCGCGGGGGCCATTTCAAATTTCCTTTTGAGCTTTGGCGCCCTTCATCTGCCTTGAGCGCCTGAGGTTGTCCGGTGATCTCGTACTAACCCCTGAGTGCCCAGGCGCGTGGCGCCCAGCCGGCCCTCAGGGGCAAGTAAGAAGAAGGCCGCCAATAAGCAGGGTGGGCAGCAGCGCGGCCGGGATCGTGGCGGCGGCCAGAGCCACCTCCCCCGAAATCCCATCGATTTGGCCGCGAATCAGCATTGCCAGACCCTTTTGAGCCCCGAATCCTCGTTCAAAACCGTTGCCGGCTGGTTGCCGGGAGGCCCGATGCGTCTGTTTTTAGACGACAAACGGGCGCAACTGCAACGCCAAAAGATGGTCAGCTAGGCTGACCTGATTGTAGGTGCGTGGGCGTTGCAGTTCAACCGTACCGCCCGGGCCCCCGTCATCCTGGGTGCGAGGCGCGGGGCGCAACGCGCATCCCAGGGTGACGGTGATGGATCGTGGCGCTTGCGGCGGCCTTCATCGAGCAAGAGACAACGTCACGCTATCCCGCGCGGCGGGCGCGGGCCCGGGTCTCCCAGCGGTTCAGCATCTGGCCGAGCTCGCCGGTGGGCACGGGCGCTGCCGGCCTGGTGCGCGATATCTCGTTGGTGTTGGCGGGCGCGGTTGCGCGGTCCCAGTCCGGCTTTGCGTAGCCGCGCATGCGGCGCGCTTCCGCATGGCGCTTGCGGGAGATCTGGTCGCGCGTGAAATAGCCGGCCGAGAACGCGATCCCAAGCAACACGATCAATATGACAACGCCAGCCACGACCAACTCCGACCTGCGCCCCCAGGACTTTTTGTGCGCGGCAATAAGTGCGAAATCAAGGCTTGAAAAGCTCCGGCCGTATTCGCGGACGAGAACCCATATTCGTTCACACGTCGAGCAACTATATGCAGGTTCCTGCGCAGCGCTGCCCGCGTTTTAGACAGACTTGCGACGAAATCGCGACATCCGCAATCGCGCAGAACATGCAAAGCCGGCTCTCGCAACTAGCTGCGGACCGCATTAACCTCCGCTCCTGCTCGGCCGGATCAACCGGCCAGCCGAACATGATCGGGAGGACGCGATGACACGCCAAGAGGCTCGTGACCACGAGCAGCGTGACCGGGATGCTGCGCTTTCACGACGAACCCTTGTCCAAGGACTTGCATTCGGTGCCGTGGCCACAGCGGCTGCAACCGGCGCCGCGCTGGCACAGACGGGACCAGCCGCACCGCCAACGACGATCACCACACCGCCGCGCGATTTCGGCCCGCGCGGTGCGCCGACCACTTATTTCTGGGACCCCGACATCATCGCGGTCGATCCATCCTTCAACGATCTCGCCCAGCCCAACACCGCGATCAAGCGCCTCTACACCGGCCTGTTGTGGGCCGAAGGTCCGGCCTGGAGCGCGCAAGGACGGTATCTGCTCTGGAGCGACATTCCCAACAACCGGCAGATGCGCTGGAGCGAGGACGACGGCCATGTCAGCGTGTTCCGCTCGCCCTCCAACAATTCCAACGGCAACTCGTTCGACTTCCAGGGCCGCCAGCTCTCCTGCGAGCACCTGACGCGCCGGGTGACGCGCTATGAGCATGACGGCACCGCGACCGTGCTGGCCGATTCCTATCAGGGCAAGCGGCTGAACTCGCCGAACGACATCGCCGCGCATCCCGACGGCAGCTACTGGTTCACCGATCCGCCCTACGGCGGCCAGCTGTACGAAGGCGAGCCCGACGGTCCGGGCGGTCCGAGCAACACGAGCGGCAAGCTCAATCCGCGCATCGGCCAGCCGGCCGGCTTTGCTCCGGGCAAGCGCGAGCTGCCGACCAATTGCTATCGCATCGATCCCTCCGGTCGCATCGATCTCGTCGTCACGGAGGAGCAGGTGCCCGATCCGAACGGCCTGTGCTTCTCGCCCGATTTCAAGAAACTCTACATCGCCTCGACCGGCAAGGGTCCGGGCGACACTGGCCCCGGCGGCAAGGGCGAAATTTTCGTGGCCGACGTCGGCGCGGACAACAAGCTGTCCAACGTCAAGAGGTTCAGCGATTGCGTGATCGACGGCGTGAAGTGCGGACCGGACGGCCTGCGCTGCGATGTCAACGGCAATGTCTGGGCATCCAGCAATGCCGGCCGTGCCGTCGGCTATAGCGGCGTCACGGTGTGGTCGCCGGAGGGCAAGCTGCTCGGCCGCATTCGCTTGCCGGAAGTCTGCGGCAACATCGCTTTCGGCGGCCCGAAGCGCAACCGCCTGTTCATGGCGGCGAGCCAGTCGCTCTATGCAGTGTATACGGCAACACAAGGCGCCGGGCCGGGCTGAGGCCGCACGAGTCTCCAACGCGGCGCCGGCGCGTCTCGCCGGCGCCGCACTTTTGGATAGTCCTTCCGATGCAAATGAGATCATCAGGAAAAAACATGCGCGTCGTGATCTGCGGCGGTGGCGTGATCGGGGCCTGCACGGCGTATTTTCTTCGCCGCCACGGCGTCGACGTCATCGTGGTCGAGCGGGCCGAGGTGGCCGCTGCCGCATCCGGCAAGGCCGGCGGCTTCCTGGCGCGCGACTGGTGCACCGGCTCGCCACTCGATGCGCTGGCCCGGCGCAGTTTCGCTCTTCATGCGCAACTCACGGGAGAGATCGCTGGCGACTGGGGCTATCGCCCGATGAATGCCTATAGCGGCTTCGTTGCTTCCGACGCCGATCCGCGACGGACTGCACCATCCGCGCTAGGCTGGCTCGCCGATGGCGTCGTCATCGCGCAACGCATCGGCACCACAGAGACGACCGCGATCGTTCATCCCCACAAGTTCTCCTCGGCGATGATGGATGCAGCGATCGGGCTAGGTGCTCAGCTTCGCCGTGGCCGGTTCACGGGCATCGTACGCGATGCGGATGGCAGGACCGTCAAGGGCGTCGGGGTAGAAGACAGCATCATCGAAGCGGATGCAGTCGTGATTGCGATGGGACCTTGGTCGCTGCTCGCCGCGACATGGATGAGCCTGCCCGCCCTCTACGGCCAACGCAGCCCCAGCATCGTGTACGATACCGGCACGCATGTTTCGGCCGACGCCTTGTTTCTGGAGATGGAGGTCCACGGCGAGACCGAGCCAATCGAGGTGTTTCCTCGGCCGGACGGCAGCACATATGTCACCGCTTGTCCCGACACGAGCGGGTTTCCGACCGATCCGACCGACGTGAAGCCGGAACCCAACCGTCTGGAGAGCTTGCAGCAAATGTCGGAGCGGCTATCGCCGCTATTCCGGCCGGAGAAAATCATCGCACAGCAGGCCTGCTTTCGTCCGGTGACCAAGGACGGCTTGCCGTTGATTGGCCGCGTACCAGATGATGAAGGCCTCTATGTTGCGACCGGACACAGTGTCTGGGGTATCCTCAACGCTCCCGCGACTGGCGAAGCACTGGCCGAGTTGATCGTCGGAGGCGCAACGCGCAATGTCGACCTCTCGCCGTTCGATCCCGCGCGACTAGAACCACTCAATCTACCTCGGCGGTCATGGCGATGAGCCAGATCGACGGCGTCGCGGCGCGATGACTCGACATCGTGTGCCTTCGACGCTCACGCATGCCCATCGACCAAATCTGCATGTCTGCGCGTGCAGCAGGTCTTCCGCACCTCTCCGGCCTGCAATTTACGCAGCGCTAGACTTTAGTCCCCTTCTCATATTCCTGAACGCGGTTTCACTTGCCGAGAATTCCCTCGCCGTTATAGTCGCGCCCCAATAGCTCAAAGAAGCTTGGTTCAAAGGGAGAGAACAATATGAATAAAGCACTCTCTGTTGCATTGCGAATGACGGTTGGTGCGGCCGCGACGGGCGCGGTGATGGCGGCCTCAGGCGCAGCACTTGCAGCCGATCCGGTTCGGATCGGTGTGATCGCGGAAGCGCAGGCGATTGCCGGCGCCTCAATTCCGCAGGCGGCGCAGCTCGCTGCCGACGAGATCAACGCCAGCGGCGGCGTCGACGGCCGCAAGATCGAGATCATCTCCTACGACAATCACTCCTCCTCGGCGGATTCCGTGCGTGCATTCCAGCGCGCGGTGAACGAGGACAAGGTCAACGCGGTCATCGCCAGCTATATCAGCGAGGTCGTGCTGGCGCTGGAGCCGTGGGCGTCGCGGCTGAAGACGCCGTTCGTGACGCCGGGCGCAGCCTCCAACGAGATCAGCAAGAGCGTTCACGCCGATTACGAGAAGAACAAGTACACCTTCCACGGCTACCTGACCTCGGCGGCGCTCGCGCTCTCGGTCTGCGATGCCGCCAAGGACCTCCTCGTCGACAAGATGCACATGAAGTCGGCTGTGATCATGAGCGAGGATGCCGCCTGGACCAAGCCGCTAGACATCGGCTACGAGGAATGCCTGCCCAAGATCGGGCTGAAGGTGCTCGATCACATCCGCTTCTCGCCTGATACCACCGACTTCACGCCGATCTTCAACAAGATCGAAGGCGCCAAGCCCGACGTGATCATCACCGGCATCTCCCATGTCGGCGTGCAGCCGACGGTGCAGTGGAAGAACCAGCAGGTGCCGATCCCGATGTTCGGCATCTCCTCGCAGGCGACCAACGAGACCTTCGGCAAGGACACCAACCAGGCCGCCGAAGGCGTGCTCTATCAGGGCGTTTCCGGCCCCGGCGTAGCGGTGACGCCGAAGTCGGTGCCGTTCGCCGAAAACTTCAAGAAAAAGTTCGGCAACTACCCGTCTTATGCCGGCTACACCGCCTATGACGAGGTCTACTACATCGCCGACGCGGTGAAGCGAGCGGGCTCGACCGAAGCCGACAAGCTGGTCGCAGCGCTGGAGAAGACCGACTGGGAAGGCACGATCGGCCGCGTCCAGTTCTACGGCAAGGACGATCCGTTCACGCACTCGATCAAATATGGCAAGGGCCTGATCACGGGCTTGATGCTGCAATGGCAGGACGGCAAGCAGAGCGCGGTCTGGCCCAAGGACGTCGCCAAGGTCGACGTCAAGTTCCCTAGCTTCATCAAGCTCTCGAACTAGCAGGAACAGCTCCCGGGACCATCTCCCGGGAGCTTCCACATGCGGGCCCCGCAGCACCTTCCCTCGAAGCGGCAGTTTGACTGCCACCTGGCCAATCATAAATGCGAGTTTTTCAGATCCTGATCGATGGCTTCGCCATCAGCGCTCTCTACGCTCTCGGCGCCACCGGCTTCACGCTGATCTTCGGCGTCTCCGGCGTGCTCAACCTCTCCCACGGCGCCATCATGGTGGCCGCAGCCGTCGCGGCCTGGGCCGCCGCCAGCATCCTCGGCGTCGGCACCTATGCCGGCGCGCTGATCGGCGTCGCAGTCGCCCTCGTGACGGCCTTTGCCACCTATTTCGCGGTGGTGAAGCCGATCCAGGACTCCCGGCGCATCCCGAACGAGGAGAAGGAGATCTTCGTCCTCACCGGAACGCTGCTCTGGGGCATCATGATCCAGGAGCTGATCGCCTATTTCTTCACCAACAACGCCAAGACCGTGCTGCCGATCGTCGAGGGCGTGGTCGAGATCCTCGGCGTCCGCACCCCGCGCAACGAGATCTTCACCGCCATCGTGTGCTGCCTCGTCATCGCGCTATTGTGGCTGCTGGTGAACCGCACCCGCACCGGCAAGGCGGTGCTGGCGGCCTCGATGAACCCGCGCGGCGTCACCCTGCTCGGGCTCGAGCTCACCAACATCTACATCGTGGTCTGGGCGATCTACGGCATCCTCGCCGGCATTGCCGGTGTGCTGCTCGGCATGTTCTTAGGGGTCAGCTCCTACAGCGTCGGGCCGCTGACCGCGAGCGCGTTCTCGATCGTCGTGCTCGGCGGCCTCGGCAGCGTCTCCGGCTCGCTGATCGCGGCCTTCGTGGTCGGCTATCTCGAAACCATCACGGCCTATCTGGTCTCGCCGGCCTATCGCACCATCCCGGCACTGCTGCTGCTGGTGTTCGTGATGTACATCCGGCCCCAGGGCCTCTTGGGGAGACGCTGAGATGTCCACCTTCTTCACCTCGCGCCTGTTCTTCGTCTCGCTGGCACTCGTCATCATCGCGGCGACGCTGCCGCTCTATGTCTCCGGCTATGTGCTCGGACTGCTCACCGTCGCGTTCTATTTCGGCGTGTTCGCGATGGCCTGGGACCTGCTGTTCGGCTTCGCCGGCGAGGTCAATTTCGGCCCGACCTTCCTGATCGGCGTCGGCGCCTATACCGCCGGCATTTTGAACAACCAGTTCGGCTGGTCGGTCTATCTCTGCATCGTGCTCGGGGCGCTTGCCTCGGTCGTCGCCGGCCTCGTGCTGGCGCTGCCGGCGCTGCGGGTGCGCGGGCCCTATTTCGGCCTGACCACGTTGGTCGCGGTCTTGATGCTGCAGAACTTCGTGGTCGTGTTCGCCGATCTCACCGGCGGTGAGATCGGCCTCACCATCCCCGACGTCATCACCATCAATGCCGGCGCAAACTACTGGATCGCGCTCGGCTTCATGACGATCTCGGCGGCGATCCTTTACGGCCTGTCGCAATCGCCGATCGGCCTCGTGCTTCAGGCCAGCGGCCAGGATCCGGTGCAGGCCGGCGCGCTCGGCTTCAATATCGTCAAGCACAAGCTCGCCGCCTTCATCGTCTCGGCGTTCTTCTCGGGTCTGTCGGGAGCGCTCTTGGTGTTCTACTTCGGCACCGCCTCGGTCGGCACCGTCGTGGACGTCGCGGTCGGCGTCAACGTCATCGTCTCGGCTGTGCTCGGCGGCCGCCGCACCGTTCTCGGCGCGGCACTCGGCGCGATCTTCCTGATCGTCGCCGGCGAATTCCTGCGGCCGACCGGCGAGCTCGCGACCTTCATCGTCTCGGCGGTCGCGCTGCTCGTCGTGCTGTTCTTCCCCGGCGGCTTCCTCGGAGCGGCCCTCTCGCGCGAGGCTCGTTCGTGATGGATATGAGGCTTTCAAACCGGGCCGTGCTCGAAGTTCGCGGTCTCACAAAACGCTTCGGCGGATTGACGGCGGTCAAGAACCTCGGCTTCGAGGTCAATGGCGGCGAGATCTTTGGGCTGATCGGGCCGAACGGCTCGGGCAAGTCGACCGCGATGAAGAGCGTGATGGGCATCGAGCGCCCGACCGCTGGCGAAGTCGTGTTCGAGGGCGAGAATGTCGCTGGCCTGCCCGCGCATAAGATCGCGCGCAAGGGCTTTGGCATGGTGTTCCAACACTCGCGGCCGCTCAACCGGCAGACGGTGCTGGAGAACATCATGGTCGCGCTGCTGCCGGACAGCCTGTTCATGCTGTTCCCGGACAAGGCGCTGGTTGAGCGCGCCAAATGGATCGCCGACCGCGTCGGCCTCGGCAACGTGATGAATCGCCGTCCGCCGACGCTGCCGTTCGCCGACCTGCGTAGGCTCGAGCTTGCGAAAGCCATCGCCCGCGATCCCAAGGTCGTGCTGGTGGACGAGCCCTTCGCCGGGCTGACGCGGGCCGAGGTCGACATGTTCTCCGACCTGATCCGCAGCTTCCGCGACGAAGGCCGCGCCGTGATGCTGGTCGACCACAACGTCAAGAGCGTCGCAGCTCTCGTCGACCGCGTGCTCGCGATGTATCTCGGCGAGGAGATCGTCACCGGCAAGGCCGATGACGTCATGCGAAACGAGACCGTGCGCCGGGTCTATCTCGGCGGCGCCATCGAGACTCATGCGCGGCCCGAGACCAGCTTCAAGGACAAGGTGCCGCTGCTCCAGGTCGAGAATGTCAGCGTGTTCTACGGCAAGGCCCAGGCGCTGGAGAACGTCTCGATCCACGTCCACGAGGGCGAGTTCGTCTCCGTGGTCGGCCTCAACGGCGCCGGCAAGACCACTCTGTTCAACACCATCTCCGGCTTCCTGCCCTACACCGGCGAGATCGTCCGCGGCGGCGAAAAGCTGCGCGGCACGTCTCCTGCGAAGATCGCGCGCAGCGGCCTCGTGCAGTGCCCGGAATCGCGCGAGCTGTTCGGCGAGATGAGCGTGCGGGAGAATCTCGACCTCGGCGGCCAGCATCTTTCCGACGACAAGCGCGCCGCGCAGCTCGCCTGGCTGTTCGAGCTGTTCCCGATCCTCAAGGAACGCCAGGGCCAGATGGCGCAGACGCTCTCCGGCGGCGAGCAGCAGATGCTGGCGATCGGCCGCGCGCTGATGATGCAGCCGCAGATCCTAATCCTGGACGAGCCGACGCTGGGCCTTGCGCCGGTCATCCTCGAGCAATTGTCCAAGGCCCTGACCAAGCTGCGGCAGACCACTTCGATCACGGTGCTGCTCGGCGAGCAGAACGTGACCTTCGCGCTGCCGCACGCCGACCGCGTCTATGTGCTGGAGCATGCGCGGATCGTCTGGGAGGGTGATCCCGGCCGCTTCGCGGCGGAGGCCGGCGCCGATTTTCTGTAAGTCCTCGACATCAACAAAAAGCACAGAAAGGGAAACGACCATGCGATCTTCAGTTCTCAGCGGCAGCTTCATCGCCTCGGCGCTGGCGCTGTGCCTTGCCGCCCCCGCCTACGCGCAGTCGAACGATCCGATCAAGATCGGCGTCATCGCCGAGGTGCAGTCGATCGCGGGTGCCGCAACCCCGGGCGGCGCGCAGATCGCCGCGGACGAGATCAACGGCAAAGGCGGCATCCTCGGCCGCAAGGTCGAGATCGTCACCTATGACAACAAGAGCTCCTCGGCCGATTCCGTGCGCGCCTTCCAGCGCGCGGTGAGCGAGGACAAGGTCTCCGCCGTGATCGCAAGCTACATCTCGGAGGTCGTTCTCGCGCTCGAGCCCTGGGCGGCGCGGCTGAAGATGCCGCTGATCACGCCGGGCGCGGCCTCGAACGAGATCACCAAGGCGATCCACAACGATTACGAGAAGAACAAGTACACCTTCCACGGCTACCTGACCTCGGCCGCGCAAGCCCAGCTCGTCTGCGACGCCGCCAAGGATCTCCTCGTCGACAAGCTCAAGTTCAAGACGGTCGCGATCATGAGCGAGGACGCCGCCTGGACCAAGCCGCTCGACGTCGGCTACGAGGCCTGCCTGCCCAAGGCCGGGCTGAAGGTGGTCGAGCACGTCCGCTTCTCGCCCGATACCACCGACTTCACGCCGATCTTCAACAACATCGAGACCAAGAAGCCCGACGTGATCGTGACAGGCATCTCGCATGTCGGCGTGCAACCGACCGTGCAGTGGAAGAACCAGCAGGTGCCGATCCCGATGTTCGGTATCAGCGCGCAGGCGCTGAGTCCGACCTTCTGGAAAGACACCAACGGCGCCGCCGATGGCGTGCCGTCGCTCGCAGTGGCCACCCCGGACGTCGCCGTGACGTCGAAGACGAAACCGTTCGCGGCCGCCTTCAAGGCCAAGTTCGGCACGCCGCCGGCCTATACCGGCTACACCGCCTATGACGAGGTCTACATCATCACCGACGCGATCAAGCGCGCCGGCTCGACCGATCCGGACAAGATGGTCGCCGAGCTCGAGAAGACCAATTTCGAGGGCACGATCGGCCAGATCCAGTTCTACGGCAAGGACGACGAGTTCACCCACGGCATTAAGTCGGGCCCCGGCGCGGTGACCGGCCTCGTCTTCCAGTGGCAGGACCAGAAGCAGGTCGTGGTCTGGCCCGAGAAGATCGCCGAAGGCAGGCTGAAGTTTCCGAACTTCGTGAAGCTGTCGCAATAATCGGATCACAGCGACGCCAGGCCCACCGCTCTGCAGCGAGCGGTGGGCCTTTCTTTGTCTTTCGCAGGTGCGTTGTACGCGCCCGATCCGTATCGACCTTGGGCGATGTTGACTTTCCGCGGCCGCCCTCCCCATACTTCTCCAAAAAAGAACCAATCATAAGACGGATTTGAGGGAGGATAGGATGCCGACTTCACGCAGACAGCTGCTGAAGAATTCGGCGGCTGCCGCCGCCGCACTCAGCCTCGATTGGACGAGAGCCCAGGCGCAAGCCGAGACATTGCGCATCGGCCTGATCTACGACCTCACCGGCCCCTTCGCTGCCGGCGGCTCGGTCGCCTCCTCGGTCGGCGCGCAGATCGCGATCGACCTCGTCAACGAGAAGGGCGGCGTCGGCGGCAAGTACAAGGTTGCCCCGGTCGCCGCGGACTCCCAGAGCAAGCCCGACGTTGCGATCAACGAGGCCGAACGCCTGATCAACCAGGAGAAGATCGACATCCTCAACGGCGTCTATGCGAGCTCGCACGCGGTGCCACTCGCGGCCAAGGTCGAGCAGCAGAAGAAGATCCTCTGGATCACGACGGCGGTCTCGACCGCCGTGTTCAAGGACAAGAACCTGCAATACGTATTTCGCGCGCAGATCCATTCGGACCAATACGGGCAGGCCTTCGCCGCCTTCCTCACCGAACACGCCAAAGCTAAGCTCGGCATGGACCCGAAGGACGTCAAGGTCGCGCTGATCCACGAGGACGGTCCCTACGGCGTCGGCGTCGCCACCGCCGACGAGACCTATGCCAAGCAGGCCGGCATCCAGGTGGTGCTGCGGGAGGGCTACTCGGCCTCGGCGCCCGATCTCTCGGTGCTGGTCACCAAGATCAAGCGCGCCAAGGCCGACGTCATCTCGCATGCCGGCTACAACCCCGACATCACCTTGTTCCTGCGCCAGGCGCGCGAGAGCGGGTTGCGCTTCAAGATGCTGTTCGGCGCCGGGGCTGGCTACAGCCAGCTCGACAAGCTGCGCGCGACCTTCGGCGCCGACATCGACAATTTCTGCAACATCGATCCGGTGCCGGCGCAGCTGCTCGATCCCGCAAAACTCGCGCCCGGCATGGGCGATCTGATCAACGCGATGGTCACGCGCTACAAGGCCAAGACCGGCGCCACTGACGTGCCGCCGCACTGCTCGATGGGGTTCAACCAGACCTGGGTGCTGCTCAACAATGTGCTGCCGGTCGCCAAGGAGAAATACGGCAGCTTCGAGCCGGAGGCGATCCGCAAGGCCGCGCTCGACGTCGACATCCCCGCCGGTGGCACCATCCAGGGCTATGGCGTCAAGTTCTTCCCGCCGGGCACGCCGCTCTCAGGGCAGAACGAGCGCTCGACGCCGGTGGTGATGCAGAATGCCGGCGAGCACATCTCAGTGGTGTGGCCGACCAATATCCGCACGCAGGACCCGGTGTTCCCGCTGCCGAAGGGATCGACCTACGGGGCGTAAGACGATCACGGTGCGCCTCCACCTCGTTGTGGTGAGCGGCTCGCGAGATCAGCGAATTATTGAGAGGTTCTCGTCACGCGCGAACCTCTCGCCCATTGTTCCGCCGAGACGTGCTTTCGTCCGGTGCTCTCCTGCCCGCCTTTATTCGTTTCACGCTGTTTTCACGCCTTAATTCGGTTGACGGCCGACGATCGTCGTCGCGCAGGATCGGCACGCATTGCGCCCGTCCAGCCGGAATCAGAAAATTTCTCAGGTCGTGAGATCCAGCGATGGGGGTGAAAATGCCCGCCATACTCGAATTGCTCTACAGGGAATTCTGCCGCGCCCGCCTGGCGGAAATGCGCAAACAGCTTCTGCTCACCGGCAAGCAGGTCGAACTCGTTCTGCCGGACGACGACTCTGCCGATCCGGAGGCGGAGACGGACGCGCAGCATGAGGCGGAGTTGAACCGCACCAGCAAATAGGCGCCTCTCCTCCCGCCAGCGGCCGTTGAGAACGGCCGCACTTGTTCAGGAGGCAACATTGAGCACAGCCGAATTCTATACTGCGTCGATTGCCTGTCTCTCGTGCATGACCATCGCGATCATGATGGCGATCGGGGCCTGGTGGGCAAGGGCCTCGGCGAGCAGCGGCGCGTGGCAGCGGCCTACAGCACCACACGTCTCCCCTCTTCCGCGGCCCAATAGCCGGCGTAGTTCACCTTGATCGTCTCATAGGCCAGCGCGAGATCCGACAGCGGCTGCCGTCCGCTCGCGGCGCACTCCATGAAGTCCTGAATCTCCTGCAAATAGCCGCGCGTCCATTCCTCCTCGAGGCAGACATATTGCCAACCGGTCTTGCGATCGACCTTCTCGGTGATGTAGACGCCGGCAAGCTTCTCTTCGCTGGTCTGGTAGCTCACCAGATGCGTGTTCGGCGTGATGTTGGCGAACAGCGAGCCGCCGGAGGTGTAGGTCTCGATCAAATTGCGCACGCCGCCCATGATCATGTCGCCGGAGAACACGGTGGCCTTGGTGCCGTCGGAGAAAGTCGCCGTGAGCGTGCCCCAATCCTCGACATCGACGGGATTGGCCTTGATATAGGTACGCTCCTCCGGCTTCAGGCTCGCTGTCACGTTGCCGACATCGCAGCTGACGCTGGCGACATGGATGCTCTCGCCGCGCGCCCGGGCTTCGACCTGCTTCAGATACAGCACGGCTGAGAGCGGGTGGCAGCCCATGCGGATGAGCGAGCCGCCGCCGGTCATCGCCCATTGCGCCGCGTGCGCAGCATGCGAGCCGGAATGGCTCTCCTCGCCCTTCATGAACAGGATCTTGTCCTTCGTTGCCTTGATGATCTCCGCGATCTTGGTCACCGCGGGCGCATAGATCCAGTCCTCGGCATACATGAAGAGCTTTCCGGTCTGCTCGATCGCGGCCCGCGTCTTGTCCATCTCTTCGATCACGCGCTCATACATCAGGGCCTTCGGCACGTGCCTGCCGATCGGTTGCGCGTCCCCCTCGCGGCCGAAATAGCCCGCGAATGGCTTTTCGCAGATCACGTGCTTGCCCGCCTCCATGCTGGCGACGATCATCTCGGCATGGAGGTTGGGCGGGGTGCAGATGTCGACGACATCGAGCTGGCGGTCCGCGATCAATTCGGCAAAGCTGCGATAAACGCGCGGAATATTGTGATGCTGGGCGAACGCGACAACTTTGTCGCCGCGCGCGGCCACCGCCGCGACCTCGACATCGACGCCATAGACGCGCCGGAACGCATACATATGCAGCTCCGACACGAAGCCGCAGCCGACGAGTCCAACCTTGATTTTGGCCATAGCGCCCCCTCCCCCTTGCTTTGGGTGGCACTATAGCGCGCTCGAAAGCCTAATCCACCGAGACCCGCACCACGCCCGCGCTCATCATGCCGAGCGCGCGGGCGGCGGGCACCGAGAGATCGACGATACGGCCGCGGATGAACGGGCCGCGATCGTTGACGCGGCATTGGATCGTGCGCCCGCTGTAGGACACCCGCAACACGCTGCCAAACGGGCGCGTGCGGTGCGCGCAGGTCAGCTCTCCGCCTTTTCCTGCCCTGCCATATCCATAGTAGGAGGCAAGTCCACTTTCGGCCTGTGCAACTGAAATCAAAGGGAGAAATGAAGTCGTCAAACCAAGCAAGAATATCGTTTGCGCTCGCACGGCACCGCTCCCGGTTGGCCCTGCCCGGCGCTGCAAACGTCGTTTTGTTCCCGTAAGTTCCCAAAACACTGCCGCGCAATGCGCGGCAGTGCCATCACACTTTGTTACTGTTTGTGAAAAACCAGCGTCCGGACCTCGATACTTTCGCGCGGCGCCGCATCCGGCGGCGTGGTGGGATCGACGAAGGCCGTGTGCGGCCCGAAGCGCGTGCGGCCGTCGGTTGCGGAATCATAGCATTTGAGCAGCAGCGCCTCGTCCGGCGTCATCTCGGGGAAATAGAACCAGCGATGGTTGGGATTGTATTTCACCGAATAGGTTTCGCCGCGGCGGTTGGGATAGATCAGGTCGGAGGCGACGAGATCTTCAGGCGCGACCGTGGTGCCGTCGGCCATCGCCAGCGGTGAATCGCGTAAAGGTCCACGGATCGGCCGCCATAGGTTGATTACCTGCACGCGGCCCTTCAGCAGCTCGTCGGCCTCGTCGGGCAGATGCTCGCGCACGCGGTTGGCGCCGGAGACGACAGTCTGGTCGACATGGACACGCGTTGCCGGCTGACGCGGCCCGGCGCCGCGGATGTCGGCAGCACCCTCGACGCGCTTGCGCACCGTGTGGTCGAAGATCACGACGCGATCCGCCTTCAGCGCCGCGCGCAGGAACGCCTCGACCGCGGGATAATAGACGCTGCGAATTTCCTCCTCGTCGTAAAAGTCCTTCACCCGGGTCGGATGACGCACCAGCGCAAAACCCTCGCGGTCGAGCGAGAAATTGTCTGCGATCAGGCGCGCATCGAAGATCGGCACCTGATGCGGCTCCGGCAGCGAGGTGCTCTTGGGCTCGCCGGGCGGCGGGTCGAAGGCATAGGTGCGCGGCTTGCCTGATGTCGGCGCGAGATAGTTGAGTTCGGCGGTGACGAAGGGAAGCGACTCGATTTTTGTTTCTTGCAGGCCCATGGCCGGTCTCCCGATGTGGTCGTCGCATTGATTTTTGCGGGAGTGCGGCGTGGCGCAAGGGAGGCGGTGCAAATAGCAATGACGGTGTTGTCGTCAGAGCGAAACGTAGAAGGAACGGTTCGGGAAGGGCGATCGGGCTGGAACGTGTTCTTCCCGCTTCACGGATGCTTGAACGTTTGCGAGAGCCCTTCTTCCTTCTCCCCTTGTGGGAAAAGGTGGCGCGAAGCGCCGGATGAGGGGCATCTATCGGCGATTTCAATAGTGAGTGATGAGCGCGCGGACAGAACCCCTCACCCGTCTCGCCGCTGGCGCGGCGAGCCACCTCTCCCACAAGGGGAGAGGGTTAGATGCAGCGCTGCACGTTGAAGCCTACAGCCCCGCCTTCGCGATCGCATCCGCAAACGAGCGATCCACGATTTCCGCTGCATCCAGCTTCTGCTTGATCAGTCCCCAGCGGAAATAGAGATCGATCGTGCCCTGCTCGTCCGCAACCACGCCGTCGATCGGCGCGATCCGGATCTTGGCGCGGGAGAGCCAGTTTTGCGGCACGGCGGTCGGGATGTTCATCAGCCTGCCCCAGGTCGCGGCATAGCTGTCGATATTGTTCAGCGACCACGCCCGCGCCGCGATCAGGCGCCGGACGAAGTCCGTGAGCTCCGCGCGCTTGTCGCGGATCGCATCAGGCCGCGCCACCTGGAAGCTCAGACCCGGCGTCAGGCCCTCGGAGGTGATAATGCGGCGTGATTTGAACAGCACCTCCTCCTGGCTCACATACGGCTCCCAGGTCGACCACGCATCCACTGAGCCCTGCGTGTAGGCCATCTTGGCATCGGACGGCGCCAGGAACGCGATCTGCACGTCGCTCGCGCTCCAGCCGTTCTTCTCGAGCGCGGCGAGGATGAGTTGATGGCCGATCGAGCCGCGGCCGGTTGCGATCTTCCTGCCGCGCAGGTCGGCGAAGCTCTTGATCGGCGAATTCTCCGGCACGAGAATCGCGAGCCCCTCGCGCGTCTGCCGGATCGCGGCGATCGTCTTCACCGGCGCCCCGGAGGCGGCGGCGAAGGTGAAGGGCGCATCGCCAACGAGCCCGGTCTCGATCGCGCCGGCGCTGAGCGCCTCCAGCAGCGGGGCCGCCGCCGGAAATTCCTTCCACTCGATCTTGTACGGCACGTCCTTGAGCACGCCGGCGGCTTCCATCACCGCCTGCGAATTGCCCTTCTGGTCACCGACACGCAATGTGGTTTGCGCCGCCGCCAGTTCAAGCGAACCGAGCAGCAGCGCGCCGGCCAGCATCAGGCGGATCATTCAGCGGCCTCGCCGCGAACGGCTTTGCGCTCGGCGATCAGCTTGCGCGTCAGCGGGATCAACTCGCGGCCGTACTCGATTGTATCGGGAAGCGGATCGAAGCCGCGGATCAGGAAATGGCTGACGCCGAGATCGTAATAGTCGCCGAACACTTCGGCGACCTGCTCGGGGGTGCCGACCAGCGCGGTGGTGTTGCTGTTGGCACCGGTCAGCTTTGCGATCTCGGTCCACAGCCGCTTGTCGATACGCGCGCCCTGGTCGGCGAGCGCCAGGAGCCGTTTGGCACCGTCGGTGGCGTGATTGGGCCGGCGGTAGCCGGTCTGATCCTGCAGCGCGGTGGCGCGTTCGAGGATCTCGTCGGCCTTCTTCCAGGCGGCCTCCTCGGTGTCGGCGAGGATCGGCCGCACCGACAGGCTGAAGCGCGGCGTCGGCCGCCCGTACCTGACGGCTGCATTATGAACGCGCGCCGTGACGTCGCGCACCTGCGCATAGGACTCGCCCCACAGCGCGAACGTATCGGCATGCTTGCCTGCAACCTCGATCGCGGCATCCGAGCCGCCGCCGACAAAGGTGTAGATGCCGCCCTTCTGAACCGGCTTCACCTGCGAAAAGCCGTTCTCGACGGCGTAATACTTGCCGCTGTAGTTGAACGGCTTCTCGCTGGTCCATTCCAACCGCACCACGTCGAGGAATTCGCTGGTGCGGGCGTAGCGCTCGTCCTTGTCGTCGAGCGTGTTGCCGTCCTGCCTGAGCTCGGTGGCGTTGCCGCCGGTGATGACGTGCAGCGAGACGCGGCCGCCATAGAGCTGGTCGAGCGTGGCGAGCTGGCGCGCCAGCAGCGTCGGCGCGGTGAAACCCGGCCGCTGCGCGATCATCACCTTGAGCTTTTTGGTGATGGTCAGCACATGCTGGGCGACCTGCAGCGCATCGGGCGTCGTCGAATGGAACGCCAGCAGCGCGCGGTCGAAGCCGGCGAGCTCATGCGCCTTGGCCACGGTCTCGATATAGTTCGGATCAAGCACCGGACCCTGTCGCACGATGGTCTCGGAAGCATTGCTGTTCGCGATAAAGCCGATGAACTCGACCGACATCAGGGGAACTCCATTTGTGATTGGTCAGATGCCCAGCGCGGCGCGCCCGGCAGAGATTCTCGTAGAGTCGTCCTGGGGAGTATGGACACGCCCGCAGAGCACGTCGCGATAATGCCGCTCCAGCGGATTCTTGCGCGACAGGCCGTGATTGCTGGTCAGCGACAAAGCGTCCTCCACCGCGGCCACGGCGTTGTTGGTCACCGTCAGCTTGACGATGTTGGACTCGATCGCACTCGCCTGCAAGCCCTCGTCGAAATCGGACGCAAAACTGTCGATCAGACGTGCGTTGACCGCGAGCCGTGCCTCGATGCGGCCGAGAATTTCCTGGGCACGCGGCAGGCTTGCCAGCGGCGCGCCAAGATTGGCCGGCACCCGCGTCTTCAGGAAGCCGATCAGCCAGTCGCGCGCCGCGCGGGCGACACCGTCATAGATCGCCGCGACGAAAATGGTGTGGACGGTTGCCTGCGCAACGTCGGGCGTGCGCCAGTCCGAGGGCTTGCGGACATCGATCTCGGCATCGAGCGGGATCACGACGTCCTCGAAGATGACGTCGTGGCTGCCGCTGGCGCGCAGGCCGTGGTGATCCCAGGTCTCGACGATGCGCGCCCCCGGCAGGCCCGCCGGCACCAGGAATTGGCCGACGCGCGGTTCGGCCTCGTCGGTGCGGGCCCAGACCAGGTACCATTTCAGGATCGGCGATCCCGTCGAATAGATCTTGTGACCCGACAAGCGCCAGCCGGTCTCGGTGCGCCGTGCAATGGTCGCCGGCAGGCCGCCGCGCGCGGGCGAGCCCAGGTCCGGCTCGACGCGGAGCGCGTTGATGAGTGCGAGGCCCTCGACACTCTCGCGCGCAAGCTTGCGCGACAGCCGCGCCGGCCAGGTCGGGCTCCGCGCCATCACGAGATGATTGATGTAGTGCATCGACAGCACCAGCGCGGTCGAGGCATCGGCCTTGCCGATGATGCCGAGGATTTTCGCAGCATATCGTGCGCCCGCGCCGGCCCCGCCATGGGCCGCCGGCACGGTCAACGACAACAGGCCCGCCTCTGACAGCTCGCGAAAATTCTCGAACGGGAAACTGCCCGTGCGATCATGCTCGGCGGCGCGCGCGGCAAAACGATCGGCCAGCGTTTCGGCCCGCGCGATGAAGTCGGGATCGCTATGAGCTGCCCGCCCCTGGGCTGCGGTTGTCACCATGTGGCGTCCAGCCCCAGCAGCCCAAGGATCTGACGGCGCAGATCGGCCAGATACGGATCGCCGCGATGGCGCGGATAGGGCCGGTCGACACGGATGTCGGCCTTCACCCGCGCAGGCCGCTCGCTGAACACGATGACGCGGTTGGCGAGCACCAGCGCTTCCTCGGCATCGTGCGTGACGAGGAGCGTGGTAAAGCCCTTGCGCTGCCAGAGCGAGACCAGCTCGGCCTGCATGGTGATGCGGGTGAGCGAGTCGAGTTTGCCCAGCGGCTCGTCGAGGATCAGGATCTTGGGATCATTGACCAGCGCCCGTGCCAGCGCGACGCGCTGCGCCATGCCGCCGGAGAGCTGGTGCGGATAGGCATTGCGGAACGACGACAGCCCGACGAGATCGAGCGCGTCGTCGACGCGCTGCCGCTGGCTCTTCAAGATGCCCTGGGCCTCGAGGCCCAGGGCGACGTTGTCCCAGACCGACCGCCAGGGAAACAGCGTCGGATCCTGGAACACGACCACGCGCGAGGGATGCGGCCGGGTGATGCGCGCCTCGTCCTCGCGCAGCGTGCCCGCCTTGGGCTTGTCGAGGCCCGCGACCAGCCGCAGCAAGGTCGACTTGCCGCAGCCGGAGGGCCCGAGCAGCGCCACGAACTCGCCCGGCTCGACCGCGATGCTGACATCGCTGAGGACAGGCAATTCGGTGCCGTCGATGTCGAAGGCGTGGCTGACCTGCTCGATGTCGAGCGCGGCGCCGGCGGCCGGATGGGTGATCGCTTCGGCGAGAGCCGCTGCGGCTACCATTTGACTGTCCCCTTCTGCCAGACGAGGAGCCGGTCGCGGATCGCAAACAGCAGCGTGATCGCGCCGGAGCAGAGCAGCGACATCACGATCAGCGCCGCATACATGTTGGCGTAGGCCGCCCAGCCCTGCGCCCATTGCAGATACCAGCCGAAGCCGGCCTTGACGCCGATCATCTCGGCGACGACGAGTACCGCGAAGGACGAGCCGAGCCCCATGAACAGACCGACGAAGACGTGCGGCAGCGCCGCGGGGATCGCGACCTTCAGCACCAGGAAGGACGGCTTTGCGCCCAGCGTGCGCGCGACATCGTAATACGCGTTGCTGACGCTCGCGACGCCGGACCAGGTCAGCACGGTGACCGGGAAGCCGGTTGCGAGCGCGATCAGGAAGGTCGAGGCGCTCCAGCTCGACGGGAACGTGAAAAACGCGATCGGCAGCCAGGCGGTCGCCGGCAGCGGGCCGATGAAGCGCAGCACCGGATGCACCCAATAGCCGACCGCGCGCGACCAGCCGATCGAGACGCCGGTCAGAAAACCGATCGTCGCGCCGATGAGATAACCACCGAGCTGAAGCCTGATCGAGGCGAACACGCTATCCAGCAGCTTTGGCAGATCGTCGGTGTAGACCTCGATGATCGATTGCGGCGGCGGAAAGAACGGCAGCGGCAGCCAGGCGAATTTTGCGGTGGCGACTTCCCACAACGTCAAGAACACGCCGAGCGCGACGAGCCAGGGCGCGCGCTTGTGCAGCGCCGTTCCAGCCGTGCCGAGATAGTCGGCGCCGACGGTGCCGAACAGCGCTATGGCCGCGATGACGAAGGCGGCGATGCCGAGCGAATGTGTGCGCGACCAGTCGCCGACATCCGCCCACCACAGGCAGGACAGGCCGAAGGCAATCCAGGCGATGCTCGCGGCGACTCCGGCGCCGGAGTCGCGCAGCCAACTCGCCAGCAGCGGCGCGCGCGAGGTGCGCGGCGCGCCGGAGGCGAGGCCGTCAGACAGCGAATACGTCGACATAGATGCGCTCCGCGAACTTGGCCGTGTCGGTGCTCTGCTTGAACACCTGCACGCTCTTGAGATCGTCGGCATAGGCCTTGAGCTCGCGCTTCAGCACGTCGCCGACGGGGTGATGTTGATGGGTGTGGTAGCGCACCATGCCCTCGATGTCGGCGAGCGTTGCCGCCTTCGGCGCATAGGGCTGGAACGACTTTGCCGCGACAGCCGGATTTTGCGCCGTGAACATTGCGGCATCGAGCAGCGCCTGCGTGATCGCGCGCGCGACCTGCGGCTCCTCGCGCACGAGGCTGCCGCGCAGGCCGACGATGCAGCAGCTCTTGTCGCGATATTCGCCGTCGAGATTGGAGGCGACCTCCTTGTACTGGCTGTCCTTGAGCCAGAGATAGGCCAGCGGATCGGACGACAGAAAGGCCTGCACCTCGCCCTTCTCCACGGCGACGTTGAGCAGGTTGCCGGGATAGGCGCGCCAGTCGACGTCCTTGTTCGGATCGATGCCGAGCTTGGCGAGCTGGATCGAGAAGAAGTTCTTGTCGGGGCCGCCGAGATCACCGACGGCGACGATCTTGCCCTTGAGATCGGCAAGCTTGGCGACGCCCGAGTCAGTGCGCGTCAGCACGCGCATGCAGCCACCATGGGTGCCGGCGGCGATCTTGACGTCAAAGCCCTGCTCCAGCGGCTTGAGCCAGCGCAGCGCCATGCCCAGGCCGGCATCGCTCTTGCCGGTTGCGATCGCCTCGAGCAGCTGGTCGGTCGAGCCGGAATAATTGACGAGCTCGACGTCGAGATTCTGCTTCTGGAAGAAGCCACGCTCGATCGCGACGGGCAACGGCGCGAGGCACACCGCGCCGGCATTCCACGACAGCTTGAGCTTGCGCGGGGCTCCCGTCAGTGCCGGCGCATCGGATGCGGTCCGGCACAGCGGGAATTCCGCGAAGTCGACGCCGGGCGCGATCGCGCGCGGCGCAAAGGCCTGCGCGGCTCCGAAGGCGCCGAGCGGCGCGGCGAACGCCGCAGCAAGCCCAGCCTGGAGCAGATGACGGCGGTCAAGCCCCGAACCGCTGCGCTTGTTGTCGTTCTCCATCAGTCCCCACTCCTGCGCTGTCACGGCTCCGCCATGTGCGCAACGGTCCACGTTGCGCATGTTCCGTGCGGAGCTGCGTTGAGAGAAATTTGTTCCGTCGGCGTTTGCGCGCCACGTTGATGCGATGCGCAAATCATGCGGCGCACGCGCCGTGTCGTCAATGAAATGGAATTTCGAATGTAGCGCGAGGCGAAGTTATTCTCTCCATCAGCGCGCGCAGGCGCGATGAAACGATTTCTGCCGACGCATCGGCTGGCAGAGCGCAGCACTTCCCCCTCTCCTGCTGCATTTCTGCGCAACTGCATGCCGCACGGATGACACGTTCTCGAAAGCTGCGCTTCGCAAAAACGTCCTTGCCCGATGCGCGCGCAATACGAATGGCCATTTCATTGACTGCGCATCGCGCGATCATAGACTTGATCGTCTCGCTGCATCGTTCGCTCACGCGTTGTGAGCAAAGCAACAAGACAGGCCCATGAGCATCAACTCTGACGATCATTCCATCACCCGCCGGCTCGCCGCATCGCTGCTTGCCGCCGCCATCGCGCTGTCGACCGCCGCGGCTGCATTCGCCGCCGACACGGTGGTGCTGCGCGTCGGCGACCAGAAGGGCGGCAACCGCTCGCTGCTCGACATCTCCGGCTATGCCAAGGACCTGCCCTACAAGATCGAATGGTCGGAATTTCCTGCGGCAGCGCCGATCCTGGAAGCGCTCAATGCCGGCGCGCTCGACGTCGGCTACACCGGCGATCTCTCGTTCCTGTCGGTCTACGCCGCCGGCGCGCCGATCAAGGCGATCGGCGGCACACGCTCGGATGCGAAGACGCAAGCCATCCTCGTGCGCCAGGATTCGCCGATCAAATCGGCGGCCGACCTCAAAGGCAAGCGCCTCGCCGGCACGCGCGGCGGCTGGGGCCAGTTCCTGATCGACGCGACGCTCGAGAAGGCACAGATCAAGCTGGAGGATGCGACCTTCGCCCCGCTCGGCCCGGTCGACGCCAAGATCGCGCTGCTGGCAGGCTCGATCGATGCCTGGGCGGTGTGGGAGCCCTATGTCTCGTTCGCGACCTTGAAGGACAAGGCGCGCGTGATCGCCGACGGTGAAGGCCTGACGCCAACCATCACCTTCATCGTCGCCTCCGACAACGCCATCGCGACCAAGCGCGCGGCGGTGCAGGACATCGTGCAGCGGCTGAACAAGGCGCGGCTGTGGTCACTTGATCATCTCGCCGAGTATGCCAAGAACACCGCCGAGCTGACCAGGCTGCCGGAGGACGTGCTGCTGTCCGCCTACACTGCGCAGCGCACCAGCCCGATCGTGATCGACGAGAACGTGGTGAAGGAAATCCAGCAAGCCTCCGACCGCTCGACGCGCTACGGTATCCTGCCGAAGGTAGTCGACGTCAGCAAAGCCGTTGACCGCAGCTTCACGGCTGCGGCGGCGGGATCGAATTGAACGATGATCTTCGGACCGAGCCGCGGAGTTCGCTTCACGTGTCCCGCTTGCGAGAGAGGTCGGCGCGAGGCGCCGGGTGAGGGCTTTCTCCTCTGGGGGGTTCTCGCTCGTGGAAACACCCTCTCCCCAACTCTCCCCGGCAAGCGCAGGGCTATCGCATATGCGGATAATGCTGCAGGTTCGATGTGTCTTGTGAGCAGCCGATCGCTCCACAAACTCGTCATGCCCGGGCATAGCCGTCCGCAAGGACGGCGTCGCTTCGCTCGCCTATGTCCCTTGCTTTGCAGGAGTGAAGACGTGGATGGCCGGGACAAGCCCGGCCATGACGATGTGGAAACGGTAGCGCCAAAAATCACACCGTTTTCACATGCGATTGTCCTGCGCAAGCGGGGGACGGAGCGCGCCGTGTTCGCGGCAATGGGCAAATCCAACACGCCAAGGGGCACCGAGATGCGCGCACCTCGCCTCCGCGCCGGCGCGCTGCATCTCGCCGCCATCGTGCTCATGCATTTCGCCTGCATGAGCCTGATCGTGTGGCTGTCGCTCTAGCTTACCAATATGCGCGATAATAGGGACGATAGAAGGGCCGGTAGTAGCCGTAGCGATAGCCGTAATACGGGCGATAGGGCCGATAGTATCTGGGGTAAACGTAGGCCGGTCCGTATCCGTAATAGGCCGGCGCATAACCGTAGCCGTAGCCAGGGTAGCCATAGCCGCCATAATACGGGCCGCCGTAATAGCCATAGGCGTAAGGCGCGGTGCTGGCGGCGATGGCGCCGCCGATGATCGCGCCGGCTGCGAGACCGCCGAGGCCCCAGCCCCAGCCGCCGCGCCAATACACCTGCGTGACGTCATCGGCGGCCGCCGCCTTCATGGCCGCGACATTGGTTGGCATCGGCGCCGCATTGGCCTGATCGATTTGGCCCGCCATGACCGCGCTCGCCAGCGAACAGGCAATTGCCGTTTTCCAGATCCTCATCGTCGTGCTCCCTGTCTGACGTTTGCTTGGAAATGGGATCGCGTGGGCATGATCGGGCATCCTTGCGCCAAATCAAAGCCTGTTTATCAAGCCTGGATTCTGCGTGCGGCGCACAAGACGCGGCCGACCGGCGCGCTGAGGCGCGTCCGGCCGAACCGATGTGACAGCGGTACGACGGCGCGGCAGGCCCGGCCCTCGCGGCAAAGCATTAAGCTTCCCGAGTGTTCGCAACCAACAACCACCTTCCCGATTTACTATTCGTACCGTTACTATCGGTTCCAATGCGCGCGGCGGGGGAGCCTCTCGCGAAGCGCCCGAGTTGTGGGAGGATGACATGAGTGCCGCGAGACCCGAGCCGCTTGCCCGCCAGGCGCTGGCCTTCGTCCTGGCCGGCGGACGCGGCAGCCGATTGCTGGAGCTGACCGATCGGCGCGCCAAGCCCGCGGTCTATTTCGGCGGCAAGTCCCGCATCATCGATTTCGCGCTGTCGAACGCGGTCAACTCCGGCATCCGCCGTATCGCGGTCGCCACCCAGTACAAGGCGCACAGCCTGATCCGCCATCTCCAGATGGGCTGGAACTTCTTCCGGCCCGAGCGCAACGAGAGCTTCGACATCTTGCCTGCGAGCCAACGCGTCTCGGAGAACATGTGGTATGTCGGCACGGCGGACGCGATCTACCAGAACATCGACATCATCGAGTCGCACGCCTGCCGCTTCATCGTGGTGCTCGCCGGCGACCATATCTACAAGATGGACTACGAGGTGATGCTGCGCCAGCATGTCGACAGCGGCGCCGACGTCACCGTCGGCTGCCTCGAAATGCCGCGCGCGGAGTCCTCCGGCTTCGGCATCATGCATATCGACGAGGACGGCTGGATCCAGCAGTTCCTGGAGAAGCCGAAGGATCCGCCGCCGATGCCGGGCAAGCCTGACGTCTCGCTCGCCAGCATGGGCATCTACGTCTTCAACGCGAAATTCCTGTTCGACGAGCTCAAGCGCGACGCCGAGGACCCGAACTCGAACCACGATTTCGGCAAGGACATCATTCCCTACATCGTCAAGAACGGCCGCGCGATCGCGCATCAGTTCTCGACCTCCTGCGTCCGCTCCGGGAGCGACCCACGCGCCTACTGGCGCGATGCCGGCACGGTGGACGCCTATTGGGCCGCCAATATCGACCTCACCGACGTCGTGCCGGAGCTCGATCTGTTCGACCGCGCCTGGCCGATCTGGTCCTATGCCGAGATCGCCCCGCCGGCAAAATTCGTCCATGACGAGGAGAGCCGGCGCGGCCAGGCCGTGAGCTCGCTGGTCTCGGGCGGCTGCATCATCTCCGGCGCCTCGCTGCGCCGCTCGCTGCTGTTCACCGGCGTGCGCGTCAACTCCTACGCCAATGTCGAGAACGCCGTGATCATGCCTTACGTCAATGTCGGGCGCGGCGCGCGGCTGAAGAACGTCGTGATCGACCGCGGCGTCGAGATCCCCGAGGGCCTGGTCGTCGGCGAAGACCCGGAGTTCGACACCAAGCGCTTCCGCACCACCGAGCAGGGCATCACGCTGATCACCCAGCCGATGATCGACAGGCTCAATACATGACGCCTGTTCGCGTCCTCGCGGTCGCCTCCGAAGTCTATCCCATCGTCAAGACCGGCGGCCTCGCCGATGTCGCCGGCGCGCTGCCGATCGCGCTGAAGGCGCACGGCGTCGAGATGCGCACCTTGATGCCGGGCTATCCCGACGTGATGCGGCTGCTTACGGGCGCGGATGAGATCCGGCGCTGGCCGGATTATTTCGGCGGCCCCGGACGCCTGCTCGCAGGCTCTCATGACAGCCTCGACCTGTTCGTGCTCGACGTGCCGCATCTCTATGCGCGGCCGGGCAATCCTTACGTCACCATCGACGGCGTCGACTGGGCAGACAACGGCATCCGCTTCGCCGCGCTGTCGCGCATCGCAGCCGATATCGGCCACGGCCTCGTCCCCGCTTTCATGCCTGACGTCGTCCATGCCCATGATTGGCAGGCCGGGCTCGCGCCGGCCTATCTGCACTACGACAATCGTCCGCGGCCCGGCACCGTGATGACGATCCACAACATGGCCTATCAAGGCAAGTTCGACCGCGGGCTGATCGGCGCGATCGGCCTGCCCTGGGAGTCCTCGTTCGACGTCCATGGCCTCGAATATTTCGGCGGCATCAGCTTTTTGAAAGCCGGCCTCCAGCTCGCCGATCGCATCACCACGGTGTCGCCGACCTACGCGCGCGAGATTCAGAGCGACGAAGGCGGCATGGGCCTCGGCGGTCTTCTGCGCGAACGCGCCGGCGTGCTCAGCGGCATCCTCAACGGCATCGACATCGAGGTGTGGAATCCGCAAACCGATCCGCACATCGCCTACCGCTTTGGCGCCGGGGACCTGACGTTCCGGGCCGCGAACAAGGCAGTCCTGCAGCAGCAATTCAATCTGGATTCCTCGGACGAAGCACCGCTGCTCGGCGTCATCAGCCGGCTGTCCTGGCAGAAGGGGCTCGATCTGCTGCTCGAGGCCATTCCGACCATCTTGGCCGAAGGCATGCAGCTGGTTCTGCTCGGCAGCGGCGACCGCGATCTGCAGGACCGCTATCAGGCCGCCGCCCGCGCCAATCCCGGCCGGATCGGCGTCATCATCGGCTATGACGAGATCCTGGCGCATCTGATCCAGGCCGGCTCCGATGCGCTGATCGTGCCCTCGCGGTTCGAGCCGTGCGGCCTGACCCAGCTCTGCGCGCTGCGCTACGGCGCCGTGCCGATCGTCTCCCGCGTCGGCGGCCTCGAGGACACCATCATCGATATCAACGAGGCCGATACGTCGGACCGCGATGCCACCGGTTTCAAGTTCGGTCCCGTGACCGCCGAGGCGCTCGCCGGTACGCTGCGCAAGGCCAACACCGCCTTCCACGACAAGCTCACTTGGCGCCGCCTCCAACTGAGCGGCCTTGCCACCGACGTGTCCTGGCGCAACCGCGCCGGCGACTATGCCGCGCTGTATCGCGATCTCATGGCATCGCGCGCGTGAGGCATGGCCTTCGTCGAATCCATGCTATGGAGCGCGCATGGAACCATTTGTGATCAAGCTGATCGGCTTTGCCGCCGCCACCTGCACCACCGTGGCCTACGCCCCGCAGGCCATCAAGGTGTGGAAAACCCGCTCCACCGGTGACATCTCGCTCGGCATGTTTCTCGTCATGGTGCTGGGCCTAGCGCTCTGGCTCGTCTACGGCCTGCTCAGCGGCGACGCCCCGCTGGTCGCCGCCAACGCCGTCACGATGGTGCTCGCCGGCGGCATCCTGTTCATGAAGCTGAAGTACGGGTGAGCTTGAAGCTGCGTAGGGCGGTTTAGCGCGTGCTCCCATAAATCCGGGATGCCTGCTTTCGAGGCCCCCCGGAGCCGGCATAGACAACCGGCCATCGTGTGGTCAGCGCGGTACTTGTAAGGAAGCGACCTTTGATCCAGATCAAGTCAGATCGTTTGTAGCCCGTTGTTTGATTGCCAATAGGCCAGGCTGCAGGAGCCGCCTCCGTAGCAGCGCCGGAATCATTCTTCGTCGCTCCGGCGCCGGCGCAATTTGAAGGGGCGGCGAGAAACCAAAGCATTCTCAACACCAATTTTGCGTTCCCGAGGGACCGCCCATGAGTAGATCAGAAGCTGACGATCTGCGAATGATGGAAAGATGCATCGAACTCGCTCGGCAGGGGGTGAAGCAGGGAGAGCTGCCATTCAGCGCCGTAATCGCGTGTCGAGGACAGATCATCGCAGAAGCGACCAACCACGTTTCATCGGAATGCGACGTGACCCGACACGCGGAACTCGTGGCTCTTTCAGAAGCGCAGAAGATTCTAAGACAAAAGCGTTTGCCGGATTGCACCTTGTATTCAATCGTCGAACCTTGCCCAATGTGTTCTTTCCCGGCACGGGAGGCGCGGATTGGTCGCGTGGTGTTCGCTATTTCATCTCCGGTCATGGGCGGATTTTCGAGATGGGACGTTCTGTCGGACCACAATTTGTCCAGCAAGCTGCCTGAGGTCTTCGGACCTGCGCCGGAAATCGTCTCTGGCTTGCTATCCCAAAGGGCCGAGCAGGTCTGGCGTGACTGGAACGCACTCGCCTGGCGATTTATGAGACGACGAGGCTGCATCGGACGAGCGGCCGAGCAGACTTCGTGCCATGCGGGGGCGCCTCGGCCAAAGTTTTCCTGGAATTCGCTGGCGGAGATTTTGGCCGCGCCTGCTCTTTCGGTGAGTAACGTCTTGCTGCGCCGGCGCACAGATTCAAACACCATCTCGGACCTGGACAAGCCCGGAGTCTGAGATCGGGAGGGCGCTGCTGCAGGATCAGGCGCGTGCGGCTATCGTTTCGGGCACACCCGTCGGAATGGGGACCGGGTCTCGTGAACACAGGTGCGGGAAAGCAAAGTGAGCTCCGAGCCGTTGCTTGGCGCGGCGCAAAGCCATCACCGCCATGACAGAGTCAACGGCGAGCCGGCCAAAAGCAGGGAGTTGCCCCGGGTCTTGAACAAGCGAACGTCCAATTTTACGCAGTTCAGGCTTACCTGCGGGTCCGATATCTATGAGCGCTGCCCTCGGAAGTTTTCGATGAGCAGGGTTTAGAACAACACGACAGACAGCAAAGGGAATTCTGAGTTCAGAAGCAATTCGAGCGACGATCTGCGACTCCATGTCGGCGGCGACTGCCCCGGTGGTGCCATGGAAGTCCCGCCTCTCTTCAAGACTTGTCATGGGGGAAGCGACACCAGCTATCGCAGAGTAGCTGGCACCCGGGATCATCCGAAGGAGCTCCTCGGCCCAGGGGATGTCAGCTGGATAGGCTTCATCTTTCGCGGCAAATACCGACGAGGCGATGACAATGTTACCTGGTCGAAGCTTCGGATCTAGCCCGCCGCATACCCCGAAACTAATAATGCCACGCGCGCCATGTCTGACGGCGTCCCGCAAGTAAAACGCGGTCCGGTCACCGTCAGCGATCATCGCTGGCGCGCCGGCTATTCTGGCTTCAATCGCAAGTCCAACGACGGCGATGACCGCCTTCACGTCACGGCGAGGGGCGCCAATCTGAGCGTCGTTGACCGCAACATGCAGTGTCATCAGTGGCGTCGATAATCCTGAAACGATCTCCAGACTCGGACAATCGAGAATAAGCCGCCACTAGCACTGCCCGTCTAGACAAAATCGACAGGCCCCCCCGATTGGAAGCCAGTTGTTAGAGGACTGTGCCTCAGACGCCACAGCTGCCGCCTGATCGCGGCAGAGACGCGCACCTTCAAAGGTGCAACGAACCCACAGCGGACTCCTCGCACCCGTGCTCTCGATTTTGATGTGGCCGAGCTAGAGCGATGCCATGATCGAATTTTGCCGCTGTTTGCCCGACGTATCAAACGTTGTCAAAATGCCGCTCCAGCCCCTGCCCACCCGGCGATTTTGCTAAGTAATTCTACTTTGCATGGGCGTCGTTTTCGATATTTTGCCTAGGCTCGGTCACGTGAGGGCATCCAAGCTCAGCCGCCGAACACATACGACGCCATCGCGACGTTTGCGACCTCATCAACGAAAACGCGCTTGCCGACATCGCTGGCGGCAGCGCCGGCGGCCACCATCAGCGGCAGCAGATGGTCCTCGCGCGGGTGCGCAAGGCGCGCGCTCGGCGCATTCTCCCAATCGACCAGCATCGCGTTCCGGCGCGACGCATCCGGGTTGCTGATGGCCTCGTTCAGATAGGCCTCGAAATCATACGAAACGGGCTTGGACTCCGCTCGGCCGAAGCCGCGCATGTTGTGATAGGTCAGCCCGCTGCCGACGATCAGAATGCCTTCGTCGCGCAGCGATGCGATCGCCTGCCCGACCTTGATGTGCTCGGCCGCATCGTAGCTCGATTTCAGCGACAGCAGCACGATCGGCATGTCGGCGTTCGGATACATCAGGCCCAGCGGCACGAAGGTGCCGTGGTCAAAGCCCTGGTTGGGATCCTCCCGGCAATCGATCCCTGCGTGCTTGAGCAGCGCCCTCACCCTAGCTGCAAGCTCGGGCTTGCCCGGCGCCGGATATTTCAGGTGATAGGTATGCTCGGGGAAACCGTAATAGTCGTACACCATCGGCGGATGCGCCGAGGTCGACACGGTGAAGGCGTCGGCCTCCCAATGTCCGGTGATGACGAGCACGGCCTTCGGCCTTTCCGGCAGCAGCTGCGGCAGCCGGCCGAACGCCTCGGCGGTCTTGGCGTATTGCACCCGCCTGTCCTCCATGAACGGCCAGGGGCCGCCGCCGTGGGACAGGAACAAGGTCGGAAATCGCGTCATGGATAAGGGTCCGGCTCAGACAACATGCGCGTGGAGCAGCCGCGCGACCGGCGGCGAGCATAGGCAAACCGGTATGGTTAGCAAGCCGTTAACGATTTGCCGCCCAAAATCGCTGCCGTGTGGCCGAAGAAGTCGGCCGGTTGCCAGGGACGTGAGATGAGGAAGTTTGCGCTGGGGGACGTCGTCAACAGTGACAAGGGCCGCCGCGGCGTCGTTCGCGCCGCCTTCAAGTCGCGGGAAGGCCAGCAGTTCTATGCCGTCGAGAAGGACGGCACGATGGACTATCTGGAGGAAGACCGGCTGAGCCCGGCGCCGCGCGTCGAGCTCGCGGCCTAGGTACTCTTATCGTGCCAAAGCACGATGCGATTAAGTCTGATGCAGCTACGAAGAAGGTGCGCCCCCTCTCCCGCTTGCTTGCGGGAGAGGTTCGAACGAGGCCGCGGCCAGTCGTTCAGCTAAAACCATTTCGTGCTAACGCGCGAGCCGGTCGAGACGCTCCGACAACGGGTCGTCTCCGCTCGCGATGCGCTCGTTCGTGATCAGCAGCAGGCGATCGCGGTCTGCGGCCGCGTCCCAGCGTGGCAGGTCGGGACCGTTGGGATCGCCACTCCTCGCGAAGTTGATCCAGTAGCTGCGCATGCGGCTCGCGATCTCGCGGTCGCGGCGCGAGAAGATGCCCGCACCGGGCACGCCTTCCGCGCCGAAGATGAACTGCAGCTCCCGCCCGTGACCGCCGTCGGGATTTGCACGTCGCGCTTCCGGCACGTAAGCGAAACGATAGCGAAACGTCGGCGCGCCGCTTGCGGCATGCAGGCGGGCCAGCAGCCGCACCGGCTCGGAGAAGACCTTGTCGGTGTAGAACCGCGCTGCGAGGTCCGAAGGCTTGGCGAGATCGGGATAAAGCTTGCGCAGCTCCTCGCTGGTGGCGCCTGACGCTGCGAGCGCCTCCTTGATGTCGAGCTCGGTATCAAAACCCGTCTCGTCATCGTTCGAGCCGATGATCAGGGGAATGCGGCTTTCATGCCCGGCCGCAAAGCCCGCGGCAACATCTCCGGCCACCAGAGCTCCATCGATGAATGGCGCAAAGCCGTGCGGCGATTTTTCCAGCAGATGTTTTTCGGCGGCCAGCAGGCGCCGCGGCTCGGCCGCGCGCAGATCCGCCTGTGACCCGAGCGCCGCTGCGAACTGCCTTCCCACGACTTCCGCCTCCTGCGCCGAGCGCAAGTGGCTACGGCCGGGCACCGATTGCAGGATGGCCTTCTGAAACAGATCGCGCGATGGCGCTGATAGCATCAACAGCGCGATCGACGTCGCGCCTGCATCGCTGCCAAACAGGGTGACGTTGCGGGGATCGCCGCCGAAGGCCGCGATATTGTCGTGAATCCAGTGCAGCGCCACGAGCTGATCCATCAGCCCGTAATTGCCGGAGCCGCCGTCCGACAATGCGGGATGGCTGAGCCAGCCGGGCGCGCCGAGGCGATAATTCACGGTGACCACGATGAGGCCGGCCTGCGCGAGCTTCGCGCCGTCGAACAGCGGATCGTTCGCCGTGCCTGAGACGAAACCGCCGCCATGAATGAAGACCATCACCGGCAGCGGGCCGTCGATCCCAAAGGGACGGAACACGTTCAGCGTCAGGCAATCCTCGCTCGCGCCCGGCAGCGCCGGCTGAAGGCACGGCGCGCCGTAATCATAGACGGTACGCATTTCCGAGCTCTCGACTGTCGCTTGCGGCGGCCGCCAGCGCAGCGCGCCGACCGGCGCCGCCGCATAGGCCAGCCCCTTGAACGAGGCCACCTCGCCTTCGACGACACCGAGCATCTGCCCCTCGCGCGTCAGCGCAAAAGGGAACTGTCCGACCGGCTGGGCCCCGACCGGGCCGCCGAGGCAAAGCAATACGGAAGCTGCGACGAGCGGAAGCACGGACCGCATCTTGGGATCTCGATGCGCAGAGGTTCTCCGGAGGTTACGTCCGTGCTTGACCGCGAGGCAAGCTGTCTTGCCCTCGCTCCGCTTGCGTCACCGCGGCCACATCGCATCCGCAGCTAACCGCTCTTCGCGATGATCTCCGCCAGCGCACGCCTTGCGATGATGCCGAGCTCGCCGAGCGTGGAATGTCCCGCCTTTGCCGCCTCGATCAGGCGCTCGGCGATGAACCTGCGGCTGTCGTGATCGCCGCCATGCGGCAATTGGCGGCACGTCTCCTCCAGGACGACGTCCATGTTCGCTTTGGTTCGCTCACTCAACTCTGTCATGACGCCCTGGGCACGCGTGGCTTGTAACCGCAAGCATACACGGAAGGATGTGCTCTGATTAGCCCGGACAATCCCGGCGGTTGTGCATCGCGGCGCGTGTATCGCCACAACCTTCGCGCGCTGCACCAGACTACCGAAGATTGCACTTGCTCTGATGACAAGCCGAGCCTGCGGGACTAGCCTGCCGGCAAAACAAAGCAGGGAGGAAATGCCATGCCTGACGCAATGGTTGCTACGCGTGCCTCAGGGACGACGCGCGGAACCGCCCAGGAGGTCGATGTTGCCGTGGTCGGCGCCGGCTTTGCCGGCCTCTATTTACTGCACCGCCTGCGCAAGGCCGGCTTCTCGACGATCGGTCTCGAAGAGGCCGGCGACGTTGGCGGCACCTGGTACTGGAACCGCTACCCCGGCGCGCGCTGCGATATCCAGACCATCGACTACAGCTACACTTTCGATCCGGAGCTCGAGAGCGCCTGGACCTGGTCCGAGAAATACGCGACCCAGCCCGAGATCCTGCGCTATCTCGGCTTCGTCGCCGACCGCTACGATCTCAGGGGCGACATCCGCTTCAGGACCAAGGTCACCGAAGCCAGATGGGACGAGGCAGCCGAGCGCTGGCAGCTCACGACCGACAACGGCGCGCCCGTCTCCTGCCGCCATTACATCATGGCCACCGGCTGCCTCTCCGCGCCGAAACCGCCGGAGATCGACGGCGTCAAGGATTTCGAGGGCAAGGTCTATTTCACCGGGCGCTGGCCGCATGACGGGGTCGATCTCGCCGGCAAGCGCGTCGCCGTGATCGGCACCGGATCGTCGGCGATCCAGTCGATCCCGTTGATCGCCGAGCAGGCCGCGCATCTCACCGTGTTCCAGCGCACGCCGAACTTCGCGCTGCCGGCGCATAACGGCCCGCCGCCACAGGATCGCATGAGCCTGCTGCAAGGCGATCGCGCGGCCTATCGCGAGCAGGCGCGCCAATCGATGGCCGGCGTGCCCTACCCGCAGCAGACGGTGGTAAGCTGGCAATTGAGCGATGCCGAGCGCCGCGAGCGCTTCGAACGCGCCTGGGCGGCCGGCGACCTCGTCCACATCCTGACGCAGCTCTGGGCCGATCAGGCCGTTGACATCGACGGCAACAAGATCGTTCAGGACCTGATCCGCGAGAAGATCCGCGCCGCCGTCAAAGATCCCGAGACGGCCGCCGCGCTGACGCCGCACGATCATCCCTTCGGCGCCAAACGTCCGTGCCTCGATACCAACTATTACGCGACCTACAACCGGCCGAACGTCACGCTGGTCAATCTGCGCGAAGAGCCGATCAAGGCGATCACGGCAACCGGCATCACCACGGCCAAGCGCAATGTCGATGTCGACGTCATCGTGTTCGCGACCGGCTTCGACGCCATGACCGGCGCGATCCGCGCCGTGCATCCGATCACCGGGCGCGGCGGCAAGTCGCTGTCCGATGTCTGGGCACAGGGGCCGCAGACCTATCTCGGGCTCACGGTCGCGGGCTTCCCGAACTTCTTCATGATCACCGGGCCCGGCAGCCCGTCGGTGCTCTCGAACATGGCGGTGTCGATCGAGCAGCATGTCGACTGGGTCGTGGATCGCCTCGTTGCCCTGCGCGACGCCGGCTTCACCACGATGGAGCCGACCGAGACGGCGCAAGCCGGCTGGGGCCGGCACATGGCCGATTGTTCGATGCTGACGCTGCACCGGCTCGCCAACACCTGGTACACGGGCGCCAACGTACCCGGCAAGGTGCAGGGCCTGATGCCCTACACCGGCGGCGTCGGTCCCTATCGCAGCATCTGCGACGAGGTCGTCAGCCGCGGCATGCTCGGCTTCAGGCTCACCGGCCCGAACGGCGCGGAGCAGTGCAACGACGGCGAAGTCGTGCGCCTGCAACCCGACGTGCGGCTGGTCATGAACCTGCTCACGTCGCTGAACCTGCCGCCGATCGAGTCGATGGGCGCGACCGGTGCGCGCGCCTTCGTCAACGAGTTCAACAAGGGCCGGCCTGCGGGACGACCGATCGGCGAGATCGTCGACGGCACCCTGCCCGGCGCCGACGGCCCGCTGCCTTACCGCGCCTACAAGCCGGCGACGCCGGGGCCGTATCCGGTCGTGGTCTATTTCCATGGCGGCGGCTGGGTGCTCGGCGACGAGCAGTCGGACGAGCCGTTCTGCCGCGACATGGTGAGGCGGACCGGCATGATGTTCGTCAGCGTCGGCTACCGCCACGCGCCGGAGCATCGTTTCCCGGCCGCGGCCGAGGACGGCTACGCGGCGGCGCGCTGGATCGCCGAGCATGCCACCGAGCTCGGCGGCAGACCGGGGCCGGTGCTGGTGGCCGGCTGGAGCGCCGGCGGCAACATCGCCGCCGTCACCTGCCAGCTCGCGCGCGACCGCGGCGGGCCTGAGATCGCCGGCCAATTGCTGGTATGTCCGGTCACCGACTGCGCTTTCGATCGCCCGTCCTACAACGACAATGCGACCGGCTATTTCCTGACGCGCTCGTTGATGTACTGGTTCTGGGACCTCTACTGCTCACCGGCCGACCGCACCGATCCGCGCGTCTCGCCGCTGCGCGGCAAGGTCGCCGGCCTGCCGCCGGCATTCGTCGTCACCTGTGAGTTCGATCCCTTGCGCGACGAGGGCATTGCCTATGCCGAGGCGATGCAGGCTGCGGGCGTGCCGGTCGAACAGCTCAAGGCGCGCGGCCATTTCCACTCGTCCTTTACGATGGTCGACGTGGTGATCACCGGCGTCCAGGGCCGCGTGCAGATGGCCGAAGCGCTGCGGCGCTTTGCCGGGCTTCCGCCGGGGGTCAGCCGCGGCGATGAGACCAGCCACGGTCATGTCAGTCCGGGGCACAGAATCGCGGCGGCCGCGAGCTGACGGCAACAAGGTGGCCGGGAACCTTTTCCCGGCCGCTGCGTTGAACGCTTGTGGCATTGAGATGCAGCGATAGTTGTGGGCCCCGGCACGCAAACCAGCGTGCTGGGGTGTTTTTTGCGTGAGGGCAGGACGATGAGGGACGCATCAGTTGCAGGTTCAAAGGTCGATTTCAACGCGCTGGCGGTGCTGCACAAATGGCCGTCGCTGGCGAACCAGCGCCGGCCGGACAGGGACTCCTATCAGGTGAGCGAGGGCACGCTCGATCAGTGCATCTCCGCTTTCATGGGCAAGCCGGCGGCGACCAGGCATCTCTATGAGATCCGCACGACGGCGCAGCCGCCGCTGGTGACGGATGTCCTCTCGCCCGAGCACGTCGCCGAGCTGTCGCGCTTGCGGGAATTTCTCTGATTGCGTGCAGGCGCCGAAAGCTGCACGCGCGCGACAAGCTTCCGATCAAGGCAGGAACCTTCTTCCGATTTTTCCCGTTAATATGGATCGGAAGTCAAGACGAGTGCCTCAAGATGCTTGAAGCCAGCGTACCATCTTCCATCGTGCCTTATGGCGCAGATCAGACCCTCTTCGTGGTAATCGATCGCCTCGACCAGGCAACCGAAATTCGTGTCGAGCGCAGCGATCTCGAAGCCACCATCGGCGAGCTCGTCGCCGGCTGCTTCAACGATCCCGTCAAGGTGATTTCCTTCAACACGCTCGAGCACTGGATGAAGGACATCTCGACCGACGTCGCAGGCGAGATCCAGGCGCGCTGCGACATCGATGGCGTGACGCTGCCCGACTATCTCAGCGACTTCGTCGAGAGCCACACCTGATCGCGTCATTTGCTTCTCTGCGCTTCAAATCGCGCGCAACAAAAAAGCGCCGCTCCCGCGGCGCTTTTCGTGTCCCAGCCTTAGAGAGCATGATCCGGAAAAGTGCGTCGCGGTTTTCCGAAAAGATCATGCGCAATCAACAAGCCAAAGCGCGATGACGATTCATCCTGATCTCATCGCGCTTTAGTGGTGCCAGAACAATGCCAGCAGCAGGATAACCGGCAACGGCACGCCAAGCAGCCAAAGCAAAGCACCTCTTCCAAAACCCATGATGTCCTCCTCCTCTTGCCTCGTCCAGACGACGCAGCAGGCGAAAAGAAGTTCCGCGCCTCGAAGAGAGAGGGAATGCGTTCAGTGCATGGATTGCGTGAGTTATGCCCGCCGGTACTTGCCGGCGATGAGTTCGATCTCGCGGCGGCGTTCGCCGGCGAAGGTCAGCAGCTTTTCGATCGTGAGCGTATCCGTGATCCGTTTGGCGAGCCGCTCGGCGCGCGCGGCCTGATCTTCGAGATACTGGATCGTGTTCAAGCGTCCGCTCCCCAACAGCCCCGAATTGTTTGGGCAGCCATGTTGCGCGAGAAGCAGCTAACAGCCGGTTAAGCGCGGCGCGTCTCAGCTCGATGAATCGCGGCTTAATTGTTTGAGCATGATCTCCGCGCAAACGCGTTCCGCGTTTGTCGCGAGGGAAAAGCGCTGCACACTTTGCGCTAACGCGGCCCTTCGGGTCCGGATCATGCTCTATCGCACGACGTCGAGCCGAACATTGGTGATGCCCTTGTCGACCATGCCGAGCGCCTCGGCCGCGGACGGCGAGATGTCGACCACGCGTCCGCGAACGAACGGCCCGCGATCGTTGACCCTGACGGTGACGAAGCGGCCGGAGGAAACATCGGTGACGCGAAGCTTGGTGCCGAACGGCAGGGTCGGATGGGCCGCAGTCAGTTCGTTCTTGTCGAACTTCTCTCCGCTCGCGGTCTCGGTATCCGAATAGAAGCTGGCAACGCCATGCGAGGCGCTTTGCTTTGCCTCGCGAGTTTTATCAGGAACGCGCGCCCGGCTGATCGGCCGCGGATGCAGCGCAGCCACCCGGTGCGGCCGCTCGATCGTGGCCTGCCGGCTGGTACCGAGATCCGCCCTCTGGCGGCCGACCGGCGACTGCGCGCACGCGGCGAGCGAAGCGGCAGCGACGGTGACGAGGAGCAACCGGCTCGAGGTTGCCAGCGACATCCGGGCAGTTTCGGCACTTGCAATGCGAGACATGATGCGCCCTCCGAACAACCCCAAGTTTCGTTGGGCAATGAGGGCAGAACCTTGTCGGAACAAAAGCGGCCTTGCGGCCACGCTCCTTTCGAGCCAGCTGTGACGATTCCACCACAGTCGCTGTCCCAAATCGGGACAAGACGTGCGGAAAGATCAGCCCGATACGACCCGCAAAATCATCGGATGCGCATCCGGGCGGTTTCACCTGGAATAGTGCTGGGCCGACCTGACGGGGTTTCTGAAGGTCGTCATGCCCGGGGCTTGTCCCGGGCATCCACGTTCGTCGTGCCCGGGGAGCAAGGCGTGGATGGCCGGGACAAGCGCGGCCATGACGGTGTGGGAATGTCCACTAAGCGCGTCGCTCTGGGTGTGGCGACGTCAATACGCCGGCTCGTACATCTGCGATTGCACCAGCGCCTTCACATCGTTCGGCGCAGGTCCGTCCGCAAGCCCCCGCTGATAGGCGACATCCGCCACCGCCGCGGCAATCCGCGCCGACACCTCGCGGATGCGAGGCAGCGCGGGGTAGAGACTGCCCTGCGAGAGGTCGTCCTTGCCGACGCAATCGGCGAGCGTATGGGCCGCGGCCATGAACATCTCGTCGGTGACGAGGCGCGAGCGGCTGGCGATGACGCCGAGACCGACGCCGGGGAAGATGTAGGAGTTGTTGCCCTGGCGCGGCACGAAGGTGCGGCCGTTCAGCTTCACCGGATTATACGGGCTGCCACAGGCGAACAGCGCGCGGCCCTCGGTATAACGGTAGGCATCCTCCGCCGAGCATTCCGCCTTCGAGGTCGGGTTGGAGAGCGCGAACACGATCGGCTGCTCATTGAGCTCGGCCATCGCCTTGAGCACGTCGGGTGTGAAGGCGCCGCCGACGGCCGCAACGCCGATGATCGCCGTCGGCTTCAGCGTCTTGATGGCGGTGAGGAAGTCGGCGATCGGTGCCTGGCCAGCATGGGCATAGCGCAGCTTATGGCCGTGAAGGCCGTCACGGCCGCCAACGACCAGACCGCGGGAATCCACCAGCCAGTTGCGGCGGAGCGCTTCGGCTTCCGACGCGCCCTCCGCCATCATGGCGGAGACTACGAGATCGGCGATGCCGGTCGCCGCTTCCCCCGCGCCGAGGAACAGGATGCGCTGGTCCCTCAGCTTGCCGCCGGAGACACGCAGCGCCGAGAACAGGCCCGCGAGCGCCACCGCCGCGGTGCCCTGGATGTCGTCGTTGAAGACGCAGGCCTCGTCGCGATATTTGTGCAGCAGCTTGAACGCAGAATGATTGGCGAAGTCCTCAAACTGGATCAGCACGCCCGGGAACGTCTTTCGCGCCGCTTGCATGAACTCGTCGACGAAACTGTCATAGGCCTCGCCGGTGAGCCGGCGCTCGCGCAAGCCGATATAATAGGGATCGTTCAAGAGCTCTTCGTTATTGGTGCCGACGTCGAGCAGGATCGGCAGGCATTGCTCGGGATGCACGCCGGCACAGGCCGAATAGAGCGAGAGTTTTCCGACCGGAATGCCCATGCCGTTGGCGCCGAGATCGCCGAGGCCGAGGATGCGCTCGCCGTCGGTGACGACGATGAGCTTTGCGGGATACGGCCAGTTTTTCAGGATGTCCACGATCTGGCCGCGATCGCGCGAAGAGATGAACATGCCGCGCGGCCGCTGGAAGATCAGGCCGTATTTCTGACAGGCGAGCCCGACCGTCGGCGTGTAGATGATCGGCTGGATCTCGTCGATATTGTCGACGACGACGCGGAAGAACAGCGCCTCGTTGCGGTCATGCAGCGCATTCAGCGCGACGTATTTTTCGAGATCCGTGGGCAGCGCGCGCAGATTGGTCAGCACGCGCTCCACCTGCGTCTCCATCGTCAGCACGCAAGCCGGCAAGAGGCCGCGCAGGCCGAGCGCAGCGCGCTCCGCTTCGGTGAAGGCGGTGCCCTTGTTGAGCAAGGGATCGCGCAGCAGCGTCATGCCTTGCGCGGCGTCGGATGATGTCGAATGGGCGCTGACCCGAGCAGGTCTATTCACGAATTTCCCCCAGGAAGTTTCTTATTGAAGGGCGGCCATTGTCGGCCAGTGCTCACCCGAGATCAAGGACGCAGGCATCCCTGCGTCGATTGTGATCTCGCACCGCAGCGAGGTTTCCGAGAACGATCCGCCGCGCGCGGGACGATGCTTCGCATCGCCCGGGGCGCGCGATAGCCGAGGCTGCGCCTCGGCGTCCCCTGCAAGGACGGCGGCCGAGGGCGGCCTATGCTCTCCCGCAAGTCTAGGGCAATCGCATAAGGCTTGCACGATGCGGCGGCATCGGCACCGGGCTCCCTCTCCCGCTTGCTTGCGGGAGAGGGTTGGGGAGAGGGTGTCTCCGCAACGGGATAATCTCCCAGAGGAAAGAGCCCTCACCCGCCGCGCTCTGCGAGCGCGTCGGCCTCTCCCGCAAGCGGAAGAGGCGGAGCAAGCCCGCAGACAATTCTCGTGAAATCCATGCGGCGCAGCGCAACTACTCCGGCTTGATGTCGGCAGCCTTGACGATCGGCCACCATTTCTCGACCTCCGCCTTCTGGAAGGCCGCGAGCGCCGCGGGCGTCTGCTGCTCGAGCGGCGGAATCTCCTGCCCGAGTTCGGAGAAGCGCTGCTTGACGGCGGGATCGGCGAGGACAGTGACGATCGCCGCGTTGAGCTTTGTGACGATATCTTTCGGCGTGTTCTTCGGTGCCCAGATGCCGTGCCAATAGGAGATGTAGAGCCCGGGCAGCCCCGCCTCGTCGACGGTCGGAATGTCGGGCGCGGACGCAAGCCGCGTCGGCGATGTCACCGCGAACGCCTTGATCGCGCCGTTCTTGTATTGCGGCAGCGAGTTCGAAGCCTGGTCGAACATGATGTCGATCTGGCCGGCGACGAGATCGATCATCGCAGGTCCTGCGCCGCGATAGGGCACGAACTGGAAGTCGGTGCCGGTCTTCTCCTTGAAGAAGACGCCGGCGACGTGCGCGCCCGTGCCCGCACCGGCGGTGCCGGCGGTGGCCTTGCCGGGGTTGGCCTTCAGCCAGGCGATCATCTCTTTCAGATTGTTGGCCTCAAGCGACTTGCGGCCAACGATGAGCTGCGTGCCCATCGCGATGGTCGCGACCGGCTCGAAATCGGCGAGAAGATCATAGGGCAGCTTGAAGATCGCCCCGTTGAGCACATGCGTGCCCCAATGGCCGATGGTGATCGTCGTGCCGTCAGGCGTCGCGCGCGCGACGCGGGCGCCGGCGATGCTTCCGGAGGCGCCGGCGACGTTCTCGACCACGACCGTGGTGTGCAGCTCGGCCGCGATCCGCTCCGACAGGATCCGCGCCAGCGTGTCGGTCGGGCCGCCCGCCGCGAACGGCACGACAAGGGTGATGGGACGCGACGGAAAGGGCTGCGCGCTGACGGGTGAGCTCCACGCCCCGCATCCGAGCAACGCGCAAATAACGATCACATGACCGCGCAATCCGGCCCACAGCCCCCGCATCGTTCTCTCCCACCCTTTTTGCCACCCGCATGTTGTCCGCGGGCCGGAGCCGGAGTGAACGCTGCCGCACGGGCAGAGGCAAGCCAGAACTTATCCGGCCGCCCGCCGCGGCGTCAGATTGGCCGCGCCATCCGCGGGCGGCGCGATCTGCATCAGGATCGTCTGGACCGGCGATGCGATCTCGACGCCGTGCTGCTGGAAGCGCAGCTTCATGCGGCGGTTGAATTCGCGCTGGACCGGCCAGCGGCCGGCCTCGGTGCAGCGGATCTGACCGACGATCGAGACCATGGCGCCGTCGACCTTGTCGATACCCCACAATTCGAGGTCGCCGCGGATCGCCGCGCGAAACTCCGGCTCGCGCCGCATCTCGTCGACGATGTCCTTGAGGATCTGGCCGGCGCGATCGGTGTCCTCCTTGTAGGCGACATTGACGCTGACCGAGGCATTGCCGGCGCCGCGGCTGGCATTGGTGATGGTGGTGACCGCGCTGAACGGCACGATGTGCACGGCGCCGTCGCCGGCGCGCAGGCGAATGGTGCGGATCGAGACGTTCTCGACGACGCCCGAGAGACCCGAGACGCTGACGGTGTCGCCGACCTGGACCGTGTTCTCCAGCAGCAGGAATAGCCCGGTGATGAGATCCTGCACCAGCTTCTGCGAGCCGAAGCCGATGGCGATGCCGACGATGCCGGCACCGGCCAGCAGCGGTGCGACATTGACGCCGATCTCGCTCAGCGCGGTGAGGCCTACGACGGCGGCGATCAGGCAGAGCAAGGCAGTTCGCAGCATCGGCTGGAAGGTGCGCAGGCGCGCGGCCCGGGCGTAGTGCCCGTCTCGCGACAGCGAATTGATCTGGCGGTCCAGGAGCGCATTGCTGGCTTCCCAGATTGCCGCCGCGATAAACGCGGCCAATCCGATCGTCACCACCGCCGAGATCAGCCGGCTGCCGATCTGGCCACCATAGAACCAGACGATGGCATCGACGCCCCAGACTTCGAGCACGGCGACGAAGCCGATGAAGGCGATCACGCCGGAGACGATCCTGCGCAGCAGCGGCAGATAGCGGTTGGCGCGGACCTCGAGGCCCGGAAAGCGCTGGAGGATCTCCGGCCTGATGCGGAAGCCGCGGTCGATCAGGCTCAGGGTCACCATGATCGCGACGCGCGTGATCAGCGCCACCGCGATGGTGCCGACGAAATATTGCAGCAGCAGCGAATAGCCGTTGCGGATATTGAGCGCCCACACCGCCCACAATGCGAGGTCGAGCGCGATGGCAAGGTAGTGCCAGCCGGCGGCGATGCGGTTGCGCAGGCGGGCGGCGATGCCCTGCCGCTCGGCCGGCGCGCGGATGGCCTCGGCGACCTGGCGGCGGCATTGCAGGATGATGACGACGATGAAGAGATGCACGACCAGCATCACCATGCGCAGCAGCGCGGCATAGCCGGCGCGGTGCAGTCCGAGCAGCAGCGCCACATTGGCAAAGGCGATGCCGGAGACGCCGACGCCGACGATACGGCGCGCCCAGATCTCGATGTAGGCCGCGGTCTCGGCGCGTACCGGAAACAAGCCGAACGGCCCGGCCAACGCCCGAACGACGCAGATGAGCCCGCGCGAGAATGCATAGGCGTTGACGACCGCGAGGATCACGAAACGGACGATGACGGGATCCCCGATCTCGGTGCCGAGCAAGGCGGTGGCGACACCGATGAACACGAACACCGGCAGCAGCTCGAGCAGCAGGCGGCCGAGCACGAAGGGCAGCCGCAGCAGCAATTGCCAGACCCGCGCGAGGCTATGGCATCGCTTCTGCAATTCGGGCGCCGGCGTCACGTCGGCGACCGACGATGGCGGATCGGCGATCGGCAGCGCGTGCACCGGCACGCGCGCGGTTTGCGGCACGCGCCCCTCAAGGAACGCCACCGGACGCCGGATCAGGCGGAAGATCGCCCATTCGGCCGCGAGCGCGCAGCCGAGCACAAGCGCGAGCTTCCAGGCGATCTCGATCAGCAGATTGTAGGCGGCGGGATCATTGGCGGTGCGCACGATCCAGTAATAGAACGCCGGGAAATGCGTCAGCGTCCGCGCCATGCTGGCGATCTCGCGCGAGATCTCGCCGATCTGCTCCGACACCGTGAGCAGGAGCTGCGCGCCGAGACCGTCCGCCGAGAGCGGGATTGGCGATGTCTGCTCGGGCGCGGACTGCTGCGGACCGGATGCGTTCGCGATCACGCGCAACGTGTCGATCATCTGCGCGCGCTTCTTGTCGTCCTGGAGCGTTTCCAGCGCGCGCTTCGCCTCGTCAGGCGACAACGCGGCCGCATGATTGGCGGCCGGACCGGGCGGCTCGGCGTGGGCGACACAGGACGACGAGATCGCGAGGAACAGAGCGGCGAGGAGCGCCGGGACAAGCTTATGCGACACGATGGTTCCCTGGAAAAAATGAATGCGCCGGCGGAGTCGGCATCGCCCCCGCCGAAGCACTGCGTCATGTCGGACCGTCGTCATTCGCCCCGGCGCTGTGTCGGAAATTGGCCAATGAGGCGACTTTCTCTTGGCATTTGCCGCAGTGCAGGAATGGGAACTGCGAACGTCCGCGGCCCGGCTTCGCCGTGCGAGACGCGCCAAATCTCTCCCGTCATTCCGGGGTTCGGCCCGGAATGACGGCGAGGAGGAGGAGAGAAAACAGGATGTCAAACACGCCGGTCGGCCTCGTCACGGCCATCCACAGCGTTCAGCGCGTCATCAAGCGCGATCGAAATACAGCGCCGGGACGGTAGGGGCCTTGCCTCACTGATGCGGCCCGCTAAACCTTGTCCCGGCGTGCCGTTCGCGGTTTTCGCCGCTATGCGATAGTCCGAACGAGCTCCATCGCAATTAACGCGGCTGGATTTGCGGAGGTGGCGTCATAGACCTCCCCTTGCTCTGATGTGGACGTTTGGCGTCGCTTGTTTGCGACCGTGACGATGCTCCTCCCGTGCCACAAAACTGTCAAGCGGGATCAAAGGCGCACGGGATCACATTTAGCGCGAGTTCCTTCGGCCGCAACGTTAGCGGCGCTGCGAACGATCGTCTCGCACAATCGTAGCGTGGGCAAAGGCGCACTTGCTCTGTGCCCACCACTCGTCGAGATAAAAAATGGTGGGCATGCCTCCGCCTTCGCTCTTCGAGTTACGACGGACAAGTCGCTTCGCCCCCCTCGCAAGATCCGAGCTCGACCTGCTGCGATGATGCCATCATGCCCCTGTTTTGCCCGACGCGTCAAGCCAATTTCGTAAAATCCGCAACGACATCACGCCAGTCGGCCAAGCCATTGATTCCGCTGTCACCGGCTACTGTGCATGGGGTTGTTTTCGATTTCTGTTCTCGCATGCTGTCGCAGCCGCCGTTCACCGTCACTTCTTGCCGTCCTTTCCCTCCTTCTCAAGCGCCTTGCGCACCGCCTTGAATTCCTCGAGCGAGGCCTTGTCGGCGCGCGGGAAGCGCAGGTCGAGCTTTTCGAGCGCGGCATTGATCACCGAGCCGATCACGACGCGCGCGAACCATTTGTGGTCGGCCGGCACGACGTACCACGGCGCATGCGGCGTTGCCGTGTGCCGGACGATGTCCTGATAGACCGCCTGGTAACGCGGCCACAGCGCGCGCTCCTTGATGTCGTCCATGGAGAACTTCCACTGCTTGGACGGAATCTCCAGGCGGTCGAGAAAACGTTCGCGCTGTTCGTCCTTGGAGAGGTTGAGGAAGAACTTCAGCACCACGGTGCCGTTACGCGTGAGGTAACGTTCGAACGCGGCGATGTCCTCGAACCGCTCCTTCCAGATGTTCTTGGTCACGAGCTTCTGCGGCAGCTTCTGCTTGGCGAGGATTTCCGGATGCACGCGCGTCACCAGGCATTCCTCGTAATGCGAGCGGTTGAAGATGCCGATATGGCCGCGCTCGGGCAGCGCGACGACGTGGCGCCAAAGGAAATCGTGATCGAGCTCCTTGCTGCTCGGCGCCTTGAAGGCGGTGACCTCGCAGCCTTGCGGATTGATGCCCTCGAAGATCGCCTTGATCGCACTGTCCTTGCCGGCGGCGTCCATGGCCTGGAACACGATCAGCAGCGACCAGCGGTCCTGGGCGTAGAGCTTCTCCTGGAAGTCGACCAGCCGCTTCTTGTTGGCGTCGAGAAGCTCCTGCGCCTTCTCCTTGTCGAGATCGCCCTTCTCGTTCGTCTTGTAGTCCTTGAGGTGAAACTTGCCCGATCCGTCGTAGCGGAAGGGCGCGATGTAGCGGTCAAGTTCCTGGGCGAGCGATCTGGACGGCTTCTTGCTCATGAGCGCGGGGCACCTTGCGTTGGGGCTTCAATCGGTCGAGCAAGCTACCAAGGATGCCCTTGGGAAGGAATATGATGAAGAGCACGAGCAGCACGCCGTAGACGAGGTTGTCCCAGCCGACCGCCTTGGTGCCGAAGCCGATGCGCAGGGTCTCGGCCAGCAGGATCGTGATGATCGCGCCGAAGGTCGGGCCGAGCGAGACGAACAGGCCGCCGACGATGGCGGCGAATACCATCTGCAGCGACACCGCGATGCCGCTGACCGTGTCGGGCGTGATGAACATCTGGTATTGGCAGTAAATCGCGCCGGCGAGCGCCGTCATCAGCGCGCTGAGCAGCGTGATCTTCAGCTTCTCCGCGGTGACGTTGACGCCGGCGGCGGCCGCGGCGTCCTCGTCCTCCGAGATCGCCTCCAGCGCATAGCGCGCCATGCTGCGGTCGATCCAGTGCCAGGCCACGATGCCGAACAACCAGGCCGCGAGCGCGACCAAGTACCAGGTGGTCTTATCGTCGAACTGCAGGGCCAGCAGCTTGTTGCCGGAGGCCCGGTTCGGGGTGTAGCCGAGCGAGCCGCCGGTATAGTCACGCGTCGCCGTGATGACCTGGAGCACGATGCCTGAGAGCGCCAGCGTCACCAGCACGAAATAGTGCCCGGTGATGCGGAAGCGGAAGCAGGGATAGCCGACGATCAGCGCCAGCGCGCCGGCCGCGACCATGCTGATGGGAATGCCGATCCAGGGCGACAGGCCCAGATGATTCCACAACAGCGCGGTGACATAGGCGCCGATCCCCATGAAGCCGCCATGGCCGAGCGAGACGAGGCCGAACCGTCCCATCATCGACCAGGACGTATAGGCGAACGACCAGATCAGGATCAGCACCAGGATGTGCACATGATAGGGGTCGCGATAGACGAACGGCAGCGCGACCAGCACCGCCAGTCCGATCCCCCATGCGGTGAGACGCCCCTGCCCCGTCATCGGCGCCTCGCCAGCAGGCCCGCGGGCCGGATGAACATCATCACGATGAAGAAGGCGAAGGCGAGCACATAGCCCCATTCGAGATCGGAGAACAGGCCGCCGAGCGAGATGATCTCGGCGAACACGAAGGCCGCGATGAAGCCGCCGATGAAATTGCCGAGGCCCCCGAGCACGCAGATCAGGAAGGTGATCGGCCCGAACGAGAGGCCGACAAAGGGATGCACGTCATATTGCAGCACCAGGAGGCAAGCGGCGAGCCCGGCCAGCGCGCCGCCGAGCGCGGAGGTGATGAGATAGATCCGCTTGGTGTCGACACCCATCAGCGCCATGATCTGCCGGTCCTGCGAGATGGCGCGGATCGCGGTGCCGGTGAAGGTGCGTGTCATGAACAGATAGACTGCGACCATGCCGACCAGCGCGGCGAGGAACGAGAGCAGTCGGGCGTAGCTGAAATTCATGTCGCCGAAGGCCAGCACCGGCAGGCGGATGCCGAGATTGCGGAAATCGATGCCGAAGGCGACGGTGGCAAAGCTCTGCAGCACGAACAGCACGCCGCCGGTCGCAAGCAACTGGTTGATTGGTGGCGCTGTGAGCAGCGGTGCGATGACGAGGTAATGCAGGAGCGCGCCAAGCAGCGCGACCAGCAGGATCGTGAGCGGCGCGGCGACGAAATAGCTGACGCCGTAATACTGCACCATGAAGTACATGGCGTACATGCCGATCATCACGAGCTCGGCGTAGCAGATCCAGGTCACGTCGATGACGCCAAAAATCAAGTTGAGCCCGAGCGCGAGCAGCGCCAGCACGCCGCCGAGCAGGATGCCGTTGATCACGGCCTCCAGCAGGTAGATATCGAAAACATCCAGGAACGCCTGCATGAGCCTCACACCCCGAGATACGCTTCCTTGACCGTGTCGCTCGCCAGCATCTCGGCCGAGGTGCCCGACGCCCGGATCGTGCCCGCCTCGATCAGATAGGCGCGATCGACCACCTTCAGCACTTGCTGCACGTTCTGCTCCACGATCAGCACCGTCAGCCCGCTGGCACGGATCCGCTTCACCAGCTCGAACACCTGCTGCACCACGACCGGCGCAAGCCCGGCGGAGGGCTCGTCCAGCAGCAGCAGCTTCGGATTGGACATCATCGCGCGGCCGATCGCACACATCTGCTGCTCGCCGCCGGACATGGTGCCGGCCATCTGATGCCGGCGCTCCTTGAGCCGCGGAAACAGGTCGAACACGACCTCCAGCCGCTCGGCATAATGGCCGCGCGCCTCCTTCATGAAGGCGCCCATCTTGAGATTGTCGTCGACCGTCAGCTGCGGAAACAGCCGCCGGTTTTCGGGAACGTGGGCAATGCCGAGGCTGACGATCTTGTGCGGCGGCGTTGCGACAACATCGACGCCCTCCATCCTGATCGATCCGCGCGTGGGACGGATCAGGCCGGAGATGACGCGCATCAGGGTGGTCTTGCCGGCCCCGTTGGGGCCGATGACGCCGACGGCCTCGCCGGCCTTGACGTCGAGATCGACGTCGAACAGCGCCTGGAAGGTGCCATAGCCGGCATCGACGCCGCGGAGCTCCAGCATCATTGCCCTCCCGCGCGGCGGCGCGCTTCGGCGGCCGCGGCCTGCGTGGTCTCGGCGTCGGTGCCGAGATAGACCTCGATGACGCGCGGATCGCCGGCGACCGCGCTTGGCAGGCCTTCCGAGATCTTCTCGCCGTGGTCGAGCACCATGACGCGGTCGACGACCCGCATCAGCACGCCCATGATGTGCTCGACCCAGATGATGGTGATGCCGAGCTCGTCGCGGATGTTGCGCAGCATGTCGGCCGCCTGGTCCATCTCGGCCTCGTCGAGGCCGCCGAGGCTCTCATCGGCGAGCAGCAGCTTTGGCGCGGTGGCGAGCGCCTTTGCGAGCTCGAGCTTCTTGAGGCCGGCGGCGCCGAGACCATCGACGCTGGCGTGCCGATCGATCGGCAGGCCGACCATGGCGAGCGATCGCTCGGCCGCCTCCTCCGCCCGGGCGCGGCTATGGCGGCCCTGGCCGTAGAAACCGGCGAGCGCGACATTCTCGAAAATGGTCAGCCGGCGGAACGGGCGCGGGATCTGGAAGGTGCGGCCGATGCCGCTGTTGATGATCCGGTGCGGCGCGAGGCCCGCGATCTCGGAGCCGCCGAACAGGATCGAACCGGAGGTCGGCGCCAGCGTGCCGGAGAGCATGTTGAAGATCGTGCTCTTGCCCGAGCCGTTGGGTCCGATCAGGCCGAGGATCTCGCCCTCCTCGACCTTGAACGACACGTTGTTGACGGCGGTGAAGCCGCCGAACCGTTTCACCAGCCCGCTGACTTCCAACACCGACCCGCTCTCCTTGTCAAAAGTATTGCCGCTACTGGTTGCTGTAGGTGGTGCCCTTCGGCAGCGGCAGCACGGCTTCGCGCTGCGCCTGGCTCTTGGGCCACACTACGTAGGATTTGTCGTCGATGTACTGGATCACCACCGGGAAGGAGCGCTCGTTCTGCCCGGCCATCGGCGTTCCCTCGCCGTAGAACTTGACGCCGAAGCCGAGCATGGTGCCGCCTTCGGGAATGTCGGTGTCGAGCGCGGCTTTGCGCAGTGCGTCCGGATCGACGCCGCCATACGTCTTGATCGCGCGCGGCAGCACGTCGTTCATGAAGACGTAGGTGTTGGACGCGCCGATGCCGACATGGGCGGAGCGGATGGCGACGCCGGGCTTGATCTTGTCGAATTCCTCTCCGACCATCTTGATGACGGGCCCGAGCTTCGGGTCCATCGTCTTCTGGTTGGCGAGCCAGATCGAGATCGGGTCGGTGTTGAAGATATAGGTGGCGTCCGCGCCCATGCCCTCCTTGAGCTTCTCATAGACGCCGTAGCCGGCGCCATGTCCCATCAGCGCAGCGAATTTCAGGCCCTGCTCGCGGGCCTGCCGCAGCAGGAGCGTGATGTCGGGGTTGTAGCCGGTGTGGAAGATGACGTCCGGCTTGGCGCGCTTCAGCTTGGTCACCAGCGCGGAGAGATCCGGCGCGGTCGCCGAATAGCCTTCCTTGAGCACGACGTTGAAGCCCGCCTTCTTCGCGCCGGCCTCGTTGCCCTTGGAGACGTCGACGCCATAGGCGCCGTCCTCGTGGATGATGGCGACGCGCAGCTCGCCCGGCTCCTTGCCGAGCTTCGTCTTGGCATTCTGCGCGATGAAATCCATCGTCATCATGCCGAACTGGTCGCCGCTCGCCTGCGGACGGAACACGTATTTGTAGCCCTTCTCGTTGAACACGGCCGACGAGATGCAGGTCGTCATCCACATGAACTTCTTGAGCTGCTCGACGCGCGCGGCGACCGGCACGCATTGCGCCGAGGAGAAGAAACCGAGCACCATGTCGACCTTCTCCTGCTCGAGCAGGCGGACGGATTCGTTGATGGCGATGTCGGGCTTGCTCTGCGCGTCGGCATAGACGGCCTCGACCTTGTAACCCTCGACACCCGTCTTGGCGAAATGGTCGAGGATAATCTTTGTGCCGACATAGTTCAGCTCGGAGCCGCCGCCCGCGAGAGGCCCGGTCAAATCAAAGACGACACCGATCTTGATCTTCTTCTCTTGGGCCTCAGCGGACGCCGCCAAGCCCGTCGCTGCTATCGCGACCAACAGCCCACGTACCAAGCGGGCAGCCATGCGCAGGCGCATCTAAACCTCCCTGGACGATTGTGCATTGCAGTCTTGTTGCTTTTGCTTTTTTGCCCATCACATGGGCTGCGCGCAGCGATGTCAAGCCTCGCGCATCAGCGCGATGCGAACTGCTGCGCGATAAAGGCCGTGACAAATCGCGGCATGGTCGGCGTGAGATCATCCATCCCGCGCACGAGATGAATGGCCGACAGCTCCGGTTCGGCCTCGCGCGCCAGATTGGCCTCGATCCGGGCGCGCGCAACGTCGCCCGGCATATCCAGGTTGAGCACCCGGATCATCGCAATCGTACGGTCGGAGACGACACAGTGCCAATCCGCTTCGGCCCGATAATCGTCGGCCGTGAGCCCGGTCTCCTCCTCGAGCTCGCGAACGACGCTGCCGGGAATATCGAGCCTGCCGTCCCTGACGTCGCCCGGATCGGGTGTCCCCGAGGGGAAATAGATCCGGCCTGCATTGGCGGTGTGGGGCGCCATCTCGCCCATGACGAAAGCACCGTCGGATGCGCGCAGCGCCCCCATGCCGAAACCGTTGAACACGGAGGGGTCCGGAAATCCCCAGTCGCGCCAGGCGAGGAAGCTTGCGAAATCCACTTCGGAATAGGTCGCGGCCAGACGGCCGTCCGCGAACACGGGATCGCGGCCGAGCAGGATGCGGCCGTTCCAGATCTTCGGCCGCTCGCGCTGCTTCTCGGCGAAATGCGCCGCGATCTCGACGCGGCGCTCCTCAGCAAACGGCCAAACCGTCGGCCGCACGGCAAGATCAAGCGTCGTGACGCGATGAATGACAGGTGACGTCATGACGCCTGATTACAACGCGTTCGCGTCAGTTATTTGGCGCTCCCCGTGGTCTTCTTGGCCTGGTCGACGAACTTATTGGTAAAAGTCTTGCTGACGTCGATCTTGGCGTTGGCGACCTCTGGCGAGCCGACGCTGAACACCGCGAGCACGGCGTCCGCGCCCTTCGGGTCCATCTTGCCGGTCTGGGAGAACATCGGAATCGTGTTCTTCAGCGCGGCGAGATAGAGGTCCTTGTTCTTGCCGACCATCTCATCCGGCATCTTCGCCATGATCTCCTCGGGCGAATGTGAATGGATCCAGGCGAGCGTGGCCAGCATCGCGTTGGTGAGCGCCTGCGTCTCCTTCTCGTGCCCATTAACCCAGGCCGCCGTCGAGTACAGCGCGCCGCCGGGATATTCGCCGCCGAACGTCTCGAGCGTATCCTTCTGGGTGCGGGTGTCAGAAAGGATGCGCAGATCCTTGTGGCTGCCCTGGAGCACGGTCACGGAGGGGTCGAGCATCACGGCCGCGTCGATCTGGCCCTGCTCCATCGCGGCGACCGCGGTGGCGCCGAGGCCGACGCCGATCACGGCGGTACCGGCGGGGTCGAGCCCGTTCTTCTTCAGAAGATATTTCAGAAAGAAGTCGGTGGAGGAGCCGGGCGCGCTGACGCCGACCTTCTTGCCGGCAAGATCCTTGATCGATTTGATGTCGTTGGTTCGCGAGGAGGCGACAACCAGCACGAGGCCGGGATAGCGGTCATAGACCACGAAGGCCTGAAGCTCCTGCTTCTTGGCCGCGAGGTTGACGCAATGGTCGAAATAACCGGAGACGACGTCGGCGCTGCCGCCGAGCACGGCCTTGAGCGCGTCCGAGCCGCCCTTGAGGTCGACCAGTTCGACATTGAGGCCAGCCTTCTCGTATTCGCCGAGCTGCTTCGCCAGCACCGTCGGCAGATAGCACAGGCAGGCGCCGCCGCCGACGGCGATGGTGACCTTGCTTTGCGCCGCGGCAAATCCGGTGGTGAGCGTCAGCGCGAGCAGCGCGCCGGCGAGCCTGGCAATCGTGTTCTTCATTGGTTTCCTCCGTTCGGCCCGCCGCACCATAGAGCAGAGGGACGGGCTTGAGAAGCGCAGGCGGAGGCTCTGGCCATCGGCCTTTCGGCGCAATAGCATGGGCCCACAACAATAATCCTTGTGGGGAGGATCACCATGAATCGCCTTGCTGCCGGCCTGTCGCTCGCCGCCGCCTTTGCCCGGCGCTTCGCGCCGCCTCTCTCGCTTGCTTGCGGGAGAGGTTAACTGCCGCCTCAGCTCGCACTAATTCCCGCAAGACGCATTGCGCCTAGCCCCGCCCGTCCGACGCGGTCGGCCGCCATACCAGCAGCCGCCGCTCGACCAGCGTGACCCCGAAGTCGATCAGGATGACGAAGGCCGACAGCACGAACATGCCGGCGAACACGCCAGCGACGTCGAACACGCCTTCGGCCTGCTGGATCAGATAGCCGAGCCCCGCCGCCGATCCCAGATATTCGCCGACGACCGCGCCGACCACCGCGAATCCGACGGAAGTGTGCAGCGACGAAAACATCCACGACAGCGCCGACGGCCAGTAGACGTGCTGCATCAGTTGCCGCTCGCTCATGCCGAGCATCCGGCCGTTGTCGAGCACGGTGCGGCTGACTTCCTTGACGCCCTGATAGACGTTGAAGAACACGATGAAGAACACCAGCGTCACGCCGAGCGCGACCTTGGACCAGATGCCGAGGCCGAGCCACAGCGCGAAGATCGGCGCGAGCACGACGCGCGGCAGCGCATTCACCATCTTCACGTAGGGATCGAACACCGCGGCAACCAGCGGCTGGCGCGCGAACCAGAAGCCGACGAGGACGCCGCCGAGCGATCCGATCACGAAGGCGAGGATCGATTCCGCGAGCGTGATGCCGAGATGCTTCCAGATCACGCCGGAAGCGAACCATTTCACGATCTGGCTGAACACGTCGAACGGGTTGGAGAAGAAGAACGGCGGCAGCAGGATCTTGCCGAACACCGGAACGGTGGACAGCACCTGCCACAGCACGATGCAGATGACCGCGACCAGGACTTGCAGCGCGAACAGCGTCGGACGCGACATCAGACCGCCTCCGCCGCATGGGTGGATTGCGCGTAACCCTTCATCACCTCGTCCTTGAGCACGCTCCAGATCTCGCGATGGAGCGCGTGGAATTCCTTGTCGAGCCGCACCTCGAATATATCGCGCGGGCGCGGCAGGCTCACGCGCCAGTCGCCGATGATGCGCGAAGACGGCCCGGCCGACATGATCACGACGCGGTCGGCGAGCGCGATTGCTTCTTCGAGATCATGGGTCACGAACAGCACGGCCTTGCGGTCGGCATTCCAGAGGTCGAGCAGCAGGTTTCCCATCACCTGCCGGGTCTGTGCATCGAGCGGGCCGAACGGCTCGTCCATCAGCAGGATCTTTGGATCGCGGATCAGCACCTGCGCCAGCGCCACGCGCTTGCGCTGGCCGCCGGAGAGCATGTGCGGATAGCGGCCCGCGAAGGCGCCGAGGCCGACGGATGTCAGCCATTTCTGCGCCCGCGGCAGCGCTTCGGCGCGCGGCGTGCCCTTGATCTCGAGCCCGATCGCGACGTTGTCCAGCGCAGTCTTCCAGGGGAACAGCGCGTCGGCCTGGAACAGGTAGCCGGCGTCCCGGTTCAGCCCCGCCAGCGGCCGGTCGAAAATCTTGACGCTGCCGGCGGCAGGCTTGAGCAGGCCGGCGGCGACGTTGAGCAGCGTCGATTTTCCGCAGCCGGTCGGCCCGACGATGGCGACGAACTCGCCCTGCGCCACCGTGAGATGCGCCTGCTCCACCGCCGTATAGACCCGCCCGTCTGCGAGCCGGAACGCGACCTTGGCATCTTCCAGCGCCACCGCCGTGGGCGTTGTCATGTGTTTCCTCCAGACTTGGTCCGATGCCTTAGCCTCTCGCGCCGCCAAGTTCAATCAAGCCGTCAAGCGTGCTACGCATGGGCTCTTGCCGTGCTCTTACTCTCCCCTGGAGGGTCTCTCCAGGGGAGGTAAGAAAGAATGAGCTCCTCCAATGCATTCCAACGCTGCCATCAGCTACCAGCGTGTCACCAAAAGCTTTGGCCCGCTCAAGGCCGTTGCTGACGTCTCGCTCGACATTGCCGAAGGCGAGTTTGTGGCCATCGTCGGCGGCTCGGGTTCGGGCAAGACCACGCTGCTGCGGCTCGCCAACCGGCTGATCGAGTCCGATGGCGGCACCATTACCGTCGAGGGCGAGGACGTGCGAAACGTCGATCCGGTCGCGCTGCGGCGGCGGATCGGCTATGTCTTCCAGAGCGGCGGGTTGTTTCCGCATCTGAGCGTCGCCGACAATATCGGGATCACGCCGAAGCTGCTGGGCGTGCCGGTGGCGGATATCGCCGCGCGTGTGGACGAACTGATCGAACTCGTACAGCTCGACGGGGCTGCACATCGTGACCGGCTTCCGGAGGCATTGTCGGGCGGTCAGCAGCAGCGCGTCGGCGTCGCGCGGGCACTGGCGGCGCGTCCGCGCATCGTACTGATGGACGAGCCGTTCGGCGCGCTCGATCCCCTCACCCGCGATGCGCTCGGCGACGATTATCGCGCGCTGCACCGCAAGCTAGGTCTGACCACCGTGATGATCACACATGACATGACCGAGGCCATCCTGCTCGCCGACCGCATCGCGGTGATGCGCGGCGGCAAGCTGGTAGCGCAGGGCACACCGGCAGAGCTCTCGAACAGCGGAGACGCCTATGCGCTGGAGCTGCTGCGCACGCCGCGGCGCCAGGTCGAGCGGTTGAACGCGCTATTGTCGCAGAGCGGTCCGGCATGAGCCTCCTCACTGATCCGCGCTGGGGCGAGGCGCTGGCGCATCTGCCCGACTATCTCGGCAATCATGTGCGGGTCAGCCTCGCCGCGCTCGCGCTCGGTCTCGCCGCCAGCCTGCCGCTGGCGATCCTGACGCGAAATCGGCCCGCGCCGCGCGCGGTCCTGCTAGCGCTCGCGAGCATCGTGCAGACGGTGCCGGGGCTGGCGCTCCTCGCGCTGTTCTATCCACTCCTGCTGCTGGCTGCCTCGGTCGCACTCGCCTGGTTCGGCGTCGCCTTCTCGGCCTTCGGCTTCCTGCCGGCGATGCTCGCGCTGGCGCTCTATTCGATGCTGCCGGTGCTGCGCAACGGCATCACCGGCCTCAATGGCATCGATCCGGCTCTGATCGAAGCTGCCAAGGGCGTCGGCATGACGGCACGGCAGTCGCTCGTCATGGTCGAGCTGCCGCTGGCCTTGCCGGTGATGATGGCGGGCATCCGCACTGCCGCGGTGTGGGTGATCGGCACCGCGACGCTCTCGACCCCGATCGGCCAGACCAGCCTCGGCAATTACATCTTTGCAGGGCTTCAGACCCAGAACTGGGTGTTCGTGCTGTTCGGCTGCTTAGCCTCGGCGCTGCTCGCGCTCGCGGTCGATCAATTGCTCGGCCTGATCGAGAGCGGTCTGCGCCGGCGCCGCCGCGTGCACACCGCCCTTGGCGGTATTGGAATCGCGGCGCTGGTCGCCGCGACGCTGGTGCCGACGATGGCGCGCTCGCCGCAGACCTATGTCGTCGGCGCCAAGACATTTGCCGAGCAATATGTGCTGTCGGCCCTGCTCCGCGACCGCCTCCAGGCGGCGGGTCTCCCCGCCACGGCACGGTCGGGCCTCGGCTCCAGCGTGATCTTCGAGGCGCTGAAAGCCGGCGATATCGATCTCTATGTCGACTATTCTGGGACGCTCTGGGCCAATCAGCTGCACCGTACCGACATCAAGCCGCGCGCGGAGTTGCTGGCTGAACTTAAGACCTCGCTCGCGCAGGACAACATCACCCTAGTCGGCGAGGTCGGCTTCGAGAACGCCTATGCGCTGGTGATGCCGAAGCAGCGCGCCGAGGCGCTTCATATCCGCAGCATTGCCGATCTCGCCGTGCATGCGCCGGCGATGTCAATTGCCGGGGACTACGAATTCTTCTCGCGGCCAGAATGGGCGGCGCTGCAAAAAGCCTACGGCCTCTCGTTCCGCAGCCAGCGCCAGATGCAACCGGACTTCATGTATGCGGCGGTCGCCAGCGGCGAGGTCGACGTCATCGCCGGCTACACCAGCGACGGGCTGATCGCGAAATACGATCTTGTCGCGCTCGACGATCCCAAGCACGCGATCCCGCCTTACGACGCGATCCTGCTGCTCGCACCAAAGCGCGCCGGCGATGAGAAATTGCAGGCGGCGCTCACGCCGCTGCTCGGCAAGATCGATATCGCCACGATGCGCGAGGCAAACCTGCGCGCCAGCGGCAATGATGCGAATTCATCTCCGGATGCGGTGGCGAAGTGGCTGTGGGGGAAAGTGGGTGAACGTTAAGCAAGCATCTCGTAGGGTGGGCAAAGGCTCGTAAGCGCCGTGCCCACCACGACGGAATGGTGGGCACGCTTCGCTTTGCCCACCCTACGATTCTGCTTGCCGGTCCTCACAGCTACAGCCCCCGGATCATCCCGGCATTGATCAGCAACCGATTCAACCGCCGCGCCTCGGCGCCGTTCTTACAGCCGTAGAAGATGCCCTTGCAGCGGAGCATGATCTGCTTCTGCTCGGCGAAGGACGGATCGAGCGGGATGCCGGCGGCCTCCTGGATCACCAGGGGCAGATAGGGGCCGTCGACCGTATCCATCACAGCCTCGGTTTTGACCGGCTCGAAATTAACGGCATCGATGGCGTAATAGGTCGCGTAGAGACGCGGATCGTAAGCGTCGAGCTTCTTGCCGATCGCGCCCTCGTCGAGCCCGGGCTCGAGCAGGTTCGGCGCGAATTCCGGCTGGTGATCGCCATAGCGCACGATCAGGAACGGCTCGCTCGGAAAATTCTTCTTCAGGCCCGCGACGAACGCCTTGTATTGCTCGGCACTCATCGCCTGCCGGCGCAGATATTCGTCGATGGACGGCACGTTGCCCGGCGCATGCCAGTTCGGCAGCAGGTCCGGGCGGTAGCGCGTCTCCCAGGGGAAATGATTAGCGCCGAGATAGATGAAGGTGAAGAGCGGCTTGTTCGGCGGCTGCTGGCCCATCAGCTGCAGCGCCTTGTCATAGAAGAAGCTGTCCGGCTCGACGTCCCTGGCGCCAAGGTCTTTTGCGTCGAGGAAGCGCTCGATACCGGTCGTCAGCTGGAAGCTGCGTGCGCCCATGAAGCCGCCATTGGCGGGATAAAGCGACATCGTATCGTAGCCGCAGCGGCGCAGCGCCAGCGGCAAGCCGCGCTCGACCCGGTTCGAGGCGATGCGCGTCACGAAATAGGCGAAGCGGCCGAACGAGCGCGAGGACAGTCCGGCGAGCACGTTGTATTCGGTGAACCAGCTCGGCCCGCCATTGCTTTCGGCGAGGAACGTGCGCTGCCTGCCGTCCCAGGACTTGAAATGGCTGCCATAGCCCTGCGGCACCTTGATGCCATCAGCCGCGCGGATGTCGAAACTCGATTCATCATGGATCATGATGATGTTCGGCCGGCGACCCGCAGGATGGCAGGCATCGATCAGCGGCATGTTGAGCCGCTCATTGGTCGAGCCTGCCGACTCCATGAAACCGTACTGCGCGAAATCGGAGACTGCGGTGACGCCGGAGCGGAAAAACTTCGAGAGATAGCCGTCGTCGTAATAGCCGCGCCAAGCCTCGTCAGGATGATACAGCGAATAGCCGACGAGCGCAGCGAGACAGGCGAGCATGGACGCGAGCGCAGGCAGACGGCGGATCCGGAACGGATCGAGCCACCACAGCGCATACATCAGCGGCAGCGTGACGAGACCGGCCAGGATCACCGACCAACGCAAATTCGGGAAGATGGTGAACAGGAACGCGATGGTATCGCGGTCGATCATCATCAGGTCGATGAAGTTGACCGTCATCTGCACCACGTCGTGCTTGAGCCGCGACAGCAGCACCAGCACGACGACCATGGTGAGCGACAGCGCGCCCGACAGCGCCGGCCGCCGCAGCAGCGTGATCCAGGAGAAGTTGAGGACGCCCCAGGCCAGCGCGAAGGAGAGACGTGAGCCGAAATCGGTCTCGGTTTCGTACATGAGCGCCAGCGCGGCGAGATGCGGCACCGCAACCGCGAGCAGCCGCCAGATGCCGAGCGCGGCGACGCTCGCCAGGACGGAGGTGGAGGCAGAGGGACCTGGATTGGGCGCGGACGCCATCGACGACACGCAAATTCTGATCCGGCGCGGGTGATGCCAAGCCGTCGAGCCGCCCCCGGGACGGCTACGGCGTCCGGCGCAGCCGGAAGCCTGCACCGTGTCATAAAATTGTAACGGAACCGTCACGAGGAGGCAACGCGATCTGGCGTCCGACCTTCGCTTAATGTCAGCGGGCGACGAACGGCCGCACGGGTTGGCGCGTGGCCCAGCGCGATCCCCTCACCTCTGAGGTGCCCACGAAGCGGGCGGCTCGAAGGGGGGAGGCCCGGACGTGCATGTTCGAGACGGCGGCACCCGACTCTTCACCGTGAGGGTCGAGGGAGTGAGTTCGGCTTCGCGATCCCCGCGATGAACAGATTGAGCCCCCCTTCCGCCATGCGATCGACCTCACGGTTCATCCGGGCGCGGCAAGGGCCCGAGCCGCTTGGCACTGATGCGATCGAGCATCCGTTTCGGCAGCACGGCGCCGATCGGATGGCGCAGCGGGTCCGGCGTGATCTGGTAGCGCACCTTGGGGCTTGCCGCGGTGAGCCTCGAACACGTCCCGCAGCGACGGCGCTTTCGGTGCAAGCGAGGGGCGGCAAGAAAGCACGGCGAATGCGGGATCTTAGGATGAAGCGGAACGCGAACCGCGCATAGCGAGATGCAGCGCGCGATGAGACGGCGGATGAAGAGCCGAATCTTTGACTCTGAAGACGCTGACGTTTTGACGTTGAGCTGAGTGCGGAAAAGGTGAGAAACGACGCGAGATCAAGAATGTGGTTTAAGCGTCAGTTCTTGCTGCTCAGAGAGCAATTCAGCTCGCGAAGAATTTGAATGAAGCAGCAATGCTTCGCGCGAGTGGATGTCCGTCACTACACGCAAATATCTATGCCCGGGGGCTTAATTTTTGGTGTTCGGCTTCCCAGACCAATCCTTTGCAGGAGCGGTCTAGGAAGCGTCCCAAAATTCGAACCGGCTCCCGACGGATCGGCAGCCAGCCATCCGATGCAGATGCTGCGCTATGGTCGAGGTCAGTTCTTCGACTTGTCGACCAGCGCGCCCTTCTTGATCCAGGGCATCATGTCACGCAGCTTGGCGCCGACTTCCTCGATCGGGTGCGCGGCGAGCTTGGCGCGGGTGGCTTTGAACGAGGTCTGGTTGACCTTGTTCTCGAGCATCCAGTCGCGGGCGAACTTGCCCCCCTGGATGTCAGCCAGAACCTTGCGCATCTCCTTCTTGGTCTCGTCGGTGATGATGCGCGGGCCGGTGACATACTCGCCGTACTCGGCGGTGTTGGAGATCGAGTAGTTCATGTTCGCGATGCCGCCTTCATAGATCAGGTCGACGATCAGCTTCACTTCGTGCAGGCACTCGAAATAGGCCATCTCCGGGGCGTAGCCCGCTTCGACCAAGGTCTCGTAGCCACCCTTGATCAGCTCGACCAGGCCGCCGCACAGAACCACCTGCTCGCCGAACAGGTCGGTCTCGCACTCTTCCTTGAAGGTGGTCTCGATGATGCCGGCGCGGCCGCCGCCGATGGCCGAGGCGTAGGACAGGCCGAGGTCATGGGCGTTGCCCGAGACGTCCTTGGCGATCGCGATCAGGCAGGGAACGCCGCCGCCGCGCTGATATTCCGAGCGCACGGTGTGACCAGGGCCCTTCGGCGCAATCATCAGCACGTCGAGGTCAGCGCGCGGGTCGAGCAGGTTGAAGTGGACGTTGAGGCCGTGCGCGAACACCAGGGCGGCGCCCTTCTTCATGTTGTCGTGCAGGTGCTCGCGATAGATGTCGCCCTGGAGCTCGTCCGGGGTCAGCATCATGACGAGGTCGGCCCATTTGGCGGCTTCGGCGACTTCCATCACCTTGAAGCCGGCATTCTCCGCCTTCTTGCGCGAGGCCGAACCCGCGCGCAGCGCAATCGCCACTTCCTTGACACCGGAATCCTTCAGGTTGAGCGCATGGGCGTGGCCCTGGCTGCCATAGCCGACGATGGCGACCTTCTTGCCCTTGATCAGGTTCAGGTCGGCGTCGCGATCGTAATAAACACGCATAGTCGTTTCCTCGTTGCGGGCCGAAAATCGGCCGTTGGTCAGTGTCCGAAGGGTGAAATTTGCGGATTTCGGGGGCTGTCTAGAGCATTTCGGCCCCTTAGGGAAACCCGTTTCTGCATGGAAATCCGCGACATCATGCATCCATGAAAACGGGGTAGAGCGAGGCGAGCAGCAGGATCGCCATCAGGACGTTGAAGGCGCGGACCAGCCGCTCGGAGGTCAGGACGGGCCGCAAGGCAGTGCCGAACAAGGCCCAGACCACGGTGGAGACCGTGCCGATCAGCAGGCTGATCAGGGTCTGGATCGCGATGTTCAGGGGGAATTGGGCGATCGCGGCATAAGCGGTGATGGTGCCGATCACGATCACCCAGCCCTTGGCGTTGATCCACTGGAACATGGCCGCGCCCCAGAAGGTCATCGGCCCGCGGCCGTCCGCCTCGCCCGGCTTGGCAGGACCCGACATTGCGATCACCACGGCGAGGTAGATCAGGTAGGCGGCGCCAGCATATTTCAGGATGGTCTGGAGGATCGGATAGGCCAGGAAGACGGTGCCGAGCCCAAGCCCGACGGTGGCGACCATGAAAGCAAAGCCGAGGACGATGCCGACGATGTGCGGGATGGTGCGGCGGAAGCCGTAGGTGAGTCCGGAGGACAGCAGCATGATGTTGTTCGGCCCGGGCGTGAAGTACATCACGACCATGAAGGCGAGGAAGGCGTAGAACAGCGAGTAGGCCATAGGCACCTCAGGCAGTCTTCGGCAGCGCCCGGGGACGCTGCGCCAGCACCATCACCGCGATGCCGGCGATCACGGTCACCATGCCGGCCAGGCGCAGAGGCCCGAACCGCTCGCCGAATACGATGCTGGAGGCGGCCGAGCCGACGAACGGCACGAGCAATGCGAACGGCACCACCTGGGCGGCCGGATAGTCGCGCAAGAGGCGGCCCCACAGCCAATAGGCGATGCTGGTGGAGATGCCGCCCAGCGCCAGCATGCAGAGAGCCGATGTCAGCGACATCTGCGTCAGCGAGGTCCAGGTCGGCGCCGGCCCGTTGGCGATCAGCGCCAGCACGAATAGCGGCACGGCCGAGGCAAGGCACAGCCAGGCGAACAGGTCGAACATCGGCACTCCGCGGGCACCGCGCAGCAGCAGATTGCCGACGGCAAAGCTGACCGGCGAGATCATCAGCACAGCAAAGGCGGTGACGCTGAAATCATAACCGACGGTGCCGCAGATCATCAGGAGGCCAGCGGCGGCGATGACGATGCCGAGCGCCTGCACCGGTGTCGGGCGCTCGCCGAACGCGATCGTGGCAAAGCCGATGGTGAACAGCGCCTGGCTTTGCACGACAACGCTGGTCAGCCCGACCGGCACGCCGTGGGCGATGCCATAGGCCTGCGATAGAAACTGGCCGAGAAACAGCGTGAAGCTGATCGCGATCAACAGGGTCCACGCAATCTTGGGCTTGCGGATGAACAGGCACGGCACCGCGGCGATGGTGAAACGCATCGCCGTCATCAGCTCCGGCGGTAACTCCTCGAGCGCGATCCGGCTCGCCACGAAGGCAAGCCCCCAGATGATCGCCACCATGACGGCGATGAGGATGTCGGCCGGCTTCATTGTTGTTTCCGGTTCTGCCCTGTCGTGCAGCCCTGTTGTTATTCTGGACTAGCCTTGCTCGCCGGCCGTTACGTGGAAGAATTGGGTTTCCGCAGCAGATAAGTGCCATGCATCGGCGCGTGGTAATCGGCCGAGACCAGCGTAAAGCCGACATCGGTCAGCATCCGCTCCATGACCCAGCCGAAAGTGGAATATTCGTCCCGCATATGCGTCACCACGCCCTCGCGGGAAAAATCGTGGTTCTTGATGTGGAAGTCCGCCCATTGCTCGATGTCGCGCTCGATCGCATCGGGCATCGAGGCGTAGACGATGTCGCGCAAATAGAAGCTGCCACCAGGCTTGAGCGCACGATAGATCCGCGACATCGCCACCACCTTCCAAAAATCCGGAAGATGGTGCAGCGTGAACTCGCTGACGATCAGGTCATAGGATTCCGGCCGGTAGGCGAAGCTGAGCAGGCCGGCCGACTGGGTGCGCACGGGCGCCTTGCGGTCGCGGGCGTAGATTTCGGCGAGCGCCAGCATCGCCGGCGAGATGTCGATGGCGTCGACCTCCGCGCCCATCAGCGCGGCTTCGGTGGCAAGCACGCCGTTGCCGCAGCCGATATCGGCGATGCGCCAGCCGCGCTGCACTCCGAGCATTTTCAGCGCGGCGCGCGCCCGCAGGTCGGCATCGTCATCGTTGTCGTAGATCGAGGCCACAGCGGGCTCGATCCCCATCCGGTTCCGCTCGTTATAGTACCAGTCGCGCGCCAGCATGGTTCACATCCCTTCAGGCCCGCGACCGATCGCGGCAACGCCGGTGCGCGACACCTCGACAAGGCCGAGCGGGCGCATCAGGTCGATAAACTGGTTGATCTTGTCCGTGTTGCCTGTGATCTCGAACACGAAGCTCTCGGTCGTGGCGTCGATCACCCGGGCGCGGAACGCATCCGCCAGCCGCAGCGCCTCGACGCGATGCTCGCCCTGGCCGCGCACCTTGACCATCGCCAGCTCGCGCTCGATCGAGCGCTTGGTCTGGGTCATGTCGACGACGCGGTAGACCGGGATCATGCGGTCGAGCTGGTGCTTGATCTGCTCGATCACCATCGGCGTTCCCGTCGTGACGATGGTGATGCGCGACAGATGCTTCTGGGCCTCGGTCTCCGAGACGGTGAGGCTCTCGATGTTGTAGCCGCGGCCCGAGAACAGGCCGATCACGCGCGCGAGCACGCCGGGCTCGTTCTGCACGAGCACCGCGAGCGTGTGCGTCTCGTTGGGATCGTGACGGTCCTCGATGAAGTAGGCGGATGCAGGCTGGTTCATTGTCGTCCCCTCTTGTCTCTCCGTCACGCCATCGCCGGCGCGGCCGCCCCGACCCAACGGCGGAACAGATCGAAATCGATATTGCCGCCAGACAGCACGAGACCAACGCGCTTGCCCTTCAGCTTGCTTTTTTCTTGCAGTGCCGCAGCGAGCGCGGCAGCGCCGGCGCCTTCGGCGAGATTATGGGTGTCGGTCCAGTAGGCGCGAATTGCGGCGGCAACCTCGCCGTCGGTGACCTGCACGATGCGTGAGGCGCCCTTACGGATCAGCGCCAGCGCATCCCCATCAGGGATACGCGTCGCCATGCCGTCGGCGAGCGTATTGGCAGTCTCGGTCGTCACCACCTTGCCGGCCGCGAACGACAGCGCATAGGACGGCGCCTCGGTCGACTGCACGCCGACGATCTCGGTCTTCAGACCCAGAAGATCGCGGGCCATGATGCAGCCGCAGATGCCGGAGCCCTGCCCGATCGGCACATAAAGGATGTCGAGATCGGGCGCCGAGCGGAACAGTTCGAGCGCATAGGTCGCGACGCCCAGCACGAGGTCCGGGTGGAACGACGGCACCATGTGGAGCCCTGCGAACTGCGCGCGGCGCTCGGCCTCCTCGCGGGCGGCCTGGAAATCCTCGCCATGTTCGACCAGTTCGGCGCCGAACGCCTTCATCGCGCGGTTCTTCTCGACCGAATTGCCCCGCGGCACGTAGATCACCGCGGGCACGCCGTGGCGGCTCGCCGCGAATGCGAGGCTCTGGCCGTGATTGCCGCGCGTCGCCGAGATGATGCCTGGCGTATTCGGCCACTCGCGCTTCAGGCGGTCGAGATAGACCAGCCCGCCCCGCACCTTGAAGGCGCCGATCGGCGTATGGTTCTCGTGCTTGACCACGACCTCGGTGCCGAGGCGCTCAGCGAGCAGCGGCCAGCCGCGCGCCGGCGTTGCCGGCACCGCCTGCCCCACGATCGCATGTGCGCGCTCGAGCTCCCTCAGGTCGAACATCGCCTCACACCAGCGCCTTGCCGGCGGCGAAAGCCTTGGCCGTCGCCTCGTCGTTGGCCTGCTCCGGCAACAGCATCTCGTTGTGCGCCTTGCCTGAGGGGATCATCGGGAAGCAGTTTTCGAGCGCGGCGACACGGCAGTCGAACAGCACCGGGCGCTTGACCGAGATCATCTCCTTGATGGCCCCGTCGAGATCAGAAGGCTTGTGCACCTGCAGGCCGACAGCGCCATAGGCCTCCGCGAGCTTGACGAAATCCGGCAGCGCCTCCGAGTAGGAATGCGACAGCCGGTTGCCGTGCAGCAGCTGCTGCCACTGCCGCACCATGCCCATGTACTGGTTGTTGAGGATGAAGATCTTGATCGGCAGCTCGTACTGAACCGCCGTCGACATCTCCTGCATCGTCATCTGCACCGAGGCATCGCCCGCGATGTCGATGACAAGGCTGTCGGGGTGGGCAACCTGCACGCCGACCGCGGCCGGCAGGCCGTATCCCATGGTTCCGAGGCCGCCCGACGTCATCCAGCGATGCGGCTCCTCGAAGCCGTAGAACTGGGCCGCCCACATCTGGTGCTGGCCGACCTCGGTCGTGATGTAGGTGTCCTTGCCACGCGTTGCCTCGAACAGGCTCTGGATCGCGTGCTGCGGCAGGATGACGTCGCTGCTCTTCTTGTAGTAGAGCGAGTTGCGAGCGCGCCACAACGCGATCTGCTGCCACCACGACTTGATGTCCGGCTTCTTCGCCTCCGCCTTGAACACCTGGATGATGTCGCCGAGGACGTTGCCGCAGTCGCCGATGATCGGCACGTCCACACGGATGTTCTTGTTGATCGAGGACGGATCGATATCGATGTGGATCTTCTTCGAGCCGGGCGAGAACGCATCGACGCGGCCGGTGATGCGGTCGTCGAAGCGCGCGCCGACGCACAGCATGACGTCGCAATCATGCATCGTCATGTTGGCCTCGTAGGTGCCGTGCATGCCGAGCATGCCGAGCCAGTTCTTGCCCGAGGCCGGGTAGGCGCCGAGGCCCATCAGCGTGGACGTGATCGGGAAGCCGGTGACCTCGACCAGCTCGCGCAGGAGCTTGGTGGCCTCCGGGCCGGAATTGATGACGCCACCGCCGCTGTAGATCACGGGACGCTTGGCATTGGCGAGCAGAGACACGGCTTTCCGGATCTGCGTCGCATCGCCCTTCACGCGCGGGGCGTAGGAGCGGTGCACGTCGGATTTGCGCGGCGGATGATAGGTGCCGGTCGCGAACTGCACGTCTTTGGGCACGTCGACCAGCACCGGGCCGGGACGGCCCGAGGTCGCGACGTAAAAGGCTTCGTGCAGGACTTTGGCCAGATCATTGACGTCGCGCACCAGCCAATTGTGCTTGGTGCAGGGCCGCGTGATGCCGACCGTGTCGCATTCCTGGAACGCGTCATTGCCGATCAGATGCGTCGGCACCTGGCCGGAGATGCAGACCAGCGGGATCGAGTCCATCAGCGCATCGGTCAGCGGCGTCACCATGTTGGTGGCGCCGGGACCGGAGGTCACCAGCGCAACGCCCGGCTTGCCGGTCGAGCGCGCATAGCCCTCGGCGGCGTGGCCTGCGCCCTGCTCGTGGCGGACCAGGATGTGCTGGACCTCGCTCTGCTGGAAGATCTCGTCATAGATCGGAAGCACCGCGCCGCCGGGATAGCCGAAAATGTCGGTCACGCCGTGATCGATGAGCGCGCGGACGATCATCGCGGCGCCGGTCATCTGGTTCGGATCGTGGCTCTTGTCGCTCATTGGCTTGCTCCGGATGCGCTGTTGCCAGCGGCTTTCGTTCTGGGTTCGGGAAATAAAAAAGGCCCCGAAGAGGGCCCACGCACACCGCCTGTTTTGTGGATGGCAGCTAGCCACCCCCGGCGGTGTGCCTGGGTACGACGGCGATAAGGATTTTGGTAATAATGTTACGCATGGCGGGCGCTCGGCTTCCCAAAGGTTGCGCGAAACATAACGGCGAAAGCCCGGATGTCAAGGCAAAGCGGCCGTTCCCGCGCGATTTTGGCAGTGTAGCGGTGTTCCCGCACTTCGGCGAGAGGTAAATGCGGGAACCCGAGTACAAAAGCGCGTCAACCCGTCATTCCGGGGCGATGCGCAGCACTGAGCCCGGAATCCCTAGCCCACAACCGCTGCTGGGGTCCGCGGTGGCCAAAAGCCGTCGCCCCACGAGTGCTCGAGTGTATGGGTTCGAACTCGCGCTGCGCGCATTTCGGAGCGACGACTGAGCGAGGCTCCTATTCCTCGTCCCGCGCCGCGTTCACGGCCGCCGCCAGCCATCCCCTTGCCTCCTCCAGCTTCACCCATTCGAATTCGGGCAGTTGGTGGCGGAACCAGGTGAATTGCCGCTTGGCGTAGTGGCGGGTGTCGGCACGGCCGATCGTGGCGGCCGCCTCCAGGCTGAGTTCGCCGCGCAGATGCTGGATTAGCGCCGGCACGCCATGGGCCTTCATCGCCGGCAGCAGCGGATCGAGCTGGCGGGCGGCCAGCCGCTCGACCTCCTTCAGCGCGCCGGCAGCCAACATCGCGTCGAAGCGGGCATCGATGCGGGCATAGAGCTCGTCGCGTTCGGGGGCGAGGAACACCGCGCGAAAACTATCTTTCGGCAGCAGCGGCGGCTGGCCCTCATGGTGCCAGTCCAGCAGCGAACGGCCGGTCGCCTCGATCACTTCGAGCGCGCGCGCGATCCGGGTTCGATCGCGCAGATTCAGTCGTTCGGCCGAGCGCGGATCGCGGCGTGCGAGTTCCGCATGCAGCGCCTCGACGCCGTTCTGCTCCAGCCGCGCCCGCACGTCCTCGCGCACCTGCGGAGGAATCGGAGGCACCACGGAGAGGCCTGCCGTCAGCGCCTTGAAATAGAGCCCGGTACCGCCGACGAAGATCGGCAGGCGGCCCTCGGCTTGCGCCTCTTCGAGCGCGTTCGCTGCATCGCTCACCCAGGCGCCGGCCGAGAAATTCACGGCCGCATCGACATGACCGTAGAGCCGGTGCGGTGCGCGCGCTTCCTCGGCATGCGTGGGGCGGGCCGTGATGATGCGGAGATCGCGGTAGACCTGCATGGAATCGGCATTGATGACGATTCCACCCGCGCTGAGGGCAAGCTCCAGCGCCAGCGCCGACTTGCCGCTGGCGGTCGGGCCTGCGATAAGCACGGCCTTGCTCGTACGCCCCTCGCTCACGAAAACCTCAAATGTCCCTCGTCGCCACGCTGATCTGCAACCCCGATAATCCCGCGCTCGACTCCACCATCGTCGACGGCGCCCGCGCCGTGCTGCCGAAGGCGCAACCGGCGCACTGGCTGTTCGACGGGGTTGCGGCCGATATCCCTTTCGGCGGCGCGCAGGATAACCTCGAAGGCGACCGGCACGCCATCGCGCAGCGCTTGCGCGAGCTGCGCGGCGACCTGCCGATCGACATCGTGGTGCAGCCTGTCGGCTTCCGGCGCAAGAAGCTTTTTCTCGCTGACATGGATTCCACCATGATCGGCCAGGAATGCATCGACGAGCTCGCTGATCTCGTCGGGATGAAGGCCCATGTCGCCGCCATCACCGAACGCGCGATGCGCGGCGAGATCGAGTTCGAGCCTGCCCTGCGCGAACGCGTCGCGCTGCTCAAGGACCTTCCCGCCAGCGTGGTCGACGAGGTCATCGAGAAGCGCATCACGCTGACCCCAGGCGGCCGTGAGCTGGTCGCGACCATGCGCAAGCACGGCGCCTACACCTGCCTCGTCTCCGGCGGCTTCACCCTGTTCACCAGCGCAGTCGCCGCCAAGCTCGGCTTCCAGGAGAACCGCGCCAACGAGCTCGTCGTGCGCGATGGCAAATTCACTGGCGAGGTCAAGGAGCCGATCCTGGGCCGCGCGGCGAAGCTGGCGACGCTGGTGGATCTGATGGAGTCGTTCGATCTCGACGACATCGATTCCGTCGTGGTCGGCGACGGCGCCAATGACCTCGCGATGATCCAGGCGGCGGGCCTGGGCGTTGCGTACCACGCGAAGCCTGCGGTCGCTTCGGCTGCAGCGGCGCGGATCGATTACGGCGATCTGACCGCGTTGCTTTATGCGCAGGGGTATCGGCGCGAGGAGTTTGTGGAGACCTGACACAACTGTCGTTCCGGGATGGTGCGAAGCACCGAACCAGGAACCTAGACATTCCGGGTTCGGTGCTTCGCACCGCCCCGGAATGACAAATGACGTTACTGCACGCTCAGCGCGACGAACCGCAATTCACCGTCGCCGTTCGAGACCAGCAGCAGCACCGATTTCTTGCCGTCCTTCTTGAGCTGGTCGACGCGCTTCTGGATGTCGGCGCCGCTGGAGACGGCCTCCTGCGCGACTTCGACGATGACGTCGCCGGCGGAGAGGCGCTTCTCGGCCGCATCCGAATTGGCGTCGACATTTGTGACGACCACGCCCTTGACGCTGTCCTTGATCTTGTAGCGCGAGCGCAGGTCCTTGCTGAGCGCGGCGAGATCGAGGCCGAGCGCCTTCTGCGTCACCAGCTTCTCGGGCGGGGGCTCGTCGGTCTTCACCGCGGCCTGCACCTTGTCGGCATCCTGGAGACGGCCGAGCGTGACCTTCTTGATCTGCTCCTCGCCCTTGCGGATGATGACGACGTCGACCTCCTTGCCGACCGCTGTGTCGGCGACGACGCGCGAGAGGTCCTTGGGGTCCTTGACGTCCTTGCCGTCGAACTTGACCACGACGTCGCCGGGCTCGATGCCGGCGGGCTTGGCGGGGCCCTTGTCGTCGATGCCCGCAACCAGCGCGCCGCGCGCCGGCTTGATGTTGAGGCTCTCGGCAATCTCGTCGGTAACGCTCTGGATGCGCACCCCGAGCCAGCCGCGGCGGAGTTCGCCGAACTGGCGCAGCTGGTCGACGACGCCGGCGACCGTCTTCGATGGCACTGCGAAGCCGATGCCGATCGAGCCGCCGGACGGCGAGATGATCAGGGTGTTGACGCCGATGACGTCGCCTTCGAGGTTAAACAGCGGGCCGCCGGAATTACCGCGGTTGATGGCGGCGTCGGTCTGGATGTAGCTGTCGTAGGGACCCGAGGAGATGTCGCGATTCTTGGCCGAGACGATGCCGGCGGTCACCGTGCCGCCCAGGCTAAACGGATTGCCGATCGCGACCACCCAGTCGCCGAGGCGCAGCTTGTCGCTGTCGCCAAACTTCACCGCGACCAACGGCTTCGGCGGCTTGAACTTGAGCACAGCAAGGTCGGTCTTCTTGTCGACGCCGACCAGCTCCGCCTTGATCTTGGTGCCGTCGTTGAGGATGACGTTGATCTCGTCGGCATCCGCAATGACGTGGTTGTTGGTGACGACGACGCCCGCCGTGTCGACGATGAAGCCGCTTCCGAGCGAGTTGGTCTTGCGCGGCGGCCCGTTGCCGTTATCGCCGCCCTTGCTGCCGCCACCAGGACCCTTGCGGTTCTTGAAGAAGTCGTCGAAGAACTCCTCGAAAGGCGAGCCGGGTGGCAGTTGCGGCATGCTGTTGGCGCCGCCCTTGGCCTCGACGGTCTGCGAGGTCGAGATGTTGACGACCGCGTCGATCACCTTCTCGGCGACGTCGGCAATGCCCTCCGGTCCGCGCGCGTAAGCCGGCGTGCCGAACGCGCTGAATGCACTGACGGCGAGCGCGGCCAGCCCTAAGCGCAAGCGGGTCGGGGCAATGGTGGCAGCGGTCATTAGTTTCTCCAGAGAAAAGGATTCGGCGCCAAGGATTCGGCTCCAAGACTGCGCTCGAACGGGGGGACGGCGCAAGCGCGGAGCTTAACGGGCCCCAGGACCGGGATGATACGGCGAAAACCGATCCTTCGCCTTCACTTTGGCGTTGTCGTGACGCTTAAATCGGGCGGCGCATAACCCAGATCAGGATCAGACCGGCCACAGCCGAGCCGATCCCGACTGCCCGCAGGATGTTGTCCGGCGTGGCGATGGCGCTTTTCATGGCCTTGCGCATCCAGTTCGGACTTGCCGCGAACATCAAGCCTTCCAGCACGAACAGGATGCCTAAGCCGATGAGGAAGTCGGCGAACGCAATGGACCTCATCGGATTGGAACCTCCCGTTATGCTGTTCTTGTCTGGACGAAGGGCGGCAGAGGCGCCGCCTTTCGTCGAGTAGGAGCCCGTCTAGGTCAGGGCTTGTCTAACTCAAGGCTTGGCCGGCGTCTCGGTCGCCGTCTTGCCGGACGGGCTACCGAAATACCGGAAGAAATCCGAGCCCGGCCGCAGCAGGAAGCGGGTGTCGCTCGCCTTCAGTCCGTTCTCGTACGCCGTCATCGACCGGTAGAAGGCGAAGAAATCGGCATCCTTGCTGTAGGCCTCGGCGAACAGGCGGTTGCGCTCGGCATCGCCGGCGCCGCGGGTCTGCTCGGCCTGCGAATTGGCTTCCGCGACAATGACGGTCGCCTCGCGATCGGCCTTGGACTTGATCTCCTGTGCCTTCTGGCCGCCCTGGGCGCGGAACTCGGCGGCTTCGCGCTCGCGCTCGGTCTTCATGCGCAGATAGACCGCCTGGCTGTTCTGCTCCGGCAGGTCGGCGCGGCGGATCCGGACGTCAACCACCTGGATGCCGTAGCCGTCGGCCTCGCGATCGAGCTGGTCGCGGATGCGCAGCATCAGCTTCTCGCGGTCGTCGCGCACCACGTTGATGAAGGTGACCTCGCCGAGCACGCGACGCAGCGCCGCGTTGAGCAGCGTGGTGAGCTGGATGTTGGCGGCCTGGATCGAGCCGACGCTCTGATAGAAGCGCAGCGCGTCCTTGATACGGTAGCGCGCGAAGGCGTCGACCACGAGCCGCTTCTGGTCGGACGCGATCGCTTCCTGCGACGGGTTCTCGAGGTCGAGAATCCGCTTGTCGATGTTGATTACCGAATTCCACGGCGCCTTGAAGTGCAGGCCGGGCGCGGTGACGACGTCAACCGGCCGGCCGAACTGCAGCACGATGGTCTGCTCGGTCTGCTGCACGGTGAACAGCGACATGTAGCCGACGATCACGACGAGCAGGAGTGCGAGCAGCGTGACGATACCTGTGACCGGAGACCTCATCGGTTGCCTCCGCCCGATTGCTGGCCGCTGGTGGGCGGCCGCTTGGTCGCCAATTCGTTGAGCGGCAGATAGGGCACGACGCCCTGGCCCGAGGGACCCCCGTCATAGACGAGCTTGTCCGCGCCGCCGAGCACCCGCTCCATGGTCTCCAGATAGATCCGTTCACGCGTCACGTCGGGCGCCTTCTTGTATTCCTCGTAAACCTTGAGGAAGCGCGCGCTCTGGCCCTTGGCCTCGGCGATCGCCTGCTCCCTGTAGCCTTCGGCGGCCTGGAGGATCTGCGCCGCGCGTCCGCGCGCCTGCGGCACCACCTGGTTGGCGTAGGTCTGGGCTTCGTTCTGCAACTGCTCGAGATTGGCGCGCGCCGCCTGCACGTCGCGGAAGGCAGCGATCACCTCGCCCGGCGGGTCGACCTTCTGCATCTGCACCTGCGTGATCAGAATGCCGGAGCCGTAGCCGTCCAGGGTCCTCTGGATCAGTTCCTGCACGCCCTGCTCCGTGACGTTGCGCGCGCCGGTCAGGATCGGCTGGATCTGCGATCGGCCGATGACCTCGCGCATCGCGCTCTCGGCGACCGCCTTCACAGTGCCTTCGGGGTTCTGGATGTTGAAGAGGAAGTCACCGACGCCGTCCGGCTTGATGCGCCAGAGCACCGTGAAGTCGACGTCGACGATGTTCTCGTCGCCGGTCAGCATCAGGCTCTCTTCCGGCACGTCACGAATGGAGCGGCCTCGCCGCGCCGGATCGTCGATCAGCGTCATGCCGATCGATATGGTGTTGACGCGCAGCGCCTTCGGCAGCAGCACGGTCTCGATGGGATAGGGCAGATGATAGTTCAGGCCCGGCTGCACGGTGCGAACGTGCTTGCCGAAGCGCAGTACGACGCCGAGCTCTTCGGACTGCACGCGGAAGAAGCCCGACAGCAGCCAGAACGCAATGATGATCAGGATGATCAGCGTGATGCCGATGCCGGAGAAATAGCCGCCCGGCATGATCTGCTGGAGACGGTCCTGGCCGCGGCGCAGAAGGTCTTCCAGATCCGGCGGCCTCGGACCGACCGGTTGCGGGCCCGTGCCCCATGGTCCTTTCGGACCCGAGCCCCAAGGGCCACCGCCCTGATTCTTCCACGGCATTCGACGTTCTCCTCGGCAGACCGGGACTAGAACTAACCCGGCCCGCATTGTCCGGTCCGGCTTTATAGGGGACCGGCAGGTCCCTTACAACGCAGCCCTCGCCGTCTTCCGAGCTATGCTCGGGCACGAAAAAGTCAATGTAAACATTGGCGAAAGCGGTTAATGGGACGACCGCCGACGATATGTCACATAGGAGTAGTCGGCGCTGTCGTCGGGCCCGGCCGGATGGCGGACACGCGCCATCTCCTCCCAGTCTGCCTTGTCGATGTCGAAATGGGTGTCGCCGTCGGGGCGCGCATGCAGTTCGGTGATTTCGAGGCGATCGGCGCGATCGAGCCATTGCCGATAGATCTCGGCGCCACCGATCACCGCAATCTCGGCGACCGAACGCCGCAGGGCGTCGCCGCGCGCAACGTCGCCCGCATGCGCGGCCGATGTCGTGACGATGGCACCTGCGGCGCGGTAATCCGGATCGCGCGTGATGACGATGTTGGTGCGCCCCGGCAGCGGCCTGCGCAGCGACTCGAACGTCTTGCGGCCCATGATCACGGGCTTGCCGATGGTGAGCGCCTTGAAGCGCGCCATGTCGGATTTCAATCGCCACGGGATCGCGTTGCCGGCGCCGATGACGCCGTTCTCCGCAATCGCGACGACGAAGACGATCTCCATCATGCCGCGCTCCCGGCAAGCCGCCTCAAGGCAGGACCAGAGACGCGGCACAGCGTCCAGTCATCCATCATGACGGCACCGAGCGATTTGTAGAACGCGATCGACGGCGCATTCCAGTCGAGCACCGCCCATTGCAGGCGCGACCAGCCATTGTCGAGGCATTCCCTGGCGAGATAGACCAGCAGCGCCTTTCCGAGGCCCCTGCCCCGATGTGATGGCCGCACATAGAGATCTTCGAGATAGATGCCGTGCCGGCCGCTGAAGGTGGAGAAGTTCGCAAACCACACCGCGAAACCGACGGCCTCACCGTCCCATTCGGCGATCGCGCAGTAAAGCCGCGGATTGCTGCCGAACAGCGCGTCCGCGATCATCGCCTCAGTCGCCTCGACCTCGTGCGAAAGCTTTTCGTACTCGGCAAGTTCGCGAATGAAGGCAAGAACGAGCCCGGCTTCGTCCGGGCGGGCGCGGCGGATGTTGAGAGACATCCGCGTCAGACCGCGACTTCCGCCTTGATGTGCGGATGCGGGTCATAGCCGACGAGCTCGAAGTCCTCGTAGCGGAAGGAGAAGATGTCCTTCACGTCGGGATTGATGCGCATCACCGGCAACGGACGTGGCGTCCGCGTCAGTTGCAGTCGTGCCTGCTCCAAATGGTTGGAATAGAGGTGGGTGTCGCCGAGCGAGTGCACGAAGTCGCCGGGCTTCAGGCCCGTGACCTGCGCCACCATCATGGTGAGCAGCGCGTAGGAGGCGATGTTGAAGGGCACGCCGAGGAAGACGTCGGCCGAGCGCTGATAGAGCTGACACGACAACTTGCCGTTCGCGACATAGAACTGGAACAGCAGATGGCAGGGCGGCAGCGCCATCTTCTCGACGTCCGCCGGATTCCAGGCGGTGACGATCAGCCGGCGGGAATCCGGCGTGCGCTTGATCATGTCGACAACGTTGGCGATCTGGTCGATGCTGCGCCCGTCGGCGGTGGGCCAGGAGCGCCATTGATGACCGTAGACCGGTCCGAGGTCGCCATTGGCATCGGCCCATTCGTCCCAGATGGTGACGCCATTGTCCTTGAGATATTTGATGTTGGTGTCGCCCTTCAGAAACCACAGCAGCTCATGCACGATCGCCTTCAGCGGCAGCCGCTTGGTGGTCAGCATCGGGAAGCCGGCCGACAGATTGAAGCGCATCTGATGGCCGAACACCGACAGCGTGCCGGTGCCGGTCCGGTCGGTCTTCTCGGCGCCGTCTGAAAGAATTCGCTCGAGCAGGTCCTGATATTGGTGCATGTGCGATAGAGCCTTTGGGGAGGCGGCGAACTTAACGGCGCGCTCCACGCTGCGACAGCGGCGATTCGCTGCTCCCACAGATTATACCCGGAAAAGGTGAGCGTTCCCGCGGCAAACGACAAGGGGCGGAACTTAAGTCCCACCCTCGCCTATCAGGTTGAAAGTGCTGATTAAGTCGCCGGCTTGAGCACCGGGCTCCACTTCACGATCTCGCTTTTGACGAGGCTCGCCAGCGCCTCCGGCGTCCGGTCCCTGGCCGCCGGGATAACGCTGCCGAGCTCGAGCAGGCGCTTCTTCACGGTCTCGTCGTCGAGCGCCTTGATCGCGGCCGCGTTCAGGCTCGCAATGATCGCGGGCGAGGTTCCCTTGGGCGCGAACATCGCGTTCCAGGCCTGGGCCTGGAACGCCGGCAGGCCCGCTTCCGCCGTGGTCGGCACGTTCGGCAGCGACGGATTGCGCTCGGGCGTTGCGATCGCATAGGCTTTGATGGTGCCGGCGTTGATCTGCGGAACCGCGTTGACGATCTGGTCGCACATGTAGTCGACCTGGCCCGCCACCAGCGCGTTCATCGCCGGACCGTGCCGTTGAAGGGCACGCCGACCGGCTTGACGTCGAGGATCGAGTGCAGGAGCTCGCAGGAGACATGCGAGACCGAGCCGACGCCGGCATGCGCTGCGTTCACCTTCTCGGCATTGGCCTTCACGTAAGTCACGAACTGCTGGAGGTCCTTCGGCGGAAAATCCTTGCGCGCGAGGATCAGGATCGGCGTGCCCGCGAGCAACGCGATCGGCTCAAAATCCTTTTCGGGATGATAGGCGAGCTTGAGATAGAGCGGCACGGACGCCGCATGGGTGCCCATATGCCCCGTGATGAGCGTGTAGCCGTCATTGGTGGCACGCGCCGCACGCGTGGTCGCGGTGGTGCCGCCAGCGCCGACCACGTTCTCGATGATGATGCTCTGTCCCAGCGTCTGCGCCATATGCGCGGTGACGATGCGCGAGATGACGTCGGTCGGCCCGCCCGCTGCGAACGGGACGATCATGGTGATGCTGCGCGTCGGATAGTTTTGGGCTTTCGCCGGTGCGACAAAGGGGCACAGCGACGCCAGCGCTGCAGCGCATGCGCTCGTAGCACGCGCGCGAAGAGAGGTCATGTCGTTTTCCCGGGACACGAACAAAAATGCCGGCCACAAGGGCCGGCATTTTCATGTCACGAAGACATCACAGACGTCGATTCGACTTCCGAATGCGGCGCGCGGACGCAGGCCGCCGCGCGGACGCAGCGAGGGTGCCGCAACGACGCGATCAGTTCTCGGATTCGGTGAACACCTCGTCGCGCTTGGCGCGCAGCGTCGGCAACACCGTCAGAACCAGAAGGCCCAGCGAGATCGCCAGCAGCACCGCCGACAACGGACGCGTCAGGAACACACTCCAGTCGCCGCGCGAGATCAGCAGCGCACGGCGCAGGTTCTCTTCCATCAACGGCCCGAGCACCATGCCGAGCAGCAGCGGCGCCGGCTCGAAATCGTGCTTGATCAGCCAGTAGCCGACGAGACCGAACACGCCGGCGAGGATGACGTCGACCGGTGCATTGTTCACCGAGTAGATGCCGATCGCGCAGAAGATCACGATCGAGGGGAACATCAGCCGGTAAGGCACGCGCAGCAGGCGGACCCAGATGCCCACGAGCGGCAGGTTGATGATAATGAGCATGAGGTTGCCGATCCACATCGAGGCGATCATGCCCCAGACGAGATCCGGCTGCTTCTGCATCACCTGCGGACCCGGCACGATGCCGTGGATGGTCATCGCGCCGACCATCAACGCCATCACCGCGTTCGGCGGGATGCCGAGCGTGAGCAGCGGAATGAAGGAGGTCTGCGCCGCGGCGTTGTTGGCGCTTTCCGGCGCCGCCACGCCTTCGATCGCGCCGCGACCAAACCGCTTCGGATCCTTCGCGAGCTTCTTCTCGAGCGTGTACGCCGCGAACGAGGCGATCACCGCGCCGCCGCCCGGCAGGATGCCGAGGATCGAGCCGAGCACGGTGCCGCGCAGGATCGGCGGCGTCGAGTCCACCAGATCCTTCCTGGTCGGCATCAACCCGGTGATCTTCTGCTGCACGAGATCGCGGTTCATCTCGGCGCCGGCATCGAGGTTGCGGATGATCTCGGCGAAGCCGAAGACACCCATCGCCACCGTCGCAAAGCCGAGACCGTCGGCGAGTTCCGGAATGTTGAACGCCATGCGCGAGGCGCCGGTCTCGATGTCCGAGCCGACCATCGAGAGCAGGAGGCCGAATACGATCATCGCGATCGCCTTCAGCACCGAGCCCTTGGCCAGCACGACCGCGAAGATCAGGCCGAGCACCATCAGCGAGAAATACTCGGCCGGACCGAACGCCAGCGCGAGCTTCGTGAGTGGCGCCCCGAGGACGGCGATCAAGACGGTCGCGACGCAGCCAGCAAAGAACGAGCCGATCGCGGCGATCGCGAGCGCCGGGCCGGCACGGCCCTGCTTGGCCATCTGGTGGCCGTCGATGGCGGTAACGACCGATGTCGCCTCACCGGGAATGTTCACCAGGATCGACGTGGTCGAGCCACCATATTGCGCGCCGTAATAGATGCCGGCGAGCATGATCAGCGCGCCGACGGGCGGCAGACCGAAGGTGATCGGCAGCAGCATCGCGACGGTTGCGATGGTGCCGATACCGGGGAGAACGCCGACCAGCGTGCCGACGAGGGCGCCGATCAGACACATCAGGAGGTTGATCGGAGAGAGCGCGACGGCGAAGCCGTGAGCCAGGTTGGCAAAAATATCCATCACGCCCTCACTGGACCAGGAAACGCGGAAACATTGGCATCGGCAGCCCGAGCACGTAGGGGAACAGGATCGCGCAGCCGAGCGTCAGGCAGGCGCCGACGATGGCAGCCTCCAGCCACCGCGTCTCATGCGACCCGGTCGCGGCGATCATGAAGCTGACGAAGGCCGTGACCACGAGGCCGAGCGGCCGGATCGCGAGCGCGAAGAACAGGATCGCGACCATCACGAACAGCGGCCCGCGCCAGGAATAATGAGACATTCCCGGCCCGTCCGCCAGAAGACCGGTCAGGGCGATGCCGGCGGACAGCGCGACAAGCAGCCCGCCGAACATCCGCGGCGCGGTGCCGGCGCCGAAGGAGAAGCCGCGCATGCCCTGCAAATCGCTGGAAGCCCACAGCGCAAACAACGCGACCGCCATCAAAATGACGCCGCCGACATAGTCCTGCGCCGAGCGGATGGTCATGAACAGCGTGACGATCGCCACGGCCAAGACGGGGTAGGAATAGATCAGCGCGAGCAGCACATCGGATGACGCCTTCTTGGTCTCACCGCCGGCCGCTGCGATCAGGGCTGCGGGCGCACCCGCCACCAGCGCGGTGGCGTGGCTGATCAGAACGGTGGCCGGGCCGCGTCCCGCACCCCAGCCGAAGATGGTCCCGATCGACCAGATGAATTCGAAAATCTGCGGCGCAATCGCCAGCAAACAAAAGCCGAGCGCCACCGAAGTGTTTCGGGTGGCTGTCGCTGAGTGGCCCATCGTATCGGCCATGGATGTCTCCTCCGCGACCCGTAAGTCACGAGCACTGTTGTTCAAATCGGCTGGAAAGGGATCCCCGGGCCGCATCACTGCCTAGCGATTTTCATCACACAATGCCAGCAAAACCCAACACGCCGCCGGCAGACAGAAGCGAGAGTCGATTGACGCGCGAGATGGACGCGACCACCGCAACCATCACGTCAGAAGCAATGCATGGATCAAGCCGATCAACGTAACGAAGCACCAAATTCGGGCTGCGGCCGGTGCATGCTGCTACTTTCCGCCGCAGGAAATTAAACGACGCCGACACTGTCGGCGTACGTTCGCTTGAGCGGCAGCCTCATTATGCGCAAGGCCACGGCGATCGAGAGTGCCGGGCAAGAGATGCGCGCAACCATTCGCGCGCACCGGCCCAAGCCTCTCGCAAGACCAAAGCATTGACCAGCCCCGGGGGGTCCGGAACCTATCCAAAGGGAACAGCGGGATCGGTGCTCGAAACCCCTGTTTTTTGAAACCTTTGCCACCTATATTGGGGGTGCCGGTTCGCCGGCTATGGAAATAAACGGTCGTCGTAATAAACCATTCGGACCCGGGGGCGGTACCCGGCGCCTCCACCAAAGCCCACTTCAGGGCTATTGCCAGAGCGGGCTTTGGCGGGGGCGAAATAGGATCGACGAGGGTGTAAAGGGCGAACTTTTTCCCGGTATTGTTCCGCCGTTATCGGGCTACTGCAATAGTTGCCAACGACAACTTTGCTCCGGTTGCTCAGGCTGCGTAACGCAGTTTGAAAGACCACTCTAAAGTCCTAGTGGGTTAAGCTCCGCTAGGCGGGGTTCGGAGGCACCTGGCAACAGAAGCCTCCACTTTACTCTTTGATTTCCTCCCCGGCGGGGGACTCCTGCTGACCCGTCAGGCGCGGTACTATTGCGGCTTGGCGAGTCGGGCCGGCAGGGCCCAACTCCTGGAATGCAACAGGACCACCATGGCGACCGATCATATCCGATACGATGTGCTGGCCCGCGACGCGCTGCGCGGCGTGTTGCGGAAGGTGCTGACCGATGCCGCGGCCCATGGCCTGCCGGGCGAGCACCATTTCTTCATCACCTTCGTGTCGAAGGCCGAAGGCGTGAAGCTGTCGCCGCGGCTGCTCGCGCAATATCCCGAAGAGATGACGATCATCCTCCAGCACCAGTTCTGGGACCTGACCGTGCTCGAGGATCGTTTCGAGGTCGGCCTGTCCTTCGGCGGCATTCCGGAGCGGCTGGTGGTGCCGTTCTGCGCCATCAAGAGCTTCCTCGATCCGTCCGTGAAATTCGGCCTCCAGTTCGACACCTCCGATGTCGCCGAGGTCGCGCCGGAGACATTGCCGGCAGCCCCCGCTCCTTCCGCCGTTTCGGTGCCCGCGCCTGCCGCTGAGAAGGCAGAAGCCGCCGACGAGCCGACCCCGCCGGGCCAGGGTGGCGCCGAGGTCGTGCGGCTCGATCGTTTCCGCAAGAAATGATCTAGGTTGGGCGCGCGGCCGTCGCGCTCGCCCCCACTGCCTATATAGAGAGGCATATCAGAAGGCCGCGCGGCGTTTCGCGCGACAGGATGGATATGCTCATGGCCAAAGCTGCCAACTCAAAGACGACCCGCCCCGCGCGCAACACCCCAACCCGCACCGAGACCGACAGCTTCGGTCCGATCGAGGTCCCCGCCGATCGCTATTGGGGGGCGCAGACCGAGCGCTCGCGCCAGAATTTCCGCATCGGCACCGACCGCATGCCGATTGCGCTCGTGCATGCGCTCGGCATCGTCAAGCTCGCCGCGGCGCAGTCCAACCTCGAGCTCGGCCTGCTCGACGAGCGCCGGGCCAACGCCATCATCCGCGCCGCACGCGAGGTGATCGAGGGCAAGCTGGACGACCATTTCCCGCTTGTGGTGTGGCAGACGGGCTCCGGCACCCAGAGCAACATGAACCTCAACGAGGTGATCGCCAATCGCGCCAACGAGTTGCTCGGCGGCGAACTCGGCGCCAAGAAGCCGGTGCATCCCAACGACCACGTCAACATGAGCCAGTCGTCGAACGACTCCTTCCCGACCGCGATGCACATCGCAGCCGCGAGCCGCATCAACAGCGATCTCGTCCCCGCCCTCGGTGAGCTGCTCGGGACATTGCGCGAAAAAGAAAAGGAGTTTTCGAAGATCGTGAAGATCGGCCGCACCCACACCCAGGATGCGACGCCGCTGACGCTCGGCCAGGAATTTTCAGGCTATGCCGCGCAGGTCGAAAGCGGCATCGCGCGGCTGAAGGTCGCGGTGAAGGACCTCTATCCGCTGGCGCAGGGCGGCACCGCGGTGGGTACCGGCCTCAACTCAAAGCCGCGCTTTGCAAAACTGTTCGCAAAGCACGTTGCCGGGATTACGAAGCTCCCCTTCACCAGCGCCGCCAATAAATTCGAGGCGCTGGCCTCGAACGACGCCTATGTGCTGGCGCACGGCGCGATCAACTCCGTCGCGACCGGCCTGTTCAAGATCGCCAACGACATCCGCCTGCTCGGATCGGGGCCGCGCTCGGGGCTCGGCGAATTGATCCTGCCGGAGAACGAGCCCGGCTCCTCGATCATGCCGGGCAAGGTCAATCCGACGCAGTGCGAAGCGATGACCATGGTGTGCTGCCAGGTGTTCGGCAATCACACCGCCATCACAGTCGCTGGCAGCCAGGGCCATTTCGAGCTCAACGTCTACAAGCCGGTGCTGGCCTACAATATGCTGCACTCGATCCGCCTGATGGCGGATGCGGCGCGCTCCTTCACCGAACATTGCGTCAGCGGCATCCGCGCCGACGAAAAGCGCATCAAGGAGCTGATGCAGCGCTCGCTGATGCTGGTCACGGCACTGGCCCCGAGGATCGGCTACGACAACGCCGCCAAGGTCGCCAAGACGGCGCATGCCAACGGCACCACGCTGAAGGAGGAGGCGCTGCGGCTCGGCTTCGTCTCGGCGGAGGAGTTCGACCGCCTGGTGCGCCCCGAGAGGATGACCAGCCCGGGCTAAATTTCCGAATTCCGATAGTCATCCGTAATGATACGGACGCTCGACGCTCAGAAATATGCGGCTTTATAGGCGGGATTTGATTACCGTCAATGTTCTGGCCGGACGGCGTGTTACGCCGCCGTCTGCCCTTGACGGGCGAAATTCATCGTTTGATGGCCCTAAGGGCCGATTGACGAGGATCAGCGAATGACGATCAAGTCTTGTGGGGCGCAGCGCGCCACCCTGTTTCTGAATGTTTCATCCTGCCTGATGAGGATCGGATGATGGAGACGCGGCATGGGGAACGTCATCAACCTGAATCGTTTCAGGAAGCGCGCCGAGCGGGAAGCCTCGGCGAAGCAGGCGGACGCCAACCGGGCGAAGTTCGGCCGCACGAAGGCGGAGCGGTCGGCGGAGGAGACGCGCGCGGACAAGGCGAAGGCGCATCTGGACCAGCATCAGATCGATCGCGAGGAGCAGCCATGAAGTCGCCCGTCGTGAAACGGTCGATCGTAGTCGCCGGCCACAAGACCAGCGTCAGCCTGGAAGAGGCGTTCTGGAACGGCATGAAGGAGATCTCGGGCCTGCGCAACATGACGCTGTCCGAGCTGGTCGGCGAGATCGACAGCAACCGCCAACAGGGCAATCTGTCCTCGGCGATCCGCCTGTTCGTGCTCGACTACTTCAAGAGCCGCGCCATGGCCACCATGCAGCCGGAAAAGGTCCCGGCCCAATAGACGCCGGCCCGTTTGCCTGGCCCCGGTCACCTGCACTTTAAAATAGCTCTAAGGTGCAGCTTCGGCCGACCCGTGCGCTTGACCTCACTGCCCTGCGTTGAAAATACAGGGCATGACCGATACCCATGACACGCGCCGCGAGATGCCGTTGGGCCTGGCCCAGCGCGGCTATACCGGCGTCATCCAGCACCTTTCCGCCAAGGATGCAGGCTCGGCGCTCCCGGACATCGAGCTGGAGAGCCGGCTGATCGAGCTCGGCTTCGTCGAGGGGGCCCGGGTCGAGATCCTGCACGAGGGGCTGGTCGGACGCGATCCGATCGCCGTGCGGGTCGACAACATCACGATCGCGGTGCGTCGCCGCGAAGCCATGGCCATCATCGTCGCCTAGTTGGCGACCGGACAGCTGCTCCCAAGGCCTTTGATCACATGGAATTACCCCTGCTGCATCTCGCCCTGGTCGGCACGCCCAACAGCGGCAAGACCTCGCTGTTCAATGCGCTGACCGGCAGCCGGCAGAAGGTCGCGAACTATCCGGGCGTCACCGTCGAGCGCAAGGAAGGTTTCTTCGTCACGCCGCTGGGGCGTCAGGTCTCAGTGGTCGACCTGCCCGGCACCTATTCGCTGCGCGGCCGCAGCCCGGACGAGGAGATCACCCGCGACTTCGTGCTCGGCAAGGCTTCCGGCGAGATCGTTCCAGATCTCGTGCTGTGCGTCGCCGATTCCACCAATCTGCGCCTGACCATCCGCCTGCTGCTGGAGCTCAAGCGCACGGGACGGCCGATGATCCTCGTGCTCAACATGTTCGACATCGCGAGCCGCCGCGGCATCACCGTCGACGTCGAGCGGCTCGCCAAGGAGCTCGGCGTGCCCGTGGTCACCTCGATCGCGGTGCGCAAGGGTGGCACCGCCGATCTGCTGGCGCTGACCGACGAGATCTCGGCCAAGCTCTCGGCCGAGCCCGCGGAGAGCAGCTGGCGCGCGCTCAGCGTCTCCGAATTACGCGCCACCCAGCGCGAGGCCGATCGCATCATCGCCGATTGCGTCAGCCTGCCTGCCAGGCCCGACACCTGGACCGCGCGGATCGATGCGGTGGTGCTGCATCCCGTCGGCGGGCTGATCGTGCTGGCGCTGATCCTGTTCGTGATGTTCCAGGCGGTGTTCGCGTGGGCGCAGCCGGCGATGGACCTGCTCAAATCCGGCTTCGACACGCTCGGGGAGCTCGTGCAGGCCACCCTGCCCGACGGCCTGTTGCAGAGCTTCCTGCAGAACGGCGCGATCGCGGGCGTCGGCAGCGTGATCGTGTTCCTGCCGCAGATCATCCTCATCTTCCTGTTCATCCTGCTCCTGGAAGATTTCGGCTACATGGCGCGCGCTGCGTTCCTGATGGACCGCATCATGGGCGGCGCGGGGCTGCACGGCCGCGCCTTCATTCCGCTCTTGTCGAGCTTTGCCTGCGCCATTCCCGGCATCATGGCGACGCGCGTGATCGACGACAAACGCGACCGGCTGACCACGATCCTGATCGCGCCGCTGATGACCTGCTCGGCGCGCATCCCGGTCTACACGCTGATCATCTCCGCCTTCATTCCCGCGAAGGACGTCTGGGGCTTCATCAATCTCCAGGGCCTCGTGATGTTCGGCCTCTACGCCACCGGCATCGTCAGCGCGCTCGCCGTCTCGTTCGTGATCAAGTTCTTCATGATCCGCGACTATGCGCCGGCCCCGTTCATGCTGGAGCTGCCCGACTACAAGATGCCCAGGCTGAAATCGATCGTGATCGGCATCTACACCCGCGCCAAGATGTTCCTCTACCGCGCCGGCACCACGATCTTCTCGATGATGGTGCTGATCTGGTTCCTCGCCTCGTTCCCGCAGCCGCCGGCCGGCGCAACCGAACCCGCGATCGACTTCAGCCTCGCTGCCATGATCGGCAAGGCGCTGGAGCCGCTGCTCGCCCCCGTCGGCTTCAACTGGCAGATCGCGGTGGCGCTGATCCCCGGCATGGCAGCGCGCGAGGTCGCGGTCGCAGCGCTCGGCACCGTCTATGCGATCGAAGGCGGCAAGGAAGCGGCCGAGCAGATCGGTCAGGTGCTGGCGACGAAATGGTCGCTCGCGACCGCGCTGTCGATGCTGGCCTGGTACATCTTCGCCCCGCAATGCGCCTCGACGCTCGCCGTGATCCGGCGCGAGACCGGCAGCTGGGGCTGGATGGCGGCGACCTTCGCCTACATGCTGGTGCTGGCCTATGCTGCGAGCCTTCTGACGTACAACGTGGCGGTCGCGCTCGGGGCGGGATAGCGCCTCGAAACCAAAACTGCGAAAACAACCCCATGCACAGTAGGCGGGGAAGTGTCATCGAGATATTACGAATTATCCGAAATACGTTTGACACGTCGGGCAAAACACCGGCATAATGGCGTCATCGAAAGCTGCCATTAACGGCTTCGCCGTTCTCATGGAGGCAGAAACTCGCGAGCCTCGACCGGCAGAACCGACGTCGTCAGCATCAGGCTCCTTGCGACCTCCCATGAAATGAAAAAGGCCCCGGTCGATGCCGGGGCCTGAGTTCACCGGGAGACTTCAGATCAATAGCGCGCCGTGACCGGCGCACCGAAACCGCCGAAGCGGTAGTTCAGCCGAAGCGTGACCATGTCCACGTCCTGCGTGACCCCGCTGCCGGTAAGGGTGAATCCGCCGGGCGTGACCACGCCTGCGAAGCCGCTGCTGTCACGTCCCATCCAGAGATGGTCGTACTCGATGCCAACCGACCAGTTCGGCGAGAAGCCATATTCCCAGCCGACGCCCAGCGCGCCGCCCCAGCGCGTGTGGCCTGCCGAAGCGAGGCCGACGCCGGTGACGTTGTTGAAGATGTCGAAGCGATTGCGCGTCACGGCGGCGCCGCCCTTCACATAGAGCAGCGAAGCGTTCCACGCCCAGCCGAGCTGGCCGGTGAACAGCCCGATGGCGTCGATCTTGCCCGTGGTCGAGATCAACGGATCGATCAGGCTGACGCGCGTGTTCTTGATCTCGGCCCAATCGCCCTGGGCTTCCAGGCCGAGCACAAATTGATTGGTCTGCCAGCGATACCCGATCTGTCCGCCGGCGAGGCCGCCGGAGCGATCCGCGCAGCCAGCTGCAACGGCCCCTGCGGGCGTGATGAAATCCACGCAACCATGGCTCTGACCCCAGCCCCCATTGGCGCCAATGTAAAATCCGGTCCAGTTGTACACTGCTGCTACCGGAACCGGCGGCGGCGCCGCCTTGACAGCCATATCGGCCGCCATCGCCGGAGCCGCCATGCTCAGCGCCGCGAAGCCGATCGCCGCGATCGAAAGCTTCCTCATCGTTTCGTCCCCTTTGCTCAAATATCTTCTTTCAGAAACGAGCCCTTACGCAGGCTGACGTGCATAAGTGCTGCGAACACCCTGGAGTTTAGCCGCAAGGGGATTCCTGGCCCGTACCAAAATGGCAACACTCGAGCGCGATCGCTATGCACGGAAACGTGCTTAGCCCTTATCCGAACTGCCGGGTGCTGCGGCGCTGTCCTGTTCGTCGGCAAGCCACGCATTGATGCCCGAGGTCGGGATCAGCCGTTTCGGAAGGTGCGGGTTGATCGTACCTGCAAAGACGGAAAGTCCCTCATCGCGCTTGACCCGCGCAAACTCCTTCGCTTCCTGCTCAGTCGCAAAGGTCTTCGTTTCACGCGGGCTTCGTTGCCTCGGCAGAATGCCTCGCTGTTGCACCTCGAAGGTGACGTACCAGGTCGGAATCATTGCGCACCAAAATATCACCAGCCCCTGGAGTCGCGTTGTGGTGCGGCCGCCATCCGCGTGCTTGATTCAGATCAAGCTGCCGATTGACCACATTCATCCGAGCGCCTGAGGCGCCGGGATACGAGCCGGGCGTCGGTTGACCCGCCGGGCGGAATAGGGGCACCATGGCATCATCAAGATCGCGACCGGCTCCAAAGTGACGACCGGCTCCAAAGTGACGAACTGCTTCCATGGATCACTTCAGCACGGAAAGGCTCATCGCCGAGCGGCTGCGTGACGATCACCTCGCGGACCTCATCGCGCTGCATCTCGATCCCGAGGTGTCGCGCTATCTCGACGGCGTGCGGCAGGCTGAGGCGACGAAGCAATACCTCGCCGTCAACATCGCGCATTGGGATCGGCACGGTTTTGGGCTGTGGATGCTGCGAACGAAGACGGGGCGTTCGCCGGACGGGCAGGCATCCGGCACATCGTTGTCGATGACATCGACGAGATCGAGATTGCCTATACGTTCAAGCGCGAGTTCTGGGGCCAGGGACTTGCTAGCGAGATCGCGACCGCGCTGACGGGATCGGTCTGACGCAACTCGAGCTGCCCTCCCTCATTGGCCTTGTCTTCGTCGGCCATGGCGCGTCCCGCCGCGTGCTGGAGAAGGCGAACTACGTTCTCGAGAAGAGCACTATTCATCGCGGCGAGATGTCGTGATCTACCGTATCCGGCGTATATCACCGGCTCGACATTGACCGTCGATGGCGGCGCCAACACGTCGGCGCTCGACAACGGCCGGACCGTGAAGCGGTCCGGCCGTTCAAGCCGAACGCATGCAGCGGAACAGAAGAACTTGCATCTCGCAGTTCCAGTGCAACTCCTTCACTGCAGCGCTTGAACGCAACCGACCTGAACAGACGTTCAAGAAAGTTTCGTCGCTGTTCCTGCAACAGGTGATGGCCGCGGTCGTTGACCCGCGACGATGCAAACCAAGGAGGAACAGATGAAGAAGCTGGCTTACGCTCTTGCGGCGGCAGCGACGCTTGCAGTCGGTGCCCCTGCAATCGCCAATGCGGGCGGCATCGGCGTCTATGTCGGCGGCGACAGAGACTATTATGAGGGCCCGCGCGCGCGCATCTACGAGCATGATCGCGGCTGGCATCATGGCTGGTATCACCGCGATCGCGACTACGACCGCGGCGTCGTGATCCGCCGATATCATGACTGGGACGATTGATGCGGTCCGGCATGATTGAGCAAGGAGGCCCCGCTGCGGCGGGGCCTTTCGCATTTGGGCGAGAGGAGAGGACGCGCCGCAGTCCGGATTGCTTCGTCGCGAGGGCTGTTCGCAATGACGAGGGAAGCAGCCCCGCAACCAGGATGGCTTGCCTTGCGCTCTCGCTCTTCTACGAGGTCCTACCTGAAATACCCCAGCACGAGATCGACGTCCGAGCTGCGGGCCACGGTCCCGGTCAGCTCGGCGTCAATGACGCGCCGGCAGGCTTCGATCGCGGCATGATCGCCGAGATCGTTGGCGGCTTCGAGGACGAGCCAAGCGGCATCGACCGACGCCTTGTCCGGCGCGCCGCCGCCGCCATCGATGGTGACGGTCTTGGTGAGGTTCTTGTTCTTGCGAACCGCGGTACCGAATTGAGGCAACATTGCAATGACTCCCCTCTCGAATTCCCGCTCAGTGAACCTGGAGTTCGGGCTGACGGCCCGCATCGGCACCCGCGCCGGTCTTGCGCGACTGGTAGAACTTCAAGATGCTGCGCGAGGTCTCGATCTTGAGGCGGCCGAACTCGCGTTCATTGTCCTGGAGCTCGCGCGCCGTGATTAGATGATCCTTGGCGCCGAGGAACAGCAGCGACATCGTCGTGTCCCAGGAGAAGTCGAGCGCCTTGCACAGCACCAGAAGCATCTCGCGGTTGCGGTCCATCAGCGCGCGCTCGATCACGTCGACCGGTAGCGCCGACAGCAGCGACAGGCCGATCTGCACCTCGTCGAAGCGATGCTGACGCGCGTAATTCGAGATCGAATCCTGGTTGAGGTTGCCCTGGCGGTACTGCGTCGTCACCACGCGCTTGGCAACGAAATAGCTGCGCGAGGACGGGCCGAACTTGGACTGAAGGTCGCCGGTGACCTCGGTCACCGAGCTCTGGATCTGTGCCATGATCTCGGGACGTTCGGTCTCGAGGCGGCGGCGGACGTCCTCCGACGCCTTCGAGATCAGCTGCTGGAAGATGTGTCGCGGCACGTCCTTGCGCAGGCCGAGCTGCTCGGCGAGGATCGAATCTCCCTCGGCGCGGCGGACCATGTGCAACAGGCCCGAGCCGGAGAAGCGCGCGCCCTCGTTCCTCGCGACCGAGGTCACGACCTCCTGGTTGCCGCGCTTGACCAGCACGTCGGTCACGGCCTCGCCGATCTGCTCGCGCTGCGAGATCGCAAGCAGATGCGCCTGGCCCTTCGTCAGGGCGCTCTCGACCAGCATCTTCTCGTCGATGCGGTTGGAATCGCGCAGCACGGGGCCGGCGACCTCGATCTCGTCGTCGAGGGCGAGCTTCTCGATGACGTTGAGCGGGGCGTGATCGCAGGCTGCCATCAGCTCGGAGAGCTGCGCCCGCGCCGCCACCTCGATCTCGTCGGCGAGCCGGCCGATGACCTCGCCGAACATGCTGATCTCGTCGTCGCTGTAGCGGCCCGTGATCAGGATGTCGGTCGCATGCCACAACGCCTTCGCGCGGCTCTCGTCGGTGCCGCGCGCGATCGCGTCGTCCAGATCCTGCAGAAGCGATTTCGCCCCGTTCATCTCGATCACCCCAATTCTTGGTCGTCCTTTGGCGCGCCGTCCTACCTGTGCTGACAGCACGCCGGATTCTCTGGGGAACAACCCTAGAGCTCAGATGCGAGAATTCAGTAAAATCAGCAAATCAGTTTTGCCGACCAAAATTCATTCAAATCCGAGGGAATGGGTTTACCGGTGCGCAGGACGGGAAGGTGCCGCCCGAGAAGTGCGTCCCCTCTTCCGCCTGCAAGCGGGAGAGGAGCTCGCGGCTCGATCCGTGCAAGCCAAAATCGCCTTACGGATTTGACGGCGTCAGGAGCAGCGGCGGCTTGGGCTTCGGCTTTGCCGGTGGCGGGCCTGGGGCCGGCCTGATCTCGATCGGCGGCGGCAGCGGGGCAACCTGCTGGCTTGCGAGCGGCGGGCTTGGCAATGCGGGTGCGGCCTGCGGCGCTTTCGGCATCGGCGCGGCCTTTGGCTTTGGCGGCGGCACACGACGCGGGTCGCGGCCGGGCAGCGGCACGTCGGTCAGCGACGGCTCCGGCACCGGATCGGGGGACACCAGTGTCGGCAATGCAGCGGTCGCCGGCGGCGGCTCGCCGCGCTCGATGGCGTCCAATCGGCGCGTCTCTCGGTCGATAGTGCGCACCGCGAGCCAGGACGACAGCGGCGCGAGATCGATGGTGCGGCTCAGTCTGTCGGGAGGACCGGCGGCGAACAGCTGGATCTCCGGCGGCGCGCCGGAGAGCCCGGTCATGATCGGCGTCAGGCTGGCGCGGATGTCGGCCTGGTCGGCGGGAATGTCGTAGCCGCCGGAGACGATGGCGCGCGCATTCTTCGCTTCCAGCGGCGTTGCGCCGACCCGCAACCGGCCGTCACGGATCGTGAACGGGATCTGCGCCGAGGCGACCGCGATGGGGGCCGCCGACAAGGCGGGCTCGACCAGCTGCCGCAGGCGGTTGTCGTCGCTGACCTGCCCGCCGTCGCTGGCGCGGATGGCGATCTCGAAGGCGCGCGGATTGAGACCGGATATCTCGGCGGCCTCGAGCGTCACGGTGCCATTGCCGGCAAGCGCGCCGGTCAGCGCCGCGATGCTGCGGCCCTGACTGCTCAGTGCCATCTGCGCCGAGGCGCGTCCCTTCGGCAGCGCGAGATCGCGGTAGCGCAAGCTCGCCGCATCGACATTGCGGAGCTCGATGCGCGCGCTCAGCGCGAGGCCATTGGCGCCATTGCGGGCATCAAAACTCGCCGACATCTCGCCGCCGCCGAGGCCGCCCTTGAGGCCATCGAGCGCGAGCGACTGGCCGTCGCTCCTGATGATACCGCCGACGGGACGCAGCTCGATATCGCCAGGCAAAGTGCCATGCAGCGCCTGGAACGCGATCCGGCCGCGCCAGCCGCTGATGAGCCCGGCGTTGAGCGGCTCGCCGGCATGACGTCCGGCAGCACCAATCGTCATCGCGAATGCAGGCACGAGATCGAGCGTGTCGAGGCCGACCTCGCCCTCGATATTCTTCTCCGGGTCGAGCGTCACCGCGAGATGACCGCGCAGATGCGAGCCGGCCGCGCTGCTGTCGAGATCGTCGAAGGTCAGGCGGCTCCCGGATAGCCCGACGCGCGCGGACAGATTGACGCTCTGCACCGATTTGTCGGCCGGGCTGGTGCCGAACAGCGGCGCCAGATTGACGTTGCGCACGCGCAGATTCACGCTGCCTTTGGGCTCCGACAGTTCGACATTACCTTGGGCATCCGCGTCCAGCCCGCCGCCGCTAAGTCTTGCGTTCAATTGCAGCGGACGGAGCCAGGCGCCGCTGAGCCTGCCTTCGAACTGAGAGGCGCCCTCACCGGCGGCCACGATGTGGTCGAGCCCGAGCAGCGCCAGCAAGACGCCGGCCTGCGGCGTCGAGACTTTCGAGTCCAGCGTGAAGTCGCTGCTGCGCAACTTCTCGATATCGATGCCGTTGACGGCGGCGACCGGTGTCTGCGCGGCCAGCGTCGCGCTGGCCTTGAGCTGCGGCGCGTCGAGATCGAGCACGGCGCGGGCGTAGCTGCGATCGGCATGTTCGGCGTTCTTGTCGAGGCTGAGGTCGAGCTTGAGGCGCGTCACGCCCGATACCGACGGGAGCGCATCGAAGCGTGCGCGCAGCGCAGGCGCAATCGGCTCGATCAGCGCGGTGAGCTCGCGCAGCGAATTGGCCGAGGATTTCAGCGCGAGCTTCCCGGTCGCCTTGGTGCGATCAAAGCTGCCGCTCGCTTCCGTGGTGACGCCGCCGGTCTGGCCGAAGTGCAACTGCTCCAGCGACAGCGCCGCCGGCCCGTAGCCCAGCTTGGCCGTGAACGGCTTCAGCTCCTGGCCGGCGGAGATGGCGCGGCCGATATCGAGCGAAAGCTTTGCTTCCTCCGGCCATTCGCCTTGCGGGCCGGCGAGCGCGCGCACAAAGCTGGCGGCGGCGTCGAGGTCGAGGCGATCGGCCTTGATCTCGGCGTCGATGTGCGAGCCCTTGCTCGCGCCTGTCTGCACGAACGCGATGCGGCCTTCGACGGCGCCGCCCTCGATCTCGGCCTTCAACTTGTCGACGGCGAGATGGTTGGCGGCGATGGTGACGTCGCCGGAAAGGCGCACCGGCCGCGTGCTGCGGCGGTTGACCTCGCTGCGGCCCTGGAGCCAGGACACCAGCGTATCCGGATCGGACGATTCGACGCTGAGGCGGCCGCTGAAACTGTCGGCGCCGGGCGTCGCACCGTTGAGCGAGAGCTGCGTCATGCCGGGCGCACGCAGCTCGAGCTTCTGGAAGGTCCAGGACCGTCCGTCGGTCGAAAGCTCGGCGGCGATGTTCTGGAGCGGACGGCCGCCGAGCATGATCTGATCGGAGTTGAACTCGATCTGCGCCGGGATTGGCGCCTGCGGGATCGCGGCCAATCCCGCACGCAGCGCCGGCAGGATGCGCAGCGGCTCGGCATTGTCCTTGCCCGCGAGCTTGTCGGCATCGACCTGCCGCGCCGACAGCACCGCGCGCAGCAACGGCGAGGCGCCGAACCTGAGATCGCCGACGCCGCCGAGCTTGAGCGCGCTGTCCTCCGCCCCGAAGCTGGCGTCGACCTGCTCGAATTTGGCGCCGGCCGGATCGGCCTTGAGTTTTGTCGTGAGCTTCCACGGCGTCGGCCCGGCCTCGCCCGGCTTCTTCGGCGCCGGCACCGCCAGCATCAGCGCGCCATCGAATTTTGGCTGGCGGTTGTCGAAGGCGAGCACGCCTTCGAGGTCGGCGAGGATGGCGCGCTCGCCGGGATCGACGTTGAGATGCAGTCGCGTCGCGCTGCCGTCGGCGCTCGGGCCGGAGGAGATTCGGAACGGATAGCGCGTGCGGCCGACCGTAAAGCTGCCGTCGCCGCGCACCGAGCCGGCGAGCGAGCGGACGTCGCCGGAGAAGGCGATGTCGTTCAACTCCAGCGTCGAGCGGCTGGCGGCATCGTGCAAGGCAATGCGGCCGGTGAGGTTGAGCCGCTCGATCGCGAGCGAGGCGAGGTTGAAGGTGCCGCTCGCAGTCGAGGGCAGATCGACCCGCCCGCGCGCATCGAGGCCGAGATCGACGGCCATGCCATTGACCGAAAGCTCGGTGGCGCGCCATTCGCCGCGCATCAGCGAGCCGAGGCTGAACTCGACGTCGAGCTTGTCGGCGCGAAGACGGCCGAGATCGTTGCTGCCGCCGAAGGTGACCGAGCGCAGCCGCAGGCTCGGCGCCGGCAACAGCCGCGCGTCGAGCTCGCCCGCCACCCGCACCGGCACGCCGATGATCCGGCTCGCCTCCGCCTCGAACTGGGGCCGGAACTGGTTCCAGTCGATGAAGTAAGGCCCGATCAGCGCGGCCAAAAGCGCAATGATGAAGGCAATCGCCAATCCGAGCAGCGTCGTCTGCACGGGTCTCCCCTCGGCCAAACCGGCCCGGGCCAAGCCTGAGGGCCTCAGGCGCGCCGGAACAGCCCCCTATATAGGGCCAAGTGTGGCGAAGTCACAGCGGCTGTTGCGCGCGGAGGTTAACGCGCCCCGCCCTCACCAGCTCGCCGGTAGCCGCTTCAGGCCGCGCAGCACGAAAGTCGGGCGCCATTCCGGGTTCTCGACGTCGTCAATCCGCAAGCCCGGCAGCCGGCGCAGCAGCGTCGCGATCGCGACCTCGGCCTCGATCCGCGCCAGCTGGGCGCCGAGACAGAAATGGATGCCGCCGCCGAACGACAGCGGCCTGACGTTGAGCCTGGTGACGTCGAGCCGGTCGGGATCATCAGGATAGACCGCCGGGTCGCGGTTGGCCGAGCCGAGCAGGCACAGCACAGACTCGCCCTTGGGGATGGTCTTGCCGCCGAGCTCGACATCCTCCAGCGCGACGCGGCCGGTCATCTGCACCGACGAGTCGTAGCGCAGGAATTCCTCGATCGCACCCACCATCAGCTCCGGCCGCGCCTTGAGCAGCGCGAGCTGGTCCGGATTGCGGTGGAGCGCGAGCAGGCCATTGCCGATCAGATTGACCGTGGTCTCGTGGCCGGCGCCGAACAAGAGGATGATGTTGGCGGTCAGCTCCTCGTTGCTGAGCTTATTGCCGTCCTCCTCGGCCTGCACCAGCTGCGTGGTGAGATCGTCTCCGGGATTGCGGCGGCGCAGCTCGAACAGCTGCTGGAAGTACATCTGCGCCATCATGTTGGCGGCGTTGCCCTTGGCGATCTCCTCGGGCGACATCGGCACCGGATCGAGCAGCCGTCCGCCGTCGCGCGAGCTCTTGTAGAAAACCTCGCGATGGTCCTCGGGGATGCCGAGCATGTCGCAGATGATGGTGACAGGCAGGCGGAAGGCGAAATCCTCGATCAGGTCCATGTGGCCGCGATCGATCACGGCATCGATGGTCTGGTCGACGATCTCCTGGATGCGCGGCCGCATGTCCTCCACACGGCGGGCAGTGAACGCCTTCACGACGAGGCCGCGCAGGCGGGTGTGGTCGGGCGGATCGGCCTGCAGCATCCAGTGGCCCATGCTGCGGAAGATCGGCTCGTCCATGATCTGCGGGCCGTAGCGCCGCTTGGTGGGCTCGACGAAATCCTTGCCGAAACGCTTGTCGCGCAGCACGAGGCTGACGTCGGCATGGCGGCTGGTGACGAACTGGCCGAACGAGGTCACATGGATCGGATCGATCGTGCGCAACCGGTCGTAATGCGGATAGGGATCGCGGATGAAGTCCGGCGAGAGCGGATTGAACAGCGGTCCGCCTGCGGGTTGCACTTGCTCGTTCATGGTGACCTCACATCGGTTGCCGCATGACACGAATACGCCGGCAGCCCCTCTTTTCGCAGCGTAACCATCCCAAGATCACTTACGTGAATTATCAACTCGATACATTCTTGTATCGAGTTGCATTTTGCCCTAAACTGCGCCGATGTCAAGGGTGAGAACCAGGCCGACCAGGGGCGACACGTGCGACAAGCTGTTCGAGGCGGCCGCGCGCGTGTTCGAAGCCGACGGCATCGGCGGCGCCAGCATCGAGGCGATCGCGGCCGCGGCGGGTTTTACGCGCGGCGCGTTCTATTCCAACTTCAAGAGCAAGGACGAGTTGATCATCGCCATGCTCGAGGACCATGTCGAGCAGTCGATCCGCCGCAACATGGACATCCTCGCCCAGCACGATAATCTCGACGACTTCATCGCGGCGCTGAAGGCGATGGACCGCAGCAAGCAGGATCCGCTCGGCCGCTCGCCTCTCCTCCATATGGAAATGATTCTGTTCGTCGCGCGCGCCGAGAAGCGCCGCCCCGAACTTGCAAAGCGGCTGCGCGCGCGGCGCAAGCTGGTGGCCGACATCGTCGAGGCAACCTTGAAGAACAAGCCGAGCGGCGGCACGTTGAACCCGCCCTGGATGGCAAGCGTCGTGCTGGCGCTAGAGGACGGCTTCCGCCTGCACCGGCTGATCGATCCCGAGACCACGCCGGCCGACAGCTTCTTGCGCGCCATCACGGATCTGCGGCGCAGGACGGGATTGGCGTCGGACTAAATCAGACCCCTCATGCGCTGATCCGTCGCAGTCCCGGGAACGATCGCACCGCAACACGATCATGCGAGCCGCCGCGGAACAGCGGAACGCGCGGATCTCTTCAGTCAACGCGACCTGCTACAAGGCCACCGTCGGAACACGCGCAGCCACCGAGATGAACGCGCGTTTATCTTCATGACTCTTTGTCTCTCCCGAACGCCCGCTTGCAACTTTTGCCCGCCGTTGCTGTTGGCCCGGCATCGCAACACCAACTGGGGAGGAAGGCGAATGAAGAAGACCGCGTTGGTTCTGGCAACCGTCGGCACGCTCGGGGTGAGCGCCGTGGCAGCGCCAACGCCCGCAGAAGCGCATTGGCGTGGCGGCTTCGGTCCGGCGCTGGCAGGCGGGTTGATCGCAGGCGCCATATTCGGCGGCCTCGCCTCTTCCGCTTATGCGTATGGTCCGGGTTACGGCTATTATGGCCCGGCTTACGGCTATTACGGCGGCTACGAACCCTATCCCTGGGGCGGCTACACCACGACCTACTACAGCACGGGTTATGCCCCGGCCTATTACGGCTATCGCTATCGCCGCGTCGTGCGTCCCGCTTTCGCCTATTACGGCGCACCGTTCCCGCGGCGGCACTTCTATCACCATCGTTGGCACCATCACTGGTGATGTGAAGCGCCAAGGCAGGCCCAGCGCGGAAGGCTGAGCCTCGTAAGAGACCAAACAACCAGATCGATGCATCCGGCTTCGATCGAGAGCGTTTGTGCGCGCTGTCGCATCGCGGGCAACGCGCAACTGCAACCCACCAAACCTAAGGAGGTTCAGATGAACATAGGAAAGAACAAGTTCCTGCTGACGACAGCGGTGCTACTCGCCGGTGTCAGCCTGGCGTCGGTGCAAGGATCGGCGCAAGGCATGCGTGAAGGTGCCGGCGGCGGGATGAGTGCCGGCGGCAACGCAAGTGGCGGCGCAGCTGGCGGGGCCAGCGGAGGTGCTGCGGAACACTCCGGCGGCGCGACCTCGCACGGCTTAGGTGGCGCCTCGCACAGCGAAGGAATGACACAGGGCCGCAGCGGCGGTGGCCGGGCCGAGGGTTCCTCCGCCGCGCAAGACAGCGGCCGGGCCGCCGATAAGGGCGACAAGCAGACCATCGGTCAGGGCCGCGAGCGCGATAACGCCCGTCAGTCGCAATCCGAGTACGGCAAGCAGGGCAAGGACCAGACGATCGGTCAGAGCCGTGGCGATCGCGATCAGGCGCGTCAGTCCAAGTCCGAGACCGACAAGAGCGGACAGAAGGACCAGACCATCGGACAGAGCCGCAGCGACCGAGACCACGCGCGTCAGTCGCAAGGCGCAGAGCAGAACAAGAGCATGACCACGGGCGCCAATACCAGGGACAACGCCCGGGACAAGGCTGCGCAAGACAAGAACGCGCAGGACAAGAACGCGCAAGGCAAGAATGCGCAGGGTCAGAGCACCACGACGACCGGCGCGAACACCAGGAATGACGCCCAGAGCAAGACCGCGCAGGATCCGAGCAAGTCAACCGGCGCGAACACTGGCAACAACGCCCAGGGTCAGAACGCCCAGGGGCAGAACACGCAAGGCCAGAACGCCCAACGCCAGAACACGCAAGGCCAGAACACACAGGGCCAGAACGCGCAGGGCACAACGACCGGCGCCAACACGCAAGGACAGCCCAACACCCAGGCGCAGACACAAAGCGGAGCTGCGCAGAGCATGTCCGGCCGCGTGCAGGTGAATGCGCAGCAGCAGACCCAGCTGCAGCAGTCGGTGCTGAGCTCGCGCAATGTGGACCGCGTGAGGGTCAACGCCAACTCGATCAACTTCGGCGTCAATGCCGGCGTGATCGTGCCGCGGAACATCTCGGTGGTCTCGGTCGCGGATTATCCCGCGCTGATCGACGTCTATCCTGACTACCGCGACGACAGCTTCTTCGTCGTCGATGACGAGATCGTCGTCACCGACCGGAGCCGCAGGATCGTCGACGTCATTCCCGCCGGGCCGCGGACGCACTATGCCCGGAGCGGCAGTTCGAGCGTTAGCGGTGGCGGCGGCAGCGTTGCGGCGCTGAATCTCAGCCCCGACGAGATCCGCATCGTTCAGCGCGTCCTGATCGAACGCGGCATGCTGTCCGGCGAAGCGGACGGCGTCCTCGGGCCGGAGACGCAAAGGGCATTGATGACCTTCCAGCGACAGGAGGGCTTCCAGGCCACCGGCTCGATCGATACCCGCACGGTCGCTGCGCTCGGCGTGTCCAACCAGATCAGCGCCACGCAGGGCCAGTCGACGACCGTTGGTCAGGGCGGCAGCAACCAGTCGACGTCGACGCCGCAGAACACGACCGGGCAAAGCACCGGCCAGAGCAACGCGCCGGCGCAGCAGAACCAGACCACGGGTCAGGCTCCGCAGAACCAGCCGTCCACAACCGGCGAGGCTCAGCAGAACCAGCCGGCGAACCCGGGCCAGGCCAGCACGCAACCGCCATCGGGCCAGACCACCGGCCAGGCCCCGGCCCAGAGCAACACTCAGTCCAACAGCCAGCCCGGCACCAACCAGAACACGCCGACTGGACAAACCAATCAGAACAATGCCCCGCCGCCTTCGACATCAGGGCAGCCGGCCAAGAAGTACTGACGCGCTTCCGAGCCCCGCCACGGCGGGGCTCTTTTTTGCTGCGGCTCACGGCATTGAAAGCGATGGACCGCAGCAAGCGGGATCTGATGCCAGCGCGCCCTGGGCATCCACACTCGCGTCCGTGGGTACAGGGGGCAAAGCAAAGCCTGCCAACCGTTTCTCTCGCAATTATTTGATGGGCGATGGGCACGGCGCGAGTGCGCCTTTGCCCAACCTACGATTCTGAATTCGCGGAGATGCCCCCTCACGGCGCTCGCAGCAACTCGCCTAGCGGCCGCCTTTGCCCTTGTTCGTGGGCAAGGGGCAATTCGTGCAGACGCTGTCGTCACACATCCGGCAGATCGTGAAGCGATCCATCTCCGATGTGTCCTGCCGCGCCAGCAATTCGTGGATCAGGGTTTCAAGGCGCTTGGTTTCTGCCGGCGACAGCACATCCAGAAGCGATGCGACGGCTGAGATCCGGGACGTCATCAACTCGTTCCGGGTCGCGGCGCCCGTGGCGGTGAGATGCAAGGCGATTTCGCGGCCATCCTTTCCGGCACGGCGCTCGACGAGCCGATCGGAGACCAGACGGTCCACCAAGCGGACCGTGCCGGAATGCGACAGGCCGAGGATACGCCGCAGCTTGTCGTTGGTCATGCCCTGGCCATAACCGATGACGACGAGCGCCGCGGGCGTCTCGCCGCCGCGACCAATGACCTCGCGCGCGCTCTGCTCGATCCGATCTATGACCGCAAGAGAGAGCGCTCCCAGCAGGTTCGCGATTCCCGTTTCCATGACCGCAATAATATGTGCGCTGCGCACAAAAAACAACTTGACCAAATATGTGCGCTGCGCACATATTTGGTCGCAGGAAACGACGACATGGAGAATGACGATGAATCCGAGCAGCGCTGCGCGGGCGACACCAACGGCCACCGTCGGTGGGCCCATCCTGAAATACGTAGAGGCCAATGGCGTGCGGTTCGCCTATCTCGAACAGGGGACCGGCCCCCTCGTGATGTTCCTGCACGGATTTCCCGACAACGCCTGGTCATATCGCAAGCAGCTGCAGGTCTTCGCCGATGCTGGGTATCGTGCAGTCTCGCCGTTCCTGCGCGGCTACGCGCCGACCGGGATTCCCGCGGACGATGTCTTCGACCCCATCGCGCTCGGCAACGACCTTGAAGCGCTCATTGCGGCGCTGAGCGAGGATGGACAAGCCTGCGTGGTCGGCATGGATTGGGGCGGCACCTCGATCTTTCAGGCGCTGGCCACGGCGCCATCGTCGATCAAGGCCGCCGTGGTGATGAACACGGCTCACCCGATCACATTCTCGAGCATCAGGCGGGATCCCGAGATCGTTCGATCCATCTTCCACGTCTACTTCTTCCAGCTGATCGGCGCCGAGTCGGCGGTCAATATCGAGGGACTGCCCTTCGTCGACTATCTCTGGAAGCTGTGGTCGCCGACGTTCGACAACCAAGAGCATCTTCGTCCGGTCAAGGAGACGCTCGGCTCTCCCGGCACCATGGCCGCGGCCCTCAAATATTATGGAGGCCTCACCGAAGCGAGCCGCATGGGCCGACTGCCGATCAACGACATGCACACGCCGACGCTGACGATCTATGGCAGCAACGATCCGACGGCGAAGTATTCGGTGAAAGAAGAGCGGCTGTTCAAGGGGCCACACGAGCGCGTCGTTCTGCCCGACGTCGGGCATTTCCCGCACCTTGAGCGTGAGACCGAAGTCACCGGCCTGATCATGGACTGGTTCAGGACGCACGCATCCGCCTGAAAATAATCGCGGGCGCCGGACGGCGCCGCAGATCGATCCCATGGATTCTCTCAGCAGGAGTGCACGCGATGGACATAAAGACACAGCAGAAATACGCGGAGACGTTTCTCAGTCTCCACAGAACGGGGGATCCGCTCGTTCTGTTCAACGCGTGGGACGCCGCTACCGCCAAGGCCATTGCCAAGTCGGCGCCGGCCATCGCGACCAGCAGCGGAGCGGTCGCCTCCGCCCTTGGTTATGCCGACGGAGAAAATGTCCCGCTCGACTTGGTGGCCGGCCTGGTGTCGCGGATCACCGCGACCGTACCGGTCCCGGTATCGATCGATCTGGAAGCGGGATATGGCGACACCCCGGAGGCCGCCGCGGCTTCGGCGACGAAAATTCTGCAAGCCGGCGCCGTCGGCATCAATATCGAAGACGGGCTCTCCGGCGGAAAGCGCCAGCTCATCAGCCCCGAACAGCACGCCGCGAAGATCAAGGCGGTGCGCAATGCCGCGCAAGATTTCGGCATTCGCCTGTTCATCAATGCGAGGACCGATCCGTTTCTGCTGAAGTTCGGATCGCCGGATGATTGCCTGAACGAAGCGGCGCGCCGCGCGAAGGTCTATGCGGAGGCCGGCGCCGACGGGATTTTCGTTCCCGGCCTCACCGACCTCGCGCTGATCGAGAGGCTGGTTCGGCTTGCGCCGCTTCCCGTCAACATCATGGTGACGCAAGGTGTTCCCGAAATTCCCGATCTCGCCCGCGTCGGCGTTCGGCGGGTGAGCCTCGGGCCGTGGCCCATGATGGCAGCGATGCGCGTCATCGGACAGGCCGCTGCGGGGGTCGCCGCGAGCAAGCAGTACGGCACGTTCCTGCAGCCGAACGCCTGAGCCAACCTCTCACGCCGCGCTCGCGACGCGGTCGGTGTGACAGCCGGCATGAGCTCGCCGGCGCGGCGGCTCTGGCCTCCTCGCTGCTGTAGCCGAACAGCGCCATGAACGCCGAATTGACGTAGACGATGTTCTGCTCGACGTCGGTGAGGTTAACGTCCCCATGGTGTCCAAGACGTTTTTACAACCGGCCCCGAAGCGCCCAACATGCGCCATGCTTAACGTTCCGCGAACAACGCCAAAATATCTTGATATGCACGGAACCTATTCGGCGTCCGTTCCCGCCCGGGGCCGGTGCAGCTGGCCGGCCACGGCCCGCACCTTGCGCGGCGCAGCCTGCCAGATCGCGAGCGCCGACAATCCGCTCACGGCGATGGCGATGGCGAAAGCGAGCGTGTAGTCACCGGCGCGATCATAGAGCAGACCCGTCACCCACGGCCCCGCCGCGCCGCCGGCCAGCGCCGCCAGCATGATCATGCCGAAGATGCTGCCCTGATGCCTGCCCTGGAAGATCTCGAACACCACCGCGCCCATGATCGAGGTGAGGCCGTAGCCGAGCGCGCCTTGCGTGAACACCATGACGTAGACCAGCCACAGGGAGGGCTGGAACTTCAGCGCCATCAGCGCCGCGAAGCAGATCGCGAACCCAGCGCAGCTGATCGCCCAGACCCATTCCCGCCCGATCCGATCGGAGACGTGGCCGAGCCAGATCTGGCCGGGAATGCCGAGCAGGCTGACGATGCCGAGCGCCCACACCGCGACGGAGGGGCTGAAGCCGATATCGAGCAGGAACTTGGTCTGATGCACCTGCACCGCGTACCAGATGTACAGGCCGCAAAAATAGCCGAGCGCGATCCACCAGAAGCGCGCGGTCGCAACGGCGCGGGCGAGCGTCCACTCGGTCGCGACCCAGGCAGGATCGACCACGTTCGAGACCGGCTTGGCAGCGCCGGGCGCCGGCGCAGCATCGCCATCAGGCTGGAGGCCGATATCCTCGGGCCGCTTGTGCAGCAGCAGATTGATCGGCGCCAGCACGATCAGGAGCAGCAGGCCCATCGCGGTGCAGGCGGTGCGCCAGCCGGTCTGCTCGATCATGTGCTGCACCCATGGCAGCAGCGTCACCGAGCCGAGGCCGACGCCGGCAAAGGCAATGCCGATGGCAAAGCCGCGCTTACGGATGAACCAGTTCGGCAGGAACAGCGATTGGCCGGAATAGCCGAGACACACGCTGCCGGCGCCGACCATGACGCCGAGCGTCACGTAGAGGTGCCAGGGCGCGTTGGTCAACGGTGCCAGCAGCAGCCCGCCACCCATCAGAACGACGCCGAGCTCCATCACCGCGCGGGGACCGGCGCGATCCATCAGCCGGCCGATCAGCGGGCTCGCGACAGCGGAGGCCACGAAGCCGAACGAGAACGCACCCGCGGTGACACCGCGCTCCCAACCGAACTCGGAGATGATCGGCGGAAAGAACAATGAGAAGGCGGTGCGCGCGTTGACGCCGATCGCCATGGTGACGAAGGTCACGACGACCACGAGCCAGCCGTAGAAGAACGGAAGCCGCATTGTATGTTTCATCCCTGGACGATCCTTCGGACCATCTGGGGCTGCCTGGGTCAAGCGATTTTCGCGCATGCGCGTTTGAGTGTGGTATTCGCGAATAAGAATAAAGAGAGTGTGGCAAGCAGCGTCATTGCGGCCATCCGTCGAGACGCCCGCTGTCGCGGTCTCCTCAGGATGAGGATGGGAGTGCGCGGCAACGGTTTCAACAGGCACCGCTGCCGCTTAGCCTCATCATGAGGAGACCGCCACCGGGTCCGCGCTAAGTGCGGCCCGATGACAGGCTCCGCGGTCGGCTCGAAGGACGAGGCGCGCGCTCAGGCCGCGTCGCGCTGCGACGGCTGGGCGGCTTCGTCGAATTCGATCTGGCCGACCGGCATCGGGCGGCCGAACAGGTAGCCTTGCGCAAAGTTGACACCGAGCGCGGTCAGCCGCTCGAACTCCTCGGCTGTCTCGACGCCTTCGGCGGTGACCGACATGTCGAGCCCGCGCGCCAGCGTCACGATCGAGGAGATGATGGCCGATGAGCGCGGCTGATGTGTGAGGTTGCGGATGAAGGACTTGTCGACCTTGATCTTGTCGAACGGAAACGCGGTGAGATAGCTCAGCGACGAATAGCCGGTGCCGAAATCGTCGAGCGCAAGCTCGATGCCAATACTCTTCAGCCGCTCCATGAAGGCGTGGTTTTCGACGCCGCGTTCCAGCAGTACCGATTCCGTGATCTCGATCTCCAGCCGCTGCGGCGGCAGGCCGCAATCGGCGAGCGCGGCGCAGATCATCTCGAATAGCTCGGCTTCCTTGAACTGGATCGGCGACAGGTTGACGGCGACCATCAGGTCTGAAGGCCAGCCGGCCGCATCGGCACAGGCGCGCCGCAGCACGAATTCGCCGAGCGGCACGATCAGCCCGGTCTCCTCCGCAAGCGCGATGAACTGATCCGGCGGGATCAGGCCGCGGCCCGGATGCCGCCAGCGCACCAGCGCCTCGAAGCCCCGCCGCGCGCCAGTGAGCGCATCGACGAACGGCTGATAGTGCACTTCGAGCTGGCATTGCGCGATGGCATCGCGCAAGTCGCCTTCCAGCGTGTTGCGCGCCTCGAGCTCGGCCGACATCGCCTCGTCATAGACGGTGTAGCAGTTGCGGCCGGCCGACTTCGAACGGTAGAGCGCAAGGTCGGCCTTCTTCAGCAGCTGCTCCTGATCGGTGCCGTGATCCGGCGCGATCGCAATGCCGATGCTGGTGCCGATCTCGACGCGATGGCCGGGCAAGAGGAACGGCTCGGCCACGAGTTTTGCGATCCGCGCCGCCAGCTCGGTCGCGCAGGCGCGCTGGTCCTCGCACCCTTCCTGGATGATGGCGAATTCGTCGCCGCCGAGCCGCGCCAGCACGTCGCCGGCGCGCAAGGCGGACCTCAGCCGCTGCGCCACTTGGCGCAGCAGCACGTCGCCGGCACCGTGACCGAGGGAATCGTTGACGTTCTTGAAGCGGTCGAGATCGAGCATCAGGATCGAAAAGGCCGCACCGGCATCGTCCAGCTGGCGATTGAGCTCGTCCAGCCGGGCGAGGAAGAAGGCGCGATTGGGCAAGCCGGTGAGGATGTCGGTGTGGGCGAGCTCGAGCACGCGCCGATTGGCCAGCGACAGCCGCCGCGAATTGCGGCTCGCGAGCATCAGGTAGGTCGACAGCGACAGCGTTAGCAGCATGCCGACGACGAGCACCGCGGCCGCGCGGTCATAGGCCGTCTCCAGCGCACCGCCGGCCGTCGGCATGGCGCGCACCTGCCAGTCGGTGTCCCCGATCTTGAGACCGCCCGACCAGTGCAGCGTCCGCGCGACATCGCGCATCGACTGCGGCGCGGTGGCGGCCGACGAAAAATCCGGCAGCATGTCCGCGAGGCTGACGATCTGCCCCGTGAAGGGTGGATAGACGTTGACGCTGACCGCGGGGCTTGCGCCGGTGGTCACGCGGATGGTGTGGAGCAGCAGCGGCAAATCGAAGATGCCGACGACGAAGCCCGTGAGATTGCGGCGCCGATCCGCAACCGTGTCGCGCGACGTCCCCTTGGCATAGACGGGCAGCGCCACGAGCACGTCGGGTTGCGGGCCGCCCTCCTTCGACTCGAAGAGGCGGGTGCGAATGGACGCGCCCCGGTCGTTGTCGCGCGCGCGCTCCAGCGCTGCGCGGCGCTCCGGGATGGTCGCGTAGTCCATGCCGTAGACTTGCGACGTCTTCGGCTGGGTCGAGTAGAACACCGGAAAATATTCGTCTCCCTGCGGCGCGGTCGAAAAGCTCTCGCCTTGAAGCGACTTGATGCCATAGCCGGAGACGCCGTCCGTAATCGCGGCAGCCTCGTATTCGGCGCGCTCCTTGCGGTTGACGCGGGGCAGCCAGGCGATGCGCAGCATGCCGGGATGGCGCTCGAACAGACGGGCGCTGAAAGCCTCGAATTCGCTGCGGGTGATCTCCTCGTTGCTGGATTCGAACAGCGTGCGCAGCGCGACCAGTCGCGAGATGTACTCGCTCATGCCGTTCTGCATGACGATGGCCTCGGTCTCGGCCGCGTTCTCGAACTCGATCCTGTTGACGCGGTCTTCCCAGCGCGCGACGACGGCCGCGCCCACGATCGAGAACAGCAGCCCGACGGCGACGGCGACGAGCGCAGGACGGTAGAGCCCGAGCAGCGGCGCGGCACGCCACCATCCGGTCACACGCTTCCGATCCTGATCGTTCTGATCGCGACCGCCCATCTTGATCCCGCAAGTCCCCCTCGGCGCGCCAGTGCGAACTTCTGGTTGAGCGACCGGCGCGACTATCGGATGGGAAGCGCGGTTAAGAACTGCACAATTTCGGAACCTTCGTGGTCCGCATCACGCGGCTTAGTTAATGATTGCCCCGCAAGTTTCGGCAGTCTGGACATAAGTTGCCGGTTTTCTCCGGAGTCGTACGGACCCCGCTGGTCGTGGGGCAGTTAGCGACCTGTTCAGGGGCGCAGACCTATCCTTCCGCCAGGCGCCTCCAACATCCGGCAAAGCACCCTCATGACACGATCGCGATCCGCGACATCCGTCGCCCTGGTTATCGCATGGCTGGCCGCGTTCATGCTTCCGGCCAAAGGCGAGAAGACCGACGAGGAGGCCGGCGTCAGCGCGGACACGATCCTGTTCGGCCAGGCCGCCGCGCTCGAAGGCCCCTCGTCTGCGCTTGGTCTGCGCATGCGACAGGGCATCGTCGCCGCGTTCACCGAGATCAACGCCAAGGGTGGCGTGCACGGCCGCAAGCTCCAGCTCATCAGCCACGATGACGGCTACGATCCCGACCGTTCGGTGGCGCAGACGCTGCGCTTGCTCGACGAGGACAAGGTGTTCGCACTGATCGGCGCGGTGGGCACGCCGACGGCAATGGCGACGATCCCGATCACCAGTGCGAGGAACATTCCCTTCATCGGCCCGTTCAGCGGCGCTGAATTTTTGCGCGATCTCGAGCTTCCGAACGTCGTCAACATCCGCGCGAGCTATGGCGCGGAGGCCGAGGCCTGGATCAAGCACCTCACCGAGGATCGCCACTTCACCCGCATCGGCATCTTCTACCAGGACGATTCCTTCGGCCGCGACGGTCTTGCCGGCGTGAAGCGCGCGCTCGCCAAGCGCGGCCTGGAGCTCGCCGCCGAAGGCACCTTCGAGCGCAACACCCGCGCGGTTGGCTCGGCCTGGCGCACGATCAAGCGCGCCGAGCCCGAGGCCATCATCATGGTCGGCACCTACGGTCCCTGCGCGGAGTTCATCAAGCTCGCGCACCGCAGCGGCTCCTATCCGACCTTCGTCAACATCTCCTTCGTCGGCGCTAATGCGCTCGCCAAGGAGCTCGGCCCCGAGGGCGACGGCGTGATCGTTTCGCAGGTCGTGCCGTTTCCCTGGGATCGCTCGCTCAAGCTCGTCGCCGATTATCAGGCGGCGCAGAAAGCGATCGATCCGACGCTGACGCCTGACTTCGTGTCGCTCGAAGGCTATCTCTCCGGCCGCCTCGCCGCCGCCGCGCTGGAAAAGGCCGGGCCGCAACCGACGCGCACGGGCCTCCTGCGCGCCATCAACGACGTCGGCAGCTTCGAGATCAGCGGCAGCATCGTCACCGTCGGCCTGCGCGCACTCGACGCGCCGCCGAAAGTGTTCTTGACGGTGATCCAAAAGGACGGGACGTTCAAGGCGGTGGACCGGCTGTAGGCCGCGGGAGATCGAACTTGCGACGGCGCAGACGATTCATGGCCGCCGCGTCCAGCGGTCGGCGTTGACGGCGCCCTGAGGCACCTCGCCTTTGACGATCGCTTCGACCTGCCGGACGGTTTCCAGCGACTGGTATTCGATCGCCTGCGGCGTCAGGCCGCCGACATGGGGCGTCGCGATGACGTTTGGCAGTTTCGCGAGCTCCGGCGACGGCATCTGGTCGGGCGCGCGGCCGACATCCATCGCCGCGCCGGCGATGCGGTTCTCCAGCAACGCCTTGGTGAGCGCGGCCTCGTCGACGAGATTGCCGCGCGAGAGATTGATGAAGACGGCGTGCTTCTGCATACGGGCGAGCGCCGCCTCGCCGATCAGATTCTCGGTCTGCTCGTTGGCGATCGCAAGACAGACCACATAGTCCGATGCGGACAGAAGCTCGTCGAGGCTGACGTGCCGGATTGCACTGTCGCTGACGGTTGCGAAGGGATCGGCGACCAGCACCTCCATGCGCAGCACCTTGGCGATCTCGGCGAGATAACGCCCGATGCTGCCATAGCCGATGATGCCGATACGGCTAGCGGCGAGCTGGCGGCCCATCCGCGCCTCCGGCTTGCGGCCGGCCTGGTAGTCCGCCGTCGTCCGCGACACGCCGCGGGAGAGATCGACCATGAAGCCGAGCGCGAGCTCGGCAACAGCCTGGACGAAGCCGGGCCCTGCGCGGGTCACGAGCACGCCAGCCGCTGAGGCCGCTTCCACATTGACGTTGCGGATATCGACGGCGCAGCGGACGAAGGCGCGCAGGCGCGGCAGCTGCGCAAAGATCTCGCCGCGCCCCTCGGTCATGCGATCGGCGACGATGATGTCGGCATCCTTGGCGGCGCGCACGAGGCCGGCCGAGTCGAGCGCGTCATCGCCCTCGTGCAGGATCACCTCGGCGGCCGCGCGCAGGCCGTTCAGGCTGCGGTCGCCGTAGTAGTTGCGGCGCATCTCCGGCGTGTGAGCGAGCAGGACCTTCACGGCAGACTCCTTCAGTAGCCGAATGCCCGCGGCAGCGCGGTCGAGAGCCATGGCACAAAGGCGATGACGAGCAGGCAGAGGAACAGGAGGCCAAGGTAGCCCATGATGGGCTTCACGGTCTGCTCGATCGGCACATTGCCGATCAGGCAGGCGCCGTAGAGCCCAAGGCCCAGCGGCGGCGCGAACAGGCCGATGCCCATCGCGATGACGAGCACGACGCCGAAATGCAGGGGATCGACGCCGAGCTGCACCGCAACCGGCAGCAGCAGCGGCCCGAAGATGATCAGCGCGGCGGCGCCCTCCAGCACCGAGCCCATCACGATCAGCACGACGATCGCGAGCAGGATGAACAGCCAGACGCCCGAGGTCTTGGACAGGCCGAGCATGACATCGCCGACCGCATGCGGCACCTGCTGCAAGGTCAGCGTGAACGCCAGCGATTGCGCGGCGGCGACGATGAACAGCACGAGGCCTGCGCGCGTTGCCGCCTGCACGAAACTATGCGCGGCCGATCTGAAGCCGAGCTCGCGGAACACGACGCTGCCGACGACAAGCGCATAGGCGACCGCGAAAGCCGAGATTTCCGTGGCTGTGGCAAAGCCGCTCTTGAAGCCGAAGAAGATCATGAAGATCAGGCCGAACGAGGCGATCGCACCCGTCCAGAGGCCCGACACCGGTGCCTGCGGCGCGATGTCCTCGGCCTCCGCCGGCGGCTTGCCGAAGATGATGGAGACCGCGATCAGCACCAGCGCCATCAGCGCCGCCGGGAGCAGTCCCGCCATGAACAGGCCACCGATCGACAGGTTTGCGACGAAGCCGAGGATGATCAGGTTGATGCAGGGCGGAATTGTCTCGGCCATCACGGCGGATGCTGCGAGCAGCGCGACCGCGCCGCCCGGATTTTGCCTGGAGCGGCGCGCGGCCGGGATCAGCACCGAGCCGACCGCCGCAACGTCGGCCATCTTCGAGCCTGAGATGCCCGAGAACAGCACCATCGAGGCCACCATCACGACGTTGAGGCCGCCGCGCATGCGGCCCACCGCGCGCTGCAACAGCTCGATCAGCCGCACCGACATGCCGTTGGCTTCCATGAGGTAGCCGACCAGGATGAAGAAGGGAATCGCGAGCAGGACGAAATTGTCGATGCCGCGCGCCATCTGCTGGGCGAAGATGACGCCCGGCAGCGCGCCCTCGACCCAGATGAAGATCAGCGCGGCCAGCGCCAGCGCAAAGCCGATCGGCAAGCCGCCGAACAGCGTCGCGAAGAAGCCGATCAGCATCAGCGCGCCCGCCGAGGGCACGGACGACGGCGACAGGTAATCCCAGGCGAGATAAAGGCCGGTGACGATGACGATCGCCATGAGTCCTCTGATGATGTCAGGAAGCAGCCTTGCGCAGAGATGATCGACGGCGAACACCGTCATGAACGCCGCGCCGACGCCCATCGGGTAGAATGTCAGCTCCAGCGGCAGGCCGGAGCCCGTGGTCTGGCCGGCCGTGAGCGAGCCTAGCTTGATCGCGTTGTAGGCGACATAGCCCGAGATCAGCACGATCAGCAGCGCGCTGGCGGCATCGACCAGCGAGCGCAGCCGCACCGGCAGGAGGTCACGGAAGAAGGACACGCCGACGTTCTCGCCGCGCGCGAGCGCGCTTGCCGCGCCGAAGAAGCCCGAGCCGACCATCAGGCCGCGCGCGACATCATCGGACCATTCGACCGGCGCATTGAAGAAGAAGCGCAGCAGCACGGAACCGCAGACGACGATGAGATCGGCGGCAAGCAGGATCGCCGCAATCGCGTCGCTGACGCGAAGCAGCAGGGTGATACTCCCGTGGCGGCCGCCCGAGACGGGCACGGCGGCGGTCATCGTCATCTCAGGCTTGAGTCGCGCGGATCATGTCGATGACGGGCTTCGATTCCGGCCGCGCCTTGATGAAATTCTCGATCTGCGGCGCGACGCGCTTCTTGAAAGCCTCGCGGTCGCATTCGGCCACCGTCACGCCCTTCTCGGTCAGGGCCGTCAGCGCCTCCTTCTCGACCGCGAGCCCATGGGCGCGCGTGTCGGCCGCGGCCTTCTTGGCGGCATCGAGGAAGCCTTCACGCAGCTTCGGATCCATGCGGCTATAGGTCATGTCGCTGAAATAGATCGCGAGCGGCGAGAAATTGTGCTGCGTCAGCGCGTAGAACTTTGAGGTTTCGAAGAACTTGCTGGCGAGGATCGTCGGCGGGTCGTGCTCGAGGCCGTCGAGCACGCCGGCCTGCAACGCCGTGTAGATCTCGCCGAAGGCGAGCGGCGTCGCGGCGGCGCCCATCAGCCGCAGGCATTCCGTGATGACGGGATTTGGCAGGGTGCGGATCTTGAGGCCGGCGAGATCCTCAGGCGTCTTCACCGGCTTCTTCGCCAGCACGCTGCGCGAGCCGAAATTATAGGCCCAGGCGATGATGCGGATGTTGCCGCCCTTGAGCAGCGCGTCCTCGATCGGCTTGGCGGCACCGGAATCGAACGCCTTGGTCTGCTGCGGGAAGCTCGAGAACAGGAAGCCGAGATCGAAGGTGCCGACCAGCGGCACCAGATTGGCCGAGATCGAGGAGCCCGACACCATGAGGTCGATGACGCCGAGCTTCACCGAGTTGATGACGTCGATCTCCTGGCCGAGCTGGTTGTCCGGAAAGAAGGCGACCTCGACCTGCTCGCCGAGGCCGTTGCCTTTCAAATTCTTGACGAGATTGTCGTAGTAGACGCGGCCATTGGCGTATTTGGGATCGTTCGGCAGCGAGGAGGAGCATTTCAGCTTCAGCGTCGCAGCTTCGGCGCGGCCGATTATCGCGGGAGAGAGCACAAGGCCGGCGGTGACCGCCGCCGATGACTTGATGAACGCGCGACGGTTCACGGGCACGATGGTCATGGTGCGGTCTCTCCCAAGCATTCTTGTTTGCGGCCGCGATCGTTGTCGCGGCCTGTTGCGCAGACTGTATGGCCAAAGCGACGGGGCAGGCAAGGGTTGCGCCCGGACCTCGCAAAGCCGCGCGGCGAATGGCGAGGACACGGACGCACAGCGAAACGGTCATGTTTGTGCGGGATTCGCGGTGCGGATAGGCCCGCGGCGGGGGACGCGAGAGAGCACCTCCCGCATCAGCGCAGATCGATCCAATTGGCGCATGGATCAATGCGCAATTCACATGGATTGCGCCGCAACGATGCTTTCCCCTTCGGCAGATGCCCTGCCCCATTTGCCGCAGCGGGCAGAGTGATCCAGCGCACAGACTGTGTCATGGCACAGACGTAGAAAAGGTGACATCATCGCGCGCATTGCCGATGGAGGTGACACCCATGCGCCGTCCCGTCCTTTGCAATCTGCTCCTTGCATCCGGCCTTCTTGCATTCACACAATTGATGACGCCGACGGAGGCCGCCGCCGAAGCGCGGCTTGCACTCGTGATCGGCCAGTCCGCCTATCGCACCGTGCCGGAACTGCCGAACGCCGCCAACGATGCCAAGGGCATGACCGAGTTGCTCGGCAATGCCGGCTTCACCGTCACCACGGTGGCCAATCTCGGTCAGAACGAGATGCGCGCGGTGATCTCGGATTTCGCCGGCAAGGTCAGCGCCAGCGGCGCCGATACCGTCGCCCTGGTGTTTTATGCCGGCCACGGTCTCCAGATCGACGGCGAGAATTATCTCGTCCCTGTCGACCTCGATCCCAAGCGCGAGGCTGACATTCCGCTGCAGGGCGTGCGGCTGAACGACCTGCTCAACACCCTCGGCGCGCTGCCGACGCGGGCGCGCATCTTCATGCTGGACGCCTGCCGCAACAATCCGTTCCCGGCGCTGAGCGGCGCCGGCCACGGGCTTGCGATCGTCGACACCAAGGCCGGCGCGCCCGGCTCGTTCATCTCCTATTCCACCTCGCCGGGTGCCGAAGCCGAGGACGGCAACGGCGTCGACAGCCCCTACACCACCGCCGCACTGAACATCGCCAAGCAGCCGAACCTGCCGATCGAGGAGGTGTTCAAGCGCATCCGCGTCGCCGTGGCGCAATCGACCGACGGGCGGCAGATCCCCTGGGAAAGCTCCTCGCTGACGGCCGATTTCAGGTTCTTCGGCGATAGCGGCAGTTCGTCCCTGCCGGGCGCATCATCGATGGCGCTTGCCAGCGGCACACGCAGCGTCGAGGACTGGCGCAAGCATCTGCAGGGCAAGGACGCCAGGGCGGCCTATGAGATCGTGATCGCTGACGACACGGTCGAGGCCTATCAGGCCTATATCGAGCTCTATGCTCTGGACGTCCGCACACCGCGCTTGCGCACCGTGCTGGAGCGCCGGCGCCAGATGCTGGCCTGGGAGCGCGCAGTCGCCATCAATACCCGCGCCTCGTTCGAGGCCTATCTCGCCAACTGGGACAACAGCGACCTGGCTGCGACCGCCCGCCGGCTGCTGCTCCGCGTGCAGAACCGCAACTATGCCTTGCCGGTCGCGGCCGCGGCGACCCCTGCCCCGATCGCCGTCGCATTGGCGCCGACCTGTCCGTGCTCGACGCCGACGCCGCCGGCGAGCCCGGTCAACCCGGCCGTCGCGCCCATCATCAAGAAACGGGTCGATGACACGCCGCCAAAGCGAAAGGTCGACGAGACCCCGCCGAAACGCAAGGTGGTCGAGACGCCACCAAAGCCGCGCCGGCCGGCGCCCGATGAAGTAGTTTACGAGCGCGCACCGCCGCCGGATCGCGGCCCGCCGCCTGGCGCGATCATGGAAGGCATCGGCATTGGGATCGGCATCGGCATGGGCATGGGTGGTGGCGGCCGCGGCGGCGACTACCACAACGACCGCGGCCGGTACTGAGGTGTCCACTGCACTGCGAAGAGGTATCCGCAAGCCTTGGCTTGCGGACATTCTTGTTGATGACGAAGAAGTGGCTCGATCCGCCGCTCTCCTCTCCTGAAATGCTGTAGTCTGATCGATCGACGCAGGCCTTTCGGGAGACGACACATCGATGCCGCACGACGCTCATGCCAAGGATTCATCCAAGCACGCATGGCCGTTGTTCGGCTCGCTCGCGTCCTACTCCCTGCCGGGCGACCTGATGGCGGGGCTGACGCTGGCGGCGATTGCAATCCCCGAGCAGATGGCGACCGCGCGGCTCGGCGGCTTTGCACCGCAAATCGGCTTCTTCGCCTTCATGGCGGGCTCGCTCGGATTTGCGCTGCTCGGCGGCAACCGCTTCCTGTCCTGCGGCGCCGACTCCACCATCACGCCGATCTTCGCCGGCGGGCTCGCGGCGCTGGCGGCTGCCGGCTCACCTGAATATCAGAGCCTTGCGATCGCGCTGGCGCTGATGGTCGGCGCCATGATGCTGGCGGGTGGCGCGTTCCGGCTCGGCGGCATCGCCAACCTGCTGTCGGTGCCGGTCATGGTTGGCTTCCTCGCCGGCATCTCCGTCCACATCATCGTCTCGCAATTGCCGGGGGTGCTCGGGTTGGAATCACCGGGCGGACCGACGCTCGATCGCATCGGCGTGCTCGCAAGCGAGATCGGCCGTACCAATCCGATCACGTTCTGCATCGGTTTTGGTGTGCTCGCCGTGGTCTTCATCTCCGAGAAGATCAGCGCGAAAATTCCGGGTGCACTGATCGGGCTGGTCGGCGCGACGCTCGCCACCATCGCGCTCGGCCTCGAAAGCAAGGGCGTCAGCGTCGTCGGCAGCGTGCCGGGCACGCTGCCGCGGCCGACCTTCCCCGAGCTTGCGCCGGAACTCTGGGTGCGCCTCGTCCCGCTCGCCTTCGTCATCACGGTCGTGGTGATGGTGCAGACCGCCGCGACGACGCGCTCGTTCCCGTCCGATCCCGATGAGCCGGCCGATGTCGACCGCGACTTCCTCGGTGCGGGCGCCGGCAGCGTTTTGGCGGGCCTGTTCGGTGCGTTTCCGGTCAATGCAAGCCCGCCACGCACCGGCATTGTCGCCGAGACCGGCGGACAATCGCAGCTCGCCGGCCTTGCCGCAGCAGTGATCGTGCTGGCGCTGCTCGCGTTCGGTACCGGGCTGTTGCGGCACGTGCCCGACGCTGCGCTTGGCGGTATCCTGCTGTTCGTCGCGCTGCGGATCATCCGCGCCAGACAGATCGCCACGATTTACCGGCAGTCGTTCAGCGAGTTCCTGCTGATCGTCGCCACCGCCGCACTGATCGTCGTGGTGCCGATCCAGCAGGGCGCCTTCCTCGGCATCGTGCTGTCGCTGCTGCACGGCATCTGGAGCACCACGCGCGCCAGGCTGGTCGAGTTCGAGCGCGTGCCGGGCACCACGATCTGGTGGCCGGCGCATCCGCATATCACCGGCGAGCGCATCGCGGGCGTTGCGGTGATCGGACTGCAGGCGCCGCTGTCCTTTCTCAACGCGCCAGCTTTCCGCAGCGACGTGAGCAAGGTGCTGGGCACATCGACACCGCAATTGCTGGTGCTGGAAGCGAGCGGAATGGTCGAAATCGACTTCACCGCCGCGCAGATCTTACTCGATCTGTTCAAGACATGCAGCGAGCAAGGCGTCACGGTCGCGCTGGCGCGGCTGGAATCGTTGCGGGCGCAGGACGCGTTCGAGCGGTTCAGACTGTTCGATGCCCTGCCCCGCGAGCACGTCTTCCACAGCGTGGATGAGGCCGTGCGGAAGCTGGCGAAGTGCCGATAATGCTGCAGGTTCGATGTGTCTTGTGAGCGGCCGATCGCTCCACAAACTCGTCATGCCCGGGCTTGTCCCGCGCTTCCAGTTTTGCAGGAGTGAAGACCGTGGATGGCCGGGACAAGCCCGGGCATGACGATGTGGAAACGGAAGCACCAAAAATCACGCCGTTTTCATATCCAATAGCCCTCGGCCGCAGGCGCGGGAGGGAGCGCACCTTCGATGCAGCGGCGGTTTGCCCTCTAGGACGCCAGCGTGGGATGATCCCGCTGCACCGTCTCGCGGATCCAACTGGCGTGAATGGCGCGGAACAGGATCTGCGCGGTCCTGAGGTCGTCCGCCGTCATGCAGAGATCGACGATGCGGCGGACCGCGTCGTCGCGCATCAGATCGTCCGAGATCCTCATCGCGATCTCCATCGCCACCTTGGCGGCGCGCTCGTAGCGTTCGCTGTCGCGCTTGTCGTTACGCGTCGAGCCGGCGGCGCTCGGAGCCGCAGCGTCACAGATCGCGCGGATGCGCGCGGCGGCCTCGATGTCGCCAAGTGGTCCCTCGATCGCCTCGTCCCAGATCTCCTGTCGCGTCTTGCGCGCGAACCACCTCATCGCCCCACCATCTGCGATCTTCTAGACGCCATATCGCCCCGCTTCAGCGTCCCGAGCATAGGGGGGCCAATCGATATCGGCGAGGCGATTTTTTCCGCACGCTCCATCTTGACGTCTTTAGGACGTCCGACGTGGTCCGATAGCCTCGAACTGCGCCTTCTGCTCGTCGTTCAGCGTGGCGTAGAAATCCTCAAGCGCCGCGCGCACCGACTTGACGCCGTCGAGCATCACATCGAGCCGCTTGCGGACCGCGGCCATTCGCGCCGGCGGCGTCATCACCTCGCTCGGCTGGCAGGCCGCCTTGAGCGATGCGCTGACCCTGGCGCTGGTGTCCTGGAGCACCTGTAGCGCCGCGCGCTGCGTGTCGTTGGGATGAAGCCTCGCCTCGATGTCGCTGCCAGGCCATTCAAGCGCGGCAGGCGCGCACGTCTGGACCAGCGATCCCCCGCTGCCGCTAGGAGCCGTCGCGCGGCGCTGATCTTCTGCCAGCGCATTGAACCGCGCCTTCTGCTCGTCGGTGAGCGAGCTATAGAAACTGTCGAGGGCGGGCTGAACGAGTTCGACGGCTTTCACCATAGCCTCGACACGCTGCTGCATTGCCGCCAGCCGGCTGGGTGCGGTTGCTGCGACCTGGGACGGACAGGACGCGCGGATCAGCGCTGCAGCGTCAATCGAGGCATTGCCGAGTGCATCGAGATTGGCGCCTTGCGCCTCGGTCGGCTGCACCGCGGCGGCGATCTGATCGATCGGCAGATCGACGATTTCGCGGCGGTCGCTGCCGCAAAGCTGATCCAGCGCAACGCCTCGCGCTTGCCGCCGTCCCTGCGGACGCTGCGGCAGATAGGCCGACAGGCCGTCATAGCCGTAAGGCCCGAACAGGCCGGCGTAAATGTCCGGATAGCCGTAGCCCCAGAAGCCGAGGCCGTCGCCCCAGATCGTGTAGTCGTAGACATCGTTATAGGCGAACGGCCAGAACAGCGGTCCGACCCAGCCGTAACCGCCGCCCGCATGTTGCCACCATCCACTGCTGGCGCCATGCCAGCCGGCGAGCGCGGCCGCGGCCGTGATCTGGGCGCGCGCCGCCGGATTGCTGATCAAGCGGCCGTTGCGGAAGGCACGGGAATGCGCGTTGAACGCGTGGCGGAAATGCGCAGGGCGGATGGACGCATTGCGGATCTGACCGAAATTCGAACCGTGTCGGGCGCTGGTTGCAAACCGCATCGCGCGGTGATGGCCGCCACCATGCACATGCCCGAAGCCGTGGCCATGGAAATGGCCGCCACTGCCATGCCCGCCGCCGTGACCACCGCCATGACCACCGCCATGACCACCGCCATGACCACCGCCATGACCACCGCCATGGCCGCCACCGTGTCCGCCCTTGCCCAGAGCCGTCCCTGCCAGCATGCAGGTGAGCGCCATCACCGTAATTCCAATGACCGGTCGCAACATCGCACCCTCCCGCAAAGCCGCGCCATAGAGGCATCGGAAATTGTCGGGAATTGGAACCGGCTTGGTTGCCGAAAGTTCCCGGACCGCGCGCTACGCCTCCGGCACGATCTTGCCGGGGTTGAGGATGTTGAGCGGATCGAACGCCTGCTTCAGCGCGCGCATCGCCTCGATCGCCTCGGGGCCGAGTTCCGCCTTGAGATATTTCTGCTTGCCCTGGCCGATGCCGTGCTCGCCAGTGCAGGTGCCGTCCATCGCCTGCGCGCGCTCGACCAGACGATGCATGAACTCCTCGCCGCGCGCCATCTCGGCGGCGTCGTTGGTGTCGCAGACCAGCGAGCAGTGGAAATTGCCGTCCCCGACATGGCCGACGATCGGCGACAGCAGATTGAGGCGCTCGAGGTCCTCCTCGGTCTCGCTGACGCAGTCGGCAAGGCGCGAAATCGGCACGCAGACGTCGGTCGCAACCACGCCGATGCCGTCGCCAGGACGCAGCGCCTTCACGGACCAATAGGCGTCGTGCCGCGCCTGCCACAATTTCGTGCGGTCCTCCGGCTTGGTGGTCCAGGAGAAATCGCCGCCGCCGCACTCCTTGGCGATCTCGCCGAACGCCTTCGACTGCTCGGCGACCTCGACCTCGCTGCCGTGGAATTCCATCAACAGCAACGGCGTCTCCGGCAGCGTCAGCTTGGAATAGGCATTGCAGGCCCTCACCTGCGCGGTGTTGAGCAGCTCGATGCGCGCCACGGGAATGCCGGTCTGGATCGCCAGGATCACGGCCTGACACGCCCCATGCACGGTCTCGAACGACACCGCGCCGGCTGCGATCGTCTCGGGAATACCGCGCAGGCGGATGGTCAGCTCCGAGATAATGCCGAGTGTGCCCTCGGCGCCGACGAACAGATGCGTCAGGTCGTAGCCCGCGGAGGATTTCCTCGCGCGCGTGCCGGTGGTGATGATCTCGCCGTCGCCGCGCACCACCTTCAGCGCCAGCACGCTGTCACGCATGGTGCCGTAGCGCACCGCATTGGTGCCGGAGGCGCGGGTCGAGGCCATGCCGCCGAGGGAAGCGTCGGCGCCAGGGTCGATCGGGAAGAACAGGCCCTGGTCGCGCAGATGCTCGTTGAGCGCCTTGCGGGTGACGCCGGGCTGGATCACGCAGTCGAGATCCTCAGCATGCACGGCGAGCACCTTGTTCATGTCGCGGAGGTCGATCGAGATGCCGCCGGCGGGCGCGTTGACCTGGCCTTCGAGCGAGGTGCCGGTGCCGAACGGAATGACGGGGACGCGGTTCTTGGCGCAGATCCGCACCACGTCCTGGATGTCGGCGGTCTCCTGCGCCATCACCACGCCGTCAGGTGGCTGGTTGACGATCCACGTGGTGGTATGGCCGTGCTGCTCACGAACGGCCTGCGAGGTGATGAGGCGGTTGCCGAACCGCGCGGCAAGCTGCTCCAGCGCGCTTGCAAGGGCTTTCGGCTCGACCCGCGGCGGATTATTGGTGATGGTCGTACCCACGGACATTCCTCCCGACAGAAGAACCGTGGCAAAGGACATAAAGCCGGTCAAGTCAAGCGACCGGACGCATAGCCAGGGAAGGACGCATGCCGGAGAGTGCCGCTTCAAAGCCCGCCGCCGAGCCGTTCCGCGCCTCGATCATGCAGATCGAGCCGCAATGGATCGACTATAACGGCCATCTCAACATGGCCTATTACAACGTGATGTTCGACCGGGCGATCGACGAGCTCTGGCTCGAGCTCGGAATGGGGCCGGCGTACAAGAAGGAGCGTCATGGCTCGACCTTCACCGCCGAATGCCATGTGCGGTATTTGCGCGAGATCCATCTCGGCGATCCCGTGCAAATATTCGTCTGGCTGCTCGCCGCCGATGACAAGCGCCTGCATACGTTCGAGGAGATGCGGCACGCGACCGAAGGCTGGCTGTCGGCAACTTCCGAGAACATGTCGCTGCACATGGACATGAACGCGCGACGCGTTGCGCCGTTTCCGCCCGACATCCGCGAGCGCATTGCGACCGTGGTCAAAGCCCACAGCGCCGTGCCGCGGCCCGAGGGCATCGGTCGCAACGTGGCGATGCCCTCGAAGCGGTAAGCTCAGCAAAATCGTTTACTGCGTTACAGCAACTGAGCGCGCCTCGTCCTTCGAGACGACCGCTTCGCGGGCCCCGCAGGATGGGGCTAAGCGGCATCTGTGCCCATTGAAACTGCTGCCCACGCTCCGCCCTCATCCTGAGAGCCCGCCGGAGGCGGGCGTCGCAGGATGGGCCGCAGGGAAGCACCTATATCCTGTTGCGGCCGCGGGCGAGGCCGACCACGGCCGAGACCAGGAACAGAACGACCGCGATGAAGAAGATGATCTTGGCGATCTCGATCGAAGCGCCGGCGATGCCGCCGAAACCCAGGATGCCGGCGATCAGTGCGATAACCAGAAACGTCACAACCCAGCCTAGCATGGCGAAAACCTCGTCTTGATGTCTCTCTGCGATCGGCGCAGCTGACCGCGCCACCTGCCCAGACAATCTCGACGTGGGAACGATGGTTCCGGACCCGGACAGGTGGAAATTCGCCCCTCTTTCGGGAACAAATCGGGCCGCCGCGTACGTGGAAAACCACGTCCCGGTGCCCCATATAGGCAGCAATCCCTGTTAAGAAGGCTCCCTCCCGTCACCCCGCGGTGCCATCGTGGGGCCAAATGATTCGCATGACCGAGCCGAGCAAGATCACCAGCGTACCCGACCACCAGCCCGCAGCCGGCGGCATTGCCGCGCGTGCGCGCGCCTCGGTGGGTCCGAAATACCTGTCGGGCCTCAATCCGGAGCAGCGCGAGGCAGTGGAGACGCTGGATGGCCCGGTGCTGGTGCTGGCCGGCGCCGGCACCGGCAAGACGCGCGTGCTGACGACGCGCATCGCCCATATCCTGAGCCAGGGCCGCGCCCGCCCCGCCGAGATCCTGTCGGTGACCTTCACCAACAAGGCCGCGCGCGAGATGAAGCACCGGCTGGGCCAGATGCTCGGCCACGCCGTCGAGGGCATGCCGTGGCTCGGCACCTTCCACTCCATCGGCGGCCGCATCCTGCGCTTCCATGCCGAGTTGGCGCAGCTCAAGTCGAACTTCACCGTGCTCGACGTCGACGACCAGGTGCGGCTGCTCAAGCAGCTGCTGCAGGCCGAGAACATCGACGACAAGCGCTGGCCCGCGCGCATGCTGGCCGGCCTGATCGACGGCTGGAAGAACCGCGGCCTGATGCCGTCGCAGGTGCCCTCCGGCGAAGCCGCGATGTTCGCCAACGGCAAGGGCGGCAAACTTTATGCGAGTTACCAGGAGCGGCTGAAGATCTTGAACGCCGCCGATTTCGGCGACCTGCTGCTGGAGAACATCCGCATCTTCCGCGAGCATCCGGATATCTTGCGGCAGTACCAGCAGCGCTTCAAATTCATCCTGGTGGACGAGTATCAGGACACGAACGTCGCGCAATATCTGTGGCTGCGGCTTTTGTCGCAGGCGCCGGCGAATCCTGCTGCTGCAAATGCCGTCATTCCGGGGCGCGTCGAAGACGCGAACCCGGAATCTCGAGATTCCGGGTTCGATGCTGCGCATCGCCCCGGAATGACGGAGCATGTGGTCAGCGCGCCTTTGACCACGCCCCACGTCAAAAACATCTGCTGCGTCGGCGACGACGACCAGTCGATCTATGGCTGGCGCGGCGCCGAGGTCGACAACATCCTGCGCTTCGAGCACGATTTCCCCGGCGCAAAGGTGATCCGCCTCGAGCGCAACTATCGCTCGACCGGCCACATCCTCGCCGCGGCCTCGCATTTGATCGCGCATAACGAAGGCCGGCTCGGCAAGACGCTGCGCACCGAGGATGTCGAAGGCGAAAAGGTCACGGTGACCGGCTCGTGGGATTCGGAAGAGGAAGCCCGCGGCATCGGCGAGGAGATCGAGCAGCTCCAGCGCCAGGGCGAGAGGCTCAACGAGATCGCCATCCTGGTGCGCGCATCCTACCAGATGCGCGAATTCGAAGACCGTTTCGTCACGCTCGGCCTGCCCTATCGCGTCATCGGCGGCCCCCGCTTCTACGAGCGCGCGGAAATCCGCGACGCGCTGGCTTACCTGCGCGTCATCAACTCGCCGGCCGACGATCTCGCCTTCGAGCGCATTGTCAACGTGCCCAAGCGCGGCCTCGGCGACGCCACCATTCAGATGCTGCACGACCACGCCCGCAAGCGCCGCATCCCGCTGTTCGAGGCGGCGCGCGCGGTGGTCGAGACCGATGAGCTGAAGCCGAAGGCGCGCGGAAGCTTGCGCGACGTCGTCGCCCAGTTCGACCGCTGGCGCGCCCAGCGCGAGGTCACCTCGCACACCGAGCTGGCGCAGATCGTGCTCGACGAGAGCGGCTACACCGAGATGTGGCAGAAGGACCGCTCGGCGGATGCCGCGGGCCGGCTGGAGAACCTCAAAGAGCTGGTGCGCTCAATGGAGGAGTTCGAGAACCTGCAGGGGTTCCTGGAGCACATCTCGCTGGTGATGGACCGCGAGGGCGGCGCCGAGGACGATGCGGTGTCGCTGATGACGCTACATTCGGCCAAGGGTCTCGAATTCGACAACGTGTTCCTGCCCGGCTGGGAGGAAGGCCTGTTCCCGAGCCAGCGCACGCTGGACGAGCAGGGCCGCGCCGGGCTCGAAGAAGAGCGCCGGCTCGGCCATGTCGGCCTCACCCGTGCCCGCCGCCGCGCCATGATCTATTTCGCCACCAACCGCCGGATTCACGGCACCTGGTCGACCACGATCCCCTCGCGCTTCCTCGACGAGCTGCCTGCGGCCAATGTCGAGATCACGGAATCCAAGGGCGGATCGGCCTGGGGCGGCACCGGCGGCTACGGCGCCTCGCGCTTCGACAACATGGAGGCGTTCGGCTCCAGCTATTCGACGCCGGGCTGGCAGCGCGCCCAGGCCAACCGCAACCGCGGCAGCGGCAGCAGTGGCGGCGGCCGAAGCGGCGGTTTCGAGGAAGAGACCGCCTCGTTTTCGTCCGCCGCGTCATCCGGCCCCGATTTCGGCAGCTTCTCCTCGCGCCGTCGCGGCCCCCTGACCATCGAGGGCGAGCTGGTCGCCAAATCGACCGGCACGACCTCGGAATTCTCGCTCGAAGACCGCGTCTTCCACCAGAAATTCGGCTACGGCCACGTCACCAAAATCGACGGCAACAAGCTCACCATCGCCTTCGACAAGGCCGGCGAGAAGAAGGTCGTGGACAGCTTTGTGCAGCGGGCGTGAGGCGGCATGCCTCACTACGTCGCCATCCTCGAAGACAATGGCCCGGACGAAGCCGTCGGCTTATGGTTTCCCGACCTGCCCGGCTGCATGTCCGGCGGCGATGACGTCGACGAGGCCCTGGAGAATGCGCCCGAGGCGCTCGCCTTCTACGCGCAGGAGCTGATCGCGGATGGCCAGCAGCTTCCGCCGCCGCGGACACTGGACGAGCTCAAGGCCGATCCGAAGTTTGCCGAGGGCCTCAGGAAACACACGGTGGTCCTGATCGAATTTCCTTCCAGCGACGACGCCGTGGAGTGAGGACTGTTCGCCGCACTGGCCGAACTCTCGACAGTTCTCGCCCGAACGCCCCTTGACCATGGCGAACTTCCCCGTATCAGATGCACGTATGGTCCGGGGCTCCATCACACTGATCTTGCTGGCATTGGGGATGCCGTCGCTTGCGGCGGCGGAGACCATGAGCTTTGGCGATGCGATCGGAAAGCTGGCGGCGAGCTGCGGCGCCGAGATCGTCGCCAATTGCCGCGGCGTCAACCCGGATTCGACCCGCCTGAAGGAGTGCCTGTCGCGCAACCGCGACGTGCTCTCCCAGCAATGCGCGAGCGACTATCTCGGCGTCTTCGACGCCATCCAGAAACGTATCGCCGCGCGCGTCACCGTGGCCAACGCCTGTCAGCGCGAGATCGTCAAAGTCTGCGGCGGCTCGACCAAGGAGACCAGCAAGTCGGTCCCCTGCCTAGTCTCGACGCCCAAGGGCATCAGCAACAACTGCCTGAAGGCCGTCGACGACGCGGGGTATCGCTGATGCGCGCGTTGAGCTTCTCCACCGCCGGAATCGGCATCGCACTCGGTCTCGCCTTGTTCGCGGGCCCGGCCCACGCGCAGACGGCGGCGGCGCCGACCCGGGACGAGATCGTCGCCAAGCTCAACCATTTCGAAGAGGCGGGAGAGGTCGATCTGCCTGCGCTGAAGCAGCAGGTGATGGAGCGCGCCAAGGCCAGGATCAAGAACGATCCGGGTCCGGTGAATCGGCCGCTGATCGCGCCCGATCTCGCCAAGCTGCCCGCCTTCAATGCGCAGATCCAGTTCGACGCCGACACGCCGATCATCCAGCCGGCGTCCTACCAGACCGTCGGCCGCATCGCCGACGCGCTGGTTCATTCCTCGTTGCTGCCCTACACTTTCCTGATCGTCGGCCATGTCGAATCCAACAGCAAGACGCGCGAGGCCAACGCGATCCTGAGCCAGCGCCGGGCGGATGCAATCCGTGACGTGCTGGTGAACACGTTCAAGATCTCGACCAAGCGGCTGCATCCGATCGGCCTCGGCGAGGAGCAGTTGCTCGACCGGGCGAAGCCGACCTCGGCAGTCAACGGCCAGCTGCAGATCCTGACCTTCGCTAAGGTGCCGGAGGAAGCGCCCGCGCATCCGGCTGCGGCGCCTGTACCTGCGGCGAAAAAGCCCGCCAAGAAGCGCTGAGGATGAGCATCTCGGCACCTGGCGGAACCCCTTGAAGTTCTTCCGTTTTGTGACCTGTCTCGCAGCGCGACAACACGGTTTTGCGCGACGATAGGGCCGGTTTGTGCACCGCCCTGTCAGGTGCTATAGCCTGTTCTCGCCTTCCCAACCCCATGATGCACGAGACCGAGATGGCCAGTTATTTTCAACGCCAACTGGCGGACTATGTCGAATATCATCGCGATCCCTGGAACTGCGCGATGCACGTGGTCGGTATCCTGCTGCTGTTCACGGGCGCAGTGCTGCCGCTCACGCTCGTGCATTTCAGCGTGTTCGGGGTCGAGGTGAGCCTCGCCGTAATCCTGGCACTGCCGGTGCTGGTCTACTGGGCGATGCTGGACGCCGGGATCGGGCTCGGCATCCTCGCCGCGATGATCGTGCTGCTTTCGGTCGCAACCGCGATCGGCAATCAGGTCTCGATCGTCATGATGTGGTCGATTTTTGTGGTGCTGATCGGTTTTGGCGTCGCGGCGCAGATCGTCGGCCACAGGGTTTTCGAGGAACGGCAGCCGTCGATGGTTGACCACCCCGCGCATTTCCTGCTTGGACCGATGTTTGTCATGGCGAAATTGTTCATTGCATTGGGCTTCCGTCGCGACCTTGCCGCGATTCTGGCGCCTGTTCCGGCCAATTCCCTTTCAACCCGATAGCTCTAGAAGCGAAACAGTAAACCTTCTGCATGGCTCTCGTACTGGTTACCGGTGGCAGCGGCTTCATCGGACATCACCTCGTCGAAGCGCTCCGCGCCCGTGGGCAGCGGGTACGCGTTCTCGATGTCCGTGCGCCGGCCGCGGCGAATGCCGACATTGAATATGTCCATGGCTCGGTGCTTGACGGCGCCGCGGTCGACGCTGCCGTCGCCGGCGTCGATCAGGTCTATCACCTCGCGGGCCTGCCCGGCATGTGGGTCGCCAACAAGCAGGATTTTCACGACGTCAATTGCCGCGGCACCGAGGTGGTGCTCGCAGCCGCGATGAAGCGCGGCGTGTCGCGTTTCCTGCACTGCTCGACGGAATCGATCCTGTTCCCCTATTCCGACCTGGGCGGCGTCGCCGCGGAGGAGGCGCTGCAGCCGGCCGATGCGATGCCCGGCGCCTATACGCGCTCGAAGTCGCTCGCGGAGCATTTTGCGGCGAAGGCTGCGGCCGACGGCTTCCCGCTGGTGATCGGCACGCCGACCATGCCGATCGGCGCCGCCGACCACAATCTGACGCCGCCGACCGCGATGCTCTGGTACTTCCTCCAGAAGAAGGTGCAGCCGCATCTCAACTTCCTGGTCAATCTCGTCGACGTCCGCGACGTCGCCATGGGCCTCGTGCTGACCATGGAGCGCGGCCGCATCGGCCAGCGCTACATCCTCGGCGGCGACTGCGTGCCGCTCGGCCGCATCCTGCGCATGATGTCGGCGATGAGCGGCCGCCGGCAGTTTCCGGTGGTCGTGCCCGGCAAGATCGCCGAACTCTCCGCGATCATGCTCGAATACATCTCCGACCACATCACGCGCCGGCCGCCGAACGGCACCGCCGAGGGCGTGCGCATCGCACTTGCCGCGAGCGATCTCTCGATCGGCAAAGCCCGCAACGAGCTCGGATATTCGCCGCGCCCGATCGAGCCGGTGCTGCGCGAAACCATCACCCATCTGCTCGCCCGCAACGGCCAGCAGCCCTCCGGCGCCATCGAGCATCACGCGCTGTCCTCGCGCGCGGGCTGAAGCCGCCGCCTAACGCAAAGAACCTTCATGTCCTTTGATTTCAGCAAGCTTCTCTCTATCGCCTGGGGTGGCTGGACCACGACCTGGCCGACGCAACTGCTCGCCCTGATCTGGCTCGCCTGGCTCGCCAGCTGGGTCGGCGCCTCGTTCTGGCAGGGCCGCACCCAGAAGCAGGTGATGACGCTGGAGTCGGGCCGCTATCGCATCCCGATCCTGGTCGGCGGCATCCTGTTCACGCCGTGGACCGCGGAAGTGCTGAACGAGAAGCCGCTCTGGGTGTTCAGCAATCTCGGCGTCTACATCGTGGCGCTGATCGTGCTCGCCGGCATCTCCTTCACCTGGTGGGGACGGCTGCATCTCGGAAAATTCTGGTCGAACACCATCACCCACAAGGAAGACCACCGCGTCATCGACACCGGTCCCTACGGCATCGTCCGCCATCCGATCTACACCGGCCTGATCGCCGGCATGCTCGCGACCGGCATCGCGGTCGGCACGGTGACCGCGATCCTCGGCGCGATCCTGATCTCGCTCGGCATGTGGCAGAAGGGCCGGATGGAAGAGGTGTTCCTGTCGAAGGAGCTCGGCGAAGATGCCTACGGCGCCTATTGCCGCCGCGTGCCGATGATCATTCCGTTCCTGTCGCCGCGGTGACGGCGTAGCAGCTCGCCTCACTCTTGTGTCCCGGACGCGCGGCAGCGTGCCAAGAGCGCGTTCACGCGCGTCTTCGACGCGCTATGACTGCTGCGCAGAGCCGGGGCCCAGATAGCCACGCATTGCGTGGCGGTGGGATAGGCCCCGGCTCTGCAGCGCAGCGAAGGCGCACCGCGCTTGCGTCCGGGGCGCGAGCGCATAGTCCGACGCGCCACGGAACCGCCCCTCCGCTCGTCCGTTAGCCTTCGACACCTGCACCACCCGCAGAGCATCAAACCATGTCGGACGCCTACGATTATTTCCGCGCGCATGCGATCGCCGCCGTCCGCAAGGCGCGGGCGTTGCCGCCAGGGCGGCCGAAGCAGAAGCAGCGTACGGTCGCGCGGGTCTATCATCTGCTCTCCAAAGAAGCCGCGCTGGCGCCCAACGTCCATCATCTCGACGATTTCCGCGCGGCCCGGCGGCTGGAGCGGCAGATCGGCGGCTGACCTCTCCATGCAAATTTGGTCGGCAGCCATTCCGCGGGAATGGGCCCCGGCGGTGCACCGCACAGGTTGACGTCCGCCTCATCAGCCAGTTGGATGCGCGCGCAAACAGGGGCGTCTCATGACTTTTTCCAGCATCTTCGCGCAGTTCGTCGCGTTCCTCGGCGGCATCGCGCTGCAATGGCGAAAACTGTCGGGCACCGAGCCCGCGCCGGCCTGGGGAGAGAAGCCCGCGATTCCCGAAGCCAAGCCGCAAGGCGCGATCCCGACCCTGAAGATGCCGACCGCGCGCGGCTGGAGCGAAGGGCAGAAGCCGACTGCAGCGCCCGGACTCAAGGTCAATGCGTTCGCAACCGGCCTCGACCATCCGCGCTGGATCGAGGTGCTGCCCAACGGTGACGTGCTGATCGCGGAAGCGACGCAGGTCGCAGGTCCCCCGCGCACCGTGTTTCACTATGCGATGCAAGCGACGATGCGGCGCGCCGCCGCGCTCGGCGTCTCCGCCAACCGCATCACGCTGCTGCGCGACAAGGACGGCGACGGCATTGCTGAAGTCCGCGGCGCCTTCATGAAGAATCTCAACCAGCCGTTCGGCATGGCGCTGGTCGGCGATACCTTCTATGTCGGCAACACCGACGGCGTGATGGCCTTTCCCTACGTCGCCAATGCCGACGGCATCACCGCGCCGGGCAAGCGCCTCACCACCTTCAAGCCGAGCGGCCACTGGACGCGCAGCCTGCTGGCGAGCCCCGACGGCAAGAAGCTCTATGCCGGCGTCGGCTCGCTCAGCAACATCGCCGAGATGGGCATGGAGGTCGAGGAAGGCCGCGCTGCAGTCTACGAGCTCGATCTCGTTGCCGGCACACACCGCATTTTCGCCGCGGGCCTGCGCAACCCTGTTGGTCTCGCCTGGGAGCCGAACACGGGCGTGCTCTGGACCGTCGTCAACGAGCGCGATGGCCTCGGCGACGAGACCCCGCCGGATTATCTCACCTCGGTGCGCGACGGCGGCTTCTACGGCTGGCCCTATTGCTACTGGGGCAAGACGGTGGACGACCGCGTGCCGCAGGATCCCGCGATGGTCGCCAAGGCGCTGCAGCCCGACTACGCGCTTGGCGGCCATACCGCTTCGCTCGGCCTGTGCTGGATGCCCGCGGGTACCCTGCCCGGCTTCCCCGACGGCATGGTGATCGGACAGCACGGCTCGTGGAATCGCAGCAAGCTGTCCGGGTACAAGCTGGTATTCGTCCCGTTCGAGAATGGCAAGCCGTCCGGCCCGGCACGCGACATCCTGTCGGGCTTCCTGTCCCCGGACGAGAAGGAATCCTACGGCCGCCCGGTCGGCGTCGTGATAGGCCCCGACAAGAAGTCGCTGCTGATGGCCGACGACGTCGGCAACGTGATCTGGCGCGTGACGGGCGCGTAAAGCTCACGTCCCCACACAGAGCGTGGCGCGCTGCTTCTTCAGCAGCGCGATCACGGACAGCGCGGTGATCATGCCGGTCTTGGGATTTTCGGACGGGACGTTCTCGATGCCCATCGAGAACCGCGCCGAATCCGCTTCGACCTCGATGCGATGAACATTGCGCGTTACTGTGGGGTCGGCCCAGACCTGCATCTGGGTGCGATCGGGCCCGATGCCCGCCAGCGACAGCGCAACGGCCACATTGACGTTCGCCGGAAAGCCTTTCGCGGCTTCGCGCGCGCTGCCCTCGAACAGTTTCAGCGGCTCGCGCAGATTGTCGATGTCGATCTTGTTCTGGACGATGAACGGCGCCCCCCTGAGCCCGTCGATCGGCTTGCGCGTGACCATCTTGACCGAATGGATAGTCCCGACCGCGGCGGCGTTGACGGCATCGAGGCCGATCAGCGCGCCGGTCGGCACGAGGATGCGGCCGCCATTGGCGCGGGCGAGATCGACCAGATCAAAATTGTCGAGCAGGCCACCGACGCTGACCACGACCGCAGCCTTGCCGCGCTTCACCGCGGGCTCGACGATGGAGCGCAGATGGCTGCTCGGCGCGCATTCGACCACGATGTCGGCGGCGGCGCCGAGCTGGTCGACTGGCATGACTTCCGGCGAGCGGCGCAGGCCGCTCAGGAAGGCCAGGTGCTTGGCGGGATCGCGCACGGCCACCGCAGACAGCGCCAATCCCTCGATGCCCTGATCGAGTGCCGTTGCGATCTTGGTGCCGATCGAGCCCAGCCCGGCGATGGCAACCCGCAACTCGTTCGGCGCTTTCTGTTCAGTCATCGCATTCACCTTCTGGTCCGCCCTTATGTCCATAGCCGCTCACGCCTCCCGTGCATAGCTGCGCAGGCGCGCATGCAGCACCGCCAGCATGGCATCGCGGGCCGAATCGCGCGATCCGCGCAGCCATGCGGCGGCAAGCGGCAGCCGGCCGACAGGGCCGCTCTGCCTCGGTCGGAGCGGCACGAAGCGCACGCCCGACACCGCCATCCGCATGGTCCAGCGCGGTACGATGGCAACGCCGAGCTTGGTTGCCACCAGATTGATGATGGTCTGCTTCTCGTCGGCGACCTGCACGATGCGCGGCGTGAGGCCAGCCTGCTCGAACAATTTGATCGTGAGGTCGTGGCTATGCGGCCGCGAGCGGCGGTCCGGCACCAGCATCGCCTCGTCGGCGATGTCGGCCAATGTGATCGACTTCTTCGCGGCCAGCGCATGCCGCTGCGGGAACGCCACGATGGCCGTTTCCTGGAGCAGATCGCGGAATTCGAGCCGCTTGTCGGCACGGCCGGGCGGACGAACGAAGGCGAGATCGAGCGTGCCGGTCAAAATCTTCGGCAACAGCCGGACGGTCTTGTCCTCGAGCAGCTGCACCGCAATCTCCGGATGCCTAGCGCGGAAATCGCGCAAGAGCGGCGGCAGGAGCCCGGCTGCCGCACTGTCGATGGCGCCGACGCGGAGCCGCCGGGCAGTGCCTGCACGCGAGCGGTTGCGCAAATTGCTTTCGACCGCCTCGACCTTGGCGAGGATGGCGCGGGCATCGCGCAGCAGCGTCGTGCCGTCCTCGGTGAGCGACACCGCGCGCGTGGTCCGCGCGAACAGCCGCGTGCCGAGGTCTTCCTCCAACAGCCTGATCTGCCGGCCGAGCGCCGAGGGCAGCATCTGAAGCTGCTGCGCTGCGCGGCCGAAATGCAATTGCTCGGCCGCCGCAACGAAGCATCGAAGCTGATGCAATTCCATTCAAGGTCCTTGCGTCTCGCCTAGGCAATCACATTGTATGAGGACGTCATAGCCGCCATGAGGTTATGGAAGCTTCAGTGCGTCCAACGCTCACCTCACACGGCGGCTGCCGTGCGATGATTATATCATTTTTTTGTATAAACCAGCGCCAATTGAGCCCCTCTCCTGCCGCCGCTTAGGCTCCACCGCATAACGAAGAACCGGAACCTGAGGAGGCCAGGGTGGCGAGCGAGATTCAGACGCGCGTGCTGCGCAAGGTCACCTGGCGCATCGTTCCCTTCATCATGCTGCTGTACTTCGTGGGGTTCATCGACCGCGTCAATGTCGGCTTCGCCTCGCTGACGATGAACAAGGACATCGGCCTGTCGCCGGCGGTCTATGTTTCGGCGCCGGCATCTTCTTCTGGGGCTATTTCCTGTTCGAGGTGCCCTCCAACATCATCCTGCACAAGATCGGCGCGCGGATCTGGATCGCGCGGGTGATGATCACCTGGGGCCTCGTCTCCGCCGCGATGGCGTTCGTGCAGGGGGCAGCCAGCTTCTACATCCTGCGCTTCCTGCTCGGCGTTGCCGAGGCCGGCTTCTTCCCCGGTATCATCCTCTATCTCTCCTACTGGTTCCCGGCGCGCCAGCGTGCCGCTGTCCGACCCTGTTCCTGTCCGGTCCCGCGACCGCGGCCGGCATCGCAACTGTCGCGCGCGAAAACCGCGCCCGCCGAACCCGTCCCGCAATCCCACTGACATCCCAAACCGGAGCTTTCCCATGCGCACCCATTCGATCGCAGCCATTCCCGCCGACGGCATCGGTCCCGAGGTCATCTCAGCCGGCGTCCGTGTGCTGGAGGCGCTGGCAAAGCGCAGCGGCGACCTCGCCTTCCACGTCAAGGCGTTCGACTGGGGCTCGGACTATTACAAGAAGCACGGCGTGATGATGCCGGCCGACGGCCTCACCGAGCTGAAGAAGTTCGACGCGATCTATTTCGGCGCGGTCGGCGCGCCTGACGTGCCCGACCACATCACGCTGTGGGGCCTGCGCCTGCCGATCTGCCAGGGTTTTGACCAATACGCCAATGTGCGGCCGACTAAGATCCTGCCCGGCGTCGCCTCGCCGCTGAGCAATGTCGGCGTCGGCGATCTCGACTGGGTGATCGTGCGCGAGAACTCGGAAGGCGAGTATGCCGGCATGGGAGGCCGCGCGCACAAGGGTCTCCCGGAAGAGGTCGGCACGGAAGTGGCGGTGTTCACCCGCGTCGGCGTCACGCGCATCATGCGCTATGCGTTTCAGCTCGCGCAGTCGCGGCCACGCAAGCTCCTGACCGTGGTGACCAAGTCGAACGCGCAGCGCCACGGCATGGTAATGTGGGACGAGATCGCCGCCGAGGTCGCAACCGAATGCCCCGACGTGACCTGGGACAAGATGCTGGTCGACGCCATGACGGTGCGCATGACGCTGCATCCGAAGAGCCTCGACACCATCGTCGCAACCAATCTGCACGCCGACATCCTCTCCGACCTTGCCGGCGCGCTCGCGGGCAGCCTCGGCGTGGCACCGACCGGCAACATCGATCCGCAGCGCCGCTATGCCTCGATGTTCGAGCCGATCCACGGCTCGGCCTTCGACATCACCGGCAAAGGCATTGCCAACCCGGTCGCGACGTTCTGGACCGGCGCACAGATGCTCGAGCATCTCGGCGAGAAGGACGCGGCTGCGCGCTTGATGAAAGCGGTTGAACGCGTCTGCGCGGCCGGCGTGTTGACGCCAGACGTCGGCGGCAAGGCGACGACGAAGGAAGTGACTGACGCGGTGATCGACGCGATCCACGGGTCGAATCTTTAGAGCGCGATGCCTTTCCCTCTCCCCGCAAGCCGGGGCGAGGTAAACCAAAACTACTTCCGCCCCGACGGCGGCGGCGGCGGCGCTGCCATCGCGGCGGCAGGCTCGGGCGGCGTCAGATGGCGCGGGACGATGATGGTCTGGCCGGGCGTGAGCTGCGTGTTCTCTGCCAGCGAGTTGCTCTGCGCGAGCGTCCACAGCGGCACGCGGTTGGCTGCGGCGATGCTCTCCAGGGTGTCGCCGCGGCGCACCGGCACACGTACGCCGCTGTCCCATAACTCCACCAGCGTATCGCCCGGCACGAGATAGCGCAGCGGCACCGCGTTGGCCTGGGTCTGCGGCGGAATGCGCGGCAGCTGCGTCACCATCTCGACGATCTGGCGATGGATGTCGTCGGACTTCTCGATGTTGATGTGCGAGACGCGGGCGTTTTCCTTGAGGTCGTAACTCGCATAATGACCGCGATAGCCGGGCACCGCCACGACGTCGCCGCCGCCGAGCACGCTGTCGGAGAGAAAGATGTTGATGAAGCGCTCGACATTGAGCGGCACGTCGCCGGTCGCGTGGGCGGGATCGATGGCGATGACAAGGCTGATCGGGACGTTCTCCTTGGCCGCCATCTCGGAGATCACGATCGAGCACAGCCCGCCCATGGAATGGCCGATCAGCACGATCGGCGCCGGGCTCTCCTTGTAACTGGCGATGGCGCGGTTACCGATCAGCCGGCAGATGGTGAACTCGTAGACGTCGGCCGAGAAGCCGGCCTTGGTCAGCTTCTCACTGAGCCGGTCCATACCGGTCGAGAAGATCGGGCCCATGGCGCCGCGAAACAGATAGATCTTTGGCGGCGGCAGCGGCTCGAAGGGCGCGGCAGGCGGCGCGGCGGGCACGGCCGGGACCGCCGCCGGCTTCGACTTCGCCGGTGACGCCGCAGCCACGACGGGATTCAAGGCGAGCAGCGCAAACGCTGCCAGCACGACAACTCGCCTCAAGTCGATCATCAGTTCAGCAGTCCCGCCACGGGAGGTACGGACCTCCTCCAAACCGTCTCATTGACAACCGATTTGGCGGTTTTTGGGGCGCGGGAACAGGGCCGCGGCGTACCGGCACCCGGGATCAAAGGTCCGTGATCGGCTGGACGAGCAGAGCTCGTCACTGCCGGCTCCTGACCCGGCTGCGATGCGCGGCCTGCTTGGCGCGGTTGCCGCAGATCGCCATCGTGCACCATCGCCGTGCGCGCCTGCGGGTGTGATCGACGAACAGCATCGTGCAATTGTCGCCCTCGCACGCCTTCACATCGGAGAAGTCTTCGTCGCAGACGAACTTCGCCATCGCCTCGCCGATGGGCTGCAGCAGGGACTCCGGTGTTCGCCAGCGCCTTAAGCGCGACAATCCCAATGCGGTGGTGCAGTTCTTCGATACCGGCCATTTCGCGCTGGAGACGCATACGCGCGAGATCGCGGACGCGATCCGCGTGTTTCTGGCGTAACGGAAGCCGATGCGAAGCGGCCGCGGCGTAGCAACGCCGCGGCCGCCGAACATCACGGGAGAAGAGACGTCAGTTCCTCGCCGGAGCCGTTGCCGCCGCCGAGCGCGCGGGTCGCGGCGCGCCGGGTTCGGCAACGGGAGCCGCCGGTGCGCGCGAGCGCATGATCGCGGCGTCGATCTCGGCGATGACGCGGCGCTGGATCGCCTCGTTCTTGTCGATCGAGATGTGGCCGACGCCGGTGCCGCGGACGTCGACATTGTCGAGCCTGCCGCGCAGGCCTGCGGCGGCCCGCACCGGCTCGCCGGGACCATCGCCGATATAGATGTTGATGTAGCGCTCGGCGCCGGTCGAGAGCTGGGTCTTGAACACGGAGTCGAGGCCGATCGCGAGCTTCACGGGCACGCCGAGCCGGTTGAGCTTGGCGATCATGTCCGGCAGCGCGGTCGCGCCGGAGGAATGGCCGACCAGGATGATGGTCTTGAGGCGGCCGGCCTTGTAGGCGGTCGCGGCTTCATCGGCGAGTGAGGACCAGGAGACGAAGTTGGCGACGGTCACCGGGATGCCCTGCGCCTGGAGCCGGGCGCCGATCGTGTCGAGACCGAGCGAGAAGATGTTGAGCACGCCGCGGAGCAGGTAGACATGGGTCGTCGCGGCCGCGGCCTGGCTCGGCGCCGCCCGGGCGGTGGTCGGGCTCATGGCAACAGCTGACAGCAGAAGCAGGGCCAGCGCCCACGCGCGGAGGGCGGACGACTGGCTGGCGCCGGCGGTGTGACGGCCGTTCGGTCTCATCGATGTTTTCCCTGGGGACGATACGCTTTGCGATTGTCCGGAATCGTAGCCACGGCCCGCTCGCAGACGCAACAAAGAGGCGCGTGAACGGCAATCTTCGCCGCAAGCCGTGACCATCGCGCAACACTCGCCCGGAACCTGCCACTCGACGGCCCGTTTTGAGGCCATTTTTCTCCGGGCAATTGCGACCGGGCAAGGGCCTTCCTATCTCAGGGCACCGCTGACCCGCCTCCCAGTGGGTCCAGCCTTCCTTCCCCAGCCTTTGCCCCCAGCTTTGCGGCCATCATGTCCTCCATCATTTCCGTCGCCAATCTGTCGAAGACCTATGGGTCCGGCTTCAAGGCGCTCAAGAACGTCAATCTCGACATCAAGCGCGGCGAGATCTTTGCGCTGCTCGGGCCGAACGGCGCCGGCAAGACCACGCTGATCTCAATCATCTGCGGCATCGCCAATCCCAGTGAAGGCAAGGTTCTGGTCGGCGGCGAGGACATCCAGACCTCCTACCGCAAGGCCCGCTCGCTGATCGGGCTGGTGCCGCAGGAACTGCACACCGACGCCTTCGAAACCGTGTGGGCGACGGTGAGCTTCTCCCGTGGCCTGTTCGGCAAGCCGAAGAATCCTGCGCATATCGAGAAGGTGCTGAAGGATCTCTCGCTGTGGGACAAGAAGGACAACAAGATCATCACGCTCTCCGGCGGCATGAAGCGCCGCGTGATGATCGCGAAAGCGCTGTCGCATGAGCCGCAGGTGCTGTTCCTGGACGAGCCTACCGCCGGCGTCGACGTCGAGCTGCGCAAAGGCATGTGGGAGGTGGTGCGCACCCTCCAGCAGTCCGGCGTCACCATCATCCTCACCACGCACTACATCGAGGAAGCCGAGGAGATGGCCGACCGTATCGGCGTCATCAACAAGGGCGAGATCGTGCTGGTCGAGGACAAGACGACCTTGATGCAGAAGCTCGGCAAGAAGCGGCTGACGCTGCATCTGCAGGGCAAGATCGCCTCGCTGCCGGAGAGCCTCGCGCATTACGAGCTCGACCTTTGCGACAGCGGCGCGACCCTGGTCTACGACTACGACACCAAGGGCGAGCGCACCGGCATCACCAGCCTGCTCAGCGACCTCCGCACCGCCGGCATCCGCTTCAACGATCTCGACACGACGCAATCGTCGCTCGAGGACATCTTCGTCGACCTCGTGAGGACGTCATGAATCACCGCGCGATCCGCGCCATCTATCTGTTCGAAATGGCGCGCACCTGGCGAACGCTGCTGCAAAGCATCGTCTCGCCGGTGGTGTCGACATCGCTCTATTTCGTGGTGTTCGGCGCCGCGATCGGCTCGCGCATCAGCCAAGTCGAAGGCGTCAGCTACGGCACCTTCATCGTGCCGGGCCTGATCATGCTCTCGGTGCTGACGCAGAGCATCGCCAACGCCTCGTTCGGCATCTATTTCCCGAAATTCACCGGCACGATCTACGAGATCCTGTCGGCGCCGATCTCCTACTTCGAGATCGTGCTCGGCTATGTCGGCGCCGCCGCGACCAAGTCGATCATCCTCGGCCTGATCATCCTGGCGACAGCGGGTCTGTTCGTGCCGCTGCACATCCATCATCCGATCTGGATGCTGGCTTTCCTGGTGCTGACGGCGGTGACGTTCAGCCTGTTCGGCTTCATCATCGGCATCTGGGCCGATGGCTTCGAGAAGCTGCAGATGATCCCGATGCTGGTGGTGACGCCGCTGACCTTCCTCGGCGGCAGCTTCTATTCAATCGACATGCTGCCGGCGGGCTGGCGCACGGTCGCGCTGCTCAATCCGGTCGTCTATCTGATCTCGGGCTTCCGCTGGAGCTTTTACGAGATTGCCGACGTCAGCGTCTCCGTCAGCATCGGCATGACGCTGGCATTCCTGGCGATCTGCCTCGCCGTCATCTGGTGGATTTTCCGCACCGGCTACCGGCTGAAGAATTGAGCTGTCATTCCGGCCGCCCGAAGGGCGAGCCCGTGGCCGGCGTGCGGCAGCGCCAACAGAGCAAGCAGCATGGCCGCGGCTGCGAACAGCAGGCGGGCGGGCAGACCGGCCGGCAGGTCTGCGGCGGCGATACGGGCTTTGTTCATCTTCGATTCCAAAGGGTATTTGGCGGCGGACGCCGCCTGTCGAGGCGGGCCACAGTCAATGTTCGAACCGGCCAGATGGTTGCGCCTTTGTGACAAATTGTCGGCGTTGTGAATGCGCGTCCGCTCGCGAAAATGTCAGCATCGCCGCTCGCCACGCGGCACAAAGCGGCCTTGCTTACATCACGCGTCACGTTAACGATGGGCGGCTAGGCCGCTGGAACGAAAGCCGGATTGCAGGCATATTGCACGCCGGGGGACGGAGAGCCGCGGCGCGTTGCATGAACAGGCCGGAGGCCAGACGTCAGATGCGTTCATATTTAATCGCGTTCACTTCCCTGATGCTTTTGAGCGCGGGTACCGCGCAGGCCAAAGTCGACATTACCATCGACAAGGACAATCAGCAGATGACCGTCGTCGTCGACGGCGTGACCCGCTATCACTGGCCGGTGTCAACCGGCATCCCCTCGCGCGAGACGCCGAACGGCGCCTTCCGCGCCTTCCGCATGGAAGAGGATCACTTCTCCAAGGAATTCGACGACGCGCCGATGCCGCATTCGATCTTCTTCACCAAGGTCGGACACGCCATTCACGGCACCGACTCGGTCGGCCGTCTCGGCTCGCCCGCGTCGCATGGCTGCGTTCGGCTGTCGCGGCAGAACGCCTCGACGCTCTACGCGCTGGTGCAGCAGCAGGGTGTGCTCAACACCACGGTGACATTGACCGGCTCGGCGCAGGTGGCGCTGGCGCGCAATCCGCGCGGCCGCGCCAACACCGCAGTGGCGCGCGCCCCGCAGCAGCCTGCTGAAGAACAGTACGCCACCACTGGCGATCCCGTGAACCTGGCGCCGCCGGCGCAGCCCGCCCGCCGCTACATGCCGCAGGACGACAACTACATTTATCCTGCCGATGGCAGCGACACCGGCGCGCGCTATCCGGCACCGCGCTCGGCCGGCCGCCCGCTCTATGATGCGCAGGTCTATCAGCAGCAGCCGCAGCCGTACTACAATCAGGGCTATGGCCAGCAGGGCTACTATCAGCCGCAGCCGCGGCAATATTATCAGCCGCGCGGCTATTACTATCAGAATTGAGGTTATCTGAACGCGCCCTCGCCGCGTTCGACGATCTTTCGCGCCGCGTCGACGAAGGCGCGGGCGACCGGCTCGAGGATGTCGGGGCCGGTCGCAGCGAGATCGTCCGAGGGCGTGTGGAACGTCCGATGGCGGCCGGCCATGCCGAGGAAGTTGGCATAGCCCGCCGCATGCACGTCGCGCAGCTCGCCGATCGCCTGCTTCTCCGTCACCAGACGTTTGGCATCGACCCTGACGAAGGCCTCGTCGGCGAGCGCGACGGCCGATTTGCTCAGCACGAGATAGCGTTCTTCCTCAGGCCGGTCGGTGCGGGCTCCTTCCGCAAAGGCATAGCAGGCGTTCGACGAGCCGAAGTGAATCCATGCCAGCGTGTCCTTCGGCGCCGGTGCGCCGTGCTTCAGGAACAGCTCCATGCCGCCATGGCCGATCTCATGGCCCGCGGTGACGATGAAAACGAAATGCGCCGGCCATTTTTCCGCAGCGACAGTGCGCGCGAGCGCGAGGAAATTGGCGATGCCGGGGCCGCGCTCGCACACGCAGCTGTACCAGCCGGTCATCGGCGTGGAGACGACCATGGTCGGGCCGGTGCCGATCGAGGCGATGACGTTGCGGCCTGCGACATCGCGCTCGTAATGGCCCTTGACGTCAAGGCTGACAGGCGCGCCTGACACCAGCGCGCGCTCGAACGTCGCGCGCGATTTGGCGCCGACCACGATCACCGGCACCGGCCATGGCGCGTCCTCCTGCGTGACGTTGTAGGCGAAGCGGTCGTCCGCGGGATTGCCGATCGTCAGGAGGATCGCTGCAGGCTTCCTCGCCACCGCCTCGCTGATCGCCGCGCGGTGGGCGGGGCCAAGATAGGCGCCGCGATCGAACGGCAGGTCGAGCAAGAGGATCTTTCCGACGACATCACCATCGCGCGCGAGCGGCGCTGTGAGATGGAAGCTCGCTTTGTCTTCCGGCGGCCACCAGAACGGTGTCGCCTCCACGCGCGCGCCGCCGGCATCGACGCTGGCCTGCTCGACAACGTATTGCCGCCCGAGCACGACGGGCTGGAAGCTGACGTCGAACCCCGCCTGCCTCATCTCGCCGGCGATCCAGTCCGCGGTGGCGCGGTCGCCGGGCGAGCCGAAGCGGTGCAGGCCGAAGGAGGCGTAGCGATCGACATCGGCATAGAGAACAGCACCCGAAAGCACATCCTTTGCCGCCGCCTGTCCAACCATGAAAGCCGCCGCCATCGCGATGAAGATGCGCTGCATCTAAGTCGTCCCGAATCCGATCCCGCCCGCGGCCCGTCTCGGCCTTCCGCCACCGCCGTCAACAGCCTTCGCCGGCGGGCATGAACGGCTCGATCGTGGGAAATCGCGCCGTCTCGTGTCCCGGACGCGGCGCGGCATGAACTGACGCGACGCAGAGCCGGAACCCGGATTGTGGGCCCGCGGCTCTGCAGCGCACCGCGATAGCGTCTCGAAGGGGCGCGGAAACGCGCTTATGGCGCTGCGTCCGGGGCACGAGAGATGCTCCAGCGTCGACTATTCGCCGTCCCTTATCCGCCGGTACAGCGCACCCAAAATGTTGGAATAATCGTCGGTCCAGACCTGCACCCTGTCGTCGGCTTCGGTCTCCTCCCATTGCTTGGAGGATGCGATCCTGCCGACGTCGTCCGCATCGCGCGCGGAGATGACGACGTCGGTCGAGAAGATGTAGTCGGAATCGCGCCCCGAATCCTCGTTGTAGACCCAGCTCTTCAGATCGTTGGCATCGGCGATGCCGACCACGACCGGCTCTAGATCGAGATGCCGGTTGGAGACGTGCATCACCACGGCGCCGTGCGGGGCGAGCTTGTCCTTGTAGATTTTCATCGCCTCTTGGGTCGCCAGATGAATCGGGATCGCATCCGACGAATAGGCATCGACGATGATGAGATCGTAGGCGCCGTCGGGCTCCTTGGCGAAAGTGAGACGCGCATCCCCGATGACAGGCTTCAGGTCGGGCAGGCAGCTCGATATGTAACGGAAATTCCTCGGATCGCGCGCAGCATCCACCATCGACTGGTCGATCTCGAAGAACTTCCAGTCCTCGCCAGGTTCGGCGGCGCAGGCGAGCGTGCCCGAGCCGACGCCGATCGCGGCGACCTTCAGCGGCCCGCCCTTGCGCTCGCGCATCGCGGTGACAGCCTGACCGATGCCGCCATCCCGGTGATAATAGGTGATCGGCTCCGGCCGTCCGGCGACGGGCGTGCCGTCATTGTTGAGGAAGCGCTCCGCGCCGTGGATCGTGGTGCCGTGCATCAGCACGTGGAAATAGCCGCCGGGCGTCACAACGATCTTGTGCACGCCGAAAAAGCTGCGCACCGTTGTGACGCGGCCCTCGTCCGCGGGATAGATTCGGATCAAGGCCAGCGCCAGCGCGACGGTTGCAAAGGTCTTCCAGCGGTCCGCATTGAATGTCAGTGCGAGCAGCGCGGCAAGCACACCGACGCCGCCGGCGACCCAGACGCGGTGATCCTCGAACCAGGTCGTCAGATCGCCCGTGGTGGTGGACGGCACAACGAGCGCCATCGCGAGCGCGGCGAGCACCAGCCAGTACCATTTGACGACAGCGGCGAGACGCTCGCTGGCGGGCGGCCGGCACAGCGCGGCAAGCGCGACCAGAATCGGATATTCGGCGATCCACGAGAAGGTGAAGGGAGCAACGAGACCGGCAAACAGGCCGCCGACCATGCCGCCGAACGACAGCGCGACATAGAAGCCCGTGAGATATTTGGCGGCCGGCCGGGTCCGCGCCAGCTCGCCATGGCAGGCCATGGCGATGACGAAGAAGCACAGCTGGTGACCGCCGAGCGTCAGCAGCAGGTTCTGCTCGCCGCCGAAAGCCAGCAGCACGATGACGCCGGCGATGGCGACCGGCTGAAGCATCAGCATCCATTTGTGCGGCAGCAGCGGCCGCGACTGGAACACCACCACCCAGGTGAGCAGATAGAGCGAAAGCGGCAGCACCCATAGCAGCGGCGCCGCCGCGACGTCGGTCGAGATGTGCGCGGTGACGGCGATGAGCAGGCCCGACGGCACCGCCGCAAGGAGGATCCAGCGTAGCCGCGTCAGCAGACCCGGGGCCGGTGCGTTGATCTCCTCGGCTTGCGCATCGACCACGGGCAGCCTCGGCGAGCGCAGCAGCAGCGCACCGCAGCCGCCAATCAGGAGGATCAGAAGGCCATAACCGCCGGTCCAGAACCGGTTCTGCGTATGCAGCGTGAACATCGGCTCCAGCAGGAACGGATAGGACAACAGCGCGAGGAAGCTGCCGATGTTGGAGGAGGCATAGAGGAAATAGGGATCGTGGCCGGCAGGATGGCCGGTGCGGACGAACCAGGCCTGCAGCAGCGGATTGTTGGCGGCGAGCGCGAAGAACGGCAGGCCGATCGAGACGACGAACAGGCCAAGCAGCCAGAATGCGTAGCCCGAGGCCGGCGGCTCGCCATAGGCAGAGGCGATGCCAAGCGGCAGGGTGGCGAACGCCGCGATCAGCAGCACCAGATGCACCGCAACCGGAATGACACGGCTCTTCACCTGCACCAGCAGATGCGCATAGGCGTAGCCGGCGAGCAGCAGCGACTGGAAGAACACCATCGCCACCGACCACACCGCCGGCGAGCCGCCGAGCCGCGGCAGCACCATCTTCGTGAACAGCGGCTGCACCGAGAACAGCAGCAGCGCGCTGACGAAGATCGCGGCGGTGTAGACCGTCAGCAGCAGCCGGTTGCGTGACGACGACGGCTGCTCCGTGGCGGCGGGTTGCACGATCGAATCCATGAAAGCTCCGGCAAAGCGTTTTCCAGCGAAGTGGGCACCGGCTCGCGCGAGAGAACGCGTCGAACAAAACCCTCCGGCGGGCGCCGGACCGCGCGCAATGGAGCACAGCGCGCCTGAACGGGCAATAAAGGCGCACGTGATGTTGCAGAGGGGAATGCTTGATATAAGAGAGTCGTTCCGGGGCCTCGAAGAGGCGAACCGGAACCTCGATTCCGGGTTCTCGCTTCGCGAGCCCCGGAATGGCGGTAGACTGGGCCACGAATCCTTCATGACCGAAACCGACGTCGTCATCATCGGCGCTGGCCATAACGGCCTCACCTGCGCGGCCTATCTCGCGAGCGCAGGCCTGCGCGTGCGCGTGGTCGAGCGCCGCAAAGTGGTCGGCGGGGCCGCGGTGACCGAAGAGTTTCATCCGGGCTTCCGCAATTCGGTCGCGGCCTACACGGTGAGCCTGCTCAATCCGCAGGTGATCCGGGATTTGGGCCTCGCCGACCACGGCCTGCGCGTGGTCGAACGGCGCGCGCAGAATTTCCTGCCCGCGCCGGACGGCAGCTATCTCCTCACCGGCGAGGGACGGACCAAAGCGTCGGTCGCGCGGCTCAGCGCGCATGATGCGGAGGCACTCGACGGGTTTTCGCGCGAGCTGGAGGAGATCGCCGACGTGCTCAGGCGATTCGTGCTGCGCGCGCCGCCGAACCTGCTCGATGGGTTTGGCCCGGCTGCGATCCGCGAGGCCGTCAACGCATTGCAGAGCGCCAATATCCTGCGCGGGCTCACGTTGGAACAGAGCCGCAGCCTGCTCGACCTCTTCACCCGCTCGGCCGGCGAGATGCTGGATGAACGCTTCGAGCAGGATCTGGTCAAGGCGCTGTTCGGCTTCGACGCGATCGTCGGCAATTACGCCAGCCCCTACGCCGCCGGCTCGGCCTATGTGATGCTGCACCACGCCTTTGGCGAGGTGAACGGCAAGAAGGGCGTCTGGGGTCACGCCATCGGCGGCATGGGTGCGATCACGCAGGCGATGGCGCGCGCCGCGCAGAGCCGTGGTGTCGTGATCGACCTTGATGCCGGCGTGCGCGAGGTGATCGTCGAGCGCGATCGCGCTGTCGGCGTGGCGCTGGAAAACGGCACGGCCATTCGCGCGAAATACGTCGCGGCCAACGTCAATCCAAAGCTGCTCTACACGCACCTGATCGCGGCCGATGCCCTGCCGGCGGATTTCCTTGCGCGCATAAGGCATTGGAAGAACGGCTCCGGCACCTTCCGAATGAACGTGGCGCTGGACCGCCTGCCCTCCTTCACGGCGCTATCCGGCGACGGCGATCACCTCACCTCCGGCATCATCATCGCGCCAAGCCTTCCCTACATGGACCGCGCCTATCTCGATGCGCGCGCGCAGGGCTGGAGCAGGTCACCCGTCGTCGAGATGCTGATCCCCTCGACGCTCGATGACACGCTGGCGCCGGAGGGCAAGCACGTCGCGAGCCTGTTCTGTCAGCACGTTGCGCCGGAACTGCCCGACGGAAAGTCCTGGGACGAGCATCGCGATGAGGTCGCCGATCTCATGATCGCGACCGTGGACAACTATGCGCCGGGCTTTGCGGCAAGCGTGCTCGGCCGCCAGATCCTGTCGCCGCTCGATCTCGAACGGCAGTTCGGTCTCCTCGGCGGCGACATCTTCCACGGCGCGCTGACCCTGAACCAGCTGTTCTCGGCGCGGCCGATGCTGGGCCATGCCGACTATCGCGGCCCTCTCAAAGGCCTTTATCATTGCGGCTCCGGCGCCCATCCCGGCGGCGGCGTCACCGGTGCCCCCGGCCACAACGCGGCGCAGGCGATCCTGAGGGATCACCGCTCGCTGTTCGGTAGCCGTGGATAGGTGTGTGGATGGGCTGTGGACAGGCCGCCGGCAAAGCTGTGGCACGCCGGCGGGCCCCCGCGCTGCAAGCCGGGCAAACCCCTGTTGAAAGGCCGTGGACAAGCTGGGGATGACCGGCGGGATAACGGCGTGGACAGCGTCAGGCATAAGGACGGGACAGGCTGTGGCTTTCTTGTGAGAATCAGCCTTCAAAACGACCTCGCCCGCTAGGGGGCATTTCCCCAGCGGGCGGGTTGTCGAATGAGTCTATGAAGAAAGGTGCCCCGCTGGAAATCGGAGGCGGAAATTACTTCAAGGAGCTGCTAATCGAACCGAACTTATCGTTCATCGAGCTGCCGAGGCCGTTCACCACAGTGATGATCGCCAGCGCAATACCGGCTGCAATCAGGCCGTATTCGATCGCGGTCGCCCCCGATTCATCGGACCAGAACTTCGAAACCATGGACTTCAAGACTCGCCTCCGTTTCCATTTCAAGCTGCGTTGGTCAGCCCCAACATCCGCAAATCTACGGTGGCGCAGCCTTCAGTCGGGTTAATTGGCGAATTGCAAGTTGTACGCAAAATTGGGAACAAAAGTTCCATAAATTGAACGTGACGGGAACCGTAGGATGCAGCTTTCCCCCACCCACCGCGCCAGCTTTTCGATTGCCGACGAGGCCTCGGCAAAGCGCGTCGTCGATGTCCTCACCGAGATATTCTTCGAGGGCGATGCGGCGGTCGCCGCATTCGAGCGGCCCGACGGACAATGGGACGTCACGCTGCATTTCGCCGACGCGCCGGATCAGGAATTGTTGCGCGAACTCGTTGCAACTTCAGCAGGAAATGAGATCGCGGCGACTCTCGTCTTCGACACGGTCGAGGCCAAGGACTGGGTCAAGGCAAGCCTGGAAGATCTCGTCCCGGTGCCGGCCGGACGCTTCGTCGTGCATGGCAGCCACGATCGCGACCGCGTCGCGCCGAACAAGCTCAAGATCGAGATCGAGGCGGCCCTCGCCTTCGGCACCGGCCACCACGGCACCACCCGCGGCTGTTTACTGTTGCTTGACCATGTCCTTAAGAGTTCCCAGCCGCGAAGCATTCTCGACCTCGGCACCGGGACCGGCGTGCTCGCCATCGCGGCGGCGAAGGCGCTGCATCGCGCGGTGCTGGCCACCGACATCGACCCGCCCTCGGTGCGGGTGGCGGCCGAGAACGCGGCGCTGAACGAAGTCGGCACCTGCGTCCGGGTGATCCGCGCGACCGGCTTTGTCGCCCCCGATTTTGCCAGATCCGGCCCGTTCGACTTGGTGCTGGCCAACATCCTTGCCAACCCGCTCCGGCAACTGGCCGGCCCAATGGCGCGGCACCTTGCGCCTGGCGCGCGCGTCATCCTCTCCGGCCTGCTCACGCACCAGGCGCCCGCCGTGATCGCCGCCTACCGTGCACGCGGCCTCGTACCGCTCAGGCACCTGCGGATCGAAGGCTGGAGCAGCTTGTTGCTGCGGAAGGTGGATTGAGCGAGGTGCCGTAGGTTGGGCCAAGCGAAGCGTGCCCACCATCTGTCGCCGCTGGAGAAAGGCCGTGGGCATGGCGCTTCGCGCCTTTGCGGCAGCATCGCTGCCGCCCTACTTCGCCGGCTTCTCGTCCCGTTGCATCGCGCGCTTGCCCCGCAAGGCGCGCTTGGCGCGGCGTTCGGCAAAACGGTCGATCATCTGGCTGATGAGGCCGCGCGGCTTCTCAGGCTGTGTTGCGGCCGGGGCGCGGCGGACCGGCGGCGTGATCTTTTCAAACGTGAACGCTGGCATCGTGTGTCCCCTCGCCGTTGAGATGAACCACTTGCTCGAATTTCCCTGTTATCCGGACGAAGCGCAACTGCTGCATCCTGTACTCCACTCAATTCGAATGGCACATTTTCAAGCACAGTCCATGCCAGATGCGGCGCAATTGCGTCCGGATTGCGGACCGATCCCCATGGTCCTAGATTGAGCCCGTCATGTTCGAAGCGCACTTCCAGACGTTCGAGGAGCCCGAGGCCGGCGTCGCATTGACGGCGCGCCTTGCCGCGCTCCGTGAAGAGCTCGCCCGCCGCAAGCTGACCGGCTTCGTCGTTCCACGCGCCGATCAGCAGCAGAACGAATATGTGGCCCCGTCGGAAGAGCGGCTCGCCTGGCTGACCGGCTTTACCGGCTCGGCGGGAGTGGCCGTGGTGCTGACGCACGAGGCCGCGGTGTTCGTCGACGGCCGCTACACCATCCAGGCCGCCAAACAGGTCGACGCAAAAGCCTGGGCGGTGGAATCGCTGATCGATCCGCCGCCGGAGAGCTGGGTTTCCGCGCACCTAAAAGCCGGCGACCGCCTAGGATTTGATCCGTGGCTGCACACTTCTGCGGCAGCCGAGCGCCTCGCGGCTGCCTGCGCCAAGGCCGGCGCCGAGCTGGTTGCCGTCGACAGCAATCCGGTCGATGCGATCTGGCCGGACCGGCCGCCGCCGCCGCTCGCCCCGGTCGCTGTCCACGGCCTGCAATATGCGGGGATCGCCGAGGCCGCGAAGATCGCGCAGATCAGGACGGAGATCGACAAGCTGGGCGTCGATGCACTGGTGCTGTCCGACAGCCATGCGGTGGCCTGGACCTTCAACATCCGCGGCGCCGACGTCGCCCACACGCCGCTGCCGCTGTCCTATGCGCTGGTGCCGAAGGACGGCCGCCCCACCGTCTTCATCGATCGCCGCAAGCTCTCGAACCTGACGCGCGACCATCTCGAGCAGTCCGCCGACGTACGCGAGCCCGACGCGATGGCGCCGACCTTGATGGCGCTGGCTCGAAACGGCGTGGCCATCGCACTCGACAATGCCACCGCAGCCGATGCGCTGAGCCGATTGATCGCAGGCGCCGGCGGCAAGCCGGTGCGCGGCAACGATCCGATCGCACTGCTCAAAGCGATCAAGAACGCGACCGAGATCGCCGGCACGAAAACCGCCCATGTGCGCGACGCCGTGGCGCTGGCGCGTTTCCTCGCATGGATCGACCGCGAGGCGGGAAGCGGCAAGCTCACCGAGATCGACGCCGTCGAGGCGCTGGAGACGTTCCGCCGCGACACCGGCGCGCTGAAGGATGTCTCGTTCCCGACCATCTCCGGCACGGGTCCCAACGGCGCCATCGTGCATTACCGCGTCACCCGCAAGAGCAACCGGCGCATCGCGCCCGGCGATCTCCTGCTGATCGATTCCGGCGCGCAATATGAAGACGGCACCACCGACGTCACCCGCACCATGGCGGTGGGGCAGCCGACGGAAGAGATGCGCGACCGCTTCACCCGCGTGCTGCGCGGGCACATCGCGATCGCGCGCGCCGTGTTTCCCGACGGCACCACGGGCGCGCAGCTCGACACCTTGGCGCGGCAATATCTCTGGTCCGCCGGCGTCGATTTCGAGCACGGCACCGGCCACGGCGTCGGCAGCTACCTCAGTGTGCATGAAGGGCCCGCGCGCATCTCGAAGCTCGGCACCACGCCGCTGAAGCGTGGCATGATCCTCTCCAACGAGCCCGGCTACTACAAGACCGACGGCTTCGGCATCCGCATCGAAAATCTCGAGCTCGTCGTCGCAGCCGACATCAAGGGCGCCGAGAAGCCGATGAACGCGTTCGAGACATTGACGCTGGCGCCGATCGACCGTCGGCTGATCGATGTGGCAATGCTGAGCCGTGGCGAGCTCGACTGGCTCAACGCCTATCATGCACGCGTACGGGCCGAGGTGCGGCCGGCGCTGGATGAGGCGACGAAGGCATGGCTCGATCAGGCGACGGCCGAGCTGAAGGCGTAGCGCGCCTGCCGGACGATGCATGGCACTACGCGATTAGCGCAACGCTGCTTCTCCACATATCGCTGTCATTCTCCACGAAGGCGGAATCCAGTATTCCCAGAGGTAGAACACGTATGCGGAGTGGCCGCGGCGCACTGGATCGCCTGCCTCAGTGCGCAACCGCGCACAAGGCAGGCGATGACGCCGCTTTTGCGGAATGAGGCGCGCGATCAATCGGCCACCCTCGCGCTGTTATTATAACCGTCCCGGAATCCGAATAGCCGCATTCCGAAACGCCGATATCCGTCTTGCGTGAGCACGCTACAGTCGATTCGAATTCGAAAGACGGACATCTATGCATGGCATGATCAGCAGGCCGCCGGACGCGGCGACGAAGAGCATCGCGACCTCGCGCATGGTGTTGCTGCTGCTGGTCGCCATGACCGGGATCGCGCCGATCTCGCTCTACATGCTGGTTCCGGCGCTGCCGGTGCTGGCGACGACCTTCGGCAGCGACATCTCGGTCGCGCAGATGACGGTGTCGCTCTACATGGTCGGCATCGCGCTGTCGCAGCTGATCATGGGGCCGCTGTCGGACCGGTTCGGCCGCCGCCCGGTGCTGCTCGGCGGCCTGACGCTGATGGTCGCGGCCAGCGTCGCCTGCATCTTCGCGCAGACCCTGCCGCAGCTGATCGCCGCGCGCTTCTTCCAGGCGCTCGGCGGTGCCGCCGGCATGGTGGTGAGCCGCGCCATCATCCGCGACATCTACGAGCGCGATCGCGTCGCCTCGATGATCAGCCTCGTGGTTGCGGCGCTTATGATCGGACAGATGGTGTCGCCGCTGACCGGCGGCCTGATCGAGACCGCGTTCGGCTGGCGCGCGATCTCCTATGCCATCACGATCGGCGCGCTCACCGTCGCCGTCGGTATCGCGATCGCGCTGCCGGAAACGCGCCGCACCCGCGCCCCCGGCAGCGGCTTTCGCCGCGACGTCGGCATTCTGATCCGCAACCGCGCCTTCGTCGGCTACGTGATGTGCCAGGTGCTGGCCTCGCAGATCATCTTCACCTTCGCCGGCGGCGGCCCCTACATCGTGGTGACGCAGATGGGCCGCTCCAGCGCCGAATACGGCGCCTGGTTCGCAACAACCGGCTTTGCGTATCTGGTCGGCAACCTCCTCTGCGTACGCTTTGCGCCCAGGCACTCGCTGGAGCGGCTGATCTGGCTCGGGCTCGGCCTGCAGCTCTGCGGCAGCTTATTGAACCTGGTCTGGAGCTTGACCGGATGGAACGAGGCGCCCTTCTGGCTGTTCGGCACTCAGATGATCGTGATGCTCGGCAATGCCTTTGTGATGGCGAACTCCGCCGCCGGCGCGATCAGCATCCGCCCCGAGGCGGCCGGCACCGCCTCGGGCGCGATGGGCTTCCTCCAGCAGGGCATCGGCGCGCTGATGTCGCAATTCGGCGCCTATCTGGGCGGCCATTCAGCAACGACGCTGCCGCTGATCTCGGCGGTGCTGGCAATCTCGCTGCTCTGTGCCTGCATGATGATCTTCGTCGTCCCCCGCCGCGAGGTGATGGTGAGCGAGGAATTGATCGAGCAGGCGGAAGGGGAAGAGAGCGGGATGATGTGAGCGGCGCAAAGCGCGTGCCCAGCCGTCATTGCGAGCGAAGCGAAGCAATCCAGACTACCTCAGCGGTGACAGTCTGGATTGCTTCCTCGCTTCGCTCCTCGCAATGACGGGTGAGCTCACTCCCCGATCAGCTTTAGCCACTCGTCCTCGGTCAGCACCTTGACCCCGTGCTTGTTCGCGTCGGCGAGCTTCGAGCCGGCGCCGGGGCCGGCGACGACGAGATCGGTCTTCTTCGACACCGAGCCTGACACTTTCGCGCCCAGACGCTCCGCGGTCGCCTTGGCCTCGTCGCGCGTCATCTTCTCCAGCGAGCCGGTGAACACCACCGTCTTGCCGGCCACCGCCGAGTTGCTCTTCGGCTTCTCGGCGTCGATGATCTCGACCTCTTTCGTCAGCCGCTCGACGATGCCGCGATTGTGGCTCTCGCCGAAATAATCGGCGATGCTCTTGATCACGGTGTCGCCGATCTGGTCGAGCGCATCCATCTCCGCCATCGCCTCCTCGTCGCCCTTGGCGACCTTGAGACAGGCATCGTGGAACGCGTCCCAGGAGCCGTAGCCGCGCGCCAGCGCCAGCGCAGTGGTCTCGCCGACATGGCGCATGCCGAGCGCATAGACGAAGCGCTCCAGCGCGATCCTGCGCCGGCTCTCGATCGCGCCGAATAGGTTGCGCACCGAGGTCGCGCCGTAGCCTTCGATCTCCTCGAGCTTCAGTTTCGAATTGCGCTTCTCCAGCGTGAAGATGTCGGCGGGCTCCTTGACCCATCCTTCATCGAAGAAATACTGGAGCTGCTTTTCGCCGAGACCATCGATGTCGAAGGCGCGGCGCGAGACGAACAGCTTGAGGTGCTCGATCTTCTGATAGGGGCAGGCGAACTCGCCGGTGCAGCGGGCGCGCGAGCCCTCCTCGCCGGTCGCCGTCTCCTCACGCGTGACGTCGGTGTGCAGCGGGCATGGGCACTTCTTGGGGAAGTGGAATTCCTTGGCGGTCTTTGGCCGCTTGTCGAGGACGACGTCGACCACCTGCGGAATGACGTCGCCGGCACGCTGGATCACGACGGTGTCACCGATCCTGATGTCGCGGCCCTCGCGTAGCACCTCGCCCTTGTTGCCGACACCCCTGATGTAGTCCTCGTTGTGCAGCGTGACGTTCTGCACGATCACGCCGCCGACGCCGACCGGCTCGAGCTTGCCGACCGGCGTGAACGAGCCGGTCCGCCCGACCTGGATCTCGATGTCGCGTAGCACCGTCATGGCGCGCTCGGCCGGGAATTTGTGCGCGATGCCCCAGCGGGGCGTGCGCGAGACGAAGCCGAGACGCTCCTGCCAGTCGATGCGGTCGACCTTGTAGACGACGCCGTCGATATCGTAGTCGAGCCGTGCGCGCTGCTCCTCGATCGAATGATGGAAGGCGAGCAGCTCCTCGACGGAGTGGCACAGCTTGGTCAGCGGATTGGTCTTGAAGCCGCAGCGTTCGAACCAGCCGATCATGCCGCTCTGCGTGCCCTCGGGCATCGCGCTCATCTCGCCCCAGGCATAGGCGAAGAAGCCGAGCGGACGCGAGGCGGTGATGTTCGGGTCCTTCTGCCGCAGCGAGCCCGCGGCCGAGTTGCGCGGATTGGCGAAGATGGTGTCGCCGGCGGCCTTCTGCCGCTCGTTGAGCGCGAGGAACGCCTTCTTGGTCATGTAGACCTCGCCGCGCACCTCGCAGATGTCGGGGATGTTGCGCCCCTTCAGCTTCTGCGGCACGTCTTCGAGCGTGCGGATGTTGGCGGTGACGTCCTCGCCTTCCGCCCCATCGCCGCGCGTCGCCGCGGTGACGAGCTCGCCGCCCTCGTAGCGCAGCGACATCGACAGGCCATCGATCTTCGGCTCGGCGGAGAAATCGACCTTGCCGTCGTCGAGCTTCAGGAAGCGCACGATGCGGCCGACGAAGTCGCGCACGTCCTCTTCGGCAAAGGCGTTGTCGAGCGACAACATGGGAAGCGAGTGACGCACCTTCCTGAACCGTCCCGACGGCGCGGCGCCGACCTTCTGCGAGGGCGAGTCCGCGCTGACGAATTCCGGAAAGCGCTTCTCGATCGCGTTGAAGCGCTGGCGTAGCGCATCGTACTCGGCGTCGGTGATGGTCGGCGCGTCCTCCTGATAGTAGCGGCGGTCGTGCTCTTCGAGCTCGAGCGCAAGCCGCGTGTGCTCGACCTTGGCCTGCGCCTTGGTGAGTTCAGTGACGTCGCGAAGCGGCGGCCTTGCCTGGGATTTTGCTGCTCTTGCCATGGTGCTTGGATACGACGGAGGGGGTAGCACGGTAAAGGCGTGTGGAAATCTCGTGCCCCGGACGCAGCGCAGCGCTTCTTCAGCGCTGCGCTGCAGAGCCGGGGCCCATGTCGCGACGTTCTGGGTCCCGGCTCGCGCTGCGCGCGTCCGGGACACGGAAGCCTATGCCGTCGCCGCCTTGAGCAACCTCTCCGCGGCCGCCCTCGCCTCCGCGGTGATCTCGGCGCCGGCGAGCATGCGGGCGATTTCCTCGCGGCGATGATCGGCGGCGAGCGCGTTGACGCGGGTGGCGACGCGCTTGCCCTTGTCAAGCGCATCCTTGGAGATCAGCAAATGCTGGTCGGCGCGGGCGGCGACCTGCGGGGCATGGGTCACGGCCATCACCTGCACCTTGCCGGCAAGGCGCGCCAGCCGCGCGCCGATGGCGTCCGCGACCGCACCGCCGACGCCGGTGTCGATCTCGTCGAAGACCAGGGTCGGCGCCGAGCCGCGGTCGGACAGTACGACCTTGAGCGCCAGGAGGAAGCGCGACAACTCGCCGCCGGAGGCGACCTTCATCAGCGGTCCCGGCCTCGTGCCCGGATTGGTCTGCACCCAGAACTCGACCCGGTCGAAACCCTGCGGGCCTGGCGCGGCCTCGTCGGTGTCGACCTGGGTCATGAACTTGGCGCGTTCGAGCTTGAGCGGGGCCAGCTCGGCATTGACGGCCTTGTTGAGCTTCTCCGCGGATTTCTGTCGCGCCAACGACAGCTTCTTGGCGGCAGCCGCATAGCGCGAATCGGCCTCGATCGCGGCCTGCTCCAGCTTCTTGAGCTGCGAGGCGCCGGCGTCGATCAGCACGACGTCGGCGGCATATTTGGCGGCCAACGCAGCGAGTCCATCGACCGGTGTCGAATATTTGCGCGAGGCGGCGCGAAGTGCGAACAGCCGTTCCTCGATGCGTTCGAGCTCGGCCGGGTCGAAATCGGTCGCGGCAAGCGCGGCCTGGAGATGCTGATCGGCCTCCTCCAGCGCGTTGATCGCGGCGTCGATCGCCCGCACGGCAGGCTCGACCAGCGCCGGCGAGTTCACGCCGCGGCGCTCCAGCCGGCGGACTGCGGCTGACAGCGCCGCAACCGGCGAATGATTGCCGCCGACCGCCTCCTGCGCCTCGCGCAGATCGGAGGCGATCTTCTCGCCCTGCATCATGGTGGTGCGGCGCGAGGCCAGCGCGGTCTCCTCGCCGTCCTTGGGCGCGAGCTGCTTCAATTCGTCGGAGGCATGGCGCAGATAGTCGGCCTCGCGCGCGGCGCGCTCCATGCCGGCGCGGTGCGCTTCCAGCGCGGTGTTGGCGGTGCGGCGGGCCTCCCAGAGCGATTCGACGGCGCCGACGTCCTTCTCCAGCCCGGCAAAGGCGTCGAGCAGGCGGCGGTGAGTGGCGGCATCGACCAGCGCGCGCTCGTCGTGCTGACCGTGGATCTCGACCAAGGCGGCACCGACCGCCTTCAGCGTCTGCACGCTGATCGACTGGTCGTTGATGAAGGCGCGGGTGCGGCCGTCGGCGAGCTGCACCCGGCGGAGAATCATCTCGCCGGTGTCCTCAAGGCCGTTCTCGGCAAGGATTTTTGCCGCTGGGTGATTCTTGGCGATATCGAAGACGGCGGTGACCTGCCCCTGCTCGGCGCCGTGACGCACGAGGCCGGCGTCGCCGCGGCCGCCGAGGGCCAGCGCAAAGGCATCGAGCAGGATGGATTTGCCCGCACCGGTCTCGCCGGTCAAAACCGCAAGGCCGGTGGCGAATTCGATATCGAGCCGTTCGATCAGGACGATGTCACGGATCGACAGACGCGCCAGCATGGAACCAGATTTCCTAGCCGAGGACCTACAGACCTATCTTCTTGAAGGTCCGGCTGATCCAGGACCCCTGATTCTCGCTCGGTTCGAGACCGCCCGATTTTACAAGATTATAGGCGTCCTTGTACCAGCGGCTGTCAGGAAAATTGTGGCCGAGCACGGCGGCCGCGGTCTGCGCCTCGCCGACGATGCCGATCGCCATATAGGCCTCGGTGAGGCGGAATAGCGCCTCCTCGACGTGGCGCGTGGTCTGGTACTGCGTCACGACGGTCTTGTAGCGGTTGATCGCCGCAGTGTAGTCGCGCTTCTGCGCGTAGTAACGGCCGACGCTCATCTCCTTGCCGGCGAGTTGGTCGCGCGCACCCTCGATCTTGGCCTTGGCCGAGGTCGCATATTCCGAGTTCGGATATTTGCGCACCACCTCCTCCAGCGCGGCGATCGCCTTCTCGGTGCGGGCCTGGTCGCGGCTGACGTCCGGAATCTGGTCATAATGGGAGGCGGCGATCAGGTACTGCGCATAGGCCGCGTCCGGGCTGCCGGGATGCAGGGTGACGTAGCGGGTGGCGGCGCCGATGCAGCCGTCATAGTCGCCGCCCTGGTAGGAGGCGTAGGCCGACATCAGCAGCGATTTGCGGGCCCAGTCGGAATAAGGATGCTGGCGGTCGACCTCTTCGAACTTCTTGTTCGCCGCCTTCATGTCCTTCTTCTCGTTCATGAGGTACAGGCCCTCATTGTAGATCTTGTCGGCGGGCTCCTCGACGAAGGTGTCGTCCTTGGCGGTGAACTTATCCCAGAGCCCGCCGGTGCCGCAGCCGGCCAGCGGCAGCGCGAGCAGGACGAAGGTGGCGGCGTGGAGCAGCCCGCGGGCGCCAGACGAGACCGAGAGATATCCGCGCGTCGTACGCTGTGCCGACATGAATTTAAGACCTGACGCCCTGTGATGCGGTGCCCGCCAGCCCATGAACCCGGTCATGGGCGCGAAATGTGACCGTGGTGCCTGCCATGCGACCACGCAGGAGTAACCGAAAACGATCGCTAGCCCACCCGATAGGCAGGCATTCCGCCCGGATTAAGGCGAAATTGCCGCAATGCTAGCCGATCATGGTTACCAGGAGTTTCCCGGGGAGAAGGCAGTCGCGCACCTGCGACAGCGGTTTGTTCAGGACACGTCCGGTCCGTAGGCCGCCGCGATCCGGCCGCCGACGATACCGCCACCGACTTCGCCCAGCGGGCGCGTGGTGCGGCGAGCCGCCTCGCCCTCGATGACGCGCCAAGCCGTTCGATCGGCGAGCAGCGCGCTCAGGACGGCATGGTTGAGCTTGTGACCGCCGCGAACCGAATGATAGGCGCCGAGCAGCGGCAGGCCCGCCAGCGCGAGGTCACCGATCACGTCCAGCACCTTGTGGCGGGCGCATTCGTCGGAGTAGCGCAGGCCTTCGGTGTTCAGGAGCCGCTCGTCGTCGAACACGACAGTATTGTCGAAGGAGGCGCCGAGCGCGTAGCCCGCGCTCCAGAGACGGGCGACATCGCACATCTGGCCGAAGGTGCGGGCGCGGCCGACTTCGCGGCGGAAGCGTTCCGGGCTGAGCTCGAAGGAATAGCTCTGCTGGCCGATGACGGGATTGGTGAAATCGATCTCGACTTCGGCACGGAAGCCGTTGGCATAGGGCCGGATCTCGCCGAAGGAGTCGCCGATCTTGACCGAGACCGGCTTCAAAACCTGGATGAAGCGGCGCTGCGCCGGCTGGGTGACGATACCGGCCTGGTCGATCGCGGCGATGAAGGCTGCGGCGCTGCCGTCCATGATCGGCACTTCCGGCCCGTCGATCTCGATGGTGGCGTTGTCGACGCCCATCCCCCGCAGCGCAGCAAGCACATGCTCTGCAGTCGACACCAAAGGACCACTGCGATCGCCGAGGACGGTGGCGAAATCGGTCGCGATCACCTGCTCGGCGGTCGCCTGGACTTCGCGGTCACTTCCCTCAAGGCCGGTGCGGACAAAAATAAAACCTGCGTCGACAGGCGCAGGCCCGAGCGTGAGAGTCACGGGAAGACCGGAGTGAACGCCTACGCCTGCCACGGTGGCTTGCGCACGAAGCGTTGTTTGCCGGCTAAATTTCATCAGGAACCGCCCCACTACGACCCACTGCGACTTATACTAGACCCGCTCGGCCGGCCAGCGCCGACGGTTGCGAATCTCCGTATCCCCAAGTCACGGCAAACCATAGTTGCTGCCTCAAACAGCGCCAACTCACGCTTTTTTACCGATTGTTACCCCAAACCTGCCGTATTCGCGCCAAGGCTTAACCAAATTAGCTTTGGGTTTTGGGCCGTTATCGGCGGCTTTAATGAACCACCGACTACGTAATTAATGATTTAAAATCAGTTGTTTGGCTGCACAATCCAGGCATGCACGGGAGAAAAGGAAAGGTCCCGGCAAGCTTCTCGCCGGGACCTCTTTTCGTCTGCCTGATGGTAACAATCCTCAGGTCGCCTGCCGCCGCAGGAAGGCCGGGATATCAAGATGGTCGTCGCCCTGTGGCGCCGGCGCAACAGGTGCCGGGCGGCCATGCATGTCCAGACCCTGCGGCGCGGGACGGCGCGCATACTCCGATACCGGCTCGCTGGCCGCGATTTGTTGCGCCACGGTCTTCTGCGGGCGGCGGTCGGGCAGCGGCGGCATCCCGGGACCGGCGGTGCGGGCGGCGACCGGCGGCTCGCTCTCCTCGTCGCGACGGCCGAGGCCGACATTGGCGAGGCGCTGGAGCAGCGACAGCCGGCTCTTCTGCGGGGTCTCTTCCTCGACCTCGCCGCGGGCCTGGCGAAGCTCGGCCTGGGCCGGCATCGGCAGTTCCTCGAGACGCGGCATCCGCGGCGCACGGACCGGCGGGCGCTCGGCCTGCGGCGGGATGAAGTTTTCGGGCGTCATCGGCTCCTGCATCGCGATCGGGCCCTGCTCAGGCTCCGGGAACAGGGTCGGCTTCTGCGCGATCGGGCGCACGGTGACGTCGCCATAGGTCTGCGGCGCCGGTGCCTGCGGCACGTCCGAGACCGCGGCGGCGATCGCGGCCAGCGCGGCGCGCTCGACGTTCGCACGCGGCGCGGCGGGGGCGGCAGCAACCGGGACCGCCGCGGTGGCCGGGATCTGCGCTTCCAGCTTCTGGGCCCGTTCGGCCAGGCGCTGGTTATCGGCACGGAGGCGCGCGGTCAGGTCGGCGAGACGGCTCTCGGCAGCCGCGGCCGGAGCCGCGGGAGCCTGCTGCGGCGCCGGATTGGCAACCGGTGCGGAAGTCGCCTGGCTGTTGCGGGCAATCGCCGCCTGCTCGATGCCGGTGGCGACGACCGAGACGCGGATCAGGCCGTCGAGCGCTTCGTCGAAGGTCGCGCCGACGATGATGTTGGCGTCCTGGTCGACTTCCTCGCGGATGCGGGTCGCGGCTTCGTCGACCTCGAAGAGGGTAAGGTCCTTGCCACCGGTGATGGAGATGAGGAGGCCTTTGGCGCCCTTCATCGAGCTATCGTCGATCAGCGGGTTGGCGATCGCGGCCTCCGCGGCGGTCAGCGCACGCTTGTCGCCGGAGGCTTCGCCCGTGCCCATCATCGCCTTGCCCATCTCGCGCATGACGGCGCGAACGTCAGCGAAGTCGAGGTTGATCAGGCCTTCCTTGACCATCAGGTCAGTGATGCAGGCAACGCCCGAATAGAGCACCTGGTCGGCCATCGCGAAGGCGTCGGCAAAGGTGGTCTTCTCGTTGGCGACCCGGAACAGGTTCTGGTTCGGGATGATTAGGAGCGTGTCCACGACCTTGTGCAGCTCGGCGATGCCGGCTTCGGCGGTGCGCATGCGGCGGCCGCCTTCGAAGTGGAAGGGCTTGGTCACGACACCGACGGTGAGGATGCCCATGTCGCGCGCGGTCTTGGCGATGACGGGAGCAGCACCCGTCCCGGTGCCGCCGCCCATGCCGGCGGTGACGAACACCATGTTGGCGCCCGAGAGATGGTCGCGCAGCTCGTCGATCACCTCTTCCGCAGCGGCAGCGCCGACGTTCGGCTGCGAACCTGCGCCGAGACCTTGAGTGACGGCGGTGCCCATCTGCACGATGCGCTGCGCCTTCGACATCGTCAGCGCCTGCGCGTCGGTGTTGGCGACCACGAAGTCGACGCCCTGGAGGCCCGCCGTGATCATGTTGTTGACGGCGTTGCCACCGGCGCCACCGACGCCGAACACGGTGATCCGGGGCTTCAGTTCGTGAATATCAGGAACATTGATGCTGATGGTCATGGTTGCCTCTCGATCACGCGCGCGTGGGTTCGCCCCGGCCGGTGGCCGCGGGAGTTGGTGAAAATCGACACTTGCGGAAATGAGTCATCAAAAGCCCTCGCGTAGCCATCGTCCGACCTTTCCGAGATAGCCGCCGGTCCCTGTCTTGACCTGCTGCCGCGTATGCCGCGGTTCGACATGTTCGAGATGAACATATTGCGGGTAGACGAGAAGTCCGGCCGGCACCGCGAACGCGGCGTTCTTCGCCTCGTTGGGCAGCCGGCCGAAACCGAGGGGGCGACCGACCCGCACGGGCCGGCCGAGAATCTGGGTGCCGAGTTCGACGAGGCCGGTCAGCTGGGAAGCGCCGCCCGAGAGCACGACGCGGCCGTTGGGCTCTGAGGCGAAGGGCGAATCCTTCAGCTTGTCCCGAACCATTTCGAAGACTTCCTCGGCACGGTGCTTGACGATGTTGGCGATGGTGGCGCGGGAGACGATCTGCGGCAGATCCTGCTCGTCACCGGCTGTCGGTACAGACATCAGCTCACGCGAGTCCGATCCGCCGGTGATGACGGTCCCGTATAAGGTCTTGATTCGCTCGGCATCGGCAATGGTCGCGGAGAGTCCGCGGGCGAGATCCATCGTGATGTGTTGCCCGCCGACCGCAAAACCGGCCGCATGCACGAACCGGCCGCCGGAGTAGACCGCGATGGTGGTGGTGCCTGCACCCATCTCGACCACGGCGGCGCCGAGATCGGCCTCGTCATCGGTCAGCACGGAAAGTCCGGCCACATAGGGGCTCGCCGCCATGGCTTCGACGTTGATGTGGCAGCGCTCCACCGCCAGCATGAGGTTGCGCGCCACCGTGGCGTCGCAGGTGACGACGTTCATGTCGACGCCGAACTGATGCGCGACCATGCCGCGGGGATCGCGGATGCCCTTGACGCCGTCGAGCGTGTAGCCGACCGGCAGCGCGTGCAGCACGGTGCGGCCCTCGCCGGTGGCGTGGCGCATGCCGGTGGAGGTGACGCGGCTGACATCGGCCGGCGTCACGGCGCCGCCGCGGATGTCGGCGGCGGCTTCGACCAGCTGGCCGGCGAGCCGGCCGCCGGCGACCGACAGCAGCACGGAATCGACCCGCACCTTGGCCATTTTCTCGGCGAGACCGACAGCCTGGCGCACCGCCTGCTCGCATTCGGCAAGATCGATCACCGCGCCGGCCTTCATGCCGCGCGACTGGATCTGGCTGTAGCCGATCAGCTCCACCGCATGGGTGCGGCCGCGCAGCGCGTCGCTCGGCGGCGACGGCTTCAGCCGCGCGATCATGCAGGCGATCTTGCTGGTGCCGATGTCGAGGCAGGCGACGAGGCCGCCGCGCTTGTGCGGCATCGGGCGCGTCTTCGGCGTCTGGGTGCGATCAAGACCGGTCATGCGGCGTCCCCGGCCTTTTTCTTCTTCTTGTCCTTGAACTGCTCCTCGCGCGCCTTGGCGGCGTCGTCGGACAGCTGTACCACCAGGCGATCGGGCAGGCGCAGATCGATGGCAACGATGTCGCGGGAGAACAGCCTGTCCTCCTTGTCGAGCCGGGACAGCATCGCCAGCGCATTGCCGACGTCCTGCTCGGGCAGGCGGATGTCGAGACCGTCCTTGAGCCGCAGATTCCAGCGCCGCTCGCCGACATAGATCGCGGCCTTGGTCACCGAATTGATCTGCGGATAGCGCGCCAACAGCGCCAGGAAATCGCGCGCCTGGGTGTCGGCGCCCTTGCCGACCACGAGCGGCAGCGACAGGAAGCGGCGCGAGACATAGGGTTCGAGCACGGCGCCGTCGTCGGCGATCACGGAAAGCCGGCCGGCCTCCTGCCACAGCGCGAAGGCCTGGCGCTCGGTGATGTCGATCATCAGCCGGCCCGGATAGAGCTTCAGCACGGTCGCATCCGCGATCCAGGGATTGGCCTTGAGCTTGTCGCGCACGGCGTCGGCGTCGAGGAACAGCAGCGAGGAACGGCCGCTGACGCCGCCGATCGCGAGGATCTCGTCCTGGGTGAGCTGCTTGCGGCCGTTGATCGCGACCGAGGTGATGCGGAAGCCGGCGGAATTGGCCAGCGCGTTGCGGGCATCGCTGACCGCGGTGATGAAATCCTGGAGATGGCCGCCCTTGACGATGCCGAAGCCGCAGCTGCCGAGCAGCAGCAGCGCAGTCATGGTGATCCCGACCCGGCGCGGCAGATAGCGCTCGACCAGCGCGACCACGCGCGGCGGAGGCTCGCGCTCGACGAGCTGCTTGGCCTCCTTGGTCCTGATCTTGTCCTGGGCGGCAGCGCGCGCCTCGGCTCGCTTGTCCTGCACCCACTCGCGCAGAAGCACGACCGCTCCGATAGCGGCCGCCTTCAGGTCAGCTTGGGGCCTCAGCGATCTGAAAAGCGACCGAGTGAGGCTTCCTGCACCATCCATTGCACGAACTCGTCAACAGTTAGCCCGCAACATCGCGCGGGTCCTGGCGAACATGACGTCTCGGACTTGCCGGGCCGGGTGCTGGTCTTCAGCAGAAGAAACCTCTCCCGTTCAAAGCGTTCGCTGGAGGTGACATCACCCAGGACAGCTCACGCGCCGGCAGCCAAAACGCCATATGCGCCGCCAGCGTTAACCTTCGGCTGTCCTGGTAAACAAAAGGTAAAATTCGTTAACGCGGGATGCTTTTTGCCCCACGATGTGAGGCATTTGTGCCGCGATCTCCGGCAATTTACCGGATTTGGCCCCCAAACCGGCCCATTTCGGCTGTTTGGCCGTTAACCAGTCCTAATTATTTTCGCACACCCCGCCCGGCGAGCTCGACCAGGCCGCGCAGGAAGTCGACGAACGCGATGCCTTCGGCTTTCAGCGCCTTGGGGTAGAGCGAAGACTTGGTCAGCCCGGGCAGCGTGTTGGTCTCGAGATAGACGAGGCCCTTCTCCGAGACGATGAAGTCCGAGCGGGAATAGCCGGTGCAGGACATCGCCCGGTGCGCCAGCATCGCCTGCTCCTTCAGCGCGGCAGTGATCTCGGGCGCGAACCGGCCGGGACAGATCTCCTGGGTCGACTTCAAAAGATATTTTGCCGCGTAGTCGAAATTGCCCTCGCCCGGAATGATCTCGATCGGCGGCAGCGAGACGATCGAGCCGTCGGTGCGCTCCAGCACGCCGCAAGTGGCCTCGACGCCGGCGATGTAGGGCTCGATCACATATTCTTCATGCTTGGCCGCGTTGCGGACGGCGATGAGATCCTGCTTGGCGTTGACGAAGATCAGGCCGTAGCTCGAGCCGTCGCGCGCGGGCTTTGCGATCAGCCGGCCATATTCGGCGAAGGCTTCGTCAATGGCCTCGAGCGCAATGTTGGCCGGCGGCGTCACGCCGCCGAGCGCGGCAAAACGCTTGGCCGCGATCTTGTCGAAGGCGAGATGCGAGGAGGCCGAGCCCGATCCGGTGAACGGCACGCCGCGCGCCTCGCACATCACCTGCAATTCGCCGTTCTCCGCGCTCCCGCCATGCAGGCCGAGCACCAGCACGCGGCCTTCGGCCTTGGCCTGGTCGAGCGCCTGCGCCAGCGGAATGCCTGTCGTGCCGGGCTTGAATTCGTCCTCGAACGGGCGGGCATGTTCGAGCAGCTGTTTCGACTGCACCACATGCACCTTGTCCTCGACGTCCCACCACCAGAGATCGGCCTCGGGCAGCGCCTGATGCAGCGCCTGAGCCGAGGCGACCGAAACCAGACGCTCGCGGTTGGAGCCGCCGAAGAGGATGGTGATGCGCATGTGTCCTCGCATTTCGTCATTCCGGGATGGTGCGCAAGCACCAGACCCGGAATCTCGAGATTCCGGGTTCGATGCTAACGCATCGCCCCGGAATGACTGTTAATAGGAACCCCGATCCGCTTGATTTCCCAGTGTAGCTCTATTCCGGAATTCGCCTTCACGCGTTCGCGCACGGTCTCGCCCAACGTCTCGATGTCATGCGCCGTGGCATCGCCGGTGTTGATCAGGAAATTGCAGTGCATCTCCGAGACCTGCGCGCCGCCGACGCGCAAGCCCCGGCAGCCGGCGGCGTCCACCAGCTTCCAGGCGGAATGGCCGGGCGGGTTCTTGAAGGTCGATCCACCAGTCTTCTCGCGGATCGGCTGCGCGGTCTCGCGGTGGGTCTGCACCTCCGCCATCCGCGCGCGGATCGCCTCGGCATCCCTGATCTCGCCGCGGAAGCGCGCGGAGGTGAAGATGATGGAGGGATCGACGCCGCTATTGCGATAGACGAACTTCATGTCGGCGTTGGAGAAGAGATGCCGGGTGCCGTCGCGCGCCACGCCGCACGCCTCGATCAGCACGTCCTTGGTTTCGCCGCCATTGGCCCCCGCGTTCATGCGCAGCGCGCCGCCGATCGTGCCGGGAATGCCGAAATAGAATTCGAGCCCGCCGATATTGGCACTTGCCGCGACTTCCGCCACACGCTTGTCGAGCGCGGCAGCGCCGGCGGTGACGATGTCGCCGTCCGCGGCCGCATCGCCAAAGGCGCGCGGCGCAAGGCGGATCACCACGCCGGCAATGCCGCCGTCGCGCACGATCAGGTTCGAGCCGACGCCGACGACATAGACGGGGATGTCGGATGCGAGATGCGCGAGGAAATAAGCGAGATCGTCCTCGTCCGCCGGCGTGAACAGCACCTGCGCCGGACCGCCGACGCGAAACCAGGTGAGCTCGGCGAGCGACTGGTTGGCGAGCAGCCGACCGCGAAGGTTAGGCATCGCGGCTTTGAGTGTGGGGGTGATGTCGGGGAAGCTCACCGCCCTACCCCAGCGCCTTCAACTGATCCGGCAATGCATACGCCCATTGCGTGATGTTGCCCGCGCCAAGGCACACGACGAGATCGCCGGACTTTGCCAATCCCTTGACGATACCCGCGAGCTCCGTCGCCGCCGGCAGCGGCAGCACCTCGCGATGTCCATGCGCGCGCAGGCCCGAGACGAAATGATCCCGGTCGACGCCGTCGATCGGCGCTTCGCCCGCGGCATAGACGTCGGCGACGACCACCGCGTCGGCGTCATTGAAGCAGGTGCAGAATTCCTCGAACAGCGATTGCAGACGGGTATAGCGATGCGGCTGCACCACGGCGATGATCTTGCCGTTGGTGGATTCCCGCGCTGCCTTCAGCACAGCCGCGATCTCCACGGGGTGATGACCGTAATCGTCGATCACGGTGACGCCGTTCCAATCACCGGTTTTGGTGAAGCGGCGCTTGACGCCGCCGAAGCCGGCGATCGCTTTCCGGATCGCGTCATCGGAGACACCGAGCTCGCGCGCGACCGCGATCGCAGCCGTTGCGTTCGAGGCATTGTGACGGCCCGGCATCGGCAGCATCAAATCTGGGATCTCATGCACCGCACCCGTTTTGCGATCGCGAAACGCGACCTTGAATTTTGATCCGCCACCCATCGGTGTGAGGTCGAACAGCCGCGCGTCCGCCTGCGGATTCTCGCCGTAGGTGATGATGCGTCGATCCTCGATCTTGCCGACGAGGCTCTGCACCACGGGATGATCGATGCACATCACGGCAAAGCCGTAGAACGGCAGGTTCTCGACGAAGTTTCGGAACGCGTCCTGCACGGCGTCGAAGGTCTTGAAGTGGTCGAGATGCTCGGGGTCGACGTTGGTGACGATCGCCACGTCTGTCGGCAGCTTCAAGAACGTGCCGTCGCTCTCGTCGGCTTCCACCACCATCCAGTCGCCGGCGCCGAGACGCGCGTTGGATCCATAGGCGTTGATGATGCCGCCGTTGATCACGGTCGGATCGAGCCCGCCGGCGTCGAGCAGGGTTGCGACCATCGTGGTCGTCGTGGTCTTGCCGTGGGTGCCGGCAATCGCGACGCAGCTCTTGAGCCGCATCAGCTCGGCCAGCATCTCGGCACGGCGCACCACGGGAATGCGGCGCTCGCGCGCCGCGATCAGTTCCGGATTGTCGCGCTTGATCGCGGTGGAGACCACGACGACCTCGGCGCCGTCGACATTCTCGGCCTTGTGGCCGACCGAAACCTTCGCGCCCTTCTTGCGCAGACGGTCGAGATTGTAATTGTCGGCGGCATCAGAGCCCTGCACAGTGTAGCCGAGATTGACCAGCACCTCGGCGATGCCGCTCATGCCGATCCCGCCGATCCCGACGAAGTGGATGGGTCCGATCTCGCGCGGCAGTCTCATGTGGTTTCCTTGGGGTCATCGTCCGCGAAGGCGGACGATCCAGTATTCCGCGACGCCTGAGATTCAAATCAAGCTGCGTCATGTACTGGATGCCCCGCTTTCGCGGGGCATGACAAGGGGCTTTTTTGGCCATTCCGGGGCGGAACAGGCGTCAGATTCCAGCGACTTTGACCACCAGATCGGCCAACCGCTGGGCGGCATCGAGCCGGCCGGCCCCTTTCGCCGCGGCAGCCATGGCGGCAAGTCGCGCGGGCTCGGCGGCGAAAGCGGAAATCTCGGACGCAAGACGATCCGAGGTGAACTCGGTCTGGGGGATGCGGATCGCGCCGTCGACCTTGGCCAGCACGCCGGCATTGGCAAACTGGTCCTGGTCGATCGAGCCCGGCAGCGGCACCAGGATCGAGGGCCGGCCGATCGCGGCGAGCTCGGCCACCGTGCCGGCGCCGGAGCGCGACACCACCAGATGGTTGGACGCAAGCCGCGCCGGCAGATCGGTGAAGAACGGTGCGAGCTCCGCCTTGATCTTGAGCTTGCCGTAGACCGCACGCACGCGCGTCATGTCCTCGTCGCGGACCTGCTGGGTCAGGATCAGCCGGCTCCACAACGACGACTCCAGCCGCTCGATCGCGCCCGGCACGATGTCGGCCATGATGCGCGCACCCTGGCTGCCGCCGACGACGAGCAGCCGCAGCGGGCCGTTCACCTCGGGCGCGACATACGGCACGGCGGCTGCGGCGAGGATCGCCGGGCGCATCGGCGTGCCGACGGTCGTGGTCTTGCCCGCCAGGGCCGGATCGCGATCGAGCACGCCGGGCAACGACGTCGCGATGGCGCGGACGCGGCTCGACAGAAACCGGTTGGCGCGGCCGAGCACGGCATTGGCGTCGTGGATGATGCCGGGCACGCCTGCAAGCTTCGCCGCGACCAGCGGCGGCAGTGTCGGATAGCCGCCGAAACCGACGATGGCGACCGGCTTCAACCGCTTGATCAGGCGATACGCAGACAGCGTGCCGGTAGCGAGGGTGAGGCCGGCATAAGCTAGCTGAAACGGATTGCGGCCGCGCGCAGTCTCGCTGGCGACGACATCGATCATGTCCTTGCTGAACAGCCCGCTATAGCGCAGCGCGCGCTCGTCGGTGACGAGACGGACGCGAAAGCCGCGCCGGATCAACTCGACGCCGAGCGCCTCGGCCGGAAACAGATGGCCGCCGGTGCCACCCGCGGCGAGAAGAATCAGGGGGGAAGTGTCCATGGTGGAGGCGTTTTACAGCGAGTTTTTCGTCATTGCGAGCGCCGCAAGAAAGTGTCCGTGCCCCGGGCGCAGCGCAGCACGCTGCCCTTGGCAGCGTGGTGCGCTGCTGAACCGGGGCCCATTGGTTGCGGCGTTCTGGGTCCCGGATCGGCGCTTCGCTTGTCCGGGACACGAGAGTTCACGCGTAGCTGCGCATCGCCTCGGCGCGGCCGCTGGCCTCGACCTCGGTGCGCGGGCGCAGCCGCGTCAGCGCGAGCATCATGCCGACGCCGTAGGCGAGCGACACGATCGAGGAACCGCCGTACGAGATGAACGGCAGCGTCATGCCCTTGGCGGGGACGAGCTGGAGGTTCACCGACATGTTGATCGCCGCCTGCACGCCGAACAGGATCGCAAGACCCGAGGCAGCGAAGCGCGAGAACATGTCCTCATTGGCATAAGCGCGCGACAGCGTACGGATCACGACGAAGGCGAACAGCGCCAGCATCGCAAGGCACAGGATGATGCCGAACTCTTCGGCGGCGACCGCGAACACGAAATCGGTGTGACTGTCCGGCAGGCTGCGCTTTGCGATGCCCTCGCCCGGCCCGAGGCCGAACCAGCCGCCATTGTAGAAGGCTTCCATGGCGGTATCGACCTGGAAGGTATCGCCGGAGGCCGGATTCATGAAGCGCTTGATGCGTCCTGCCACGTGAGGAACAAAGAGATAGGCGCTGAACAGGCCGGCGGCGGCGGCGCCCGCAAGGCCGAACACCCAGATCATGCGCATGCCTGCGATGAAGAACAGCGAGCCCCACACCATCAAGATCAGCATGGTCTGGCCGAAATCCGGCTCCATGACCAAGAGCGAGACCAGCATCAACAGCAGCACCAACGCCATCGAGGTCGCCGGCATCTCCGGCCGCTTGGTGGATTCCGCGAACAGCCAGGCGGCGATGACGACGAAGGACGGCTTGGCGATCTCGGAGGCCTGGATGTTGACGCCGAGCAGCGTGATCCAGCGTCGCGAGCCCTTCACCTCGGGGCCGATCGCGAGCGTCACCACGATCAGGATGATGCTGACGGTGAAGATGATCAGCGCGCTCCGCCGGATCGACCGTGGCGACAGGAAGGAGACCCCGAGCAGCACCAGGCAGGACGGGAGCAGGAACATCACGTGGCGGCTGAAGAAATGGAACGGATCGAGCCCGATGCGGGTCGCAACCGGCGGACTCGCCGCCAGCGACAGGATCACGCCGGTGAGCATCAAGGCCAGGATCGCGCCCATCAGCGGCTTGTCGACGGTCCACCACCACTCGGAAAAGGGGGTGCGTTCTTCACGGGAGAGCATGGGCGGCCGCTTTCGGACAGAGGTCCGTCCATTGGTCGCCGAGGTTGGTTACCGGGGGGTTAAGGAAACGTTCAAGTTTTGAAGAGTCTCGTGCCCCGGGCGCACCGCAGCACGCAGTGATGCGCTGCAGAGCCGCGGGCCCATCGTGGCTCCTAGGTCCCGGCTCGCGCTACGCGCGTCCGGGACACGAGAGGCCCTCACACCAGCGGCTTCACTCCCGGCAGCGCCTGCACCAGCTCGCGGAACTTGGTGCCGCGGATCTCGAAGTTGCGATACTGGTCGAACGACGCGCAGGCGGGCGACAGCAGCACGACAGCGTCGGCGAGCCCTGACGCCTCCGCATCGCGCGCGGCGTGCTCGACGGCGACGTCCAGCGTCCGGCTGATCTCGTGCGCGACCTCGCTGCCCAGCGTCCCCGAAAACTCCTGCGCGGCCTCCCCGATCAGATAGGCTTTTCGGATGCGCGGGAAGAAGCCGGTGAGGCCAGTGATGCCGCCGGCCTTCGGCTTGCCGCCGGCGATCCAGAAGATGTCGGAGAAGGACGACAACGCATGCGCTGTGGCATCCGCGTTGGTGCCCTTGGAATCGTTGACGAACAGCACGTTGCTGCGGCGGCCGACCTGCTCCATGCGATGCGCAAGGCCGGGAAAGCTGCGCAGGCCGTTCTGCAGCAGATCGAGGCTGATGCCCATCGCGAGCGCGGCAGCGGCCGCGCAAGCCGCGTTCTGCGCATTGTGCTGGCCGCGCAGCGAACCGATGCCGCCCAGCTTTGCGACCTCGTTGCGCGCGCCGCCGGCGGTGCGCACGATGGTGCCGTGCTCGACATGGATGCCGGAGGCGAGCGGGTTCCTGACGGAAATGCGCACCACGTTCTTGCCGGCGCGGTCGAGCCGGTCGGCGATGTCACGGCAATAGCCGTCGTCGACGCCGACGATCGACGTGCCGCCGGCCTGCACGCCGGCGACGAGGCGCTCCTTCACTGCTGCGTAGTGCTCGACGGTGCCGTGACGGTCGATATGATCCTCGCTGACATTGAGCAGAATGCCGACCGTGGGATCGAGCGAGGGCGTGAGGTCGATCTGGTAGGACGACATCTCAATGACGTGGACGCGGCCCATGCGCGGCGGCTCCAGCGACAGGATCGCAGTGCCGATGTTGCCGCCCATCTGGGTATCGTAGCCGGCGACCTTGGTCAGATGCGCGATCAGCGCCGTCGTGGTCGACTTGCCGTTGGTGCCGGTGACGGCGACGAACGGCGCGTCCGGCGCGTGGCGGCGGCGCTCGCGGCAGAACAGCTCGATATCCCCGATCACCTCGACGCCCGCTTCGCGCGCTCTCAGCACGCTCCAGTGCGGCACGGGATGGGTCAGCGGCACGCCGGGCGCGAGCACGAGGGCGGCGAAATTGGCCCAGGAGACGTTGCGCAAGTCAGCGGTGATGAAACCGGCCTGCGCCGCCTTGGCGACGTTCTCGGTGTTGTCGTCGGCGCCGATCACCTCGGCGCCACCCGCCTTCAGCGCGTGGCAGGAGGCGAGTCCCGAGCCGCCGAGCCCGAACACGGCGACCGTCTTGCCGGCGAAGGATGTGATGGGGATCATGATGATTTCGTCTCCGTCGTTCCGGGGCTCCCGAATCGAGAACCCGGAACCTCGAGATTCCGGATCGCCGCTTCGCGTCGTCCGGAATGACGATCCTGGGCAGACGCCATCATCAGCGCAGCTTCAGCGTCGATAGACCGGCGAGCGCCAGCATCACCGAGATGATCCAGAACCGGATCACGATTTGCGGTTCGGTCCAGCCGAGCTGCTCGAAATGGTGGTGGATCGGCGCCATCCGGAAGATGCGCTTTCCGGTGAACTTGAACGACACCACCTGCACGATGACGGAGACCGCCTCCAGCACGAACAGGCCGCCGATCACCGCGAGCACGATCTCGTGCTTCACCGCGACAGCGATCGCGCCGAGCATGCCGCCGAGCGCGAGCGAGCCGGTGTCGCCCATGAAGATCGAAGCGGGTGGGGCATTGAACCAGAGGAAGCCGAGACCGGCGCCGAGCAGCGCGCCGCAGAGCACCGCAAGCTCGCCGGTGCCCGCGACATATTTGATCTGGAGATAGTCTGCGAACACCGCGTTGCCGGCGAGATAAGCGATCATCGCAAAGCTCGCGGTCGCGATCATCACGGGGACGATGGCGAGGCCGTCGAGGCCGTCGGTGAGGTTCACCGCATTGCCGGCGCCGACGATGACGAAGGCGCCGAACACGACGAAGAACCAGCCGAAATGCAGCACCGTGTCCTTGAGGAACGGAATGGTCAGCGCGGTCGACGCGGGATCGCGGTTCAGGCGCACCAAGGCGTAGCAGGCAACCAGCGCGATCGCCGCCTCGATCAGCAGGCGCAGCTTGCCGCCGAAACCGGTCGTGGTCTGCTTGGTCACCTTGAGGTAGTCGTCATAGAAGCCGACGAAGCCGAAGCCGAGCGTCACCGCCAGCACGATCCAGACATAGGGGTTGAGCGGATTGGCCCACAGCACGGTGCCGACCGTGAGGCCGGACAGGATCATCAGCCCGCCCATGGTGGGCGTACCCTTCTTGCTGAGATGCGATTGCGGGCCATCGGTGCGTATCGGCTGGCCCTTGCCCTGGCGGATGCGCAGATGGTCGATGATCCAGGGCCCGAACAGGAACACGAACAGCGCGCCGGTGACGATGGCGCCGCCGGTGCGGAAGGTGATGTAGCGGAAGACGTTCAGGACGGTGCGCACCGCACTGAAGCTCGGAAATGTGTTGGATAGCTCGATCAGCCAGTAAAACATTCAGACGGTCCTATGGGCCTTGCGCACGCGGTCTTGACCTTGTTCTCGGCCCTTCACCTCGACCTCACCGTGTCTCACGCGCATTCGCTGGTCTTCATCACGGGTCGGGCGACCCTGGTAAAACGATCCGCGCCGCAAGGAGGGATTCGGAACAGCGCCTTCCAAGCAGTTTACGCCTTTGCCTGCAAGGCGGCCACCAGGCCCGGCACAAACTTGTTGACCCAGAACATCTTCTTGCTGCCCTTGACAACCACGATGTCGCCTGCCTTCAGCAGGTTCGCGACCTCGCCCGGTTGCAGCGTGGCGGGATCGTCGTGCCAGCCGAGGGCCTTTCCTGCGGGCAACAGCTCGAAGAGGTGGCGCATCAAGGGGCCGACACAATAGACGCCGTCGATGCCGTCGAGATGCTCGGCGAGGCCGGTGTGATAGCGAGGTGCGTCATCGCCGAGCTCGAGCATGTCGCCGAGTACCGCGATGCGGCGGCCGCCGGTCATGCTGCGCGCCTCCAGGCTTTGCAGCGCAGCGGCGACGCTGGCCGGATTGCCGTTGAAACTGTCGTCGATCACGGTGACGCCGCCGACCATTTGCTCGACGCCGCGGCCGGTCATGATGCCGACCCGGTCGAGCTTGATCGCAAGCGTCGCCGCATCGAGATTCGCGGCGCGGATCGCGGCGAGCGCGGCGAGCGCATTGTGCACGCGGTGCGGCGCGCCCGGCGTCAGGCTGAAGGCGATCTCCTTCCTGCCGATCATGGCGACGATCTGCCAGCTCTCGCCATGGGGCGCGTGCGCGACCTCGTGCACTTCGGCATGCTCGCCGAAGCGCACCACCTTGCCTTTCCATTCGGGCGCCTTGAGCCCGGCGGGCAGCACCAGCACGCCGTCCTCGGGCAGGCCGAGCGCAATCGAAACCTTCTCGCGGCGGATGGCCTCGAGCGAGCCGAGCTTTTCCAGATGCACCGGCTGGACATTGACGACGAGCGCGACCGTCGGCCGCGTCAATTCGCTGAGCCGCGCGATCTCGCCGGTCTGGTTCATGCCCATCTCGACGACCCAGAGGCTGGCATCGGGCCGTGCATTGCACAGCGTCAGCGGCACGCCCCAGAAATTGTTGAAGCTCGCCGGGCTCGCATAGGCATTGGGATAAGCCGCCAAAAATTCCTTGGTGCTGGTCTTGCCCGCGCTGCCGGTAAGCCCGATCACGGGCCCGCTAAAGCGCGCGCGGGCGGCGCGCGCGAGGCCCCAGAGGCCGTCGATGAGCGTGTCCTTCACGACGATCTGCGGAATGCGGATGCCCGCGATCTCGTGCGGCACGATCATCGCGGCCGCGCCGGCGGCTTCCGCCTTGTCGGCAAACTCCCAGCCGTCGCGCGCGCTGGCAAAGGCCGAGACGAAGCCGCCGCTCGGCGTGCCGCTCAGCGCGACGAATAGGCTGCCTGGTTTCACCAGGCGGCTGTCCTGGGTGACGAAGTCGATCGGGGTGTCCGGGAACGATCCGGCAGCGCCCAGTGCGCGCGCGACCTCGGCCACAGTCCAGATTGGCGCGCTCATGCTGTCCTCGACGTCAATGCGGCGGCGACCGCCTCGTGATCACTGAAGGGCAGAACCTGGCCGCCGACGATCTGTCCCGTCTCGTGGCCCTTGCCGGCGATCAGCAGCGCATCGCCCTCCTGCAGCTCCTCGATCGCAGTGCGGATTGCAGCTTCGCGGTCGCCGATTTCCCGGGCGCCCTTGGCGGCGGCGAGGATCTCGGCGCGAATGGCTTCCGGCTTCTCGCTGCGCGGATTGTCGTCGGTGATGATGACGCCGTCGGCGTTCTCGGCCGCGATCTCGCCCATGATCGGCCGCTTGCCGGCATCGCGATCGCCGCCGGCGCCGAACACCACGATCAACTTGCGTTTCGCATAGGGACGCAGCGCCTGCAACGCCTTCGCCAGCGCGTCGGGCTTGTGCGCATAGTCGACGAAGATCGGCGCGCCGTTGCGCTCGCCGACGCGCTCGAGCCTGCCCTTGGCCCCTTCGAGATGCTCGAGGCTCGCGAACACGCCTGCCGCGTCACTGCGGGTGCCGATGGCGAGGCCGGCCGACACCAGCGCGTTCTCGATCTGGAATTCGCCGACCAGCGGCAGGCGAACCGCGTAGCGCTTTCCGCGATGCTCGATCGCGAGCACTTGCGAAAATCCTTCGACCTTGGCGTCGACGAGACGAACACCTTCACCACCGTCCCCGTTGCGACCGACCGCCATCACGCTCAGCCCGCGCGACTTCGCAGTATCGATCGCTTCGGCCGAGCAATCGTGATCGGCCGAGATCACCGCCGCGCCACCCGGCTGCACCAGCTCGCGGAACAGGCGGAGCTTTGCGGTGAGATAATGCGCGACGCTCGGATGGTAATCCATGTGGTCGCGCGAGAGATTGGTGAAACCGCCGGCGGCGATGCGCACGCCGTCGAGGCGATACTGATCGAGCCCGTGCGAGGAGGCTTCGAAGGCGAGATGCGTGACGCCCTCGCGCGCGATCTCGTCCAACTGCCGGTGCAGCGCGATCGGATCGGGCGTCGTCAACGAGCCGTAGACGGTGCGTTTCGGCGAGACGAGGCCGATGGTTCCGATGCTGGCGGAGGCATGCCCCAGCCGCTCCCAGATCTGGCGCGTGAAAGCGGCAACCGAAGTCTTGCCGCTGGTGCCGGTCACCGCCGCAATCGTCGCAGGCTGTGCGGGGAAGAAGCTTGCCGCCGCTAGCGCCAGCGCGCGGCGCGGATTAGGGACAGTGACGAACGGCACCTTGATGCCATCAGGCGCATGATCGCCGACAACCGCCGCCGCGCCGGCAGCAATCGCCGCGTCAATGAAGCGCGCGCCGTCCGTCTTGCTGCCCGCGAGCGCAAAGAAGACATCGCCGGGCCTGACCACGCGGCTGTCGAGCGCAACGCCGGTCACATCCAGCGCCGCGACGGCGGGCTCGATCGCGGCGTCATTGCCTAGAAGTTCACGCAGCTTCATGGTCGTCCAGTCGACATGCCGCGCCGGAGAGCCGAATAGTCAGGAAAAGCCGAATCAGCACCGGCGATGGCCACCCCAGTTGATTACTGGGTTGTCCTGGATGCTGCAAGAATAAGGCGGTCGGACGGCGGCAGGTCGAACCGCGGTTCGACGCCCAGAAGCGGGGCGATCCGCTCGATCACCTTGCCGCCGGTCGGCACCGCGTTCCAGCCCGAAGTGATGAAACCCTTCGTTTCAGGGATCGCCTGCGGCTCATCCAGCATGATCAGGATCTGATATTTCGGATCGTCGCAGGGCATGATCGCGGTGAACGAGTTCAGCACCCGTTTCTTGGCATAGCGGCCGTTGATGACCTTCTCCGACGTGCCGGTCTTGCCGCCGACATAGTAGCCCTTGACGTCGGCGGTCTTGGCGGTGCCGATTTCGGCATTGAGCCGCATCAGGAACCGCATCTTGTCGCTGGTCTCCGGCTTGATGACGCGCTTGGCCATCGCCGCCGCTTCTTGTTCGCTGCGCTTCATGAAGGTCGGCGGAATGAGGTAACCGCCGTTCACCAGCGCGTTGATGCCCATCACCGCCTGCAGCGGGGCCACCGAGATGCCCTGGCCGAACGCGATGGTCACGGTGTTCAATTCACCCCAGCGCCGCGGCACCAACGGCGCCGCGCTCTCCGGCAGCTCCGTGCGCAGCCGCGTCAACTGGCCCATCTTAGCGAGGAACGCCTTGTGCGCCTCGACGCCCTGGCCCAGCGCGATCCGCGCCGCACCGATGTTGGAGGAGTAGGTGAACACTTCCTTGGTGTTGATGAAACGGCCGAGCGGATGGCTGTCGTGGATGGTGAACTTGCCGTAGTGCAGATTGCCGCGCGCGTCCCACGACGAGTTCAGATTGATCTTTCCGGAATCGAGCGCCATCGCCAGCGTGAACGCCTTGAAGGTCGAGCCCATCTCGTAGACGCCGGTGGTCAGGCGGTTGATGCGGTCAGGGTCGTGCGCTTCCTTCGGATTGTTGGGATCGAAATCTGGCAGCGAGACCATCGCCACGAGCTCGCCTGTCTTGACGTTGGAGACGATGCCCGACGCCGCCTTGGCGTGGAACTTCTCCTTCGCCTTCAGCAGCTCGTCGCGCAGCGCGTGCTCGACGCGCAGATCGATCGAGAGCTCGATCGGCTTTTGCAGCCGGTCGGTGGCGAAGCCGGCGCGGTGCAGGTCGGCGAGGCCCTGATTGTCGAGCCATTTCTCCATGCCGGCGATGCCCTGGTTGTCGATGTTGACGAGACCGATGAGGTGGGCGACCTCGTTGCCGGTCGGATAGACGCGCTTGTTCTCGCGCAGGAAGCCGATGCCGGGAATGCCGAGCTTGTGAATGTCCTGCTGCTGCTTCGCCGTGATCTCGCGCTTGAGCCAGACGAAGCCCTTTCGTCCCGACAGGCGCTCGCGCACCTCGGCCTCGTCGAGGTCGGGCACGGTCGCGGTCAGAAGCTCGATCGCCTCGTCCTTGTCGATGATGCGGCGCGGTTCGCCGAACAGGCTCGACGCCTTGACGTCGGTCGCGAGGATCGCGCCGTTGCGGTCGACGATGTCGGGGCGCGCGGTCGCGACCACCTCCTGCGCCGCGGCACGGCGCGCGCCATGGGCGTCGGCGCCGATCGCGAACATCACGAGCCGACCGCCGATCAGGAGATAGACCGAGGCAAAAGCAAGCATCGCGAGGCCGACGCGCGCACGCGCCTTCGCGGCGCGGTCGACGTTGCGCCCGTAGAGCAGGCTGCGGATCAGCCGCTGCCGCCAAGGCTCAGTGGGCCGCGCGGTCGGCTTTTGCATTGGTTTTGCAGACGTCGCCGGGCTCATTGCTTGTCCTCGGGGCGGGGCACGGAGCCCGTCACGGCATCGGGATCGCTCGCGGCTTCGATGGTGTTGAGCATGGCCCCGATCGGATCGGGTTCGCCCGGCCTGAACATCCGCGGCGGACGCTCCGGCAGGTTCTTCAGGGAGTCGTATTGCGTGCCGTTGACGGGCTTGAGCGGCAGATGGCGCTCGGCGAGGCCCTGCAGGCGCAACGGCGCATCGAGCTTGGCCCATTCGGAGCGGAGCGCTGCAATCGCGTCGCGCTGCTCGCGGATCTCCGCATGCAGGCGCAGCACCCTCTCGGTGCGCGCCGTCGAGTCCATCTTGATCCGGTAGACATAGGCCGCCGCGAAGATCAGCGCGCCGATGACGAGGAGGTGGATGATGCGCATGCGCTAGCCGCCCCTCATCACGTCGGAGAGCTTTGGCCAGGGCGATGGCTCATCGTCGTCATGCGCGGGCGCCGAGGTGCGCTCGGCGGCGCGCAGCTTTGCCGACCGCGCGCGCGGATTATTCGCGAGCTCCGCTTCGCCGGCGACTACGGGACGACGCGTCAGCAGCTGGAAGCTCGGCGCGGACTGCGCCACTTCCGGCAGATGCCGCGAGCCGCCGCCGGTCTTGCTACGTTCGGCGAGGAAATTCTTGACGATGCGGTCTTCCAGCGAATGGAACGAGACCACGACGAGACGGCCGCCGGGCTTGAGCACGCGCTCAGCCGCGGCGAGCGCCGTCTTGAGTTCCTCGAGCTCCTCGTTGACGAAGATGCGCAGCGCCTGGAACGTCCGCGTCCCCGGGTGAATGTCGCCGGGCTTGGAGCGCACCACCCTGCCGACGAGATCGGCCAGCGCGCGTGTGGTCGTGAACGGCGTCTCTTGCCTGTCGGCAACGATAGCGCGGGCAACGCGGCGCGCATGCCGCTCTTCGCCGAAGAGATAGATGATGTCGGCGAGATCGCTTTCCGAGGCGCGCGCAACCACATCGGCTGCGGTCGGGCCCGCCTGCCCCATCCGCATGTCGAGCGGCCCATCGACGCGGAACGAGAAGCCGCGGCCGGCCTGGTCAAGCTGCATCGAGGACACGCCGACATCCATCACGACGCCGTCGACGGCCTCGATGCCGTGGGCCGCGCAGACCTCGGCGAGGTTGGAGAAGCGGTCTTCGACCAGCGTCAGCCGGCCCGCGGAGCGCTCGACCAGCTCGGCCCCGCCAGCGATCGCAGTGCGGTCCCGATCGATCGCGATGAGGCGGGTTCCCGGCACATCGAGAATGGCGCGGCTGTAGCCGCCGGCGCCGAAGGTGGCATCGACATAGATCCCGTCCGCGCGCGGTGCGAGATGATCGATCGCCTCGCGGCCGAGCACGGGAATGTGAGGAGCGGTGCTCATGCGCCACGCCTGCCGAACGACCATGCCAGATCGGGGGCGAACCAGCCCATTACGCCTCGAATGATTACGCGTCGCGGCGGTTCCACGACCAAGCCCCAGTCCAACATGGTTACCGAGCCCCGTCGTCCCGGGCTGCAAGCCCAGAGTTCCCAGTGGAATGTGTCGGGCAGCCATGGGATTTCGAGCCAAAATACGCTTTGGCCGCCTCCGGACGCGGGTCGGCTCTTCATCCCTCAGTAACGGCTCTTAGCGTTAAGAAAGCGTTGAGCGGCCCGTTACAACTCGAAAAGGTGTCCGGCGTAAGATAGGGCGGCTTGACGGTGATGCTGCATCCACACACCCGGCCAAAATGCATCCGTTAACCGCGCCATGCGATTGCGCACGGCCGAGGGTAAAGGAATAGTAAAGAGAAGGGCTTGGCCCACTCTCCATTCTTTTGAGCTGTCCATGCCGTCCGGTTCGTCCACACCGTCTGATTCGAAGCGTCAGCGCGTTCTCCCGGTTCCCAAGGCCGCGGCGAACATGCGGACGTTCGATCCGGATTCCTCGATCGTCTCCGACATCATTCCCTCGCCGAACTATGGCGAGCGCAACAAGGGACGGCAGCCAGACATGATCGTGCTGCACTACACCGGCATGCCCGATGTCGAGGGCGCGCTGGCGCGGCTATGCACGGCGGGCACCGAAGTGTCGGCGCATTACGTCGTGCTGGAGGACGGCCGCATCGTGCAATGCGTGCCCGAGGCGAAGCGCGCCTGGCACGCCGGCGTCTCATCATGGGCCGGCGAGGACGACGTCAATTCCTGCTCGATCGGCATCGAGATCGTCAATCGCGGCCATGACTGGGGTTATCCGGAATTTCCGCTGCGCCAGATCGCCGCCGTGATCGCGCTCTGCCGCGGTATCATGCTGCGGCGAAAAGTGCCGCCGCACCGCGTGCTCGGCCATTCCGATGTCGCGCCCGCACGCAAGAAGGATCCCGGCGAGAAGTTTCCGTGGCACTCGCTGGCCAATTCCGGCGTCGGTCACTGGGTGACGCCCGCACCGATCGTGCGCGGCGAGAGCCTGATGCTCGGCACCATCAGCGATGCGGTGCTCAGCATGCAGCAGGCCCTCGCGAAGTACGGCTACGGCGTTCCGCTCACCGGCAAATACGACGCTGCGACGATGGAAGTCATCACCGCGTTCCAGCGCCATTTCCGCCCGGCGCGGCTCGACGGTGTCGCGGATCACTCGACGCTCTCGACCTTGCAGGCGCTGCTGGCGAGCTTGCCGGCCGAGGGGACGACGATCGCGTCGAAATAGAAGACGCTTCGAGCATGTGACCTCCTGCTCCGTCACGCCCGGGCTTGTCGCGGGCATCCACGTCTCTGTCTTCGCGCGCAAAGGACCCGGATGGCCGGGACAAGCCCGGCCATGACGGGAACTCAATCCATCTCCCTCACCCTTCGCGCATAGAGCCGCCGCAGCGGCTCGAGCTGCGTCGCCTCCGTCGCGGCGCGATAGGCCGTGCGTGCCTCATCCTTCCGCCCCAACCGCCGCAGCAGATCCGCGCGCACGGCAGGCAGCAACTCATAGCCGTTGAGCCCGCCGCGCGCGGTGATCGCGTCGACGAGATCGAGCGCACGTGCCGGGCCATCGACCATCGACACGGCCGCGGCGTGATTGAGCTCGATCACCGGCGACGGGCTGATGCGCAGCAGCACCTCGTAGAGTCCGGCAATCTGCGGCCAGTCGGTCTCCTCAAAACTTGCCGCGCGCGCATGCAGCGCCGCGATCGCGGCCTGCACCGCATAGGCCTGCGGCCGGCCGGCAAGGCGCAGCGCGTCGTCAACCAGGCGCAGGCCCTCCTCGATCTGTGCGCGGTCCCACAGCGCGCGGTCCTGCTCCTCGAGCAGCACGATGTCGCCGGCCGCCGTCTCACGCCCGGCGCGGCGCGCATCGTGCAGCAGCATCAGGGCCAGCAGGCCCTTGATACCGGCGCGCTCCGGCATCAGCCGGTCGAGCAGGCGGCCGAGGCGGATGGCTTCAGCCGCGAAATCGGGCCGCATCAGGTCTGCGCCCGAGGTCGCGACATAGCCTTCGGTGAAGACGAGATAGATCACGGTGAGCACGCCATCGAGCCGCGACACCAGGGTGGCGCGCTCGGGCACCTCGTAGGGAATGCCGGCGAGCCTGATCTTCTGCTTGGCGCGGACGAGGCGCTGCGCCATCGCCTCTTCGCTGATGAGAAAGGCGCGCGCGACCTGCGCGGTCGAGAGCCCGCAGACGGTGCGCAGCGTCAGGGCGACCTGGACCTCGGGCGCGAAGGCGGGATGGCAGCAGGTGAAGATCAACCGCAGCATGTCATCGTCGAGCATCGCAGGCGGCTCGTCGTCGCCCTGCGCGTTCAGCTCGAGCTCGTGCACCAGTGCCTGCTGCTTGCCGCGGAAGACGGCCTGACGGCGGATGCGATCGATCACCTTGTTGCGCGCGACATTCACCAGCCAGGCGCGTGGATTGTCGGGAATCTCGCACGCGCTCCAGCGCGCGAGCGCGACGGCAAAGGCATCCTGAAGCGCGTCCTCGGCGAGATCGAAATCGCCGACGAGGCGGATCAGCGTGGCCAGCGCCCGCCCCGCCTCGTCGCGAAAGATTTTGTCGATCTCGCCTGGGGTCATTGCATGATGCTTTGCACGTCATTCCGGGGCGCGACACGGTCGCGACCTCTGGTGCGCAACTGCGCACCTGAGAATCTCGAAGTCGTGGCGCGAGATTCCGGGTCCTCGCTTCGCGAGCCCCGGAATCACGGCTGCGCCGTCATTAATCGTACACCCAGATCGGCCGCACCTCGATCGAGCCGATGCGCGCGCTCGGAATCCGCGCGGCGATCTCGATCGCTGCGTTCAGGTCCTTGGCCTCCACCAGATAGTAGCCGCCGAGCTGCTCGCGCGTCTCCGCAAACGGACCATCGGTCGTCAGCGTCTTGCCGTCGCGCACGCGCACGGTCGTCGCGGTCGATGTCGGCCGCAGCCGATCGCCGGCCTTGAAATTGCCGCTCTGGATAATGGACTGCGTGAAGGCCTGGTATTCGGCCAGCATCTTCTGGCTGGTCGCCGCGTCGTTCTTCGCGTACTCGACCTCGTTCTGGTAGATCATCAGCAGATATTGCATCGCTTCACTCCTGTTGTTCGGCTGCGTCGCCGACATCCAGTCGAACGGGGCACGCTCCAAACGACATCTTCAGGATAAATTATTCGGCCGCGGCGCGCGCGGCGATATCGGCTTGACGGAACCGTCACGAATGCTCCATGCGTTATCGGTCAGTCGGCCGGACGGCCGCTCCGGCAGGTGCCGAAAGGCCGCCGGGGAGGAAAGTCCGGGCTCCCTTGACATGCGGTGCCGGATAACGTCCGGCGGGGGCAACCCCAGGGAAAGTGCCACAGAGAACGGACCGCCCGCCTTCGCCCCTAACGGGGCTTCGGCGAGGTAAGGGTGAAAAGGTGCGGTAAGAGCGCACCGCGGATCCGGCAACGGACCCGGCATGGCAAACCCCACCGGGAGCAAAACCGAATAGGGACGGCGTAGCGGGCTGTTCGCGAAAGCGATAACGCCGCGGGGCGATGTCAGGCCCGCCGTCCGGGTAGGTTGCTCGAGGCCATGTGCAAACATGGTCCCAGAGGAATGGCCGTCACGTATCGTTCGCGCAAGCGGACGATGCCCTACAGAACCCGGCTTACAGGCCGGCTGATATTCTAAAGCGTTTTCGAGCGAAGTGGTTTTCCGGTTCGCGTGAAGAAAACGCGAAGAAGTGACGAGGGGTTCGATGCTGACGCATCGGACCCCTCACCATTTTGGCACGCGCGCGATGTAAACGTGCCGCTTCAGGCGGCGCGCGTATTCACTTTCGCGAGGACTCGCGCAAGCTGACTTGCATCGCGCCGCAGCTTGCCAGCCTCGAAGCCGTGCATGCCGATCTGCCATTGCAGGCCGACGATGGCGCCCTTGGTCGGCTGCAAGAGCGCGAGCGAGGCGAACAGCGTCACCGGCAGCCACACGGCCAGTTGCAGCCAGACCGGCGGCGCGTAGGCCGTCTCGATCGCGAGGATCGCCGGCACCACGAGATGGCCGAGCACGACCATCACGAGATAGGCCGGGAAATCGTCGGCGCGCTGGTGGAACAACTCCTCGCCGCAATGATCGCAAGCGTCAGCGACCTTCAGGAAGCGCCCGAACATATGTCCTTCGCCGCAGTTCGGGCACTTGCCGCGAAAACCGCGCCACATCGCGTTTGCCAGAGAAACCGAACCGGTTGTCATGACGACACCTCTTCCGTTTTGTTGATCCATACAATACTATCTTGTATCCATACATTCAAAGCATATGGGCCTAAATTGCATGGATTGGACCCCTACAATCTCGGAGCTGAGCGGGCCGCGCTACCAGCGCATCGTCGAGGCCATGGAGGCCGACATTGCCGCCGGCCGTCTCGTGCGCGGCCAGCAATTGCCGACGCAGCGCGCGCTGGCAAAAGCGCTCGGCGTCGACCTCACCACGGTGACGCGCGCCTATACCGAGGCGCGCCGCCGCGGCATCATGGAGGCGCGCGTCGGTCAGGGCTCGTTCGTGTCGGAGACCAGCGCGCGCCGCGCGGTCGACCTGCCGCATCCCGTCGCGATCGACCTTTCGATGAACGTGCCGCCGCATCCGCTGGAAGCACAGCTCGACGAGCGCATCATCGCTGGGATGGAGGCCCTCCGCGCCCAATCGGGCCTGACCGCATTCCTGAACTATCAGCCGCCCGGCGGCAGCGCGCATGAGCGCGAGGCCGCGGCGCGCTGGATGCGCGCACGTGTGCCGCACGTCCATGCCGACAGGCTGGTGATCTTTCCCGGCGCGCAGACGATCCTGTTCAACCTGCTCGCTCGTCTGGCGCGGCCCGGCGATGTCGTGCTCACCGAGGCCCTCACCTTCCCAGGCATCAAGGCCGCCGCGGCGCGGCTCGGCGTCAAGCTCGTCAGTGTCGCCATGGACGACGGCGGCATTCTGCCCGATGCGCTGGCAAAGGCCTGCCGCATGCACTCCCCGAAGGCCGTCTATCTCATCCCGACGCTGCACAATCCGACCACGGCGACGCTTGTCCCCGAGCGTCGTGAGGCTATCGCCAAGATCATCCGCAATGCCGATACTACGCTGATCGAGGATGATGCCTACGGCTTGCTCGACCGCTCGGCATTGCCGATCGCCAATCTCATTCCCGAGCGGACATATCTCGCGACCACGCTGTCAAAATGCATCGCGCCGGCGCTGCGGGTCGCTTATCTCGTGACGCCCGACAACGACGCCCAGCTGCAGATGCGCAGCTTGTTGCAGGCGACCGTGCAGATGCCGGCGCCGCTGATGGTCGCGCTGGTGACGCACTGGATCGAAGCCGGCATTGCCGACCGGATCATCACCGCGATCCGCAACGAAGCCATCGGGCGCCAGCAGCTGGCGCAGCGCGCGCTGAAAGGTTTCCAGTTCCTGGCCAAGCCCGCCGCCCATCATCTGTGGCTTCGGCTGCCGCAGGGCCGGCCCGACATCGCGGCGCATCTGTTGCGCAATGGACTTGCGGTCGTCGCCGGCGATGCCTTCACCGTGGACGGCATGCCGCCGCATGCCGCGCGCGTCTCGCTCGGCGCGGCGCGCAACAGGGCGGAATTGACGGAGGCGCTTCGCATTCTGGTCGGCGCGCTGCACAAGCCCGCCGACACCAGGCAGATCGTCTAGGCTCGTTACTGATGGTGACGGCGATGACGCGGATGCACCACCGGCGCAACGGCTGACGGATAAGCCGCATAGGCGTCGCTCGGCGTTCCCTGCTGGCCAAGAGCCGTCCGCGCTGCAGGCGTGAGCTGGCCGCCATTGAGCACGTCGCGGTCGGGATGTGCGGCCTGATAGGCCGCGGGCTCCGAAAACTGTGCCTGCGCCAAGGTCGGCATCAAGGCCATCGCCGACAGCAGCGCGGCCGAGACGGCCATCTTCGTGCGGGTCATGATTATGCTCCATCATCTAAACGGGAATAGGCCGATCGAGGCGCAGCTCGCGTCGGGGCCCCAATTGCAGTACGACCATCATGTAGGCCGGTCTTTCGCGGACGCCCGCAGCTCAGGATCACGCTTGCGTGCGGTTTTGAAATTGACCGCCCCGGCCGCGGCTGTGCTATGCGGGCAGTGGCGATCAACAATCCGGCATCGCCCATTGCAACAAGGACAATTCGTTGGAAACGCTCACCTACGTGCTGCTGCTGTTCGGCGCGCTGGCTGGAGGCTTCGTCTCGGGGCTGGCCGGATTCGGCACAGCGTTGATGGCGCTCGGCATCTGGCTCTACGTGCTGCCGCCCTCGCTCGCGGTGCCTCTGGTGCTGATCTGCTCGGTGATCGCGCAGAGCTCGACGTTGCCGTCGATGTGGAAGAGCTTTGATCTCTCGCTGGTCTGGCCGTTCCTGATCGGAGGATTGATCGGCGTGCCGCTCGGCACCATGATGGTCGCCTCAGCCGATCCGAAAGTGTTCAAGCTGAGCGTCGGCGTGCTGATCCTGATCTTTTCGTCGGCGCTCTATCTCAATAGGAGGCCGCTTGCCGTCAAATTCGGCGGCCGCATCGCCGACGGCGCGATTGGCTTTGCCGGCGGCATTTTGGGCGGCCTCGCCGGATTGTCCGGGCCGCTGCCGATCCTGTGGGCCAACCTCCGTGGGTGGAACAAGCATGAGCGGCGCGGCATCTTCCAGCTCTTCAATTTCACCGTGCTCGCCACCGCGCTGGTGTTGCAGACCGCCTCAGGCCTGGTCGCATTCAAGGTGGTCTGGCTCGCGGCAGTGGCGTTTCCCGGCACGCTGATCGGCGCATGGGCCGGCGCCCGCGTCTATCATGCGCTGAACGACAAGCATTTTGGCGACGTCGTGCTCGGCCTGTTGTTCCTGTCAGGCCTGACACTCGTCTGGAACAGCATTGGCGCAATCTAGCTTGCGGCCTTATTGGCGGCGAGCGCCGTCCCCACGGCGCCGCAAATTAGCCGGAGCCGTGGGGAGGTCACAAGACGTTGCTACGCGGGCTCACGCACGAGCGGCGCGACCGGTCGAGCCTCCGCCTGCCCGCAAGCCGCCTCCTTGAGCGGCACCCCGAGGCGTTTGCTGAACTCGCGGCGCAGCAGCCACACGTTCAAAGCCGCCTGCAGCGTGGTTGTCACGATCGACAAATACCAGACGTGCTCCATCCGGAAGCCTGGCCACGTCGACAGCCAGATCGACGGCAAGGAATAAGTGAGGACCCGGATCACCGAGGTGCACAACACCGGCTTGGTGTTGCCAAGTCCCTGGAACATGCTGGAGCAGGTGAAGATCAGCGCCTGTGCCACCATGTTGAGCGAGATGATGCGGACGAAGAGCGACGCAACCGCCATCGTCTCCGGGTCGTTCGAGAAACCCGCAAGCAACAGACCCGGCGCGGCCTGTGCAAGTATCAGGAAAACGATCGTCACGGCGGTCGCGACCAGCGCCGCCTTGACGAAGGTCTCGCGCACGCGCGCGCCATTGCCGGCACCAAAGTTCTGGCCGGCGATCGGCCCTGCGGCGAGGGCCACGGCGAGCGCCGGCATCTGGATCAGGCCAAGGACACGCGTCCCGATGCCAAATCCTGCCTGCGCGGCCGGGCCAAAGACGCTGAGCACATAATAGCCCACGGCCATGATGATGAAGACCATCACGAACTCTCCGCCGGCGGGCAGGCCGACATTGAATATACGCTTCCAGTGCCGAACCTGCGGCCGCCACTGCGCCGGGTTGAAGGTGACGTAGCGCTCGACCTTGCGGAAATAGGCCAGCAGCATCAGGACGCCGATGGCGACCGCGATCGAGCTTGCGAGCCCCGCGCCGGCAACGCCGAGCGCATAGCCGGTGAGCCAGCCCGAGATCAGAATCGGCGCCAGTGCAATGTTGATCGCGACCGCGACCGCCCGCACGAGCATCGCCGGGCGCACGATACCGGTTGCGCGCATCGCGGAGGCCAGCACCTGCATGGCGAACTCCAGCGCGAGCGCCGGCGTGAACCACAACAGGTATGTGGTCCCCGCCTCGATCGTGGCCTGGTCCGCGGCGACCGAACGCATGTAGAGACGCGACAGCGCCGCGCCGATGACCAGGGTCAACAGGCCGAACAGCATCGACATCGCGATTGCCTGGTTGAAGATCAGATTGGCATCGTGCCGGTCCTTGCGTCCCACGGCATGCGCGATCAGCGCCACCGTCCCGACGCCGAGCACCTGCAACAGTGCGTTGACGAGAAAGCCGGCATTACCGGCTGCGGCGACGCCCGCCACGGCCGCTTCGCCGAGACCCGAGACGAAGTACAGATCGACCAGCTGGCAGATCATGATCGTGACCATGCCGAGCATGATCGGCGGCGCCATGGCCAGGATGTGTCTCACGATGGAGCCGTGCGTCAGGTCTTTCATCTCATTCCATCCTCTGGCGTCGTGGCCGGCGATCGTCCGTCGGCCACGCGCCATTCCACGTCCTTTACTCCGCTGCCGCGATGTGCCCGAGCTCCACCACCTGGCGCTCGAACAGGCCGCGATAGATACCGCCCGGCTTGCCCGCGAGCATGGGGTGGGTGCCTTGCTCGACGATCTCGCCGCGGTCGAACACCAGGATCCGATCGAGACTCCTCACCGTCGACAGCCGGTGGGCGATCACGATCGAGGTGCGGCCCTTCATCAACCTCTCCATCGCCTGCTGGATCAGCGCCTCCGATTCCGAATCGAGGCTCGAGGTCGCCTCGTCCAGGATCAGCACCGGCGCATCCGCCAGGAAGGCGCGCGCCAGCGCCACGCGCTGCCGCTCGCCGCCCGACAGCTTCACGCCGCGCTCACCCACAAGCGTGCCGTAGCCCTTGGGCAGGCGCAGGATGAAGTCGTGCGCATTGGCGAGCCGCGCCGCCTGCTCGATCGCCTCCAGGCTGGCACCGGGCCGGCCATAGGCGATGTTCTCGGCGAGCGAGCGGTGGAACAGGATCGGCTCCTGCTGCACGATCGCGATCTGGCTGCGCAGCGATTGCTGCGTCGCCTTCGCGATGTCCTGCCCGTCGATCAGCACGCGCCCCCCGGAGACGTCGTAGAGCCGCTGCACCAGCTTGACGAAGGTCGTCTTGCCCGAGCCGGAGCGGCCGACAAGGCCCACGCGCTCGCCGGCGCGGATCGTGACCGACAGCCCGTCATAGAGCGGCGCACGATGGCCGCCGTAGTGGAACGTGACATCGTCGAACACGATCTCGCCGCCCTCGATCGCGATCGGCCGGGCGCCCGCGGCATCGACGATCCCGATCGGCTCGCCATGGATCGCCACGAGCTCGTCCATGTCGTTCACGGCGCGCTGCAGGTTGTTGATGTGCATACCGACGTCGCGCAAATAGGCGTGGATGACGTAATAGCTCGTCAGCACATAGGTGACGTCGCCGGGCGAGGCGTGCCCGTACATCCACAGCAGCACCGAGCCGCCGATCACGGACGCCCGCAAGCATAGGAGCAGCGCAAGCTGCGCCATGGCGGTGTAGTTGTAGCGGAACCAGGTCCGCCGCACCCGCACGCGCCAGCGATTGATGACGCGGGCGAGCCGCGCATCCTCGCGCAGCTCCGCGCCGAAGGATTTCACCACGGCGTTGCAGGTCAACGCATCCGCCAGCGTGCCGCCGACCTTGGTGTCCCAGGCATTGGAGACGCGCGCGGCCGGCGCGATGTACCGCGTCGAGAACACCACGGTGATGGTGACGTAGAACAGCGCGCCCACCGCGATCACCACGCCGAGCGAGGCCCAATGCAGGCCGATCAGGACCATGGAGCCGATCAGCACGAGCAAGGACGGCGCCAACGCCATCAGGATGGTGTCGTTGAGCAGGTCGAGCGCCCACATGCCGCGCGTGATCTTGCGCACGGTGGAGCCGGCGAAGGAGTTGGCATGCCAATCGGTCGAGAAACGCTGCACGCGCATGAACGCGTCCTGCGCCACCTCCGTCATGATCTTCAGCGTGAACGGCACGATCGCCTGGAGACCGATCAACCTCAGCACCACGGAGGCTGCACCGAGCGCCACGATGGCGCCGAATGCGACCAGCGCGGCGTGGCGCGCGTCGGGGTCGGACGAACCGCGCGTCAACGCATCGACCAATTGTCCGGAGAAGACCGGCATGAACAGGTCGGCGACCGTCGCGCCCAACAGGCCGCCGGCGACGATCAGCGTGCGCCCCGGCTGCTTCAGCCAGTGGCGGAACACGAAGGGCAGCACCACGCGTATCGCCGCGGGCTTCTTTGATGGAACGGTCATGACATCATCCGGCCGCTTGGCGCGGGCCAGCTCCATCGATGGACGCAAATCGGCCGCGAGGGCCGAGACGGCGTCACTTCAAGGTGGCTTTGACTTGGGAAGAGGAGCGATCGGGACGATGTGCCCAATCGAATCTGGCGGAAGAGGCCTCTAACAGGCCGCGTACATACCGAGCCAGGCGAACATCGAGCGCGGGCGTGCGATCTGCGACTGCGACGAAATCATGCAAATCCCTCCCGGTTCGAATGAATGAGGTGCGCTTTATAGATGCGTCACGGGTGATTTGCAACGGGGCCCACGCGAGATCACGGATGAGTGTTGCAATATTGTGCGCGGGGGAGCCGCTGCCTCATACTCTCCGTCATTCCCCGCGAAGGCGGGGAATCCAGTACGCCGCGGCGGATGTGGTGAGAGCGAGCCCTCCGACGAGGGCCTCTGGAATACTGGATCGCCCGCCCCAGTGCGCAATTGGCGCACAAGTGGGCGATGACGCCGCGTTCTTGGCTGGCCTAATGCGCGTCGCCGCCGCCGGTCAGCGAGGCCGGCTTGTTCAGCAGCGTCACCAGCACGCTGAGGCCGAGATAGAACAGCGTCAGCATGAAGAATGCGTCGCCGAAGCTCATCACCACGGCCTGGCGGTGCACGATCTGGCTCAGCTGCTTCATCGCCATCAGCGTGGAGTCACCGAGTCCCTGGAATTTCTGCTGGAGCATGGTCAGCGTCTCGGTCGCGGTGGCGTTGCCCCAGTGCACGCGCTCCTGCAGGCGCGTGATGTGCAGATCGGTGCGGTCGTTGAGCACGGTGTTGATGACGGCGAGCCCGACCGCACCGCCGAGGTTGCGCATCAGGTTGAAGAGGCCGCTCGCGTTCTTGACCCGGTCGGGCGCCAGCGTGCCGAGCGCGATATTGTTGGTCGGCACCATCGCGAACATCATGCCGATGCCGCGCAGGATCTGCGGCACCAGCAGCTCGTAGAAATCGTAGTCGCGGGTGATCCAGGTCATCTGGTAGGAGCCGATCGCGAACACGACCAGACCGAACGCGATCATGTAGCGCATGTCGAACTTCACCATGAGCCGGCCGACCAGCGGCGCGACCAGGAACATGGTGATGCCCGAGACGAACATGGTCTCGCCGATCATCAGCGCGCTGTAGCCGCGCACCTCGGCGAGGTAGCGCGGATAGATGTAGGTCAGACCGTAGAGACCGATGCCGATGCAGAACTGCAGGAGGCAGCCGATCGCGAAATTGCGGTTGGAGAAAGTGCGCAAATTGACGATCGGCTCGGCCGCGGTGAAGACGCGCCAGAAGAACGCGATCGCGGAGATGGCGCAGATCCAGGCGCAGATCGCAACGGACGTGTCCTGCATCCATTCATATTGCGGGCCTTCCTCCAGCACATATTCCAGCGTGCCGAGGAAGCCCGCCATGAACAACAGGCCCCACCAGTCGAAGCGGTCGAGCAATTCGAAATGCGGCTCGTCGAAATCGACCAGCGCCAGCACGCCCAGCGTGATGGCAACGCCGGGCACGACGTTGATGAAGAACAGCCAGTTCCACGACATCAGGTCGGTGATGTAGCCGCCGACGGTCGGTCCGATGGTCGGCGCCAGGGTCGCGACGAGCCCGATGATGGGGCCGACGATGTGGAATTTCGTGCGCGGGAACACCGTATAGGCCGAGGCGAACACGGTGGGGATCATGCCGGCGCCGAGAAAACCTTGCAGCGCGCGCCAGAGGATCATCTCCTCGATCGTGGTGGCGAAGCCGCAGAGCAGGCTCGAGAAGGTGAAGCCCGCCGCCGAGATCGCGAACAACAGCCGCGTGCCGAACGCGCGCGACAGGAAGCCCGACAGCGGGATCGCGATGACTTCGGCGATCAGATAGGCGGTCTGCACCCAAGAGACTTCGCTCGAGCTCGCCGACAGGCCGGCCTGGATTTCACTGAGCGATGCCGAGACGATCTGGATGTCCAGGATCGACATGAACATGCCGAACACCATGATGATGAAGGCGAACAGCCGCTTCGGCGCGATGCGCTCCGAAGCGGCTGATGCCATCATGGCGGGGGAAGCGGTCGTGGCGGTGGCCATGGCGTCAGCTCAGGTTGGAGCGGGCTGCGAGTGGGGTACACCTCTCCCAATTGCGGGAGAGGTCGGATCGCATCGAAGATGCGATCCGGGTGAGGGCTTTCTCCTCTTGGGGAGCCTCCCTGGAGGAGACACCCTCTCCCCAACTCTCTCCCGCAAGCGGGAGAGGGAGCGCACCTGCACGAGAGGCTGCGCCGCGGCTCATCTCACCCATCCTACTGCGGGTGGATCGCGGTGGGATCGTCGAGATCGACCTCGCTGTCGGCGTCGGCCGCGCCCTTGTTGGTGTCGACGGTCGCATAGACCGACATGCCGGCGCGGAGCAGGTTCTGCTTGGAGACCGATTTCGGCACGCGGATGCGGACCGGCACGCGCTGCACGATCTTGGTGAAGTTGCCGGTGGCGTTGTCGGGCGGCAGCAGCGTGAACACCGAGCCTGCGCCCGCCGCGATGCTGTCGACCACGCCGGAGAACTTGCGCATGCCATAGGCGTCGACCTTGATCGTCACCGGCTGGCCGGCGCGGATGCGCTTGAGCTGCGTCTCCTTGAAATTGGCGTCGATATAGACGTCATCGAGCGGCACGATATTGCCGAGGCGCTGGCCGACCGCGACGAAGTCGCCGGCGTTGACGAGACGGTTCGAGAACGTGCCGTTGACGGGCGCGCGCACCGCGGTGAAGGCGAGATCGCGCTCGGCTTTCGCCAGCGTTGTCTTGAGCTCGGCGAGCTGCGCCTGCGCTTCGGCCTGCTGGGCCTTGGTGACGTCGACATTGCTGACCGCGACGTCGTAGGCGGCCTGCGCGGCCTTCACCGCCGCGGCGCCCTGGTCGCGTCCAGCTTCCGAGCTTTCGAAGGTGGCGCGCGAGGCAAAGCCCTTGCTGCTCAGCGCCTGCTGGCGCTCATAGTCGAGATCGGCGCGCTTGAGGCCGGCCTCGGCCGAGACCAGCTGCGCCTTGGCCTGGACGACCTGGCTTTCGAGCGCCGCGATCTGGCGGCCGATGCGATCGATGGTGGCCTGCTGGGTTGCGATCCGGGTCGCGGCAGCGTCGACCGCGATCTTGTAGTCGCCGTCATCGATGCGGAAGACGATGTCGCCGGCTTTCACCGGCGTGTTGTCGCCGGCGAGGATCGCCGAGATGTGGCCCGCCACGCGCGCGCCCAGCATGGTGTTGTTGGCGCGGACGTAGGCATCGTCAGTGGAGACATAGAAGCGGCCGACCAGCATGTAATAGCCGGCATAGCTTGCGGCCGCGAGCGCCAGCACAAGGCCGACGCCCATCAGCACGAATTTGCGCTTGCCCGATTTCGGCGCATCGGCGGCTGCAGGTGCAGCCGGCTTGTCGGTCACCGGCTTCTCCGGCGCCTCGTTGGTGCGGCGCTTGGTTTCTTCGGCGACATGAGAGCGCAACTGCTCGGCAAGGGCGGCAGGGTTTTCAGTCGCAGCTTCGCTGCCTGCCCGCTCCGGCGTCCTCTCCACCGTGTCCTGGCGAAGCACGCGCGCAGCCTGGTCTCTCGATACGGCCATGACGGCCTCCCCACAAAAAAGCACGACCAGGGACCGCCGTCGTGCAGACGGTTCCCTCTCGTACATTCCAAATATCATTGACCGAACCGTTCGGTCAATATACATATTTTTCCCGGGTCGACCTTATCGCCCCGAATCCTTTATTTGGGCTTCATGGCTCTGGACCCGATCCAAAAACCTGCTGAGACCCTGAACCAATGGTTGTAGTCGACCGCGAACAGCTCCGTGTTGTCCAAGAGGAGGACAGCTCGAAGCGCCGTCAGATCCTGGACGGGGCGCGCAAGGTGTTCATGGATCTCGGTTTCGACGGCGCCAGCATGGGCGAGATCGCACGCGCGGCGCAGGTGTCCAAGGGCACACTCTACGTCTACTTCGCCGATAAATGCGCGCTGTTCGAAGCCATCCTCGAGCAGGAGGCGCTCCAGCACGGGCAGGTCGTGTTCAATTTCGATCCCTCGCGCGATGCCGAGACCACGCTGAAGGATTTCGGCCAGGCCTATATCCACCTGCTCTGCCGCCCCGGCGGCGGATCGGCGATCCGCACCGTGATGGCGATCGCCGAGCGCATGCCCGACGTCGGCCGCCGCTATTATGCGCGGGTGCTCGAGAAGACGATCAACCGCCTCTCGGACTATCTCAAAGTCCATGTCGCCTCCGGCAATCTCAGGATCGACGATTGCGACCTTGCGGCCTCGCAGTTCATGGAACTGTGCAAGGCCTCGCTCTTCCTGCCCTTCGTCTTCCAGGCCGCGCCCGCGCCGTCGGAAGCGCGCATGACCGAGGTCGTCGACAGCGCGACGCGGATGTTCCTGGCGGCGTATCAGGCGAAATAGCGGCAAGCGCGCCGCGTTGCGCGAGCCGGTGACGCGGCACTATATTCGCGCCATGTCCCGTGATCTTCGCCCGCCCGTCGATGTCCTCCATTACGAGATCGTCCAGGAACAGGCCTCAGCGCTTGGACGGATGGGCCGCGCGCTCGAACAGGCGCTGACGCGCCTGCGTGAATTCGACGCCGCGCACGCGCTTCCCGAGACGCCCGCCTCGCAACCGGCAAGGCGCAAGCTGGTGGCGGAAGCAGGTCACGCACTCTGGATGTTCGTGGTGCAACGCGAGGCGTCGGGCCTGCGCGACAGCCGCCACATCATGCGCACCTACAACGTTCCCGCCGAGGTGCAGCGCTGCATGGGGCTGGCCCCCACTCCTTCGAAGCCAAGCTCGAAATCCAGACCTTAGTCGTCGGCGTAGTCGTCCTCGTCCTGCTTGCGCGCCGTGGCCTTGCGCGCGCCGAGCGAGCCGGTCACGTAGGGATCGCGCGAGCTCGCATAGGGGCTGCGCCGCTGCGCGCGCGAGGCAACCTCGTCGCCGGAGACGGCGGCCGGCTGGCAGATCAGGCGCCGGCTGGCGCGGCGCATCAGATCCACGTGGATATGATCGTAGTGATAGACGTTGGACCCCGGCGCCAGCACCGTCGTGAAATGCGCGCATGCCCCCGACTGTACGTCGCGCAGAAAACCCTGCTCTTCCGGCATGCCGCGCCAGCCGTCCTTCACGGTGACGCGGCGGCCGTCAGCGAGCACGAAGGCCGAGATGTCGAGCGCGTTGCCGAAGGCGTGCTCGGAGATGTGCGCGTGCGGATTGCCGTTCATGCCGCGGCAGGAATAGGCGGAGATCTGCTTGATCTCGACGACGCGCGCGCCGAACCAGCGGATTGCCGACGGCTGCACGGTGTCCGCGAGCCAGCGATCGAGCTCGGACACGATCGGACAGGCGAGCGTCGCGGTCGGCTTCACCGCGACGGGACCGACCACGGTGACGGGATTGCCTTGCGCGGGACCAAGGCGTGGCAGCGGCTGTTGCGCCGGCGGCTGCGAATAGGGCGCCGGCCGCGCCGGATAGCTCGGCGCATTCATGTAGCGCGCCGCGCCCGCGGCATCGGTGCCCTCGGGCGGCAGGTCGATCTCGTCCTCCTGCGGCGCCACGCCGGGCGCGTTCAGCGACATCGGGCCGGATGAGGCGCCATATGCGGACGGCTGGCGCGCCGCGCTTTCGGGATAGTTCGAGCGTTGCGGATAGGACGACGGATAGTTCTGGCCTTGCGGATAATTCGATTGCGGCTGCGTCACCGGCCAGCGCGGCTGGTTACCGATGCTGCCGGGCGGACGCAGTTCTTCGTCAGCAAAACCATAGGTGCCGGAGGCATCGCCAAGGGCCGCGACCTTGAGCGGAAACTCGGCGCCGCACATGCCGGGGCCGGAGATCGGGTCGATGCGGACGATATCCGCGCTTTCCTTGACCGCGCCCGATTTCAGGCACGCGGCCTCGGCCTCGGCTCGCCACGGTTCACGTTCGGCCTGGAAAAAGCCGCGTCCGCAACCCGCAAGCGAAACAAGGACGATGGAGCCGACGAGATACAAACGAACTCCGCGCGTCATGCACGCACGTTCGGTGAATTTACTTAAAGACTCTTCAACGTGTCGGCTTCAGCGTTCTTTGACCGTGGCGGCCCGCATGCGCGCGGAACGAGCGACAGCGAGGCTGACTTTTTCGAGTGGAGACTCTCTGTTAACCATGATGTTGGCGCGCAAAGCGGCGCGCATGGAGACATCTCATGACGTTCGCTGGGAGACTGAGCGTCATCACCGCGTACCTCGCCATGGCCTTTGTCGGCGCCATCGTGCTCGGCGTGATCTAGACGTGATCTAGAAACGACACCGACCGCATCACCCGGCTCACCCGCCAGCGCTGGATCATCCAGGCGCGGGACTTTTTGCTGCATGTGTGCTGCCTCACCCAGTCACCCACCGGCGTTATGACGTCCATCACGGAAGGCGGGGCAGGCGCGGCGTAGGGTCGAACCACGCTTCATCCACCAGCGACACCAGTCCATTACCGGGACCGCGCCATTTTCGGAGGTTGTCATGAACAAGCTCACCATCGCGGCCGCCGCGCTCTTCCTCGCGTCGAGCGCGGCCGCGCATGCCGGCAACTCGATCGCGTTCCAGATCGACGGCCAGCACATCCGCATCGAGACGCCGCGCAACTGCGCTTCGCTCGACTGCGTCACCATCGTCGCGCCCGGCCTGTCGAACAAGCCGATCAGGCTGAACAACATCAACCTCAACGGTTTTGGCGGCTCCAAGGACGATGACGTCGACACCACGGTCCCGGCGACGACGGTTCAGCCCGCCCCGGCTCCGGTGCAGCAGCAGCCCGTGCAGCAGGCGCCGGTGCAGGCGACCGCGCCTGCTCCGGCCACGACGGTTGCCGCCGCGCCGGCTACCGGCTACGACAACATGACTGAGCCCGCGCCTGCTGCAGCTCCCGCTCCCGTCGCTGCGCCCGCGCCCGTTGCTGCTGCTCCCGCACCGGCTCCGGTGGCCGCCGCACCCGTGGCGGCGCCGAACTCGCCGATCGGCGTGTGGGCGACCGAAGAGAACAAGGGCAACGTCCGTGTCGAGCAGTGCGGCCCCAATCTGTGTGGCTACGCCGAGAAGACCAACGAGCGCATCCTGATCAACATGAAGCCCGATGGCACGAAGTGGAGCGGCCGCATCCACGATCCCGACTCCGGCCGCAATTACGACTCGACCATCGCGATGAAGGGCGCGAACGCACTGCGCGTGCAGGGCTGTGCCTTCGGCGGCATGTTCTGCGGCGGCCAGACCTGGAAGCGCGTGAGCTGACGCTCGAAGCGCGTCATCCCGGGGCGATGCGAAAGCATCGAACCCGGGATCTGGAGCGACAAGCTCGTACCACATCCTTTAGATTCCGGGTTCGCGACTTCGTCGCGCCCCGGAATGACGAGCATGAACAGACCGCCACGTCGCCGACACCGGAACGCGCCGTTCGAACGCTCTCCCCTCCCGCGCGACTCACGTTCATCCGCCATTCAGCTCCCTCCGGCTGATATCGGCCGATCTCGCCTCGCGTTCTCACCGGGACCTCCTCGTGACTTCATTGGTGGCTTGGCGCCGCTTCATGTTCGCGCTTGTGCTGGCCTTGCCGCTGGCCGGCGCGCGGGTGGCTTGTGCATCCGATGCAATCGAAATCGCGCAGGCGCAGCCGGCACCTGCGGCCTCCCCGACACCCGCTCCCTCGCCGACACCATCAGCTTCGCCGGCTCCGGCGGCAGACGCGCAGACCACCGCCGTCGAGCCGATCGGCAACGTCGCGACCGTGACGGGGATCGCGACGGTAATCCGCGACAGGAATTCCTATCCGCTGCGTGTGCGCGACGACATCTATCTCAACGACGTCGTGCAGACCTCGTCGAACTCCGCGCTCGGGATCACCTTCAACGACGCGACCACGTTCAACCTCTCCGCCAGCGCCAAGATCACCATCGACAATTACGTCTATGAGGACGGCGGCAAGCAGAACTCGGCGATTTTCGATATCGGAAAGGGTACTGTCGCGTTCGTCGCAGCGGCGGTGGCGAAGAGCGGCGACATGAAGATCACGACGCCGACCGCGACGCTCGGCATCCGCGGCACCACCGGTGTCGTCGATGTCCCCGAGGGCGCGGCGGCGAACAGCGCGAGCAACGTTAACATCAAGCTCTATCCCGACGCCGACGGCCGCGTCGGCCACATCGACGTCGACGACCGCACCAGCGGCACGCGGCTCGGCGCGCTGACGCGGGCCGCGAGCGGCTTTGCGATCCGCCCCGGCGCCGCCACCGCCGGTGTCATGCGCTTTGCCGCGGTGCCGATCACGATTCCTGCGCAGCAGATCGCGCGCGACCGCGGTTTCGTCAGCCAGGTGCATCTGGCGCAGGCCACGGGCCGGCAGATCGTCAGCGAGCAGCGCGACTTCCGCCGCGCCAATCCAACTGCGATCAGCCGCATTCCGCGGCCGGCGCAGCCGCCGCAACAGCAACAACTGCGCCCCACGACAGCGCCGGCTCAACAGCCGCAGCGGCCGAACGGCCAGCCCGGCCAGAACAACCGTCCGGGCCAGCAGCAGCCGGGCACGCCGGGCCGCCAAGGAACACAGACGCCGCAGCGCCAGGGACAAGGCGGCGCGACGCAGCCGGGCACGCCGCGCGCGGGTCAGGGTCAGCAGCAACCCGGCAAGCCGCGCACGAGCCAGCCGCGCGCGGGACAGGGCACGCAACCCGGTGGCGCACCGCAGACGCAGCCACAGCGCAGCGGACAATCTCCGCAAGCGCCAGGAGCCGCCACGCCTCAGCCTGGCGCGACGCCGCCGCACACCGGATTACGGCCCGGTCAGCCCGGCGCGCCGCCGACTGCCCAGCCGCAACAAGGCGCCGTACCACTCCAGCCCGGCTTCCAGCAGCACCTGCCCGGCGCGCAACGCCCCGCCGCGCCGCGCAGACCCGCGCCAGTTCAGGTTCCGAAGGAAAAGAAGAAGCAGTAGGTTGGAAGGCTCCGCTCTTCGTCGCGGGCGAATTTTCTCGTAGCGGGTGGGCAAAGCGAAGCGTGCTGCTCCCTCCCCGTCATTGCGAGCGCAGCGAAGCAATCCAGAGTCCCTCCGCGGAAAGATTCTGGATTGCTTCGCTGCGCTCACAATGACGGCGTGGAGAGAGACGAACGGAAAAACTCACGCCTCGCCGCGCAGCCAGGCCCGTACCTTCTGCAACAGGCCGTGCCGCAGTTCATCGACAGAAGCAGCCTCGGCCGGTGTCAGCGTCTGCAACGTTGCATCGATGTCGTCGGCGGCCAGCGTCGGCTCCGGAGCGGGTGACGGTGCAGGTCCCGCCGCGGCGATCGCGATCGGGCCGACCTGGGTGAGGAACGCGCGCTCATATTCGCGCGACAGGCGCGCGAGCGCGTCGTCGAGTGTCAGCCAGTCCACCGCCTTGATGTCGTTCATCAGCTTGCGGACGGGACCGCCCTCGGCCTCCATCCGCCAGAAATGCACGACCTTCGAGCGCCCGCCCGACTGATAGACCAGCGTGCCCAAAAACTCGTGCATCGCCACGTCATGGCCGGTCTCTTCCAGCACCTCGCGGTGCGCGGCCTCTCGCGGCGTCTCGCCGTCGTCGAGCTTGCCCTTGGGGAGGACCCATTCGTTGCGCTTGCGCTGGCGCACGATCGCGATCAGCGGCGTCGAACCACGCCGCAGCACGATACCCCCCGCCGCCATCACCGGCGCTCGCGCCATTACCTAAACCCGTCGTCGTCAGAGTGGTCCCCGCGGACGATATAGGCGACGGCCACGGCAGATTGAAGGCTACTTTCTTTTCAACAGCGCTTGACCTGCGCGAATGCGCGTGCCCTCGGCAATGCCGTCGCAGAAGGTAAAATCGCTGGGCGCCAGGATGATGATGGTCGAACCGTGCTCGAACCAGCCGAGCTCCTCACCCTTGGTCACGTTGACGTCGCAGGGGAAATTGACCGGGCCGCGGGTCTGCGCGTTCAGCACCATGTCGAGGAAGTGCAACCGGATGCTTGCGACCAGGATCGCAGCAACCGGCACGAGCGTCACCGCCTCGCCGGTCGAAAGATGCGTGCGGATCACCGCGCGCTCGTTCTTGCAGAACAGCCGCTCCACGCGCTTGAGCGCGATCGGGTTGACGTTCCAGACGTCGCCATGGATCAGCGTGACGCGCTCGATATGCGCGTCATAGGGCGCATGGAAGCGGTGATACATGCTCGAGGTCAGCCGCAGCGTGACGAAGCTTCCGTTGCGATGCTGGTCGACCAGCGCGGAATCACCGACGAGGTCCAGCAGCGAATACGGCGCACCCTTGACCTGGAACAGCTCGGTGTCGGCGATCCGCCCATGGGCGCCGACGATGCCGTCGGAGGGACTCGCGACGACGGAAGGGTCCGGGTCAAATGGCCTGAGGCCTGGCTTCAGCTCCCGGGTGAAGCAGTCGTGCAGACTCCTAAAATGAGTCTTGCGCGCTTCCGACAGATCGAGGTCGGAGAACAGCCTCCACAGCGCGATCGAGAAGTCCCGCACCAGTGGATTCTCGATCTTGGAGAACCAGCCCATGAACCGGGTCAGGGCCGCGCGCGGGATGCGGTTGGTCAAGAGGAAGTTGAGGTCTTCCTGCTGGGTGAAAGAGGCGATCAGGGCTTTGACTGTCATGAATCTGTCAGCTCACAGGGTTAGCGCTTGTTGTCATGGAAACGACACTCCCGATTCTCTCGATGTCCGTGGCCGCCGCAGCGTCCGCTGCCGCCGTCCTCCCGAAGATCAAGGCGCGGGTCGAATTGTCCCGCGCCAAGCACCGCTCGCTTGCCGGACACTCCAAGATGTCGCGGCGGGTGGCAAAGCTGCTCCCGTTCTACGAGTTCGAGGGCGACGAGTATTTCGGCTGCGACGGCGCGCCTGACAACGTGGTGAAGCAGCGCAAGGACGCCTTCTTCCGCCTCGCCCAAATCTACGCCGAGCGCTACCCCAAGGGCCGCGCGATGACGAAGGAAGCGGCGGAGACGATCTCCGACCTCAACTTCACCGAGAGCTACCGCGTGCCGTTCCAGTTCTCGCGTCTGGTCCGCGAGCATCTGGGCACCTCGACCTTCATGGAATCCTCCAGCGGCGTCACCGTCACCGATGTCGACGGCAATACCTCCTACGACCTCACCGGATCCTACGGCGTCAACATCTTCGGCAACGACTTCTACAAGGAGTGCATCGAGAGCTCGGAGAAGCGCGCGCATGCGCTCGGCCCGGTGCTCGGCCCCTACCACCCCGTCATCCTCGAGAACGTGCAGCGGCTCTGCCAGATCTCGGGTCTCGACGAGGTCTCGTTCCACATGTCCGGCACCGAAGCCGTGATGCAGGCGGTCCGCCTTGCGCGCTACCACACCAAGCGCACGCATCTGGTCCGCTTCGCCGGCGCCTATCACGGCTGGTGGGGCGACGTGCAGCCCGGCGTCGGCAATCCGATCCCCGCGCACGAGACCTACACGCTCTCCGAAATGTCCGAGAAGACGCTGCACGTGCTGCGCACGCGCAAGGACATCGCCTGCGTGCTGGTCAACCCGCTCCAGGGCCTGCATCCGAACGTCAACGCGCCCGGCGATTCCTCGCTGGTCGATTCCTCGCGCGGCGGCAATTTCGATCGCGCGGCCTATACCGAGTGGCTGAAGAAGCTGCGCGAGGTCTGCGACCGGCGCGGCATCGTGCTGATCTTCGACGAGGTCTTCGTCGGCTTCCGTCTCGCTGCCGGCGGCGCCCAGGAATATTTCGGCGTCAAGGCCGACATGGTGACCTACGGCAAGAGCCTTGCCGGCGGCCTGCCGGTCGGCGTGGTCTGCGGCAGACGCGAATTGATGCGCCGCTTCCGCGACGACCGTCCCGCCGACATCTGCTTCGCGCGCGGCACCTTCAACTCGCATCCCTACGTCATGACGGCGATGGACGAATTCTTGAGCCGGCTCGCCAGCCCGAACTTCCGCGCCATCTATGATGGGCTGGATGCGACCTGGAACGGCCGCGTCCAGAAGCTCAACCAGATGATGACCGACGCCGAGCTGCCGGTGCAGTTCGCCAACCTCTCGTCGATCTGGACGGTGAAATACACCACACCGTCCCGCTACAACTGGATGCTGCAATATTATCTGCGCGCCGAGGGCCTGGCGCTGAGCTGGGTCGGCACGGGACGGCTGATCTTCAGCCTCAACTACACCGATGCCGACTTCGCTGAGGTCGCCGACCGCTTCGTCCGCGCCGCCGAGAAGATGAAGGCCGACGGCTTCTGGTGGCACGACGGCGTGCTCACCAACAAGCGCATCAAGCGGCAGATTTTGAAAGAGATGCTCGCCAAGCGCTTTAGGCGCTGAGGCTCGATCTCCGCGCCGCACAGCCACTCGCCGCACAGCCACTATCATTCCGTGGCGGCTCGAAGAGCCGAACCCGGAATCTCGAGTATCCGGGTTCGATGCTTCGCATCGCCCCGGAATGACAATGCTTGCGGCATCCCCCAAGACCTGGATGCCCGGGACAAGCCCGGGCATGACGCAACCATCAGACATCGGAGTATTGGGTGTTAGCCGCGTGCTCAGGCGTGCTGCTCTTCGAGCGCGGGCTCGGCAATGAGGCCCAGCGTGTGCTCGGGGTTGAGGTGCAGGCCGGGGTCCATCAGCTCGCCGCGCATCAGCGCCAGCGGAGCAGAGCGATAGAGCATCAAATCGTGGAAGGGGTCGGTCAGGATCTTGGTCATCCAGACGAGGCCGGTCTCGACATCGCGGATGAAGAACAGGTGCACGGTGCGGAACAAAAGGCCGCCACCGCCGATCACCAGCCAGATCTTGGCGACCTGACGCATGAAGTCGGTCGCGGTCGCCCAGGGCGTGAACAGGCCGAACAGCGTCGGATCGACCACCAGCACCAGCGGCGAGAGCGCCCAGATCGCCATCAGCACCACCTTACGCTGAAGGTTGTAGCCGACCTTGATCTCTTCCTTGTACTCGTGCGTCGCCTGGTTGATGTGGTCGTAATCGTGCGGCTCGAAGAAGAAGTGACCGGCCTGGCGCGAGGTCATCGAGACCAGCCAGCCGACCAGCGCCGAGATCACGGGGTCGACGAACAGCCAGACATAGGCAAAGAGAAAGCTCAGCGCGCTGACGAAGTGCAGGCTCTGATTGATGCGGCTGTGGTGATAGTAGCGATGGTCGTCCCAGCGCTGGATCCGCAGCTGCTCGAGATAATTCTTGATCATGCTCTCTCCCAAAATGCTTCGGGTTCTGGATTTACAGGGATTCGATGTAGGCCGTGTGACATCATCATTTTGTCATATGACGATGTGCAGCGGCGCGATGACGCACGCAAACGCGTGAGCGGCGGAGCGAGCCGCCGCTCCTACGCAGCCTTGCTCAGGCTGCCTTGGCGACGTCGACCTTGCGGAAGCGCACCAGCGAGAAGTGGCCGAGCGGCGGAATCAGGCGGCGCTCGGCGAGCTCCATGCCATGCGCGCCGGCCAGCCATTTCGCGTAACGCGACCAGGCGAACTCGGCGGTGCGGAAGCCGAGCGGACGCACCACCGGCTGGAGTTTCTGCTCGATGAAGCGGCGCATGCCGGTGTCGGCGCTGACGCGGGTCAGGATGATCAGCTCGCCGCCCGGACGCAGCACGCGGGCGAATTCGTCGAGCGCCTTCTCCGGATTCGGCACGGCGGTGACGACGTACTGCGCCATCACGACGTCGAAGGAATTGTCGGGGAATTCCAGCTTCTCGGCGTCCATCACCGCAAGGCCCTCGACGTTCTTGAGCTTGCCCTCGTTGACGCGGCGGCGCGCCTTGTCGAGCATGGCTTCCGAAATGTCGGTGCCGAAGATGCGCAGATGCGGCGCGTAGAGCGGCAGCGAGATGCCGGTGCCGACGCCGACCTCGAGCACGCGGCCGCCGATCTTGTTGGTGGCCGCGATGGCGGCCTGGCGGCCCTTGGCGAACACGCCCCCGAACACGAGATCGTAGACGGGCGCCCAGCGATCATAGGCCTGCTCGACCGTGCCACGGGTGAGGTCGAGCTGCTGGGTGCCGTCAAGGTTCATGATCTTAGCCATCGATGAGGTTCTCGCTATGGTTCAAAGGGGTGATCAACCGCGCACCGGCCGCCGCGCCATGCGAGGCGAGGCGCGCAGGACGCGGCTGGGCTGAAGTGAGGTGAGATTGCCGACGAACTGGCGCGCGCTGTTCTCCCAGGAGCGCTCCAGCGCGAAGTTGCGGCAGGTCTCGCGCGACATCGTGAGCGCGCGCAGGCACGCGGTACGCAGATCATGGTCGATCGCGCCGATCGGATGATCGGCGATGACATCCTTCGGGCCCGTCACCGGAAACGCCGCAACCGGCGTGCCGCAGGCGAGCGCCTCGAGCTGCACCACGCCAAATGTGTCGGTCAGGCTCGGGAAGACGAAGACGTCGGCCGCGGCGAGATGCGCGGTGAGATCCGCGCCCTTCTTCTCGCCGAGAAATACCGCGTCGGGATATTTCCTTTCCAGCGCCGCCTTCTGCGGGCCGTCGCCGACGACGACCTTGGTGCCGGGCAGGTCGAGGGAGAGGAAGGCTTCGAGATTCTTCTCCACCGCCACGCGGCCCACGGTCATGAAGATCGGGCGCGGCAGGTCGAGCTTGGCGGGGCTGTCGGGATGGAACAGCTCGGTGTTGACGCCGCGCGTCCAGAAGCCGAGCCGCTTGAAGCCGCGTTCCGAGAGCTCCTGGCGCAGCGAGGGCGTCGCCACCATGGTCATTGCGGCGGCATCGTGGAAGTGGCGCAGCACGGCATAGCCGACCGCGGCCGGGATGCCGGTCCGCACCGAGACATATTCGGGAAAACGCGTCGTATAGGAGGTCGTGAACGCCAGGCGGTTGCGGCGGCAATAGGCGCGCGCGGCCCAGCCGATCGGCCCCTCGGTCGCGATGTGCAGCGCGTCCGGCGCCGCCTTCTCGATCCGCCGCGCGATCTCCTTTCCGCTCGGCAGCGCGATGCGCAGGCCCGGATAGGTCGGCAGCGGCCAGGACGGAAAGCCGTCCGGGGTGAGGAAGTCGATCTCGACATCGAGCGCCTTGGCGGCGTTGGCCAGCGAGGTCAGAGTGCGGACCACACCGTTGACCTGCGGATGCCAGGCGTCAGTCGCGATTAATACCCGCATGGGAAAATCCCGAGAGGTTGATGATTCTCGGCTTACGACCATCAACCACGGATATTTCAGGCGTGTGACGTCACATAAATGTCGGCCCGCTGTTTTGTTGGTTAACAGGCGCGCCGGGCCACGAAACTGTCATGAAACAATCCTTGCCGCGAAGAAACCGTTTTCGGTTTTCCGCGCAAACGTCCCGAAACTTCTTTCCGTTAGGAATTTAGGCAACGGAGCACCGAAACGGTGCCGCGGTGGTCAACACACCGAGCAAACAGGGGCGATCAATGTTCAATCTGGACACGTTCAAGGCGTATTCGCGCGCCGTTGCTTTTGGCGCAGCCGCGATCTCCGCAATCGCATTCGCCGGCCCGGCCAAGGCCGCGCCCGTGCAGCTCTTCCCGTTCTTCCAGCCGCTGCCGCCGATGTCCGCACTGCAGCCCTACCAGGCGCCGACCTATCAGACCGCGCCATCCGAGGATCAGGACGCGGTCGAGATGCCGGCGCGCTTCCGCCGCCAGACCGTCTCCTACGCGACGCGCGAGGCGCCGGGCACCATCATCATAGATACGCCGAACACCTATCTCTATTACGTGCTCGGAGGCGGCCAGGCGCTGCGCTACGGCATCGGCGTCGGTCGCGACGGCTTCACCTGGTCGGGCATCCAGTCGGTGAGCAAGAAGGCCGAGTGGCCGGACTGGACCCCGCCGCCGGAGATGATCGCCCGCCAGCCCTATCTGCCGCGCCACATGGCCGGCGGCCCCGGCAACCCGCTTGGCGCCCGCGCCATGTATCTCGGCGGCACCATCTACCGCATCCACGGCACCAACGCCCCCGAGACCATCGGCAAGCACGTCTCCTCCGGCTGCATCCGCATGACCAATGAAGACGTCACCGACCTCTATTCCCGCGTCAATGTCGGCACCAAGGTCATCGTGCTGCCGATGTCGGAACGCCGCGCGGACCTCGGCGCCGCGACGCGCTAAACGACGGGACAGGATAGAGATGTGAACGGCCCCGGCGAGACCGGGGCCGTTTGCGTTCGGCGTCGGCGTTTGCGGCACATCCCCTTCGAGACGCCCGCCTATGGCGGGCCCTCAGGATGAGGGCTGAGTGTGCGGCTCCCGGCTGCACCACCTGCTTCGCGAATGCCTGCCGCGACGGACGAAATGTGCGCACGATAACCGCTAACCACCCCACCGCCCCGCAATCAGGCGCAGCCACGCCGCCGAATGAAACGCGCTCATCAGGAGATACATCGGCACCATCCCGCCGAGCACGGAGCCGTGTCCGGCGACGCACAGCATGTCTGCCGGGCCGCCGAGCACTGCCGTCAGCACGGCCATGATCGCGAAGGTCGGTGTGGCCGCTAAGGCCAGCCATCTGGCGAAGTGGCGCGCGGCGGCGACGCCGTCACGGCTGTCATTGGGGGTCGCGCTGACGGGGCTGCTCATTTCCGTTCGCCCGCAGCCGCCTCGCGAAATGCCCTCTCGCCGGCGTCCGAGACCTCCACCCATTTCTCGTCGGGCGCGGCGCCTTCCTCGTAGCTGTCGTGCCAGTTCCACCATTTGTAGGTCGGCGTCTGCGGATAGCCGGGAGGCGAATCCTCCCAGACCTCCTGCCGGCCGAGCGGCGTGATGTCGAGATAGTTCCAGGTGCCGCCCATCTGCTCGTCGCCGCGGCTCTTGACGAAATAGGTGCGGAAAATGCGGTTGCCGTCGCGGAAGAACACGTTGGTGCCGTGCCATTCGTCGACGCCGAAATCCTTGTCGAAGCTGTCGGTGATGGTGACCCAGGGCATGGTCCAGCCCATCCGCTTCTTCAACCTGGCGATCTCGGCCTGCGGTGCGCGCGAGGCGAACACCAGCGTGGTGTCGCGCGCATTGAGGTGCGCGACATGCGCGACCTGGTCGGCGACCATCGAGCAGCCGCGGCAGGCATGATCGGGCCAGCCGAACACGCCCGGCTCGAAGAAGGCGCGGTAGACGATCAGCTGCCGCCGGCCCTGGAACAGATCGGCCAGACTGATCTTGCCGCCGGGCCCCTCGAACGCGTAGGCTTTGGTCACTTCCATCCACGGCATGCGCCGGCGCTCGGCGGCCAGGGCGTCGCGGGCGCGGGTAAGCGCCTTTTCCTTCACGAGCAATTGCAGTCGGGCGGCCTCCCAGTCCTGCGGCGATACCACCGGCGGTGTTTGCATCCCGTTCGTTCCTGCGTTGTCGGCTGATGTCATGATAGCTCTCCAAATCTCTCGTCCGGGCGCCCGGTCCGGATCCCGCCAAGGCAGGTGCGGAACCGTTCGCCCCTCGCCGCACATCGTCGGCCCTCGACGATTTCTGGCACCGAGCCGTTGCGCGGTGGGAGTAACAAGTGTGGCGGGATTTGAATGGAATCGCTGATCACGGCTGCGGCGCGCGCGCTGGAGGCCGGCGATCCGCTCGGCGCTCTGAACCGCGTGGCGCTGCGCAACGATGCGCCATCGCTGGCGCTGCGTGGCATCGCGATGGCGCAGCTCGGCGATCTCGCCAAGGCGAAGACACTGCTGCGGAGCGCCGCACGCGCATTCGGTCCGCGCGAGGCGGTGGCGCGGGCAAGATGCGTCGTGGCCGAGGCCGAGATCGCGCTGGTCTCACGTGACCTGAGCTGGCCCGTGAAAGCGCTCGCGGCCGCGCGCGCAACGCTGCAGAAGCACGGCGATCTCGCCAACGCCGCGCATGCGGGCCATATCGAAGCGCGGCGCCTTCTCCTCGTCGGACGTGTCGACGAGGCCGAGCAGACGCTGGCCGGGCTCGGCGCGCCCCCGCTCCCGCCTGCGTCCCAGGCCATCCGCGAGCTCGTCGCCGCCGGCATCGCAATCAGGCGGCTCAGAACCGAAGATGCGCGCGCGGCGCTCGGCCGCGCGGCGCGCGCAGCACGGCAGGCAAAGATCCCGGCGCTCCTGGCCGAGGTCGAGAGCGCGAACCTCATCCTCGACACGCCGGCCGCACGGCTGATCGCGGGCGGCAGCGAACACCCGTTGTTGCTCGGAGAAGTCGAAAGACTGGCGACCTCGACGGCGCTGGTCGTGGACACCTTCCATCACGTCGTGCGCCGGCAAGGCGTTGCCGTGTCGCTCGGAACGCGGCCGGTGCTGTTCGCGCTCGCGCGCCTGCTGGCGCAGGCGTGGCCCGCGGATGTCTCGCGGGAGATGCTGATGTCAGGCGCATTCCGGGCGAAGCACGTCGACGAATCGCATCGCGCGCGATTGCGCGTCGAGATCGGGCGGCTTCGCACCAAGCTGAAGCCGCTGGCCGACATCAGCGCGACGAAGCAGGGCTTTGTGCTGGCACCGCGCAAGACGCGCGACATTCTCGTGCTGGCGCGGCCCGTCGAGGAAAAGCACGCCGCCGTTCTCGCCTTTCTTGCCGACGGCGAGCCGTGGTCGAGCTCGGCGCTCGCGCTGGCGCTCGGAACCAGCGCGCGCACCGTGCAGCGGGCGCTCGACGAGCTGGCGCGATCGAACAAGGTGCAGTCGTTCGGACACGGACGGGCGCGGCGCTGGATGACCCCGCCGGTCCCGGGATTCCCGACAGGCTTGTTACTCCCCACGCCGCTGCTGAAAACGTAAGGTCGGCGGCACCTCACAGGGACCACGCACATGAAACGTTCAGCCGCCGAGATCGTCAGGGAGTACGGGCCGTTTGCGGGTGTCGAGGCCGTGCACGGCGTCACCTATGACGGCACTCATGTCTGGTTCGCCTCCGGTGACAGATTGAATGCGCTCGATCCCTCCAGCGGCAAGGTCGCGCGCACGATCGATGTCGCCGCGCATGCGGGAACGGCGTTCGATGGCCGCCACCTGTTTCAGATCGCCGAGGACCGCATCCAGAAGATCGATGCCGCGACCGGCAAGGTGCTCGGCACGATTCCCGCGCCCGGCGGCGGTGGCGATTCCGGGCTTGCCTGGGCAGAGGGCTCGCTCTGGGTCGGGCAATATCGCGAGCGCAAGATCCATCAGATCGATCCCGCAACCGGAAAGGTTCTGCGCACGATCGAGAGCAAGCGCTTCGTCACCGGCGTCACCTGGGTCGACGGCGAGCTCTGGCACGGCACCTGGGAAGGCGAGGACAGCGACATCAGGCGGATCGATCCCCAGACCGGCAAGGTGCTGGAGCAGCTCGACCTGCCCGCTGGGACGATGGTCTCTGGCCTTGAGTCTGACGGCGCTGATCGCTTCTTCTGCGGCGGTGGAGAGCGCGGCAATGTGAGAGCGATCCGCCGTCCCAAGCGCGGCTAAAGCATGATCCGGAAAAGTGCGAAGCGGTTTTCCGGAAAGATCATGCCTAAACAACAACCTAAAGCGCGATGACGATTTGTCCAAATCTCATCGCGCTTTAGTCTGACAAGATGGCCCGAACACGCGGCAACGGCACGATCGCGGCCGTTAACACATTCGCCCCAATTCCACCCCATCGGTGCGCTCTAGCGCCCTCCTCGCCCGCCCTGTAAAATCCCCGCCGGGGCGGCTTGGGGGATTGATGCGTCTGACATGGAATCTGAAGATTATCCTGATCGCCGTGGCGGTGCTCGCGGCGTCGTTCTTCATCAGCCTGAAGGCGATGGATTGGCTTTCGCCGCGCGCGACGAATTCGGCGCCGCCGGTCGCGCAGCTGCCGCCGCTGCCGCCGGTCGCGAAGAGCTCGATCGTCGTGGCCCCGGTCGCGATTGCGCTGTCGGCGATCCGCGAGCAGGCCGAGAAGGCCGCGCCGCGCAATTTTGCCGGCAAGGCCGACAACCCGATCTCGCAAATCCTGGAGAACGCCGACATCGGCTGGTCCGCCGTGCGTGGGCCGATGGCGGCCACCGGCGACAAGGACGTGCTGACGATCTCGACGCCGCTCAGCGGCAAGCTGAACGTGACGGGCTCGCTGTCGTCCAAGGCCACCGGCGCGCTCGGCGATGCGCTCGGCAGCGTGCTCGGCGGTGACGCGGCGAAACGGATCGGCGCGGTCAACATCAAGAACCTGAACGCCAGCGCCGAGATCAAGGGCAACGTGGTCGTCACCTCGCGCCCGAAGCTTGCCGCCGCCTGGCACCTCGAACCCAATCTCGGCGCCCAGGTCAATCTCGGCGACACCAACCTCAACGTCGCCGGCGCCAAGGTCAACGTGCCGGCGCAGGTGAAGCCGCTGATCGACAAGACCGTCGGCGAGCAGATCAACGCCGTCTCCGAGCGCATCCGCAACGATGGCTCGCTGCGGGAGAATGCGAAGCTGCAATGGGCCAAGGCCTGCCGCTCGATCCCGCTGCAGGGTTCGGGCAGCTCGGCTGCGCTGCCGCCGCTGTGGCTGGAGATGAAGCCGACCCGCGCCATCGCGGCGCAGCCGCGCGTCGATGCTCAGAACGTGACACTGCTGCTCGGCCTCGAGCTCGAGACGCGCGTCACCTCGACCTCGTCCAAGCCGGACTGCCCGTTCCCTGAGAAGATCTCGATCGTGCCGCCGACCGGCACCGGCGTGAACATCGGCGTGCCGATCGACGTGCCCTTCACCGAGATCAACAAGCTGATCGCGGCGCAGATGGTCGGTCACACCTATCCCGAGGACGGCTCGGGCCCGGTCGACGTCACCGTCAAAAGCGTCAACGTGATCCCGTCGGGCGACCGGCTGCTGATCTCGCTGCTGGTTCGCGCCAAGGAAAAGAAGAGCTGGTTCGGCCTCGGCGCCGAGGCGACCGTGCACATCTGGGGCCGGCCGATGCTCGACCAGGCGCAGCAGACGCTGCGGCTCGCCGACATCCAGCTCGCGGTGGAATCCGAAGCGGCCTTCGGCCTGCTCGGGGCCGCGGCGCGCGCGGTGGTGCCGCAGATGCAGCAGGCACTGGTGCAGAAGGCGACGCTCGATTTGAAGCCGATCGCCGCCAACGCCCGCGAGAAGATTGCAGCCGCGATCGCCGACTACCAGAAGAGCGAGGACGGCCTCAAGGTCGACGCCAAGATCGACAGCCTGACCCTCGCCGACATCGCCTTCGATGCCAAGACGCTGCGCGTGGTTGCGGAAGCCGGCGGCTCGCTCAACGTGTACGTGACCAAGCTGTCGGGGATGTAGCGCGCTGTGCGCGCCGGTCCCGCGCGCCTCCTCGTCGCTTGCGCCGCTGGCATTCTCGCCGGAGGATGCTAGTCTCGCAGCACTGTAGGGGACAACGCGAGGACAACATGGAAGCCGGCATGGTCACGCCCGCGCCGGCACTGGTGCGGTTTTCCGGCATTCAGAAGACCTATGATGGCGAGCATCTCGTGGTGAAGAACCTCGATCTCGACATCAAGAAGGGCGAGTTCCTCACGCTGCTCGGCCCATCGGGTTCGGGCAAGACGACCACGCTGATGATGCTGGCCGGCTTCGAGGTTCCGACCCAGGGCGAGATCTACCTCGCGGACCGGCCGATCAAGAATGTGCCGCCCCACAAGCGCGACATCGGCATGGTGTTCCAGAACTATGCCCTGTTTCCGCACCTGACGATCGCGGAGAACATCGCCTTTCCGCTCTCCGTTCGCAAAACCGGCAAGGCCGAAGCGCAGGAACGCGTCGGCGCGGCGTTGCGCATGATCAAGATGGAAACCATGGCGCAGCGGCGGCCCGGACAGCTGTCCGGCGGTCAGCAGCAGCGCGTGGCGCTGGCCCGCGCGCTGGTTTTCAATCCGCAACTCGTGCTGATGGACGAGCCGCTCGGCGCCCTGGACAAGCGCCTGCGCGAGCAGATGCAGCTCGAGATCAAGCAACTGCACGAGACGATGGGCATCACCATCGTCTACGTCACCCACGACCAGAGCGAAGCGCTCACCATGTCGGACCGCATCGCCGTGTTCAACGACGGCATCGTGCAGCAGATCGACAGGCCCGACGCGCTGTATGAGCGTCCGGTGAACAGTTTTGTCGCCCACTTCATCGGCGAGAACAATGTGCTCGCCGGTACCGTCGAGACGATCGACCAGACCTATTGCAGGGTTGCGCTGACTGGTGGCGGCGCCGTGACCGCACGCGCGGTCAACGTCTCAGGTGCGGGCGCATCGACCTCCCTGTCGGTGCGGCCGGAGCGGATCGCCATTGTCGCGGATGGCGCCGCCAACGACGGACCGAATCGACTGCCGGCCAGGGTGCAGAACACGATCTATCTCGGCGACCATGCGCTCGCCGTGCTCGATGTCTCAGGGAACGCCGAGTTCATGGTCAAGCTTCAGCCGGGTGCGCATGACAGCCTGACACAAGGCGAAAACGTCTTCGTCACCTTCCGCCCGGAGGACTGCCTCGCCCTCGATCCCGTCTGATCAGACGATCAACACTCGACGCAATGCACATGAAGAAGGAACAAGGACCATGCTGAAGCGCAAGACTGGCAAGATTGCTCTGGGGTTCGCGGCAGCGTTCAGCGCCAGCGCGGCACTGGCGACCGTCGCGCAGGCGCGTGACCTCACCGTTGTGTCGTGGGGCGGCGCGTATCAGGATGCGCAGAAGAAAGTCTATTTCGAGCCCTTCAAAAAGGCCACCGGCATTGCCATGAACGACGAGTCCTGGGACGGCGGCATCGGCGTATTGCGCGCCAAGGTGCAGGGTGGCGCGGCCACCTGGGACGTCGTTCAGGTCGAGAGCGACGAACTCGCGGTCGGCTGCGAGGAAGGCCTGTTCGAGAAGATGGACTATTCCCGGATAGGCGGCGAGGCCGCCTATATCCCGCCGTCGGTCAACGCTTGCGGCGTCGGCGCCATCCTCTACGATTTCGTGCTCGGCTACGACAAGGACAAGCTGAAGGAAGCCCCTAGCGGCTGGGCCGATTTCTTCGACACCAAGAAGATCCCCGGCAAACGCGCTTTGCGTCAGGGCCCCAAGACCACGCTCGAGATCGCGCTGATGGCCGACGGCGTCCCGCCGAACGACGTCTACAAGGTGCTGGCGACCGACGAAGGCATCGAGCGCGCCTTCAAGAAGCTCGACACCATTAAGGGCGACATCGTCTGGTGGAAGGCCGGCGCCCAGCCGCCGCAACTGCTTGCTTCCGGCGAGGTGGTGATGACCTCGGTCTACAATGGCCGCATCGACACCGCGAACAAGAACGAGAAGAAGAACTTCGGCATCGTGTGGAACGGTGCGCTCTTCACCCTCGATAGCTGGGTCATCCTGAAGGGCAGCCCGAACAAGGATGCCGCCTACAAGTTCCTGGATTTTGCCGGCAAGGCGGAGAACCAGTCAAAGCTGTCGGAGAACATTGCCTATGGCACCTCGAACAAGGACGCCGCCGGACGCCTTGCGCCCGCCGTCCTGAAGGACCTGCCGACGGCGCCTGACAACATCAAGAACGCGGTCGAGATCAACGTCGGCTTCTGGCTCGAGAACATCGACCGCCTCACCGAGCGCTTCAACAAATGGGCCGCGAAATAGCACCCGGCCGAGCCGGCATGCGGCGCGTGGAAAAACGTGGTGAATGGCGCCCCCGCGGCGCATCCTTCGAGACGCCCGCCTACGGAGGGCCCTCAGGATGAGGTCTGAGTTTGTGGCAGCGACTCTACAAGCACCGGTGTCGATGAGCCTCCTCCTGAGGAGACCGCCACCGGGTCCGCGCAAGGCGCGGCCCGATGACAGGCTCCGCGATCGTCTCGAAGGACAAGGCGCTTGCTCTGGCCGCTGCAAGGGGCTTCTCCCATGACGGTAGTCTCCCTGACCGGCGCCAATGCCGAGACCAACGTGCCGCTCAAGCGCCGATTGCGGCGGGCGGAGCGCGCACGACAGATCAAGGCGCTGGCGCTGATCCTGCCGCTGCTGCTGTTTCTGCTCTTCACCTTCGCCGGACCCATCATCGGCATGCTGTGGCGCGCGGTCGATGACCGGGAGGTGCGCCAGGTTCTGCCGCAAACCATCGCTGCCCTCGCCGACTGGGACGGCAAGGGCCTGCCTGACGAAAAGGCCTATGCGGCGCTGGCAAGCGACCTCCAGGCAGCGCGCGCCGCCGGCTCCACCGCCATCGCGGCCAAGCGGCTCAATTATGCCCTGAACGGCTTTCGCACGATCCTGACAAGCACGGCACGCAATCTCAAAGCCGTGCCCGAGCCAGGCACGGCAAAGGAGACGCTGAGCAAGCTCAACCCGGCCTGGCGCGAGCGCAGCACATGGACGACGATCAAGGATGCTGGCGGCCCGGTGACCGGCTTCTACCTTCTTGCGGCGCTCGACCTGACGCGGAACGCGGACGGCGCCATCATCGCGGCCCCACCGGATCAGGCGATCTATCGCGACATCTTTCTCCGTACCTTTCTCATCAGCCTCGGTGTCACCGCGCTCTGCCTGATCCTCGGCTTCCCGGTCGCATACCTCTTGGCGGTGCTGCCGCCGGGCCGATCGAACCTGCTGATGATCTTCGTGCTGCTGCCGTTCTGGACCTCGCTGCTGGTCCGCACCTGCGCCTGGATCGTGCTGTTGCAGAGCAAGGGTGTCGTGAACGACAGCCTGCACTGGCTCGGCATCATCGACGAGCCGCTCCGCCTGATCTACAATCGCTTCGGCGTCTGCGTGGCCATGACCCACGTGCTGCTGCCGTTCATGATCCTGCCGCTCTACAGCAGCATGAAGGCGATCTCGCCCGCTTACATGCGGGCCGCCGCCTCGCTTGGCGCGCCACCGAGCACCGCGTTCCTGCGGATCTATTTGCCGCAAACCCTGCCCGGCATCGGCGCGGGAAGCCTCCTCGTCTTCATCCTGGCGCTTGGCTACTACATCACGCCGGCCCTCGTCGGCGGAGCTGCCGATCAGATGATCAGCTATTTCATCGCGCTTTACACCACCGAGACGGCCAATTGGGGCCTTGCATCGGCGTTGGGCGCGGTGCTGCTGCTCGCCACGGTTCTGCTCGCGCTCGTCTATGGTAAGCTGGTGCAGGGCCAGCAGGTCACGGGAGGCATGAAGAATTGAGCGACACGCCCTCCCTCCGCACCGCCAGCCAGCGCATCGCATGGATCGCGACCATCGCCATCTCGACGATGGTGTTCATCTTCCTGATCGCGCCGATCCTCGCCATCATGCCGCTGTCCTTCAGCTCCGGCTCGTACCTCACTTATCCGCTGCCGGGCCTCTCCTTGCGCTGGTACGACGACTTCATCAATTCGCCGCGCTGGATGAATTCGCTGAAGAACAGCATGATCATCGGCTTCGCCTCGACGCTGCTGTCGATGGTGCTCGGCACGCTGGCAGCTCTTGGGCTCGCGCAGTGGAAGAGCCGGCTCAAACCGCTGGTCCTGGCTTTCGTGCTGTCGCCGGTCGTCGTGCCCGGCGTCATCACCGCGGTCGGCCTGTACTTCTTCTTCGCACCCATCGGGCTAACCGGCAGCTATCTCGGCCTGATCCTGGCCCACACCGCGCTGGCGACGCCTTTTGTGGTGATCACGGTCGGCGCGACGCTGCAAAGCTTCGACACCAACCTCGCACGCGCCGCCGCCTCGCTGGGTGCCTCGCCGCTTCAAGCGTTCCGCCGCGTGATCCTGCCATTGATCCTGCCGGGGCTCGCGTCGGGCGCACTGTTCGCCTTCGCGACCAGTTTTGATGAAGTGGTGATCGTGCTGTTCATGGCAGGGCCCGAGCAGCGCACCCTGCCGCGCGAGATGTTCAGCGGCATCCGCGAGAACATCAGTCCGACCATCACAGCCGCGGCCGTGGTCCTGACGACAGTCTCGATCATCCTGCTCGCTACCCTGGAAGGCCTGCGCCGGCGCAACGAGCGGCTCAAGGCCGGCCGCGCCTGATAACTTCTCCCTCTCCCCGCCCGCGGGGGGAGGCGAACGGAACACCGACCGCCCCTTCTGATTTTGCATCCCGCTATGGCGCGCACCGCTTAGCTGCCGCGATCGTTTGTCGCTACAACCGTGCCGCAACAAAACCCAAACAACAACGCTGAGGGAGAAACATATGCACAAACTCGTCGCCGCCACAGCAGTCGGTCTCGCGCTTGCCGCCACGTCAGGCCCTGCACAGGCGCAGATTTCCGACGACGTCGTCAAGATCGGCGTGCTCACGGATATGTCGAGCCTCTATGCGGACGCGACCGGCAAGGGCTCGCTCGCCGCGGTCGAGATGGCGGTTGCCGACTACGGCGCCAAGGTCGCCGGCAAACAGGTCGCGGTGGTCGCCGCCGATCACCAGAACAAGCCCGACGTCGGCGTCAACATCGCCCGCAACTGGTATGACAACGACAAGGTCGATGCGATCTTCGACGTGCCGACGTCCTCGGTCGCGTTGCCGGTCTCGGCGCTGACGCGCGAGAAGAACAAGATCCACGTCAATTCCGGCGGCGGCTCCTCCGACATCACCGGCCCCGCCTGCTCGCCGAACACGGTGCACTGGACCTACGACACCTATGCGCTGTCGAACGTCGCCGGCAAGGCGATGGTGAAGCGCGGCGAGGACACCTGGTTCTTCGTCACCGCCGACTACGCCTTCGGCATGGCGCTCGAGCGCGATGCCGCCAATGTCGTCAAGGAAAGCGGCGGCAAGGTGCTCGGCGACGTCCGCCATCCGCTCAACTCCTCGGACTTCTCCTCCTTCCTGCTCCAGGCGCAGGCCTCCAAGGCCAAGGTGGTCGCGCTCGCCAATGCGGGCGGCGACACCACCAATGCGCTGAAGCAGGCGGCCGAGTTCGGCCTGACCCAGAGCGGCCAGAAGATGATCGCGCTGCTCCAGGAGATCACCGACACGCATTCGCTCGGCATCAAGGCGACGCAGGGCCTGATCGTCACCGACGCCTTCTACTGGGACATGAACGAGGAGACGCGCGCCTTCTCAAAACGCTTCAACGAGAAGGTCGGGCACATGCCGACCATGATCCAGGCCGGCCTCTATTCGGCGACGATGCACTATCTCAAGGCGATCGACGCCATCAAGACCGACGAGGCGCCGAAGGTGATGGAGCAGATGCGCAAGATGCCCGTCAACGACTTCTTCGCCAAGAACGGCAAGATACGCATCGACGGCCGCATGGTCCACGACATGTATCTGTTCGAGGTCAAGAAGCCCGAGGACTCCAAGGGCGAGTGGGACCTCTACAAGCTGATCGCCACCGTGCCCGGCGAGGAGGCCTTCCGTCCGCTCGACAAGGGCGGCTGCCCGCTGGTGACGCACTGAGCGTCTCGTTCGATAGGAGCGGAGCCACCGCATCAGGAGGACGCCGAAGCTTCCACGACGTCACGGCATGCGGTGAAAAGACACGACAGCGCGCCCGGTGAAAACCGGGCGCGCTTCGTTTAGGCCATCACGCGAGCTGCGTTACTCCGAATACTTGAACTCGGGCATGTTCTTCAGCTCGTCCTTGCTGGCGTTGAACACGGCGTGGTCGGGATACCACTTCGACGAGGACGACGAGGACGTGGTCGTCGCGGTCTTGTCGGTGCCGGTCGCAGCGCCGGTGGTGGTGGTGGTCGACTTGTTCATCGTGCCGCCCGCGCCACTGGTGCCGGTATAGGCCACGGCCTCGTTGACGAACTTCAGCTTCTCATAGGGCACCGCGACCAGATGCTCACCCATGCCGAGGAAGCCGCCGACGCCGATCACGGCGATCTTGATGGCGCCGCTCTTGTCCATCAGGAGATCGTTGATCGAGCCGATGTTCTCGTTGGCCTCGTTATAGACCTTCAGGCCCGACATCTTCGAGGCACGCCACTCACCCGACGCGGTCGTCGTGGTGGCCGTGGCTGCAGGGGCCGCCTTGTCGGTGGTGGCGGTCGGCGATTGCGCGAACGCAACGGTCGCAAGAAGTGCCGTGCCGGCGAGGCCGGCGGCGATCGATTTCATCAGCATGTTGTCCTCTCCTTCCACAGAAAACTCGTGCGAAGAAAACAGCGCTGCTCACTCCCAGTTCCGTGCGCGCGGCAATTTCGTCGCGGGATGCGAGCACAAGAACGGCGACGGATTGTTCCTGCGTCACCCAGGAACAATTTTTTGCGGCGCACGGTTCCCCGCCGATGATCATGCGCCCCCGGCGGAAAGCACGATCGCGGCGAGGAACGCGCGGAGCTGCGTCGCTTTAGGTCGGCTCTTGCAGTCGATCGGAAGCGCGGAGAATCCGAATTGCAACCCTCGTCCAGAACGCGGTGCGGTTCGGCTCCGAGGTCACGATCCGCCTCGATGCATCGTCCAGCATGCGCGTCATCGACGTCGAGGACGACGGCTCCGGCATTTCGGACGCGCGCAAGCAGGAGATGCTGGAGCCGTTCGTGCGCGGCGACGAGGCGCGCACCATGGACGACTTCACCTCTCCCCGGCGGGGAGAGATGGGGACGAAGCGATCCGCAGCGATGCGCGTCAGGCCGCGAGCGGCGGGTGCTCGACTGCCATCTCGCCGTAGATCGCCACTGCCTCGAAGCGATATCCGCAGGCGCGGCAATTCCAGAGATAGGAGACGCGCCCCTCGCCCGGCTCGATCCAGTCCGGCTGGGGGATTGGCGTGCCGCACTGGGCACAGGGGTTGTGTCTAGGAACGTCGCCGATGTGTGCCTTGTTTGATTTTGTCATGGCACCCTCCCACTTCGCAGGCGTCTTCATACTCGCTTTCGCAAGCCGATGCCAATAGACAGGCGTGCTGTCGCGAGCCGGGGGTCGTTCGCCCCAAGGCGTCAGTTACGCCAGCTTTGCGTCATCACGGCGGCTCGGCGCCGCAAAAAACACGCGTGGCGGCGTTTGGTCACATCATCGCCGCGTTCCGCGCCTAACCGCGGCCGGGCGCAGGTCACTTCAAGGACCTCAGGAATATCTCATGAAGATTTTACGCATTGCCGTGCTGCTCGCGGCCGGACTGATCGTGCCGCAGGCCGCATTCGCGGGCGAAGCCGACTATGCCGAGATGGTCGCGACGCATGCGCGCGCCAACGGCGTGCCGGAGGCGCTGGTGCACCGCGTCATCATGCGCGAGAGCCGCTACCAGCCCGGCCTCATCGGCCGCGGCGGCACCATCGGCCTGATGCAGATCAAGCTCGCGACCGCGCGCGGGCTCGGCTACACCGGCGATGCCGCCGGCCTGCGCGATCCCAACACCAATCTCACCTACGCAGTCAAATACCTCGCCGGCGCCTATCACGCCGCCAATGGCGACCACGCGCGAGCCGTGCGTTATTTCGCGGGCGGCTACTACTACGTCGCAAAGCGGCAGCGCCAGGAGCAGCAGCAGGCGATGGTGCGTGAGGCCAGCACCGAAACCTGGCTGGAGCCCAATGGCAACCCGCAGCCGATGTTCGGCACCGCGCCGCCCAGGAAGCTGGCGCAAGGCGTCCGCAATGCGCGGGCGCAGGTTCTGTCATTCCGGGGCGACGCGCAGCGTCGAACCCGGAATCTCGAGATTCCGCGTTCGGCTCTTCGAGCCGCCCCGGAATGACTGGCCTGTGGCTAACGCGTTGACACCAGCTCCCACTGGCATACATTAGAGCCGTTCCGAGGGGTGCTCCGAGGAGGAGCTGAGATACCGCTAAATGGACAGGCCTGCACTTCAGCAAGCCGGCCCAGGACCGCGGTGACCCTTTGAACCTGATCCGGGTCATGCCGGCGAAGGGACAGGGATGTTGCAGACGACCAAGCGACCGGATTCACCGGTATCCATCATCGGCGCAGGCATTGCCGGCGCCTGGCAGGCGCTCCTGTTCGCGCAGGCCGGCCACGCCGTAACCCTACACGAGCGCGGTGACGCGGCGATGACCGAATCCACCAGCCACTGGGCCGGCGGCATGCTGGCGCCGTGGTGCGAGGCCGAGGTCGCCGAACCCGTCATCTCCAGGCTCGGCCAGCGCTCCCTCGACATCTGGCGCCGTGAGCTGCCCGACACACCCTTCAACGGCTCGCTGGTCGTCGCCCATCCGCGCGAGCGCAACGATTTCGAGCGCTTTGCCCGCATGACCGAGGGCCACCGACGGCTTGATGCCGCCGCGCTCGCCGAGCTCGAGCCGTCGCTGGAGGGCCGTTTTCGCGATGCGCTGTTCTTCGCGGCCGAGGGCCATGTCGAGCCGCGCCGCGTGCTGCCGAAGCTGCACGCGCGCATCAAAGCGGCCGGCGGCACCATCAAATTCGACAGCGACGTCAGCGCGAAAGATCTCGCAAACCTTAATCCTGGAGGCATCGTGATCGACTGCCGCGGCCTCGCCGCACGGGAGGACCAGCCCGAGCTGCGCGGCGTCAAGGGCGAGATGATCCTGATCGAGACGGACGAGGTGCAGCTGGCGCGCCCGGTGCGGCTGATCCATCCGCGCTGGCCGCTCTACGTGATCCCGCGCGAGAACAATCTGTTCATGCTGGGCGCGACCTCGATCGAGGCCGAGGACACCGGCGTCAGCGTCCGCTCCGCGCTGGAGCTTTTGGGCGCAGCCTATGCCGTGCATCCCGCCTTCGGCGAAGCGCGCATCGCCGAATTCGGCTCGGGCCTGCGCCCCGCCTTTCCCGACAATCTCCCCCGCATCGGCATTCGCGGCGAAGAGATCAGCGTCAACGGGCTTTACCGCCACGGCTTCCTGATCGCGCCGGCGCTCGCCGAGCTGACGCTTGCTTACGTCGAGCGCGGCCAGATCGACAATGAGGTGATGCAATGCGCTTGATCGTCAACGGCGAGCAGCGCGAGGTGAACGCGGCCAGCGTCGATGCGCTGCTCTCTGAGCTCGACTACGAGGGCACCCATTTCGCGATCGCGCTCAACTACGACGTCGTGCCGAAAAGCCGCTGGGCCGAGACCGTGCTGAAGGCCGGCGACGAGATCGAGATCATCACGCCGCGGCAGGGAGGGTGACAGCGATGGCACGCTCTCTTCGCGACGACGGCTGCATTGGCCCGTCATTCCGGGGCACGCGAAGCGTGAACCCGGAATCGCGCCGCAACTTCGAGATTCCGGATCGGTCCGCGTTCCGCGGCCCGTCCGGAATGACGGGGAATTCAAGATGGTGACCTTCTACGGCAAATCCTTCCCCTCCCGCCTCCTGATCGGCAGCGCGCTCTATCCCTCGCCCGCGATCATGCAGGCGGCGATCCGCGCCTCCGGCTCGAACATCGTCACGGTGTCGCTGCGCCGCGAATCCGCCGGCGGCAAGACCGGGGACGCGTTCTGGAAGCTGATCCGCGAGCTCGACGTCACCGTGCTGCCCAACACCGCCGGCTGCCGCAGCGTGCGAGAAGCCGTGACAACCGCAAAGCTCGCGCGCGAATTGTTCGGGACGTCCTGGATCAAGCTGGAGGTCATCGCCGACAACGACACGCTGCAGCCCGACGTCGTCGGCCTCGTCGAAGCCGCGACCATCCTGATCAAGGACGGTTTTGAGGTGTTCCCCTATTGCACCGAGGACCTCTCGGTCGCGAACCGCCTGGTCGATGCCGGCTGCAAGGTGGTGATGCCATGGGCCGCGCCGATCGGCAGCGCCAAGGGCATCACCAATCGCGATGCCTTGAGGCTGCTGCGCGAGCGGCTGCCCGACATCACGCTGGTGGTCGACGCCGGCATCGGGGCGCCGAGCCACGCGGCGCAGGCGCTCGAGCTCGGTTACGACGCCGTGTTGCTCAACACGGCGATCGCAAAAGCCGCCGATCCCGTCGCGATGGCCAACGCCTTTCGCCTCGGAATCGAGGCCGGCCGCACCGCTTTCGAAGCCGGGCTGATGAACGCCCGCGACTTCGCCTCCCCATCCACCCCTGTCGTTGGGACCCCGTTCTGGCATGCCGTATCCTGATCGCTTCTATCCCGTCGTCGACAGCCTCAAATGGATCGAGCGGCTGACCAAGCTCGGCGTCGGCACCATCCAGCTGCGCGCCAAAGAGCTGAATGACGCCGAGGCGCTGCAGATCGTCACCGACGCACTGGCGATCACGAACGGCACGCAAGCCAAGCTGGTCGTGAACGACTATTGGCGCGCCGCGATCGTCGCCGGCGCGAAATATCTGCATCTCGGCCAGGAGGATCTCGCCGAGGCCGACCTCAAGGCGATCCGCGAGGCCGGCCTGTCGCTCGGCATCTCCACACACGACGACGCCGAGCTTGCCACCGCGCTCGCCGCCAAGCCCGATTATGTCGCGCTGGGACCGATCTTCTTCACCACGCTGAAATCGATGCGCTTCGCGCCGCAGGGCATTCCGAAGATCACGGAATGGAAGAAGCGCATCGGCAACATCCCGCTGGTCGCGATCGGCGGCATCAAGTTCGAGCACGCCGCGGAGATCTTTGCCGCGGGCGCGGATTCGATTGCTGTCGTTTCCGACGTCACCCAGAACGCCGACCCCGATGCCCGCGTGCGGCAATGGCTCGGCCAGTCCGAGGAGGCGGCATGATGCTCACTCTCTCACCACGCCCTCAACTGTCATCGCCCGGCTTGACCGGGCGATCCAGTACGCCGCGGCCTAGCCACATCTCACCACCGCCTCTGGAATACTGGATCCCCGCCTTCGCGGGGATGACAGCGGTATTTGTCGCTCGCGCAGCGATGCCAACGAACTGAAGGAGGATCCCATGAACATCCGCTCCAATCCGCAACAGACCGTCCCCGCCGTCACCACCGGTCCCCTTCCCTCCTCGCGAAAGATCTTCGCGAGCCCCAACGCCGCACCGGACATCCGCGTGCCCTTGCGTGAGATCATCCTCTCTGAAGGCGCCGGCGAGCCGAACCTGCTGGTCTACGACACTTCGGGCCCCTACACCGACCCTTCCGTCACCATCGACGTCAATGCCGGCCTTGCCCGCAACCGCAAGCAGTGGGTGCTGGAGCGCGGCGGCGTCGAGGAATATGAGGGCCGGCAGATCAAGCCGGAGGACAATGGCAGCGTCTCCACCGACAAGGCCGCGCGCGCCTTCAGCGCCTATCACAAACCCTTGCGCGGCCTCGACGGCCACAAGGTGACGCAGCTCGAATTCGCCCGCGCCGGCATCATCACCAAGGAGATGATCTACGTCGCCGAGCGCGAGAATCTCGGCCGCAAGCAGCAGCTCGAGCGCGCGGAGGCAGCGCTGGCCGACGGCGAAAGCTTCGGCGCCTCGGTGCCCGCCTTCATCACACCGGAGTTCGTGCGCAGCGAGATCGCGCGCGGCCGCGCCATCATCCCCTCCAACATCAACCATTCCGAGCTCGAGCCGATGATCATCGGCCGCAACTTCCTCACCAAGATCAACGCCAATATCGGCAACTCGGCGGTGACCTCGTCGGTCGAGGAGGAGGTCGAGAAGATGGTGTGGGCGATCCGCTGGGGCGCCGACACCGTGATGGACCTCTCGACGGGCCGCAACATCCACACCACGCGTGAGTGGATCCTGCGCAACTCGCCGGTGCCGATCGGCACCGTGCCGATCTACCAGGCGCTGGAGAAGTGCAACGGCGATCCCGTGAAGCTCACCTGGGAGCTCTACAAGGACACGCTGATCGAGCAGTGCGAGCAGGGCGTCGACTATTTCACCATCCACGCCGGCGTGCGGCTGCAATACATCCACCTCACCGCCAACCGCGTCACCGGCATCGTCTCGCGCGGCGGCTCGATCATGGCGAAGTGGTGCCTCGCGCATCACAAGGAGAGCTTCCTCTACACGCATTTCGACGAGATCTGCGACCTGATGCGCAAGTATGACGTCTCGTTCTCGCTCGGCGACGGCCTGCGTCCGGGCTCGATCGCGGACGCCAACGACCGCGCGCAGTTCGCCGAGCTCGAGACGCTCGGCGAGCTCACGAAGATCGCGTGGGACAAGGGTTGCCAGGTCATGATCGAGGGCCCCGGCCATGTGCCGATGCACAAGATCAAGATCAACATGGATAAGCAGCTCAAGGAATGCGGCGAGGCGCCGTTCTACACGCTTGGACCGCTGACCACCGACATCGCGCCGGGCTATGACCACATCACCTCAGGCATCGGCGCGGCCATGATCGGCTGGTTCGGCTGCGCCATGCTCTGCTACGTCACGCCGAAGGAGCATCTCGGCCTGCCCGATCGCAACGACGTCAAGACCGGCGTCATCACCTACAAGATCGCCGCCCATGCCGCCGACCTCGCCAAGGGCCACCCCGCAGCCCAGCTGCGCGACGACGCCCTCTCCCGCGCGCGGTTCGAATTCCGCTGGACCGACCAGTTCAACCTCGGCCTCGATCCGGACACCGCGAAAAACTTCCACGACGAGACCCTGCCGAAGGAAGCCCACAAGGTCGCCCATTTCTGCTCGATGTGCGGCCCAAAATTCTGCTCGATGAAGATCACGCAGGACGTGCGGGACTACGCGGCGACGCTGAACGATCCGAACAGCGTGGGCATGTCGCTGAGCGGCACCGTCGAGGACGGCATGGCGAAGATGAGCGCGAAGTTCAAGGAGATGGGCTCGAGCGTTTATCTGGATGCGGAGAAGGTGAAGGAGAGCAACAAGGTATTGTGAGCGCCCTCCTGCTCGCCCGAGTTCACCTGCACCATTCAGAAAGTCGGGCAATTCGCCCGGCTTTCTTGCAGAAGCGTCGCTTCAAGAAACGGTCTTCTTCAGCAATGGCTGATCCGCTTTGACGGAGGACGAGCATTCCGGCTCCCAAGGGAACCGCCTGTTGACGTCCTGCCAAATGATCTGCAGGCAGGGGAAGGCAAGCCGCGATTTCCTGTAGAACCACATCGCGGTGCCGAGGTATTCGGGATAGGCCGCGAACGGAACATGCCAGAAGCCGAGCTTGTAGCCGTTCTCCAGCAACTCGTCGGCGATATCGCCGTCGACGAATTTATGCCCCGCCACGACACGATCGCGGACAAGGTTGATGATGGCCTGCGCGTTGGCGGCGCTTTGGCCGAAGATGATGAGTTCGGGGTGGCCATAGTTCAGAAACAGGCCGATTGAAAATGCAAATCGCGGATGGGCGTCGGGTATGCCCGTGATGTGGCAGCCATGGTTGCGGACGTTGCGCAACATGACCTTGTCGGCTTCGTGCTCGGGCTCCGGCCACTCGAAATGGTCCTGCATTCCTCCCCCCGACGGGTGCACGGCGTTCACCCCTCACAATAATCGACGGCAGATTCAGGCAAGAAGCAAGTCATTAGTCGCATCGACGATGTCCAAGATCGTTCACCGCCTTCCCGATCAGCTCCGCGCAAATCTCCGCCTCGTCTTCGTCGGCACCGCCGCGTCGACGCGCTCGGCCGAGCTCGGGCATTACTACGCCCATCCCGGCAACCGCTTCTGGCGCGCGATCCATGAGGCCGGGATCACGCCGCGGCGGTATCAGCCGGAGGAGTTCGCTTTGCTGATCGCGCTCGGGATCGGCTTCACCGATCTCTCCAAGTCGGGCGCCGGGATGGATCACCAGATCGCGGCGGAGATGATCGACGTGCCCGGCTTCAGGGCCAAGATGGAAGAGTACCGGCCGCGCACGATTGCGTTCACGAGCAAGAAGGCGGCGAGCCTGTTTTACGGCAGGCCGTCGAGCGCGATCGCACTGGGGCGGCAGGTGCGCGATGCGAGCCTGCCGGAGATTTTCGTGCTGCCGTCGCCGTCCGGCGCGGCGTCCGGGCATTGGACGATCGAGCCGTGGCGGGAGCTTGCGGCGTGGATTGCTAGCACGAGCTAAAGCATGAGCCGGAAAAGTGCGCAGCGGTTGTCCGAAAAGATCATGCTCAAACAACGACCCAAAGCGCGATAACGATTCGTCCCTATCTCATCGCGCTTTGGGCGGCTCAGGCTCGGATCGGTTCTGCTCTCGTGTCCCGGGCAAGCGCAGCGCAACCCGGGACCCAGGGGCTCCGGCACGGATGCAGCATGGGCCCCGGCTCTGCAGCGCATCACGCCGCAAGCGGCGCGCTGCACTGCGTCCGGGGCACATCCGTCCTCATCCCGTATACGCCCGAGCTTGGCGAATTCCGTGGGCCATTGCATCCATCTCGGCGCCCCTGCATGCTGGCCCGCCATCACAGGGGAGCCGCGCCATGCTGACCCTTTACTCCTACCCAGAACTGTTTGGCGTCGCCGACAACAACGGCTACGGCCTCAAGGTCTACGCCTTCCTCAAGCTCGCGGGCGTGCCGTTCGTGCACGAGCACATCTTCGATGCCGCCGCGGCGCCGCGCGGACAGCTGCCTTACATCGTCGACGAGGGCGAGACCATCGGCGACAGCGAGACCATCATCGCGCATGCGATCGCGAAATATCACCTGACGATCGATGCGGCGCTGTCAGCCGAGCAACGGCGGACCGATCATCTCGTCACGCGCATGCTGGATGATCTCTACTGGGTGATGTCCTATTCGCGCTGGAAGGACGAGCGGTTCTATCCGGCGTTCCGCGACGGCTTCATTGCTCAGCATCCGCAGATCAATGCCGAAGGATTCGAGAAGGCCAAGGCGTACAACGCGCAGCGCTATCATTTCCAGGGCATCGGCCGCTACGCGCCCGAGCAGGCCTACGCGCGAGGGCTCGCGGATCTGCAGGTGCTGGCCGAGATCGTGCCGGCGCACGGCTTCGTGCACGGCGCGGCGCCTGCCAGCATCGATGCCGGCATCTACGGCTTTGTCGCCGACATCTATTATTTTCCGATCGCGACGCCGCTGAAGGCGTTCGTCGATGCGCACGCAAATCTCGTCGCGCATTGCGAGCGGGTGCATGCGATGGTGAGTGGGTGGTCCGCGGTCCCGTAGGGTGGCAAAGCGAAAGCGTGCCCACCATCGATCGGCGATCGCGGCGTACAACCCTCATGGTGAGGAGGCGCGAAGCGCCGTCTCGAACCACGCAGGCCCGCGTCTTTCCGCAGTCATCCCTTCGAGACGGCTGCTTCGCAGCCTCCTCAGGATGAGGTCTGTATTTGCGGCGAGAGAGACGGTGGGCACGGCGCAAGTGCGCCTTTGCCCACCCTACGGCACCGAGCCCTGCCGCACGGCACCGAGCCCCCTACCGCATCGTGATCGCGAGCCCGCTGAGATCCGCATTCGCCATCAAGCCAACCTGCGTGCCGGTCAGCTCCAGCACCGCGCCCTTCTGGTTGGTCAGCACGATGGCGCGGGCGCCGCGGCCGAGGGCCAGCCCGGCACCGGCGGCGCCATAGACGCCGGCGACGTCGGAGGGGCGGTTGATGTTGGAGACGCGGCCGCGCAGCACGGTCTTGGAGCCGCCGAAGACGAGGCCGTAGTCGAGCCCGCCGGTGGAGAGCGGATAGGCGCGGCCGTGGAAGTTGAGGACCCCGGAGCCGCCCGAGCCGCCAATGATCCAGCCCGCCTTGTAGATCGTCAGCACCACGGTGCCGCCGTCGGCCCGTGCGACGGTCGAGAGGCCGGCCAGCGCGGCAACGGCAACCAGCGCGGCGCGGAAGGTGGATGCGATCTTCATGCGGAATCTCCGGGGGCTATTTTTCAAAGGGAAAGCGAATCAGAGGCGACGAATCTATCCGACCGATCGCGGCGGCAACATGATCGGGTGGGCGTGGGTTGCGAGCGATGTTGTCTCCGCTTGCACGGTCTGCTCCCTCCGCCCGTTCTTACGGGTAGAGGCGAACCATCGTGCACCGAGGCCGCCGCGATCATGCCATTCTGCCAGTGTTTTGCCCGACGCGTCAAGTTGAATTGCTGTATTTCCGAAACGCACTGACAAGTCGGGGCCTTTTCTACTGTGCATGGGGTTGTTTTCGAATTTTTGTTTTCGCCCTCTCACGCAATGCCGATTGCAACTGCCCCGCATGTCGCTAGGCTCATGCGACGACACGACTTTGAGGTGACCCATGCCGATCCAGCATTTCGCGCCCCCGCCGCACGTCAAGGCGCCGCCGCTGTCCTTTGCGACGCGGATCGGTGACCTCCTGTTCATTTCCGGCATTCCCGGCTTCGATGCTAATGGCGCGCTGCCCGAGGGCTTCGATGCGCAGTTCGCCAATGTCGTCGTCAACATCCGTCGCGTGCTCGACGAGGCCGGCGCAACGTTCCGCGACCTCGTCAAGGTCAACGTGCTGCTGACCCGCGCCTCAGATGTCGCCGCGATGAATGCGCTCTATGCCGGCGCGTTCGGCCCGCCGCCCTATCCGGCCCGCACCACTTGCGTGGTGCAGGCCCTGCCCGATCCGAAGATGCTGATCGAGATCGAGGCGGTGGCCTCGCTGGCGAAGTGAGACAGGCCTAAGGGCGTGTGGCTTGACGGGCACGCCGACAAACCAAGTAAGCCGCTGCGTCTGACATGTCCGTGAACGGCCGCTCTGCCCGGCTTGCAAAGGACCTGCTTTTACCGCACGAATTTTCCGCTCACTCTTCCCCACAAGGAGATACTTCATGCGTCGCGTTCTCGCCCTCTGTGCGATTGCCGGCATCGCCAGTTCCGTATTCGCCGTGCCCGCATCGGCGAAGGTCGGCTATTACGTGATCCGCTGGGACAACACCGGCATCTGCCAGGTCTGGAACGAAGATCTTAAGTACAAGCCGTTCCAGTGGGGGGTGTCGACCTACAAGGTCGTCAGCAAGCCGCTCCCGACTTTCACCGAGGCTTCCGATCTGCAGATCAAGCTGCGCGCCGAGCGCCGCTGCACGCTGTAAGCCTCACGCGACAGATCGCGCTGGAAAGGCGGATCGCAGCAAGCGGTCCGCCCTTTTGCTTTGCCGGCGCCCTCCTTTTTTCGAGCGAGACCAGGCGTTTCCCACGCGCACGCTTTGAACCTGCTCCGCGGATGGAACTACTCACATCTTGTCCGGGGCGCCTGCCTGAAAACGTCCCGCGTCCCCCCTCCCGTCATTCCGGGAGGCGCATCACATCTTTCATTTGAGGAGCTGATCATGCGTCGTATTTCCATGCTGTGCGCTGCCGCGGGTCTTGCCGTCACGGCCTTCGTTGCCGCGAGCCCTGCCGAAGCCAGCTATCACCTGATCCGCTGGCAGGACACGGGGTTCTGTCAGATTTGGGACGAGAGCATCCCGACCACGCCGTGGCCGGCCGGCTATCACCGCGCCAGCGCGACCGTGCCGACCTTCGTCGACGCGCTGATGCTGAAGGACCATGCGCTCAAGGCCGGTCACTGCGCCTGGTAGGATTCGATCGGCAGATGACAAGAGCCGGGCAAGGATGCGATGCCAGCATCCTTGCCCGCTCAAGGATGCGATGCCAGCATCCTTGCCCGCTCGCGTTTCTATCCTTCGGCTTTCGGATGGGCAAAGCGCAAGCGTGCCCACCACTTCCATCCATCATCGCGAAAGACGTGGGCACGGCGCGATGCACCTTTGCCTAGATCTCGATCTCACGCGTCCTTGTGCGCGCCGGGATGGATCAGGATGTCGCGCGCGGCGGCAAGATCGATGAAGGCCTCGGTGCTGCCGCCCTGGTCGGGATGCATGCCCTTGGCGGCGCGGCGATAGGCCTGGTTGATGTCCTCGCAGGTGAGCTGCACCGCGAGCGGCAAGCCGAGCATCTTGCGGGCCCGGTCCTCGCTGGAGAGTTTTTTCGGCGCGGCATTGCGGCGGCCGAAACGGGGCGCGGCAAGGTCATGGACGACATCGAGGACCACAGCGAGACGGCGCTGCGCCGCCAGCGTGACGCTGTGATCGTCATTGTCCACGGCCTGGCGCAGCACCGGAAGCGCCTGCTCGGCCGCCTGCCGCAGCACCGTGTCGGTGCTCATCCGCGCGATCTCAGCCACGAGCCGGCCCGCCTCGGCGAAGTCGGCCGACTGCGCCGAGCGCAGGCGTTCGAGGGCGAGTTTCCAGGAGTCCAGCCGTTCCATCATGCGCGCAACGTTTAGGAATGAAGATCAGTATGCCAAGGCCGCCGTTTCCGACCCCTTAATTTCGAGTTAGCCTTTCGTGAAACTTCGAAAAGAAATCGGGAGGAAATTGTCATGGCATTGCTCGCAAACCACATCGCGGTCGTCACCGGCGCCGGTTCCGGCATCGGCCGGGCGATCGCGGCCGGCTACGCCCGCGAGGGCGCGCAGGTGGTCCTGCTCGACGTCAACGCCGACACGGTCGCGGAAGCCGCGCAGGAGATCCGAAAAGCGGGCGGCAAGGCCGAGAGCTTTGCGCTCGACGTGACCCGGCGCGAGGACTGCTTTGCCCTCGCCAAGCAGGTGGCCGACAAGGTCGGGCAGGTCTCCATCCTCGTCAACAATGCCGGCATCACCCGCCGCAACGCCTTCACCGCCGAGACGGAGACGGTGGCGAAGGACTGGAACGACATCATCTCGCTCAACCTCAACGGCGTCTTCAACATGACGCAGGCCTTCCTCGCCCCCTTACGCGCCAGCAAAGGCCGCATCGTCAATATCGGGTCGATCCAATCCTTCGTGCATCTGCGCACGCCGAGCTCGGCGGCGTACACCACCTCCAAGCACGGCGTGCTCGGCTTCACCAAGGCGCTTGCGGTCGAGCTCGGCAAGGAAGGCGTGCGCGTCAATGCGATCGGGCCGGGCTTCATCGAGACCAACATCAACGCCCATGTGCGCGCGACCAATCCAGCGCTGGTGCAGGCCTTCGTCGATCACACCCCGCTCGCGCGCACCGGCAAGCCCGAGGACATCGTCGGCCCTGCGATCTTCCTCGCATCGGACCTGTCGGCCTACGTCACGGGCACGATCGTGATGGTGGATGGCGGATACAGGACGGTGTAAGGCGCGAGATCGTCCCGCATCACTATGCATCTCGTGCCAATCGCGGCACCTTCGCGGCATTCCTGAGGTCATCTGGTGCGATCGGGTTTGGTTAACCTTTCATTAACCAAACCCGCCCACCGTGGTTCTACGGCTTGGGGTTCGTTTGTTCTCGATCCGCTTCCAGCGAAGGAAGCGGGCGTTGATCGGGGTGTGTTGATGACCACTGTTCATGTCGCGGCGCCGCAGGACGCACAATTCCTCGCTCCGAACCAGATCGTTCCGCTGCTGATCGGCGCGACCGTCGACGAGGTCGAGCGCGAGCTCGTGCTTCAGACGCTCGCGCGCTGCGACGGCAACCGCACGCGCGCCGCGCGCGTGCTCGGCCTGTCGGTGCGCACGCTGCGCAACAAGATCAGGATCTACGCCGCGTCCGGCATCGAGGTGCCCGCGTACAACGACTAGTGCGCGCGTGACCATGCGAAGCGGATCATCTCGCCGCCGAGGACCGCAAGCGCGATCACGGCGACTGCGGACGCGATCAGCTCGATGGCGCGGAGCACGAAGGCCGTCATGACGGCCCACGACGATTGCGGCTCCTCGGCGAAGGCGATCGGCACGACGTCGGGCACCAGCAGACAAGCGAGGCCCAGCGCCGCCGCAAACATGACTGTGGACAGGCAGAATATCTTCCAGGCTGCGCACATCGGTTGCTCCCCGCACGCTCGTCGCCGCATGCCAGTCAATGGCACGGCGTGCCATTGCGCTGATTGATGTTGATCAAGCCCGCTGCGGGGGGGCGGGCGGAATTGCTGCTGTCGTCAAACGCCGCTAAGTAGCTTCCTTCCTCAGAGGGGAGTAGTGGCGTGGCAGACGATCAAGGACGGCAGGGACCTCCGGGGCCGCGCGGGCGGCAGGGCGAGCCGGGACGGCCGGGACCGCAGGGTCATCCAGGCAAGCGAGGGCCAGACGGCGCGCGCGGCAAGCCGGGGCCTCAAGGCAAGCCCGGTCCGACCGGAAAGGCCGGTCCTCAGGGCAAGCCCGGCCTGCCAGGTAAGGCCGGCGAAACCGGTGCGCGGGGACCGGTCGGGCCGCAAGGGCCACCGGGCCCACAGGGCCCGCGCGGCGAGGCCGGACCGCCCGGCCAGCTGCCGTCGATCGAGCAGGTCTTGCCTTGGCTCGATCAGCTGTTCGATGCCTGGGACGAACGCCGCCGCCAGCGCGAGCGTGAAGCCGCCGAGCGCGAAGCACAGGAAGCAGCCGAGCGCGCCGCACTGGAAGCCGCCGTGCAGGAGCCCGACGAGATGCACGGTGACGATCACGACGATAACGACGATCGCAAGAAAAAGAAGAAAAAGAAGAAGCACGGCCACAAGAACTAGCTGGCGAATCTAGTCCGTCCGGTCCTCACCTCGCGACAGCATGCCCATGCGCTCGAACTGCCAGCGCATGGCCCGGTACCAGAGATAGCCGACTGCCGCGCCGCACAAAGCGAGGATGACGATGTTCGCGCTCGAGAACGAGCCGCTCCACCACATCATCCACGCGGTCCACAGCAGCGTGAAGATGATGGCACCTGCTTTCAGCGGAAGAAGGGGGCGGCTCATGGTCGTGCTCCGGGCTGTCAAAACCCCGGCAGACATCCTCGCAGCCCGAGGCGGCTCCGACCGTGAGCCAGATCACGGAGTGGCTCAGCCGAACCGCAGCCGCGAGCGCTCCCTTGCTTTTTCCGCCTCGACCTCGCGGTCGCGCGCCGGTGCATGGGTGTGCAGCGAGGTCAGGAGTCTTCGCGCGGCTTCCGAGACCTCCGCCACCGCGCGGTCGAACACCTCCTCATTGGCCTGCGACGGTTTGTTGAAGCCGGACAGTTTGCGCACGAACTGGAGTGCGCTGGCATGGATCTCGTCCTCGGTCGCCGGCGGCTCGAAGTTGAATAGCGTCTTGATGTTGCGGCACATGCAGTCTCTCCCGGGGGTTTCCATAAGGACGATCGGCGGAAACGAAATCCTACATCCTCGAGCGCGGTTCTGCTAAGTTCCGCCGCAACGCGGCCGCTGATGACGAGCCGCAACGGGCAGTGGACGATGTAAGTCGAGCAGCTGGACAGCATGTCGAAGGCACGCTTTCGCAAGACCGCACTCGCGCTGCCCGGCGTAATCGAGGGCGCACATCACGGCCATGCCGACTTTCGTGCCGGCAAGCGCGTGTTCGCGACTCTGGGCTACCCCGATGACACGTGGGGCATGGTGAAGCTCACGCCGGACCAGCAGGCCGTGCTGGTCGACGCGGAACCAGAGATGTTTCGTCCGGTGCCGGGCGCCTGGGGCAAGAGCGGCAGCACGAATGTGAAGCTGGCGAAGATCGATCCGGTGACGCTGCGAAGCGCGCTCGAGATGGCTTGGCGCAATGTTGCGCCGAAATCGCTGCTCGCATCGCTCGAGACGCGATAGCGAAGATCATATCGCAATGCATCATGTGCGGCAGCTCTCACGCCGCATATTATTTGAGGATGCAATGCGCTGACAGCTCGGGCTTAATCGCAACAACGATACGAATCGAAGCGCGACGGAGGATCGCATGCACAGGCTCGCGCTGTGCGTCTCGCTGGCCGCGACGATTGCGCTGACAGGCGCGGCGTTCGCGTTCGACAACGGCCAGTATGAGCACATCCCGCCCGATATCCGCGCCTGGTTCAAGAGCGTGATTGCGCCGAATGGCGTGCCGTGCTGCGACATCTCGGATGGGCATCGCACCGACTACGATGTACGAGGCGGCGTCTATTGGGTACCGATCGAAGGACATTGGATGGAGGTGCCCGAGCGCGCCATCATCCGCGATCGCGGCAATCCGGTTGGACAAGCCGTGGTGTGGTACGTCCATCACCGCGGCGCTATTGTCATCAGCTGCTTCGTGCCGGCGGATGCGGTCTAGTGCCTCGTGGTGATTTAGTTGGCCGGAGGCGGCGCGATCGGCTAGTTTGACGACCAATTTTGATGTGGAGGCATGCCGTTGACCGATCTTTGCGCCGAAGACCTCGCCACCATCTATGCCAAGCCGAGCCCGCGGGTGATCGCGAAGGCACGTCCTGCGATCGACGCGCATGCGAAGAAGTTCATCGAGATGTCGCCTTTCTGCGTGCTGGCGACGTCAGGCGCTGACGGCAGCGTCGATGCCTCTCCGCGCGGCGGCAGCATCGGCTTCGTCCGCGTCGCCGGGCCCAACCAGCTACTGATGCCCGACCGCTCCGGCAACAACAGGATCGACAGCTTTCGCAACGTCGTCGAAGGCTCGGGCTTCGTGCACCTGTTGTTCTTTGTGCCGGGGATCGACGAGACGCTGCGCGTCGGCGGCCGCGGCACGCTGTCGGCCGATCCCGATCTGCTCGCCTCGATGGTGGAATTCGGCAAGCCTCCGCGCGCGGTGCTGAACGTCGCCGTCAGCGAAGTCTATTTCCACTGCGGCAAGGCGCTGATGCGCTCGAAGCTGTGGTCGCCGGAGAAGGTGCAGCGCTCGGTGATGCCGAGCATCGGCGAGGTCATTCACGATCAGACCGGGCTCGGCGAGCCGGAGAGCCAGGAGATCGTGGAAGCGCGCTACAAGATGCAGTTGTAGGCTGTAGCTCGCGCCGCAATCGCGGCGTCGTCCCGGGCGAGCGTAGCAAGGCGAAGCGCGAACCGGGACCCGTAACCACGAACGTCATTTGGCGAGGGCTCTTCCCTCGTGCTGCCATCGGCAACGATCGACACATTCCGCGGTATGGGTCCCAACTTTCGCAGGGACGACATCGGAGTGTGTGGTAGACGCCGAGGCTTAATGCCCCTCGCCCTCGAGCCCGCCGACGTGCTTCTGGGTGTAGAGCTCGAGGCCGATGCGGCCGATCAAATCGAGCTGGGTTTCCAGGAAGTCGATGTGGTGCTCCTCGTCGCTCATCAGCTTCTCGAACAGGTCGCGCGTGACGTAGTCCTTGACGCCGTGGCAGTAGGTCGCCGCTTCCTGATAAAGCGCGCGGGCGCTCATCTCGGCGGCGAGGTCGCACTCGATGATCTCCTTGACGTTCTGGCCGATTCGCAAGGGATCGAGCACCTGCATGTTCGGGAAGCCGTCGAAGAACAGGATGCGCGCGGTGAGCTTGTCGGCGTGCTCCATCTCCTCGATGGATTCCTTGCGCCACACCTTGGCCATGTCGAGGAGGCCCCAATTGTCGAGGAAGCGGTAGTGCAGCCAGTACTGGTTGATCGCAGTCAGTTCGTGACGCAGCGCCTTGTTGAGGTACTCGATGACTTTTGCGTCGCCCTGCATGATTCACTCCAGCTCTTGCAGTCCAAATCGGCCCTAACCGAATTTAGAACGCTTCTAAGTCAGTTTAAGGATGAGGGCAACCGGCTACGGGGGCGCAGCCGGGGAAAAGCTCAGCCGGAATTGCGAAAGCTTTCAGCAGGCAGCAAGGGCGAACTCGGCGGGCTCGGCCGTCTCGTCATTGGCGGCCACGGTGTGGCTGTGCGGGCAGCCCGCGCAGCAGGACTTGGCGCAGGGGCCGAGCGCTTCGTCGATGATGGTCTTGATCGTCCGCGCGCAGCGGCCGCATTCGGCACTGCATCCGAGGCATCCATAGACCTGCTTGGCATGACGCACGGCATCGTCGGACTCGGCGACGGCGGCGCGGATGTCGTCATCGCTCAGCACGTTACAAGAACAAACGATCATGGAAGCGGTAGGCCCTTCGGTGATGCGTCATCATCGATATTTAATGGGCCGTCCGGATGCAAAGGGAAAAACCGGTATTTGAAGCTATTCCAAACTAGCCCGGAAGCAGCCTAGAACGGCTCTAAAATACGGTATTGCGCTGGATCAAGATCAGTCGCCGCCGCCTCCACCACCATCGCCGCCGCCTCCACAATCCCCGCCGCTGCTGCCGCTATCGCTGCTCGAACAACTGTCGCTCGAGCCTGACGAGCTGTCGCTGGAAAACCAGCTCCCCAGCGGGAAGCCGTCGCTCGATCCGGAATAGCCGTCGCCGCCACTGCCGCCGTTCGTTCCGGCCGCTGCCCGCGAACGCCGGCCCCGGTTCTGGAGATAGCTGATCCAGCCGTAGCCGATCGCGACGATGACCCCGGCGGCAATCAAAGCATTGATCATCGCGCTACCCATCGTCGCCTCCTTTAGGTCGCCTCTTTGGCGGACCTGCGATCCACATCAATTGGTCGCACCCCGCAAAGATACCGTTCATCGATCGTTCAAATGGAGTATGGGACTTAGATCCCAAAGAGTTCCCTGAGTTGAAAGGCAACCAATGAAGAAGTCGCTCCTGGCAGTTGCTGCCGTCGCCATCCTGGCCTTGACGGCCGGAACACCCGCCTATGCACAGCGCGGCGTCGCCGCAGGCGTGGCAGCCGGGATCATTGGCGGCGCCATCGTCGGCGGCGCCCTGGCGTCTCCGTATTATTACGGACCTGGGCCCGGATATTATGAACCGGGCTATTACCCGCCCCGCTACTACGCGCCAGGTCCCGGCTATGTCGCCGACGACTATTACGGCGACGGCTGTGTCTGGCAGAAGCAGCGCTTCTGGGACGGCTACGCCTGGCGCGTCCGCCGCGTCCGAGTCTGCGGCTGAGGCGGGGCCTGAGCTGCGTGTGGCCGGTTCACTACGGATGCGCCGTTCATCCTGGGGCCTGAAAAAGACCGCTTTTTCTCGTCACAGCTCCGTGTGCGTTTACCGTGGATTGACCAATTGCGCGCTTCCTAGCTGCACGGTCGATTTCATTAGAGTGTGCGTGAACCTTTGACCCCCGGACGCTCCTAACAAGGGACGTCCATCTCCCAGGAGAGCCAAGAGCATGAAGAAGACTATTGTTGCCGTCCTCACGGTTGCGACGGTCGCCGGTTCGCTGGTGACCGCCGCTCCGTCCGCCAAAGCCGGTGACGGCGTCGGCGCCGGTATCGCAGCGGGCCTGATCGGCGGCGCCATCGTCGGCGGCGCCATCGCCTCGAGCCGTCCGGCCTATGGTGGGCCGGTTTACGTCGCCGAGCCCGGCCCGCCGCCCCCGCCCTGCTACTGGCAGCGTCAGCGCTATTGGGACGGCTACGGCTGGGTCGTTCGCCCGGTTCGCGTTTGCTACTGATCTGATCGCACGGCGCACATCGAGGCGCAGCGATCGAAGCCCGGCCGACACCATATCGGCCGGGCTTTTTCTTTTTGGCATGACATCTAGCGCGCCGCCTGGATCGAGCGCAGCACCTCTTCGCTCGGCCAGCAATCGACCTTCAGGCCCGCGGACTTCTGGTAAGCGCCGAGCGCAGCGCGCGTCTGCATTCCGGCCTTGCCGTCGATCTTGTCCTTGTAGAGCCCGATGCGCGTGAGCCCACGCTGCATGGTCTCGACATCCTTGGTGCGCAGCTGCTTCGAGGCGGCCCATGGTGTCGCGAACGGCAGCGGGCTCGTCATGCGGTCGCTGAGATGGCCGACGAACAGCACGTAGAGATCGGAGAAATTGTATTCCTTGATGACGAAGTAGTTCTTCGTGGTCAGGAACGACGGACCATAGATACCTTCCGGCTGGAGCAGCGACGCCGGCTGAGCTTGTTCGGCGGCGCTGAGCCTCGCGCCGCGCACCGGCACAAAGCCTTCGCGCAACCATTGGCCGATCGGCTTCGTCACCTCCGGCACGCCGATGGTGCAATCGATTTTCGCGGGCGCCTGCACCTCGTAGGCCCAACGCACGCCGCTCTGCCAGCCCTTGTTGACGAGCTGCTGCGCGGCCGAGGCCAGCGCATCCGGCACCGAGTGCCAGATGTCGATGCGGCCGTCGCCGTCGAAGTCGACGCCGTGGTTGTAGTATTCGGACGGCAGAAACTGCGTCAGCCCGGTGGCGCCGGCCCAGGATGAACGCATGTCCTTGCGCGTCACCACACCCTCGCCCAGAATTTTCAGCGAGAGGATGAACTCGTTGCGATAGGTGTCCTTGCGGCGGCCGACATAGGCCTGCGTCGCCAGGACGCGGACGAGATCGTAAGGCAGCGTGTAGCGGCCGTAATCAGTCTCGCGACCCCAGATCGCGAGCATGACGGTCGCCGGCACGCCGGACTTTTTCTCGATCTCGGTCAGTTGCGGACGATATTTCTGCAGCAGCCGCTGCCCCTCGCCGGCAAGCCGCGCGATCGAAGCTTCTTTCACGTAGTCGGCGGGCACCTGCACGAACTCGGCCTGCGACGGCGCGCCGGTCGCGGGCCGGCCCGGCAGGATCAGATCCGGCAGCTTGTAGTCAGGCTCGAGCCCGCGCGTCTGTTCATCGAACGTTGCGCGCGAGACGCCGGCGGCCTGCGCCTCCGGCCACAGCGAAGCGATGAACTGCGTGAACGCGGCGTCGGCAGCGCGGGCGGACGACCAGGTGCAGGTGACCATGATCACCGCAGCGATGAGCGCCCGACGCATCATGCCGAAATCACCGCGTCAGCTTCTTGTACTTCACGCGATGCGGGATGATGCTGTCCTGGCCGAGCCGGCGCATCTTGTCCTTCTCGTAATCCTGGAAGTTGCCTTCGAACCATTCGACATGGCTGTCGCCTTCGAAGGCCAGGATATGGGTCGCGATACGGTCGAGGAACCAGCGATCGTGGCTGATGATGACGGCGCAGCCGGCAAAGTCCTCCAGCGCCTCTTCGAGCGCGCGGAGCGTATCGACGTCGAGATCGTTGGTCGGCTCGTCGAGCAGCAGCACGTTCGCGCCGGACTTCAGCATCTTGGCGAGATGGACGCGGTTGCGTTCACCGCCGGAGAGCGCGCCGACCTTCTTCTGCTGGTCGGCGCCCTTGAAGTTGAACGCCGAGCAATAGCCGCGCGAGTTGACTTCCTTCTTGCCGAGCAGGATCAGCTCGTTGCCGCCGGAGATTTCCTCCCACACCGTCTTGTTGCCGTCGAGCGCGTCGCGCGATTGGTCGACATAGCCGAGATGCACGGTCTCGCCGATCGTGATCGTGCCCTTGTCCGGCGTTTCCTGCTTGGTGATCATCTTGAACAGCGTGGTCTTGCCGGCGCCGTTGGCACCGATCACGCCGACGATGCCGCCGGGCGGCAGCTTGAAGGTGAGATCGTCGATCAACAGGCGATCGCCATAGCCTTTGCTGAGACCTTCGAAGTCGACCACGTTGGCGCCGAGCCGCTCGGCGACCGGGATGATGATCTGCGCGGTCTGGGTCTGCTTCTCGCTCGCCTGCTTGAGCAGCTCCTCATAGCGCTGGTAGCGCGCCTTCGACTTCGCCTGGCGCGCCTTGGGTGAGGATGCGACCCACTCCTGCTCGCGGGCCAGCGTCTTCTGGTGCGCGGCCTCTTCACGGCCTTCCTGCTCCAGGCGCTTCTGCTTCTGCACCAGCCAGGACGAATAATTGCCCTCATAGGGGATGCCGCGGCCGCGATCGAGCTCGAGGATCCAGCCGGTGACGTTGTCGAGGAAGTAGCGGTCGTGGGTGACGATCAGGATCGCGCCCGGATAGTTGCGCAAATGACCTTCAAGCCAGGACACCGACTCAGCGTCGAGATGGTTGGTCGGCTCGTCCAGCAGCAGCAGTTCGGGCTGATCGAGCAAAAGGCGGCACAGCGCGACGCGGCGGCGCTCACCGCCCGAGAGTTTCGTGACGTCGGCATCGTCGGGCGGACAGCGCAGCGCGTCCATGGCCTGGTCGACCTTGCTGTCGAGATCCCAGAGGCCCTGGGCTTCGATCTCGTCCTGGAGCTTGGTCATCTCGTCCGCGGTTTCGTCCGAGTAGTTGACCGCCAGCTCGTTGTAGCGGTCGAGAATCGCCTTCTGCTTGGCGACGCCCTGCATGACGTTCTCGCGCACGGTGAGCTTGGGATCGAGCTGCGGCTCTTGCTCGAGATAGCCGACGCGGGCGCCCTCGGCGACCCAGGCCTCGCCGGTATATTCCTTGTCGAGGCCGGCCATGATCTTGAGCAGCGTCGACTTACCCGAGCCGTTAACGCCGAGCACGCCAATCTTGGCGTCCGGGTAGAAGCTCAGATGGATGTTATCGAGCACCTTCCGGGTCGGGTAGCTCTTGGTCAGGCCCTGCATGAAATAGATGAACTGGCGCGCCATCGGTCCCGTGAAACCTTCGATTTGAGGAAATTTGCTTGCCGCCGATGTAACGATCCCGCCCCGAAAGGGCAATGTTTTCCCTCCGTTCACCACGGATGAATACGGGACGGACACCATCCGGACCTGGATCCGGACAATTGAAACCTTTTTTTAATAAAGCGGGCCAAAGCTCGGTTTCGCGCGGCAACAGCGCCACCCGCTCAGAATGAACGGGAGAACAGCGAGACAGCGTCATGGCCTTGATCGAGACCCATTCTCTTCCTGTTCCGGCAGAAGCCAGGCACGTCTCTGGCGTCGTCTCGGAGATCAAGGGCTTCTGGAAGCGCTTCTTCGCCACCGCCTTCAACCCTTACCGGCCCGAGCTGCACTACATGCGCGGTCCCGGCCCCGCCTGGCGCGCCAAGCATGGCATGGATGCGCCGATCCGGCTGAAGCCTCGCGACCTCTAAGCGGCTCGCCTCCTATCGCATTTTTGAAGACGCAAGCTGCTTGCGCGCGAGGCTGATTGCGCGCAACCATGGCCCGGTTCCGACGACGGCGCCCATTGCCCAGCGCCGTCCCCTCTCGCCATGGATGACCGCCGATGAGCCGGCTGCGCTGCGCAATTCTCGACGACTATTTGAACCTCGCCCTCGACGTCGCCGAATGGCAGAAGCTGTCGGATCGCGTCGACGTCACCGCGTTCAGCCATCCCTTCGTCTCGGAGCAGGCTGCAGCCAGCGCGCTCGCGGACTTCGAGATTATTTGCGCGATGCGCGAGCGCACCGCGTTCCCGAAAAGCCTGTTCGACAGCCTGCCGAAGCTGAAGCTGCTGCTCACCTCGGGTATGCGCAATGCCGCGATCGACATGGAGGCCGCGAAAGCGCGCGGCGTCGCCATCGGCGGCACGCAATATTCGCGCGATCCGACCGCGCCGCTCGCGATGGGCCTGATCCTGGAGCTGACCCGCGGCATCGGCCGCGAGAATGCGCGAATGCATGCGGGTGAGCCCTGGCAGACATTTGTCGGCGTCGAGATCGAGGGGATGACGCTCGGCATCGTCGGGCTCGGCAAGCTCGGCAGCAAGATGGCGGGGATTGCGAAGGCGTTCGGCATGAACGTGATCGCCTGGAGCCCGAACCTGACGCCGGAGAAGTGCGCGGCAGCCGGCGTCGGTTACGCCACCAAGGAGGAGCTGTTCACCAAGGCCGATATCGTCACCATCCATGTGGTGCTGAGCGAGCGCTCGCGCGGCCTCGTCGGCCGCGCCGATCTCGCACGGATGAAGCCGACCGCCTTTCTCGTCAACACCGCGCGGGGACCCATCGTCGATGAGGCCGCGCTGCTCGAGGCCTTGCAGCAGAAGAAGATCGCAGGCGCCGGCCTCGACGTCTTCTCTGTCGAGCCGCTCCCGGTCGACCACCCCTTCCGCAAGCTCGACAATCTCGTGCTGACGCCGCATCTCGGCTACGCGACGGAGGACGGTTTGCGCATTCATTACGGTCAGATGGTCGAGGCGATCGACGTCTTCACCAAGGGCGGGGAGTTGCCGCGCAAGCTCGCCTGATCCTCAGGCCGCCGAGCGCTGGCTGATCGACTGTCTCGCCGCATCGGCAAAGCCGTCGCGCCAGGAGGGATGCGCCAGCAGCCAGCCGAGTTCGTCCTTTGCCTTGCGGTTGGACGCGCCTCGCACCTCGGTCATCATCGCAACCATGTGTTCGCCGGCCAGCAGGCGCCCGAGCCAAGCCGGAATATGGAGCGGTGGCTTGGCACCGAGCAGTTCGGCCAGCGTCGGCAACCAATCCCTGACCTGTGCCGGATGATCGTCGACGATGTTATAGATGCTGCCAGCGCGTCCGCGTTCGATCGCGGCAAGCGTGGCAGACGCGGCATCCTCGGTGTGAATGAACGACCATGTGCCGCCGCCATCGCCGATCACGGGAACACGCCGGTGGCGGAGCTGGTCGGTCATCGCCGGCGAGAGCGTGCCCGTGCCGGGTCCATAGAAGAATCCGTAGCGCAGCACGATACCCTCGGGCGTCGTTGACGCGGTGACGGTGCGCTCCAGATACTGGATTGCCTCGAGCGTGCGTCGCAGTTCCTGCGGCGGATGCGGGTCGAGTTCATCGGACTCGGTCTTCACCGTCCCACCCGTGCGGCTGAACGTCCAACCGCAGAAGCTCTGCGCAATGAAACGCTTGGCGCCGGCATCGCGGGCGGCGGCGAGCAGGATGTCGACTCCGTGGGTGCGAAGCTGATTGGTTCGCGCGAACGCCCGGTCGAAATGGCGAAGGTCGGTGGCGGCCGCGAGATCCGTCATCTGGTGGACGACCACGTCAGGTTTTGCCGCAGCGACGGCAGCGCGCATGCCGTCCGCATCGAGGCCGTCCGCGACGACAGGTTCCGCACCCAGTCGACGCACGAGGTCTGCCTTTGCCGCACTGCGTGTCGACCCGACCACGGAGTGACCCGCATCGAGCAACGCCGGAACAAGGTAATGACCGATCGCACCGGTCGCGCCCGCAACAAAAATGCGCATCGTGTGCTCCTCAAATTCGTTGCAATCCCTTGCGGACGTAGTCGAGGAGTGAAGCCGTTCAAGTGGGCAATGCGCGATGCGTCAAATGACTGCGGCGCGTGGCCGAAGGACACGCGCCGCAGTCACGTCATTCTTGCCGGCGAAAATCAACGCACGGTGACCGGCGCCGGCAGCGGGGGCACCACGGTCGGCTGCGTGCCCGGAACAGGACCGGCCTGGGCGGCCAACGGCGCCGGGCCGGGCGCAGGCGCGGCCGATGCGGTCGTCGTACCTGCCGGCGGATTGCCTGGCAGCACCACCACGCGGGTGCCGACCTTGACGCGATCGAACAGGTCGGAGACGTCCTCGTTCAGCATGCCGATACAACCCGACGAGACGAACTTGCCGATCGTCGAGGGCTGGTTGGTGCCATGGATGCGGTAGACGGTCGAGCCGAGATACATCGCGCGGGCGCCGAGCGGGTTGCCGGGGCCGCCGGCCATGAAGCGTGGCAGATAGGGCTGGCGCTCGATCATTTCCGTCGGCGGATGCCAATCCGGCCACTCCGCCTTGCGGGTGATCTTCTGTACGCCGGTCCAGGTGAAGCCGTCGCGGCCGACGCGGACGCCGTAGCGGATCGCACGGCCATTGCCGAGCACGTAATAGAGGTAGGTGTTGGGCGTATCGACCACGAGCGTGCCGGCCGGCTCCTTGGTCTGGAACGCGACCTCCTGGCGGCGCAGGTTCGGTGCGAGCTGCGCCGGCGCAGCATCGGGCTGCTCCTCCGGCGGCAGCGAAGCGATCGTCATCGGCCGGCCATCGGCGCCGACAGGCGGCTGGCCGGCCTGAACCGTTCCGGTCGCGGCGGGGCCGCCAACGGCCTCGGGCGGACGCAGGCCATCATTGGCGGGCGCGTGGGCCGGGCGATCGGCATAGATCACCGGTGGCGGGCCGGCAGGACGGCCGTAGCGCGGATCGTCGGGCGACATCACCGGGCCCTGCGGCTGTGCCGCTGAATACGCCGGGGCGCCGGCCGGGCGGCCATAACGCGGATCGTCGGGCGACATCACCGGCCCCTGCGGCTGTGCCGCTGAATACGCCGGGGCGCCGGCCGGGCGGCCATAACGCGGATCGTCGGGCGACATCACCGGCCCCTGCGGCTGCGCGGCTGAATACGCCGGCGCGCCAGCCGGGCGCCCGTAGCGCGGATCATCCGGCGACATGATCGGACCGCTGGGACCCGGCGGCGGCAGCGAGGCCTGCGGCATGACGTCGTCGTCATCGTCCAGCGCGTCGAAATTCGGGGTGCGGTCGCCGGGCCGATATTCGGCCGGCGCGCCATAGCTCGGCGCCTGCTGGACCGGATAGCTCTGAGCCTGCACGAGCGAGGTTCCCGCCGCAGCGACTGTTGCGGCAGCGCATATCGTCAGAAAGTGTTTGATCATCATCGCTCTTGTATAGCCCCCGGGCCCCGTCCGAGCCGTCAACGGCCAGATGACCGAAGATCGCGGCACATTCAAGACATATCAGGGTTATTTGCGCCGGATTTGCCGATTTGTGATCCGCAAGCCGACCGTTGCCCCGTTGCATCACGGGGCGGAAATCGCCTCACCCCGTCAATTGCCGGAGTCTTCCGCCCCGAATTTTAGGGAACGGCGCGGAGGCGTTGCGATATGGTCGAATCAGCCTGATTCGCCACCGCTTTGAGCTCCGATCCCGCGTGGCGAACGCGGCAATCAGTACCGTCACCGCGTTCAGATGGCTCATGGGCCCCGGCACCGCCGTCGGGGCGGAAATTCGCAACCCGTCCGATGCTTCCCGGCTTTCGCTTCCTGCTTGCCGCGATCCTGCTGTCAACCTCCATCCTGGTGTTCGGCCTAGGCGCCGCCGCGCTGCTGCGGGCGACCCATGAGCAATATGTCAGCAACCCCTCCTGGCGGAACGGCCCGCAGGAGAAGGTGTTCGCGCAAGCCTCCGAGCCCGCGCAGCCGGTGCTCGCGGTTTTGCGGGCCGAGCCGGAGCTGCCCGCCGAGACCACGCCATCGCTCCGCGACCAGGTTCCGACCATCGCTCTGCCCATGAGCGAGCCCGAACAGGTTGCCGCGCTGACGACCGCGCCCGACGTTCAGCCTGAGGCCGCCGCGCCCCCGGCTGAAGTGCCGGACATCGAGCCAGCCAAGCCCGAACCGACCGTGGCGGCCGCAACGCCGGCTTCCACCGACACGCTGACCCCCGCCGACACCACGGCCGCGATCCCCGAGGCCCAGCCTGCCGCAACCGCCAGCGAGCCGGCACCGGCTGACCCCGCCCTCGCGGCCTCGGCCATCGATGTCGCCTCCGCAAGACTCGCCGCGCTGAACGCCGCCGCGGCCACGAACGAAGCGCCGGCGAAGGCCAAGGCCGAGAGCAGCAAGTCGGACGGCAAGGCAACCAAGCGCAAGGCAAAGGCCAAGAAGCGCCACCGCGTGGTCCGGCGTCCGCCGCCTCAGCAGTTGCAGCAGCAGCTCGATCCGTTCCGTCAGCAGCAGCCGGCTTTCGCAACAACGACGACCGCACGCACGCGGTGATTTCTTCGCCTCTCCCCCGCAAGCGGGGCGAGGGAGCGTACCGTCATTGCGGCGTTACGCCGGCCCGGTCGCGATCGGCGGGCCGTTTTCCTGACCCCATTCCGACCATGAGCCGTCGTACAGCGCGGTGTCGGTGATCCCCAGGCGATAGAGCGCGAGTGTGAGCACGCCGGCGGAGACGCCGGAGCCGCAGCTCGTCACGATCGGCGCATCGAGCTTGACGCCGGCATTCGTGAAGGCGGCGCGCAGATCCTCGAGCGGCTTCATCTCGCCGGTCGCGGCATCGAACAGCTGGTTGTAAGGCACGTTGCGCGCGCCGGGGATGTGGCCGGAGCGGATGCCCGCGCGCGGCTCGGGCGCGCGGCCCTCGAAGCGGTCGGCGGCGCGTGCATCGATCACCTGCTCGGCGCGGCTTTCGACGTTGGCGACCAATTGCTGCATGCTGCGCACGCGCTTTGGATCGTAGCTCGCCTTGAAGGTTGCGGGCTTCGGCTTCACCTCGCCGCTCTCGACGGGACGCCCCTCGGCGCGCCACTTCTTCAGCCCGCCATTGAGGATGCGCACATTATTGTGGCCGAAGGCGAGGAACATCCACCAGGCGCGGGGCGCGGCAACCCAGCCGCCGGCATCGTAGAGCACGACGGTGTCGCTATTTCCGATGCCGAGATTGCCGATGTCGCGGCCGAACTGCTCGGCGCTCGGATACATGTGCGGCAGCGGATTGGAATGATCCGACACCGCATCGACGTCGAAGAAGACAGCCCCGGGCAGATGCGCGGCGAGATAGTCGTCCTTCGGCAGCGGCAGCACGCCCGGCAATTTGAAGCTGGCGTCGAGGATCCTGACGTCGGCGTCGCTGATGTGAGCGGCAAGCCATTCGGTGGAGACGAGGGGGTCGGTGGCGGTGGTCATTGGCTTTTCCTTGTCATTCCGGGCGCGCAGCGCGAGTGAGATTGAAGCAGCGCGCGTCAAACTCTGCGTCATCGTCCGGCTTGTCCGGGCGATCCAGTATTCCAGAGACGGTTGTGGTTGAGCCGAGAGGCCGCGGCGTACTGGATTCCCCGCTTTCGCGGGGAATGACAGCGGAGATCGGAGCGGCAGCGAAGCACCGCTCACCCCTTCTTCTTCGGCTCCCACGGCTCCGTCGGCCCGCCGGCATCGCGCCAGGCGGCGTAGCCGCCGGCGATGTGGGCGACGGGCTTTAAGCCCATGTCCTGTGCGGTCTTGGCGGCGAGCGCGGAACGCAAGCCACCGGCGCAGTGGAAGACGAACTTCTTGTCCTCCTGGAAGATCGGCTTCGCATAGGGGCTCTGCGGATCGATCCAGAATTCGAGCATGCCGCGCGTGCAGGCGAACGCGCCGGGAATGCGGCCGTCGCGCTCGATCTCGCGCGGATCGCGGATGTCGACGATGACGACGTCGCCATTCTTGGAGATCTCGATGGCGTCCTTGGCGGTGAGCGTCTCGATCTCCGCATTGGCCTCGTCGATCAGCGCCTTGATCCCGCGGGTGATGTTTTGGGGCATGTGGTTCTCCCTCTTGTTACGACGCCATTCCGGACGAGCTGCCGGAGGTGGAGGTTACCTCTCCCGCTTGCGGGAGAGGTCGCGGAGCGAAGCGACGCGGGTGAGGGCTCTCTCCTCTAGGGGAGCGTCGCTTGTGGAGAAACCCTCTCCCCGACCCTCCCCCGCAAGCGGGGGAGGGAGCGCAGTCCCGTCGCCGACAGAGCCGGACCTAAGTGTGCATCAGTGCGTCAATTCCTTCATCGCACTCTCCAGCCCCTCGATCGTGATCGGGTACATGCGGCCCGCGAAGATGCGCTTGATGATGGTGGTCGATTCCGAATAGTCCCAGTGCTTCTGCTGCACCGGGTTCAGCCACACCGCGTGCGGATAGGTGCGGATGATGCGGTCGAGCCAGATCGAGCCCGGCTCCTCGTTGACGTGCTCGACCGAGCCGCCGGGCACCATGATCTCGTAAGGCGACATCGAGGCATCTCCGACGAACACGACCTTGTAGTCGTGCGGGTATTTGTGCAGCACGTCCCAGGTCGGCGTGCGGTCGGTGAAGCGGCGCTTGTTCTGCTTCCACACGCCCTCATAGAGGCAGTTGTGGAAGTAGAAATACTCCATGTGCTTGAACTCGCTCTTTGCCGCCGAGAACAGCTCCTCGACCTGCTCGATATGGGCATCCATCGAGCCGCCGATATCGAAGAACACCAGGAGCTTCACCGCGTTGCGCCGCTCGGGACGCATGTGCACGTCGAGATAGCCGTGATTGGCGGTCTCGCGAATGGTGGTGTCGAGATCGAGCTCGTCGGGCGCACCGGTGCGGGCGAATTTGCGCAGGCGCCGCAGCGCCACCTTGATGTTGCGGATGCCGAGCTCGACATTGCCGTCGAGGTCCTTGAACTCGCGCTTGTCCCACACCTTCACCGCGCGGTTGTTGCGGTTCTTTTCCTGGCCGATGCGTACGCCTTCAGGGTTATAGCCGTGGGCGCCGAACGGCGAGGTGCCTGCCGTGCCGATCCACTTGGAGCCGCCCTGGTGACGGCCCTTCTGCTCCTCGAGGCGCTTCTTCAAGGTCTCCATGAGCTTGTCCCAGCCCATGGCCTCGATCTGCTTCTTCTCTTCTTCCGTCAGATACTTCTCGGCGAGCTTCTTCAGCCACTCCTCGGGGATCTCCGCCTTCTCCATGGCGTCGAGCAGGCTTTCCAGCCCCTTGAAGACCGTGCCGAAGACGCGATCGAACTTGTCGAGGTTGCGCTCGTCCTTCACCAGGGAGGCGCGCGACAGATAGTAGAAATTCTCGACCGTGTAGTCCGCGAGGTCAGCGTCGAGCGCCTCCATCAGCGTGAGGTATTCGCGCAGCGTCACGGGGACCTGCGCGTCGCGCAGAGAGGTGAAGAATTGCAGGAACATGGGTGACAGATTGCCCGTCAGGTGGCGAACGTCAAGGGGCGCAGCCTGCCGCCGAGGTCTGGACCGAGGAGCTTTTTGCTCTAGAATTGGACCTGATGAGCCTTGGTTTTGGGGGCATTTGCCATGGGAATTCTCGCAGCACTGATCATCGGCGCGATCGCCGGCTGGCTTGCCGGCAAGATTGTCCACGGGGCGGGATTTGGCCTGATCGGAAACATCGTGGTCGGCATCATCGGCGCGCTGGTCGCAAGTTGGGTGCTGCCGCAGCTTCACATCGAGCTCGCCACCGGCACGATCGGCGCCATCGTCGATGCCACGATCGGGGCAGTGATTGTGCTGGTGATCCTTTCGCTGATAAGACGGGCCTGAAAGCCTGACCGAACCAGGAACGGCCGCCGCGTGCGGCCGTTCCCATGTCGCGACCGGGGCCATGAAATTGGCCATGTCCCGGCCGACGACCAACAAGGACGCGCAATGAAATTTTCCGGCACCAAGGACTATGTTGCGACCGACGATCTCAAGGTCGCCGTCAACGCCTCGATCGTGCTCGAGCGCCCGCTGCTGGTGAAGGGCGAGCCCGGCACCGGCAAGACCGTGCTGGCGGAGGAAGTGGCGAAAGCGCTGAACGCGCCGCTGCTCACCTGGCACATCAAGTCCACCACCAAGGCGCAGCAGGGCCTCTACGAATACGACGCGGTGTCGCGCCTGCGCGACAGCCAGCTCGGCGATGCCCGCGTGTCCGACATCAGGAACTACATCAAGCGCGGCAAGCTGTGGGAAGCTTTCACCAGCGAGCAGCGCCCGGTGCTGCTGATCGACGAGATCGACAAGGCCGACATCGAATTCCCCAACGATTTGCTGCTCGAGCTCGACCGCATGGAATTCCACGTCTACGAGACCGGCGAGACGATCAAGGCCAAGCAGCGCCCGATCATGATGATCACCTCCAACAACGAGAAGGAGCTGCCGGACGCCTTCCTGCGCCGCTGCTTCTTCCACTACATCAAATTCCCCGACGCCGACACGATGAGCCGCATCGTCGACGTCCACTTCCCCGGCATCAAGAAGCGCCTGGTCGAGGAAGCCTTGCGCATCTTCTTCGAGGTGCGCGAAGTGCCGGGGTTGAAGAAGAAGCCATCGACCTCCGAGCTGCTCGACTGGCTCAAGCTGCTGCTCAACGAGGACATGAGCGCCGAGCAACTGCGCGAACGCGATCCGCGCAAACTGATCCCGCCGCTGCACGGCGCACTGCTGAAGAACGAGCAGGATGTGCATCTGTTCGAGCGGCTGGCGTTTTTGAGCCGAAGGGAAGTGTAGGCCGCTCATGTCCCGGACGCGCTGCAGCGTGAAACGCTGCTGCGCAGAGCCGACCCAGGGGCCACACGGTGCAATACAGCGACATGAGCCCCGGCTCTGCAGCGCACCGCAACGGCGCTGCGCTGCGTCCGGGGCACGAGAGTGGAATGTGACGCACACGCTCTCTCCACGTCATTGCGAGCACAGCGACTTCGTCGCGAGGGCTCCTCGCAATGACGGAGCAAGCGGCATCGCGACCGTTCTCCAACTCGCACCAGAATCACAGACACACCTTCGCGGCCTCGCGGCGCATCACGCCCGAGCTTTGCTTCATCTCTCGCTCCCTCTGCAAACAGGAGGGCGCAGGGAAGGCCGGGTGCCGGCGGCACCCGCGGTCTGCTGTGCGCGTGTAGCGCAAAAGAGACCGCACAACAGCATACAGGTGAAGCCGAACACACGGCCTTCCCTGCGCAGTGGTCGGACGGCTTATGCCGTGCTCTCCCGGGAGCCGAATTCCCTCTGGCCTCCCTCACCCTCACAGAAGTCGCCGGCAGCGCGCCGGTTGACGCGACTGCCGCATCCGCAAGAGCTTGACCGTAGCAACGACGGCCAGGACCACACGGTTTTGCCGTACGCGTTCAGCGCCGCTCGTCCGCACGAAGCCTCGGGCTCACGGAGAGCAATCCGCCCTGCCCCTGACATCTCGCACACGACGCTGCCGCATCCACCGCAACCCGGCCCGCGTTTCGAACGACTCGCGAACCGCCCCTCTTCGTCGGGCCGGGCTGCCGCATCTTATGCTTCAATTCCGAATTTCGGTAAAGCGGAATATTTTTGCGGGAAGGGGTTGACGGCGTGCGGGGTGTTTTGCCCGACGGGACCACGGCTCGGCACACTCTCGTGTCCCGGACGCGCTGCAGCGTGCAACGCTGCTGCGCAGAGCCGGACCCAGAGGCGACATGGTACAATGCGGTGACATGGGCCCCAGCTCTGCAGCGCACCACGCCGCGAAGAGGCGGCACGCTGCGCTGCGTCCGGGGCACGCGAGCGCAGGGTACCGGCCGACTTTGGCCTCACGCTACCGCGGTGTCCGGAATCCTTGCGGCTTCCATCGGTTGCTTGCCCCGGATCAAATCCGAGGCGCGGTCGGCGATCATCATCGTCGACGCGTTCAAATTGGCCGAGATCATCCGCGGCATCACCGAGGCGTCGATGACGCGAAGGCCTTCGAGGCCATGGACGCGGAGGTGGTCGTCGACGACGGCCCAGGTCGAGTCCGCCGGGCCCATGCGGCAGGTGCAGCCGGGGTGGAAGGTGGTGGTGCCGCGCTGGGTGGCGGCTGCTAAGAATTCGTCGTCGGTGTTGACGTTGGGGCCGGGGAAATCCTCATAGGCGTAATAGGGCGAGAGCGGCGCGGACTTCAAAAGGCGACGCGCGAGCTTCATGCCGGCAACGATGACGCGGCGGTCGAGCTCGGCGTCGAGATAGTTGGTCTGGATGATCGGCGGCGCGAACGGATCGTTGGAGCGGATGCGGACATAGCCGCGGCTCTCCGGGCGCTGCTGCCAGGAGGCCACGGTCATGCCGGGCTCGTCCTCGAGCTGGCCCTGCACGCCCTCCTTGTAGGACGCCGGCGTGAAGGTGAGCTGGAGGTCGGAGCTCTCCGCGCTCTCGCCGGAGTGCCAGAAGCAATAGACCATGGTCGGCGAGAGCGACAGCAGGCCGCGGCGCGCGGTGGCCCATTTCATCGCCTCGACCCAGAGACGCCAGCCGCGACGGAGCTCGTTGATGGTCTTGATATCCTTGACTCGCGCCACCGTGCGCGGGGCGTAATGGTCCTGCAGGCCCTCGCCGACCGGAAGCGCGTGACGTACCGCGATGCCGTGCTGCTGCAACAGATCAGGCGAGCCTATCCCGGAGAGCTGCAGGAGCTGCGGCGAATTGTAGGTGCCGCCGGAAAGGATCACTTCCTTGTTGGCACGCACTTCCACCGGCTGGCCGCCGCGGCCACCCTTGCTGTAGCGCACGCCGACGGCGCGCTTGCCTTCGAAGACGATCTCGGTCGCGTGCGCATGCGTATGCACATGCACATTGGGCCGCTTCATCGCGGGCCTAAGGAACGCGGTCGCGGCGGAGACGCGCAGGCCGTTGTTGATGGTGCGCTGGCAGTAGGAAACGCCTTCCTGGGTCTTGCCGTTGTAGTCGGGGTTGCGGGGAATGCCGAGCGAGACCGCGCCTTCCATGAAGGCCTCGCAGAGCGGATCGCGCCAGTCCATGGTGGTGACCGTGAGGCTGCCCTCGCGGCCGCGATAGAGCGCCTCGCCCTCGCCGACCCGCCTCTCCAGCCGGCGGAAGTAAGGCAGCACGTCGGCATAGCCCCAGCCGCGATTGCCCATCTGCGCCCAGGTGTCGAAATCCATGCGCTGGCCGCGATTGTAGATGTGGCCGTTGATCGAGGACGAGCCGCCGAGCGTCTTGCCGCGCGGCGCATAGATGCTGCGGCCGCCGGTGTAAGGGCCGGGCTCCTGCTGGTAGGCCCAGTTGATGCTCTTCATGTGGAAGGTCTTGATGAAGCCGGCCGGCAGATGGATGTAGGGATGCCAGTCGGAAGGGCCCGCCTCGAGCACGCAGACGCTGACATTCGGATCTTCGCTGAGCCGGCTGGCGAGCACGCAGCCGGCAGAGCCCGCGCCGACGATCACATAGTCGAATCTATCCATGGTGCCTCGGCCGCTCCTAGCGCGGCTTTTCATTGAGTTGATAGTTCAAATGCGTTTTCACCGTCGGCCATTCGGCGGCGGTGATGCTGTAGACCACGGTGTCGCGCAGCGTGCCGTTCGGCGCCACCTGGTGGCTGCGCAAAATGCCGTCCTGCTTGGCGCCGAGACGCTCGATGGCGCGGCGGCTCTGGTGGTTGAAGAAATGCGTGCGGAACTCGACCGCAATGCAGCTGAGTGCCTCGAAGGCGTGGGTGAGCAGCAGCAGCTTGCATTGGGTGTTGAGCGGGCCACGCTGCGCGCTCTTCGCGTACCAGGTCGAGCCGATCTCGACGCGTCGGTTGGCGGCATCGATGTTCATGTAGGTGGTCTGGCCGACGATCCTGCCGGCGGCATCGAACACAGTGAAGGGCAGCATCGAGCCCGCGGCCTGGAGACCGAGACGGCGGTCGATCTCCTTGGCGACGTTCTCCGGCGTCGGGATCGCGGTGTACCAGATCGTGTAGAGTTCGCCGTCCTTCACGGCCTCCATCAGCCCTTCGCGATGCGCGTGCGACAGCGGCTCGAGACGGGCGTGCTGTCCACGCAGGGTGATGGGATCAGGCCAGGGCATTGAAACTTTCTCCTACGTCATTCCGGGATGGTCCGAAGGACCAGACCCGGAATCTCGAGATTCCGGGCTCGATGCTTCGCATCGCCCCGGAATGACGATTGCGCAAGGCGCAATCGTCATTTATTCAAAAAGTTCAACGGCAAACCGCCGCGGGGCCAGTCCATGGCGATCAGCTCGCCTCTGCCCGACAACGTGATGTAGGCGGTCTTCAGCTCGGGGCCGCCGAAGGCGATGTTGGTGGTGACGCGGTCGCCGGTCGGGACCTGCTCGACCAGGGTGCCATCGGGCGCGATCACTGAGATGCAGCCGGAAACGAGCGTGGCGACGCAAACATTGCCGTTGGCTTCGACCGCGAGCGAATCGAACATCTGGTAGCCGCCGAGGCCGCAGATCGGCTTGCCCCGCTCGCCGCGATAGATCGCGTCGCGCGGCTTGAGCGTGCCGGGCGCGGACAGCTCATAGGCCCAGAGGCGGCCCGTCGGCGTCTCCGCGATATAGACCGTGTTCTCGTCTGGCGACAGCCCGATGCCGTTGGCCGGCAGCACGCCGTGCACCACCTCGACGATCTCGCTCATGCCGGGCTTGAGATAATACATGCCGCCGACATCCATCTCGCGCGCGCGGCGCTTGCCGAGATCGGAGAACCAGAGGCCCCCCTGCTTGTCGAACACAAGATCATTCGGCCCGCGCAGATCGTGCTCGCCGCATTTGGTCACGACGGTCTCGACCTTGCCGGATTGCAGGTCGACGCGCTGGATCGAGCCGCCGAGATAATCGGCAGGCTGCGGGCCCGGCATGATCATGTTGCGGGTCGGGATCCAGGAGAAGCCGCCATTGTTGCAGATGTAGATCTTGCCGTCGGGGCCGAGGGCGGCGCCGTTCGGGCCGCCCGGCACCTTGGCGACGACCTCCTTGCGGCCGTCGGGATAAATGCGCGTCAGCCGCTGGCCGCGGATCTCCACCAGCACCACCGAACCGTCCGGCATCACGACCGGCCCTTCGGGAAATTCGAGATCGGTGGCGAGAACGCGGACGTCAGACATGGGCTACCCTCCCGGCTTGCTTGTTATGGCTTGCACGGGATGTCCGGCCTCGGCCCCTCATGCAAGGTTTGCCTGAGGTTATGGCAAAGTCACCCGGGCTTGCCAAGCAAGCGGGACGGTATGCCAGCGTTGCGTGTTACTCTCGCACCGGTATCCAGATTTCGAAGCCGCCATGGCCGGTCGCGGGATCGAATTTCTCGTCATAGCGCTCGAAGTTCGGCGCGTCCGCGGCTTTCAGACCAGAGGCCGGCAGCCATTGATTCCAGATCGTATTGACGGTGCGCCGGATCGAGGCGACGTGGTCCTTGTGCGTGAACACCGCATAACGCTGCTCGGGAATGCGGATGCGACCGAAACGGCGCGGCAGGTCGGAGAAATCGGTGACCTCGACGCCGGCGATGTAGTCGAAATTGCCGGCATCATCGCCATTGCAGCAGATGCCGTAGGCGACGTTCCCGATGCGCGAGGGAATGTCGGCGACCTCCCGATTGAAGCGCTGCCACAGACCGGGGATCATGGCGCCGTTGTCGCAGGCGATGCGCTCGGCGAGACCGGCGACGAGGAAGGCTTTTGCGGTCTCGAAACGCGGCGGGGCGAGATGGTCGAGCATGGTGGAATCCATGAGGATCGGCTCCTGAAGCTTGAGGTGGCTGACACATGTCGCGGCCCGGACTGCTTCGGGCGTGGTGCCGAAATGGTCGCGGAACGCGCGGGTGAAGGCTTCGTGCGAGCCGTAATCCGCCTCCAGCGCCAGGCTGAGAATGTCCGGCGCGCCGTTCGCAAGACTGCGCGCCGCCTCCGTCAGCCGGCGTGCGCGCACGTAGCGCATCACCGGCAAGCCGGTGGCTGCGGCAAACGCGCGCACGATATGGAACCGCGACACGCCTGAGATCGCGGCGATCTCGTCGAGCGTCATCGGCTCGGCGAGATGACTCTCGATGTACCAGAGCGCGCGCTGGGCTGGGTTCATGGGTTACGGCTCTCATTCGAAGCGTGGCGATGGTGCACCGGTCACCGCTGCCCCGCTTGATCGGCATTGCTGTCCCCACATGAGGATAGTCCGGGAATAGCCACTGGCAACGTCATCGTGTTCACGGCTACACTCGTTGAAACCGCTCACCAGAAAGGGGAACCGCGTCATGGAAATCACCGATGTGCGGGCGCACCATATCCGCATCCCCTATGACGCCGGCGTCGCGAGCTTTCGCCAGGGCGCCTCCGCCATCTCCGCGCTCGACATGGTGCTGGTCGAAGTCACGACCGATGCCGGGCTGACCGGCTGGGGCGATGCCTTTGCCTATGTCTGTCCGCGCACCACGCGCAGCGCCGTCGAGGAGATGATCGCGCCGCAGGCGCGCGGGCTGAAGGTGCCCAATGCGGACGGCATCCCGGCGGCGATGGAGCAGATCCAGCGCAATCTGCATCTGTTCGGCCGCTACGGCATCACCATGTTCGCAATCTCAGGTCTCGACATCGCGCTGTGGGACCTCGCTGCGAAGATCGAGGGCGTGCCGCTGCATCGCCTGCTCGGCGAGACCAGGCGCGCGAACATTCCCGCCTATGCGAGCCTATTGCGGATCGGCTCGCCCGAGAACATCGCCGGCGAATGCAGGAAGGCGCTCGCGCTCGGCTATGGCGCCATCAAGCTGCACGAGACCACGACGCCTGCAGTCTTCGCCGCGCGCGAGGCGATCGGCCCCAACATTCCGCTGATGGTCGACATGAACTGTCCGCTCTCAGGCGAACAGGCGATCGCGTTCGCCAGGGCATGCGCGGACGCACGGCCGATGTTCCTGGAGGAGCCGGTCTGGCCGCCGGAAGACTTCGCCACGCTCGCCGACGTGCGCAGCCAGGGCGGGCTCGGCGTCGCCGCCGGCGAGAATGCCTGCACCGAATATCAATTCCGCCAGATGATGAACGCCGGCGCGGTGAGCCACGCCCAGCCGTCGGTGACGAAGGTCGGCGGCATCACGGAATTCCGCAAGGTCGCCGCAGCGGCCGACCAATTCGGTGTCAAGATCGTCCCGCACTCTCCCTACTTTGGCCCCGGCCTGCTGGCGACGCTGCATCTGCTGGCGACCCGCGACGACGGGCTGATCGAAATGTTCTATCTCAAACGCGAGGCCTGCCTCTGGGGCGGCCGCGCTGATGCCGATGCCACCGGTCATGTCGCGGTGCCGACTGGCCCCGGACTTGGTTATGAGCCCGATCGCGCGGTGATCGAACGCTATCGCTTAGCGTGATCGCGGCGGCTATTTCGCCGCATCCTTCGGCGGCGGTGCGTCCTGCTTCTTCGTCACATCCTCGGCGATCTTGCTCTGCGCGGCCTGGAGATCGCCGAGCGTCTTCTGCAGGCCGGCGAGGCTCGTCTTCAGCGCGTCGATCTGACGATTTGCCGCATCGAGCTTCTGCTGATGATCGAGGATGAGCTTGGTGATCGTCTTCTGAAGGAAGTCGACATTGCTCTGCAGGCAGCTGGTGCGCCGCTCCATGCTCTTCTCGACTGTGCAGATCTCGATACCGGGCACGTCCTGCGCGCCGGCCGGCGCAATCGCCAGCGCGGCGAGCAGCAAGATCGCGAAACAAACGCCGGCATTTCGATGCAGCATGAAAGGTTCCTATCAAATCGATCACGTCAATGTGCGCTGTTTGCGCGCGGCCGCGGGACGCTACCACACTCGTACCGCATTCTCGCGTTGAGCTTACGTCTGTTCCCTCGGACGGGAACGATGATCCGCGCGCGGAGGAAGTGGGCGCTCTTTCGCGGCTTTGTTTAGGGGAGATTTTTCGAATGGCAACGCGCGATAGACGTCTGGCGGAATTCGACGGCGCCGGAGAACCGCCACCCGGCCTGCCGGTTGAAGTCTTGTGCGAGGACCACAGCGGAACGTATCAACTGCCGTTCGCCTGCCGCTACGTCGAGGGACGCTGGCAGAACCATGAGGCCGGTATCGCGGTGGAAGCCACCGTGATCGGCTGGCGCCTGCCACGCGTGAAGCATAGCGGCGTGGCCTGACCGGACCGCGCCTGTCTCAAAACGCAACGGGGCCGCGCTCCGTTTTTAACCAACGGAACGCGGCCCGAACGAATCACGTCCGAATCAGCTGAAAGGTTCCGTACGCAGCTGTTCACGGCTAGATGTCGCATTCAGCCCGAACCGGTATACAACATCTGCGCAACGCGTAGGCACCGCCGAGCTGATGGCAGGCGCCAAACGTTAACGGCTTCAAGGACATGACCGCCAGAGGGCGGTAGCTTGGCCCTCGCCCCCAAAACAGGCAGGGCGCCGCCGCTCCTGCCTAATATTCGACCTCGAGCTCCTCGATCTCGGCCGGCTCTTCCCGCGCCGCCGCGATCCATTCCTGCATCTCGGGCATGGCCATGATGGTATCGGCATAGGCCTTCAGCTGCGGCTCGAGCTTGACGTCATAGGTGACGAAGCGCGTCACCACGGGAGCGTACATGGCGTCCGCCATGCTGCGCCGCTCGCCGAACAGGAACGGCCCGCCGGATTTCTCCAGGCAGTCGCGCCAGATGAACCAGACGCGGTCGATGTCGGCCTGCGCGCGTGACCAGATCTTGAAGCCGGGGAAGTGCCCTTTCAGATTGACCGGCAGCGAGGCGCGCAGCGTCGTGAAGCCGGAATGGATTTCGCCCGAGATCGAGCGGCAATGCGCGCGCTGGACACGGTCGGCAGGCAATAGGCCAGCATCCGGCATCACCTCGTTGAGATATTCGGCGATCGCCAGCGTGTCCCAGACGGTGGCGCCCTCGTGCCGCAGGCACGGCACCAGGATCGAGGACGACAGCAGCAGGATCTCCGCGCGCGCCGACGGATCGTCGGGTGCGGTGACGATCTCCTCGAAATCGAGGCCGGAGAATTTCGCCAGCAGCCAGCCACGCAGCGACCACGACGAATAGTTCTTGCTGCTGATGGTCAGTGTCGCCTTCGCCATAGAGCCCTTCCCTCACGCCTGATCGCGGGCACCGCGCGGGCGTGCGCATTGCCTGTGCTTGCCGCGAAAAGAGCAGCAAGCGACGTGCCAATTTCGGGGACGGCCGCGTCCCGCTTGGCGTCGATATTGCATAGCAATAGGGGGCAACCGGGCTTTCAGTATGATGTCGATGTATTATCAGGCCTTCCAGAACCATATGGACCTGACGGCGCCGTGGCGGGCGGGGGCCTCGTCCGCGCTCAAATTCCTCAATCTGGTGCCGCAGGGCCTGTCGGATCAGGTGGTCGGCCGGCTCTCGGCGGCGCTGGAGCTGATCTCGCGCGCCACCCTCACCTATGACCGCCCGGCCTACGGCATTGACAGCGTGATGGTGGGCAACCGCGAGATCGGCATCACCGAGGAGATCGCCTATGGGACGCCGTTCGGCTCGCTGCTGCATTTCAAGAAGGATGGCGCGCCCGAACAGCCGCGCATGCTGCTGGTGGCGCCGATGTCCGGCCATTTCGCCACGCTCTTGCGCGGCACGGTGAAGACGCTGCTCCAGGACCACGACGTCTACATCACCGATTGGCACAATCCGCGCGACATTCCGCGCAAGGAGGGCCGCTTCGGCCTCGACGACTACACCGAGCATCTCATCGACTTCCTGGGACAGCTCGGTCCGCGCCCGCATATGGTCGCGATCTGCCAGCCGTCGGTCTCTGCGCTCGCGGCCGCCGCGATCATGTGCGAGGACAATCACCCGTCACGTCCGGCGACACTGACGCTGATGGCCGGCCCCATCGACACGCGGATCCAGCCGACCAGGGTGAACGAGTTCGCCAAGAGCAGGCCGATCGACTGGTTCGAGCAGAACCTGATCAACTACGTGCCGGTGCAATGCCGCGGCGCGCTGCGCAAGGTCTATCCCGGCTTCGTGCAGCTCACCGCCTTCGTCTCCATGAATCTCGAGCGCCACATCAAGCAGCACATGGATCTCGCCAACCACATCGCCAAGGGCGAGAAGGAGAAGGCGGCGAGCATCAAGACCTTCTACGACGAATATTTCGCGGTGATGGACCTGCCTGCGGAGTTCTACATCGAGACCGTGCGCGACGTGTTCCAGGAGCATCTGTTGCCGCAGGGCAAGCTGATGCATCGGGGGCGTCCGGTGAACACCAAAGCCGTGAGCCGCATGGGCCTGATGACGGTCGAGGGTGAGAAGGACGACATCTGCTCGATCGGCCAGACGCTCGCCGCGCAAGACCTCTGCACCAGCGTGCGCGCCTATCGCCGCGTCCACCACATGCAGGCCGGCGTCGGCCATTACGGCGTGTTCTCCGGCAAGCGCTGGAACAACGAGATCTATCCGCTGCTGCGGGACTTCGTGCACGTTAATTCGTAAAGGGAAGCAGCAGGGTGTGCATTCTGTCCGGCGCGCTGCGGCGCCATACAACCTTGTGAGGCAGCCCGAACTCTGAGATTATGGGCCGCATGCATGACAGATCGCCATCACGACGGCAAAAGACTTCGGAAGGGCCCGCAAGCGAGGCCGCCATCTCCCGCAAAGCTCCGCCGAAATCCAAGGGCTCGGCGCGGACCGTTCGCGCTGGCGACGATGCGCTGATCGTCGAGCTCGGCAGCCGCGTGAAACGGCTGAGGACGCAGGCCGGCCTGACCCTGGAAGAATTTGCGGCGCAATCCGGCGTCAGCCGCGCGATGCTGTCCAAGGTCGAACGCGGCGAGAAGAGCCCGACGCTGGCGATCATCGTCCGGATCGCAAAGGGGCTCAACGTCTCGATGTCCACCCTGATGGGTGCCGAGCCCGATGCCGCCCAGGTTGCCGTCATCCGCAAGGCCAATCGCCTGGCCTTCAAGGACCCCGAGACCGGCTTTGAACGTCACAATTTGTCGCCGTCGCACCTCGACAACGACCTCGAATTCCTGCTGCACCGGATTCCGCCGGGCGAATCCTCGGGCGAGCTGCCGCCCTACAAGGCCCCGACCGAGAAATATCTTGTCGTCCACGAGGGCGAGTTGACGGTGCAGATGGGCGAGGCCAATTACGTGCTCGGGACCGGCGATTCCTTCTACTTCGACGTGCGCGAGCCCTACCGCTTCATCAACGCCGGCACAACGCCGTGCGCCTACTATCTTGTCATCCGCCGCCGCCGGGTCTGAGCCGGCTCTCTGCTACTGCAACGTGAATGGATTGGAGATCGCGGGCGTCGGATTGATGAAGACGCTCTTGGCCTCCAAGTATTCGTATATCGCCTCGAGCCCGTTCTCGCGACCGAGACCGGACTCCTTGAAGCCGCCGAAGGGCGACAGATAGCTCACCACGCGATAGGCGTTGACCCACACCGTGCCCGCCCGCAGCCGCTTCGGCAGCGCAAGCGCACGGGCGAGATCGGTGGTCCAGAGCCCCGCAGCGAGGCCAAACGGCGTGTCATTGGCGAGCGCCACCGCCTCGTCGTCGGAATCGAATTTGATCACGCTCAGAACCGGTCCGAACACCTCCTCGCGCGCGATTCGCATATCGTTGGTGACGTCGGCAAAGATGGTCGGCTCGACGAACCAGCCGTCGCCACATTCGGGCCGGCTCGCGCGCCGGCCGCCGAGCACGCAGCGCGCGCCCTCGGCGCTGGCGAGCTCGATGTAGTCGAGCACCTTCTGCAATTGCTGCTCGGTCGCAACCGGTCCGACATCGGTCTCGGGGCTGTTGGGATCGCCGAGGCGGGCTGCCTTCATCACCTCGACGAGACGCGCGAGAAAGACATCGTGGATCGAGGAATGCAGCAGCAGCCTCGAGCCCGCCATGCAGGTTTGCCCGCTGGCGGCGAATATCCCGGAGATGACGCCCTTGACCGCGTCTTCGATGCTGGCATCGCCGAAAACGATGTTCGGTGATTTGCCGCCGAGTTCGAGCGAAACGCGCTTGAACTGCCGCGCCGCCGCTTCATAGATGGTGCGGCCTGCCAGATTGCCGCCGGTGAAGGCGATCCGGTCGACGAAGGGATGCTCGACCAGAGTCTCGCCCGTTTCTGAGCCGAGCCCGGTCACCACATTGACCACGCCCTTGGGAAAACCGGCCTGCTCGAACAGCTCCACCAGCGCGAGCAGGGAGGCGGAGGCGTATTCGGAGGGTTTGATCACGACGCAGTTGCCGGCGGCGAGCGCAGGCGCGAGCTTCCAGACGGTGAGCAGCAGAGGCGAATTCCACGGCGTGATCGCGCCGACGACGCCGACCGGCTCGTAGGAGACGTAGTGCAGCATGCCCTTCTTGTCGGTCGGCGGCATCCGGCCTTCGATCTTGTCGGCGAGCCCACCGTAATACTGGAACCAGCGCGGCAGATATCTCATCTGCCCCAGCATCTCGACCTTGAGCTTGCCGTTGTCGCGCACTTCCAGCTCGGCCAGACGCTCCGCATTGGCCGCGATCAAGTCGCCGAGGCGATGCAGCAACAGGCCGCGATCGCTCGGATGCATGCGGGCCCAGGTCCCGCCGACAAACGCACGATTGGCGGCCTGCACGGCGCGATCGACATCCTGCGCATTGCCGCGCGGGATCACCGCCCAGGCCTTGCCCGTATAGGGGTTCTTGCTCTCCAGCCAGCGTCCCGACGCCGACTCGCACCATTCGCCGTCGATGTACATCTTGAACGCCTCGAGCTGAGGCGCGGCATCAGCTTGCGCCCCGCCTGACGAGGCCGATAAGCCTTCCGCATTCATGTGGTAACCTCGACTTCCATCCATGTCCCGGTCCTACCTCACCGCGAGGTAAGGACAGCCGCTCTTCTCGGCCGGCACGAACAGGCCATCGCCCGGCAAGGTCGCCATCAGCTTGTAAAGGTCCGCGGGGCCCTTCGAGTCCTGCGGGCTTTTGACTTCGAAAATGTGCATGTCCGACACGACGCGGCCGTTGGCCTGAATATGCGCATGCTGGATCAGATTGCCCTCGATCGGCTGTTGCAGCATCTTGGCCTGCACCTGCGCAGCCTCGTCGCTGCCGATTGCGGCCACCGCTTTCAGGTAATGCGTGGTGGCGAGATAGGCGAGCACATGACCCATGGTCGGCACGGCGTTGCCGCTGCGGGCCATGAAGCGTTTCGACCAGGCGCGCGTCTCATCGTTCAAGTCCCAGTAGAAGGACGCAGCGAGCCGCAGGCCCTGCGCGGTCGACAGGCCGAGCGCCGTGACGTTGTTCTCGAACACCAGCATGGTCGCGAGCTTGGCGCTGACGCCGAACTCTTTCGCCTGCTTGATGGCCAGCACGAGGTCGGGACCGGCATTGGCAAGACCGATCACCTCGGCACCGGACCCCTGCGCGGCGAGAAGCTGCGAGGCGAGATCGGTGACGTTGAGCGGATGCAACACCTGCCCGACAACCTGGCCCCCGGCGGCCTTCACGGTCTCGCCGGCGTCGGACGCCAGGTTCTTGCCGAACACATAGTCGGCGACGATGAAGAACCATTTGTTGCCGCCGGCATCGACGATGCCCTTGGCGATCGTCTTGGACAGCTCGCTGGTCGACGGCGCCCATTGCGTGCCATAGGGCGAGCACCCGTCGCCGCTGAAATTCGAGGCGTACCCGCCGCTGACAAGCGTCGTCTTCTTCAAAGAGCGGGCGATCGCCTGCACGGCCAGCCCAACCGAACTCGCGCCACCGGGAATGATCGCGCTGACGCCCTGCTGCTCGATGAATTGGCGCGCCAGCGCCGCGCCGATATCGGGCTTGCTCTGGTGATCGGCCGAGACCACTTCGATCGGGCGGCCCAGCACCTTGCCGCCGAAATCCTCCACCGCCATCTTGGTCGCGAGCACCGTGCCGGGTCCGCCATTGCCGGAATAAATCCCCGACATGTCGTCGATCACGCCGATGCGGAACGGTGCATCCTCGGCGAACGCTGCGGCAGGAACGACGCCGAGCAGCACCGAGATAGACGCCGCGCGAAGCAGTGACACAATCATGATCTCCTCCCAAGTGGATGGCGGATGTTGATTCCCATCATCAGAACGCGATCTTCACCGCGCCCTGCACGGCGAATTGCGGATTGCTGTTTCCGAACGTGCTCGCGGCTGTCAACATGCCCGCGACATTGCCCGCCAACGCGGTCGAGACACCGCCCACCACCTTGCCATAGGTGCGGTCGGGATTGCCGGCCACCACGGTATAGATCGGCAGCGCGAGGGCGGCTGTTTCAGCTGCCAGCAGCGTGCGCGCGCCGCCGAGGAAATCGTGCTCGGCCGTCAGGTTGACGAAGGAATTGATGGCATGGGCGCCGACAGCGAAGGGCGCGCGGAATTGCACGCCGGCACTGCCGGTCAGGCCTTCGAGCTTCTGCCGCGCCACGAACTGGGTGACGATTGGATCGCCGGTCTCGGTGTAGGGATCGACGTTGGTGTAGTCGTAGAGCAGCCCGACCAGCGGTCCGACGCGCACGCGTCCGACGTCGAACAGATAGGCTGACTTGAAGCCGGCAGTGAAAGTGTCGCCCCGCGTGCTGCCGCGGATCGTATCGACGACCCCGGGACGATCGATCCGATAATTGTTGTAGCCGTAGGTGGCGACGATGTCGGTCAGCAGATGCGGATAGTTGAAGGACGCATAGCCTGCGACCTGGTAGCTGTCGAGATCGAGATGGCCGGTGCCGCCATGCAGATTGGCGACCGGATTGGTGTAATTGAGCGCGCCGCCGACGCGGATGTTGGCATCGAGCTTGACGTCCGCGCCGAAGGTGCCGCCCGCGAGCGTATAGTCGAAACCGACAGCATTGCCGTCGGCGCCGAAGCGGTCGCCACGGCTGCCGCTGCCATACGCGGCGGCGAGATAGACCGACAGCGGCAGCTCGGGTGCAAGCCGTCCCGGAGCCTTCGTGCTGATGCCGGGCCGGTCCATGGATGCGTGGGCCTGAGACGGTCCACCGGTGACGCGCGGATCGTTGGCACGAAAGGCGTCGAGCCGTGAGAAGACCGAATTTGAGAAATTCTGTGCGGTGAGCTGGGCGATGTCGGCCTGCGCGGCGAGCCCGTCCTGCGCCGCGAGCAGATTGGCCTCATAGCGCGCGATTACCGCATAACCGGCATCGGTCGGATGCAGGTCGAACATGAAATGCTGGTTCTGCACGTCCTTTGACGCCGTGAGGCAATTGCCGTCGAAGATGCAGGCGGTCCCCGTCTTGAAGCCGAGGCTGGCCGGATCAGTGTAGGCCTTCGTGTAGATCGCAGCGAGATCGATGACGTGGAGGCGAACGCCGGGCACTGCGAGCGGCGCCAGCGTGCTCGCAAGATTGGCGTTCGCCAGGCCGAAGAACGTCGCGGCTCCCGGAATGTTCGGAAACGCATAGGGAGGCCCCAGCGGATAGAAGCCGCCGATCACATAGAAATTGTAGGTCGACGAGGAGAACATGTTCTCGACGACGAAATTTCGCCCGCCCGCTTTGATCAGTTGCGCGATGTTGTCGTACTGTTTTGACAGCGTCGCCGCCGACAGCGTTTGCGGCGTGTAGGGAAGCCCGTTCGAGTCGAGAATTCCCAGCAAGGGTGCGGCCGAGTTGTTCGGCATGCCGCCGATCACGATCAGATCGTTCGGCTGGAAGCTTCCGCCTGCGCTCGTGAACGCGGCGACCTGCTGGGCGACGGTGGGCCCGCCGTTGAACGCGGGGAATACGCCGTTGCCGACGCCGTTGTAGGCATAGTCGTTCGGCTTGCTAAAGCTGTAGCTCGTCAGCATCGACAGCCATTGCAACGAGCCACGTCCGTTTCCGCATGCGCCGTAAGGCGCCGATTGCGGAAACGCGATCGGACAGTTTCGTGAGACGTCGAGCAGGCTATCGCCGAACCCGTAGATCGTACCGAGCTGCTGCGCCCGCGCAGGGGCAACAGGCATTCCCGCGGCCAGCAGCAATGCTGCGGCCGTCATCGCCGATGTCAGTCTCACGGTCGCCTCCTCTTGGCGTATTCGTCCCGAATGGGCGTCTTGAGTGCGCCTTGTTCAACAGAGCCTAGCAGAAATTTTCTATCATAAAAGAGAAATCTTCTATAGGAGATTTCGGGGGAGACAGCATGGAATGGGAGGCCAGAGATGGACGGTCCACTTGCCGGCATTCGCGTTCTCGAGCTTGGCACGCTGATCGCTGCGCCCTTTGCCGCGCGGCTGCTCGCAGAATTCGGCGCCGACGTGATCAAGATCGAACAGCCCGGACAGGGTGATCCCTTGCGGAAGTGGCGCAAGCTGCACGAGGGCACCTCGTTGTGGTGGTATCTGCAATCGCGCAACAAGAAGTCGATCGCGCTCGATCTCAAATCGGCTGACGGCGTCGCAATCGCGAAGGCACTCGCGGCCAAGGCCGATGTCGTCATCGAAAACTTCCGGCCCGGCGCGCTCGAGAAGATCGGCTTGGGCTGGGACGTGCTTTCGGAACTCAACCCGAAGCTGACGCTGGTGCGTATCTCAGGCTACGGACAGACCGGCCCCTACCGCGACCGGCCCGGCTTTGGCGCCGTCGGTGAAGCGATGGGAGGGCTGCGCCATACGACGGGAGATCCTCAATCTCCGCCAGCGCGGACCGGCATCAGCATCGGCGACAGCCTCGCTTCGCTGCACGCGGTGATCGGCGCCTTGATGTCGCTGCTGCACGTCAGGGCCGGCGGCGGTAACGGACAGATCGTCGACGTGTCGCTGTTCGAGAGCGTCTTCAATCTGATGGAGAGTCTCGTTCCGGAATACGACCTCATGGGCCATGTGCGCTCGCGCAGCGGCGGCGCGCTTCCGGGCATCAGCCCATCCAACACCTATCCGACGAGCGATGGCAGTTACGTCGTGATCGCCGGCAACAGCGATGGGATCTTCAAGCGGCTGATGAATGCGATCGGAAGATCCGACCTTGCCGCGGATCGGGCGCTCGCAACCAACGACGGACGCGTGGGGCGCGCGGCCGAACTCGATGAGGCAATCTCGGATTGGACCCGCCGGCATACGATTTCCGAAGCGCTCGAAGCGCTCGAAGCCGCCGGTGTGCCCGCCGGACGTATCTTTACCGCGGCCGACATCGTCAATGATCCGCACTATCTTGCGCGCGACATGATCGTGTCGGCCACGCTGCCTGGGAATGTGCCGGTGAAGATGCCCGGCGTCGTTCCGAAGCTCTCCAAGACCCCCGGTGCAATTCGCTGGAACGGCCCTGAGCTCGGCGCGCATACCGACGCCATTCTCACCGAGCTCGGCAAGACCGAGCAAGACCTGCATGACTTGAGACAGCGCGGTGTCGTGCAATGAACAACGGGCCCGACATCATCATTCAGGAAGTCTGCCCGCGTGACGGCCTGCAGATCGAGCCCGTCGTGGTGCCGACCGATGTCAAGATCGGCTTGATCGATCGGCTCTCCGCCTGTGGCTTCAGTCGGATCGAAGCCGGATCTTTCGTGTCGCCAAAAGCCGTTCCTGGGCTTGCGGACGGCGATGCCGTATTTCGCTCGATCGCGCGGCGTGAAGGGGTGACTTTCGTTGCGCTCATACCCAACCTCAAGGGCGCCGAGCGCGCCCTGGCGGCAGGCGTCGACGAGGTGAATTTCGTGATGTCCGCAAGCGAGACCCATAACCGCGCGAACATGGGGATGGATCTTCAGGGTTCGCTGGCGGCTCTCGCGGAGGTGAGTGCAGCAGCAGGCGGACGACTTCAGGTCAACGCGACCCTGGCCACCGCGTTCGGCTGTCCGTTCGAGGGCGAGCAGGACGAAGCCAAGGTGCTCCGGCTGGTCGAGGCCTATCTCCGGGTTGGCGCGCAAGGCATCACCCTCGCGGACACGACGGGCGTGGCCAACCCGCAGCTGGTGAGACAGCGCGTCAGATCGGTGCTCAGCCTTGTCCCGCGCAACGCCTTGACGCTGCATTTCCACAATACGAGGGGCCTTGGCCTCATCAATGTGATGGCCGGCTTTGAGGCCGGCGCGCTTCGCTTCGATGCGTCCCTCGGCGGAGTCGGAGGCTGCCCGTTCGCGCCAGGGGCGTCGGGCAACGTCTGCACCGAGGATCTGGTCAATCTCTGCCAGGAAGTCGGCCTGAATACGGGCCTCGATCTCGAGGCCCTGATCGCATTGTCGCGCGAGTTGCCGTCGATCGTCGGACACCCCGTTCCAGGACAAGTGGCCAAGGCCGGCCGTGCCTGCGATCTTCATCCGGCTCCGTAATCGTCATCCCTGCCGCCAGCACGACCCGTCAGGGAAGCGGCGTGTGGCTCATGCTCTTGCGAGAGCAGCGCTTTCGCTTCCACCAATTCAGGAAGATGACGCTCCGCCTCGAACTCGGCGAGCACGGGCGCGAGCACTTCGGAGACCGCACCTGCTCGGCCATTTGTCTTGCGCAGACGGGCAAGTCCAAGGGCGCTGCGCAGCTCGAACGTCTTCGTCTGCTGGCGGCGCGCGATTTCCAGCGCTCGCTCGAGGTCGTCCTCGGCACTGGATTCGTCTGGAGAATCACGGCGCGACAAAAGGCTCGCGCGGACGCGATAAAGCTCAGCATCGAGCCAATGCTGGCCGGACTGTCCGGTCCCGGCGATCAGTTCATTCAGGATTTCAAGCCCGGTTTCGACCCCGCCCAGCTCTGCATTCGCCACGGCGACATGCATCCCCCAAAACGGCTCGCAAAGGTAGCAATCGTTCTCGTGCAGCGAGGTCCAGCCGTGACGCATCTCCGCCAGCCCCGCCATTCGTTCACCGGAACGCCACTTGGCGAGGCCGTTCAGGTAGGTGCCCGCGGCCACATACAGCGGCATCGTGTGGTCGCGCGCGAGCCCGAGCGCCAGGATCGTCTCTGTCTGCTGCAACATGCCTCCGCATACGCCGTCGAACACGGCGCGATGGACCAGCGCATTGGCCTGGGAAAGCGCCCGTTTCTCTCCCGAAGCGCCCACCGCGTCGGCGGCGAGCTGGCGCGCGCGAGCGGTAAAACCGAGCGGCCAGAGCACCAGGGCAAGGAATCTCATGATCACGAACGGCAGATCCAGTGCCGACGCCCTGAATGTCCCGGGATCCGGTTCGGCGCCATAGATGGCAAGCGCCTGCTCGAGATGCGCTCTCGCGTTCACGTAATCGCCGGCGAACCAGGAGGTGACGCCGCCTGTCCAATGGGCAACGATCGCAGCCACCGGCGAGTCCGGCCGCCGGTCAGCGGCGCTCCTGATGGCATCCGCCAGCTCCTGCATCGGAGCGAGTTCGCCGTGTGTCAGGCAGGCATTGAAGAGACCCGAGTGAACGGGCGCAAGTTCAACGGGATCATCGATGTCGGCTGCGAACTGACGCGCACGCGTCCATGCCGCGATCGTTTCGGGGGCGCTGTGTCCGAGGCTGCCCCTCAGTGCACGGCCATATAAGATTTGAAGATGCAGCCTGCTCATCATGCGGCGGGGGTCGTCAGTCAGTTGCAGTTCGTCAGCGGCCGCAACCGCTTTGCCCAGATGCGCGACCGCTTCGGAATAGGCGGAGCGCTTCAGCGCCTGCTGGCCCGCCTTGCGCCACCATTCGAGCGCGACCTCGCTCAGCCCCGCTTCGGTGAAGTGATGCGCCAGAACCTCCGGCTCGGTCTCGGTGACAATCGGAAACTTATCGCGCAGGACCTCGCCAATTCGCGTGTGAAGCAGCTGCCGTTTGCTCTTGAGCAGGCTCTCGTAGGCCGCCTCCTGAACAAGGGCGTGCTTGAAGCTATAGTTTGCGTCCGGCGGCGCCCCGCGGCGAAGCAGCAGCTCCGCCTCTTCGAGTTGTTCCAGCGCAGCGCCCAGCGTCAGATCATCGCGTCCCGCCACGTATTTCAGCAGCGCGTACGAGAAGTCGCGGCCGATGGCGGCGCCGATCTGCGCCACCTCCTTGACCGGAGCGAGCCGGTCGAGCCGCGCCATCAGCGAATCCTGCAGCGTGGCGGGAATCGCAAGCGGCGGGAGCGGACTGTTCAGGCGATAGCGCCCGGCATCTTCGACGAGCAGGCCGGACTCCAGCACCATCTTGGTCAGCTCCTCGACGAATAGCGGCACGCCATCCGTCTTGTCGATGATCTGCTTCATCATCTCGCGTGGCAGCTGGCGACCGACGACCACCTGCTCGACCAACGCGCGCGTGTCCTGCCGATCGAGACGGTCGAGCCGCAACAGGCCGACATTGGCAAGGCCCGACCAGGATGGCTCGAATTCCGGCCGGGATGTCATGAGCACGAGGATCGGAAGTGCCCTGATCCGATCGACGGCGAGATCAAACAGCTCGAGCGTCGTGGCATCGGCCCAATGCAAATCCTCGCAGATGATCAGCAGAGGCTGATCTCGCGCCAGCCCCTCGAGCTGATCGAGAAGGACGGCAAAGGTCTGTCGCCGCTGCTGCGCCGGGCTCAAGCCTAAGGATGGGCAATGGTCAGGGGTTGGAATCGAAAGCAGAGCCGCAATCAGCGGTGTCGCGCGCGCGGCCTGCCGGGTCCCAAGCGCCAGCATTGCCTCGAGCTTGTCGAGCTTTTGTTCTGGCGTGTCCTGCGCGCGGATTCCGGCGGCGCGCTCGAGCTGCGCGACAAAGGGATGAAGCGCACTGTTGGTATGGTAGGGTGAACACTGATATCGCACCCGGCGGTGGGTCCCGAGCGAGGGACTTTCGGACAGCGTTGCCACGATGCGCGACTTGCCGATTCCCGCCTCGCCGGAAATCAAGACGATCTGGCCATGGCCCTGCCAGGCCTCGCGCTGGCGCGAGAGAATGAATTCGATCTCGTCCTTGCGGCCGACAAAGCCGATCGAGCGCGCGGCGCGGACCGCCTCGAAGCGGCTCTCGGATGCGTTCGCTCCTTCCACTGCCCACACCGCGATGGGTTCGCCTATTCCCTTGACTTCGCGGCGGCCGAGATTGTGAAAAGTGAAGAGATCCCCAAGCAGCCGGCGCGTCGATGACGCGACGACGACCACCCCGGGTTCTGCAAGGCTCTGAAGCCGAGCAGCGAGGTTTGGCGTATCGCCGATGGTCGCGTGCTCCTCCGACGCATCTCCGCTGATGAGGTCGCCGACCACCACAAGACCGGTCGCAACTGCGATCCGCAGCTCGACCCGTTCGCCGGCGCCTGTCTTGAGCTGGCGAATGGCGGAGATGATGTCGAGGCCTGCGCGCACCGCGCGCTCCGCATCATCTTCGTGGGCCCGCGGATAGCCGAAATAGACGAGTATTCCGTCACCGACAAACCTGGCTATCCTGCCGTCATAAGCGGCAATGACGCGCGCGCATGCGGCGCGGTAGGCCCGGATCAGTTCCCACATATCCTCGGGATCGAGACGCGCCGAGAGCGCGGTCGAGCCGACCAGATCGCAAAACATGACGGTGAGGTGGCGTCGCTCGGCGTCGTGAGGAGGAGCCGGCGATGCGATCAATGCGGCAGGATCGAGGTCGGCAATCGCACGCTGCATCTTGCGGCGATGACCGAGCAGGACTCCGAGCTTGTCAAAGTCCTCGTCCATCAGCTCGGGAAGGACGCTGACGTCGATCCCATTCTGGGCAAAGCGCTCCGCGTATTGCCCAAGCCCTAGCTTGTCGAGCCACTGCGCAATCTGCATAGCGCACCCATCTGATGGCTGGCGATTAGCAGACCCTTGGACCACGGCCGCGCCGAGACAATATGCCAACGGCACTATGATGGCACGCCTTGTCTTGTTTAGCGAAAATTAGGTTACTCGTTACCGATGAGGCTTCGATCGGAACACGGCTCGATGCGAACGTGGGCGCACTCTCTTCATTGCTCGTTCATTGGCGCTTCGTGGCTGCGTGACATCGTGCCTGCCGCAACCTGAAGCGAAGAACCAACCGCCCAGAAACCGGCGACAAAGCTTATCAGACCGTTGGATAGATTTTGGTCAAGGACAAGAATGCTGACGGACAGAGTTGCGGCGATCGCCGCGCCGAACGTTCCGGCCGCACTCATGATTTCAGCCGACTCGGAACCGTTCCATTCTTCCGAGATGCTCGATTTCGGCCGCCGTGCGACATTGCCGGACAAGTCAATTCCGACATAATAGCTGACCGCTCCGTACAGCATTGTTATCAGCACGATCCAGCCGCTTTCAAACAGTCCACCTTTCTGACGCAACAGCGTCGCACCCACATAGAGGCCGCACGAGGCTCCAACGGCTGCCAACCCAATTCTTTCAAGGACATGGGCCGACTTGATCAGACTGGAACGGGCGATCCGAACACCGCCGACGTACCTGGTGAGGGAAAATGCGCTGGAAATTGTGCTGTTGATCTTCATGGGGGGCTCCTACTGAGTACTTGGCAGCCTACTGGCCGACCCCAGATCGAATCTGCCGGGACGCGTTTCTCGATGCCCTTGATTCCAATTTCTGCTGTGCTGAGTGATGGGGCTGGCTTGCTCGCGAAGGCGAGGAGCCAATCCAAAGCTGCGGAGCACGCGGCTGCGCAGGTATTGCAACTCACCCGTGTTATCGAACAGGTTCGGGTGCGGCAATTTCTTGCGGGAGTCGTAGTTCAAATCGTGAGGGATCGACTATGAAGCGGTTCACAGACCGCTGCTCGCTGCCGCTCCAGCCAGTCACAATTTCCGGAGCGCGTGCGAAGCCCGCAGTCAGGCCGACCACTCCTCGGCCCAGACCTGCACGACGTGGCCGGGCGAGCCTTCGCAAAGGCCAGCTTGAGCTCTATGAGCTCACGCTCAACCCCGGCGCCTCGCCCGGCACGGACTTCCTGCAGCACACCGGCGAGAAAGCCGGCTACATCCTCTCCGGCAGCCTGCGGCTGTGGCTCGCGTGATCTGGGTCACGACGCTGCGCCAGACCGATTCGCCGCCAGGTTGAGCCAGCCGCCGTGTTCCCGGCGGCCGCCGGCGTCGCAAATTGACCATCGACAGAGACGCGGGCAGTCTGTCGCTCGCGTAATGCCGCGCTCGTCCACAGGGCGGCGGTCAGCTTCTGGCGTCTTTGGTATGAGAGCATGAAACTAAGGGGGCTTCTGACACTTGCGATCGCCACGCAGGCCGTCGTGACCAGTGCCGCTCTGCTCGCCTGTTATGCCGTGACCGGCGCCGCCGACAGCTTCGGCATTGCCCAGATCATTGCCCTGCTCGCAAGCGTCGTCGTGGCGGTGGTGCTTGCCCGGCTGTGCGCACGCGCGATCGAGACGTCGCAGAAAAAGCACACGGCCGCAGCATTGGCCGAGCAGGCGCAGGCCGACGCGCAAGCAACGCAAGCCGTCATCAGGACCGCGCTCGATGCCTTCATCCAGACCGACGCGAACGGCGTCGTGCTGGAGTGGAGCTTTCAGGCCGAAGCGCTGACCGGATGGTCGCGCCAGGAGGCGCTCGGCACCGACGTCGTCGACCTCCTCATCGCCGAGCCGTTCCGCCATGGCTTCCGGCAACGCATGATGCGTCTCCTGCCGGAACTGTCGCATACGCCGATCGGCATCCGGTTCGAGGCGATCCTGCTGCACCGGAACGGCGGCGAGATCCTGATCGAGGGCTCCAGTACGGCGCTCCAGGTCGGGACGCGGCGCGTCATCAACATTTTCGTCAAGGACGTCACCCAGAAGCGCGCCGCCGAGGAGCAACTGATCCAGGCGCAGAAGATGGAGGCGGTCGGGCAGCTCACCGGCGGCATCGCGCACGAGTTCAACAACATGCTCACGGTGATCACCGGCACGATCGAGATCCTTGCCGACGGCGTGAAGGACAACCCGCCCCTTGCGACCATCACCAAGCTGATCAGCGAGGCGGCGGACCGCGGCGCCGTGCTGACGTCGAGCCTGCTGTCCTTTGCGCGCAAGCAGGCGCTCCAGCCCGCCGAGATCGACGTCAACGAGCTGCTCGAAGAGCTGGCAACGCTGCTGCTGGCGACCTTCGACAAGAAGGTCGAGATCGGGCATCAAGGTCTCCTCCACCGAAGGCCGCGGCACGATCTTCGCGATCTACCTGCCGAAGGCGGCGGCAAGCACGCTTCGCCCGGCCAGTTATGACGAGCGCAAGATCGTCGGCGGAACCGAGACCATCCTGTGCGTCGAGGACGACCGCGACGTCCGCCAATACGTCACGGGGCAGCTCGAAAGCCTCGGCTACAAGGTCATCCCCGCCCTCAACGCGGCCGAAGCGCTCGCGATTTCAGCCGCAGGCACGCCGTTCGACCTGCTCTTCACCGATATCGTGATGCCCGGCGGCATGAACGGACGCGAGCTCGCCGAGCGGATGGTTGCCGCGCGGCCTTCGCTGCGGGTCCTGTTCACGTCGGGCTATGCCTACGACTCCCTGCATGCGCAGGGACGCGCCACCATGGGCGCGCCGCTTCTGACAAAACCCTACCGCAAGGCCGAGCTCGCGCGCCTGCTGCGCCGCTCGCTCGACACCGCACTCGATTCCGCGGGCGATCCGATCCCGACGCCCTATTCGGTACAGGCCGATGTCGAGGGCTTTCTGCGTAGGCAAGCCGCCGAAGACCGCGCCAAGACGCGGTCGCAAAAATAACCGCGCCTAGCTCATCCCTCGCCGCAGCGTCGCCGACGGTGTCTCGCCGAATTTCTGGCGGTAGGCACCGGCCATGCGGCCGAGATGGGTGAAGCCGAGATCGAAGGCGATCTCGGTGATCGAAGAATCGGGCGAAGCCTGCGAGAGGCGCGCGTGCAGGCGAGCGAGGCGCATGTCGAGCAGCATCTCCGAGATCGACACACCGAAGTGACGGCGGAAGCCGAGCTGGAGCGCGCGAATACCGATCCCGGAGGTGCAGGCGAGCTGCGCGAGGTCGAGCGGCTCGCCGGAATTATCCGCGAGATGGTCGCGCGCGGCGCGGAGCGTGCGCGGGAGACGCTCCGCGTGGCCAGAGAATGTCGTGATCGCATCCGACAGGCCATGGCGCTGGCCATTGAGGAGATGATCGAGCAGCCCCTCGCGCCAATCGGCCAGCGCGAGCGGCGACGGCCTGCCGGAGGGACCGAGACGCTCGGCGAGCTGCATCAGCGCATCGAGCTTCATGCGGAGGTCGCGCCCGGACGGCGCATCGAGGTCGATCACAGGATCGAACTCGACCGTGCCCGCCGCCTTGCCCGACAGGGCCGCAGCGCGCTGCTCGACCAGGCGGCGGTCGAGCAGCAGGATGATTTGCGCACACTCCGTCCAGACCATCCGGGCCGGAATGGTCGGCGACAACAGCGATGCCGTCCGGCCCGGCGCAGTCTCGAGCTCGCAGGCGCCGGCACGAATGCGGGCCCCGCCGGTGAGCGGAATCTGCACCAGGAAGAAGCGGTCGAGGCAGCCGGGATCGATGCTGACCGATCCGCCATAGGCGACGTAGTTGATGGAAAAGCCTGCGAATGCCGCGCAATTGTGCCGGGCGGAGAAGCCGGTTGCGCGCGCTTGCGCCGGCTTGAGATCGTGCGGACAGAAGATGCGGCCGATCTGCTCGGCAGCCTCATCGACATCGTCAGTGGTGACGCGGGCGAAATCCGCCAGCCGTTCGGCTGTGGCCGCCCTTGCGCTCGTTTCCTGCACGGCTGCGGACATCGTCGACCACGCTTCGCGTCACGGGATTGCTTTAAGCCTATAATAGTTCCCCGGGCGCGAGAAGGGCCGCGCCTGCAAAATCGTCGTGCTGCATGGCAACAGCCATATCCGGATTCGTTTAGCGGATAGACAGGCGGCCCATAGCTGACCGAAGCTCCGTCCCCGCCGGAATCCATGAGGAGCAAGCCATGACTGCACTCGAAAAGGGCATTACCGCCAATGGCACGGGCTATGGCGGCAAGAGCTGGAACATCCTGGGCCAGGTCTACTTTCCCAAGGCCGTCACCGACTCCACCTTCGCGTTCGAGACCAACAGCGACCCCGGCCAGTTCGTGCCGGTGCACATCCATCCGACTCAGGACGAGTTCATCCTGGTGCAGGAAGGCACGCTCGACCTCAAGCTCGACGGTCAATGGGTCAAGGCCCATGCCGGCGACCTCGTGCGCATGCCCCGCGGCATTCCCCACGGCTATTTCAACAAATCCGACAAGCCGTGCCGGGCGCTGTTCTGGGTCTCGCCGATGCAGAAGCTGGAGGCGCTGTTCAACCAGCTCCACAATCTGACCGACCCGGCTGAAGTCGTGCGCATCTCGGCGCTGCACGAGGTCGACTTTTTGCCACCCGAGGCTAACGACTAGCGTCGCCGGTTCGTCCACTTTCACCTGCTGCAGGTCCGAACGGCCGCACCTTGCGGCCGAGCGTGACCGCTTGCGCATAAAACATCGAGCAATCCCATGGTCAGCCCCAAGCATGTCTGCGTGATCGGCGCCGGCGTCTCCGGCCTTGCCGCCGCAAAGGTGTTCTCCAGCCGCGGTCACCGCGTCACCATCGTCGAGCGGAGCGCCGATCTCGGCGGCGTCTGGGAGCCGGCGCGCTCCTATCCTGAGGTGCAGACGCAGAGCCCGAAGGATCTCTATCGCTACACTGACCGCGCCATGCCGGACGCCTATCCGGAATGGCCGATCGGGCCGCAGGTCCACGCCTATCTCGCCGATTACGCCAAAAGCTTCGGCCTCGACCGCATGCTGCGCCTCAACACGGCGGTCGCGGGCATGGCGCGGCGCGCCGATGGCAGGCCGGGCTGGACGCTCACCCTGACGAGCAAAGACAGCGCGACTTCGAATGAGGATTTCGATTTCGTCGCGGTCTGCACCGGGCAGTTCAACGAGCCGCGCGAGCTGCATTGCCACGGCGAAGGCAGCTTCCTGGACCAGGGCGGCCAGATCCTGCATTCGTCGAAATACGGCGATCCAACGCTCGCGAAAGGCCGGCGCATCGTCGTGCTCGGCGGCTCGAAATCGGCGACCGACATTGCCGTGAACGCAGTGAAATCAGGTGCGCGCGAGGTCACCATCGTGATGCGCGAGCCGGTCTGGCGCATTCCTTACTTCATCGGCGGGCTCCTGAATTTCAAGCGCATTCTCTACATCCGCGCGCAGGAGGAGATGTTCCCGGGCTGGGGCGCGAGCGCGATGGCGCGGCTTGCCCATCGCGCCGCCGCGCCACTGGTCTGGGCGAACTGGCGCGGGCTCGAAAGCCTGCTCAAGGCGCAGCTCAAGCTCGGCAAGTGCAAGATGGTGCCGAAGGAGCGGATCGAGGACGGCGTCAACTGCTCGGTGCCGATCGCCACGCCCGGCTTCTATCCGATGGTCGCCGACGGCCGCATCAAGGCGGTGTTCGGCACGTTCGACCATTATGAAGGCGACACCATCGTGATGAGCGGCGGCGAGCGGATCGGCGCCGATGTCGCGGTGCTCGCCATCGGCTACAAGCTCGGCGTGCCGTTCCTGCCCGCGGCCTATCAGGACAAACTGGTCGACGCCGACGGGCAGTACCGGCTCTACCGCCTGATCGCCAACCCGGACCTGCCGGAGCTCGGCTTCGTCGGCTTCAACTCCTCGTTCTGCACCGTGCTCTGCGCCGATCTGGCCGCGAACTGGCTGGTGCGCTATGCCGACGGCCAGCTTGCGAAACAGCCGACGGCACAACAGATGCGGGACAACATCGAGATGATGCTGCACTTCAGGCGCGTCGAGCGGCCGGCTGCCGGCGTCTATGGCGGCCTATGTGTCGCACCCTATCACTATCGTCATTTCGACGAGCTGATGGCCGATATCGGCGCGAAGGTGCAGAAGCGCGGCGGGCTCAAAGGCCGCTTCCTGCCGCCGGATGCCGATGCCTACGCGAAGTTCCTGGCGACGGCCCCGGACTACCGGGCGGCATGAGAGGAGAATTGCGACTACACGCCTCTGATGCTTACGATCTCCCTGGCCATCGAATCGACGGGAACCAGCCATGGGATCGAGACGACTTGCCGCCGCGGCCTTTGCGGCCGTTGCCTTCTTCGTCACGGCACCCGCCATTGCACAGACGGGCGCGCCGACGACGCGGCAAGCCGAGGCGCTCGCGAACTACGAGCGCGCGCTCGGGGAGTTCAAGGCCATCCTCGCCGAGCGGCGCAAGCAGATCGACGCGAAGCAGCCGCTGCCGAACCTGCCGGGCCAGGCGCTCTATCTCGCGCGCGTCGCCGTGATCAGCAGCTACAAGGATCTCACTGACGCCATGCCGTCGCGGATCGGACGGCCCAACAAGTTCGAGATCCCTCCGGCCTATTTCGATGCCGACATCGAGCCGCTGATCGAGGAATACGGAAAACTGTTCGATATCATGGAGGCGCCGCCGGCGGATGCGCAGAACTCGCCGACGCCGTTCAAGGACGTCGTCGATCTCGCGGTTGCGATCGCCCGCGCCAAGGGGCTCGCGCCGGTTCACGCGGAAGCTGCGGGCCGCATCAGCCTCGGGCTGTTCTTTGCCGAGACCAACGGCAAGCAGAACGTCCGCAACGGGCGCTCGAAGACCTATATGGGCAGCTTCCAGACCGGCCCGTCCGAGGACCGCAACGGCCGCAGGAAATGGGAGGCGATCAAGGGCGAGATCGCACGCTTCGATCCCGAGCTGAGCGCGCGCGACGACAGGGAAGAGGCCCGCGCCCGCGGCACCGATCACCGCTTCAATCACTGGACCAATGTCCGCGACGGCCTGATGAACGCGCATGCGGATCTGTTCCGGGAGATCCCCGCCATCGTGAAGACGCTGCCCGACCCGATCGACCAGATGAAGCTGTTCGAGCTGATCCAGATTGTCCCTACTCCGACGAGGTCCGCGCTCAAATCGGGCGATCTCCTGAATTACCGGGTGTCCAGCCCCACGGTCATGAAGCACCTGCGCAACAACAGCATCTTCGCCTTCGGGCACGCCGACCGAGCACGGACCTCGGCGAGCTTCCGCGAGATTCTCGCCGCGATGTGGCTGTTCAACCGGAAGTTCGAGCGCGCGATGGCGAACTACGCGGAGATCAAGCCCCGCTGAGGGAGCAGTTGCAACCGCGACCGGACATTGTAGGGCTCTCGATCTCGCCGGCAGCTCTGGCGAAGAAGGGATGGACGTGCTGACCGCCTGGCGCCTCGCCAAGGCGGGCTAATTTTCATCGCCGTGCCGGCAGTGGTCCCGGTCACCGCCGAACGGGTCCATGATCAAACCGACATTTATTCCATGCAACGGCTTCCATGCAACGGCGCAAAAAATGCCGGTGTGGAATGTTGCGAAATCGACCCGGTTGCATTTAGCTTCAGGCGACAACAGGTCCCGGGGGAAAACATGAAATCCGCATCTCGCACCCGCGCACACCATGCCGCGTCAGCCCTGCTCGCGACATCCCTGGCCAGCCTCGCAAGTGTGACTTGCCGGGCCGAGATCATCGTCACCGCCAATGACGGCAAGATGGTGCTGGAGAACGGCAATGCCGTGGTGCGCAAGCAACCGCTGCCGGATACTGTCAGCGTCATCGATCTCACCGATGGCATGCTGAAGCTTCTCGGCGAGGTACCGGCCCCCGCCAGCGTCGTCGGGCCACCGCCGAGCGTGGCGATCGCGCCGGATGGTTCGTTTGCGCTGGTGACAGGCGCCATGAAGGTCGATCCGGCCGATCCCACCAAGACGATGCCCGACGACAAGCTCTCGGTCATCGATATCAAGGCCACACCGCCAAGGGTGCTCGCGACGCTTCAGGCCGGCGCCGGTGCGGCCGGCGTCTCGATCAACCGCGCAGGCACGCTGGCGCTGGTTGCGAACCGCAGCGAAGGCACGGTCTCGGTGTTCACCATCAGCGGCAACGCGCTGGCGCCGGCCGGCAAGATCCAGCTCGGCGACGCCAAGTCGGGCCCGAGCCACGCCGTGTTCTCGCGCGATGGCGCGACCGCCCTGGTCACGCGCGACGGCGACAGCAAGATCTCGCTTCTCTCCGTGGACGGCAACAAGGTCGAGTACGCCAAGCGCGATCTCTCCGCAGGCGTGCGCCCCTACGACATCGACCTCGCCGGCAGCGCCGCGGCCGTCGTCGGCAATGTCGGAACCGGCAGCGGCGACAACGACACGATCAGCCTGATCGACATGACGGCCAAGCCAATCCGGGTCGTCACCACGGTTACCGTCGGGCAGACGCCTGAGGCGGTCAAGATGTCGCCGGACGGCAACCACGTCGCCGTCACCGTCATGAACGGCTCGAACAAGCCGTCGGCTTCGCCCTTCTTCAACGATTTCGGCCTGCTCAAGGTCTACCGGATCTCGGGCACCGATCTGACGCCGGTTGCGGAAGCCAAGATCGGCCATTGGTGTCAGGGCGCGGTGTGGTCCAAGGACTCCAAGCATGTCGTGGCGCAGTGCATGGTCGAGAACGAGCTGCTCGCCTTCTCGTTCGACGGCAAGGCGCTGACCAAGACATCGACGCTGAAGCTGCAGGTGAGCCCCGCGGGCATTCGCACCGCGGAGCCGTAAAGTCAGCGGGCGGCGCAGGCCTGCCTGCCCTACTCCGTCCGGATGGGCGCGTCCTTCAGGCCATTATTGTCATAGGCCTTGCGCAGCGTGCCGTTCGTGGTTGCGTCCGTCATGAACGTGGTCACGAAGGCCAAGGCCTGGCCGTGGCCGAGCGGGACGGCGACGGCGGTCAACGTCTTCTTGAAGGTTTCGTCGAGCACCCGCGTGCCCGGAATCTTCTGAGCCATCTTGTTGAGCTGGTCGCGCGACAGCGCGAAGGCCTCGATCGCCGTTTGCGGTGCAAGGCCGGTGACTGCCATGGCTATGGTGTTCCACGCAAGGGCATTTGTTGGTAGCCTGCCGCACCGACAGACAATCATCGGGGGCCACCGAATGACCTCAGCCAATTCCGCTTCTTCCGCACGTCGTAACGAAGCGTGGGGACATATCGGGCGAGCATTGGCCGCCACCGCGGCCGTGGTCGCGCTGGCCGGCTGCGAGGACAAGAACACGTTCGTCGCGCCGCCGCCGCCCAAGGTCGACGTGGCGACGCCCGTGCAGCGTCCGGTGACGCGCTATGTCGAAGCCACCGGCAACACCGCGCCGATCAAGAGCGTCGATCTCGTCGCGCGCGTGCAGGGCTTCCTGCAGTCGATCGACTACCAGGACGGCAGCTTCGTCAAGCAAGGCACCCAGCTGTTCACGATCGAACCGGAAACCTACAAGCTGAAGCTCGAGCAGGCGCAGGCGGCCGAGGCCGGCGCGCAAGCCTCGCTCAAGCAGGCGGAAACCGATTTCAAGCGTCAGGCGGAGCTGGTGCAGCGCCAGGCGGTCTCGCAGTCGACCTTGGATACCTCGACCGCGAACCGCGACAACGCACAGGCCAATCTGCAGCAGGCCCAGGCCAATACCAGAATTGCCGAGGTCAATTACGGCTACACCAGGGTGACGGCGCCGTTCGACGGCATCGTCAGCGCACACATGGCCTCGGTCGGCGAGCTCGTCGGCGTCTCATCCCCGACCCAGCTCGCAACCATCGTTGCGATGGACCCGATCTGGGTGAACTTCACGGTCAACGAGCAGGACGTCCTTCGCATCCGCGCCGAAGCGGCCCGCCGCGGGCTGACCGTCGCCGACCTCAAGCAGTTGCCGATCTACGTGGGCCTCCAGACCGAGACCGGCTATCCGCATGAAGGCCATCTCGACTACGTCTCGCCGACCCTCAATGCGTCGACGGGCACGCTCGCGGTGCGCGGCGTCGTGCCCAACGACAAGCGGGTGTTGCTGCCCGGCTATTTCGTCCGGGTCCGGGTGCCGTTCGATCAGGACAAGAGCGCCCTGCTCGTCCCCGACACCGCGCTCGGCAGCGACCAGGGCGGCCGCTATCTCCTCGTGGTCAACGGCGACAACGTGGTCGAGCAGCGCAAGGTGCAGATCGGCCCGACCGACAACGGCTTGCGCGTGATCGAGAACGGGCTGAAGCCCGACGACCGCGTCGTGATCGCGGGGCTCTTGCGCGTGATCCCGGGCCAGAAGATCGATCCGCAGGTGACCAAGATCGACCAGCCGCAGGCGTCGGCCAAGTGAAGGGCTGCCAGCCATGATCTCAAAGTTCTTCATCGAGCGGCCGGTCCTCTCGAACGTCATCGCGCTCCTGATGATCCTGATCGGCGGTGTCGCGCTGTTCAACCTCGCGATCGCGCAATATCCGGACGTTGTGCCGCCGACGGTGCAGGTGACGACGCGCTATCCCGGCGCGAGCGCCAAGACCGTGATCGACACAGTTGCCTTGCCGATCGAACAACAGGTCAACGGCGTCGAGGACATGCTCTACATGCAGTCCTATAGCGGCTCCGACGGCACCTACACGCTGACCGTGACCTTCAAGATCGGCACCGACCTCAACTTCGCGCAGGTGCTGGTGCAGAACCGCGTCTCCAGCGCGCTGTCGCAACTGCCGCAGGCGGTGCAGAACCAGGGTGTCACCGTGCAGAAGCGGTCGACCTCGATCCTCTTGTTCGTGACGCTGACCTCGCCGGACAAGACCTTCGACAGCCTTTACTTGAGCAACTACGCCACCATCAACATCCGCGACGAGCTCTCGCGCCTTCCCGGCGTCGGCAACGTCACGGTGTTCGGCGCCGGCCAATATTCGATGCGGGTCTGGCTCGATCCGAACAAGCTGCAGGTGCGTGGCCTCGTGCCGCAGGACGTCATCCAGGCGATCCAGCAGCAGAGCCAGCAGGTCTCCGCCGGCCAGGTCGGCGCGCCACCGACGCCGCCCGGACAGGCGTTCCAGTACACGCTCAACGTCAACGGCCGGCTCGACGACCCCACCCAGTTCGAGAACATCATCGTCAAGTCAGGCACGAGCGGCGACGTCACGCGCGTGCGCGACGTCGGCTCGGTCGAATTGGGTGCACAGACCTACAGCCAGATCTTCTCGCTGAACAAGCAGCCCGCCACCGGCATCGGCGTATTCCAGTCGCCCGGCGCCAATGCGCTCGAGGTCGAGCAGGCCGTCGAGAAGAAGATGGCGGAGCTCGCAAAAGCCTTCCCGCAAGGGATTAAGTACGACACGCCGTTCGACACCACGAAATTCGTGCAGGCTTCGGTGCACGAGGTCTACATGACCTTGATCGAGGCCGGCCTCCTGGTGCTGGTCGTGATCCTGGTGTTCCTGCAGGACTGGCGCGCGATGCTGGTGCCGGCGACGACGGTGCCCGTCACCATCATTGGCGCCTTTGCGGCAATGGCGGCGCTCGGTTTCACCATCAACATGTCGACGCTGTTCGCGATCGTGCTCGCGATCGGCATCGTGGTCGACGACGCCATCGTCGTGGTGGAAGGCGCAGCGCACAATATCGAGCAGGGCATGAACGGCCACGACGCCGCGATCAGGGCAATGGACCAGCTGTTCGCGCCGATCGTCGGCATCACGCTGGTGCTGATCTCGGTGTTCCTGCCGGCCTCGTTCCTCGCCGGCCTCACCGGGCGCATCTATTCGCAATTCGCGCTGGTGATCGCGGCAACCGCGCTGCTCTCCGCCATCAACGCGGCGACGCTGAAGCCGACGCAATGCGCGCTGTGGCTGCGGCCGGCCGTGCCGCCGGAGCAACGCAATTTCTTCTACCGCGGCTTCAACAACGTCTATAACCGCGTCGAGCGCGGCTACACGCGGCTGATCACGTTCCTGGTCAAGCACGCCACCGTCTCGGTCGCGTTCGCGCTGGTGGTGATCGGGCTCAGCGGCTACGGCCTGTCGCGGGTGCCGACCGGCTTCCTGCCGATCGAGGACCAGGGCTATCTGATCGCCGCCGTGCAACTGCCCGACGGCGCCTCGCTGGAGCGGACCCAGAAGGTGCTCGACAAGGCCGCCGACATCATCAGGGACACGCCCGGCGTCCAGCAGGTCATCACCATCGCCGGCATCTCCGCGCTCGACAACAGCGCCAGCCTTGCCAACGCCGGCGTTGCCTACATCATCCTGAAGGATTGGGGCGCGCGCAAAGGACCCGGCGAGGACCTGCGCTCGCTGGTGTACGGGCTGAACGACAACCTCGCGACCATCATGGAAGCGCGCACCATCGTGCTGCCGCCGCCGCCGATCCAGGGCATCGGCAACGCCGCCGGCTTCTCGATGCAGGTCGAGCTGCGCGACGGCAACAGCGACTTCGCAAAACTCCAGGCGATCACCGGCGCGATGGTCAGCAACGGCCAGAGCCAGAGCGCGCTGCAGCGCGTGCAGTCCTCGTTCCGTTCGTCGGTGCCGCAGTTCAATGTCGAGATCGACCGCATCAAGACCCAGACGCTGCACGTGACCACCGACCAGGTGTTCGCGGCGCTGTCGACCTATCTCGGCTCGTCCTATGTCAATCAGTTCAACAAGTTCGGCCGCGTGTTCCAGGTCTATACCCAGGCCGATCCGGCGTTCCGCGTCACCGAGCGCGACATCGCCAACATGCAAGTGCGCAACTCGAACGGCGACATGATCCCGATCGGCACCGTCGCCACGATCACGCCGGCCATCGGCCCGTCCCTGATCAGCCTCTACAATCTCTATCCATCCTCGACCATCATCGGCCTGCCCGCGCAGGGCTACTCCTCCGGGCAGTCGCTGAAGCTGATGGAGGAGATCGCGCAGAAGACGCTGCCGCCGGGCACCGGCTATGAATGGACCGCGATGTCCTATCAGGAGAAGGCGGTCTCCAACCAGATCTACTGGGTGTTCGGCCTTGCCATGCTGCTGGTCTATCTCGTGCTCGCCGGCCAGTATGAGAGCTGGTACGCGCCGATCTCGGTGATCCTCGCGGTGCCGTTGTCGCTGCTCGGGCCGATGCTGATCCTCTCGGGCCTCAAGATCGACAACAACCTCTATTGCCAGATCGGCCTGATCCTGCTCATCGCGCTCTCGGCCAAGAACGCCATCCTGATCGTCGAGGTCGGGCTCGAGCTGCACAACCGCGACGGCAAGCCGCTCTTGGAATCGGCCATCGAGGCGGCGCGCGCCCGCTTCCGCCCGATCCTGATGACGTCGTTCGCCTTCATCCTCGGTGTCGTGCCGCTGGTGATCGCGACCGGCGCCGGCGCCAGCGCGCGCAAGTCGATCGGCATCACGGTGTTCTCGGGCATGCTGGCCTCGACCTGCCTCGCGGTGCTGTTCGTGCCGGCGTTCTTCGTGGTGGTGCAGCGGTTCGAGAATTGGCGCGCGTCGAAGAAGGCGCCGAAGCCGCAGGCGACCGTGGAGGCGAAGCCTTAAGCCTTCTCGACTGGCGCCTGCCGGGCCTCGCCGCTCGACACCAGCAGCACCGAGACCTTCGACTGCCAGAGCACCGCGTCGGCGACGCCGCCGAAGGAGAGACGGTCGGCCTGAATGCGGTCGACGCCCATGACGACGAGATCGACGTCGGTGGTGTCGATCTCACGCAGGATCGCCGCCTCCGGCGCCCGGTTCACGCGCAGCGTCGTGGTGATGTCGACGTCGTAGCGGGCGGCGAGATCGCTGGTGTCCTTGAGGATGCCCGTGTCCTGGCTGAGCCCGCGCGAGGCGCCGCGCTGCGCGCCCTTGTCGCGCGTCGTCGCGACGTAGATCACCCGGAGCGAGCCCGAGCCGGCCTGCGTCAGTGCCACCGCGACCTCGGCGCCGCGCTTGGCAACGCCGCTGCCGGAGACCGGAACGAGGATGTTGAGACCGTCCGGCATCGGCTGCTTCAGATGCTTGCCCTTGGCCGCGACGATCGCGAGCGGTCCCTCGAAGTTGGCTGCGATGTCCTCGATCCTGCGGTCGAAGCGGTCCTTGGAAGCAGCGAACTTGTCGACGCCGACGACGAGGAGATCAAAGCCCTTGCGTGCTTCGTCGGCGATGGTCTCGCCGAGCTCGGAGCGCCTGGCACGCGTGACGACGTCGACGCTGCCGGCATCGCGCTCGCCATCGACGGAGACGGTTTCGGCGGCCTTCTTCACCACCGCTTCGTGGCTCTCCTCCTCGTCGCGGATCTTCTCCTGCTCGCCGGCGCGCTTGCCGATGTGCAGCACGGTGATCGGCAGGCCGCGCATACCGGCGATCAGACCCGCGATGTGCGCGGCGAAGGTGGCGTTGACGCTCTCGTCGACGGCAAGCAGCGGACGTTCGAGGTTGGCGACGAAGCCGCGCTTCTCGAATTCCTCCCGCTCCAGTCGCTCCTTCTCCTCCCTGCTCATCGGCAGCCTGGCCAGCGCCGCGCGCAGCATCGGCGGCATCGCCATGGTCGTCACGATCGCCATGGTCACGATCATCGTGAACAGGTTCTGGCTGAGCACGCCGATGGACAGGCCAATGGTGGCGATGATGACCTCGGTCGAGCCGCGCGCATTCATGCCGCTCGCCAGCGCCAGCGATTCCCGCGTGTTCAGCCCGCCGATGGTGCCGCCGACAAAGGCGCCGCCGAACTTGCCGACGCTGGCGATCACGACGAGGAGCCCGGTGAGCAGCAGGAGATGGGGATCGCGCAGCACCGAGAGGTCGGCGGCCAGGCCCGCAAGGCCGAAGAACACCGGCATGAAGAAGCTCGATATCAGGCCGCGCAGGCGCTCGTCGATCTGCCGTGTCAGGATCGGGGACTCGCCGACCAGGATGCCGGCAACGAAGGCACCGAGCACCGTGTGCACGCCGATCAGATGCGTGATCAGCGCCATCGTGCCCATCAGCAGCAGGATCACGGTGGTGACTGGCGCGGTGCTGACGAGAGCATCGTTAGCCCAGCGGATCAGCTGGAACACCAGCCGGCGGCCGACGGTGAAGCTGACCGCGAGGAAAGCGAGCGTGCCCAGCACGGCCTTCGCCACCGAAGTGATGTCGAGCGTGCCCTGCGATGCCAGGCTGAAGATGACGGCGATGATGATCCAGCCGATGGTGTCGTCGATGACGGCGGTGGCGACGATGATCTGGCCGACATTGCGGCGCATGAAGTTCATCTCGCGCACGACGACCGCGACGATCTTCACCGAGGAGATCGACAGCGCCGTGCCCATGAACAGTGAGGCCACCAGGCGCTGCTCGGGCCTTGGCAGCAGAGCATCGGGCAGGAACTCGCCAAGCGCGAAGCCGCAGGCGAAGGGAACCAGAATGCCGGCGATCGAGACCGCGATTGCCGCCTTGCCGACCTTTCTGACCAGCTTGAGGTCGGTCTCCATGCCCGTCAGCAACAGCAGCAGCAGGATTCCGAACTGGGCGATGCCGTCGATCATCGCCTTCTGCTCGGGCGTCTTCGGGAAGATCGCGGCTTGCGCCTCCGGCCAGATCCAGCCGAACAGCGACGGCCCCAGCATGATGCCGGCGAGCAGTTCGCCGATCACCGAGGGCTGGCCGATCCGCTGCATGAGTTCGCCGAGGCCGCGCCCCACCGCGATCAGCAGCACGATCTGCGCCACCAGCAGGAATTCGGACGGGCCGCCGGATTTGCTACCCGCAGCGCCGGCCGCAATGGTGGTGAGGACAAGCGCCACGGGGGCAAGGCCGGCTCGGAGCAGGCTCCACTGCATGCAGGTGTCTTTTCCCCGTCTACTGTCCCGGCAGGGTGCCGGGGCCACTTGGGGCAGAACCAGCGACAGGTGCAGCAGGTTCCCGATTCTCGCGGCGGGTTAAAGGAGGCGAAAATAAAAAGTGCGAAACAACCCCATGCACAGTAGAGATGGCGTCAAAAGGGCTAGACGAAAATTCGGCATCGCCGAAATCACTTGCGCCGTCGGGCAAAACACCGGCATAATGGCACGATGGGTGGTGTCGGCAGAGTGCCGCCTCATCCGGTCATTGCGAGCGCAGCACAGCAATGACGGAGGCCTCACGCCGCCTGCGGCGAGCGGATCTCGCGCGGCAGGATGATCGCCGCCGCGATCGCGAGCAGGCAGAGGCCGGCGAACGCGTGCAGCATGGTGACGAAGCCGCCCTGCTCGTAGAGCCAGGCGACGAGCCCGACGGAGGCCCCGGCCGCGGTGAATCCGACGAAATAGCGCACCGCGTAGGCGCGCGAGCGCCACTCTTCGGTGGTGTATTTGCCGACCATGGCATCGTTCACCGTGACCTGCCCGAACGCGCCCATGACGATTCCGATCGAGACCACGATCAGCGGCAGATTGCTCAGGCTCGCGGCGAGATACAGGAACGGCGCCAGCATGAAGGACAGCGGCAGCGCCACCGCCTTCAGCGAGTAGCGGTCGAGCAAACGCCCGATCGTGTACTGCGTCATCGCGCCGAACACGTAGACGCAGGCGGCGATGACGCCGAGCAGCGCCGGGCTCTTGGTGAGATCGGCCAGCCGCTCCGCGAATAGCTTTGGCAGCGCCACTGTGACGGCATTGAACGTGGTCGAGATCGCGATCACCACGATCAAGAGCGACAGCACCACGCGCCACATGTCCTGCTTTGCCACCCGCGCCTGCGCCGCCGCCTGCTTCGAGCCTTTGCGGTCCTCGTGCACGACCATCATCGCGAACGCGATGCCGATCAGGATGGTGACGGCGCCGGGAATGATGAAAGCCAATCGCCAGCCGAGATATTGGCCGATCACGCCGGTAACGAGCGCCGAGGAGGCGACGCCGAGGTTGCCCCAGACGCCGTTGATGCCCATCTCGCGGCCGAGCCGGTCGGCATAGGACACGATCATGGCGGTGCCGACGGGATGGTAGATGGAGGCGAAGATGCCGATCGCGAGCAGCGCGGCGCCGAGCTGCGCCGGGGTCTGCACCAAGCCGACCGAGATCATCGAGGCGCCGATGCCGACGAAGAAGATCAGCATCATGTGGCGGCGGCTCCAGCGGTCCCCGAGCCAGCCTGTCAGCAGCGAGCCGGCGCCGAACGCGACGAAGCCCGGCGTCGCATAGGGCAGCAGCTCCGAATAGGCCATGCCGAGCGCCGGGCCCATGATGATCACGGCGGCGGCAAAGATCAGCATCGAATAGTGGTCGATGAAATGGCCTGCGTTGACGAAACTGATGACCCGGCTGGGGCTGTTCATGTCCCGAATCCTCTCCTGCTCCGAAATGAGTTATATGTCGGAGCCATGACGGGATGCTGCCAATGACTGTCTTGGAAACGCCAATCTTGGAAACGCCAATCCTGCGGGAGGTCCAGGGCAACCACCGCTCGACCGCAGGCGTGCACCTGGTCGCGCGCGACTATCCCAAAGGCATGCGAATCGATCTGCACATGCACCGCGAGGCGCAGCTGATCTATGCGGCACGCGGCACCATGCAGGTGACGACGCCCGGGGGGCGCTGGCTGGTGCCGCCGGACCGCGCGGTCTGGGTCCCGGCCGGGCTCGAGCACGCCATCGACCTGCTCGCCGACATCGAGATGCGCACGCTGTATTTCGATCTCGCCTGGCTCAAGCGCGAACAGCGCTATGAGGGACTGACCAGGGAATTCGTGGTGCGGGTGTCGCCGCTGCTCAACCAGGCGATCCTCGCGCTGTTCGACGCGCGCAACACCGAGGAGCGGACTGAACTGCTGGTCCGCCTCGTCATGCTGGAACTGCACCAGGCCGAGGATTCCGCGACCTTCGTGCCGTTGCCGCATGAGCCGCGCTGCCGCCGCGCCGCGATGATCGTGCTGGACGATCCCACCGGCCTGCACGATATCGACACACTGGCGCGCGAGGTCGGAACCTCCGCGCGGACGCTGTCGCGGCTGTTCTCAAGCGAGACGCAGCTGAGCTTCAAGAGCTGGTGCCAGCGCGCCAGGATTGCGGCGGCGATCCAGCGGATATCGACGGATGCGAGCGTCTCGGTGAAGCAGCTCGCGACCCAGCTCGGCTATGCCAGCGTGCCGGCATTCTCGGCGGCGTTCCGGCAGGTGACCGGCCGGACGCCGACGGAGTTTGCCGGGAAGGGATAGCCGCTCCCTCAGTGTCATTGCCCGCGAAGGCGGGCAATCCAGTATTCCACCAGCGCTGGTGATTGAACCGACGGGCCGCGGCGTACTGGATGCCCCGCCTCCGCGGGGCATGACAGCGCGTTTTGGAGTCAGCACCGTCCGGCACATCCCCGGCCCCTCACCCGGCATGCCAGCATTCTTCAAACGCAAGGCCCGACTAAAGATGCCGCATTCCCCGGCTTGATTGTGATCGGCTTCCGACTAAATCCCGTGTAAGCTTCCGCATCGCACAAACCTGACACGAAAGCCCAGATGGCCAACGCCTTCTTCTCCGACCTGCTCGCTACCATCTCCGAGCGCGGCCGCACGCTGCTTCGCCGCGGTGACGGTTTTGACACCAAGCACGACGCCGACGGCTTGATTGCGCTCTGCGGCGCGCTGCTGTCGGGCCGGGGCGAAGCCTCCGGCACCGCCATGGCGCGCGAGGTGCTCGATCTCTACAGGGATCTTGATGCGGCAGGACGCCGCGCTTTCTTCGAAGCGCTGGTGCGCGATTTCGGCCCGGACCGGGAGCGCCTCGCCAAGGCGATCGAGACATGGCGGGCCAAGCCGACCGACGAGGACGCAAGCAGCCTGCATTTCGCCTCCGAGCCGCGGCGGCAGGAGCTGATCCGCCGCCTGAACCGTGCGCCCGGTGGGACCGGCGATCTCGTCGCCATGCGCGCCGATCTGCTTGGCATGATGAACGGACACACCGACCTCGCCGCGCTCGATCGCGACATCTCGCATCTTCTTTCTTCGTGGTTCAACAGGGGGTTTCTCGTGCTGCGCAGGATTGACTGGTCGACCCCGGCCAACATCCTCGAAAAGATCATCCGTTACGAAGCCGTGCACGAGATCTCCGACTGGGACGATCTGCGCCGCCGCATCGATCCGGTCGACCGCCGCTGCTACGCCTTCTTCCATCCCGCGATGGTTGACGAGCCCTTGATCTTCGTCGAGGTGGCGCTGACCGAGACGATTCCGGGTGCCATTGCGCCGCTGCTCGCGGTCGACCGCCAGCATCTGCCGAGCGAGCGCGCGCGCACCGCCGTGTTCTACTCGATCTCCAACACCCAGCGCGGCCTTGGCGGCATCTCGTTCGGCAGCTTCCTGATCAAGCAGGTGGTCGAGGAACTGCGCCGCGAGCTGCCGAAGCTCGACACCTTCGTGACGTTGTCGCCGGTGCCGGGCTTCATGCAGTGGATCAAGCAGGACAGGGACCTGCCGCTGTCGGACGAGGACCGCGAGCTCATAAAGCGCCTCGACGATCCCAAATGGTTCGAGAACCCTGAGACGACGACGCAGCTTCGCGCCTTGATCGAGCCGCTCGCCGCGCATTATTTCCTGAAGGCGCGTACGCCGAAGGGCAAGCTGATCGACTCGGTCGCCCGCTTCCATCTCGGCAACGGCGCCCGGCTCGAACGCATCAACTGGCTCGGAGACCTCTCGCCCAAGGGCGTGCGCGAATCCGCCGGCGTGATGGTCAACTATCTCTACCGCCTCGACGACATCGAGAAGAACCACGAGGCCTACGCCAATGACGGCGAGGTCGTGGCGTCGAGCGCGGTGAAGAAGCTGCTGAAGGGCGAGGGGCGCAGGTTGCTCGATATGCGCCTGTCGTAGCGGACGCTCCCGCCACATGGTCATTGCGCTAAGCGCAGCGACGAAGCAATCCAGGTTGCCTCCGCGGAAAGATTCTGGATTGCTTCGCTGCGCTCGCAATGACGGAGGATGTTGCGTCAGCGGGACCTACTCCGCCAGGGCCTTCATCTCCTTGCACAGATCTGATTTGCCCTCGAAGCCGATGCCCGGCAGATCGGGCATGGTGATGTGGCCGTTCTCGACGCGGACGCCGTCGGGGAAGCCCCCGTAGGACGATGCGGACGGACATGGGGTCAAGCTTCCTGTTGGCGTCATTCCGGGGCGATGCGCAGCATCCAACCCGGAATCTCGAGATTCCGGGTTCGCGCTATCGCGCGCCCCGGAATGACGGCTTCGCCGTCACTTCTTGTCCCTGAAATACGGTTCTACCGGCCCGTGCACCTTGATGGTCAGCGGGTTGCCGTAGCGGTCCTTGGCGTTCCCTGCGGTGACGCGGACCCAGCCTTCGCTGATACAGTACTCCTCGACATTGGTCTTCTCGATGCCCTTGAAGCGGATGCCGACGTCGCGCGCCAGAATGTCCGCGTTGTAATAGGGGCTGTTCGGATCGACCGACAGACGGTCGGGAAATTCGTCGCTCATGATTGTCTCGCTCACAACAGTGTTTCGATTTGATTGCGCAGCGCTTCAGGCCGCGCGGTCGGCGCATAGCGCGCGATCACCTTGCCGGCACGGTCCACCAGGAATTTGGTGAAATTCCATTTGATGGAGGCTCCTAGCAGGCCGGATTGCTGGCGTTTCAGGTATTCGTACAACGGATGCGCCTTCGGTCCGTTGACGTCGATCTTCTCGAACAGGGGAAAGGTGACGTCGTAGTTGGTCGAGCAGAACGCCTGGATCTCGCTCGCCTCTCCCGGCTCCTGCGCGCCGAACTGGTTGCAGGGAAAGCCGAGCACGGAGAAGCCGCGCGGGGAGAGATCGCGGTAGAGATCCTCGAGGCCCCGATATTGCGGCGTGAAACCGCATTTGCTCGCGGTATTGACGATCAGCAGCACCTGCCCCTCGAAGCGGCGCATCGGCACTTCTTCCCCGGCGAGCGAATTGGCCTTGAAGTCGTAGATCGCGGACATCGCTAACCCACGGGGTCGATCGGCGAGGGCGGCACGCCGCCCGCCTCGATCGCTTCGCCCGCAAGGAGGCAAAGATCCTCGCGATAGCGGCCGGAGACGATGTGCACGCCGACCGGCGCCTTGCCGACGAGGCCGGTGGAGACCACGAGGCCCGGCAATCCCATGAAGGGAATGGCGATCTGCGGCAGCTGCGCTTCCCAGACGCGCTTGAAGGAGGCGTCGTCCTTGCGGTCGAGATGATCGGGGAACGGCAGCTCGCCGGAGACCGGCGTCAGCAGCACGGCGTAGCGTTCGAAGAACAGCATCCACTCGCGCGTCAGCGTGGCTCTTCGGGTCAGCGCCTTGGCGTAATTGGCCTGGTCCATCGGCGTGACCCGGGCGCGGTTGCCGCGAAGGCACGCCAGCGCGCCGGGATCGCCCTCGCGCTCGGCCATCTCCAGCTGCGCCTCATAGCCGTCGCCGAGCCAGAGTTTGATTTGCCACTCGACCGCCTCGCGCATCGGCGGGGTGTCCTCGATCACGTCCACGGTCCAGCCGGCACGTTCGAGGCGCTTGCCGGCATCGCTCACCGCCGCCTTCACTTCCGGCGCAGTCGCAAGGCCGTTCGGGTTGAGGCAGAGCGCGGCGCGCTTCGGCCGTGCCGGGCCTTCCAGCGGCACCGGTGCGAACCAGGGGTCGCGGATGTCGCGGGCGGACATCGCTTCGAGCGAGATGCGCAAATCATGGATGGTGCGCGCCAGCGGACCCGATACCGCCATGATCTGCGGGCCGATCGGACGCTCCGGCAGCGCGGGATTGAAGGCGGGGATACGGCCCAAGGTCGGGCGCAGGCCGTGCACGCCGCAGGCATAGGCGGGATAGCGGATCGAGCCGGCGATGTCGGTGCCGTGGGCGATGTGGCCGATGCCGGCCGCGACCGCCGAGCCGGCGCCACCAGACGAGCCGCCCGGCGTCAGTGAGGCATCGCGGGGGTTCTTGGTATCGCCATGGACGAGGTTGGTGGTGAACCAGCGATAGGAGAACGCCGGGCAATTGGTGCGACCAAGCAGAATGGCGCCTGATTTGCGGAAATTGGCGACCACCGGATTGTCCTCGCGCGCAATCAGGTCGCGCTGGAGTTTCAGGCCGTTGGTGGTGGCAAAGCCTTCCTGGTCGACATTGGCCTTGATGGTGATGGGCACGCCGGCGAGCACGCCGGGGTCCTCCCCGCGGGCGATGGTGGCATCGACGGCGTCGGCCTGCTTGAGCACGTCCTCGGGCCGGTGGTCGATCACGGCGTTGAGTTTTGGATTGACGGCATCCAGGCGGTCGAGACCGGCCTTGGCCGCCTCCTTGGCGGATACCTTCTTGGACCTGACGAGGGCGGCGAGGTCGGCGGCCGACAGGCGCCAGAGATCTTGCATGGTTTGCTCCGTGTAACCGGCGTCTTTTAGCGCCGGGAACGCGGCAAAGCCATGCGGATTTCGCAGGGAGGAAGAGCGGGTTAGTGCCGCGTCGCCGACTGGTCCGGCATGTCCAGCAGGGCCTCGGTGAAGGGAAACTCCAGCACGATCTCGCCGTCGCCGTCGGTGACCTCGATGACGGCCTCGAGCAGCGCCGGCTGCGCCCCCTCGGATTTCACCACTTCCAGGATCATCTGGCGGGCGACCTCCCAGGCGCGGTCGGGGTTGCGCAGGTCCTCTCCGTCAGGATCCACGATCAGTTCGTCGCCGATGCGGGTGTTGAAGAAGTATTTGGGCATCACGAGGTCCACTTGGGTCGCCTGTACCGGATTGACAGCTGCAGTGCGCTCACAACTGCTTTATCAGGACAGCGTTCACGACCGAATGCGCCAAGCGCAAGGCAGCGTCACCGGAAGTGATGTTCCATTACCGTTTTTCGCGGCGCAACATGCGCGCGCTCGGGAAAATTTCACTGGCGAACTTTTGCGCGCGCATTACCTTAATCCACGGGCGGACACGTCCGAATTTCGCGAAATGGAGAGCCAAAATGGCCTGGAAAGCCCCGAAGATCGTCGAAGTGCCCTGCGGCATGGAAATCAACATGTATGTGAGCGCCACCCGCAAGTAAGCGGTTGGTGCATTTGCGTTCTGCGCAGGTGGGTCTCTTGGTCACGATCGGTGTCCGAATGACGGAAACCGTGTTGGCCTGAGATCCACTTCGCGAATTTGCCTCCAGGAGACGGATCATGCTTCGCGTCGTCGTCCTGGGCGCCGGGGCCGGCGGCGGAGTCCCGCAATGGAATTGCGGCTGTGAGGGCTGCCGGGCGGCCCGTGCGAACGGGCATGACCTCCAGAGAACCCAGGCCTCGGTCGCCTTCAGCGGCGATGGCGAGCACTGGTTCCTGATCAACGCCTCCCCCGACCTTCGCCAGCAATTGAATGCCACGCCGCAGCTGCATCCGAGGCCTGGCGCGCTGCGCCATACGCCTGTTGCAGGCGTGATCCTGACCAACGGCGAAGTGGACGCGGTGGCCGGCCTGCTCTCGATGCGCGAGGGCTCGCCCTTCACGGTCTATGCCCACGAGAAGGTGCTGGCGATCCTTGCCAGCAACAGCATCTTCAACGTGCTGAACGAGAAGACTGTCAAGCGCCAGCCGATCGGGATCGGCGAGCCGTTCGAGCCGCGGCTGACCGACGGCACCCGCTCGGGGCTGGAGGTGCTGCCCTTCGCCGTGCCGGGCAAGTCGGCCTGGTACCTCGAAGGCAAGGCGCATCCCGGCGGCGAGAGCGGCGACGGCGATACGCTGGGGCTGAAGATCACCGACAAGTCGACCGGCAAATGCTTCTACTTCATCGCCGCCTGCGCCGAGGTGACCGATGCACTCAAGGCCGAGATCGACGGCGCCGCGCTCGTATTCTTCGACGGCACGGTCTGGCAGGATGACGAGATGATCAGGGCCGGGCTCGGCCACAAGACCGGCAAGAGCATGGGCCACGTCGCGATGTCCGGGCACGCTGGCGCGATCGCACGGCTGGCCGATCTCACTATCGACAGGAAGATGTTTCTGCATATCAACAACTCGAATCCGGCGTTGCTGCCCGGCTCAAGCGAGCGCAAGACTGCCGAACAGGCGGGCTGGCAGATACCCGCCGATGGAACGGAGATCGTGCTGTGAATGCCGCGTCCATGACGGGAATGACCGCGCTCTCGATCGGCAAGGACATCCGCCTCAACTCGGCGGAGGAGCTCGAGGCGACGCTGCGCCACATCGGCGCGACGCGCTATCACAGCCTGCATCCGTTCCATAAGCTGTTGCACGGCGGCAAGTTGAACAAGGGCCAGGTGCAGGCCTGGGCGCTGAACCGCTACTACTATCAGAGCACGATCCCGATCAAGGACGCGGTGGTGATCTCGCGCTTCCGCGACCGCGCCACGCGCCTCGAATGGCGCCACCGCATCGAAGACCATGACGGTGATGTCGGCTCCGAGGGCGGCATCGAGCGCTGGCTGAAGCTGACCGAAGGCCTCGGCCTCGACACCGCCTATGTGGAATCCACCGAAGGCATCTTGCCGGCGACGCGCTTCGCCGTCGAGGCCTATGTCCATTACTGCCGCGAGAAGACGCCGCTGGAGGCGATCGCCTCCTCGCTGACCGAGCTGTTCGCGCCGAACCTGCACGAGGAGCGCATCTCCGGCATGCTGGAGCATTACGACTTCGTCAATCCCGACATCATGAGCTACTTCAAGCGACGCCTCGCGCAGGCGCCGCGCGACGCGGGCTTCGCGCTCGATTATGTCAAGGCGCATGCCACGACGCCGGAGCAGCGCGCGCTTGTGTGCAACGCGCTGATCTTCAAGACCAACGTGCTGTGGGTGCAGCTCGATGCGCTGTATCATGCCTATGTCGAGGGCCACATTCCGCCGGGCGCCTTCGTGCCCAAAGCGAGCTGAGGAACAGAGCAATGGCCGGGCCGCGGAACATCAGCGTCAACGAGGCAAGCCGCCCCGTGCTGCCGCGGCATGCCAAGCTGAGATATGACGAGACGCGCAAGGTCTGGGTGATCCTGGCGCCCGAGCGCGTGCTGGCGCCTGACGAGATCGCGGTCGAGGTGCTGCAGCTCTGCAATGGCGAGCGCAATGTCGGCGACGTCGCCGATCAGCTTGCCGCCAAATACGCAGCTCCACGCGAGGCGATCCTCACGGACGTCATCGCCATGCTGCAGGATCTCGCCGACAAGGGCTTTCTCACCGAGGCCCGGGAGAAGACGTCATGACCGACGTGCTCGGCAATCCCGCTATCCCGCCCGCGGCCAGCGACAGCCTCGCGGTGCTGGAGAAGCAGCGCTCGACGGCGGAGACCTTTGGCATCCCGCTTGCGGTGCTGCTCGAGATCACCCACCGCTGCCCGCTGCAATGCCCCTATTGCTCCAACCCGGTCGAGCTCGACCGCTCGGCTAAGGAGCTGGCCACCGAGGAATGGAAGAAGGTCTTGACCGAGCTCGCCGAGATCGGCGTGCTGCAGGTGCATTTCTCCGGCGGCGAGCCGACGGCGCGCAAGGACCTCGTCGAGCTGGTCAAGCACGCCAGCGATGCCGGCCTCTACACCAACCTCATCACCTCGGCCGTGCTGCTGACGCGCGAGAAGCTGAGCGATCTCGCGGATGCCGGCCTCTGCCATGTGCAGATCTCTTTCCAGGGCATCGAGGAAGGCCTTGCCGATCGCGTCGCCGGCTACAAGGGCGCACATCGCAAGAAGCTCGAGGTCGCAAAGTGGACGCGTGAGCTCGACCTGCCGCTCACCGTCAACGCGGTGATGCACCGGCAGAACCTGCATCAGCTCCCCGACATCATCCAGATGTCGCTCGATCTCGACGCCGACCGGCTCGAGGTCGCCAATGTGCAATATTACGGCTGGGCGCTGAAGAACCGCGCCGCCTTGATGCCGACGGTAGCGCAGCTCGAGGAGTGCACCCGCCTCGTCGAGGAGGCACGCGAGCGGCTCAAGGGGCGGCTGACCATCGACTACGTCGTGCCCGACTATTACGCGCTGCGGCCGAAGAAGTGCATGGGCGGCTGGGGCCGGCAGTTCTTCAACATCTCGCCCGCCGGCAAGGTGCTGCCCTGCCATGCCGCCGAGAGCATCACCGGGCTCGACTTCGAATCCGTGCGCTCCAACCATTCGATCGCCTGGATCTGGCAGAACTCCGACGCCTTCAACCGCTATCGCGGCACCGGCTGGATGAAGGAGCCGTGCAAGTCCTGCGAATTCCGCGAGATCGATTTCGGCGGCTGCCGCTGCCAGGCCTTTGCGTTGACGGGCGATGCCGCCAACACCGACCCTGCTTGTGCGCTGTCGCCGCTGCACGAGACCATCTTCAAGCAGGCCGAGCGCGAGGCTGAGGGCGAGACCAACCGCTTCCTCTATCGCAATTTCGCCGGCGGCACTCTGGAATCCGAGAATGGTGCCTGACGCCGACGCGGCCGCATCCGCCAAACGCGCCGATCCCTTTGCCCCTCTGACCTCCGACATGCTCGACGTCGGCGACGGTCACGAGCTCTATGTCGAGAGCGTCGGCCGCCCCGACGGCATCCCCGCGATCTATCTGCATGGCGGTCCCGGCTCTGGCTGCCAGCCCGATCATCGCAAGCTGTTCGATCCCGAACGCTTCTGCGCCGTGCTGTTCGACCAGCGCGGCTGCGGCCGCAGCCGTCCCAAGGGATCGCGCGAACACAACACGACGGCGCATCTCGTCGCGGACATGGAGAAGATTCGCGAGAAGTTCGGGTTCGAACGCTGGATGCTGGTCGGCGGCTCCTGGGGCGCGACGCTGGCGCTGGCCTATGCAGAGGCGCATCCCGGGCGTGTCTCCGGCATCGCGCTGCGCGCGACGTTCCTCGGCACGCGGGGCGAGGTCGAGACCGCCTTCACCGCGCGCCTGTCGCAATTCTATCCCGCGCTCTCCGAGGATTTCCTGGGCGTGCTGCCGCCCGAGGAGCGCAGCCGTCCCGTCGATGCCTATTGGCGCCGCATCCTCGATGCCGATCCGGCGGTGCACGGGCCGGCGGCGCGGGCCTGGCATGATACCGAGCGCACATTGTCCGAGCACAAGCCGGCCAAGACGCGGCTGGATCTCGCCTCGCTCAATATCTGGCGCACGCTGCCGGCGACGCCGTTCATGGAAGCGCATTATTTCGTCAACAATTCCTTCATGAGCGAAGGCCAGCTGTTGCGCAACGCTGAAAAGCTCGCGGGCATTCCCGGCATCATCGTCCAGGGACGCTACGATCTGTTGTGCCCGCCCGAGACGTCTCATGCGCTCGCGAAAGTCTGGCCCGGTTCGGAGATTCGGATCGTGGAAGAAGCCGGCCATTCGCTCTATGATGCCGGCGTGAGGGACGCGGTCATGAGGGCGATCGCAGACGTCGCGTCGAAGATCTCGCGATAAGGATCTATCCCCTCATCCTGAGGATGCGCGCCCTTGCGCGCGTCTCGAACGATGAAGGCCGAGATGCAACAGCGGGAGCCTTCATGGTTCGCCCGGCGATGCGCAGCATCGTCCGGAGCTCACCAAGAGGGTCAGGAAGGAAGGACAACAAGAAAATGCCACTCGCCGGGAAGGGAATGCTGCTGACGTCGATGAATGTCGACGCCGCCGATGAGGCCGATTTCAACCGCTGGTACGATCGCGAGCACCTGGAAGAGCGCGTCGCGATCGAGGGTTTCCTGGAAGCGCGGCGCTATGTCGCGCATGCGGCCAATCCCAAATATCTCTGCCTGTACTCGACCGCGACGCTCGATGTGCTCGACAGCCCCGCCTACAAGGCGCGGCTCGCAAGCCCGACCGACTGGTCGCGGCAGACCATGGCGCGCTTCAAGGACATGCTGCGCGTGGTCGCGCGCATCACTATCAGCAACGGCACGGGGCGCGGAGCTGGGCTCGGCGTGGTGCGGCTGCGGCCGGATGCCGACAATGCCGCTGCATGGCGTGATGCACTGCGAGAAAGACTGGCGCCGGACACGCGCGAGGGCATCATCTCGATGCATCTGCTCGAAAGCGAGCCGGAATTGTCGGGCGCGACGGCGGGAATTCCGGCGACGCGCAACGACGGCGCGCGCGACTGGTTCGTGCTGATCGACGGCACGCATGTCGGCGCGGTCTCGGCCGTGATCGCCGAGCGCTTCACCGGCCCTGCCGCATCGCCCTTCCCGCTGCCGGTCTCGGTCGGCACTTACTGCCTGATGTGGGATCTCGCGAAGAGCGACATCGCGCGCAGCTGAGGCGCTGACACGCACCGCAACATATTGCACCGCACGCAGATCGCACACAGCGTCAATGCCGTGCGCGCGCAGCTCCCATGAAAGACGGTGATCGCCCAAATTTGCCGTTGTACTTCGGAGCGGTTCTAATAAGCTAACCCAATGACGTCATTCAGAAACCAGATCGACGCGCGTTAAGCGTCCGCCAAGCTCAAGAAGAGGCCGCCGGGTCCTTTGAGCCTGCGCGGACAGGGTAGGAATGAAACCGACCGATATCGCGGCCCCCGACTACTTTCACAAAGTGGTCGATTGCCAGTGGGCCTGTCCTGCGCACACCCCGGTTCCCGAATACATCCGACTGATCGCACAAGGCCGCTACAGCGACGCCTATATGATCAATTGGAAATCGAACGTGTTTCCCGGCATCCTGGGACGCACCTGCGATCGTCCCTGCGAGCCGGCGTGCCGGCGCGGACGCGTCGAGGAAAATCCGGTCGCGATCTGCCGCCTCAAGCGCGTCGCCGCCGACTTCAAGGAGGATATCAAGCAGCGCCTGCCGAAGCCCGCGCCGAAGAACGGCAAGCGGATTGCGCTGGTTGGCGGCGGCCCAGCCTCGCTGACCGTCGCGCGCGATCTCACCCCGCTCGGCTATCACTGCACGGTGTTCGATGCCGATCCGGAAGCCGGCGGCATGATGCGCACGCAGATCCCGAAATTCCGCCTGCCCAATTCCGTCATCGATGAGGAGACAGGCTACATCCTGGATCTCGGAGTCGAGTTCAAGGGCGGTCACCGCATCGAGAGCATGAAGGCGCTGCTCACGGAGAAATATGACGCGATCTTCGTCGGCTCCGGCGCGCCGCGCGGCCGCGAGCTCGACATCCCCGGCCGGAAGGAGGCCGCCGCCAACATCCACATCGGCATCGAGTGGCTGGCCAACGTGTCGTTCGGCCATACCGACAGAATAGGCAAGCGCGTCATCGTGCTCGGCGGCGGCAACACCGCGATGGATTGCTGCCGCACCGCGCGCCGGCTCGGCGGCGAGAAAGTCACGGTGGTCGTGCGTTCCGGATTCGAGGAGATGAAGGCCTCGCCCTGGGAGAAGGAGGACGCGATCCACGAGGATATCCCGATCCTCAACTACATGGTGCCGGTGGCATTCAAGCACGTCGCCGGCAAGCTGATCGGCGTCACCTTCCAGCACGTCAAAGCCGAATACGACGCAAGAGGCCGCCGCAATCTGGTGCCTTCGGGCGATCCCGATCAGACCATTCCCTGCGACGACGTGCTGGTTGCCGTCGGCCAGGAGAACGCCTTCCCCTGGATCGAGCAGGATTGCGGCATCGAGTTCGACAAATGGCACATGCCCAAGGTCGATCCGAAGACGTTCGCCTCGACCAATCCGAAGGTGTTCTTCGGCGGCGACGCCGCGTTCGGGCCCAAGAATATCATCTGGGCGGTGGCGCACGGCCATGACGCCGCTCTGTCGATCCACAAGATGCTGTCGGGCGAGGACATTACCGAACGGCCGCTGCCGGAGGTGCACGTCTCATCGCAGAAAATGGGCATCCACGAATGGAGCTATGACAACGACATCTCCAACGACAAGCGCTTCAAGGTGCCGCATCGCGACAAGGTGATCGCGCTGAAGGACATCCGCGCCGAGGTCGAGCTCGGCTACGACGTCAAGCTGGCACTGGGCGAAGCCGAGCGCTGCCTGAACTGCGACGTCCAAACCGTGTTCTCGACCTCGCTCTGTATCGAATGCGATGCCTGCGCCGACATCTGCCCGATGGATTGCATCACCTTCACCAATAATGGCGAGGAGAGCGACCTGCGCCAGCGGCTGAAGGCGCCCTCCCTGCACCCGGACCAGGACCTCTACGTCTCGTCCGATCTCAAGACCGGGCGCGTGATGGTGAAGGACGAGGACGTCTGCCTGCATTGCGGGCTGTGCGCCGAGCGTTGCCCGACCGGAGCCTGGGACATGCAAAAATATTTCATCGAGATGACGCACGCAGGATCATCATGCCCGACAAAAAGCCGATCAGCAGCGTAAACGACTTCGTCGTCCGCTTCGCCAACGTCAACGGCTCGGGCTCGGCCAGCGCCAACGAGATGTTCGCCCGCGCGATCCTGCGTCATGGCGTGCCGGTGTCCCCGCGCAACATCTTCCCCTCCAACATCCAGGGCCTGCCGACCTGGTACGAGGTGCGGGTGACGGAAGACGGCCATCTCGGCGCCCGCGGCGGGGTCGACATGATGGTGGCGATGAACCCGCAGACCTGGGACAAGGACGTCGCCGGCATCGAGCCGGGCGGCTACCTGTTCTACGATTCTACCAAGCCGATGCCGTCGACCAAGTTCCGCGACGACATCACCGTGATCGGCGTGCCGCTCACCGCCATCACCAACTCGACCTATACCGATCCACGCCAGCGCCAGTTGTTCAAGAACATCATCTATCTCGGCAGCCTCTCGGCGCTGCTCGACATGGATCCGAAGCTGATCGAGCAGCTGATCGGCGAACAGTACAAGGGCAAGGAGAAGCTGCTCTCCTCCAACGTCCATGCGCTGCATCTTGGCCGCGACTGGGCGCTGCAGAACCTGAAATGCCCGATCGGCCTTAGGGTGAAGAAATCCGACAAGGTCGGCGACCGCATCTTCATCGAGGGTAACAGCGCTGCCGCGCTCGGCGCCGTCTATGGGGGCGCCACGGTGTGCGCGTGGTATCCGATCACGCCGTCTTCATCGGTGGCGGAGGCGTTCACCGCCCACTGCAAGAAGTACCGGCACGATCCGGAGACCGGCAAGGCGAAATACGCCATCGTGCAGGGCGAGGACGAGCTGGCCTCGATCGGCATCGTGATCGGCGCCTCCTGGAACGGCGCGCGCGCCTTCACGGCGACCTCAGGTCCCGGCATCTCGCTGATGACCGAGTTCATCGGCCTTTCCTATTTCGCCGAGATCCCGGCCGTGATCATGAACATCCAGCGGGCCGGGCCCTCGACGGGCATGCCGACCCGCACCCAGCAATGCGACATCATCGCCTGCGCCTATGCCTCGCATGGCGACACCAAGCATGTGCTGCTGTTTCCGGAAGATCCGGCCGAGGCTTTCGAGTTCGCGGCGGCCGCCTTCGATCTCGCCGAGCGGCTGCAGACCACGATCTTCCTGATGCTCGACCTCGACATCGGCATGAACAACCGGCTCTGCCGGCCGCTGAAGTGGGACGACGCAAGGCAATACGACCGCGGCAAGGTGATGACCACGGAGATGCTGGAAGAGGGGCGCGACTTCGGCCGCTATCTCGATGTCGACGGCGACGGCATCCCCTACCGCACCTATCCCGGCGCGCATCCGACCAAGGGCTCCTACTTCACCCGCGGCACCTCGCGCGATCGCTATGCGCGCTATTCCGAGGAAGGCCCTGTCTATGCCGACAACATGCAGCGCCTGGTGCGCAAGTTCGAGACCGCGCAAGACCTGGTGCCGCGGCCGCTGCAGGCCAATGCGGAACGGCCGACCAAATACGGCGTGATCTATTTCGGTTCGACCTCGCCGGCAATGGACGAGGCGATCGGCCTGTTGGAGGCACGCGGACATCAGCTCGATCGCCTGCGCATCCGCGCCTTCCCGTTCCATTCGAGCGTCGCGAGCTTCCTTGCCGAGCACGACTTCGTCTATGTGGTCGAGCAGAACCGCGACAGCCAGCTGCGCCAGCTCATCGTCAACGAGAACGGCATCGACCCGGTGCGGCTCGTGCCGATCGTGCATTACGACGGCACGCCCATCACCGCCCGTTTCATCGCAAAAGCCATTGGCGACCACCAGGATCACCTCAAGGTGACCCCGCTGCGCAAGGCCGTGTCATGATGCGCGCGTTGCTCTCTTCGGCCTCGTGCCGGGCATACTCATTCTTCCCCACGAAGTCATTCCGGGGCGATGCGAAGCATCGAACTATGGTGCGCAATTGCGCACCTGAGAATCTCGAGATTCCGGGTTCGCCCTTTGGGCGCCCCGGAATGACGGAAAAAGCTGGCGCGTGGATGGCCGGGTCAAGCCCCGCCATGACGGCCGTGGGATCGCGGGTGATCTAATGACCTACATCGCAAAACCGAAATTCCATCATCCTGGGCTGAAGAAGAATGAGCTCGGCTACACGCATCGCGACTACGAAGGCAAGATTTCGACGCTGTGCGCCGGCTGCGGCCATGATTCGATCACGGCCTCGATCATCGAGGCCTGCTACGAGCTCTCGATCGAGCCGCACCGGGTCGCGAAGATCTCTGGCATCGGCTGCTCGTCGAAGACGCCGGATTACTTCCTCGGCAATTCGCACGGCTTCAACTCCGTGCACGGGCGCATGCCCAGCGTGCTGACCGGTGCCAATCTTGCCAACCGCGACCTGATCTATCTTGGCGTCTCCGGCGACGGCGATTCCGCTTCGATCGGCTTCGGGCAGTTCGCGCACTCGATCCGGCGCGGCGTCAACATGACCTATATCGTCGAGAACAACGGCGTCTACGGCCTGACCAAGGGCCAGTTCTCGGCCACCGCCGACCGCGGCTCGAAGAGCAAGAAGGGCGTCACCAACACTGACAACGCCATCGACCTGGTCGCGATCGCGCTGCAACTTGGTGCCACCTTCGTGGCGCGCTCGTTCTCCGGCGACAAGGCCCAGCTGGTGCCGCTGATCGCGGCCGCGATCCGCCACAAGGGCGCGTCCTTCATCGACGTCATCAGTCCCTGTATCGCCTTCAACAATCATGCCGGCTCAACCAAGAGCTTCGACTATGTCCGGGAGCACAATGACGCGGTGAACCGGCTCGACGTGCTGATTGGCCGCGATCCCATCGCCGTCGACTATGCGCCGGGCACGGTGCAGATGGTCGAGCAGCACGACGGCAGCAAGATCGCGCTGCGCAAGATCGACGCCGATTACGACCCGCACGACAGGCTCGGCGCGCAGACCTTCCTTGCGAAGCACGCCGCCAAGGGCCAGATCGTCACCGGGCTCCTGTATGTCGATCCTGACGCGGAGGATCTGCACGAGCATCTCAACACGGTCGAGACGCCGCTCAACACGCTGGAAGCGGACGCGCTGTGCCCGGGCTCGGCGGTGCTGGACAAGATCAACGCCAGCCTGCGGTGATTACTTGCCGGAGACGGGCTGCCGGACACGTATCGTGATCTTGTCCGATACCACCGGCGGCTCGAATGGATAGTGCTTCGCATCGCCCAGTACCAGTTGCAGCGTGTGCGTGCCGGGCGGCAGTTCGAGCATGGTTTCGGTCTGCCCTGCGCCGAAATGCAAATGCGACTTGTCCTGGGGGATCGGCTCCTTGGGATCGATGGGGTCGTTGACGTCAACCAGCAGATGGTGATGACCCGCGTTCTGGTAATCGTCGCCGGCATGCGTCACGCCCATGTTGCGCAAGCCGAACCGGACCCAAAATCCACCGCGAACCTTCTGCCCATCACGCGGCGTGATGAAATAGAGCTTGGCATCCTTGGGCGCGGTCTTGCCCTGCGCATACGCCGCACCCGGGAGCAATGCGATCGCGGTCGCAAGTGCGACACAGGACAGGATCTTCATCAATTGTACTCCGGCAATCACGGACTGAGCGCGACGCGGAATCCGTGCGTTGGATAACGGACATTGGTGTCGTAGCCATCGCGGTTTGACGGCCGCACATATCTCGAATCGTTCTTCCAGGAGCCCGAGCGCAGGACGTGCGAGGAGCAGTCGCCGCCGGTCCATGCCGAGCCGTCGCCGGGCGCGCCCTGATAGCTTCTGTGCCAGCAATCCTCGACCCACTGGTCGATGGCGCCGCCCATGTCGTACAGCCCGAACGGATTGGGCTTGAAGCTGCCGACCTTCGCCGGCTGCTCGGCTGCGAGCTCGCCGCAATCCTTGCACCCGGCCATGCCCGGCTGGAGCTTGTCACCCCACCAATACTTGCTCGTTGTTCCGCCGCGCGCCGCATATTCCCATTCGGCTTCGCTCGGAAGCCGATAGGGCTTCTTCGTCGCCTGGGAGAGATAGGCCACATATTGCTGCGCATCGCTCCAGCTTACATTGCTGACCGGCGCATCGTCCTTACCGATCGCCGCGAAGGAGCACGCCTTCGCCGCGGCGCAGTCGTTCCACTGCTGCACGGTTACCGGATATTTGCCGATCGAGAACGGCTTGACCGTGACCTGGTGGACCGGACGTTCGGTCGGATCATCATTGCTTCCCATGGCGAAGCTGCCGCCGCGAATGGCGATCATTTCGGGTTCGCGGACGGGTATCGCCGATGGGCTGGGTACCGGTGAGGGCGGCGGAGGTGCCGAAGCCAATGAGGGAGACGGCTCCGGCGTTTGCGCCGCCGCTTCGCGTGGAGCGGGCTGCGCGCTTGGAGATGCGGCCGGCGCGACAGTCGGCGCGGCGGCCTGCTCGTTCCGCCTGCCAGCCGGCTGTGCCAGCAGATACCAAAGCACGCCGGCCGCGATGATCAGCACGCTGACGCCGAGGAAAAAGATCAAGGCATTCTCGCGCCGGCTTCGCGTGCTGCCGACCGCGTCTGCGTCCGGCAGCACGCGATAGACCCGCACCGGATCGGTGATGTTCTTGACCTTCCGGTCGCCAAGCGATTCATAGCCGCACACCACCTTGTGCTTGATCTGCTCGTAGATCGCGCCGGAGATGTAGACCTGGCCCGGCTCGGCAATGCCTTCGATGCGCGTGGCGATGTTGACGCCGTCGCCATAGATGTCGTCCGGCTCGACGATGACATCACCGAGATTGACGCCGATCCGGTATTCGATCCGCGAATGCTTCGGCTGCGAGGCGTTGCGGCCGACGAGATTTTGCTGGATGACGATGCTGCATCGAACAGCCTCGACCGGACTATCGAAAACCGCAATGAAGCCATCGCCCGTCGTCTTCACCAAGCTTCCATGGTGCTCGACGATGCTGGGCATGATGAGATCCCGCTCGATCCGCTTGACGCGGGCGTGCGTGCCCTCCTCGTCAGCCTGCATCAGGCGACTGTAGGAAGCGATATCGCCGACAATGATCGCTGCGAGACGCCGAGGCAGCGTCCCGCTCGGAGGCGGCTCACCCTGATTCCCGGACCTGAAGTTGCGAATCTCGCCCATCGCGGGGACTCCACGCACGACAAAAGGCGGCCCCACCCTAAAACTTCCGAAAGCAATCGTCTGTGAAGGCTATCACATTGACGAATTGGGACAATGTTGAAGGCTGCGCGGCATTGAGTTCCCCGGGAGCGAAGGCTTCGCTTCGATTGAACCTTCCCGGCCTGAGGTTCGACTAAGGCCGTGCATGGAACCGCACAGCCTCGCCCCGCATCGCGCGCGTATGGGCGTCGAACGCGTTGCGCGTGCGGCGACTGCCACCACGCAGTGCTTCGCGAAAGCGACGCGTCCGTCTCGGCTGCGGCGTGGACTAGCTGACCGGCTCGGGCTCGGCTGCGACGCGGCCCGAATAAGCGAGGCGGCCGGCCTTCCAATATTGCCTGCAGGTCTCGAACAGCGTTTCGCCGTCCATGGTCAGGCCGCTCGGATTGATCAGCACGCCCTCGGCGCCGACCGTCTTGTTTATCATCGAGATGATGCGCTTCAGAAAACCGGCGTCGAAGCGGTCGGCGACAAGGGGATCAAGCTTGAGCACCACGATCTTCTGGTTGCGAAACTGCCAGACCGATATGTCGCGCACCGATCTCCAGGCGATGGTGTCATCGGCGATCCTGGTGTCGCGAATGCCGACGCGCGTGATGAAGACGACGGGCGCCCTGGAGAAGAGCAGCGTCCACAGCGTCCGCAAGGTGACAAGGCCGAACAGCGCGAGCCCGACATAGCAGACCGTGATCTGGAACGGCGTGAGGGTCTTGATCGGAAACCAGTTGAATGCGATCGCGGCACACAGCAGCGTCATCAGCACGCCGGCGGCCAATAGCTTCAGCAGCCGCACCAGGGAATAGCCGACCGCGAGATTGGGCAAGTTCTGACTTACGGACATTTTGACCGCCACCAGCCTTTGCAACAATCTGGGGGTTTATCAGCGCCCCTCCTTCCAGACTGTTAAGCCTGGAACCTTGCGCGAGGCTGCCGGCGGGAAAGGGGGGCCCGGCACCGCTTGAACGCGCTCCGCGCCGCCCGCGACTAACCGCCAACCCGCCCACTCTCCCTGCCGGGCCACGGCTCACACATCTGGTGCGATCATGAAGCTTGCCCTCGTCCTTCCGCTTGTCCTTGCCGCCTTGGTCGGCGCCGTCCGCGCCGAGGAGGCTGACGACATCCGCCAGGCGAGCAAAGCCGAGGCCGAGAGCTTCAACGCGCGCATGTATGCGGGCGCACCCGGCAACAAGGCCTATGCCTGCTTCGTGCGCCGCTACGATGCCGAGCATCTGGCGCGGCATCCGAAGCAGAAGGTCGCCGCGATGAAGCTGCTGGTCTCGGCCGAATTGGACAGGGAGGACAAGGAGCTGCACAACTCCTTCCGCCTCGGCTTACGGTACCGCCATCGCAGCGGCGATTTCGATTCCAGCGGCGACTGCCATCACGTCGTGTTCGTGAAAGACGGCAGCGAGATCCGCCTCGGCTGCGGCGTCGACTGCGAGGGCGGCGGCATCGGGGTCGCACTGTCGAAGGACGACAAATCCGCCGTCGTGCGCCTCGCGCGGGTCAGGGTCTGGCTGCACAACAAGCCGGACGACGAGGCCGAGGGATCGCTGGAGGCCGGCGCCGACGACGGAATCTTCCGTCTCGACCGCACCGACATCAGCGAATGCGCCTCACTGGTGACCGACCGCAAGGAACTCGCGGCGCTGCGCCACAAGTGATATCTGTCCGGCAAAATCAGCTTAGTCGAAAGAAGATCATCATGAACCGCCGCAACATCTTGTGGAGCGCAGTTTCGGCTTTGGGCGCAGCGCTTGGCGCCTCGCGCGCACAGGCCGCGATGCAAGCTCCGCCGTCGACCAAGCTAAAGGTCGTCTATCACCTCAGCGACGCCGAGAAGGTCAATTTCGTGCTCGGCAACATCCAGAACCATATCGACGGCGTCGGCGGCCCCGACCACGTGACGATCGCGCTGGTGATCCACGGCCCCGCGCTGAAAGCGTTTCACGCGGCGCAGGCCAATCCCGACGTCAGCAAGCGCGTCATCGAATTCGCGAAGGGCGGCGTCGAGCTCGCCGCCTGCGCCAACACCATGAAGGCGCAGAACGTGACGCTCACGGAGCTGTTGCCGGGATTCGTCAGCGCTGAGAAGGGCGGCGTGGTTCGTTTGGCCGAGCTACAGTCGCAGGGGTATCTTTACTTGCGGCCGTAGGGCACCGGACCTTCCAGGTAATCGGTGCGCCCCATCCCAACTCATCTCTATCCGCACTTGACTTACCCATAACCCCACGGTTATGAATTAATCCATAACTTTTTGGTTATGGATTCCGCATGTCCGCTGCCCACGACCTCCTGTTCAGGACGCTCGCCGATCCGACCCGGCGGGCGATCTTCGAGCGGCTGTGCCGCGAGGGCGAGCAGACGGTCGGGGCACTGACGGCGCGATCCGGCGTTTCGCAGCCGGCGGTCTCGAAACATTTGGGTGCGCTGAAACAGGCCGGGCTCGTGCGCGACCGCCATGAAGGACGCCAGACCCATTACAGCGCGCAGCCCGGCGCGCTCAATCCGCTGATCGACTGGACCAGCCAGATGGCCGGCTTCTGGCAGAGCCGGCTCGATGCGCTCGATGACTTGCTGAAGAGGATGGATCAATGACTGAAACACGCTCTGTCGTCGTCGAACGCGAATTCGCCTTTCCGGCCGAGCGGCTCTGGCGCGCGCTGACGCAGCCGCATCTGATCGAGGAATGGCTGATGAAGAACGACTTCAAGCCGGTCGTGGGCCACAGATTCAATTTGCGCGGCGAATGGGGCGGTGTGCTGGACTGCGAGGTGCTCACCATCGAGCCGGAGAAGACCCTCGCCTACACCTGGAATTTCTCGCACGAGGACGCGGCGTTCGATCTCAAGAGCATCGTCACCTTCACGCTGACGCCGACGGGCGCTGGTACGCACTTGCGCGTCGAGCAGGCGGGCTTCAGTCCGACGCAGAAGCAGGCCTATGGCGGCGCGCACGCCGGCTGGAAGCAGTTCTTCGCAAAACTGGACGAGTTGCTGGCGCGGGAAGCTTAGCCCGCCGGCCCCCATTCCAATCTTTTTCCAAAGGAGGTCCCAATGAGCACGCATATGTGGATTCGGCAGATTCATCGCTGGCTGTCGATGGCTTTCACGCTCATGGTCATCGCGAATATCGCCGCGATGACCATGCAGGTCCAAGCCGTCTGGATCGGCTTTCTCGCGCTCGTCCCCCTGATCCCCCTGCTCGCGACCGGGCTGTATCTGTTCGCATTGCCCTATGTCAGCCGCGGCAACGCGTGAACGAGGCGAGATGATGAAGAAAGCCGAGCCCGCAAGGAAGAGCAGCACGAAGGACGTGGAAGGAGCTTCGCCCGCGAAACTCATCGACGGCAGGATCAAGGAGCTCGGCGACTGGCGCGGCGAGATGCTGGGGCGCATCCGCGGCCTGATCAAGGAGGCCGATCCCGGGGTTGTCGAGGAATGGAAATGGCGCGGCGTGCCGGTGTGGGAGCATGATGGCATCATCTGCACCGGCGAGACCTACAAGGAGGTGGTGAAGCTGACCTTTGCCAAAGGCGCGGCGCTGGATGATCCGGCCGGCCTGTTCAACTCCAGCCTCGACGGCAACGTACGGCGCGCGATCGATATTCGCGAGGGCGCACAGATCAACGAGAAGGCGCTCAAGGCGCTGATCCGCGCGGCGGTGGAGCTGAATGCGGGCAAGAAGAAGGTGGCGAAGAAGCGATCGGCTTAGAGCATGTCCGATCGATGCAAATTCCTGGTCGCGACCTGAGCAAGTGGCCCATCCTTCGAGACGACCGCTTCGCGGTCTCCTCAGGATGAGGCTATGGGCAGCATCCCTATCTGTCGAAAATGCTGCCGCACACTCCGTCCTCATCCTGAGGGCCCGCCGAAGGCGGGCGTCTCGAATGATGGGCCGCGGGTGAGCTATCCGCGACGTCGATACTCTGGAGGCCAGCCGTCTCAGGCCACCGCGGCGGGAATCGGGCGCGGGCTCACGACGTATTCGCGCAGGACCTTGTCGTTGGCGTCGACCTCGATCAGGGAGACGTCGTAGGTCCAGAGATCGGCGAGATGCTGGAGCACGCGCTTGGCGTCGGTCTCGTTGAGCTGCGAGCCCTTGATGACGTGGTGATGCAGGATCAGCCGGCGGTCGCCGGAAAGATCGACGTCCACCACCTCGATATTGGCGTCGATGAAGCCGACGTCGTGCTGGCGCGCCAGCTCGCGGCGGACGCGGCGGAAGCCGCGCTCGTCGTGGATGGCGTCGACCCTTATGCCGGCGCGCTCCTCGGGATCGTCGTGCAGGTGGAACATGCGGAAGTGCCGCATCAATTTGGGGCTCAGGAACTGGCCGATGAAGCTCTCGTCGCGGTAATTGGCCCAGACATCGCGCAGCACGCCCATCACGTCGCCCTTGCCGGCGATGTCGGGGAACCACTCGCGGTCCTCGTCCTCCGGCCTGGTGACGATGCGCTCGATGTCCTGCATCACGGCAAAGCCGAGCGCATAAGGATTGAACCCGGAGAAGCGCGGGTCGTCGAATTCGGGCTGGAACACCACATTGGTGTGCGATCCCAAAAATTCGAGGAAGTTGCCGTCGGTGATGCGGCCCTGCTCGTGGAGCTTGGTCATGATGCGATAATGGACGTAGGTCGCCGTCCCCTCGTTCATCACCTTGGTCTGGCTCTGCGGATAGAAATATTGCGCGATGTGGCGGACGATGCGCAACAGCTCGCGCTGCCAGGGAGCGAGCCGCGGCGCGCTCTTCTCCAGGAAGTAGAGCAGGTTTTCCTGCGGCAGGCCGAGCAGCTTGCGGCGGCGCTCGATGCTGAGCGCCGAGCGGCTCTTGGCGGCCCCCTTCGGCACGGTGCGCCAGAGGTCGTTGAAGACCTCCTCCTCGTGCTGGCGGCGGCGCCCTGCCCGCTTCTCCTCGGCGCGCAAATCCAGCTTCTTCTTGCCGGGATAGCGGTCGATGCCGTGCGACATCAGCGCATGGGCGGCGTCCAGCGTGCGCTCGACCTCGACGCGGCCGTAGCGCTCCTCGCAGGTCGCGACATAGTTCTTGGCGAAGTCGAGATAGTCGAGGATGCCTTCGGCATCGGTCCACTGCTTGAACAGATAATTGTTCTTGAAGAAATGGTTGTGGCCGAAGGCGGCGTGCGCGATCACCAGCGTCTGCATCGTCGCCGTGTTCTCCTCCATGAGGTAGGAGATGCAGGGCGAGGAGTTGATCACGATCTCATAGGCGAGCCCCATCAGGCCCTTGCGGTAGGACGCCTCGTGAAACGCGAAATGCTTGCCGAACGACCAGTGCTTGTAGAACAGCGGCATGCCGACGGACGAATAGGCATCCAGCATCTGCTCGGCGGTGATGACCTCGATCTGGTTCGGATAGACGTCGAGGCCGAGATCCTTCAGCGCCACCTCCTCGCAGGCATCGGTGATGCGCTGCAGGGTGCGGAAATCCCAATCCGCGCCTTCGAACAAGCGTTCCGTCATGGAGCGGCTTTCTCCTGTGAAGTTTCGCGGCGCTGGAACAGATCGTGGAATACCGGAAAGATCTCGCTGCGCTCCGAGACCTTGCGCATCGAAAGCGGTGCGCCGCTGTTGCGCAGCCGGTCATAGAGAGTCCAGAGCGAGGAATCGGAAAGATCGAAGGCGCTGCCGCCTGACTCCCCGACCTCGAGATAGGCGAAGAACTGGCAGACCGGCAGGATCTTGTCGGTCAGCAGCATGCCGGTGAGCTCGCCGTCGGAATAGGAATTGTCGCCGTCGGAGGCTTGCGCTGCGTAAATGTTCCAGTCCGCCGGATTGAAGCGCTCGCGCACGATCTCATGCATCGCCTGCAGCGCGCTGGAGACCAGCGTGCCGCCCGAGGCCGGGCCATAGAAGAAGGTCTGCTCGTCGACCTCCTCGGCGCGGTCGGTATGGCGGATGAAGACGATCTCGACATGCTTGTAGCGCCGCTTCAGGAACACGTAGAGCAGCATGTAGAAGCGTTTGGCCAGATCCTTCATGTGCTCGGACATCGAGCCCGACACGTCCATCAAGCAGAACATCACCGCCTGCGCCACCGGCCGCGGCACCGTCTCGAAGCGGCGATAGCGGATGTCGAGCGGATCGATGAAGGGAATGCGCTTGGACTTCGCCTTGAGCTTGTCGAGCTTCTCGATCAGCTCGGCGCGCAGATCCTCGTCGGTGCAGGCAGCGATCTCGGCCTCCAGCTCCTCGATCTCGCCCTTGCGTGGACGGCGGAGCGCGATGCGGCGGGCGAGCGCGAGCTGCACGGTGCGGCTCACCGAGATGTTGGCCGGCGAGCCCGACGTGGTGTAGCCGGCGCGCTGGATGCCCTCGCTCTCGGTCTGCGCGATCTTGCGCTTGGCAAGATCCGGCAGCTCGAGATCGTCGAGGAAGAGATCGACGAACTCGTCGCGGGAGAGCACGAAGCGGAAGGCGTCCTCGCTGTCGCCCTCGCCCGGCCCCGAATCCTTGGCGCCGCCCTGGCCGGAGCGCTGGAGATAGTCGCCCTCAATGAACTTCTTGTTGCCGGGCAGCACCATGTCGCGCGTTCCGCCTTCGCGGCGGAAACGCGGCTCGTGCATGCCGTCGAGCGGGATCGTGACCTCACCACCCTCCAGGACGTCCTTGATGTCGCGTTCCTGCGAGGTCTTCTTGACGGCGCCCTGCACCAGGGATTTTGCCCGACGCAAGAACCGCTGCCGGTTCTCAAGGCTCTTGCCGCCTGGATTCAGGCGCCTGTCAATAATATGAATGGCCACGTTCCCATCCGCCTCAACCGGCCTGCTTCACGCGCATGTACCATTCGACGAGACGGCGAACCTGACGCTCGGTGTAGCCGCGCTCCACCATGCGTGCGACGAACTCGCCGTGCTTCTTCTCCGTCTCGCCGTCCTTCTTCGACCCGAAGGAGATGACCGGAAGCAGGTCCTCGACCTGAGAGAATATCCGCTTTTCGATCACGTCGCGAATCTTCTCGTAGGAGGTCCAAGTCGGATTCTTGCCGCCGTTCTGGGCCCGGGAGCGTAACGAGAATTTGACGACCTCGTTCCGGAAATCCTTGGGGTTGGCGATGCCCGCCGGCTTCTCGATTTTGGTCAATTCCTGGTTCAACAATTCGCGATCCAGGAGCTGGCCGGTGTCGGGATCCTTGAAGTCCTGGTCCTCGATCCAGGCGTCGGCGTAGTCGACGTAGCGGTCGAACAGGTTCTGGCCGTAATCCGAGTAGGATTCGAGGTAAGCCTTCTGGATCTCGTTGCCGATAAACTCGGCATAGCGGGGCGCGAGCTCCGCCTTGATGAACTCGAGATAGCGCTTCTCGACCTCCTCGGGCAGCTGCTCGCGGCGGATCGCCTGCTCCAGCGCGTACATCAGGTGCACGGCATCGGCGGCGACCTCCTGCGGATCGTGGTTGAAGGTGGCAGCCAGGATCTTGAAGGCGAAGCGGGTGGAGACGCCGTCCATGCCCTCGTCGACGCCGGCGGCGTCGCGATATTCCTGGACGCTGCGCGCCTTCGGATCGGATTCCTTCAGACTCTCGCCGTCATAGACCCGCATCTTGCCGAACAGCGTCGAGTTCTCGTGCTTGCGCAGGCGCGACATCACCGAGAACCGCGCCAGCGTCTCCAGCGTCGAGGGCGCGCAAGGCGCGGCCGCGAGCTCGGAGCCCTGGATCAGCTTCTCGTAGATCTTCTGCTCCTCGGTGACGCGCAGGCAGTACGGCACCTTGATCACGCAGATGCGGTCGATGAAAGCCTCGTTGTTCTTGTTGGCCTTGAAGCTCGCCCACTCCGCTTCGTTGGAGTGCGCGAGGATGATGCCGGTGAACGGGATCGCGCCGATGTTCTCGGTGCCGATATAGTTGCCTTCCTGCGTTGCGGTCAGCAACGGGTGCAGCATCTTGATCGGCGCCTTGAACATCTCGACGAATTCGAGGATGCCCTGGTTGGCGCGGTTGAGGCCGCCGGAATAGCTATAGGCGTCCGGGTCGTTCTGCGCGTAGGTCTCGAGCTTGCGGATATCGACCTTGCCCACCAGCGAGGAGATGTCCTGGTTGTTCTCGTCACCGGGCTCGGTCTTGGCGATCGCGATCTGGCGCAGCCGCGACGGCTGGATTTTTGCGACTCGGAACTGAGAAATGTCGCCGCCGAAGGCTTCCAGGCGCTTGTAGCACCACGGGCTCATCAGGCCGGTGAGGCGCCGGCGCGGAATGCCGTACTTCTCTTCCAGCATCGGACCGAGTTGATCGGGATCGAACAGGCTGAGCGGACTCTCGAACACCGGCGAGAGTTCATCGCCGGCCTTGAGCACGTAGATCGGATGCACTTCCATCAGCGACTTGAGCCGCTCGGCGAGCGAGGATTTGCCGCCACCGACCGGGCCGAGCAGATAGAGAATCTGCTTGCGTTCCTCGAGGCCTTGCGCGGCGTGGCGGAAGAAACCGACGATGCGCTCGATGGTTTCCTCCATGCCGTAGAAGCCGGCGAAGGCCGGATAGGTGCGGATGGTGCGATTCAAAAAAATACGGCCAAGGCGTGGGTCCTTGGCCGTGTCAATCGTCTGAGGCTCACCGATCGCCGCTAGGAGCCGTTCGGCCGAGTTCGCGTATTTCATGGGATCGCTTCGACACGATTCCAGGTATTCCGCCATCGACATGTCGTGCTGGCTTCTCGCCTCGAACGACCGAGCGAAAGCGTTGAATAGAGAATCGTTGTACATGATCCCTCTCCGCGTGAGTTCCGCTACAAGCTGAAACGAAAGCAGTTACCGGACCGTTCCTCAGGCCGTTTCGAATCAGCGTGAGCACATGACGATCATTGGACACCCTGGTGCCAACTCGACGCAACGCACAACGTAGGCACTCCATGAGTTACGAACAGGCACATGCCTGTAATTTGTGCGAATCTATGCCTATATTGGCTCATTTCCAGAAAATGTCACTTGGTCGCAACATCCGGGCTTTACCGGGGATGAGTCCATCCGGCGCCGCAGCATAGCGAACCGCGGGCGGCGATCTTATGACGCTTCTACGGCGAAGCCTTGGGGATCGTTTGCATCGCTCGTTCATCTTCCTGCTGCAATGCAGTGCGACCGTTGGCAGCATGATAGTCGCGACAAGCGCGCAGCAACGTATCAAAATCGGTCGCCAAGCCCTCCGGCTGGATGACGATCCGATCGCTCTGCGCCAGGCGGGCCAAGCCGCGGATGGTGCAGAGCTGTCGCCGCAAGGCCGGCGTCGGCGTCAGCACGATCATCTTGTGCCCGCGGCTTTCCTCAGCCGCAGGCGTGTCGCGCATTGACTGATTGCGAGATCGCACGACGCCTCGACGCTAGCGGCCGGCGCGATCGATTGCTGGCTATTGGCAGTGGCGAATGTAACGCCGTCAGTTGGTGTGTGCATGCAGTCCCCAGCATGACCATTCGAGACCGCCTACGGCGATGTGGCCGACGCTACCAACAAGACCTCGGCCGAAGCTTTCGGCGAGCGACCTTTTACACAACACGGCTACACCCGCCTGGATCGCCATGATCGCGACGGAGTTACACTGAGAGGGAGTTACACTGAGAGTATGACGCAGATACCCTTGATTGGTTCCCTCCCGGGAGCATGTAAGCTAGAGGATAGCGCGTCAGGACCGGCGCGGAAACCCCCTCGCCCGCAGGCTTGGAGATAAATAAGCACCATGAATCCCGTCAAAGAACTGGAAAAGCACGGACAAGCCGTCTGGCTGGACTTCCTCGCCCGTGGCTTCATCGCCAACGGCGACCTGAAGCGGCTGATCGAGACCGACGGCGTCAAGGGCGTCACCTCCAATCCCTCGATCTTCGAGAAGGCGATCGGCAGCTCGGACGAGTACGACGCCCCGATCGGCAAGGCGCTGAAGCGCGGCGACCGCACCGTGGCCGACCTGTTCGAGGCGGTCGCGGTCGAGGACATCCAGAACGCCGCCGACGTGCTGCGCCCGGTCTATGACCGCCTCAAGGGCGGCGACGGCTATGTCAGCCTGGAGGTCTCGCCTTATCTGGCGATGGACACCGCCGGCACTGTCGCCGAGGCGCGGCGGCTCTGGAAGGACGTCAGCCGCAAGAACCTGATGGTGAAGGTGCCGGCAACGCCCGAGGGCCTGCCGGCGATCGAGCAGCTGATCGGCGAAGGCATCAGCATCAACATCACCCTGCTGTTCTCCAAGGCGGTCTATCTCGAGGTGGCGGAGGCCTATCTCGCGGGCCTGGAGAAATACGTCGCCGGCGGCGGCGATCCGTCGCACGTGGCGAGCGTTGCCAGCTTCTTCGTCAGCCGCATCGACACCATGGTCGACAAGCAGCTGGACGAGAAGATCGCACGCGCCAATGATCCATCCGAGAAGGAACGGCTCGCCGCGCTCAAGGGCAAGGTCGCGATCGCCAACGCCAAGCTGGCCTATCAGGACTACAAGCGCCTGTTCTCGGGTCCGCGCTGGGAGAAGCTCGCGGCCAAGGGCGCCAAGCCGCAGCGCATGCTGTGGGCCTCGACCGGCACCAAGAACAAGGACTACAGCGACGTGCTCTATGTCGAGGAGCTGATCGGCCCCGACACCATCAACACCGTGCCGCCGGCGACGCTGGATGCGTTCCGCGATCACGGCAAGCCGCGCGACAGCCTGGAAGAAAATATCGACGACGCAAGGCGCGTGCTGGAAGAGCTGGAGCGCTCCGGCATCTCGCTCGACGCCATCACCGAGGAGCTGGTCAAGGACGGCGTCAAGCAGTTTGCGGACGCCGCCGACAAGCTCTATGGCGCGGTCGCCCACAAGCGCGCCACCGTGCTCGGACCCGCCATCGACCGTCAGCAGCTTTCGCTCGGCGAGGGACTGGGCAAGGCCGTGGCCAAGAGCACCGAGGAATGGCGCGCATCCGCCAAGATCCGCAGGCTGTGGCAGCGCGACAAATCGGTCTGGACCGGCACCGACGAGGACAAATGGCTCGGTTGGCTCGACAGCGCGGCGAAAGCCGACGTGGCTGACTACGAGGACTATGCGAGCCGGGTGAAGGGCCAAAAGTTCTCCGATGCCGTCGTGCTCGGCATGGGCGGATCGAGCCTCGGGCCTGAGGTGCTGGCCGAGACCTTTGGCAAGAAGCCGGGCTTCCCGAAGCTGCATGTGCTTGACTCCACCGATCCCGCGCAGGTGCGGGCGATGGAAGACAAGATCGACATCGCCAACACCGTGTTCATCGTGTCCAGCAAGTCCGGCGGCACCACCGAGCCGAACGCGATGAAGGATTACTTCCACGAGCGCGTCGCGCAGGCGGTCGGGCCAAAGGTGAAGACCGGCCACCGCTTCATCGCGGTGACCGATCCCGGCTCCTCGCTGGAGAAGGCGGCGAAGAAGCTGAACTACGCCCGCATCTTCCATGGTGAGCCCTCTATCGGCGGACGCTATTCGGTGCTCTCGCCGTTCGGTCTGGTGCCGGCGGCGACCGCCGGCATCGACGTCAAGACTTTCATCAAGCACGCGCTGGCGATGGCCCGCTCCTGCGGCCCGGACGTGCCGCCGAGCGAAAACCCGGGCGTGCAGCTCGGCCTCGCCATGGGGCTTGCCGGCCTCGAAGGCCGCGACAAGGTGACGATCCTCGCGTCGAAGAAGATCGCGGATTTCGGCGCCTGGGCCGAGCAGTTGATCGCGGAATCGACCGGCAAGGAAGGCAAGGGGCTGATCCCGATCGAGGGCGAGCCGCTGGGCGAGTCCGCCTCTTACGGCAACGATCGCTTCTTCATCGACATCCGCACCGAAGGCGAAGCGGACGCCGCACATGACTCCAAGCTTGCCGCGATCGAGGCGGCCGGCCATCCCGTGGTGCGCATCGTCCTGAAGTCGATCGACCATCTCGGCCAGGAGTTCTTCCGCTTCGAGATGGCAACCGCGGTGGCAGGCTCGATCCTCGGCATCAACCCGTTCGATCAGCCCGACGTGGAAGCGGCCAAGATCAAGACCCGCGAGCTTACCGCCGCATTCGAAAAGACCGGCGCTTTGCCGGCCGAGGAGCCGGTGGTCAGCACGGATGAAGCCGATCTCTACACCGATGAGGCCAACGCCACGGCGTTGCGCAGGGCCGGTGCCAATGGCGACCTCACCTCATGGCTGAAGGCGCATCTGTCCCGCTCGGGCGATGGCGACTACGTCGCCCTGCTCGGCTACATCGCGCGCGACAAGACGACGATCGACGCGCTCCAGGCCATGCGGCTCGAGGTGCGCGAGAAGCGGCATGTGGCGACCTGCGCCGAGTTCGGCCCGCGCTTCCTGCACTCGACCGGGCAGGCCTACAAGGGTGGGCCCGACAGCGGCGTGTTCCTCCAGATCACCGCCGACGACGCCAAGGATCTGGCGGTGCCGGGCCAGAAGGCGAGCTTCGGCGTGATCAAGGCGGCGCAGGCGCGCGGCGATTTCGACGTGCTCACCGAGCGCGGCCGGCGCGCGCTTCGGGTGCACCTCAAAGGCCCGCTCAAGAAAGGTCTCGCGACGCTAAATGCGGCGCTCAACGACGCACTGAACTGAGGGAATCTCTCACATGCAACTCGGCATGATCGGCCTCGGCCGGATGGGCGGCAACATCGTTCGCCGCCTGATGCGCCACGGCCATACGACCGTGGTCTATGACAAGGACGCCAAGGCCGTCGCGGGCCTGGCCGCAGACGGCGCGGTGGGCTCGGCGACGCTGGAAGAGTTCATCTCGAAACTCGAGCGGCCCCGCACGGCCTGGGTGATGCTGCCAGCCGGCCACATCACCGAGACCACGATCGAGAGGATCGCGAAGGTGATGCAGGACGGCGATGTCATCATCGACGGCGGCAATACCTTCTGGCAGGACGACGTCCGCCGCGGCAAGGCGCTGAAGGCGCGCGGCATCCATTATGTCGACGTCGGCACCTCCGGCGGCGTCTGGGGCCTCGACCGCGGCTATTGCATGATGATCGGCGGCGAGAAGGCCGTGGTGGACCGGCTCGACCCGATCTTCGCCGCGCTCGCGCCCGGCGCCGGCGACATTCCGCGTACCGAAGGACGCGAGGGGCGCGATCCCCGCATCGAGCAGGGCTACATCCATGCAGGTCCCGTCGGCGCGGGGCACTTCGTCAAGATGATCCACAACGGCATCGAGTACGGCCTGATGCAGGCCTATGCCGAAGGCTTCGACATCCTCAAGAACGCCAACATCGAGGCCCTGCCGGCGGATCATCGCTACGATTTCGATCTTGCCGACATCGCCGAAGTGTGGCGCCGCGGCAGCGTGATCCCGTCCTGGCTGCTCGACCTCACCTCCACCGCGCTCGCCGACAGCCCGCTTCTGTCGGAATATTCCGGCTTCGTGGAGGATTCCGGCGAGGGCCGCTGGACCGTGAATGCAGCGATCGACGAGGCCGTGCCGGCCGAGGTGCTGACCGCGGCGCTCTACACACGTTTCCGTTCCCGCAAGGAACACACCTTCGCGGAGAAAATTCTCTCCGCGATGCGTGCGGGTTTCGGCGGCCACAAAGAGCCGAAGCCGCCGGGCGCTGCAAAGCCCAAATAAGAGCTGAAATAAAAAGCTCAGGTCAGAAGCAACAAAGCGAAGGCCAACAATTCGTGACAAAAGACCCGAAAGCCAAGCGCAAGCCGGAAAATTGCGCCTTCGTCATCTTCGGCGTCACCGGCGACCTCACCCATCGCCTGGTGATGCCGTCGCTCTACAATCTCGCCGCCGAGCACCTGCTGCCGGAAAAATTCTGTGTCGTCGGCGTGGCCCGCCGGGGCCAGTCGGATGACGAGCTGCGCGACAGCCTGCTGAAGGGCCTCCGGCAATTCGCGACGCGCCCTGTGGACGACGACATCGCCCGCAAGCTGCTGGAATGCGTGACCTTCGTCGAAGCCGATGCGAAGGACCCGCCCTCCTTCGACCGTTTGCGCGATCATCTGGATTCGCTGGAATGCGCGCAGGACACCGGCGGCAACCGGCTGTTCTATCTGGCGACCCCGCCGGCTGCGTTCGCACCGACCGCGCGCGAGCTTGGCCGCACCGGCATGATGACGGAGCACGGCGCCTGGCGGCGGCTCGTGATCGAGAAGCCGTTCGGCACCGACCTCGCCTCGGCACGCGCGCTGAACGCCGAGCTGCTCAAGATCATGGACGAGCACCAGATCTACCGGATCGATCACTATCTCGGCAAGGAGACGGTGCAGAACATCCTGGTGCTGCGCTTTGCCAACGGCATGTTCGAGCCGATCTGGAATCGCAACCATATCGACCACGTCCAGATCACGGTGGAAGAGAAGCTCGGCGTCGGCCATCGCGGCGGCTTCTACGACGCCACCGGCGCGCTTCGCGACATGGTGCCGAACCATCTGTTCCAGCTGATGTCGCTGGTGGCGATGGAGCCCCCCGCACGATTCGACGCACATTCCGTGCGCTCGGAGAAGGCCGATGTGCTCACCGCGATCCAGCAGCCGAACGAGGAAGAGGCCTTGAGAAGCTCGGTGCGCGCGCAATATCTCGCGGGGCGCATCGGCGATGACGAGATTCCGGACTATCGCAAGACCGAGGACGTCAAGCCCGGCAGCACCACCGAGACTTTTGTCGCGCTGAAGCTGATGATCGACAATTGGCGCTGGGCCGGCGTGCCGTTCTACTTGCGCACCGGCAAGGCGCTGGGCCACAAGCGCACTGAGGTCGCGATCAAGTTCAAGCAGGCGCCGCTGTCGATGTTCTCAGGCACCGACGTCGACCGCCTGTCGCAGAACTTCCTCACCATCGGCATCGCGCCGACCGAGACCATCGAGTTGCAGTTCAACGCCAAGGTTCCGGGGCCGAGCATCACCATCGACGGCGTCGAGATGAAGTTCAAGTACGGCGACTATTTCCGCGCCGATCCCTCGACCGGTTACGAGACGCTGATCTACGACTGCATGATCGGCGACAACATCCTGTTCCAGCGCGCCGACGGCGTCGAGGCCGGATGGCAGGCGGTGCAGCCGTTCCTGGACGCCTGGAAAAATGCCGGCACCAATGGCATCGAAACCTATCAGGCCGGCAGCGACGGTCCGAAATGTGCCGACGAGCTGCTTCGCCGCGACGGGCGCAGCTGGCGGAAATTTTCGTGATGGCGGCCGGCCGGCCGGAGCTGATCGTCACGGCCGACGCCGAGGCCCTGGCGCAAGCCGCAGCCGAGCGAGTGATGGCGCGGATATCAGCCAATCCCTCGCGCATCGCGATCTGCCTGACCGGCGGGTCGAGCCCGAAGAAGCTGTATCAACTGCTCGGCAGCGAGGCATGGCGCGGCAGGATTCCGTGGGACCGCGTGCACTGGTTCATCGGCGACGAACGCTTCGTGCCCGAGAGCGATCCTCTCAACAACATGGCGGTGGCGCGGGCGACCTTTCTCGATCGCAACGCGCCGTCCGGACATATCCATCCGATCCCGACCGCGGCGGAAAATCCCGATGCGAGCGCCGCGGCCTATGCGCGCGAGCTGCAGGCCTTCTACGGCTCGGACCGGCTCGATCCGAAGCGGCCGCTGTTCGATCTCGTCCTGATGGGCGCGGGGCCGGACGGCCACACCGCCTCGCTGTTTCCCGGCTATCCCGAAATCGAAGAGACCACGCGCTGGGTCGTCGGTGTGCCCAGGGCCAATGTCGCCCCGTTCGTGCCGCGGGTGTCGCTCACCCTGCCCGCCTTGGCGTCGTGCCGCGAAATGCTGTTCGAGATTGCCGGGCACGACAAGCAGCCGATCTTGACGCGCCTCGTCAATGGCGAGAATCTGCCGGCCGTACGCGCGCGCTCGAATGGTGAGACCATCTGGCTGGTCGACAGGGCCGCGCTTCCGGAGGGGATTCGTGGCGGGCGTTGAAGCACCTTGTGCGTTGATCGTGATGGGCGTGTCGGGTTCAGGCAAGAGTACGGTTGCAGCCGCGCTCGGTGAGCGGCTCGGCTGGCGCTTCGAGGACGGCGACAGCTTTCACCCCGCCAGCAATGTCGAGAAGATGCGCGCCGGCCATCCGCTAACCGACGAGGACCGCTGGCCCTGGCTCAACGCCATTGCCGACGAGATCGCGCGAGTCTGCGGCAAGGGCGGGCACGTCATCATTGCCTGCTCGGCGCTGAAGCACGCCTATCGCGACGTGCTGCTGCGCGGACGCGACGACGTCCGCTTCGTGTTCCTGAGAGGCACGAAGGAGCTGATCGCCGAGCGGCTCGCGCGGCGCAAGGGCCATTTCATGCCGCCCGAATTGCTGACCAGTCAATTCAACACGCTGGAGCCGCCGGAGGCTGGCGAGCACGTCATCACCGTCTCGATCGACGAGACCGTCGAGGCGATCGTGGACGGTATCGTGCGACAACTGAAACTGGGCGGCGCGACGCTGAGGTCATAACCCAAGGTCCTGCCATGACGAAAATCTCACTCGTGGTGTCCGACGTCGACGGCACGCTGCTGACCAAGGACAAGACGCTGACCGAGCGGGCGCGGAGCGCGGTGCAGCGGTTGCACAAGGCCGGCATCGGCTTCACCATCACGTCCAGCCGGCCGGCGATCGGCATGCGCTTCCTGATCGAGCCGCTGGCGCTGTGGCTGCCGGTCGGGCCGTTCAACGGCTCCTCGATCATCGATCCCGAGATGAGGCCGGTCGAGCAACACCTGATTCCGGCGAGTGCCGCCGAACGAACCTTGAAGATCCTGCGCGAATTCGGCGCCGACATCTGGGTCTTCACCGCCGACAAATGGCTGATCGACAATCCCAACGGCAGCTACGTCGCGCATGAGCAGCACACCATCCGTGCCGATCCGACCATCGTCACCGACTTCTTGCCGTACCTCGCCAGCGCCTGCAAGATCGTCGGCGCCAGCCCCGATGCTGCGCGCCTTGCCGCTTGCGAGAAGGTGATGCAGGAGGCGCTCGGCAGCGCCGCGACCGCGGTGCGCTCGCAGACCTATTATCTCGACATCACCCCGCCCGGCTTCAACAAGGGCACCTTCGTGCAGGCCATGGCCAAGCGGCTCGGCATCTCCACCGACGCAGTCGCCACCATCGGCGACATGCAGAACGATCTCGCCATGTTCGGCGTCAGCGGCACGTCGATCGCCATGGGCAACGCCGCCGACAACGTCAAGGACCAGGCCACCCACGTCACGGGCACCAACGAGCAGGACGGTTTTGCCGAGGCGATGGAGATGGTTTTGAAATGGAATGGGGTGGGGTGAGGCTTGACTTTTGGCCGCCGCCTCGGCGCACGCCTCGTCCTTAGACGCCCGCTTCGGCGGTCTCTGCGGGCGAGCTGTCCGCCACACTGCTTCATATGCGGCGGCCCTGCCCGCAGGAACGGAAAGAGTGCCGCCATCCTTACTTCGACCGCTGCATTGCCGGCTTCTCGCTCTTTTGCCTGGCCGCCGAAAGATTATGCGCGGTGTTGATCAACGCGATGTGGGTCAGGGCCTGCGGAAAATTGCCGGTCTGGCGATGCGCCACGGAATCGTATTCCTCGGCGAGTAGCCCAACGTCGTTCGCGATGCCGACCACACGGTCGAACAAGACTTGCGCCTTGTCGAGATCGCCCGAGAGCACATAGGCATCGGCGAGCCACAGGCTGCAGGCCAGGAACGCACCTTCGAGCGGCGGCTGGCCGGCGGAGAGCTCGCGCGGATCGTGCCGCAGCACGAAACCGTCGCGCATCAGGTGCTGTTCGACCGCCGCGATGGTGCCGCGGATTCGCGGGTCGTCCGCGGGCAGGAAGCCGACCCCCGGCAACAGCAGCACGCTGGCATCGAGCAGCTTCGAGCCATAGGACTCGACGAATGCGTTCTCCTCCGCGTCGAAACCCTTGTTGCAGACGTCGCGATGAATGGCCTCGCGCAGCATTTGCCAATGCAAGAGCGGCGCCTTGAAGCCGAAAGTCTCGGCGCTCTTGATGCCGCGGTCGAACGCGACCCAGGTCATCACCTTGGAGAAGACGTAATGCTTCGGCTGGCCGCGCCGCTCCCAGATGCCGTGATCGGGCTTGTCCCAGACCTCGGCGAGGTGATTGAGCACGTTGCATTCCAATGCCCAGCTCTCCTCGTCGAGCTTCAGCTTGGCCATGCGCGACTGGTGGAAGGCGTCGATCAACTCGCCATAGACGTCGAGCTGGAGCTGCGCATGCGCGGCATTGCCGACGCGCACCGGCTGGGCACCCTCATAGCCGGCGAGCCAGCTCGCCTCCCATTCCAGCAGACGCCGCTGGCCCCAGATGCCGTACATGATCTGCATATTCGCCGGCGCACCGGCGGCCGCGCGCAAGAGCCAGTTGTGCCAGGCCGAGGCTTCCTCGGTGTAGCCCGAGTTCATCAGCGCCAGCAGCGTGAAGGTGGCATCGCGCAACCAGCAGAAGCGGTAATCCCAGTTCCTGCTGCCGCCGAGCTTCTCCGGCAGCGACGTGGTGGGCGCTGCGACGATGCCGCCGGTGGGCCCGAAGGTCAGCGCCTTCAGCGTGATCAGCGAGCGCAGGACGAGATCGTGATAGGGGCCGTCGCGGGTGCAATGGCTGCACCACTCCTTCCAGAACTCTTCCGTCTCTTGAAGCGCGCGCTCGGGGTCGATCGGCCCTGGCGGCTCGAGATGCGAGGGGCCGTAGGTCAGCACGAACGGCACGGTCTCGCCTTCTTTCACCTCGAAATCGGACACCGTGGTCAGATCCTCGCCGCGGGTTTCGGCGGGCGTGCGCAGCACCGTCATGTCCTGGCCGCAGATCGCGAGCAGCGAATGATCGATCCGCCGCACCCAGGGAATGTCGGCGCCGAAGCCGAAGCGGATCACGAGCTGCATCCGCATCTTCACCGTGCCGCTGACGCCGCGCACCAGCCGGACGATGTCCGAGGCCTTGCCGCGCGGCGGCATGAAGTCGACCAGCGCGACGGTGCCGGTCTTGGTCTCAAAGCGTGTTTCGAGGATGAGGGTGTTGCCGAGATAACGGCGCGACGTTGCGGTCACGTCTTCGCTCGGCGCGATCAGCCAGCGGCCGTTCCTGTTTGTCCCGAGGATTGCAGCAAAACAGGCGTCGGAATCGAAGGCGGGCCAGCACAGCCAGTCGATCGAGCCGTTGCGCCCGACCAGCGCAGCGGTCTCGCAATCGCCGATTAGCGCATAGTCCTCGATCCTCTGAGACAATGTCGTTCGAGCCTGGGGAACCCCGGCTGGTTAACGCCCGCCGGGCAATGAACGTTCCCGCGTCGCAGCCTTCAAAGCCGCGAGATCGACCTTCGCGGCGATCTGGTCGAGCGCAACGGGTAAGCGCTGGCGCCAGTTCGGATGCTCGTCGATCGTGCCGGGAATGTTGGGCTGGTCGATGACGCCGAGCAGGTCCTCCAGCGACACCGCGAGCAGCCGCGACGGCGTGCGCGACAGGAAGGCAAGCACCGAATAGAGGTCGTTGGCATTGATGCCGTTCTGCCGCAGGATCTCGTCGAGCGCGCCGAGCGCGTCCCAGCGCGCCTGGTCGTCCTCGCCGGGATCGAGCCCGAGCGAGCGCTTCATCTTGAGGTCACTGAACGAGCGCCAGCCGGCATAGGTGCAGAGATCATGCGTGTTCAGCGTCACCAGCGCATTCGGCCGGTAATGGTCGATGTTGCGGAAATGACCGGAATCGTCACGCTCGAACATCATGACGAGATAGGACCAGATGCCGAAATCCTGCATGGTCTCGCGGAAACCTTCCGGCACCGTGCCGAGGTCCTCGCCGATCACGATGCATTTGTGGGCTGCGCTCTCGCGCACCACCGCGCCGAGCAGCGCCTCGAACGGCATCTGCACATAGGCGCCGTTGTCGGGCTTGAAGCCGCGCGGCACCAGATAAAGCCGCTTCAGGCCTAGGACGTGGTCGAGCCTGATGGCACCGGCATGGCGCATCGAGGCCGCCAGCATGTCGGCGAACGGCACGAAGGATTGGGCCTCCAAGCCTCCGGCGTTGAAGCCGGCAAGGCCCCAGTCCTGGCCGACGGTGTTGAGCACGTCGGGCGGCGCCCCGACGGCGAGATGGCGCGAGATCGCCATCTGCTCGTTCCAGGCATCGAAGCCGTTGGACTGCACGCCGACGGCGACGTCGAGATAGAGCCCGACACGCATGCCGAGCTGGTCCGCCAGCTCCCTGGCGGCACGCAATTGGCTGTCGGCGGTCCATTGCACGAATTCGACGAACTCGACCTCACGCTTGTCCGGCCCATTGCGCAAGCCAGCGCATTTCGCCTCATCCGGCTGCTGCCATTCCGCCGGCCATTCCCACCACGGCCCCGTGAAGCGATGGCGCAGCACCTCGAAACAGGCAAAGCGCGACAACAGCGGCGCGCGGTCGGCGCGGAAGGCGTCGAACGCTTTCCGGCGGGCCTCGCTCGCGCTGGTCACGAAGCTGTTGAATGCGGCACGCAAGGCCAGCCATTTCAATGCCGCTATATCGGCATAGGGTACGCGATCGCCTTCGCGGAGCCGCGCAGCGGTCGCAGCCGCGTCGGGCACGAGATCGGCGGAAAATTCCGGGATCGCCTCGACGTCGATGTAGAGCGGATTGAGGAACAGCCGGCTGTTCGGCGAATAGGGGCTGCAATCTGAGGGATGATCGTCGAACAGCACGTGCAGCGGGTTGAGGCCGACGCCGTCCGCCCCGAGCTGCTTTGCCAGCCGGAGAAGTCCGGCCAGATCGGTGAAATCGCCGATGCCCCAATTGCGGTCCGAGCGGACGCTGTAGAGCTGCACGGCGAGCAACCAGCCACGATCGAAATCGCCGCCGAAGGCGCGCTCCGGCGCCACGATCATCGGCACCTCTTCGCTCACGCCGTCGGCATCGGTAAGCGTCAGCCGGTGATAGCCGAGCGGCAGGCCCGCGGGCCAGGCGATCACGGGCTCGCGCGTTTCGCCTTGCGCGATGATCTTGTCCTTGCCGATTTTCCATGCGAGCGGCGCCGCCCCGATCGCGGTCAATTCGGTGCGCGGATGGCCCAGGGCACGGACCACGACCGGCCCACTGACGAAGCGATAGACCCGCTTCTCCGGCAGGGCGTCGAGGATGGATTTGAGTGCCACGGGATCAGTGACCCGCAGCTTGCCTAGGGCGTCGATGAACTCGGATTGAACGCCCTTGATCCGGGCTTGAGCTAAAAGATCCATTCGGCACGCAGCTTGCAGGCCATTGTTTGGCCGGTGGCATCGATTTTAACGAGGTCGCGGAAGAGGTTAGTCGGGGGTAACTCGCAAACTGCGCTTGCCGTTCCCAAGGGAACCAATGACACACAAGCGGCTTTCTATAGTGGTACCAAGCGTCGGTTCCCGACAAGGGAAACGGGCTCCTGCTTTCTTGTCAATGGCATCACCGTGAACAAGACAATTCAAACTGTCGAGAGTGCCGCTGCCGGCAGCGCTTTCCTCATCGAAGACGTCTATCCTTCGGTCGACGGCGGCCGTTTCGCCGTGAAGCGGATCGCGGGCGAACGGGTCGAGGTGTGGGCCGACATCTACCGCGACGGCGATGCCGTGATATCAGCCGCGCTGATCTGGCGAGGAGAGCAGGACCGCGAATGGCAGAGCGAGCCGATGATCCATCACGGCAATGACCGCTGGTCCGGCGCGTTCACGCCCAAAGAGCCCGGCCAATATGTCTACGCGATCGAGGCCTGGACCGACGAATTTGCGACCTGGTCGAACGGTGTCGCACGAAAACAGCGCATCGGCGCCGATGTCAGCCTCGACGCGGTTGAGGGCGCCGGCCTGCTGACCAAGGCGCATGGCGCAGGACAGGACGCCGCAGCTGTCATCATCAGGCAGTGCGAGGACTATCTTCAGACCGGCAATGTCGCCCCATTGCTTGCGGCCGAGCTCGGCAAGGCCATGGGCGAAAGCCAGTCGCGACCCGACCTGACCCGCTCGCCGAACTTCCCGCTTGTTATCGACCGCAACAAGGCGCGCTTTGGCGCCTGGTATCAGATGATGCCGCGCAGCCAGAGCCGGATTCCCGGCCGGCACGGCACGCTCCGCGACTGCATAGCCCGGGTGCCCGATATCGCCGGGATGGGCTTCGACGTGCTCTACCTCACGCCGATCCACCCGATCGGCCGCACCAGCCGCAAGGGCCGCAACAATGCGCCGGTGGCGACCGAAAGCGAGCCCGGCTCGCCCTACGCGATCGGCTCCGCCGAGGGCGGGCACGAAGCCGTGCATCCCGAGCTCGGCACCATCGAGGATTTCCGCGCACTGGTCGCCACTTGCCTCGAATATGGCCTCGAGCTCGCGCTCGACTTCGCCGTGCAATGCTCGCCCGACCATCCCTGGCTGACGCAGCATCCCGAATGGTTCAAATGGCGGCCGGACCGCTCGGTGCGGACGGCCGATAGTCCCTACTCGGACATCGCCATCCCCGATTTCGCCTCGGTCGATCGGGTCGGGCTGTGGAACGCCTTCCGCGACGCGATGCTGTTCTGGATCGACCATGGCGTCACCATCTTCGCCATCGACAACCACGACACCGCGCCGCTGCCGTTCTGGGACTGGCTGATCGGCGACATCCGCCGCCGGCACCCCGAGGTGATCCTGTTCTCGAAGACCTTTACAAAGCCGAAGCTGATGAAGGGCCTCGCCAAGCTCGGCTTCGCGCAATCCTTCACCTATTTCCCATGGCGCACTTTGAGGTGGGAGCTGGAACAATATCTCGGTGAGCTGACGCGCTATCCCGAGCGGGACTTCTATCGGCCGAACCTGTTCGTGAACACGCCTGACCTCCTGCCCTTTCATCTCCAGAGCGGCGAGACCTGGGTCTTCAAATCGCGCGTCGCGCTGGCAGCGACGCTGTCGGGCAGCTTCGGCATCTACAGCGGTTTCGAGCTGCTCGAACACGAGGCCGTGCCCGGCCGCGAAGAGTATCAGGATTCCGAGAAGTACCAGATCAAGCAGCGCGAGTGGGACAAGCCGGGCAATATCAAGGCCTACATCGCCGCGCTCAACCGCATCCGCAACGAGAACGCGGCGCTTCAGCAGACGGCGAACCTGCGCTTCCTCGGCGTCGAGGACGGCGAGACGATCGCCTTTGCCAAGGAGGCGACTGACCCGGCCAACACGGTGATCGCGGTCATCGCTCTCTCGCGCCATCCGCGCGAATTCTGGCTGCCGCTCGGCGATCTCGCCATCGCGGCCGGCGGCGAACGCCGCCACGTCACCGCACTCGAAAATCTCCTCACCGGCGAACAATCCCGCATCGAATGGGGTGGGCTCAAATTGCGTATCGACCCCGACCACGATCCGGCACTCTTGTTTCGCTGCCTGGCGTAAGGGGCCACGCCATGAATGTTTTGTCTTCCGTCGATGCCAAGAAGGCTGAGTCTGCCGAGATCGTGGACGAGCTCTGGTACAAGGATGCCATCATCTACCAACTCCACGTCAAGGCCTTTGCCGACAGCAACAATGACGGCATCGGCGACTTCGTGGGACTGACCGAGAAGCTGCCCTATCTCCAGGATCTCGGCGTCACCGCGCTGTGGCTGCTGCCGTTCTATCCCTCGCCCGGCCGCGACGACGGCTACGACATCGCCGACTACGGCTCCGTCAATCCCGATTTCGGGACGATGAAGGATTTCAAGCGCTTCATCCAGGAAGCGCAGAAGCGCGGCCTGCGCGTCATCACCGAGCTCGTCGTCAACCACACCTCCGACCAGCACAAATGGTTCAAGCGCGCGCGCCGCAGCCATCCGGGCTCGAGCGCCCGCAACTGGTATGTCTGGAGCGACACCGACCAGAAATACCAGGGCACGCGCATCATCTTCACCGACACCGAGAAGTCGAACTGGACCTGGGATCCGGAGGCCGGCGCGTTCTACTGGCACCGCTTCTTCTCGCACCAGCCGGACCTCAATTTCGACAATCCGCGCGTCGTCAGCGCCATCATCCAGGTTATGAAGCGCTGGCTCGACGCCGGGGTCGACGGCTTCCGGCTCGACGCCATTCCCTATCTCTGCGAGCGTGAGGGCACCTCGAACGAGAACCTCCCGGAGACGCATGCGATCATCAAGCGCCTGCGCCAGGAGCTCGATGCGTACTCCAAGGGCAAGCTGCTGCTGGCGGAGGCCAACCAATGGCCGGAGGACGTGCAGGAATATTTCGGCCGTGGTGACGAGTGCCACATGGCCTATCACTTCCCGCTGATGCCGCGCATCTACATGGCGATCGCGCAGGAGGACCGCTTCCCGATCACCGACATCTTGCGCCAGACGCCGGACATCCCGGCGAACTGCCAATGGGCTCTGTTCCTGCGCAATCACGACGAATTGACGCTGGAGATGGTCACCGACGTCGAGCGCGACTATCTCTGGACCACCTATGCCAACGATCCGCGCGCGCGCATCAACGTCGGTATCCGCCGGCGCCTGGCGCCGCTGATGGACAACGACCGGCGCAAGATCGAGCTAATGAACTCGCTGCTGCTGTCCTTCCCCGGCACGCCGATCATCTATTACGGCGATGAGATCGGGATGGGCGACAACATCTATCTCGGCGATCGCAACGGCGTGCGCACGCCGATGCAATGGAGCCCGGACCGCAATGGCGGCTTCTCGCGTTGCGATCCGGCCCGGCTCTACGCGCCGCTGATCATGGACCCCGTCTACGGCTACGAATCGGTGAACGTGGAGGCGCAGTCGCGCAGCTTGTCCTCGCTGCTCAGCGCGACCAAGCGCCTGATCTCGGTGCGCAAATCGACGCTCGCGTTCGGCCGCGGCAGCATGACCTTCATCCGCCCGGCCAATCGCGCCGTGCTGGCCTATGTCCGGCAATATCGCGACGAGGTCATCCTCTGCGTCGCCAACCTGTCGCGCGCGGCCCAGGCGACCGAGCTCGATCTGTCGCCGTGGAAGGACCGCATCCCGCAGGAGATGCTGGGACGCACGCGTTTCCCGGCGATCGGCGAATTGCCGTACATGATCACGCTGGGGCCCTACGGCTTCTACTGGTTCCAGCTTCAGGAGCGCGACAAGTCCGAGCCGGTGACGCCACGCGCGGTGCCGGAGTTCGAGACGCTGGTCGTGCCGGTGAATTCGAACTGGGTTTCCCTCGCCCGCGAGCGCGGGGTGTTCGAGCGCGACGTGCTGCCGGGATTCCTGGCACGGACGCGGTGGTATCCCGACCATAATCCCAAGCACATCAAGACCGCGCTGACGTCGGCGGTGCCGTTCTGCGACATCGGCGACAACCGGCCCTGGATCGCGTTCTTCGAGAGCAAGCATGGAGAAGCGGTGACGCGCTACGTGCTGCCGTTGCAGATCGAGTGGGTACGCTTCGACCGCGAGCGCTTCAACCCCAAGGCGCTCGCCGCCGTGCGCCAGGGCGCACGCGAGGGTACGCTGCTCGATGTCGCGACCGAGCAGATCTTCATCGGCCTGTTCCTGCGCAATCTGTCGCAGAATCTCGTCGTGGAAGAGAACAATCTGCGGCTGGAGTTCAAGCCTACAAGCCGCTTCGCCGACTACATCATCAAGGAGCCCGAGCGCATCCGCGCCATCGAGCAGTCGAACAGCAGTGCGCTGGTCGACAACCAATATGTCGCCAAGATCTACCGCCGGCTCCAAAGCGGGATCAGTCCCGAGATCGAGATCGGCCACTACCTCACGGAAGTAGCCCGCTTTGCCAATACGCCGGCACTGCTCGGCAGCGTCGAGCTGGTCGAGGGCGATCACCGCAGCGCGATCGGCGTGCTGCATGCCTATGTCGAGAACCAGGGCGACGGCTGGACCGTGACCACGGGCTATCTCGATCGCTATATCGACGAGCAGCGCGTCCTGCCGCCGGGCGAGATGCGCCGCGAGACCCAGGGGCAGGCCCCCTATCTGCATTTCATGGCGCAGATCGGCCGAAGGCTCGGCGAGCTGCATGTGGCACTGGCCGCGGCAAAGACCGACGATCTTGCTCCTGAGCCGATCGGCTCCGCACACATCGAGCGCTGGGTCTCCGACCTCAAGGTGCGGGCCGAGCGGGTGTTCGAGCGTCTCGCTGAAAGCCGCGATGGCCTGCGGGAGGCGAACCAGCCGCTGGTCGACCGGCTTGGGGCGGCGCGTAGCGCCCTGCCCGACCGGCTGAATGCACTATTGCGTTCCGGGATCGGCGGGTTGAACATCCGTCATCATGGCGACTTCCGCCTCGGGCAAACTCTGATCGTGAAGGATGACATCTTCATCATCGATTTCGACGGCGATCCGCGTCTGCCGCTGGCCGACAAGCGGCGCAAGCTGCCTGCGGCGCGCGACGTCGCCGGTCTGATCCGCTCGATCGACCTTTCGGTTAACGCCGCCCTTGGCCGCGCGCTGACCGGCGCATCCGACGAGCAGGATCGGCTCGCCGCTGCGCTCGACGAATGGCGCGAGCGTGCGACCGCAACGTTCCTCAACGCCTATCGCGAAGCCATGACGGATCGCCGGCTCTGGCCCGACGACGCGCAAGCCGCGGACCACCTGTTAAGGTTCTTCCTGCTTGATCAAGCCTTCGACGAAGTAGAGTACGAGCTGTCCCACCGGCCTGAGGGGCTCCATGCGCCGCTGACCGGACTGCTTCGCATTCTGTCCAGTACCGAGAGCGAAGCCCATGCCTAAACTGCCTGCCGAAGCCTACGCCATCATCGAGGGCCGTCACTCGGATCCCTTCCGCTATCTCGGGCTGCATCCCGAGGGCGGCAGAAGCGTGGTGCGGGCGTTCGTGCCCGAAGCCTCAGATGTCGAGGCGGTCGGCGAACATGGCGAGGTTGCGCCGCTCGACCGTGTCCACGATGCCGGCCTGTTCATCGGCGCGCTGCCCAATGGCTCGAAGCATTATCAGCTGCGCGCAAAATTCGGCGACAACGTCGTCGAGTTCGAGGACGCCTACCGCTTTCCGCCGATCCTGACCGATTTCGATCTGTACCTACTCGGCGAAGGCACCCATCAGCGCCTCTACGACAAGCTCGGCGCGCATCCGATGCGGCTCGAGGGCATCGACGGCGTCGGCTTCGTGGTGCTGGCGCCGAATGCGCGGCGCGTATCCGTGGTCGGCGATTTCAATTTCTGGGACGGGCGACGCCATCCGATGCGGGTGCGCGGGGCCGGCTATTGGGAATTGTTCATTCCCCACGCCAAGGCCGGCGATCACTACAAGTTCGAGATCATCGGGCCGCATGGCCATCTGCTGCCGCTGAAATCCGATCCGCTGGCGTTTGCGAGCGAACTCCGTCCGAAGACGGCTTCAATCGTATTCGACGAGGTGCGTCTGCCGCGGCCACGCCCGGCGCCCGACGGCATCAACGCGCTGTCGGCGCCGATCTCGATCTACGAGGTCCATCTCGGTTCGTGGCGGCGCAAGAACGGCAATGAATGGCTGACCTATCGCGAGCTCGCCGAGCAGTTGCCGGCCTATGCCCGCGACATGGGCTTCACCCATCTCGAATTCCTCCCCGTCAGCGAGCATCCGTTCGACGGCTCCTGGGGCTATCAGCCGACCGGCCTCTATGCGCCGACCAGCCGCTTCGGCTCGCCGGACGATTTCGCCGCCCTCGTCGATGCCTGCCACCGCGAGGGCATCGGCGTGCTGCTCGACTGGGTGCCCGGCCACTTCCCGGACGATCCGCACGGGCTCGGTCATTTCGACGGCACCTCGCTCTATGAGCACGCCAATCCGCTCCAGGGCCGCCATCTCGACTGGGGCACGCTGATCTACAATTACGGCCGCACCGAAGTGACGAACTTTCTGGTGTCGAACGCGCTGTTCTGGCTGGAGCGCTACGCGATCGACGGCCTGCGCGTCGACGCCGTCGCCTCCATGCTCTATCTCGACTACAGCCGCCCGCCCGGCGCCTGGATCCCGAACCAGTATGGCGGGCGCGAGAACATCGAGGCGATCAACTTCCTGCGCCGCTTCAACACCGAGCTGTTCGCACGCTTTCCGCAGGCGACCACGGCGGCGGAAGAGTCCACCGCATGGCCGCAGGTCTCGCGCCCGGTCGAGTTCGGCGGGCTGGGCTTCGGCTACAAGTGGAACATGGGCTGGATGCACGACACGCTGAGCTACATCAGCAAGGACCCGATCTATCGCAAGCACCATCACGGCGAGATCCTGTTCGGCCTGCACTACGCCTTCTCGGAGAATTTCATCTTGCCGCTGTCGCATGACGAGGTCGTGCACGGCAAGCGCTCGATTCTCGGTCGCATGCCCGGTGACGAATGGCAGCGCTTTGCGAATTTGCGCGCCTATTACAGCTTCATGTTCGGCCATCCCGGCAAGAAGCTGCTGTTCATGGGCGCCGAGATCGCGCAGAGCCGCGAATGGAATCACGACCAGTCGCTCGACTGGCACCTGCTCGAATACAAGTACCATTCGGGCATCCAGGCGCTGATCCGCGACCTCAACCGGCTCTATCGCGCCGTGCCGGCGCTGCACCAGATGGATTGCGACCAGGCCGGCTTCGAATGGCTGATCACCGACGACGCCAACCGCAACGTGTTCGCCTGGCTGCGCAAGGGCTTTGACGAGCATGCGCGGTGTCTCGTCATCGTCAACTTCTCTCCCAACGTCTATCGTAACTATCCCGTGCGCGTGCCCTTTGCCGGCAAGTGGAAAGAAGTGTTCAATTCGGACTCCGCCCATTATGGCGGCAGCAATGTCGGGAACATCGGCGAGGTACAGGCGGTTGACGGCGAGCTTCGCCTCACCGTTCCGCCGCTGGGCGCGATCTTCCTCGTTCCGGAAAGCTGACCCATGCGCCTGACCGCCGGATCGCCCGCACGCCTCGGCGCAAGCTGGGACGGACGCGGCACCAATTTCGCGCTGTTCTCCGCCAACGCCCAGAAGGTCGAGCTCTGTCTGTTCGACACGCAGGGGCGGCGCGAACTCGAGCGCATCGAATTGCCCGAACGCACCGAGGACGTTTGGCACGGCTATCTCAATGATGTCTCGCCGGGGCAGCTCTACGGCTACCGCGTGCACGGCCCCTACGAGCCCGAGCACGGCCATAGATTCAATGCCAACAAGCTGCTGCTCGATCCCTATGCCAAGCGGCTTGCGGGACGGCTGGTCTGGAGCGACGCGCATTTCGCCTACCGCACCGGCTCGCCGCGCGAGGACCTCTCCTTTGACCGGCGCGACAACGCGCGCGGCATGCCCAAGGCCGTCGTGGTCGATGAGACCTTCAACTGGGGCCGCCGCGAGATCCGCCCCCACATCCCCTGGGAGGACACCATCATCTACGAGGCCCACGTCAAGGGCCTGACGCAGAAGCGCGATGATGTGCCGCCGAATTTGCGCGGCACCTATGGCGGACTGTCCTCGCCCGCCATGATCGAGCACCTGAGGAAGCTCGGCGTCACCACCATCGAGCTCTTGCCGATCCACAGCTTCGTCGATGACCGTATATTGGTCGAGAAGAAGCTTGCCAACTACTGGGGCTACAACACGCTGTCGTTCTTCGCGCCGGAGCCGCGCTACGCCCAGGACAACGCGCTCGATTCGTTCCGCACCACGGTGGCGCGGCTACACGATGCTGGCATCGAGGTGATGCTCGACGTCGTCTACAATCACACCGCCGAGGGCAATCATCTCGGCCCGACGCTGTGCTATCGCGGCATCGACAATGCCTCCTATTACTGGCTGAACCGCGAGAACCCGCGCTATTACGACGACTTCACCGGCTGCGGCTCGTCGGTGAACCTCACCCATCCGCGCGTGCTGCAAATGGTGATGGATTCGCTGCGCTACTGGGTCGAGGTGTGCCATGTCGACGGCTTCCGCTTCGATCTCGCCACCACGCTCGCGCGCGGGCCGAACGGCTACGACCGCGGCAGTTCGTTCCTGACCGCGGTCCGGCAGGATCCGGTGCTGGCGAACGTGAAGCTGGTCGCCGAGCCCTGGGACCTCGGCCTCGGCGGCTATCAGGTGGGCGCCTTCCCGTCGCAATGGTCGGAGTGGAATGATCGCTATCGCAGCGCCATGCGCCGCTACTGGAGCGGCGAAGGCAGCCTGATCGGCGACATCTCCAGCCGCATGACGGCGTCATCCGACCTGTTCAACCATGACGGCCGGCGGCCGCGCGCCAGCATCAACCACATCACCGTGCATGACGGCTTCACGCTCGCCGACCTCTTCAGCTACAACGAGAAGCACAACGAGGCCAATGGCGAGGACAATCGCGACGGCTCCAACGACAACCACAGCAACAATTGCGGTGTCGAGGGCCCGACCGATGATCCGCAAATCCTCAGCCTGCGGCGGCAGCTGCGCAAGAACGTGCTGGCCTGCCTGATGCTCGCGCAGGGCGTTCCGCTGCTGCTGGCCGGCGACGAGGTCGGCAATTCGCAATCCGGCAACAACAACGCCTATTGCCAGGACAACGAGGTGGGCTGGGTCGGCTGGGGCAATCTCGGCAAGGATGGCGAGGACATGGTCGATTTCGTCGGCCAGCTCGCCGACATCCGCCGCCGCTTCTCGCAGCTTCGCAGCCATCGCTGGCTCGACGGACGTCTTGCCGACGGCGCCTCCTACGGCGCACTGTGGCTGACGCCGGCCGGCGACGAGATGACGGAAAGCGACTGGAAGTTTCCGGAAGGGCGGTTCCTCTCTTATGTGGTGGGTCCGGTGGAACCGGGCGAGGCTGCGATCTTTATCGTTCTGAACGCCGCCCCCGAAGAGATCGCATTCAAATTGCCCGAGATCGACGAATACAAGAGCTGGCAGCAGATCCTGAACACGACGGATGCCAAGCTGAACAGCATTGATTTCCTGCCCGGTAGCGACAGCAAGGCGCCGCCGCGCTCCGTGCTCGCCTTCGCGGGGGCGCCATGAGGCCATCGTTCGGGGCGAGGCCGACGAAAGACGGCGTGTCGTTCCGCCTGTGGGCGCCCGGTGCGCGCCGCGTCGATCTGCTGCTCGAGCGACGGCACGCGATGCAGCGGCGGCAGGACGGCTGGTATGTCGCGGACATTGACGGTCTTGCCATCGGCACTCCCTACAAGTTCAGGATCGACGACGAGATCGACGTGCCTGATCCGGCTTCAGCCTTCCAGCCTGAGGATGTGTTCGGCCCGAGCGAGGTGATCGACCACGACGCCTTCACCTGGCGCGCGCGCGACTGGCGCGGCCGTCCCTGGGAAGAGACGGTGCTGATCGAGACCCATGTCGGCACCTTTACGGTGGAAGGCACCTACCGCGCCATGATCGACAAGCTCGATCATCTCGTCGCCACCGGCATCACCGCGCTCGAGCTGATGCCGCTCGCCGATTTCGCCGGCCGCCGCGGCTGGGGCTATGACGGCGTGCTCTGGTACGCACCGGACAGCGCCTATGGCCGGCCCGAGGATCTGAAGGCGCTGATCGACGAGGCGCATCTGCGCGGGCTGATGGTGTTCCTCGACGTCGTCTACAATCATTTCGGCCCAGAGGGGAATTACCTCGGCCGCTATGCGCCCGCCTTCTTCACCGACGCGCATACGCCCTGGGGCAGCACGATCGACTATCGCGTGCCCCAGGTGCGCGCATTCGCGGTCGAGAACGCGCTGTCCTGGCTCAGCGACTACCGGTTCGACGGCTTGCGGCTGGATGCTGCCAATCACATCATGGCGGTGCCCGGCGAGCAGTCGATGCTGCAGGACCTCAGCGCCGCCGCCGGCGAGCTCGCCAAGGCCACCGGGCGGCACATCCACCTCGTGCTGGAGAACGGCGACAATCGCGCCAGCCTGCTCGATGCCGCGCAGGAGCCGCCGAACGGCAAATATCGCGCGCAGTGGAACGACGATTATCACCACGTCTGGCACGTGATGCTGACCGGCGAGCTCAACGGCTATTACGGCGACTACCAGACGCCGCGCATGGACCTCGCGCGCGCGCTGGCGTCGGGCTTCGTCTATCAGGGCGAGATCTCGGAATTCTGGGGCAAGAAGCCGCGCGGCGAGCCGAGCGGCGAGCTGCCGCCCGCAACCTTCGTCAACTTCCTGCAGAACCACGACCAGATCGGCAACCGTCCGTTCGGCGACCGGCTCGAGAGCCTGGCCTCGCCGCAGCAGATCGAAGCCGCGCTCGCAGTGACCTTGCTGGCGCCGATGGTGCCGATGCTGTTCCAGGGCGAGGAATGGGGCTCGACCGTGCCGTTCCCGTTCTTCTGCGACTTCAATGGCGGCCTCGCCGACGCCGTGCGCAAGGGCCGCAAGCAGGAATATGCCTGGGCTTACGAGAAATACGGCGACGAGGTGCCCGACCCGCTCGATCCGGCCACACTGCAATCGGCTGTGCTCGACTGGACAGGCCGCACGCCGGAGCAGGACAAGCGGCTCGCGCTGGTCCGCGACTTGCTCATGCTCCGCCGCAAGGAGATCGCGCCGCGGCTGAAGGGGGCGCGCTCCGGCGATGCAGAGGCTGCCGACAACGGCCTGCTCACCGCGCATTGGCGGATGGGCGACGGCACGACGCTGCGTCTCATCGCCAATCTCTCGGACAAGGACATCACGCACTCTGACAGCAATGCCGGCTCGCCGATCTGGGGCAATGCTGCCGGCGACCGGCTCCCGCCCTGGTCGGTGGTCTGGCGCATCGGAGGTTGACATGCCTCCCGCCGTTCCGCTCGCGACCTATCGGCTTCAGCTCACCGCGGATTTCGACTTCGACAAGGCTGCCGCAGTGGTGCCATATCTCAAGGCGCTGGGGATCACGCACCTCTACGCTTCGCCGGTGATGAAGGCGCGCAAGGGCTCGACCCATGGCTACGACACCGTCGATCACAGCCAGTTCAATCCCGAGCTTGGGGGCGAAGCCGGTTTTTCGCGGCTGAGCGATGCGCTGAAGCAGCACGACCTCGGCCTCATCATCGATTTCGTGCCGAACCATGTCGGCGTGCACTTTGCCGATAATCCCTGGTGGCTGGACGTGCTGGAATGGGGCCAGGCTTCGCCGCACGCGGTATCCTTCGACATCGACTGGGATCAATTGGCCTACCGTGCCCGCGGCGGCGTGCTGCTGCCGATCCTCGGCGCGTCCTACGGCGAGGCGCTGGAGCGCGGCGAGATCGAGCTGCGCTACCATCCGGACGAGGGCAGTTTTTCCGCCTGGTATTTCGAGCATCGTCTGCCGATCGCGCCGGAGCGCTATGGCGAGATGCTGCGCGTGATCGTAAAGGAGGCGGACGCCGCCGATACCGTAGCCGGCAAGCGTCTCCTCTCGCTCGCCGCGCGCTACACGGGCTTGCGTCGTCCGAACCGCAAGGAAGCTCCTGGCTTCAAGGCGGAGCTGAGAGATATCGCAGGCGCCGCCGACATCATCACCCACGGCCTCGCGGCCTATCGCGCGGCAAAAGATCGCCCGGCGCAGACGCTGGCGCTGCATCATCTTTTGGAGCGCCAGCATTACAAGCTCGGGCACTGGCGGCTCGCCTCCAGCGACATCAACTATCGCCGCTTCTTCGACGTCAACGGGCTCGCGGGCCTGCGCGTCGAAGACCCCGGGACCTTCGCCGCCGCGCACCGGCTGGTGAAGCAGCTCGTTGCCGGGGGCGGGCTGCAAGGCATCCGGCTCGATCACATCGATGGCCTGCGCGATCCCGCGCAATATTGCCAGCGGCTGCGCCGGCTGGTGCGCGACGCACAGGGCAACACAAAGCCGTTCTACACCGTGATCGAGAAAATCCTGTGCGAGCACGAGAAGCTGCCGCACTTCGCCGGCGTGCGGGGCACGACCGGCTATGAGTGGATGAATGCGATCACGCACGTCCTCGTCGATGCCAAGGGGCTGGAGGCGCTGGACGAGACCTGGCGGCAGATCAGCAACCGGCCGCCGCGGCTTGCGCCTTACGTCAAGGACGCCAAGCGGCGCGTCCTGGAGACGCTGCTGACCTCCGAATTCACCGTGCTGACGCGCCTGCTCGCGCGCATCGCCAACGGCCATTACTCGACCCGCGATTTTTCCGCCGACAGCCTGCGGCAGGCGCTCGAGCTCTATGTGCTGCATTTCCCCGTCTACCGTACCTATCTCACACACAGCGGCCCGACCGCACTCGACCGCAAGCTGATCGACGAAACCATCGCGCGCGCCCGCGGCGAATGGTTCGCCGCCGACGATGGCATTTTCTACTTCCTGCGCGATGCTCTGACCATGGACCTGCTCAAGCCCGGGCGCCCGCCGCACAGCGCCCCGCGCGTGCGCCGCTTCGCGCTGAAGGTGCAGCAGTTCACCGGGCCGATGATGGCGAAGTCGCTGGAGGACACCGCGTTCTACCAGTTCCACCGGCTGCTCGCGCTGAACGAAGTCGGCGGCGATCCCGCGAGCACCGGTCTCACCATTGCCGCCTTCCACGAGGCGATGAAGGCGCGCGCCAGGGAGTGGCCGCAGGGGATGACGGCAACCGCGACCCACGACACCAAGCGTGGCGAGGATGCCCGGGCGCGGATCGCGGCGCTCAGCGAGATCCCGGGCGAATGGACCAGCGCGGTGTCGCGCTGGAAGGTGCTCAACGCGCCACATCTTGCGCTCCACGGCAATCTGCGCGCGCCGTCGGCGACGTTCGAATACATGCTCTACCAGACCCTGCTCGGAGCCTGGCCGCTTCAAGAGCCGCTTGATGCCCGCTTCATCGAGCGCATCCAGGCTTACGCGCTGAAGGCGGCACGCGAGGGCAAGGAGGAGACCAGCTGGCTCAATCCGCATGAGGCCTATGAGAACGGCATCCAAAGCTTTATCGCAAAGATCCTCGATCCCGCGCTATCGGGCGAATTCCTGGAGGCGCTGCAGACCCTCGCCCGCCGCGTCGCGCTGCTCGGCGCGTTGAACGGGCTGAGCCAGCTCACGCTGAAGGCGACGCTGCCCGGTGTGCCCGATTTCTACCAGGGCACCGAATTCTGGGACCTTTCGCTGGTCGATCCCGACAACCGCCGCCCCGTGGATTTTTCCGCGCGGCATGCCGCGCTGGGCGATCTCGACAATCCGGATTGGCGCGGCCTGATCAAGAGCTGGCCGGACGGCCGGCTCAAGCTGGCCTGGACGCGACACCTGCTCAAGCTGCGCAACGAGTTCGCCGAAGTCTTCGCGCAGGGCGACTACCAGCCGCTGGGGGTGCGCGGCGCTCACGCAGATCATGTCATCGCGTTCGCCCGACGATACGGCCGGGCCGCGATGATCGTCGTGGTTGGACGACAGTTCGCCGCGTTCACGCGGGCCGGCCGGGAGTGGCCCGCATTCGAAACGCTTGACGCAACCGTGGACCTCGACGGCTACACCATGCCCGGTTTTGCCGGCCATGAATTGCCGCTTGCGCAGCCTTTCAGCGACTTCCCCGCATCGGTCGTCGTGGCCAGCGCAGCGAGCACCATCAGGCCCGCACGACAGCGCATGCGCGCCTGAAACTCACTTCCCGCCATCCTTGGTCAGCAGCAGTTGGCCGCGCTTCTTGATCGTCGCCTGCGCCATCTCGGCGAAGCGCTGCAGCAGCCAGGGCAGCACCACCTCGACCTTGACGTGATCATCGGCAACATCGACCTGTCCGGTTGCGATCTGCCCGAGCGCGCGGATGCGGAAGGCCAGAGTGTCGCCGCTCCAGCGCTCCTCCTCGACCTGCATCACGGGAATGCTGGCGGCCGCGCGGCCGAGGCCGCTCTTGAGCCGGCGTACCGCCTCCTCCCGGCCGAGACGATGCGGAATGGAAACGACAAGCGGTGCTGACATGGCCGTGCCCTGTGCTGACTGGTCTCACTTAGTCATGCCGGCCGAACCAACAAAGGTTCCATGCAAGATGGTGGTTCGGCCGTGTTTCAATGTGGGAACTATAAAACCTGCGGCAAGTTGCCATTCGCATAACGGGACAGGTTGCAAACGACCCTTTCAGTAAAGGGCTGGAGGAGATTCGCATGTCTATCGGGACGATCATTCTGATCATTCTTGTCATCGCCCTGCTCGGCGGCTTCAGCGGCATCGGCGGCGGCCCGTTCTACGGCACCGGCTATTACGGCGGCGGCGGCCTCGGGCTCGTCATTATCATCCTGCTGATCCTGCTCCTGATGGGGCGGATCTAGCGACACAGCCGTCATTCCGGGGCCCGCGCAAGCGCGAACCCGGAATCTTGCGCCACAAACCTCTGGATTCCGGGTCTGTGCTTCGCGCAGCCCGGAATGACGTCCTTGAAAGGACCTACTTCACCTTCGCCGCCAGCTTCTTCATCGCGGACTTGATCGACGCCGCCGCATCGTCATAACCCTCCCACGCCTTCGAGCGCGGCAGCAGGCCGGGCACGCTGCGCAACGTATATTTCTTCGGATCGAGATCGCTCTTCACCTGCGACCAGCTCAGCGGCATCGACACCGTGGCACCGGCGCGGGCACGCGGCGACAGCGGGGCGACCGCCGTCGACATCCGGTCGTTGCGCAGATAGTCGAGGAAGATCTTTCCCTTGCGCAGCTTCTTCGACATGTTGAGCAGATAGCGCTCGGGATCGTCGTCGGCCATCCACCGGCAGACGCCTTGCGCAAACGCCTTGGCTTCCTTCCAGCTCACCTTGTCGCGCGCGCCGTGGAGCAGCGGCACCACCACATGCAGGCCCTTGCCGCCGGTGGTCTTGCAGAAGCTGTCCATGCCGATGTCGATCAGCCGCTGCCGCATCTCCTTGGCAGCCTCGACGACGTCGGCGAAATCGACGTCCGGCGCCGGATCGAGATCGAACACCAGCCGGCCCGGCGTGTCATAGGCATAGGGCGCGCAATTCCAGGGATGCAGCTCGACGCCGCCGATCTGCGCCACGGCCGCGAGCCCCTCGATGCGATCGATCTGCAAGTATGGCTTGCGGTCCCCGGAGACGCGCGCGAGCTCCAGCAGGTTCGACGTCCCCTGCATGGCGTGGCGCTGGAAGAAACACTCGCCCCTGATACCGTCGGGGGCGCGGATCAGCGAGCAGGGTCGGCCCTTGAGATGCACGATCATCCACTCGCCGACCGCTTCGAGATAGCGCGCGAGATCCAGCTTGGTGACGGGCTCGCCCTCGCCATCGTCCGGCCACAGCTCCTTGTCGGGTTTGGAGATGACGACACCCATGACCTCCGCAGTGCCGGCGTCCTTCTTTCCGGACGTCGGCGTGGCGCGCTTTCTCGCCGAAGGCTTTGCCAGCTCGGTGTCGACGGGCGTTTCCGCCTCGACCTCCTCGGCCGGCTTGTCCTGGCGCAGCCCCTTGAACGCGGCCTGGCGGATGTTACCGTCGGCGGTGAAGCCGGCAAACTCGATCTCGGCGACGAGCTCGGGCTTCAGCCAGTGCACGTCGCGCGTCTTCTTCGGCGCGTTCTTGCCGCCGAACGGACTCTCCTTGGCCTCCATTGCCTTCAGCGACGGCATGATGCGCTTGACCTTGTCGGCGCCGAACCCGGTGCCGACCATGCCGACGAAAGCGAGATGATCGCCGCGATGCACGCCGGCCATCAACGAGCGGAACTTGCCGTCGGTGGTCTTGTAGCCGCCGATCACGACCTCGTGGCCGGCGCGGCATTTGGCCTTGGTCCAGCTCTCGGTGCGTCCCGAGCGATAGGGCGCGTCGAGCTTCTTCGAGACCACACCTTCGAGCTCGAGCTTGCAGGCCGATTGCAGCACGGCATCACCGCCGCTCTCGAAATGCTCGACATAGCGGATCTGGCTCGACTTCCGCTTGCGCGCTTCCAGCAGCTCTTTCAGTCGGGCCTTGCGCTCGCTGAGCGGCAGGCGGCGATAGTCCTGGTTCTCCGCGAAGAGGAGATCGAAGGCGAAGAAGATCAGATCTTCGGTCTTGCCGTCCGACAGCGCGGCCTGGAGCGAGGAAAAATTCGGCGCGCCGTTATGGTCGAGGGCGATGATTTCGCCATCGATCATGACGTCCGGCAGCACGCCTGCCTCCTTCGCGATCGAGGCAAACTTGTCGGTCCAGTCCAGGCCCTTGCGCGTCTTCAGCGTCGCCGTGCCGTCCTCGACCCGGAGCTGCACGCGATAGCCGTCGAACTTGATCTCGTGGCACCAGCCGTCGCCGGCCGGCGGACGCTCGACTGAGGTGCAGAGCTGCGGCGGGACGAAATCCGGCATCTCCGCGACCTCCCTGGCGTTCGTCGCGGTCGTGGCTTTTTTCTTCGCGGTCTTTGCAGTCTTGCCCATTTTCAACGCGGCGCGCGGCGCGGGCTTGATCGTCTTCCCCTTCGTCTCCTCGGCGCGGTTGGACTGCCAGACCGCATTGGCCTTGCCCCTGGCGCCCTTCGCCAGCATGAACGGCTTTGGCGCGCGGCCCTTGCCTTCGGCGATCTGGTCCATCGTGCGACCGGAGGCGACTGACCTGTCCTGATCGAGAATGTCGTTATCCGCGCCCTCTCGGACATATTCGTCGCGATGCTTGATCAGGAGCCAGTTGGTGCGCTTTTCACCGCCGCGATTGCGCATGCGCACCAGCACCCAGCTGCCATGCAGCTTGTCGCCATGCAGGGTGAATTTGAGATCGCCCTTCCTAAAGCCGGCGTCCGGATCGTCCGATTCCCATGTGCCGCGGTCCCACAGCATCACCGTGCCGCCGCCATACTGGCCTTCCGGAATCGTGCCTTCGAAATCGCCATAGTCGAGCGGATGGTCCTCGACCTCGACCGCCAGCCGCTTGTCGTGAGGATCGAGCGAGGGCCCTTTGGTCACCGCCCAGGACTTGAAGACGCCGTCGAACTCGAGCCTGAGATCGTAGTGCAGCCGTGTTGCGTCATGCTTCTGGATCACGAAACGTCGCTGTTCGGACGGCGCCACTGCGGTCTTGCCCGAGGGCTCCGGCGTCTTTCCGAAATCTCGCTTTTTCCGGTAAGTGGAGAGTTTTTGCAGCACGACCGGTCCCGCTTCTCTTGTCAGAGTCAAAGTCTACACGGCGAAAGTCCTGCCCGGAACCAAAACCCTGGCGGACGGTTGGGGTTCCAAAACGCCTTGGAATCGCTGGAGAATGGAATGGCCCCGCGCGCCTATTGGAAGGGAACGTTGAAGCTGTCGCTGGTCAGCTGCCCGGTCGTGCTCTACCCCGCGACAACAGCCGCCGAGAAGACGCGGTTTCACATGATCAATCGCGAGACCGGCAACCGGCTCAAGCAGCAGATGATCGATTCCGAAACCGGTGAGGTCGTCGAGAGCGACCAGAAGGCCCGCGGCTACGAGCTGCGCAAGGGCAAATATGTCGAGATCGAACCGGAGGAGCTCGAAGCCGTCCAGATCGAGAGCAACCACACCATCGACATCGACAGTTTCGTGCCGCGCGAGGAGATCGATCAGCGCTATCTCAACCATCCCTATTACATCGCGCCCGACGGCAAGGCGGCGGTCGACGCCTTTGCCGTGATCCGCGATGCCATGAAGGACCAGGAGCGCGTCGCGCTCGCCAAGATCGTGCTCACCAACCGCGAGCACATCATGGCAATCGAGCCGCTCGGCAAGGGCCTGCTCGGCACCACGCTGCGCTTTCCTTACGAGCTGCGCGACGAGGGCGAGTTCTTTGGCGACATCAAGAGCCCGAAGGTCACCAAGGACATGGTTGAGCTCGCCGGGCACATCCTCCACACCAAGGCGGCGCATTTCGATCCCAGTGAGTTCAAGGACGAGTACGAGACCGCGTTGAAGGCGCTGGTCAAGCGCAAGGCGAGCGGCAAGAAGATCGAGCTGCCGGAGCCCGAGGAACGGCCGAGCAACGTCATCAGCCTGATGGATGCGCTGAAACAGAGCCTGAAAGGACGCGGCGGGAAGAAAACGGCGGCGAAGTCGCACCCACGGCGGGCGACCGGGCGGCAACGCAGCGCGCGGAAGACGCATCGGACGACGGCAAGGCACCGGAAGGCGGGCTGATTTACTCCGTCATTGCGGAAGCAGGCGCGCGCCACAAGCTCCGCCGTCATGCCAGAGCTTGACCCGGGCATCCACGCGCGTCCTCGCATGCCGATAGACGTGATGGCCGGGACGAGCCCGGCCATGACGAGTTTGCCTCAAACCAGCACTCGATGCCGCCGAGCTACGCTTAATCCCCCGCCTTGAGCCGATACCCGATCCCCGTCTCGGTCAACACATATTGCGGGCGCTCCGGATCGGCTTCGATCTTCTGGCGGAGCTGACGGACATAGACGCGCAGATATTGCGCATCGGTCAGCTCGTCCCAGAGCTCCTTGAGCAGGAAACGGTGGGTCAGCACCTTGCCCGCGTGCTGGACCAGCACCCGCAGGAGATCATATTCCTTCGGCGACAGCTTCACGTCACGCTCGCCGACCTTGACGATGCGGCGGACGAGATCGACGGAGAGATCGCCGGTGCGGAAGATTGGGCGCTCGCCCTGCGCCTGGAGCTGATGCCGCAGCGCGGCGCGCAGGCGCGCCAGCAGCTCGTCCATGCCGAAGGGCTTCGTGAGGTAATCGTCGGCGCCGAGATCGAGCGCCTGCACCTTGCCGGCCTCGTCGCCCCGGCTCGACAGCACCACGATCGGCACGGCCTCGCTGCGGGCGCGGATGGTGCGCAAGAGCTCGTGGCCCTGGATGTCGGGCAGGCCGAGATCGAGGATGATCAGCGCCGGCTCCTCCGTGAGCTTCTCCAGCGCCATCTTGCCGTTCGTGGCTTCCAGGATCTCATAGCCCTGCGTCGCGAGGCCCATCCGCAGCAATTTGCGGATCGGCGGCTCGTCGTCGATGACCAGGACCTTGATCGGGGCGGCGCTCATGCGGCGGTATCCAATGCGCGGGTCTGTGCCGGGACAGGCAAGCGGATGGTGAGCACGGCGCCGCTGCGATCGCTGCGGTTGGCGGCCGAGATCGTGCCGCGCATCGCCTCGACGAAGCCGCGGGAGATGGCAAGGCCAAGCCCTGTGCCGGGCCGAACATGATCACCCTTCTGCACGCGATAAAACTTGTCGAACACACTCTCGAGCTCGCCGGGCGGGATGCCACCGCCCTCGTCGGCGACCTCCAACACCACTTGATCATGCTCGCGCCGGCTCTTGATCGAGATTGTGGTTTCCGGCGGCGAATATTTGGCGGCATTATCGAGCAAATTGAACAACACTTGCTCAAACAGCACGGCATCCAGCTCGAGCATGGGCAAATCGGCGGCCAGCACCAGCTCCACCTTGTGGGCGGTCAATATCTTGCTCGCGCGCCTGAGCGCGCTGCCGACGATCTCGCCGAGATCGTGCAATGCAGTGTTCGGCACGATGGCGCCAGACTCGAGCTTGGTCATATCGAGCAGGTTGGCGATGAAGCGGTTGAGCCGCTCGGATTCGTCGATCACGGTCGCGAGCAAATCGCGCTTCTCGGTGTCGGACAGCGCGCCGGCGAGATCGCGCATGGTCGAGGCCGCGCCCAGCACGGAGGCGAGCGGCGTCTTCAAATCGTGCGAGATCGATGTCAGGAGCGCGGAGCGCAAGCGCTCGGACTCGACGGTGCGCCTGACGCGGTCCATGTCCTCGACCAGCAGCACGCGCTCGATCGCGAGCGCGCCCTGGTCGACCAGTGCATCCAACAGCCGGCGCTGGTCCGGCGTCAGCAGCGGGCCGGTGCGATCGTTGTCGATGCCGATGACCCCGATCGGACCGCGCCCGGTGCGCATCGGCAGGAACAGCCGCTTGGCGCCCGGCAATGTGTCCGAGCCGCGGCCTGCCGGGCGATCATTGCTCCAGGCCCAGTTGGCGGCGGCGAGGTCGGCCTGGTCGAGCTGGTCCTCGGGCGGATAGCCTGACTTCACCGTGAGCAGGCCGTCCTCCGGCAACAGCAGCACGACGCGGACCTTCAGCATCAGCGCGATCTGATAAGCCGTTGCCCACAGCACGTCGTCGAGCGTGGCCGTGCCGGCGAGCTTGCGGCTGAAGGCATAGAGCTGCTCGGTGGTCCTGATGCGGCCGATCGCGGTATCGGCCTGCGTACGCACCCGTCCCGCGACGTTCGAGACCACGAACGCAATCAGCATGAAGAAGAAGAAGGCCGCGACATTGGTTGGATCGGTGATGGTGAAGGTGTAGACCGGCGGAAGGAAAAAGAAGTTATAGGCCAGCGACGCCGCGATGCTCGCAAGCAGCGACGGCCACAGCCCGTAGCGCACGGCGACGGCCACCACCGCCGTGAGGAACATCAGGTCGACGTTCTCGACACCGAAATACGGCTTGATGACCACCGCTGCGGCGAGGCCAAGCGCGGTAATCCCGAGCGCCTTCAGATAGGGACGCGCGTCGAACGGCTCCGAGCGCGCCGCGGTCTGCACCGCAGTCTTCGGTGGCGGCTCACTCGCGAGCTCATCGCCCGGAATGACGTGGACACTGATATTGCCGGCCCGGCGCACCAGATCATGCACGACGGAGCCGCGCGTGATCTCGAACCAGCGCGAGCGCGTGGATTTGCCGATCACGATCTGGGTGACGTTGTTGCCTTGCGCAAAATTGACGACATCATCGGCGATGCGGCGGCCGACGGCTGGAATGGTCAGTGCCTCGCCGCCGAGCGATTCCGCGAGTCGCAGCGTATCGGCGAGCCGGTCGCGCTCCTCGTCGGACAATTGCAGGGACCGCCGCGTCTCGATCGAAACCGCGGTGAACGGTGCATGCAGCCGGTCGGCCAGCCGCTTGGTGTAGCGCACGAGGCCGGCCGCGCGCGGATCCTCGCTGACGCAGACGAGGATGCGCTCGCCCGCGGCCCAGGGGCCGGCGATGGCGTTCGCCTGCATATGGTTGAGCAGCTGCTCGTCGACCCGTTCGGCGGTGCGCCGCAACGCGAGCTCGCGCAGCGCGGTCAAATTGCCAGGCGAGAAATAGTGCTCCAGCGCCCGCTCGGCCTGCTTGGGGACGTAGACCTTGCCCTCCTTCAGGCGCTGGATCAGGTCGTCCGGGGTGAGATCGATCAGCTCGATCGCATCGGCGCGGTCGAAGATGGAATCCGGCACGGTCTCGCGCACGCGGACATGCGTGATCTGGGCGACGACGTCGTTCAGGCTCTCGATGTGCTGGATGTTGACGGCGGTGTAGACGTCAATGCCGTGCGAGAGCAGCTCCTCGACGTCGAGATAGCGCTTGGGATGACGGCTGCCTGCGGCATTGGTATGGGCGAGCTCGTCGACCAGCGCGATTTGCGGGCGGCGCGCGATCACGGCGTCGAGATCCATCTCCTCGACCGTCTGGCCGCGGTAATCGAGCCGCTTGCGCGGGACGACCTCGAGGTCGCGCACCAGGGCCTCGGTCTCGGCGCGGCCATGGGTCTCGACGAAGCCGACCACGACGTCGATGCCGGCCTTGCGCCGGGCATGGGCGCTTTGCAGCATCTCGTAGGTCTTGCCGACGCCGGGAGCGGCACCGACGAAGATCTTCAGCTTGCCGCTCGCGCTCTCCTCCCGCCGCGCTGCCTCCAGCAGCGCCTCGGGCGAGGGACGTTGTTCGGAATCGCGGCGCTCTCGGACCATCAGGGCAATATAATCATCCTGATGCCACGGGCATAGACTGCTACTTCGCCGTCGCGCGATCGAGTGCGAGGTTCAGCGCGAGAACGTTAACCCGGGGTTCGCCGAGCAGGCCGAGCAGGCGGCCCTGGGTGTTGGCGGACACGAGCTGCTTGAGCTGGTCTTCCGGCATATTCCTGGCCTTGGCGACGCGCGGCACCTGGAATTGCGCGGCCTCGGGCGAGATGTCGGGATCGAGGCCGCTGGCCGAGGTCGTAACCAGATCGACCGGCACGGCGGCATTCGGATTCTCCGCCTTGAGCTTGTCGACATCCTCCTTCATCCGGTCGGCCAGCGCCTTGCTGGTCGGGCCGAGGTTGGAGCCGCCGGAGTTGGCGGCGTTGTAGGGCGTGGGCACCGTCTTGGTCGAATCATTGGGGTCCGGCGCCAGCGTCACCGAAGGGCGGCCGTGGAAATATTGGTCGTCCCTAAACTCCTGCCCGATCAGGGCGGAGCCGATCACCTTGCCGTCCTTCTCGATAAGGCTTCCGTTCGCCTGCGCGGGGAAGATAGCGCCGGCAATGGCGGTCATCGCGAGCGGATAGGCCAGACCCGTGATGGCGGTGAGCACCAGCAACAGGACGATGGCAGGGCGGATTTCTCTGAGCATGTGATTTCTCCGATTACGTTCGTCATTGCGAGCGAAGCATCCCTGCCGTCGTTCCTGGGCGATGCGCAGCATCGAACCTGGTGCGCACTTGCGCACCTGAGAACCTCGAGATTTCGGGTTCGCCTCTCCGAGGCGCCCCGGAATGACGGAGAGATTTGCTCCTCGCAGTGAGCGGTTAGGCCAGATGCAAGGCGACCACGACGAGATCGATCGCCTTGATGCCGATGAAGGGAATGACGATGCCGCCGAGGCCGTAGATCAACAGATTGCGGCGGAGCAGCGCGCCGGCGCCGACGGCGCGATAGGCAACGCCCTTCAGCGCCAGCGGGATCAGCGCGATGATGATCAGGGCGTTGAAGATGATCGCCGACAGGATGGCGCTCTGCGGGCTCGACAGGTTCATGATGTTGAGCACGTTGAGCTGCGGGTAGAACGCCAGGAACATCGCCGGGATGATCGCAAAGTACTTGGCGACGTCGTTGGCGATCGAGAACGTCGTCAGCGCACCGCGCGTCATCAAGAGCTGCTTGCCGATCTCGACCACCTCGATCAGCTTGGTCGGGTTGGAGTCGAGATCGACCATGTTGCCGGCCTCGCGGGCCGCTTGCGTGCCGGTGTTCATGGCGACACCGACGTCGGCCTGCGCGAGCGCCGGCGCATCGTTGGTGCCGTCGCCGCACATGGCGACCAGCTTGCCCTTGGCCTGCTCGTCGCGGATCAGCTTGAGCTTGTCCTCGGGCGTTGCCTGCGCCAGGAAGTCGTCGACGCCAGCCTCCGCCGCGATCGCAGCTGCGGTCATCGGGTTGTCGCCGGTGATCATGATGGTGCGGATGCCCATGCGGCGCAGTTCGGCAAAGCGCTCGCGGATGCCGCCCTTGACGATGTCTTTGAGCTGGATGACGCCGAGCAGCTTGCCGTCCTTCGCGACCGCGAGCGGCGTGCCGCCGGCTTTCGAGATCTCGTCGGCAATGGCCTGGATCTCGCGGCCAACCTCCGAAAGCGGCGCGGGCTGGATGACACGGGCCGCATTGCCCGAGGCGACGGCCAGCGGCGCGCCGCCGCTGACGTAGTTGAGCATGGCATCGACCGCGCCCTTGCGCACCGACGAGCCACCGGCATCGACGCCGCTCATGCGGGTCTGCGCCGTAAACGGGATGAAGGTGGCACCAAGCTCGGCCATATCGCGACCGCGGATGCTGTATTTCTCTTTGGCGAGCACGACGATGGAACGGCCCTCCGGGGTCTCGTCGGCAAGCGAGGCGAGCTGGGCTGCGTCGGCGAGCTCCTGCTCGGTGACGCCGCGCACGGGGCGGAACGCGGTGGCCTGGCGGTTGCCCAGGGTGATGGTGCCGGTCTTGTCCAGCAGCAGCGTGTCCACGTCGCCGGCGGCCTCGACTGCGCGGCCCGACATTGCCAGCACGTTGAACCGCACCAGGCGATCCATGCCGGCGATGCCGATCGCCGACAAGAGCGCACCGATGGTGGTCGGGATCAGCGTCACGAACAGCGCGACCAGCACGATCGCCGAGATCGAGCCGCCGGCATAGGCTGCATAGCTCGGGATCGTGACGGTTGCGAACACGAAGATGATGGTGAGGCCGGCGAGCAGGATGTTGAGCGCGATCTCGTTCGGCGTCTTCGCGCGCTCGGCGCCCTCGACCAGCTTGATCATGCGATCGATGAAGGTGGAGCCCTGCGCCGCCGTGATGCGCACGCGGATCCAGTCGGACAGCACCTGCGTGCCGCCCGTCACCGCCGAGCGGTCACCGCCGGATTCGCGGATGACGGGCGCGGACTCACCGGTGATGGCGGCCTCGTTGACGGAGGCGACGCCCTCGATCACCTCACCGTCGGAGGGGATGGTATCGCCGGCTTCGACCAACACGACGTCGCCGACCTTCAGGCTGGTGCCGGGCACCAGCTTGAAGGCCTCGCCTGCACCGGTCAGCAGCTTGGCCTGGCTCTCGGTGCGCGTCTTGCGCAGCGAGTCGGCCTGCGCCTTGCCGCGGCCTTCGGCGACGGCTTCGGCGAAGTTGGCGAACAGCACCGTGAACCAGAGCCAGAGGATGATCTGGAAGGTGAAGCCGAGGCCGGCACCTCCCGTCGCGACATCGCGCAGGAAGATCACGGTGGTCAGCGCGGCCACGATCTCGACCACGAACATCACCGGGTTCTTCACCATCAGCCGCGGATCGAGCTTGGTGAAGGAGGCGCGGATCGCCGGGAGCACGATCTTGGGATCGAGCATCGCCGACATCGGGGCGCGCTTTTGCAGTTTCATCGTTTCCATGGAGGTCACTCCGAACCAATCAGAAGACGTTGCCGGCGTTCATCGCGAGGTGCTCGACGATCGGGCCGAGCGCGAGCGCCGGGAAGAAGGTCAGGCCGCCGATGATCAGGATCACGCCGACGACGAGACCGACGAACAGCCCGCCCGTGGTCGGGAAGGTACCTGCCGACGGCGGGATCGATTTCTTGGCCGCGAGCGAGCCCGCGATCGCCATCGCCGGCACGATCATGAAGAAGCGGCCGACGAACATCGCGGATGCGAGCGTGAGGTTGTAGAAGAAGGTGTTGCCGGTGAGGCCCGCAAACGCCGAGCCGTTGTTCCCCGTTGCCGAGGTGAACGCGTAGAGCACCTCGGTGAAACCGTGCGGGCCGGCATTGGCCATCGAGGCCACCGCTGCCGGGTAGACCACGCCGACCGCGGTCCAGCCGAGATACATCAGCGGCAGCACCAGGATCGCCAGCATCGCCATCTTGACCTCACGCGCCTCGATCTTCTTGCCGACATATTCCGGCGTGCGGCCAACCATCAGGCCTGCGACGAAGATCGCGAGCACGACGAACAGCAGCATGCCGTAGAGACCGGCGCCAACGCCGCCAATGATGATCTCGCCGAGCTGCATGTTGATCAGCGGGATCATGCCGCCGAGCGCGGTGAAGCTGTCATGCATGGCGTTGACCGCGCCGCAGGAGGCCGCTGTCGTGATCACCGCGAACAACGAGGACGCGACGATGCCGAAGCGCACCTCCTTGCCTTCCATGTTGCCGCCGGTCAGACCCAGCGCCTGCATGGTCGAGGTGCCGTGCGCTTCAGCCCAAAAGGTCACGGCGACGCCGGCCACGAACAGCACGCCCATCACGGCCAAAATCGCCCAGCCCTGGCGCTGGTTGCCGACCATGCGGCCGAACACGTTGGTCATGGCGGCGCCGATCAGGAAGATCGACAGCATCTGTACGAAATTCGACAGCGCGGTCGGGTTCTCGAAGGGATGCGCAGCGTTGGCGTTGAAGAAGCCACCGCCATTGGTTCCCAGCATCTTGATCGCAACCTGCGAGGCAACGGGACCGACCGCGATGGTCTGCTTGGCGCCTTCGAGCGTCGTCGCCTCGACATACGGGCCGAGCGTCTGCGGCATGCCCTGCCAGACGAGAAACAACGCGTAGACTACGCAGATCGGCAGCAGCACGTAGAGCGTGATGCGGGTGACGTCGACCCAGAAATTGCCGACGGTGCGCACCGAGGCGCGCGAGAAGCCGCGGATCAGGGCCACCGCGAGCGCGATGCCGGTTGCGGCCGACAGGAAGTTCTGGTGCGTCAGGCCGAGCATCTGCACGAGATAGGACAGCGTGCTCTCGCCGCCGTAGTTCTGCCAGTTGGTGTTGGTGATGAAGGAGATCGCCGTGTTGAAGGAGAGATCCTCGGCAACCGCGCCCTGGCCTGCCGGATTGAACGGCAGCATCGCCTGAAGCCGCATCACGCCGTAGATGATCAGGAAGCCGCCGACATGGAACAGCAGCATGGCGACCGTGTAGGTCAGCCAATGCTGCTCGCGCCTCTCGTCGACGCCGGAGATCCAGTAGATGCCGGCCTCGATCGGGCGCAGCACCGGCGACAGGAAGGTCCGCTCGCCATTGAAAACGCGCGTCATGTAGCCGCCCAGCGGCTTCGTGAGCGCGACGATGATGAGGCATAAGAGTATAATCTGGAGCCAACCGATCATGGTCATGGAATCAACCTTTCAGGCTTTCCGTCCTGCGCAGCAGCGGCAGGAACAGCACGAGCAGGCCGGCGACGAGGAGGACGTCGGCCAGCAGCAATTCGACAAGCAGCAACACGGCTCAGAACCGTTCCGGCTGCAGCAGCGCATAGGTGAGATAGACCAGGAGGCCGAACGAGACGGCGCCGGCGAGGATATAGTCGAAGATCATGGTCCGCTCCCTCACAGCCGTTCGCAGGAATAGGTGTAGCCGATCGCAAGGGCGAAGAAGACGAAGCCCAGCGCCAGCATGAGAATGTCCATCATGGGATTGCTCCTCGTTGCGCGACGAATATCCGGCCCTCTCTGGATCCGGCCGGCGCCGCGCCAATGCAATGCATGACTCCGGCGATCGGCCGGAGCTTTCACCGCATCGAGGTGCCATCACGCGCATAGGTTTTCGAGATGAGCCTTCTCGCGACCTTATAGGAATCCCATAAAGACCGGCCGTGGTTGAGCTGGCCGAAATGACACTGGCGAGGCACTCCGGGTATTGGCCGGAGACGGCCGCGCGCCCGGTCCGGCGGTCCCCGTGCCTTTATGAAATGCCTATATCTCTCGCCTCCTCCTCATCTCGCTTTCAAATGCCGTTCCAGCCATCTTGGAGATGCCGGCCGACTGACCGACACCCATTCCAGGAGGCCTGACATGATCGCCGCTTGCCGCCATTACGACCCGCCGTCGCTTGGCAAGCGTCTGGGCAATGCACATGCGATGACGCGGCTGCTGATGCTCGACATCATTGACCACGCCTGCAGGCGGCTTCCTTCGCTCGGCCGGAGCCAGCGTACCGCGCGCCTCATGCGCCTGATCGACGCGGAGGCCTGGACCGATGCCGCGCTCGCACTGATGGAGATCGAGCTGCCGCTTTGGCAGGCCCGCCGCATCGCCTATGATGAAGGTGAATGGCATTGCGCGCTCTCGCGCGAACGCGAGCTGCCTGACTGGCTGGACGCGGCCGTCGAGGGACGCCACGGCGATCTTGCGATCGCCCTCCTGTCCGCGTTCGTCGAGGTCCAGGCGCTGCAAGTCGAATCCTCCCGGCCGAGCGTTCCCTCGGTGCGCCAGACCCTCGATCCGGTCTACGTGCCGGCCGCGTGTGAAAACTTCGGCTAGATCGACGGGTTCAAGCTTGCCGCAATCCCCGAACACGCCGCGGCGGCGGTCGGCGTCTTTATGCGATTCCTATGCCGGCACCCCGGCGGTCATCTCGCAATCCTACGCAGCGCTGGACATCATAAGCGGCAGATTGGAGCGGCCGTCTCGCCGCGCCAAGGACAAGGACTTCCAACATGTCGATGCTGACACATGGCCTTGACCGGCCCTTCCACGTCGAACGCCCGGCGCGGCTGTCAACCGAACGCAAGGCGCAGCTCAAGCGCCTCGCACTCGGCGCGCTGACCCTGCTCTCGATGGCTAGCGTGCTCACCGCGCTGATTGCGCTGAAGACGGCAATCTACGTCTGGCACCTGCACGCCTGAGCCGCGGGGAGGTCTCCATGACCTTGCAAATGTGTGAGCCCACCGAGACGATCGAGCTCGACGTCGAGAACCGCGGCAATCTGCTGATCGCGCTGGCGCAGGGAGCCATGCGGCACCTGGCGCGCATGACCAGGAGGCAGCCGACATGATCGAACTCAAGATCGCCATCCTGGTTGCCCTGATGAGTGCGCTGCTGCTCGGTGTGCGCCTCACCGCGGTGGCGGACGGCTAGCATGCAGCTCCTCAAGGGAAATCTCGAGCACGCGGTCACGACGACGATCCTGACCATGACCCTGAGCCTGATCTGGGGCGCGGTCCTGACGCTCGTGATCACGCTTCTGGCCCGCGGGCTCGGGGTCTAGGATCTCGACCGCGAATTGACCATGGCTGCCTACGAGGCAAGCAGCCGCGCCTGCATGGCGGCTGCGATGCCCGCCTGGGGCCGCGTATCCCGCGGAAAAAACCCGGCCGATCTGGCGCAATTTCACGGAACCGTGTAGAGCGGTTTCATGAGCAGCAACGTCCATGTCGTCGCCCACCCCCTGGTCCAGCACAAGCTCTCCCTGATGCGGGAGAAGGACCGCTCGACCAAAAGCTTTCGCGAGATCCTGAACGAGATCGGGATGCTGCTGTGCTACGAGGTGACGCGCGATCTGCCGCTGGAGCTGGTCGAGATCGAGACGCCGATCGCGCCGATGCGGGCGCCGAAGATCGCCGGCAAGAAGCTCACGCTGGCGCCGATCCTGCGTGCCGGCGTCGGCTTCCTCGATGGCATGCTGGCGCTGATGCCATCGGCGCGCATCGCCCATATTGGGCTGTATCGCGACCCCGAGACATTGCAGGCCGTGGAATATTACTTCAAGGCGCCGCAGGACCTGTCCGACCGTACCGTGATCCTGATGGATCCGATGCTGGCGACCGGCAACTCGGCCTGCGCCGGCGCCTCCCTGCTCAAGGCGCGCGGCGCCCGCGACATCCGCTTCGTCTGCCTTCTGGCGGCGCCCGAGGGCATCGCGCAGTTCCAGAGCGAGCATCCCGACGTGCCGGTCTGGACCGCCGCGATCGACGAGCGGCTCAACGACCACGGCTACATCGTGCCGGGCCTGGGCGACGCCGGCGACCGGATGTTCGGCACCAAGTAGACAGCTGCACCCCGCCGGGTTACTCCGGTTGCCATGAGCGCCAACGATTTTTCGCTGCAATCGCTGATCCGCCCTGCGGCTGCCGAGCCCGCCATCGTGTTCGACGGCACACCGATCTCGCGCGCGGAATTCTCGGCGAAGGTCGAGCAGGCCGCTGCGTGGCTTGCCGCGCAAGGCATCGGCAAGGGCGATGTCGTTGCGGTCTGGCTGGTCAACCGGGTCGAATGGATCGCGCTTTTGTTCGCCGCCGCGCGGCTCGGCGCAATCGTCGCCGCCGTCAATACGCGCTACCGCAGCGCGGAGGTCGCGCATCTGCTCAACGTCTCCGGCGCGAAGCTAATGGTGGTCGAGGCCGCGTTTCGCTCGATCGATTTCGCCGCCATCCTCCCCGGCATCGCCAAGGACGAGGTCCCCGCGCTGCAACAGCTTGCCGTGGTCGGTGCGGACAGGATTCCCGCGCAGTGGCCGTGCCTGCGCTTCGATGCCTTCGATAAGGTCCATCCACCTGCCCCGCCGGCTCAGGACAACGTCGACCTACCGGTGCTGCTCTACACCACATCGGGCACGACCAAGGGGCCAAAGCTCGTTGCACATTCGCAGCGGACGCTGGCGAGCCACGCCGTCTCCGTTGCCAATGCGCTCCAGCTCGATCCGCAGCGCCATTCGCTGCTGGCCATGTTGCCGTTCTGCGGCACCTTCGGCATGACGAGCCTGCTCGGCTTCATCGCCGCGGGCGCGACCATCCATGTGCTCGACGCTTTCGAAGCGGCACCGGCGCTGAAGATCCTCAGTGAGCACAAGATCACACATTCATTCGGCTCGGACGAGATGTTCCGCCGCATCCTCGCGCTGACCGAGGCACCGCGGCCGTTCCCGCATCTCGAAATCTGCGGCTTCGCCGCATTCCAGCCCGGCTGGCGCGAGCTGGCCACAGAGGCCGAAGCGCGCGGCATGAAGCTGTTCGGCCTCTACGGCTCGAGCGAGGTACAGGCGCTGTTCTCGATTGCCCGCGGCAGCGATACCTTCGCCGACCGCATCGAAGGCGGCGGCTGGCCAATGTCGCCTGACGCAAAAGTGCGCGTGCGCGACACCGAGACGGGCGAGCTCGCCGCCCACGGCGTGTCCGGCGAAATCGAGATCAGCGCGCCCTCGCGCTTCCTCGGCTATTTCAACAATCCCGAGGCTACCGCGGATGCGATCACCGCGGACGGCTTCTTCCGCACTGGCGACATCGGCCGCCTGCGCGGCCACGGTGCCTTCGTCTATGAGACCCGCGCGGGCGACGCGATGCGGCTCGGCGGCTTTCTCGTCGCGCCCGGCGAGATCGAGGACGAGCTCAAATCCTGCCCAGGCGTGGCCGATGCCCAGGTCGTCGCGGTGGATCTGAAGGGCCAGGCGCGCTGCGTCGCCTTCGTGATTGCGGCTGCAGAGCCGCCGCAGCAGGCGGCGCTGACCGCGCGGCTACGCGAGCGGCTCGCCGGCTACAAGGTGCCGGCCCGGATCTATCTCGTCGACGCATTCCCGGTCACCGACAGCGCCAATGGCGTGAAGATCCAGCGCGCCCGGCTTCGTGCCATGGCGATGGAACGGATCGCGGCCGAATAGGCGGTCACCTCCTCGACGATCTCGTCTTGGACGCTCGCCAGACTCAAGTGAGGCGCCTAGCGCGCGGCGCGAAGCAGTGCCGACAACGCGTCCCGGTGCCCGGGCGCCGCGATTGCGATCAGGCGGCGCGCACGCTCGGCAAGGTCGCAGCCGCGCAACTCCGCGATGCCCCATTCGGTGACGATGGCGTCGACATCGGCACGGGGTGTCGTTACCGTCTCGACATGGGCGACGATACGGCTGGTGCCGTCGGACGCCCTCGCCGGCAGCGCGATGATGGCTCTGCCGCCGGGAGACGCATTGGCTCCGCGCACGAAATCGAGCTGGCCGCCGATCGCCCCGATCGCAACGCCGTTGAGCGTCTCGGAATTCACGGCGCCATCCAGCCCGACTTGAAGTGCCGAATTGATCGCGACCAGCCTGTTGACCCGCGCCAGCACGATCTGGCCGTGCGTGTAGGACGTCGGCCGCACCGAAACCAACTTGTTTTCGTGAACGAAGCGATAGAGTCGCTGCGTGCCGATCACCTGGTTGGTGACCGTGGTCCCGGCATCGATCCCCTTCTCCGCATTCGTCACCGCGCCGCACTCGACGAGGTCGACAACGGCGTCGTTGATCAGCCCGGAATGGATGCCGAGATGGCGCGCATGGGTTAGCGAGGACAGGATCGCATCCGGAATCCGGCCGACGCCGAACTGGAGCGTGCTGCCGTCGGCGATCAAGCTCGCGGCATGGGTGGCGATGCGCCGCGAGAGGTCATCCGGAGGCGGTGAGGCCAATTCCACCGGCGGACGGCGAGCAGGCACACGCACATGGATCGGCACGTCCTCCGGCCAGTCCGCGCCGAACGTGAAGGGTGCATCCGGATTGATCTCGGCGATGACGAGGCGCGCGCCGCGCGCGGCATCGATGACGTAATCGTTGGAGAGGCTGGCGCTGAGCCGTCCCCCGGACTCCGCAAGTTGCACCAGAACGACATCGGCTTGATGGCGGCGCGCGGCGAAGTCAGCACAGAAGGCGCTGTAGTTGCTCGGAATCACGTCGAGGCGCCCAGCCTTCGCGAGCCGCCGCGCATTGCCGATCACGCCATAGCTCCGGAACGAGATGTTCGGCGCGCAAGCCGCGGAGAACGTCTCCGAGAAGATCGGTCCGACCATCACGCGGAAGGCGGGCAGATGCCCGGCCTGCGCAACCAGCGCCTCTGTTAGAGTGGTCGGCTCCGCCGTCGCCTGTCCGCATACCACGAGATCGCCTTCGCGGATCAGGCCGATAAAGTCGATCGGCGACGCCTTCTCGGGCATCGTAGCCTCAATACGACTTCGCCAGCCCCAGCACCTTTTCCGCAATGAAGCTGAGCGCGAGCTGCGGGCTGACGGGCGCGATGCGTGGGATCAGCACTTCACGCAAATAGCGCTCGACGTGGAATTCCTTGGCATAGCCAAAACCGCCATGAGTCATCACCGCCTGCTCGCAGGCCGAGAAGCCCGCTTCGCCCGCCAGATATTTCGCGGCATTGGCCGCGGCGCCGCAGGGCATGCCCTTGTCGTATTGCCACGCTGCCGACATCACCATCAGCCAGGCCGCCTCGAGCTCGACCCAGTTCACCGCGAGCGGATGCTGGATGCCTTGGTTCTTGCCGATCGGACGGCTGAACACGATGCGCGTCTTGGCATATTCGGTCGCGCGCGAGAGCGCGAGCTTGCCGAGCCCGACGGCTTCCGCCGCGATCAGGATCCGCTCGGGGTTCATGCCTTCGAGGATGTACTGGAAACCCTTGCCCTCCTCGCCGATGCGGTCCTCCATCGGAATTTCAAAGTCTTCGAAGAACAGCTCGTTGGAATCGACGATCTTGCGGCCCATCTTCTCGATCTCGTGGACCTTGATCCTGTTTCGGTCGAAATCGGTGTAGAACAGGCTGAGGCCATGGGTTGGCGAGCGCACCTCCTCCAGCGGCGTGGTGCGCGCCAGCAGCAGGATCTTGTGCGCGACCTGCGCGGTCGAGATCCACACCTTCTGGCCGTTGACGATGTAGCGGTCGTTCTTGGCGACAGCGCGGGTCTTGAGCTGGGTGGTGTTGAGGCCGGTGTTGGGCTCCGTGACGGCGAAGCACGCCTTCTCGCGGCCCTCGACCATCGGCGGCAGCATGCGCTTGCGCTGCTCCTCGGTGCCGAACACGACGACGGGATTGAGGCCGAACACGTTGATATGCACCGCGGAGGCGCCCGACATGCCGGCGCCGGATTCCGCGATCGTGCGCATCATGATCGCCGCCTCGGTGATGCCGAGCCCGGAGCCGCCATATTCCTCCGGCACGCAAATGCCGAGCCAGCCGGCATCGGCCAGCGCCTTGTGGAAATCGTGCGGGAAGCCGCCGTCGTGGTCCTTCTTCAGCCAATAGGCATCGGGAAAGCCTTCGCAGATTTTCGCGATGGCATCGCGAATAGCTTCCTGCTGATCGGTGAGCGCGAAATCCATGTTCTTGATCTCCTTCTGGGGAGCCGGGCTCCGATCCTAAAGCATGATCCGGAAAAGTGCGCAGCGGTTTTCCGGATCATGCGCAAACAACAAGCTAAAGCGCGATGATGATTCATCCTGATCTCGTCGCGCTTCAGCGCCCCATCTGCGAGGGCAGCCACAGGATGATGGACGGAAACGCCACCAGAATCGCAATCGCGATCAGGTGCGCGACGAAGTGCGGAAAGGTGCCGTGGAACACCTCCGCCACCGGCCGCTTGGCGTAGCGGGCGACGATGAAGCAGTTCAGCCCGACCGGCGGCGTGATCATGCCGACCTCGGCGGTGACGATCTTGATGACGCCGAACCAGATCGGGTCGAAGCCGAGCGTCTTGATCAGCGGCAGCACGATCGGCACGGTCAGCACCAGGATCGCGATCTGGTCCATGAACGAGCCGAGCACGATGTAGCCGCACAGGATCAGCGTGATGATCACCCACCGCGAGGTCGGCAAGCTGCCGATCCATGCGACGAGATCCTGCGTCACATGGGTGAGCGTGAAGAAATAGCCGAAGATCGAGGCGCCGACGAGGATCATGATGATCATGCAGGTGCCGTGACATGCGCGCAGCAGCGTCTTGTAGAGCGAGGTCGGCGTGATCTTGCCCTTGGCGATCGCGAGCAGGAAGGCGCCGAACGCGCCGAAGGCCGACGCTTCCGTCGGCGTCGCGACGCCGAGATAGATCGTGCCCGTCACGATCGAGAACAGCACCACCATGGGCGAAACCTGCCACAGCAGTGCGAATTTCTCGCGCCAGGGCACCGACTTCGCGGCCGGTGCGCGCGAAGGATCCTGCCAGACCAGGAAATAGATCGTCGCCATGATTGTGATGGTGACGAGGATCGCCGGGATGATGCCGCTGATCAGCAGCTTGCCGATATTCACTTCGGCCAGCAGGCCGAAAATGACGAGCGCGACGCTGGTCGGCAGCAGCATCGACAGCGTGCCTGAGATCGCGACCACGCCCGCGGCCATCTTGGGCTCATAGCCCTGGCGGATCATTGCAGGCAGGCTGGTCGAGGACAGCGTCGCGGCGGAGGCTGTCGAGGTGCCGCAGATCGCGCCGAAACCGGCGCCGGCGAGCGCGGTCGCCATGCCGAGGCCGCCGGGAATGCGGCCGACCCAGGCCGAGGCGGTCTTGAACAGATCGTCCGCCACGCCCGACAGCAGCACCAGATCCGCCATCAGGAGGAACATCGGGATGGTGATCAGCTCATAGGACGAGACGGTCGAGAGCGGCGCGGTTTGCAAGATGCCGAACAGCGTGGACCAGCCGCCGACCATGACGAGGCCGACCGAGCCGGAAAAGGCCATGGCAAAGCCGACGGGCGTGCCGAGCGCGAGCAGGCCAAACAGCAGGGCGAGAACGATGAAAGGTGTCATGGAGGCCTGCCGTTACTCGAAACTGCGTGCTTCGCCGACGCCGGTCACCGGCGGCAGCGGATAGAGGTCGCGGCCGCTGACGAGGCTCAGCACGTTGCCGACGAGCTGGAGCGCCAGCCGCAGCACCAGCACGCCGCAGCCGAACGGCACCAGCGCCGCCGAGATCCAGGTCGGCCAGGGGATCGCGCCCGAGAGCACGTCGTGCTGCTCGTAATTCTCCAGCGCGCGCTCGAAACCGACCTTGCAGATCAGGACGAACACGAACAGGCCGGCGAGCGCGGTGACGATCTCGGACAGCCGCCGTCCCGACGGCGAGAAGCGCGACAGCAGGATGTCGACGCCGACATGGGCATGCTCACGCAAGGCATCCGACAGCGTGAAGAAGAACACGCCGGCGAGCAGATAGAGCCCGATCAGATCGTAGGTGAAGGCGAACGGGCTGTTCAGCACGTAACGCATGAACACGTCGGTCACGACCAGCAGCATGATCACGAACAGGAACACCACCGCGATCACCGTCAGCGCGCGCTCCAGCGCGCCGAGCACTTGCCCTGCCCGTTCGATCACTTCGCGCCTCCCTCTTCGTTGTGGGATTACTTGCTGCCGGCGGCGAGCAAGTCGTCGAACTCCTTCAGCGCCGCAGAGGCCTGCTTGCCGCGGCTGTCGAGCCCGCCGGCCCACTGCTTGCCGACGTCCTTGAGCTTGTCCTTGATCTCGGCACGGGTCGCCTCCGGCAGCGGATCGAAGCTGACGCCTTCGTCCTGCATGTGCTTCTTGGTGACTTCGCCTTCCTTGTCGACGTCGGCGCAGGCTTTTGGCGTGATCGCCTCCGAGGCCTCGTTCATCGCCTTCTTGACGTCGTCGGGCAGCTTGTCCCAGACCGACTGGTTGATCGAGTAAGCGACGATGAAGCTGCCGAAGCTGACGCCTTCGGTGGCGTGCTTGACCAGCTTGTCGAGGCCGTAGGACACGACGCTGTCGAGCGGGAACAAGAGGCCATCCATGGTGCCGCGCGACAGCGACTCATAGGCATCGGGCGCGGCCATGCGCACCGGCACGGCGTTGAGCGCACGCAGCGTCAGGTCCTGCGCGCCACCGGTGGTGCGCAGCTTGAGGCCCTGGATGTCCCTGGTGGTTTCGACCTTCGATTTGACGGTCCACACCTGATAGGGCGGCAGCACAACGGCCATCAGCAGCTTGATCTTGTTCGGGGCGTATTCCTGCTTGGCCAAGATGCCGTCGCGCGCGGTCTTCCAATAGGCGAGCGTGCCCTGACAGCTGGTCGCGAACGCGCCCGGCAATTGCGCGACTTCCGACAGCGGCATCTTGTCGGAAACATACGACGGCCCGATGTAGCCGATGTCGACCACGCCCGACTGTGTCAGACGCAGCATGTCGGCCGCCTTGCCGATCTGCTGGTTCGGATAATAGGTGAAGGTCACCGCGCCGTTGGTGCGTTTCGTGACGTCGTCCATCCAGGGCTTGAGCAGCAGGCGGACGAGATAGTGGCCGGCGGGGAAGCTATCGGCGACCTTCAGCTCGAGCGCCCGCGCCTGAAATGTCGAGACCGGCAGCGAAAGCGCGAGCGCGGCGACAGCCCAGACCAGGTTCTTCCTCATTTGGTTCTCCTTGACGCGTCCCCACGCCGAAGGCGGCAGCAGCCCGCTGCTGCACCGTTCGGCTCCCTCGTCCGTTTCTTGCTTGAGGAAAACGTACATATATGTGAATTTGTCTGTCAAGCATATGAATTCAACATGGCGCTATGCATTCGCTGGGAATGCCCGCCGAATTGACACCGCGCTTTTCTGAACTCTAACTCCACGTATGTGAATTCATCCAACGGGGACCCATGGGACCGCTCGCCGGCTTCACCATTCTCGACCTGACCTCGGTGCTGATGGGCCCGTACGGGACCCAGGTGCTGGCGGACATGGGTGCCGACGTCATCAAGGTCGAAAGCCCCGAGGGCGACATCGTTCGCCAGATCGGTCCTGGCCGCGTGCCTGGAATGGGCGGGATGTTCCACAACGCCAATCGCGGCAAGCGCAGCATCGTGCTCGACCTCAAGAAGGCGGAAGGCCGCGACACGCTGCTGCGGCTGGCCAAGCGCGCCAATGCGCTCGTGTACAATGTGCGCCCGCAGGCGATGGCGCGGCTCGGGCTCGATTACGAGACGCTGGCCGCGATCAATCCGTCGCTCATCTATGTCGGCGCATTCGGCTATGGCCAGTCGGGTCCCTATGCCGCCAAGCCTGCCTATGACGACCTGATCCAGGGCGCCGCCACTATTCCAACACTGTTGGCTGCGGCCGGCGACGGCACGCCGCGCTACGTTCCCGTCACCATCGCCGATCGCATCGTCGGGCTGATGATGGTGAATGCGATCATGGGCGGGCTCATGCATCAGCAGCGCACCGGCCAAGGCCAGCGCATCGACGTGCCGATGTTCGAGTCGATGACCGAGTTCGTGCTGGTCGATCACCTCGGCGGCCTCACCTACGATCCCCCGCTCGATCATGGCGGCTACGCCCGCCTGCTCTCACGCTATCGCCGCCCCTACAAGACCAGCGACGGCTATCTCTGCGTGCTCATCTACAACGACAAGCATTGGCGCAGCTTCTTCGAGGCAATCGGAGCGCCGCATTTCCTCGACCAGCCGCGCTTTGCCAACCACGCCGCACGCGCCGAGCACATCGACGAGATCTACGAGGAGATCGGCCACATCTTCCTGACGCGCACCACGGCGGAATGGCGCGAGTTGCTGGAGCGCGCCGACATTCCCGTGATGCCGATGCATACGCTGGAGACTGTTCTGGACGATCCGCATCTGAAGGCGACCGGTTTCTTCAGGACGATCGATCACCCCGTGGAAGGGCGCATCCGCCAGATGCGGGTGCCCTCCACCTGGAGCGTGACCCAGCCGGAGCCGGCCGGTCCCGCGCCGACACTCGGCCAGCACGGGCGCGACATTTTGCGCGAGGCGGGCTTCTCGGCCGAGGAGATCGACAGCCTCGCAGAGCAAAGAGCAGTTCACCTCGCCGCGCCGCCTTAAGCGCAGGCGTGGGCCAAATCGCAAGACACAGGGAGGAAACCGCGATGGCCGGACTTTATTTCGAGGACTTTTCCGTGGGCCAGGAATTCAGGCATCCGCTGACCCGGACGGTCACGGAGATGGACAACACCATGTTCAGCCTGCTGACGCTCAACCCGCAGCCGCTGCACATCGACGCGCATTTCTCGGAAAAGACCGAGTTCGGCCAGCGCATTTTCAACAGCCTTTACACCCTCGGCATCATGATCGGCATGACGGTCTATGATACGACCTTGGGCACCACCGTCGCCAATCTCGGCATGACCGACGTGACCTTTCCGAAACCGGTCTTCCATGGCGACACGTTGCGGGCGACGACAAAGGTACTCTCGGTGCGGGAATCCAAATCGCGGCCCAAAGCCGGTATCGTCGAATTCGAGCATCACGCTCTGAACCAGAACGACGAGATCGTCGCCAAATGCCGCCGCATGGCGTTGATGCACAAGAGGCCGGTCTGATGCGTTCGATGCTGTTCGTGCCGGGCGATTCCCCGCGCAAATTCGAGAAGGCTAGCGAAGGCAAGGCCGACGCGCTGATCATCGATCTCGAGGATTCCGTCGTCACCGAGAAGAAGCCGGAGGCGCGCACCCTCACGCGGGCGATGCTGAAGAGCCGTCCCGGCCCGCACCAGCTTTATGTCCGCATCAACGCGCTCGACACCGGCATGACGCTCACAGACCTTGCTGCGGTGATGCCGGGCAGGCCCGACGGCATCGTGCTGCCGAAATCGCAAGGCGGCGACGACGTGCGGCAGGTCGCCACTTGGCTCGAAGCCTTGGAAGCGGCATCCGGCATCACGGTCGGCGCGACGCGCATCGTCTGCGTTGCGACGGAAACCGCAAGCGCGATCTTCGGCCTCGGCAGTTACAAGAACTGCTCCCCTCGCCTCGCCGGCCTGATGTGGGGCGCGGAGGATCTTTCGGCATCGCTCGGCGCGACCGAGAAGGCGAGCGATGGCGTGTTCCACAGCCCTTATCGCCTCGCGCGCGATCTGTGCCTGATGGCAGCAGCCGCGGCCGAGGTGGCACCAATCGACACCGTCTATACCGACATCGACAATCTCGCCGGCCTCGAGCAGGAAACGCGCGCCGCGCGGCGCGACGGCTTTTCGGCGAAGGCGCTGATCCATCCCAAGCATGTCGAAATCGTCAACGCGGCGTTCGAACCGACCGAGGCCGAGCGCGCCTGGGCGGAGAAGGTGATCGCCGCCTTCGCGAACAATCCCGATTCCGGAACGCTGCGGCTCGACGGCCAAATGATCGACAAGCCGCATCTTCGCGCAGCGAAGAAGATCCTCGGCCAACCCTAGGACGCAAACCTCGCATGATCGTTCGCCAAGCCGCAAACGTCCTGGAGATCATGGAATTCTTCGCACAAGGGAGGAAGCCGGCGACGCTTGCCGAGATCGCCGACCATTTCGGCTGGCCGCGCTCGTCGACGTTCAACCTGCTCGCGACGCTGTCGGAGAAGGGCTATCTTTACGAACCGCGGCCGCGCGCCGGCTTCTATCCGACGCCGCGGTGGCTGGCGATGGCGCGGATGATCTCGGAGGTCGAGCCGCTGCCGCCGTGGACGCATCAGCTGATCGCCGATCTCTCGGCGGAGACCGGGGAGACTGCCTCGATCGTGGCGCCGGCCGGCGTGATGGCGGTGTTCATCGACGTCGTCGAATCAAAAGCTGCGATCCGCTATTTCGCGACCATCGGCCATCGCGTGCCGATCCACGCCACCGCGAGCGGCCGCGCGCTGCTGCTGCAATATTCGCAGGAGGAGCGTGACTCGGTCTATCGCAAGATCGAGTTCAAGCAATACGGCCCCTCGACCCCGATCAGCATCGAAGCGGTCGAGACCGAGCTGCGCAACTCGATCGCGCGCGGTTACTGCCAGAGTTTTGCGGATTACAGCCGCGATCTCGCCGGCGCGGCGATCCCGTTGCCGATCGGCGATCGCAGGCTTTCGGTGGTCGTTGCGGGGCCGGAGTTTCGGATTGGGCCAAAGGTGCCGGAAGTGGCCGCGCTGATCGCGCGGACGGTCGACCGGTTGCGGCCGAAGACCACCGCGGCCTAAGCCGCCGGCCTTAATCGAATCCCTGAACGGGCGGCGGCGTGGTCTCCGCGGGCGCCACAGGCGCTGCTTGAGCCGGTGGCGCCGCCGGGGCGGCTTGAACCGGCGGATTGCTCGCAGCTCTCATCTGACCATTCGCCTCCATCGCCTGGTACGTGTGCGGTGGAGCGGTGGTCGCCGCCACCGGGGTCGCCTCCCGTCGTGACGGCTGCCGATGTCGCGCTGATCGCGAACCGCCGACGCCCCAGGACCTCGCGATCGAAGGTCCGGCGGTATAGCCGATCACCGCGCCCGCAACGGCACCGACAGGACCGAGCACGACGGCACCGGACACGGCGCCTAACGCTGCGGAGCCTGCGCGCTCCTGCGCAGCGGCACTCGCCGGCACGCCAGCCAGCAGCACGATGGCAGTGATCAAAGCTTTGTTCATCGGAGCGCCTCCCTCACGGAAGATCACTCTTACGCAAATATGGCCGCAGCGGGTTTGTTCGTGGCCCAATGCGGGGCAATCGCGGATGGAACTCCGGCAATTCAAGGGCCTCCGCTGCCCAGCGGCTCCAGGGGAGGCAGGCCAGCGCAGCCGGCCGCCGCTCATCCTGCAATTGCAGCGGTTGCAGGACGCGCGATGACGACCTTGTGGTCCCGCGCCCTCAACGGACGAGGCGATTGCCGTCTACCAGAGCGCCGCTCGATTGCAGCGCGGGCGCAATCCTCACGATCGCAGTCAACGGAGCGCCATTGCGCAGCAGTGACAGCTTTACTTCCTCACCAATGCGCGCGAGGCCAATGGTGTTGCGGAGCTGTGCGGCGGTGCGGATCGGGCGATCGTCTGCTCGGATGATCAGATCACCTTTCCGCAGGCCGGCCTTCTCCGCGGGGGAGTCCGCGGCCACCTCGGCGACAACGGCGCCTTCGGTGACCCCCTTGCTGACCGACGGGTGGAGCTCTTTCAGCGAGATGCCGATGCGACCGCGCTCCACGCGGCCATTGGCGATGATCTGCTCCATCACCTTGCGCGCCATGTTGACCGGAATGGCAAAGCCGATGCCGACGTTGCCGCCGCCGGGCGAGATGATCGCCGAGTTGATGCCGACGAGTTCGCCGCGCAGGCTGACCAGCGCCCCTCCGGAATTGCCGGGATTGATCGCGGCGTCGGTCTGAATGAAATCCTCATACCCCTGCTTGCCGAGGCCGGTGCGGCCCAGCGCACTGACGAGACCTGACGTCACGGTCTGGCCGAGACCGAAGGGATTACCGATCGCGAGCACGAAGTCGCCGACCTCGAGCGCGTCGCTGTCGCCGAAGGCAAGCGCCTTGAGCCCGGCCGGGTTCTGGACCTGAAGCACCGCCACATCTGTGGGGGGATCACGGCCGATCACCTTGGCGGAGAACTGCCGGCCGTCCTTGGTCGTGATCTGAACGGCGGACGTGCCTTCGACCACGTGATTGTTGGTCAACACATAGCCGCGCTGGGCATCGACAATGACACCCGAGCCGGTCGCGTTGACCTCCTTTTCGATCTGCCTGGGGACGTCGAAGAATTCGCGGAAGAGCGGATCGCGATACAGCGGATTGTCCTCGCGCACCCGGCCGTGCACGGAAATGTTGACCACGGCCGGCGTCACCTGGCGCACCAGCGGCGCCAACGTCGGTACCGAGCCGCCCGTCTTCAAATCGGGAATTTGGCCGGCGGCAGGCTGTGGCGCCGTAGACGTCAGCACCAGCAGTGCCAGCAAGAACAAACGCACAGCTTTCACCTTTCTCACCTGCCGCCTTGTCTTGGATGGATATGTCGGAGAACGCGGGGCTTCACTCAGGGCAGCGTGACGCGGCGATCCAGCCTTGCATGGCCAGAAGCGGCACGGTCCATGCGGCCGAAGCTTGGCCGAACAGGACGAGCCCCAGAACGGTGGGCGTGAACATCATGCGCCTTGCCCCTCTGCGGCGGCCCAGGGCCGCCGCAGCCGCATCGGCACGCCGCCGCCACGCGGCGGGTCGTCATTGTCATTGTCGCCGTCGAGCTTGCGCAGGGCGGTCAGGATATCGGCGAGCCTGACCGTGTGGCTCATGCCGGGAATCTCGCGCAAGGCGGGACAGGATTCGACCGCGTACATGTCGGACGCCCAGGACGACAGGATGATGCGCTTCTCCGGCGTGGAGAGCTCCGCCGCATCCAGCACGTCGGCAGGCGAGTCGTAATGGGCCGCAGGATGAAACAGCGGATTGAGAGTGCCGGCGTTGGTATTCACGTTGGACATTGGTCTTGCCTCCCTCAAGCTCCTTTCCAAGGGACGGGGTTGTTGACAAAGAGACGGCGGCGAAGATCGCCGCCGCCGGTTTGACGCTAGTGCGTATTGATCGCGATGCGCTTGACGTCTTCGCGCGCCTTCTCGGATTTCGGCAGCGACACGGTCAGGACACCGTTCGTGAACGACGCCTCGGCCTTGTCTTCCTCAACGCCCTCGAGCCGGATCTGCCGCTCGAAGGCGCCGTAATAGCGCTCGGTGAAGTACCTGCCTTCGCCGTTGCGCTCCGCTTTCTTCTCGCCGCGTACGGTCAGGACGCCATTGGCGATCTCGACCTGGACGTCCTTCTCCGTCAGGCCGGGAAGCTCCGCCGAAACGGTCAGCGTCTTGTCGGTCTCGCTGAGCTCGACTTTCGGCCACCCGAAACGGCCCTCCATCAGCGGCGAGAGGCTGGTCCCGCCGAAGCCGCGGAAGACGTCGTCGAACAGACGGTTCATCTCGCGATGAAGCGTCAGGAAGGGATCGAAACTGTCGCGCGTCGGCGCGATCTCCTGGTTTCTGGACCAGGGAACGAGATCACGAAAACCCATGATTGTCTCCTCCATGCATCGGGAGCGCGGGCGCGCATCCGCGCGCCGCGTTCCGCCATTGGCCTGATCAAGCGCTTAGGCTGCTTTCTTCTGCTCGATCTGCGATGCCGCGGGAGCGCCGCTCGTGATCGCGATCCGGCGCGGCTTCATCGCCTCCGGAACCTCGCGGACGAGGTCGATTATCAGGAGCCCGTCCTGGAAGGACGCCTGCTTCACTTGGACATAGTCGGCGAGGTTGAACACGCGCCGGAAAGGACGCGCGGCGATGCCCTGGTACAGATATTCGCGCGCCGCGGTCTCGGGCTTCCTGCCCTCGATGCTGAGCGCGTTCTGTTCGGCCGTGACGGTGATGTCGTTGGCGCCGAAACCCGCCACGGCGAGGCTGATCCTGTAATGGTCCTCGCCGGACCGCTCGATGTTGTAGGGGGGATAGTTGTCCTCGGTCGCCTGGCGCAACGTGCTGTCGACGAGGTCGGCCAAGTGATCGAAACCGATGGTGGAGCGCCACAGAGGCGCGAAGTCAAAACTGGTCCTCATAACCAAGTCCTCCAAAGAGCAAGATGGATACGAAGGAGCGCAGGACAGGGTATCAGACGGATCCGACGACCAGTCCGGCGCCCGCGCCGGACCCGATATGGCGTCCGGCACACCGCTCTCGCGGCGAAAAACGACTTAGAAAAACCGGTATCGATTTCAAGGGGGCCAGCACAATTTTTTTCGGGGCTCCGGGCTGGTTATCGGCAGTCAGGTTCATCTCGGCTCCCCCCAGAAGTATCCAGGCGCCTTGGCGCGGGTGCTCCGGAAGTTCCCGGCGACGGCGGTGAGGTCAATTAAGGTAGAATTGTCGGTAGAGACATGTGGACCCGCGGCGGGCATGAAGAGACACCGAGCCGTGCATGACCGGCAAATATCCCGACCGCACCGGATCGGTCGCGAAGCAACAGGCGCGGTGACGATTGCGCTGATCGCGGCGGCAACCTTGGGCATGGCGCCCGCCAGCGGCGAGACCGTCGCGGCGGCCGAATTGAAGGCGATCGGCACGATCGACGCGCGCTTCCAGTCCTACAACATCGAGATGGTGGAGGTGACCGGCGGACGGTTCTGGAAACCCTATGCGCAAGGAGGCGGCCGCGGCGATCGCTATGCTCATCGAGTGCCGATCGATCTCGCCAACACCCGCCTGCGCAAGCTGGCCGCGGCGCTTGGGCCCGCCTATTTGCGCGTGAGCGGCACCTGGGCCAACGCGACCTTTTTCGCCGACACCGACAATGCGCCGGCCGCTCCGCCTGCCGGCTTCGATACCGTGCTCAGCCGCACGCAATGGCGCGGCGTCGTTGAGTTCGCGCGTGCCGCCAATGCGGAGATCGTGACGTCTTTCGCGATCAGTCCCGGCAGCCGCGACGCTGACGGCGTCTGGTCGCCGGACCAGGCACGGCGCCTCCTCGATTTTACGAGAGCTCTGGACAGCCGCATCGCCGCCGCTGAATTCATGAACGAGCCGACGCTCGCGGCGAGCAATGGCGCGCCGGCCCGGTATGACGCGAATGCATATGGCCGCGACTTCAGGATCTTTCGCACATGGATGAAACGCGCGTCGCCGCAGACATTGATCGCGGGGCCCGGCTCGGTCGGCGAGCCCGCCTCATCCTCGGCAACCGCCATCAGCACACGCGATCTGCTCGCCGCATCGGGCGTGGGCCTCGATCGCGTCTCCTATCACCATTACAACACGCTCTCGCTCCGCTGCGGCGTGCACGATGATCCGGCCCAGGCGCTATCCAATGAGTGGTTGTCGCGGACCGACACCGCGCTCGACATCTATCGCGCCCTGCGCGACGAATTCGAGCCGGGCAAGCCGATCTGGCTGACGGAGACCGCAGATGCCGCCTGCGGCGGCAATCCGTGGGATGCGACCTTTCTCGACAGCTTTCGCTATCTCGACCAGCTCGGTCGCCTGGCCAGGGCCGGCGTGCAGGTGGTGATGCACAACACACTCGCAGCGAGCGACTACGGCCTGCTCGACGAGACGACGTTTCGGCCACGGCCGAACTACTGGGCCGCGCTGCTCTGGCATCGCCTGATGGGAACCACCGTGCTCGACGCGAGCATGGCCTCGACGCGCGCGATTCACGCCTACGCGCATTGTCATCCCACGACGAACGGCGCGGCGTCCGTGCTCCTCATCAACATGTCGCAACGTGGATCGCACGCCGTGACGCTGGCGGCGCAGGCCCGCCGCTACACGCTTCGGGCGCGCCGGCTCCAGAGCGCGAGCGTGCAACTGAACGGCACGACGCTCGCCCTGACTGGCCGCGACGATCTGCCCCGCCTCGCGCCGCGAGTTGCACCCGCAGGACGTATCCGCCTGCCACCCGCCAGCATCACCTTTCTGGTGATGCAGGACGTGGCCGCCTGCCGCTAAACTATCCTCAGGATTTCAGCGCATCGCGCGCCGTCTCCGGCGCCATCAAGGTCGCGAAGATCGTGATGATCGATAGCGCGATGATGTAGACCGACACCGCCCAGTAGGAACCGGCCCATGCCAGCAGCGCCGTTGCGATCAGCGGCGAGAAGCCGCCGCTGATGGCGGCTGCGACATTGGCACCTAATGAGGCGCCGCTGTAGCGCACCTGGGTACGAAACAGCTCCGGCATGAACGCGGCTTTCGGCCCGAACAGCAGCGCATGCGTCAGCGTCATCGTCACGACCAGCGCGAGCGTGATCAGCGCCGGCTCTTTTGTGTCGAGAAACCAGAATAGCGGGAATGCCAGCGCCACCGAGAACACGCCGCCGGCGAGATACAGCGCCTTGCGGCCAAAAATGTCGGAGAGCCAGCCGGCAAGCGGCAGCGTCGCAAACTCGACGATCGCGGCATAGACCACGGCGTTCAGGATCACCTGCCGCGGCAGGCCGAGCTTTGTGGTCGCGTAGACAACAGTGAAGACCGTGAGCAGATAAGCGAGCCCGACCTCCGACACCGTGATACCGATCGCCAGCAGAAAGCTGCGCCAGTCCCGCCGGAGCACTTCCCACACCGGCTGCTTCAGCACCTCCTTGCGCTCCACCACCTCCTTGAAGTGCGGCGTCTCAGCGAGCTTGAGCCGCACGATGAAACCGATGCCGACCAGCAAGATGCTGATCCAGAACGGCACGCGCCAGCCCCAGCTCTGGAAGTCCGCCTCGGGCAGCTGCGTCATCAGGCCGAAGATGCCGGTGGAGGCGGCAACGCCGACGGGAAAACCGATCTGCACCAGGCTGCCGTAGAAGCCGCGCCGGTTGCCGGCATGCTCGATCACCATCACGACCGCGCCGCTCCATTCGCCCCCGAGCCCGATGCCCTGGATGAAGCGCAGGAGGATGAGCAGGATCGGCGCCCAGATGCCGATCTGACTGTAGGTCGGCAGGCAGCCGATCAGGAAGGTGCCGAGCCCCATCGCAATCATGGTCGCGACCAGCATCTTCTTGCGCCCGAGCCGGTCGCCGTAATGCCCGATGATGGCGCCGCCGATCGGCCGTGCCACGAAGCCGACCGCGTAGGTCGAGAATGCCGCGAGGGTGCCGACGAAGGGATCGAAGCTCGGGAAGAACAGCTTGTTGAGCACCAGCGCGGCCGCCGTGCCGTAGATCAGGAAGTCGTACCACTCGATCGCAGTGCCGAGCGCACTCGCCCACACCACATGCGCCGTCGTCGATTTCTCCGCCGAAGCAGAGAGCCCCGCTGCTGCCGTCATGCCATGCCCCACACGTTCCGGAAAACATCATGGCCAATCGCGAGGACGGTTGCAACCTGAGGGAGCATTTGATCGCTCTCGCCCGGACGCTGCGTGATGCGCTGCAGAGCCGGGGCCCATGCTTTCTTGGGCAATTCGGGCGGCATGGGTCCCGGCTCTGCGCCGCAACGCTAAGAGCCGTTGCAGCGCGTCCGGGACACGAACGTGTTGGACTCCGCTGCTCCCCACCCGTCATTGCGAGGACCTCTTGCGACGAAGCAATCCAGAATCTCTCCGGTGAAAGACTCTGGATTGCTTCGCTGCGCTCGCAATGACGGGTGTTGAGCAGGCTGCGCACGTGTTTCCGCGACGCAGCCGGCAGCATGGAACCTCCGTCGCCGGCCATCATTCGCCATTGACAAACTCATTCGCCATTATCTAATTTGCCGCTGGAAGACCGGGCGCGCCAAGCGGCCCATAAAAGAGAGGAAACGACGATGAGAGGGCTTTGGGCCTGCGCCATCCTCGCGGCCATGACATCGGCCGCCATGACCACGGGCGCTATCGCGCAAGTCTCCGACGATGCGGTGCGGATCGGCGTGCTGACGGATCTGTCGAGTTGGGGCCGCGACAATTCAGGGCCGGGCTCCGTCGAGGCCGCGAAGATGGCGGTGGAGGAATTCGGGCCGACCGTGCTCGGCAAGCCGATCGAGATCATCAGCGCCGACCACCAGATGAAGACCGACGTCGGCGTGCAGATCGTGCGCGGCTGGTTCGACAATGGCAAGGTCGATGCCGTCGTCGACATCCCCAATTCCGGCATTGCGATCGCCGTGCACAACATGGTGCGCGAGCGCAACAAGATCGCCCTGCTCTCCGGCCCCGGCGCGAGCTCGCTGACCGACGAGCTGTGCAGCCCGAACACCGTGCACTTCACCTACGACACCTACGCGCTGTCGAAGGTGACGGCCTCCGCCGTGATCAAGGAAGGCGGAAAATCCTGGTACTTCATCACGGCGGATTATGCATTCGGTCAGCAGCTCGAGAGGGACGCCACGCGCTTCATCAACGAGATGGGCGGCAAGGTGCTCGGCGGCGTCAAGCATCCGACCAACACCGCGGACTTCTCATCCTTCGCGCTGCAGGCGCAGAGCTCGAAGTCCGACGTCGTGGCCTTCGCCAATGCCGGCCAGGACACCGACAACGCCATCAAGCAGTCCGGCGAGTTTGGGCTGGTCCAGGGCGGCCAGAAACTCGTGGGCTTGCTCATGTTCGACACCGATGTGCACGCGATCGGTCTGAAGGCCGCGCAGGGCACCTACATGACCACGGCCTCCTACTGGAACATGGACGAAGCGACCCGTGCCTGGTCCAAGAAGTTCTACGAGCGCACCAAGGTGATGCCGACCATGATCCAGACCGGCGTCTATGGCTCGGTGCTGCATTATCTCAAGGCCATCAAAGCGGCCGGCAGCGACGATCCGGCCAAGGTGATGGCCAAGATGCGCGAGCTGCCGATCGAGGACACCTTCGTGCACGGCGGCAAGTTGCGCGAGGACGGCCGCGTCATCCGCGACATGTATCTCGCCAAGGTGAAGACGCCCGAGCAGTCCAAGGAACCCTGGGACTATCTTGAGATCGTCAAGACCGTGAAGGGCGAGGACGCCTTCCGCCCGGTCTCCGAGTCCAAGTGCCCGCTCCTGAAGAAGTGAGGTCCGATATGGCCGGCAACGAGCGCAACGCAAGCGAAACATACGAGTGCGATGTGCTCGTGGCCGGATCGGGTTGTTCCGGTATGTCGGCCGCGATCACCGCGCGCTACCGCGGGCTCGACGTGCTGATCGTCGAGAAGGAGGCGCGCTTCGGCGGCACCACCGCCCGCTCCGGCGGCTGGCTCTGGATTCCCGGCACCTCGCTGGCGAAGGCCTATGGCATCGAGGAGACGCCGGAGCAGGCCCGCACTTATCTGCGGCACGAAGCCGGCAACAATTTTGACGCCGCGCGCGTCGATGCTTTCCTGAGCGCCGGCCCTGAAGCCGTCGATTTCTTCACCACCAAGACCGCGCTGCGCTTCGACATGCCGCTGGTGTTTCCGGACTATCACGCCGAAGCGCCCGGCGGCGCGCAGGGCGGCCGCTCGATGGTGACGCGCCCGTTCGACGGCCGCGAGCTCGGCGACCAGATCAAGACACTCGGGATGCCCCTGCCCGAGCTCACCGTGTTCGGCATGATGCTTGGCTCCGGCAAGGAGATCATCCACTTCATGCGCGTGACGAAGTCGCTGACCTCGGCGGTGTACGTCGCAAAGCGGCTGTCGCGGCATCTCATGGACGTGCTGCGCTACGGCCGCGGCATGACGCTGACCAACGGCAATGCGCTCGCAGGCCGTCTTGCGAAATCCGCGCAGGATCTGAAGATTCCGATGTGGCTGTCCTCGCCGGTGCGCGAGCTGACGGTCGAGAACGGCACGGTGACCGGCGCGATCGTGTCGCGCGAGGGACGCGACGTGCGCGTTCGCGCGCGACAGGGCGTCGTGCTCGCCTGCGGCGGCTTTCCGCATGACGTCGAGCGCCGCAAAAGGATGTTCCCGCACGCGCCGACCGGCAAAGAGCACTTTTCCCCCGGCCCCACCGGCAATACCGGCGACGGCCTGCGCTTGGCGGAAAGTGCCGGCGGGCATATCGAGGACCGCCTGCCGAACGCGGCGGCTTGGGTGCCGGTGTCGCTGACCACGCGCAAGGACGGCTCGAAAGGCGTGATGCCGCATTTCATCGACCGCGCCAAGCCCGGCGTGATCGCGGTGATGCGCGACGGCAAGCGCTTTGCCAATGAGGGCAATTCCTATCACGATTTCGTCCAGGCCATGACCAAGGCCGCGAGGCCCGGCGAGGAGATCGCGGCGTATTTGGTTTGCGATCACCACACGCTGCGGAAGTACGGCCTCGGCTGCGTGCCGCCATTTCCGATGCCGCTCGGCCGTCACCTTGATACCGGCTACCTCCTGCGTGGCGACACGCTGGAGGCGCTGGCGGCGAAGGCAGGCATCGACGCCAAGGCCTTCGTCGAGACAGTCGGGCAATTCAATGCAACGGCGCCGCAAGGACAGGATGCCGCCTTCGGCAAAGGTTCAAGAGCCTATAACCGTTATCAGGGCGATGCGCTGCACGGTCCCAACCCCTGCGTCGCCCCGATCGAGAACGGCCCGTTCTACGCCATCAAAATGGTGGTCGGCGATCTCGGCACTTATGCCGGCATCGTCACCGACGAGAACGCGCGGGCGCTCGACCCCGACGGCCGGGTGATTCCCGGGCTCTATGCCGTCGGCAACGACATGGCGAGCATCATGGGCGGCAATTATCCCGGCGCGGGCATCACGCTTGGGCCGGCGCTGACCTTCGGCTACATTGCCGGCCGTCATCTCGCCGACAGCGCCGCCAAGCGCGACGCGGCGTAAACCTGAGCGCATTGGAGGCGCATGAAGAGAGAAAGCCGCGGCATCCAGTCGATCGAGGTCGGCGGAGAATTGCTGCGCGCGCTCGCCAGGAGCGGCGAGCCGATGATGCTGCGTGATCTCGCCCGCGAGGCCGGCATGACGCCGGCCAAGGCGCATCCTTATCTCGCCAGCTTCTCCCGCATCGGATTGATCGAGCAGGACGAGACCACCGGCCGCTACGAGATCGGCGCGCTGGCGCTGGAGCTCGGCCTGATCAGCCTGCGGCGCCTGTCCGGCGTGCGCATCGCACGGCCGAAGATCGCGAGCCTGGCAAGCCAGATCGGCCACGCTGTCTCGCTCGCGGTCTGGGGCACGCACGGACCGACCGTGGTGCAGCTGGAAGAGCCCGGCCAGCCCGTGCATATCGTGATGCGTGCAGGCTCGGTGATGGCGCTGCTGGAGACCGCGACGGGGCGCGCCTTCGCCGCCTTCCTGCCGGAGCAGACCATCAATGCCGCACTCGAGAGCGGGCTCGACCGCCACGGCGTCGGCTACAATCCGAAACGCGCGGTGAAGGGCACGAAGGTCGCGGAGATGTTGGCCGAGGTCCGCAAGCACGGGCTCGCCCGCGCGCTCGGCGATCCCCTGCCCGGCGTCAATGCTTTCTCCGCGCCTGTATTCGACCATTCCGGCCACGTCGCGCTGGTCATCACCGCGATGGGCCCGGAAGGCACATTCGACGCGCGCTGGGACAGCCCGATCGCGCACGCGCTGCGCGATTGCGCGAGCGGGATCTCGAAGCGGCTGGGTTATGGGATGACGGTTGCGGCGGAGTGATCAGGGGCACAGAGCCCGCGCAGCAACCGCTGTCATGCTCCGCGAAAGCGGAGCATCCAGTACGCCGTGGCCGATCGAGTCAATCACTCCTGTCTCGGCGTACTGGATCGCCCGGTCAAGCCGGGCGATGACAGCGAGTATGGGGCAACTGCATGCCCTACTGATCCTTCACCGGCACCGTGTAGTTCAGGATGAGCCGGCCGCCATCGGGATAGATGGTCTGCCCCGTGATATACGACGCATCGTCGCTGGCAAGGAACGCGACCACCGAAGCCACCTCGCTCGGCTCGCCGCCGCGCCCCGCAGGCGTACGCGACATCACGGTCTTGCGGGCATCCTCCGACGTGTAGATCGACGACGCCACCATGTCGGTCAGGATCGTGCCCGGCCCGACGGCAACGACGCGGATATTGTGCGGGGCGAGCGCGACGGCGGCGACCGAGGTGAGCTGCTTCATGCCGCCCTTGGACATCGCATAGGTCGCAAGCGACGGGATCGCCAGCAGCGCGTTCACCGAGGACATGTTGATGATGACGCCACCGCCGCCCTGCGCGATCATCTGCTTTGCAGCGGCCTGCACGCCGAAGAACGCGCCTTTGAGGTTGATGCCGATAATCTCGTCGAACTCCGCTTCGGAGATCTCGAGGATGTCCCGGTTGCGGGCGACGCCGGCATTGTTGACCATGATGTCGAGCCGGCCGAATTCTTTGACAGCGGTGGCAACGAGCTGGTCGACATCGGCGCGCTTGGCGACATTGCCGACAACGGTGCGCAACGCATCCGGCCGCCCGAGCTCGGCGGCCGTCGCGGCCAGACCATCGGCATCGACGTCCGAGATGACGACCTTGACGCCGTCGTCGAGGAATCTCTTTGCGCAGGCCTTGCCGATGCCGCGCGCCGCGCCGGTGATGGCGGCGACCTTGCCGGATAGTTTCATGGTCTTACTCCAGGATAGCTGCTCGCGGCAAGCCGGCCTGGAGCGAGAGCTCCGGGTCAGGCCGCCGCGCGGAGATGAGCACGGAACCGGTTCTTGATAAAGACAGCATCGCGCGAGGGCAGCGAACGCGGCGCATGGCCGGGCTTGCCCGGCCATGACAACCTGTTTCAAATGCGTCGACGGCGCCTCAAACAGGCGAGGTGACGCAAGCTCAATTTGCCGCAGACCTCACTGCCGCCGGCATATAGATCTGCGCGTAGCCTTCCTTGATCGCGGCCGTGATGCGGTCGAGACGACGGTCGATGTGCTTCTCCAGCACGGAGACGCAAGCCTCCTCATCCCGCGCCTTCAACCCCTCGACCACGGCGCGGTGCTCGGCCTGCGTGTTCGAGCGGTTGACGCGGTCCATGTCGATCCAGCGCACGAAACGGATGCGGGCGTTGACGTTGCGCAACACGCGCAGCATCTCGGCATTGTTCGACATCGCCATCAACCGCTCGTGGAAGGTCTCGTCCAGCTCGACCAGCTCCACCGAGGAACGCTCGCCGGGATCGGGACCGGTGGCTTCGAGGAATTTCAGGAGCGCGTCGATGTCCTCGTCCTTGGCGCGCTTGACGGCGAGGCGGACCGCGGCGACCTCGATCGACTTGCGCAGCTCGTACAGATCGAAGATCTCATGTGCGTCGAGCTCGCGGCAGAAGAAACCCTTGCCGGGCGTGAAGCGCAGAAAGCCTTCGGTGTTGAGACGGTTGAGTGCTTCACGCAGCGGCGTGCGGCTGACGCCGAGCCGCTTGGCGAGCTCACCCTCGTTGAGCCGTTCGCCCGGCTTGAACTCATAGCTCACGGCCATCGCCTTGAGCTGCTCATAGACGCGATCGACGATACTATCGGAAGCCAGTTCCACGTTGCTCATCATCAAGTGCATTCATGCTCGAACACGATCCAATATACCGGGGCTGTGCGGACCGTGGCAATGCAAACGACTCGTTTAGCAAAGCCTGTTCGGACCTTTACGACAGCCAGAATCAGGCAAAGGCGCGCGGGCGCAGTCCAGCATGAAACCAGGTGATCATAGAATAGATGTCGTAAACCGGCAGCCCGACCTCGGCCTGCAACGCGGCCGCATAGGGCGGCATGTTGGTGCATTCGAGCACGATGGCGCCGACATCGGGGTTCTTGGCGACGAGCTCCTTGCCCGCCTCGACCACGTCGCGCTCGGCCTGCGCGACGTCCATGTCGTCCTTCTCGGCCTTGATCAGGACGCGGAAGAATTCCTTGCCGTGCTCGGTACCGACCAGCGGCGTGTCGAGCGGCACGCCGGCGCCTTCGAGATGGGCCGGCGAGAGCGTCGAGCCTGACACCGTGACGAGGCCGACGCGCTTGCCCGGCGGCAAGGTCGCCTGCACCCACGGCACCTGCATCAGGGATGAGGTCGCAACGGGAACGCCAACGGCCGCCGCGATCTCCTTCTGGAACAGCGAGAGAAAGCCGCAATTGGTGGTGATGGCCTCGGCGCCGAGCCGCACCAAATCCTTCGCCGCATCGATGAAATCAGGCAACAGGCCGGGGGCGCCCTTCAGCACCACCTTCTCCGGCGAGGCGCCGCTCACCACGCGATAGAGCACGGGGAATGGCCAGGTCGTTCCGTTGCCCATGTCGCCGGGAATGCGCGGGAAGCGCGCTTCCAGCATCAGAATCCCGAGCGGCGCGCCGTAGATCGCCTTGCCGCCACGGGCGATGCGGGAAGATGCGTTGGCTGGACTGGTCATGATGCGACCTCAGAGGAAGCGAGTGGGCGAAAACGGCGCCAGCGGAATCTCCGGCGGCTTGCCGCTCAGGAGCTGAGCGACGAGACGGCCGGTGCGGGCCGAGCCGACCAGGCCGACATGGCCATGGCCGAAGGCGTAGACGATGTCGCGCGAGGCGCGCGCGTAGCCGATGCAGGGCAGCCCGTCGGGCATGCTCGGGCGATGACCGAACCAGGTCTTGATACGCGAGGGCGGAATGTCCTTCGGCAGCTTCGGGAACATGCTGAAGAGGTTGTCGCGCAAAATCTCGGCGCGCTTCCAGTTCGGCGCGGCCTCGAGGCCCGCGATCTCGACCGTGCCGGCGGCGCGCAGGCCCTTGTTGGTCCAGTTCACCACCATCTTGGCGTCGGACGCCATCATCGAGCTGCGCGGACCCGATTCCGGGTTCTCGATCATGACGTGATAGCCCCGCTCGGTCTCGAGCGGCAGGGGATCGCCGACCGACGCGGTGAGCTGCTTCGAGCGGGCGCCGGCCGCAACCACCGCCGCATCGCAAGCGATCTCGCCGGTCTCGGTGATGACGGCGACGAGCTTGTTGCCGCTGAGCTTAAGCCCTGTCGCCTTGGCCCGCACGTGCTTGGCGCCACTGGCGATCGCATGATTGGCAAGGGCTGCGACATAAGCGCCGGGATCGCGGCAGCGGCCCGCCTCTTCCACTACGACACCAAAGGTGTAGCGCGGATGCAGGTCCGGCTCGCGTTGACGCATCTCGTCGGCATTGAGCTCCAGCCATTCGACGCCGACCTTCTTGCGCAGGCGCCAGCCGAGATCGTTGTCGAAATTGCCGCGCGAGGGGAAGACATGCATCACGCCGTTGCGCTCTATGAGCTCAGGGACACCCGCCTCTTCCGCGAGTTTCCGGTGCAGCAGCGGCGCGTCCTTCAGCAGATCGCGCAATGCGAAGGCCGTCTTCTCGACGCGCGCCGCGGTCCAGCCCGACAGCAGATACCTGATCAGCCAGGGCAGCGCCTTCGGCAGATACGACCAGCGGATCGCGAGCGGGCCGAGCGGATCCATCAGATAGCCCGGCACCTTCTTCCAGACGCCAGGCTCGGCCGGCGGGATCACCGAATGCGAGGAGAGCCAGCCGGCGTTGCCGTAGCTCGCGGCCTGCTCGCCGCCAGGCTCGCCCGGATCGATCAGCGTGACGCGATGGCCCTCGCGCAGCGCCTCGATGGCGCTGATCACGCCGACCGCGCCGGCGCCGATGATCGCGACGTGGCGGCCCTCCGGCATCGCCTACGCCTTCACCTGCGGCACGAAATCCTTGCCGACCGAGATCGCGCGTGGATCGATGATGCAGTGGAGGATCGCCGGCTTGCCCGAGGCCAGCGCCCGCTCGAACGCCGGCGCGAATTCTTCCGTGCGCTCGACCCGCTCGCCATGGCCACCGAACGCTTTTGCGTACATCGCAAAGTCGGGGTTCTTGAGCTGCGTGCCGACGACGCGGCCGGGATAATCGCGCTCCTGGTGCATGCGGATGGTGCCGTATTGCGAATTGTCGACGACGATCACGATCAGCGGCGCGTCGTATTGCACGGCGGTCGCGAACTCTTGACCGTTCATCAGGAAGCAGCCGTCGCCGGCAAAGGCGACGACGACGCGATCCGGATATTGCCGCTTTGCGAGCACGCCCGCGGGCACGCCGTAGCCCATCGAGCCCGAGGTCGGCGCGAGCTGGGCAGCAAAGCTGTGGAAACGGTGGTGGCGATGGATCCAGCCGGCATAGTTGCCGGCGCCGTTGCAGACGATCGCGTCCTTCGGCAGGCGGTCGCGCAGCCAGGTCATGACCTGGCCGTATTGGAACGTGCCCGGCAGCTCGCGCGCCTTCTCGGTCCAGGCGAGGTAATCGGCATGCGCCTTGGCCGCCTCGCCCTTCCAGGCGACGGCGCCTGACGGCTTCAGCGTCTCGACGGCAGCGGCGAATGCGGCCGGCGTCGCCTGGATCGCGAGCGCCGGCTGATAGACGCGGCCGAGCTCTTCCGAGCCCGGATGGACGTGGATCAGCTTCTGCTGCGGGGTCGGAATATCGAACAGCGTGTAGGATGAGGACGGCATCTCCGACATGCGGCCGCCGATGAGCAGGATGACGTCGGCGTTTTCGATGCGCGCCTTCAGGCCCGGACTCGGCCCGATGCCGAGATCGCCGGCATAATGCGAATGATCGGCGTCGATCAGCGAGGCGCGGCGGAAGGACGTCGCGACCGGCAGGTCGAACCGTTCGGCAAAGCGCGCGATGCTCTTTGTCGCCTCATCAGTCCAGCGCGAGCCGCCGAGGATGACGAGCGGCGCCTTGGCGCTCGCAAGCATCGCGCCGACACGCTCGATATCATTAGGCGCCGGCCAGCTCACCGCCGGCTCGATCCGCAGGGCATCGGCGACGGCGGCGGTCTCGGTCAGCATGTTCTCTGGCAGCGCGATCACGACGGGACCGGGACGGCCCTGCATCGCAACGCGGAAGGCGCGCGCGACCAGCTCCGGAATGCGGTCGGGACGATCGATCTCGACCGCCCATTTCGCCATGGAGCCGAACACCGCCTTGTAGTCGAGCTCCTGGAACGCCTCGCGCTCGCGCATGCCGGTGTCGACCTGGCCGACGAACAGGATCATCGGAGTCGAATCCTGCATCGCAATGTGGACGCCATGGCTGGCATTGGTCGCACCCGGGCCGCGGGTGACGAAGCAGACACCGGGGCGTCCGGTGAGCTTGCCATAGGCCTCCGCCATCATCGCAGCGCCACCTTCGGCGCGGCAGATCACGACGTCGATCGGGCTGTCATGCAGCGCATCGAGCGCGGCCAGATAGCTCTCGCCCGGCACGCAGGTGACGCGCTCGACGCCCTGCGCGACCAGCTGATCGATCAGGATCTGGCCCCCGGTGCGGGTGTTGCGAATGGTCATGACGGCTCCCTGCTGGCTCTGGCGGTGCATGCGGCGCGTTACGGAAATCTTGGCACAATCTCGTTCGGAGGTGGGTAGGACAGGCGGGCAGAGCACGCAAGATCGAAAGGCCCCTCCTCTCCTGCGCGGGCATCATGCCCGGCTTCGATGATTGCACTACCGGCCGCCCGCGATGATGCGGCGGCAGTGATTGAGCGCCGCGCCGATCAGATTGTCGCTCGCCTCGGGGGTGCGGAACGCCGAATGCGCCGACAACGTCACGTTCGGCAGCTTCGTCAGCAGATGGCCCGGCGGCAGCGGCTCGACGGTGAAGACGTCGAGGCCGGCATGGGCGATGTGACCGGAGCGCAAGCCATCCAGCATCGCGTCCTCGTCGACCAATGCGCCGCGCGCGGTGTTGATCAGGATGCTGCCCTGGCGCATTGTCGCGATGCGCTCGCGCGACAGGAACCCTTTGGTCTCGTCGTTGAGCAGCAGATGCAGCGAGACGACATGGCTTTCGGCGAGCAACTTCTCCAGCGCAACGAATTCGACGCCCCGATGCGTCTTCGGCGACCTGTTCCAGGCGATCACCTTCATGCCGCAGCCTGCCGCCATGCGCGCGGCCTCCGCCGCGATGCCGCCAAAGCCGATCAGGCCGAGCGTCTTGCCCGTGAGCTGCACTGCGTCGCGGCGCAGCCAGTTGCCCTCGCGCATGCCGCGATCCATCTCGCCAAAGCTCTTTGCCGAGGCCCACATCAGGGCGATCGCGCATTCGGCGACCGCAGTGTCGCCATAGCCCTTGATGGTGTGAACCGAGATGCCGTGCTGGCCGAGCTCTTCCGGATTCATGTAGCTGCGCGCGCCGGTGCCGAGGAACACGACATGCTTCAGGCCGGCACATGTCGCGGCAATCGCCGTCGGCACCGCAGTATGATCGACGATCATGATCTCGGCGCCATCAAGCAGGCGCGGCAGGTCCTCGGGCGAGATCGCGGGATTGCGGTTGATGACGACCGGGAGGTTTTCCGCAAGCAGCAGCTTCTCAGTCACCGCGGCAAGGGTGTCGTTGGCATCGACGAAGAGGGCACGCACGTGCTTTTCTATCCCGTTTCAATTCAAAATACCGTATTGCATTTTAAACTGAATACAGAAATAGTCCAGACGCCGGGTTTGACCGTTCACCAGAAGCGACTGCCCAGGAGACTGCCATGAATCGCAGGGACGCACTCACCACCGTGGCCCTCGCCGGCGCCGCGATCGCCGGGGCCGGCTCGGCCAGGGCCGACACCGCGCCGGGCTCGACGCTCGAACGGATCAAGAAGAGCGGCGCGCTGCGCGTCGCCGTCATCGCCGGCCAGGATCCCTATTTCCACAAGGACCTCACCACCAATCAATGGTCGGGCGCCTGCATCGACATGGCGAACGACATCGCCGCCAAGTTAGGGGCCAAGGTCGAGACGCTGGAATCCACCTGGGGCAACCAGATCCTGGACCTGCAGGCCGACAAGATCGACCTCGCCTTCGCGGTGAATCCAACGCCGGAACGTTCGCTGGTGATCGACTTCTCCACGCCGATCCTGGTGCACTCCTTCACCGTGATCACCAAGAAGGGTTTTGCCAAGCCGCAGACCTGGGCCGAGATCAACAAGCCCGAGGTCAAGATCGCCGTCGACATCGGCTCGACCCACGAGACCATCGCGCGGCGCTATTGCCCGAAGGCGAACATCCTCGGCTTCAAGGAGCGCAACGAGGCGGTCCTCGCGGTTGCAACCGGGCGGGCCGATTGCAACATCTCGCTGGCGGTGCTCTCGGTCGCGACCTTGAAGAAGAACCCGACTCTCGGCGAGCTCGCGGTACCGCGCCCGCTCTTGACGCTGCCGACCAACATGGGCATCCGCGCTGAAGCCGACCGGCGCTACAAGGATTTCCTCAGCGCCTGGGCCGACTACAACCGATCGCTGGGCCAGACCCGCGAATGGATGCTGAAGGGTTTTGAGGCCGTGGGCCTCGGCGCGGACGACATTCCCGGCGAAGTGCAGTTCTGACTCCTTGCCGCTCGGGTTGCCGCACCGCAAGTCGGGCGATGACACCGAAAATGGAGCGGCATCGCTGCCCTCTCTATCGATGCTCGATCGCGCGGATCGCACCGCGCAGCTCGGCGAGGCCGCGGAGGCGGCCGATCGCGGTATAGCCGGGATTGGTGCGCTTGGTAGCGGCGAGATCGTCGAGCATGCGATGGCCGTGATCGGGACGGAACACGATCCGCCTGTCGGGCGCGCGCCGCGCGTTCTCCTTGAGCAGCGCCTTGAGCACCGCGATCATGTCGACGTCGCCATCGAGATGATCGGACTCGTAGAACGACAGGCCGTCCGCCTCGCGCCTGGTCGCGCGCAGATGCGCAAACGCGATGCGCGGGCCGAAGCGCTCGGCCATCTCAGGCAGATTATTCTCGGCGCGCACGCCGAGCGAGCCCGTGCACAGGCAGATGCCGTTGGCCTTCGACGGCACCGCATCGAACAGCGCCTGATAGTCGTCGGCAGTCGAAGCAATGCGCGGCAGGCCGAACAACGGACGCGGCGGATCGTCCGGGTGCAGGGTCAGCGACACCCCGAGCTGCTCGGCGACCGGCGTCACGCGCGCCAAAAATTCCGCGAGATGCTGCCGCAGGATCTTTGGCGTGATGTCGCGATATGTCTCGAGCCGATCGCGGAATTGCGGGATGGTCATCGGCTCAGTGGTCGAGCCCGGCAGCGCGCTGGCGATGACCATGACGAGATAGTCGATGTCGGCCTGGCTCATCTTCTCGAACAGCGCTTTCGCGCGCGCCTGCTGCTCAGGCGAATATTCCTGGACGGCGGCCGGCCGCTTCAGGATATGCAGCTCGAACGCCGCAAAGCGGTCCTGGTCGAAGCGCATGGCGCGGGCGCCATTCGGCAGCTCCCATTCAAGATCGGTGCGGCACCAATCGACCACCGGCATGAAGTTGTAGCAGATGATCTTGATGCCGCTGGCAGCCACCGCCTCCAGGCTCGCGATCCAGGCCTCGATCGACTTCGTCGCCTTGCCGCCGAGGCGCTTGACATCGTCGGGGATCGGAATCGATTCCACCACCGACCAGGTCAATTGCGAGCGACCGGGCTGGCCGTTCTCGATGAAATTCTTGCGCTCCTCGACCGCCTTGCGCGTCCAGGCCTCCCCGATCGGCACCTGATGCAGCGCCGAGACGATATCGCTCGCCCCGGCCTGCCTGACGTCATCGAGCGAGACCGGATCATCGGGCCCATACCAGCGCCATCCCTCGAGCATCATGGGCGTTCTCCTAAAGCGTTTTCGAGCGAAGTGGGTACCGGTTCGCGTGAAGAAAACGCGTCAAAACAAAAGTCAGTTCGCAGTCAGCACGACCTTGACGCTCTGCGAGCGGTCGAGGGCCAGCCGCAGCGCATCCGGCGCGGTCGACAGCGGCCGTTCGGCGGTGACCAGCGACAGCACGTCGACGCTGCCGGATCCGATCAGTTCCACTGCGGTCATGAACTCGAAGCCGAAGCGGAACGAGCCGCGCAGATCGATCTCCTTGGCCATCACCGCGTTCGACGGCGTCGGGATCTGGCCGCCCGGCAGGTTGCCGATCTGCACCACGACACCGCCACGCCGGACGATACCAATCGCGCTCGCAAGTCCAGCCGCCGTGCCCGAGACTTCGAAGGCTACGTCAAAGGGACGCGACGCGGCCTGCGCCTTCAGGCCCTCTTCCCCACCCGAGACGTTCTCGACGTGGGAAGCACCAAGCTTGGTCGCGAAAGCGAGCGGCGCCGGCGCGATGTCGGCCACCGTGACGTCGGCCATGCCGGCGCGGTGCGCGGCAAGCATGGTCAGCAGCCCGATCGGACCAGCGCCGAAGATGATGCCGCGCTTGCCCTCGATGTTGCCGGCGCGCGCGACCGCGTGCAGGCAGACCGCGAGCGGTTCGGCGAGAGCCGCGGCCTGATAAGAGACGTGGTCTGGAATCTTCACGCACTGAGCCGGGATCGCGTCAAAATAGTTGGCAAAGCCGCCCTGCATGTGCGGCGTCTTCGAGGCCGAGCCCATGAAGTAGATGTTCTCGCACAGGTTCGGCCGGCCCTCGCGGCAGGCGACGCAATGACCGCACCAGCGCGACGGATTGACGGCGACGCGGTCGCCGACCTTCAGATTGGCAGCGGCGCCAGAGATCTCCACGACCTCGCCCGAGATCTCGTGGCCGAGCACCAGCGGCGACTTCACCACGAAATCGCCGGTGCGAGCATGGCGGAAATAATGCATGTCCGAGCCGCAGATGCCGCCGGCGCCGAAGCGGACGCGCACCATGCCGTCCGCCAGCTTGTCGAGTGGATGCTCGATCATGCGCAAATCTTCGGGGCCGAACAGGGTCGCGGCGAGAGCGGTCGAGGTCATTTGGAGAGTCCCATATATTTAGGCAGCCAGAGGGTCAGTTCGGGAATGTAGGTGATCGCGATCAGCGCGAGCAGCAGCGGCACCAGCCAGGGCAGGATCGCGACTGTCGTTCGCTCGACCGAGAGCTTTGCCACGCGGGCGAGCACGAACAGCACCATGCCGAGCGGCGGATGCAACAGGCCGATCATCAGGTTCAGCGTCATGATCAGACCGAAATGGATCGGATCGATGCCGAGCTTGAGCACGATCGGCAGCAGGATCGGCACCAGGATGGTGATCGCTGCCGTGGTGTCGATGAAGCAGCCGACGAACAGGATCAGGACGTTGGCGAGCGCCAGGAACACCCATTTGTTGTGGGTGATGCTGAGCATCCAATCCGACAGCATCTGCGCGGCCTGCGACACCGTCAGCAGCCAGGCGAAGATCGAGGCCGCCGTGACGATGAACAGCACCGAGGCCGTGGTCTCGATGGTGTCGAAGGTCGCCTTCGCCACCGTCTTCAAGGTCATGGTGCGGTAGCGGATAAGGCCGAGGAACAGCGACCAGATCACGGCGGCGACCGCGGCTTCCGTCGGCGTGAACCAGCCGAGCGTCATGCCGCCGATCAGGATCACCGGCGCCATCAGCGCCATCACCGCCGAGAAGTCGAAATACCAGTCGATGATCAGCAGCGTGCCGAGGCCGATGACGACCGCCATGTTGACCGACATGCCGGCCATCACCATCAGCCAGATCGCCATCGGGAACGCCAGCACGATCGCGATCTCGAGCCCGGCCGAGCCGAGCTGCGGCCAGGAGAACGGCGTGTCGCTGCCCCATTTGTTCTTGTGCGCGAAATAGGTGACGGTCGCCATCATCAGCAGCGTCATGACGATGCCGGGAATGACGCCGCCCAAAAACAGCGCGCCGATCGAGACGTTGGCCATCATGCCGTAGATGACGAAGGGCAGCGACGGCGGGATGATGGGGCCAAGCGTTGCGGAAGCCGCAGTGACGCCGACCGAGAATTCGGTGGAGTAGCCGTGGTCCTTCATCGCCTTGATCTCGATGGTGCCGAGGCCGGCGGCGTCCGCAATGGCGGTGCCGGACATGCCGGAGAAGATTACTGAACCGATGATGTTGACGTGACCGAGGCCGCCGCGCATCCAGCCGACCAGCGCGACCGCGAACTTGTAGATGCGCCCCGTCACGCCGGCGATGTTCATGAGATTGCCGGCCAGGATGAAAAAGGGAACGGCGAGCAGCGGAAAGCTCTCGACGCCGGCGATCATTCGCTGCGCCAGCGTGACGTCGGGCGTCACGCCGCTGACCAGGATGTAGAGCAGCGACGACGCGGCCATCGCGATCGCCACGGGAACGCCGATCAGCATCAGGATGAGAAAGCCCCCAAGCAGCAACAGCATGACACTATCCCTCAAAACCGTCGTAGGCGCCGGGGCGTTCGAGGATCGAATAGCCCTGCCGCAAATGTTGTATGGCGACCTGCACCGAGCGTGCGAACATCAGCACGAAGCCGGCCAGAACGGCGTAATAGACGTAGTCCTTGGGCAGATTGATCGTGGTCATGGACTCATCGCCGATGATCTGGATGTAGACCCAGACCAGCTTGATGGCATAGCCGAAGAAGGCGATCCGGATCAGGTCGATCAGCGTGGACATCGTGCGCGCCACCATGCGCGGCAGGTAGCGATAGATCAGGTCGACCTGAATATGCCGCGACAGCCGCACGCACATCGAGGCGCCGATGAAGACCACACCGATCAGGCAGTAGGTCGCGATCTCCTCGGTCCAGGCATAGCTGTCGTTAAGCACGTAGCGGGTGAAGAACTGGAGGAAGACCGCGAGCGCCATCACCCAGAAGATCACCAGCGCCACCCAGTCCTCGAAAGCATAAATTCCGAGATCGACCTTCGGCGTCGCCTCCTCCTCGAAGGTATGGGCGATCTCGTCCGCGGTGATCTGCCGGTGTATTTCGGCGGTGGACATGGTGGGACTCCTTGGAAACTCGCTCACGTCGTTCCGGGGCTCGCGAAGCGAGAACCCGGAACCTCGAGATTCCGGGTTCGGTGCTCGGACCGTGCTCTGCACGGTCCTGCGCGCCGCCCCGGAATGACAGTCGCTATGACTTGACCTCCTGAATCCGTTCCCAGTCGAGCTTGCGATAGCCAAAGGTCTCGAATGGGACGTTCTTCAGCACGATGTCGCGGAATTCGTTCTTGTCGACCTCGGTCACGGTCAGGCCCTTGTCCTTGAAGAAGGCGACCAGCTTGGCCTCGTTCTGCTTGATCTCGGCGGTCGCTTTCGCAGCGGCCTCCTGCGCGACGTCGGTGAAGATCTTCTTGTCCTCGTCGGAGAGCTTCTTCCAGAGCGCGCCCGCCACCACCGTGTTGAGGTGATCGACGATGTGCCCGGTGAGCACGATGTGCTTCTGCACCTCGTAGAACTTCTTGGCTTCGATCGTGGTCAGCGGGTTCTCTTGCGCCTCGACGGTGCCGTTCTGGAGCGCGAGATAGACTTCGGCAAAGGCAATCGGCGCGGTGTTGGCGCCGCAGGCGCGCGGCATGGCCAGATAGGCCGGCACGTCAGGCACGCGCATCTTCAGGCCTTTGAAGTCGGCGCAGCTCTTGATCGGCTTGTTCGACGAGGTCTGGCGCACACCGTAATAGGTCACCGCAACGATGTGGTGGCCGCTCTTGTCCTCATAGCCCTTGGCGAGCTCCTTGAAGATATCGCTCTTGGTGTAGGCGAGGAGATGATCGGCATCACGGAAAGTATAGGGATAATAGGTCACGCCGATCGGCGGAAAGCTCTTCGCCGCAAAGCTCGAGCCGGAGATGATGATGTCGACCGAGCCGAGCGACAGGCCCTGGTTGATGTCGGCCTCCTTGCCAAGCTGCGAGGCCGGATAGACGTCGATCTGGTAGCGCCCGTTGGTGCGCTTGCCGATCTCCTGCGCGGCCCACACCGAGGCGGTATGGAACGGTTCCGAGGTCTCGTACACATGGGCCCATTTGAGCTTGGTCTGCGCCATGCCGGGACTGGTCGCTGCGACCATCGCCGCGACCGAAGCCGCCAGCACCATCGTCATCTTCTTCAACATCGACTTATCCTCCACTGACTAAAGTCTGCTTCTTGTTCGCCCGCCCCTGAACCGGATGCGGGCCGCCCAATCTCATCGCCGCCGCGCGCTGGAGCCCTTGGCCAGCTTGGCCTGCTTCTTCGCCGCTCGCTTTGCTGTTGCCGGCTCGGCCTGATGTTGCGCCACCCCGTCCCGCGCTGCAGGCGAAGCTCCTGCGAGGGTCTCGGCGCCAAAATTCTGCGCGAAGCGCTCCTGCGAGCGCGCCAGATGGTTTCGCATGGCCTCGCGCGCACTGTCCGGATCGTGCGCCGCGATCGCGTCGCGCACGGCGCGGTGCTCGTCGAGCGCGGTGCGCCAGGTGCCGGGGCTCTCGAAATAATGCGCAAGCTGCGCGAAATAGGGATTGAGGCGCTGGTCGAACAGCTCGCCGACCACGCGCACCAGCACGGCATTGCCGAGGCTTCCGGCGATCGCGATGTGGAACGCGCGGTCATGCACCATCGAGGCTTCGCCGGGATGATCGACGTTCTCCATCGCGACGAGGGACGCGTCGATCCGGGCGACGTCGTCCTTCGTCGCCACGCGCGCGGCCTGTTCGGCGATGGCACTTTCCAGGAATTCGCGGGCGCGCAGCAGCTCGAACGGGCCCTCGATGACGGCGGCAGCCGGCGCCGGCGCGGCGTCCGCGGCCTCGATCACATAGATGCCTGAACCGACACGGATACGTACGCGGCCTTCGACCTCGAGCGCGATCAGGGCCTCGCGCACCGTCGGCCGCGACACCTTGAGCTGCTCGGCGAGCTCGCGCTCGGTCGGCAAGCGGCTGCCGACCGCGTACTCGCCGCTGTCGATCAGGCTTCGCAATTGATCGGCGACCTGGCGATAAAGCCGTCTCGCCTCCACAGCTTCCAGCGGCACGCTGGCCTCCCCGAAAAGGTCGCGCGGGGTCGTCCCCGACCCGCGGCCCGCCAATTTTGGAAAATTGGTCTTACCAATTGACCTAAGCATTGACCGAGGACGGGGGCCATGTCAAGCAGCGGCAAAGCAAAGGGGAGACGTCCATGCGCCCAGGTTCGATGCGTCTTGGTAGCGCCAATCTCGGCCGGTTGGCACCTCGCATCCGCCGCCCGGCCTATGAGCGCTCGCGCGTCACGCCAGGCTTCGTGCATCTCGGCCTCGGGGCTTTTCATCGCGCCCATCAGGCGGTCGTCATCGACGATTGCCTTGCCAGCAGCGGCTCGTCCTGGGGCATCGTCGGCGCCAGCCTGCGCAGCCCTGACACGCGCGACGCCCTCGCCCCGCAGGATCATCTCTATACGGTTGCGGTACGCGCCGCCGAAGGCACCGAGCACCGCGTCATCGGCGCGCTGCTCGACAGCGTGGTCGCGCACGAAAAGCCGGCGGCGCTGGTCGAACGGATGGCCGACCCCGCCATCCGCATCGTCTCGCTTACGGTCACCGAGAAGGGCTATTGCCACACGCCGCAGACCGGCGACCTCGACGAGCGGCATCCCGATGTCGTGCACGACCTGAATAATCCCGACGCGCCGCGCTCGGCGCCCGGCTTCATCGTGGCTGCGCTGGCGCGCCGGCGCGCGCAGGGGCTGGTCCCCTTCACCGTGCTTTGCTGCGACAATCTCGCCGCCAACGGCCACACCGTGCAGCGGATCGTGACGCAGTTCGCCGCACTGCGCTCCAAGGACCTCGGCAAGTGGATCGCGGACAATGCCGCCTTCCCCTCGACCATGGTCGACCGCATCGTGCCGGAGACGACCGACGCCGATCGCGATGCGGTGTCGTCCGCGCTCGGCCTGCGCGACGAATGGCCGGTGATGACCGAGCCCTTCACGCAATGGGTCGTCGAGGACCGCTTTACGGCGGGACGGCCCGATCTTGCCGCCGCCGGCGTCGAGCTCGTCGCCGACGTGAAGCCGTTCGAGCTGATGAAGCTGCGCCTGCTCAACGCCAGCCATTCCGCGCTCGCCTATCTCGGCTATCTCTCAGGTTACGAGACCATCGCCGACACCATGACCGATCCGCATTTCGCGCGGCTCGCCGCGCAGGTGATGGAAGAGGCCGCAGTGACGCTGACGATGCCTGCGGGCACTGACCTTGCCGCCTATCGCGCCTCGCTGCTCAAGCGCTTCGCCAATCCGGCGCTGCATCACCGCACCTGGCAGATCGCGATGGACGGCTCGCAAAAGCTGCCGCAGCGCCTGCTCGGCGCGATGCAGGATCGCCTGCGCAAGGGCTTGCCGATCGCGACGCATGCGCTCGCGGTGGCCGGCTGGATGCGTTACGTCAGCGCCATCGACGAGCAGGGCCGCGTCATCGACGTGCGCGATCCGCTCGCCGCCGAGTTCGCGGCGCTGGCGCGGGAGACCGGGCCTGTCGCCGAGCGGCTTGCGCCTGCATTGCTCGGCGTCGAAAAAGTGTTCGGGCCGCTGGGCACCGATCCGCGCCTGCGCGAGGCCGTGACCGCGGCGCTCGCCCATCTTTACAAGGATGGCGCGCGGCGGGCGGTGCAGACGCGCGTTTCGGCGTGATTACACAGCGAGCAATGCTGCAGTGCGGTCAAAATCGAACGCAAAATCAAACGCAAGTCGCGCTTGATTTTTTCGTGTCATTGGCTCACCCGAGAAGCATGGCAAAGGACAGCAAGGTCATCGCCGCCAACGCGGCCTTCTACGCCGCCTTTTCGACCGGCGACTTCGCCGGCATGGAACGGATGTGGGCGGATGATGACGGCATTTCCTGCATCCATCCCGGCTGGCCGGCCATCGTCGGCCGCGCCACGGTGATCGGCAGCTGGCGCGATATTTTGCAAAATCCGCAGCGGCCGCAGATCGTCTGCGCCGAACCGCAGGCCATCATCGACGGCGACAGCGCCCGCGTGCTCTGCATCGAGATCGTTGATGGCACCGCGCTGGCCGCCGCCAACCATTTTCGGCGCGTTGGCGATGGCTGGCGCCTGGTGCATCACCAGTCGAGCCCGATTGCGCAGATTGTCGAGCAGGTCGAGGACGATAGAGCTAGTCACCGGGTCCACTGACCGCGCCCCTCACGCCGGCGTGATCTACTGTGCATGGGGTTGTTTTCAATTTTTATTTTTGGGCCCCGAGTTCCGACAGCTCATCCAGCACCATCCGCGCCGCGCTGAAGTCGTCGTCCCGGAAATACATGCTGCGCGTAATGAGCACCGGAATGTCAGCCCGCGACGCCGCGATCAGCCCGTTGGCGGAATCCTCGATCGCAATGCAGTCGGACGCGTCCAGCTTCAGCCGCGCCAGGATCTCGACATAGACATCCGGCGCCGGCTTCTTGTGCCTGACGTCGTCGCCGGCAACGATCGCATCGAACTGGCCGGCCCAGCGCGGCCCCAGCGCCTGCGACAGCAGCGCGTCGATGTTGCCGTGGGACGTCGTGGTCGCAATCGCAAGCCGCTGGCCTCGCGCCCTTGCAGCGGCAAGGAGGGCCGCCACGCCGGGCCGCAACGGGCAACAGCCGGTTTCGATCAGCTCGGCATAATGCGCGGTCTTGATGCGATGGAGCTCAGCGATATCCGTATCCGACAATGGCGGGGCGGCCGCCAGCCCCGCGTGATAGGCGCGCAGGCGCTCCTTGCCGCCGGTCACCCGGAGCAGGTCCTTGTAGATGGCGCGGTCCCATTGCCAGCCGAGACCGTGACGGGCGAAGGCATGGTTGAAAGCCTGCCGATGCAGCTCCTCGGTCTCGGCCAGGGTGCCGTCGACGTCGAATATCAGCGCGGCCGCGCTGCGGATCAGCTTCGCCGCGCCAGAGCGGGTTGTGCTGGCCGCTTCCGCCTGCATGGTCCTTGCCTCCCTGTGTCGAGCGACCATTGCCTGCACGGGCCGGCGAGACAAATCGCAATATCTTTTGCCGGACCCAAAAATCTCTTATGAGCGGTACGCGCGCTAGCGCGAACGGGAACCTGACCTGCACGGGAGACGCATGCGGCTCTTCATCTTCGGCCTCGGCTACAGCGCCCGGCCCGTCCGCAAGTTCGCCGGCACCTTCTCCCATGTCGCCGGCACCGTGCGCGATCCTGCGCAGCGGAACGACCTTGGCGGCATCGAGGTGCATGAATTTTCCGGTGGCAGTCCGGCACGCGAGACGATTGAACGCATCAGGGATGCCGATGTCCTTCTCATCTCGATCCCGCCCGGCAGCACCGGCGATCCCGCCATCGCGGCGTTCGGCGACGTTCTGGCAGCCGGCCGCCGCAAGGTCGTCTATCTCTCCACCATCGGTGTCTATGGCGATCACGCCGGCGGATGGGTCGACGAGAGCACCCCGCCGCAGGCGACGCTCGAGCGCACGCGCATGCGCCTTGCGGCCGAGCAGGCCTGGACCGATGTGACAGGCGGCGATGCCACGATCCTGCGGCTGGCCGGCATCTACGGCCCCGGCCGCAATGCGCTGGCGACGCTGCGCGCGGGCACGGCAAGGCGCATCATCAAGCCGGGCCAGGTCTTCAACCGTATCCATGTCGACGACATCGCAAGTGCGATCATGGCCGCGGTCCAGCATGAAGGCAGCGGCCTCTGGAATGTCTGCGACGACGAGCCGGCACCGCCGCAGGACGTGATCGCCTATGCCGCGAAGCTGATGAACGTTGCGCCGCCGCCGGAAGAAGCTTTTGACACTGCCGAGATGTCGGCGATGGCGCGCAGCTTCTATTCCAGCAGCGCCCGCGTCTCCAATGCAAAACTGAGGAGAGAGCTCGGCGTCACGCTCGCCTATCCGACCTACTGCCACGGCCTCGATGCGCTGTGGAGCACCGGCGAAGGACGCTAGGGCTCCGGCATCTCTGACGTCGTATGCGGGCATTAACCGTGCGGCCGCGCTGCGTCGCAACATCCATTAACCCAACATTGCAGTTCTGCTGCCGCGGCCCGCTCGGTCAGAAGCTGCAGACTGCGGCCGCTTCGCGTTACTCGAAGCGCTCCACCGTAAAAAATGGGCTGCGCAGCGGCGGCAACGATACATCACGTTGCCGGGGTGTCCCGCGCCGTCGGAATTCATCAGGTCATTTGACTGAAATTTTCCGAAGAGTTGAGCCGTCCGATTCACTCGAACTTTCTTTGTGACGCTCTAGTTCCAGCTCCGAAAGTTCCTCCGGGAAACCGGAAAGGCGCCTTCCAAGCGCGCTCCGCCGTCCATCCCGGACCAAGGAGCGCCAGAGATCTTCATTGTCCTCCAGCGAGATTGCGCTGACCAAGGCTCAATTGAATAAAGCTATATCCGACCTGGAATTGAAATGAACTTGGCTCGTGAATCCATTGAATTGTTGGAGCAGGTCGCGCGAATCCTCTGGTTCGAGGGGACCAAGCACGGCTTGCGCGACCGCGAGTGGATGGCGCTGCGATTCCTCTCCCGCGCCAACCGGTTTTCCCGGACACCTTCGGCGCTCGCAAGTTACGTCGGCACCACGCGCGGCACCGCCTCTTTCATCATCGGCGAGCTCGAGCGGCTCGGCTATCTGGAGCGAAAGCGCTCGGCCACTGACAAGCGGTCGGTGATGCTGAGCGTGACCCAGCAAGGCAAGAAGTTCCTGGTGCGCGATCCCGCCAGCGTTCTCGTCGAGGCGATCGCCGTCCTCGACGACGCGGCCAAGGTCCGCTTCCGCGACGCGCTCCGGCACGTGCTGGATCAGTCCGACGCGGCCGAGCAGCGGCACCACACCGATGTCTGCAAGCGATGCATTTTTCTGCGCGAGGATCGCACCACCCCGGACAGCAAGACGGTCGAGTTCAGCTGCCGCCTGTTTCGCGCGCCGATCGCGGAAGCGGAGGTGGATCTGCTATGCACCAGCTTCGAGCATCACCGCCAGTAGAAGGCGGCATTTACTCAGGGCGTCGCCTTGCGTGACGAATAGATGACGCCGCTGCTGGACTCCACCACCAGGCGACCGTTCTCGTTCCTGATCTCCTCGATGCGGCCAAGGCCGGGCACCTGTTGTCCCAGCACGACCTCGATGACGCCGTTCGGGCTTTGCAGGATCGCGATCCCCTCATAGGCCTGGCGAACCGACCAGCCCTTGACGACCTTCCGCGGCGCGGACGGAGGCACCGAGCCCGTGACCTCGGGCGGTGCGAGCGAAGCTAACATCGGTGCAGCCTGTGAGGGCGGCTGCGACGTAACGGCCGCGGGCGCCGGCGCCTGAGCCTGCACCTGGGCGAGCTTGTCGAGCTTCGCCGTCGAGGACGAGCTCACCCGCTCGATGCGGTCGAGGTTCTCGGCAAACCTGCCGAAGCGGTCGTTGGTCGCCTTGCTCGATTGATCGACCGCGGTGCGCAGGCCGTCGAGATTTTCAGAGACGCCAGACACCTGCTTGCGCAACTGCGCGACCGTCTCGCGCAGAATCCTGATCTCGGTATTGGCCGCGACGTTGCTCTGGGCGGGCTGCGTCGTGAGATAGGCGATCACGCCGGTGCACGCGCAAACGACCAGGATGGCGGCGACCGCCAATGCTGCGAGCGGCACGACCCAGGCCGGACGCGGCGGCGGCGGCTTGGCCACGATCACGGCCGGCGCGATCACGGCCGGCGCGGGCTTGGGTATCGCCATCTTGTCGAGGCGCGCCTTGGCACGAATGCGCTTCAGTCCTTCGAGCGCCTCTTTCGCCAGCACTTCATCATTCGCCGCCGCCGACGCGCGCTTCGCGCTCGCTGCGGGCTTGGCGCCTGCCGCGAGCTTGGCGTTCGGAGCAGGCTTGGCGTTTTGCGTCGCGTTGTCCTTCATATTGCTTGCCGCCGGAGCTGGCTTCGCCGCCGCGGAAACATCAGCGGTTTCGCTGGGACGAGCTTGTCCATCGGACGACATGTGAAGATGCTCCGTTCAGTTCTGTTGATCGACGAGATTATTTGCCGAAGCTTGCCCGAAACCTGCGCATCGAAAAGCCTTTCAACGCGCACGATGCGACCTCACACGGTTCGAACGCGTCATGCACGCGGCGAGAGTGCGACTCGAAAGACACACACTCGCCAAGATTTCGCCAAGCTGGAGTCCAGCCGCCGCGCATGAGTCGAATTGTCGCATGTGGAACAAATGGGAGGGCGAGTCAATCCCGGGTTGAAAACCCCTCCCGACGCATCACCGGCAGCACCACTCAAAAAAGCTGTGATTATACGGAGATGCGGAACTTAAGAAACGCCACGGTGCAGAACTAGTTCGAAATTCAAATCAACTGATGCGATTGAAAATACCAAGAAACAACTCGGAACAAATCAACAGCATCAAACATGCATAGCAACCGCTTTGCGGCGCGCGCTTGATCGGAATTAGGCAATTGTTACGGTCCTACTCAAGTGATTCTCTCGCCAGTTGGCGAGGAGATCGACAAGGTTCAGTAGCGTTTCGGGCACATGAGCAACTTGACGCAACTGTACTAGGTCGCTTTCTCAATCCGCTCCGCGGGGTGATCCGTAAGACGCCGCCGAGCATCACACAGTAAGCGTTCAGTATCGAGTCGAAGTAGCAGGCCTGCTCACGCAGGCACTGAATGCGTAGGGCTGCCCGCGAATATCGAGACATAACAACGGTTCGCGGGAAGGAATGTCGTCAAACAGCATGGCTGCCGAGCCGGGGCATCACAATCAACCACCCGGCCGCTGCAAGTGCGAAACAGGGGCGAAAGACTGATGTATATTATCGTTGATGATCGCGAGAGCGTCACGAACAGCTACGTTGTAGGGCTGGTTCGCGAAGGTGTATCGTCGATCGGATTCTCCTCCGGAGAATTCTGGGATTGGCTGCAATCTGCGAGTGAATCGGATCTGGCAGCGGTCGATGCCTTCCTGCTCGGGGACTGCGATGCCCGCGGAAGCCTGCCGCGGGCGATGCGCAAGCGCTCCTCGGCTCCCATCATTGCCATGAGCGGCCAGAAGATGCTCAAGAACACGCTCGAGCTGTTCGAATCGGGCGTCGACGACGTCGTGCACGTGCCCATACACCTGCGCGAGATCCTCGCCCGCACGGCCGCGATCGCGCGCCGCCGGGTTGGCGACCTGCCGAGGCCCTGCGAGAGCCGGATCCAGGTCTTCTTCAACGGACGTGACCCCGAGATCGCGGGCCACGCCCTCACACTGCCCCGCCGCGAACTGCGCATTCTCGAATATATGGTCGCCAACCACGGCAAGTGGATCACCAAGACGCAGATCTTCAACGCGGTCTATGGCATCTTCGAGTCGACTTTCGACGAGAGCGTGATCGAGAGCCATGTCAGCAAGCTGCGCAAGAAGCTTCGCGACCGCCTCGGCTTCGATGCGATCGTGGCCCGGCGCTACGTCGGATACCGCCTCAACATCCCTGCGGGCGAGACCATCGACGTGCCGATGCAGGAGCTCGACGAGGTTGGCATCCTCCTGAACACGGCGCACGCCGCCCCGGCCCCTGCCGCGTACCCCGCCGGAAACTGAGCGGCCGACGCCGCCGCGAAACCGACAATGGCCTCTGCGGAGCACCCTTCGCAGAGGCCGTTGCACGCTTGGGGACCGAGACCGGCTGAAATCAGGCCACACAGCGCGGCGCAGCCGGAGGGCCGCCTCGCGCTTATCCGGCGACGCCTATTGCTTCTGGAATTCTTCCTTCGAAACGTAGTTGAAATCCTCGACTAGGACGTCCTGGACGATGTCGGCCTGCATCCGCTCGTTGACGCGCTGCTTGATCGCCGTCGTGAGGATCGAGAGATCGTAACGGGCGAGCTTCCGGAAATCGAGGCGGTCGTCGGCGTAGATCCTGCGGAAGGCCTCGTCGACGACGAACGGCTCCGGCGGAACGTTGAGCTGGTGCATGGTCCGCGCCTCGATGGTGTAGACGAAGCGCGCCACGATGTAGCCCTGCACGCTCCCGCCCTCGATCATTGGCACGCTCAGCGCTCGCGTCTTCTGGTATTGCAGCCCATCGAGATACTCGTCCTTCGCCGGCAGCAGGCCGCCGTTTTCCTTCCAATAGGCCACGGCATAGCTCGTGCCGGCGGTAAGAATGCAGACCCAGAGGCCGGCCAGCACGAGCCTGATCATTTTCCGTCCTGCGCTGTGCGACCGGTATAGGTGCCGTCCGACTCGGCGTCCTTGATCGCCTTGACTATGATCGACGCGACCTCGCGCACCGCTTCGTAATGCATCTCGAGGACCGAGCGATTCCGCTCGAGCTTCTCGCGCAAGCGCTGAATCTCTTCGGTGATCACAGCCTCGCTGCCGAGATGCATTCGTGCCCGCATCAGGCGCACGAATTCCAGCATGCTCCGGCTCTTGCGGGCGCTGAAGTCGTCGAAATCGATCTTCTTGCGCGTCGTGAGCGCAACCGTCTCCTCCTCGACGATGCTCTCGAGCCGGCGGATCGCCGCCAGCAGGCCGCGCACCTCGTCTGATCTTGCCGCGTCAATGCCGTCGACCACCGCCTCGCCGCCGGCATTCGGCAACAGCGCCGGCAACTGCGCGCCGCCTGTCACAGCTTCCATCGTAATCGCCTCGGTGTCCGCGACCGGCTGCTCCATCACCAGGGCCGCCGCGCTTTCTTGTGCCTGCATAGGAAATTCACCCCTCAACGTCTGTCATCCATTCCCGGATCATGATCCGGCCTTCCCCGTAGTGTTCGCTGCGGTCGGCTGCGCAGCGGCGAGCTGCTTGGCAATGCCGATGCCCTTGCCCTTGGCCAGCTGGTTACCGAGCTGCTCCGCAAGCATCGACTTCCAGACGCCACCGGCCGTGCCTTTGCCGAAGACCTGCTCCGATTCCTTCGGCAACATCGTCTCGACGAAGGTCTGGAGGATAAAGGCTTCGAACTTCCGGTAGACCTCGCCGGAGGCCGGCGCTTTGATCACCTGCACCGGCGCCCCGTTCACGGCCGTCGACTGCGTGTCCGCGGCCTTCGCGGCGGCCTGATCGGCCGTCGCTGCCCTGGCCTTGCCGACTTCCGCGTCCATCGTGGCGGCGAAATCGGCGTCCGATGATTTCAGCGCATCGAGCTTCGCGGTCGCTGCGCGCTGCGTCACGGGATCGGCGGCCTCGAGGACGTCGAGAACGAGGTCGGGCGTCGCTGTCACGATCATGTCTTGTTCCGGCTGGCTGGCCGTGGCGTCCACTCGCGCACGGTGAGGCTTGTTCCCGCGATCTCCTCGAGCGATCGCTTTTCGGCATCGCGAAGCTTGTCCGCGAGCGCCGCCTGGGCGACCTCCTCGAGCTGTTTCACGCGGCGGCTCTCGGCACGGACCCGGTCGAGCTGCTGCAATGCCTGCGCCTGAACCGTGCTGGCGCCGACGCTGGTCCTGTTGAGGCGCCGCGCGATCGACTCGCTCGACGAACGCGCCGGCGGCGTTCCCTCGTTCAGGGCTCCGACCAGCCATTCCTGCTCGTCCTGCAAGCTTTTCTCCTGCTGCCGCAGCTGCGCAAGCTGCCATTCGGACAGCCGGAGCTGGAGCTTCACGAGGGAGACCAATCGAGCGAGCTTGTCAGCGCGCGATCTCATGACCGATCACTCCGCCAGCCACGACGAGACGCCGAGCATGAATTGCGTCATCAACTCGTCGCTAGTGAGGTAGAGCAGCAGGAAGCCGCCGAACAGCACAAAGGGCACCGAGATGAAATAGACCGGAATTGCCGGCGTCAGCTTGTTGATGAAGCCGACCGCGAGGTTGACGATGACCGAGTAGACGATGAAGGGGCTCGTGATCCGCAACGTCAGCACGAACGCCTCCGAGAGACGGCCGACCAGCTGGTCCAGGGCCATGCTGCCGCCGAGCCTGCTGCCGGGATGCCAAACGTCGTAGGAGTTCATCAGCCCGCGCAGGACCTGCCAATGCTGGTCGGTCATGAAGAAGAGCGTGGTGACGGACGCCATGATCAGCGGCACCAAAGCGGGCGCGGGATCGGTGTCGCCGATCGGCGTGCCGGGGATGCTGCTGAGCCCGATCGCACTCGCCATCACGGTTGCCATGGTCTGGAGCGCCAGGAAGAACACGCGCCCGCCGAGGCCGATGACGCTGCCGACCAGGATCTCGGAGCCGATCAGCAGCGCCAGCGTCAGCGGCGCCGCATTCTCCGTGAGCGGTTTCAGGACCGCGACCAGGATCGGCGCCAGCGCAAACGTCGTGACGAGCGCGATGAACAGGCGCACCTGGGCCGGGACATTGACGCTGGAATAGCCGGGCACGAACAGCAGGCAGGCGCCGATGCGGCAGAACACGATGAACGTGACCAGCACGCTGTCGGCAAGGCCGCTGATCACGATATGGCTCCGAGCGCGCGGATCTCGGCGCAGCGCGCGACCTCAACATGTGACAGGATCGGCAGCGTCGGGAACACCCGCTCCAGGATCATCCGGACATAGGGGCGGGCTTCGGGGGTCACTGCCAGCACCACGCTGGTGCCGCTCTCGGTGAACTTGCGGATCGCCGTGCTGGCTTCCGTCGCGAACTGCTCGATCAGGCGCGGATCCGCGTCGAACTCGACCACGTCGCCCTTGGCGTCGCGCTTCAGGCTCTGGTGGAAGGCGAGATCCCAGCGATTGCCGAGGCGAACCACGTTGAGCACGCCGTTGTCGGAGAGATCGCCGCAGATCTGCTGCGCAAGACGCGTGCGCACATGCTCTGCGACCTGCTCGGAGCGCCGCACATGGGGCGCGATCTCGGCGATGGCTTCGAGGATCAGATGCAGGTTGCGGATCGATACGCGCTCGGCCAGCAGGATCTTGAGGATCGCCAGCAGACCCGAATAGGAGATCTGCGAGGGACAGAGATCCTCGACCAGGCGCTTGTACTCGGGATCGAGCCGGTCGAGCAGCGCGCGCATGTCCTTGTAGGACAGGAGCTGGGCGAGATTCGCCCGGATCACCTCGCTCAAATGCGTGAGCAGCACCGAGAGATTGTCGACCGGCTTGCAGCCCTGGCGCCTGACTTCGTCGGTGAAAGCCTCCGTCACCCACAGCGCCTTCATGCCGAAGGCGGGCTCGATCACCTCTTCACCGGGCACGTCGGGCTTGCCGTCCTTGTCGACCAGCACCAGCACCTCGCCAAGCCTGAGCTCGCCATGCGCAACGCGCGTGTCGTGGATCCGGATCTGATATCCCTTGGGATCGATCGACAGATTGTCGGTGAGCTTGATCTCGGGAATGACGAAGCCGTACTGCTTGGCGAACTTCTTGCGGATCTTGGCCACGCGGTGCGCAAGCTCGGTGCGCGCGCCCAGCAGATGGACCGAAAGATGGCCGCCCAGCGCCAGCTCGATCTCGGCGGTCTTGAGCGATTCTTTGACGGATTCCTTGGCCTCGGCTTGGGCGCGTTCGTCGGCCTTGCGCGCGTCTTCCTTCTGCTTGAGCGCCGCCTGCCGCTTCGGCAGCGAGTAGCCGACGAAGGCCATCACGCCGCCGAGCAGCACGAAGGGCGCCATCGGCAGGCCCGGCATCAGGGCCAGCACGAACATCATCAGCGCGGCGGCCGACACCGCACGGGGATAACCGCCGAGCTGCCGCAGCACGGCCTGTTCCGCCGAGCCCCTGGTGCCGCCCTTGGAAACGAGAAGGCCGGCCGACAGCGACACGATCAGCGCCGGCATCTGCGACACGAGGCCGTCGCCGACGGACAGCTTTGTGTAGACATCGGCGGCACGCGACAGGGTCAGGCCGTGATGGGTGACGCCGATGATGATGCCGCCGAAGATATTGATCGCGGTGATGATCAGGCCGGCGATAGCGTCGCCGCGGACGAACTTCGAGGCACCGTCCATGGCACCGAAGAAGGCGCTTTCCTCCTCGAGTTCGCGGCGCCGGCGCTGCGCTTCCTTGTCGTCGATCAGGCCGGCCGACAGGTCGGCGTCGATCGCCATCTGCTTGCCGGGGATGGCATCCAGGGTGAAACGGGCGCCGACTTCGGCGATACGCGTCGCACCCTTGGTGATCACCACGAAGTTCACCGTGACCAGGATCGCGAAGATGATCAGGCCGATGACGAAGTCGCCGCCCATGACGAATTTGGAGAAGCCGGCGACGACGTAGCCCGCGGCCTGCTCGCCCTCCCCGCCGCGCGACAGGATCAAGCGGGTCGTCGCCACGTTGAGCGCCAGGCGCAGAATCGTCGCGATCAGCAGCACGGTCGGAAAAGCGGAGAAATCGAGCGGCCGCTGGATCCACAGCGCGACCATCAGGATCAGCGCCGACAGCGCGATCGAGAAGGCAAGTCCGAGATCGATCAGGATGGGCGGGATCGGCAGGAACAGGATCGTGAGCATGGTCACGATGCCGCCCGCGAAGAAGGCGTCCGCCCCGAATCGGCGCGGGCTGGGCAGGCTAGCAGCTAACGTATCGGCCATGGGTCACCGGCAGAGGGTCCGCCTGGTAATTTGCCGCGCAAAGCTTACGCGAGGGTGGTGGCCGACGACCGCGCGCTCAGAAGCCGCGCTCGATATGCGAATAGACCATCTCGGTGAAGGTGGAGAGATGGGCGCCGATGAAGGAGCCGGAGACGGCGACGACCACGAGAAGGACGATGATCTTCGGAACGAAGGTCAGCGTCGCCTCTTGAATCTGGGTCAGCGCCTGCAGCAGCGCGATGGCGGTGCCGACCAGCATTGCGGCCCCGACCGCGGGGCCGGAGGCGACGATGATGGTCCAGATCGCCGCCTGGACGATGTCGAGGGCGTCGCGTTCGTTCATGACTGGCTGATCGTGAGCCCGGGCCCGACCGCGACTTTCGTGCCGTTCTCGAGGGTCGCGACGGAACCGTTGGTGTTGATGGAGATCGATGCGACCTTGCCGCTGAAGGTCGCGCCGGTCGCGTCGGTGAAGGTGACCTTCTTTCCGATCAGCCCGTCCGCCTGCGACAGCGACTGCGAGGACAGCAGCGCATCCAGCTTGTTATTGGTCTGCATGGCCTGCTCGACCGTCGAGAGTTGAGCGAACTGGCTCATATATTGCGACGTATCCATTGGATTGGTCGGGTCCTGGTTCTTCATCTCGGCGACGAGAAGCTGAAGAAACGTATTGTAATCGACGCCGGTGCTCGACGTGTTCGAGATCGTGTTGGTCGAATGGGACTTGCTGGTGCTGTCGGTCGCGCTGGGGACGTTCATTTTGCCTCTCCGCTGTCAGGCAGCTTCGAATGGGGCGGCGGCGCCGGCCAGGATGGCTTGCTCCACCGGGAACAGCGCCCGTATTCGCTTGAGCGCCTCAAAATAACGGGTCGCCTCGACCAGCTCGTCGACCGCGGCAAGCCCCTCCAGCATCTCGCGGCTTTCGCACACCGCGACCAGGGCCGCGTGGTGCTGCTCATAGAGCGCCGACGCATCCCGAACGTCGGTCGGGTTCATCAGCATGAGCTGGACGATGAAATAGAGCTGCCGCATCGCCGTGGTGGCGTCCGAGGCCTGCATGACCTGCCCTTCGAGCAGGAACATCACGTCGTTGACGAGCTCGACCGAGACCTTGCGGTCCACGCGCAGAACCGCGCCGTTGATGTAGATCCGTTCGCCCGCCCGCAAGGAGATCTTCATTAAAGCGCGTCTCGGATCAGGCGGTTGATTTCGATGAGCTGCATCACGTCGTCCGACTTTTCTTCGCGAAGGCGGTCGGCTTCCTTGACGACCCACAGGCCGATCGAGATGATGTCGGCCCGCAGCTTCTCGGGAAGCCCGTTCTCCGGATGCGCGAGGTCCTCGATGAAGATGGTCCACAACCGCCGCACATAGAGCAGGCTCTGGACCTGGTCCTCGAAACTGGCGCGTCCCCTCTGGAGGCGCTCGAGGCGGTCGATGCCCAGGCTAAGCGCCTGGCGCTCGCGCCCCCTCGCCTCATAGCCGCTATCATCGACGACCGCTTCATAGGCTTCAAACGTCATCAGGACCACACTGCGCAGGAAATCGAAGAACAAGACAAAGGTTGCGAGCCGGGCTCAGAGATAGTTGAGGAGGCTGATCTTCTGGAGCTGCGACGTCAGCGCGAGCGCCGTCTGGATCTGGGTCTGCAAGGTGTTGACGCGCACCGAGGCTTCGGCCGGATCGACCTTCTCCATACCGACGATCTGATTGTTCAGAATGTCCTGCTGCGTCTTGAGCTTGTCGGTTGCGGAGGTGAGCCGCTGCTGGACCGTGCCGACATCACCGCCGAGCGTAGCGAGGCCGGTGATGGCGTTCCCGACGAGGCCGATCGCCTTGTCAACGACGACCTGAAACGTCGACTGGTCCAGGTTCGCGTTTCCGAGATCGGCCATCATGGTGTAGGCCTCCGCGAGCATGCGGAAGGCGGGTTGGTTGGCGCTGACTGACGTATCGGCAATCTCGGTCGTGGAGATACGGCTTTGCATGACCTGGTCGGTGGCCGACGACCAGTTGCTGTTCCAGGCCGGGCTCGCGAATTCGGCATCGAAGGTGGTGTTGAGGAACGTCTGCATCTGGGCCGGCGTGATGTTCTTCACGTTGGGCGAGGATTGCGAGAAGCCGAAGAACGTAGCGAAATCGGAGTCGACCCGGTTCTTGCTGGCGGAGCCGGCGGCATAGGCCGTGATCGGCTGGTTCTGCGTGTTGATGCCCGAGAACAGGTACGAGCCGTTATAGGAGACGTTCAGCGCGCCGATCAGATCCTGGAGATTGGAGGACGCAGGCGGCAGGATGATCCGCCCGCCGCCGTCGGTGCTGCGGGCCGCGATCAGGTCCTTGAGGAAGGACGTTGCGGTCGTGTTGAGCTGGGTGATCCGGTTCTGCGTCACGTCGAGGCGTCCCGCGACGAGCCCATTAGTGTCGACGAGCTGATCGGCGAAGCTGAAGTCGGCCCGCAGGGTGAGGTCGCCGCCCGTCGTGGCCCCGAGCTCGAGGCCGACATCGTAAAAGCGGCCGGTGGTCGCCTCCGTCGACGCCTTGATCAGCAGGGCCTGGTTATTCGTGATCGACGACCTCAACGACGACGACAGCATCAAGGTCGAGATGTAGTTCGCGCTCATCATGGCTTATTTCCCCACCGCAGCCAGCAGGCTCTGCAACATTTCGTCGACGGTCGAGATGATCTTCGACGAGGCCGAATAGGTGCGCTCGACCTGAAGCATCAAAGACATCTCGTCGTCCATGTTGACGCCGCTGACGTTCGACAGCGCCGCGGTGCTGCGGTCGAGCAGCGTCTTCTGGTAGCTGACGTTGGAGTCCGCGGTCTTGCGCTGGTTTTCGATCCAGCTGGTCGATGACGATGCGAAGTCGATCAAACTGCCGTTCGGCTTGCCTTGCGTGGTTGCATCGAACGGCTGCGCAGCATCCATGCCGCCGATGAGCTGCTGCAGCCGGGCCGAGTAGCCGCCGTTGCCGGCGGTGTTGTATCGGTATGCGACATTGCCGCTGATGGCGCCGTCGCGCAGCAGATTTGGGTTACCGCCCTGGGCCGGATCGACCGACGCTGCGACGCTGATCAGGCCGGCAAGACCGACCGAGACGGTGGCGCTCGCGGGCATCGCCGGCGCGCCGGGATAGGTGAAGAGACCGGGGACGTCGGGCAGCGCCGCGGCGGTCTGATCGCTCTCCCTGAAGGTATTGATCAGGCCGCGCGCGATTTCGTCGAGCTGGCTCTGGTAGGTGACGGTATCTTGGTCACGCAGCTGGGCGAGACCCGCGAGCTTGCCCGACTTAAGCGGCATCACCGAATTGGCACCGGTTACCGGGACGCCGTCGATGACCACCGCGTTGCCCGTGGTGCCGGGCGTATAGATGTTGGTCGCCGTGAAGCTGACCGTTCGGGCCGTCTTGTCGAACAGCACCACACCGCTGTCGGTGTAGAGCGCCGCGTCGCCGTTGGGGCGGAGCGACATGGTGACGCCGAGCTCCTGCGACAGCTGCGCGACGATGCTGTCGCGCTGATCGAGATAGTCGGTGACGTCGTCGCCGGAGATCGTGCCCTTCACGATCGCGGTGTTCACGGTCCCGAACTGGGAGAGCAGCTGATTGATGTTCTGGACCGACGTTTTCATGTCGGCATCCGCGCCCGCACGGACCGACTGCACGGTCTGCGTCGCCTGGTTGAGCGCGGTCGCCATGTCCTTGGCGGATGTCACCGCCGCCTGCGCCAGCGTGGTGTTGTCCGGAGCGTTGGCATATTGCTGCAGCGCCTTCTTCAGCGCGTTGAGCTGCGCCGTCGGCGACTGGTCGAGCTCCGGATCGTCTACCGTGGCAGACGCGATCTTCTGGAGACCGTCATAGATCGCGGTCTGCTTGGTCGACGACGAGGTCGCGATCAGGACGTTGTCGTAGAGACCTGAACTCGCGGCGCGCTGGATCGCCGCCACATAGACTCCGGCCCCGGGCAGATTGTCCAGCACGGCGATCTTGCGCGAATAGCCGGCGGAGCTGGCACCGGCGATGTTGCGCGAGATGGTCGAGGACTGGATGCCCGACGCCATGAGCGAAGCGCGGGCGGAGTCGAGAGCGGCGGTAAGGGACATGATTTGCTCTTGCCCGCAACGGGCGCTGGAGAATTCAGCGCTTCAGGTTGACGACGACGTCGAGCAGGTCGGCGCCGGTCTGGAACGATTTCGAGTTGGCAGTGAAGCCGCGCTGGGCCTCGATCATCCCGGTGAGCTCGTCCGCGAGGTCGACGTTCGAGTCTTCCAGAGCTCCGGACTGGACCGTGCCGAGTCCGCCAGTACCGGCATTCCCGGCCTGCGCGTTGCCGGAATTCATGTTGGTCGAATAGACGTTGCCGGGCTCCGGCGTGAGATTGTCGGGGCTCGCGACGTCGGCAAGCATGATGGTGTAGAGCGTCAGCTGCTGCCCGTTCTTGAGGATCGCCGTCACGAAGCCCGAATCGTCGACATCGACCTTGTCGATGGCAGAGGGAACGCTGCCATTGACAGTGGCCTTGAAGCTGAAGTCGGTTCCGACCTGCGTCATGTTCGACAGATCCAGGCTCATCGCCGCACCGTTGGGAACGGTGAGCGCCAGAGTGTTCGGGCTCGCCGCCGCCAGCGTGCCTTTGCCGGCCGCGGTCGTATCGAAGGTGAAAGTGGTGGCGGCGCCGACCGACGCACCCGTCGCGGAGTCGTAAGCCTGAATCTGCCAGGTGTCCGAGCCGGCGGCCGTCGCCGTGTGGGACATGTAGATGTCGAGCGTAACGGCCTGGCCGATGTTGTTGTAGGCCACGATCGAGCTCTTCGACGAATATGACGCCGGCCCGGGCGGACCGGCGATCACTGCCGCTTTCGGATCCAGATTGCCGGTCGTGAGCGTCCCCGCCGTCGACGGCACGGGCACTTGCGAGACCTGGGCAATGTTGACGATCTGCATGCCGGACAGACTGTTCTGCGAGAAATTGGTCACCTTACCGGGCTGACCCAGGAGGTAGTAGCCGGCCGCGTTGACCAGGTTGCCCTGGCTGTCCGGCACGAACGAGCCGGCGCGCGTCAGATATTGCTGCGTGTTGTTGGCGTTCGACACCACGAAGAAGCCGTTGCCCTGGACCGCGAGGTCCGTGGTCGACGTGGTGAACTGCGTATGTCCCGCGTCGCTGATGGCGTAGCGCACCGTGGTCTCGACGGCGCCGGAGTCGTAGTTGCCGGAGCCGCTCTTCAGGATTAGCGAGGAGAATTCGGTCGAGGCCCGCTTGTAGCCGGTCGTGTTGACGTTCGCGATGTTATCCGAAACCGTCGACAGCTTGTTGGACTGCGCGCTCATTCCGGAAACGCCGGTGCGCATAACACCATACAGGCTCATGAATTGGGCTCCTTCGGTAGGTTGCCGCTACAATGCTGGTTCTTGCTTGCGCGGGGCTGATGATTGGGAACCATGCACAACTTCAGGGTTGTCCTGGTCATGTCGTCTTGGGTTGACAGAACGAGCGCGCCTTGTCGGTCCACGCGCCGAAGCCGCTCGAGACGAGATGCGCGACGATGTGGCAGACATAGCGCTTCTGCGCCGGCTGATTGTTGGGGCCGGCATTGTAGCGGGCGACCGCCATGGTCCAGCTGCCCTCGCGCTGCTTCAGCTCCTTCAGGAAGCGCGCGGCATATTCCACGTTCTTGGCGGGATCGAACATCGCGCGCACGGACGTGAACTTGTCGCCATGATAGTAGTGGTTGATCTGCATGCAGCCGAGGTCGATCAGCTTGATGCCCTTGGCGCGCATCGCCTCGAAATTCGCGATCGCATCATTCATGTCCTTGGCGAACACGGTCTGCCCATCGGCGCCGAGTGCGTAAGGATGGAGCGCGCCGCGCCGTCCGGTTTCGGTCAGGCCGACCGCATAGAGAATGCCGAGCGGAATGCCGTGCTGCTGGGACGCACGCGCCATCTCGCGCTCGCAGGGACGCGCATTGTCGGTCGCCGCTGCCGCGGTGCCCGCGTTACAGATAAACAGGACCGCGACGAGTCTGCTGGCCCACGTCCTGATCATGACGTGTCTCCTGGTTGGACTGACGCTCCTGGCGGGTCTGCCTCGCCTCGCCGTCCGATTGCCCCGATGAACTGCCGGTGCCGTCGAACGTGCCTTGCGACTGGGGCGGAGGCTGTTGCTGGCCCGGGAGATGCGGTTGCGACTGGCCGGAGCCGCTCTGGAATCCGTCCAGCGAGCCATGCTGCACCGGCGCGACGTCGGCAACGTAACCGGCCGACTGCATCAGATCGCGGATCTGGTCGCGCTGCTGGTCCAGCATCTGGCTGGTGTCCTTCCGTTCGGCCGCAAGATGGACGGACACCTCGGTACCGACGAGACGAAGGCGCACGGTGACGTTGCCGAGCTGCGGCGGCTCGAGATTGATGGTCAGAATCTTGACAGGCTCCGGCGCGTTGGCCTGTGACATCGCGAGATCGGCAGCCGCGGACGCCATCGGCGTCGCGGTTTCCTTCAACTCGGTGACGACCGCGTTGGCGACCTGTTGCGGCGCGTTGAATTGCGCCGGCGGCAGATGGGTTTCCTGCTGGACCACGGTGACCTTGGTCGCTTCGGGCAAGGTGTCCCGCGACGAGGCCTTGACCGCGCGTTCGACATTGGCTGTGACGGCTTCGAAGCCTGACGTCGCAGGCATTGCCTTCGCAGCCTCGCCGCCTTGCTGGGGTGCGGCCTCCTGAGCTGCCCACGCTTGCGAAGCCGGACCTTGCGCGCGCGGGCTGGCTGGAGCTGCGCCAGCCGGCGCGGAATCGACCGCGGCCGCCTTCGCCGGTGCCTGACTCTCCCGCTTGGTCGAGGAGGACCGGTCATCTCGCGCGGGCGCGCCCTTCTTGTCGTCCGTCGGCAATTGCATCTGCGGATTCGCGGCGGCGAGCTCCGGTCCAGCGATCACCGGGGTGCTCGATCGGCTCTCGGCATCCGCTTTCGAGGCGATATCGACCGGATGTTGCTTCTCCGACGATTTGCTGGTCTTCTCGTCGGAAGACTTCTCCGATGATGTGGGTTCGTCTGCCGCCTCGGCGTGCTCGTGCACCGTGCGGTCCTTCCCGGTCGGGTCCGCGAGGCGCGTGCGCAGCGTTGCGGTTTTCACGGCCGTGTCGCCGCTCTCCTCATTCAGCGCCCGCTTGGCGAGGTTCGAGACGGTGTGGAGCAAATCGTTGAATGACGAATCCGCCTGCGATTTCGCACCAGTGCCTTTCCCAGAACGCGACGTCCCGCGCATGTTGAGGCTCTCGGCGAGGCCGGAGAAGACCTGTCCTGATGTTCCGCTGAGTTTCGTCATGGACGACGATCCCTGGTGAGAAGTTCGAGTTCGCTGAGCTGCTTCTGCGCGCGTGCGAGGGCCGCGGTCGACGACGCGAGATCGAGACGCGCCGGGGTTGCCGCCGGCTTGTCGGCGGCAGCGGCAGGTGCGCCCGCGAACGGCTTGCGGACGTCGAGCGCGAGTTGCACCGTCGCGTTCAGAAGCGGAACGTCGCGCTCGGGCAGCTTCGAGCGGTCGAGTGCCTTCAGCTCGGCAAGACCACCGTCATATTCGTCGGTGAGCGCACGCGAGGCGCCGCGGAAGAGATGCGCTCGCTCCCGCTCCGCAGAAGCATCGGCACTGAGCGTCAGCGCGCGCTCGCCGGCAAGCCGGGTCACTTCCATCCGTCCGCGCAGCATCGCGGCGCGTGCGATCACGAGATAGAGCTTGAGGCGGCTCGCGCGGTCGATCTGCTCCAGCAGGCTGCCGATTCGCGAGAAGCGGCGCTCGTCGAGCGCGAGGCTCGATTGCGTCAGGCCCGAGGAGAAGCGCTGCCAGAAGTCGCCGGCATAGATCGAGTTGCGATAGTGGCGGATGTAAGCCAGCGTCAGGAACTCGAACTTGTCGAAATCCTCGGCCTGTCCGACCAGCAGGATCTCGCGGCGCAGTGCAGCTTCCTCCACCAGCGTGCCGGGCAGAAGCAGACGGGCGTCGTCGAGGCGCTCGATCGCGAGCGATGCTTCCAAGCGTGCGAACAGCGCCCCCTGAACCAGCGCGACCTGTCCGCCCAGGCCCGACGGAAGCGTCCGCGGCTTGACATCCTTGAGCAGCTCGCGCGCTTCGTCCTGGCGGCCTTCGACATAGGCGAGCGCACCGTCGAACAGCCGCCCCTCGACATTGATCTTGTCGCGCGGCAGCTTGCGGACCAGTTGCGGCGCGCCGCCGCTGAGCATGTAGATGACGACGGCCTGGCCGTTCTGCGGATTGCTCCACACGTTCGCATCGGCGGCGAGAAACTTCTCGCCGATCTGCCGGATCAGCGCGATGTGGCTGCCATGCGCGGCGGTATCGCCATTGGCGATGCCGTCCTGCACCGCCTGCAATCGGCGTACGAGCTCATAGGGTTCGTTCGACGCCGTTGCAGGCGCAGGAGCGAGCGCCGGGGCCGGGGTTGGCGACGGCGCCGTCTCAGCCAAGGCGCGTGCAGCCGCCAGGGGCGGCAGCATCAGCAACGCTGCGCAGAGGAGCAGCCTGATCAAGGGCGCTTCTCCCGAACCAGGATCTCGATCCGGCGGTTCTGCGCGGCGGCCGGGTCGTTCGGAAGCTTCGGCCGCCGATCGGCATAGCCTTCGACGTGCTCGATTCGCTGCGCATCGACGCCGGAGCGGACCAGCATGTAATAGGCCATCTGTGCGCGCGCCGTCGACAGCCGCCAATTGTCGTAGTTCTCCGACTTGTAAGGCCGATTATCGGTGTGGCCGCGCACGATGATCACGCCCTGGCGCTTCGTCAGCAACGGCCCGATCTTGTCGATCACACGGATCAGCTCGGGTCGCGGCTCCGCCGAGCCGACCGCGAACATGCCGAAGCTGGCATCGTCGGTGAGGCTGATCAGAAGACCTTCCTCGACCTGACGCACCTCGGCGACTGGTCCGGCGCCGGCCTTGATATCCGACAGCGCATCCGCGATCGCGGATTGAAGCTGCTTGACGGTCGGCTGCTGAGTCTGCGCCGCATCGCGCGGTTCCGAATTCTTGGCTTGATCGCCAGCGCGCGGTTGCGCGCCGGCATTGGCTTGAGCGGCCGGCTGCGCAGGCTGCGCATTCGCCTGGGCGCCGCCGTCGTGCTGAGCCTGCGACGGCGCAGGCCCTGGCGGCAGCAGGGGCGACAGGCTTGCGGACGAAGCATCGGTATTGGCAGCGACGCTTCCGCCGGCATCGTCCGTCTTGGCACGGCGCACCTGCGCCTCCCCTTGGCCCGCTCCGGACGCATTGTCCCGCGCGGACGCATTCGGCTTTGGCTCGCTGTCGACGAAGCGATCCGCATCCTTCGACATTTGCGGCGCCAGCTTCCAATAGCCGGGATCGAAGGGATCGCGATAGGCGTCGCCGCCCTTGAGGCCTTCCTCTTCAGCCGAGGTCAGCGCACCTGCACGCCGCTGGCCCGAAGCCTGGTTGGAGCTGTTGGCGATCTCGGCAAGCGTCGCAAAGGGATCGCGGAACAGGACTTTCTCTTCGAAGGAAGCCGGCTTCTCGGCCGTCGGCGAGTCGCCGCGACGCTCCTCATTCGGCCCGGCTGGCTGGCGCTTGCCATCCTGCCCCTCGAACTGCGTCGGCTCTTTCTTGGTGATATCCTTGAGGCCCTTCGGAGCAGGCGCGTTCTCCGCAAGCTTGATTGGATTGAAATAGCTCGCGACCACCTGCTTTTGGTCCTGGTTGAGGGCGTTGAGCAGCCACATGACCAGGAAGAACGCCATCATCGCGGTCATGAAATCCGCATAGGCGATCTTCCACACGCCACCGTGATGCGCCTCCTCGGCGAAGGCGCTGCGCCGGCGGACGATAACGAGCTCCTGCTTGACCTCTTCCATGGCGACTACCGGCGCGCGTCTTTCAGGCGCTCGCTCCACGCCGATATCTGCGTCTCGATCACGGTCTGGTCGGCGATGACGCGGACCTCCAGGGTCTCGGCGACCTCATACTCGATGCTCGCGCGCTTGGAAGCCTCGAGCTGCGTCCTCACGAGGTCAAGCAGCTCGCTCGGGCCCGTCACCTTGAACACCGGCACCGGCGAGTTGCCGGTCAGAGCCGCGACCTGCTCGACCAGAGACCCGATCGCCTTGTCGCGGACCGCTTCGGCGAGGAACGGCAGCAATATGCGCGCGACGGAGCTCGCGATGTTGGTCTCGATCTCGCGGCATGCCGCCTCGAAACCGCTGACGATCGCCGCCGCCTGCTGGTCGGACCATTTGGCGCGCTCCTCGCCGAGCCGGATCGCGCTACGCACCCGCTCCTCGGCGACCTTGGCATCGCCTTCCGCAACGCCGGCGGCGTGGCCGCGACGATAGGCATCGTCGAGAAGATTGACCGGCGGAGCTTCCGGCTCGGGCGCCGAAAGCGGCGGCTGAAGCTGCGGCTGCGATTGAGGTTGGCGCTGCGGCTGAGCCTGCGGCTGCGGCTCGCGCCGGGCCTCCTTCTGTCTCGTCAGCACGTCCTGAATCTTGGGCGGCGGAGGCGGCGGCGACTTGGCCCGGCCGTTCGCGTCGAACTGCGTCAGGAGTTTTCCGATTGCCGCGTTCATGCCGCCTCCTCGCGCCGCATCCAGTCTTTAAGGATTGCCGCCGCCTGCATCTGATCGAGCCGGACGATCTGCTCCAGCCGCTTCTGCGGCGTCCGCTGCATCTTGCCTTCGAGGTCCTCGACGAGGTTGAGCTCGGGATCCTGGCTCTCGGCCAAGGCGAGAGCCGCGGCGGTTTCGAGCTCCGCGGCCTCGGCCTCTTCGGTCTGCTCCTGCTGTGCGCGGTGAGTCAGGATGCCGTTGACCGCGGGACGAAGGCCGAACCAGACCAGCATCGAGGCGACGGCCAAGATCGTCACCGCGTTGATGACGCTGCCGAGCTGCTTGTTGATCATCTCGACAAAGCTGATCGGCGGCACCGGAGCGAGTTCACGCGAGCCTTCGATGAAGTCGACGGCCGTCACCTGGATCTGGTCGCCGCGCGTCTTGTCCAGCCCACCGGCGGTCGCCGCGAGCTGGCTGATCTCGGCGAGCTTGCTGTCGATGATGGCCTGGTTGCTCTTGTCGCCGAGATCGGCGACGAGCCGCGCGCGGTTGACCAGCACGGCAATGAAGAGTTTCTTGACCGAATAGCCGTCGCTCACCGTCGTCGTGGTCTTCGACGACACTTCGAAATTGGTGACGTCCTCGCGGCGGGTCTTGTCTTCGCTGGAATTCTTGGTCCCGCCGGAATTGACCTGCTGGTCGGGCAGATTCTGCTGCACCGTGGTCGGCTGCGAGCGGTCCGCGTTCTGCGACGATTCCTTTTCGCGGACGTTTCGCACCGAACGCTCGGCGCGGCTCTCCGGATCGTAGACGGTCTCGTTGATCTGCCGCTTGTCGGTGGAGAGCTGCGGGGCGACGCTCACCTCGAAATTGTCGAGGCCCAGATAGGGCGTTAGCGCCTTGCGGATGTTCTCCTGCACCATGCCGCCGACCGTCTTCTGGAGGCTCGCCATCTTGGTCGGCGCAGCGCTCGCCTCGTCCTCCTCGGCGAGCAGCATTGAGCCGTCGGCGTCCAGTACGGTCACCTTGTCGCGGCTCATGCCGGGAATGGCGGCTGCGACGAGATGGCGGATCGACTGCGCGGTGCGCGCTTCGATCGCGCCATCGGTGCGCAGCACGACCGATGCCGAAGGCGGCTGCTGCGTCGCGCGGAACGAGCCGCGTACCGGCAGCACGATATGCACCCGCGCAGCCTTCACTCCCTTCATCAGCTGCACTGTACGCGCGATCTCGCCTTCGAGCGCGCGCAGCTTCGTCACTTCCTGCATGAACGAGGTCAGGCCGAGCGAGCCGATCTTGTCGAACAGCTCGTAGCCGGAATTGGCGCTGGTCGGCAGGCCCTTTTCGGCGAGCAGCATCCGCGCCTGCATGGTCTGGCTCGGGCGCACCGAGACGGCATCGCCAGCCGTATTGACGTCGAAGGCGATGTTCTGCTCGCGCAGCGCCGCGCCCATGCGCGTCACGTCCTCGCGGGTCAGGCCGGTATAGAGCGTCTCGAATTCCGGCCGGCTCAGATAGTACGCGCCGCCGACAACGGTGACGAGAACGGCAAAGCCGATCAGTCCCAAGGCCATCAGGCGTCGCGGCCCAAGCTCCAGCAGATTGTTGAGCAGTTGCTGTATCTGCGCACGACTGAACAGCATATGACCTCGTACCAATGCGAACATAGAGGACACTCCGCTGCCAACCTTGTCTGAAGGTTGCGAAAGAACACGAATGTGTCGGTTCGCTGGCGAGGCGTTGTAATTTTGCAAGAATTCCTCCGACGCAAACGGTCCAGCAGCAGCCATCGGGCGCACGACCGCACGACAACGCAATCGGCGGCGGGTGCTCCATGAAGTCTGGCGTCAGGAGGTCATTGCGGGCACATCATGTGCCGCCAAATCCACCGTTCATGGCGGGGACCGTGCTCCCATGGGGAGCACGGTCATTTTGAAAGCCGAAGCCTACTTGAACAGCGAGAGGATGCTCTGGCTGTTCTGGTTGGCGATCGAGAGCGCCTGAACGCCGAGCTGCTGCTGGGTCTGCAGCGCCTGCAGGCGGGTCGATTCCGCATTCATGTCGGCGTCGACGAGCTGGCCGATACCGCGGTCCACCGAATCCATCAGGGTCTTGACGAAATCCGTATTGGTCTGGATGCGGTTCTTGACGGCGCCGAGGTCGGCGGCGGCCGAAGCCACCTTGTTGATCGCAGCGGTGACCTGCGCGATGTAGGTATCGAGCGTGGCCTGGTCCGTCGCCGCGTCAGTCAGCGAGGTGATGGTCAGGTTGTCGATCGACACACCGCTGGTCTGCGTGTCCAGAATGCCGGTGGAGGTCGAGCTGTAGAGCGAATAGTTGGAGATCGTCAGGGTGATGGAGCCGATAGTCGGCGTGCCGCTGACGCGCGAGAATGACGACACCAGGTCGAAGGTCGCCGGCGTCGAGGCGGTCGCGCTCAGCCAGTTCACGCCGTTGAAGGTCGCCGCAGCGGCGGTGCTCTTCATCTGCTGCTGGATCTGGGTGATGTCGGCCTGGATCTTGGCGCGGTCGATACCGGCGGTCTTGGCTTCGACCAGCAGCGACTGCAGCTTGGTCAGACCACCGGTCTTGTCGCCGACCACGGCGGTCAGAGCGGTGTATTCGGTGTCGACGGTCGCGGCCGATAGACCGAGCGAGTCGGAGACCGCGGAGAGCGCGGCGTTGTCGGCGCGCATCGAGGTTGCGATCGACCAATAGGCGGCGTTGTCCGACGCGGTCGAGACGCGCTGGCCGGTCGAGATCCGGTTTTCGGTCGTCTGCAGGTTGGAGCTGACGTTGCGGAGGGTCTGCAGCGCCGTCATTGCAGCGGAGTTGGTGAGCAGACTAGAACTCATTTTTGACGTCCCCTGGAAATAGAATGAATTTTTTGGGACATACCGGGTTTGCACCGGTACGGCAGGGCGGCATCATGCCTTTGGGCCGCGGAAAAGCGCGCTCAACCTGTCGTAACGGCGGCGATAGCACGCGAAGTTTGTGCGGGGCTTGTGGCTCCGTAACCGGACCACAATGGTGCAGCCGAATTTACGGCTTGTGCGGGACGTCACGCCAACATGAAAAGAGCCGCGCTTCGCGAGAAGCGCGGCCCCCGTTCGGATAGTTTTCAGGCTTAGCGGAACAGCGACAGGATGCTCTGGCTGTTCTGGTTGGCGATCGAGAGCGCCTGAACGCCGAGCTGCTGCTGGGTCTGGAGCGCCTGCAGGCGGGTCGATTCCGCATTCATGTCGGCGTCGACGAGCTGGCCGATACCGCGATCCACGGAGTCCATCAGGGTCTTGACGAATTCCGTGTTGGTGGAGATGCGGTTCTTGACGGCGCCGAGGTCGGCGGCGGCCGAAGCCACCTTGTTGATCGCAGCGGTGACCTGCGCGATGTAGGTATCGAGCGTGGCCTGGTCGGTCGCCGCGTCAGTCAGCGAGGTGATGGTCAGGTTGTCGACCGACACACCGCTGGTCTGCGTGTCCAGAATGCCGGAGGAGGTCGAGGTGTAGAGCGAATAGTTCGAGATCGTCAGGGTGATGGAGCCGATGGTCGGCGTGCTCTGGATGCGCGAGAACGACGACACCAGGTCGAAGGTCGCCGGCGTCGAGGCGGTCGCGCTCAGCCAGTTCACGCCGTTGAAGGTCGCCGCAGCGGCGGTGTTCTTCATCTGCTGCTGGATCTGGGTGATGTCGGCCTGGATCTTGGCGCGGTCGATACCGGCGGTCTTGGCTTCGACCAGCAGCGACTGCAGCTTGGTCAGGCCACCCGTCTTGTCGCCGACCACGGCGGTCAGAGCGGTATATTCGGTATCGACAGTCGCAGCCGACAGACCGAGCGAGTCGGAAACCGCGGAGAGCGCGGCGTTGTCGGCGCGCATCGAGGTTGCGATCGACCAGTAGGCGGCGTTGTCCGAAGCGGTCGAGACGCGCTGGCCGGTCGAGATCCGGTTTTCGGTCGTCTGCAGGTTGGAGCTGACGTTGCGGAGGGTCTGCAGCGCCGTCATTGCTGCGGAGTTGGTGAGAAGGCTAGAACCCATTTTGATGTCCCTTTGAGATTGATGGAGTGGGGACATACCGGACTTGCACCGGTACGACAGGGCGGCGTCATGCCTTTGGGCTGCCGAAAAGCGGTTAGGCCCAACCTGTCGTACGGCGACCGTAACGTGCGAAGCTTGTGCGAGGCTTGTGGCTCTGTGACTCGGCTGCAACAGAGCAGCCGAATTTAAGGCGTGCGCGTCGCGTCACGCCAAACGAAAGGGCCGCGCTTTGCGAGAAGCGCGACCCTCCCTGGATTGTACTTGGGTTTAGCGGAACAGCGACAGGATGCTCTGGCTGCTGTTGTTGGCGATCGAAAGCGCCTGCACGCCGAGCTGCTGCTGGACCTGGAGGGCCGCCAGACGGGTGGACTCCTGGTTCATGTCGGCGTCGACAAGCTGGCCGATACCGCGATCAACCGAGTCCATCAGCGACTTGACGAATTCCGTGTTGGTCGAGATACGGTTCTTGACGGCGCCGAGATCGGCGGCGGCCGAAGCTGACTTGTTGATCGCAGCGGTGACCTGCGCGATGTAGGTATCGAGCGTGGCCTGGTCGGTCGCAGCATCGGTCAGCGAGGAGATAGTCATGTTGGCGACCGACACACCGCTGGTCTGCGCGTCCAGAATGCCGCTCGTGCTGGACGTGTAGAGCGAGTAGTTGGAGACCGTCAGAGTAATCGAGCCCGTGGTCGGCGTGCTCTGGACGCGGGAGTAGGACGACACGAGGTCGACCGTCGCCGGCGTCGAGGCGGTCGTGCTCAGCCAGTTCACGCCGTTGAAGGTCGCCGCATCGGCGGTGCTCTTCATCTGCTGCTGGATCTGGGTGATGTCGGCCTGGATCTTGGAGCGGTCGATACCGGCGGTCTTGGCTTCGACCAGCAGCGACTGGAGCTTGACCAAGCCGGAGTTCTTATCGCCGATGACCGTGTTCAGAGCGGTGTATTCGGTGTCGACGGTCGCGGCCGACAGACCGAGCGAGTCGGAGACGGCGGAGAGCGCGGCGTTGTCGGCGCGCATCGAGGTCGCGATCGACCAATAGGCGGCGTTGTCCGAAGCGGTCGAGACGCGCTGGCCGGTGGAGATGCGGGTTTGCGTGGCGGAGAGCTGCGAACTCACAGACCGCAGGGTCTGGAGTGCGGTCATGGCGGTCGAGTTCGTAAGCAGGCTTGACATTGCGAATGTCCCTTTATGTACGCGTTACATTTTCACGAGGGGACATACCGGGCTTGCACCGGTACGGAGGGACGGCATCATGCCTTTGGACTGATGTGGATGGGGTCCAACCCGCCGTGATGCATTGCTAGCACGCCGAATCTTGCGCGCAGCTTAAGATTCGGCTTGAATTTCCCAGCAAAATCATATGGTTAACATTACCCACCGCTAACCATGATGCGGTACTTCTCGCTAACCATAACCGGCCGGCCGGCGATCGCGCCTTACGAGAACGAGCGCACCAGGCCTGAGGCGAGCAGATTCCAGCCGTCGATCAGCACGAAGAACAGCATCTTGAACGGCAGCGCGAGGATCGTCGGCGGCATCATCATCATGCCCATCGACATGGTCAGCGTCGCCACGATCATGTCGATGACCAGGAACGGCAGCATGATGAGGAATCCGATCTCGAACGAGCGCCTGAGTTCGGAGATCATGAAGGCCGGGATGATGACGCGCAGATCGATGCGCTTGTCGTCGAACTTCTTGCGAAAACTCTCGGCGGCGAGCGCCTCGAAGGTCTGGAGGTCCTTGTCGCGGACATGCGCCAGCATAAACTCGCGGAACGGATCGGTGATCTTCAGATAGGCCTCCTCCTCCGAGATCTCGTTCTTCATGAGAGGCTGGACACCGCTCTCCCAGGCGCGGTCGAAGGTCGGCGCCATCACGTAGAAGGTCATGAACAGCGCGAGGCTGATCAGCACCAGATTGGCCGGCGTGGTCTGGAGGCCGAGACCGGAGCGCAGGAACGACAGCGCCACCGCAAACCGTGTGAAGCTCGTCACCATGATCAGCAGGCCCGGCGCCACCGACAATACCGTGATCAGCGCCATCAACTGGATGATCCGGCCGCTGGTCGAGCCGTTGCCGGGAGGCAGCAGCGAGTTGAGGTCCGGAATCTGGGCGAACGCCATCTCGGGCAGGAGGACCAGAACCAGCGCGAGCAGCAGGACTCTCGATTTCACTGGATCACCAACGTCTCAATGATCAATTCCCGAACCTTGCCCGACGAACGGATGTTGGCTCGCTCGGTCAGATCGTCGCGCAGATGCTGGAGCCCGCGAGATCCCTCGAACTGGCTGACGGACGCCGAGCGAAGATAGGTCACGATGTCCTCGCTGATCTGGGCTGCGAGGATGCCGGCGTCCTCGTCGTTCATGCTATCGGTCACCATGGAAGCTTCGATACGCGCCCAATTGTTGGACGGCGCGCCGAGATTGGTCACGATCGGAGACAGTTTCCTGAGCCGCGCGCTTCCGGCATAGCTCGTGGCAACAGGTGGCGGCGCGGCGGCTTTCTTCGCGTCGGCGACGCGCTCCGCGGCCGCAAACAGATGCAGACCGGCGAACGCGCCAGCGCCGATCGCGATCAGGGTCAGCACCATAATGGCCGCGATCAGGCGCATCACGTCCCCTGCCCTCGCGACGCGGCCCGGCCGGCGCTATTCTCAGAATGGTGCCACGGCGTCATAGATGCGATGTCCCCATCCGGGTTGCTGCACGTCAGACAGATTTCCGCGGCCGCCGTAGGACACGCGCGCCTCCGCGATCTTCTCGTAGGAGATCGTGTTGGTGCGCGATATGTCGCGCGGACGCACGATGCCGCCGACGTTGAGCACGCGCATCTCGGTGTTGACGCGGAATTCCTGCGAGCCGCTGATCATCATATTGCCGTTCGGCAACACGTCGGTGACGACGGCGGCGATCGACAGCTTGATGTCCTCCGTGCGATCGATCTGGCCGTTGCCCTTGATCTGGGTGTTGGCAGAGAGGTTGGCGTTGGCCTGGCCCTTGTCGCTCCATCCGGCTACGTCCATCAGCCAGTCCAACCCGAACTTGATCTGCGAATCGCGCGAGCGGTCGGTCTTGTTGTCGAGCTTGGCCTTGTCCTGCATCGAGATGATCACCGTCACGACGTCGCCGGTGCGGCGGGCGCGGGGATCGCGGTAGAGATCGGTGCCGTCGTCCCAGGTCGAGCGATAGCTCACGGGCGTGCGAACGCGGGGCGTCACCGGGATCGGTTCGGCCTGCGTCCTGAGGCCGCTGCCGACCGGCGACAATCGCGGGCCGGTCAAGACTTCCGCCGGATCATTGAAGCATCCGGCCAGGAGCACCGACGACAGCAGGAGCGACAGGACGAGGATCGGCTTCTTCATCTATTTGGTCTTTCCGTCATCCACGCGGCGCATTCCGCCGAGCAGGTCGGCAAGGTGCGCCGCGCGCGCCGTATCCATTTCGTTGAAGATCGCGCTCGAGGTCCTCGGGTTGAGCTTGGCGAGCACGGCGGCGGCGGTCTCGTCTGCCATGCCCGCGATCTGGGTGGCGGCCGCATCCGGCTTCATGCGCGAGTAGATCTCGACGACCTGCGCTTCGGCCTTCTTCAGAAAGTCGTCGCGCAGCGCCATCCACTTCTCGTATTCGGCGCGCTTGGCCTCGACCTCGGCGATCCGCTCACGGAGCTGGGTCTCGGCCTTTTCCAGCTCCTTGAGCTGCCAGGCCAGTCGCGCATCGACCGCGGGGTCGGCGACGTTGCTGCAGAACAGCGCGACCTCGTTATCCGCGGGCACAGCGGCCTGCACCGGCGCAGGCTTCGGCGGTGCCGTGACGCTGCCGGGCTTGACCGTGCGCACGGGCGCGGATGCAGGTGCGGCTGCGGGAGCCCGGGCCGGTGCCGGCGTCTCGGGCGCGGGCACCACACCGGTGACCGCGGGACCGGAGTCTTCGGCCGCCCACGCCGTCGCCCGGATCAACGTGTTGTCGCCCGGTATCGGCATCGCCGGTGCAGGCGGCTTCTGCGCTCCCGGCGCACGGGCGCGCGCGAACGAGAGCAGGTTGAGCGGCTTCGACGCTTTGGCCTCGTCCAGCGCCAGCACGGGCGAGGCGCCCGCAAGCGCGGACGCCGCGACCAGGACGAGGAGTGTGGCTTTGTGATCCAGCTTCAGCATCGGGCCGCGTGCGATTCTCGGTCGAGACCTGAGCATTGAGCGACCAAGCTTGCACGACGCTTGTGCATCATTGCACGATGACGTCGGCCTGGAGCGCACCGGCGGTCTTGATGGCCTGGAGGATCGCGATGATGCCCGACGGCTTCAGGCCGATCTGGTTCAGGCCGCGCACCAGACGCTGGAGGTCGACGCCGCTGAGGATCGCCACCTGCGATCCGGCTTCGTTGGCCTCGACGATGGTCTGGGGAACGACGACCGTCTGCCCTTGCGAGAACGGCGCGGGCTGCGAGACCACAGGAAGCTCGGTGACACGAACCGTCAGATTGCCGTGCGTCACGGCGACGGTCGAGATGCGCACGTCACGTCCGATCACCACCGTCCCCGTGCGCTCGTTGATCACCACCCGCGCCGGAGTATCGGGTTCGACCGTCAGCTCGCCGACCTCCGCGAGGAAACGGACCGGCCCGACGTAGCGCGGTTTCGACAGCACGATCGTGCGATAGTCGCGCTCGAAGGCGATCTGCGCCCGATAGCGGCCGCCGGCGTAGCGGTTGATGGCATCGAGGATGCGCGTCGCGGTGACGAAATCGGGATTCTTGAGCTCCAGCACTAGGAATTCCATCTCATGGAGACTTCCCTGCACCTCGCGCTCGACCAGCGCGCCGTTCGGAATGCGTCCCGCGGTCGGCGTGCCCTGGCTGACGTTCTGTGCCTGGCCTCCGACGCTGTAGCCAGCGACCGTGACCGCGCCCTGCGCCACGGCATAGACCGCACCGTCGGCCGCGCGCAGCGACGTCATCACCAGCGTTCCGCCGAGCAGCGAGGTCGCATCGCCGAGCGACGAGACCGTCACGTCCATGCGCTCGCCGGGCCCGATCGAGGGCGGCAGATCCGCGGTCACCATCACGGCCGCGACGTTGCGCGTGCGGAGCGTGGTCGGACGCGGCGGATTGTTGGTGCTGGTGGTCTCGTTCCTGACGTTGATGCCCATGTTCTCGAGCATCGATTGCAGGGACTGCTCGGTGAACGGCGCGTTGCGGAGCGTGTCGCCGGTGCCGTTAAGGCCGATGACGAGGCCGTAGCCGACGATCTGGTTTTCGCGCAACCCCTTGATGTCCGCGATGTCCTTGATGCGGACGGCGGCCTGGGCGCTGGCGGCGGAGAGGAGCAGGACGAGCGCGAGCAGCAACCTAGTCATGACCCGTCCACGACCTTGACGGTACCGTCCGGCTGGACGATGCCCCTGATGATCACGCCGGTATCGGTGTTGCGCACCGGGATCAGCGCGCCGGGCGCGCCCTGCTGCATCGCCGAGCCGTAGGTGACGATCGACAGGCCGCTGTCCTCGACCACGACCTTGACCATGGCGCCGCGTGCGACAGTCCAGGGCTCTTCCACCGAGTTGGTCGGGATCGGCTGGCCCGGCAGCAAGTTGCGCCGCGCCATCCGGCCGACCAGGACCTGGCGTCCTTCGATGAACATGGCAACGCCGAGCACGTTCGGCGCGAAGACGCGCTCCGTGATCATGTCGTCCCGGATCAGCTCGCCCGCGCGGATCGACACAGCCGGCACGGGAAGCCGCTTCTCCTCGGCTACGGCGATGCCAGCCGAGACCAGAACCAGCAGCACGGCGGCCAACCCGCGCACGATCAGGCCAACCCTGTTCAACATGGAGACACCGGAACTAGCGAAGGCCCTTCGATACGGTCGAGGCCATTTCATCCGAGGCCTGGATGACCTTCGCATTCATCTCGTAGGCGCGCTGCGCCGAGATCAATTCGGTGATCTCCTTCACCGGATCGACATTCGAGGCTTCGAGATATTGCTGGTTGATCTTGCCGTAGCCGGAATCGCCAGGCAGACCGACGACGGGCGTGCCTGACGCCGTCGTCTCACGGTAGAGATTGCTACCGAGCGGCTCGAGGCCCGCCTCGTTGGCGAAATTGGCGAGGTTGAGCTGGCCGATCTGGCGCGGGTTGATTTCCGTGTCGAGCTTGGCAAACACCTGTCCGGTCTGGTTGACCGTGACCTGGACCGTTCCCTGCGGCACCGTGATCGCAGGATCCAGCAGGTAGCCGTCGATGGTGACGAGCTGGCCGTTGGCATTGGTGTTGAACGAGCCAGCGCGAGTGTATTGCACCTCGTTGTTGGGACCGAGCACCTGAAACCAGCCGCGACCGTTGATGGCGAGGTCATAGGGGTTTCCGGTCTGCGTCAGCGCGCCCTGGATGTGCAGCTTGCGGATCGCCGCCGACTTGACGCCGAGGCCGAGATTGGCACCTTCGGGGATCGGCGAGGAGCCATTGACGTTCGCGACTCCCTGCATGCGGTCCATCTGGTAGAACAGGTCGGTGAATTCGGCGCGCGCCCGCTTGTACGAGGTCGAGTTGATGTTGGCGATGTTGTTCGCGATGACTTCGATGTTGGTCTGCTGGGCATTCATGCCCGTAGCCGCAATGGCGAGCGATTTCACTTACGTCACTCCCTCAGATCAAATCGACATCCGCACGACTTCTTGGTAAGCCTGCACGACCTTGTCGCGGACCGCGACCGCCGTCTGCATGGCCTGCTCGGCCGACATCAGCGCCTCGACGACCTTCCGCGTCGACTCCTTGCCCTGCATCGCCGAGATCGACGCCGCCTCGCCCGCCTTCAGCGTGCCGATCGCGTCCGTCGTCACCTGCTTCATCACCGACTCGAAGCCGAGATCGTCGCCCGACTGGACCGCGGTCGGCGCCGCCGACGCGATGGCCTGTGTCTCGGTCGCGCGGGACGCGGCCTGCCCGGCGGAGACCGCTGTGGATGAAATCGCCTCAAGCATTGTCAGCTCCTCAGAAGGTCGATGGTCATGCCGAGCATCGAGCGCACCTGCTTCACGACCTGGAGATTGGCTTCATACGACCGGTTGACCTCCCGCATGTCGGCCATCTCGATCATCATGTTGACGTTCGGCAGCTTGACGTAGCCGGCCTTGTCGGCGGCGGGATGCCCCGGATCGTACTCGACGCGATAAGGCGTGGTGTCGACCCCGATCTCCTTGATCTTCGCAAGCTGGGCGCCGGAGGCGCGGTCCATCGCGGCATCGAAGGTGATGGTCTTGCGCTGATACGGATCGGCGCCGGCGGTGCGGCCCGTCGAGGTGGCGTTGGCGAGGTTTTCCGAGACGATGCGCATGCGCGTCGACTGCGCTTCGAGCCCGGAGCTCGCGACCGTCAGAGAGGCACTCAGTGCGTCCAGCATGTCAATTCACCTCAGGTCTTTGCGCTCGACAGCAGCATGCGGTGGAACGAGCGCACGACGGCCGCGTTCATCGAGTAGTCGCGATTGACGTCGTTGCCCTTGATCATCTCCTGCTCGAGGCTGACGGAGTTGCCGGAGTGGACTACTTCCCAGCTGTCCTTCTTGGCCGTCGCGCGCGTGTCGGTCTCGGCCGCAGACAGCTGCAGGTGCGACGGCGATGTCGTCGCAAGCCGGACCGGCATGGTGTCGAGCACCTTGTTGAAGGGCTCGACGTCGCGCGCCTTGAAGCCCGGCGTGTTGGCATTGGCGACGTTGGTCGCGATGGTCTGCTGGCGGAGTTCGAGGTAACGCGCCTGCGACGATGCGAGTTCGAAGAGATAAAGCGGTCCCACGACAGCCCCGTTCTGGTCCATTCGGGAGAACCCTAGGGCGTTAAGCTTTCGTCAAGCTGTTGCGCGAAGCGCCATCCTCGGAAATCTACTGGACCTTCTCGGGCCGCGGCGCCTGTTTCGACTGGAGGAAGTAGATGATCTCGGCGACAGGCCGGAAGAATTCGGCCGGAATCACCTGGTCGACCTGCACCGCCTCGTAGAGCGCGCGCGCCAGCGCCTTGTTCTCGATGACCGGAATCCGGTTCTGCTCAGCGACTTCGCGGATCTTGAGCGCGATCACGTCCATGCCCTTGGCCACGACCAGCGGCGCCGCGTTCTCCTCCCGCTTGTAGCGCAGCGCGATCGCAAAATGCGTCGGGTTCGCGATCACGAGCGTCGCGCGCGCCGCCGAGGCGATCATCCGCTGCCGCGAGCGGTCGCGCGCGAGCGAGCGCAGGCGCGCCTTGATCAGCGGATCGCCCTCCGCCTGCTTGTGCTCGTCCTTGATCTCCTGCTTGGTCATGCGCAGCTCGCGCCGCCAATGAAAGCGCGCCCAGGCGAGATCGGTCGCGACGAGGACGATGGTGGCGATGCAGATCGCCGAGACGATCCGCATCGCAATGCTGAGGATCATCTCCGGCAGCGCGACCGGATCGGTGTACATCGCCTCGAACGCCTTGGCTTCGGACGAGCGCAGCACGAAGGCGACGACGGCGGTCACCGAGGCGAGCTTGAACAGCGACTTGCCGAATTCCACGAAGCCCTGCGTCCCGAACAACCGGTTCCAGCCGGTGAGTGGAGAAATTCGCGAAAGGTCCGGCATGATGCGCTGGAGCACCAGGTTAGGCGCATTCTGTAGCAGCGAGGCCGCCAGCCCGAACACGGCGAGAATGACGAGCAACGGCGTCAGAAACCGCAGCGCTTCGAGGCCCAAGACGGTGAGCAGGTGCTGCGCATCCGCCGCCGTGCTGAGCGGGAATCCGTCGGGGTCGTCGAGAAGTCCCTTCAGGGTCAGCGTCAACTGCTGCACGCCCCGACCGATCAGGAATGTCAGGATCACCATCAGCGCGGCCATCGAGGCGAAGATGGACGCCTCCCGAGAGACCGGAATGTTGCCCTGTTCGAGCGCATCGCGGACTTTCTTCTCGGTCGGCTCTTCTGTCTTGCTGTCCTGATCGGATGTTTCTGCCATGCCCGTTCAGCGGTCAGCGGAAGACCAGCTCATCCTCCTGGTCGGGGTTGAGCTCGATCTCGCCCTTCTCCGCAAGGTCGAGCGCGAGGTCGGTGATGACGCGGCGCGCCTCCAGCACGTCGCGCTGGTTCGACGGCTCGCCTATCGCAAGTTCGCTCTCGACGACACGGCGAACGCGCGAGGCAACCGCGGACAAGATGGTTTCGCGGAAATGCTTGTCGGTGCCCTTCAGTGCGACGACGATGCGGTCGGTCGGCACCTGATCGAAGATCATGGTGCGCGCCTTCGGGGCCAGATTGACGACGTCGTCGAAGGTGAACAGCAGCTCCTTCAGCACTTCCGCAGACTTCGGCCGCTTCTCCGACAGGCTCTTCAGCATGTCCTCGATGTGGCCGCGCTCCATCTTGTTGATGATGTCGGCGACGCGGGCGTAGGTATCCGCGCCGAGGTTGCGGGCGAAATTCAGCGTCAGATCCTCGTGCAGCGTCTTCTCGAGGACCTTCATCGCGTCGTCGACGATAGGCTTCAGGCTGAGCACGCGCCGCATCAGCTCGTTGCGCAGGCTTGAGGGCAGCTGGCTCATCACCTTGGCGGCGCAGGACGGCTTGACCTTGGACAGGATCAGCGCCGCGGTCTGCGGATGCTCCTTGGAGAGGTAGGTTGCCAGCGAATTTTCCGAGACCGACGAGACGCGGTCCCATACCGAGCGGCTCGAATTGCCGAGCAGGTCCGACATGATCGCCGTGACCTGGTCGGCCGGAAGCACGTCGCCGAGCACGGCCTCGAGCCCCCCGAGCGTGCCGAGGATGTTGGCCCCCATCGAGAACTGCTGGGCGAACTCCTCGACGATCGCCTCGAGCTCCTGGGCGGTGATCGGCCGCAACTCCGCCGCGGCCTTGGTGACGATGCGAATATCCTGCGGCTCGAACTGCGCGAGCACGCTCGCGGCCGCCTGGCGGCCCATGGCCAACAGGAGCGCCGCGACCTTTTCCGTTCCACCCAGCGCGGCAACGCCTCGCTGCTTGACGGGAGCGACCTGTGCCGCCATGGTCAGGTATCACCCTGCCCCAGCGGACCGACGATTTCCGTGAGCGAGACGCCGAAGCGGGAGTTGTCCTCTTCGACGACGACCACCTCGCCGCGGGCGACGATGCGGCCGTTGACCACGACGTCGACGGGCTCGCCGACGCGGTGGTCGAGCGGGACCACCGCGCCGCGGCCGAGCTTCATCAGATTCGCGACCGGAATGGTCGCCGAGCCGAGCACCACCTGCATGGTGACGGGAATCCGCAGGATGGCATCGACGTTGGCGAACTTGCCCGTCTCCTCCGCCGTGCGCGCGGCAATCTCGGCCAGCCGCTCCAGCGGAGACGCCTCGGTCTCTTCCGATGCAGATGCAGATTCATAGTCGAAGGATTGCGCCATGTCGTATCGCCTCTTGGTAGTTCCGCCCCCGGAGCGCCACGACGATCCGGCCGTATGTGTTCAGACTGCTTCGGCCTCAATGCTTGTTCACGTCGGCGCCGCCTGCGGCGGACGCGAGCCCGCTCCTCGCATCGAGTGCCGCGATCGCCTCGTGAGCCTGATCGATCTTTGTGCTCAGCACGTTGGCGAGCCGTCCGAGGTTCGCGGTGGAATCGTGCGCAGCGGTGATGACGGCGTCGAAGGCGCCCGCCGTCTCGTGGACGATGGTCGAGAACTCGCCCTGGTAGCTGCGCAAGCGCGCCAGCTCGCGGTGCATCCGGGTCACCCGCATGCTGGTGAAGGCGAGCGCAATCAAGAGCACGGCATCAACGAGATAGGATATCATCGACGAACTCCCGTTTCTGGTCGACGGGATCAGCCACCTGCATGGCGTAATAGCCATCGAGCTGGCCGATCTGACACCAGAACAGCACCTGGTTGTTGCTTTCGAGGCGGGCCAGCGTGCGCGGCGTGGCTTCGAGCTCGAGCACCTGGCCGACGTGGAACTTCACGACATCGCCGAGAGTTATCATCTTCTCGTCGAGCACCGCGCTCAGCGTCACCTCGGTGCGGTGGACCTCGCTTTCCATCTGTTCGCGCCAGCGCGGATCGGCCGCGCCGCCCTCGCTGACCACGACGGTCGCGAGCTTCTGCCGGAGCGGGTTGAGCGCGGAGTGCGGGACGATGAGGAACATCTGGCCGCCGCGGTAGAGCGCCTGCAGCATGATGTTCGCGCAGATCGACATGTTGCCGCTGCGTCCGATCGCCAGCGAGGCCATCGCGGTCTCGACCCGCTCGACGCGGAAGGTGACGTTGGAGGTGCCGGCGAAGGCGGATTGCAGCGCCTTGGCGAAGCGCTCGAACAGCGCCTGGACCAGGCGGATCTCGATGTTGGAGAACGAGCGCTCGACGTCGAGGGGCGGCTCGGCACCGTCGGAGCCGAACATCGCCTCGACCATCGTGAACACGAAATCGCGGTCGAGCATGATGATGACGCGGGAGTCCCACTGCTCGGCATAGAGCACCGCGGCGACCGCGTTGCCCTCATAGTCCTTGATGATGTCGCCGACGCGGTCGTTGGTGATGCCGTTGACCGAGAAGTAGCAGGGCGTTCCGGCCATCGGCTGCAGGCTGTCGGTGCACGATGCCGCCATGCGATCGAAGATCACATTGAGCATCGGCATGCGTTCGATCGAGATACCCGCCGCATCGAGCAGGTAATTCGGCAGCTGCTTCCGCTGATCGACTTCGACGTCTTCCATCGTCATGCGCGGGCCGCCTTCGGTTCAGCCTCGGTCGGAACGGCCTTGGGGCCCGCGATCGTCTCGTTCTCGACCACGTCGATCGAGGGACGCTCGTTGCTCGAGATCATCTTGCGGCCGTGCTCGACCGCGATCTGCGGCATGGCGCCGTTCATGAAGGCCAGCAACGTCTGCTTGACAATGATGTAGGGCCGGCACTTCTTCTCGCGCGTCATCTTGATCTTGATCGCGAAGGGCGAAATGATGCCGTAGGACAGGAAGATGCCGGCGAAGGTGCCGACCAGGGCCGCGCCGATGAAGCCGCCCAACAGCTTCGGCGACTGGTCGAGCGCGCCCATCGCCTTGATGACGCCGAGCACCGCGGCGACGATGCCAAGCGCCGGCATCGCCTCGGACACCGTCACCAGCGCATGATAGGGCGCCAGCTTGCCCTTCACGATGGTGTGGATCTCCTCATCCATCAGCGCCTCGATCTCGTGGGTGCGCGCGTTGCCCATGATGATGAGGCGGACATAGTCGCAGATGAACTGGAGCAGCGACGGGTCGCCGAGCACGCTCGGGAACGCCTTGAAGATCTCGGAGGACGAGGGGTCGTCGATATGGGCTTCCACCTCGTTGCGGCCCTTGCCGCGCAGCTCGCGCATCAGGGCGTGCAGCGCCCCGAGCAGGTCAAGGTAATAGCGCTGCCCCGGCACAGCGTTGGTGATGGCCTGCATGCAGGCGACCCCGCTGTCGACGACCGTCTTCCACGGATTGGCCAGAATGAAGGTGCCGACCGCCGTGCCCATGATGATCACGAACTCCCACGGCTGCATGAGCACGGCCAGATGCCCGCCCATAGCGGCAAAACCGCCGAGCAACGCCGCTACCGTGATGAAAATCCCCACGAAACTGCCCAACACGCCGCTCCATCGCCGATCCCACCGGAAATATCTAGTCGGCGACGCTTGCGCGAAGCTGGCTTGCCGCATCGCCAGCCCCGCGCAAGCAATTGACGGCAGCTTGGGACACGTCGCAATAGCGGCTAGAGGGGCGCGAGCCATGTTATCCACCATCGCGGACTACACCAGACTGACCACGGACATGAGCAAGTCGATGACGCAGGTCGCGACACAGCCTGATGTCAGCCGCGATACCGATTACTTCCTCAGCCATATCGGCAACGTGAAGACGATCGACGACTTCCTGAACGACTACCGCCTCTATTCCTACGCGATGAAGGCCTATGGCCTCAGCGACATGACCTACGCCAAGGCGTTCATGCGCAAGGTGCTGACCGAGGGGGTCTCGGACCAGGACGCTTTCGCCAACAAGCTCTCCGATACCCGCTATCGGCAGTTCGCCACCGCCTTCAATTTCGCCGCTCTCGGCGAGCAGGCGACCTCGACCACGGCGGCCACGACCGGCACGGCGACCCAATACGTCACGCAGACGCTGGAGGAGAACGCCGGCAACCAAAACGAGGCCCTGCGGCTCGCGCTCTATTTCACCCGCAAGGCCTCCACGATCACGAACGCCTACCAGATCCTCGCCGACAAGGCGCTGACCCAGGTGGTGCAGACTGCGATGGGCTGGTCGTCGACGATCAGCTCGTCCGACATCGACGCCCAGGCCAAGATGATCACGGACAAGATCGATCTCACCGACTTCCAGGACCCGACCAAGGTCACCAAATTCGTGCAGCGCTTTGCCGCGATGTGGGATGCGACCCAGGCTCAGAGTGACAATTCGACCAATCCCGCGCTGGCGCTGATCGCCGGCGCGCCGACATCGGTGAACCTCGATACCGACATGCTCACGACGCTTCAGAACATTCGCTTCAACAGGTAAATCATGCAATCGGCTCTCTATGTGGGATTGTCGGCGCAGGTCGCGCTGGAAAAGCGCCTCCAGACGATCGCCAACAACGTCGCCAACGTGAACACGGCGGCATTCCGCACCGACGTGGTGAAGTTCGAGACGGTGCTGTCCAAGGCCGGCGCGAACCCGGTCGCCTTCTCCTCGCCCGGCGACAACATCATCTCGCGCGAGCAAGGCAGCATTATCGAAAGCGGCAACCCGCTCGACGTCGCCGTGGTGGGCCAGGGCTGGATCGCCTTCGCCGGTCCGAACGGCACTGTCTACACCCGCGACGGCCGCCTCCAGATCGCGCCCAATGGCGATCTTCAGACCGTGGCCGGCTTCCCGGTCATCGACGCCGGCGGCGCGCAGATTACGCTCGACCCGAACGGCGGACCGATCGCCATCTCGCGCAGTGGCGCGATTACCCAGGACAACAACGAGATCGGCACCATTGGCCTGTTCAGCATCCCCGCCGATGCCAATCTCGAGCGCTACGGCAATTCCGGCGTCACGCCCGACCGGCCGGCGACCGCTATCGCCGATTTCTCCCGCGACGGCTTCAAGCAGGGCTATGTCGAGGGCTCCGGCGCCAATCCGATGATGGAGTTGACGAAGCTGATCGCGGCTTCGCGTGCCTTCGACGGCACCAATTCGATGATCGAGGGCACCGAGAGCTCGCTCCAGAACGCAATCCGGACTCTGGGCGAGCCGGGCAAGTAGACTTGCAAGTAGTCTGCGCCGCGTGCGCATTGAGGGTGGACGGTTTCCTTGAACGCTCTTCGGCAACTCGAGTGGGCGCTGCTGGAGCTCCAGCAGAGCACTCCCCTGGCCAGCGTCAGCGGCGCGATCTCCGAGATCGCGCCGACGCATTTCCGCGTCTCCGGCCTGTCGCGCTTCGTGCGCCTCGGTGAACTCATCGGCGTCAATTCCGGCGGCAAGCCGCAGATCGGCGAGGTGGTGCGGATCGACAGCGACGGCATCATCGCCAAGCCGTTCGACCGGCAATTTGCCGGCGGCCTCGGCTCCGTCGCCTACCGGATGCCGCCCTTGTCCTTCGCGCCCGATCCGAGCTGGAAGGGCCGCGTCATCAACGCGCTCGGCGCCCCGCTGGACGGACAGGGCCCCCTGACGCCGGGGTCGCGTGCAGTCTCGGCCGAGGCCGAGGCGCCGTCGGCCATGAAGCGCGCGCGCGTGCACAAGCCGCTGCGCACCGGCGTGCGTGTCATCGACCTGTTCGCCCCGATCTGCGCCGGCCAGCGCGTCGGCATCTTCGCCGGCTCCGGCGTCGGCAAATCGACGCTGCTTGCGATGCTCGCGCGCAGCCAGGGCTTCGACACCGTCGTGCTGGCGCTGGTGGGCGAGCGCGGCCGCGAGGTGCGCGAATTCATCGAGGACGTGCTCGGCACCAACCGCAATCGCGCCGTCACCATCGTATCGACGGGAGATGAAAGCCCGATGATGCGGCGGCTGGCGCCGAAGACGGCCATGGCGGTCGCCGAATATTTCCGCGATAGGGGCGAATCGGTGCTGCTCGTGGTCGATTCGATCACCCGTTTCGCCCACGCCGCCCGCGAGGTTGCGCTGGCCGCCGGTGAGCCCGCCGTCGCGCGCGGCTATGCACCGACGGTGTTCACCGACCTGCCGCGCCTGCTGGAGCGCGCCGGCCCCGGCGAGGAGGGATCCGGCTCGATCACCGGCATTTTCTCCGTGCTGGTCGACGGCGATGATCACAACGAGCCGATCGCCGACACCATCCGCGGCACGCTCGACGGCCACATCGTGCTCTCCAGGCACATCGCCGACCAGGCGCGCTATCCGGCCGTGGATGTGCTGGCCTCGGTCTCGCGTCTCGCCCACAACGTCTGGGACCCCGAAGAGCGCGAACTGGTGAGCAAGCTGCGCACCATGATCGCCAAATACGAGGACACGCGCGACCTCCGCCTCATGGGCGGCTATCAGTCGGGACGTGATTCGGGCCTCGACCAGGCCATCGACATGGTGCCGAGGATCTACAGCGCCATGCGGCAAGATGCCTCGGCTCCGCCGAGCGCCGACCCGTTTCGCGAACTGCGGGACATGCTGCGGGGCGACTGAAGCATTTTTCGACCCTGATCGAATCAGAACCGAAGCTCTTGTTTTGACGCGTGTTCTTCACGCGCCTGCTCGCAGCGCAGCTCTGCTCATGATCGCGACAGCCGATCATGCATGCCGCCACGCTTGCCGTGCATGTGCATGCATCGTCGGAGACATTTCCGTCGCAAGCATGTCATTCGTTCGGTCGAGATTCGCGGCCGGGTGAAGCGGATCCGGCCCGGCCCCATTTTGCGGGGTTTACGCAAACAACCGCTGCGTGTAAACCCTGCGGGTTCCATTGGACGATTCCCTGACAGATCGCACAAGTTGTGGACGGCGCGCCGAGGCGCATCGTCGCCATGCACAAGCTTCAACCAAGCTGCATCGACGACAGACAGCAAGATGCGTGCAATCAAACCATCGTATATTTGCGCGAAACTCGCTTGTTATGCTGCCTATTGCGATCACCATCATGTGTTCCGAAGCGGGAGATTGTCTTGAACTTGATATTTGCTTCGAGCGACATCCAGTCTCCTAGAGTGACTTGACTTGATTTTGTTGAGAAGCTCATTCATCGTTTCGGTGAACATAAAGAAACGTCTGCGTGTGACTTGAACTTCAGGGGCTTCGGTTGAACAACTCCGATCCATCGTCCGCCAGCGACGGCAACTCGGGCTTTCGTTCGACGACGCCACGATTGGCATATCATCGGCGACGCCGCGTCTCGCGTCGCGGCTTGCAGTGCCCGTCAGTCGAAGTCGGGTACCGAGCAGTCCGTGCTTTCGTGCGGACAACGGGCAAGGCGTGCGTGTCGGACATTGCGGGTCATACGGCTTCTCGCAAAAGATTCGCGTGCAACGGCGGAATGCGGCTCCGGGGCGCCGCAGAAGAGATTCCCGGGGCGAGGTAAATGCATGCCGTTGGCACGTGAGGCTGTCGAGCTGCTGGTCCAGGCGGCGAGAGCTTGGTATTTCGAGGGCAATCAGCACGGGTTGCGAGATCGGGAATGGATGGCGCTGCGCTTTCTCGGCCGCGCCAACAGGTTTTCGCGCACCCCATCCGCGCTCGCTGGCTTCATCGGCACCACCAGGGCGACTGCGTCGCAGATCGTGAAGACGCTGGAGGGCAAGTCCTACCTGGTGCGAAAGCCATCGCACGAGGACAAGCGGTCCGTCGTGCTTCACGTCACCGCGCAGGGCGAGAAATGCCTGAACCAGCACGACCCGATCAATCATGTGGTGAACGCGGTCACGGCGCTCGGCACCGAGGAGTGCCTCCGCTTGCGCGACTCGCTTCGCGAGATCCTCAATCATCTCGACGCGGCCCATCAGCGGCTGGACGCCAGCATCTGCCGCGACTGCATGTTCCTCGCCGAACGCAGCCCCGGCCATGCCGGCGCCGGCAAGGGACGCGCAACGGCCGAGTTCATGTGCCGGCTGTATCGCGCCCCGATCTCGCTCGAGGAGACAGAGCTGCTCTGCACCAGTTTCGAGCGTACCCGCGATCGCCCGAAGATCGAGGAGCATCTCGACCGTGCGCGCGTCGCGAGCCAGGGATAGACGCGCATGGTGTTCCGGACAACGGAGCGTGCAGCCGAGCCGTCGCTCTTCGAGGTTCGCTCCGCGCAGGTATACGCGGCAGAGCGCGCAGCTCGGGGTGACGGAGACAGATAAGCGCGCAGCCTCCACATCGGCATGGCAGCTTGAATTCTGACTCGCAGACACAGCTTCGCATCCTCGCGGCTCGATTCGCCCGAGCTTTGCTTGACCTCTCACCCCCTTTGCCAAGAGGGCACAGGGAAGGCCGCATAGGCGTTAAGTTTATTCTTGAGTGTTGGAATCACACGTGATTCCAAGGGGCATGGCAGACGAATCGCTTCTAAATGAGGACTGGACGAGAGTGGTTGCGCAGCTGGGTGGGGCTGAGCAGCTTGAGATAAGCGCGCGCCAGACGAAGGCTTTCGCGCGGCGGCGCCAAATTCCAGACGCGGTGGCGTTGCTTCGGCTGATGCTGGCCTATTGTTTAGGGGAAAGAGGATTGAGATCGACAGCTGCGTGGGCGGCTTCTGTTGGCCTTGCGGACCTCAGCAGCGTGGCGTTGTTCTATCGCCTGCGTCAATGTGGCGATTGGTTTGCAGTGCTGGTGGAGAGCTTGCTCGATGCGGCAGCGCCGAAGGCGAGCCGAGGCCGCCTGATCCGCATCGTCGATGCGACGACAGTACCTCAGGCCGGGCCGACTGCCCGCAGGAGCAGTGAGCTTTGGCGGCTTCATAGTGCATTTGATCTGCCAAGTGAGCGCTTTGGTCACTTCGAGCTAACGGATCAGCAAGAGGGCGAAACGTTTGACCGGATACCAGTAGTCAAGAACGAGATCCGCATTGCTGACCGCGCTTATCTGCAACCTGACCGCATCGCGGCTGTCCGCGCGGCTGGTGCCGACGTTCTGATCCGAGCAGGCTGGAAGAACGCGCGCTGGCTTGATGCCCAAGGCCTTCCATTCGATCTGATGGCCCAATTGCGTGCGGCAAAGGCACGCGGACTGATCGATCGGAGGATTTGGATCAAACGCAAGGACGGGACGCCTCTGGCTATGCGTCTGGTTGCGGTCAAGAAGCCCACCGGTGCGGCCGCGGCTTCGCGTCGTAAAGCTCGGCGAGACGCACGAGACGAAAACCGCATCATCTCCAAAGGGACTCTGGAAGCCGCGGATTGGGTCATTCTGGTCACGTCGCTCGCACGGGACGAGTTCTCCGCCAAGGATGTGCTTGCACTCTATCGACTGCGATGGCGGATCGAACTTGGCTTCAAGCGACTGAAAAGCCTGATTGGTCTCAAGACACCGCCTGGAACTGATCAGCGTTCGGCGAAGCCCTACCTGCTGGCTCACCTCTTGATTATCCTGCTGCTCGAGCCGCTTGTCCGCGACTTCGAGGACTCTCCCCACTGGAAGCAGGCCGCCTGACGACACCTGGCGGTTGGCGTATCTTGCAACAACTCGTTGCATCCTTGCTGCAAGCAATCATTCCACAACCAACCATCCGCCGCTTGCGCCGCAGTAAGCGAGCGCTTGGGCGGCACCTGCGCGAGCCTCCCCGAAAACGTCAATATCAATCAATGCTTGCGCTACCTTAACGCCTATGGGGAAGGCCGGGTGCCGGCGGCACCCGCGGTCCGCTGCGCGAAGAGGTAGCGCAAAAGAACCGCACAGCAGCATACAGGTGAAGCCCAACACACGGCCTTCCCTGCGCGATGGTTGGACGGCTTATGCCGCGCTCTCCCGGGAGCCGAGTTCGTTCTGGCCTCCCTCACCCTGACAGAAGTCGCCGGCAGCGCGCCGGTTGACGCGACTGCCGCATCCGCCAGGGCTTGACCGTAGCAACGACGGCCAGGACCACACGGTTTTGCCGTACGCGCGGCTCGTTGGCGCCACAGCGGCCGACGGCGTTGTGCACGTTGCCATCGACATGTTGGCGCGACGAACCTGACAGCGCCGTCCGTCCGCGCGAAGCCTTAAGGGCTCACGGAGAGCAATCCGCCCTGCCCCTGGCCACTCGCGCCCGACGCTGCCGCGTCCACCGCAAAGCCCGGCTCGCAAACATGACGACCTCATGATCGCCCCTCAAGGATGAGCCGGGATGGGCGACACATACGACAAATCCGAATTTCGATAAAGCGGAATATTTTTGCGAGGATGGGTTGACCGGCGGCGACACAGGCCGCGCTGCGTCACACGAGGAGCCAGCGGGGCGGCGCGAAGCGCCGCCCCGCTGGCCAGGAAAGCACCGGATGCATGGGCGAACCGCCTCGAATCAGGCTCATGCTCGATCGGAGCTTGGGGGCGCGGGCGCCGGACTTTCGGCACAAAAAAACACCCGGCGGTTGCCCGCCGGGTGCTTCGTCGAATTGCTTTCGACCGAACTTACCAGTTGCGCTGAGCGCGGAGCAGCAGGGTGAACGAGTCCTGATCCTTCAGCTCGTAGGTCGCGGCCGGCTTGGCGACCGGGAAGTTGTTGCCGCCAGCAATGACGCCAGCATACTTCTGATCGACGTGGGTCCAGGTGAAGTCGGCCGAGAACGTCAGGTTCTTGACCGGGGTCCAGCGGGTGATCAAGCCAACCTGACCGATGTTAAAGTCAGGGTTGCACGAGGTCACGCCCGCAACCGACGAGAAGACGCCGCCAACGCCGCAGAGGAATGCCTTGGTCCCACCACCGAACTGGGCAGCCGCGTAGGCACCGTAGATCGCGGTGTTCCAGTACGGATCCCAGTTGTGGGTGTAAGCGCCACGGACGCCCCAGGTCTTGACGCTTTCCTGCGAGCCGCCCGTGATGTACGTGGTGTCCGGAGCGATAACCGCAGCGACGCTCTGGTAGGCAATGCCCGAGCTGCCGTACATGAGGTACGAGCCGCCCGCCAGGTTCTGGAAGTTGTAGCGGGTCGCGCCGTCGGTGTACACGCCCGAAACGTTGATCACGTCACCCGCACCGGTCGGGATGTTCTTGATCGACAGAGCGAGCTGAACCGCCCAACCCCACTTGTCATCGGGATGGCCAGTCGGCTCGGTCGCGCCGTAGTAGGCAACGTGGTTGTCATGCGCAGCGACCGACGCCTGGAAGAGACCCCAGGCCTGGTCGACGCGGACCATACCGACGAGGTTCGGCGAACGCGAGCCACCGATGGCGTTGGCACCCAACGCACCAGTGGTCAAACCAGCGATAGCAGCAGCACCAGATGCAGCCGCGCTGCTAATGTTGAAGTTACCGGCCTGGTAGTAGGCCGTTGCGTCTTCTGCCGAGAACGCCGCTGTCACGCCCTGACCGAAGTCAGCGGTGTAGGTGAACTGGTTAACACCGGTGACCGTGCCGGAACCGCCGACGAGACCGTCGAAGTTGTTGCCGGGATAGTTGGTCCAGGGCGCGTCGAACTGCGACACGGCCTTACCCATGGTGAAGCCGGCGAACTGGATGAAGGCATAGTAGACGCCGAGCGAACCGCCCGAGGTGCCGCCGTCAGTCGGGTTGATCGACGAACCGACCAGAGCCGGGGTCGCACCAGCAGTGTTGAGGGCCAGCGTACCGGTGTAGGCAGTGCCGCCGAACGCAGAACCCGTGCCCTGATAACCGCCGGTGGTCCAGGAGAACGTCGCATCGAAGAAGGTGCGGACGACGCCGTACTCGGTGGCGGTGCGCGTGTCGATGTTGAGGTCTTCACGAGCGCGCATGGTGTAGTAGTTGCTCAGGCGATTGCGCCCAGCCGCAGGCGAGGTACGCTGCGAGTCATAGATGCTGTTGGTGTTCAGACCAACTTCAGCGCGCAGATAACCCCCCAGCTTGATGCAGGTGTCGGTGCCCGGGATGTAGTAAAAGCCCGCGCCGTACAACGAGCAGATCTTCACGTATTCGACCGCCTTGGCCTTCACGGGAAGATCGGCTGCGAACGCGCCGGAGACGGCCATCAGGCCGGCTGCCGAGCCGAGAAAGAGCGTCTTCGTCAACTTCATTAGTAAACCTCCAGATGTCGGTTCAGGGGGCCGGGTCCTCGCTGGAGGCCGCGTTACCCACATCAATTTCCGTTCAATTCAGGTCCGCACTGAAGGTCCGGACTGAAACGACAGTGAGGTGCCCCCCCTCCGTCGTGCTTCACATATAGTTTATAAAAACAATCGCCTCAATTCATTGATTTGATGAAGCGACAGTTCGGAAGAGAATGTTGCCGCCAAGCAACAGGGGTGCTTCGCGGCAAATTTGATACTGAAAACAAAAGAAAAAGCCCTCAGGGGGCATCCCGAGGGCTTTCTTGGAGGTCTCACATTGCTAGCTATCGACGTGGTCAAGAGCAGCAAACTTTGAGTGGGACAAGACGTAATTCAATTAATTGTTTTTTGCAAGTACAAAACGACGAAATGGTTTTCGCGGCGCGATAGGCCTTCATGCCTCCCGCACGCTATGCACGAGACACCCGCCTAATATCCCGGTACAAGATCGCGTTGCCGCCCCTGCCCTATTTCCTTTTGCCTGAGCGATTCCGGGACCACATGATTGAGAAGAGGCTCGATAGAGCGATTACGGACTTCATTTGGAATGTGGTCGAAATCCACTCTCAGCTTGATGACATCCATACCAGCTGGGCCACCCTGCTAGGCATTACCGAGCCGCAGTGGCTCATCTTGATGGCCATCACCGAACTCGACGAGGGGCGCGGCGTTGCCGGAATCGACATCGCGAACAAGCTGCGGATCCATCCGGCCTTCGTGACCAACCAGACCAAAAGCCTCGAGAAGAGCGGGTTCCTGTCGCGGCGACCGGCAGCCGACGACGCCCGTTTCGTCCTGATGTCGCTGACAGAAAAGGCGACGACGGAAATCAGCAAGCTCTCCAAGAGAAGGCTCGCCTTGAATTCGACCATGTTCAACGAGCTCGACGAGGAGACCCTGGCCGATCTGAACGCTGCGCTGGCCAAGATCGCCAAGAACGCGCGGCTTGCTGCACGATTGCTGGCCATCGACGCTTCGTGATCCGCCGACCTAGGGCACAGCACCGCCCGGCTCGTCCCGATCGTCGTCACCGGCACCCGAGCGGCCTGCACGCGATCCTGGTTCGGCTAAAGCATGATCCGGAAAAGTGCGAAGCGGTTTTCCGGAAAGATCATGCGTAAACAACAACCTAAAGCGCGATGACGATTCATCCAAATCTCATCGCGCTTTAGAGTTTAGAGATAGGTTACGGGATCCAGCTGGCCGCCAGCTCCAAGCTTGCTGTCGAGCCATTCGAAAATGAAGTCGTCCACGGCGATGAAATTCTCGATCTCGCCCAGCGGGTGAGCGATGCAGTTCGGCACCACAATCGAACAGTCGGCACCGGCCTGCTGATAGAACCTTTGGAGCTCGAGAGCGTCGCGTTCGCGCACCATCGAGCGGCTGCCGACAACCACAAGAAGCGGGCAGGATAGTCGATGCGACGGCAGCATCGAGCCTGTCGAGCTTGCGTCATGGTCGCTCTGCTCCGGTCCGGTCATCCAGCGAAACGGCGCCCGGCGCATGACCTGCGTCAGAAGGCCACCGTCGCAAACCGCGGCAGCGATCCTGCGATCCGTGAGCGCAACACGGTATGCATGCGGGGCGGCGGCGCCTTCGCCATAGATCGCGATCCGCTGTCGGTCGACATCCGGACGCGCCTCCAGATAGTCAAGGCAGCATTGCAGCACATGCTCCGGCTTGAAAGAACGTCGATGGGACGAATTGCAGGTGTCGATCAGCAGCAGCGACATGTTGCGGCCAAGCACGGCTGGCGGCAGCCGACCCATCATCGAGCTGCCGTTGATGTCCTCGTCACTGATGCAGATGACCACGGGTGCGCAAGACCCCTGACGTCCGCCCTGGACAAAGAAGCCGGCAAGCACGTCCTGACCAAAGCAATCGATCTCGACCCGATCGATCGCGAGGCGAGCGTCATCCTCGAAGTTTCTGCGGCCGGTCGCGAGATTGTCTGCGAGATCGGCGTCCGTGATATCTCCGGGGCAAGACAGGCTTCGCGCGACTTCGACCGCCGTCTGCGAGCACATCCACGCTACGCGCGCAATCCGGCCGGAACCGTCTGCGCGCGCGGATTCGGCCGCGGTCCGATAGTCTTCCGCGACCCTCAACCAGTCCACAATCCACAGCCGCCTGCGTGCTTGGCAGGCTAGTTCTGCAACGGGCAGGCTATTGAAGAATTCGGACGCGCGTTTGCGCAAGCGTACCAGGTTTCCACCGGCGCCGTCACAAGAGCCGTAAGGCCAATGATCACCGTCCATCATGATATCCGAACAGCGCCGTCAGCGGTTGCTAGACCTGCCGGCTTGGCTGCCGGCATGGCGCGCTGCACGCCTGCTCGACTCCGTCACAACGCGTCTGGTCCTGTCCGTCGAGCATGCGTCTGCTGATCGCAACGAGCCGGCCTCGCTCAAAGATTCAGGCTGGTTCAACCGTTCCCCGCTCCCTCCGACGGGATTCCCGACTCTGTCATACTCGGGGCCCCCGCGTTTTAACATTTGTTGTCGTCAATGATCGAAACGGACCCGTGATGACGATGCGGCACGTCGTATCAGCCTGGTCGCGTCATTTATGGTCTCATTCCGGCGCGCCGCCAATCACGATAACCATGAAAGATGCGACTGATTGCCGCTTCGTCAACGCGACTATCGACGGAGTGGGACGGGAATCCGCTGAAAGGTCTCCTTCCATATGGATATATCGTGAGACGATATATCCACCCACGTCCCGAGCCAGCCCGGGACGTGCAAAACATCCGATAAACTCGTTCTGAAAGAATATCATGGCGACGGCTGGGCGGAAATTGGGGCCGCCGGCCGGCCGGAGAGCTCGGCGCAGCTGGATGTGGACGTTCGCCATCCGGCCGATGGAATATCTCCAGCGCCTTGTATGCATTATCCCAGTTGCCATCCCCACGCACTTCGCCTTAGATGCCGGCAACTCGCCCGCGGACGACGGCCGGGACGGAAAAATCACGCACATTGTCGAGGGGACGGATATGGCGCGTAACGTATTGATTCTCGGGGCTTCCTACGGCTCACTCCTGGGCACGAAGCTGCTGATGGCCGGGCATAACGTCACCCTGGTCTGCCGCGCCAAGACCGCCGAGCTGATCAACCGCGACGGTACCGAAGTACGCATCAAGCTGCGCGATGAAGCCGTGCACCGGGCGATCTTCTCACGCGACCTGCCCGGCAAGCTCGACGCGGTGACCCCGCAGAATGTCGACGTCTCGCGCTACGACATGGTCGGCCTCGCGATGCAGGAGCCGCAATACACCAACCACACGGTGCGCGTGCTCATGGTCAAGATCGCCGCGGCGAAGCTGCCGTGCCTGTCGATCATGAACATGCCGCCGTTGCCCTATCTGAAGCGGATTCCGGCGCTCGCTGACATGGAGCTCGAGGAGGCCTACACCAATGCGCAGGTGTGGGAGCGCTTCGAGCCGGGCCTGGTGACGCTGTGCTCGCCCGATCCGCAAGCGTTCCGTCCGCCGGAGGAAGCCGCGAACGTGCTTCATGTCGGCCTGCCCACGAACTTCAAGGCCTCGGCCTTCGCCGACGAGAAGCACAACAAGGTGCTGCGCGAGCTCGAGGCCGACATCGACGCCGTGACGCTCGACGGCCACGACGTGCCGGTGAAGCTGAAAGTGTTCGACTCGCTGTTCGTGCCGCTGGCGAAATGGTCGATGCTGCTGACCGGCAACTACCGCTGCATCACGCCGCACGAGCCGCAATCGATCCGCGACGCCGTTCACGGCGACCTCACGCGCTCGCAGACGATCTACGACCACGTCGATGCGATCGCCCGCAAGCTCGGCGCCGATCCGCAGGACCAGGTGCCGTTCGCGAAATACGCCAAGGCCGCCGAGAGCCTGCTCAAGCCGTCGTCGGCCGCGCGCGCGGTCGCGAGCGGCGCGCCTTTCATCGAGCGCGTCGACCTCCTGGTGAAGCTGATCTCGCATCAGCTCGGCATGCCCAACGTCGAGATCGATCGCACGGTCGACACCGTGGACCAGAAGCTGAACGAGAAGATCGTGCAGGGCGGGTCTGGCGCGCAATAGCGCGCCGCTTCCGTTCCTGCCGGATAACGTCGACCTTGGCGCGGCGTGACCACGCTGCGCTCCATTCGGGCACGCTCTATCGCCTCGCATCCCGCCAGGTGCGGTGCACGAGCCACGCGCGGCGCGGCGCTTGATCCATCCTCCCGCGATCACGCAAACGTGTCGCCTCTCCACGTGCGTGCCCACGCATCGCGCATATCACAGCTGCGTGAGAGAATGCGCGCTTGCTCATCTCCATCTGGGCCGCACGGCGGTGAAATGACGCCATTTTGCTCGCGAAACCGGCGAGTGCGATCGGATATCCCTATCGCCCACGCTTGAAGCGATCGGTGCACAGCGCGCGCGATCCTGCATTTGCGCAGGCGCTGCATGCGCGCCGCTCAGTCTTCGCTCGTTGTCCCGCAAACAGGAGGAAGATAGCTTTCTGGCTCATCCATTATGCCATTCCGGCGTCCCGGAGCGGACAAGAACAACAAGAAACGAAGATGGATCAGGCGATGCTGAGCGTCCTTCGCGCGGTCGAGGCGGGCGCGACGACGATGAAGGGCGTGATCGACGCCACCGGCCTGTCCCGTCTCAAGATCGAACGAGCGTTGACCGCGCTGGAGAAGCAGAAGCTGCTGGTCCGCGACGGCCAGGGTTTTCGCGCGACCGGCCTGCCGAAGGCGGCGCGTCCCACACGGGAATGCGGGTCCTGCAACGCCTGCTGCGACATCCTCGAGGTAGCCGCCGTCGACAAGCCGGTGCACCAGCTCTGCAAGCATTGGCAGACGGGCACGGGATGCACCATCTACGAACGCCGTCCGCAAATGTGCCGCTCGTTCGTCTGTGCCTGGCTGCAAGGCCATCTCGACGACGAGTGGTTCCCCGCGAAGGCCGGGCTCATCGTCCATTTCAGCCAGGACGCAGTCAACGTCACCGTAGACGACCATTGCCCCGGTCGCTGGCGCGAGGAGCCCTACTTCAGCAAGCTCGCCGAATGGTCCCTGAACGGGATCAGACGAATCGGAAATCGCGGCTATGCGACCCTCATCGTGTCCGGCCCCGACCGGTTCATGCTGCTCGGGCGCACCATCGTTCCAGAACCGACGCTGTTCGGTACCGCCTTCATGCCGCTGACGCAGGACACGTTCCGCTTTTGGAAGGCAAGATCGCCCGAGCACCTGCAGCGCCTGCACGAGCGCATCGCCGAGATCGAACGGATCAGGCACGAATTCGGCTCCTGCGCGATTCCCGCCGACGAGGACGACGATCCGCAGGCGCCCTATCGGCCCGCACTTCTGCGGCTCTCGAAGCACGCCTGAACTCCGCCGTGGGCAACACGGCATGATTCGCCCTGTTCCGCTCGACGCGCCCCGGCCGGATTGATAAGCCCCTGTCCGCGAATGACGGGACTTGAGTCGGGGACATGACGGTTGCGATCGAGATGGGGCAGACCACGGCAGGCGCCGCGGCCGCCATGGACCTCGAGGAATTGCTGGCGACCCGTCTCCTGGTGCAGGGCAATTCCGGCTCCGGCAAGTCGCATCTGCTGCGGCGCCTCTTGGAGCAGAGCGCACCCTGGGTGCAGCAGGCCATCATCGATCCCGAGGGCGATTTCGTCACGCTGGCCGAGCGATTCGGCCATCTCGTGATCGAGGCCGAGGATCACACCGAGCGCGGCTTGCAGGTTGCCGGCGAACGCGCGCGGCTGCACCGCGTCTCGACCGTGCTCAATCTCGAAGGCCTCGATGCCGAGAATCAGATGCGGCGCGCCGCGGCCTTTCTCGGTGGCATGTTCGACGTCGACCGCGACCATTGGTACCCGATGCTGGTGGTGGTGGACGAGGCGCAGCTGTTCGCGCCCGCCGTCGCCGGCGAAGTGTCGGACGAGGCGCGAAAGCTGTCGCTCGGCGCCATGACCAATCTGATGTGCCGCGGCCGCAAGCGCGGGCTCGCCGGCATCATCGCGACGCAGCGCCTCGCAAAACTTGCTAAGAACGTCGCGGCGGAAGCCTCGAACTTCCTGATGGGCCGCACCTTCCTCGACATCGACATGGCGCGGGCCGCCGACCTGCTCGGCATGGAACGGCGGCAGGCCGAATCCTTTCGCGATCTCGAGCGCGGACAGTTCATGGCGCTGGGACCTGCGCTGTCGCGCCGTCCCCTGCGCCTGAACATCGGCGCGACCACTACCCACCCGCGCAATTCCACGCCGCGGCTGATGCCGCTGCCCGAAGCGACGCTGGAGGATGCGCGCGCCGTGATCCTGGCAGCGCCGCCGCCCGACGCCAGCCGGCCGCAGCGCCGGCCGGCGCCTGATCTGCTCGAACAGCTCCGCGCGGCGAAGGCGGCGGCGACGCCGGAGATTCGCACCGAAGTGGTCGAGGTGCCCGTCAGCGCCGAGGAGCTCGCGGAGCGGCGCGAGCGCGTCGATCGCACCTTGCGCGCCGTGCTGGCCGGGCCCGATGCCGGCTTCCGCGCCATCGGCGTGCTCTATCAGGAGTTCGTCGTCCGCTGCCGCATCGAGGGCCTCGGCGCGGCGGTCCCCGACCTCAACGAATTCCGCCGCATGCTGACGCATGCACGCGCCGGGCTCGGCACTGATCTCGCCGAGGACGACGCCTGGCAGGAGGTGTCGCTGCGCGCCTCGATCCTGCCCGACGACATGCAGGGCGTGTTCATGATGATCGCGCGCGCAGCCAGAGAAGGCTGGCCCTGTCCCGGCGACGCCGCGATCGCCCGCGCCTATGGCTCGCATTCGCTGCGCCGGGCGCAACGCCTCCTCGGCTATATGGAGGAGCAGGGCCTGATCGTGGTGCAGCTCGACGGCGGCGGGCGCAGGATCGTGACGCTGGTGGAGCTGGCCTGGGCGACGGCGCCGGGTGATCCCAACGCCGACGAGCTGCCGGCGGAGCAGGTGCAAAGCGCGGCCTCGGTCTGATCCCAGGGATTCAGGCCCGTCGCGGCACCTCGGTCGCGTCGATCAGCACGTCCGGCGCGGCACTGCGATCGTCAGCAAAGATGCGGCGGTGGAGCGCGACCGAGACGAGCCAGGCGATCGCAAACAGCGCGATGACGGCAAAGCCGAGATTGGCAAGCGACCCGTTGAGGCCGTCGACCAGCACCCATACGCCTCCGGAGAGGCCGAGCCGATCGGCGATCAGCCCGAGCGCCTCGATGCCGCCGATCAGCAGCGCCACCGCGACGGAAGCGCCGGTAATGGTGAGGTTGTACCAGAGCTTTCGCAAGGGATCGACGAAGGCCCAGCGATAGGCACTCACCATCAGCGTGGAGTCGGCGGTGTCGACCAGCGCCATGCCGGATGCGAACAATGCGGGAAAGACCAGGATATCTGCGAGCGCCGCACCGTGCGCGGTCTCGGTGGCGGAGATGCCGAGCAGGCCGATCTCGGTCGCAGTGTCGAAGCCGAGGCCGAACAGGAGGCCGAGCGGATACATGTGCCATGGCCGCCTCACTAGGCGAAACATCGGGCCGAGCAGACGCCCGAGAAATCCGCGATTGGCGAGCAGCGCATCGAGGCCTTCGGCGTCGTGCACGCCCTGTTCGCGCGCGATGCGGAACGCCCGCCACAGGCCGGCGAAGATGGCGAGGTTGATGGCTGCGATCACGAGCAGGAACAGCGCCGATACCGACGTGCCGATCAAGCTGCCGATCTGCTTGAGCAGGCTGTCGGCGCCGAGGCTGACGACCCCGAGTGCAAGCAGCATGGCCGCGACCACGACGATGGTGGAATGGCCGAGCGCGAAATAGAGGCCTGCGCTACGCGGCGTATCGCCCGACTGCATCAGCTTGCGTACGACGTTGTCGATGGCGGCGATGTGGTCGGCGTCGACAGCGTGGCGCAGGCCGAACACCCAGGCGAGCAGCGCGGTCGCCATCACCGTGGGGCGACCGCCGAACGCCCCGAAGGCCCAGGCCCATGCGGCGATGTTGGCCCCCACCAGCCCGCCGAACAGCAACGCTACGCCGGGCTCGATTGCCCGCAAGGACCATCTCGTCACGACTTCAATCCGTCCGTACCCCGATCGCGAACGGTATGATATTCTCACAAGATAGTCATACTGACTAGCCCGATCGGCCGACGATCGCATATGTGAACTTGCGGGAGATCCGGGCTTATTCCGGGCATCCACGGTCTTCGTACCGCGGGGCAAGACGTGGATGGCCAGGGTCAAGCCCGGCCTGACGATGTGGAAGCGCCAACGCGCTCCATTGTCACTACGCCGCTTCGGAACCGCCGAGATAGGCATCCCGCACGCGGGGGTCGTCCTTCAACGTCCGCGCCGGGCCCGACAGCACGATCTTGCCGGTCTGGAGCACATAGGCTTCGTGCGCGATCTCGAGCGCGAGGCTGGCGTTCTGCTCGACCATGAAGACCGAGACGCCCTCGTGGTTGATGGTGCGGATCAGCTCCAGCACGCGGTCGACATAGAGCGGCGACAGGCCCATGGTCGGCTCGTCCATGACGATCATCCTCGGGCGGCTCATCAGCGCGCGCGCCATCGCCACCATCTGCTGCTCGCCGCCGGAGAGCGAGCCGGCGCGCTGCGACAGCCGCTGCCCGAGCTTCGGGAATAGGGTGAGCATCCTGTCGAGATCCTGTGCGATCGCCTCGCGGTCGTTGCGCACGAAGGCGCCCATCAGGATGTTCTCGCGCACGCTCATATCCGCGAACAGCCGCCGCGCCTCCGGCACCGAGGCGATGCCGCGGCGGACGATCTGCGGCGTGGCGAGGCCGAGCAGCGAGGCGCCGTCGAAGGTCACATCGCCCGAGCGTGGCTTCACCAGGCCCAGAATGATCTTCATCGTCGTCGACTTGCCGCTGGCATTGCCGCCGAGCAGGCAAACGATATGGCCGCGTGCGACCGTGATCGACAGGTCGAAATGCACCTGGGCCTGGCCGTAGAACGTATTGACGTTCGACAGCGCCAGCAGCGGTTCGGGTGGGCTCGCCGTCATGCCGCGCTCTCCTGCTCTGGCGCCAGGCCATGGCCGAGATAGGCCTCGATCACCTTGGGATCGCCACGCACCTCTTCGCCCGGTCCTTCCGCGATCTTCCTGCCTTCGTCCATGACGATGACGCGGTCGGACAGGCGCATCACCATCTCCAGCTTGTGCTCGATCAGGAGGATGGTCAGCCCCTCCGCCTTCAGCTCGGCGACGAGCGCCTGCATCTCCGCCGTCTCGGTCGGGTTCATGCCCGCGGTCGGCTCGTCCAGCAGCAAGAGGCGCGGCTTCAGCGCGAGCGCGCGCGCGATCTCGACACGGCGGCGGTTGGCGTAGGACAGGCTATAGGCGGGCTGGTCTATGCGCGGCAGCAGCCGCTCGCCGAAGCGGGCGAGGATGGCCTTCACTTCTTCGCGCAGCCGCTCTTCCTCTGCCTTGACGCTCGCCGGGCGCAGCAGCGCCAGCCCCAGTTCGAGCAGCGGACCCATCACCGGCACCGCCGGCTTGACCGCGCGCAGACGGGTGTGGGCGCCGATCAGGACGTTGTCCATCACGCTGAGATTGCCGAACACGCGGCCGAGCTGGAACGTGCGCGCGATGCCTTCGGCGGCGAGCCGCTCCGGCGACAGGCCCGTGATGTCCTGACCTTCGAAGCGGACATGGCCGGCATCGGGGCGGTCGAGGCCGGTCACGAGATTGAACAGCGTGGTCTTGCCGGCGCCGTTCGGACCGATGATGCTGACCAGATCGCCCTTGGCGAGATCGAGATCGATGGCGTCGACGGCGGTGAGGCCGCCGAAGCGGCGGGTCAGCCCGCGCAGGGACAGCATGGGCTTCACCATCAGATCGTCCCCAGCAGGCCCTGCGGTCTGAACCGCACGAGCAGCAACAGCACGATGCCGTAGATCAGGATGCGGTACTCCGCCGCGATCCGGAACACTTCGGGCAGACCAACCAGCGCCACCGATCCGAGAATCGCGCCGACGACATTGCCGAGGCCGCCGAGAATGACGACGGTCAGCGCCAGGATCGATTGCTGCGTGTTGAAGGTCTCGTGGTTGATGTAGGAGTAGAGATGCGCAGCGATGCCGCCGCTGACGCCGGCAGCGAAACCGCCGAAGATGAAGGCGAGCGATTTGTAGCGGTTGAGGCTGAGGCCGTAGGCACGCGCGGCGATATCGTCGTCGCGGATCGCACGAAAACTGCGGCCGAGATGTGAACGGAGCAGGCGTCCCTGCAGCAGCGCGAGTGCGACCATCACGACAAAGCTGAACCAATAGATCGAGGTCGGGCTGATCAGGTCGTAGCCGAACAGCGACAGCGGCGGGATGCCGGAGATGCCGATCGGACCGCGCGTGACGCTTTCCCAGTTCAAGATCACCAGCGACACGATCTCGCCGATCGCAAGCGTCGCGATCGAGACATAGTGTCCGCGCAGGCGGAAGGACGGCGAGATCAGCGTCGTGCCGAGTGCCGCGCTCATCAGTCCGCCGGCGATGATGGCAAGGCCGACCGGAACGTTGAGGGTCAACGACAGCAGCGCGGAGGTATAGGCGCCGATCGCGAGCAGCGCCGCGTGCCCCAGCGAAACCTGTCCCATCGTCCCCGCCACCAGCGTCAGGCTGAGCGCGAGCATGCCGAGCAGCCAGGCGTTGATTAGGGTCTGGAGCACGTAGAAGGACACCGGGAAGAACGGCAGGACCGCGAAGATCGCGGCGGCGACAGCCAAGGCCCAGCGCGGAATGCGCACGGGACGGCTCGGCGCAATGAAAGTGCCGGTGAGCGGCTCCGGCGGCGCCTGCCGCGCGCTGGCGAACAGGCCGTTCGGCCGCAGCACGAGCACGACGACGAGCAGCAGGAAGGCGAACAGATTACGGTAGCTGGTGCCGAACACGGCAACGCCGTAGCTCTCGACGAGGCCCAACAGCAGGCTGCCGATGACAGCACCGGGCACGTTGCCGGCGCCACCGACCACTTCGGCAACGACGCCCTTGAGCGTCGCCTGCAGGCTCATCGCGGTGTCGATCTGGTTGTAGTACATGCCGACCAGCATGCCGGAGACGCCGCCGAGCGCTGCGGCAATGCCGAACACCGCCTGATTGACCCGGTTGACGTCGACACCCATCTGCATCGCCGCGTCGCGGTCCTGCGAAGCAGCGCGCACCGCCCAGCCGAGCTTGCTGTAGCGCAGGAACACGAACAGCAAGAGCGCACTGGTGATGCCGACGCCGGCGATCAAGAGATCAAGCGGGCCGATGGTGCCGCCGCCGACCTGGAAACGGACATCCGGCAACTGGCTCGGCAGCGCGCGCGGGTTGGGCGAGAAGGTCAGCATCACCAGCTGATCGAGCACGAAGCTGATGCCGATGGTCGCCAGCAGCGGCGCGATGCGCACCGAGTTCTGCAGCGGGCGCAGGCCGAAGCGTTCGATGATCAGGCCGACGACCGCGGCGGCCGCCGCGACCACGATGATGGTGAGCGGCAGCGGCGTACGCAGCTGTACCACCGCGACCCATCCGATATAGGCACCGACCAGATAGATCGAGCCTTGCGCGAAGTTGATCAGCCGGCTGACGCCGAAGATCAGCGCGAGCCCGACCGCAACGAGGGCGTAGACATTGCCGACGATCAGCCCGTTGATCGTGTAGTCGAGCCAGGAAGACACGCAGTGTTCCTACTGAGGAGGGAGATCAGGTCGGCTTGCCGTCCCAGAGCGCGAACTGGCCCTTGCGCACGACCAGCTCGGCGTTCATGGCGCCCTTGACGCGGCGGGTCGCGACGTCGAACGTCGCGGTGCCGAAGATGACGCTGGGGACGTCCTTGACCTTGGCGAAGGCGTCGCGGATCGCCTTGCGATCGGTGCCGCCGATCCTCACCACGGCAGCCGCCATGTTCATCGCGTCATAGGCGTAGGCGTTGAAGGCGTCTGGCTCCAGCCCGTTGTACTTCTTCTTGAATCCGGCGATGAATTTCTGCACCTCGGGCCGTGGATCTTCCGGGAAGTAGCGCGTACCGACATGGACGTCCTCGACGGCCTCGCCGCCGAGCTCCAGAAATTTCGGCGAGTAGACCGAGCTTGCGGCGCAGATCACCTGCTTGAGCCCGACCTGCCGCGCCTGGCGCGCGATCAGCGCACCGTCGGAGTAGTACGAAATCAAGATCAGCCCGTCGGGGTTCGCGTCACGCACGCGGACCAGCGTCGAGCGGAAGTCGCGCTCCTCGGCGATGTAGCCTTCGGTGACCGCGATCTCCGCGCCATATTCCTTGGCGGCGTTGATGAAATAGTCGCGGCTGGTGCGGCCCCAATCGGTGTTGAGATGCAGCACCGCGAGCTTCTTCAGGCCGAGGCGCTTCACCGCATAGCGCGCCAGCAGCGGCTGCTCGTCGGCCTGGCTCACCGACGTGCTCCACATGAAGTCGCCGCCCTTGGTGAAGTCAGGATGCGAATTGGTGAAGCCGAACTGCACCAGGCCGCCGCGCTGATAGATCGGCGAGGCCGCCATCGAGGCGGGACTGGAGAAGTCGCCGAGCTCCATGACGATGCGGGGATCGGAGACGAATTTTTGCGCAATCGCCACCGACTGACGCGGATCGCTCTGGCTGTCCTCGAATTGATAGGCGAGCTTGCGGCCGTTGATGCCGCCGGCCGCCTCGATCTCGTCGAGCGCGAGATCAAAACCCTGCTTCCACTGCGTGCCGTATTGCGCGTTCGGTCCGGTCAGGGGACCGCTGACCCCGAGCAGGATCGGCTCGGAGGATTGCGCGAACGCGCTGCGCGAGAAGGCCGCGCCCGCCATCATGGCGAGCGAGCCTTTGACCAGGGTACGGCGATCGATGTTGCTCATGCACGGCTCCATCCACTCACTGTTAAAATAAGCAGCAATTCTTGTGCCGGTGAGATTGCCTATTTCGAGGGCTCACCCAGCGACAGCATCAGGCGGTTGGCCCAGTTGAAGAACGAGGCGCCGTTGATGACGTCGACGATCTCGGCATCGTCGAGCCCGGCACGGCGCAGCTCCGCGATATTCTCAGGGCCGAACGCGATCGGCGTTGCGGCCAGCGCCACCGACGCCCTGACCACGGCATTCCAGCGCTCGCCGAGATCGGCCTTGACGCCTTGGTCGAGCAGGCGCTGCACGTCTTCGCGGCGCTTGGAATAGGTGCTGGCGAAGCGCGCATGCACGGAGGCGCAATAGATGCAGCCGTTGTAGCGCGAGGTCGCAGCCGCCGCGAGCTCACGCTCGGCGCGCGGCAGGCCGTCGGCCACGTTGTAGAAAATGTCCTTATCGGTCTTGGTGCGGGCTTCAAGCACTTCAGGATCGCGCACCAGCAGGCGGAAATATTCCGACTTGGCGCGGGTGCGGTCGACGAGGCCATTGAAATGCCGTTCGGTCAGCTCGGCCTCGGGCAGCGGATCAATCCACGAGACCCAGCCGAGTTCGTCCTGGGTGAAGACGACGGGCGGATTGACGGTGCTCATGATGCAATCTCCTAGGCGTTTGCCGCTGCGAGCGTGCACAAGCCGGTGACGACGCGCACCTGGAACGACAGGAATGCGACGAGCTGGGAGAACGTGACGATGCCGGTGGTCGACCAGCCGGCAGCTGCCAGCGCCTTCATGTCGGAGGATGCGGCATTGCGCGGTCGAAACACCAGCAGATGCGCATGCTCCAATGCCGCCGCCAGTCTCGCACCGAGGACGGACTTGCCCTCCGCGCTCACGCGGTAGATCAAGCCGGCCGTGTTCTCGGCTGACAGCGGCCCGGCCGGATACGCGCCGTACGGGCCTGAGGTCTCGCCGCGCGCGATTTCGGCCTCGATGACCTCGACCAGGCGGGCACCATTGGGCGTCGCAGCCAACTTCGCGCGGTAGAAGGCGGTGACATTGGGTTCACGGTGCAGGCCGATGACGAAGAGCGCGACCGCCGCGCGTTCCAGCAGCGAGAACTCGCTGGCGTCGATCGGCTCGAACAGCGAGAGATAGCTCTTCTGCGCGTTCTCACGCGCCTGAAGACGGCGGGCGCGGATGGCATCGAGGGCCGAGCCCGGCTCGATCCCGGCGAGCGTGTCGATGATATCCGTCGTGCTCATCATTCAGCCTCGTGCAACATGTTGATGCGCGTCAGTCGCCGCCGTCCGGACCCAGCCCAGCGCCGGCGCGACCTTCTCGGCAACCAGCTCGATCGAGCGCAAGATATAGGGATGCGGCGCATCGACCGAATGCGCCTGGAAAACGAGATCGGTCACCCGCTCCAGCGTGGCGTCGGTGCGGAGCGAGGCGATGACATCATCGGCTGCGCCGACATGAGTGTCGAACGCCACGATCATCTCTTCCAGCGTGTCGCCGGGAGGAAGGTGCCCGCCCTTCATGAATTGCGGCAGCGCGCGGCGCAATCCGATGTCCGCGAGGCGCATCGCCTCGGCGCGGTCGTCGGCGACGAAGACGCTGCGCGAGGCCATGATGCGCGGCTCGCGTCCCGGCGGCAGTGCTTCGAGATAGGCATCGATGATCGGGTTCTGGATCTCGGCGAGCGTGGCCTTTGGCGCGTCCTTGGTCCGCGGCTGGGTGCGCGACAGCAGGAGGCCATCGCCCGCCTTGCCGGCGCGCGCACCGCCGGCGACCGAGAACGTCGCCTGCCAGATCCGGCCGTCCAGCTGCGGCCGCTGCGGATAGAGCGTGTCGCCGCCGTCAAGCGGCTTGCCGGTCAGCGCGGCGCGCACGATCGCCAGATTGCGGGCAAAGATCTCGTTGCGCTGGGCGCTGTCGAGGCCGAAGGCGGCAAAGGCCGACGGGTTGCCGCCGGTGCCGACGCCGAGCTCGAAGCGGCCGTTGCAGATGAGATCGAGCACGGCGGCGTCCTCCGCGACCCGCACCGCGCTCTCCAGCGGCAGCGTCACGATACCGGTGCCGAGGCGGATGCGCGAGGTCAGGGCTGCGACATACCCTAAGAAGGTGAAGGGCGACGGCAGGCCGCCTTCGCGCTCGTGGAAATGATGCTGCGCGATCCACGCGGAATCGAGGCCCGCCTTCTCGGCGCGCACGATCTGCTCGGCGGCGAAACGATAGCGCTCGGCCGCCGGCGCCTCGTCGAGGAGGCGCGTGAAGAATCCCAGTCGTTTCAGGTTTGCGAAGCGTTTCATTAAGACCCCTGCCGGGCGAGGATAGGCCCCGATGATGTCGGTTGCCGCAGCTCCAGACAAGCGGGCATTGCGCAAGGCTGCCCGCCGGATCGCCTCTGGCCTTCAGGCGGGCAGATTGCCTACCAGCTCGGCAGCACCGCGCCCTTGAACTTGGTCAGGACGAACTCCTTGACCTCCGGGGTGTGGTAGCTGTCCACGAGCACCTTGACCCAGGGCTTGTCCTTGTCGGCGGTGCGGACTGCGATCAGGTTGACATAGGGGCCCTTCGGGTCCTCGCGCAGGATCGGGTCCTTGACCGGATCGAGGCCCGCCTGGGTTGCATAATTGGTGTTGATCGCGGCGGCGTCGACATCGTCGAGCGCGCGCGGCGCCTGCGCCGCGTCGACCTCGATGAACTTCAGCTTCTTCGGATTCTCGGTGATGTCGAGCACCGTGGGCTTGAAGCCGGTGCCGTCCTTCAGCTTGATCACGCCCTTGTCGCGGAGCAGCAGCAGCACCCGGCCGCCATTGGTCGGATCGTTCGGGATCGAGACCTTGCCGCCCTCGGGAATGTCGGCGAAGGCCTTGTGCTTCTTCGAATAGACGCCGATCGGGAAGTTCACAGTCAGCGCGACGGACTCGATCTTGTAGCCGCGGTCGGCTTTCTGATTATCGAGATAAGGCTGGTTCTGGAACGAGTTGGCCTGGATCTCGCCGGCGTCGAGAGCGGCGTTCGGCACGACGTAGTCGGAGAACTCGATCAGCTGGATGTCGAGGCCCTGCTTGGCGGCGATCGGCTTCACCGCCTCGAGGATCTGCGCATGCGGTCCCGGCGTCACGCCGATCTTGATGGTCTCGGCGCTCGCGGCAGCGGACCAGGCGGCGAGCACGGTTGCGAGGATCAGGGGGAGGCGAAACGACATCTTGGTCTCCGGCAGTCTGCGGCAATGGTGGAACCGTATTCGCTTCTCCGCCGTGCGAAATCAATGAAATGAATAACCATATTGGCGGCAAGTTGTGGCTGCGCCTTCTCGAATCACCACCGAACGTGAAACGAATTCGCGGCGGCGATCAGGCCCGCCACAAGCGGCCGGCGCATCACGGCCAGCCGCGCTCTCTCGACGTCATCCGCGCGCGCTGTCGACCAGCAGATTCCAGATCCGCTGGGTTTCGCACCTCGTGCGCACGTCGGCGCTTGCCTCCGGCTCCGAGGGTGAGCGGCCACCGGCCGGCTTGGCCTCAGGCGGTGTGATCCATCGCTCCGAGATCGGGTCGTACCATTTTCCGATCGAATTTCCGATAAACAGGTCGCTCACCAAGATCACCTCGTCTCGCCGAACAAATTCGCGTGCCTCTCTCGCCCGCTGCGTCTGACGCAACGCCCGTTTGGAAAACGAGGTTCGCTTGCGAACGTTCCTCCCGGAGACGAACGGCCCGGCGCTTCAGGCGGGCTTTGCCGGATGCTGCGTGCGCGGGTGACGCGCGTGCAGCAGCCGTGCGAGGTCCTCGCGCTCGCCCTCGCGTTGCTTCATCGCCGTCTCGAACAGCGCCTCCTGGATGTCGCGGGGCATGTCGCCCCACACGTCCATCGCCGCGCGTCCAAGCAGCCGCGCAAAATGGTCTTCTCCCTCGCCCATCGGTATCTCCTGATCCCATCTAAAAAGATGGAACGGCGGTCGCGCTGCGGCGTTCCACCGCCATCCCGTGAAAGCAGGCGTGGCCGGCAATCGACCGTGCTTGTCCGGCGCGCGCCTCCGCCATTTCGCCGCAGGGTTTTCCGCTCTTGCCGCCCCTTGCCGGCATTGCCGCCTCGTCCATGATGAAACATGATGGGACGCTGGCGACGCATGTTCCAAGTGGAGACCATCTGATGGACGAGAACGACATCCGCAAGGCAATCGCGGAGGTGAAGCAAGGCACCCTGTCGCGGCGCGCGTTCATCCGGACCATGGCCACGGTCGGGATCGCAGCGCCGATCGCAAGCCAGATCCTGCTCTGGAACGACGTGGCAATGGCCGACGCCACGCTGCCCTACAAGCCGACCAAGGCCGGCGGCGGCGGCCCGCTCAAGCTGCTGATCTGGCAGGCCCCTACTCTGCTCAATCCGCATTTCGCGATCGGCACCAAGGACCAGCTCGCCTCGCGCATCTTCTTCGAGCCGCTCGCCGGCTGGGACAAGGAGGGCAACCTCATCCCCTGTCTCGCCGCCGAGGTCCCGACCAAGGCGAACGGCGGCCTCGCCGCGGACGGCACCAGCGTGACCTGGAAGCTGAAGCAGGGCGTGAAGTGGCACGACGGCAAGCCCTTCACCGCCGACGACGTCGTGTTCACGTGGGCTTACGCTGCCGATCTTGCGACCGCCGCGTACTCCACGGGATCCTACAAGGACATCAAGGTCGAGAAGATCGACGACTACACCGTCAAAGTGATCTTCACCGGCCCGACCCCGTTCTGGGCCGACCCCTTCGTCGGCGCGGTCGGCCAGATCCTGCCAAAACATCATTTCGCCGACTATGTCGGCGCGAAATCGCGCGAGGCGCCGGGCAATCTGAAGCCGGTCGGCACCGGTCCCTACAAATTCGTCGAGTTCAAGCCGGGCGACTTGATCCGCGCCGAGCGCAATCCAGACTATCACGTCAAGAACCAGCCGCATTTCGACACGCTCGAAATCAAGGGCGGCGGCGATGCGGTTTCCGCCGCGCGCGCCGTGCTCCAGACCGGCGAATACGACTATGCCTGGAACCTGCTGGTGGAGGACGAGGTCCTCAAGCGCATGGAGACCAGCGGCAAGGGCAAGGTCGACATCACGCCCTCCGGCAATGTCGAGTTTATCATCCTCAACACGACGGACCCGTGGACCGAGATCGACGGCGAGCGGTCGAGCGTCAAGAGCAAGCACCCGACGCTGTCGGATCCCGCGGTCCGCCGCGCGATCAACCTCTTGATCGACCGCGAGTCGATCCAGAAGTTCATCTACGGACGCGGCGCCGTTGCAACCGCGAGCTTCGTCAACGCGCCCAAGCGGTTCAAGTCTCCCAAGCTGAAGTACGAATTCGACGTCGACAAGGCGAACAAGATCCTCGACGAGGCCGGCTGGACCAGGGGCGCGGACGGCATCCGCGAGAAGGACGGCAAGAAGCTCAAATACGTCTTCCAGACCTCGACCAACGCGCCGCGCCAGAAGACGCAGGCCATCATCAAGCAGGCCTGCCAGAAGGCCGGCATCGACATCGAGCTCAAATCGGTTACCGCCTCGGTGTTCTTCTCCTCGGACGTCGGCAATCCCGACACCTACTCGAAATTCTACGCCGACATGGAGATGTACAACACGACGCAACCGCAGCCCGATCCGGAGCGCTTCCTGAACCAGTGTGTGTCCTGGGAGATCGCGACCAAGGACAACAAATGGCTCGGCCGCAACATCTCGCGCTGGTCCGATCCCGAAGTCGACAAAGCCTACAAGGCTGCGCAGAAGGAGCTCGACCCGGTCAAGCGCGCCGCGCTGCTGATCAAGATCGACGAGACCTTCTGCGAGGCCAACGTGTTCCTGCCGCTGCTCTCGCGCCACATCGTCGGCGCCGGCGTCAACAGCCTGATGGCCGACATCTCCGGCTGGGACGTCACGACGTGGAATCTGGCGGCGTGGTATCGGGTCTGAGCGAGTACGCGGGGGCCCTTCGAGGCTGCTCTGCAGCGCGTTGCGCAGCAGAGCGCACACCTTAGGGTGACGATCGTAGATCGATGCTCGCTGCCTCCACCTTGGAAGCGGCCCCAGCCGGATGGGGGGACGCGGCTGGGGCCTGGCGGAACAGCCTTGGACAGGAAAACCAAAGCCTGCGATTAAACCTGCCTTTGCAAGGACCGTTCCTGCAGCAAGCAGCGAAGCTTTCTGCTGGCACCGGACCCTTGCGCACAACGCAAGGCCGCAATCCAGCGTCAGGAACTTCGCCTCCACGAACTGATTGAGGTTTGTAGTTCCCCGTCCCAAAGACGAGCAGATGAAGTGGATGGCCGGCGTTATCTTTGGTCTTGCGGCCGTTTTGATGGGATGCCAGCGTGAGGAGCGGCAGCTCCGGCTCGATCCTCCGGTCGCGGACGCGCTCGACAAGATCGCACTGATGCCCAATCGCATCAGCGGCGCGCCGCCCGACGTCTATTTCGCACTTGGCCGGCCGTACGAGGTGAATGCCTACAATCTCAGTCAGGGCAAGCGGCTGTATTCCTGGTTCGGCTGCAAGAGCTGCCATGGCGACGGCCAGGGCGGCAGCGGCCCGGGATTCCTCGATGGCTGGTGGTACTACGGGCCGGAGATGGTCTCGATCTTCGCCTCGATCCGCGACGGCCGGCTGGACGGGATGCCGGCCTTTCGCGACAAGATGACGACGGAACAGATCTGGCAGCTCGCAGGCTATGTGCAGGCCATCGGATCCTATGAGGGCAAGACAGCAGCGCCGAGCCGCAACGACGAGGTGCAGACGCGGCCTGCCGAGAATCGCGCGCCGGCAAGGCTGCTGTTCGATCAAGGACCGACGCCGGTTCATCCGGATCAGGGGCCTCCACCGTGATCCGGCGCAAATGGAGAGACTGGCTGCCGATCACGCTCGCGACGCCGCTCGCGGGATGTGGTGGCTGGCAGTCCGCGCTCGATGTCCATGGCGCCTCGGCAATCAGTCTGAAGCACCTCATCATCCTGATCGTTGCCGCCTGCTCCGTGGTGTGGATGCTCGTGATGATCACCCTCATCGGAGCGCTCTGGCGCAACCGCCATGCCACGCGGGCAATCCCCGGACCGCAGGCTGAGCGCGGCATGACCCTCGCGGTCACCGGCGCGGTGGTCGCGACCGTGCTGATCATCTCCACCTTCACCGTCTTGAGCTTCTTCGCGACGCATTCGCTCAGCGTAGCGGGCCAGGACGATCTGACGATCCGGACGCGTGGCCTGCAATGGTGGTGGGGCGTGGAATATGTCGGTCCCGATCCTGCGCAGCGGTTCGAGACCGCCAACGAGATTCACATTCCCGTAGGACGCAATGTGCGTCTGAAGCTCGAAGGTCTCGACGTCATCCATTCGTTCTGGGTGCCGAGTCTCGCGGGCAAGCAGGATCTCGTTCCCGGCCGACTGAACGAATTGACCATTCGTGCCGAGCGGCCCGGTATCTACCGGGGTCAATGCGCCGAGTTCTGCGGTCTGCAGCACGCGCATATGGCGCTGCTCGTCATTGCGGAGACACCGGACGAATTCGACAAATGGGCCGCCCGGCAGCGGCAGGCTGCGATCCAGCCGGCGGAAGAAGAGATCGCTGCCGGCCTGCAGACATTCCTCGCAAAGCCCTGCGCAAGCTGCCACACCATCCGGGGCACCGCGGCAGCCGGGACCACGGGACCCGACCTGACCCATGTCGGCGGCCGGCATACGATTGCGGCCGGGCTGTTCGAGACCACGCGCGGCTCGCTCGCCGCATGGATCGCCGATCCCCAGACCATCAAGCCAGGCAACAACATGCCGATGGTGCCGTTGACGCCGGAGGAACTGCGTGCCGTCTCGGCTTATCTGGCGAGCCTGAAATGAGCAGCCCCGCCGCGGCGCCTGGTACGCGCGATATCGACGTGCAACGCACGCGCCTGACCAGCGCGCTCGCCGAGACATGGAAGACGCCTGCCGGCTTCTGGGGCATGCTCGCCACCGTCGACCACAAGATCATCGGGCGGCGCTACATCTTCACGGCCTTCGTTTTCCTCGCACTCGGCGGCGTGCTGGCAGCGCTGATCCGAATCCAGCTCGCGCACCCCGAAGCGCGCCTGCTCGGGCCGGATCGATACAACCAGATCTTCACCATGCATGGCGCGAACATGATGTTCCTGTTCGCCGTACCCGTGATGGAAGCCGTGGCCGTCTACCTGGTGCCTTTGATGGTCGGCACACGCAACATCGCCTTTCCACGGCTCAATGCCTTCTCCTACTGGATCTATCTCGCCGGCGGAATCCTGCTGTGGACCGCTTTCGCACTCGATATGGGTCCCGACGTCGGCTGGTTCGCCTACGTGCCGTTATCGGGCCCGCAATATGGCGCCGGCAAGCGTGCCGACATCTGGGCGCAGATGATCACCTTCACCGAGCTGTCGGCGCTCGCCGTCGCCGTGGAACTGGTGGTCACGATCTTCAAGCAGCGCGCGCCGGGAATGACGCTCGACCGCATTCCGGTGTTCGTGTGGGCGATGCTGGTGACGTCGTTTCTTGTCATCATGGCTATGCCGGCCATCATGGTTGCGAGCAGCAGCCTGATCCTCGATCGCCTCGTCGGCACTCATTTCTACAATCCTGCCGAAGGTGGCGACGTGCTGCTCTGGCAACATCTGTTCTGGTTCTTCGGCCATCCGGAAGTCTACATCATCTTCCTTCCCGCCGCCGGCATGGTCTCGACCATGATCGAGCCCTTCGCGCGAAGGCCCGCCTTCGGCTATCTCGCCCTGGTGATGGCGCTGATTGCGACCGGCATTCTCGCCTTCGGTCTTTGGGTTCACCACATGTTCGTCGCCGGACTGCCGCGGCTCGGCGACAGCTTCTTCACGGCCTCCAGCATGGCGATAGCCATCCCGGCCGGCATCCAGATATTCTGCTGGCTGGCCACGCTGTGGGATGGCAGGCCGGTCTTCAAGACGCCGCTGCTCTTCATCATCGGGTTCGTCGTCACGTTCGTGATCGGCGGACTCACCGGCGTGATGGTTGCTTCCGTGCCGTTCGACACCCAGGTGCATGACACCTACTTCGTCGTCGCTCATTTCCACTATGTGCTGATCGGCGGCGCCGTGTTCCCGCTGCTCGGCGCGATTCACTACTGGTTTCCGAAGATCACCGGGAAGATGATGAGCGAGGAGCTTGGACGGTGGTCGTTCTGGCTGATCTTCGTTGGCTTCAACCTGACCTTCTTCCCGATGCACATCCTCGGTCTCGATGGCATGCCGCGCCGGATCTATACCTATCAGCCCGATCTGCCCTGGCATGGTCTGAACCTGTTCGTCAGCCTGAGCGCGGTCATCCTGACGGCCGGATTCCTGGTGTTCTTCTTCAATGCGATCCGCGGCATAAGCGCTGGCGAAGTCGCGCTGGACAATCCCTGGGACGCGCCGACGCTCGAATGGGCTAGTACGTCGCCGCCTCCGAGTTACAACTTTGCGATGATCCCGGTCGTCAGCAGCCTGCATCCGCTCTGGGAGAACTCGGAGATGCTTCCCGTTGCCGACGGCCTGCGCACCGATCGGCGCGAGCTTGTGGTGACCTCGCTCGCAACGGCCGAGCCACAGGCGCGCGAATCCTCGCCAGAGCATTCGATCTGGCCACTCTGGTCCGCACTCGCCACCACGGTGATGCTGATTTGGTCGATCTTCTCGCCCTGGGCCGTGGTGTGGGGCTCGATCCCCATCGCCATTACTCTGATCGGCTGGTTCTGGCCAAAAGGCACGCCGGAGGACGAGGCATGAGGGAACGGATCGTGCTCGATCTTGGCCGGCTGCCGCTCCATGGCCTGGGGACAGCCAGCGTCACCTGGTGGGGCACCTTTGCCTTCATGCTGATCGAAGGCACGGGCTTCGCGCTCGTGATCGCCGTCTATCTGTATCTGATGAGTATCGCGCCGAACTGGCCGATCGATGCGTCGCCACCGGACCTGCTTCCGGGAACACTGCTGACGCTGATCCTGCTGGCCAGCCTGGTCCCCAATATCCTGATTTCGCGCTGGGCCGCGCGGCAGGATCTGGGCAAGGTGAGAATCGGCATCGTGGTGATGTCGATCTTCGGCATCGCGCCGCTGATCGTCCGCGTCTTCGAGTTTCCGGCGCTCCACATCTGGTGGGACACCAACGCCTACGGCTCGATCGTATGGACCCTGCTCGGTCTCCATACCACGCACATCATCACCGATCTCGTCGATACCCTGGTGCTCGCCGCGCTGATGTTTACGCGGCACGGCCGCAATCCGAGACGGTTCGGCGACATCCAAGACAACGCGATGTATTGGAACTTTGTCGTCGCGACCTGGCTTCCGATCTATGGCTGCATCTATTGGCTGGCACGGCTATGAGCATATCCGGACCGCTCGCAAACCTGCTGCTCTGGGCCGGGCTTTGGCTCGCGCCGCTCATCTGGGCGGCAAACATGCAGCTCGGACAAATCCTGCCTTATGCCGATTGCCGCACGCAGGTCCCCATAGCCGCGATTTCGTCGTTTCTCGGCGCCGGCGTGACGATCCTGGCGGGCGTGGTGTCGTGGCGGAGCGCGGCGCGTCAGCCGGCAGAAGCCGGCTCCCGCGCAACTGCATCGGCTTTCGGCGGCAGGCTAAGCGCCCTCTCCGCCGCCATCTTCACCTTTGCGCTCCTGATGCAGGGAATTGCTTCGATGGTGTTGAGCGGATGCGAAAAGTAGCGCCAGCGATCATCCTGCTCATGGCGAGCCCTGCGCACGCGCATGGGCCCGCGCGGGAGCTGACGGGCGCGAGCTGGACGTTCGATCCATGGATTGTCGTCCCCCTCCTCGCCTTCGGCCTGATGTACGGTGTGGGCACGTTCGTGCTGATGAGCCGGCGCACACCAACCGCTGTCACGCAGATCATGCACGTTGCCGCCTGCTGGACTGGCTGGCTCTCGCTGACGGCCGCGCTGGTATCGCCGCTGCATTGGCTTGGGGAGCGGATGCTCAGCTTTCACATGATCGAACACGAGATCCTGATGGCGGTGTCCGCACCGCTGATCGTGATCGCCCGACCGGTCGGAACGCTGCTCTGGTCCCTGCCCCGCGGTGGTCGGGTGCTGATCGGACGCGGCATGCGGCATCCCGCCGTCGACGCGGTCTGGTCCTTTTGCAGCACCGGACGCAACGCCACGCTGCTGCACGGCATCGCGATCTGGGCCTGGCATGCGCCGCCGCTGTTCGACGCCGCGGTCGCCGGCGTCATCGTTCATCGGGCGCAGCATCTGAGCTTCTTCCTGACGGCAATTCTGTTCTGGTGGTCCGTGTTTCGGCGCAGTGAAACCGGCGCCGCCGCCTGGCACGTGTTCGTGACGATGCTCCACACCAGCATCCTCGGGGCCCTGATGGCGCTTTCGCCGCGGCTGCTCTACCAGGAGCAGACTGATGCTGCGGCCGCATGGGGCCTGACGCCGCTCGAGGACCAGCAACTCGCCGGCATCATCATGTGGGTGCCGGCGGGAACGATCTATGCCGGTGCCGCCCTGGCTCTGATTGCGTTCTGGATCAGGCGGACTGGCCGACAACAGCGAGAGCAGGCCGATGCGCTTCACGCTGTCTAGGCTGCACCGCTCCGCGCTTGCGGCAGTGGGGCTCCTCATCGCGGCGGCGATCGCGTCCGGGTTTGCCTGGAACTCGCGGCGGCAGACCGAAGGCGTCGCCCGCGCCATCACCGGCGGTGATCCATCACGCGCGCCGGCTTTGATGCGCCGGTATGGCTGCGCCGGCTGTCACACCATCCCCGGTCTTCCCGGCGGTGATGGTCAGGTCGGCGGCTCGCTCGCCGATCTCAGGCAGCGCGTCTATATTGCAGGCGTTGCGCCGAACTCCCCCGACAATCTCGTGCGATGGATCGTCGCGCCGCAGACCTTCTCGCCGCGAACGGCGATGCCTGCGACCGGCATCAGCGCCTCCGAGGCGCGCGACATCGCAGCCTATCTTTATGCACAATAACGCGGGCGCACTCAGGGCTTGGCCGTCGGCCGGGATGGCAGCGACTTGACGAAGTTCGCGATCGCCTGCCGATCGCTGTCCGGCAGCATGGCAAGGTTGGTAATGACATCGGACATCGAGGCGCCGACGCGACCGTGGTTCGGCGTGGCTCCGGTTTTCAGCAAGTCGGCCAGTTGCTGCTCCGACCAATCACCGAGGCGCTCGGGTGTGATGTTGGGGTAGAAGCCGGCGCCTTCCGGATCCTGCCCACCGGCATAGCGCGTGCCCGACTTGATGCCGCCGAACATGTCGCGGGATGAGTGGCACTCTGCGCAATGGGCCAGCGCTTCCGCAAGATAACGCCCGCGATTCCATCTCTCATCATGTGCGGGATCCGGAGCCATTGGACCCGGCCTGAAATAGAGAAGCTTCCAAAAACCGACAAAGCGTCGGATGCCGAACAAGAGATTGAGTTCGTGCCCGGGGGGGCGCCCGCTGACAGCGGGCAGCGTGCGCAAATAGGCCATGAGATCCTGCACATCTTCGACGCGCATTTGCGTGAAGCTCGCATATGGAAATACCGGATAATAGTGGCTTCCGACCGGAGAGACGCCGTTCAGGAGCGCGTTGGCGAGATCTCTCGCGGTCCACTTGCCGATACCATCGATCGGGTCCATCGAGATGTTTGGGGCGCGGAACGTCCCGTACCGCGAGGCGAGCGCCAATCCACCACCGAGATGCAGGCGGTCCGGCTGTCCGGGCGAGGCGTGGCAGGACGCGCAGTCGCCGGCAGCGAAGACAAGCCTGCCTCTTTCGGGGTCGCCCTGCTCCGAGATGCGGCTCAGATCAGCGGTTGCAAAGAGCGCGGGCGCGGTGATCAGCCAGCTTGCGGCAGCGACCAACACCGCCACCACGATGCCTGTCATCGACCAGACCCAAACGCGCATTTGGTGGTATTTCCATCGGGAGCCACTTGGTCAGAGCCAACGGACGGCGTTCGTTGCTGTTCCTCAGGCCTACAGCTATGCTGTCAGGAACATCGGATCGGCTTGCGCGTCGAGTCGGGTCAATGCAGCTATCGGCAGACATCACTGTCCGACTATCACACATCAGAGTCGCAAACCTCCAGCACTGCCGAAGGGGGCCTCATCGTCCTGTGCACGGCAGCATCGGCTTCCTTGGGCCGGTCCCTCCTGTTGATGTTGCTCGATGACGGCGGTCTCGTGATCCTGCCGGGCCCTGGCGCGCGCCCGAAGTGCAGACCGCACATCGTCAATGACGCCAGCCCAATCGCCGCTGGTCTTTTGATGGAACAATCGAAGGCTCGGATACCAGAATGATCGGTCGCCCGTCGCCGGCCAGCGCCAGTCGCAGTCGGATGGGAGAAGCACCCAGGCCTCACAGCCAAGTGCGCCGACCAGATGCGCGACCATGGTGTCGACGCAGATGACAAGATCGAGCGCCTGGACCAGGCGCCCCAAGGCAGCAATGTCCGGCGTACTGACATCTCGCGCGCCGATCATACCACACTGCACGGAGCCCGGCCCACGCTGCAGCGAGTACAGTCCAACGCCGTCGCCGCCAAGGCACTTCAACAGATGCGCCGGAATTGCGCGGTCCCTGGCCCAATTGCCGACCTCCCACACCAGGCCGACGCATAGCCTGTCGCGCGCATCAGGCAGCTCGACAGGGCGGGAGGGCGGCAGTTCGAGATACGGCTCTCGCATCTCGACCGTCCCGCGCTCCGCCCGGATGGCGTGCGGCACCTCCATGATCTCGATATCCACGTCGAAACCCACATCCGGGGTGCCATCGTGGAGCGGCACAGCGCGGTCGACGCCCTTGATGCGTTCGGCGAGAGTGATGAGCTCCGGCTGACACCAGACCGTCACCCGGCGGGCGATCGCGCGCAGGGCGGGCATGAAACGAAGAAACTGGATAGTATCGCCGAGCCCGTGGTAGCAGCGCACCAACACATGCCTGCCGGTCAGGTCTTCCCCCCGCCAGATCCGCTGGAAGTGTCGCGGACCGGTGTGCTTGGCCGGAGCGGAGTGCTTCGCGAGATATTCATCCGTGATCGCCCATGCGCGCTGAAACTCGCCGGCGCGCATCGCCTCGGTCCATCCGTCGGCCCCGCTCATTGGCGGCGGCCCGTCTAGCGTCGGACGAACTTGTGGAACCGGCTCAGCTTCCCGTCCTTGGTGCGATCCTGGTGAAGGAAGGCGATCCCCGTCTCGTCGAACTTCTCGAAGAACTCGTCCCAGCCGATCCGATCGAGGCCCTCATCCTCGGGGCCGAAATCGATGCGCAGGATGCCGGCGTGCCCGTCCTCCTCCGTCGCCGTGACAGTCGCGGGCTTTCCGCCGCGCTCTTCCGCCCATTTGCGAATGACGTCGTGATCGGTCGTCGTTTGCGCTTCGCTATCGCTTCTCTTGGTGCTTGCAGACATTGGCTCCTCGCTTCCTGCCCGATCCTGCCCGACCAAAAACGGCAGCCGCCATCAGGTCAGGCTCCGCCATAAACACCGGCAAGCGGGATTGGTTCTTAGGAATCCTGCGCGAGGGGGCGCGCGTGAAGACAGCAAGGATCATCTTCTTCATCTTCATCCTGGAAGCTCTTTGTTCCTGGAGAACGCCGGCCGATTCTATCCTGGGATAATCTACTCTGATTTTGTCGGCCTGAATCGCTGGATGCCGCGCGCCAGGGCCTTTGACGCTGGAACGAACATACCTTCCGCACGTTCGCCGAGCTACTTACGCTGCTTCGCGGAGGATCACTTTCAATGCATTCACGTCTTCAGGACAGACGACGCGTGCGCGTCGGCTTGGTTGGAGTTGGCAACTGCGCGAGCTCGCTTGTTCAGGGCCTCACATATTACCGCGAGGCCCGCTCGAACGAGCCGGTCCCGGGTCTGATGAATGCCGACCTCGGCGGCTATCACATCAGTGACATCCAGATCGCCTCGGCCTTCGACGTCAATGCGAACAAGGTCGGCCGCGATGTTGCGGACGCAATCTGGGCCGCTCCCAACAATACGCATCGATTTTCCGACGTCGACAGGACCGGCGTCATCGTGCAGCGTGGCCCAGTCCTTGACGGCGTCGGACGCTATCTCGAACAGGACATCCCGATCGCCGACGTGCCCGAGGCCGACGTATCCGAGATCCTTGCCACGTCACGAACCGATGTCCTCGTGTCCTACCTTCCGGTCGGCTCGCAGCAGGCAAGCGAATGGTACGCCTCGCGCGCGCTCGAGGCCGGCTGCGGATACGTCAATTGCATCCCGGTCTTCATCGCGTCGAATCCCGCCTGGTGCCAGCGCTTCGAGGATGCGGGCCTTCCAATCATCGGGGACGACATCAAGAGCCAGGTCGGCGCCACCATCCTGCACCGCGTGCTCGCCAACCTGTTCCGCGACCGCGGCGTGCGGCTCGATCGCACCTACCAGCTGAACGTCGGCGGCAATACCGACTTCAAGAACATGCTGGAGCGCGAGCGGCTCACCTCCAAGAAGATTTCGAAGACGCAGGCCGTCACCAGCCAGTTCGACGTGCCGATGGAGCCCGACAACATCCACGTCGGCCCGAGCGATCACGTGCCATGGCTCACCGATCGCAAGCTCGCATTCATCCGTCTGGAAGGCACGACGTTCGGTGGAGTGCCGCTCAGTGCCGAAGTGAAGCTCGAGGTATGGGATTCCCCCAACTCGGCCGGCGTCGTCATCGACGCGGTGCGCTGCGCCAAGCTCGCGATGGATCGCGGCCTTGCCGGCGCGCTGACCGGACCGTCGAGCTATTTCATGAAATCGCCCCCCCAGCAGTTCACCGATGAGGAGGCTCGTCGCCGGACGCGCGCCTTCATTGAGGACAAGGCTTGAGGCGCGATGTCGAAAATCATTCACCTCATCCGGCACGGCCACCACGCGCTGCTCGGCCACGTCTTGTGCGGCCGGATGGCCGGCGTGGAGCTCGACGAGGTCGGGTGCATCCAGATGTCAAGCACTGCGGAGCAGCTGCGCCCCCGGCCCGCCATCATCCAGTCGAGCCCGCAGCGGCGGGCCCTGCAATCGGCGAGCATCCTGGCCGCTCATCTCGGGCAAGCCGTCGAAATCGTGCCAGCGCTGGATGAACTCGACTACGGAGCATGGACGGGTCGGACTTTTGCGGAGCTCGACGGCGACGCGCACTGGTCACTCTGGAATAGCGCGCGTGCAACGAGCCATCCGCCCGGCGGCGAATCCATGCGGGCCTTGCAGCAACGCGTGGTCGGTCATATCGAGCATCTCTTTGGCGATCCCTGCTCCGATATCGTCGCGGTCGTAAGCCATGCCGAAACGATCCGCGCCGCCCTGCTGCACTATGCCGGCATCGCACTCGACGACTTCCTCGCCATCGAGATCGATCCTGCCAGCATCAGCACACTTTCGATCAAAGGCACGAAACTGCAGATCGTGGCGATCAATCAACAGGTGCCAGCGTGAAGATCGTAATCTTTGGCCTGACAGTATCAAGCTCGTGGGGTAACGGCCACGCGACCCTGTGGCGCGGCCTCTGCAAGAACCTCGTGCGATTGGGGCATAGCATCGTGTTCTTCGAACGCGACGTGCCCTGGTATGCCGGCACGCGCGACTTGCATGAACTGCTGGGCGGCCGGCTCGAGCTGTTCTCGTCCTGGGACGACATCAGCGCCAAGGCACGCGCCGACGTATCCGAGGCCGATGTCGCGATCGTAACATCCTATTGTCCGGATGCACTGGCCGCGACCGCGCTGATTCTCGATGTGCGTCGTGCCGCTCCCGTATTTTACGACCTCGACACGCCAGTCACGCTGGCGAAGCTCCGTGCGGGTGACGCCGTGCCCTATGTCGGCCCCCGGGGGTTTGCAGACTTCGCACTGGTGCTGAGCTTTACGGGCGGCCCGCTCATCTCGGATGAATTCCGCAGCAAGCTCGCCGCTCGCCAGGTTCAGCCTCTCTATGGCCATGTCGATACCGATATCCACCGGCCCGTCCCGCCCCGACCACATTATCGCGCGGCGCTGTCCTATCTCGGCACCTATTCAGAAGACCGTCAACGCGCGCTCGAAACCCTCTTCGTCGAGCCTGCCCGCGAGCGTCAGGATCTCCGCTTTCTGATCGGCGGAGCGCAGTACCCCGCGGATTTTCCGTGGTCGCCGAACATCTACTTCGTCCGGCATCTGCCTCCTGACGAACATGCGCCATTCTTCGCCTCGTCCCGGCTCACGCTCAACGTGACGCGACGGGCGATGGCGGAGATGGGCTGGTGTCCCTCGGGCCGGCTGTTCGAGGCCGCCGCCTGCGGCACTCCCCTGCTCAGCGATGACTGGCCGGGCATCGGCGAGTTCTTTGCGCCCGGCGAGGAGATCCTGCTGGCGCACGATGGCGGCGAGGTGCTGGCCGCCTTGGAGATGGCCGATGACGAGTTGCAGCGCATTGCGAAGCGGGCGCGCGAACGGACGCTGGACCAGCACACATCCGAACATCGCGCCCGCGAATTGATCGCACTGCTGGAGGATGCGGTCCACGGCGGCCTCCCGCATCAGCACGTCGAGGAGGCCTGACATGTGGGGCATCGTTCCGGCCGCTGGCCGCGGCAGCCGTATCCAGCCGTTGGCGTTTTCCAAGGAGCTCCTGCCGGTCGGCAGCCGGCGCGACAACGGCACGGAGCGTCCCTGCGCGGTCGCCGAATATCTCCTCGAGCGCCTGATCCTGGGCGGCGCCGACAAGATCTGTTTCATCATCTCTTCCGGCAAGTCCGACATTCTCGAATATTTCGGCGATCACTATGGCGGCGCCCAGCTCGCCTATGTCGTGCAGCCCGATGCATCGGGCCTGTGCGATGCCGTCTTCAGGGCGAGCACGGTCGTCGGAGAGCACGAGGATGTCATCGTCGGTTTGCCCGACACCGTCTGGTTTCCCAAACCGGCCCTTCAGGCCTTGCCCGACGCCGACCTTTCATTCCTCCTGTTCCCGGTCGAGCACCCCGAATTTTTCGATGCCGTCGTGCTGGATGGCGAGCGCGTGAGGGAAATCCAGGTGAAGCAGCCGAAGCCGAGTTCGCGCTGGATCTGGGGCGCCTTCAAGATGTCCGCGCATGGCTTTCGCGAGCTTCAGACGCTCTGGAACCAGCGCCTGCGCCGCGACGAATACTTTGGGACCTTGGTCAACGCCTATCTCGAAACCGGAGGAATCGGGATCGGAGTCAAAGCGGGAGAATCCTATGTGGATGTCGGCACAGTCCATGGTTATCACACCGCAATGGCGCTGCTCGCCGAGGGCGGCAGCGGCGACGGCCAATCGACCCTGCGGGCCGGCGCATCCGAGAGCATCCATTCGGCCGCGACGATGAACGATGGAGCTAACATATGACTCGAGGCGCCCTCTCTCGTGAGGAAATCCGCCGCCGCGTCGACGCGCTGGGCCCATGGTTTCACAATCTGGACCTGAATGGCGTGCCGACCGCGCCGTCGCACTTCCTGGGCGACTATCCCAACGTGAAATGGCGACGCTTCTCAGGGGTCATCCCGGATCGGCTCGACGGCAAAACCGTACTCGATATCGGTTGCAACGCGGGGTTTTACGCGATGGAAATGAAACGGCGCGGTGCCGAGCGTGTGCTCGGTCTCGACACCGACGAGGAGTATCTGGCGCAGGCGCGGTTCGCCGCCGAGGTGAACGGTCTTCGGATCGAATTCCGCAGGATGTCGACCTATGATGTCGGCCAGCTTCACGAAAAATTCGATCTCGTGATCTTCATGGGCGTGCTCTACCATCTCCGGCATCCGCTGCTCGCGCTCGACCTGATCCACGAGCACGTAGCGGGCGATCTCATGCTGTTTCAGTCGATGCTGCGCGGCGACGGCCGCGTCGATCCCATCGACAAGGACTACGACTTCTGGACCACCGACCAATTCGGCTCTCCCGGGTACCCGAAGCTGCATTTCATCGAGAACAGCTATGCCGGCGATCCCACCAACTGGTGGGTGCCAAACCGCGCCTGCGTCGAAGCCATGCTGCGCAGTGCCGGGTTCGCCATTGCAGCTCATCCCGAGGACGAGGTGTATCTGTGCAGGCGGACGGCACGGCCGCAGGCCGAAGGCTTCGCCGGTTCGTCAAACGGGGGCGGCCGATGATCGAAGCCGCCAAGATCTGGAACGAGCCGAACAACAAGTCGCATTGGGACATCCTGATCGATCCCGACTGGGCGATGTTTGCGTCCATGGCGATCGCCGCAGGCAAGGCGATCCACAGCGCGCACCCGGCATTGCCGCGCGTGCTCGGCGGCATGTCGCCGATCGACCCGTCATTCATGCTGAACCTGCAGGGGCGCGGCGTGCTCGACCATGTCGATGCGGTGGCCGTTCACGGCTTTCCGCTGGACTGGAATCTATGGCAGATCGGCGAATGGCCGGCCAAGATTGAAGAAATCAAGGCGGTCACTTCGCTTCCGGTCTGGGTAACCGAGGTCGGTGTCTCGTCCTTCGGCGCAGAGGAGGTGCAGGCCTGGGGCTTGTCGCGCACCGCAGAGCTCCTGACCGGCCGTACGCCGCGCATCCACTGGTACAGCCTCTACGATCTTCCCTCCACCTGGGAGGCCACGACCCGGCACAAGGAGGCAGAAGGCTCCTCCTATTACCGGCATTTCCATATGGGCTTGTTGCGCGAGGACGGCACGCCGAAAGCCGCACTGGAGCTGTTCGGCCAATATGCGCCTGCCATGGGTCTGTGCCAGTGGTTTCACTTCGAGGATCATCGGCTCGACGACGCCGTGCGCTGGATGCGCCGCCTTGGCGTGGTGCATCTGAGGACCGGCTTGGCCTGGGCCGACAGCTTCCGTCCCGATGCGCTCAACTGGTTCGATCGCCAGATGGATGCGCTGGCAGAGTTCCAGGTCACCGTCACCTTCTGCTTCACGCCCGAGCACCGAGGCCTCGCGCCGCATCACACGAGCCCGCCCCGGGACGTGAACGAGTTCGCGGATTTCTGTGCGCAGATGATCGACCGCTACTGTACCAGGACCGGGTTGGCGCCGTCGGCGTCGCCACCTGCCACGCTTCTCGGGGAGCCGACATGCGTGCCTTGATCCTGGTGATGGATTCCGTCGGGATCGGCGCAGCCCCCGATGCCGCCAACTATGGCGACGAGGGAGCCGACACGGTCGGACACATTGCCGACGCCTGTATGCGCGGTGAAGCCGATAGCCCCAATCGCGCGGGAGCCCTCCAGCTTCCCAATCTCGTCGCGCTCGGCCTTGGACAAGCCTGCCGGCTGGCCGCTGGACGCGCGCCGCCCGGGCTCAGCGGCCGGGCTGAGACCGCGCAATTCGGGTGTGCGAGCGAAGTTTCAAGGGGCAAGGATACACCCTCAGGTCACTGGGAGATCGCCGGCGTGCCGGTGCCGTTCGACTGGGGCTATTTTCCCAGATCCGTGCCGTGCTTCCCACCCGATCTGGTGAATCGCTTTTGCGAGCAGGCCGGCCTTCCCGGCATCCTCGGCAATTGCCATGCCTCCGGGACTGAGATCATCAGCGAGCTTGGCGAACGCCACATGCGAAGCGGCGAGCCAATCTGCTATACCTCCGCCGACAGCGTGTTCCAGATAGCAGTGCACGAGGAGACCTTCGGCCTGGAACGCCTCTACGAGGTCTGTTCGATCGCCCGAAGGTTGGTTGATCCTTTCAACATCGGCCGCGTCATTGCCCGGCCCTTCGTCGGTCATTCCAGAAAGGACTTCAGACGAACCGCGCATCGGCGGGATTTTGCCGTTCCGCCGCCCGGTCAGACCGTACTCGATCTGGCCGAGGCTGACGGACGCGACATCGTCTCGATCGGCAAGATCGACGACATTTTTGCTCATCGCGGCACAGGGCGAAACAGGCGTGGCGACGGCAACGAAGCGCTTTTCGATGCCACGCTTGAGGGGCTGAATGGCCTGGCTGACGGCGGTCTCCTGTTCGCCAACTTCATCGACTTCGACACGATCTACGGGCACCGCCGTGACGTAGCCGGCTATGCCGCGGCTCTCGAAGCATTCGACGCTCGCCTGCCGGACTTGCTGGCCCGGCTCCGAAACGACGATCTTCTGATCATCACCGCCGATCATGGCTGCGATCCGACCTGGCGCGGCACCGATCACACGCGTGAGCAGGTGCCAATCCTCTCTTGTAACGCAAAGCCGACTGCGCCGATCGGCCGCCGCGCCAGCTTCTCGGACGTCGGCGCCACCATCGTGAAGTACCTCCAGCTCCCGCCGCTGCGCTACGGCACGGCATTCTGAAGGAGCGCCTGTCCGGGCGAGGCTTTGCGCGATTCACTCAAGTTATTGATCCAGGTTAGAGAAATAATCGTTTGTACATTTGCGAGGAACGAACATTCCTTGCATCGCTTGTGACTCCAACGTGACCGGCGCGCGGGTCATCCGACCAACCGGCAGAGCGCGTTCCCACACTCATACAGATCGATCTCTACGGGATCGGTCAACGTTGGCACGGAGCGATGAATGACGCGAGTATTGATCACTGGAGGTGCGGGCTTCATCGGCTCCCATGCCGCCGACGTTCTGCTCGCGGCGGGTTACGAGGTCAGGGTCCTCGACAATCTGTCGCCCCAGGTTCACGGCGGCAACCGTCAGCGCCCGGCTTATCTGACCGAGGACGCGGAACTCGTGGTCGGCGACGTGACCAATCCACTTTCAGTCGAGCAGGCCCTGCGCGGAGCCGACATGGTCCTGCATCTCGCCTCCGCGGTCGGCGTCGGTCAGAGCATGTACGACATCGAGCCCTATGTCCGGACCAATGAGCTGGGCACCGCAGTGCTGCTGCAGGCGATCTCCAGGCGTCCCGTCGAGCGGCTCGTCGTGGCGTCCTCGATGAGCATCTACGGCGAAGGTCTCTATCGAACTACCGATGGGATCGATATCGCACCGAGCGAGCGGCCGCTCGAGCAGCTTCGGAACGGCGACTGGGACCTGCGCGATGCCACGGGCGACAGCCTCGAACCGGTTGCGACACCCGAGACGAAGCGGCCGTCGCTAAGCTCGATCTACGCACTGAACAAATACGCTCAGGAACGCATGTGCCTCATCGCAGGCAAGGCCTACAACATTCCGACAGTGGCCCTGCGGTTCTTCAACGCGTTCGGTCCACGCCAGGCCTTGTCCAATCCCTATACCGGCGTACTCGCAATTTTTGCGGCGCGGCTGCTGAACGGGCGACCGCCGCTCCTGTTCGAGGATGGCCGCCAGCGGCGAGACTTCGTCCATGTCCACGACGTCGCCCGCGCGTGCCGCCTCGCGTTGGAAACGGAGCAGACCCACAACGTCTTCAACGTCGGTTCGGGGCAGAGCCGTACCATCCTGTCTGTCGCGCAGGACCTCGCCGAGATCATGGGGCGCGACTCCATCGCTCCCGAAATTACCCGAAAATACCGCGCCGGCGATATCCGTCACTGCTTCGCCGATATCGGAAAATCGCGCGATCTGCTCGGCTTCGAACCACGCATCGCATTCAAGGACGGTCTCGAGGAGCTGGCCGAATATCTGGCGGACCAGATTGCCGATGACCAGGCCGAGCGGGCCACCGCGGAGTTGCAACAGCGAGGACTGGTCGCGTGAACAGTGAACGAGACAACAAACCCGTCTTGATCACCGGAGGCTGCGGCTTCATCGGCTGCAACATCGCCGCCCGGCTGGCCGAGCGCGGCGACAGCGTGCTGGTGCTCGACAACCTCGTGCGCACCGGCGTGCATGAGAACGCGCAATGGCTCAAATCCAAGCACGGCGACCGGATCACCATCAACGTTGCCGATGTTCGCGATCCTATTCCGGTGATCGACGCCGTTCGCGATGCGCGCGCAGTGCTGCATCTGGCGGCTCAGGTCGCCGTGACCGATAGCTTGAGCGATCCCGCCGCCGATTTCGAGATCAACGCACGTGGCACCCTGAACGTGCTTGAAGCTGTCCGTCTCCACAATCCGTCAGCGCCCGTTCTCTTCGCGTCCACCAACAAGGTCTATGGTCGGCTGATCGACGATACCCAGATCGAGCGCATCGGGCGCCGCTACCGCCCGGCGAGCGGACTCCTGGGCGACGGGATATCGGAGAGTGCATCGCTCGATTTCTACAGCCCTTACGGATGTTCGAAGGGGACCGCCGATCAGTATGTCCACGACTATGCGCGGGTGTACGGCTTGCAGACCGTCGTATTGCGCATGAGCTGCATCTACGGGCCGCGCCAGTTCGGGACCGAGGATCAGGGCTGGATCGCGCATTTCCTACTCAGCGCCATGCGCAGCGATCCGCTGACGATCTATGGCGACGGGTATCAGGTTCGCGATGCACTTCACGTTTCCGACGCCGCCGCAGCCTGGCTCGCCGCGCTTGATCATATCACTCTGTCACGGGGACACGTCTTCAATCTCGGCGGCGGTCCGGCCAACTCAGTCAGCCTGCTCGAACTGATTGATCTCATCGCGGAGCTGACGGACCGCAATGTCAAATACGGCTTTGCTGATTGGCGCCCGGGAGACCAGCCCTGGTATGTCACGGATACGCGCGCCTTGTCGACGGCGCTCGGCTGGGCACCGCAGGTCGCCCTGCCGGAGGGCCTACGCTCGCTCCACACCTGGCTCGACAGCCGCTTCAATCCATCCCACGGAAGCCGCGAGGCCCTGGCATGACGCGCGTCGCCCTCATCAATCCGAACTGGGATTTCAGCGGCAGCATCTATTTCGGATGCCGCTCACCTCACCTTCCGCTCGAGCTCGGAATTTCCGAGCACTATTTGAGGGCGGCCGGGCACCAGACGTTGCTGCTCGACGCTCATATGTTCGATCTGTCGCTTGCCCAGGTAGAGGACGAGCTGCGAGCCTTCAGGCCCGACCTGATCGCCATCACAACGGCGCCGACCTACTTGTTCTGGCGTTGCGCGCCGCCCGAGCTCCGCGTGCCGCAGGAGCTTGCTTTGTCGATCCGCGAGCTGGCGCCGGTCCTCGTTGCGGTGGGTCCGCACGGCTCGACCACACCGAGAACGACGCTGAGAAAGCTCGGCGTCGACATCGTCGTGATGGGCGAATGCGAGCAATCCCTGCTGCGTCTGGCCGAGGGCGACCGCGATTTTCCCGGGCTCTGCTTCGACGACGGACAGTCGACACGCGTCAATGGTGGCCCTCAAGCCGTCGACTTCAAGGACCAGCCAGCCCTGCGGTGGCCGGCCGAGATGATCCGCCGCCATCATCATCACCACCACCGGTTCGACGCGGAACCCATCGCGCCCGGCGCGGAGATCGAGGCTTCGCGCGGATGTCCCTACAACTGCACCTTTTGCGCCAAGGACAATTTCCGCAATGCCTACCGCAAGCGACCTCCGGCGATCATTCTCGAGGAGATCGACCGCCTGCGCGGCCAGGACATCGAGTATGTCTACTTCATCGACGAGATATTCCTGCCGAACGCCGAACTGCTGGAGGGGCTCGTCACACGCGGCCTGAAATTCGGCGTCCAGACCCGTATCGATCTCTGGAAGCCAGACATGCTCGCGCTGCTGGGCCGCGCAGGCTGCGTCTCGATCGAGGCGGGTATCGAAAGCCTGACGGCCGAAGGCCGCGCGGCGCTCGCCAAGAATTGCAGGATGAGCACCGATCAGCTCGCCGACCGGCTCGTGGAAGCGAGGCGCCACGTGCCATTCGTGCAGGCCAATCTGATCGAAATGCCCGAGGATGACGATCCGACCGTGCAGCGCTGGCGCGGGCGCATGCAGGAGGCGGGCGTCTGGGCAAACGATCCGGTGCCGCTCTATCCCTATCCGGGCTCGCCGGACTACCGCAAGCTGTGGGGCGAGCCGGACGATTTCGCCTGGGAGCGCGCGCATCAGCATTATCTCGCGCTGTACGACCGATTCAGCGACGTGCAGGAGGATCGTCCCATCCCGCTCAGTGCGCTCGAAATTCAGGTGGGATCATGAGCAGCGGCACGGACATCAGGATACTGATGACCACCGATACGGTCGGCGGTGTCTGGACCTATTCCTGCGCCCTCGCCTCCGCTCTGGCTGCCTCAGGCGCTCACATATATCTCGTGACCATCGGTCCTCTCGCACGCGCTGATCAGTCTGCCATGCTGCGCACTGACCGCATTCTGCTGATCGAGACCGATCTTGCGCTCGAATGGCAGGATCCGGAAGGGCACGACCTTGCCAATGCGGAGCGAACCTTGGCCCGCCTCGAGGCGAGGTACACACCGGACATCGTCCACCTCAATAGCTTCCGTGAAGCGACTTTCGCGTGGCGCGCACCTGTTCTGGTCGTTGCCCACTCCTGCGTGAAATCCTGGGCTGTCGCCTGCAATGACACGGCTTGGTCGAACGAGCCCCGATGGCAGCAATACGCGTCGCGCGCCACCGCCGGCCTCGACGCCGCGCAGGCCTGGGTGTGCCCCAGCCACGCCTTCAAGGAGGTCGTCTCCGAGATGTACAGGCCCCGGTTCGCCGGCGCCGTGATCCGGAATGGCATCGCGCCTCAGCCACTCCACGGCACCAAGCAAAGCTTCATCCTTGCGGCCGGACGGCTCTGGGATCGCGCGAAGAACATCGAGGCACTGACCAAGGCTGCGTCCGGCCTGCACTGGCCCGTCCTCGTTGCCGGCCCGGGTGAACCGGATGAGTCATCGGCCGTGACGTGGCTTGGCAACCTCTCCCATGCTGCCCTGCGCAGCCGTCTGCAGCGCGCCGCGATCTTCGCGAGCCCGGCGCTGTACGAGCCGTTCGGGCTCTCCGTGCTCGAGGCCGCCATGGCGGGGTGCGCATTGGTCCTGTCGGACATTCCGACGTTTCGAGAACTCTGGAATGACGCCGCGCTGTTCGTCGATCCCGCCGACAGCAACAATCTCCGCCAGGCACTTGCCGAGCTATGTGCCGACAAAGGCAAACGGTTGCGGTTGCAACACGCCGCCCACGCGCGAGCGCTGCATTTTTCGCTCGAGCGAATGACCAAATCCTATCTTGAGCTCTATCAGAGGCTGCTCGCCCCCGACGACTATCCCGTGCCGTCTTACGAGACCGAGGTGCACGCATGAAATGCGTCCTGTTCTACCATGCATTCACCTCCTGCTGGAACAACGGCAACGCCCACTTCCTGCGCGGCTATGCCCGCGAGCTTCGTGCGCTCGGACATGAGGTGACCGTCTTTGAACCGATCGATGGCTGGAGCCGATTGAACGCCATTCACGAAGGCGGCCTACAGGCGATGGAGGACATCCATGCGCTGTTTCCCGGCGTGAAGGTTCGTCGATACGATGCTTCTCTCGACCTGGATGAAGCGCTGGACAGTGCAGACCTCGTGATCGTGCATGAATGGAATTCGCCCGTTCTGATTGCGCGGATTGCCCGCCGGCGCGTGCAGGGAGCAGCCTTCACTCTATTGTTCCACGATACCCACCATCGGGCCGTGACCGCGCCGGACGAGCTGGCGCAGTTCGAGCTCGATGGATTCGACGGCGTGCTCGCCTTCGGCGAAGTCCTCCGCCAGATCTATTTCAAGCTCGGCTGGACCGACCACGCTTTCACTTGGCACGAAGCGGCCGATACCGCGCTCTATCACCCGTTGCCGGACGTTGAGCCGACCGAAGATGTCGTCTGGATCGGCAATTGGGGCGACGGTGAGCGTAGCGCCGAGCTCGACGAATTCCTGGTCGAACCGGTATCCGCGCTGAAACTGCGCGCGACGATCTATGGCGTCCGCTATTCGGAAGCCGCACTGCAGTCAATTCGTGCAGCGGGCCTCCGCTATGGAGGGTGGCTGCCGGCTCACTGGGCGCCAACTGCCTTCGCCAATGCACGCGCGACGGTCCACGTCCCGCGAGGTCCCTATGCACGAAACCTGCCCGGCATTCCGACAATCCGCATGTTCGAAGCGCTGGCGTGCGGGATCCCGCTGGTGTCGGCGCCGTGGGCCGACACCGAGCGCCTCCTTCCGGAAGATGCGTATCTGCGCGCCTCGGACGGAGCTCAGATGAAGCGCGCGCTTCGCACCCTGCTCGATGATGCAGAAATGTCCACCGCAACGGTTCAAGCCGGCCTTCGCACGATCAGGGAACGCCATACCTGCCGGCATCGCGTGCAACAGCTTCTCGATATCGTCGAAGATATCCGCGGCACGCCTCGAAGTCTTCGACACAACTTCACCGAAGGAGCAGTGGCATGAAGATCAGCTTCTTCGGCTCCAGCCTGGTCTCGTCCTACTGGAACGGTGCTGCCACCTACTATCGCGGCATCCTGAAGGAAATCGCGGCGCTTGGGCATCAGATCACGTTTTTCGAACCGGACGCATTCGAGCGCCAGGCACATCGCGATATAGCCGATCCCGACTGGTCGCGCGTGATCGTTTATCCGGCGACACCGGACGGCTGGCAAAGTGCTCTCGAAATGGCGGCAGGATCCGCCGATCTGCTGATCAAGGCGAGCGGCGTCGGGGTCTTCGATCTCGAACTGGAGAATGCCGTCATCGACGCGCCATCGCAGGCGATGCGCCTCTACTGGGACGTCGACGCGCCGGCAACGCTCGATGCGATGTCGAGCGATCCCGACCACCATCTGCGGCTCGCGATTCCGCGCTATGACCTGGTACTCACCTATGGCGGCGGTGACGCAGTGGTCCATGCCTACCGGGATATGGGCGCCCGAGATTGCGTCCCCATCTACAACGCGCTCGACCCCGCCGCTCATTTCCCGGCGCCGGCTACGCCCGAATTAGACTGCGATCTGAGCCTGCTGGCCAACCGCCTTCCGGATCGCGAGCAGCGCGTCGACTGCTTCTTTCTGGACGCGGCGCGCCATCTTCCCCAAAAGAGATTCCTGCTGGGCGGCTCCGGCTGGGACGACAAGGATACCCCTGCCAACGTACGCAAGTGCGGTCATGTCGGTACCTGCGACCACAACGCCTTCTTCGGCTCCGGTCTCGCGACAATGAACGTCAATCGCGACAGCATGGCTCGCTACGGTTTCTCACCGCCAACGCGCGTGTTCGAGGCGATCGGGGCCGGCGCCTGCCTGATTACCGACGAATGGAAAGGTGTGGACCACTTCCTGGAGCCGGGCCGCGAGGTGCTCGTGGCCTCGAGCGGCGCTGAAGTCGCGGAGCATCTCGGCTCGCTGACTCCCGATCGGGCGCGTGCGATCGCCCGTCGCGCCCGCGCCCGCATCCTCCACCACCACACCTACAAGCACCGCGCACGGCAATTCAACGATCTTCTTGCGGGACCAAGTTCGCGAATCGAGGCAGCAGAATGAAGCTCAACATCGTCGTCATCGGCCTTTCGGTCACTTCGTCCTGGGGCAATGGTCACGCCACGACCTACCGCGCCCTGATCGAGGCCCTGGCGCAGCGAGACCATCGCGTCACCTTCCTCGAGCGCGACCTGCCCTGGTACCGCAGCCATCGTGATCTCGGCAAGCCTTCGGCCTGGAAGGTTGAACTCTATCAGGGGATCAGCGAAATCCCGCGCCGGTTCGGAACTCTCATCTGCGGCGCCGATCTGGTCCTCATTGGCTCCTTTGTACCGGACGGGATCGCGATAGCCGAGTGGGTTACGGCGCATGCGCGCGGCATCACCGCATTCTACGACATCGATACTCCGGTGACGCTCGCCGGCGTCGGCCGTGGCCTCGACTATCTCTCCGTAGCGATGATTCCGCGGTTCGATCTGTACTTGTCCTTCTCCGGCGGGCCGGTGCCTGACATGATCGAGGCGAGCTACGGCAGTCCGATGGCGCGCGTGCTGTACTGCAGCGCCGACACCCAACTGTACCGCCCGGAACGGCAGCACCCGAGATGGTCGCTCGGCTATCTCGGAACCTACAGCAAAGATCGGCAACCCACGCTCGAACAATTGCTGCTGGCGCCCGCCCGCGCACTCTCCTCCGAGCGATTCGTCGTTGCCGGGTCGCAGTACCCGGAACACGTCGACTGGCCTGACAATGTCACGCGGATCGATCACGTCGCGCCGGATCAGCACCGAACGTTCTATGCGCAGCAGCGGTTCGCGCTGAATGCCACGCGCGAGGACATGCGAGCGCTGGGATTTTCGCCGAGCGTCCGGCTGTTCGAGGCCGCTGCGTGCGCAACGCCCGTCATTTCGGATCGTTGGCCCGGCATCGAAACGATCTTCGAGCCGTCGCGGGAAATCCTGCTCGCTTCCACCACACAGGAGGTGGTCGAAATCATACATGATATGCCGGAGGAGCGCCGCCGTGTGATTGGCGAAAACGCGCGCAAACGCGTCTTGGCCGACCATACCCCGGACCACCGCGCCCGCCAACTCGAGGCCTACCACGCCGAGGCCTTGGCGCGTCGCAGCCGCAAGCCAATACGCATATCCGCAACCCGGCCGATGCAGCTCGCCGGGCTCTGAAAGGAGGTACCATGACATTCCAGACACGCATGCAGGCCCCGAAACATACGCGCACCGTTTTGATCACCGGCGGAGCGGGCTTCATCGGATCTCATCTCTGCGATTCGCTCTTGCAGCGGGGCAACCGGGTAATCTGCCTGGACAATCTGTTCACGGGAACGGTGGAGAACATCCGACCTCTGCTGAACCATCCAAACTTTCGCTTCATCGAGCAAGATGTCCGCGAGCCCATCGACATCGAGGACCACGTCGATCGAATCTACAGCCTCGCCTGCCCGGCGTCGCCACGGCATTATCAGAGGGATCCGATCGGCACCATGAAGACCTGCATCCTCGGCAGCATCAACGTGCTCGAGTTCGCGCGGCGCAATTCAGCTCGCGTGCTGCAGGCCTCTACCAGTGAGGTATATGGCGATCCCGAGGTCCATCCGCAGCCGGAATCCTATCTCGGCAACGTCAATCCGATCGGTCCACGGGCCTGCTATGACGAGGGCAAACGAGCGGCTGAAACGCTGATGTTCGACTATCAGCGACTGCACGGAGTCGAGATCAAAGTGGCTCGCATTTTCAATACTTACGGCCCCCGCATGCTCGAGAATGACGGGCGGGTCGTTTCCAACTTCATCGTCCAGGCGCTACGGGGCCAGCCAATCACCATCTATGGCGTCGGCTCCCAAACCAGAAGCTTTTGTTTCATCGACGATCTTGTCCAGGGACTCCAACTCCTGATGGAAAGCCCCGCGTCCATCACCGGACCGTGCAACCTGGGCAATCCGGATGAAGTCACGATTGAAACGATTGCGCGCGAGGTGCTCGCTCATACGGCCTCAACCTCTCCGCTCAAGTTTGACGCATTGCCAAAGGACGATCCAAAACGCCGCAAGCCTGTGATCGATCTCGCAGAGCTCTCCCTGGGCTGGCGTCCGCGTGTCGCGCTGAGGGATGGCCTTCGCGCAACCATCGACTATTTTGCGCTTCGCATCGCTTCTGACCCGGAGCTTGCACCGGCGCCGGCATCGCGCAAGACAACGCGCGGGCGGTTGAAGATCGCCGACCCGCGGTGAGGAGCCATCGGTCGAAAGGGATAACAACGTGAGAAGTGACGGCCCCGGCGACAGAGCCCACCTGGCGAGACGCGCGGTGTGATGGTCGAGATGCCGGCTGGCAGTGTCAATTCAGGTGAGACCATCGAACAGGCAGCCCGGCGAGAATGCCTGAAAGCCTTGCAGTGGCTTGAACTCCACAAGCATATGCTCCGATCGCTCTTTGTTGAATAGCTTCTCACGGTCGAAAGCCACCAATGGCATCGGAGAGCACGTCCAGTCCGCAGAAAAAGAAAGGCCTTAGCCGCGCCTTCGGGCTCGGGCTCGTCACCGGGGCGGCGGACGACGACTGTTCTGCGATCGGAACCTATGCCAGTGCGGGCGCCCAGTTCGGCTATGCGCTGCTGTGGATGGCGCCGGCTACGTTCCCGATGATGTTTGCGGTCGTCTATCTCTCCGCCAAGCTTGGCCGCGTAACGGGCAAAGGCTTGTTTGCGGCTCTGCGCGACCAATTCACGCCGTGGCTGATGTGGCCCGCGTTGATTGGCGTCCTGATCGGAAACGTCGTCGAAGCCGGCGCAAATATCGGCGCCATGGCCGCGACGATCAATCTCTTCGTGCCCGTGCCCCAAGGGATTCTCGTCCCCCTCATTGCAGGTGTGATCCTCGCGTTGCAGATTTGGGGTTCCTACACGCTGATCCGGAACATCTTCCGATGGTTGGCACTCTCACTGTTCGCCTATGTCGGATCGGCATTTCTTGCGAGCCCCGATCCATGGCAGGTGTTGCGCGGGACCTTCGTGCCACAAGTCCAGTTCACCCGGGAATTCCTGTCGATCCTGGTCGCGGTGATCGGCACGACGCTTTCGGCCTATCTCTACACCTGGCAATCCAATGTTGAAGTCGAGGAGATGATCGCGGCCGGCCGCCTCAACAGACGTTCGCGCCTGTCATCGGTCGATGCGGAGGTCACCGAGTCGCGCCGCGACATCCTGATCGGAATGGCGTTCTCGAACATCATCACCTACTTTATCATTCTTGCAGCCGGGGCCACCCTGCACCAGGCCGGCCAGACTGACGTCGACAGTGCCGCTCAGGCCGCGGAGGCCCTGCGACCGCTGGCCGGCGATGCAGCCGCGACTCTCTTCAGCGTCGGCATCATCGCGGTCGGCTTCCTCGCCGTTCCCGTCATGACCACCGGCGCCGCCTACGATCTCTGCCAGACGCTCGGCTGGAAGAGTTCGCTCAGCGTCAGGCCTGCTGAGGCCAAGCAGTTTTATGTGGCCATTGCCGGGTTCACCGCCGTGGCCGTCGCGATCAACTTTGCCGGCTTCAATCCGATGAAAGCGTTGGTCTATGCCGGCATCGTGCAGGGTTTTTCGACGCCTCCACTATTGCTGTTGATTCTGCTGATGACGAACGACCGGAGGCTGATGGGACATGAGGCCAACACCGGCTGGATGAAGGTCCTCGGGTGGGTCACAGTCGGAGCCACTTCTGCGGCGACCATCGGCCTCGTCGCAAGCTGGGCCCTCTAAAGCGCGATGAGATTGGGATGAATCATCATCGCACTTTAGGTTGTTGTTTGCGCATAATCTTTTCGGAAAACCGCTTCGCACTTTTCGGGATCATGCTTTAGTGCAAGAGCCCATCCGTCTTTCGCGAATGTTTGTTCGCGATAGCCGCCCAGCTTTGGCGCCCGCAACGCTGAGCAAATTGCCGCTAGCCCAGGACAGCCCACCCATACGGCGGCAGCGTGAGCTCTGTCTTTGCTCCTGCCCTGCGCACCATAGCGGATCCTGCAAGCGTCTCGGTGGCGACATCTAGGGTGCGCACGACCGCTGCGCCAGCGATGTTCAGGGCGACCCATAGCCGATTGCCTTCGTCGAAGGCTTCGAAGACCAGGTCGGTATTGCGAAGCTCGACGATCCGGGACTTCGCCCGGAACAGCCATGGATGTCTTCGCCGCAGTCCGATCAGTTCCTGATGTAGTCGGTAGATTGGCCAGCCAAATGGCGCCAGCTCGGCTGGTGTCGCCGGAAAGGCCGGACGGATCGCGTCATCGCCTCCGGCACGGTGCTCCTTGATCCCGCGGAACGCCTGTTCGTCCCCGGCATAGATCGAGGGCGTGCCGCCACAGGTCATGAGAATGACCAGCGCGTGCGGAATATGCCGTTCATCCACAAGCTGACTCGCGATCCGCGTGACGTCGTGGTTGCCGATGAAAGTCTGCGGCACGAACCGGTCGATCATCGCATTGTGCCGCCCGAGCGCCCATGCGAGCTCATGGAAGTTGCGATCGTTCAGGGCGCTCCAGATCGCCTTCCAAAGCTCGTACTGCGTGACGGCATCGACACCGGTCTCGTCGACGAAGTCGGCATAGTCGCCGTGGATGGCCTCGCCGAAGATGTAGGCGTCGGCATGCTGCGCACGAACCGCGGGCAGGACACGCTGCCAGAATTGCCGCGGCACAGCGTAGGCCGCGTCGAGCCGCCAGCCATCGGCACCGCGGTCAAGCCAGTAACTCATCACGCGGCTGACATAGTCGACGACCGCGGGCTCGTCATGGTTGAACGTCACAAGCTGGTGGTGACCTTCGAAGGTCGCGCAATCAGGTTCTGTTCCGTCCCGCCGCCACGTCAAGCGGAACCATGCAGCATCCGGCGATTGCGGGCCGGCGGCGACGGCGCGCTGAAAGCGTGGCGATTCACGCCCCACGTGGCTGAACACGCCATCCAGAATGATGCGCAGGCCGCGGCGACGGGCTGCTGCGATGAATGCGTCGAAGTCCGCATCATCCCCAAGCCGCCTGTCGATCCGGAAGTGATCAATCGTGTCATACCCGTGGGTCGAGGAGGCAAAGATCGGGCCCAGCAGGATACCGGATACGCCGAGCTCCACGGCGTAATCGAGCCACTGAGCAAGGCGGTCGAGGCGATGCACGACGTCGGCACACGCATCGGCCTCCCGCTCGGCCCCGACGAAGCCGAGCGGATACACATGCCACCAGACGGCGTGCTCGATCCAGTTGCTCATGCGCCCACATTCACTCCTCAAGCCGGTCGCCGCCCTGACGAAGGTCATGCCGATCGCGCCGAGGGTCAACAGCACGGCGATCCGGGCTAGACCAACAGCGTGGGACTGAAAGCGCGCGCTCAGGACAGTGCCGTCTCCGGCCGCGCGAGAATGTGCTCGATGTGTCGCCTGCCGATGACACCCCTCCCATCACCACAAGGCGGCGGGTACACTCATCCGATGCTACCCCTTCTTCTCGTCAAGCAGCTTGGCCACACGACGCAGGCCGAGCAGATAACCCTGAGTGCCGAACCCTGCGATGACCCCATCGGCCCGTTTGGATACGAACGAGTGGTGGCGGAATTCCTCGCGCTTGTACACGTTGGAAATATGCACCTCGATCACCGTCCCCTCGAACGTGTTCAAGGCATCCAGAATGGCGACGGACGTATGGGTGAAAGCGGCGGGATTCATCACGATACCGGCAGCAGTGTCGCGCGCCTCGTGGATCCAGTCAATCAGCTCGTATTCCCTGTTCGACTGATGAAAGCGAATCTCAAGGCCGAGCTCCCCGGCCAGCGCCCGGCAATCCCGCTCCACATCCGCGAGCGTCTCGTGTCCGTAGATGTGGGGCTGGCGCTTGCCGAGCAAGTTGAGATTTGGCCCGTTGAGAACATAGACAAGACGCTTCATCGAAGTGCTCCGTTCAGTGATGGGCGAGGATCTCGCCAAGGAACTGCTTGGTTCGGGCATGTTGGGGATTGCGAAAGAAAGCATCGGGCGCGCCTTCTTCGATGATCTTGCCCTCAGCCATGAAGATGATGCGGTCGGCAACCTGGCGGGCAAAACCCATCTCATGGGTGACGCAGATCATGGTCATACCGTCGTTGGCGAGGCCTATCATGGTATCGAGCACCTCCTTGACCATCTCGGGGTCGAGCGCCGAGGTCGGTTCGTCAAACAGCATTACCTTGGGCTGCATGCAGAGCGCGCGCGCAATCGCGACGCGCTGTTGCTGGCCTCCCGAAAGCTGAGCCGGATACTTATCAGCCTGATCGCCGATGCGCACGCGCTCGAGATATTTCCGCGCAATCGCTTCCGCCTCGGTCTTGCCGATGCGGCGCGCGCGGATGGGCGCGAGCATGCAGTTCTGCAAGACCGTCATATGCGGAAAGAGATTGAAGCTCTGAAAGACCATGCCGACGTCCTGACGTACGACGTCGATAGCCTTGATACTGTCGTCGAGCCGATGACCGTTTACCGCAATACTGCCCTGCTGGATTGGCTCCAGGCGGTTGATGCAGCGGATCAGGGTCGACTTGCCTGAGCCGGACGGACCGCAGAGCACGATCTTTTCACTTTTGCGCACAGTGAGATCAACGTTGCGGAGAGCTTGGTACCCGCCGTACCACTTCTGCACGCCCTTCATTTCGATCAGGATCTGGTCCTGCATGCTGGTCTCCGCCGTTGGGCGGCGGCCAACGCAGATCGCGCCGGCCGCTCGCAGTGGCTAGGCTAGTGGACGGTGAAGGGAACGCCGGGGACGGAGTCCGGGAAGACAGGGACGGGGACCTTCATCCATTTGGCGTAGAAACTGGCCAACTTGCCGTTCGACTTGATCTCGTCGATGAACTTGTTGGCCGTCTCGTTCCACTCCTTCTCCCCCAGCCGTGTGCAAGCGCCATTGTAAAGGGCGGTGAAGTGAAGCTTGGGCTCAAACCCGAGTTCCGGCTTTGCGGCGTTGAGACGCTGCGGATAAAACAGGTTCGCGCCGACGGCCTGCACCTGACCGGAGAGCAGCGCCTGGATCGTGGCAGCGTCATCGTCGAATCTGCGGATCTCGGTCCCGGACGGGGCGTTGTTGGTCACCTGCGTATCTTGCGTGGAGGACCGCGGAACGCCAATTACGTACTTGCCCATATCGGCATTGCTGTTGATCGGCGTTGCCTGGGCGGCAACAAGCGTGATCTCATTAGCAACATACGGCTTGGAATACTGCACCGCCTTTGCGCGCTCGGGCAGCATGGCCATCGTTGCGAACAAGATATCTACCCGGCCTGTGGTCAGCGCCGGAATACGATTGGCCACCGCCAGCGGGACGAACTCGGCTTTCACGCCGAGATATTCAGCGAAGGCGCGCCCCATGTCGGCATCGATGCCATCCTGCTTTCCCGAGCTATCGACATAGCCCCATGGAGGATTGTCGCCCTGAATGCCGATGACCACGACGCCCTTCTTCTTCACGTCTTCCAGAGTGCCCGCCTGCGATTCGCCTGCAATACAGATAGCCGCCAATGCCATTAGCGCGAGCCCGAGCTGGCGGCGATGGGGTGAACACAACATGAGTATCTCCTCCTGGTGATGGCTGTTTGTGATTGAGTAGGTGCGCCGTTCCTACCTTTGACTGGCCAGGGCGAGCCTGGCTTCCATCCGGCTGCCCCACCATGACAGCGGCCAGCAGAGGATGAAGTACATTGCGCCGACCACGCCGAAGACGAGCAACGGCTGAAAGGTCTGGTTCGATACGATTTGCCCGGCGCGGGCGAGTTCGATGAAGCCGACGATGGCGGCTAGCGAAGTGCCCTTGATCAGCTGCACGAGATAGCCGATGGTCGCCGGCAGCGAGATGCGGATTGCCTGTGGCAGCACGATATCGCGCATGCGGGACGAATAGTGCAGTCCAAGCGCCATCGCCGCCTCGGTCTGCCCGCGCGGCACGGCCTGTATCGCTCCGCGCCAAATCTCTCCAAGGAAGGCGGAGGCGTTCACGGTGAAACCGATCGCCACCGCGACGAATGCGTCGAGCTTCAGCCCGGTGAGCGCCAATCCGTAGTACACGACGAAAAGCTGCAGCAGCAGCGGAGTGCCCTGGAATATCCCGATGTAAATGCGGGTGATCCATTCCACGCCCTTATGACCACAGGTGCGGAGCAATGCGACGGCCAGCCCCGCCGTGCAGCCGCCCGCAAACGCGACCAGCGTCAGCAGCACGGTCCATTGCAGACCGCGCAGCAGGAACCCGAACTCCGGAAGGCCAAAATGCGATGCCATGATCTCCCCTCAGCGTGTCGGATATGAGAAGAAGCGGTGAGAGATGACCGCAAAGCCCAGCATCAGCAGCCAGGAAATCGCGAGATAGAGGAAGGCGACGGAGAAATAGACCTCGAAGCTGCGGAACGTTTCGCTTTCGATGCGCTGCGCAACCGACGTCAATTCGTAGGCCGATACCGCCGAACAGATCGAGGAGGTCAGCGTCAGCATGATGAACTGCCCGGTCAGCGAGGGGTAGATCGCGCGAAGCGCGGGCTTGAGCACGATGAAACGGAAGACCTGCCCCTTGTGCAGGCCGAGCGCGTAGCCGGCCTCTATTTGTCCCTTGTGAATGGACTGCACTCCGCCACGGATGATCTCGATGGCATAGGCGCCACCATTGACACCGAGCGCGATGACAGCGGTGGCTGTCGGATTGAGCTTCAAGCCGATCAGCGGCAGGGCGAAGAACAGAAAGAAGATCTGCACCAGGAAAGGCGTATTGCGGACGATCTCGACGAATCCGATCACGAGAGCACGCAACCAGGCCACCTTCGAATCGCGTGCCGCGACGCCGGCGACACCGATCATCATCGCGAGCGTCATTCCGGCAAGCGCCAGGCCCAACGTACCCACGCACCCCCACAGCAGCGCGGGCATCGCATGCCAAACCACCGAGAAATCGAGCGTGTAGCCCATCTTGCGTTTCCTCACGGGCGTTGTGCGTGCCGCTCGCCCATCGGCCGGGTGTCACCCTCCCAGGGATGCAAAGGTGGCGAAGAAGACGTCCGTATCGGGTGAGATGCCCGTGAACAGGCGGAATGCTTCGGTGCCCTGGAAGACTGCCATGCCGCCGCCATCGACCGTGCGGCAGCCCAGGGCACGCGCCGCCCGGAGCAGTGCGGTTTCGAGCGGGAAGTAGACGATCTCAGCGACCCACAGATCAGGGCGCAGCGAGGCCGTCGGCAGTGGCGTGCCCGGATATTTATCCATGCCGATTGGCGTCGCGTTGACAATTCCGTCTGCGGCGGCCACGGCCGCTGCAACATCCTTGCCGGCTCGCAAGCATCGTTCTGCAAATCGAGGGGACAAGCCGTCAACCACACTTTGCGCCTTGGCCAAGTCGATGTCGATAATTGTCAGTTCCTGCACTCCGAGCTTCATGAGTGCGAAGGCAACCGCCGCACCTGCGCCGCCCGCTCCGAATTGAACCACGCGTCCAAGTGATGCACCTTGCATGTTGCGGCGAAAATTCTCGGCGAAGCCGAACCAATCGGTGTTGTGGCCGGTCATTCGACCGTTCCTGATGACCAAGGTGTTCACGGCGCCCAGCGCCTCCGCGTCAGGCGAAAGCTCGTCCAAGAGTGGAAGGATCGCTTGCTTGCAGGGATGGGTGACATTTAACCCGTCAAAGCCCATATGCCTTGCTGCCGCGAGCAGTTCCGGCAGTGCCTCCACGCCCAGCTTCAACTCGGCGAGATCGATCTTCTTGTAGAGATAGCGGATGCCCGCGGCGTCAGCGGCCGCTTCATGCATAGGCGGAGTGCGTGACGCCGCGATGCCGCTGCCGATCAGGCCGACGAGAAAGCTGGAGTTCTGATGCATGCTCGGCATCGCCCGTCAGCTCAAAGGGACGGTCAGTTCGGCGATGACCTGAGCCGTGCTTGGTCGCACGCCGCGCCACCAGGAAAAAGCTTCGGCCGCCTGCTCGACCAGCATGCCGACGCCGTCGGCCAGCTTGGCTACGCCTTCGGCGTGGGCCGCTTGCAGAAAGGGAGTCAATCCCTTGCCATAGGCAAGTTCGTACGCCAACTTCGCACGGCGGAAGACATTGCCGGGAAGTGGCGGCATCTCACCACGCAGGCTGGCCGATGTCGCGTTGACCACGACGTCATAGCCCTCGGCAAGATCGGCCAGTTCAGCATAGCCGCTGACGATCAGGGGACCACAACCGGCAAACTCTTCGGCCAGTGCCACAGCCTTCGACAAGGTTCGATTGACGAGAACCAGCTCGGACGGCTCCTGGCGCAGGAACGGCAGCAGCGCGCCACGCGCTGCGCCCCCGGCACCGAGCATCAGGACGCGCTGGCCGGCCATTTTGATGCCTAGATTGACGGTGATGTCGCGCACGAGACCGATCCCGTCGAAATTCTCGCCAATGATCCGATCGCCGTCGAACTTCAGGCAGTTTACGGCACCAGCTCGGTCGGCGCTCTCTGAAAGCTCCTTTGCGTAGCCGAAGGCATCGAGCTTGAACGGGGCAGTAATGTTCAGCCCCTTGGCGCCTTCTTTCCGGAATTGATCAACCCGTTCGCTGAAGCCATTGAGGGGACCCTCGATCGCCTCATAGACAAGGTCCTGTCCTGTCATTCTGGCGAACGTGCCATGGATGAGGGGTGATTTGCTGAAACCGATCGGATTGCCGATCACCGCGTAACGGTCGCTCATCACTCACTCCCGCACTGCGGCTTCGTTGTAGAGGACCCCGTCACGCACCATCGCCTCGACGAGCTCGGCCGAAAGTCCCAGCGACTCTGCAATGCGGCGATTATCCTGGCCAAGCAGCGGCGCCGGAGTTCGCACCGTGGTGTCGCAATCGGAGAACCGGAACGGCAGGTTCGGCAGCGTCACCTTGCCGAGCACAGGATGCTCCTGCTCGAGCAGCATACCACGCGCATGAATCTGCGGATCCTTCACGACCTCTTCGATGGTCTGCACGGGAGCGGACGGCACACCTGCTTCGTCGAGTGCCGCGAGGCAGGCATCGCGAGACGGCTGCGACAGTGTCCAGTTGCGCACAATCTCCATCGCTTCGCCATAATGGGCGTTGCGCGCGGCAGGCGTGGTGAAGCGTTGGTCGGATGCCAAATTGTCTCCCCCGATCAGGGTCGCCAATCGTCGCCAGGCATCATCGACTTGCGCAGCGATGACGAGATTGCCGTCCCTGGCCGGAAAGACGCCGTAGACAGTAGAATCCGGCTGTCCGCTGCCGGTCTGCTTCGGCAGGTCGGTCCCGCCGGAGAGGAAGTAGCGCTGCACCGCATAGTCGTGCATCGAGACCATGCAATCGTACAGCGCCAGATCGATATGTTGGCCGCGCCCGGACGACGCGCGGCCGACCAGCGCTGCATTGATGGCCGCCACGCCGTGAATGCCGGTGTACATGTCGGCCAATGGCATCCGCAGCAGCGGCGGCGCCTCGCCGGGATTGCCCAGTTGCGCCAGGGCGCCAGACATCGCCTCTGCGATCAGACCGAAGCCTGGACGGTCGGCATAGGGACCGGTGTGACCATAGGCGGAGACCGAACAGTAGATCAGTCCGGGATTCCGCGCCGAGAGCACCTTGTAGCCGAGCCCGAGGCGTTCGAGTGCGCCGGGGCGATAGTTCTCGATGAAGACATCGGCTGTGTCGACCAGCTTCATCATCAGGTCGAGGCCACGCCTGTCGCGGAGATCGATACACAGGCCCTGCTTGCCCATGTTCTGCTGCAGGAAGTAGCCGGATTGTCCGTCCTTGAAATAGCCATGGGCGCGGCCCGCATCGCCTGCCTTCGGACGCTCCACCTTGATGACGTCCGCGCCCATCGCGGCGAGGCAGCGGCCCATGAACGGGCCCGCCAGGAAATGGCTGTAGTCGATGACGCGAATGCCTTTGAGCGGCAGATCTTGTGCGGTCATGCCTGCCCTCCCGCGACGCCGGCCTTCGGGCGCATCGGAATCATCAGCCGGTGCTCGCCGAGCTGCACCACTTCGCCGCGCTGATTGATCAACTCCGAGGGGAGCACCACGATGCCCCACCCATCACGCTTGGTGGCGCGCATCGAGCCGACGCGGAACTTCACGTGCACGGTATCGCCGAGCTTGATCGGCAGCTTGAAATCCCAGGTCCAGCCCAGCGACATTCCCGGAAGGAAGCGGTAGTCGGCACGGGTCTTCAAACCATCGGCCAGCGACAGACCAAACAGCCCGTGCGCGACGCGCGTGCCGAATGGTGTGGTCTTGGCGTATTCCTCGTCGACATGGACCGGCGTGAAATCGCCCGTCAGTTCGGCATAGGCATTCACCATCGCTTCGGTGACCGTCACCGCAGGGGTGATGCATTCGTCGCCGACTTTGGCGTCGTCCCAGTAGCGCTCATCGGTCATGTCGCGTCTTTCCTCTAGGCACGGGGATTGATCGCCAGGGCGGCTTCCACGGCGCCTGCGCTGGCTTGCAAGATCTCGATGTTCAGGCCGCCCGGCAGCTCGAGCCAGTTCGGGCCGGCAGGCAATGCCCTGGCGCCCCAAGCGGCGGCGCGGGCGAGGACGCCTTCGTAGTCGTCGACCATGATGCCGAGATGGGCGAGACGCCCCTCCGGCCCGACAAAGTGCGGATCCTCGATGAGTTGCACGCTTCCCAGTATCCATACCTGACGCGGCCGCGGGCCGTCGGCGGGTTGCTCGTCGCGAATGCCAAGGCCGAGCACCTCACGAAAGAAGTCGATGTGACGATCGACATCCGGCACTCGGATCGCGACGTGTTCGACATAGGCGCGAGGCAACGACATCATCTCAGGCCTTTCCCGGATAATCGCTGCGGGCGTATTCGAGCCCTTTGACCAACGCGACGAGGGTGGAGTTGACGGGCGTAGGGACGTTGAGCTTGGCGCCCCAGCGCACGACCGAGCCGTGAATGTAATCCACCTCGGTCAGATTGCCGGATTGCAAGCTCTGCAACATCGACGTCTTGAACTCGGACGGCAGTCCGGCAGACGCCATCGTCCAGGCCCGGCGCGGATCGGCAATCGAGATCTTCACGCCGGCAGCCTGCGCGACCGCGATGCCCTCCGAGATTGCGGCCAGCGCGCAGTCTTCCAGGATCGGCAGCGAATAGAGACCGCCGTAAGTCAGCCCGGTAACGGCGGTGATTCCTCCTCCGGCGACGTTGATGAACAACTTGTCCCACATCGTGCCCAGGATGTTGTCGCTGAGCACCGTGAGAATGCCGGCACGATTGAACGTCTCTGAAATCCGCTGTGCGCGTTCCGTCAACCGTCCGTCAAGCTCGCCGATGATGGTTTCCTTGCCGACCACTCCGGAGCGAACATGACCGGGGCCGAGCAGCACGCCGCCAACATAGGTCTTGCCTGCCATGACCCTGTCACGACCGACTTCCTCCGAAAGGATGTCCTCGTGACCAAGACCGTTTTGAAGCGACATCACGACCGTCTGCGGCCCGATGATCGGCGCTGCCGCGCGGATCGCATCGCGCGTGTGATAGGATTTGACGAGGACGATGACAAGGTCCGCCACGATGCCGACCTGGTCCGCGGAGATACAGGCAGAGACCTTTACCACGGTCTCGGCGTCACCTTCGAGCATCCGTAGACCAGCAGCATTGATCGCCTCGACATGGGCCTGAAACGGATCGATCAACCAAACCTCGGCACCACCGCGCGCCAGCGTGCCGCCGATAGTCGAGCCCAAGGCTCCCGCTCCGACAAAGCAGATCCTCATCCGAACGCTTCTCCCTCGCCCATTTTGGCGTTGGAAGCGTGCTAGCAGGCTGCTCCATATTTGGATATGATATGATCTTTATATCCATTATTGCAGATCGCAATGAAGCATCGAGACCTCTCAGAGACCCACCTGCTGGAGCCGCGCCTGCTCCGGTTGTTTGACGCATTGTTCTCCTCGGGCAGCGTCACCAAGGCGGCCGAGAAGCTCGGTCAAAGCCAGCCGACCATTTCGATCTGGCTGGCGCGCCTGCGAAAGCAGCTGGATGATCCGCTCTTCATCCGCTCTGCGGAGGGAATGCTGCCGACGCCGCGCGCGGAGGCTCTCATCGGCACGGCCCGACAGGCGTTGGAGATGCTGCGCCGTCTGGCGGAGCTTCGCCCTGAGTTTGATCCGGCGACCGCAAAGCGCCGCTTCGTCATCTGCATGACGGATGCGAGCCACATCACGCTGCTCCCGGCCATCCTCGCCTACGTTCGTCGTGTTGCTCCGGGCATCCGCATCGAGGCGGCGCAGATTGGCAGCGATACGCCACGAATGCTGCAGTCCGGGGAGGCCGACCTGGCGCTCGGCTACATCTCGGATCTCGACGCCGGGCACTTCCAACAGGCACTCTTTCCGCAGGATTGGGTCTGCCTGGCAAACGCAAAACATGCCCGGATCCACGACCGCATCACGGCAAAGGATTTCAGGCGTGAGGCGCACGTCCTCATTCGCTCCGGCACCGGACATCAATTGCTCGCGGACGCGCTACAGGAGCAGCGGATAGTCCTTGACGTTGCGCTTGAGCTACCTGGCTTCTTGGGGTTGCCCGCAATCGTCGGGACGACTGACCTGATCGCCACCCTCCCAAGGCACATCGGCGAAACGCTGGCTCACTACTACGGACTGCGCGTGCTCGACTGCCCGCTGGCGATCGCCGGCTTCACGGTGAAACAATATTGGCACGCCCGCTTCCACCACGACCCCGCAAGCCAGTGGTTGCGTGACGTGTGCGGGGAGCTTTTTCAACAGCAGGAAGTGCGCGGTCTTCACCGTTCCGGTCGACCAAGGAAACGAAAGCCACGCAATTTGACGACGTAGCGGACGCATGCTTCATGATCACGCCGGACTTTTTCTCAGCCATTCGGCGAGCCGCGAGGGCACCCAGGCGCGGTGGGCGGCGCCGCGGGGGATACGGCGTCTTGATAATCCGCCAAAAGCCGCCGTTCGTGCGCGATCCCTCTCCGGTTGAGAGTTGGCTCCGAGCGGGTTAGAATCGCGGCGGTCCCCGCGTCGCCCATAACCTCCCATTTGTCGCCGACTACGTTGCGGTGGACGACCTCGTCGATGCTCGAGAGGATGACGGCGCCTCGCTACGTACACCCATCCGGTCCACCACGCACTCGGCACCGTCGATAACGTACGCTGCGTGACGAAAATCCCTGATGGTGGCGAGCTTGTCGTCGGACCAGTTCAACAGCATGAAATATTTCGGCCGCCCGTCCGGTTCATTCGGATCGAACACCAGGATCGCGGGACGTCCCTCCACCTGCCCCGTCACCAGGTGCCAGTCGCTGATCTTCGAATAATTGCCGAAGTAATTCGACACCTCGGCCTTGCCTTTCAGCCTGGTGCGGTTGACGAGCTCAAGCCTGACGTCATCGGCGATCATGGCGCGGATCGCGTCGAAGTCGCGCGCATTGAAATGGCCGACATAGGCGTTGAGCCGCGTGCGGTCGGCTTCCGACAGGCCCGGCTGCGGCACGTCGTCCGGCTCCTCGGCGAACTCACGCAGCTGCGTGCGCCCACGATGCAGCGCGGCCTTCACCGCCGGCAGACTGAAATCCATGATATCGCAGACCTCGGCAAGCGAGCAGCCAAGCACGTCCATGAGGATCACGCTGGACCGCTGCGCCACCGGCAGCCGCATGAAGGTGCGCAGGCTGGTCGCAGCAATCTGGCGGCTTTCCACGTCATCGAGCCGGTCGGCAATCATCTCCACCTCCTCAGCCGAATGCAGCGCCTCCTGCCGGTTGCGGCGGCGCAGGAAATCCAGCGCGGTGTTGTGCGCGATGCGGAACAGCCACCCCTCCGGATTGGCGACGGGCCCGACCGATTGCAGCGCCTCCATCCCCTTGATCAGTGCATCTTGCAGCACATCCTCACCGTCGATGACCGAGCCGACCATGCGCGCGCAGTAGCGATGCAGTTTCGGGCGCATCGCCGCCAGCAGGGTCTCGATTTCGGTGATGGCCCGTGGATCTGGCGCCATTGCTCCTCCGCCTCACTTGTTCAGGACTCGTCCAGCATACGGTAGTTGCCCACGATCCTCACATCACGAACCAGCGGCGGCTCGACGCAGCGGTCGCGGATGCCGTCCTGGAACGCCTGAAACGCCTCGAGTTTCGGGATCGGGCTCGAGCCGTCCCCAGCAGCGGCCTCGACAAAATGGATGAAGGTGTCGTCCTCCAGCCGCAGCGTCAGATAGCGCACGCCGTCCGGCCTGGCCGCCTTCAATTCAGCAAACACTGCCGAAACCAGCTCGGCATTCCTGTCGGCCAACTCCGGCTTCGCCTTGTATCTGATCAGGGTCCTTCTCATCGCGTGCTCCTTGTTCATGTCGCGACCTCGATCGCGTTATCGCGGGCCGTCTCTCTACCCCAGCGTGATCTTCTCGGAAAACCGGTGCTCACTTTTCCGGTTCAAGCTCGAGTAAAACGGCCGCGTCAGCCCTTAGGACGTTTGCCGGCCGCCGAAGGATGCGGCCGGCGAAAAATTATTTCCGAGCGCTTCCTATGCCCCTCCGGCCTCGTCTAGCCCGCAGAACGCGCCGCGACAGGGTGGCGCGCCACACGGAGAGAGGGCGATGCAGACCCCGACCAATCGCGCCGAGCAGAACTGGGGGCTTGGCGTCACCGCGCTGGCATCTTTCACCCAATCAGCCGCTCTTCGGGCGGCGGCACGCCGGACCTTCAAGGGCCGCGACCATACCCTTGTAACCGGCAAGATCGCGGATCACGGCGCAGAGCTCAACGCGCTTGTTCGTGAAGATTTTTGCCAATTCGATTGAGTGTCATCTGATCGGACAGCGGCAATAGCCAAGGGCGGTTACTATGAGGCGCGGGCCTGGTCGCGCCGCTCCTTCCGTCGGGGCGTCGATCCACGGTCAAGCGGATTGCTGAAATTGACAAGCGTGGCGGCAGCGCAATTCTAAACACGTCCACCACTTGGGACCCAAAAAAACTCCTGGCGGAAGCCTCAGGGGCTCAGAGTGCCGAGGTAAGCGGCGACGGCAATCATGTCTTCTGTAGCCAACCTCTGCACGACAGGGGCCATCATAGCCACGGCGGGCCCGGAACGGGCGCCCGTTTTCATATCGTTGAGCTGGCGGAAGACATAGAGCAGAGGCCGTCCCGCGATGCCGGGTACGTTCCCGGAACCTCTCAGTCCAGGTCCGTGGCAACTGGCACAGGGAACTGTTCTGCCGCCGCCGGTCGTCGCGAGGACGCGCCCCCGCTCTATGCTGCCGACAGGCACATAGTCGATGAAGGTGGCGCGGGGATCCCGCAGATGCATGAGCGGCTCGTTCTCGGGCAAAGAGATGATACGGTTGCCCATCGCCTCTGTGCCGCCGGCGGGATCCGCAACGCGCAGGGCGTGTCCATAGATGATGCTTCTCGGCACTGTATCGACCTCGACCACCCTGGAAACGGAGCGGGGCTTTAGAGATGCGAAATACCCGCTCGCAGCCTTCATGTCATCATCAGACATGCCATCCACGATGACCTTCATCACATTTGCAAGCGAGTGCCCGGCTCGTCGTCCAGACTTGAACTCCAGGAGTTGTTGCTGAAGGTACTGGAACGGAAGGCCTGAAAGACCTGCCGATTGCGGGTGGCCGTTACCTGTCGGAGAGTGGCACCGGGCGCATGCAAATGTCCTTGGTCTCACGCCTTCCGCAACGACCTTCGGCATAATGGGATGCTCATCCGGAAACCAGTCAGCAACCTCGAACAACCCATCGATCTGAGCTTGGGTATATGTCCTGCTGCTGCCTGGAACCTGCCTTTGTTCTATGTTGTCGACGTCGCTCACCGGATTCGCGGGAGGGTACGCCCAAGACACGTCGTCACCAGCTCGCGGAGAATCAATACCGCAAATGAGCAGCATCGCCGCGATTATAGCGACGGAATTTATCGAAAATACTTTCGATGGCATCTCGTTCCCGCTTTCTTAGCATGCCCAAGGAAGGTCTCGCCCACGGATACAGAGAGCTGTTCCTCTGCAACGTACTGAGGCAAAGCGTCCGCAATGCAGGAGGAGAACACTTGAGCCGAAGCTGCGCAATTCGCATTACAGAAAGCCGCGCGGTCGGCAGTTGAAGTTATTGCAGATGATGCAGTTTATCGCCTAAGACGCTCCTGCGAGCTCGCACGTCGTCGCCCGTTCGATGTGGTTGCTCGCATTTTTCGAGAGACGAATAGGTCAAGCAGCGTGTAGAGCGTCCCATCATCATGTCCCCTGCCGCTACTGTGAGGCGGGGTTGAACGGGGCAACCTGCCGTTATCTTCAGGCCCATACTGCAAGGGTTTGTTAGCTGCGGCTACGCCTTGTAGCCGACCCACCCTCTGAAAGTGAATCCTGCATAGAAGAGGGCCACATCGGCGAACCCGGCGTCGCGCAAGATGCCTTCGTCCTGTTCTGGCGACAAGAGAGGCAACCGTTCATACATAGCTTGAATGGCGCTTTCGGCGTTCGCCACTGGTACTCCGGACGCGATGGCGAACGCAGCATAGCGAGAGAGCCATTTTGTCTTCTCTCCATCATTTTGCGGAAAGCTGTGATGAGCAACGACGAAGGGGGCACCTGGCCTCAACCGCTGATGTACCTGCGCGACCGTCCTTCGGCGCTCCTCCTCCGATAGAAAGTGCAAGGTCAAAAGACAGGTCGCTCCATCGAAGGGACCCGTGGGCGCGCCGTCAATGTAGCCTTCGTAGAAGTCGACTCGCGACGTGAGCGCGCCGAGCGTGCGGTCGGCCAATCTCAGCATCTCAGCAGACGGATCGACGCCGCAGAAGCGCCAAGCCGGCTGCGCCTCGGCAAAGGTCTTTAATTCCAATCCGCCCCCGGCGCCGAGAACCAGCACGTGGCCGTCGTCTCGCACCCGTTCAGCAAGGAGTATCGCGCTCATTTGTTGCAAGGCGTGGAAACCTGGAACTTGGCGCACGGGCCCCTCGACATAGCGCGCGACGGCGTCTGGATCGGAAAAGGCTGACAAAGGTTGCTCCCAGTGAAGACTCTTGTTGCTACGATGCGGATGTTTTGTGTCGAATGTACTTCGGATTGGAAACAGCGGCTATTGAATCACGATCTGATATTTCTTGCCGACGCAAGGGCCCCCTATCGCTGATGCGAGACCGGGATATCCAAAAACGGCTCTCTGCACACGAACGGCCAACGCGTACTGCCCGGCTGTATCAACGATACCTCTGATGATCGCGATCAGGTCGCGAGCAGCCGCCTCCAGATCTGGCCGGCGCGGCAGGTCCGGGAGCAGAACAGCCCTCCGAAATTGCATTGTCCTCTCTGAAGCAACTCGACAAGGTGTTCATGCGCCGAAGCCGGGCTCATCGAGGCCGGCTTGCTTTAGTTCTTCGCGAGCGAGGCTACCCGAGAGCGCATGGATAAGTTGACCGGCCAGCGCTGGATGCGCCGCAGTCGCAGGAATCGCCGCCGAAATGGCGGTGATATGCTGCACGTCCGCAGGAAGACGACCTGCAATGGAGATGCCCGGTATCGCTAGCAGCTCGCTCATTTGCTGAAAGCCTATCTCGGCCTCGCCCCGTGCGACCACGGCACCAACCCTTTCTCCCAAAATGCGTCGACATCGGGTTCGGACTTCTTCTGCGATTCCGAGCTTGGGAAGGAGTTGTTCTTCAAGATAGATTCCGCTGCCACTCGCGGAATACGCGATCGACGCCGCGTTGACAAGCACGGAGCGGAGCGCTGTGACCGACGAGATATCCCGGATGGTGGCGCCCGATCGAACAGCCATCCCAATGGACGAGTCGGCAATACGCCGCTTCGAATCGCCACGAAGGATTCCCTCCTGCGCCAATCCGTCCACGATGTCGTCGAATAGCACCGCAACATCGCATGGCTCGTGATTACGCAAACGAGGAGGAATGGCGTTCTTTCCAGAACCTATCGACGATCCCTGCCTGAGATCGAGCTCCACGTTGAGGAGCTTGCTTAGATAGGGTGTCATTCGCCGAAAGGCATCAATTGCCGCGCCGGAGCAGTAGACTATGATCTTCTCTGTCACGACTAATGACTCCGCGCTGCCCTGGTAAGGCGCTGGCTCTATGACTGCCCCGCCAAGAATGTCTCCAGCGTGACTGGATCGGCCTTCAGCAGGGGATCCTGAGGTACAACTCCGTCGAACGGCGTTGCTTCGAAGAACCACCGCTTGGTGGCAGGAAGGCCCCAGAGCTGCGATCGTTTCGTATCGCTGAGATCCCATCGCAGCGGGGCCTCGGACGGGTCTATCGTTTGGTAATGAGTATTGAAAAGTTCGACGCGATGACCGTCTGGATCACGAAAATATACAAACAGGGCATTTCCGATTCCGTGACGGCCCGGGCCGCGTTCGACTGCAGCACGATATCCCTTGCAGGCCGCAACGTCGCAGGCATGAATCAGGTCGCGAAGTTCAGGCACTGTATACGCGAAGTGGTGCAGGCGAGGACCGCGTCCATTGCTGAAAACAATATCATGTGGGTTACCCTTGCGCTGCAACCAGACGGCCCACAATTCGTCTGTACCATCCCTTGCCGTGTATTCGGTGAGCCGGAAGCCCAAGGCCGCGTAGAATTCGAAGGCCGCCTGGATGTTTGACGCAGCGACTTGAACATGATCGAGCCGCTGCGGGCTACCACCGTGGAACCGATCAAAGGCTTGCATGAGGCGAGGCCTGGTTTCCATGTCAACGCAAAACTCTATTGCGCAACCTGCCCCGTCGACGAGCCGCAACGTTCGTCCCTGGTACCTGGACTCGACCCACGTGCTGGATACCTCGTGCTCGTTGCACCATTCCCACGCCAGATCGAGCTCTGCCTCCGTCAGCACACGAAAGCCAATCGCCTGACAGGCGCCAGGTGCGGCGCTTCTGCGAAGAACCAGGCTGTGGTGACAAGCCTCCTCCAGGCCGCGAAGATAAAGTGAATGTTCGTCGCGATCACTCACGACGAACCCCAGCACGTCGCTATAGAACTTGGTGCTTGCTTCGAGATCACGAACCGTCAGAACAACGTGACTGATGCGCGTGACGTTGAAGGGAGGATTGAGGATTGGTGCAGGAATCGTCATTGTGTGCTCCAAGAACGCGCGTGATGCATCGCACCGCAATCGACACATCTCGGTGCGACTCCAAACCGACGCCACGATCACCTTCAGCCCGGGCTGTCCTTCGCCAGGCCCGCGGCCCATTGCCGATAGTCGGCCCGGATTTTATCGTTTATGGGATAGAGACCATTCAATCCTTCGCCCGCAGCGACTCGCATCTGGATGTATCGCTCGATACGTTCCTGCTCAACTGCGTCGCGCGCCACCTCATCCACTATCGCCTGCGGGATGACCGCTACTCCATCGGCATCGCCCACGATGATATCCCCCGGATAGATCGGTACGCCACCGCAGCCGATGGGAAGATTGTAGTCCACCGCATGATGCAAAACGCGGTTGGTTGGAGCGCTTGGCCCGGCGCAGAAAACGGGAATGCCCATTTGAGAGATCTGTTCGCTGTCACGGATCCCTCCGTCTGACACAAGCCCGGCGACTCCACGAACGCGCAACCTGGTCAGGTAGACATCTCCCGCTGAGGCAGCCCGGGCATCCTGGCGGCAATCCATGACCAGAACGTAGCCGGCTGGAACGGCCTCGATAGCTTCCCGCTGCAGGGCATTGGGGTCGGGCTTGACGCCGAACGAGTCGATATCTTCGCGAGCCGGGATGTAGCGAAGCGTGAACGCAGGCCCGACCAGATTCTCCGAGTGCTTTCCGAGAGCCCTGACATCCTGAACGAACGCGTTCCGAAAGCCCCTTCTAAAGAGCTGCGTTGTGATTGTGGCGGTACTCGTCGCCTTAAGGTCCTTGAGTGTTTGCTCGCTTAGTTTGGTCACGATTTGCCTCACCGCTTCCAGATCAACCGGCGTACTCGGACCGCTTTGGTGTGAAGACATCGAGCTCCAGCGCCTCCTTGTCGCCAACAACCTCGATGTAGTGCACCACGTTCGAGGGAATCACGATCAGACCGCCAGGCTCGAGAAAATGCACCTCCTCGCCCACATGAAACTTGGCGCTTCCCTCAAGCATGTAGACGATCTGCTCATAAACATGGCTATGAGGCCTCAATTCGTGTCCAGGCTTGATGCGGTGCAAAGCCAGGGTCGCCCCCTGGCCCGAGAAAGTCTTTCTTTCCATACCGCCGCGGATGGGCTCCCAGTCGATCCCCGCCCAGTTTACGCTGTGAATTGGCATGCGCAGTTCCTCCTGAAGCGGCCACGCAGGTCGACTGTGCAAGTCGCCGCTGATCCTTGTCGTCCGCGAGCCTTGCACGGCCGCTGTCCGGACCAAAACAAGCAAGCTTCATCTTTTCGCATTACGAATGCCGCATCAGATGCCGCGTTGCACGGCCAAGTGACTCGCATTGCGAACCTCCGCGTTGTCTGATGATCGAACTGTTAACTCTCAGCGAGACTGAACCTTGGATAGCCCCTAGTTCAGGGCTGCTTCCTTCGCAAGAATTCGCGCTACCGCGGGTCGCTCCACTACGCGCTCGCTGATCCTCGTCCAGGCTGGGAATCTTTCAGTGACAGGAATGCCAAGCTTCTGTGCGACGCGATAGAAGAAGAGCAAATAGGGATCTGCTATCGTGAAACCTCCTGGTACGGCCCAATCGCGCCCATGAAGCATCTTCTCGATGTATGCAAAGCCGTCATCGAGATTTTGTCGACCCTTGGCATTGATGTTTGGGAAATCATCAGGGTCGGTCGTAAAGCGTTGGGGACGAGACAATTGGCTCAACGCCACCGCATGAACGGAGCTCGCTGCCCACGCCAACCATTCATGGCAGCGGGCCTCAGCTTCCGGCTCGGCCGGCAGAAGCTTCGCCTCGGGATGCCGGCGCGCGAGGAACATCAGAATGGCATGTGTTTCGGTCAATATACGATCGCCAATCTTCAGTGCAGGAACGCGGCCTTTGGGATTGATCGCCAGATAGGCGGGATCCGTGAGCTTCTCGGCCCTGGACGCGATATCCACGCGCACCAGCTCGATGCTGTATGGTTGACCGATTTCCTCGAGCACGATGTGTGGCGCTACCGAGCACATCCCGGGCGAGAAATAGAGATGGTACATAAGTCAACCCCTTGCGGCATGTCCGTAGCGGAAATCGTCATCGACAATAGCGTTTCGCGTCGGAGCGTTAAGCAATCGAATTGTCAACTCTCTGTCTGGTCAGGGTGGACAATCTGATCCACCGCCGGCCTGACTGGGGAGCAAACCGAGCGAGCGCAAACCCTGCCCGTCTCGCTGCTCTCTCGAAAATCCTTTGATGTTGATCGCACCGATCCTCTAGCCAGGCGCATCAAAGGCCCCACCGACTAGCCTGGCGCCGGCAGTCGCATGGCCTCCAGACACGGCGCTCCCTCACCTGAGGCCGGCGGCCGATGCCCCTCCGTCTGAGACAAGTCAAATTCCTGCACCCGGACGTTCTTCGTCCGGTTGATCATCAAGCGAACCACGTCCGGCCGGGAATAATGACCGACCGGGTCCGCCGCTGCCTTCGAAAATGGAATTTGTCCAATGTCGATGTCGGCATAGAGAATGCCTTCCTCGTCTTCTTCAAGCGGCTCGCAAAGAGCGCGTCCATCTGGGCCGTAGATCATTGAATTTCCGCCGCCGGGCTTTCCGGTCTGCGCGCTGAGAATACGCACCTTGTCCGGAGTATCGCAGAGGAGATCAAACATTTCTTGGGAGAGCAGCGACCATGATGAGATTACAAAGCACTGCCCTTCCACGGCATACATCCGGCTCGCGGCGCTGTTTACCTCGGGTCCAAGGACATAGGGCTCGTGGAGCACGCTGGGCCACGAGGCGACATGCACCTGCTCGTTCATTGAATAGAGCGCATATCGCGACAAGGGCTGCAAATGCTCCCAGCAACACAGAGCGCCAATATTTCCATATGCCGTCCTGGCGACCTGGAAGTCGGATCCATCGCCTTCGCCAAACACCATTCGCTCGGCATGGGTCGGCTTCAGCTTCCGACGATTGAACAACAAGTTTCCGCCTGCATCGATCAGGCATTGCCCCATGTAGAGACTGCCTCCGTCCTGCTCACTGTATCCTAGCAAGACGAGTATTGCGCAGCGTTTTGCGGCTTCCCTGATCTTGAGCATCTCCGGACCATCCAGCCGGAGACTGTTTTCATAATACCGCTTTGTGAACTGCATGCTCCAGACTGGAGCCCCAAGCCAAATGAACCACGGATATCCCGGAATCAACGTCTCGGGAAACGCGACCAGTTTGGCTCCATTGGAAGCTGCTTCCTCGATGATGGCGATCGTTTTCGCCACCGTGCCTTCGAGGTCCAGATAGACCGGAGCCGCCTGGACGCAGGCTGCCTTGAATGGTGTGCTCTGCACGGCTACATCCTCGTCTCGCGATTGAAACACAATCGACTAGTACGCAACGGTGAAGCGCGTACGGCTGTGCTTTGGACTTTCGATCTCGTCCAGCATTGCTACGGCATAATCTTCGAGAGAAATCCTGCTTTCGCCTTTCGCGTCGGTAAGCAGTTGATCCTTGCCCACGCGATATGCTCCCGTTCGATCGCCCGGCGCCAATACTGCTGCGGGGCTGACGAATGTCCAATCGAGGCCGTCCTCCCGCCTCAGAATGTTCAGGAATTCAGCGGTAGCCAGGGCTCCTTCCTTCCATTCCTTTGGAAAGTCGGGAGAGTCGACGACACGCTTCCCCGGAGCGGCCTCGAGACTCCCCGCTCCTCCGACGACGACCAGCCGACGAACGCCCGCGCGCTTCGACGCCGCGATGATTGACCTGGCTCCATCCAGTCCTCCCGCGAGACCTGGGTTGAACGAGCTGACAACAGCGTCCTGGCCGGACAGGATCAGCGAGAGCTCATTCATATTTTTGACGTCGGTCTTGCGAGCGGCCAACTTCGGATGCTCAGGCAGCTTTTCGACGTGACGGACAATCGCCGTGACGTCATGTCCCCTGTTGAGGGCCTCCGTAAGGATCTTAGAGCCGACATATCCTGTCGCGCCGATTAACGCTATCTTCATTTGCCGCTTTCCGGTTTGCTTGAATTCAGACCGGAAGCACTATCACTGCTGTTCACGTGCTATAATCCGAGTATCCGCTAATTCTCTGTTCACCGGCGCAGCACAATTCTCATCATGCTAGGGAGAGGTGGCTAGAGGCCGGCCATCGGCTGCTGCTTATCCGACAAGGCGGTTTCTCCTGACGTCGCTTGTGAACGGCTATCGCATGACGATGCGACTTCGTGGCGCCTGCGCTCCGCGCGGCATCCACGCTCGGCTATTGCCGAGCGACAGACAAGCTGGGACAGCCTCCATGGCAAAGCCTAGTGACGTGGAGACTGGCTCCCTACAAACACAGATCCGACGGCCCAGACTTTCCAGAAAGCCCACGTTGCAATATTCTGTGTTCATTCAGGAGGGACAATGGTGACTCAGCTAAGCAGCATCAATCTCAATCGCCTCGTCGTCTTCGTAGCCGTTGTAGAAGCTGGATCGCTGACAGCAGCGGGACGGAAGCTCAATTTAACCAAGACACAGGTCAGCGCGCACATACGTCGATTGGAAGCGGAGGTTGGCGCAAGCCTAATCATTCGATCGACAAGGCGAATTAGCCTAACCCACGCCGGCGAACTGTTTTTCGAGGCAATACGTCGAGTTGTTCGCGACGTCGAGGAAGCGGTCTCCGTAGCGTCGCAAGATGCCCAGGAGCCGCGCGGAATACTGAAGGTGACAGCCCCGGTCGATTTCGGTGCCATGCTCGTAGCGCCTGTAGCTGCCGAGCTGTCCTCAAGATATCCCGACTTGAAGATTGACCTTATAACTGCCGACCGCGTCCTCGACCTCGTCGAGGGCGGAATAGACGTGGCAATTCGCGCCGGGAAGCTTGCCGATTCAAGCTATAAGGCCGTACGTATCGGCAGCTTTTCCGAATGGCTCGTCACGAGCCCGGATCTCCTTTCCCGGAGGCCACTCCCGGAAACCCCGGACGGCCTTGCGGGGTCACCATTCGTCGCATTATCGGTATTACCTCATCCGCTCTCGTGGACATTCGAAGATCCGGACGGAGCGAAGCACCCAGTGCGCTGGGAAGCCGTCATAACCGCGAACACCGCCCTCGCGGTTCGCGAGGTCGCGCTGGCGGGAGGTGGATTTGCAATCCTGCCGGACTTTGCTGTTGCGGAGTACGTGGCGAAAGGTCAACTGACGCGCGTTTTTCCCGAATGGAAACTTCCCGAAGGGGGGATCTACGCTGTGTTTTCCGCTGCGCGCCAGCCGCGCAGAAAGGTTCGCGTTTTCATCGATGGCTTTCGGGAGCACCTGGATCGTGCGTGGGGCCTTAAATGATAACGCCACGCAAGAGTGCTGATCCGACTTGCCGCGGCACCACAGGGCATAGGATCAGGCCTGCCCCGATTTCATCGATCCTGCCCCGGCAGAGCTAAGACTGCTCGATGGCCCGCAGCAAGCCCGTTTTCTCGTGGCATTTGAAGTATTCAAAGAACTGCTCTTTGGAACTGGCGACGGTAACCTCGTGATAGAGCCTGAGCTTTGCAGCCGGCCCCAGCTTGATCTGATACTTCATTGCGGCTCCAAAGATGGCGACATGAGTAGGGTGCGATTCTGCCCATCGTTCCAGGGCAGCGAGGCTCTTCCACCAGCTCATGCCATATGATTTCTCCACTGTCTTTCCGTCGGCGCCCAGAACTGTCATGTATCGATTGGCATAGCAGCCGATCGCCTGCCCCTCATCTCTCAGGAAATCCATTGCTTCGTGCAACACGGGCTCAACCTCCTTGAGGTACATATCGCGTTCGGCATTTTCCGTGTCCGACCAGTCTTGACCCGAACGAATGAGGCAGAGATTGTCATTCGGAAATACGCGGATACGAAGACCATCACGGATGTGACGCACGGGCCCGGCAGGCGACATCTCGCTCGTTTGCGATAGCGGTATCCGATCCCGCATACCTCCCCAATAGGCGTGCTCCTGGATCTCTCCGCTAATCCCTCCGGCAAGGACTGCCACCCCCTCGGGCCTGTCCGTCGAAGAGGCGAGCGTTTCGTAGCCCTCGACCGAGGGTGATAGTACTTCGATGAACCGGCCAGGTTTTTGCAGAAAGTGACGCTCGGCAGTCCATTCGGCACGCGCCGGCGCGAACCATCGATCAAACCTGGCATGATCGTCCCAATAGCCTGCCGACACGATATTGGTATAGCCGCCCTCGTCGACGTAGCAGGCCCTGTCCCAGTGCATCGCTCCGTCTTCCGCGGCAAAGGCAGCGCTGATCCAATCGAGCGCGCTCTGGGTCGACGCCGGCGGATCACCCAAAAACTGAATTCCGAAATAGGCCATGATAACCCGCTTTACGTTCGGCTTGAAACGAGCGACGTATGCCGGCACAGGTGGTTGATAGTCATCCGGAATGCGGCGTGTCCTCGTACGACGGGTGCGCAGATGCTCCGGGATCGCTGATTCCATAGTCATTCTCCTTGCCGATCGATCGTCGGGTGCTTGATCAGTTGAACGATTGCGGTCCTGGTCGGGTAAGCAATTCAAGCTCCGGCGCTGTGTCCCGCCCCATCTCAATACTCAGCGCCAGACTGAACAGCTTCGCATCTCTGCTCGGACCATTTCGGCGTCTTCTAGCCAGCGAGGACGCCGTCAAGCCGATTGAACACCAGCATGATGATCATGAAGTTCAGCATGCCATGGAAGTTCGCATCGTTACGAACTCCTCCGCCGCGGTAGGATCAATGCCAACGGTGCTATCTAACGCGCTACATCAGCTGATATCTTTTTCGCGCCTGACCCTGAAAACAATTCCCACGGCTGCAACGCGACTGATACGGCAAGGCCCTGCTCAAGAGTTGATAGAGCCGGAGCTGCCGCGTAGCACCAGCCGCACAGCGGGTCAAAAATGTAGCGAAGAGCCGGCCGAGAAGCGTAGAGCATTGTCGTCACTCTTACTGGATGCACCACAGATAGCGGCTTCGCGTCTCTTCAGAAAGATCGCGATTTTATTACTCATTGTCCACCGAAAGAGGCCCAATCGACTTTTGCGCTGGCCCGCCTCCCGATCCAAAGGATCTTGCGGCCTGAAAAACGGAAGGAGCGGCTCCCCATCGGGGCCCGGTCTTGGAACGCTCAATTCCGCGCCATTCCCATCGGAAGGGTGATGCTTCCTGAACAGCGGCAACTCAGAGACCGGGACATCGGCTCCGCGGCTAACACAATGACATGCACCGTTGTGGCCGGGCTCTCGAACGTCGAAGCCCATTAGAACTTCACTGTGACGCCGGAATAGAGCGATGACTCGGCGCAGCTTCGATTGCTGGGCGCTGCAATACAGGGAGTTGGTGGCGGGGGGAAGTCGAACCACGGCAGCAGTATCGGCTTCTGGAAGACGATCCCGATGTCGTCGCGCGGCTCGGTGACGGCCATACCGAAGATTTCGAGCCCACCCGAGGTCGGCTTGCGGCCGCTGCCACGCCGAATTCAACGATTGCGGATCACGTCGCCTCCAGCCTCCGCCAAAATTCGAGAACGGCCGCGACAATCGCCTCGGGGGCATCTTCCTGGACGAGATGCTTGGCGTCCGCGATCGCCGTGAACGACGCCCCCGAGATGCGGCGCGCAAGCTCCTCACCGTCCTTTAGCGGGATGAATTCGTCTTCGGCGCCCCACAGGATCGAGACGGGGCACCGGATTTCTCCATATCGCCCTTGCACCTCTTCGGAGTATTTGTCGTCCATCTGCGCGATCTGCCGCCAGAAACCCTTGCGTCCGTCTTGATCCAGCCACGGCTCGAGGTAAGGCCGCATGTCTTCTTCGCGCAGACTGTGCTTCATCGCGGCGCCAATGTAGGCGCGCAGGATCGCCTCGTGAATATAGAGGGGCAAGCCGGCCAACACTTCGGGGTGCGCCTTCGCCGCCTGGACCAACGCCGAACCTTGCGGGCTGATTGCGACTGGATCGATCAGCACGAGGCTTCGGTAATCGACCCTGTCCAAGAGGTGTGCACGCAGAGCGGCCGAACCACCGAAATCATGGGCGACGATGTCGGGCCGGTCGATGCTCCAGTGGTCCAGGAGCGCAGAGAACAACCTGTTCTGGGCACCATGCAAGACGTCGGCGTCCGGCTTGGCCGACTGGCCGTAGCCCAAGAGATCATAGTAGAACACGCGCCTGCGCATAGCGAGCCAAGGCGCGATCCGCCGCCATTCACGCGAGGAGAACGGCGAGCCATGCATCACGATGGCCGGCGGTCCTGCACCGATCGCTCCCCAGGCGATCGCATGTCCCTCGAACGAGAACCGCTCCGGCAGAACCCATTGCGCCATCATTGCTACTCCGGATCAATAAGTACTCATGTGGCTGCGGCCAGGGATGCGGTCGCATCCGCGAACCACCGAGTACGAGTAATGGCAGTACCCGCCGCCATTGGCGCAGGACCCCCATCGAAATGACGTATCGCGGCTCCGGCATCTGATCGTAGACTCTGCGAAATGCAGGCGCCATCTTGTTGCAGAGCGTTCCCGAAACGATCATACAATCCGACTGCCTTGGAGAGGCGCGAGGGGCGCATCCGACGCGTTCGACATTGTAACGAGGCATAGAAACCTGCATCTGCTCGATGGCACAACATGCCAGCCGAACGTGATCCACATCAGGGACCGGAGCGCGCCCCCGTGACGAGATCGTCGAGCGGCGCGACGAAGTAGCCGCGGTCAATCGAGCGTCTCGTTGACGATGTTCCAGGATGTGGCGCTTGCCTCTATCATCCGAATCTCCGATTCAAAGGACGATGCCGCTCAACAAGCGCGTGCAGGAGCGGTTGCTATTTTTCTGCCGATATTCATTGGAATCCAGCGAACGGGGCCGGGCAGCCAGAGACCTCACAGGCAAGACCTAGCGAGCCGAGACAACCAACAAAGCAGAAGAGAACAGCTCCAATCAGTCCGGCCAGGAAGATTGCCCGTCTTGTCCGGGTGCGCAAAATGATCTCACCACCTCTCGCCTTTTCCGCCGGATACGGTTGCTTGGGAGGAGCTGGCTCGGCTGGGCCTTCGCGAACCATATCAGGCGCGGCCGGCGGGCGCCGGATCGTCCCAAAGTGCACGCACCTCTTCAGGCAGCGCTTCTCTGACGTTGGCGGCCTGCCCGGAGGTTAGGTGCCGAGACAGGACGTGAAACACTGCCCGAAGGGCATCCCTCAAATCGACAGTCTTGGTGAACCGCATTTCGGGTTCGATCGTCTTCAGGAACTCGTCGAGTGTGCGGGCGTGCCCTGGCAGTTCCGATGGATGAAACTGGTCGGAGCTCTGGCACGACTTGCGCTGGCGCCCGTTCAACTAATGACGGGCTGGGCCCCGGAGCGCTGGTCTCGTGCGCAGCGCCGATCGCGAGCGCGATGGCGGGCTGACCGTTGTATCTGAACAGCGTTGAGGGTGAACCGCGCGGCGCATGCCACAGCCCAGGTTGCGAATGGAGGTCGCGGCATGGGTCAGCGTGTCGCCCGCGGGCATCGCCAGCGCACGATGCACGTCAGCGTAGCCATGCAGCAGCTCGACGACATCACTGAGAGCGCCCTTGGCTTCCGTCCGCTCGACCCGGATGGCCGCGGCGGAGACCAGGTTGATGGCGAAGGCGATACCGTAGGTGGCCCTGTGATGCAGTTCACGCAGCAGCACGCCATGCAAGCCTGACGACTCTGGGTTGGAAATAGTCACAACATTCTCCTCATTCGGCTCGGACGATCGGGGTCGTGCGCGCCCGCCTTTGCGCCCCGATCATTCAAGAGCACTGGCGATTTCAATTAATATACTATACCGTATATTTTCTTTTCCTTGCCTTTCTTAGCCGACCATGTCAAGGGGGAAAGCGACGCGCACAAACTCGTGATTTCGGAGGACCAATAATGAAGAAGACGAAGCGAGGCAGACCGCCCAAGGATTTCGCCGGCGACGCGCAGGCTCGCATTCTCGATGCGGCCCAGCAGCTGTTTCTGGAGAAGGGCTTTCGCAGCGCCAGCATCGACGACATTTCCGAGCTCGCTCCCGCGAGCAAGCCGACGATCTATGCCCACTTCCCTGGCAAGGAAGCGCTGTTCGCCGCGGTGGTGGCCCGCACCATCGACGGCTTGACCGACTTCGAGGGTTTCTCGCCCGAGGGCCGCACCATCGAGGACAAGTTGATGAGCCTCGGGACAGCCATCGTCGAGAGAGTGGTCGAGGAATCGCTCGGCATGGTGCGCGCGACGATCGCGGAATCGCAGCGGTTTCCCGAATTGAGCCGCAACGTTCACGACGCTGCGCGTGATCGCTCCCTGAATGCGGTGTCGCAGCTGCTGGACGAAGCCACGCAAAAGCTGGCCCGCACCGCGAAGGGGCCTTTCAGCCCCAAACGAAGCCGCGCCACCGCGCAAATTTTCCTCGACCTGATCCTGCTACCGATGCTGTTCCGCTCACTTGTCGGCGAGATGCCGAAGGACCTGAAGAAGGAGCTTCCCGGCTTCGTGCGCGAGCGCGTCGGCTTTTTCCTGGCGGCGTGCGAGACGGACTGGTCGTAGGCGCATGGCGACCCGTCCGCTTTGGGCTGATGGCTGGAGGCGTCAGCGTCAGCCGGCGACCTTCAAATGCAGCTGCGATGTCATCTCGACCGGCTGCCGCGCTGGCATGCGGCTCAGGGCGCCCGCGCAAAATCTCAACATCTCCTCGAACCTTGGCCGAAGCGTCGCAGCACCCATTCGCGAGGGATTGAGATGGACGTCCATGGCTTCGAGCAGGCAGCAGGTCAGCGCCATCGGACTGCCGTCACGCAGTTCGCCGCGTGCTTGCCCGGCACCGATCATTGGCCGCACCAATCCCCTGATCCTGTCGCTGTAGATGAGAACGACCGGCCAGTTCTGACGGACGGCCAGGGCCACCAGATCCTGAAGCTTTCGATGCTTCGCCGGCCTCGATTCATTGCAGTCGGCTATCGCTTCGAGCACTGCAGCAAGGCGCCGCAGCGCCGGTCCATCGCCGCGCGCCGCATTGGCGGCCGCCCCGACCATTTCATCGAGCACGCGTTCGACGACGGCCTCCTCGATCGCTCGCTTTGACGGAACGAAGCGATAGATATTGGCCGAAGACATCGACAGGCGCCGCGCGACATCCGCGACGGTGGTCTTGTTGTGACCGAGTTCGCAATAAAGGTCGACCGCGGCCTGGATGATCCTGTTCCGGACATCGTGCCTGCCGAGGTGATCATCATGTTCTCGATTCATGTGATCACCGCGCCGGAAGGTTCAGCAACTCGCTCCGGCAGGCTTCGCCGAAATCGCGCAGAGGATCCATTTCGTCGATAAAGTTGGGCAGGTCGACGAACGCCCGGTTTGGCGACACATAGGTTTCGATGATCAGGCGACTGGTCCGCTCGGCGGCGTGAACGACGTCGTCACTGGACAGGATCCGCATACGGCCGACAAGCGTATAGAGGCCGACAAGCTGGGGGATTTCCGCCCTGTCGCTGACGAGCGCGTCGGCATACAGCCGGGAAGTTCTTGTACAACCGTTCGCGTTTTTCGAACGAGCGAGCGTGATGACGATCTCGGAGCCTTCGGCGTCGGCTGAACCATGCGCTCATGATTGTCGAGATCGCTCCGAAGGCGGAGCCGCCGAAGGCGGCGAGGGCCGGGATATACATCGTGGTCATCGATCGTTCCGTTTGGTGCGGACGCATCAAGGCGGATTCCCACCAGCGTCGCCGGCCGCGATGTCGCGCCCTATCGGCTCCGCGCCGGTCCCGTGCTTGCCTGCTCGAACACTGCCTTGCACGCTTCGCTCAGGTTCGATTTCCTCTGCCTCAGGCAGGCTTCGACACCCGACGGGTCCGGAATGTAGGCGCTGCACAGACGAAGGGCGTCGGGCGTACAGGCCGCCCTCTGCTCCGCCGTGCCCTGGTTCTCCTGGGCCGATGCTGATGTGCCGCCAAGCGCGATCACGACCGCTGCGAGCAACACCTTCGTCAATCTCGTCATGTCAGATCCCTTCTTTGCCTGGGGTTCTGGTTGGACGGAGCCTCACCCGCTTGATCCTTCACACGCGCTTGTGAGCCACCCGGCTTGACACCAATCGCAGCGAAGATTTATATGAACTATACGGTGTATTTTATTAAGAAGGCGCGGAATGTCAAGTCTGCTGTTCGCCTTGTTGCGCGAAAATCCGCTACCCGGGCTCGCCTTCGCATCGCTCAATGTCATCGTCGCCGTGTGCCTCGTGGCGCTGAGCCTGCTGCTTGGCATCACGATTGCGATGATGGCCTGGGCCCATTCGCTCAGCGAGCGCGAGACCGGCACGGTTCGGCTGCAGCGGAGGACGGCTGCATGACACCAGCCCTGCTGATTGCACGTGACTGCATCATCTATTGGGTCAACGTCTGGCTCGCTCCGGTCGAATTCGTGTTCGACATGATTGAGTCAGAGCTCGCGCGCAGGGGCGTTGCGCCTGACGAAATCGACAGCCTCACGCGTACGGCGTGAAGGAGGACTGGGACCGAACGCAACGGGACGGCGCTTACCGCATCCTGTTCAATCAGCCTCGCCAGTATTGCAACAGGAAACGAACTACACCGGTGTCACTGCCGCCCTCATCGCACGCGAATTCCCGAATTTGCGTGTCATCATGTGGACCTGCCCGATCATTCTTTTGACAACCGAGCCCACCGGCTCGATCCTTTTTGCCGCATTCTGGCGTGGCAGCGAGGTCGTTATCGGCGCCCTCGTCGGCTGGTTCTTCCACTGGGCCGCGGAAGTCGTTGTCGACGCGCTCCCGAGCGCGCCGCAAGCCATAGCGCATCGCCGGGCCAAACGCCGGGCACAACGGCAAGCTGTTGGTCCGCACGCGCCAAAGGCCAAAGGGGCGGCGCGATGACGGGCCGCACTGAGCTGGTGGCACGCGAGATGGTCCGTCTGGGGCGCTCGAAAGCGATCGAGACGGTTGCGCTGGCGGCGGCGCGGCTGCTCGAACACGGACAAACCACTGAGCGAACGGTCGTCGCTGCGGAGCAACTCGGCCATACTCTCGGACTCCGTACGAGAGTGCTGCCGTGCTGGGACGAGATTGTGGTGCATCTCGAAGGCGCACCGTTTGCCGACGTTGTGGCAGCACGGCCGCTTGACGTTCATATGGGGCGCGTCCTGTCGATTATGACGGTCATCGACCAGGTGTGCGACGGCACCACTCCGTTAGAGACTATAGACTCCGCCTTGGCAACCGCCTCGCGGCAGCCGTCGGCTTCGATGCTGCGCTTCGTCCTCTTTGCCGCGATCGGCGCTGCCTCTCTGGGCGTGATATTCGGCGCGCGCGATGCGGTGAGCCTGATACTCATTGCCTTCAATGCAGCGTGCGGTGCCGTGCTCCGGCGCCTCCTGGCCGCCCGAGTTCCTAACCCCTTCATACAGCCCCTATGCGCGGCAGTCGTGGCCGGGCTTGGAGGGGCTGCCGCGGTCCGGTTCCAGCTGTCGGATGCGCAAGGCCTGATAGCAATCTGCCCGTGCATGATACTTGTACCAGGACCGCATATTCTCAACGGCGCAATTGATCTGGTGCGGACGCGCATCTCACTGGGCCTTGCACGGCTCGGTTATGCCGGTCTGATCGTGCTTATGATCTGTACGGGCCTGCTGCTGGGCCTCGCGGCCGGCGGCGCAACACTTCCCTCTGCCGCTCCGACGGTAGCGGTGCCCTTCCTGGCGGACGTGATCGCTGCCGGGTGCGCCGTGGCGGCGTTCGGCACCTTCTTCTCCATGCCGTGGCGGCTCCTGCCGGTGCCCATCGCGGTCGGTATGCTCGCACATGCGACCCGCTGGGCGCTGATCTCGCTTGCCAGCGCGCATGTTGCCGTTGGGGCGCTGGGCGCCTGCTTGCTGGCCGGTCTCATCATCACACCGATCGCCGACCGGCTCCGGTTGCCGTTTGCAGCGCTCGGCTTTTCCGCCGTCGTCTCGATGATGCCAGGGCTCTTCCTGTTCCGAGCCGCAAGCGCCCTCGTTGCAACCCTTTCCATCGGAAATGAGGCGCCGCTTGAGCTTGTCGAGAGCATCGTTACGAACGGCGCGACGGCGTTCCTCATCATTCTCGCCATGACCTTCGGCCTGATCCTGCCGCGCCTGCTGCTTGAGACTCTCCTTAAAAGTCGACGAGAGACCGCTACTGGGCAGGAACATCAACTACGCACTGCGACACGTCGAGGTGAAGCAGCCGCTGTCGCCAAACAATTCGAGACCATCAAGCTATAGGAGAGCGATATGACAGCAATCCATCAGCGCGTGAAAGGATACGAGCTACTTCACGACGCTCGCTTAAACAAGGGAACCGCATTCTCCGAAACGGAGCGACGCGCATATGGCCTCGAAGGTCTGCTGCCGCCAGCCGTACTTCCTATCGAGCTTCAGGTGGCTCGTCGTCATGACGAGATAGCCAACCTGAAGGACGACCTGCAGAAATACCTTGTCCTTTCGGATCTGCAGGCCCGCAACGAGACACTTTACTATGCCCTCCTCATGTCGGATCCTGCTACCTACATGCCGCTCGTCTATACGCCGACGGTCGGCGAGGCTTGCCAGAAGTTCGGCCATATCTTTCGCGGGCCTCGCGGTATCTATCTCCCAATCACTGCGCGGGGCCGGCTGAAGGAGTTTCTGTCCAACTGGCCTGAAAAGGATGTGCGGTTCATTGTCGTGACCGATGGAGAGCGCATCCTCGGCCTAGGCGATCTCGGTGCCGGGGGGATGGGTATACCGGTTGGGAAGCTCGCGCTCTACACGGCCTGCGCCGGCGTGCCCCCGCAGCTGTGCCTCCCGATAGTTCTCGACGTCGGCACCAACAACCAGAACCTGCTGCATGACCCGCTGTATCTCGGTTTGCGGCAGCAGCGCGTGCGGGGCGAAGAATATCTCGACTTTGTCGACGAGTTTGTCGAGGGCGTGCAAGCGCTTTATCCGAAGTGCTGCATCCAGTGGGAGGACTTCGCCAACTTCAATGCGGTGCCGATCCTCGCGCGCTACCGCCACAAAATCTGCTCCTTCAACGATGATATCCAGGGCACCGCCGGCGTTGCGTTGGCTGGTATTTTCGCGGCTCTGCGCATTTCCAAGACGAAGCTCGCCGATCAGCGTTTCCTCTTCCTCGGCGGCGGCTCTGCCGCGACTGGCATCGCCGAATTGATCAGCCAGTCTATGGCGCTCGAGGGGATGGATATAGGCGAGGCGCGATCCCGCAATGCCCTCTTCGATATAAACGGCTTATTGGTCAAAACACGAACCGAACTTGCGGAATTCCAGAAGCCTTTCGCGGTCGAGCATGCGCCGGTGACAAACTTCGCGGAAGCCGTCAGGGCACTGAAGCCCACCGGGATCATCGGAGTCAGCACCGTTCCGAAGCTGTTCAATCAGCAGGTCATCGAGGCCATGGCCGAGATCAACGAGCGGCCGATCGTCTTCCCCTATTCCAATCCGACCTCGCGCTCAGAATGCACGGCGGAGGAAGCGTACCGCTGGTCCGGTGGCCGCGCGATCTTCGCCAGCGGGAGCCCGTTCCAGCCGGTAGAAATCGGCGGACGCAGATTTGTGCCCGGCCAGGGCAACAACGTCTACATCTTCCCCGCCATGGGGATGGCGGTGCTCGCAACGGAAGCGACGCGGGTGACGGATGAGATGTTCATTGTGGCAGCCAAGGCCGTAGCAGAGCAGGTCACCGAGGAGAACCTTGCAGATGGCCTCATCTATCCGCCACAGTGCCGAATCCTCGATTCTTCTCTCCACGCGGCGGAGCGCGTTGCCACGCACATCTTCGATAAGGGCCTCGCCCGCGTCCCTCGACCGGCGAATGTGGGTGCGCTCATTCGCGCGCGCGCCTACCATCCCGTCTATTCAAAGTGAATCCGGTGGCCGGCAGACCGATAAGGCATATGACTTCGGCGCTACCGTTACGGAGCGGCATCTTCGATGCCACAAACTAAAGCAGCCAAAACGCAAGAAGGCGGCGCAGAAAACGTCGCTTTCTTGCATTCTTCGGTTCGGCGACCCGCTCGCCGTTTACCAGGATTTACTAGCCCTGACTGCTCCGCTGCTTCCTCCACGATCGCCCGGACCTCCTTCGGATTTCGGCCCTGACCGACCGCATATTCGCCGTCGGTCTTGCGGCACGATACGCTCGTCTTCATCAGCAGCCGGACTCCCCACGCATCCCCATTCCGGCCGCGGCGGCGCCACGCGTCAACGATCGAACAAAGATCTCCGGTGCTCTCAGCAATGTTGACCAGCTTATTACAAACTCCTTCAGCGCGTGAGAGAGAACCGCGTACCCGATAAAGCGAAGCAAGTCCCCTCAAGGGCGGCAGAGTTCGCACCGCTTCCTGGACTCGATCGGCAGCGCCAAGGGCACTTTCGAAAGCCTCCTGCACGATCGCGCTGCATAGCCGCACTTGGCAATCAACACGTGACCAAGCAGAACGTACAGATCGAGTGCATCTCCGCAACACCATCACGAGTCAATCTCGATAATGCCGCCAGGCCGCGACGCAGTGTAGGCGCCCCGGCCCTTTAGGATCGCCTGCCATTCGATTTTTTCCGATCCGGCTCCAGCCCACGCTGGCAAAACCGGCAAGCGGGTATAAAATGCAGGTTGCACTACCTGACCTGCGACGGCCACACTTCACCTGCTTTGGCGGCGTGATGTCGGTTTTGTCGAAATGGGTGGTTCATCTCGTGGTGCGCCCCTGCCCGGTTCTCTCGACCTCAGGTACGCGCTCGTTTGCGGGAGGAAGGAGGGAGAAAGCTCCTCATGCGGATGAGCTTTTGGAAATCTTCCGCCAAGAGTGCCGATGCTGCGAAATCGGGGTCAGCTATCTCGAGACGGGTGCGTGGTCGAGCCTTTTCCCACATCCCGCCGGCTTTGGTGAGCGTTGTTCGGGTCGTGCTTGGCGCGGACACTACGCAAAAGGCAACAGCCAGATTAAGGGTGACGGCGCAATTCGTGTTGGGTATCGCCGGACTCGCAGCGGTCACCTTCAGCTGCTTTCAACTTGGCCTCGGAGTTGCGAGAACCGGCTTTGCTTACGTGATACTGCTTACGCTGCTTTCGCCGCTGGGCAGCTACAGCGCCTCGGTATTTCTGTCAATCATCGCCGCAGCGTGCCTGAACTTCTTCTTCGCGCCGCCACTGTTCGAGTTTCGCATTGATGTTCCGGAGGACATTGAAAGGATCGCGGCGTTTTTGACGACGTCTCTGGTCGTCACCGCGCTGACGAGCAAGCTTAAGCGCTCGGAGAATGAGCTGCGCCAAAATCAATCGAAGTTGGAAAAGGCACAGCACATAGCGCATTTTGGATGGTGGGAGCGCGATTTCACGACCAGTCACGGGCATGCAGCGCTCGGTCGAGGGCGAGGTGGTATCCTCGACCTTCAACGAGCCGGCGGTGCGCCACGTCCAGGTCGCCGAGATGGTGATCGAGAAGGCCAAGCGCTTGGTCGAGCATGGCCGCGAGTGTTTCTTTCCGACGAGGCTTGCCGGATTTTGGGAGTGCAGCCGGTCGATCTGCCGGATTGGCATGGGCGATGGCAGGATTTAGTTCACCCGGATGACCGGGCGAGAGTAGCGGAAGCCGCTGCAGCCGCGCTTGTGCGCGACGGGCCGCGCTACGACGTGGAATACAGGGTCCTGCGTCCTGACGGCACGCGGTGCGTGGTTCGCAGCCAGGGCGATCTCGCCTGGGACGACTCGGGGCGGCCCCTGCGCCAATTTGGGGTTATCCAAGATATCAGCGAGCTCAGACAGGCGGAGCAGGAGCTGCGCGCGAGCGAGGCACGTTTTCGAACCTTCGTCGACCATGCAACTGATGCCTTCTTCCTGTTTGATGATCACGCGACCGTTCTCGATGTCAATCGGAATGCGTGCGAAAGTCTGGGCTATAGCCGGGAGGAACTGCTTGGGAAACATCCGAGCGATTTCGACATCGGTCTCGACCAATCATCCATCGAGCGTCTCAGAGAGCGCATGCTGGCCGGCGAAACGGTCACTTTCGAGACTCGCCATAAGCGCAAGGATGGCACCTTTTTCCCGGTAGAGATTCGCGCCGGCCAATTTGAGCAAGGCGGACGAAGGTATTTGAGCTTGGCGCGCGACATCACCGAGCGCAAGCAGGCGGAGGAGACGCTGAGGCGGAACGAAACCTATCTCGCCGCGGCGGAATCGCTGAGCAAGATGGGTAGCTGGGCCTGGAGGCCGGCAGAAAACAAGATCACCCACTGGTCGCAAGGGCGATACCGCCTGTTCGGCTTCGATCCGGCGGATGGCGTTCCTTCTCTTGAGGCGGTGCTCGAGCGGATTCACCCGGACGATCGGGCCCTTTGGCTGGAAAATAGATCGCTCGTCGCGTGTGGCGGAGAATCAGATTTTGATTTCCGTATCGTTCTTCCCGATGGCGGGACCAAACACGTTCATGCGGTAGGCCGTCCCATTCTCAATCAATCCGGTGAGGTCGTCGAAGTCATGGGCGCGGCCGCCGACATCACCGACCGCAAGCGCGCCGAGGATGAACTGCGGGAAAGCGAGGAGCGCTTCCGCACCCTCGTCCGGTTCTCCTTCGATGTGTACTGGGAGAGCGATGCACAGCATCGGTTCACTCGCCAGGAGTTTGGCGCAGACGTTGCTGGCGCGCCGGCACCCGGCTCGGAGTGGCCTGCGGTACTGGCCCCGATCGGCAAAACGCGCTGGGAAGTGCCTTATCTGGAGCCTGACGAGGGAGCCTGGTGCGAGCACCGTGCGACCCTCGATGCCCACCTGCCGTTTCGAGATTTCGAGCTCGCCCGGCCTAGGCCAGAGGGCGGCAAACGGTACGTGTCAGTGTCCGGACTGCCGGTATTCGACAAGACGGGTATTTTTGTCGGCTACCGCGGCGTCGCGCGCGACATTACCGAGCGAAAGAGAGCAGAAGAAGCACTCCGGCGCAGCGAAGCCTACTTGTCCGGCGCTCAGGAGCTGAGCCAAAGCGGGGCTTTTGCTCACAATCTAAAGGAAAATCTGTATTGGTCAGAAGGACTTTACCGTATCTGGGGACTTGATCCGTCTCGCGGATTGCCGAGCCGCGAAGCTTGCTTCGAACAAATCCATCCGGACGATCGCGACAGGGTACGGCGAGTGGCCGCGGAAGCCATAGCGCAGAAACAAGACTATACAATCGAATACAGAATTTTACTACCTGAGGGAACCGTCAAACATCTGCGATTAACGTGTCACGCTTCCTATTCTCCGGCTGGAGAGTTCGTTGAGGTGATCGGAACGACCATCGACGTGACGCAGCGCAAACGGGCGCAAGAGGAACACGAGCGCGTGCGGCAGCTGGAAGCAGATCTCGCGCACCTCAACCGTCTGAACGTCATGGGAGGGTTGACCGCCTCGCTGGCGCACGAAATCCTGCACCCGATCGCCACAGCCCGAAACAACGCGCGCTCAGGGATGCGCTTCCTTGAAATGAGCCCGCCCAATCTGCCCGAGGTCGTGGAGGCGCTGGCTTGTGTCGTAAGGGATGCCGATCGAGCCAAGGAGATCGTTAGTCGCATACGTGATCACATCAAGAAGACTCCTCCGCGGATGGAGTTTTTCGACCTTCACGAGTCGATCACAGAGGTTATTGCGATGGTTCAAAGCGCAATCGACAGAAGCAGAGTGTCCGTCCGCACTTTTCTAAGTAGCCAAATGACATCTGTGCGGGGCGACCGTGTTCAAGTTCAACAGGTGGTTCTTAATCTAATCCTGAATGCAGTGGAAGCGATGGAGTTGCTGGAAGGAGGAGCGCGAGAATTATCGATTAGCACCACGGCAAACCACAACGATATCACGGTCGCGGTGCACGACTCGAGACCAGGAATTGACGCCGAGCACATAGAGAGAGTCTTCGCTCCGTTTTACACTACCAAGAACAGCGGGATGGGAATGGGTCTTTCGATTTGCCGGTCAATCGTCGGTGAGCACGGCGGCCGCCTGTGGGCAGAACCCAATCGACCCACTGGCACAATCTTCAAATTCACGCTGCCGGCAGGCTGGCAAGGTTCATGAGTCCGCCTCACCGGCGTCCCCGATTGCAGCGCGGGACGAATGCAACGCTCGAGGTCCTCCTCATCCACCGGTTTGATCCACCGGTTTGCTGAGATAGCACAGGACCCCATCCTTCAGGGCGCGGTTCCGGATGCTATCATCCGGATATCCGGTGACGAGTATCGTCGGGATCCGATATCCCGCCTCAAGCAGGTGACGGCGAGGTAGTCCTTTACGGCGCGCCCGGCCCGTGTCGAGTCGATGCCGCGGCTCCATTTGTCCCCCGGCGTCGAGCGGCACTTGTTGGCGTCCGCGAATTGGGCGACCCCGCTAGAAGTAGTCACGATGAGACATGGCGACTGCAGATCATATGATCACCGCGGTCTACCTCGAGGGCGAATGGTTCCTCCTGGATAACTTGACGAACTTTCTCATAACAGATTCCGAAAGGACAGATTACGAGCCTCTCGCCGTGTTGGATCACAGGGGGCGCGCGCCGCTATCTTTCCGCTTTCTGGCTCGATTAGGCATCGACATCCGCCAGGCGCGACAGTCACACTCTATCCGTCGAACGTGCTCGGAAGCTCCCCTTCCGCAGCCATTTTTGATTGAAATCAATAGGGGCCCCGAAGCGCGAAGAGCTCAGCACAGGCCGAAGGGCACTCTCCCGGGAGCGTGCCTAGCCGATCGCATCCTTGGTGCAGGCGCAACAACGCCTTAGAGGTCTGCTGCGGGTGCGCGACCCCTCGATTTGGTCCCCGGCTGCTCAAGGCCGCAGCTCGGCTCGACAGCATTCCGCAAATTCGCGGAGCACGTCGGATTTCCGGTCGAGTTCGGGCTTCGTCTGGGTATCAAGTCCGGGCGAGTAGTAGGTCGCGATGATCCGCTCCATCAGCCGCTCGGCGGCTTCTATCGTCCGAATGGACGCAAACAGCCGCAGCTTTCCCATGGTCGCGTAAAGAGGCATGACGTGCTTGGCGTCGCCGATGGAAGTCTGCTGCAATGCGTCGACGAAGGCCTTGGAGGACAGGTCGATGAATTCGACGAAGACGCGCTCGCGACGGGCATTCTGCTGGGCCAGTCGCCTGGTCTCATCCTGGTGATGCTGCGTCAGCCAAGTCGTTGCCACCGAGGCAAACGCGCCGATCAGTGAGCCGAAAAGCGCCGAAAGCGCTGAGATGTAGGCCGCAGTCATGGCGTCGTTTCCGCCGCGCCGACTCCAGTGCGATCGATCGAGCCGCTCATTCCGCGGCTACCTCCCGTCCGACCTCGTCTTCCGCGCCCAGCAGCTGCAGGACTTTGCGGAGGCGCCGTTGACCCTCCACATTGAGTTCACCCATCACCGGCAATGCCTTCTGGATCAGGGCCGAGAACTCCCGGCGCGGCTCGGGCTCCGGCGGCAGCAGTTGCGGCAAAGCCGCCATCGCGGCCGACTCATCCACCGCCAGGATCGCCCACTGCTCGCGCACGGCGGCCTTGAACTCCGTTTCCGAGACGTGCGGATACGCCAGCAGCAGCTTGCGAAGGGCATCGAATGTACCCTTTTCGATACGGCGCTGACCCTTTCCGACGTAGACCAGCACACGAGCGGCTGCATCCATCGCGGTCCCCTCGCCGATCTTTCCCCTCAGCCGCGACCGCTCCAGTTCGGCAGCCATCAGCACGGAAGGCGATAGCCCTGGCCGAGGACGCGGTGGTCCGTCATTTTGCGAGATTCCGCACGTTGCCTGAACTAGAGGCGAGCCATAGATGGCATGGAAGCTGCGCTCGACATGCTCATCACGCACGTCACGTAGCAAGTTCAGCGCCTGGACCATTGCCGACGAAAACTGCCGCTGAACGGCAAACAACGGATTGTCTGCCGAGGCGGGGCTGCGCTCCACCTTGACTTGTTCGGCCATCGGCGCAACGAGCCGCATCGTGAGGTTCTTGTCCGAGAAGAAAGAATAGCCGACCCGCAACGGGTTCAGCTCAATCACGGCGCGCGCCACTTGCGGACCACTCACCATCTTGACCCACGGTTGCACGAAGGTCTGATAGAGAGCGTTGTTCAGCTCGGAGACACGCGCAGCCGCGGCGAACTCGCGCTCGTCCTCCATCGTATTGCAGCCCAAGGCGCGGATATCGTCGAGCCCGCGCTCTTCGATAGCCAGATCGTAATCGGCAGCTTCTCCGTCGCCTGCGGGCTTCTCCGTGATCACGATCTCGTAAAGCCCCGGCGGCATCGCATCGATCAGCTCCATGTTGTTGATGAATTGAGCATGATCCTTTGCCGCGATCTTGGTGCCCACGAAGATCGCCAAATGGCCGGCGCTGGCATCGATCGTATAGAAGATCCGCTGTCCGCATTCCCGGATCTCGTCGACACTTCGATAGTTGTCCAGAATCCAGTCGAGCGCCTGCTGGGGCGGCGTAATGTTATCACCGTGCGAACAGAAGCAAACGATCGGCGCCTTGATCTCCCGCAGGTCGAGGCGGATTCCCTCGCTGGTCACGATCTGCCCCGTGGAGAGCTTGTTGCCGATGAACAAATTGTCGACCATCCATTGCATCTCTTCTCCGCGCAAGACGACGAAATCACCCCACCACTTCTCGAACTCCAGATAGCGGGTTCTCTCCTGCTCGGGATTGGCCCAAACGTTGTATTGTTTGGTCCAGAACGTATTCGCCGGATTGAGATTGTCGAAATTGGCGACCAGCCATGCGGCGTCGAAGATGCCGTTTCCCATGTCGCTCATCATGCGATCGAGCCAGCTTCCGCCATACCAGCCGCCGAGATAGCGCATGGCATTCTTGCCATGCACGCCGCCCCAATAGGACAGCGGCGTACCCGCCACGACGATCGGACCGACCAGATCGGGGCGCATGCAGGCGGCCAGCATCGCATGCCAGCCCGCTTGACAATTGCCGAACACAAACGGCTTGCCGAGCGCATGGGGATGCAGGTCTGCCACCTTTTTCAGGAAGATGGTATGGGCGCGAGCCACGTCTTCGATCCGCTGGCCCTCGACGGGCGCGGCGGAGAAGCCTGCGAAGTAGACCGGATGTCCGGCCTTGAATGCATCCCCGATCTCGCTCAGCTGCTTGAACCCCCCGATGCCGGGACCCTGTCCAGCGCGCGGGTCGACGACATAGACCGGACGTTTGCGGTCATCGATCTCGACGCCCGCCGGTGGAATGATGCGGAGCAGGGAGTAGTTGACCGGATGGGGAAGCTCGTCGCCCCGCATCACCAGCTCGCTGTCGTAAATCAGGACAGACGTGGCGCCATGGGTCACCATGTCCTCGTGCTGGTTGCCACGCTCCCGCAGGATGTCCAGGAAGAGAATGGATCGCTGCCAAAAGTCGCGCGCATAGTCGGCAACGGCATTGGATGGAATCGACTTTTCCCAAGCACGCGCATGCGCACCGATTTCGCGAAGAGCGGTTGGCGCCGCTTGTCCTATCTGGCTTAAGACGCCCTCCAGGACGCGGGGCGGCCTCAGCGCTTGAAGTGAGCTCGCATCTGTCATGGCTTAACTCTCGGTGTGGTCCACTCCCCGGCGCGGCTCTTAGATGTTTATCTCCGCTACGTTGGCGATCCGTTGATCGAGATCAATCCGCATCTTGCGAGATTTAGGTTGTTCGCGAAATTCGAGAGCCGACAGGCTTTTTCATCGGCGAACAGAGTTCGGTATGTGCCGATTCGTGGCGCTTTGATCGGGATCAACATGCTGGCTGCTGTTTGCTGCCATCATTCTTATTGCTCCAGAACTGAATAGGCGTTGCGGGCCCGGAATATTCTCGATCGCAATTGGTGAAACGGTTCATTGGGTTACAGGAGAAGCATCGTGTCCGCACATACTTTACCTCCGCGCGAACTGAAGTTGCTGCGGGCGCTTTTGGTCATGCTCATGACTGTAGTGGGGCTTTCCGGCCTCGCGATCGGCAGCTCCAACGCCCAGGAGAAGCCGACGAATCCCGTTGCCGACGCCAAGAAAGCGGTAGACACGCTGATCAATCATCTGCGCGGTCGCGACATGCCCGAAGGCATCGTGAAGACGAACGGTCGTATCGAGGCCACCCAGGTGGACGTGGCCGCCAAATATGGCGGTCGCCTCGCGACGTTGTCCGTCGACGAGGGCGATGAGGTCACCGCCGGCCAGGTTGTCGCCACCATCTCGTCACCGGAAACGGAAGCCCAACTGCGATCGGCGCAGGCCCAGGTGCTGAAAGCGAAGCAAGCCTATGCGGAATCTCTTGCTCTGATCGCGCAGCGCAACAGCGATTTGACGTTCACCAGGACCGACTATGAGCGCGGAAAAACGCTGCTGCAAAATGGGAATATCGCGCAGCAGGTTGTCGACCAGCGGCGCAACAGGTTCGAAGCGGCCGACGCCGCCTTCGTTGCGGCCAACGCTCAGCGCGACGAGGTCGAAGCCTCGATCAAGTCGGCCGAAGCCGAGGTCGAACGGCTTCAATCAATCATTGTCGATCTTGCGCTGGTCTCGCCCAGGAGCGGACGCGTGCAGTACCGACTTGCTCGAGCCGGGGAAGTGGTGTCCTCGGGGCAGCGCATTCTGACGATTCTCGATCTCAGAGACGTCTACATGACGATCTATTTGCCTGCCGACCAGGCCGGCCGTCTCAAGATCGGCGATGAGGCCAGGACCATTCTCGATCTGGTGCCGCAATACGTCTTCCCCAATACAATCAGCTTCGTGGCTACCGAGGCGCAATTTACGCCGAAGAGCGTGGAAACGACGGAAGAGCGTGAGAAGCTGATGTTCCGCGTCAAACTCCAGGGTGACCCGAAGGTACTGGATCAATATCACAAGTTCGTAAAAACAGGCGTCCGCGGTCTCGCCTTCGTGCGCACGGACCCGAGAACCGCGTGGCCCAAAGAGCTGGAAGTAAAGCTCCCGCAATGACAGGAACCTTTGTTGCTCGAGTCGAGCACGTCGTGCACTGCTACGGCAAGGTGCAGGCGGTCGATGATCTCACGCTCGATATTCCCGCCAATTGCATGGCCGGGCTGATCGGGCCCGACGGCGTCGGTAAATCCTCCTTGCTCGCCCTCATTTCCGGCGTGCGAAAGATACAATCCGGCAAGGTCACGGTGCTCGACGGCGACATGGCGGACGAGAGACATCGCCAGGCGAGTTACGGGCGCATTGCCTACATGCCGCAGGGGCTCGGCCGCAACCTCTACCCGACGCTCAGCGTCTTCGACAATATCGACTTCTTCGGACGCCTGTTCGGCCAGGGCGCCTCCGAACGCCGCATGCGCATCGACGAGCTGCTCAAGGCCACGGGCCTCGACCCCTTCGGCGATCGACCGTGCGGCAAGCTCTCTGGCGGCATGAAGCAGAAGGTGAGCCTCTGCTGCTCCCTCATGCACGATCCCGATCTTCTCGTTCTCGACGAACCGACTACGGGCGTCGATCCGCTCTCGAGGCGCCAGTTCTGGGAGCTGATCGATTCCATCCGCGCCCGCCGTCCGCAAATGAGCGTGATCGTCGCAACCGCCTACATGGACGAAGCCAGTCGGTTCGACTGGCTCGCTGCCATGGATGACGGCAAGGTGATCGCCCAAGGCGCCCCGAAGGAGATCCTCGCCAGGGCAAGCAAGAGCAGCCTCGACGAAGCCTTCATTGCCCTGCTTCCTCCGGAAAAGCGTGGTCAACATCAGGACGTCATCGTACCGCCGCGCACCGAGAGCGACGACAACACGCCGGCGATCGAGACCCAAGGGCTTACGCGCCGGTTCGACGACTTCGTCGCCGTGGATCATGTGAGCGTCAGCATCGGACGTGGCGAGATCTTCGGATTCCTCGGCTCCAACGGTTGCGGAAAGACCACCACCATGAAAATGATGACGGGACTTCTGCCCGTCACCGAAGGTTCCGCCAAGCTGTTCGGGAAACCGATGGCGGCCGACGACATGGAAGCGCGACAGAACGTCGGCTATATGTCGCAGGCCTTCTCGCTCTACAGCGAGTTGACCGTGAGGCAGAATCTGGAACTGCACGCCCACCTCTATCATCTGCCAGCGAACGAGATCGATGCCAGGATCGGCGAGCTGCTGGACAAATATGGTCTGAAGGACGTGGACGGCGCCAAGCCGGAAAGCCTGCCTCTTGGAGTCAAGCAGCGGCTGCAGCTCGCCGTTGCCGTGCTGCACCGGCCGCTCATGCTGATTCTCGACGAGCCCACGTCGGGGGTCGATCCGGTCGCCAGGGACGCTTTCTGGCGCACCTTGATCGATTTGTCGCGCAACGACGGCGTCACCATCTTCCTCTCGACGCACTTCATGAACGAAGCGGAGCGCTGCGACAGAATCTCGCTGATGCATCAGGGGCGGGTGCTCGCGGTCGGCGCACCAAAGGAACTGGTCGCAAGCCGCAACAGCGCCTCGCTGGAAGACGCGTTCATTTCCTATCTGGAGGAGGCGGGCGGAGCCGGCAAGGACAAGACATCGGAACCCTCGCCGGTGCAAGCGCACGCGGAAGCCGCCGGGGCTCCCAAGCCTTTGGCATCGCCCCCCGTCAGGGGGACCCGCTCGACGAGACGCTTCGATCCTGGACGGATGTGGGCCTATGCGCGGCGGGAAACGATGGAGCTGTTGCGCGATCCGATCCGGCTGGCGTTCGCGTTCGTCGGCCCCGTCATTCTCATGCTGGCGATGGGTTATGGCATCACGTTCGACGTCGAGAACCTGAAATATGCAGCCTTCGACCAGGACCAAACCCCTGAAAGCCGCAGACTGCTCGAAAGCTTTTCCGGGTCGCATTACTTCACCGAGCGGCCTCCGATCGGCTCCACGGCGGAGTTGGAGCGACGCATGCGGAGCGGTGAACTGGCCGTCGCGGTCGAAATTCCATCCGGCTTCGGCCGCGATCTCGCGAACCTTCATCCGCCAGAGGCGGCTTTCTGGATCGACGGCGCCATGCCATTCCGGGGCGAGACGACTAAAGGCTACGTGACCGGCCTGCTGGCGCGCTACGTGCAGGACCTCGTGACGGAACGCTTCGGCGCCAATCCGCCGAGCAACCTCCGCCTGGGCAGCGTGAAAATCGACAACCGCTTCCGCTACAATCAGGCCTTCAAAAGCGCCTTTTCCATGGTTCCGAGCGTCATCGTGATCATGCTCGTGCTAATTCCCGCCATCATGGCAACCATAGGCGTGGTCCGCGAGGTGGAGACCGGATCGATCGCCAATTTTCGATCGACGCCCATCAGCAAATTCGAATTTCTCCTCGGCAAGCAGTTCCCCTACGTCGTGGTCGGAATGCTAACGTTCGTCATCCTGGTCCTGATGGCCCTCATTGTATTTGGCGTGCCGGTCAAGGGGTCTTTGGGAGCACTGACCTTCGGAGCTCTGCTCTACGTCTTTTCGACTTGCGGTTTCGGGCAACTCGTCTCGACCTTCACGAAAACCCAGGTTGCTGCGGTGTTTGCAACCACAGTCCTCTCCATCATCCCGGTGACGAATTTTTCGGGCTTGCTGGTGCCGGTATCGTCGCTGACCGGCGCCGGCAGGGCAATCGGCCTGGCTTTTCCCGCGGCCTGGTTCCAGCCCATCAGCGTCGGCACCTTCACCAAAGGGCTGACCTATTCCGATCTCGGCTTCAACGCGCTCGTTCTCGCGGTGTTCGCGGCCGGATTCTTCGCAGCCGCTCATTTCTTTCTCCGAAAGCAGGAGACCTAAGATGCCGACGATGCGCGGGGGAGCAGACTCGCGAGAACGATCGACGCCGCAACCAGGGACGCCGACCGCGCGCCCCCGTGGAAAGCGGCTTGCCAAGCTCCGGCTGCACTTGACCAACATCTACCGCTTGACGATCAAGGAGCTGCGCAGCTTCCGCTCCGACCCGATCATGTTGGCGCTCGTCGTCTGGTCTTTCACCATTGCCATCCACGCTGCTGCAACCGGCGCCTCGACCGAGGCGACCAACCTTGCGGTTGGAATCGTCGATGAGGATCGCTCCGATCTTTCACGCCGCATCGCCGATGGCCTGACACCACCCACCTTCAAGCGGGTGCTGCAGCTGCAGGCTTTCGAAATCGACGCTTCCATGAACTCGCAACGCGTCATTTTCGCGATCGAGATTCCTCCTCGATTTCAGCGGGATATTCTGGAGGGTCGGCAACCCACTGTGCAGATCAACGTCGATGCCACGGCCGCCGCCCAAGCCTTCAACGGCATGACCTATATCCAGAATGTGATCACGAAATATGTGATGGATTTTATTTCCGGGCGCGAGGGTTTGGGCGTGCCCCCGCTCAAGATGGTCACACAAGTCAAGTTCAACCCCAATTTGACCTCGAGTTGGTTCACGTCTGTGATGGGAATCGTCAGCAACCTGACCATGATCACGGTGATGCTTACGGGGGCCGCACTGATCCGCGAACGTGAGCAAGGCACGGTCGAACATCTGCTCGTCATGCCCGTCGTTCCCACCGAGATCATGCTGTCCAAGATCCTCGCGAATGGCGTCGTCATCGTGCTTTCGACGGCCATATCACTGGCACTTGTCGTCGAGTGGTGGCTGCAGGTTCCGGTCGCCGGATCGCGTCTGCTGTTCCTGGGCGGCGCCTGCGTCTACGTACTCACTGTCGCCGCACTCGGCATTGCGCTCGGCACCATCGCATCGACCATGGCTCAGTTCGGCTTGCTCTCGATCCCGGTGCTGCTGGTCATGATGCTCCTTTCCGGCAGCACGACGCCTTTGGAGAGCATGCCAGTCTGGCTGAAGTACCTGATGCTCGTCATCAGTCCGACGCCACATTTCGTGATTTTCTCGCAGGACGTGCTCTACCGGGGCGCGGATGCTTCCATTGTCTGGCCCGAGATCGTTGCCATAGCCGCGATCGGCTGCGTTTTTTTTGGCGTTGCGCTGTACCGCTTCCGCCGCGTGATTTTTGGGAGCTGAGCAGCCTGCGCATCCGGCGAGAGGCCCCGCATTGCGGTAAAGATCTATCCGGCCGCCGACAGGACCCGCATCGACCGACGTTTGGCATCGGCAAGCAGCAAAGCAACAGCTGCTGAAGCGAGGCGCGTCCGCAGCTTGTCCGAACTACTTGTCAAGACGATCGGGACGCGGGCTCCCAGCACGATTGCCGCGCCAACGGCTCCCGACATGAACGTTAGCTGCTTGACCAACATGTTTCCGGATTCGATGTCGGGCACGAGCAGGATGTTCGCTCTGCCCGCCACTGGCGATGCAATATGCTCCTGCTGGGCAGCCTCGGTGCTCACCGCGGTCTCAAACGCAAGCGGGCCGTCGATCAGGGCGCCAGAAATCTGTCCCCGATCGGCCATCTTGCACAGCGCAGCCGCTTCCACGGTCGATGGGATCTTCTTGGTGACGTGTTCGACCGCCGAGAGGATCGCAAGCCTCGGTTCATCGAAACGAAGGACGTTCGCCAGATCTATCGCGTTTTGGCAGATGTCCCGTTTCTCGGCCAGACTGGGAAATATGTTGATCCCGGCATCGGTGATAATAAGTGGACTCGCGTAGCTTGGTATATCCATAACGAAGGCATGGCTCATGCGCCGCTCGGTCCGGAGACCTGTCCCGGCCATAACAGCTTCATGCAACAATTCGTTTGCCCGTAAGCTCCCCTTGATGATGACTTCCACCTTGCCTTCTCTTGCAAGCGCCACCGCTGCACCTGCCGCCGCAGCCCCGGGCGCGCAGTCGATAATTTCACACGCCGTCAGAGCCAATGAGGCCGACTCGGCGACCGAACGAATGCCCTTTTCGGGACCGACCAGAACCGGATTGATAAGCCGGGCTTCTGACGCACGGATGGCCGCCTCAAGCGACGCGCGATCGCGAGGATCGGCAACCGCGGCTCGAACGGGTTCGAGCTCTGCGCAGTGCTTGAACAGTTCGTCGTAACGATCCTGCCGTGTGTTTGAGACCTCCGGCAGGGCTGATCCAGGCCCCTCTTTTGTTTCTGCATGATCATCCATGATCACTCCCCTCGGGACTATTGGCCGGACAGGACGCTTTTTGGCGAGGCGGCGGCCTGAGGAACGAGATTGCGTTCAATGATCAACCACCAGGCTTGACCGAAGCAAAATGGACTAGGACGGTGGCGCGAATTCCATCTGGTGACGCCAACATCGTCCCCGTTTGTGACACTAAGCCGGCGGACGTCGATGGTCTTGATGTGGGTCAATGCGATCCGGCGCTGTTCCCGCGTGAAGAGGCTGCCTGCACGCCCCGTCAGGATTTTGAGCAATTGCACGAACAGCAAGGCGCTTCGGATTCAGGGGAGTCTAGTTGAAAAGGCAAGTTGCGATAAAATGAACGGAAAGCTCGGACGGGCAGTTCGGATCGGATTTGGTGGAGCGGTTGGTGGGCGCACCAGGGCTCGACCAGGGGCCCGCCATTCGGCGAGTCATTGCGAGCCCGCTCCGGGTTCGAGCGCGTCGTTTTACGTTCGAAACGGCGACGAGCACATTTGCCTGTATCGGCAGAACTGGCCACGAGCGGTGCGGAATCATTTGGAGTAAGGCGAGCGGCTTCCGCTCGATCGCGGCGCCGCCCGCCGCGTTCTGCACACTTGACGCGCCAACAAAAAAACTATACCGTATAGTATATTTATAACGGAGATATGGAATGCGTTGCATAACGCGTGCGATGACACTGGACGGTCTTTGTCGGGCAGCTCGATCATCGGGACGGCAATGGGCGCGCCCCACTCGCCGGTCTCGTCTGTTGTCGGGAGCAGTGGCATGCCCGTGAAAGGCTTGATCGCAGCCACGATATCGCTGATGTTGACCGCCTCGGCGACTGCTCAAGCTTTGCCGCCGCCCCCACCCCCGCCTGAGATGCCACCGGACGGACCGATTCTGGAGATGGTCGCGGGAATGGTTATCCAAAAATACAAATCTTCGAGCTGCGAGGACCTGAAGGCAAAGAAGGGGGAGCCACCAGCAGAGATTGTTGGAGCAGCAGTCGCATTCTTGAGGGATCACCCTTCAGTGAAAGTCAAGTTCATCAACAAGGTTGCGGCGCCGGTCGCAAATAAGATGTTCGATTGCGGCCTGATTCCATGAAACGGCCACGCGGCCTGAGACGCATTCTTTCCCTCGATGACTTGAGATCACGTCGAGGAAAAATCTGCCTAGATCACTCTTCGGCTACATCGCGGGCGCGCAACGGGGACCGGAGTTACCTTCGAGGAAAATCACAAGGCATTTGCCAATTCGGCTTTCTGCCGCGAGTTCTGGCTGACGTCTCGGCCCACGACAACTCGGTCGAATTGCTCGGGCGACGCTATGCCTCACCCATTGGAATCGCCTGATGGGCTTGAGTGGAGTTGCGTCGCTTGACGGCGACGTCGCGCTGGCTGAAGGCTCACACTTTTGCGATCCTGGTGCGACGCAGCTGACAGCCCTCGAGCGAAGCCGCCTAAGCTGGTAGTCGTTGGTTCTAGGCCTATTTGCCCGGAGAGGACGATCGCATCGCGGCGATGCTCGATAGGGTGGCATGCATCATTTGGATAATCGCAAAGTGCCCTGCCCCGTCGCTCCTTCGGATGTAAGCCCGAGTTTAGGAGGGTCCATTCGTAGTTCGCCACCGTAGCTAATCAAGAGCGCTTGAGCCGCACGGTCGGAAATCGGTGATGCTCAAACATTTTGCCGATTCCGGTGCGGATAATCCTCTAGCTTTCAATCATTGGCTTGGAGATTATGGACTCAAACGTGCAGCGGGGCGGGGCTTCTCGCTGGTCACACGCTGGATGAAGCAACGCAACTTCCTTCGATAAGGTTAAGATCGACCGGCCGTTTGTTGGAACGCCGACCGAAGGAAGCGGATCGATCGGCATCGTGAGAGCAGTAGTTGCCTTGGTGCAGAACATCAAATGTCGACCACGGCTGAGGGAGTCGCCAGCCAGCCGAACTGGTGCTATCCAAGGCGCGGTTGGACCAGGCGATGGGAGTACGGCGAACCACCCGACCGGGAATACAAGAGACGACAAACCAGGGTCCACCGGTCCAGATAAGGCCAGCAGAAAGTAACCTCACCCCACCGCAAACTCAGCCTTCGTGCGGTCTTTCGGAGCGACCGCGGTCCAGGCGCGCCTACGCCGGACGGACCTTCTGAAGCACCGGTGCATGACTTTTCCCGGCCTTGCCCCGACGAGATGAAGATGTGGCAGAGGGGTTCGCGGGAGATGCCCCTCGCCGACTGCACAAATGCACCCCTGCTGCCCGCATCCATCTCTGGCAAGCACACATTTCTCAACGCAGGCAAGCGACCAGGTCTCGCACCTTCTATGCTGCTGTGAAGCGTACCACTTCGTAGAAGATCGCAGCCTGGCGTACAAAATCGCTGGAGTTGGTAGCGGGGGAGCGCTACCGCCTTTCCCCACACCAACCAAACTTACGATATCTCATCCATTCCTTAGCATGAGGCAGTTCTCGAGCCCGAGGTAAGCGCAGTTCTAAGCTGGTATGAAGCTATGTTGTAGGAGATCTTGCCGGCGGTAGCGTCGAAGCGACCCTTTTCGCGAGAAATCGAAGGTGCGCTATTTCGACTTCACTGCCGGCTACGACTGGGACGCCATAGCGAACACCGGTTACCAAATACAGTGACGAAGGGCTCTAGGAGCGGGATCGGCTTTTCGCGGTCGCGGAGATTTGTGCGGTTGCGGCGAGGAGGACTTCGTTGGTCCTGGACGGACCCCAGCCGACCAATTGTGCCTTTGCGCTCGAAGCGGAAGCTACGCGTCACTGAGGTCGGCAAGGGCCAGGTCGAGGAGATTGACGTGACCTGCGATGGCCTGCCGCTGCATCTGCCGAAATTCGCCTGACGGGATGCCCGCGCGATGTTTCCCGCGAGGGCGCCTCGCCCGTTATCAAAGGAAGCCGATCGATAGCCAGGGCACGGCGGCAACGATCAGCGTGCCGATCAGGAGCGCGATCATATAGCCCACGATCGGCTTCATGCCTTCGTCCGGATTGATGCGGCTGATGGCGCAGGCCGCGTAGTAGCCGACGCCGAACGGCGGCGCGAACAGGCCGATGCCCATGGCGAGGACGACCACCATCGCATAGTGGACATCGTGCACCCCGACCTGCCGCGCGATCGGGAACAGCAGCGGACCGAACAGGACGATGGCCGGAATTCCCTCCAGCACGCTGCCCAGGATCACGAAGGTCACGATCGTCACCGCCAGAAAGACGGCGACCCCACCCGGAAGGCTGGTCATGAACTTTGCCAGCGAGCCAGAAAATCCCGATTGGGTCAGCGCCCACGCCATGCCTGTCGCCGCGCCGATGATGAGCAGAATCGCGCCTGACAGCGAGGCTGTCTCGACCAGCATCGGATAGATGCGACGCCAGTCGAACTGGCGATAGACGAAGAGACCCGCGCAGGCCGAATAAAGAATGCCGATGGTCGAGACCTCCGTTGCGGTCGCGACACCTTCGACGACGGCGGTCCGGATCACGAATGGCAGCGCGATGGCCGGTATCGCGATGACGAAGGCGCGGCCAATCTCCCGGGCCCTCGCCCTTTTGACGTGAGACAGGTCCTCGCGGCGATATCGCCACCATACCACGGCCGCGAGCATGACCGCGAGCACCACGCCGGGAAGCAAGCCGCCGGTGAACAGCGCCGAGATCGACACGCCCGTGACCGAGCCGATCGTGATCAGGACCAGCGAGGGGGGGATCGTCTCGGTCTGGGCGCCGGTCGCCGCGAGAAGCGCAACGAGGTCTCCCGGTTTAGCCCCGCGCTGCCGCATCTCGGGAAACAGGACAGGAGCCACCGCAGCCATGTCCGCTGCCTTGGAGCCGGAAATGCCCGAGACCAGATACATCGCTCCGACCAGCACGTAGTGCAATCCGCCGCGCACGTGGCCCAGGAGGCTCGCCAGGAAACTGACCATGGCGCGCGCCATGCCCGTCATCTCGATCAGGAGGCCGAGAAAGACGAAGAGCGGCACGGCGAGCAGGATCAGGTGGCTCATGCCCTCGTCCATCCGTCCGATCATCACCACGTCGGGCGTGCTGGTCGTCAAGGCGAGATAGCCGACCGTCGCAAGACCAAATGCGAATGCGATCGGCACGGCCGCAAAGACCATCGCGCCTACGACGAAAACGAAGAAAATCAGGAGATTCAGATTACCTAGCGGCTTCAAAAAGGGAGCGAGCAGAACGAAGGTCGCGATGATGCCTGCGACCATCGCGACCGAAGCCAGTAAGCTGCGCAGGCTCGCAATGCGGATCAGTCGGAGGGCCGCTGCGATCAGCATTAGTCCCACTCCGGTCGGCAACGCTGCCGCACGCCAACTGTTGACAATCTCGAGCGCGGGCGTCGTGACGAATACCTCATCGGCGGCGAATTCGTAGGCCGGCCAGACGACCAGCACGAGAAAGGCCAGCGTTGCTGCGGCCGCCACGACATCCAGGAATGCACGAACTTCTGCACTGAGGACGCCGACGATTGCGGTCATCCGCATATGCTCGCCGCGCTGAAACGCAATCACCGATCCGAGCATGGCGAGCCAGAGGAAGAGAATGCCGGCTAGCTCGTCAGACCAGACGATCGGCGAGCGAAACACATATCTGCCCACAATGCCCGCGGACAGCACCGCGATTTCCGCCAGCACGAGCAGTGCTGTAGGTACAGCGACGATATGGCCGAGCACAGTGTTCGCTGTCACGACCCAACTGCGCCGGCCCGCCTGCGACGCGCGGGCCGCCACACCGGCATCCAAGTGCGGCGTATGGCTCACGCTGGTCATGATAGCTGGCCCGCGGCTTTCTCGAGCTGCGACCATGCCTCCTCGCCAAATTTGGCTTTCCAGTCAGCGTAGAAGCTGGTTTTCGACAAGGCCTGGCGGAAGGCGGCGCGATCGACGTCGATGAATTTGAGACCCTTGGCCGAAAGATCGGCGCGAAGTGACTGGCTAAGCTTCGCGATGTCGGCGCGCTGATCGACCGCGGAGCGGTCGAGCTCGCGCGTCACGATCTCCTGCACGTCCTTCGGCAGGCGCTCGAAGGCGCGCTTGTTGCCGAGGATCCAGTAGCCGTCCCAGACGTGCCCTGTCAGGCTGCACGTGCTCTGCACTTCATAGAGCCGGGCGGTCGCGATGATTGGCAACGGATTCTCCTGCCCGTCAACGACCTTGGTCTGCAACGCGGAATAGACCTCATTGAAGTTGATCGGCGTCGGCCCGGCGCCGAGCGCCTTGAAGAGCGAAGTGAGCAGCGGCGCGGGCGGAACGCGGATCTGGAAATTCTTCAGATCATCCGGCGTCCGCACCTCGCGGCCGGACGAGGTCACCTGGCGGAATCCGTTGTCCCAGGCCTTCGACACCGCCATGATCGGCGTCTTGGCGATCTGCGCCCGGATGTAGGTGCCGAGGTCGCCGTCCATCGCCTTCCATACGCTGTCGTAGTCGGTGAATGCGAAGCCGGTGTTCACGATGCCGGCGCTCGGCACCAGGGTGGCAAGGATCGAGGACGATTGGTTGAAGAACTCGACGCCGCCGCTGCGAACTTGGGTCAGGAGCTCCGTGTCGGAGCCGAGCTGATTGGCCGGGAACTGCCTGATCTCCAGCCGGCCGCTGGTCGCTTCGCGGATGCGATCGATCGCCTCTTGCGCGCGGAGGTTCACCGGATGGGTCGGGTCCTGTCCGGTTGCGAACTTATAGACGAACTCGGCGGCAGACGCCGGACGGGTCAGAATCGCGCAGAGAGGTACGGCACTCGCCGCCATCAATAGCGAACGGCGGCTGATGCGTCCGGGCTTCGATACAGTCATGTTTTCCTCCTGATCCTGTATTGACGTTGTGCCGGCTGCATGAGCCGGCGCTGGTTTTCAGCTGTCCGGGCTCTTCGACTGCCCGCATTCGGGTAACAGCCATCGCTCGCCCGCCGCAACATGCAGCGGGTGGAACTCTTCACTCGGATTCGGCCTGACTGGCGCTTAGTGCCGGTGCGCTAAAGCCACTGCTTGATCTGCCTTGCGACCTCGGCGGTGGAAATGCCATAGCGGTCGTGCAGCGTCGGAAGTGCACCGGCGTCAAGAAACTCGTCCGGCAATGCAATCTGGCGGAACGGCGGATGGACGCCTGAACGCATCAGGAGTGCGGCGACCGCCTCGCCGAGACCGCCAATCGTCGTGTGGTTTTCGGCAACGACAACCAGGCGGCCTGTCTTGCCGGCTTCACGCAGTATCGTCTCGGCGTCGAGCGGCTTGATGGTCGGAACGTGGAGCACCGCGGCATCGACGCGGTCGTTCTTCAGAGTTTGCAACGCCTCGAGCGCACGCATGGTCATGATGCCGGATGAGATGATCAGAACATCCTTCCCGTCACGGATCAGCTTGGCTTTGCCCAGCTCGAACTTGTAGTCGTATTCGTCGAGCACGACCGGCACCTGGCCTCGCAGCAGGCGCATGTAGACCGGCCCCTGATGCCCCGCGATTGCGGGCACCAGTTGCTCGATTTCATGCGCGTCGCAGGGATCGATGACCATCATGTTCGGCATGGCGCGGAAGAGCGCGAGATCCTCCGCGGCCTGGTGGCTCGGGCCATAGCCGGAGGTCAGCCCGGGCAATGCACAACCGATCTTCACGTTGCGGTCTTCCTCCGCAATCGTCTGATGTATGAAATCGTAGGCACGGCGGGATGCGAACACGGCGTAAGTGGTCGCGAACGGCATGAAACCTTCGGCAGCAAGGCCTGAGGCGGCGCCGAACAGAAGCTGCTCGGCCATGCCCATCTGGTAGTAGCGGTCCGGAAATTCCTTGGCGAAGATGTGTAGGTCGGTGTATTTGCCGAGATCGGCCGTCATGCCGACCACATCGGAACGGCTGCGCGCGAGCTCGACCAGCGCATGGCCAAACGGCGCCGGCTTCGTCTTCTGTCCCTCGGCCGCGATCGAAGCGATCATGGCTGAGGTGGTCAGGCGCGGCTTGCCCTGCTGTGGTGCTGATCTGACGGTCTTCATTCCTGCCTCCCGACTTCCAGCGCGGCCAGCGCGAGCTGCCATTCGTGCTGCTCGACGCGGATGAAATGGTTCTTCTCCCGCTGCTCCAGGAAGGGAACGCCCTTGCCCATCAGCGTGTCGGCAACGATCATCCGCGGCTTGGGCGCGGGATGAGACTTGGCGACATCGAACGCGGCAACCACGGCATCGAGATCATTGCCGTCGATCCGCTGCACGAACCAGCCGAAAGCCTGAAGCTTCTCGACCAGCGGCTCGAACGCCATCACCTGCGTCGGAGGACCGTCCGCCTGCTGATTGTTGACGTCGACGATGCCGATCAGATTGTCTAGCTTGTAATGGCCCGCCGACTGGACGGCTTCCCAGACCGAGCCTTCATCGAGCTCGCCGTCGGAGAACAACGTGTACACCCGTGCGTCCGATTTCTTGCGCTTCAGTCCCAGGCCCATCCCGACGGCGATGCTGAGCCCAAGCCCGAGCGATCCGCCCGACATTTCCATTCCGGGCGTGTAGGAGGCCATGCCCGACATCGGCAGGCGGCTCTCGTCGCTGCCATAGGTTTCGAGCTCTTCCTCGGGGACGATCCCCGCCTCGATTAAAGCCGCATAGAGCGCGATGGCGTAGTGCCCATTTGAGAGCAGGAAGCGGTCGCGTTCGTCCCAGGACGGATCTTCCGGCCGGTAGCGCATCGCGTGAAAATAGGCCACGGCGAGGACGTCGGAGATGTCCAGCGCCTGTGCGATATAGCCCTGGCCCTGGACCTCGCCCATGCGCAGCGCATTGCGGCGAATGTTGTAGGCGCGGTCGGCCAGCTTGGGCGTGTTGGTCAGCGTTTCCATCGATCTAGGTCCTGTCTCGCCTGCTCAGTGGATGAGCATGCCGCCGTTGACGTCGATCACGGCACCAGTCACGTAGGCGGAGAGATCCGAAGCTAGGAAGGTGTAGATGCCAGCGACGTCGTCCGCCGTGCCGAGGCGATTGAGCGGAATGCCTTCCAGGATCTTCGTCCTCATCTCATCGCTCAGCTTTCCGGCGGTGATATCGGTGCCGATCAGGCCCGGCGTCACACAGTTGACGCGGATGCCGTCCGGGCCGAACTCACGGGCCATCGCCTTGGCGAGACCCAGCACGCCGGCCTTCGCCGCCGAATAATGCGGTCCGCCAAAAATTCCGCCGCCCCGCTGGGCCGAGACCGACGACATGCACGCGATCGATCCGGACTTGCGCGCGCTCATATGCGGGATCACCGCCTGGGAGAGGAACAGAATGCCCTTCAGATTGACGTCCTGGATGCGATCCCAATCAGCCGCCGAAATCTCCAGAAACTTGACCGGCTGGGTGATGCCGGCATTGTTGATCAAGATATCAATGCCGCCGAATGCTTCCACTACGCGAGTGACCGCCCGGTCGCATGATGACTTGTCCGCGACGTCGCACGGCACCCCGATATGCTCTGTACCAAGAGTGCTCGCTGCACCCGCTGCAGCTGCGGCATCGATATCGAGAATGGCAACCCGCGCGCCCTCGGTAGCGAACCGGCGCGCCGTGGCAAGCCCGATGCCGCGCGGCGAGGCCGCGCCCGAAATGATGGCCGTCTTACCGCTGAGCAGCATCAGTTCCTCCCGTCGATTGTTTTCTTGGCGAGGCTAAGAATGGACCCCGGACGCGCAACAGACAAACGCACAGTTGTCACGGATGGATGAATCTGGTTCACTTATGGAATGCTGTCGAACGTCCCAATATCGGCAATTCGCGCCTTTGAGGCCGCCGCTCGCACCGGGTCCTTCCGCGATGCGGCGAATGAGCTTCACCTGACGCCGAGCGCCGTCAGTCATGCGATCCGCAAGCTGGAGGACACGCTTCGCACCGTTCTGTTCGAGCGCAGCGCGCGGTCAGTGCGGCTCACGCCGGCCGGCGAAAACCTGATGCGCCACACCGGAGCGGCATTCGATCAGCTCCGCCGCGGTCTCGAGGAAGTCGCCGCGCGCGGGCCGCAATTGGTGCGCGTTCATTCGGCGCCGAGCTTTGCCGCGCAATGGCTTGCCCCGCGACTTGCACAGTTTCTCGCCGCTTATCCGAAACTCGAAGTTCGGCTGGCTGCCAGCACGGATTATGCGCGCTTCAGCAACGACGATTTCGATATCGACATCGTCTACGGCCCGCCCCGAGCGGAAGGTGTCGAAATTGTTTCTCTCCCGGAGGAGACCGTCACGCCGCTCTGCTCCCCTGCACTCGCAAAATCGATCAGGAAGCCTGCCGACCTTCTTGATCAGACGCTGATCCGTTCCGATGTAAAACAGGTTCAGTGGCACCAATGGTTCACTGCCAACGGATTGGAAGCCCCTGCACTTCACGGCATGAGATTCGATCGCAGCTTTCTTGCAATCGCGACGGCTGCGGAGGGATTGGGAGTAGCGTTGGAATCAACGCTCCTGGCCGAACGCGAACTGGCGAGCGGGCGACTAGTTGCGCCGCTAGCAGGGCGCGCCAATGATATCCGCTACGTCGGCCATCGCCTGATCTACCCGCGAGCCAGTCGACAGAGATCTGCGGTACGAGCCTTCGCGGATTGGCTCGTGGCGCAACTCGCTGGCGAGACCCTGGGTTCCTCGCACTAATATCGAAGTCAAGCCGAGCAGCCCGCAACCAACCAAGCGTGCGGCTGTTTTGCGTCTCGAGCTCCGATGGTCGCGTCTTCAGCGCATCGAAGTCGGCGCCCAAGCAAACGGGCCTCCATAAATCCTCACAATCGTATCATTCGTGCCCATTATCCGAGGTGCCACCATCGGGGTGGCGGAAGATCGTAGATTGGCGTGCAAAATCGTACGATTGGTAGCGAGCGCCGCGAGGGCACTTGCTCTGAGACGTCGTTTCAAAGCATCGCGGAGCAGCTCAATGCAGCAGGTATCGAATAGCTGGATCGATGTGTGGAGGATTGAGGCTGAGCGAGCGCTGTTCGTCGGATATATAACCGGGCGCTGACGAACTACTATGCGCGTGCTGAAGGAGGAGCGGGGCCGCGACCATCTGCCGAAACAGGAATTGGGAATGGACAAGGTCGTCTGTATTGAGGGCGCGTTTCACAACGGCGGGCTGCCGAGCTTTGGAGTGAGCTCAGCGAGCGCACTCCGATGACGAAGGCGCGAGCGGGAGCACGGCGCGTGCTCTGCCAAAGGCCCGGATAAATCGCACCGGGTCGAGCCCCATCGGGCGACGATCATGGCTGTGCTCGAGGCCTCGTCCCGATAGCACTATCGATGAACTGCGGCACAGCTTGAGCAAAGAGGGCCTACGCTTTGGCTATGGCACGATCCGCCGCTTCTTCGAGCGTCACAAGATCACGCGCAAAAACAGACTCCCATGACGCAGAGCAAGACCGTCCGGACGCAAGGGCGACGAGGCTCGCGCGAGAGCCAGGACAAGGTCGACCGGGATCGTCTCGTTTTCATGTGTGAGACCTGGGCATCGACCAAGATGGCGCGAACACATGGTCGCTTCAGGCGCGGCGAACGCCTGCGGGCACCATGCCCGATGGCCACTGGAAAACGTGTCGTAGCCGCTCTCGCCAGATATGGCATCATCGGTCCTTGGTTGCTCGATGGCGGCAGGACTCCCATCGGCGTCCAAAAGAGCCTCCTTTGATCAGCGTGCTCTGCTGGTAGCGCGGTAGAGCCGCATCACCGTCGAACGTGGTATTACTCGTGCGAGATCGACCTGGGATTTTGTGGGGCGGTCCGCGCTGCTGCGACGATCGTTGCCGACGATCCCATGTTTGGGAAGGTTTGTCACGGCGGCATCATGGAGACGTTCGCTAACAGCCTGCGTATCTGGCCACGTGATGGCGTGCGGCGACGGCTCAACGTGCGGCTCCAGTCTCTCCGATTGGACTTGGTGCTGCTCGACGCCCGACTCCGGGCGGATCGACCGATCATTCTGAATTTGGGGGAGGGGTGGATCAGCCTTACGCCTGAGCCCTTTGCCCCGTCTGCATCGGGAGTGACGGTCGAATTGCGGTACAATGACGGGAGGAAGCGCAAGGAAGTCGTCGACAGAAGCGGACGACGATCTGCCTGTCCGTGATAGCCGGTCCCCAGCACGTGCTCCAAAACAGGCGGCACAAAACTTACGACGGGAGATCGGTAACACTCGATGGTGTCATACCGCTGAAGGAACAGACCGTGCAGGATATGAAAAAACGTCGGCTATTCACGCGGCACATCGGCCGCTTCGTCCGGGAGGTATCAATGCGTTCGCTTGCTGCGTCAGTCGCCTTCACATGCTTCTCATTTTCGCCTGCCGCGGCTTGGCGGGACGAAGGGCATATGCAGATCGCCTATCTCGCTTACAAGCAACTTGTCCGGTGGTCAAAGAACACGCCGACATACTCCTGAAACTACCGGATTACGCAAACTGGATCGCAGGCGCGCCCCAGGGCGCGGAAAAGCTGTACGCCTTGGTGCATGCCGCTACATGGGCCGATGATATCAAAACGAAGGACGATTGCTACGATGATCAAGTTAAAGATTCCACGGCAAAACAGATCGTCCCATATGGCCACCTCAAGCATGCCTATTGGCATTTCAAAGACGCTCTGTACACGCCGGACGGTACGCCCCTCCCGCAGCCGAATCCGGTTGATACTGTCACGCAGCTCAAGGCTGTTATTCGCTAAGCTGCCAGCCTCAGAGAGTGCTTCGGATGCTATGCGTTCCTACAGTCTCGCCTGGACACCTCATCTGGTTGGCGATCTACACCAGCCGGATCATGCAATTGCCCGCTACACTGCGCAACTGCCCGACAATGATGGCGACCGCGGCGGTAACGCCGAAAGAGTCATACCAGCCACGGGCGAGACGATCCTGCTTCATGCTTATTGGGATAGCTTGTTCGGCGGCTATTCGCCAGTGTTCGGAGCGATCACCGACGCCGAGGATAAATTCAACGGCCCCAAAAATGTCGTGCCAGATTCCGCGAAGGCTCAGATTCTCGAGCCTGCCACCTGGGCCCAAGAAAGCTTCGAGCTGGCCAAGCAGAATGCTTATGCAGCTCCCATCCCGAATGACACGACACCGGTTCAACTAACTCGAGATTATGAGTCCAACGCTCGCAACGTAGCTCGCAATCAGGCTGCGCTTGCCGCGGCACGATTGGCCAATCTGCTGAACCAGATGTTGAAATGAATTCGAGCGTCACACGCTGCGCTGCCAGGCGTTCGCCAAAGGAAAGCGGCGAGGCGGGTAGTCGCGCTGAGTGTTCGGCGCATATCGCCTTGGCTGCAAGTGTTCCTGGTATTACGAAACGTTGAAGAATACTCCTCCTCCCCAAGCACGAGGCCGTGGCGGTTTGCATGCTGATCTCCTATCGAGCTGATTAGGCTCCATAGGAAAGACCGAAATTATGCGCAGTTCGCCAGCCGGACGTCGTCCGAGAATCCCATAGATACAGGCTCCTGTTCCTGCGAGCTGCGCACAATCACGGGGGTGTGCCTAATCCCGCTTATGTCGAGATTTACATAAGCGCGACGACCGGCCCTTCGCCGGGTTTCCGCCGCCGGCAGCGGTGATTACGCCTCGAGCGACCCACGAAGCGAGCATCCCCAGATGCATCTGGCGGTCTTCGCCGGCGTCCTGCAAGCCGGTTGCTACAAAGCCGATCAGAGAATTTTGCTTTCCGTTTATTGTCGCGTCAGCTTACGGACAGCTAAGCTGCTTATCGGCGGCGTCAGGTCTAATGACCTGAACACAATGCAACAGCCATAGGAGTGTGGTCGCCATGGGCGGTCGAATTAACAATTGGTCGGATGCTCCATCCGCTGATGAGTATCATTACGCAAGCTCCCCGGAGCACAGGAATGCTGACTATTTCGCGGACGCGTTCGGTAGAATGGGATTGCAGGATTCGGGTGCCAGCTCATCCTCGCAGCCGAGTTATTACCTCACTTCAAGATCTCCCGTTGTTGAGATCGACCAAGCCGAATTCCGGGAACGGGTGAGGAGTTTTCATGGTGACGAGATCAATCATATCGCCAACAATCCGCAGGAATACTCAGAATTTGTATCCGAAAGAGCCAGGCGCACCGCGGATGTCGCTAGCAGTTACGCGATACGAAGGGATTCTGATGCCGCGCGATATTACAGCTACCAACTGGGAAATAGGAGCGTCGGCCTCCAACGAACGGAAGCCGGATTTCCTATGGCGACTGAGTTCACCAGCCAACGGTGGCGAGAACAGTTCCCCGGACGAACTGACGTCACATCAATCGTGGATTTTCAGGTTGCTCATCCGCTCGTCGGCAACGCCGGCGATATTCTGCTTGAGCACCAACTACAGCAAGACGGCGAACGGCCGCTGGTGAACTGGCGTCCTGCTAATGATGAAGCGAGAGCCCGTGCAGAACAAATGGGCTTCGTTCATGTAGATCACGATGATATGGTACTCGATCCCACCCAGTCCAGACAGTGGAGATACAGGGATGGTGAATGGCAACGTGCAACCAATTCTCCGATGTATCTCTCCAAAATCAAAACGCCGAGTGATGATGAACCTTCACCAGAGTCCGATTCGGATGGAGACTTTATGTGACGTGAGATCTCCACCAATCGATTGAGGTGGAGCAGGAGCGCAGACCAACCGACACCTGCGGCTTACGATCGAGCGTTGGACGGAACGAAGCCGAAGTCAAATTCGGCTCAATCCGGAGGTGCGCTGTGCTGACCGCACCGCCGCGGTTTAGGAGAGTTGGTGCCTGTAACAGCAAAAAAGAAAATCCCGGCTACCAACCGGGGTTTTCGACTTTGGCCCGGGCGGGAGAAGCGGATTGCCTATGGCATGCGCGAGCGTCATTGCGTCCGCGCCATCAGAATCATCAGGCAGCTCCCATTCCCGCAGGCCGGCGACGTATCTGGTCAGAGCGATCACGCCCGCGATCGTGGCTGACTTCGAGCGGATGAGCACATTTGCATGCTCCGTGAGAGCCAGGTTCGTTCGGCCGGTGACTTCGTCGGCGGCAGCAAATTCGGCACCATCCTCGAGCTTATCCGAAAGCGACGCCGCCCCATCGTAGTGCGCGGACAGCTCGCGGTGGCGCTCGATTACTACGAAGATCAGATCCCGATCGGCTGCAGCAACCGACGGCGTGTAAATTTCTTGCGATGACAATGTTGGCCCCGAGCAAATATGAGGCGCCCTAGCCCTTACTGGGGAAGGCTATGAATGTTTGACCGTCCGCAGGCACTACACGTAACTTCAGATCGAGCGTGAGGGCCGCCATGCCAATCCTTTGAACGGGAAAATTGAAGGCGCCCGAAATCGTCCAAGAATCCAAACAGGCTAAATCTCACCAAAGCTGTCGGTCGTGTTGCAGACACTCATACGGAGTCAACCGACGCAGCCGCGACGTTAGCAGCGCCGTCATGACTAAAGTCGGCGCACATTACTCGGTGTGCGCTGGTTTTCTGCGCAGCCAAGCGCTGTCAGTGTGATCGTCGTCGATCCGATCTCGGCGTATATGGGCGGCAGCGATGGCAACGGCAACGTCGAGACCCGCGAAGTCCTGGAGCCGTTGGCCGACATGGCTAACCGCCTGGGCATCGCCGTAGTCGCCGTGACGCACCTTAACAAAGGTGGAGGTGGGAGCAAACAGAGCGCCCTGAACCGGTTCGCCAGGTCGGTCGCGTTCGTGGCTGCAGCTCGAGCTGCGTTTGCCGTGATCGAAGATCTCGATGACGACGAGCGGCGGTTCTTGCTTCAGGCCAAGGACAACCTGGGGAAGAAGTGCAAGAGGCTGACCTTTCGGCTCTAGCAGCGCCTGGTCGGCGACGACGTCATGTCATCGAACGTCATGTTTGAGGGCGACCACGTCAGCAAGTCGATCGACGAGGCGCTGTCTGCCTCGGAGAACCGCGGAGCCAAGAAGAGCCGCGATCATTTTTTATCAATCGAGCCCGTCTGCAGGAGCTGTCTGCTCTTTACCCGAGTGTCCCGCTGGGGCATTTTCCGCGTGTAGTACGCGCGGGAGAGAACGCGCTGGGGCATCTCGAACTCCCGGGCGGTGCGAATTGTCGGATCACCATGAGATGGTTTCGGTCGGAGTTGGTGCGAGACACTCCGGAATCGATAATTGCCCACCTTTTTTGTCTGCCCAAATTGCAGGCGCGCTCAGCGGACCGATACAACCACGCCGGTTCCGTTTCGCCGTACAAAAATGGGCGCCCTCGTTTCCGTGTGATCGAAAGAGGACTGTAAGGTCGCCGCCTTAGCCGTCTATCGGCCTCGGTCCACATCAGACCGATCACCTCGCTCCTCCGGCAGCCGGTTATCTGGCGGATGATGTCGGCCGTCGTGACGTACTTCCCGTCCTTCTTGCTGCTATTTCGCAGCATCTCGCCAATTGTCCGATATCTCGGCTTCTCTGAGCCGGCGGCTCCGCACGTTGTCCGGCTTTCTCAGACCAGGGATTGATGGCGATGATTCCCGCCTCGACGGCGTACGTGAGAATGCCGCCAAGAAGCCCGACCGTCCGCGTTGCCACTGCGAACAATGACTTTCCCGCGTAGCTTTTTGTCTTGACCGAGGCTCGCGTCTTGCCGGCCATGATACCCTTCAGTACCTTTGATGTCGGCCTTGGTTTGTCCTTCACGCGCCGCCTGCTGAGAAGCGGGATGATATAGCGCTCGAATGCGGCGGGTATCGGAGATGATGGTACTGGGCTTCTTCGGCCGTCCACCCTTTCCTAGGATAGGGCCGGCGTTCAGATCGTTGAGGTAAAGAGCGCAGAGCTCCTTGACGGTGATCGCCTTGCGATCGAGCTGGCGTTCCTCCGCGGGATTGTCGCTCTGTGCGACACGCCCCAATTGGACCTTCGCCTCCTGCCTCGCCTTTTGGGCGGTCCAGACGCCATGCAAGCTAATGGTGTAGCGGCGCGAGCGGCCTAGTAATCTGTATTGGATGACGCAGCTACGCTTGGCCGGAAGTGAAGATGCGCAGACCGAAACCAGCAAAGGTCACGTCGTGTCGCGGATCCAACACGATCTCCAGATCGTCGTCCTTGCGCCGGCTCAGAGCGGTGTTGCTCATGCTCGCTCCATCCGTCGCATCGGACCACGGCATTGCGTCGGGCCGGACCGCGGCAGCGCGCGCACGCCGCGCCTCCTGCGACTTCAGGCCGGCGAACGCTGGTCTCGCCCCTGAGGGTCGCTTCGGTAGCGGGTGGCCGAGGTCTGGTAGTAATGCGTGGACATGGCCGCCATGGCCTCGATTAACGATCCCCACGGCGCCGGAAAGCACTCTTCCGCCGTCACCCGGTACAGCATACGCGTATAGCCGGCCAGCTCGTCGTTGAGGAACTCCACCGCAGGCATAGCTGGATAGCGCTGAAGCAGCAGGATCGCCGCGTTGTCGGCCTCGCCGGCCAACGTGTCCTTGTCGCGTCCGTGCAGATCGTTCTGCAGGCGCCCTATCACAGAGATGAGTCGCAGGACCTGGCGAAACGCCGGACGCGCGCGCAAGGTCGCCATGTCCAGCCCCCACAGCAACGACAGGCAACAGAACACGTTGGCGTAGGCTATCGAATCGATGCCGTTATGCAGGTACTCGGCGTAGGACCAGCGTTCCGGCCCCGCCGCCTGCGCGTGTCCGGCGCGGAGCGCCGCGCAGTAGCGCCTGGTATCGGCGAGAAGCTGAGCATAGTCGCGATGATCGTAGGCTAGCGCGGCCAGCGAAGCGCGCAGCACAGCGCAGCCCTCGAATCCGGGGAGCGCGCACGGCTCGCCCTGCCCCAGCGCCAGCTCCACCGCGGTGAGCTGCTCCGGCACGATCAGGCCAAGGTCGTTGCAATCGTCGAGCCAGAACAGCAGCGCCAGTTCACGATAGAACGCCACGATAAGTGTTTCGTCCTGCGGATCGCGACCGGTGCGAGCGCTGATGTCACGCAGGCTCGAGCGGATACGCTGCAGAATGTACTGGCCGCCGCTGACCGCTTCTACGGCATGCTCGTCAGCGAACCCGGGCAGGGAACGCCCCCACTCCAGCACCTGATGCAGCGCGCGTTCTGCCAGGATCATGGGGTCGCTCCTGCTCTCTCGGTCAGGACGGGCCGCCCCCAACGAAGCGCCAGCCACAAGCCGGCGAGTTCGGCCACGCGCACGACCCGAGTGGGGCAATACAGTTCCTTGCCGATCCACAACGGCGTTTTCGGCAATGCATGCGCCGCATGGCGGGCGAGCATCCATTCTAGCGCACGCGCCACCACCTGTGCGATGCGCCGGCGCCCCGTGGCTTTTTCTCTCTCGTCCATCACGCGTAATGCGAACAACGCATAGGCGGTTTCCTCGAATGTGGACGCGCGACCGGCGCCCCAGCCGCCGTCGCCGCGCTGCGCCTGCAGCAGCGCCGCCAGCGCGCGCTCGTCCCGCCACTGGGGCTTGCCTTGCGCCAGCGCAGCGACCGCATGCGCGGTGGGATACAGCCACGAAACGTGCCATTTTTCGTTGTCCCAGAGACCGTGCGGGTTGCGATTGGCCTCGACGTAGGCGCTGCTGCCGACGGCGGACTTTCCCAAGAGTCGCAACGCATGCAGGGCGTGGATGTTGGTCGACAGCGATGCATTGCGCTCGCCGGGGAAGGTGACGAACAGCTCGCCGATTTCAAAATGGCGCAACGCATCGACCGCCGCGTCGCGGCCTGCAAGGTGCAAGACGCATAACGCAACGGCCGTGTCGTCCGCATCAGCCGCGAAATGCAAGGCCGGGCCCAGACCGCGCACGCTCAGGCGGGCGTCGAGCTGTGCGACAATCACGCGGACCGGCTCGGCGAGCGCGGGATGCGCGAACAGCCCGGCCAGATGAAGGGTGTACAGCGACCAGCATGGCTCGAACACATTGATCGGCCACACGTTCGGAACGACGCCTTCAATGCCGCTGCGCGTCGCCCGCGATGCCCTCTGGAGATACGCATCGGCGCGCCCGACCTGCCGCGAGCTTCCCCGCGTCACGGCGTACGTACGCCACGCGGCGGTGGCCGCCGGACTGATGCCGATGCTGCCCTCGTCATCCGGGTATGCGGTCGTCGGCGACGTCCCCCAGGCTTCCCAGGAGTGCAGCAACGGATGACCGCTCGGCAACATCGCCAACGCCCGCAGCTTGTCCAGAGACCCTTGTCGCAACGGCAACAGCGCTGGATGGCGCGGAAACGCCGCGTCACCCAGCAAGGATGCGGCCTCACCGCAAAACTGCGGCAGGATCAACTCCGCGCCGATCGGCGCGTCTTCCGGCACAGCATGCGCGTAGGGATCGGGTTGGACCTGGAGGAACCGGATTGCAGCTTGGACAGCGTCGGCAGCACCGGGAAGAGGATCGGCACGCTGCAATGCCAGTAACGCTGCCCAGGTGGGCGCATGCCGAAACAACGGGAAGTCCGCGCTTCCCCATCCGCCGTCGGCCTGTTGCTGCGCGATGAGCCACGCGTATGCGTCCTGCCTACCGGTGACGTTGCCGTGGAAGCGCAGGGCCCGCGCCGTGTCGTAGACAGACGGACCGACGCTACCGCCATCGCCCATTTCGCTCAGCAGGCCGCGCAATTCGGAAAGGATCTGTTCGGACAGCGCGTTCACGCGGATGTTCCTTATGCAGGCGGTCGAAGAGAACCGGGATCGGGCAGACGCAGCCCATGTCGCCGCATGCTCGTCGCATAGGCAGCGCCGGACGGCCGCCCTGCTCCGGCGCGGCGAGGCCCCCGATGCTGGCGCCGGTCCGCCGCGTAGGCTTGCGCGCGGGCGCCGCGTGCGCCGCGGCGGGCAACCGCTGCGATCGGCACCGCGACTCGCACAAAGTGCAGCATGTATTTCTGTCGCCGGTCGATAGCAGCGGCACGGGGACGTCTCCATCCGGACGGGCGCGCTCATGCGCATGGCGCGTGCTTGAAGAGATACGCGTTGGCCCGCTCGAGGAGTTGCGCCAACCGTTCCGCACGAGGCCCCAGCGGCGCGATGGCCTCCCCGGCCTCGCGCAACAGATCCAGCGCGAACTGGCGGGCCGCCTGCAGTCCCATGATCGACGCGCAGGTCGGCTTCTGCGCTGCCGCGTCCTTGCCGGGGGTCTTGCCCAGCGTCGCGGTATCCGCTGTCACGTCGAGAATGTCGTCGATCACCTGCAACGCCAGGCCGAAAGAGGCGCTGTAGTGATCGAGCGCACAGTACAGCGCGCCGTGCGCGGCATTCTCCGCGAGAGCGCATAGGGCGCCCATGCGAACGGACGCGCGCACTAGCGCTCCGCTCTTCATCCGGTGCATCGCCACGATCCTGTCCAGCTCGACGTGCTTTCCCACCAGAGACAGATCCATGGCCTGCCCGCCTGCGGCACCCTCGGCTGACACCGCGCGCGCCAGTTCGCGCACGAGTGCGATACGGTTATCTCCCGGCGCGTCCAGGCTCGCCAGGGTCAGGAAGGCGTGCGCCTGCAGCGCATCGCCGACCAGTATCGCAGTAGCTTCGCCGAACTTGACGTGCACGGTCGGAAGGCCGCGGCGAAGCACGTCGTCGTCCATCGCGGGCAGATCGTCGTGGACCAGGGTGCAGGCGTGCATCATCTCGATGGCGGCGCCGACGTCATCGAGCATGTGCGCCGGGGCGTCGGCCAGTGTGCCGGCAGCCAGACAGAGCAAGGCGCGGGTGCGCTTCCCGCCATGCAAGGTGGCGTAGCGCATCGCCGCCATCAGCTCGGTCTCACCGTCATGTTCGGCGCTGAGAAGACGCGCCAGCACCTGTTCGACCCGGTTTGCGCCCTCATGCACCCAGATCTCGGGCAGCAGCCGGCCGGATGCGCCCCGCGCCTGCGCGCCCGATCCGCCGAGCGCGGAATCACCAGTTCTGTCATCCTGTGGCGTAGAACCGGTTTGCATGTTGTTCATGTCCTTGTCCCTGACAGGCGAGCCGCCGCGGTGTTATCTGCGCACCGTGCGCGCGCCGAGTGCAGCAAATGCCGCGCGTGGCCGGCGCCGCTGCCTCGCCACAGGGCATGTGATGCCAGCTCATGAGAATCCGATGCGGGTAGTAATGGACGGATGTGCGGTCGGGTAATAGCGCAGGCCTTTTTCGACGCCGCTCAGCAACCGCGGCCGCGCCCCGCCCTCGTGCATGGTGAGCGCCAAGGCGATGCAGAACTGCACCAGTTCCAGACATGCCAGGTGATAGCCGATGCAGACGTGTGGGCCGGTACCGAACTGCAGCATGTCCACAGGCCGGATCGGCTCGGTGCGTTCCAGCCACCGCGCCACGCGAAACTGATGAGGCGCCTCGTGCAGCAGCGCCGAAGTCGAGAAATGCAGCACCGGGATGCATAGATCCGTGCCCGCGGGAATGCGCCGTTGGCCGAGTCGCAATTCACGCACTGCGCGACGCACCAGGAGCGGCGTCGGCGGATGCATGCGCAGCGTCTCGCGGAACAGCGCTTCGGCGACCGGACACTGCGCCAAGTCCGCGTGCCGGGTCGGCACCGCGCCAATGCGTTGCGCCTCCTCGACCAGAGCGTCCCACAGCCCAGGCTGCCGCGCCAGCTCGATTACTATCCAGGCCATAGTCGACGCCGTGGTGTCGTGACCACCGAGCAGCAGCAAGCGGATATTAGCGACTAGGACCTCATCCGAGAGCGCATCGTCGCTCCGGTCGAAGGCGCTCACCATGTCGTTGATCAACCCGGTGGGCGCGGCATGTTCGCGCGCGTCGCGAACGAACTCGCGCAACCGCGCATCGATCCAGTCTCGGGCGGCCCGACCGCGCCGCAAGGGCAGTCCGGGCAGGTCGACCGGGGGCGCGACGATCAACTGCAGCAGTTGCCGGTACTTGCGACGCCATTCCGGCAGGTCCTGCGCGGGGATTCCCATGAGGCTGAAGATGAGTTTGAGCATTAGATCGCCGGTTTCGCGCAGGATGGTTACCTCGCCCCGGTCGCGCCACCTCTGCACCCGGGCCCGGATGACGGGCGCGAACAGCTCGCCGATGCCCGCCTGGGTCAGCGCCGTGGGCAGGAACGCCGCCTGGATCGCGCCGCGCGCCTGCCGGTGCGCGCCGCCGTCCTGGGCGACCAACGTTCCACCGAACAATTCGGGCGCGATATCTTCGATCAGCGCCGAGGACACATCCTTGTGGCGGAGCAGTGCGATCGCATCCGGATCCAGACAGGTCACCATGTGTCCGGCAGGGCCGAAGTCCAGCCAGAAGTGGCTGCCCAGCGTCCGTTCCGCACGCCGCAGCAGGCGCGGCAGGTCGCAAACGATAGCGGGAAGGTGCCCGGCCAAGGGGAAAGCGCCGGGCACGACCGGGATGTCGTGCCGCAGCCGATCTCGACGGTTCAGCGGGTTGAGCAGCATGTCCATCACCAGCGCGGCGACGCAGCCGCTTCGGCGGTCTCGCCGGAAGGCGGCGCGGCGCGGCTGTTTCCACCGTCGGCGTAGGTCGGCACATGCGCCAGCATGCCGCCGTCGATGCACACCACTTGGCCGGTGATGAACGCAGCATCGTCAGAGAGTAGGAACGCCACCAGCGCGGCCACGTCCTCGGGGCGGCCGACGCGCGGCAGGAGCTGGTGCCGGCGCAGATGCCGTTGCATGCACTCGTCCAGCTTGGCCAGGAGACGCTCGGTCATGATGAGACCCGGCGCAACCGCGTTGCAGCGGATCTTCGCATGACCGTACTGGGTGGCGAGCGAGGCCGATAGCATGTTCATCGCCGCCTTCGATGCGGCGTAGGACGTCAGCGTGGTGTCACCGCTGAGCCCCTGGCACGACGACATGTTGACAATCGCGCCACCGCCGCGGGCGATCATCCCAGGGATGGCCCGCCGGCAGCAGAGCAATGTGCCGCGCAGATTGGTTGCCATGGTCTCATCCCAGACCGCCAGGTCCAGGTCGAGGATCGCGCGGTCGCGCGGAGTCAGATGCATGGCGCCCGCATTGTTCACCAGGAGATCGACGGCACTGAAGTGCCGCTCCGCCGCATCGAACAGCGCTGCCACAGCCTGCGCCTCGGCGATGTTGATGGCCAGAGCCAGCGCGTGGCCCGCCTCGGCCGCGATTTGGGTGGAACAAGCCGTGGCCGCCGAACCATCGATGTCGGCGACCACCACTTTGCCGCCCTCGCGCGCGATTGCGAGGGCGCATGCCTTGCCGATCCCGGCGCCGGCGCCGGTCACCACGGCCACCTTGCCTTCAAACCGTCCCATGGTGTCCTCTTGGATTGCGTTGGTCTCTCGCGGCATGCCGCTCCGCGTCCGCTGGAGAAGGCGCACTGTCGGCGCTGGCGCGCTCGTCACGGCTAGCTTCGCTTCTGATGACCCGAATGGCGGCGACCGGGCACTGGCTGGCTGCGAGACGCACGGCCGCGTGCAGCGCCTGCGGAACTGTCGCCCCGCACACTTCGGCCACGCCGTCCGATTCGCGCTGCCGAAAAATACCCGGTAGCGTCAGCGCGCACTGTCCGCTGGTTCCGCACAGATCCTGGTCGACTAAGACTCGCATCGCAGCCCCTGCGCATGCAGCCGCACCGGCAGCGCGCGGAACGTCCTAAGGAATGCGGAGGGCTCCCGGGTCGGCAGCTCGGCCAATGCCAGCGTGGGGAAGCGCGCCTGAATCCGCGGCAAACTTTCGGCCAACTGCACCCGGGCCAGTTGCGCACCGAGGCAGAAGTGGATGCCGTGACCGAAGCTCAGCATGATCTTCCCGTCGGTCGACATGCCGGGACTGGTGCCGTAGAACCGGGAAGGATCGAAGCGGTCGGGATCGGCGAAGGCGTCGGGATCGCGATTCCCAGACGCGATCAGCACGCGCACGTCCGCGTTCTTCGGGATCACCACCCCGCCTAATTCGATGGCGTGCTGGGCGATACGCGGAATGGAGCTGAACATGGCGGGCGCGTCGCAACGCAGGACCTCTTCGACGAATGCCTTCACCCGCATGGCGTCTCCCTGCAGCCAGTGCCGCTGTTCGGGATAGGCCAGCATCGCCAGGACCGCATGGTCGATGGTCGCAGCAGTGGTGACGAAGCCACCCAGCAGCATGCCCCACAACATGCTGATCAACTCCGCGTCTGAAAGCGTGTCGGCATCATCGTCGTGTGCGAGGACCAACATCGACACGATGTCGTGGCACGGATCGGTGCGCTTACGCTGTATGAGAGCGCCGAAGTAGGCCTTCACTTTGGCACTGGCCGCGTCCGCCGCGGCGAGCCGGGAATCGCTGGCGTGTGGGCTCAGGCCTTCCAGAATGGCGCCGGTGCCCGCGGCGAGCCCGAACATGTCGTCCTGGGGCATGCCGAACAGTTCGGCGAAGACCAGGATGGGCAAGGCCAGCGCGAACTCCCGATGCAGGTCCACGGCCTCCCCGCGCTCCAGCGCGGGCGTCATGCCGTCCAACCGCGCTTCGACGATCCGCGCGATGCTCGGCCGCAGGTTGTCGATCTGGCCCATGGTGAAATCGCGCGAGATCAGCCGCCGCAGACGCGTATGCGTCGGTGGGTCCTTCATCGCTAGCGTGGAGGCCAGCAGATTGAGCGACAGGCTGGTCGCCGCATGCGGAAAATAGCGCGCCAGTTCGCCCGGCGGCAGTCCCCGAAACGCATCGCCCGTGGCCTTGAGGGCCCAGTAGATGTCGGCGTGGCGGCTCAACAGAAAGAGGCCCGACGCCGCGCGATGCACCGGGTCGTGCTCGCGCAACCACCGCATGAACGGATACGGGTCGTGGATCCACGCTGGCGACGCCAGTTCGGCGAACGCGTCCCGGCATGCTGCCGTGGTTTCTTGCACGTCCATCTTCGTTACCTGTTGGCTGGCTGATCTGAGCGATGCAGGCAGGTGCGCCGGCAAACCGCGGACACGATTGCGTCCCCAGCGGCGTCCGCACATCACCAGAAAACCGGGAACTCCTCGAACCCGCCAGTGATGATCTCCTTGCGCAACTTCAATTGTTCGGGCGCGACAGCCAAGCGCAGCGCGGGAAAGCGCTGGAAGATCGAACCGAACACCGCCTTGAGTTCCAGCCTGGCCAGCTCTCCGCCGATACAGGAGTGCGGACCGTAAGAGAACGCCAGGTGCGGCTTTTCCTGGCGCCCGATGTCGAAGATTTCCGGCGCGTCGAAATGGCGCGGATCGAACGACGTTGCCGGCAGGCCGACCAGCACCTTGCTCTCGGCGGGAATATGCACGCCCGCGATGGTCACGTCGGTTTTCGGATAGCGCATGATGCCGTCCCAGCCCGCGCCCGGCGGATACATGCGCAGGATTTCCTCCACGGCCTTGTCCACCAGGGATGGATCGCCGACCAGGCGTTCGCGCTGTTGCGGATGGCGGAACATGGCGAGCAGGCCGCATTCGATCTGCGCGACGGTGCTCTCGTGCCCCGCCACCAGCATGCCTGCCGCCAGGCCGATTGCTTCTTCCTCGGTCGCCTTGCCCTGGTCGACCGCCGCGAGCAGATCCGTCAGCAGGTTGTCGCCCGGATTCTGGCGCTTGTCCCGCATCTTGTCGCGAATGTAGGCGCGCAGTTCTTCCCAGGCCAAGCGCGAAGCCCTGCGCGGGCCGCTTTCATGCTGGTGCGTCATCACCTCGTCGGACAGCCGAGCGAAAAAGGCGTGATCCTCATAGAGCAGGCCCATCAGGGCGCTGATGACCATCGCCGGAAGCGGAAACGAGAGGTGGCGCCGCAAGTCGGCGGGCTGGCGCTGGGCCGCCAGGTTCTCGAACAACTGCGCAGCGATCGCCTCGACATGCGGCGTCAGCAGCTTCACCCTGCGGCTGCTGAAGGCCGGCGCGACGAGCGTGCGTAACCGGACATGCTCGCCCCCCTCGTGCGACACGAGCCACCCCGGCGAACCAAGAATCACCGAATCCGGGGTGAACGCCGTCGGCGGCATTCCCGCCGGCCGGAACGCCGCGTCCGACAGCGCCGCCTTGGCCTCGTCGTAGCCTGTCACCCACCAGCCTTCGTGCCCAGACGGGAAACGCACGCGGTGTATCGGACCGTTGGCGCGTAGCGCCAACATCTCGGGCGAGGGCTCGATGTGATCGACGCGCCACATCGGCAGCATCGGCAGGGGTTGTTCGGACACGGTAGCACTTCACTCTCTAAGCGATGGAGGGGCGCAAGGTGCCCACAGGCGCTGCGGTCACCGACTTTACGTGCGCTTGCGCTCACTTCTGTTGGTCGATGATGCGGCGGGGAAGGCGACCGAACCGTAGGGCGTCAAGTTGGCTTTAGCCAGCTACCGAATCTTGTAGTAGCCTCCTAGGCTAAGCGCCTGGTACCGCAAAACATATGCGGAAACTCTGTCGCCATGCGCTACCATAAGGAAACCTATTTTAGATGGGTATCCGCCTATGTTGGTTGGCCTCATGCGCGTCTCAGAACACGGGCCTGCAGCGCGATGCGCTGCTCGGCTCGCCATCGTGACCTCGCTCGAAGGACAATTGGGTGGCGTTCCACTCGCACGGCGATGCCCTCGGGCGAATTCCTTTTCCGGGTGCGCCGCGCTCGCGCAGAGCGCGCTTTAATCTAGGACCATGTTGCAACCCACTTGCGCACGTTCGCGTTGGGACCATTGCCAAACTCAAGAACCGCGTTCTCGTCGATGAAAATACGCGGTTGCGGAATCCGGCGCGCGCAACCTCGCCCGCCTCGGCTTCGTCATCGAACCCAAGGCCGGCTAGCTCTGCCAGCGCCCGCTTCAGACTAGGGGCACCCTCGCTACGGCGTATTCGATCGCGGCCTCAACCTGATCGCGCGTCAGCGATGGAACATCGTCGACGATCTCCTCGGCCGATTGCCCTCGGGCGAGGCGTCCACCATAGACGGGAACTCCCGTGTTTTAATGACCGGTTGGTTGCGATCACCTTCGACTTCTACCAACCGACGCAGTTCAGACGATGAAGACGGCTTTAGACGTCGGTGTCGATCTTGCCAAGATCAAGGACTGGTTCGCCTAACCCGACTCGGTACGGGTCGAGGGACAGCTGCCGGATCGCTTCATACAGGCGAGCCGGGGTACGATCTCTGAAGGTCCATGGATGCCTGGCTCAGCCCGCAGGAAAATAGCTACGGAAACACCAACCCAACGGCAGCTTCACGCACTGAAGCGGCTGAGTGGAATTGCCCGCGTCCCAAATAAATCCGAAGCCGTCACGTCGAAAGAGGAAGCGGAGAAGCTCTACGGGAGCGACTAAACTGGCAGTTTTCTCGCATATCGACTTGCGTCTATCTCGACGACCTGCAACGGAGAGCCTTCATGTACATACCAACCCACTTTCGAGATGACGACATCGAGGATATTCGAGCGACAATCCACTGCGCCCGATTGGCCAACCTAGTCACAGCGACATCAGATGGGCCACTTGCGACGCCTCTTCCGCTCTTCCTCGACGAGAGCGAAGGCGAACACGGCGCACTATACGGGCACTTGGCGAAGGGCAATCCGCAATGGCGCACGGCCCCGATCGGAGAAGCTCTGGCGATCTTTACTGGCGCAGAGGCTTATGTGACGCCATCCTGGTATCCTAGCAAGCGACAAGCTGAACATGTGGTTCCGACATGGAATTACATCGCGGTCCACGCCCATGGGCCGATTGAGTTCTTCGAGGATCCCACTCGCCTGCTTGAGGTTGTGACGCGTCTGACGAATATCCATGAGACATCACGTGCGACGCCCTGGGCCGTCAGCGATGCCCCCGCGGATTTCATCGCCGCCCAGTTGCGTGAAATCGTCGGCGTGCGCATCCCGATCACCATGGTCGAAGGCAAACGCAAGATGAGCCAAAACCGCCCCACGCCTGATCGCATTGGTATCGCCACCGGCCTAGCGGCGAGCAAACTGGCACGGGACCAGGAAGTTGCAGCTCTTATCTTGGTTCAGGACTGAGACGAAAATGCGCATGACCAGCAGCGCCGCAGCCATCTTACATCTACAGCTCTCACAAACCCCAGCGGTCGGGCCATCAATTAACTCGCGAAATTCACGAACGGAAACGTCAGCTCGGGCTTGCCGCACTGCGCAGACACTTGTCCGTATTCTGACAGAGGCACAATCTCGTGTCAGGTCCAGTACAACGCGCATAGTAAGCGTCCAGACTCTCGAAAGCCCATCCGACTCTGCGGCTCCCTGCGCCGCCTGGGACGGCCATTGCTCAAAATAAAGCAATCCAGAAAAGAGCCGCGGAGGCAGCAATGCTCACGCTCTCCAAACTCGATCTCGCACCCGGAAGCAATTACATTGTTGAACCAATTCGTGCACAAGTGACAACGACTTGGAATGGAGACTCACGTCAGCGACATTTTGACAGTTGCGAGCTGCGCAACTCAGTTTAGGAGCATGAGCAAGCAAGAGCCGCTACGCTTGTATATGCGGGCCAATGATTTGCCCCCAGAAAGAACCGTCATCGTCATAGTGAGCGATAGGCCAGTTGAGACGGAACTTGCCCGCAATCTCGGTCTCGTCAACGTATCAATCGTGGGATGATTTTCGAGGCGCGCTTCCGCGCGGCAGGGCCGGACTACATAATTCATGACCACCATAAACTTCTGCCAACTCAACAAAAGCACTGCCTTCTTCAACGCTGTTAGTGATTACAAGAGCATGACTGAAGATCTGCCATTTGCTCGCTCCTGCTCTCGCTTCGCGATTCGACATTCGAAGGGGTGAGCTCGATGAGCGAGTTCTTTCGTCACTCGGCCCAACCACTGGCTCAGTTCGAGGGACTCGCGCCAAATGCCACGATTCGTTTACTGCCCATGATCGAGTACATGCTTGCGTTTTTCTTGGCACGATGCTTGCTGAAGATCATTTGTCGCAAGGGGTGAGGAAGAACTGCAAGGGCTTGGAAAAGCAAGATGAGCACAAACGCTTTGATCGCAGGCGCCATTCCGAGCACCGATGTTGTGAAACGTGCAGCGCGCATCGGAGCCGAAGTCAAAAATATCAAGCTATCAGGCGACCTACCGGACCACACGATCGCCGCGATCAACAGCTTATTGCTCGAGCACAAGGTGATCTTCTTCCGCAATCAAGGACATCTCAATGACGCTGAGCATGAGCGCTTTGCCGCTCGTCTCGGAAAGCTAGTGCCACATCCGATGCTCGGTGCTACCAAAGGGATGGCGTCGCTCCTCGAACTGGACTCCACTCGCGGCGGCGGTCGTGCCGACGTTTGGCATGCGGATGGGACCTTCGCCGACGCCTATCCCAAGATTTTGGTCCTGCGGGCCGTTGTAATGCCAGTGTTCGGAGGCGACACCGTATGGTCGAACACAGCTGCCGCTTATCTTGGTCTGCCGCCGCCGCTACAACGGCTTGCCGAGGCCCTATGGGCCGTTCACAGCAACGTCTTCGATTACGCCGGGATCGCGCGGGTCCGTGAGGTCGACAAGAAACATTTTGACGAGGTGTTCACCAGAACGGTTTTTGAGACCGAGCATCCCGTCGTACGCGTCCATCCCGAAACGGGCGAGCGGACGCTAGTGCTCGGCGCCTTGGTGAAGCACTTTATTGGAATCCGCAAATACGACGGACAAAAGCTATTCGATCTGCTCCAGTCTCACATCACTGCGCCCGAAAACACTGTGCGTTGGAATTGGTTAGAGGGCGATATTGCGCTGTGGGATAACCGCGCAACGCAGCATTACGCGGTCAACGATTACGGGGACCAGCATCGCGTCGTACGTCGGGCCACGATCGAGGGTGACGTGCCTGTCAGTGTCGATGGCCGGAGCAGTGTAACGCGAAAGATGACCGAATAACTGCACGTCGACGCCCAGCGCCCCCCGCTGAAAACTGGGAAAAATTGGCAATCGGAGCTGTTTCGGGGCAAACTCGAAAGCACACACACTTTGCGACGCCATATCTCAGCTCTTGATGCCAACTGGGCAGCGTCTCGCTGTGCTGGCAACGATTTAGCGTGGGCAAGGGCTTCGAGGAGACCACGAGCATCACTGTCCTTCGGTGGCCGGTACGTGGCCTTCACGTTTCAGTTTAGAAAATTCTCGGTCAGTGGCCATAAAGCGCGCCAACATTGGGGCGATGAGTTTAGTTGGATCGACCAGTTGACCACACTGACGCGTAAGCACTTCTGCATATGCAATGAGATCACGATGCACGGCCGCGGGCAGCTCCGCACTCACTTTGACCGGCTTGTCGTCTGGAAGCTCTCCTATTTTAAGTTTGGGCATGTTGTCACCCTCTATACGGGGCAAGTATCAGATCATGATTGACAAGAACGCGAACCGGGAAACCAGGTCGCACGGTCAGCGTGGGCTGGATGTTGAGACTGCGCCGAACTACCTGCTGTCCGGTCTGGTTCAGTGAGTCCGAGGCCCCGTGCCGCAATGCTTGGATGATTGCGCTGTCGTTGCTGTTGGTATCAGTGCCGGCTCCCAGTTCGGTCCCGACCGCCAGAAACGTGGACAGTGCCGCAGCCTTAAACAGCTCACCCCAGTGATTGTCGACCTGGTCTTCGAGGCCTGCATATCCTGCGGCATCAGCGCCAGGCTGCCGCTCCAGAACGATTGAACGTCCATTCGGCATGATCAGCCGTGTCCAGACAAGCAACACACGGGATTGGCTGAACGCGACCTGGCTATCGTAGACCCCGATCAGACGCGCTCCCTGGGGCACAAGCAGAAAGCGGCCGGTCGGTGAGTCAAAAAGGTTCTCCACGACCTGCGCGGTCACTTGGCCTGGAAGGTCCGATCGGATCCCGGTGATAAGCGCCCCTGAAATCACCGTCCCAGCCTGCACGATGTATGGTGAAGAGGGTTTGGCGATACGGTCAGGGCTTACCGCTCGGCGGTCCACAGAGGCGTTCACGAAGGCAAGCTTGCGGTCCTGGCCGTTCTGCGCAGATCCATCGTCGCCAGTGCTCGTTGCATTCGGTGGCGTGACTCGGTCGTTTTCAACCGCCGCAGCGGGCGGACGCGCTCCGCCATTGATCGCAGCGAACAAATGGCTGGTGCGGGCTGCCTCGGTCTCTTGTTCCCGGCGCTGCTGCTCCGGATCGGCGCCGATCGCCGGCGACTGGCCCTGAGCGGCAAGGATCGGCCGACCAAGGTCCCCGGGGAGCGGCGGACCAAGCTGCGGGATTGGCTGGCGCGGAACGCCGGCATAGTCCTTCGGCAGCATCGTAATTCCGTCGGCAACATTGTGATGGTCGGTACTGTAAAGCTCATCGGCCGCTTGATTGCGTGGATGATTGCTCTGCAGCGACCACAGCACCGCTCCGCCGATGACAAGTAATGCAACTGCGCTCCCGCCGGCCAGGATCTTCCGCGACAATCGCGTCACGCGGGGATGCTCTGCTCTCAAGCGGAAGCTCTCTGACCGCTCCCCTTGTGTCTCCGGCGGAACTGCTTGCTCGTGATCGCTTACATTCCGAGTGTTCATGACGACGGCCTCCCGTCGGTCCGGACAATACGTACCTTCTGCTGGTGCTCACCGCCCAGCCGCAGTTCGGCGGCAGCAAACAGCCGATCGACGATCAAGACGTTGCCGTAAGCGCGATAGTTGACGAGTTCAGTCTTGCCGTCTGGACCGATGACGAAGAGCGGAGGCATCTCGCCTTGCACGATGCCTTGCGGGAATTCGACATAGACCTTGCGGCCATCGTCATATGCGGCGAGCGGCCGCCAGGGAGGACTGTCCCCTTCGATGGCATAGCGGGAGATGCGCTGCACCGGGTCCGGAAGAACGGGCTTCAGAGCGCCCGAACGGGATCGTTCGCGTGCCGATTCTGGATAGTACCAGGCAACGGATGGCATGTATGGCCGTTCGCGGGAGCGGAGCTCGATCAGGTAGGTGCGCCGGTCGGTATTGACGACGAGGTTGGTCTCGATCGAAGCGCGGGTCGGCTTGACCAGAATATGGACGCGCCGTGTGTCGCCGCTCCCGCTCTCGGTATCGCCGACGACCCAGCGCACGGTATCCCCGGCCGCGATCGGCCCCGATCCCGTCAACTGCTCTCCTTCCTCGAGTGCGATATCCGTGATCTGCCCGGGTGCGGCATAAATCTGATAGAGAGCCCCGGGACTGTAGGCGTAAATTTGCGCCGCATTGAAATACCCCCGCTTGCGCGGCTCGACCCGGGCGGCGCTGTTTGCCGTCTCGACCCGGCTCACGGGTTCGGCGTCTTCCTTCCCTCCCGACTTGCCGCCAAAAGCCGGTTTCCAGAGGGGTGGAACGTGAAGCGTTCTTGGTCTGTCGTCGAGAGCGACGGGTGGTGCTGGCAACGGAGGGACTTCAGCGTCATAGCTGATCTCCGGCGGAATGTACGTCGCGCACCCACCAAGCACCGATGAGCAAAGCAGGAGAGCCTGCAAACTTGTTCGCTTCAAGGCCACTAACCTGCGCCGGGCCAGGTTGAGCCTGCCTTGCGCGACAGGATGGTTCGAATGAACCTCAGACAGGGTCTTGATCACTGACTCAACTCCTTTGACCAGCTGATGGCGCGGACGTAGACGCCAAGGGGATTCTTGCGCAGACGTTCGGCATCGCGCGGCGTTTCGATCACGATCGTAAGAATCGCGGTCCAGCGCTCAGTCGAGCTCAACGAACCGTTGTCGTAGGTGCGCTCAGTCCAAGCGACCCGAAAGCTTTCCGACGACGCGCGAATGACGCTCGAGACGTCGACGGAAATTTGCGCCTTGCCCAGTCTGGCAAAAGGGTCATTGTTGCGCGCGTAGTCGTTGAGCGCAGCGGCGCCGCGATCAGTCGTAAAATCATAGGCCCGGAGCCAGTTTTGGCGCAGAACGATGCCGTCGGCCGGCAGACCTCTGACATCCTCGATAAAGCGCGCCAGATGGTAGGCGATCTGAGCGTCTGTGGGTTGATAGTCGATATTCGCCGGTGCCACCCTTTGGGCCTGGCCAAGATGGTCGACCTCCACCACCCAGGGCGTGATCGAGCCTTGGCTCGATTGCCAAACAAGGCCACCTGCGAGACCGGCGGATAGCATCAGGGAGCCGAAGGCCATCAGCCGCCAGTTTTTGGCTTGCACACGCGCGGACCCAATACGTTCGTCCCAAACCTGCGCTGCTTTCTGATACGGCGTAACCGGCTCGGGCATGCGCCCGTAATGAACGGATGGTCGTTTGAACATCGATAATTGCCCCCGGATCAGGTGATCGGCTTTTGCTTGGTGTGGAATTCGAGTTTGAGATGCGGCTGCGGGACCGCGGTAAAACTCAGTGTCAGATGTCAGCGCTCTCCTTCAGACAAATCGACGGAAGAGCCGCTGCCGCCGGAATCGCCTGAGCGGACCGCGTGGCCGGCTGCCGACGCACCCTGCCGAATGGTCTCGGCACGTTTCATGCGGCGCGCCCAATCGGGCTGCCCTTCAGCCGAAGTGCTCGTGGCCTGCGCGCCGGCTTCCCCACCTCCACCGAGCGCAGCCGCTGCACGACGCAATGGGCTCATGGCAGCCGAACTGCCCGCCTCCGCGACGCCAGCAAGGCCGCCGCTTCGATAGGCGGCTGACGCTCCGCTTATGACAGCGCCACCACCGCGCGCGGCGCCTGCAATCGCACCGCCAGCGAGACCGGCACCGCCGGCGGCGAGGCCTGCGCCGGCGGCAACAATACCGCCAGCGGCAAGGCCCGTTCCAATCGCCGCGCCGGCGCCGAGTTGCGGTCCGCCCGACACCAGGCCGTTTGCGATACCCGGTCCGAAGATACCCAGGCCCAGCAAGGAGAGCGCTGCAAGTACCAGTGTCATCGCGTCTTCGATGGTTGGCTGATTGCCACCAAAGCCAGCGGTGAACTGAGAGAACAGGGTCGATCCAATCCCGACGATGACGGCCAGGACCAGGACCTTGATTCCTGAAGAGATGACGTTGCCCAGGACCCGCTCGGCCGCGAAGGCGGTCTTGCCAAACAACCCAAACGGAATGAGCACGAAGCCGGCCAGGGTGGTGAGCTTGAACTCGATCAGCGTAACGAAGAGCTGGATCGCCAGAATGAAGAAGGCGAGCAGCACCACAACCCAGGCGAACAGGAGAACGACGATCTGGACGAAATTCTCGAAGAAGCTGATGTAGCCCATCAGATTGGAGATCGAGTCGAGCAACGGTCGGCCGGCGTCGAGTCCGACTTGAGCGATCTTTCCGGGTCTGAGGAAATCTGCCGCAGATAGGCTTGGTCCGGATGCTTTCAGCCCAAGGCCAGCAAAGCTCTCGAAGACGACGCGTGCCAGACCGTTCCAATTACCAATGAGATAGGCAAAAACGCCGACGAAGAGCGTCTTCTTGACCAGGCGCGCGATGATGTCTTCGTCCGGCCCCCAACTCCAGAACAACGCGGCGAGCGTAATGTCGATCGCAGCAAGGGTCGTTGCGAGATATCCGACATCGCTACCGAGCAGCCCAAAACCGTTGTCGATATAGCGCGTGAACGTTTCGAGGAACTGGTCGATGATTCCGGTGCCGGTCATGGCCTGCTCGCCTCGGGTGTCGCCGGCTGCATTTGCGGATATCCTTGCGGGATCCGGCTCTGATCTTTTGGAGCCGGCGCCAACCCTGGGGCGGGTTCTTCTTGGCCAGGAACCGCGGCACCGGATTGCTTGGCCAAGAAGCGTCGCCGGTTTTCGGCCCAGACCTGCCTGCAATGCTGATAGCCAGCCGTTTCCACCGCAGTGACGCTGCGGCAGCGTGCGAGGTCAGAGCTGGTTGTATCAGTCGCCTGGTCCGTCTTCGGCGGCGGCGGAGAACCCTCTCCGCCACGAAGCTGAATCGTGCAGGCAGTGACGACCAACACGCCGATTGTCGTAAGCAGCGACAACGCCTTGAATGCCCTTATGTCGGTCATTAGTGGAACATCTGCACATTGGAGGATTGATAGCCCTGCCCCAGTGCCAGGAATCGACGAAGCTGTTCGCGGCCCTGATCCTGGGCAGAGACGCGCTGAGCCGCTTCCAGACTTTGCGCCCTGCCCTGTGCCGTCACGACAGCGGTGAGGTCAGCGAGCTGCTGCGCGTTCAGCGCGAGAATCTGATTGCCGGCCTGCATTGCCTGCAGGGCGCCGCTGGCGCCTTGACTCGATGTTACAAGCGCGGACGTCTGGATGCGGTTGGTGTCGAGATTACCAACGATGCCAGCCTGGACGCGAAGCGCGTCTTGTGTTGCCGAGTAAGTATTTTGCCACCGGGATTGGGCGTTGGAGATCAGCAACTGGTTCGATTGGCTGCCGATCGCCGGCGCGTAGCTGGTCGAGAAGGCACGATCGACCTGCTGCACGTCATAAGCGATACGCTGGGCCTGGGCCAGCAATTGCTGGGTCCGCTGGATCGAGGATTGCAATTGCTGCAGCGACGAATACGGCAGGTTTGCCAGGTTCTTTGCCTGGTTGATCAACATCTGCGCCTCGTTCTGCAGCGAGGTGATCTGATTATTGATCTGCTGCAGCTCCCGCGCAGCAGTCAGAACATTCTGAACGTAGTTGTTGGGATCAAAGACGATCCACTGCGCCCGCGCGGGCACCGTGACGCCAAGCATCAGCGCGACGGTGCCAACGGCCGCCAATAGGCCAAAACGCCTCATAGCGATTTCTCCAGATTGACGAGATTGGGGATCAGGTCGAGGGCCCAGGCGACGCCACGGTGCTGGAGCCAGGCCGGCACGAAGCCGTCGGGTCCATGTTCGGCGAGGAGTTGCGCGATCGCGGCTTGGTCTGTCTTGGAAGAGGCTGCGGTAAAGGCGAGTGCGACCTCACCAAGCCCAAGTTCGAACATCCGGTTACCCCGACGCGACTGGCAGTAGTAGTCGCGCTTTGGCGTTGCGCGGCTCAGAAGCTCGATCTGGCGGTCGTTGAGGCCGAAGCGACGGTAGATGGCGGTGATTTGCGGTTCGATCGCCCGTTCGTTCGGCAGCAACAACCGTGTTGGACAGCTCTCGATGATCGCCGGCGCAATCGCGGAGCCATCGATGTCCGAAAGTGACTGCGTGGCGAAGATGACGGACGCGTTCTTCTTCCGAAGCGTCTTCAGCCATTCCCGGAGCTGACCGGCGAAATCCTCGTCATCCAGGGCAAGCCAACCTTCATCGACAATCAGGAGTGTCGGACGGCCATCGAGACGGTCCCCAATACGATGAAAGAGATACGCCAGTACGGCCGGCGCAGCACTTGTTCCAATCAAGCCTTCGGTCTCAAACGCCTGGACCGACGCCTCGCCAAGGCGCTCGAATTCAGCATCAAGCAGGCGCCCGGATGGACCGCCGAGGCAATAGGGTTGCAAGGCGCGTTTTAGAGAGTTCGATTGGAGCAAGACTGACAGACCCGTCAGGGTGCGCTCCTCCCTCGGCGCCGAGGAGAGAGATGTCAGCGCCGACCAGAGATGATCCTTGACCTCCGGGGTGATCTCGACCTTTTCCCGTGCCAGGATCGCGCCGATCCATTCCGTGGCCCATCCGCGCTCAGAGGGATCATCGATCCAGGCTAGCGGCTGCAGGGCGACGGGGTTTCCACTCCCGTCAGACAATGCGCCGCCTAGATCATGCCAATCGCCACCCATGGCGAGGGCGGCCGCCCGGATCGACCCGCCGAAATCGAAGGCAAAGACCTGAGAGTTCGGGTAACGCCGGAATTGCAACGCCATCAGAGCGAGCAATACCGACTTGCCCGCGCCAGTCGGGCCGACCACGAGGGTGTGGCCGACGTCACCGACGTGGAGGGAGAAGCGGAACGGCGTTGATCCCTCGGTCTTGCCGAACAGAAGCGGCGGACCCTTGAAGTGCAGGTCCCTCGCCTCGCCCGCCCACACGGCCGACATCGGAATCATATGAGCGAGATTGAGGGTCGAAACCGGCGGCTGCCGGACATTGGCGTAGACGTGCCCGGGCAGACTGCCGAGCCAGGCTTCTACGGCATTCACCGTTTCAATCATACAGGTGAAATCGCGGCCCTGAATGACCTTCTCGACCAGCCGCAGCTTTTCATCTGCAGCATTGGGATCGCGGTCCCAGACAGTGATGGTTGCCGTAACAAAGGCTTGTCCGGTCTGATCCGATCCCAGTTCCTGCAATGCCGCGTCGGCATCGATCGCCTTATTGTGGGCGTCTGTATCGAGCAGCGCCGACGGCTCGTTGGTCATGACCTCCTTGAGGATGGAACCGATGGACTTTCTCTTCGCGAACCACTGGCGGCGGATTTTGGTCAGCAGCTTGGTGGCGTCGGTCTTGTCGAGCATGATCGCCCGGGTTGACCAGCGATACGAAAACGCCAGGCGATTCAGGTCATCCAGAATTCCCGGGGTCGTCGCCCCAGGAAAGCCCACGATCGTCAGCACCCGCACATTGGCCGAACCCAGCATCGGCTCGAGCCCGCCGGTCAGCGGCTGGTCGGCCAACAGCGCATCGATATACATCGGAATTTCTGGCACCCGAACACGATGACGCTTGGTTGAGATCGTCGAATGCAGGTAGGTCAGCGTGTCCTGATCATCGAGCCAGGTACATTCCGGCATGAACCCTTCGACGAGTTGCAGAACACGGTTTGTTTGGTCGACAAACCCGCGCAGCACCTCACGCGCGTCCGCTCCAACGGTACGATCACGACCCTCGTAAAGCAGTTGCTCTGCCCTGGCGGCCCCCTCCTCCGGCGGTAGATAGAGAAAGGTGAGGAAGTAGCTGGATGCATAGTGAGCGCCCGCCTCCTCGAACTGCGCTCTGCGCTCAGCGTCAACCAGTGCGGATGCGACATCCGGAAAGGTGCTCGGAGGATAGGTCCCTGCAAAATGGCGCTGCGCCTCGACAAACACGGCCCAGCCTGACCCCAGGCGACGCAAGGCGTTATTTAAGCGACCGGCGACGGCGACGAGTTCAGCCGGTACTGCACTATCCAGGTCGGGTCCGCGGAACCTTGCTGTCCGCTGGAACGAGCCGTCCTTGTTCAGAATGATTCCTTCGTCGACAAGAGCTGCCCAAGGCAGGAAGTCGGCGAGGCGCGCGCTGCAATGGCGATATTCGGCAAGGTTCATCATGGACAGGAGCTCAGGTGTTGAGATGGGCGGGAATGCGCAGATGCCGGCGCACCACATCGACGAAGGCGGGATCGCGCTTGGTGGCCCAGACGGCGGCCATGTGGCCGATGAACCAGAGGACGAGGCCCGCGATCCAGAGCCGCAATCCCAGCCCAAGGGCTGCCGCAAGCGTACCGTTCACGATCGCAACTGACCGCGGCGCGCCGCCCATCAGGATCGGCTCAGTGAGCGCGCGGTGAACGGGCACGACAAAGCCTGTGACTTGATCATCCATCAGATCACCACGCCGCCGCCGAAGGAGAAGAACGACAAGAAGAAGCTCGAGGCCGCAAACGCGATCGAAAGACCGAACACGATCTGGATCAGCCTGCGGAAACCGCCTGACGAGTCCCCGAACGCGAGCGTCAGTCCGGTCACCACGATGATGATGACGGCGATGATCTTGGCGACCGGACCTTCCACCGACTGCAAGATCTGATTGAGTGGCTGCTCCCACGGCATGTTCGAGCCAGCCGCCCATGCCGGCGCCGCTCCTAAAAGCACCGCGCCGAAAGCGCCCAACATTGAATCTCGAAGAAAGCGAACTTTCTGACGCATGTCAGTCTCCTGCTGATGAAAGGTTGTAGTCGCCAGCGGCACTAAGCCCTGTTACGCGGGCGAGTTCAGCGAGGCGGCGGTCAGCGCCGCGGCCCGCAAGGACGGCGACGAGGTTGATCGTCTCAGCGATCAGGGCGCGCGGAACGGTGATGACGGCTTCCTGGATGAGCTGCTCGAGCCGCCGCAACGCACCGGTCGCGCTGCCCGCATGAATGGTGCCGATGCCGCCGGGGTGGCCTGTGCCCCATGCCTTGAGCAGGTCGAGCGCTTCGGCACCGCGGACCTCGCCAACCGGAATGCGATCAGGTCGTAGGCGCAGCGAGGACCGAACGAGATCCGATAGCGTAGCCACGCCATCTTTGGTCCGCAGCGCCACTAGATTGGGCGCTTTGCACTGAAGTTCGCGGGTATCTTCGATCAGCACGACCCGATCAGCAGTCTTTGCCACCTCGGCCAGGAGCGCATTCGTCAAGGTCGTCTTGCCGGTCGATGTCCCACCGGCGACAAGAATATTTTTTCGTGCGGCGACCGCGTTCTTCAGGATCCTGGCCTGCTCCGAGGTCATGATCTCCCTGGCGACGTAGTCGTCGAGCGTAAACACGGCGACGGCGGGCTTGCGGATGGCAAAGGCGGGTGCGGCAACGACCGGAGGCAAGAGACCTTCGAAGCGCTCGCCAGTCCCGGGTAGCTCGGCCGAAACCCGTGGCGCGCCGGCATGCACCTCGGCGCCTACGTGATGGGCTACCAAGCGAACAATGCGCTCGCCATCCGCTACGGACAGGGTTTCGCCTGTGTCGATAAGGCCATTCGACAACCGGTCGATCCACAGCCGCCCATCGGGATTGAGCATCACCTCGATGATCGCTTCGTCTTCGAGGTAGCCAGCAATCGCCGAGCCTAGCGCGCTGCGCAGCATTCGTGCGCCGCGTGAACTCGCTTCCGATTGAAAGGAATGGATTGCCACCGTTCGTCCCCACCGAATGAGGGCGTCCACAGAGGGCCCTCAGATGGGGATGATTAGAAAAAGCACCAATGGACTTGGCGCAACAACCGCTTTCGGTGATCGTAGGCTGGCGTAGAAAAAGGAAGACTGAGACTGATATTCGGCGGCCACTCAATCGTACCCGTCCACGGCGAGGTGTTGTTTACCACGCGGCATCGTCTTCCGCGGGCGGGAGAATGACCCAATCCTCATACGAGGTTGCCGACAGGGCAAGGTCGAAGACATCAGCCGGCGCCAAGAACGGAGTCGACCTCATCCGTGAAGCTAGGTATCCGCCCCAAGGTAGCGCGAACCAGAGCAGCGCCGCGATCTGAAGTGCTACGTTGAGACCGAACGCGACTTGATAGGCCTGGACGGGCCTATGGCCACCATTCACAGACCATTGCTCCAGAATCAGGCCAGTCCCGAATTGAGCCAAAAATGCCCAACCGAAGTGCAGGACGTTCAGGGCGCCATTGGCGCGACCAGCTACCTCAGGCGGAAAGTAATCCGCTATCACCGCGAAGCTGGCCACAGTGGCCGTTCCGACGATGGCGACTACGGACCAGGGCACAATGGACGGCAGAGGTGCTCGCAAGGTCAAGGCTAACTCGGCTGCGACAAACAGAACTGCTACCATCACTAATATCCTCTCCGCCCCGATTCCCCTCCGCTTGATGAAATGGACCGTCATACCGAACAACCAGGCACCGCCGCTCAAGACGATCGACATCATGAAAAGCAGTTTGACGAGACTTGCACGATCAAGCCCCTCTACATCTGTCAGCCACGGCGATGCCCACAATCCCTGCAGGGACCAGGACGATCCAACGCAAGTCGCCGACAACGGGGCCATTCGCCAGAAGCGTCGATCGCTGAAAACGGAGCCAAGGGTGACGCGCGCTGTTGATGGGACAATGCCTCGTTCAGGCACGACGACATAGATGAGAATGGCCGTCGCACCGGTAGCGGCCGCCAGAACCTCAAAAAGTGGTCGCCAGCCCATCCAGGCGAGCAGGTGCTCGACGGGAGCCGTAGCGGTCACCGCTCCTAGCGATCCCAGCATGACCATGTAGCCGTTAAGCAAGGCGACACGCTCCCTGGGGAACCAGAGGACGATCGACTTCAGTCCTGCGGTCAACGCCGCCGCCACGCCAAGCCCGATCATTGCACGCGCGATCAAAAGTGACAGGAAGCCGGTCGATACTGCGAACAGTCCGGCGCCCACCGCTGCGAGCAAGAGCAGAGCACTCTGAACGCGACGCGGACCAAATCGGTCCAACAAGATGCCGACGGGAATCTGCGCAGCCGCAAAAACAAGGAAATAGACTGACGTGAGCAACCCGAGGTCGGCAGTCCCAAGCCCGGCATCCGAGCTGAGATGACTGGCGATCAAAGCGTTGATCGTTCGAAATAGATACGAAAGATAGTATCCAGCAGCAAAAGGGAGAAAAACGCGCGCGATGAGTCGCCATGTCCCGGAAATTTGCATGCTGGCCCTCTTGCTGTCAGCTCGTGCGAGCCGATAGCGCGACCAGCTTTTCGTCAGTTCGGCTAAATCGCTGCGATCGTAGGCTGGCGTAGAAAAAGAAGGACCGGCGAAGTGGTCTGTCTACATGGTTCGATCAGGTTTCTTCGGCCGGTTCCTGACGGCGGATATCTTCCGGAATTTCGCGCAGAAAGCTTTGCCCCTTTTGCAAGCGGCGCCCGAGCGCTTCGACAAATCCTTCAAACCGCTCCCGGCCTTTTGCCTGCGCGGCCGCCTGCGCGTCATTAGGTAGCGGCGGCGTGATCGTCAGCCAGAACCGAATAAAGAGAGCCAAGGTTTCAGCCGTCAGACCAATGTCGCGCTCCAGCCTTTGCATTTGACGCGACAGCCGATCCAGGCGCCGGACGAACGCCGCCTCCCGCCTGTCCGCGCCGTCCGGCGAGAGAAACGAAGCAACAGCGGCCTCCACGATTGCGGACCGGGAAAGCTTCTTGCGATCGGCGAGATCCGATATCTGCTTCAGAAGCTCAGGTGGGAAGTAGACATTCATCCGGTCGCGCATATCGCCTCAGAGCTCCATACCGTCATTCGGGTCCAGGGCGGCCTGACGGGCGATACCGCGCATCTGTTGGCGTATGAGCCGCGACTGACGGACCGCATCCTCGTCGTCGTCAAGAACGGCCGCAAATTCTTCTGCCGGTGTCGGTTCGGTCGTCTCCTTGGCGATCGCGACGTGATCGGGGAGTTCGGGCTCACGACGGAGTCCGCTATTCGCCGTGTCCTCCTCGGCCTCCGCAGCTTTGTGAGTTGGGCCTGCCGTCGGCTTCAATGGTTCAAGCGCTGACCATCCGTCCGTTCGCTGTGATCGGCCGGCGCTCGCCGGATCCGGCGGCGGCAGCACCCGCTCGGTGAACCGCCGATCCTCGTAGTAGCGGACCTTCTTCGCCCGGATCGGCGCCGTTCCCGCCACCATGACAATCTCGTCCATCGGCGGGAGTTGCATGACTTCGCCCGGGGTCAAAAGGGGCCTTGCTGTCTCCTGGCGCGAGACCATCAGGTGCCCCAGCCAGGGGTTAAGTCTGTGACCGGCATAGTTCTTCATCGCCCGCATCTCGGTCGCGGTCCCGAGCGCGTCGGATACCCGCTTCGCCGTGCGCTCGTCGTTGGTCGCGAAGCTGACGCGGACGTGGCAATTGTCGAGAATGGCGTTGTTGGGCCCGTAAGCCTTCTCGATCTGATTGAGCGACTGCGCGATCAAGAAACTCTTGATGCCGTATCCCGCCATGAAGGCGAGCGCGGATTCGAAAAAATCGAGCCGCCCGAGTGCGGGAAACTCGTCGAGCATCATCAGAACGCGATGCCGGCGATCGCGGGCGTGCAAGTCCTCGGTCAGACGGCGGCCAATCTGATTCAGCACCAGACGGATTAAGGGCTTGGTCCGCGAGATATCCGAGGGCGGCACCACGAGATAAAGCGTTGTCGGGCGGCTATCTGCGATCAGATCGGCTATGCGCCAGGCGCAACGGCAGGTCACCTGAGCCACTACGGGATCACGATAGAGCCCCAGGAACGACATCGCAGTGGACAGGACGCCGGACCGTTCATTCTCCGACTTGTTCAGGAGCTCGCGCGCGGTCGAGGCGACCACGGGATGGGCGCCGTGCTCGCCAAGATGCGGCGTCGTCATCATTGCCTTGAGCGTCGCCTCGATCGGCCGCTTCGGATCTGACAGGAAAGCGGCGACACCGGCCAGGGTCTTGTCCATCTCGGCATAGAGAACATGAAGGATGGCGCCGACGAGGAGCGAATGACTGGTCTTCTCCCAATGATTCCGCTTGTCGAGGGAGCCTTCGGGGTCGACCAGGACGTCGGCGACATTCTGGACATCGCGGACCTCCCATTCCCCGCGCCGGACTTCGAGGAGCGGATTGTAGGCGGACGACTTCGGATTGGTGGGGTCGAACAACAGGACGCGGCCATGCCGCGAGCGGAAGCCCGCGGTCAGTTCCCAGTTCTCGCCCTTGATGTCGTGCACGATGGCCGAGCCCGGCCAGGCCAGCAACGAAGGAACGACGAGCCCGACACCCTTGCCGGACCGGGTCGGTGCAAAACACAACACGTGCTCCGGCCCGTCATGGCGGAGGTAGTCGCGGTCGAGCTTGCCGAGCACGACTCCATCCGGACCAAGAAGACCGGCCGCTCGAACCTCTTCCGCATCAGCCCAGCGTGCCGAACCATAGGTCTCGACATTCTTGGCCTCACGCGCCCGCCAGACCGACATGCCGATCGCCACCGCGATCGAAACGAAGGTCCCCAATGCCGCGATGAAGGCCCCCTCGACAAAAACCTGCGGAGCGTAGGCGTCGTAGACGAACCACCACCAGAAGAAGACGGGCGGGTAATAGATCTTGAAGCCCAACAGTTCGAACCAGGGCCGCCCAAGCTCAGGCTGCCAGGCGAGCCGCCAGGCCGTCCACTCGGTTGCTCCCCAGATGGCCAGCAAGACGATCAGGCCGACAACGATCACCTGCCCCCAGAGTATTTTGGTTCCGGACATCCCGAACGCCCTTCCGCAACTGAACTAGCGAGATTGCTAGAGGCCAAGGTCGCGCTTCCGACCAAAGCCCCATTCGATGCCACCGCCGTCCTTCACGACGCCGGTGACATGTTGGCCGAGGCGCTTTTCGAGTTCGCGCGACCAGGGCACGAGCTGGAAGCCGAGCCCATTGTCGATCATGGCGAAGCGTCCCGAGGCGAGCGTCAGACGCTGGCGATACGTGCCCGCCACATGCTCCCCGGAGTCAGGCTTCACGTAAGGGAGGCTGGTGTCGGCCGAGACTTTTGCTGCCACCTCCTCCACCTCACGCCGGCGCAACGTGTTCAGGAGGTCCCGCTGCAAGATGACGCGTTGGCCCTGCCGCCGTGCCAGGCCCTTCTGGATCAGATGCTCGGTACGGGCTCCCATGGCGTCGCGGGTCTCGCGGCCGAATCCGCCCATGGCCAGCGGCATGGGGTCGCGTTCGACCAGCCTGTAGTCGAGCCAGGTTGCGCCCTTCGCGGTGACCTGCTCGGCTAGATCGAGGTCAGAGCGGATGGCCAGCACCACGGTCGTCCGCGGATCGCCGGCCTGACCGAAGCGTCGGACTTCGACGATGCCCCCGACCGGCGGTGCGTGGTCGAAGGCCTCGATCCCGCGGAAGCGCACGTGGTGTGCACGTCCGTCTGTTCCGTCGATCAAGGCGTAGGCCTCGCCAGTCAGTTCGTCATGCAATCCACGGCCGACCAGCCGTCCGATGATTTGGGACGTCGGCTGTCCACCCTCGATGACGAAGTCGGCAATGCCGCGCGCTTCACCACGCTCGGTAAAAGCGCGGTGCATGGTCTTGATGATGTCGCCGCGCATGCCAAGGTCGCGCAAGCTGCGCTCGGCCTCGAGCCCGACCATCCACTCCCCCGGCCCGGCGGAGACAGCAAGGCCCATCTTCTCCAGGTGTTGAAGGCGGCCGACCATCAGGCGCCGGATCTCGGGATCGGGCTTGCCATGGTTCTGTGGGCGAAGATCGATAGTGCCGGTCTCATCTGCCGCCAGCCGGATTTCCCGATCGAGCCGCGTCCATCGCTCCGCAGTGACTTCCCTCTCCAGCGAATTGCGGATCTCGTGCTCAGGTTTTGGACCGAGTTCAATGGCAACCAGTTCCTCGGCGCGTGAACGCAGGCCCCGGCTGATATAGTCGCGGGACATGACGAGATCCGCCCCTTCCTCATCTACTCCCCGAACCAGAAGATGGACGTGAGGATTGTCGGTATTCCAATGATCGACAGCCACCCAATCAAGCCGCGTGCCGAGGTCGGTTTCCATCTGCTTGGCGAGATCGCGGGTAAAGGCCTTCAAGTCGGTCATATCGCCGGCGTCCTCGGGGGAGACGATGAACCGGAAATGATGCCGGTCGTCCTTGCACCGTTCTGCGAAAGCCGCGCTATCGGCGCGGTCGCTGCCGGCATCGAACATCTCGGCCCGCTCACCACTCCGGGTCACGCCGTCGCGCTTCAGATATGAGAGATGGGCGGTCAATGGTGCTGAACGGAAGGCCCGTCCTTTGTGACGAACCACGCGCGCCTTCACCATGACACGCCGTGTCGGGCTGAACAATCTGGCGCGGCTGAAGGCGAGGCGCCCGCGGCCAAACGTCGAGCGCCCATAGGACGCAGAACGCCTGCTGGCCACGACCTGACCCGAGGTGTGTCCGGCTTTCTTCGCGGCGCGCAGCACCTGGTTGATAAAGCTCTTTTGCTTCGGCGCGCGGGTACTGCGGATGCGCCCGGGCCGAATACGCAGATCGCTGTCGCGCACGCTCACGGCATGGCCTCCAAACGATTAAACACCCACACGGTGCTGAAAACGCCCTTGATTACATTCGTCAAAATGCAAGGCGCGGCACGCGTCCCGACCGACCGGCACGCCAGAACCCAAGCCATGCCAATGGCTTGCGGTTCGACCGGCGAGCCCCTTTTATCTCGCCTGGTCTCCCGGTCGCTGGTCGTGTTCGTGGTCTCGCGCTCGCCGGTTCCCGAAAGAGCCGCCGCAAATTGGCAGCCAACTCGCGAAGCCCCCACTGCTTCCGAGCGCTTGCGATAGCGATCGTTACCCGAAGGGCCGAGACACCCGAAGGGTGGCTCGGTGAGGAGCGAAGCGACGAGTAGAGCGCGGGCCGAAGGCATCGCCCATACGCCATCGGCTTGCGAACCCGCACACTTGGTCATTGCGATGCTCCCGAATGCGATCGAGGGACGAACATGCCAATTGGCCGAGGCACCATGGGCGAAACATCGGGCGCCGAGATTGCGGTCGTGACGCCGCTCGACGGCATGAGCGCCGGTAACCGGTCGAGCGTTTTCATGAGATCGGATCGCCTGACAAACAGCGTCGCAACTGCTGATGCCTGTCCGCTGGATGTCCACCTCGGCGGGAGTTCGATGGCAAGCAGATTTGCAAGCTTTGCAACGTAGGCTCGCGTCTCCTCTGGCAAAGAGCCGCCTGCGAGATGCTCTTCATAGCGAGTTGGTCCCGCGTTGTACGCGGCAAACACGCCAGGCGCGCCATACCGATCGAGCAGTTCGCGCAAGTAGGCCGTGCCGGCCAGAATATTGTCACGCGGGTCGTAGGGGTCGTTCCCGAGATTGTAGCGCTCGCGAAGTTCCGCCCAGGTCGCTGGCATGATTTGCATCAGGCCCATTGCGCCTTTCGGCGATCTGGCGCGCACGTCACCAGCACTCTCGATGCTTTGGACTAATCGGATCCAGTTCGGCGGAATAGCAAAACGTTGTGAAGCTTCGTTGATGAAGCTTGCAAACGAGTTAGTTGTCTGACGTCCGGCTGATGCGCTCTGGGCCAAAGCAGCACTGTCGGACGCGGTCAGAAGAAGCAGCACGGGCAGGACAGCACAAACACACGCGCCCAACTGAGCCAAGCGTGCTGTCGCGCTCGCGCCGGCCTTACAGACCTGGATCGGAATGCAGGAATGGCCCCGCAATCGATCGAACAGAGGAATGGCGGGGTTGGAGCGGGGAACACGCACGATCACTCCTCCCACGTCCATACGGGCAGCGCACGGCCGATCACCGCCGACGCAGGCAAGAATCCGAAATATCGGCCATCCAGGGAGTCGCCGGACTGCCAGTTCATCAGAAACAGCTCGCCGTCTCCGATGACACGGCAGCCCTGCCATTTCGGCAATGGCCGCCCACGTCCGTCGCGATCCCTCGCCTCGCCCACCGCGACGTCGTCGACCGAAATCGTGAGGCCGGTTCTGCAAATGGTCTGCCCAGGAAGGGCGAGCACGCGCTTCAGCATGGGGACTCCAATGGGCAAATAGCCGTTAAGGTCGAGCAAGGTTGCGAGCGGCTCCGGCGGCTGCACGGCGACCAATTCAGTGACTTGGAATTGGTCCGCCGGTCGGAGGCGGTAGAGACCGATCGGCACGCTCGCGGATGCGTTCCAGATGTAAAGCGGAAGCGGCTCCAGGACGATCGTCGCAATGAGCGCAGCAGCGAGCCCAATCGTCGCGGCCACCATCATGAGGCGGCCCCTCATCGCATCACCTTTTGGCGATGAAGCCAGGCCTGATGGCGCGCTTTCGTGTAGGAACGTGGGTTTTCGTTGACGGACAGGCGGTTATGAACGTGGTGCCAATGATCGGGCGCAACATCAACCGGATCGATGGCGAGCGCCTCAATGGCATCGATCATCTGCAGCACGCGCTCGACTTTCGACCAACCTGAGAGACGCAGCAAAATCTCTCCGCCGGGTGTCACATATGGCACGGTCGAGCAGCGCTGTCCCGGTGCGACCGCTCGCAAGATGTCGATGCGAGAAATGATCGTGCCAAAATCATTGGAGGTCCAACGGACGAAGGCAAAGATGCTGCCGGGCGCAAATGACAGGACGCGCCGATGGCGATCAAGCTTCCGTTCCTTGACGACGCGACCAAACCGAATGCGGTTTTCGATCCGCTTCTCGAGCCACAACACTTCCACTTCCGTGTGATCGCTCATGCGGCGACTCCCCGACACTGGAGCTGGCAGCCGTGAGCTTGAGGCTCGGTGGAGAATGTGTATGGCCTGCAAAGCGAGGCTGGACTCTCGGACTGCCGTTGCCGAGCGTCGCCATGTTCGCTTTTGGCCAGGTGTGTTAGAAGAAATCCGAAGGATTTCTGGTTAGCCGGGGTACTGACCGGTGCCCACCCGCCGGCCATGCTGCTGCGAGAATGCTTCACAACGATTCGCGAACGGAACGCGCGGTGCGTTCCGGCGATCGGCGGTGGAGGCGAACGATGGACTTCTATGCAGGGCTCGACGTGTCGCTGGAGGCGACAAACGTTTGCGTGGTCGATGGCGACGGCCAGGCCGTCCGGGAGGTGAAACTCGAGACCGATCCGGACGCGATCGAGCTGTTTTTGGCGGAACGGGGCATCCACCTGAAGCGCGTCGGCCTGGAAGCGTTCTCCTACTCGGCCTGGCTGTTCACGGCGCTTTCCGAAAAGGGCCTGCCGGTGATTTGCATTGAGACCCGGCATGCCAAGGCGGCGCTGAACGCGATGCTGAACAAGACCGATAGGAATGACGCCAAGGGCATCGCCCAGATGATGGGGACCGGCTGGTTCCGTGCCGTCCACGTCAAGTCGGAGGGCGCGCAGATGCGCCGCGCGCTGCTCGTCGGGCGCAAGGCGCTGCTCGGCAAGGTGCTCGACATGGAGAACATGATCCGCGGCCTGTTGCGCCCGTTCGGCCTCAAGGTCGGCGAGATCTCCGTCGGCCGCTTTGACGCGCGGGTGCGCGAGATCGTGGCCGGGAAGAGGGATTTGGAGGCCCTTGTCGCACCGTTGCTGGACGCCCGAGCTGCCATGCGGCTGCAGCTGGCAAAGCTGCAGCGCCTCGCGCTGGCAGCGGCGCGGAGCGACAATGCCGTGCGGCGGATGATGACGGTGCCCGGTGTTGGCGCACTGGTGGCGCTGACCTTCCGCGCCACTGTCGACGATCCGGCGCGATTCAGGAAGTCGACCAATGTCGGCGCACATTTCGGCCTGACGCCGCGGCGTTATCAATCCGGACAGACCGATCGCATCGGCGGCATCTCCAAATGCGGCGACGAGCTGACGCGGGCGATGCTGTACGAGGCGGCGATCGCGATTCTCACGCGCATTCCGAAGAATTTCAAGCTGCGACTGTGGGGCCTGCGGCTGGCCAGGAAGAAGGGTCTGAAGCGCGCGGCAACCGCGGTAGCGCGCGCGCTCGCCGTGCTGCTGCACATCTGGATCGATGGCACCACCTTCCGATTTGGCGCCGGCGGCAAGCGCGGCCGGGTCGCTGCGGTGATGTAAGGGCCTCCGCAACCCGGCCGCTTCCACGCGCGCCTTTTCCTTCCGCCACGGCGGAGCAGCGTCTCCCGAGGAGACGGGGATGTGGGTGAGATCGCAACTTTTCTTGCCGGCGGCTTCATGCAGGCGATTGAAGCCATCATGCACGACGCAGGTTAGCCTGACCGCCCATTCCTCAGATTCTGGCTTGTGGTGGCCATCGCGCCAACCACGGATATTAGCGCGTTCTCCTCGACGAGCGAGTGGCCGCAAAAGGACGTGGCGCGCATCAGGTGATGATGTCGACGTCAACGATCGCGAAGATTTGCGCGCGATCGCGTTGGCGCGCGTGCATTGGCGACAACAATCGTATTGCAGCGAAGCTTTGCGCGTGAGAGAGTGGATGCATGAGGCATCCTCAAGGCACGCGCGGCCGACTTGTTCACAACGTACTGATTCACAACAAGAAGTTAGTGTCAGTATGTTAGTAAAGTTAGAGCGGCTAGAAAACGCGGAGAAACAACCTCTTAAGTCCGATTCCGGTCCTCGATAGCACGAGAGTCGGGTCCCCGATAGCACGAGGGTTGCGGTCCGCGATAGCACGAGCTGATTCACAGGTTGTCCTCCGAATTTTGAATGAGACCGCGCCGGCGCAGGCGTGCCGTTAAGGGATCAACAGGCGTAGGCGCGAAGTTCAGTCTCTCGCTGCCGTTCCGGTCTCGCGTGAGCAGGAGCTCATAACCGGGCAATGTCTGTCGCTGGACGATCTGACGTACGTCGTAAGCAAAGTGCTTGAGCGGCGAGAGAATGCCCGACTTGGCATGGAGGTGCACAAGATCAAGACTCCAGCCGCCGTCCTGGCGTCCACCGTGCTTGCGCACGAGCCGGTAAAGCCAGCGCTCAAGGCCGCCCGTCAGATCGAAATAGGCGCGGTCGATCGTCAGCACGAGCGCGTCATCGATGACGCCGGCATAGAACCAGCCAGGCAGGATCAATTCGAGGCCAAATGGGCGACCATTTGCATCGACCGTTTCCTTCCATTCGTTGATCCAGGAGAAGCGATGCCGTCGTCGTTCTGCCGGCTGGCGGATCGACGTCAGCACGGTCGTTGATTGAAGTCGGTCGAGACCCGCCTTCAACCGGTCGTAGTCGCGTGCGCTGGTGCCGCGGCCCACGAACGTTAGAATCTCGTAAGGCGTTGCAGCCATCAGGCGCGAGGTCTTCAAGCCTGCGTCACGGGCTTCGACGATCTGGGACGCGGCCCAGATCAGAACGTCCGCGTCCCAAATGGTCGCCATGCCGTGTTCCGGAACGGCTTCGACCCGAATTGCGATCGCACCCGCGCGGAAATCGATCGGCACGATCCGCTTGGTCTTTGCGAGAGAGAAGAACGGATAAGCCATCAGATCCTGCGCGTCTCGGGGCGCAAGATCGCTGGGAAGCGCCCGAAAGAGCTCCAGCTGATCGCGCTCGGAATGGCGTCCGCGCCGCATGGTCATTGCTCTCACGCGACAATCAGCGACGTTCCTGGCCCGCATACGGGCGCAGCGCCGGGTGCTTTTTGGCTGGCAGTACGGTCCCTTTCCCGGGGTCCGACGTTGACGTCTTGGCGCCGCGGTCGGCCCACGCTTTCAGATCATCGACGGCGTAGACGACACGTCCGCCGATCTTCCGATACGTCGGTCCGGTGCCGTATGTGCGGTGCTTCTCGAGCGTGCGACCTGACAAGCCAAGATAGCGCGCGGCCTCAGGTGTACGCAGGAAGCGCGGGGGAAGACCGGCCATCGGATCGGACATTTGAGAGCTCCAGGAGGACATCGCACTACGCTCGGCTAGGCCGGCGGCTGTGCGGTCATCATGGAGGGGCAGGATCTCGGAGGGGGATGCCGAATCTTGAGGGAGCGATTTTCGGCACCCTTGGGACTGCGCTACTCGTCCTTGCGCCCGGGCCGCAGGAGTTTGCGGTAACCATCGCGCATCAATGCGATGCCGCCTTGTACCAGGCGGATCGTTCGATTGCGCAGATCATGCGTCTTCGGGGATGCGCTTTTTGCCGAACAGCGCTTCGGCGATAACGCGATAGCTACCGCCGGCGCTATGCGCATCGAGCGCGCGCATCGCGGCGCTCAGACGTTCGCGCCGCTGTTTGGACAGTGTGTGAAATGCCGGACCTGGCCCGCGACCATTCATCGCGCGCCACAGCCGTCGGGCTGCATAGGCGCGCGCGCCGAAATCGCCATCAAACGGCAGTTCGGCTGCGTATTTCGAGTCGAGCACCGGCGGCTCTTTGGAACAGACGCGGTGATCTACCGCACCGATGCGCAGCACGGCGCACCAGCCGTCGACAGTGCGGCGCTCCTGACCTGCTGCAAGGTCAAGCAGCGGCTGAGACGCTGAACTGCGATCGGCGGTCGAGGCAACCTTGACCGGAACGACCGCCCTAGAACCTCGGGCGCCCAAAAGATCGTCTTCTGGTCGAACGCCCCCTGTGGGTCATGGGCGAAAGCAGATGCCCCATTTCCTCCTGAATGCGTCAGTCACTTCGCCGTTCGGACTGTTGGCAATCATCACCTCGTACTCACGCCGATAGTCGGCCTTACGACGAAGACATTCCCAGGCGATGTCGGTGACTTCCGCGTCTTGTAGGCTCTTGTAGGAATCCGGCGACCGCCAGTCGAATTCAGGCATTGCTTCCGCCCCATTGCACTCAGCTAAAAAGGATTCGGGCAATTGCTGAAGCATTGGGGGTCGAACCGGGGGACCTGCTCAAAAAGACTGCACGGCTTAGCAAATCGTAAGCCGCTTCAGGCTGCCCGCGAAGCGCCCCGCCCGGCGGACCGGACGGGGCTTGGTGGGGCGCTCTTAGTCGCCGGTCTTGCGCGGGCGCGACCAGAGCAGGGTGTAGCCTTCTCCGCCCTCGTCGTCGAACAGGCTTGCGTAGATCGGCGCGTTGAACGAGGGATCATCGAGCTTGAGCGAGAGGTAGTCGCGGCCCTCTTCCGATCGCTTCGACCAGGCCGCACCGATCTCCGCGCGACCCACATAGATGCGGTGGCTGGGAGCGTTGTCGTTGGACCGGTTGGTCTCGGCGACGATGCGGACCCCCTTGGCTTGCAGGCTCAGGGTGACGATCTCGCCCTGGAAATCGTTGCCGACCTTCTTGAAAGAACCGATGTTAGCCATGTTACTTCTCCTGTTATGTTTCGAGCCCGCGACCATCGCGGCCTCGATGGCGATCTAGGGCCGAGGACGATCGGCGACGCACCCGACTCGGGCCGGAGCGCAGCGGAGGACGTCGTTGTGGCGACTTTCTTGTCTCGCGAGGAATGGGCGAAGCCCAGGGGAAGAAAGTCGCATCAACGACGTTGCGGCTCAGACGATCGAGGCGAAGCCGGTCTTTGGCCAGATCAAGCCATCAACGAGGCGACGTGCGTCCGCGTGCTGAACCACAATCTTACGGAGAAGCGTGGCTATCTTGGTTTTGACGAACAAGAGGTCGGAACGATTTGGCGCAGAAAGAGAAACAATCTCCTGCAAAGGGCGGTATCGTCTCTCAAGAACGGATCGAGGTAACACCGCTCCGCCGCGGCTGCGTGGGCTAGGCCGAATGCCGACGGCTGGATTGAGGACTTCCGAGGAGGACTGCCTCTCTCGCGCTCGGGGGCGCCAGAATGTGCCGGTTTGAGTCTCAAAGCGCTCGATGGCTTGGTCGCGGAAGAGCTCCAGGCAATTGCGGCGCTCGATCAGTGTGATGCCTTCCGCAGTCACGCGCTCAAGTTCGACTGATCGAACTTCGGAGCCGTCCTGCTCGCGCTGGCTCTTCTGCTGCGCCAGTTCGTTGTCGTCGAGTTGGCGTTCGATGCGGTCGACGGCACGATGGAACAGGTTGACAGTCGACCAGAGCAGATCGTCGAGGTCCGGCTCGAGCCGAGTGTCGCTCAACGTCGCGACCAGGGCATCAAAGATGTCAATAACCGCGCCAGCAACGATTTTGCCGTCGGGAAGCGGCCGTGGATCGGGCTGCTCGTCGAACGGGCGGTACCCGAAGAGCTGCAATTCGGTGATAGCGTGGTCGGTCGGAGATATCGCGTACGGCGGTTCAATATCGTCGTGGTCGGTCATCGGGGAGGTCCTTTGCCGGATTGACCGCGACCATCGCGGCCTTCGTGGCGATCACTCAGACGGCAGGCGGAACGGGCCAGAACCCGGAGCAGAGCGGAGGGCCGAAGCGCAGCGAAGGATGGCGAAGACCGGCTATTTTGCTTCGCGATGCAAAGCGCGCTCCCCAGATGGCTTATGTGCCTTCGCATCTCCGGCGCGCGGCGGAAAATAGCCGAACGCAGCCATTGCCGGCCCGAGCCGCTTGCCGTCCGATCGCCCTCTAGAAGGCCGTGGTCGCGTCCTCTTCCGGCAGTGGCCGCACCGCGACCGACCTGTCGACGCCCATCGAATTGCCGGGGCTATTCCGCGGTTGCCATCGACGAATGCAGGAAACGGACGACGTCCTCCGGTACGAGTTGAAGTAGCAACGCTGCTCGGAGGGCCTCGAGGCCGAAGATGTGCAGATCTTCGTTGAAGTCGCCCAGCCGGGGCGACAATGCGATCGCTTCAATGCCGGCGCCTTCTGCGCGCTGGGTGAGAATAGCCTGTACGGCATCTCCGGCGGCATCTGCGTCACGGGCGATATAGAGTCGGCGTAGGCCAGACGGCAGCAACATGGCTGAGAGGTGATTGGCCGAGAGAGCAGCGGTCATGGGCAAGGTCGGCAGTACATAGCGCAATGACAGCATGGTCTCGATCCCCTCGCCCGCAGCGAGCACGTCGTCCACCACGCCGAAGCGAACGGCGTTACCAAGCAGGTCGCCCATGGCCCGTCGTGGTGTGTCGATCGGGGCCTTGCCGAGCCGCACGCGATCAAAGCCGTGTGGATCTAGCCAGGTGCGATGCACGCCCGTGATCCGTCCCTCGAAGTCCGTGACAGAGCCAATCATCGCCGGCCAGGTTTCTGTCGGCGAATGCTCGTCCGGTCGATAGTAGCAACGAGGATGGAAGCGCAAGCTGCCACCATGGTTGATGCGGGTTATCCCCCGGCGCTGCAAGTACGTCTCGGCTAGCGTCCCTTCGATTCGGCTGGATATTGCAAAGAGCCGACGGGCAGCTTGCTGCGATCCGGCCACTACACCTGGATGAACGGGTTTCGGAGCCAGCTGCGGCTCCAGACGAGGCAGTTTCAGAAACCGCCTCGCCTCCTCGGCGACCTCGCGAAAGTCTCGCAACGCCAGACTCTCGCGGATGACGTCGAGGAGATCGCCATGTTCGCCGGTTGCAGCATCGGTCCACTTGCCGGCGGCGCCCTTCGGCGATTCCTGGAGACGCACGAACAACGAGCGGCCCGGCATGTTGTGGACGTCGCCGACCACCCAGTATCGCCCTGCTCGCTTGCCATTGGAGAGATAGTGTCGGCACACCGCCTCGGCCTCGCGCGCGAGGCGGCGTGCCAGTTCGGAAGCATCGTGGGGCATCACGCGGCCTCCCGCGCACTGATGCGCGCCACTGGATAGGTGCCGAGCACCCTCGACAGGATCTCGACGCCGCTCGAGTCCGTAGGCACGAATATGCGGAGCTTCCAGGAGATGATCTCCCCAAAGAGGCCGTGAGCCCGGAGACGGTGGCGCATCGTGAGGTCGCGCGCCAGCACCTCCATGGCCGCGACGCCGCCCTGCTCGATCGCTTCGACGAGCTCGACGCGTGTGGCGAACGGGAAGTCGGCGCCGCCCCAAAGGCCGACGCGTTGGGCATAAGCGAGGTTATGAACCGTGGTGGCCCCGGTCGCTGACACATAAACCACGCGTGCATTCGGCAAGGCGTGCTGAAGCCTCAAGCCCGCGCGCCCCTGCTGAGAGGCCGCCTGGTCGCCGCGCTCGGCCCTGCCTCCGACCGCATTCTGTATGGCGTGGCTCTCGTCGAAGACGATCACTCCGTCGAAGTCCGAGCCCAACCATTCAACGATCTGCCTGACGCGCGAAAGCTTTTCGCCGCGCTCGTCGGTCCGTAGCGTGGCGTAGGTGGTAAATAGGATGCCTTCCGAAAGCCGGATCGGGGTGTCCCGGCTAAATCGGCACAGAGGCGTAACAAGCAATCGCTCCATGCCCAGCGCCGACCAGTCGCGCTGCGCGTCCTCAATCAGCTTGTCGGACTTGCTGATCCGGACCGCCCAGCGGCTGCCCTTGAGCCAGTTGTCGAGCAGGATGCCGGTGACCTGCCGTCCCTTGCGCGCGGCAGCCACAACTTCAAAAGTGGCGTCGACCGTCCAGGAGCCCGCGAGAAACTCGGAATGCGCTTCGCCGGCATAGATCACGCTCTCGAGCTGCGCGTTCGACAGAAGTCCATCCGCCACCAGGCTCGATGGCAGGTGCGGACGATAGGTCGGCTTCGGTGGCGCGACGGACGCCATTGCCGCGGACTGCACGAGTATCGTCGGATGCATGCGCGATCCCGGGATATGGATCGACTGCAATCCGTCCTCCCCGTAAAGCGCATCGGTCAGCCGGACGCCTTCCGGCGGCGACCATTCGGCCACCTCGAATGCAAGTTCAACGCCTTCTGGCGCTGCGCTGATCGAAGAGGACGATGAGCGAGGCGCAACGGCGCCGGTCGACCGCGACTTCGCGCGGTGCCTAATGAAATCGACCGCGGCCGGCGTGACGAGGGGTAGCGCAAGGGGGATCGGCGTCGAGAATCGCTGAAGCGCCTGGCTGTCCTCGGAACGCCGCGTATGGATCGGCAAACAGCTCGCGATCTTCGCGCGCATCGGCAGCATGGCAGCCGTCGCGCCAGCCCTGGCCCGCATGGCGGGTCCGAACTTGCAAAGAAACAGAACGGCTGCCGCCTCGCAGACATCATAGGCGGTCTTCCAGTTCCAGGCGCCGGTCGCGTCGGCGGCGCCGAAGGCAGCCTCCATGGCGCTACGCAGAACAGCGGCATCGATGCGCCGGCCGCGTCCGAGCTCGGCCAGGAGCTGTCGCGCGGCCCTGACAGCAGCGGAGGTGAAAGTTGCAGCGGCGCGCAACGAAAGCGGCGCGGCGGCAGCGCCGCCAGCGAGAGATTCGGTCATGGCAGGATTTCTTTCGGAGAGCAGGAAGGGTCGAACCGCCAGGCGCTCTCCTCTGACCTCGACGGCTCAAACCCTTCCCGGCTCGGCTCTCCCTCTCAGACCTGGGGCATAAAATGGGGACCGGCGCTGCACACAGGTCCCCGAACAATCGCAGGACAGCTTCAGCCGTCCCGCCACATGATGTCACTCAGCCGCATCGAGTTGTCGCGGATCATCATCGCTGACGATTTCCGAATCCTCCTCGTCGGCGAGGGACTCGGGCAGCGGGCCCGCTTCGCCGTCCTGAGCCACTGGTGCCGTATCGGAATCGATCGGACGGAGAGGCTCCGGCAACCAGCCCGAGCCATCCAGAAGACGCTCGGTCTCCTTGGCCATGTCGGCCTTCTTCAGATGGCCGACGACGTTTCGGCGCCATCAGGATCAGTTGCCTGAATCTCGTCCTCTGGCCGGACGTAACCCCGGTCCACGGGGAGGCGTCCTTCGGAATCGATGCTGATGAAGACACCAGCTCGGGCGATGTCGGTCGCTTCGTAAAGCATCGGCCAGTCTTCAAGTGCCGCCAGTGCCGTCTCGATTTCGCCGAGACGTTGATCGACTTCGTCGGGCAATTCGTCGGCATCTTCGAGCTTGGCCTGCTCGGCGCTCAGCGCATCGAAGGTTGCCTGCTCCTCAGGCGAGAGATCGGCAGGTCTGCGCTCGATTTCTCTTAGGCCTTGGGTGTGACCGTAGGGGAACCCACGGCGACCGATATCCACTTCCAACCTTCGGCGGCAATCATCTCAGCCTCGGCTTTGAGGTTTTCGGTTACGAGGCGGTCGAGCAACACGACGTCCTGAAGCAGCCGCCGTCGTCGTGCTCGAACAGATCGCGCAGAACGCCGGCCTTGACCTTGCGAACATTGGACTGGCTCAAGACCAGCTTGTTGAAGGGAATGTCCCGGGATGGACTGAGTTTGATCTTCTGAACGGCGCGAGCCATGTCGGATTCTCCGCGACGGGCGGCCGAAAGACTCTCTCGACCTCCAACCCGTCACGAACTGCACCGCCCGTCCTCTCACGCTCTGAGGCCCCGCCGCGAAGGCAAAGCCGAAACAGCTGGCGGATGCATTATGCGGCCTCCTCGTCGACAGAGGCGATCGGCCATTGCTGAAAGCCGAGCAGGAAATCGGCGGCCTTCGACGCCGCGCTCGCCGCCCGTACAACGGCGCGGTTGTCCTCACGCAGCACCTCCAGCCAGGAGCCGATATAGTCGGCGTGGCGCACGGTCGGTACGATGCCAAGTGAAGCGCAGACGAACGCACCCGCCATCTCGGCGACCAGTTCCTCGCGCGCGTAAGATTTGGAGCCGAATGACCCCGAAAGATCACGAGCAAGCCGGGAAACAGCTCCACTCCAATGCGACAGTTCGTGGAACGCGGTCCGATGCCAGTTGATGGGTTCGAAATAGGCCGCCGGCGGCGGGACCTGAACGAAATCGCTGCTCGTATTGTAGTAGGCGCGCGCCCCACCAATCCGGAAGTCGGCGCCGGTTGCGGCAATCAAGGCCTCAGCCTGCGGTGCGATCTGATCCGGTGGTGGCGGGACGACCGAGCCAGCGACGTCCTCGGGCAAGCCGTCACACTGCTCTATGTTGAAAACGGTAAAGCGCTTGAGAAACGGGATCGTGCCCGGCTCCTCCCCGGTCTCTGCGGTACGTCGACGCTCGTCCTCGGGAATGAAGCGATCCGCGTAGACAACGGTCGTACCTCGTTCTCCCTTCCTGACATGGCCGCCGAGCCCGAGCGCCTGACGAAAAGTCAGCCAGCTCTGGCTGGAGAAGCCGCACTCAATAACGGCACCCCACAAAATCAGCACGTTAATTCCGGAATAACCACGCAGCGTCGAAGCATTGCGCGGCATGGCGAGCGGCGCCTTGATTGCCGCCGTTCCCCACGGCTGCACCCAAGGGATACGGCCGGCCTCCAGTCCCGCGATGATCTTGTCGGTGATTTCAGTGTAAAGGCTCGCCCGGTCCTTGCCGGCGCGGGCGCAAGCGTTGGGGTTTGACATCGCGGGTCTCCGCGACGGGCACCCGAGCCTCTCTCGCAGCTTGTAACCCGTCACGGAAAAACAGCCTGCACTCTTACTCTCAGCCTCTTCGCAATCTGCCTGAGGGTCGCAGGCCCGATCAGGCGTGCGCCAGCGGCGCATCACCTCAACGGAAAATGGCACCCGGAGAGCGTGAGCATAGCGACCCGAAGGGGCACGCGGGTCCGAGTGCAGCGACGAGACCGGTTCAATAGCGGCACCCGGGAACGGGGCAGTGATAGCGATCGCCGCAGGCGAGCCCCTTTCCCGAGTGCCCCCGGCGAGGAGCACCAAAGCTCTAGCGCGAGGGATCGAAGCCGCAAGGCCGAGACGCGGCTCGGTTCATATGTGGACGTATATGGACCCCGCCCGATTGCAACGACCGGCTTGATCAGGATCGACGGTCACAACTGCAGACGTATATCCGGCTTCTTGATGCGGCTGGACAACGTCTCCGCCGCGAGCCTCGATGGTTTTCGCCGGCTTCCACCTCAACGGCCCCGAGACATCGGCGCAAGCCGTGCCGGTCCACACATCAGGTTCGGGAAGCGACGGGGTGACCGTTTTCGCCATCTCCTGCCATTTGTTGCAATTGCCGGGTGAGACCTCCTTTCCTTGATTGCCGCTTCGTTTCAGGCCGCCTTCACCGACAGCGCCGGCGCATAAGCTGCGTCGCCTGTGAGCATAGCCCACACGATCCGCGCGTTCTTGTTGGCAAGAGCCACGGCCGCGACATTGGGATGGCGCCGTTGTCGGATTTTGCCGAGCCAGAGGCTTTGCGGATCCTGCTTGCCAGTGGCCCGGCTTAAAGCGGCGCGAGCTCCGTGAATCATCAGCGTCCGCAGGTATCGATCGCCGCGTTTGCTGATGCCGAACAAGCGGGCCCGCCCTCCACTGGATCGCTGCGTCGGCACCAGGCCAAGCCAAGCCGCGAACTGGCGGCCGTTCTTGAAACAGCTTCTATCGCCTACGGCTGCGATCAAGGCTGTTGCTGTCACAGGTCCGATGCCTTCGATTTTGCCGAGCCGCTGGCACTGCTCATTCGTACGGAAGATTTCCCTTATCCGCCGGTCATACGCTGCAACGCGGGTATCAAGCTCGGACAACTCCTCTTGCAATTCCCTCATGAGCGCTCGGAGCATCTCGCTGAGGCCGTCATTGATGTTCCCTACGATGACAGCGAGGCCGCGCCGCAGCTGCGCGATGTCACGGGCAATGACAATGCCATGCTCGGACAGAAGACCGCGAATCTGGTTGGCGAGCCTGACCCGGTCGGCGACCAGGCGTCGGCGAATGCGGTGGACAGCCTGTACCGCCAGCTGATCGGTTGATTTCGGTGGCACGAAGCGCATGGACGGACGGCCGACCGCTTCGCAGATGGCTTCCGCATCGTTCTGGTCGTTCTTGTTTGACTTGACGTATGGCGTCACGAACTGAGGGCTGATCAGTCGGACCTGATGGCCAAGCGCGGTGAGCACGCGAGCCCAATAGTGTGCCCCGTTGGAAGCCTCCATGCCGACCAGGCAGGCCGGTAAATTGGCGAAAAAGCCGGCCACCGCATCGCGACGCAACCTCTTTCGCACAACGACTTTCCCGTGGTTGTCGACGCCGTGAACTTCGAAGACATACTTCGCCAGATCTAGACCTATACGAACGACCTGCATGATATCCTCCTTCACTGCAGTTGACGCTCGAGATTCCACCGCGGCGAGGGCGGGGTCCATACCATTGGCCCCCGACTTGCAAGAAATGGCTCTGGCAGCATGCTCGGATCGCTTGCGCTCATATGTCCGGCCTGTTTTCGGGTCTTGCGACCACCGGCCAAGATGGGCTTCGCGGACAGTGAGATCCAAACACGAGAGCGGCATTTTCTGCGGGTAAACCGAGCGGAGCATTTCACTGACCGGCTTGCGCCGAACGTACCACCTCTTCCTGTCCTGCAAGTTCCGCCCCCAGCGTCAAACCTGCCGGTCTGGCGCCAAGCTCTGCATTTCGTTCAAGTCTATGTCGGCATCGGCATGACGCTGCTTGCAGGCCGGTACCGCTCGCCGCTGACCATCAGTTTCCAGGCGATCCGCGCCAGCTTGTTTGCCAACGCTATGGCCACCAGTTTCGGCGGTTTGCGCGCGATGATGTCTTTCAGCCAAGGCCAGGAGCGAGTTTCCCGGCGACGCATATCTGCGATCACAGCCGTCGCCCCAGCCACCAAAACGGTTCGCAACATGCCGTCGCCGGCGCGGGTAATCACGCCAAGCCTGTTCTTTCCAGCCGTCGAATGATTCTTTGGGGTCAGGCCGAGCCAGGCGGCAAAGTTTCTCGCCGACTTGAACCCTCGAGCATCCACGACTTTGATTGACAGCAGCGTCGCACCGATCGGACCGACGCCCGGGATAGCCGCCAGCCGTCGGCTCATCTCGTTGCTCCGGTGGAGTTGCATGAGCTTCTTATCGAGCTTGGCGATCTGGTCGTCGACGCGCGCCAGCTCAACTGCCAAGGCGTCCAACAACTCTTTAGCCAGGTCGGGGACTGTTGCATCGGCCTGAATGTCGATCAGCAATTGTTGAAGACGCGAAAGCCCCTTGGGCGCGGTAAAGCCGAATTCCGCGGCGTAGCCGCGGATCGAATTGGCAAGTTGGGTACGCCTGCCTATGAACTGGTTGCGCACACGCGCGAGCATCTGTGCACCCTGCTGCTCAGGGCTCTTGATAGGCACAAAGTTCTTGCGCAGTTTCGGCCGGCTTGCCGCTTCGCAAATTGCCTCGGCATCCGCAGCGTCGGATTTCCCGCGCTGCACGTACGGTTTGACATATTGAGGCGGAATCATCGCCACGTCGTGCCCGAGCGATTGCAGCTCCCGCGCCCAATAGTGCGACGCCCCGCAAGCCTCCATCGCGACAAATGTGGGCGGCAAACGACTAAAGAACTCCAAAACCTGCCCCCGTCTCAACTTACGCCGCAGAACCGGCTGCTCGGTCTCGTCAACGCCATGCAGCTGAAACACACTCTTCGACGTATCCAGACCGATGCGAACAATCGTTTCCACGGGCGGCTCCTTCGTTTGAGGTCAGCGACGACCTCTTTTTGCCACGCACTGTGGCGGAAGGGGGCCGTCCACCCCAACACGAGAGCCCGGTGCGGCCCTGGCCGCACGCGCCAAAACCTGAGCGAACGTGATGCAGGCAAGGATACGAGAACCGCCCAGCATTTTCATAGGAGTCTCGCAATAATGGAAGAGAGGCGTGTGGACGGAGCGAAAGCGAAAACCACTCTCGGGACGCAGCAAAAGAGGCACCCGCAGGAGGGTCAGCATAGCGCCGACGCGTAGCGGCGGGACCCGGGACCGAGTGCAGTCGCGAGACCGGTTAAGAAGGCACCCGACCCGAAGGGCAGTGATAGCGACGCCGGAACCGGCGGACCCGAGAGCGAGTGCCTCCGGCGAGCGACTCAATGCGGCTTCACGTCTGCTTGGTATCAATTTTGCTTTTGTGATAACGTCTCACTCGTGCGCATGTCTATGCACGGCGTGGGCATGTTCACTGAGAACCAATTCTTACAGAGGACGACATGGCCAAGAAAGCGAAGAAGGCAAAGAAGACCACGAAGGCAGCCACCAAGAAGGTGGCAAAGAAGACTTCAAAGAAAAAGAAGTAGTCGTATCGGCTACTGATCTATTGCCGCCTCCGGGTCGCAACCCGGATGAACAGCGAGACCCTCCCAAAGGATATGAAGCGTCCTTTGCAGCCGTTCGGTATCGCGGCACGCTAAGATAAGGCCGGACCTTTGTGCAGGTGGCTGCTGCATAAAGGTCCGGTTTTTCATTTCTGCCCCGCGATGGCGTGATCTGCTCGCGCGAGGGATCGAAGCCGCAAGGCCGAGACGCTGCGCGGCTCGGTTCACGAGAAGCCCGGTGCGGCGACAGCCGCACACGCAAAACGGACAAGGAGCAACCACCTGAACTCGGACGTCTGAAGTGTCGAAAAAACGGTTTCTTCAATTCGTTCTTGCCCACCCTAGCGCCTGGTCGGGCGGAAAATTCGACTTTCGAAAGACCACGAGATCCCACGATCCGGAATCCCAGTCGTGTGTTAGCGATGGGGAACGTCTGCGGGACTAAACGATTCGTCTCAGCGTGGGAGAACTTTCAATGCTGATGACCGGGCAGAGACGGCCGGCGATCCGCACCCTGCACGGTTGGGCGATCAACGTGCTGAACGAAGCCGGCGCCATCCGCGAGTGCGAGGAGCACGGTTGGATGCAGGACCGCGCCGATCCGCACGCCCGAGAGCGGGCCTTCGATATCGCCCGTCGAGACTTGCCGGAAGGCGTATCCCGTCAAGCAGCGGAGGCCGCGGTTCGCGACTTGTTGGACTCGATTGGTGATACCTGCCCTGAATGCCGCTCTGGCTAGAAGGTCGGCCGCTATCGTAGGACGCTAGCCCGCCTCTCCTACTCAGCGGCCTAGCCGCTTCTCCACGCGCTTGCGCGCGTTTCCGACCTTTTTGACGACCTTTTTCACCGCCGCTGACGACTTCCCTGTCTTCTTCGCCTCGTACTGCACTTCGTAGTCCTGCCCGCCGGCCACCCGTGCCCGGTCCTGTTTTCGTCCGCGCGCCGTCTTGCTCTTCTTCGCTACCGTCATCGGTGCCTCCTGTTGTGACATCGAAGCAACGCGACAAGGATTCGCAGGTTCCGGAACGATTCGAACTGTGCCAATTTGAATCGGCTGTAGCGTGGAGTCCTTCAGTGGCGTTTCAGCGTAAAAAGCTGGCGGCTATCGGCGTCAAGGCGCCTCTCCCCGGCTTCATCGAACCGGCCCTGGCCACCTCGATCGAGAAGGTGCCGACCGGAGAGCGCTGGATTCACGAAATCAAGTTCGACGGCTACCGCGTTCAGGTCCATCTGGCCAACGAGACGGCGAAGATCTTCACCCGGCGCGGCCACGACTGGACGCATCGCTTCAAGAAGGTCGCTCATGACGCCTGGCGGATCAAGGCGAACTCGGCGGTGGTGGACGGCGAGATCGTAGTACCGGCCGCCGACGGCACGACCGACTTCTCGGTGCTGCAGAACGAGCTCAAGGGCAAATCGAAGAGCATCGTGCTCGTAGCGTTCGATCTACTCTAGGTAACTCGGCATGCTCCCTGAATGGTCCGTTGGAGCCGACCGGTCTCTTCAGAACGACGCCCGGCGCAGCCATGGTCGCCTCGATGACGTCCGGATCGTCGCTTTCCTTCGCCGCGCCCTGGTGGAAGAGATTGCTGTCGGCGCACCAGGCCTCGAGGGCCGCTTTCATGGAGGGAGCGGCGATCGCCAGATCGAAGAAGCCGAGCGAAGTCTGATAGGTCTTCAGTTTTCTGGCCATAGGTCTGATCCGCGCTCGCCCGGTCGATCCTCAACGTCTCGCACGCCACGATGCTGCGGAACACGACGGGGTCCCGAAGCGTTCCCTAATCCTTGAAGGACGTCCATGCATTTCGCAACGTGCTCTTAAGGATTGGCCTCGAATGAGCCGGACGTCGACCCTGCCCAAGCCCCTGCAGCCGATGCTCGCTACGCTCACTGATGCGCCGTTCGACGACCCCGGCTGGGTTTTCGAGGACAAGTATGACGGCTTTCGGATGATCGCGGAAATTCGGCGGGGCAAGGTTGCGCTCTACAGCCGCAATGGCAAGATCATCAGCCGCAGCTATATTGAAGTCGCCAAAGCGCTGGAGGGCGTGAAGGGCGACGCTGTGATCGATGGTGAGCTTGTCGCGATCGGTAAGGATGGCGTCTCACATTTCCAGTTGCTTCAGAACGCGCTGCGTCACGAAGCGAAGCTCCTGTATTGCGCTTTCGATCTCATGTTTCAGAACGCAGTTGATTTGCGCAAACAGCCTCTTCTCGAGCGCAAGGAGCGGCTAAAAGCAATCCTGCCGCGCCACCGGCTGATCGCCTTCAGCCGTCGCCGCAAAGCGAACGGCACGAAATTCTTCGCCGAGGCCGAGCGGAAGGGTCTGGAAGGCATCATGGCGAAGCGTGCCGACAGCGCGTATGCGTCCGGAAGCCGGACGGCGGATTGGCTGAAGATCAAGACAGCAAAGCGGCAGGAAGTGGTGATCGCGGGCTTCACGGCGCCGAGGCGCACCAGGCCGTTCTTCGGCGCCCTGGTCCTCGCCGTGCGGCAAGACGACACATGGCGCTACATCGGACATGTCGGCACTGGCTTCAGCCACAAGGTCCTGGAAGACCTCCATGCCAAGCTCGTGAAGCTGACCACCCCGAAATCACCCTTCCCTGCCAAAGTGAAGGACGAGGGCGCCACGACCTGGGTCAAGCCCTCGTTGGTTGCCGAAGTCAAATTTGCGGAGTGGACGAGTAAGGGCGAACTGCGCCAGCCCGTCTACCTGGGGCTCAGGTCCGACAAGCGGGCGAAGGATGTCGTGCGCGAGCGAGAACGTCCGCGCAAATAGCGCTTGCCTCCGGGCGTAACCCGGCAAACGGAAGGATCGACGCGCTCGCCTCCTGCGGCCCTCCGCGGTGGGCACTCAGTCGCCTCCAAGGTCATGGATTTCCGGTCGCATGCCGTCAGGTGTGAGTTCGAGCGTCGCAAACGTGATCGGCAGCTTGAAACGCCGGGGTCCCGCGCTGCCGGGATTCAGATAGAGAACGCCACCGACCATGTTGATCTTCGGCACGTGGGAATGCCCGGAGATGACGACGTCGATGCCGGCACCGGGATTGGCCTGGAGCGTCTTCAGGTCGTGCAGAACGTAGATCGACTTTCCCGCCAGGCGCACAAGCTTCGTGTCGGGGTAGTCGCGAGCCCACTCGGCACTGTCCACGTTTCCACGAATGGCCGTGACAGGCGCGATGCGGCAAAGCGCGTCCACGATCTCGGGGCGGCCGATGTCGCCGGCATGGATGATGTGATCGACGCCCGTCAGGCCTCGTTCCGCCTCGGGCCGCAACAGACCGTGCGTATCCGAAATGATTCCAATCCTGAACATCATTTCCCGGCACTCTCAACCGCGATCGCCAAAAGACGATCGAGAAGCTCAGTTTGAGCGGACAGCATTTTGGCCCGCGCGAGCTCGAGATCGAACCATTCCGCGCGGTCGACTTCGGGAAAGCTCTGCCGTCGGCCGCTTCGGGGCGGCCATTCGATATCGAAGGTATTGCTGGTCAGCGCTGCCGGGTCAAAGTGGCCCTCGCCGGCGAATGCGATGACGCGCTTCCCTCCTCGCTGTCGAACTTCCCCCAGCGCCTGGAGTGGACCAATCGAAGCACTCGGACCGAGTTCTTCGGCAAACTCGCGTCGAGCGACTTTCTCCGGAGCATCATTGGCATCGATTTCGCCCTTAGGAATGGACCAGGCGCCATCATCCTTGTTGCGCCAGAATGGACCGCCGGGATGAACGAGCAGAACCTCGAGCCCCCGAGCGCCCTTGCGGTATGCGAGAATGCCCGCGCTCAAAGTCGATCTTCTGGAAGTCTTTTTCACCGCAGCCATATCGCTCCTACTTGCAGAGCAATCGAGATCCGGCGAGCCGTCACCCCACCATACCGAACCGCGCTCGTCGAGCGCCTGCTTAACCTCGTCCACGATCCTACCACTGTTATTTCGGCCTCGCGGTCGGCCGCCTTCCTGGCGTCGCGCACCGCCCGCCGGGCCGGCATTCGACTGCCGACGAGATGATCTCGCGTGACCTCACGGAGATTAGGATTTGCCATCCGCCAGAGCCTGCCGCGGACGACGAATAGTAGCCGTCCGGCGTCACCGGATGCTTCACGACACCTAAGCCGACTTCCGCTGCGGCTTGGCCGCCGGCTTCTTCGCCGCAGTCTCCTTCGCCGGCTTCTTGCCTGCGATCGGCATCAGCATTTCCTTCTGCCCGGCCGCCGCCTTGCGCGGCCTTTTTCCTGATTTTTTGGGTGCCTCTGTCGCGGTCGCCCCCTCTCTTCCGATGCTCTTTCGCAGCGCGTCCATCAGGTCCACCACGTTCTCGCCGCGGGGGCGCGCTTTCGCGGTGATTGGTTTGCCGGCGCGCTTCTGATTGATCAGATCAATGAGCGCAGTCTCGTACTGGTCTTCGAACTTGTCCGGCTCGAAATGGCCCGCCTTCTGGTTAACGATGTGCTTGGCGAGATCAAGCATGTCCTTGGTGACTTTGACATCCTGGATGTCATCGAAATATTCATCCGCAGCACGGACTTCGTAGGGGTAGCGCAGCAACGTGCCCATCAGTCCCTTATCGAGAGGCTCGAGCGCGATGATGTGCTCGCGATTGGTCAGCACCACGCGACCGATCGCGACCTTGTTCATTTCGCGGATGGTTTCCCGAATGACGGCGAAGGCATCGTGCCCGACTTTGCCGTCAGGACGCAGGTAGTAGGGGCGAATGAGATATCGCGGATCGATCTCGCTGCGATCGACGAACTCGTCAATCTCGATGGTTCTTGTTGATTCCAGAGCGACGTTCTCGAGCTCTTCCTTCGTGACTTCGATGAACGTATCGGTATCAACCTTGTAGCCCTTGACGATGTCCTCGTTGTCGACCTCCTCGCCGGTATCGGCGTCGACCTTGGCGTACTTGATCCGGTGGCCGGTCTTTCGGTTTAGCTGGTTGAACGAGACCTTTTCGGATTCCGAGGTGGCTGGATAGAGCGCGACCGGACAGGTGACGAGGGAAAGACGCAAGAAGCCTTTCCAGTTAGCGCGGGGGGCCATGCCGGGGGAACTCCGATACTGATACCGGATTCAAGACGAACGAGCCGCCTTGGTTCCGACATCGCGCCCCCGTCCCACAGGAGGATTTTTCTCAACCGGCTGCCTGGTCGGACTCGACATTTGTTCTTGTTATGTTCTAATTCGGCATGACCGACCGACCCGCGAGCTGGCGCATGCCGACCCCGAAGCAGATGGAAAAACTGGCCGCTGAAGCGGACCGTAGGCGAGCGCCGTCCACTGCGGGTCCAGACGCCCCCCTCCCGGCCGAATATTGGGAATCGGTCCTCAAGCACCCTCGCGCCGGCGCGACCGTGGCCCAAGCCCGACAGCGGCGCCTTTCGGAAATCAAGGCCCACGTGCTGCGCGTCTCCTGCCGCCGCTGCGAGCGGACCGTGGAAATCCAGACCGCCGATTTGGTCCGATTGTATGGCCGCAGCGCGGTCTGGAAGGACGTCGCGCAGCGGCTGCTCGACAACACCTGCCAGCAGCGCACAGGCAGGCATGAAGAAGACGGGTGCTGGCCAGCATTCGAGACACCGTAGTCGCTTTGGATTTGCCGATCCGATCTCTTTGCGCGTGGATGTCCGGATGGCCCCGAAGTATCACCCTACGCCCCTATCGGGAGGCGATCGCAAGGCTTTGGCAAAAGAGCTCGGCAAGGCGCGCGCAATGGCTAGCATCCTGGCTGCCCAATCGGCGGAGATGCGGGCCAAAGGCGAGGCAATGATCCAGCAAGCCGACAGGCTGCTTTGCGAAAGCTGGAACGAGCGGATGTGGAGTGACGGCGAGCCGATCGATCCGTCGCCGACCATCGACCAGGCTGTGAACGGAGGCTTCCCTTGGCTGGAGATCAGGTGCGCGCGCTGCAAGACGCCGAGCGACGTGGACGTCGCGGCGATGAAGCACCCGCCGACCACCTACGTGCACGATCTCGCCGGCCGGCTGCGCTGCCGTAAATGCGCCAAGGCGGGCCGGCGTCCATCCGCGACTCTGTTACAGTTGACGTGGCAGCCGCGCCACCCTCGAACCGAATCCTGACCGATGTGCTGGTGTGGACGGCCTCTCATCCCCACGGTTCTATGGCGCTGTCAGCGTCACAGCTAGATGAGAGGAAAGTCTGATGAATCTTCCTGTTCGCATCGGTATGGACACTTCCAAGTCGGTTTTCCAGCTTCATGGTGTTGATGAGAACGAGGTGGTGGTGGTCCGCCGCCAGTTCCGGCGCGCCGAGATGATCCGCTACTTCGAGCGGCTTCCACCGGTTCTCGTCGCCATCGAGTCCTGCGGCAGCTCGCATCATTGGGCGCGCCTGCTGCAGTCGTTCGGTCACGAGGTGAAGCTGATCCCACCTCAGTACGTGAAGGCTTACGTGAAGCGCGGCAAGAACGACGCGGCCGATGCCGAAGCGCTGTGCGAGGCGGTCACCCGGCCGAATATGCGGTTTGTACCGGTCAAATCGAAGGAACGCCAAGCGGCCTGCATGTTAATGACTGTGCGGGAACGCCTGGTCAGCGTGAAGTCGCAGCTTTCCAATGCTTTCAGGAGCTATGCGGCTGAGTTTGGCATCGTCGGCCCCGCCGGTCGGCAGAATGTCGCGCAACTTATCAAGCGGGTGCTCGAGGATGATAGCTTGCCGGAAATGGCAAAGGATCTCTTCCGACTCCAAGCAGAGGAATATGCCGCGGTCGAAGCCCGCCTGGCAAAGATCGAAGCCAAGCTGATGAGGTGGCACCGCGACGATGATGTCAGCAGGCGGATCGCGACGATTCCCGGCGTCGGTCCGATTGGGTCGTCCATGCTAAGCATGAAGGCGCCGCCGCCGGAGACGTTCAGGTCAGGCCGCGACTTTGCCGCTTGGCTCGGACTAACACCCAAGGATCATTCGACGGGCGGCCGGCAAAGATATGGCGGAATCACAAAGGCCGGAGACTCAATGCTCCGATCGACGTTGATTGTCGGCGCGACCGCGCTGCTAAGGCACATTCGAAAGGGCCGTCATAGGCCGACACCCTGGCTTGCATCGCTACTGGAGCGAAAGCCGCCGAAGTTGGTGGCGGTGGCCTTGGCTAACAAGTTCGCCCGTATCGCTTGGCGATTGATGATATCGGGCGGAGTATACAACCGACCGGTAGCCGCCATGCCCGCTTGATCTGAAATCGGCACCGCGAGCGAGGTTGCTCGGCGGATAGCCCACGAACTTGCAGGACGCAGTAGATGGAAGGACCGATCGGTCGATACGCGCGAGCTTCCGTAGATTACACTGGCATCATCAAGGTCGCCTATGTGCTTGGAGCGTGCGTAGCGAACACCATCTTGGCCAGCGGACTTTGTCCGCGCAAACAGGCCGGACATCTGATAGCAAGCGATCAGGTCAAAAATCTGCTACCATCCTGACAAGTGGGGGGCCGTCCACATCTGCAATCTTTATTCGATCACGACCAACCAAGCCGCGATCAGCGCGCTGTTCCGCGTCGTGAACCGATACGTTGGAAATCTGGCGCCGATGCCGGGGGTTTTTCCCGACTACAACGCACCGATCGTGCGGAACGGAGCCGAGGGCCGCGAGCTCGCTACGGCGCGATGGGGGATGCCATCGTCATCAAAGGCGCTGATGGACGCGACGAAGAAACGAGCGGAAAAGCTGCAGGCCAAGGGCAAGGCGGTCGATTTCAAGGAATTGCTCAGAATGGAGCCGGACAGCGGCACGACAAACATCCGCAACGTAAAGAGTAAACATTGGACGCGATGGCTGGGAGCCGAAAACCGCTGCGTGGTGCCGTTCAATTCCTTCAGCGAGTTCAACAAGGCGGAGGGCGGCGACATCTGGTTCGCGCTCGACGAATCCCGCCCCCTCGCCTGCTTCGCCGGCATCTGGACCAACTGGACGTCCGTCCGGAAGGTCAAGGAAGGCGAGACGACCAACGACCTCTACGCGTTCCTCACGACCGAGCCAAACGACGAGGTGGCCGCCATCCACCCCAAGGCGATGCCGGTCATCCTGACAACACCGGAAGAAGTCGAGACCTGGATGACCGCCTCTCCAGACGCAGCTCTGAAGCTGCAACGGCCGCTTCCGAACGGAACGCTCCATATTGTCGCCCGCGGCGTCAAGGAAGACTCGCCCGGGCCAGCAGCGTGACTGTCGAGGGCGCACCCCGCCCCCCGAACCATCAGCGCTGGCTTGAAACACGAACACAGCCTATTGCGCGCGCATTCCAATGAACCGCAACAAAGTGGCCACCCAGTCCTTAACGGAATCGTGCCGATCTTGCGTCATGCTCGTCACACATGGATTTCTTTCGGCGAGACGTTTTCGCGGTAAGCGCCGAGCGGCGACAAGCTGGTTCATCCTCTGATCGGCTATTTGATGAAGGCCTCGATCGCTAGCGCCGCCACATGCCGCAGTGCCCGCTGCTGCGCCCGACGACGCTGATGCGCACGACTAGTTTCCTCGGGAAATGCGCCAAACCGCAAGTTGTCGCGGGACGTCGACGATATTAGGATTTGCATGGTCTCAATTCAACGAAACCCATCCGAGCTTGTTACAGCAACACTTGACTTCAATAATTATTCGAGCACTAGCCGGCGATTGAGAGGGTTCGATCGTGAGCGAAAAACAGGTAGATCCGTTTGATATTGCAGCCTTGGAGAAATCAGTTACCGAGGCTTCTGGACGTGTTTCCGCGGTCTGGGTGAGCTTCATATTGTTCGCTTTATACGTGTTGATTGTAGCTGGCTCCGTCACTCATCGACAATTGTTTCTCGAAGACCCCGTAAAGATGCCCGTCCTAAACGTCGACCTTCCGCTTCAAGGGTTCTTCGTAGTCGCGCCAATTCTCCTGGTAATTTTCCAATGTTACGTCCTGATACAAACATTACTCCTAGCTGAGACGACCGCGGCTTACGATGAGGCTCTCAATAAAGTCGTTAGAGTGCGTCTCGACAATGAAGCCATCCGACAACGCATAACGAACTCGCTTTTCGTTCACCTACTCGTTGGCCCTCGAACCGAGAAGAGAATTTGGCTTGGATGGATAATACGAGTTATCGTCTTCAGTACACTATTCGCTGGTCCATTGATTGTGCTGTCAGAGATACAACTGAAGTTCCTCAGCTATCACAGTCATATTATAACTTGGACTCATCGAATAATTATCGCTGTCGATATCATCACGATGTCGTTCTTGCTTCGGCAAATACATGCGAATGACGGCTATTCAGAACGTCGGCCTATCGTCCTTTGGGCGGTAGGACTGGCAATCATGTGCTACGTCGCATTATTCTTAGCGGCGCTCTCATTCCCAGGAGAACCGCATCTCAATCTGGCCGCTTGGCGACCGTGGAATGCCGTCCGATGCGATCGCTGGCAGTCATTCGAGCGGCTTTCGTTAGTCAGGGGAGACTTTGTCGACGACCAAAAACTGGAAAGATTAGTAAGTAACAACAGGGCTAGAGGGCTGCGGACGTTCGAAGGAGAACGCACCCAATCGCTCAGGGATAGAGATTTCAATTGCGCCAACTTATCGGAGACCGATCTGCGTCGGGTAGACCTGACCGGAGCGCATCTCAACGGTGCGAATCTATCCTATGCCGACCTAACAGCCGCCACTCTAAATGGCGTCGAAGCACGCGAAGCCACGTTGACCTCGGCACGTTTGGAGGGCTCTTCCCTAAACGAAATGCAGGCTCAAATGGCGCATTTCGATACCGCACTTTTGCGAGGGGCGGCCATCTCGGAAGCATCGATGCAGGGGGCTTCATTCATTGGAGCCCAGCTTGGCGGTGCGGAGCTCGATAAGAGCAACCTACAGGGCGCTATACTTGATTATGCCGAACTTACCGGCACGGTTCTATCAAGTGCACAGCTTCAGGGAGCAAGCCTAAATATGGCGTTTTTGGAAGGTGCGGAATTGTCCAAAGCCAATCTGGGCGGTTCACAACTCATCCGCACTCAACTGCAGGGGACAAATCTCAAGGGCGCGGAACTCGGTCACGCGGCGGCCTATGGCATATGGATCTGGAACTCTCGAGATGCTGTTTGCGCCCATTCGAAAGTATTGGGCCGTGCGAACGAACCTCTGATCGCTCTTGTGGAAAGATGGCGATACAGCGAAAGCAAGTATCAGTACAGCGCGACCAACCTTGAGCAAATCAAGGTGGATAAGGCCGCAGTTGATCGACTGTTGGCGCCCATAATCACAAGCATTGATGATGATCAGAAGCAGATGGTCATCAAGAGGATCCGAGAAAATCTGCTCGGCAACAGTCCTGACGGGATTGCTGCGGTCGCAGAGAATTGGACTCGCTGCGAGAATAATTCACTAAAGATGACCCAAGGCGACTTCGATGCAGGGCACATCACCTTCCTCCACAATCTAGTCTGCCAAGCCGGTGTGGAGAAGAAAGCCTTGGCTAAGGGAATTCTACGAAATTGGGTATTCTATAATAGAAGTCTACTGCCAGACTTCATCCAAGAAAGCCGGAGATCGTTCGCGGAGAGACTTGCGCAAGAATTCCTCCAAACGCAGAAGGCCAACTGCGCTGTCAGAGATTTCCTTGATCAGTCGGACATTGCCTCGCTCAACTCGGTAGTTGGTCTGCCCAAGAAAGCAAGCCGAAACTAGCGACTTTCGTTGCGAGTTTGCAAGGGATGCCGATGCGCGTGCGTCTTATGCCCGCGACTTCGACCTTGCCGTCACGGACCAACACCCGGGCGGAGCGAAACGATCCGGGTCCAAGGTCCGGCCGCCAGGCTTCCACCGCTGCATCGAACCAGCATTCGGATCATCTTTCGGAAGCATACCCCCGAGAAAGGATGCTTGAGGGGGATCGAACCCCTGTCTCAGCTTTGAGAGGTCTTGATATATCGTCAATTTTCCCGCCATGCAGCCGCCACCTTACGTTCCGGTCAAAATATCAAGACGCTCGCTGATAAATTCGGCAACTTGCTTCGCGCCGAAGCGGCGAATGTCGATATACCCGTCCGTCTTAAAGACGCCTTCCACGACGCCATCATCCGAGCGGATGAACATGATCCGCTCGTTGCCGCGCTCCATAATGATCTCGCGGATGGCTCGGAATTCGATACCGCACCAGTCTTTGCGCTGATAGTCTGCGCCTACAAACACGACCACCAGCTTTGACCGATTGCGGTAGATATCCTGGAGCAGGATGTCGAGCGAAGGTCGGGCGAGCTGTGAGACATAATTGTTGTCGTAGAAGTACGAATTTGGCCCGATCCTGGATTCGAGCTCGCGCGCGACCTCCTCCACGATAGATCTCACTTCGCCGGGAAACGAAAACGCCACCTCAAAATTGTGTCGCGTGATATCGACAGTTTTCGTCGCTTGCCGTGTCCAGGACGGCAGCACGATACCTCGTGCGGCATGCAGCTCTTTTGGCAGGTTGATGTCTTTCACCGCCCAATGGGTGCGATTCAGTTCCCACTGCCCGATATCGAGCTCGAACGTGAGCGACTCCAGGTCCGCGGCCGTCAGGAACGACGTCATGGACTGGATTTCGTATTCTACGCGAACTTGCCCCTGTCGCTTCGTGACGTCACGGACGACACCAAATCGTGGCGGCAACCGATGGACTGCTTCGTATGCGAAGATCGAAGGCAGGCGCTTGAGCTCGGACACAGCTTGTTCGTCAAGCCCGCCAAATCGCTCGGTGATGGCGGTGTCGGTATATTCCCGCACACATCGCGACAGGTCAGTCTGCCAGGGCGATCCGTCCCAAGCTTGCGTGTCATAGGCAACGAAAAGATTGTACATAGCGTCATATCTCGCCGGCTGGCGCTCCCCACCTACTCGTTTAGCTGGCGCGATAAGGAATGTCGGAACGTGTGATGGGGAAATCCACGTCAATCCCGATCGAGCGAAGCATGGTCTTTAGCGTCCGCTCGGTGTCGAGCGGCGCTGCTGGACCCACGACGATCTCGGCAATCTTGTGCGGCTCACGGACCGGCAGCGGATGAGCGATATAGGGTACGATCTCGCTGCCGCGAAAGCGGGTCAAAACATGAGGCGCCAGGTGATCGGGCGTGCCCATGATTGCCAGCCGCACTTCTTGTTCGTGTTGATAGGCGGGATGCTTCGAAGTCAGGCAGTTCCAGATCAATGGAGAAGCTATGACCTCACGCGCCAATTGGCCCAGGAACGGGATCCTGATGTTGCGGTCTGACATCAAATTGGAGTGGCTTTCCGCAGCCGACAACACAATCGCGGCCGCCTCCTCGATACACGCGCCATGTCGGCGGCAGACGTCGTCGAGGTCGTAGCGAACGGGTCCGACGAAATCGGGAAGCTGACCTGCAGGCGGATTGTCGTGAACCGCAAAGATCGAGGGCGAGAGCCCGATCGCGACGCCCCGACCGTTGTCCGCATACGCTCGCCACTGGCCGAGGTCGTCGCGGGCCCGGCTGAAGCAGGCGATGAAGAATTCCAGCGTGGAGGCGAAATTGTCATGACGAAAGAGGTCGAGCAAATGGTCGATAAACAGGCGGACGCTTCCGTCGGCTCCGGTCGCGATGCGTTGTGCAACGTCGCGCGCAATGTCGATTCCGTGCTTCAGTTCACTCGGATCATTGAGATGGCGATAATCCGTGAACCAGAATTTGCCGAATTTGAGAATGCCCTCGAGACCACGCAGGTCGGTGTAGTGATAAAGCGTCGCCGTGATGGCGCTGGCATCCTGTTCGGCTTGAAGATGCTGAGCGAGCCAATCTTGATATTGCTTGAGCGCCTGTTCGAGCTCAGGCGGCAGAACGGTCGCGCCGGTTGGCGGTCTTGTACTCATGGACATGCTAGCCTTACGCTGCGGGTTTGATCAGGTAGCCGATGGTGTCAATCTCGAAATGGATCGGCTGCTCCGCCTGTGCGAACTCAAACCGGTCCCTGCTATCAACGTGCAGCGGGCATTCCATGAGCTGCGACATCTAACCCCTCTGGTGAATCACGAGGCCTTCAAGGCAGCCAGAAGACCTCGGCGCTTTACCGTCAATCCACGATGCGGTCGCCTCTACTGGCGACACCTCTTCGCCCAGCGGTGGTGATATAGGTCGTCCAACCCGACCTCGCATGCTTGGATAGCCCATCCGGGTGCGGATGCCCATAGACGTTGCGATATCCACACGAAATCACCAGTTGGCCCTGCCCGCTATTTGGCTTTGGCACCAACGGCGCGCCTGCATTAAAGCGCGCGCCATGATGAGTTGCGACTAAGTGATCTACCTGCTTGGCATTGGCATGCTTGAGGTGCGTATAGTCTGCGTCGCCGGTCAGCAAAGCTGATCGTCCGCTCGTGAGGGTCGCAAGGATGGTCAATCCGCTGTCGTTGAGATCGGAGGGGCGGCCGCCGCTTCTTACCAATTCGCCAAAAGGAAAACGGATCCTTGCGTTGGCAGGGCGTACGACCAGATTACCCCTCTGGTCCAGCATATGTGCCAGGCGCGCGGCACCAGGTCCCAGCCGCTGGTCCGGGACAATCCAGCGGCAGCCGAGCAGATGCGGGAGAAGGAGCGCGCCATGGAGATGATCCCAATCCCAATGCGAGAGGACGATCGGAAGCTTCTCGGCTCGATCGACAGCGAATCTGGATGGAAAAGTGTGGCGATTGAAAGAGATCGGAAATCCGACATCGAAGTGCAGAATTGCACTGCCGCCATCGTCGCACAGAGAAATGAAATTTGCCTGGCCAACATCCCTGACCCGGATGGATGTCGCTTGTGGCAGGTCTTTGAGGATGGCTGAGACTTCGGCGGGCGTCGCCGGGGGCGGAAGTGCCGCACAGGCCGCAACGAGCGGTTCCGGCAATACCAGCCGCGGGGCCACTGCGGCACCGAGGGCTTGGGGCCTCAAGGGGTGCGGTGGCGCCTCGCCGGGAGCGTTGAGCAGCCGCGCGAACATCAGAACTCCCCGGGCATGCATCGAATAACCATTACCCTCGAGTTGAGCATGCCATGCCGGCAGACCATGGCCCTTGGGCCTGAGTTCGAGATGAAACCAATCGCCTGGCTCTGGCGTTGCGCCCGCAAAGCGATCAAACCGAGCCGGCGTCGTCACCACACGCAGGAGTGCAAACGGCTTGGTCTGTCCAGCACGAAAGCCGCTCAGGAGCTCTGGTCCGCTCGCGTCGACATAGTCGGCATCGATGCAATCAAATTCGAAGGATACGCGGCGATGCGGGCGCGTGCTCAATGAATCCACCCGCGACACGCGGGCGTATAGTCCCCTATTGGGAAACTCCGGAGGATCCGGCGGGATATCAAAAACGAAGAAATCGAAGATGGCCTCCTAATATCAAAGCTCACGGCCCAGGCGACCCTGGTCATATTTTCATAGCGGGCACACGGTCAGCTCTCCGTTCCAGGCTCGTCCGAGAAGGCCTCGAGATAGAGACCCTCGATCTTCGTGACTTCGTCTGGCGTCAGCTGGGAGAATTCATTATCGCGAGCGCGCTTTGAAAGACGCCCTTCATTCTGCTGCAGGAATCCAAAGAGGTTATTGAGGGTCCGTTCCGGCATATCGACCATGTTTTCAACGCCTGCCCGGAATGTATCGAAACTCCGCAAGAACCGGGTCTCCCTCGGAAGATCCTGTTCGATGGTCCTCTGCACGCATTCGTACAGAAACTCCGCATGTGGCGTTGCATCGAAGAAGCGGTAAAAGTCGGCGGTATCGTTCAGGACCTTGACGTTACCCTTTGGAGTCGGCTCCCATCCTATGCATGGAAGCAATCTGCTCGAGTAGCTTTCCAGCACGTCCTTGTATTCGCCGATCTTGTCGAGAATGGCTGCCGAAACCGGAAAATGGATTCCGGCAGGATTGAAGCCGCGCCGAGCCAGAACATGGTGCATCAGGTATCGATGAATGCGGCCGTTCCCATCTTCAAACGGGTGAACGTAGACGAACCCGAAAGCCAGCACGGCGGCTGCAATGACAGGATCAAGCTCATTTTCCGCCGCCTGATCGAACGCGATCAATCCGCGCACGAGGAAGGCGATATCGTCGTGGCGTGCGCTGATATGATCCGGAATGGGTCTTTGCGTCTCGCGGTCGTGCTCGCCGACGAAGCCACCTTCGTTACGGAAGCCGAGCTTGACGAAGCGCTCATCGCCGATGACGATCCGCTGCAGGCGCAGAAACTCCGCCTCGTCGAGTGGCGCTCGTCCTGCTTCGCCGATGACCTTGCCCCACCGCTGGATGCGATCCTGTGGTGGTCTTTCTCCTTCGATGACGTAACTCGACTTCGAGTCCTTGAGGAGCAGGAATGCGGCGGTTCTGGCGAGCAGATCCTTCGGGACCTGGCTCACCACGACGCGGGCACGCTCCTTGAGATCCTTTGCCACAAATTCCGCAAGTAGCGGCGTCTTGAAAACGAGCGGGCAGAAGTCCGGCGTGCCTGGCAGGTTGTTGCGGACGCGGTGCCGTACCGAGTTCTGTCCGGAGCTCGCATACTGGAGTTCGGTATCGACGGCATCGACGTAGGAGACCTTGTCTGCTGCGGGCAGATTGAGCTCGCGCCCCAACAACCATTCATACAGAAACCAGATGCGGCGCGAGTAGAGCCCAGTCGGCTTCTGCCTCACAAGGCCCGCAATCTTGTCCTCGTTCACGGCGAGGAAGAGGCGCTTCAGGATGGCAAGGTCTAGTCCTTCGTTCTTGAGCGCGAAGGTGAGATGTCCCTCGAGGCTGGCGTCCGGCGCATGACGTGGCGTGTAGATGCGCCATCCCCCATGCTCGACGATGCGGTGCTTTGTGCCGATGGCGGAAAGCACGCGTGGGATCGGGACCGACAGCCTGTAGGCGTCGATCAGCGCTGCGTAGCCGGCGGGAACGGCGGCTTCTGGCAGCCTCCGATCATGAAAAACGCTCACAGGGCCTGAAAACTGTAGCGGCATGGGCTCAATCCATGAAAAACGTTCTCGGTCGTGAATTTCTTTGCCATCTCGCCTTCTGGCCGAAATTAGATTTCACATCATGAAAAAGCTTCCCGCAAGCAAAATTTTACGAAAAATATTCACGCTACCGAATTGCAGCATCGACCTCGCGGCGCCGTGAAGACCCTCCGAAGGTTCAGCAAATCGAAGAGCTGCCCGCGCATTACGCTAATTAAGCCAGGGTCACAATTCCAAGTGGAATTTTTGACAAAAATGCAGGATTCTTAACGGGATGCGACATAATTGGAAAAGAATCGCACGGTTGCCAATGTTCTCTATTTGTTCTAGGGTGATTTATGGCCTTCCTTACTGAGCAGGAGCTCGAAAGCCTGCGCATTGACCAGAGCGTATTCCATATCGTCGGCCCCGGAGAGGAACACTTTCAGCTACTGACGGCTTTCGATGCCGGCCAACACGCGCCCTTTTTCCTTGGCCGCGTCGGATCGGTCAACAGTGGAAATCGATACGAATTCCTCGCGGACTCACCGGTACGGGCGCAGCTCGCACGGATCGGCCGGGATAAAGCAACTTTCCAGGAGGAAAGCGAGAAGCTCGCAACGGCGTTCAATGAAGCTCACGGAGGCAGCACGGCTGTCGGCGCCTTCCTTATCTTCTCGCTGTCCTGCTCGAGCGGCCGGCTGTTTGCCCTTTTGAAATTCGAGGACGAGAAGGTTCTTACCTACGACTACGATATCAGCCGCGGACGTTCGGGAAAGCCCCGGCCGACCTTCGGCGAAATCGAGCGGACCTTTGTTCAGAATCGCAACGCTTTGCAGAAAGCCGCGCTCATCAAGCTGCGCAAAGACGGCGACGAAATCTGCGTTGTCGATCGTCAGAATCCGCAGCGGCCTGCGGCTTATTTTGAGCGATTCTTGCTGGTGCGGCGCCAGCGAACGGAGGAGGAACTGACCAAGGCAATCGTCGATGTCACGCGCAACATTGCCTACAAGCACAAAGACATTCTTCCGCAGGACACCATGAAAAATCTGGCGCAACGCCTCTACGATGCCAGCCAGTCAGGTGGTTCAGTCGAAGGCGAAAGCGCTGAAAATTGGCTGAAAAGCATTTTCGGACCGCTGCCCGACGACAGCCCGGTCGTGACCGACTTCAAGGCAAGGCTGAAACGTGAAGGAATGGCAGGAGAGTCGTTCGTCCTCCAAAAGAACGCGATTCAGGCACCCAGAAACCGCCGCGTCGAGACGGCAAGCGGGGTCAAACTTACCTTCCCCGTCGGTTTGACGCCGTCTGTAATTTCGGTGAATCCCGACAGGGGCGAGATCATCATCAAGGACAAGATCACACTCGATGACTTCGAACTCAACACATCTGGTCGAACGCGTTCGTGAGCTAGTCGCGAACGGCGCCTCGGCGGACGAACGTGTTGATGCCCTTGTGTTGCGAGGGCGGCTGCCGTCCGCCGGTGCGCAGGTGGCCTGGCTCGCCTTCGCCGACGAAGTCCCATCGCCGTTCTCATCATTGCAAGTTTATAATCCGGCCTTGGGTGGCGATCTCGTCACGGCGGATGTCTTCGATGCGGCACGCGAGATCGTGATCACGCTTGGAAAGCCAGCCGCCCCAGCTTGTGCCTTCTTTATTTTCCAATCCAGCATTCCACATTATTTGACGCAACGGTCTGTCCTGCCCCGTCTCGCGATCGTCGATTTCAATTCCACACAGGCATTTCGCGCGCGAGGACTGGAAGTCGTTTCATGGGATTTGGCGCAGCCGGTTCCGCCTCCGGAATCCCTGCTTGATCGCATCGATCCTACTCGCTATGTCCGCGACTTTGTTCCGGATCGTGAGGTCGTCACCGATCTCAATCCTTGGATGCTGGTGGCCGCACCAGCAGCTTCATCGCCAGGGTATCAAGCATGGGAAGCGGTGGCTGCCCGCAGATTGTTAGGCGGTCTCGTCTCCCGCGCCTGGCTCGAGGATGGCCAAGTCTGGTTGCAGGCGGCAGCGACGCCTCCAATCTATCGCATTAAAGCCGATGACGCTGCCCTGCCTGGCGCCCGTTCTCGACTGACTGAAGCCGCAACCTGGGTTTTTCTGTCGGGGACGGATATCGAGGCACGCCACCTGCTCTTTTCCGGCGAGTTGGCTCGGGCGAGCCGTCCTCAGCAGGATCTTGTCACGACATTGGACCAAGCGCTCGAAGCGGCCAAGGCAGCCTATGAAGCTCACGTCCAATCGTCGAGCCGCGAGACTCTGAAGGCGCTGGCCGATCTCCGCAAAACGGTTGTTGATGAAACACAAAAGGTCGCACAACGAGCGCAGGATCTTGCGGCGACACTCTGGCGCGACTTGGCCGTCTCGGCGGCGCCTTTCATATTGAAGATCCTGGGTGACGCGGCCAAGACGCCTGGTCCTCTCATCTCCTCCCTGTTCTATTTTGCTGCCGCAATATTCGTCGGTTTGTCGTTCGCGTTACAGTGGCGGATCAATGGGGCGTTTTTCGAAAGCCAGGCTTCTTCCCGGCGGAGCTGGATGCAGAGCCTTTATAACTACATCTCGGTTCGCGAGCGGGAAGAAATTGCGGAAACGCCGATCGAACAAGCGATGAAAAACTATCGTGAGACGCGCGGCGTACTGCTTGTTGTGTATGCGGTGTTGGTCATCGCTCTCGTTGTCGCCGGCGTGCACACCTTATACGATGCATCGCCCCCACCTTCGAGCCCCGCCGCAGGCGTCACGCCAAGCCCAGTACCAGTTGTGCCACCTCCGGCAAAGCGGCCGTAATTTCGAGAAACTTCTGTAATTTGAGGGGTACGATCTGCGCCGTGAAAGAAATCGTCTCTCTTGAACGACCTGGTCAGCGATTCCATAATCTCGTCGCCATCTTGGAGCGTATGTTCGCGCACCAGGACGGAGTTACCGTCGCTTCCTCCTTAAGGTTGCCCGACAAGGACACCAGTCGGCTTCGTGAACATGACGTGGTGATTATCCGTCGTACCCATCACGGGCCGAATCTGACCGCCATTGAGTGCAGGGACCAAGGGCGAAAGGTAGGAGTTCCTCAGATCGAGGCCTTCGCCAAAAAGTGCGAAAAGACTGGAATTCACCACGGAATCGTAGTTGCCGCCAACGGCTTTACGAGCACGGCCCGCACCAAGGCCAAAGCACTGAACCTGACGTGCATGGAGTTAGCTGAGGCGGAATCCTTTGAGTGGATTCGCACTGTCACAATCGTCGGCTTGTTCCACAACTTCACCGCGATCGAGGGTCGCGTTCGCGTGATGGAAAGCGAGCAAAAGGTCGCGAATCCATCCACGGTCTATACTCCTGACGGCACGCCCTACACCGGCGAAGGTATTCAATCCCTCATCATGGACAAATTGCCCCCGGAGGCCCGCAATCGGAACATCCGCCAGACCCTTAACGGTCAAATCGTTGCACCGATGGAGGGCTTCTACGTCATCGACGCTCTCGGCCAGCGCTTCCAAGTGAAGGATATCACATTCACTTACGCACTGGAGATCGAGGTCACGGAACGCCCGATCACGCTCCATTGCTACGCCGGAGAAAGCACTACGCTGGAAATCGCGTCTGGACAAATCTCGTTCGCCAGTGGGCAATCTACGTTGGCATTCGTCAAATCGAAGGACGGCGTGATGGGCTACATCGTCTCCACGGGTGGGTTGAGCCATCGAGTGAAGATCGGCGATCTGCCGGAACGGTGCCTCGACTAGATTCTGGGCAGAACCGTCCGTGACTGCTGCTGGCTCCAGCGACTTGCCGAGCAAGAAACACCGAAGCATCAGGATTTTACGCGCTGCCCGAGCGGGACTTCGCGCGGGCGGATCTGATCCGAGCCAAGTCGATGGCTTGGGTGGCCAGGCCGCCGACAAATAGCGCATCAAAGATGTCAAAGATCGTGCACGCTTTGGCGTAGATCCGCGAGAGGGTTGAAGGAGTTGTGCAGAGGGTCAAATCGGCGCGGATGGCGCCAGTCCGGGAGGTCGAGAAATTCGTCCGTTATAAAAGACATCCGCCTTTCGGGAGCTTTACCTCTGATCCTACGTGTACCTTCTTCATGGCCGCGCCGACCGCAAAGACGGTGAACTACCCCCCGAATTATGTCATGGGTCCTTTCAACCAGGGAGGGAGTGATGGACGAGTTTCAATGGGTCGTTCTCGACGATCCTGAGCCGAATGAACGCGACCGGCTTTTCAAAGAGGCCCATGAGCGGTTCACAGAGAAAGTAAAACGAACCGATGAAATGATCCTGGGGGTTGTGAAGGCGCAAATCACCGTCGAGCGGTTTATGATCGAACTACTAGAAGCCTACGGCAAAGACACCAAGCGCTATTTCTTCACGTCGGACAAGATCAAGTACTGCAAGCGCCTCGATCCCCCCGAGGTCGGCCAACCGATGTGGCAGCTACTCACGCTCTGCTCTTGGGTCCGAAATGAGCTGGCGCACTCGCTCGACGACAAGGAAATCCAAATCAGGTGTGACGCTGCGCGGGAAGCGTACCTCGCTCTCACAGAAAATGAACGGCAGAAGCAATCCATCCGGGATATGAACGATACTCAAATGGTGACCAGCGCCCTGTATTCCTGCGGAAGTCACATCGTGGTCGCAACTGATGCCAAGTTAGCCGCGGACAAGAAAGCTAAAACGGCTACCTCCGCTTAGGCTTGCGGTGGGCGATGTACGTGGCAGTGCATTCTCCGACGATGAGCAGCAACACGGCGCAAAACGTCAGGGCGTCGTGGACGTTATAAATGATCGCTGCCCAACCGAGTGTTTTCATCAGAACGTGGGCCGTGCCCGCTGCTCGGGGTAATCGGGAGTGGCGTACCGGAATCCGTCTACCTTTCGGTTCTCAGGCAAATGCTCCAGGGCGAGGAGTGCGAGCTCCACCATCCGGGGCAGCGGCTTGTCCGATTTTTCCCAGGTGATGATGGTCTGGCGTGAGCCGATCCCCAGCTCCATCCGCAGTCCATCCTGGGTGAGGCGGTGACGCTTGCGCCACTGAGGCAGTTCAATGCCCAACATTTGTACGCTCCATGTCCAGAAACAGTACGTCCAAGTTTTGGACATTCCGGTTTGATGTGCTCACCGAGGCCTCTGAAATTGAAAGAGAAAGCTGGTTCGGCACCCTGAGATTAGCCGCTCAAAGTAAACATCAGCTTAAGGCGCGATTCTTAGTATTCGTTGCATGCCGGCGAGCCGGCTTACGCAGATATGCGGCGCCGATCTCGCCAGCGATAAGCAGGCAAAGCGCACCGAAGGTGTAAGCGTCGTGAACTGTATAGATGATTGCGGCCCAGCCGATTGTCTTCATAGGAATAATCCCACGTACCGTGCCAGACACGGAAAGTTCGTTGGGATCATCCCTTGTGCAGCCGAGGCCCTACTGCACTCGGTACCACGCGCTGGTACAAGGACAATCGTGATCCGGGAGCGTTCCCGGTAGTCAAAGGGTGGGGCGTAGCCGCACCCCCTTAGCCAAACGCATCCTCCGCCACTGGGCCTGTGGGCGGACAGATGTGCCAGACGAATATACGGCGATTGCCTCCCTCCGCCAATACCCGGTTCAAACCCCGGTATTCACAGAACGAATCACACCCGCGCATCGGGTATCAAAGAGAATATCGCTTTCTCTTCGCGGGCTTCGGCAAGGCGGCGTCCGGGTTCATCGATCTGGAGCTGGGTCCGTTGCACGACATCGCCGAACTGCGGATGCGCCCATAACCACGAGCTGAAGCCTTAGCCGATCGGACGGCACTGGCTGCTAAGGCTCTTCCTTGGTCCTTTGACTGGGGCAGTGCGTGGAAACGCATCCAACGGCTGAAAGTAATTTCGATCTGGATCGATAGCGGGGTCGATCGCGCCGATAGACGAGTTGCGGTTCCGCGGGAGTCGCGTCGTAGCGTGATAAGGAGCGGGAACCAGTCGAGACATAGCGAGTGTTCCGACAAACGAACCGTGAGAAAAAATAACGAACATTCTTCGGACGATAGGAGTCAAACGATCCTTTGACCTTTGATTTCGTTAACTAAATTCCGCGGTCGTGGAAGCTGTGGGTATATAGGGCGATCGCGCTCCGACCGTCATTTTTGTCTTGCGAGCCTTCGCCCTACGGTTGTTCCCTTTCTCCCTCCCGCCTCGAAAAGAGCAAGCCATGTCAGGGCCGACTGAACCTCCAGCAACACCTCCGCCGCCGCCGGATCTCACGAATCTCGGCCGACTGCAAAGTCACTTGCAGCCCGATACGCTGGCCGCCGCTCTGCTTGATGCATGGCGCAACGGTCCTCGTGAGCAAGCGAAGGCACGTATCCTGTCGGCCGTTCAAGATCATGCTTCCAAAGAAACAGAGCCAAGATGAAGCATCGCATCCAACGGATTGATCTCCAGGGCTTCCGCGGTTTCGGCGCGAGCCCACAGTCCTTCACGCTGCCGGATTCCGTGGTGGCTCTGTGGGGCGGCAACAGCCAGGGCAAAACCAGCCTCGCAGAAGCGATCGAGTTTCTCCTGACCGGCCACATTGCACGGCGCGAACTGCTGGCCAGCGCCAAAGACGAATTTTCGCGTGCGCTCCGCAACGCCCACATACCCGATACGGTTGCGGTGTTCGTTGAAGCGCATCTCGTTTGTCCTGATGGCGTCTGCCGTCGGCTTCGCCGGACGCTCACCGCTGACTACGACGGCAGCACGTCATGCGTCAGTACGCTTGAGATCGACGGCGCGCCTTGCACGGAAGCCGATGTCGAGACGCGCCTTGGCTTACGCCTTCTTCTTCCGCCTTTGCGGGCACCGGTCCTTGCGCAACACACGCTTGGTTACGTCTTCACGGCATCACCGACGGACCGCGCCGCTTTTTTTCGCGCCGTGCTGGACACGCAAGACCTCGAAGACTTCCGGGCCGCGGTCGCGATGCTTCCTGCCGAACTTTCGGCGCCCTCGAGCGCGGAAATCAAAAACCTGTCCGCCTTGGAGAGCATCGCCGAGCTGACCGCACCATTGAAGACGATCCGCAACGCGAAGACAAAGCCGGCGATCGAACGGGCTCTCGCGGGCGCACTGCAAGCGATCCTCACCGCGATCGGCGTTTCTGCCAAGGCGAGCTTGAGCGAGCGCATCGACCAGCTTGAATCAGAACTCACCGCGCGGCGCGCCCAGGCGTTTCCGATAGATCTCTTCGGCCGCAAGCCGCTCGCGCCATGGACTGATCCGACCGCGAACCTTGCGGATAATACCTTGACCGCGTTTGCGCGCGAGAAGGCCGCAACTTCCAGCGAAACACAGCGGCTCGTCGCCCTTTTTCAGAGCGCGCTCTCCATCCCTGCGATTCATACGTGTTCGGAACCTATGGACTGTCCGCTGTGCGGCGCCGCAAGCACGCTGACGCCCGAACGTGTAAATTTCCTGCGCGAACAACTCAACGCCAACGAAGCCTATCAGGCGGCGGAAAAAGCAGCGCTCGCCGCCTTACGGGCAACGGACGCCGCATTGTCCGCCTTAAGCAGCGCCGCCTTTGCAGCGTTGCCGCGGTTCATGACGATCACTGCAGCCGAAAGGCGAACGCGCGGCTTTACCGTCAAGCGCGTCGAAGCCTCGTCCAATGATGTCGAAGGCACGCGCCGTTGGGCCGCGGCCTCGCGTGCGCTTTGGCGCACGGCGAAACGGTATAGTGATCGCATCGCCGCCCTTCGAAGCAGGATCGAGGCCGCCGTCAAGAATATCGCGACCTGGGACGAGGGCGCTGAACTTGTGCACGGCCTCGAGGAGGCCGCTAAGTATTTTCCCCAGCTTGAAACGGCCGCGGCGGCTTACGCGGCGGCCATCGATGCCATCAGTGGTGGCGTGAAGTCGTCTGTCGACCAGAGCAGCCATACCAGCGGCTGGGAAGAATTGATTGCCCTCGCGCGCGATCCTGCGGGCACGCTCCAGGCGCTTGATGCACTCCGGCAGCATCACCAAACGGTCAAGGCGCTGGAAAAGGCTCTGCGTGAGATCGACGCCGCCAGCGGTAAGGTCGCCGACGAGAAATTCACCGATCTTAGCGCCAATGTCCTCGCTTGGTGGGAGAGACTTCGCCCGGGCGAGCCGACCTTCTTCAGCGGGGTACAACGCCGGGGAGCCAAGACGCGGCGAACGGTCGACGTCAAAGTGGCGCTCAGCGCCAAGGAGGACCGCAGCGACATCAAGCTTCGCGACGCCGTTGCGGTGTTCAGCCAATCGCAACTCCACTGTCTGGGCTTATCGCTCTTTCTCGCGCGCGCCATTGATGGCGGGGCGGGCTTCGTCGTGCTGGATGACCCCGTTCTCACCAGCGACGATGATTTCCGGCCGAACTTTGCCTCATCCGTCATCGAGGCATTGCTGGATGCCGGCCTGCAGGTCATCGTCATCACGCAGGATCATAAGAGCTGGAAGGACATTGGCCATCGCTGGGAACACCGTGGTGCCACTCAGTTCCAGATCGTGCGCGAAAACCCCGTTGCCGGAAGCGAGATCCGGGACCAGGGCGATGCGCTCGCGACCATGCTTGCGCAAGCACGCCCTTTCATCAATTCGCAAGACAGCGACCAACGCAAAGAAGGCGCCACGCGGCTACGACGGATTATCGAGCGCTTCTGCAAGGAGCTCATCGTCAAATCGCGTCACGCCAATGGCGATGCGATGGCGTCCATCACGGACTATGACGGCAAAGCCTATGGCGATTTCAGCGCCCAAGCCCTCGCACTTCTGACGCAGGACCCCTCCCACAAAGGCAAACTCAACGCCGCCTATGGCTACGTGACGCCCGGCCCGCATGACGACACGCCGCCATCCACGGCCCAACTCAAAGTCGCCGCCGGCGATTTGAACCGGCTGAAGAAGGATTATCTGCAATAGCATGTGCATGCTACAGCATCACCGCCGATCAGGACGCGATCAAAGCACTCTTCCGCGTGACGCGGGACGCGGCGGGCAATCTGCCCTGTATGCCAGCGGTGTTTCCCGATTGGGATGCTCCGGTCGTCCGGAGAGAAGCATCTAATCTTCAGAAATGGTAAGCTCACAAACCTCGTTGGGCGAGTCGACCGTCCTTGCAGCCGCATGATCCCGCCATGACCCGTATCGTTCGTCAACTCAACCTCAAATCCGACCGACCGCAGGATGCCGACGCCCGGCCCTTCACCGACTTTGCGGCCAGTCCGAACCTCGTTCTGCTTGGCGATCCCGGCGCAGGCAAAACGCATGCCTTTAAGCAGGCGGCCGAGCGTGAAGGCGGACGGTTTTTGAAGGCACGCGCGTTTTTGAGCCTTCCCGCCGATCGCCTTCGCGGCCAGGCGCTGTTCATCGATGGCCTCGACGAAAAACGCGCGGGGCGCGCCGACCGCGACACCGTCGATGAGATAGTCGAGAAACTCTTCGCGGCGAATCCCGGCAAGGTCAGGATCTCGTGCCGCGTAGCCGACTGGCTGGGCGAGAGCGACCTTGCCGGATTTCAACCGTATTTCGAGCAGCAAGGCGAGCCGCCGGTTCTCTTGCTCCAAAGTCTTTCCCGCGATGAGCAGCTGGCCGTGCTGGCGGCGGAGGGTCTCGACCCCGGCGCGGCAGAGGCATTCCAGACCGAAGCGACCGAGCGAAACCTCGATGACTTCCTGGAGAACCCACAAAATCTCATCATGCTGCGGCGCGCCGTCCAGACCGGAAGCTGGCCCGCAACGCGCAAAGAACTTTTCGAGCTGTCGACCGAGCTCATGCTGGAGGAGTTCGACAAGGAGCGCGCGCGTTCCGGCAGCGGCTCGTTCTCGGTAACCGATTTGCGGCCCGCGGCTGGCGGTGTCTGCGCCGCCCGCCTGATCAGCGATGTGGATGCCGTCAGTCTCACTGATCAGGAAGGCACCGAACAAATTCCGGGCTATCGCACGGTGACGTTTTTTCCGCCGGAACGGGTGCAGGCCGCACTTGGCCGGCGGATCTTCGATGCCGGGTCCGAACCTGAGACCGTCGATTACGCGCACCGCACCACCGCCGAATTTCTTGCCGCCGAATTCCTCGCCGGACGCATTCGCCAGGGGCTCCCGTTCGGCCGGGTCACGGTGCTCACGGGCGTCGATGGACATCCGGCATCCGAACTGCGCGGTCTTCATGCATGGCTCGCAATTCATTTGCCCGAACGCGCAAACGACCTGATCGAGACGGACCCCTATGGTATTTTGACGTACGGCGATGCAGCTTCCTTATCGCCTTCCGCCTGCGCGTGCCTCATCCGGGCGCTCGACCGGCTGTCGAACGAAAATCCATGGTTTCGGTCGGGCAACTGGCAGGCCAAAGCCATCGGCGGACTCGCGCGGAAAGACATGGTGGGCGAGTTCCAAGCCATTCTCAAGAATCCTGCTTCGAGCTTTGGAATTCGCTCCGTGGTGCTGGATGCGCTCGCGCTGGGAACGCCGCTGCCGGAGATGCTGCCCGATCTCGAAGCCGTGGTGGGGCGGCAAGCATCACCTTACGCCGAGCGGGCACGCGCGCTCGCCGCGCTGGTACGCCTGGGGCCCGCAGGCAAGACGGCTCTGCGCAATGCCTATGGGCAGCTTGGCAAGAGCGTGAACGGTATCCGTCTTCGGGTCGAAGCGCTGCTTGCGCTTTACGGCGATCCGTATGGTGCTACTGACGTCGTCGCCCTGGTCAATGACTGCTTTGAAAGTGGCGATATGGCCGGCACGGGAACGCTCTGGGCTCTGCACGATCATCTGCCGCTCACCGACCTGCCAACCATCCTGGACGGAATGGACTTCCCCGACCGCGAGAGTGGCGGGTTTGATCGCCGCCGTTGGGAAGTTGCCTCGCTCTATGCCCATCTTCTTGTTCGCGCTTGGGAGGCCCCCGGCACTGTCAATCCCGAACGCGCGCTCCGCTGGTTGAGAAAGCGCGCAGCGTTCAAGGATGGCGAAGGCCGCGCGCGCGGATTACGCGCCGCGATGCAAACCACGCCCGAGCGACTAGCCGAGATCGCGCGCCATTTCTTCCGCACCGTGCCGGTCGATGAACAGCGCTGGTACGCGTTCAACACATTCCGTGAAGCCATCTTGTTTGAGATCGGCACCGACGCCCTGCTCGATCTGCTGATGGAGGAACTCAGCGCGGCTGCTGCAGGCAGTGACCGCCAGCTTCTCCTTTTCGAGTTCGCGCTTGCGCTTTGCATTCACGCGACGCAGCCGCATGCCGACGATGTATTTACGCGCCTCTGGTCACTTGCCGACACCGAGGCGCGCCTGGCGGACGCCCGCGCCAAGGCCATCGTCACAAACCTTCCGGACAAATATCTTTCACGGCTCCCAAAGCGCAATCGCGACCCAAGCGCCGCGCGGGACAAGCAGCGGCAGGACTTCGATCAAGATGCGGCCCTGATACGGAGCGGCGCTCATGCGGGCTGGCTTGCACACCTCGGCAGGATCTATTTCGCGCTGTATAAGGATACCGAGCGAAACGCCATACCACACGCGCGACTTGCCGCGTGGTTCGGCGAGGAGCGGCGCGAAGCGGCGCTTGAGGCCCTGATAGCATCCTTATCGCGCAACGACCTTCCGAGTTTTGCGGATGTGATGGCGCTCACTGCGGACCACAAGCGTTACGATTGGTGGTACGCCTTGACGGCCGGGCTCAACGAGCGCTGCTCCACCGGCCAAGGGCTTGCCGGACTTACGGATGATTTTCTGAAGGGCATGCTGGTCTTCGACCTCACCAATCCCGTGCCCAAGAATGAGGAGGACGCAAGCCGGTCAAGCGCTCAGCCTTGGCGCAGGGCGGTGACGGAGCACCGGTCTGATCTCGCGAAGGAAGCCTACCTTGCCGCGGCGCGCCTCCGGCTTTCGCGCAACGAGCAGATTGCGGACGGCGTCCACGAGCTGTTGACCGATGCCGCTTTCGAGCCCAATCGCATCGATATCGTGCTCGATCTTTTGCGCGAATTTCCCAACGCGGATCCGTATCGTGTCGATGAATTGCTGAACGCCGCGGCTAAAAGGCCGGCGGCCCATGCCCGCATGCTTGCCTTAGCCCGGAGCCTCCTTGCGGGCACGGCGTTGAGCGAACGCCAGCGCGATCTTTGGCTCGCCACCGCGTATGTTCTTTCTCCTTCCGAATTCGAAACCGCCGTCACGCAGCGCGCCAGTGTTAAACCGGGGTTCATCTTCGATCTCCGCGATAAATCAGGATTTGCCGACGACGCGCAACCGTCGCACACGTCATTGGCCATATTGGAATTTCTCACGGCACTCGCCGGAAGTCTTTATCCGGAAGCCCCATTCCCTTCAGACGGTTGGAGCGGCGATCATAATCCCTGGGACGCCGCGCAATGGATCCGCAATCTCATCAGCACCCTTTCTGCTTCTCCCAGCCGCGCAGCAACTGAGGCCCTGGAACGCCTGACCGCCAATAGCGCGCTTGCTTCCTATCGGCCTCATCTCCTCCACGCGCTCGCCAACCAGCGCCAGCGCCGCAGGGACGCCGAATACGACCGGCCCGACTGGCGCGAAACCATCGCCGCGTTGGAGAATGGGCGCCCGGCCACCGCAGCCGATCTGCATGCGCTGCTGGTCGCTCACCTCCATGACCTGAAACATCGCATCGCGCGAACCAACACCGATATCTTCAAGGGCTTCTGGAATCTCGATCAGTATGCACGCACGTCGGCCCCGCGCCCGGAGGAAGCGTGCCGGGATCACCTCGTTGATCTTCTGCGCCCATCGTTGCAGCCGCTCGGGATCACCGTTGAGCCGGAAGGGCATATGGTCGCCGACAAACGGGCGGACATTTCTGTCACGGTTCCGTCCGTCAAAATCCTCTGCGAGCTGAAGCGCGATTATCATGCCGAGGTCTGGACAGCGATCGAGGGGCAGCTCGAGCGATTTTATACGCCAGATCCAGAAGCCAAGGGCTTTGGCGTTTACGGCGTCTTCTGGTTCGGGGACAAGAGGCCGAGCCCGATACCCGCGCCGTCCGGCGGCCGAAACCGCCCCCAAACGGCAGCGGAAATGGAGCAGATGCTGATCGATCTCATCCCGCAAGATATGCGCAAGCGCATTGCCGTTATCGTCATCGACGTGTCGGGTAACGTATGAGGGACCACATCGACGAGATGCATATTGATCATGCACGCGCTTGCCGCCGAACGCCGACTTAAAGCCAACCATGACCTCGCAAGATTCCTCCCCGAACGATAAGCCGATCACGCAGCCGGATGAAGACCGGTTCGGCATGGATACCTTCGCGCAAGCGCTTGCCGCGGCAATCCGCAAGATCAAGGCGCCGGAAGGCACAGTCATTGCCCTGAACGGGCCATGGGGCTCCGGCAAAAGCAGCGCTGTCAATCTCATCCAGCATCATCTTAAAGAAGCGGTCGCGTCGGGCGAGATCAAGGTTCTCAATTTCGCATGCTGGTGGTTTCGCGGTGAGGAAGCGCTGGCCCTAGCGTTTTTCCGCGAGCTTTATGCCGGGCTTGGTCCATCGCTTGGCGATCGTTTCAAGAAAGCACTGCCGAAGATTGGCGCGCATCTCCTGCGCGCAGGCTCGCTCGTCGGGGCGGCCGCGGACCTCGCCGGCTACAAGGGCGCAGGGAAAGCCGCCGAGGCGTCGTTTAGCTGGATGGCGGATCTCATTCACACCGATGACACCGTCGAGAAGCTGCATGCCGAACTGGCGGCGGCGCTTGCCGCCCAGAAGACACGCTTCCTGATCGTGATCGATGATATCGACCGGCTTGCGCCCGATGAAGCCTTGCTGATCTTTCGGCTGGTGAAGTCCGTGGGACGCTTGCCCAACGTCATCTACCTTCTGGTCTTCCACCGAGAACTCGCCGAAGCCATCGTTGCCGAACGCTTTCCCTCGGAAGGCCCGCATTATCTCGAAAAGATCATTCAAGCCGGTTTCGATCTCCCCCAGCCTCAAGCCTTCGATCTGAACCAGGAATTGCTCCGCCAGATTGACGCGCTCTGCGGCACGCCGCCGGAAGACAAGCTCAAGCGCTTCATGAACATTTTCTACGAAGTGATCGCGCCCGAGATACGGACCCCGCGCGACCTTGTCCGATTGATGAACGCGCTGAATGTTACCTGGCCTGCCATCGGGGCCGAAGTCGATTGCGCGGATTTCGTGGCGCTCGAAGTCCTACGCTTGCTTCGCGGCGATGTGTACCGGGCGCTTCGCGGGCATAAGGACGAACTCTGCGGCCGCGGCGACCGCATGGGCGGCTCCGCGCGGGACGAAGCCGCTCCGATGGAAAAACTCCTACTGGGGAGCATCAGGGAAAGAGATCGTGAGCGGCTCCGCCGTGCCTTGATGCGGCTCTTTCCGCGCTTGGAGAGCGTCTGGGGCAATCTTCACTACAGCGAGCACTCAGCCACCGAGTGGGCGCGGGAACGGCGCGTGTGTGCGGAAGATCACTTCGATGCTTACTTCCGGTTTTCCCTCGGCGATGGCGTCTTACCCCGCGAAGAAATCCAAAGTGTCATCGCCCATGCGAGCGATCAGGCTTTTGTTCAGAACCGGCTTCGCAGCGCGCTTGCGACCGAGCGAAAGAACGGAACAACCAAGGCTGCCCTCCTTTTGGAAGCGCTTCAGCTGCATGCGGCCGACGTCGCCGATCGAGACGTCGGTCCACTCCTTTCTGCGGTGTTCGCCCTCGCGGATGAACTTGACGTCAAGACCGATGAAGCGGGTGGGTTTAGTATCGGCGATAATCAGCTGCGCATCCATTGGCTGCTGCGCGCGCTGACGCTGGAGCGCTTTGACCTTGCCACACGGTCAGCGCTGTTCGTCGCAGCCTGCGCGGGTGCCAGCCTTACCTGGCTAGCGGACTTCGCGGGATCCGCCTATCGCGATTATCATCCATACGACAACAAACCGCGCGAGGCCGAGGAACGTTGCCTCACGACCGAGGCCGACGCCGAAGTGCTCCAGGCGCTCACCTTCCAGCGCATCCAAGCCGCCGCTCAGTCTGGCGAACTGCTGAAGAGCCGGCGGTTGGCCCGTATGCTCTTTGCCTGGCGCGATGTCGCAAAGGATGATGGGGCCGAAGTCAAAGCCTGGACCGCGCAGCAATTCAAGTCGGATACCGCCATCATCGTTTTTTCGCGAGCGTTTACGACCTACTCGTGGAGCCAGGGCATGGGCATGGCGGGTTTGGGCGACGTCGTCGCCAAGCGCCATACGCGCGCGAGCGTCCGCTTGCTCGATCTTGTGCTCGACCTCACGGCGTTTCGCAGTCGCGTCGAAGAACTCGACGCACGCAACGGGAGCGATGAAGATGCCGTTGCGCTCCGCGAATTTCTGGAAGCCTGGCGCCGACACGACGTCAATCCGAACGACTAGGCGGCCCTCACCAATTCGGTCATGTTCGAGTGGCTCACCCGCCCCAACTTGAAGTCACCAATGAACTTCTTCTCAATAACAAGCATCAGCGTTCCTCATGAAGCGACGATTGTCAGTTACACTCTTTGGCTGCCGAATTACAGTCTGCAATATGCTTGAGTTCTGACCGGTAGGTTGAGCCCAGCGTACTTCCGACGGCATCCGATAGTGTGATGAGAAGCGCGGCTACAAATGCCGCGTCATCCTGTTTGTTTGCCAGCACAGCTTCTAATTCTGGAATAGCCTGCCTCGGGCGCGTGAGGCGAAAGCTTTCCTCATCGATAATGCGCTGTGTGGCAGCACGCAACCATCCTGCGATCTTGGGAACCAAAAGCTTCTTGAAATTTGAATGCCTCGCCTTCTCGAAAAACCGGAGACCTATTCCCCACACATCTTGAGGCTCGATATGTGCCCGCCCTTTCATTTCGCGCAAGAGACCAGCTACGGCTTCGTCCAGTTCGGTTGGCGCACCGGAGTCAGTGAGACACTTCTCTAGCGTGGCCTTTCCTGCATAGCGCGAGCCCAGTTTGGACCGAAGTGCTTTTTCCAAGGCCGTGATGGCATCTCCATGACCGGACAATGCGGCTAGCATTCCAAACGCAAGAATGCAGTCACTGGCAACAGTATCCGCCCAAGCCAGTGTAGTCTCATCCTGCGGCAAGGCGGGCAGTTCGCCACGCGGAGGCGCGAAGACATCCCAACTAGTCCGCAAGGCCTCTCCGCCGACCTTCGTAAATGCTAACCCCTCAAGGAAGCCCACGAGATGATCGGCAAGTCCGGCCGCATCCTGTCTTTCAACATCCCTCGTCATCAGATGGTTGCGAACACCGACCTCAAGCACGGGTATCGGGCCGTCCTTCAGCCTATTGCGCAACGACGAATAGATGCCAACATCCACGTCCGACACGATTTCCGCCTGGGTCAACAGGTACCACGCCATATCGATGGGGCCGAGCGGCAAGGCCGTCGCATCCGGCGGCTCTGGATTGCTGCAGGTACCCGGCATCATCTGGATCGGCTCACCGTCAATGAGGGCCTCACGCCTTTCAATCTGCGTTTGTAGCCAGAGGATCGCGTGGCGCACCACCCGATGACAATAGGCTGCCTTCACCGACCGGTTCGGGTCCAGATGGCCCAAGCCCTGAAGCGCTCTTGCCAGACTGGTAAGAGCGCGCGCAGGCGAGCCCGCGTGGAAGGCCGCCACCCCCGCATCGGCGGCGAGTCCAATCGACATGGACTCCATCCCGTCCAGTTCACTTGCCGCGGCACTGCTTTCCGCATCCAGAAACCACTGTTCAGATTGCTCCCAATCGCCGGCCTTCGCGGCGTTGATCGCCGCCTCTCGCAGGGAAAACGCTCGCTCAACCGCGCTCTCCTTCGGAAGCCGATCGGCGATACGCCGCCAGATCTCGAGCGCATCGGCGAACTTATTGTCGCGCCAATAGATTTTCGCGCGAGCCCGATCGAGAGCAATATCGGCGCCCAACGCGACCTCGGCTTCGTCCAGAGCCGCTAAGGCTGCCTGCTTGGCACGGCCGTACTCATCCAGCATCACCGCGCGCGCGACGTGAAATTGCACCGTGAGGGCTCGAAGCCCCCAATCTCTTGACGCCGCAGCCATCCGCCGGAAACGCTCCGCCGCATCTTGGGCATTCACCGCGTCTCGCTTGTGCTCAGCCGCCCACGGACCGTTGACGAACGTGCTAAAGCCGAGCTGTTCCTGTTCGTAACCCGCCAGCCACATCCGCCGCTCGTTATCATCGACCCTCATGAGGCCATTGACGACCTCTTCGAGCCTTTCCACGCTCGATAGGCCGGTGGCACCTATGGAGAAGAGCGCGCCATAGAAGTTGACGGGCTTCCCGTCCGTGTCGCCTTCCATCCTATTCTTCAGGTGCTGCATCTCGGCATCGTTTTCAACGGCAGCACGGAATTGCCTTAACAACTCGAACCAGTTTGGAAGATGGCTTGCGATCCCCATCGTATTGAGAACCATCGAGTACATCAGCGACACAAATCGCGTTCCGCCCTTAATATTCGCTGCAGCCTTCACCTCTTCAAGCATCGCTCCGACCGTGGATCGGATCTCATCACCATCAACTGACGCCGCGGCCAACCGGAATTGCGCCATCCGCAAGAGGATCGAGAGCGTGGGATTCCTGGGATAAATCGGCCGATCGGTTCGTATGACACGTAAAGCGAAGAAATGTTCGGCCAAGAGGGCGCGCGGCGCATCTCTCGACGTGATGACATTTCGGCTTAATGCGCTGAGGCCCGGCTCGAATTGTCCTGCTAGCGCGTGAAGGAAGGCGGCATTTGCATCCGATACATTCAATTGGCCCTGTTGCAACATGTGCGATGCAATCGTCGCGTGGATCTCCTGCTGTTCGTCGGAAGTCAACGAATTGTGCCCGGACTGGGCTGCCAAGGGCGAAACGCGATAACGATGATCACCAGCCGCTTCGATCCAGGGGCCAACCAGCATATCAAGATGATCGCCAGCGCTTGGCACCGGAGGCGGCAGCGAGGCAATACGGAGGGCAAGTGGGCGGTCGAAGCGATTGGTTACAAGGCTGAGGCGATAGAGAAGGCGGCGCGCGGGCTCCGGCAGCTGCGCAGCCAACTGCCGCCGCGCGGCCTCCCTGGCGGCCTCGATATCGTCGGAAGAAAGACCACGGGAAACGAGTTCCCGAAGGTCGCTTGCGGGCCAGTTGCGTACCGCCATGCCGACAGCAAACGCATGCACCAACTGCGGATGCCCAAAGCCTCCGGCAGCATGAGCGACATTACCCCAGACGTTCGGATCGCCGCCGTTCTCGCGGACCACCTGCCTCGTTTCCTCTTCCGAGAAGTAAGGAACATCTGCGATCGCAGCCGGATCGAGCCCGACTTTGCTCAGTGAGCTGACGGTCGGCTTCCGATAGCAAGTGACAATTGCCGTGCGGTCACGGCGCCCCAATGCCGCCATAACCCGCCCGAAGGAGAGCGAAACACCGGGGTCTTCGAGGTGATTGAGATCTTCGAAGATTGTGACTTGCGATAACGACGCCCCGATTCGCCCGAAAAAATAATCAAGGCGTTTTCGCATCTCGTCGGCTTCGAGATCACGTAGATCAATCAAGGTGAAGTCAACATCGCGAGCGTGCGCAACATTCCGTGCAACAAGCGATTTTCCTAAACCACTGGCACCAACTAGCACCAATGCCCCACAGCTGGTCAGCGTATCATGCGCCTTTTGCTGCAACGCATGGCGCGCGATCACCCCACGCGGCGCAGCGAGATCCCGGCCTGATACGATCCAGCCAACCTGATCAACGGCGAAAGCTGAACCAGTGCCGGCAAAAGCACTCGACAGGCTTGATGCCAGTCGCGCCATCGCGTCCACGCTACTACGCGGCATCGAAACGCGTGTTGCTCCATCGATCACCGCGTAAAGCTCTGCGCGCGTCAGGACACGATCATCGCTTTTCTTGAGGACGCTTTTCCTCAGCACATCAACCATAACGATATCGGCCAGCCGACGTGCCTCAGGAGCCGCCAATTGAAAGCGATCTCGGCCAAGAACGACCAGTCGTTCCTGCAGCTCCATGGTTACGGCAGCGAGATCCGGCTTGCCGCAATCCCAATGAATTTTTTGCAACAGATCTCGTCTTAGCGCCGTGTCGTCGCGCGCTCCAACAAAAATATGGACAGCTTCAGAGTAGTTGTCCGAAAGCAATATCGCTTTCAAAGGCGCGATATCGGCGCCCGCGGCGGCTTTACGCCAGTATACCAGGCCGGGCTGGCCGCCGGGACGGTCTTCAATCTTACGCTCCGTTCCGATCGCCGACGTCGTGAAATAGCGAAACAGAACTTGCCGTCCCGGATTGCTGGCCACCAGACCCACAAACGCATTCACCGCGTCGCGCACGTTCTCTGAATTGAGGGTGACGGACCCGCTGCCGGCGGTGTCTTTTACCTGCACTGCGCTAAGCACTTGTTCCGCAAGCGTTGCGTAATCTTCGGCTACTTCGAGATAAAGGCGAGCGCCATCGGGAAGGTCGAGCCAAGCAAGCGCCGCCGCCGCAACTTGATAGGTGTACCCACCCAGGGATGCGATCGCCTCGCGCTCGGCATCCCCACCGGGCGTACCGTCGCTAGGTCCGCCGGGGGTAAATATCGCGTTTCTGCCTAAGTCTGGTGGCACCGATTACCCGTCTTGCTCCTCGCTCTCTGATGGCGAGTCAGAACGCGATAATACCGTTTCCGCTCAAAGAGCTCAATTTGCTGATTTGGGGACCATACCTGGCATCGACCATTCGTCCATTGGGGAGCCCGCGCCGCTCCAATGGAAGGGGAAGGCGTATCGTCTCGCGGGGTGAGCCTGCGCACCCCGCACGCTTCTCGACCGAGAGAAACGGATAGCTTTTTGCGGCCCGTGCGCGCTCAACTCGCGAGACGCCCAAGATAGTGCGCCGTGCCGAGGCGCTGGAGCATCAAAAGGTTCTTGCGGTAGCAGACTGATCGCGAGGGATCGTTCGAGGCGATCAGCGGCTCCCCAGTTCGGAAAACTGTCGTTGGGATTCTGGCATACCGGACGCAGGACCGACCCAAAGGCGGTATTGGCCGACATCGCGGCGGCTTCTCCACGGCTAAGCGGATACATCGAGCTCGGTGCGTCGACCAGTTGCGCGCGCGCAGCGCCAGCGGCGCGCTATAAACGCAGCGACGAGGCAACCGCCTCGTCGCCGTCTTTTTTGGGGTAACCCTCGGTGGCAACCGCCAGCAAATCTTCCAGCACATGCACGTGCCACACCCGGCCCAGGTCGGATTCCGCATTGATGCGCCCGGTGTAGATACCGAGGAATTCCCACACGGTTTGACCGGTGAGCGTGCTGGCGATGCGGCCTCCGGCGATAGTGCGGTGAGAGCCGACGCGAAAAGCGATCACCGCCGCGCCCGATTGGCCGGGACGCGTCCGGCAGTCGATCAGAAACACCGGGTTCTCTTGGGTCACGAGACTTAGCTCCTGCGCCAAGAAACCGGTTGCCCAGATCGGAAAGCGCAGCGACGAAGAGAGCCCAAACGGAAACCCAATCACACTCACCGGCTCCGCCGGGCTGATCACCAGCTTCGGGCGATCCAACTCGGTTTTGAGGTAGTAAGGGAAACGCGTCACGTCATCGCCCCAGCGCAAGTTCAAGGCGACCACGTCCGCGTTATCGCCAAGCACCGGATGCTCGAACCACCATGGCGATCCGTCGTCTCGATAGAGCGGCAACGTGATGGGTGTCCACTCGCCGATGCTTTCGTTCCCTTCGTGGAAGTAGATCGTGATGGCATCGGGAATGGCGCCATGGGAGCTGAGGCATTGGCCCGTATCCTGATGACGGCCCGTCACGTTGTGCCGGGCCGTCACAAAGGCGCAATGGGATGCACGGTCGTTTGCGACGAGAAAGCCCGTTCCGGTCGCCAGAACCATGTCTCCACGCCGCATCTCGATGAAGAGCGATTTCATCGTCGGGATTTCGACGGCGTAAGACGGCGTTGTCGCCTCGGGTGGCGGAAGCGAAGTCATTGGACGCCTAAAGTAACCGGTGGCGGCGGCGGCCGCAGCGCTTCGCGGAGTTTCGTGAGCGCGGTGGCGGCCGTGCCGGCGGCCGCGACGAATGACAGGATACCGAATGGCGTGAAGCCATTGGTGAAGGCCGTGACGACCATCATTGCAAGACTCGCCGCCAGCAGCACCGCCGCCATCCATGGGTTCTTTTTCACGTCACGCCATTCGCTAATCAGCATCACGCAAAGCGCGCAGGCGACGATCGCACGAAGACACACGTAGACCGGATAACCGTAGACCGGATAGCGCAAGCCGAGAAACGCGAGGTAACCCGGAATGTAAAGCAAGCATCCGACGTAAAAGATCATGAACGCGGCGAACGGAAGCATGAGAATGAAGGACAGCACATTGAAGACCGTCGATTCCGACTGTCCAAGTTCGGCGGGCCGAATGTAGTTCGGGGTCGCGGGATCGCGTTCGACAAACATCGTTTCGTCCCCTCGTTTTGTCCGACAGGCTATTTCGAATGCGTCTGAAGATGATCGCGAAGGGCGTGAGGCGATCCCATCGCTGTGGCAAAATCCAGCTTGTCACCATAGACCATGTCCCGCTGGAAATCCGCGTAGCTTTCCACGAACACCTTGTCTTTTAGCAAACCCTCGATGGCGCGCAGCGTTTCGCCAAGCGGGTCTTTCTTCCATGCCGGGAAATTGTCGCCGCGCGTCTCGACTCCCGCCAGCATCACTTCATGGGCCAATGCAGCGGTCTTGGCCGCATCGTACTCACCTCGGATCATGTGCAGATCGTAGAGATGCCGCACCAGCGTCGGATCACGCACCGCGCGGACACCCGCCATCTCGAAGCCCGCACGCCAGGTCAGCGCCACGAGCTTCTCCGCCGCCGTTTCTTCCACCGCCGAACAGGCGATGGATGGGACTTCCGCTTCGCGGCCATACGCCTCCGCAAGGAACGACGCGACAGGCTTGAGAACCGGCTCGCGACGGAGCGGCCAGACCGAGGTTTCGATCTGCACCGCGGGCCGCAAACCCTTGCCCTCGACCTCCGCAGGATAAGGAAGCTGATACTTCGTATAACGGCCTTGCCATTTGGATTGGCGGTGCGCCTCGTTGTCGGAAACGAAGGCAAAGCCCGCCGCGAGCAGCGCGTCCGTGATCTTCGCGCGAAAGGCGCGAAGCGCGCCGCGCGTCGGCGGCTTTTCCGATACGATCTTCAGATCGACATCTTCCGACATGCGCTCGGTCAGCTTGTAGGCCCGGCTCAGCGCCGTGCCACCGCCAAAGACCAGGCGGAAGTCGCCGGGATCAACGGCGTTGATCGCGGCGAGTGCCCGGACAACATACCAATCCTTTTCGACCAGAGCGGCGCTCGGCAGGCCGAAATGATCCTGCACGTCGATCAGTTCGTCGCGGGTCGGTTTACCGTTCAAGGACCAGCTCCGCATTGCGATAACGCAGATGCCGCGCGAAGCGGCCCTTGACGCGCACGACGGGATTGACCGGCACTTGCGTCGAGCGGCCCTCGTTATAAGCGAGCTGCGCTTCGGTCGGCTCCCACTCAACGCCGAGCTTATCGAGCGCTTGCTGAGCCACGCCCAGAAAACCGTCGGCGCTGCACAGCACCGGGCGGCCATTCAGCGTGGAGCGACGCGCGCGGCCATAAACGCCGTAGCCTAGACGCACGAGGCGGCCCTCATCGACCATGCTTTTCAGGGCGCGCAGCACCTGCGTCTCACCGCCGAGCTTGGCGAACTCGCGAGTCAAAAACACCTCGTCGCTCGCCTTCCGGGCGATCTGCGCCTCGATGCGCGCGCGCAGCGACTTTCTCTTATGTGCGGATTGCCGCACCGCTTTGACCAGCATGGCTTTTCCTCGTCTTGCAAAAACCTGACATAAATCAAGCAAAAACACCATCAAAAATCGCTTAACACGTTGATGCGTCAGCATTTTCGAAAAGTCCTCCCCGCAGTGAGGACAGGGCCAAAACGAACCAGGCTTGGCCGTTCTTACCGATGGTCTCCCTTCAAGACCGGTCCGCACGCGAGCGGCTTCAACCGTGGGGATCGCGCCAGAGCGCGCGCCGGATTCAAGGCCGCTCGCTTCCGCGCCGGCCCTTTGAACCCGCCGCTTCTCCGCTCCGGTCAAAGCGCATTCCCATGTGCACCTTATGATCAATATGGTTGCGCCCGCGCTTTCGCCGCGACCTCCTGGTACGGCACGCGGGCGTACTCGGCGATCCAGAGCTTCACATGCAGGTTCATCTCGAGATCAAGGATGGCCGATAGGCCGGCCGCTGCTCACGCATGTCGGCTAGTTTGAGCGACTAGTAGACCGAGAGCGCGTAGGCGCGAGCAAACTCGATGAGGAACAGATGGTCCTAAACGAGGTAGTGACCCAACGCCGTTTCGGGGAGCGGGCCGTCTGCCGATCCGTTCGTGAAGGGATGCTCGGTGTAGGCCTGCCACTCAGCGGATGCTTCTGTCTTTAGATGCTCGAAGACATTCACGATCTTTTTCGTTTGGCTTGCATTTTAGCTGCTTCGCCTGCCGTCGGTCGCCGGGACCGACTTGCGTTCTCACGTTATCACCAACAGAATGACATGCCTTAAGTCCAGGTTTCGACTGCAGCCGGACCGCACCAGTTTCGCACCAGAAACAATCCGCACGCACCGCGACAAACACGGTCGAACTTGGCCAAAAACACAGCACAATCAACGAAGCGAACTATTATCGCGCCGCTCATAACGGTCTGGTTGCAGGTTCGAGTCCTGCCGGGCCCACCAAAAAAAATGCATCATACGGACACTGTGAAAACGACTCGATTTCCCTTTAAGAGCGGCTCGATTTCGCTTTGAAAAGACGACTCGATCTCACATCCCGCTGATACGTCTTGCGAATTTCCCGTCGATTTTTCCGATTTTTGAGCGGGAGAAAAAGCGAAGGGATCGTTCAGTGTCTTTGTGTTCCCCAACACGCCTTGCATATCCCGGCTCCAAAGGCCGCACCAGGGAAAAGCCATGAAGCTGATGAAGTTCGTGCTTCATGAGCAGGAAGTCGCCGACGTCGCGTTTCGCGCGATGGTGGAAACCGGCGGTGTTGGCACTGAAGCATTCCGTTGCTTCGCCAGGCGCGATCGCGCCGTCCCACGGTACGAATGGCCGCGCGACGTAGAAAAAAGGGGCTTAGAGACTCAGTGGTGCGAGGGCGTTCCGCAGTGGCGCACTGGAGATTTGCATCAATCCCGCAAACGGCTGACCCAGCTCAAGGATCAAGTAAATCGCCCCGGCAGCCGACAGCGCAAAGATGAGCAGAGAGCCGATGATGATTGCATTTGGTTGGGCAAACAGACTGAAACTTGCAAAGATGATAGTCAGCCAGAAAATCAGCACCACGAGAAATGGCATGGGAATCGAATTGTCCGCCTGCGAGAACAGCAGCAGGCGTGTTTGTGCGATATCGGTGCTGATTTGTATTGCCCGGGCTTGCACCGAGCGTTGGGAATCGTTCGTTGGCGAAAGTTCCTGGAGCTTCGTATAGAACGCTTCGCTTGCAACGCTTGCCTCGAAAGATGTCATCTTGGCAACATCGGACCTTTTCTCGCGCCACATGCGGTCGGCTAGAATGACGACGCCACGTCGCATGAGATTGCGGGCTGCGCCTGTCTCCGGCCCGTACTGCGCCAGGATTTGGTCTAGCAGGATAATGCTTGCCGTCATCTGATTGACCTGAGAACTCTGCGTGTCGTACGAACTCTTCGCCGAGGCGATGAGCAGGCCGAGCACGAGTGCCGCAATCGTCCCAATGAGGCCTGTACCCAGCCTGACCACATCCTTTGCATCCGCGCTGAGGTGATGGTCCGGCAACTTGTTGCGAAGAAACATACCAAGCAAGGCGCCGGCTGAAATGCACACGAACGTGATGGCCGATATTGCTATTGCGTTCATGATCTATCACTCATGCCTAGCTCAATTGGAGCGCAACTCGCTTAGGCCGCGGAAGCAACTGACGGTTTGTTCGCAAGCAGCGCTCGCCGATCGTGAATCAGGTTCTCCAGCCGGTGTGCCGCCACGTTCAACGTGACGGCATCCACCGCGCTCTCATCGCCACTGGCGGCTTTGGCACGTTCTGCTTTGAGAATGTTGTCGATCTCCTCTTCGATCGCCGACAGCTCTGCCTCCGTGTCGACGTTCCGGATCCGTCGGGCCAAGGCATAGAGAGTATCCAAAGGACCATGCGGAGTGGCGGGCCCGCCGATCCCGAGGAATTTCCAGGCTGCGGCGAGAACGGTGGCGGCACCTCCCAGCACCATCGGCGTTAAATAGATCCAGTTGCCGTATTCATCCATGAAGCTCTGCGTGGTGCTGTTGTAGACGGCTGCCGCGCCAGGGTGCAGTGGAAGGTATGCATCCTGGTCGGTGCTGGGCGCGGTGATCTGCGCGAAAATCGGCTGCTCGCGGAGCAGATTCCTGCGCGCGCTCATGATCGCTTCCGTGAGGCTGGTTACCAGATCAGTGCCGAGCTTCTTTTGTGCAACCAGGTACAGCGAGGTCCTCAGGGTCGTCAGGTCATCGTCCGGCACCGGCGGCGATCCCCGCAGCGTGCCCTTCGGGACGTCGAAGCTTTCAAAGGCGCGTTCATTCTCTGCAATTGCCCCCGCGGACTCGATTGGGATCAATACCGGGACCTTCTTATGATCGAGCTGGAAAAATCCGCGAACGAGCGAGAGGTACTTTTCGGCGAGCGGGATCACAACAAGCAGGGCACTGACCTGTTTCGACTGAATGGCTTGCCGGACATCCGTCAAAGCAAGGTTCTTGAATGCAACTTTTGCGCTCGCCAGATCGTATTCCCTGGTTAGCACATCGACAATTTTGGCGTTCGCTACTCCACCGATCACGCCGACCGCGCGTCCCTTCAGGCTGTCAATGCTGTCGATAGGCGATCCCGGCGGAGCGATGATCAGCACGACCATATGGCTGACGACGACGACGGCTTGCGCCTGCGACAAGTCGCCGACATCGCCGCGAACCACAGCGAGATCGACCTTACCCGCGGAGAACGCGGCAGCGGCCTCAAGCGCGGTGCCGCTGTCGATGACCTTGAGCCGGACCGGCGCGTTCGTTGAAACGAGCTCGCCTGCTATCGCTGACATTGCCTTGGCTGCCTCGCCGTCGATGGAGCCGACCGCCACGGTCAGCGTTGCCGGGCGGCTGTAGTACCGATAGGCAAGGAGACCTGCGCCTGCCGCAGCAACGACGACGCCGACAAGCAGGACAAAGCGAAGCCACAGCGGCAGTTTTATCGACATCATGCTCGTCACTCCAAATCCTCGGGCCGATTACCGCCGCTCCGCCAGCAGAGGCCACGATCGCGAAAGCCAGCGCAGCTCGCGTCTCCCATTCCTCGACGAGCAAGGCCTTTAAGCTTCCTGATCTCCTACTTCAGGTCGGCAATAAACTTCAAAGCGGGGATGCTGGACCGGAAGCAGTAGGCGACTGCCCGCGTTGTCATGAATCCAGAGAATCCATTGATCCTGAGCGGTCGTGCACCTCCCGACTGTGGAATCTAGAATACGCTGTCGGCGGCGGCGTTGGGGCGGTGATGACATCCTTAGACTTCGGATTGAGCCCTGCGCCGCCGACGAGCCCGAAGTCGTTCACCCACTCTCGCAGCAGAACTCGTATTGGTTCTCGATCGATGAATTGATCATATACCCAGCAATCCACGTTCGATACCATCCGGCGCCGAGATGGCAGGGGCGGAGATCAGCGCAATAAAGGTCTGCGAAAAACAGCCATTGCAACATCCTCCCATCCGCGCGGGAAGGCATTGCAGATCGCATCTAGCCGTTGCACCTTGATACAGATCAAACAAGCCGATGGGTGCAGAGGTCGAGCCAGGCCTGTTGTGCGCGCAAGATCAGCGCCGATTCCCCCAGCATTTTTAATGGCTTGCAATAGAGTCGTTAACGCCATTCCCTGTTGGAGCGCGCACTTGAGCGGCTGGCGCAGGCCACTTGGTCGAAACTCTCGATGGGCTTTCGGACCTGGAGCAACAGGGCCAGCGTGTGCCCGACTGGTTACTCGGTGGGGACGGCCCTGATGCTCTACGCCAATCATCGATGTAGTCGGGACATCGATGCGTTCCTCCACGATCCGCAATATCTCGCCTTGTAGTCGCCGGAGACGACGGACGTATGGAATTGCGACGATTGGGACAAGGCGGCCCAATACCCCAAGCTCAGGTATCCCGAAGGCGAGATCGATTTCATCGTCAGCGGCGCAATCTCTGATCTTGATCCCGTCGAGAAGGAAATCGACCTGACGTCAATTCGAGCGGGGTGGAAGCCAACGATTGCGATCGAACTGCCAGCGGAGATCGCTCTCAAGAAGATGTGCCATGGGGCGACGATGCTAAAGCCTCGCGACATTTTCGACATCGCAATCATCAAGGAATCGATGGCGGCCCCCTCATCGCAAACTTGGGCGAAGTCGCCTCCACTCCACCGCAGCAGAAACGTCTCGCAGCAGCGTTTCGACACTGGCCGCGATCTCCAGCAAGCGCCGGTCGGCGTTCCTACGACCGATCAGCATCAGACCGACGGGAAGACCGTCGAGCGGCAATGGCAGCGAAATCGACGGGCAGTCGAGCAAGTTGGCGATGCGTGGATTGCGCAGGACAAGACCGTTGAGTTCATGAAATGTCGCATCCTCCGCAACAGCGGAGAGAAGCGGCGCACGGATCGGCGTCGTCGGCAGGACGAAAACCTCATTGTTGCCGAAGGATTGTTCGAAGAACTGGATCGCCGCCTGCCGTAGCCGCACCATGCGCACATAGTCCATGCCGAGGATGCTGGCGCCGGCTTCGATGCGAACCCGCGTTCGGGGATCGAGACCGTCCAGCCCGGGCAGGCCCAGACCGCGCAGCGTCGCGCCAACCTCGATTGAGGGAAAAGTGCCGATCTTGTCGATCTCTGCGATGTCATCGAGAGCCGACTCGATCGATCCCTCCTCTATCCGCAAACCACCAGATCGAAGCCGCTCTATGGCGGCCTCGAACGCGCCGAGCACGTCCGGCTCGCAGCGATGAAACAGCCGCCCGCGGGCAACGACAAGGCGGAACGTGCCGGCAGGGGCCGGGCGCAGCCGCGCTGGCGCGCCTTCACCTGAAAGGACCTGATCAGCGACGAAGCAATCGGCGACATTCGCCGCGATCGGGCCGATCGTGTCGAGGCTCGAGGATAGCGAGAATGCGCCGGCGGTCGGCACGAAACCGCTGGTCGGCTTGAAACCGACCGCGCCCGACAGCGCAGCCGGGATTCGGAGAGAACCGCCGGTATCGCTGCCCATGGCGATGTCGGCCATGCCGTCGATCACCGACACCACCGCGCCTGATGACGAGCCCCCCGGCACGCGCTCGCGGTCTCGCGGGTTGCCCGGCGTTCCATCATACGGGTTCGTGCCGAGCGCGGAGAAGGCAAACTCCGTCATCTGGGTCTTGCCAATGACGATGGCACCTGCAGCCCGCAGCCGCTGCACGACTTCAGCGTCCTCAAGGACCGGCGGCAGACGGCGCAACACGGCGGATCCGGAGCTCGTGACCGTGCCCGCGACGTCGAACAACGCCTTCACCGAAACGATGCGACCATCGAGCGGACCGCGGGGCGCTCCGGCAGTAGCGCGGCGATCCGCAGCCTCGGCCTCCCACCTGGCGCTGTCTGCGAAAACGGCCGTAAACACGCTCCTTGCTTCAGGCGAGCGAATACGCGCAAGTGCCGCCTCGAGCCGTGCCACGGCGGAAGGCTGCGATCGATCCTGCGTTGCTGCCATCAGACGCGCTCGAGGGGAGAACGATCAGGAGACGACCGGGAGGACGTCGATGTCGTAACCATGGGTCAGGGTCCTGTTGAGGACCGGATCCTTCAGCTCCATCTCGAAACGCGTTCCCGGCCGAATGCCGCCGATCGCGCCCGGCGTACCGCAGAACATCAGCGTGCCGCCGGGCAGTGTGTCCGTTCCGTTGTAGCGACGAATGAGATCGCGCGGCGTCCTGAGGGCGGAAACACGGCTTTCCTGGTAGAGAATCCGTTTTCCGTCGATCGTCGCCCACGAGCGAAGGACCAATTCATCCCAATGCCGATCCACGTCGGCATAGGACCAGAGCTGAGAGCCGACCGGCTTGCCGCAGAGCTGCTTCGAAAGCGCGATGCCCGAAGCTTCGGCCTTGCGGTCGGTATGGTCGGATCCGATGCCGACCCAGAGCCCGTCAGCCATCGCGACAATGACCGGCTCGACCTCGCCGGAACTGTCCGGGCCGAGGACGGTCAGCTGGCTTTCCTGGGTCAGGGTTTGTGCGGCGACTCGATAGTAGAGTGGTGTCGTCGAAGGGCGCGGGATGCCGAGCGCGGCGAGCTCCTCGATATGGTGCTCGATCGCCGCGGCATCCCTGCCCGCCCAGCCGGCAATGACGAGAGAGTTGATCTCGACACTGACGCGGTCGGTCCTGTCGTTTGCGACGCGGTCAAATTGCAGCAGCATGGGAGGGCCTACTCTTGGTCGATGTGGTCAGGATTTCGCCGCGCTCGATCTGCAGCGTCGTGTCGGCGATCCGATCGAGCAGCGCCGGCGACGATTCGGTGATCAGCATGGCAAGCTCGGGCCGGTGCTTGCGCAATTCGCCAAGCGTGCGCGCATAGTCGAGCGCGAGGGCCGGCGCCAGGCCCTGGAAAGGTTCGTCGAGCAACAGAACCTTGCGCGCCACCGTCAGTGCGCGGCCCAGCGCGACCATCTTTCCCTGCCCACCGGACACGCCGCCCGCGGGCCTGGAGCGCATCACGTGCAATTCAGGCAATAGCTGATAGATTTCGTCCAGCCTGCGAGCGATCTCGGCCCGATCGAGCTTCAACGCCAGCGCCGGCAGACGGATGTTCTCCTCGACGCTCAACTCCGAAATCAGGCGACGGTCCTCCGGCGCGTAGCCGATGCCGGCACGGGCGCGCGTGTGGGCAGGCCTGCGGCCGAGATCGTCGGCATCGAGCCGGATCGAACCCTCGTCATGCCCGATGAGTCCCATGATCGCGCGCAGCGTCGTGGTCTTGCCGGCACCGTTGCGGCCGATCAACACGGTCGTCTTGCCCGCGACGATCTCGCAACTGACCGCGCGCAGCACGCGGACGCCCTCGATCGAGACGCTGACCTTGTCGAGATTGAGCATCAGGCAACTCCCACGACACGTTGGCGGACTTGCGCGTTGCTGAACACCTCGTCGGGCCGCCCCTCAGCCATGATGTTGCCGGCGTTCCACACCAGGACCCGGCTTGCGTAACGCGCGACGACGTCCATATCGTGCTCGACGAACAGTGCGGTGATGCGGCGCTGGCGCAGCGCCCCCATCAGGGCCTCCATCAGCGGGAAGCGTTCGAGAGCGCTGACGCCACTGGTCGGCTCGTCGAGCAGCAGAAGGCGCGGCCTCAGCGCCAGCGCAACGGCAATGTCGAGCAGCTTGCGGTGCCCTTCGGGAAGCGTGCTGCTGATCCGGTCGGCATCGCCAGCGAGACCGACGAGGTCGAGCAACGCCGTTGCCTCATTGCGTCGCTTCGCGGTCTCGAGCGGGCGGACCGCGCTCCACAGGCCGTCCGTTGCCGCCAGCGCCAGCATCATGTTGTCGATCACGCGCTGTGCCGAGAAGAGCTGCGGGATCTGGAATGCGCGGGCGACACCGCGGCGCGCGATGGCGCGCGGCGACAGACGGGTGATGTCGTCACCGTCGAGCAGCACGCTGCCGGATCTCGGACGGATATAGCCCGTGCAGATGTTGAGCAGCGTCGTCTTGCCCGACCCGTTCGGGCCGATGATCGCGAGGAACTCGCCGTCATGAACCGCGATGCTGACGTCGTCGGCGGCCCTGACACCATTGAATGAGACGTGGAGACCCCTGGCTTCCAGGATGGGACGCGTCATAGGCTCGCCGCCTCCTTGCGCACGAACAGCCCATAGACTCCTTGCGGCATGAACACGATCACGATGATCAGCGTCATGCCCACGATCAAATTCCAGGAATCCGTAACTGTCACCGCTGCGCTGTGCAGCAGTTCCAGGAACACGGCGCCTATGAACGCGCCCGGAACACCGCCGATGCCGCCAAGGACGGCGATGAGCACGAGGTGACCGGATGCGGTCCAGAACGCGAATTCCGGGACCACGCGACCGATCGCAAACCCGGCGATCGCGCCGCCAAGGCCGGCGAGCGCCGCCGAGACGACATAGGCGATCAGCAGGATCGCCCAGACCGGGATGCCCAAATATTCGAGCCGGATCTCGTTGGTGTGGACGGCCGAGAGGGCATGACCGAGCGGACTGTTCAGGTAGCGCTGCACGGCAAGACCGACGAGAACCATCAGCCCTAGGCTGAGATAGAACAGCACGCCTTTGAAAGCCGGTTCGCCAAGCAGAACGCCAAAGATTGCCGGGACCGGCACCGGCATGCCGTCGGTCCCGCCGGTGACGCCGTACAATTTTGCGCACAGCGCGTAAAACACCATCGAGACCGCGAGATTCAACATCGCGAAGAAGATCGCGCGATAGCGGACGAGAAACGATCCGGCGATGGCGCCCACGACGGCGCCGCCCAGCACCGACAGAATCAGCAGCAGCCCAAGATCGTTGACGCCGGCGCGCGCCAGGAACGCGACCGCATAGGCGCTCGCGGCAAAGAACATGGCATGACCGATCGAGATCAGCCCGGCGCGGAGCAGCACGGCGACGCCAAGGGCCGCAAATCCCTTGGCGATCGCCAGAGTCAGGACGAATTGAAGCCAGGGCGCGGCCACAGGCAACAGCGCGAGGACGAGGACCGCCGCGGCGGCCGTGATCGTTCGCATCATATCCTCCGCGCGGTTACCGATCCGAACAGCCCGTAGGGACGGATCAGGAGAACGACAAGCATCGCCGCATAGGGTGCGACGGCATCCAGCGACGGCGCCAGATATATCGCGAGCACGCGCGCCAGGCCGACGATCAAAGAGGCCAATGCGGCCCCCTCGATCTGTCCGAGCCCTCCGATCGCCGCGACCGCGAAGGCGAGCACCATGGTGTCGGCGCCGAGGCCCGGCGCGATGCCCGAGGTCGGCGTCGCCAGCGCGCCGCCCAATGCGGCGAGAAACACGCCGACAGAGAACGCCAGGATGAAGATCCGGTTGGTATCGATGCCGATCGACTGCGCCATCTCGCGATCAGTAACCACGGCCGTGATCAGGCGGCCCAACCGGGTGTGGTTGATCAGGAGTCGCAGGCCGATGACGACGAGGAGCGCCATGCCGACCAGGAGGATCTGGTAGTTGAGATAGACGACGCCACCGATGCTCGTGGTGCCGAGCAATCGCATCGGCGCGTCTTCGTAGAAAGATTGCACGCCAAAGATCACGCGCTGGAGATCCTCCAGGATGAGGAACAGCCCGAACGTGATCAGGATCTGCACGGCCTCCGACTTGCCATAGGTCCAGCGGACGAGCCCCCGTTCGATCAACGGACCGAAGATCGCCGCGACGCACACGGCACTGAACAGGAGCGCCAGGAACGACCAATACGGGTTGAGCTGCCGGCTGGCGATGAACAGGCAGATCGAGGCCGCGACATAGCCGCCAATCGAATAGAGGCTGCCATGGGCAACATTGAGGACGCGCAGCACGCTGAAGACGAGCGTCAGGCCGACCGCCGCGAAGAAGATCAACGCGGCACTCGCCAGACTGTCCAGCAACAGGGGGATGATTGCATTCAACATCGGCTCACGCCTTCCGTGATTGGAATCAGGTGAACGTGGTCCCGATCTATTTGTAGCTGCCCGGCTTCGGCAGGCTTTTGGCGAACGCGGGCCTGAGCGTCGCGATCCAGGCCAGCGGATCTTGACCTGCCTGCGGCATCAGGCTGTCGCCCTTGTAGCGGACCATGTCGCCAATGATGGGAAACTGCTGCGCCGACGTCTTTACGGTCACGCCGACGATCTGGTCGACAAGGCCGTCATTGTCGGCCCGCGTCTGCGCGGTGCCGGTCAGGGTCTCGACCTTGCTGCCCTTCATGGCGTCGGCGAGCTCGGCACGCGTCGGCCATTTGCCGCCGTTCTTCTGCATCGCGGCCTCGTAGGCGGCTTTCACATAGATCAGCGCGTTGGCCATCTTGATCGACGGGAACACCGGATACTCACCGAAGCGCGCTTTATAGGCTTCGGCGAACTTCACGGTCTCCGGCTTGGCCCTGGCGTCCGGCGACATCCACCAGCCGTCGCCGAGAACGCCGACGATCACGCCGTCGGGCAACGGCACGCGTTGCAGTACGGTCTCGCCGAGCGCCAGGATCACCTGACTGGAGGTGAAGATCCCACGCGGTGCGGCCTGACGAACGAAGTTCTCGAGATCGGCGCCCCAAAGGTTGGAGAAAACGACATCAGGGCGCGCGGTGGCGAGGCGCGAGATTTCGGTCTGGTAGTTCGGCGATCCCAGCTTCGGATAGAGCTCCGCGACGATCTCTACGTCCGGCTTCAGGGCTTTCAGCGCCGCTGTGAATATCTTTGCTGCGTCGTGGCCGAACGCATAGTCCGGGTTGATGATCGCAACCGTCTTCACGTCAGGCTTGTGATCGAGCAGGTAGATCGCGTAGGCGATGAATTCGGGTACGGTGTTGCCGTTCGGGCGAAACACATATTTGCTCTTGCCATCCATGAGCAGCTGATGGGTATCGCAGTTCCAGCCAACAGTGGGAACCTCGAGCTGCTCCGCGAGCGGCGCCAGTGCCAGGCAATTGGCGCTCGACAAGGCGGCGACCATCACCTGGTTCTTCGCGTCCCCGGCGAGCCGCCGATACTCCGCGATCACGCCTTGCGCGCCCTGCGCCTCGTCGACATAGGTCGCGCTGACCGGCACGCCTCCGATGCCGCCCTTTGCATTGATCTCGTCGATCATGAGGTCGGCCGCGTTCTTACCCGGCATGCCGTAGGCGGCGGCAGGACCGGATGTGAACGTGAAGATGCCCAGTCCCAACGCGCTCGGCTTTTCCTGTGCCGCGACCGGGGTCGCCGCCACGATGCCGATTGCAAGCGCGCCTGCAAGACCATCAACCACCAGCCGGACTTTGCTGCGCGGCAACCCGCGATCAAGCCTGAAGAGCCGTTCAAACGACGACAGGCAACGCGCAACGATGATGGACATACCTTTGGACGTCATGACTCCCCCTGAGCCGGTCAAAATGAGTTGTGCAGCGACGATCCGGCATCACACCGGATCGAAATAATGGATCTCCAGAAGCAGGCAGCCGTTTGCGGACTTGAACGGGCCATGCGGCGCGTGCGGCGGCCGGCAGGCATAGGTATTCGGCGGGAAGCTCTTGCCGCCCTCGCCGTTCGCGTCGTTGCCGACGATCAGGTCGCCCGAGACGAGATAGACCTCTTCCCAATATTCGTGCGAGAACGGTGCTGTCGTGTAGACGCCGGGCTCGAAGCGGAGCAGTCGCGTCCGCGTCCCGCGCCGGTTCTCCTCGTCCAGTCCACCCGCGATGATCTTCTGCTGGATTCCGGCGGATAACCCGCCGGCACTTCCCAGCCGGTCGCCATATCAAGCGTATGGAATTCGTCGTGCTTCTTGTTGACGGGCATGAATTGTCTCCTTCGGATCAGGCGGCTTTGCTGGCGGTCGAGACGCCATTGAGATCGTAGGAATCGAGCATGGTCTGGACGAGCCGGTCGGCGCCCGCCCAGTCGTAGGTGCGATAGGAGTGGCTCTTGGTGACGAAGGTCGCGCCGGCGTAGAACATCTCGTATTGCTGGTGGCGCGAGCCGAACTCGGAGCCGACGGCATCCCAGGCGAGCTTGTAAAATTTCACGCGGTCATGCGAATTGGCCTTCGGCGACTGCTGGGTCTTGCCGATGAGCGCCGCGATCTCGGGGTTGTCGAAGTCCGCGACCGACGAGGGCAGCATGATCATGCCGCCGCCGGCGAGTTCGCGAAGCGTGTTGATGACGTGTCCATAGAGCTGCTGCGTCAGCACCTGCGCGGAGTAGAGCGTGTGCCGGTCCGGGATGAAATAAGGACCGACCTGCGTGCCCTTGGCCTCCATCGCAGCCACCAGCGCGTCGACCATGCCGGTCTCGGCCGCGAGCTGGCCGAGCATTTCGCGCACCTGCGGGAACTGGGTGACGCCGTTCATGTCGGCGGTCCGATGCGCAAGGCCGGTGAGGAATTTGAGCTTCACGCTCAACCGCACCATCGCCTGGTAATTCTGATAGACGTGGCAAGGCGTGGCGTGAAACTGCTTCTGGCACATTTCGACGTTGCCTTCGATGAAGACGCGATCCCACGACACCTTCACATCGTCGAAATAGAGCACCGAGTCGTTCTCGTCGAAGCGGCTCGACAACGGATTGTCGAACACGGCGCCGGCGGCGTCCTCGTAGGATTTGCGCGACAGCATCTTGAGGCCCCTCGTATTCATCGGGATCGCGAAGGACATCGCGTAGCGCTCTTCGCCCGGACGCATCGGCTGGATGGTCGTGACGAAGACCTCGTCGGCAACCACGCCGCCGGTGGCGAGCATCTTGGCACCGCGGATCGTGATCCCCTCCGCGTCGCGGTCGACCACGCCGGCGGTGAGGAACGGATCGGCCTGTTCGGCCGCACCCTTCGAACGATCGGCCTGCGGATTGATGATGACGTAGGTGAGGTAGAGGTCCTTGTCGCGGGCGTATCGGTAGTAGCTCTCGAGCGCGCCGGCGCGGGCAGGATCATACGACTTGAAGACGTCCAGGCCCATGTAGAGCCCGGAGATACAGGACGCTACATGGTCCGGGGCCCGGCCCATGAAGCCGGCATGCAGCGAGGCCCACGCCTCCAGCGCCTTTCGCCGCGTCACGAGCTCGGCATAGGAGGTCGGAAGCTGCCAGATGCGGTTGGCGCGACCTGCGCCCGTGTCGAACGTCATCAGCTCCGAATTCTCGGGCGCGCTCGCGAAGTCGAACAAGCCGGCCATGGAGCCGGCGAGATTGCGAAAGGCGCGGTGCGTCGTGACATCGCCGACCGAGGCGCCGTTGATGTAGATGGCGCGGCCGTCCTTCAGGCCTGACAGATATTCCTTTGCGCTGCGCATGGCGGTTTCTCCGGTTCGAAACTAGTAGTGAATGGGAAGTGGCCAGCTCGGCTCGCGCTGGGTTTCATCGACGAGATCGCGATATCGACCACGAAAGAAGATCAGGGGAGCGGCTGCCTCGGCGCGGCTCGCGTGCCTGATGACGCGGACGACGAAGATCACGTGGTCGCCACCCTCGTAGACCGCGTAGGGCTCGCATTCGAAATGCGCCATCGCGCCCGAGATCAGCGGCGCCTCGGCATGGCCGACCGAGGTCTTCACCTGGTCCCACTTGTTCGAGAGAGCGCGTGCGAACTGGTTGGAGATGGCTTCCTGGTCTCGCGCCAAGATGTTCACGGCAAAGCCCCCCGCTTCAAGCATCGCGGGCAAGCTGCGCGCCTTGCGATCGACGCTGAAGAGAACGAGCGGCGGATCGAGCGAGACGGAGTTGAACGAGCTCATGGTCATGCCAATGAGCTCTCCCCCTTGCCGCGCGCGGTCACCACCGCCACGCCGGTGGCGAATTCGCCGAGAGCACGCCTGAACGCACGATCCTCCATGGACACCCGCCTCGTCGCCTGGCACCTGATTTATAATTCTCAGATAGCTTTCTGACAAAGCTATATGGAAATGTCAAGCCCACTTGCTGGGCGGACGCATGCGTGCTTTTTAAGCAAGCGCGCAATGCCATGGTTTGGCGAGGAGATTGACCGCGTGACCGATGCACTCTTGACGGCGTCGAAACCCGAGCTGCTCGACAAGGAAGGAGACCGCACGCTTCGCGGCCTGCTCTACGACTATTTTGCGTTCGGACGCAGTCTGGAAGCCTGCCGTGAAATATTCGCAGGCTTCGTCGACCTATCGCCTACCCAGTATCTGATCCTGATCGCGATCAAGAATTCGACTGCGGAAGAACCGATGGGCGTGAATCAGGTCGCCGAGCGGCTGTACCTGAGCGGCGCCTTCGTCACCAACGAGATCAACAAACTGGTTTCCGACGACCTGATCGAGAAAAGCCCCCATCCCGAAGATGGACGGAGGGTGCAACTTGCCCTCACCCAGCGCGGAATGAGCCTATTGATCCGCCTTGCCGCCTTGCAGCGACCGGTCAATGACGCGCTGTTTGGAATGCTGACGCGCGAGGAGTTCAAGATGCTGGCCCAGCTGCTGTCCCGGCTTGCCTCAAACGCTGATAGCGCGTTGAAGCTGGCCGTGCATGTGCAGGCTACGCTCAAATTGGAGGATCAGCGGGCCTCCACAGCGAATGCGCCGGACTCCCGCAAGAAGCGGCGCGCGACGCGCCGCAACGGTCGATAACGCCAATCGGACCTTGTCGTTCTGCCTCATCCCGCGGCTCGATTTCGAAGGCGGAAGACGCGGAAACAGAAGCTGAAAACAACGGCTCAGGGCGAATGGCCGCTTTGCCGCACCTTTCCGCGAGGTCGCGTTTGGACCGGCATCAGCCTCTGGCCAGCGAAAGATGACCTCAGCTGGTGCAGCAGCACATCCGATCGAATGATTGGACTGGCGCTCAGGACCGACACAAGCCCCACAGCCATCAGCAGCATGCCAAGCCAGGTCCAGCCCCATTCGTTATCGCCCGCCTCAGTGGTGGAAACTGCGAGCGGCATCGCCGCAGCGGCAACGACGTCACTGGCGGCCGGCGTCGCCGCCAGCAGTGCCTCGACGTCGACCTGGCGCGGCGTGATCTCGTCAGCCTGGAGCCTGTCGCGTTTGGAAAGGGAGGGCGGCGACGCGCGGGTTGCGATCCCGGTGGCGAGGACGGGACTGGCATCAACCACCTGCGCGGGCACGGACGGGCTCGGCCGAGACGCATCCGCAGATGCGGAGCGCGGCAGCTCTGCGCGCGCATCCACCATCGTCTTCCGCTTGGGCGTCGCGGTCTGGTTCTCTTCGGACGTGGCGACACGATATTTGGCGACGCGATGCCTGGCGGCGCGTTGCCGGACCAGCTTCTTCACCGTCTCTGTTCCTTCGGCGGCCTGGAACCAGCATCTGCGCTGGCCTTCCACCCGATAGACCCAATGCTGGCCATCGGCGGTCGACTTGCCGGGCCGCGTCAAGCACTCCGCTTCCGTGGAAGCGGGCGCAGGGACTGTGGTGCGACCGACATTCAAGAGTTCGGAAAGAGAGGCCGAAAACGCGGATGATGTCGACAGACCCGCAAGGAGTGCAAAAGCTATGTAACAAACTCGCAAATGACCGGACATGAAAACCCCGGTGTTGCGCCCCCTGCCCGGACGGCAGTTTTGGCCGTGACCTAGGTCGCAATGCGACTTAAATCGGGCAATGCGGTGGATTCATTTTGGCCGCAGGCGAGACGCAGGCGACCTGGCCGTCAGCCCGATTGTCCATTTTCGCCATCCCCCTCAAGGCCGCACTTTCAAGCATCGGCGCACGCAATTTGCGAAGGCCGCAGCTTTTACCCGAACGGATGTAGCCGATGTTACGGCTGCCAGACGAAGCGCTATATCCGAACTGACGACTGGGCTTTCGACCTTCCCGGGATGACATTCTGTCCGGAGTGCAGAACCCGTCCGATTGCGTGGAGCGATTGCGATGAGGGAGGCTAGGATGGATTTTTCGCGGATGTCGGATGGGATCCGGCTGCATCACGCCTCTCATCGACACGATGGCTACGATGGTGACGACGAAGCGGGCCCGGCACCGAGCGCCCCGTTCCTGACCGATGCGGTTGGCGGTAGCGCCCTGGTCCATGGTCCCGGCTCGTCTGCAGGTCAATTCTTGGGGCAATTTGCAAGTCCTGAAGCACACTCCGCGAGCGCGCATACCCAGTATCGTGACTCCGACCCGATTCAATTCAAACATCCCACAGCGGGCGTCGACATAGGTGGCCATGCCGGCAATCACGCTGCGGCGGGCCTCGATGTTTCGTCCACCAAACCCGCCGCCGGCACATCCCATCCCGGGATGGGCGTTGCTACGGTCGCGAGCGGAGCCAACACGGCCGGGAACGGCGGAGACGGCTACCTCTACGGAAGTCTCATTCACGCGTCCCTGTTGGTCTATGAACCGATCAACATCTCGGTGAGCCTGGGATACGGCTCGGTCGCCCTGGCCAACCAGTCCAACAATTTGAATGTCGATCAATCCGCCTTTCAGATGGCCGGCATCGGCGGCCATGGCGGCAATGACAACATGGCATCGGGCGGCAGCGTCAATACGTCCTTAGGCGCCGGCCTGATCGCGAGCGGCGACAATGGCGCCGGAAACGGCGGCAGCGGCTATTTCTCGGGTGCGATCGTGGACGCACCCGTGGTGATCTATCATCCGATCAATTTTGCGGTGGCGGCCTCGAGCGGCACTGCGCATGCAAGTCAATCGAACACGGTGGACATCGATCAGTCGGCCACCCAGATCGCGGGGGTCGGCGGCAATGGCGGAAATGGCAACCTCGCCGCCGGCGGCAGCGTGATGACGCTCGACCCCAGCTGGGGATCAAGCAACGCAGGGGGCGTCCTGAACGTTCAAACGGGCGGAGGCCAGGCCGGCAATGGCGGCGACGGCGCGTTCCACGGCGGGCTCGTCCATTCCTCCGTCGTGGTGTACGACCCGATCAACATCGCAGTCGCGGGTTATGGCTCCAACGCTCATTCGGTCCAGACCAACGACGCCTACCTGGATCAATCCATCATAGAGATCGCCGGCATTGGCGGGCACGGCGGCAACGCCAACGCCGCGGCGGGCGGCCATGCAAACGTTCTTTCTCATGGCCTGTGGAGCGGCTCCGACACGATCGCGACCGGTTCGAACGGCGCAGGCAATGGCGGCAACGGATATTTTGCCGGCGGTCTGATCGACGTCAGCGTCGCGATCTATGCGCCCATCAATATCGCAATCGCAGGTCCCCTTTCGACTGCCGTAGCCGATCAGGTCAACAACGTGCACATCGACCAGAGTGCGATCCAGATCGCCGGTATTGGCGGGGACGGCGGCCACGGCAATCTCGCGCTGGGTGGCGATCTCTCCTCCCATCTTCTGTCGGATCTTCACCTGATGGGATAGCGACACATTGCGCTGCTCGCACAAGGACCGATCGCGAGCTGCGTCGATGCTCTGCGCATGCAAGCTCGCCCTGCGGGCCCCCCGATGTCTCGAACTCCGGTGTTGCGCGACGAATGTCATACTTTCGTACGTAGGTCGTCCCGGCGGGATGGTGTCCGATTTGACATCTATCGCCATCGCGCGTGGGCGGATCAGACTTGCCGCGCGCGTCCGCCTGATCGGGATGGATGATGCACGAAAGCCAACAGAACGAGGGAGGCACACATGATGCCCAAAGCGATCAAGATCTCGGACTCGATCGAATTCAAATCGATCAGCACCGGTGGTCAGAGCGTCGGAAATGGCGGCGACGGCACCTTCAAGGGAGCCATCATCAGCAAGCCGACGCTCAACTTCGATCCGACCAACAAGGCAGTCGGTGCCGACGTGCACGTGAACACCGGCGATCACGTCAAACAGACGGCAGATTGGGATGCCGGCGGCGCCAACGCGAAGGCCTCGTGGTTTTCGAAGGCTCACGGCGGCGACGCCGAGTCGAACGGAAGCCAGAAGTCCTACAGCGGCTACGACACCTCCAAGGTCTACGCCAATACGGATGCGACCCAGATCAACAAGGTCTGGGTGGACCAGCACCAGGAGGTCGTGGCCGGCATCGGCGGCCATGGCGGAGACGGCAACGCCGCGCTGGGCGGCGAAGTCAGCTTCCATCTCGATACGTTCTGACCACCGGCTCGTCCGGCAGGACCGGTGGCCGCCGCCACCGGTCCTGAAGTTCGAGTCAATATCCCGCCGAACTCGTTGGCGGATGATTTTGGCCATCGACCAAGTGCGCCGGACCTCTATGTCAGGCGGTGACGATCATGCTGATGCCGCCCATTCGGTTGCCCATCCTGCCGCAGATCGGGACGCCGCTGCACGCGGCCCTTCGGTCCTGCGCGGGACCGCTCGGTCTCGTCTTCGCGTATAGCTGCAGCTATAATCTGCTTCTGTTTGCCCCCTCAATCTATCTTCTTCAGATCTACGACCGGGTGTTGTCGAGCCGGAGCGGCGACACGTTGCTCCTGCTCACGCTCATTGTCGCGATCACGGTGGTCGTCGGCGGCGTGTTCGATGCATTGCGGCGCGCCGTCCTTGGGCGCCTTGGCGCCTGGCTCGACGATCGCCTTCGTCCTTGCGTGCTCTCGGCCGGTCTCGAATCGGCGCTTCGCAGCGATTGGACGCAGGCATCGGGCGCATATCGGGATCTCACGGTGCTGCGCCAGTTCGTCGAGTCCGGCGCCTGTCCGATGCTGTTCGACGCGCTCTGGGCGCCCTTGTTCCTCCTTGTCCTCTTTCTGATCCATCCCCTGCTTGGCGTGGTGGGGGCCTGCTGCGTCGCCTTCCTGTTCGCACTCACGGTTGCCGGAGAGCTGGTCACGGAAGACGTTCTGCTCAGATCCGCCGCCGCGCTGTCCAGAAGCTGCGGCCGTCTCCAGACTGCAGCGACCAACATCCACATGATCCGCGCCATGGGAATGTTCGACAACGCTGCGCGCATGATCCACCGTGACGCGCAGCACGCGCGCAGGGAGCACGATGTGGCACTCCGGCGAGGCGAGATCGTCTCCCTGGCCGCCAAGCCGGTTCGCGCGCTGTCGCAGGTCCTGATCATGGGCGCCGCCGCATGGCTCGTCCTCGATCACGGGAAGAGTCCGGCCATCATCTTTGCTGCCACGCTGATGTTCAGCCGGGCGCTCGCGCCGGTCGAAAGCGCGGTCGCAGGCTGGAAATCACTCGTGACGGCGGTGAGCGCCTGTCAGCGGCTCGGCGCACTTCTGGCCGCATTCCCCGTCGCCCGGCAGCAGAGCGCTGAGCCTGCTCCGCTACAGGCGCGAAGCGGCCTCGTCGTCGACAATGTCGACGTGCGGCTCGCGGGGACCAACCACCTTCTCTTGAACGGCGTCTCGTTCAGCCTCCTGCCCGGAGAATGCCTTGGCATTATCGGTCCATCCGGGTCGGGCAAGTCCTTGCTCGGCCAGGTGATCGCCGGGCTGTCGATGCCAACGCGTGGCCGCGTCCTCCTCGACAACACCGACGTCGCGCTGCTTCGCGAGGGCCGAAATGGCGACCGCCTCGGATATCTTCCCCAAGACATCAACCTCCTCGGCGACACGATCAACGACATCATCGCACGCCTGGACGATGCCGATCGGCGGAAGGTCATCGAAGCGGCCAAGCTCGTCGGTATCCATGGGGCGATCATGCGCCTGCCGCTGGGTTATGACACGGTGGTTCAGAGTGAAACAACCTTCTCACGCGGGTATCGGCAGCGCCTCGGTCTTGCCCGCGCCTTTTTCGGCAATCCACGTCTTGTCGTTCTCGACGAACCCAACGCCAGCCTCGACTACGGGGGCGAGCGAATGCTCCTGGACGCGATCGAGCGCATGAAGCTCGCAGGCGTCATCCTTGTCGTCGTCACTCACCGGATGGGTCTCCTCGCGGCCACGGACAAGATTGCCATCATGGAAGACGGTGCGGTCGCCGCGTTCGGTGACAGCGAGGACATCTTTGAACGGCACCTGAGCCGCCCCCAGGTTACTTCGCAGATTGCGCCATGATCTGGAATTCTCTCGCCATATGGAAGCATCCCGCCGTCTCGAGACTTCCCGTGATCTGGCACCAGCTCATGCGAGCGCCGACAGGCCCCCCGCCCGCCCGGCGATCTGGCGTCGTGGTGACCGCGATCGACGATTTCGAGCCTCTGGAATTTCCGTGGTGCTCGACGCCCACGCCGACCTCTCCGCGCGGAAGGCTTCGCGGTATTACCGTTGCGGGCAATCTGCTGGTGCTCTGCTTCATGCTGGGGCTTGGGACGTGGGCGAGCTTCGCGCCGCTCGAGAGCGCCGCGATCGCGCCCGGCGTCGTGGAATCGGAATCGAGTCGCAAGACGATCCAGCACCTGGAAGGCGGCATCGTCAGCAAGATCCTGGTTTCAGACGGCGATATCGTGCGCAGCGGCCAGACGCTGATCGCGCTGGAGGACACAAGGGCGAGCTCGGAGGTGCAAAGTCTTCAAGGCCAATTTTGGGATGCAGCTGCTCGTGCTGCTCGGCTTCAAGCCGAGCAGCAGCGATCCGAGAGGATCGCAATTCCGGACGCGCTGGAACAAGACAGCAGGCAGAGCGGAGTGGCCGCCGCTGCGGTGTCGGCGCAGCAATTCATTTTCCAGGCGCGCCTGCAGGTTCACGAGTCGCAGCTTGCGGTCATTCGCGAACGAAGGCGTCAGGTCGAGAAGGAGATCGAAGGTCTCAAGGCTCAGGAAACCGCCGCCGGGCAGCGGGTCGACATCGTTCGGGAGGAATTGGATATGGTCACGACCCTCGTCAACAAGGGGCTTGAACGCCGGCCGCGGCTTCTGAACCTGCAGCGGGAGCTGGCCGACGTCGAGGGCCGCCGTGGCGAGATCGCCGCGCAGATTGCCCGCGCCGGGCAGGTCATCAGCGAACAGCAGGCCACCTTGTTCAAGCTCGAGAGCGAGAGGCAGAACGAGATCGCACAGTCGCTTCGCGAAGCACAGAACCAGATATTCCAGCTCCGCGAGCGGTTGCTTGCGGCCAGGGATCAGCTATCGCGAACGGAGGTCAAAGCGCCCGAGGACGGCGTGATAACCGATCTGCGGATTCATACGACCGGCGGCGTCATCGGAGCGGGTGCACCGCTCATGGACCTGGTGCCCCGGCAAGACCGCCTGATCGTAACCGCGCGCCTGAGGCCCGAGGACATCGATGTGGTTCATCCCGGCCTCAACGCCGAGGTTCACCTCGTACCGTACAATCAGCGCCGCGTACCCCGCCTGAAGGGAACGGTCGTGCACGTGTCCGCAGACCGGCTCCTCGACAAGCGTACCGACCAGCCATACTACGCGACCAAGATTCGGATCGACGACGGGCAGATCGTTGCGAACGACATCCAGATCGTCCCCGGCATGCCGGTTCAAGTGTTCATCACGACGGGGCGCGGCACCGTGGCTCTCTACGCGCTCAGGCCCCTGCTCGACAGCTTCCGTGGTGCCTTCAGAGAAGACTAAAGCGCGATGAGATTTGGATGAATCGTCATCGCGCTTTAGGTTGTTGTTTACGCATGATCTTCCCGGAAAACCGCTTCGCACTTTTTCGGATCATGCTTTAGGTCTCATGTATGGGAGCTGCGCCGCGGTCGTGATCGCGATTCTGCGCGGGCAACCGGCCGCGCCAGCGGAGGACGGCTTCCGTGCGATTGTGCGCAGCACATTTCCTCATGATATGCTGAATGTGCATTTTGACTGTGCTTTCCGAGAGCCCCAATTTGGCGGCGATCAGCTTGTTGGGCAGGCCGAGCTCCAGTTCCGCCAGAACCTGTTGCTCACGAGGCGTGAGATCGGTCACGCTCCTGTCGATAGCCACTCTGGCTCCCTCGTTCATCAGATATGCGGGTCCGCGCGCATCCGGTGGCTCGAAATCCGGTATCCTGTTGATCCCGGCGACGGGCAACGGCGTGTAGGCGCCGCCGACAAGAACAAGGCGCAGGCCAGCTATCGCGATCTCGATCGGTAGCGAGGCGGACAGAAAGCCGCGCACGCCCCGCTGCATCGCGGCCCGCACGGTCGGCTCGTCGTCATGGTTTGACAGGACCACAGTGGCGGCGTTGGGACAACACTCCGCAACGAAGGCGAGATCGTCCTCAACCGAGGGATCGCCGATGGGCTTGTCCGCGATACTCAGCATAACCAGACGAACATCGCGGGCTGACGTGCAGTCCAGGCCTTGGACCGTTGCCATGTCAAGGATCTCGAGTTCGTCCAACTCCCTCCTGAGGATGTGCAGAATGCATGTACGAGGCAACAGGAGCGGCTCGATGATCACCAGAACGGGCAAGTGAAGCGATTCGTCGAGCCGTTTTGAAGCGTTGGTTATGTCGTGCATGATGTCCTCGAGATGAAAAGAACTTCCGCGATATTCCCATTCCGCATTGCGTCTCCCTTGCTGCTGCATTCATCCTGAATGCATCATCACGAGAGCGGCGCAATGCCGCCGTTCGCGCCGCACCGACTGCGGGATCATTTGACACCTGGGTGGAAATTCTTTCCGCTCAAATCATTTGGGCGCACACCGCGCCGCGGCGCAGTCGACCCATTCCGTCAATTGCAGATATTTCGATACGCCGTTGATGCCGCCGACCACGACTTGCCGTCGACGACATATGCTTCATCCTCCTTCACGAGATAAAGAAACGGTCTCTCAGTCTCGGCGCCCGATGCGCTTCTTCCTTTTACACGCCCGCAAATCGTATCCACGGAGCGTCCAAGCATGTTCTTTCGCATTGTGCGCTTCACATCGGTGAATTCGACCGATCCTGGGTCCTCCATCTTCGCCGCGATGGTGACCTTCGCCTTGTCCAGGACAGGATCTGATACTTCCGCGGGCCGTTCGGATGCCGGGACGGCTAGCTTCGTCCGCGGGGACGCCGCTTTGGCAAGATCCGTCGATCCGCGCTTCTTCGGAGTTGATGGCTTGCCGGGCTTTGCCGGCGTTGTGGAATTCGATCTGACAGCCGCGGGCTCTGGCGCCAACGCCTTCGGCATTGGCTGCGCGGGTTGGGCGACAGCAACCCTGTCGAAACAGGGGCGTGACGCGCACCCGAGGAAATACCCCCGGGAAGGCGCGAACCAGCCAAAGCCGATCAGGATTCCTGCCAGCACTCCGACAAAAAGCAGTCCCATCCGATTCCCCTCCTCGGGAGCTCGGTTCGCACTCGTAACTAGGACTAATTCCGCGCTGGTAATCTATCTGTTGCGCAAAAGCATTAAGCGCCCATTAAGCGCGCGACGCTGGCCGGCCCATGCCCGGATGGCCGGATGAGATCGGGTTCCAGACCCCTGCCGAGATGACCGCAGTCGTGAGAGCCATCATGGTCATTTGGTCCGCTCTTGGACGGTTCCGCAACTTGCGAGTTTGTTGGAATGTTTTCGCTACCAAACGCTGTCGATCGCCGTGTGTCCGTCACACCTCGCCGAGATCATGAATAACAGGCTGGAGCGCGCCGTTTCGATCGAGATCGAGTGTCGCCAGCGTGATCGGCAGCTTGAAGCGCCTGCGCCCCGCACTTCCCGGGTTCAGGTAGAGCACGCCGTCGACGGCGCCGATCGCGACGCGGTGGGAGTGGCCCGATATCACGACATCGATCCCAAGCGCCTTCGGCTCGATCGTAAGCTGCTTGAGATCGTGCAAGACGTAGAGGCAGCGGCCGCCAAGGCGCAACGTTGCGGTCTCAGGGAAGCGCCTCGCCCAGGCGCCCGTGTCGACGTTCCCTCTGATGGCGGTCACGGGCGCGATCCGGGTAAGGCGGTCCACGATCTCCGGAGTGCCGATATCACCAGCGTGGATGATGTGGGACACGCCGGCGAGGCAGCGCTCCGCCTCCGGCCTCAACAGCCCATGCGTGTCTGAAATCACCCCAATCTTGAACGTCATCCTGGATCGCGATTCCCGCTTCTGATGAGGATCGAAAAGCGACGACCTTGAAGGACTACGGTAACAGTGCACTCAACGACTCGGCCGTCTTCACGGATCCAAAGATTCGTGAATTGACTGCGCCGCGCGCGCCCCATCCTCCATCAGGAGATCAGGGCGATGAACGCGACGATTCATCTTGCGAACCTGAGCATTCGATCACGGAAGGTTCAACCCGCATCAGCTTCACACCAGCTTCGCGCCAGAAACTGCCGCAACGGGACGCTACGGCCATGCTCGGTGGATTCCGCACACATGGCCTGGTCAACAATTTTTACCTGGTCTCCTTCTGGTCACCTCATGAATCGCCAAGAGCGCCGGGCTGCGGCCAAGCAACAGTCCAAAACGGTCGCACCACGAGCCTTGCCGCAGCATTTCGAGGCCTTGAAGCAAGGCCAATCGCTATTTCATCTCGGCCGCTATGCCGAAGCCCTGGAATGCTTCGACCTGTTCGAGCGGCACAATCCCGCTATCGCGCCGCTGTATCAGACGCGTGGGCTTTGCCTGCAGCGGCTGGGCCGGTTCGCGCAGGCGCAGGCGGATTTCGAGCGGTCGATCGCGCTCGCCCCCCTCGAGGCCGAGACTCACAAGAATCTCGGCACGCTTCATTCGCGGCTGGGCCGGATGGAGCAGGCCCTTGCCTGCATCGATCGCGCAATCGCGCTTCGTCCGAATTTCCCCGCAGCGCTGACCGAAAAGGCGCGGGCGTTGTGGAGCATGCATCTGCTGGACGAGGCGTTCGCGGCGCTCGGCGCGGCACTGGCGGCCGATCCAGCCAGTGCGCACACGATCTGGCATCTCGCGCTGCTCCAGATGCTGACCGGAGATTTCGAGCGGGGCCTGTCGGGACGCGAGGCGCGCTGGAAAGCCTCGCTCGGCCTCGTCGATCGCGGCTTTTCCGCGCCGCTCTGGCTCGGCGACAAGCCGATCGCAGGCAAGACCATCCTGCTGCATGCCGACGAGGGATTGGGCGATTCGATCCAGTTCGCGCGCTATGTACCGATGGTTGCCGCGCTCGGGGCTCGGGTCATCCTGGAGGTGCCGCCGCCGATCCAGCCACTCCTGCAAGGCATCAGCGGCGTCGCAGCATGTATCGGCCGATCGGCTGCGGCGTCGATCGCGTTCGACCTGCACTGTCCGCTTGGAAGCCTGCCGCTGGCGTTCGCAACGCGGCTCGACACGATCCCGTTCGCGGATGCTTACCTTCCTGCGCCGCCGGCGACGCGAGTGAATGCGTGGGAGGACCGGCTTGGCCGGCGCGGCCGCTTCCGCGTCGGCCTCGTCTGGTCGGGCAATCCGGATCACAACAACGATCACAACCGATCGATCGCGCTGAACACGCTCGCGCCGCTGCTCGATTGCGACGTTCAGTTCGTCAGCCTGCAGAAGGGCCCCCGGGATCAGGATCGCGCCTTCCTCGCCGAACGCCGTGATATCGTCGACCTGACGGAGCATCTCACGGATTTCAGCGAAACCGCGGCGCTGATCGGCTGTCTCGACCTGGTGATCGCGGTGGACACCAGCGTCGCTCACCTCGCCGGTGCGCTGGGCGCGCCGGTCTGGACCATGCTGCCTTTCAATCCGGACTGGCGCTGGCTGCTCCACCGCGACGACAGCCCGTGGTACCGGTCGATGCGGCTGTTCAGGCAGCCGAAGCGAGACGACTGGGCGAGCGTCGTCGACTGCGTTCGGCGCGAGCTCGATGGGCTGGTTTCCGAATGGCGGTCGGGAGCGCGGCAACGCCAGAGCAAGGCCCCGATCGCCAAACCACAAGATGCCGTCGTCGCGAATTACCTTGGCCATATGCACTGGCAACACAGGCGCACGGACGAGGCCGAGCAACACTTCCAGCGGGCGTTACGGCTGCATCCCCAATATCTGGAGGCGGCGAACAGCTGCGGAAGACTGTTGTTCAGTCTCGAGCGGTATGCAGAAGCGCTCGAATGCCTTGATGTCGCCGAGGAGCCGGATCCGAATTCCGCGCTCCTGCATCAAATTCGCGGCGATTGCCTCCAGGAGATGAAGCGATACGAGGAGGCGGAAGCCGCCTACGAGACGTCCATCGCGCTCGACTCCAGCCTGGCGGACACGCACAACAAATTCGGCGTGCTTCATGTGAAGCTTGGCCGAATGGATCAGGCCTTGGCGTGTTTCGACCGAGCGCTCGAGCTTCAACCGGCTTTTTCGGGAGCGCTCTCCAACAAGGCGTTGGTTCTGCTGAATCTGCAATTGCTGGATGAAGCTTTCGCGACCTTTGGCAGATCTCTGACCGTGGACCCGGGCAATGCGGTGGCCACCTACAATCTGGCGACACTTCAGCTGCTGACCGGAGACTTCGAGCCAGGCTGGCTTGGGCGCGAAGCGCGCTGGAAACTTCCGGTCGGTCTGCTCCATCGTGGTTTTTCCCAGCCTGTCTGGCTTGGCGACCAGCCGATCGAAGGCAAGACCATATTGCTTCATGCCGACGAGGGATTTGGCGACGCAATCCAGTTCGCGCGCTATGTCCCCATGGTGGCCGCGCTCGGAGCACGGGTCATCCTGGAGGTCCAGCCGCCGATCCAGCAGCTCCTGGCCGAGGTGACCGGCGTCGCAATGTGTGTCGGCCGACCGTCTGCGGCGTCGCTGCCGTTCGACCTCCACTGTCCTCTTGGAACCCTGCCCTTGGCGCTCAAGACACGGCCCGATACGATCCCGAGCCCGGAGCCGTACCTTCCTGCGCCCCCGGTGGCACGCGTGAAGGCCTGGGAGGACCGGCTCGGTGAGCGCAAGCGCTTCCGCGTCGGCCTGGTCTGGTCGGGCAATCCGGCGCACAAGAACGATCACGATCGATCGATCGCGCTCAAGACGCTTGCGCCGCTCCTCGATTGCGACGTTCAGTTCGTCAGCCTGCAGAAGGGCCCCCGGGATCAAGACAAGGCCTTGCTCGACGAACGTCCCGATATCGTCGACCTGACGGATCAGCTCACGGATTTCAGCGACACGGCGGCACTGATCGGCTGTCTGGATCTGGTGATCACGGTGGACACCAGCGTCGCTCACCTCGCCGGCGCGCTTGGCGCGCCGGTCTGGACCATGCTGCCTTTCAATCCTGACTGGCGCTGGCTGCTCAATCGCGACGACAGCCCGTGGTATCGGTCGATGCGGCTGTTCAGGCAGCCGAAGCGAGACGACTGGGCGAGCGTCGTGGACAGCGTTCGGCGCGAGCTGGAGCGCCTCTTGTCCGCGTGGCGCAGCCGCGACGCGGCGAACGAGGAAGGACTGGCTGCCCGCGCAGCCCTCAGCCCTCCACCCGGTACAGCCGCCAGCGCTCCGGCATGCCCTTGAGCTGATGGCTGCCATGGTCCCTGAAGCGGATCGTGGACTGCGTCTTCATCAGCTCCTTGACCGCGCTCGACACCAGCACCTCGCCGGCGCGCGCCTTGGCCGCGACGCGCGTGCCGATGTGGAAGGCGAGGCCGACCATCTCGCCGCCGCTGATGGTGTATTCGCCGGCATGCAGCCCCACCCTGATCTCGAGGCCCAGCGTACGCACGGCCTTCTGGATCGCTGTCGCGCAATTGATGCCGGCAGCCGGTGCCTTGAAGGTCGCGAGCACGCCGTCTCCGGTCGTCACCACCTCCTTGCCGCGCGAGCTCTTCAGCTCCTTGCGCACCGCGGCGTAATAGTGGCCCATCACCTTGGTCCAGCGCGCATCGCCAAGTTTGGCCGCTTTTGCGGTTGAGCCGACAATGTCGACGATCAGGATGGTGGCGAGCGCCTGCTTGAGCCCGGCGCTTGGCGCGGCCGATCGGGGCCGGTTCGTGATGGACCCGCTCAACGGCTCATAGCGATGGCTGCGGCGGCGCGCGATCGCGGATTTCGCATAGTCCTGGGCGCGCTGCGCGGTACCGCAACGGATCGTTTTCTCCTGCGGCACGCGCGACCAATAGACCTTGCGCCCCTTGCCGGCCCCGTCCACCTCCACCGCCCCCCATTTCAGGAAGATCGTCGAGCCGACGCGCCTGACGCACCACGCCTTCGACGTGTACCCGGAGACATTCGACTGATGGAGACCGATGCGAAGGAATTTCGGCATGGAAATGCGGCCAATCGCAGGACCGTTTGAGCATCTGTGGGACGGAGCCTATTCGGACAATCCTGCATCGGCAATAGGGCTTCGCAGCGTTCGTTTCGGTCTCGCGAGGGATGCCTTTGATGCCGCACCTTCCGCAATTGGCACTTCCTGCGGTCAGGCGCGTTGCAGTCTATTCGAAGAGATGAAGATGACCAAGACGAAAGCTCCTGACACGCAAGGCGCAAAGGCCGCGCCGCAGCCGATGCTCAATCCCGGCGACGAAGCCCCGCCGGGAACAGTGGGCACCGGCGAAGATGTCTGTCCTGATTGTCATGGCAAGGGACGGATCGACGGCGCTCCGTGCGCCACCTGCGGCGGCAGCGGGACCGTCATCCGGGCAGTTGGCGGCGCCTGATCGGCATAACGCGCCGCTCCTGTCAGCGAGATAGGAACACTCATCCCTCACCGCGCATTGGCCCGCGCCGGGTCCCACATGTTCCGGCAAATGGCGGCTCCGGCTCGAACCCGCCCCCGGACCAGGGTCGGGGCTGCCTGACCTCAAGCAAAGGAGCAGACATGAAAGCGCTTGTAGTGGCGGGACTCATTGCGGCTCTCGCGGCACAATCCTCCGCGTTCGCGCAGAGCGGCGCGGGTGCATCCAGGACGGGGTCCAGCATCGATTCGACCGGCACCGGTGGTGCGGCGGGAGCCGGCGCTTCGAGCCTCAATACGTCGTCGGACAACAATGGCGGTGGCGCGAACGCTCCGGCAAAGTCGTCAACGACGGACACAAGACAAAGCCAGGGTGGCCAGATCGCGCCGGGTGCCGGAACGACGGGAACAAACCGCAAATAGTCCGGCTGGATTGCGCCGAACGTTCAACCGGGAAAGGCGAACAGCTCGATCGGATCGCTGAAGCCGCGCACCTCGTATTTGCCGATGCGCTCCAGCTCGAACTTCGGCTGGACCAGCTCGGCGAAGTCGCGCGAAAGCAGCACGTTCCGCCCGATCTGCTTGGTCAGCGCCTCGAGCCGCGAGGCCATGTTGACGGCGGGGCCGATCACGGTGAAGTCGAGCCGGCTCATTGATCCGATATTGCCGTACATGACGTCGCCGACATGGACGCCGATGCCATAGTTCAGCGGCGCGCGGCCCGTGCCGTTGTTGCGCGCGTTCAGCGCGGCCATGGCCTCACGGGCTTCGCTGACGGCATGCAGCAGGTTGGCGCAGGCGCCCGCCTGGCTGAGTGGGAAGATCGCGAGCAGGCCATCGCCGATGAATTTCAGGATCTCGCCGCCGTGCTTGGCGATCGGCTCTGACATCGCGTCGAAATAATCGTTGAGGAGATCGATGACGTCGTCGCGCGGCCAGTTGTCGGAGATCTTGGTGAAATCCCGCAGGTCGCAGATCATGATCGCGGCGCGCACCGTGGTGCCGGCGCCGCGCCTCGTGGCACCGGCGAGGATCAGCTCGCCGGCGTGCGAGCCGACATAGGTCTCGAGCAGCGTTCGCGCCAGGCGGTTCTTGATGCGGATCTCGCTGACCAGCGCCAGCACCGGCAACACGTTCTTCAAGGCCGCGAGATGCGCCTCGTCGAAGCCGCCGGGCCGGTCGGTCGCGAAGGTGACGAAATGGCGCTTGCCGAGGGTGTGATGGAGCGGCCAGACGACGTAGTCGGTGAGGCCCTTCGCGCGCATCTCGTCATAGATCGCATGCTTGCGGCCGAGCGACGGATCGCCCTCGAGCCGTTCGCGTAGCTCGGTCGCGCCGTCCATCATTTCATTGATGGGGCTACCGATGAACTCGGATCGCTCGAGGACGTCGAAGTCCACCCGCGTGATCGTCGCCTCACGCATACCGTCCGACCACATGAAGCCCGCGCCGAGCCATTGCGGATGCTGGATCCGAATGTGCATCGTCGACCGCTTGAGCGGAATGCCGGCCTGCTGCAGGCGGATGCACATCTCGGCGAAGATGTTGTCGATGAAGCGCTCGTCGCGCGTGCCGTTGGTCAGCCAGTCGACGACGCCATCGGACAGCGTGGCGGAGGGTTTTTGGTCTGACGCGCTCATATCCTGCCCTTCGCGGCGGTCCTGCATTGGGGCAGATATCGTGCTCCGGCGCCGCCGCGTCAACCTGGCCAGTTGCGCAGATTGTACCCAGCGGCCGGGGCCGGCCGCTCAGCCGACGAGCTGGACCGACGCCAGCACCGCAAGTCCCGACACGAAGGTCAGCCTGGACGCCTCGGTCAGCTCGACCTTCAGCGTGCAGCCGCCGGGAATGACGAAATCCTCGCTATTGAGGCGAATGCCGCAATCGCCGGAAACCGCGTAAACCAGATGCGTGCCGGCGGACAATGGCCTTTCGCCGGGCTCCCTGAGCGCCGCCAGCGCGATCTCCGCCGCACCGCGCCGCGCCATCAGATTGACCACCTCGACGGGGCCTGCCTCGAGCGCGGTCACGATCTCGAGCTCGCCGGCGAAGCGCACGGTCGTGAAAGGCTCACGCTCGTCGAACTCCTGTCCGGGTGCTTTCAGCACCAGGCCGCGCCCGGCGACCACCATCTGCAGGCGGTCGATTCCGGGCATGTAGGAAAAGGGACCGGGCGCTACGATCGGCGTCGAGGCGAAGCGCCACAAAAGGCTATTCCAATCCTTCACCGGCGCGTCGGTGCGATGCGCCCCCGCGATGTCGGTGAAGATGCCGCCGCCGTTCTTCCAGGGCGAGCGGGTATAGTCTTCGGATGTCAGCAGCGTGGTTGTCATGGGATGAAGCTGTCTTGGCAAAACGGGCGAGCCGATGTCATCCGCGCATCATGCGCGCGATGAAACCGGCAACCGGCTATAGGCGCAACTCGCGCTACGGACAAGGCGCCCGCGCTGCCGCAATCCTCGATGAGCTTGCCGAGCTGTTCCACCGATGGCATCGCCAACCGGCTCAGCGCGCGGTGGAAGGCGAACCGTGGTAGCATAGAGCCTCGTGTCCGCACCTTCAGCGAGGCAAGCATGTCCAGCATCGACAAGGTTTTCGCCGGCTCGATTCCAAAAATCTACGACGAATATCTGGTCCCGATGATCTTCTCCGTTTACGCGGAGGACATCGCAAGACGCGTCGCGGCTCGCTCACCTGCCGTGCTGCTCGAGATCGCGGCGGGCACCGGTGCGGTGACGCGCGCGGTCGCGGCGGCACTGCCGCGCGGCGTCCGCTATGTCGCGACCGACCTCAACGAGCCGATGCTCGCGGTTGCAGCGCAGCGCCAGGCCGATGATGATCGCATCAGCTGGCGCCAGGCGGACGGCATGGCGCTGCCCTTTGGCGATGCCGAGTTCGACCTGGTCTGCTGCCAGTTCGGCGCAATGTTCTTTCCGGACCGCGTCAAGGCCTACGGCGAAGTGAAGCGCGTCCTGAAACGCGACGGCACTTTCGTGTTCAACGTCTGGGACCGCATCGAGGACAATGTGCTCACCGATGAAGCAACGGCCGCGCTCGCCAGGATGTTTCCCGACGATCCGCCCCGTTTCATGAGCCGGACGCCGCACGGCTATCATGACAAGGCGCTGATCAGATCCGACCTCGAACGTGCCGGCTTCCGCGGCATCTCGATCGAGACGCGCTCGGAGATCAGCCGCGCCCCGTCGGCCGACTATGTCGCGATCGCACTCTGCCAGGGCACGCCGCTGCGCAACGAGATCGAGGCCAGGGACGCCAGCAAGCTTCAGGCCGCGACGGATATCGTCGCCGAGGCGATCCGGACGCGCCACGGGCCGGGAGCGGTCGAAGGCAAGATTCAGGCGATCGTGATCGAAGCGCGGCCGTAGTCGCGCCCTTCGGAGGCCCGCCTCCTACCAGAAGCTCCGCGGCATCGGCTGCGCCGGCTGATAATATTGGTACTGGCCGCGGCGACGTGGATTGGCGGGCTGCACATACGGATCGCGCTGCTGGAAGAAGAAGCCGAAACCGTTGCCGCCATTGTCCCAGTAGCCGTCATCGCTGGCAACGTCCATCGGCGGTGCGGTCGGCTTGCGCGTGATGAAGCCGCCCTGCGGATGATTGCTCAGCACCGCGACGAATTCGGTGCGGTAGTTGGTCTCGCTGCTCAGCGGCTCGTCCGAGATGATGATCGACGAGCGCGGCAATGCGGTCGGCCCGATGCGATCCCAGACTTCCTGCGGGATGGTGATGCGATCGAGCGCGTTCCTGGCATTGTCGCCGTCGTCGATCGTGACCACGCTCCAGCGCAGGCCCGTATCGTTCTTCGCCATCGCCGTGAAGACATGCGTGCCAAGCGGCTGGTCGGGATTGCGGATGCTGACGGGAACCTCGATGCTGGTGTCGAACACCTCGCCGCCGCCGTCCGGCGCCGGCTTGTGGGTGTTCCGCCGCACATAGAGTTTCTGCGTCGACCGGCTGATGTAGACCGAGACCGGCTCGAGCGCGAGCTTGGCGTCGAGCGCAGCCTTCACGGCATCGGCCTTCCTGGTCGCCGCGATCTTGGCGGCTTCCTTGGTTGCGGCGACGGCATCGCGCTTCGGCTGCGCCGCGGCCTTGGCGGCATCGAGCTGGCTCGCCGCATCGGCAGCCTTGGCGGCCGCCTTCTGCTTCAGCTCCTCGGCCTTTGTCTTGGCCTGGTCGGTCTTGGCATTCGCAAGCAGCTTGTCGGCGTAAGCGTTCTCGGCGTCGGCGCGGGTCTTCTGCTGCTCCAGCTTGCGCAGCATCGCCGGGAGCGATTGCGCCTCTTTCGCCGCCGCGGCGGCGGCCCTCTTGGTCTCGTCCGCAGCGCGCGTCGCCTCCTCGGCTTCGGCCGAGAGCTTGCCGATGCGGCCTGGCGCTGCCGCGATGGCCTCCGGCTTCGGGACGAATAGCGAGGGATGAGTGAAATCGACCGGCGCTGCGTCGTTCGGCGAGATGATCACCCGCATTCCGATGTTGGTCTTGTCGAACAGGCCCTCGGCGAAGTCGAAGGGCATGCGCACGCAGCCGTGCGAGGCGGCATAGCCGGGCAGCGGCCCACCATGCAGCGCGATGCCGTTCCAGGTGATGCGCTGCATGTTCGGCATCCAGGCATCGTCATACATGGTCGAGTGGTGGTCCTTGTCCTTCTCGATGATGGCGAAGACGCCGGCCGGCGTCTCGCGGCCGGTGGTGCCGGTCGAGACCGGCGCCCGCAGGATCCAGCCGTCGGCGTCGTAAAAGGTGACCTGCTGGCTCTTGATCGATACGATCGCCATGATCGGCTCGCCGGCTACGCGCGGCGCCACCGCCTCGGCCGCCTGGCGGGCCTGCTTGGCCGCTTCGGCGCTGGCGGTCAACCCGGCCAGGGCAGCGATCGTCGCGAGCGCAACAAGTCCGGGGGTTCGCCAACGCCGCGTCGCCATCGTGGATTGCGCCGTCGTCATCAGGTCTTTCATGCCATACCCCGGTCCAATGCCAGTCCGCGCCCGTGCGTCGACCGCATGTCAGATTGCGGTCTTTGGATTAAGAATTCGCAGCCACCTTGCGTTCCGTATCTGGCGATATTCGGTCCAGTCCGGCGGCAAATCTCTCATATACGAGGGCCCGAAAAGGCGGAAGATGGTCCGGCGCCGGGGCTGGTCCGAGGCTGGCCGCGAATCACTGCGGCAGAATGTCCGGCTAGTGGGTCCTGCGCCCGATCAGCCGGGTCATTGCAGCGCCAAACAGGCCGAACAGCGCAAAGACCATGAGGGGCAGAGCGCGCGCTGCGGCCTGCGCGACCGGCTCATGCTGCATGATCAGCAGCACGGCGAACACGGTGAGGCTCAGCAGCGCGCAAATGAGCGCGGCGGCAACACCCAGCTTGCGCAAAACGGAAGCAAAGTCGGTGGCGGTCATGACCGGAACCCGGGCGAAGATGAACAAATCTGTGCTAGCGCCGTTTGGAGGCCGCACGATGTGACCGTCATCACACAGAGCCGTGTCATAGGCCTACCATGCCGGGCGCAGCCCGGGTGCAGCCCTGTCAGACTCCAGCGGAGGTCCTGTACTGTGAGCGTCAGACCTCGAGCCACTCTTGCCGCACGGCAGCATTCGCTTTGAGCGCGTCGGGCGTGCCCTCGAATACGACGCGGCCGTGGCCCATGATGTAGACGCGTTTCGAGATGCGCATCGCGATCGACAGCTTCTGCTCGACGAGCAAGATCGCGACACCGGCCTGTGCGATACGCGCGATGAGATCGCCGACCTGCTGCACGATCAGCGGCGCGAGACCTTCGGTCGGCTCGTCGATCATGATGAGATCCGGATCGCCCATCAGCGTGCGGCAGGTCGTGAGCATCTGCTTCTCGCCGCCGGACAGCACGCCCGCAGCCGTGTCGGCGCGCGCCGCGAGATTGGGGAACATGTCGAGCATGTCCTGCAATCGCCACTTGCCGGGACGGCGCGTGTCCTTGACCCCGAGCAGGAGGTTCTGGCGGACCGTCAGGCTCGGAAAGATGTCGCGATGTTCAGGCACATAGCCAAGGCCAAGCCGCGCGATCCTGTAGCTGGGAAGACCTGCGATATCCTGGCCCTTGAAGCGGATCGTGCCTTGCGGCGCGACCTCGCCCATGATCGCCTTGACCGTGGTGGAGCGGCCGACGCCGTTGCGGCCGAGCAGGCTCACGACCTCGCCGGCGGCGACATCGAGATCGACGCCCTGGAGAATGTGGCTCTTGCCGTAATAGGCGTGCAGATCCCTGACCTCGAGCATCAGTGCGCGTCCTCGCCCAGATAGGCTTCCTTGACCTTGGGGTCGCGGCGGATCTGTTCCGGCGTGCCCGAGGCGATGATGTGGCCGTAGACCAGCACGGAGATGCGGTCGGCCAGACCGAACACGACGCTCATATCGTGCTCGACGATGACGAGGGTCTTGCTCTCGGTCAGCCGGCGGATCAGCGACACCGCGCGATCAGTCTCGGCATGGCTCATGCCGGCAGTCGGCTCGTCCAGCATGACAACCGTGGCGCCGCTCGCGATCGTGATGCCGATCTCGAGCTCGCGCTGCTCGGCATAGGTGAGGAGCCCGGCCGGAACATCGCGCCGATGCGTCAGATGGATGTCGTCCAGGATCTGCGCGGTGCGCTCGCGCACTTCTGGCAGGTTGTCGACGTTCTTCCAGAACGCGTAGCGATGGCCCGTTGCCCACAACACGGCGCAGCGGACATTCTCCCAGACCGACATGCGGGCAAATACGTTGGTGACCTGGAACGAGCGCGACAGGCCGCGCCTGTTGATCTCGAAGGGCCGCAAGCCCGAGATCAGGTCGCCATTCAGCCTCACCTCGCCCGAGGTCGGCTTGATGTGCCCGCTGATCAGGTTGAACGTCGTGGACTTGCCGGCGCCGTTGGGACCGATGATGGCGTGACGCTCGCCTTGCGCGACGCTGAGATTGAGGTCGCGGATGATTCCGACATTGCCAAAACGCTTTTCGACGGCGCGGACTTCGATGGCCGCGCGCTTTCCAGACACCGCTCCGCTCATGCGAGATACCCCCGGTCACGGGCGACCGTTGCCGCCCTGTCCCACGCATCCGCAGTCCGCCGCCAGGTCAGCCGCGCGACGAATCCGCCGCCGATCACGAGAACCGCGGCAGCGACCCAAGTCACCGGCGATGTCGGCTTGAAGCCGACCCCTAACAGGTTGATGACTTCCCCGCCCGAATAGCGCGCGATGGTCTCGATGGTGAGAATGATTCCGCAGGCAAGCGCCACCGTCGGGACAACAGCGACGAGATAGGACGGGATCACCGTCCACAGCGTTCCGGCGCGCACCAGCGGCCGGTGCATCATCACCAGGCCCGCGATGCCGCCCGGCGAGAACATCACGATGCCGATGAAGATGATGCCGAAATAGAGCTGCCACACGCTGGTGACACTGGTCAGCCCGAGCTGCAGGTAAGTCACCAGGATCGCGCCGAGGATCGGGCCGAAGAAATAGGCGGTGCCGCCGATGAAGGTGGAGAATAGCACGAGGCCGGACTGGATCGCGCCGAGATAGGCGGAGTTGGCGATCTCGAAATTGATCGCGGCAAGACCGCCGGCGACGCCGGCAAAGAATCCGGCAAAGCAGAAGGCGAGATAGCGCACGACATGCGGATCGTAGCCGATGAACTGGACGCGCTCCGGATTGTCGCGGACGGCATTGCTGATCCGGCCCAGCGGTGTCCGGGTCAGCGCGTACATCGCGATCGCCGACAGCACGAGCCAGAACGCAATGAGGTAGTAGACCTGAAGCTGCGGCCCGAACGACCAGCCGAACATTTTTGGCAACGCGGTGCGGTCCGTGGTGATGCCAGACTCGCCCCCGAACACGGAGCGCAGGATCAGCGAGGACGACGCCACCAGCTCGCCGATGCCGAGCGAGATCATCGCGAACACGGTGCCGGCGCGCTTGGTCATCACCCAGCCGATGATAATCGCAAAGACGAGGCCGCCGAGGCCGCCGAACAGCGGAATGAACGGCAGCGGGATCGGCCAGCCGTGCGAGACCACGGCGTTCATCAGGTGGCAGGCAGCGAAACCGCCGAGGCCGTAATGCACGGCATGGCCGAACGACAAGAGCCCGGTCTGGCCAAGCAGGATGTTGTAGGACAGCGCAAAGACGATCGCGATGCCGATCAGGCTGAACGACGTCAGCGAACCGCCGGTGGAGAAGACCATCGGCAGGACGATCAGCGCGGCAATGCCGATCAGCCAGACGCCGTAGAAGCGCAGGCCGTCGCCGGCGGGTTTGTCTGCAATCTTGGATGTCGAAGTCTTCGTGGCGGTCATGTCTCGCGCGTCCCCATCAGGCCCATGGGGCGTACGATCAGAATGATGACCAGCAGAAGATAAGGCACGATCGGCGCGACCTGGGCGATGGTGACGTTCCAGATGTCGGTAAGGACGGACGGGCCCGCCGAGGGATCGAGCGGGCCGAAGGCGCTGGCGAGCGAGCCGTTCAGCGCGACCGCAAAGGTCTGGACCAGGCCGATGACCAGCGAGGCGATGAAGGCGCCGGGCAAGGAGCCGAGACCACCGAACACGATGACCACGAACAGGATCGGCCCGAGCGCCGCGGCCATGTCGGACTGCGTCACCAGGGCGGGGCCGGCAATGACGCCGGCAAGGCCGGCGAGCGCGCTGCCGACGCCGAACACCACCATGAACACACGGCCGACATTGTGGCCGAGATGCCCGACCATGTGTGGATGCGTCAGCGCCGCCTGCACGATCAGACCGACACGGGTGCGCTTGAGCACGATCAGCAGCGCGACAAAGATCACGACCGACACGGCCAGCATGAAGATCTTGTAGGCGGGATAGTTGGTCGAGAACACCGTGAAGGCCGGAAAGTCGAGCAGCGTCGGCACGCGGTAATCGACCGGGCTCTTGCCCCAGATCATCGACACGATCTCTTCGATCGCGAACGCGAGACCGAATGTCAGAAGCAGTTCCGCGACATGGCCATGCTTGTGGGTGTTGCGCAGGCCGTAGCGCTCCACCGCCATGCCGATGGCGCCGACCAGCAGCGGCGCCAGCACCAGTGCCGGCCAGAAGCCGATCCACTTCGTCAGCTGGAAGCCGAAGAAGGCGCCGAGCATGTAGAAGCTCGCATGGGCGAAATTGAGCACGCCCATCATGCTGAAGATGACGGTGAGTCCGCTCGACAGCAGGAAGAGCAGCATGCCGAACAGCACGCCGTTCAGGATCGAAATGACAATGAGTTCAAGCACAGCGCACTCATGGATATCCGGGGCCTGATGGCCCCGGCGAACATCGCCCAATCAAAAACAGTCCTGCTGCCGTCAACCCGCGGCCCATGACGGCCCGCGGGACAACGACAGGGTTCATGCTTACGGCCGCGCCATCTTGCAGGTCGTGGAGACCATGGCCTGCGGCGTGTCGATTCTGGAGACCAGATGCCAGCCCCAACCGGTGCTCTCCTCGTCGAACGGCTCGCTCTCGGTCAGCTTGCCGAACGAGGAGATGTAGATCGGTTGCAAGAACTGATGGTCGTCCTTGCGCATGATGCCCTGCCCGCCGTCGAGGACCTCGAACTTCAGGTCCTCGAGCGCCGCCGCCACCTTCACGGGGTCGATCGAATTGGCCTTCTCGGCCGCCGCCTTGAACATGCGCATCTCGTTGACCGCGCGCGGATACCACAGCGACAGATTGACCTTGGCGCGGAACGCTTTCTCGTAGTCCATCGCAGCCTTGTTGCCCGAATTCGCAAAGCCTTCGGTGATCTGGAAGACCTGATGATCCAGGCCGGTCTGCTTGACGGCAGTGGGACCGCCGGCGCCGCCGGCATAATAGGTGTACCAGTTGACCTTCAGACCGGCATCCGCCGCAGCCTTGAGCAGCAGCGCGAAATCCTGCCCCCAATTGCCGGTGACGACGCTATCGGCGCCGGACGCCTTGATCTTGGCGATGTAGGGCGAGAAATCCGTGACCTTCAGCAGCGGATGCAGCTCGTCACCCACGATCTGGATGTCGGGCCGTTTCGCACCCAGCATCTTGCGCGCATCGGTGCGGACCGACTGGCCGAACGAATAGTCCTGGTTGATCAGGTACACCTTTTTGATCGACGGCGCTTCCTTCATGTAGTTGGTGAGCGCTTCCATCTTGATGTCGGAGCTCGCATCCCAGCGGAAATGCCAATAGCTGCACTTCTCGTTGGTCAGGCTCGGATCTACCGCGGCGTAGTTGAAGTACAGGACCTCCTTGCCGGGATTACGCGAGTTGTTCTTGGTGACGAAGTCCGAGAGCGCCGCGGCGACGGACGAGCCGTTGCCTTGCGTGATGTAACGCACCCCGGCGTCGATCGCCTTCTGAGCCTGCACCAGGCTCTCCTGCGGATTGGTCTTGTTGTCGAGCGGGACGATCTCGATCTTGTGGCCGAGAATGCCGCCCTTGGCGTTGAGCTCGTCGGCCAGATACTGGAAGGTCTTCAAACCACCCTCGCCGACGCTGGCACCGCCGCCGGAGAGCGGATCGATATAGCCGATCTTGATGGTGTCCTCGGCCGACGCTGGTTGACCGAGCATCGGGGCGATCACGGCAATGGCCAATGTGAGCTTGCGCATTATTGTTTCCTCGCTGGCTATCGACTTTAGTCGATGGGTTTTTTGCGCAGGTTGCAGCGCATTTTCAAAACCCTAATGAGCAGAACGAACTTTGCTTTTCAAGCGCTACAGGACATGGCTCGGGCTGCCACCATGAAATCGTGATCCGGCCGCCTGACCTGTCTTCAGAATTCCGCGACAAGGAATAGAACGCAAGGGGAAATTCGCATGCGGCGGACAGCGGTACCGCCGGCGATGCTCTCCACCTAGAGCCAGTCGATCGGATCCTTGCTGTCTGCTTCCGGGTGCAATGCGCCGGGCTAGACCCCCAGCGCTTTGCGGTTGAAGGTCCGCACCAAGCGCAGCGACAGCGTCCGCACATTGGCGACGTTCAGCAGCCAGACGGCGGCAACGTAGGCAAGACCGCCGGCGAGACTCACGACGATGAGCGACACGGGTCCGGTGCCGCCGGCCTGCGATCGCGCAATCAGGATTGCAGCCGCCATCACGGCGGCGGAGGCGGCAATGCCGGCGAGGCGGTTGAGGTCGAACGGGACCGGATGGGCGCGGTGCATCAGCACGATAGCGACGAGGAAGCCGATGGCCTCGGTCGCAAGCGTCGCCAGCGCCGCACCGTAGAGGCCGTAGCCGGCGACCAGGACGAACATCAGCGCCACGCTCAGAACGAGCGTGAGGAGGGACTGCGCCGCCAGCATGAACGGCCGCTCGGCGAGCTGGAAGCTGATCTGGACATAGAACTGGTTGGCGATGCCGAAGAATCGCGCGAGCACGAGGGTCGGCAGCAGCGCCGACACGCCGGCGCGGAAGTCCACGCCGACGAGCGTGCCGGCGACCTGGTCGGCCGCGAGCGCAAGCCAGACCGCGACCGGCGCGACGACGACGAGCAGCAGCTCGAGACTTTCGGTCAGCCGCTCCCGCGTCGTCTCCTTGTTGTTCTCGGACAGTGACCGGAACACCAGCGGCACGGTCGCCGCGGCAACGCTGGAGGCGATCATGACCATGAACTGGCGCGGCAGATCGGCGGCGACGCCGAAAATGCCGGTGGCGTCCTTGCCGAGGAGGTAAGCCACAATGAGCCGGTCGCAAGCCGAGTAGACTGCCACGGACAGTCCGGCCAGCGTCAGCGGCAGACCGTAGCGGGCGAGCTGCATGAATTGGCTGCGCTGGAAGCGACCAATTTTGGTGCGGTCGCCTACGAGATTGAGAATGATGCCGGTGAGCGAGCCGAGGCCAAAGGCCGCCAGCAGCCCCAATCCACCCCAGCCGAGCCAGATGCCGAGGAGGCCGAAGCCGACGCTGGAGACGCTGCGCACGATCGAGATCGCGGCGAATCGATAGGGGCGCAGCTTGGCGCGCTCGAACTCCTGGCCGACATCGACCGCATTGGCCATGATCGCGACGAACATGCTGGCGAGCAGCAGCTCGATGCTGAGATCGCTGCGGAACAGGAACGCCAGCGGCGCAGTGGCGCAGAGCACCGCCGCCGTCAGCGCAAAGGCGACCATCGCCGTGCCGCGAAAATCCACCTCCGCCGACATCGCCTGATAGCGCGACACCGACAGCTTGATCCAGGCAAAGAAGATCGCGCCCAGAATGCCGGCAAGGCTGATGCCGACGACATAAACGCCGTACTCCGCGGGCGTCAGCAGGCGCGTGTAGGCCGTGACGGCGAAGAAGCCCACCGCCGCGGGCAGGATATAGGCGACGAGATAGATCGAGAAATGGCGGTTCAGCATGCGAGCACGGGACCGGCAGCAAGACGTTGGCGGCCGTTCATCAATGGGGCCTTGTCAGGGACCTTGGCGGAGCGAACGAACTGCGCCGCAGCATCGCTCAAGAGTGTCACATAAGTCTGGAGATCGGGCGGCGAATGCGGCTGAGCGGCCGCTTTCGCGCGTTAGCGTTAAATTTGCCCTGTCGTCGAAGCGCATTTTTGCCGACCGTGAGGCGAAAGCCCTGATCCAGACCGGAACAGCGCCACAAGGTTAACCCAACAACGGAAAACCCCGACGTTGCAAGGCGTCGCTTGGTACTATGGCGCGTTGGTTCCGAAGGACTGCTGTGACCAGGCTCAACAGACGCGAATTTCTCTTCGGCAGCGCCGTGACGCTCGCGGCCGGCGCATCGGTGTCGGCCGCTCCCGCGTCGAAATTTGCCCAGCGCCGGCCCGGCTATGGCGCAGCCGCGACGCTGTGGGATCTGCAAGCCGATCCGCGGCTCGGCGACGCCATCAGCACCTATTGCACGCAGGTCGTGCCGGTGCTCGAGCTGAAATGGCCGATGCTGCGGCCGGATGCGCATACATTCGCGTTCGAACGCGCCGACGCCATCTATGAATTCGCCCAGAAGAACGATCTGACCATGCGCGGTCACGCGCTCGCCTGGTATCACGACATTCCGGACTGGACCAAGCAGATCAAGGACGCCAAAGCGGTCGAGCGGGCCTATGTCGATCACATCGGCACCGTGGTCTCCTATTACAAGGACAAGCTGACCTCGTGGGACGTCGTCAACGAGCCGATCCCGGACAATCCGCGCAGTGCGAAGGATCGGCGCGACACGTTCTGGACGCAACATCTCGGCGAGCGCTGGATTCCGCTGGCCTTCCGCACGGCGGCGGCGGCCGATCCATTCGTCAAGCTCGCGATCAACGAATATGACATCGAATCGGCGAAGGACTCGTTCATCGCGAAGCGCGCTGCGTACCGCAACCTGATCATGGACCTGCTCGACCAGGGCGTTCCGCTGCATGCGGTGGGCCTGCAATCACATCTGCATGCCGAGCTCGATATCGATACGCATGGCCTCGCCGAGTTCGTCACCGAGCTGCGCTCGTGGGGGCTCGAGGTATACGTCACCGAACTCGACGTCGACGATCAGAAGCTGGCGGGCAGTCCGGCGGAGCGCGATGCCATCGTCGCCAAGCGTGTCGACGATCTCCTGACGGCGATCTCGACCAGCGGCCCGGTGCGCTCGATCCTGACCTGGGGCATCTGCGACCGTTACAGCTGGATCAACGGCACCTTCGCGCGCAAGGACAAGCAGCCGAACCGTCCCTTGCCGCTCGATGGCGAGTTCAAGCCAAAACCGTTCATGGACGTGATCAGCAAGTTCACGAAGGACGTTTGAGAACGGCGGCGCTTAGCGGGTCTTCGGCACTTCGAATTCCGCCGCATCGCTGATGTGATCCGGCGACAGACTCGGGCCGCGGCGATCGCGCGAGCTGAAGCGGAACACGTCGCGGATGTCGTCGATCGAGGTAGACGAATAGGACTGGATGCAGAGCGCGACCTGCTCCGGTGAAGCGGCCCGCATCATCGCCTCGATCGCCTCGCGGTCGAGGCGGGTGTCATCCCAATGCGAGACGGCGATGCCGTCCTCGGTGACGCGATGCGCCGCCAGATGTTCCGGCGAATTCGCGACGAAGTTTCCGTAGAGCAGGTATTCGGAGAACTTCTTCTTCCGGCACAACGCCAGCGTCCAGCTGAGGCCCGTCGCCGATTTGATGGCCGCGGTCATCGCCCGCGCGCTGTCCTTGTCCCAGACCAGTGCGTTGCCGACATAGTCGTCCGCGGGGAAGGACCGGTCCTTGATGCCGAGGAGCTGGTCGACGGTGCGCAGCCACAGCACGTGCAAGGGATGGTCGGCGTCGATCCCCTTGCGCGTGACGAAGAGCGGCGCCTTCTCACCGCCGGCATATTGGCCGACGTCGAATTCGCGAAAGAACAGATTGTCCGAGTCGAGGATGCAAACGCGCTGCTCGGGCGCGTTGAGGACGCCGGCGATCTTCAGGATCTGCTGGATGTGCCAACCGTGCACGGGCGACGACAGCAGCGACAACCAGACCCGACGGCTGCTGACGAACTGAAGCGCCGGCGGCAGGGCGAACAGCCATTTCGGCAAATAGCGCGAGGCCGGAACGATGACGCGCTTGTCGGACGCGAACCGTTCGAACAGCGGCACGTCCTCATCGTTAACAAGGACATAATGCCGCGTGTATCCCGTCAGCCAGGTGTCGATGCTCTCGCTGAGCAGCGAAAAGCGTTCGATATCCTTGGCATAGCTGGCAGTCAGCAGTGCAACGGAATGCATGAAGCGCGCCCGAATGACCATCAAGCCGCAGTCATACAAGTGGTGCGCGACATTGGAAACTTGGATTCGCAATCAAGGTAAAATGAAACGAATCGTTAGCCATCCGATGGCAGCCCCTGCTCTATCCGCCGAAAGCGCAGCGGCTGCAGGGCGGAGGCGCGCTGCCACCAGTCCGCGACGCGGTCGTCGAGCGCGGTCACGCCGCGGCCCTGGCCGGGAAAGATCCGGATCTGCTGCACCGCCTCGGCTTCGAAGCCTTTGACCTTGCGCGTGATCTTGATCGCGGCGCCTTCGCGGTCCCGCTGGGTCAACGGCACCAACAGGCGGCCGCGCGGGCGGAGCGCCTGGAGCCAGAGCGGATGCGGGTGCGAGAAGCCGGCATGGATGATGATCACGTCGGCGCGTTCGCGGATCTCCTCACATCCATCGCCATGAAACACGATGACGTTGCGATAGGGGCGAAGATAGTGCGCAGCGCGGAATGCCAGACGCTCATCGCAATCGACCGCCATCACGCGCCCTTTCGGGCCGACCATCTTCGACAGTATTGCCGAGTAATAGCCGAGCCCGCAGCCGATCTGCACGACGCGGTCCTTCTCCTTGATGTCGAGCACGTCGATGAAATGCGCCCACAGGCTCGGCAGACCCACATCCAGCTTGCGGCGCGCGTCGATCGCGACCAGCACGTTGTCATAGAGATGAACTGGATCGGCATCGGGCGTCAGCCGGTAGCTGCGTGCCGCCTCACTCTTGACGCGCCAGCGCCCCCTGGGCAGAAAATCCTCGCGCGGGACGGCCGCCAGCGCTGCGAGCAGCCGCGGCGAGGAAATCCGCTCGCGCTTCGCAATCATCGCGACGTAACGCGCACGCGCGGCGGCAAGATCGCTCATCGCACCGGATCAGCCGGTTCGCGCACGGACAGGTTCGCGCCGAGCTCGTTGACCAGTTGCATCGCCTGCTTCACGTCGGGCGTATAAAAGCCCTCGCTGAACTTGGCCACGATCGGCACCAGCAGGAGGCTTGCGTGCTCGCGCTTGCCCGCCTCGTGCGACAGGCGCGCGAGGCTGACGGCGGTACGGAGCTCCCACGACAGCGCGCCCTGCTTACGCGCGGTCTCCAGCGACAGCGCGAACAGATCCTCGGCCTCCTGGACCGAAGCCGGATCGCGGTCCAGCAGCGTGATCTCGCCTTGCAGGCGGTAGACCTCGGCGAGGTAGGAATGATCGCCGGTCCTCCGCGCGGTCGCGAGCGCGCCGTCGAGCGCGCGCAAGGCGGCTTCGCGCATGCCGACCTTCGCATAGGCTTCCGCCAGCAAGCAGCGGAACCAGCAGCCGGCGAGCCAGGAATCCATCGCCTCGTACTCGTCGAGGCCGAAGCGCATCTGGCTGATGCCTTCGTCGGCCTCGCCGAGCTGCGCCAGCGCCCAGCCGCGCAGGATCGCGGCCTGCTGCTTCCAGTGCAGGAAATTGTGCTCGGTGGCGATGATCATGGCACGGTTGGCATAGTCGCGCGTGCCCTCGATATCGCGCAGATGCTGGCAGAGATAGGCGCCGAACACGAGCGCGAAGGCGAGCGAGAACGGATGCCGGATCTTCTCCGCATGCAGGATCGCCTGCTCGCTGTGCTGGCGCGCCGCGTCGGGCCGGCCGAGAAACCACAGGAGATAACCGAGATAGGACAGCGAGACGACGCCGGGATCGGTGCCGTGCCGCTCCATCAGATCGGAGTGCAGGTCGGGGCTGTAGAGGTTGATGCAGCGGTGCAGATGATGCTGGGACGCGGCGAAGCGGCCGCGATAGAGCATCGTCATCGCGATCGAGCGGTGCGCCTCGATCAGGTAGCCGGTCTGCTGCGCCGAATGGGCCCGCTCGTTGAGCCGCTCGCGCTTGGCGAACTTCAACAGCTCGACGCTGAGATCGTGCGCGCGGGTCAGGTCAGCGCGGATGAAATGGCACACCCAGAGGCCGCGCGTGGCAGCAAAAGCCTTCTCCTCGTCGTCGAGCTGCTGGCCGAGCTCGAGCGCGCGGGTGTAGTTCTCCTCGACCTCCTGCACCGCATAGCCCTTGGCCGCGATCAGCGCGTTGCCGAGCGCAATACGCAGCTCAAGCTCCATCTCGTCGGCGCCCTGCATGCGCGCATTGGCCTGCACGACGCTGAGGCCGCGCCTGAGATGGCCGATCGCCTCCAGATTGCCTCCGCTCTTGGCCGCCTGCTTGCCGGCCTTGAGCCAGAAGCTGGCAGCGCCCTCGCTCTGGCCGGATTCGGTCAGGTGATGGGCGAGCAGCTCCGGCTCGCGCTCGGTCTTCTCCGGATACATCTCCGCGAGCACCTGCGCGATGCGGGAATGCAGCTTGCGCCGCTCGCTGTGCAAAAGGCTTGCATGCGCGGCGTTCTGGATCATCACATGCTTGAAGGAGTAGAGCGCATCGGGCGGATGGCCGCGGCGCATGATCAGCCCTGCTTCTTCCAGGTGATCGAGCGCGGCCTCGATCTCATCGGCCGGCGTGTTGGCGACCGCGTGCAGCGTCTCGTAGGAGAATTCGCGGCCGATGGTGGCACCGATCTGCGCGATCCGCTTGAACGGCCCCATCCGGTCCAGCCGCGCCATCAGCGAATCGGTCAGCGTTGCCGGGATCGCGAGCTGACGCCACGGGCCAGACAGCACGTAGCGGCCGTGCCGTTCGGTGAGCAGGTTGGATTCAAGGACGGTCTTGGTCAGCTCCTCCAGGAATAACGGCACACCGTCGGTCTTGACGATGATCTCCTCGACGACCTCCTTGGGAAGCTCCCTGCCGGCGACGCGCTCGACCAGCGTCGTGCGGAGCTGCCGGCTCAGACGATTCAGCACCAGGGTGGTGATGTGCGAATGCGCGTTCCAGCTCGGCTGGAATTCGGATCGCGCGGTGATGATGACCAGGATCGGCCGGTTCTGCACCCGGTCGACCAGGAGGTCGATCACCTCGCGGGAGGTCGGATCGATCCAGTGCAGATCCTCGAACGCGATCACCAGCGGCATCTCGCGCGCAAGGCCGAGGAAGTGATTGACGAGCGCGGCGACGGTCGCATCCTTCTGCTGCTGCGGCGACAGGTCGAGCGGGGGGTAGCGATCGCCGGTCGGAATCGACAGCAGCGCGGCGAACAGCGGCGTGACCTGCTCGATGTCGCCATGCGCGGCAGCGATCGCGGTCTCCAGGTTCGCCAGCGACAGCGCGGAGGCATCCTCGCGGTCGAGGCCAAGCGAGAATTTGAGCTGCTCGGCGAACGGATAGAACGCCGTCGAGGTGTAATAGGGCGAACACTGAAACGAAACCTGGCCGTGGCGGTCGCCCGAGATCCGCTCGAAGATCTCCTGGATGATGCGCGACTTGCCGATGCCGGGCTCGCCGAACTTGACCACGACCTGGCCGTCGCCGTCCTTGGCCTGCTGCCAGCGGCCCATCAAGAGGGCGATCTCCTCCTCGCGGTTGACGAGCGGTGTCAGCCGCCCGCCCATGGCGGCGGCGAAGCGGGTCTCCACCCGCGTGGCGCGCACCACGTGCCAGGCCTGCGCCTTCTCCGAGATGCCCTTCAGGGCATGGACGCCGAGATTGCGGTAGTCGAACTTTCCCTTCAGTAGCGACTGGGTCGAGGAGGAAATCACGACGCCATTGGGCGGCGCCAGCGCCTGCAGGCGTGCGGCGAGATTGACGGTCTCTCCGACCGCGGAGTCGCGCTCTTCGGTGCCTTGTCCAACGAGGTCCCCGACCACCACGAGCCCGGTCGCGATGCCGATGCGAACGGCGGGGGAGTGGCTAAGCGCCACGCGCGGCTCGATCGCGCGCGCGGTCGAGAGCACGCGCACGATCTCGAGCCCGGCACGCACCGCGCGCTCGGCGTCGTCCTCATGCGCGGTCGGATAACCGAAATAGACCAGAATGCCGTCGCCGACGAAGCGGGCGGCGAAACCTTCGTAGTGCTTGACCACGCGAACGCAGGTCTCGCGAAAACTCGCGATCATGTCGCGCACGTCTTCCGGATCGAACTGCACCGAGAGCGAGGTGGAATCCACCATGTCGCAGAACATGGTGGTGAGCTGACGCCGTTCGGCGCCGACCTCCGTCCGGGTTTGCGGGCGCGCCGCCGGCGCCGGCGTCTCCGCGGTTTCCGCCTTGAACAGCGCGGCCATCGCCCGTTGGAGCCGCTTGCGATCGCCAAGCGGCAAGCCGAGCTCGACCAGATCGGATTCGGTCAGGTCCGCGATGACATCGAGATCGAGGCGGTGCTGCGCGAAGAGATCGCTGTAGTGGCCGAGGCCGATGGACTCGAGCCAGCGCTTCAGCCCGCTTTCCGCCCCGATGTCCGGCTCGTTCTCCAGCATGGTGATTTCTGCCCGACCCTCACTCCGTCGAAGGGCTTTGGGTCCCTCAACCACAGATTTTGGGGCCCGAACCTCACCTCAGACTGGACGCATTCCCGAAGTCTTGGGAAGAATAGCCCAATCAGATCAAAAGGGAATGGCGTTGTCCGATATTGCATCCGGAGCGGGAGAGGGATCGGACGGCGAAAGCGCCGAAACCGGCACCTTTGCCCATATCGGCGGTCTTCTCGAGCATTATGCACGGAAGACGCCGTCGGCACCGGCCCTCCTCGCCCCTGGCCGGCCAGCCCTCACCTATGGCGGGCTGGACGAGCTGATCCGGCATCTGGTCCGCACGCTGCGCGGGTCCGGCATCGGTCCTGCCGACCGCATAGCCGTTGCATTGCCGCGCGGCGCCGATAGCGCGCTGGCGTTGATCGCGGTCGCATCAAGCTGCGCCTGCGTTCCCGTCAACCCCGACCTGACCGCGGACGAGCTGCAACGCTATTTCAGCGAACTCGAGCTGACCGCGCTCGTCACCCGGGCCGACATGAACTCACCGAGTCGTGAGGTCGCCAAGGCGCTCGATATCGCGGTGATCGATTTCGTGCCGGGACCGAAAGACGATCTCGGCGGCTGCGCATTCATCGGTCCGACGATTGCTCCAGCGAGCAGCAGCGGCGCTTCGCGCGCCGACGATGATGCGTTCATCCTGCTGACGTCGGGCACGGCGGCGCGACCGAAAATGGTGCCGCTGACGCAGCGCAATGTGTGCCTCTCCGCCCACAATGCCGGCCGCGTGCTGTCGCTCGCGCCGAACGACCGCCTGCTCAACGTGCTGCCGCTGTTTCACGCCCATGGCCTGATCTCCGGCCTGCTGACGGCGCTCGCCGCAGGCTCCAGCGTGATCTGCACCGATGGCTTCGACGCTGCATCCTTCTTCGGCTGGATGCGGGAGCTGCAACCGACCTGGTACACGGCTGTGCCGACCATCCATCGCGCGCTGCTGACGGCGGCGGAAGCCGACCCGGACCGCGCCCGCTCGTCGTCGCTGCGCGTGATCCGTTCGGCCTCCGCCTCGCTCGCGCCTGCGATCCTGAACGGATTGGAGACGACGTTCGGCGTTCCCGTGCTCGAGACCTACGGCATGACCGAAGCGGCCTCGCAGATCGCGGCCAATCCCTTCGAGCTGCGCAAGGTCGGATCTGTAGGGCGTGCCGCAGGTCCCGAGATCGCGATCATGGACGAGACCGGCCGGCTGCTCGCGAGCGGCGAGCGCGGCGAGATCATGCTGCGCGGCCCCAATATGAGCCGCGGCTATTATAATGACGAGGTGGCGACGCGGGCCGCGTTCCGCGACGGCTGGTTCAGGACCGGCGATCTCGGCTATCTCGATGCCGACGGCTACCTCTTCATCGTCGGCCGCATCAAGGATGTCATCAATCGCGGCGGCCAGAAGATTTCGCCGCTCGAGGTGGAAGAGATCCTCTTGAGCCATCCCGCGGTGCTGGAGGCGGGCGTGTTCGCCGTTCCGCATCCAAAGCTCGGCGAGAACGTCGCCGCCGTCGTGGTGTTGCGGCCGAATTCCGCGGCGACCTCGGACCAGCTGCGCCAGTTCGCGCGGAAGCGTCTCGCCGCCTACAAGGTGCCGAGCCTGATCCGCCCCGTGGCGGCGCTGCCGAAAGGCGCCAGCGGCAAGGTCAAGCGCAATGCGCTCGCCGAGCTGATCGCAAGGACTGAGGACGCCGACGAAGAGCAACTGCCGCGCAATACGTTGGAGACCCAGCTCGCCACGATCTGGGCCAGCCTGCTGGAGCTGCCGCGAGTCGGCATCGATCAGGACGTCTTCGCGCTCGGCGCGGATTCGCTCGCGGTGACGCAGATGCGCTCGCGCCTGCGCGAACGCTTTGGCGTCGACTTCTCGTTCGAGGACATCTTCGATTGCGCCACGGTTACTGCGCTTGCGAGGCGGATCGAGACCGCCGTAAACCATCGTGAAGCCACGCTGCCCGCCTGGCGCCAGGCCAGAGGAACCGACGCGCCGCTGTCGTTCCAGCAGCAGCGAATGTACGTGCTTTCCCGGCTCGATCCGACCCGGTACAATTATAATGTCGTCGAAGTCGCGCTGCTGAAAGGGCAGGTCGATGTCGCCGCGCTTTCTGCGAGCCTCACCGCGATCTGCGCGCGCCACGAGGCGCTGCGCTCGGTCGTCGTGGAACAGCAGGGCGAACCGGCGCAGCGCGTGCTGCGATCGCCGCCGCGGTTCGATCGGATCAAGCTCAAGCCTTGCCCTGCCGGCAAGCAGCCCGCGGTCGTCAGGCGCGAGGCGCTCAAGCTCGCGCAATATCCATTTGATCTCTCGCGCGAGCCGCCACTGAAGGTCACACTGCTCTCGTTCGACAGATCCAGCCACGCGCTGGTGGTCAACGTCCATCACCTCGTCACCGACGGCTGGTCGCAGCGGCTGTTCTGGGAGGAGCTTGCCGCGCATTACGCTGCCGCGCGCAAGACGAGCGTGGCGGCGCTCCCCTCGCCGGCCTTCCAGTATCGCGACTTTGCGCTGTGGCAGCAGAGCTGGGCGCGGACGCCGGCGGCAAAAGAGCAGCTCGGTTACTGGAAGACCCAGCTCGACGGCGTCACCACGCTGCCGCTGCGGACCGACCGGCCGAGGCCGGAGGTCTGGAGCGGTCACGGCGCCCGCCATTATTTCGAGTTCTCCAAGACGCTGTCGGGCGATATCCGTGCGCTGAGCCAGGACCAGGGCGTCACGCCGTTCATGACGCTGCTCGCGACGTTCCAGTGCTTGCTGTTCCGCCACACCGGACATGAGGACGTCGCGACCGGGTCGCTGATCGCCAACCGTAACCAGATCGAGAGCGAGCGGCTGATCGGGCTGTTCGCCAACACGCTGATCCTGCGCAACGATTTCGGCGGCGATCCGAGCTTTGGCGAAATGCTGCGGCGAGTGCGGCAGGTCACGCTCGATGCCTACCGCAACCAGGACCTCCCGATCGAGGAGGTGCTGCGCGCACTGCAGGTGGCGCGAAGGACGGATGGCAATCCGCTGTTCCGGATCATGTTCATCCTCCAGAACGCCTCGATCGAGGCGGCGCGTTTCCCTGGCCTCTCGATGCGGCGGATCGAGATCGACCCGAACGTGGCGCGCTTCGACATCACGCTCGAATTGGTCGAGGCCGACGGCCGCTTCACCGGATTCTTCGAATACGCCACCGATCTGTTCGACGCCGAGACGATCGAGGACATGGTCAGGCAATTCAAGACCCTGCTCAAGGCCGCCATCGCCAATCCGGAGCAGCAGATCTCGCGCCTGCCGCTACTGACCGAGGCGGAACGCCGGCAGTTGCTGTTGCAAGGCCGCGGAGTCCAAATCAATTTTGGCAAGCGCGGCAATCTCGGCGAACGCTTCGATGCCCAGGCGAAAAAGACACCGTACGCGATCGCCGTGTCCGACGGTCGAACGTCCCTGACCTATCGCGAGCTGGCGCGCCGCAGCGCGGCGGTGGCGGGCTGGCTGGCGCGTGAAGGTGTCGGTGCCGAGAGCGTGGTTGCCCTGCTTGCGGAGCGCGGGCCCGGGCTGCTCGCCGCAATGATCGGCGTGCAACGTGCCGGCGCGGCTTTCCTGAACCTCGATCCCGAGCAGCCGCCGACGCGGCTCGCGACCATTTTGGGATCGAGCTGCGCCCGGGTGCTGCTGGCCGGCCGCGCGCAGTCGCCCATGGTCGAGGCGCTGCTCGAACCGCTGGTCGCGCGCATCCATGTGGCCGAGCTCGAAGACGCGATCGCGCCGGGCGCGACCAGGCCGGCCCGCGCCGCGCGGCGCGACGCCGCGAGCCTTGCCTATCTCATCTACACGTCCGGCTCCTCCGGCGCGCCGAAGGGCGTCACGATCGAGCAGCGCGGACTGTCCAATCATCTCGTCTCGCTCATCTCCGAGCTCGGCCTCACGGCCAGGGACGTGATCGCCCAGACCGCCCCACAGAGCTTCGTCATCTCGGTCTGGCAGTTCCTCGCCGGCCCGATGGTCGGCGGGCGCGTTCACATCTGCGCCGACGAGGTCGTGAAAGACCCGATCCGGCTCGCACAGGAGATCGCGCGCGAAGGCATCACGGTGCTGGAGGTCGTGCCGTCGCTGCTCCGCGTGATCCTCGATCGCATGGACGAGGCGCAGATCCGGCGCGCCTTCGCAAGGCTGCGGCTGCTGATCTCGACCGGCGAGCCGCTGCCGGTCGATCTCTGCCGCGCCTGGTTCGCCCGCTGCCCGAAAGTGCCGCTGATCAACGCCTATGGCGCGTCGGAATGCTCTGACGACGTCTCGCTGCATCGCCTGACCAAGGCGCCGGCGACAGCGACAGGCAACGTCCCGGTCGGCGCGCCGCTGCCGAACACCCAGCTCTACGTGCTCGATGCAAACCTCCAGCCGCAGCCGGTCGGGGTGGTCGGCGAGCTCTGCATCGGCGGCGCCGGCGTCGGCCGCTTCTATGTCAACGATCCCGCGCAGAGCCGGCAGCGCTTCCTGCCCGATCCATTTGCGCGCAAGGCCGGCAGCCGTCTCTACCGGACCGGCGACCTTGCCCGCCGCCGCAGTGACGGCACGATCGAATGCCTCGGCCGCGCCGACCATCAGGTCAAGGTCCGTGGCTACCGTATCGAGCTCAAGGAGATCGAGACCGCGCTGGCCGAGCATCCGGCGGTGCGCACCGGCATCGTCGAGCCGCGTCGCGAGGCGAGCGGCGAGGTCAGGCTGATCGCCCATATCGTCGCAAAACCGGGCAGCCGGAGCAGCGCCAGCGAGCTGCGTGAATTCCTGAAGACCCGGCTGCCGAGCCACGCCATTCCGTCGGCGTTCCTGTTCCTGGAGCAGGTGCCGCTCAACGCCCATGGCAAGATCGACCGGTCTGCGCTGCTCGCGCCGGCGCAGGTGGAGGCGTCCGGGCCGGATGCGGCCGTGCCGGCGCGGCGCTTCACCGAAAAGGTGCTCTCCGACATCTGGATCGACCTGCTCAAGGTCGAGAGCATCGGCGTCACCGACAATTTCTTCGATCTCGGCGGCCATTCGCTGCTGGCGGGCCAGGCGATGGCGCGCGTCGCCCGCGCGCTCGGCGTGTCGCTGCCAATCAAGACCATCTTCGAGGCACCGACGATCGAGCAGCTTGCCCGGCGGGTCGATGAGGCCGTGGCGGCAAAGCCGCGCAAGCTTGCCGCAACGGCGCCGCTTCTGACCGAGCGCGGACCTCCGACACTTTCGATCGCGCAGGACCAGATGCTGCGGATCGAGCAGAACCTGCCGGGACTGCCGCTGTTCAACCTGCCCTTTGCCTTCCATCTTCACGGCCCGCTCGATCCGGCCGCCCTGGCACAGGCGATCGATGATGTCGCAGCCCGGCACGAATCGCTGCGGACCGCGTTCGGCTGGAACGGCGAGGAGCCAACCACCCGCATCTTTCCGCCCGGAAAACTCCGCCGGGTGCTGACCGTCGAGACCATCGGCGACGGTCATCCCCACAACAACAAGCGCCGCAAGGCCCTGGAGCTCAGGAAGATCGGCCTCCTGATCGAACAGGAGACCTACACCCCGATCGACACCGCGCAGGCGCCGCTGCTGCGAGCCCGGTTGTTGCGGCTCCACGCGAACGATCACGTGCTGCTGCTGACGCTGCATCACGCCATCGTCGACGGCTGGTCGATCGGCGTGCTGTTCGAGGAGTTGTCGAGCCGCTATGCAGCGCTGGCCGGATATCCGTCGGTGCCGCTGCCGAAACCACCACCGGCCTTCGCGGACGTCGCACGCTGGCAGCGCTGGTGGTGCGGCACAGACGCCGCCCGCCGCCAGGCCGCCGACTGGACCGCGAGTCTGCGCGGCGCGGCGCCGCTCTTCGACGGCGAATCAAGCCCGGGTCCATCCACCGGCCATCATCCGGTCAGTCTCGAGCCCGACCTGATCGCACGGCTCACGGCCTTTGCCAGTCAGCACAATGCCACGCTGTTCATGTGCCTCCTCACCGGCCTGAAGGCCCTGCTGCTGGCGTGGACCGGCCGTAGCGACATCGCGGTCGCCACCGCGATGGCCAACCGTGCCCAGTCGCACACCGACCGAATCGTCGGCCCGTTCGAGAATACGGTGATCGTTCGCACGAGACTCTCGCCGGAGCTGTCGTTCGTGGAAGCCCTGGCCCGGGTGCGCCAGAGCGTGCTCGACGCGCATGCGCGGCAGGAACTGCCGTTCAATATCGTCGCCGACCATCTGGAGCAGGCGGGGATCGATCCGGCCGCCCTGCTCCAGGTCTATTTCACGCTGCAAAATCCGTTGCGGCAGCCGCTCGACCTGCCTGATCTCACGACAGCGTCGATCGGCAACATTGCACGCGAAGGCCAGCCTGTGCTGCCGATCGACCAGACCTGGCTCTCGCTGATGCTCAAGGAGCGTCCGACCGGAATCACGGGGTCATGCAATTACAAAAGCGAATTGCTCGACGGCGGTTTGGTCAGCGAGTGGATGGAAGATCTCGTCGCGCTGCTGGTGGCCGGAAGCGCCCAACCCAACGCACCGCTCGGCCGACTGCTCGCGCGCAGGGCGGCATGACCGGCTATACAGCACGGGCGAATACGGGTTCACTCGCCAAAGCTGTGAATGAGCAAGTTGCATCTTGATTATTTGACGCCACCGCGCAAGATTATTCCCGTGTTTTGATTTGGACGATCATTTTTAACCGGGGGAGTGTGTTATGGGTTTCATCAAATTTACCAAGGGCACCTCGTTGAGCGACAAGGATCGCAAGGCCCTGCAAAAGCTACTGAGCGACGAGAAGAAGAAGCTCCAGGCCGCGCTGAAGGACGTCGACGTCAGCCTTTCGATGCTGAGCGGCGCGAAGAAGTCCAAGAAGAAGAAGAGGTAAGACTCGCCGGCCGGGACGCCGCACGAATCTTGCAGCTTCATTTTACGGAAATCAGCCGCTCGCGCCTCGAGTTGGGGTCTCGCACAAGCTTGCGTCTGTAAACCGGCCTGCAAATCGACAAGAATTTGCCCGGGTGGACCGTTACAAGCGGTCCACTCAGTTGATTCTTGCTCGGTTGCTTCTTCTGTCGGGACCGGCAATCCAGCCTCCGCCCGATGCCAAAGGCCCAATTGATGGCAGACGACAGAATTGAACTGTTTGTCGGATTGATCGAGACCATTGACGCGCCGGGCGCCGCCGATGCGTGCCGCCGCCTGCTGTCGGTCGACGAACGCGTCCGCGCAGACCGCTTCATGTTCGAGCGGCACCGGCGGCAATATATTTTCGCGCACGCGATGCTGCGCTTGGCGCTGTCCCAGGTCGCGCCCAACGTCGCGCCCTCCGACTGGTCGTTTGGTGCCGGGCGATATGGACGGCCGTATGTCGCGGCGCCCAAGACCTCGACCGCGCTGCATTTCAGCCTGTCGCATGCCGACGGCTGCGTCGCCTGTGTCGTGTCAGGGCATGAGGCCGTCGGCGTCGACGTCGAAACCGTGTCGCGGCGCGTCGCACCGCTGTCGACCGCGCTTCGCTTCTTCGCGCCGGAAGAGGTCGAAACCTTGCGCGGACTGCCGGAGCCTGCCGCGATCGAGCGCTTCTTCGATTACTGGACGCTCAAGGAGGCCTATCTCAAGGCCAGGGGCTTCGGGCTCAATCTGCCGCTCGACGCCTTCGCAATGCAGGTGTCGCGCGAGGCGATCGAGATCAGCTTCAAACCGGATATCGCCGACGATCCCCAGGGCTGGCGCTTCTCACTTTGCTCGCCCTCCCCCTCGCATCGCCTCGCGATCGCCGACGGCTCGCGTGCGGACGGCGGCCTTCCGATCAGGCGCAACGCCTGGCCGTTCCAGGAAGCGGCGGAATGACGCCGCCGCGGCTGCGCGTCTTCCCGGCGATCTCGCGCAACCGCGACCCCAAAAAATATGTCGGCGAGCTGATGGGCGTCGCGCAGTTCGCCGACCGCAACGGCTTCGAAGGCATTTTGCTGTTCGAAGGCAATGACGTGTTCGTCGAGCCCTGGGCGATGGCCCAGCACATCATGGCGGAGACGACGCGGTGTTCGCCGCTGATCGCGGTCAATCCGGTCTACATGCACCCGTTCACGGCGGCGAAGTTCGTCTCCTCCTTCGCGCAGCTCTACGGCCGCAAGGTCTATCTCAATATGATCACGGGGACCGCGGTCAGCGACTTGCAGGGGCTGGGGGACGAGCAGTCGCATGGCGACCGTTATGTCAGGCTGGGCGAGTTCGTCGCGCTGATGCGCCAGCTGCTCTCGAGCCCGCGTCCGGTGAACATGGAGGGCCGGTTCTACCGCGCCAGCAATTTGCAGCTGCGTCCGCGCCTGCCGGCGGAGCTGATGCCCGAATTTCTGATCGCAGGTCAGTCCGAGGCGGCGCAGCGCGTGGCAAAGGAGACCGGCTGCATCAAGATGCAGATGCTGCCGCCCGACCTCGATCAAGGTCTCGATGCGCCGGCCGTGAATTTTGGAATATTCGCCCGCGAAAGCCGCGAGGAGGCGCGGCGGGCGGCGAAGGCGCGCTTTCGCGATAATGTCGATGATCGCGAACTGCTGGCGCTCACGGTGGAGAACAGCGACTCCGTGTGGAAGCGGCGGCTGTATGAGGGCCAGAGCGGCGAGCTTCAGGACAATGGCTACTGGCTATTGCCGTTTTTGACCTTCCAGGCCGACTGCCCCTATCTCGTCGGCAGCTACGCAGAGATCGGCGCGAAGCTGAAAGAGTTTGCCGCGAAAGGCCTGACCACGATCATGCTCGACATGGTCGCGGACGAGACCGAGATGCAGCACGTCTGCAAGGCGCTCGCGGCGAGCGGGATGTTTTGAATTTCGGCCGGCGCTCTCTCCACGTCATGGCCGGGCCTTGTCCCGGCCATCCACGCCTTGCTCCACGGCGCAAAGGACGTGGATGCCCGGGACAAGGCCGGGCATGAAGACCTACTCGGGGAGAGGTGAAAGCCTCACCTTGCCTCTTCAAACCCTGCCAGCACCGAGGTCAGGTTCGCGCCCAGAATATCCGAGAGATAGCCGCCTTCCTGCACGAACACGGTCGGCAGACCGAGCTTGGCGATGGCCTGGCCGATACGGCGGAAGCCGGGCGTGGTGACGGCAAGGCCCTTCAGCGGATCGTGCTCGGAGGCATCGAGGCCGAGGGCGATGACCAGGGCGCCGGGCGCGAAGGCCTCGATCGCCTTGCGCGCGACGTCCATTGCCTGAATGTAGCCGTCATCACCGGTGCCGATGGCGAGCGGGATGTTGAGATTGGTGCCGAGGCCGGGGCCCTCGCCGCGCTCATGCGCATAGCCCCACACGAACGGATAGTACGCGACGGGATCGGCATGGATCGAGATCGTGTAGACGTCCGGCCGCGCGTAGAAGATGCGTTGCGTGCCGTTGCCGTGATGGACGTCGACGTCGAGGATCACGACGCGCTCGTGCTTGAGCCGGAGATGTGCGGCGGCGATCGCGCTGTTGTTGAGGAAGCAGAAGCCGCCGGCCATATCGCGATAGGCGTGATGGCCGGGCGGACGGCAGAGCGCGTAGGTCGCATCCTCGCCGTCCATCACCATTTGCGCGGCGGTGACAGCAACGTCGGTCGCAGCGCAGGCCGCGGCCCAGGTGCCGGGACCGATCGGCGCCGCGGTGTCGGCGGTGTGCCAGCCGAGCTTGCCGACGATATGGGTGGGATAGGTCGCGGCATGACGCACGGGATGGATGTTGCCGATCATCTCCGGGCCGGAATCGCCGAGCGCCGTCCAGGCGTCCCAGGCTTCGCTCAGGAACGATAGATATTCCGGGCTGTGAATGCGTGCACGCGGGCCCTGCCCGAATGTCTTGGGCTCGACCAGTTGATGCTTGCCGTCCTTCAGCCCCTTGAGCAGGCGGTCGGCGCGCTCGGGTTGCTCGGTGGTGCGCTTGACGACGCCGCGAACCAGGAAGAATTGCGGATCGTGGCTCCGGTGCAGTTCGGTATGGACGGCTTTCACTCAAACACTCCGTGGTCGCGTGCTCTTGGGTTAGTGCCACAGATGTCTTGATCCCTGCGGCGGCCGGATGCAAGCAAGAAGAATGCCGCCTCTCATCGCGCCGCTCTGCGCGGAAGCAGAACGCCTCTGATGCTCTTTTAGTTGAGCATGATCTTTTCGGAAAACCGCTTCACACTTCTCCGGATCATGCTCAGCAGCGCCCGCGCTGGAGGCAGTGCTCGCGGCCCTCCTGGTCGGTGCGGAAGGCCTCGATGAAGCCGCCCTGGCGCTGGGTGACGAAGACGGTCTTGCCGTCGCTGCCGCCGAAAGCGAGATTGGTCGGCTCCTTGGCCCTGAGCGCGATCTCGCGCTCGACTGCGCCATTGGGCCTCATCACCGCGATGGTGCCCTTGAGAATGCGCGCAACGAAAAGACGGCCGGCGACATCCGTGCGCAGGCCGTCGACGGTGTCGGGCTGGAACGCCTTGACCATCTTTGCAGCAGTGAGCTCGTTGCCGTTGATCGCGTAGGACCAGATCTGGCCGTTGCTGGATTCCCCGACATAGAGCGTCTTGCCGTCGGGGCTGAGATCGATGCCGTTGGTGGTGCCCATCGCACGCGGCGCCGACATCACCTGCCCCTGCACCGAGCCATCGGCGGCCTTGGCGATGCGCCAGATGTGGCCTTCCCTGCCCTTCCAGTTCGGATCGCTCGCATAGATCGTGCCGTCGCGCGCGACCGTGATGTCGTTGGGCTGGCTCATCTCGTCGGAATGAAACCACACGACGGGCTCGGTCGCGCCCTTCGGGATCGCGAAGATGTTGTGCTTCTTGTAGTCGGCGATGAACATGGTGCCGCTGCGATCGAAGCGGATGGCGTTGCCGACGCTGCCCTCGGGCAGCGCCGTGAACAGCTCCGACGCCGCACCACCTGCCGGCAGCCTGCCGATAGTGCCGGACTTGCCAAAATTGACCACGAACAGATTGCCGTCGAGATCCGCCGCTGGCCCTTCGATGCCGAAGGTGTATTCGCCCGGCGACGTGACTTGCACGCTCTCGAACAGCTTCGTCTCCGCTTGCGCGGACGCCGCCGCGATGACGAGGAAAATGCTACCGCACAGGCACCAGAAATTCCTGCCGGATGTAATAGCCATCGTCGTCGCTGCACTCGCCGTTCAGATAGGGATCGGCTGGCCGGAAGAACCGGCTGAAGCCGGATTTGTCTACAGCGCTCCTTTGTGTCACGACGACGACCTTGCCGGCCGGTATTTCGCCGCATTCCTTGTTGGTTTTGCCAAAGAACTTGCGTTGCGGCGGACCGGCCTTGATCCGCATCCGCGTGCCCGGAACCATTTTTGCAACCAGCAAATCCGCGGTGTCGAGCAGGCGCGTGTAGCCGGGCTCCGTCTTCGGCAGGCTCTCACCGCCGGGCGGCATCAGCTTCTCCGCGCCGAGCCCGCGCAGCCGCGTGCGCAGCCTGCCGGACTCGGGGTCGCCGGGATAGATCCAGCCGTCCTGCGACAGCATGAAGCGCAGCACCGCCTTGTCCTTCTCGGCATCCGACTGTCCCGCCTTCAGGCCGAAGTCGGAATGGCAGCCGAGGCAATGCTTCTCGACGAGGCCCTTGCGCAAGCTGGTGAGGCGGCTGCTGTTCTGTACGTCCCTGGCAACGAAGGCCGCGAGCTGGTCGATCACCGACTGGCTGCGCGTGTCGCAGGGGAGCGGCTGACGCGCTTCGCCTTCAGCGCGATCGACGCGGATCACGGTCTGATTCTTGTCCTCCACCAGCCAGATCGCGCCGTCCTCGGCGACCGTCATGCCGACTGGCGCGCCTTGCGGCCGCGCGCCGTTGACGCGGTGCCAGCCCGCGATCAACTCCTCGAACGGTGCGGCCGCGATCTCGCCGGCCTCGGTCTGAAAGCTGTGGGTCGGATCGGCGGCACAGCTGACATGGTAGCGCACCGGCGCCGGGGCGGGTTTTGGGAAGCCGTGATCGTCGACGTTGTAGATAAGGACGCGGCTGCCGGTCGGGCGATAGCCGTGCAGGCCGACCAGCAGCTTGCCCTCGAGCTCCGGAAATTTTGTGCCGTGATAATAAAGCATCGCGAGCGGCGCCCCGTGCGGCGGCAGCAGCGAGAATGGCGGCTTGTAGAGCGCATTGGCAGTGCAGAGCGACTTGTAGACGCCCGATTGCAGCACCAGCCTGAATTCGGGGCTTGGCGTCGAAAGGTCGTAGCAATAGGGCCAGCCATAGTGCCTGCCCTGCTCGATCGCGTTGATCTCCTCATTCGGCTTGAAGATGTCGGGCAGGTCGCGCCCGTTCTCGCCTTGCAGGAAGGCGTAGCCGGCGTCGGGGAAATTCGGATGCAGCGCCAGCGCCATCGAATTGCGCAGCCCCCGCGCGTAGACCGTGTGCGGCGGATCGGGATCGTTCGGCTTCAAGGCCGGAAAGACGCCGCCCGCGGGCGGTGTGAACAGCCAGATCGATGCCATCGCGGAGGCGCCCTCGGCGGCCGCGCAAGGCTTTGTGATCGGCGCCGGCGTGATGCAGTCGTCGCTGTGCGAGCCGACATTGACGAACAGCCGACCATTTTTATCAAACACGAATTGCTTGAGCGGATGCGCGCTCTCGTCGAGCTTGGTGCCATCGGGCAGCTTGATCCGCCGGCCCGGCATATGACGGATGATGGTCTCGACCGTGCTGCGCGGATTCTCCGCCTGCGGATCGAACCGGAAGATCGCCTCGGCGCTCGAAGCATAGAGTTTCTTGTCCGGCCCGATCACGAGGCCGAACGGGTACTCAACGTCAGTCAGCAGCTCCTTGAAGCGCTGGCGCTGCGGCGCGTGCGGATCGAGCAGCAGTAGCCGGCCATTGGTGTGGCCCCAGCCACCCATGTCGGCGACCACGAACAGGTCGCGGCCCGGCACCTGGACGATCGAGCGCGGAAATTTGAGATGGTCCTCTTCGCTGCCGACGAGGCCGGCGCAGAAGCCCGCCTTCATGTCGATCTGGATTCTGGGAAAGGCGAGATCGCCGCTGCCGCAGAGTTCCGTGCCGAGCGCGTAGCCGCTCCTCCTCACCGGTTCGGAGGAGGCGACCGGCGCGACACCAAGCAGCACGCCGGCGAGGATCGCCGCCAACCGGCGTCGGTATCTGCGCGACAATGTGAGCTGATTCACGGCGGCCCCCAGATTTTCCCGTAAAGCTTGTTCCATGCCGCCCATACGCCGTCCAGTCGATCATCACCCCGCTGTGATTAAACCTGTAACGAGCTTGGAGCCGACCAATCTCCGTAATTTCCCTTACCGGGCTCGCCCCGAATGTTTCGCGAAGGCCTCGGGTGGTATCGGTTTGCCGTCCCAATCGCTCCCAATAGGAGACGCATATGGTCCAGGTCTACTTTCACTGCTCCAACACCGAGGGCACGCTGATTGATCGCAGCGGCGCTGCCGTGGCCAACCTGACTGAAGCGCGTGATCGCGCCGCCCAGATCATGAGCTCGATGATCCTGACGCCCGGCGCCGAAGACTGGCGCGACTGGGTAATCCATGTCAGCGGCTCCGATGGCGAAGATCTGTTCGATCTCCCCTTCACCGCCATGCTCGGCAAGCCGCATTGAGATGGTGCCGTGCTGCCACTGAGCCTCATTCGCCAGCCGCTGAGCTTCGTCGCCGCCAAATGGCAGAAGCTGGTCCGGATCGCCGGCAATCCCTATCGCCCCGAGCTTCACTACATGCGCGGGCCCGGCCCGAAATGGCACGCCAAGTATGAGGCCAGCCGCCTGAACCGCGGGATTTGAGCGCGGCGGCTTCGCCGTTTTTCAATTAACGGTCTCTCCACTCATGCCCGGGCCTGTTCCGGGCATCCACATTTTGGCCTCCACGAAACAATGTGGATGGCCGGGGCCTAGGCGAGCGGAAGCGACGCCGTCCTTCGGACCACTATGCCCGGCCATGACGGCTTGGGAAACTCTACCGCCCCTTAAACTTCGCCTTGCGCTTCTCGACGAAGGCGTTGCGGCCCCTCGATCGCATCCGCGCTCTTGCGGTGGCGATGTCCTCGCCGAGTGCTTCCGAGGCTCTTAAATTCTGTCCTGAGCAAATCCGCGCTCCGCGCCGGTGAGGACCAGCGCACGGACGTCGTCATCTCCTGTCATCTCAGCGATGGCGCCGCGAGCGCGCCGAGCAGGTCCGGCGTCATCGCGTTCAGGCTCGCGGGCTCGTCGAGCGTCAGGATCCGACCGCGCCATCCCGCGCCTGTTTCACACCTGCCATGTCGCTCCTCCGTTTGTTCTCGTTGACGGCAATGTGCCATCCTCCGCGCGCCCCGCAAATGCTGAGCTTCCCCGCCAGCGCCACAACGCAAAAACAACAGAGATCAAGACGACATCATGCCTCATCAGTTCAGCCTCAGCCAAACCGTCCGCAAGCCCGCCGTCACATCCAAGGGCGGCATCGTCGCCTCGCAATCGCGGCGGGCGGCTGAGGTCGGGGCGCAGGTGTTGGCGGCGGGCGGCGATTGCGTGGACGCGATCGTCGCGACCACCTTTGCGCTGAACGTGCTTGAGCCCTGGAACAGCGGCATCGGCGGCGGCGGCGCGATGGTGCTCTACCGCGCCAAGGAAAATCGCTATGAGGTGATCGACTACGGCATGTGCGCACCGCAGAGCCTGCGCACCGCCGACTACCCGCTCAGCGGCGAGGGTGCGGCCTCCGACCTGTTTCCGTGGCCGCGGGTGAAGGACGATCGCAACATCCACGGTCCCGGCTCGATCGCCGTGCCTGGCGTCGTCGCCGGCATGGAGGAGGCGCATCGCCGCCACGCCAAGCTGCCGTGGAAGGATCTGGTCGCACCGGCCGCCAGGCTCGCCGGCGCAGGGCTGCTGGTCGATTGGTGGACCACGGTGACGATCGCGGGGGCGGCGGCCGATCTCCGGCGCTATTCCGCCAGCGCGGCGGCATATCTGAAGGACGGCCTGCCGCCGAGTGCACCATGGGGCGTCAAGTCCGAGACGCGGCTGCCGCAGGACAGTTTGAAAGCAACGCTGTTGCATCTCGCCGAAGCCGGGCCGCGCGACTTCTATCAGGGCGATCTCGCCCGGAGCATCGCCTCCGACATCAAGGCCGATGGCGGCTCGCTCTCGGCGGAGGATCTCGCCGCCTTCCGCGCGCATCTGCGCGAGCCGCTGGCGATCCCCTATCGCGACGGCAAGGTGTATGCGACGCCGGAGCTGACGGCCGGGCCGACCATGGCGCATGCGCTGCGGCTGTTGCAGCAGAGCCTGAAGCCGGGAAGCGCGCCGGATGCAACCGCCTATGTCGAATATGCGCTTGCTTTGCAAGCGGCCTTCCGCGAGCGGCTCAAGGACATGGGCGATGCCGACGGCAAGCGCTCGCTCGGCGCCGAATATCTCGCGCCCGCCTGCACCACGCATTTCTCCGTGGTCGACCGAAACGGCAACATCGCGGCGGTGACGCAGACGCTGCTCTCGTCCTTCGGCTCGAAATACGTGACGTCACACAGCGGCATCACCATGAACAACGGCATCATGTGGTTCGATCCGACGCCGGGCACCACCAACTCGCTCGCGCCCGGCAAGCGCTGCCTCTGCAACTACACGCCCGTCATCGGCGAAACCAGGGACGGCAAGCGTCTCGCCGTCGGCGCCTCCGGCGGCCGCCGCATCCTGCCCTCGGTGATGCAGCTCGTGTCATTTGCGATGGATTTCGGCATGGACTTGGATGCCGCCATCCACCAGCCGCGCATCGACGCCAGCGAGGGCGCGATCGTGATCGGCGATGCCCGCCTGCCAGCCGACGTGCGCAAGACGCTGGCAGAGCGCTTCGATTATGAGGAGAGCCTGGTGCAGGCGGTGCCGCAGAAGTTCGCCTGCCCTAGCGTCGTAATGCGCGAGGGCGACACGAATTCGGGCGCGGTCGATATCTTCCAGCCCTGGGCCGAAGCAGTGGCGGAAGGTTGAGGCTTAAGCAAAAACGATCGGCCCGTGAGCAGCACTGCACCTCTCCGGCTTGCTTGCGGGAGAGGTCGACGCGCACAGCGCGGCGGGTGAGGGCTCTCTCCTCTTAGGGGTTCTCGATTGCGGAGACACCCTCTGTCCTACCTCCCCCGCAAGCGAGCGAGGCGCTATATCCCCAGCCGGTCCCGGACGCGGCCCGTGATCACGGCCGCCGTCACGCCGACTGGCCAGAACGCATGCATCGGGATCGCTTTGATGCCCGATATCGGCATGTCGATCTCGGCCTTGGCACCGCCGATCAGGCGGCGCGCGAGCTGCGCGCCCATCGCGGTCGAGAGCGCGACGCCGCGGCCGTTGCAGCCGAGCGAGATCAGGATGTTCTCCGCCGGCTCGTGCACATGCGGGTAATGATCTTTGGTGATGGCGAGCCGGCTGTTCCAGCCATGAGTCCAGGTGACGCCCTTGAGCTGCGGCCACAGCCGCTCGGCATAACGCATGAGATAAGCGACGTCGTGCGGCGAGTTGATCCAGCGCATCGGGCCGCGACCGCCCATCAAGAGGCGGTTCTGCTGGTCGATGCGATAGTAGACGGTGATGTGGCCGCTTTCGTAGAGCACCGGGCGCGTCGGCATGATCGAGCGCGCGACGTCGTCGGACAGCGGCGCGGTGGCGGCGATCGAGGAAAACACCGGAACGATGGTGCGGCGGAGCGCGGGCCAGAGATCGTCCGTAAAGCCATTGGTAGCGAGCAACACCTTTTCGGCATGCACCACCGCGCGCGGCGTCTCGATGCGCCAGCGCGAGCCTTCGCGGCGCAGCGACAACGCCGGCGTCTCGCCGTGGACCTTCGCGCCGGCAGAGATCGCGGCGCGCGCGAGACCGCGGGCGTAGCTGAGCGGATGCAGATCGCCGCCGCGAGTATCAAGCATGGCGCCGATGTAGCGGTCGGTGCCCGTCATCTCGCGGAGCTGCTCGCGTTTCAGATAGCTCACCGGCATGCCGCGGCGGATGCATTGTCGCGCCGTGCTCTCGATGGCGGCGGCGCTGGCCTCGTTGTAGGCCGCACGCAGGGTGCCGTTCTGCCGCGCCTCGCACGGGATCTGGTAGCGGCGGATCAGATCATGCGTGAAATTCGTCGTGCCATAGGAGAACGCGATCATGCGGCGGCCGAGCTCCGCGCCGAAATCGGCCTCGATCTGATCGGGATCGTGCTTCAGGCCGGGATTGGTGTGGCCGCCATTGTTGCCGGACGCGCCCCAGCCCGGCTCCTGCGCTTCCAGCACCAGCGCCTCGACGCTCTGCTCCGCCAGATGCAGCGCGGTGGAAAGCCCCGTGTAGCCGCCGCCCACGATCGCGACGGAAACGCTCTTGTCCGTATCGAGCGGCGGCGTCGCCACCGCTGCGACGGCGGTGTCGGCGTAGAGCGAGGGCGGCAGAGGCAGGCGCGTCATTATGAAAGACCGGTCAAAGCGGATGCAGCACGCGCCGCAAGAAATCCTGCGTGCGCGGGTGCTGGGGTTGGTTGAGCAGCGTCTTGGCCGGCCCCTGCTCGACGATGACGCCGCCGTCGATGAACAGCACCCGATCGGCGACGTCGCGGGCAAAGCCCATCTCGTGGGTGACGACGACCATGGTCATGCCGTCGTCGGCGAGCTTGCGCATCACGCCGAGCACGTCGCCGACCAGCTCGGGATCGAGCGCCGAGGTCGGCTCGTCGAACAGAATCGCCTTGGGCTGCATCGCCAGCGCGCGCGCGATCGCGACGCGCTGCTGCTGGCCGCCGGAGAGTTGTGGTGGATGTGCATCGGCCTTCTCGGCGAGCCCGACCTGGGCAAGCAGCGCGCGGCCACGCTCTAGCACCTGGGCACGCGGCTCCTTTTTCACGAACAGCGGTCCCTCGACCACGTTCTCCAGCGCGGTTCGGTGCGGGAAGAGGTTGAAGCGCTGGAACACCATCGAGACCTGGGTGCGGATGTTCACGATCGACGGCGCATTGCGATCGACCTTGAGGCCCTCGACGCTAATCTTGCCACGGTCGTAGCTTTCGAGGCCATTGATACAGCGCAGGATGGTGGACTTGCCGGAGCCCGAGGGACCGACGATGCAGACCACCTCGCCCTTCTCGACGGAAGCCGTGATGCCCTTGAGCACCTCGACCTTGCCGAAGCTCTTGTGGACGTCGCTCAGCTCGATCATTTCTTGCCAGCCCGCTTCTCGAAGTGACGAACCAGCAGGATCAGCGGAATGCTCATGGTGAGGTACATCAGCGCCACCAGTGTGAACACGCTGGTGTTCTTGAAGGTGGAGGACGCGATCAGCTTGCCTTGCAGCGCTAGCTCGGCCACCGTGATCGTCGAGGCCTGCGAGGAATCCTTCAGCATCATGATCATGACGTTGCCGTAAGGCGGCAGCACGATGCGCACGGCCTGCGGCAGCACAACGCGGCGCATGGTCAGCCACCAGCCCATGCCGATCGACTGCGCCGCCTCGATCTGCCCCTTGTCGATGGCCTCGATGCCGGCGCGGAAATTTTCGGCTTGATAGGCGGAATAGGCGATCCCGAGGCCGAGGATCGCGGCCTGCAGGGCCGTCAGCCTGACGCCGAGATCAGGCATCACGAAATAGAGATAGAACAGCAGCACGATGATCGGGATGCCGCGGATCACGTTGATCAGGCTGGCGCTGAGCATCGACAGCGCCTTGATGCCGGAGACCCGCATCATCGCCCAGATCAGGCCGAGCACCGTCGAGAGCAGCAGCGAGCCGATGGTGACGATGATCGTCAGCGCGACGCCGTTCATCAGGATCGGGAAGAACTCGACGGTGTCGTGCCAAAAGCCTTTCATCGGCAGCCTTCAATGACGCGCTATCAGCCTTGAGCCTTCAGGCCCCATTTATCGAGGATCTTGTCGATGGTGCCGTTGGCCTTCAACTTGGCGAGCGAGGCGTTGATCTTGCCGAGTAGCGCGGCCTCGCCCTTGCGGACGCCGATGCCGACCGAGCCGACAGTGACGGGCTTGTAGCCGTCGACGAGCCGCACCTCGGGGAAGCCGCCCTGCTTCAGATTGTAGGCGAGGATGGGATAATCGGCATAGCCAGCCTTCAGGCGGCCGGTGTTCACGTCGCGCAGGATGTCGGGAATGGTGTCGTAGACCTTGACCTCGGCGAACAGGCCGGTCTTCTTCAGTGCGTCGACGAAAGCGGTGCCGACCTGCGCGCCGACCGTCTCGCCCTTCAGGTCGTCCTGCGTCGCATAGGCCTTGGTGTCGCTCTTCGGCACAACGAGGCCTTCGCCATAGGTGTAGATCGGGTCGGAGAAATCGACGACTTCCTTGCGCGGCGCGGTGATGAACATCGCGGCGGCGATGATGTCGATCTTGCTCGAGGTCAGCGACGGGATCAGGGCCGAGAACTGCATCGGCTCGATCAGCACGTTGAAGCCGGCATCCTTGCCGATTTCGGTGACGAGATCGACCATGATGCCCTGGATCGTGTTGGTCTTGGTGTCGAGGAAGGTGAAGGGAATGCCAGTCGGTGTCGAGCCGACCTTGAGCACCTGCTGCGCCGAAGCCGGCGTCGCCGCTGCAATTACGAGTGCCGCGACCGCGGCTAGACAAAAACGCTTCATGGCATCCCCTTTGGGCTCGGCCGATGACGGCGATCGCGCAGGTCGTGATCAGACGTTGCGGGCCAAGCCGTTTCGGCCTATTTTCACCAATATGAAATTTTGGTCACACTTTCGCGGACGATGCAAGCGGTTTTCATGCACATGAAGGAAGCGGTTTGACGTGAGCGGTGGCAAAAGAATGCGCAGACCGGCCGCCGCAAAGCCGGTGAAGAAGGCCAGGACGAAGGCCAGCATCAAATCGGCTGAGCCGGCGATGGACGTCGCAGTCGGCCGCCGCATCCGCGATCTCCGCCGCGTCAGGCAATTCTCGCTGGAAACGGTCGCTTCGCGCACGGATCTCTCTATCGGCTTCCTCAGCCAGATCGAGCGCGGCCTGTCGTCGCCGTCGCTGCGCGTGCTGGCAACGATTGCCGACGTGCTCGGTGTCGGCATCGCCGCGCTGTTCGGCGCCAGCCCGAGCGCCGACGGCGCATCGGATCAGGTGGTGACGCGCGGGTTGCAGCGGCCCGAGCTGAAGCTCTGGCGCACCGGCGTCTCAAAACAATTGTTGAGCCCGGCGAGCGCGGACAACAAGCTCAACCTGTTCCTGGTGCATCTGGAGCCCGGCGGCTCCACCGGCGACGAGCTCTACACCCATGACGGCGAAGAGGCAGGTCTCGTGCTCGACGGCGAGATGATGCTGACGGTGGACAGCGAGACATGGTCGCTGAAGACCGGCGACAGTTTTAGATTTGCGAGCCGCAGGCCGCACCGGTTCTCGAACCCGGCGAATGATGCGAAGGCCGTGGTGCTGTGGGTGAATTGCGTGACGGGGGCGGGGTAGATTGCACGTCATTCCTTGGGCGATGCAAAGCATCGAACCCGGAATCTCGAGATTCCGGGTTCGGCTCTTACGAGCCGCCCGGAATGACAGCGTCAATCACCCAAAGCGATGCTTGTACCGCTCCACCGTCAGCGAACTTACATCGATCTCCGGCTTCTTGCCGGACAGCATGTCCGCGAGCACGCGCCCAGAACCGCAGGACATGGTCCAACCGAGCGTGCCGTGGCCGGTGTTCAGATGGAGGTTGGCGTATTGCGTCGGGCCGATCACGGGCGGGCCGTCCGGCGTCATCGGACGCAGGCCGCTCCAGAAGGTCGCTTTGGAGAGATCATCGCCGCCGCGCGGGAACAGGTCGGTCAAGGAATGATCGAGCGTGGCGCGGCGCGCGTCGTACAGCTTGCTCGAATAGCCGGAGATTTCGGCGGTGCCGCCGACGCGGATGCGGTTGCCGAGGCGGGTGATCGCGACCTTGTAGCTCTCGTCCATCACGGTCGATTCCGGCGCGCCGGAGGCGTCCTTGATCGGCACCGTGATCGAATAGCCCTTCACCGGATAGACCGGAAGCGAGATCCCGAGCGGCGCAGCGAGCCGTGACGACCAGCTGCCGAGCGCGAGCACATAAGCGTCGGCCTGCAGCATCCCCGCGCTGGTCGCGACACCGCTGACGCGTCCGCTGTCTGTAACGATGCGGTCGATGCTGGTGTTGAACATGAAGCGCACGCCGAGCGCCGCCGCATGCGTGGCCAGCGCCTGCGTGAACATGTGGCAATCGCCGGTCTCGTCCTGCGGCAGGCGAAGCCCGCCGGCGAACTTTTCCTTCACGCCAGCGAGCGCCGGCTCGACGGCGATACAGCCTTCGCGGCTCAGCACCTCGAAGGGAACGCCATATTGCTTGAGCACGGCGATGTCCTCAGCCGTTCCGTCGAGCTGCGCCTGGTAACGGAACAGCTGGAGCGTACCTTTCGAGCGCTCGTCATATTGAATGCCGATGTCGCGGCGCAGATCGCGCAGGGAATCGCGACTGTATTCCGCGATCGGGATCATCCGGCTCTTGTTGACCGCGTAACGCGCGCTGGTGCAGTTGCGCAGCATCTTCAGCAGCCAGACCCACATGACGGGATCGAGCTTCGGCCGGATCACCAGCGGACCGTGCTTCATCAACAGCCACTTGACCGCCTTCACCGGCACGCCGGGGCCGGCCCACGGCGAGGAATAGCCGGGCGACACCTCGCCGGCATTGGCAAACGAAGTCTCCAGCGCCGGTTCGGGTTGACGGTCGACGACCGTCACTTCGTGGCCGGCACGTGCGAGGTAGTAAGCAGAGGTGACACCGATGACGCCGCTGCCGAGGATCAGAACTTTCACGCTTGGTCAAACTCCCGCGGCATCACGCTCGCCGCTGCAAGATAAAACTCCACAGCGGCAAGAGCAATTATCAGGCCACCTTCTTGATGGCGTCGCCGAGGATCGAGACGATCTGGTCGATGTGGCTCTTCTCGACGATGAGCGGAGGCGACATCGCGAAGCTGTCGCCGCTCATGCGCAGGTAAAGGCCGGTGTTGAAGCAGTCGACCATCACGTCATAGCCGCGCGCGCCGACGACACCGTCGCGCGGCGCGAGCTCGACCGCGCCCATCAGGCCGCAATTGCGGATGTCGACGACGTTCGGCAACCCCTTCAGCGAATGCAGCGCATCGCGCCAGTATTCGGCCATCGTCGCTCCGCGCGTGAGCAAGCCCTCGTCCTTGTAGATGTCGAGCGTGGCGATACCCGCGGCGCAGGCAGTCGGATGCGCCGAATAGGTGTAGCCGTGGAACAGCTCCATCTGGTTCTCGGGGCCGACCATCATGCCGTCATGCACCTTGCGGCTCGCGAACACCGCGCCGCAGGGAATCGTGCCGTTGGTGATGCCCTTGGCGGTCGTCATCAGGTCCGGCGTGACGCCGAAGAAGTTGGCGGCGAATGGCGTGCCGAGGCGGCCGAAGCCGGTGATGACCTCGTCGAAGATCAGGAGGATGCCGTGCTTGTCGCAGATCTCGCGCAGACGCTGCAGATAACCCTTCGGCGGCGGCAGCACCGCGGTCGAGCCCGGCACCGGCTCGACGATGACGGCGGCGATGGTCTCGGCGCCGTGCAGGCCGACCAGACGCTCGAGATCGTCGGCCAGCTCGGCGCCGTGCTCGGGCTGGTCCTTGGCAAAGGCGTTGCGGGAGAGATCATGGGTGTGGCGGATGTGGTCGACGCCGGGCAGCAGGGTCGCGAAGGCGCGGCGGTTGGCGACCATGCCGCCGACCGAGGTGCCGCCGAAACCGACGCCGTGATAGCCGCGCTCGCGGCCGATCAGGCGGGTGCGGCTCGACTGGCCGTTGGCGCGGTGATAGGCCAGCGCGATCTTCAGCGCCGTGTCGACCGACTCGGAGCCGGAGTTGGTGAAGAAGACGCGGTCAAGGCCCTTCGGCGCGATGTCGGCGAGCCGCTCGGCGAAATCGAACGCCAGCGGGTGGCCCATCTGGAAGGTCGGCGCGAAGTCCAGCGTCATCAGCTGCCGCTCGACCGCAGCCGCAATCTGCTTGCGGCCGTGACCGGCGTTGACGCACCACAGGCCGGCGGAGCCATCGATCACCTTGCGGCCGTCGACAGTGGTGTAGTGCATCCCCTCGGCCGAGGAGAACAGGCGCGGCGCCTTCTTGAACTGCCGGTTGGCCGTGAACGGCATCCAGAACGAGTCGGTCTTGATAGTGTTCGGAATCTGATGAAGGGTCACGGCCGCGCTCCTTTGCTGACCTGCTAGCAGAGCCACGGCTTCGATAGCGCAACAAGTCCTTTTCTGGTGACCTGCAAGCCATTGATTTCGCTGGGGCAGCCGGTCCATATTTGCGCGATCCGCAACACCTGCAACACGGGACCAGGGCATGAGCGTCGACATCGGTGGACGGCTGCGATTCATCCGGGCGCGCCACAAGCTGTCGCAGCGCGAGCTGGCCAAACGGGCCGGCGTCACCAATTCGACCATCTCGCTGATCGAATCCAACCAGATGAACCCTTCGGTGGGCGCGCTCAAGCGCATCCTCGACGGCATCCCGATGGGGCTCGCCGAGTTCTTCGCGCTGGAGCCGGAGTCCAGGCGCAAGATCTTCTACCGCGCCGAGGAGCTCACCGAGGTCGGCAAGAAGCCAATCTCGTATCGGCAGGTCGGCGACAATCTGTTCGGCCGCAGCCTGCAGATCCTGAAGGAACGTTACGAGCCCGGCAGCGACACCGGGCGCGTGCACCTCGTCCATGACGGCGAGGAAGGCGGCATCGTGATCTCAGGGAAGCTCGAAGTCACCGTCGAGGACGAGCGCCGCATCCTCAATCCCGGCGACGCCTATTATTTCGAGAGCCGCCGCCCGCATCGCTTTCGCTGTGTCGGGGGCAAGCCGTGCGAAGTGATCTCGGCCTGCACGCCGCCGACGTTCTGACGTACACCAACGTCACCCGGGATCCTACGCGATGCCCCGGTGTCTTACGGAGCTTGAGGCATCTCAATTTCCGCAGGGTCACTCCTCTATATGATGCGAGCCGTCGCCGAGAGACATTGCGGCGCCGCTTCATAACCGGGCTCGCAGATGAAGATCACGCCCACCAATGCAGAGGCTACGCTCGACGAAGTGCAGCGCGATGCCGACAAGCTTCATTCGCAGGAGCTGCGCAAGGCGATCGCCGACCACATCGAGACGCAGCGACAGGCGCTGAAGGCGCTTCGCAAGAAGCTGCATTAAGGTGCGCGGCGGAGCGAGACGATCTCGCCCCGCCTTCTTGCTTCAACGCGGCGTCAGCAATGCCTCGATCTTGATCGGAAAGCGACGGACACGCACGCCGGTCGCATGCCAGACGGCGTTGGCAATGGCGCCGGCACTGCCGGTGATGCCGATTTCGCCGACACCCTTGATGCCGAGCGCATTCACATGCGGATCGTGCTCCTCGACCGTGATCACGTCGAGCGGCGGCACGTCGGCATTCACCGGAATGTGGTACTCGCCGAGATTGGCATTCATGATCCGCCCGCTGCGGCGATCGGTGATGGCCTCCTCGTGCAGTGCAAAGGACAGCCCCCAGATCATGCCGCCGAACAGCTGGCTCTTCACCAGGTGCGGATTGACGATGCGTCCCGCAGCGAAGGCGCCGACCATGCGGGTGACGCGGACCTGGCCGAGCTCGGGATCGACCTTCACCTCCGCGAACACCGCGCCGTGGGCATGCATCGCATATTCCTGCATCGCCGCAGGGTTCGGCGCGCCGGTGCCGCGCGCCTCGACCTCAGCGACGCCGGCGCGCGCGAGGATCTCGACGTAGCTCTCACTGCGGCTCTCGTCGTCGCGGCGGACCAGCCTGCCGTCCCGTGCGATGACGCCGGCATTGCCGGCACCGAATAGCGGCGAGCGCTCGTCGCCAGTCGCGAGATCGGCGAGCTTTGCGATCACGGCCGCGCCGGCGCTGTGGATCGCGGCACCTGCGGTCGCCGTATGGGCCGAGCCGCCGGCGATGCCGGCATCAGGCAGGTCGGATGTGCCGGCCTTGAAGTCGACACGGTCGATGTCGAGGCCGACGGCATCGGCCGCGATCTGGGCGAGGGCCGTCCAGGCGCCCTGCCCCATGTCATGCGCACCAATCTCCATCGCGCCGCTACCATCGCGGCGGATCACAGCGCGCGCCTCGGCCTGGAACATCAGCGCCGGGAAGGTCGCGGTGCCCATGCCCCAGCCGACCAGCAGGCCGGCATCGTCGCGCATCTGCCGCGGCTGGAGCGAGCGTTTGGCCCAGCCGAAGCGCGTCGCGCCCTGCTCGTAGCAGGCCCGCAGCGCCTTCGAGGAGAAGGGTCGCCCCGTCATCGGCTCGACCTCGGCATAGTTCTTCAGGCGGAAGGCGAGCGGATCGATGCCGCAGGCCCAGGCCATCTCGTCGATCGCGCTTTCGAGCGCGATCGAGCCGGTCGCTTCCCCCGGCGCACGCATGAACAGCGGCGTGCCGGTGTTGACGCGCACGGCATCGTGCGAGGTGCGGATTGCCGGGCTCGCGTAGAGCGTATGCGAAGCATCAGCCGCCGGCTCGTAGAAATCGTCGAACGTGCTCGACACGGTCCTGGCGTGATGATCGAGCGCGGTCAGGCGCCCATCGCCGTCGGTGCCGATGCGCAGGCGCTGCCGCGTCGGCGCGCGGTGGCCAACCGGCCCATACATCTGCTCGCGGCGCAGCACCAGCTTGACCGGCTTGCCGACGAGCTTGGCCGCCATGATGCCGAGAACCGGGGGGCCGGCCATCAGCCCCTTCGAGCCAAAGCCACCGCCAAGGAACGGACTGCGGATGTGGATCTTGTCATGTGCAAGGCCGAACAGCTCGGCGACGCGTGCCAAGGACAGCATGAGACCCTGGGTCGGCATGTCGATCCGGAGATGGTCGCCGTCCCAGTGCGCGACGATCGCGTGCGGTTCCATCGCGTTGTGATATTGCGGCGGCGTCTCGTAGGTCGCGTCGATCTGCTTCTCGGCCGCGGCAAACCCCGCCTTGACATCGCCGCGGTGGCTTTCCGTGGGATTGCCGACGCCAACGACCGGCGGCACATAACTTTCGCCGGCATCGAGGCCGATCAAAGCGGGCAGCGTCTCGTAGCGCGGCGCAAGCAATGCGGCGCCTTCGGTGGCGGCTTCCAGCGTTTGCGCGATCACGACAGCGATCGGCTGGTTGGCGTAGCGGACCTCATTGCTCTGCAACACCTCCATCCGGAACACGAACGGATTGGTCTTGATCTCCGGATCGATCGCGAGCTGCGGTTTGTGGTCCGGCGTCATGACGTCGACCACGCCGGGATGACGTTTTGCGGCGGCGACATCGAGCGAGGTGACCCGGCCGTGCGCGATGCTGGCAACTGCCATCACCGCGAACAGCATGCCGGGTGGATGATTGTCGGCGGCATAGGTGGCACGGCCGGTGACTTTGAGCACGCCGTCGCGGCGGGTCAGCGGCTGGCCGATGTTCGAGCCGTGGCGCAGATGGGCGGGAGCGCTGGTGAGATTGAGCTCAGGCATGGATGGCTCCGGACATGGAGGCAAAGGGTGAGGCCGGCAGTGCGGGAATACGCGCGGGCGTCCCCGCGGCCGCAAGGGTCAGCGCGCGGACCAGGATGCGGCGTGCGAGCTCGATCTTGAAGCCGTTGTCGCCGGACGGTTTTGCGTCGGTGAGCGCGCGCCAGGCGGCTTCCTGGAAGGCGTCGGCCGTGGGCGCGACGTTCCTGAGAACGTCTTCTGCGGCGCGGGCGCGCCAGGGCTTTGCGGCGACGCCGCCGAGCGCAAGCCGCGCCTCGGCGATCTTGCCGTTGTCGATCCGCAGCGCAGCCGCAGCTGAGACGACGGCAAAAGCATAGGAGGTGCGCTCGCGAACCTTGAGATAACGCGCATGCGTTGCGAAGCTGCGCGCCGCAGGCGGCAAACGAACGGCAACGATGAGATCGCCGGGCTCCAGCGCCGATTCACGCTCAGGCGTGTTGCCGGGCAGACGATGCAGCTCGTCGAGGGCGATCTCGCGGGGGCCGTTCCTGCCCTCGATCTCGACGACAGCATCGAGCGCAACCAGGGGCACACAGAAATCGGACGGGTGCGTGGCGATGCAGCTCTCGCTCCAGCCGAGCACGGCATGGCCGCGGTTCTCGCCGTCGCGGGCATCGCAGCCGGAGCCCGCCTCGCGCTTGTTGCAGCGGCTGGCGGTGTCGTAAAAATACGCACAGCGCGTCCGTTGCAGCAGATTGCCACCGACGGTCGCGGCATTGCGCAGCTGCGCCGAGGCGCCGGAGAGCAGCGCTTCCGCCACGGCAGGATAGGACCGCGCGAACTCCGGGGCATGCGCGAGATCGGCATTGCTGACCAGCGCGCCGATGCGCAATGATCCATCGGCAAGACGCTCGATCTGATCGAGCCCGCCGAGATGCGTGACGTCGACCAGGCGATCCGGACGGCTGACACCGCCCTTCATCAGATCGAGAAGATTGGTGCCGGCGGCAAGATAGACAGCCCCCGGCTGGGCGGCGGCGGCAACGGCCTCAGCGACCGTGGCCGGCCTGACATAATCGAACTGTTTCATGCGGAGCGCCTCTGGTTGGATTCATCCATGCCGGCCTGCGCCTCCAGCACGGCATCGACGATGCCGGCATAGGCGCCGCAGCGGCAGAGATTGCCGCTCATGCATTCGCGGATGCGTTCGGGATCGTTGCCGGCCTGCGCCTCCTGCATCATGCCGATCGCGCTCATGATCTGCCCGGGCGTGCAGAAGCCGCACTGGAAGCCGTCATGGGCGATGAAGGCGGCCTGTACAGGGTGAAGCTGGTCTCCGTGCGCGACGCCTTCGATGGTGAGGACGTCGGCGCCGTCGTGGCTGATGGCGAGCGCGAGGCAGGAATTGATGCGCTTGCCGTCGATCAGAATGGTGCAGGCGCCGCATTGGCCGCGGTCGCATCCCTTCTTGGTGCCGGTGACATGGAGGCGCTCACGCAGGAGATCGAGCAGCGTGACGCGCGGATCGTCGAGGACGAAGTCGCGCCGCGCACCGTTCACGGTGAGGCTGATGGAGTGGTTCATACAAGGCTCCGATCAGATATGGACATGGCTCATCGCTCGGCGCACCACCGCCGTGGCCGCCGTCGATATCGCGTGGCCGGGGAAAACGCGGCCAACATCCCAGCGAAGATACGGAGGCATCCTCCGCTTAACAAGGGCCGCCAAAAAATATTGGAAATCCTCAAAACTCCATGCGCGTACAACGCGATGCAGCGAGCCGAGGGTTCAATCTAACCAATTCGTGATCTACATTGCCTGATATGGACGACCACACCGACCATACCCGCAAGCCTCGCGCCGATGCCGTGCGCAATCGCGAGCGCGTGCTCGAGGCGGCCAAGGTCGTGTTCAATGCGGGCGGACCGGAAGCCAGCCTGGAAGCGGTGGCCAAGCGCGCCGGCGTCGGCATCGGCACGCTCTACCGGCATTTCCCGACACGCGAGGATCTGTTCGAGGCGGTGTACCGGCGCGAGGTCGAGCAGCTCAGCGAACTTGCCGAGCAGCTCAAGAATGCCAAGGATCCGGTCGATGCGCTCCGGCGCTGGCTGCGCTCAGGTGTCGAATTCGTCGCCACCAAGAAGGGCATGGTGGCAGCGCTCGCGCTTGCGGTGCAGAGCGGTTCCGAGCTGCACGCATTCTCGTTCGATCGGCTGACGAAGGCCATCGGCTCGCTGCTCGACCGCGCAGTCGCGGCCTGCGAGATGCGCGCCGACATCAGTCCCGAGGACTTGCTGCGCGCGTTCTTCGGCATGTGCTACATGCACGACCAGCCCGGCTGGCAATCCTCGGTGCTGCGGATGCTTGATGTGTTCGTGGACGGGCTGCGGGTGCAGACCTCCACCAAGACTAGGGCGCGCAGTGCGGCCAAGCCCGCGAAGCCGGCGGTGAAACGGAAGCGATAGCGGCTGGGAAGCGCTCTACACGCTCGAGCAACAGGCCGACGGCAGCTACAAGATCACCGGCTGCTCGCTGCTGAAGGTGGGGCAGGAAGCCTAAGTGGCAAAGCCGGTGTTGACCGCGTTCATGCGCGAGCGGATCAGCAGCAGCAGGACGATGCCGATGTTCAGGGCATTCCACGCCACGCCGTTCGCGAACGCCGCGGCATACGAGCCCGTGGCGTCGAAGATCACGCCCGACACCCAGCCACCGAAGGACATGCCGAACACCGAGGCGAAGATCACGATACCGACCCGGGTGGCGGCTTCGCTCGCCGGCATCGCCTCGCGCACGATGATGGCATAGCTCGGCACGATGCCGCCCTGGAACAGGCCGAACATCGCCGAGATGATGTAGAGCGAGGCGAGGCTGTCGAAGAACAGGTAAAACACCAGCGCAAAACCCTGCGCCAGCGATCCCACCAGCAGCGTGCGAATGCCGCCGATCTTGTCGGCGAGATAACCCGAGCCGATGCGGCTGACGATGCCGCAGGCCATCATCAAGGACAGCATCTCGGCGCCGCGCGCCACGCCATAGCCGAGGTCGCCGCAATAGGCGACGATATGGACCTGCGGCATCGCCATGGCGACGCAGCAGGAGATGCTGGCAATCGAGAGCAGCACCGTCAGCGTATTGGTCGAGAGCTTGAGATCGACCCGCGGCGGAGGTGCCTTGGCGTGGTCATGGACCGTGTCATTGCCAATCTGCGCGCGCAGGACCAGCACCAGGATGGTCATCAACCCCACGCAGACGAGACCGATGCCGATATGAGTGGTGCGCCAGCCGATCGCCTGCATGCCCCAATTGACGAGCGGCGGCCACATCGTGCCGGCGAAATAGTTGCCGCTGGCGACGATGGTCACGGCAAGGCCGCGATAGCGCTCGAACCAGTGCGAAGCCTCCGCCATCAGCGGCGCGAAGGTCGCGGACGTGCCGAGCCCGATCAGGAAATAGGCCGCAACGAACTGCCAGAGCTGCGTCGAAAGCCCTGCCAGCGTGTTGGCGATGCCGAGGAAGGCGATGCTGATCGCCATCGCCGGGACGATGCCGAACGTGTCGGTGATCTTGCCGGCGATCACGCCGCCGAGCCCGAAACCGAACATCATCAGCGTAAAGGCCAGCGACACCGCGCCGCGCGTGGCGGCGAAATCGGCCTGCACCGCGGGAATCATCACCACGATCGCCCACATGCCGACGCCGCCGATCGAGCCGATCACGAGCGCGAGCAGCAGCCGTATCCACGCCTGACGGGAATCAGGGGTGAAGGAAGCCGGTCTTTGTCCTGGGTGATTTGGCGCGTGCACGGGCGGAACCATGTTTGCTGAGCGCCTGACGGTCAAGCAGCGTGCCGCGATATTGGGCATGCGCGGTGCGCTGCGGTAAGAAGGGCTTGGCGAAAGCGCGCTTTGCCATTAGTTTGCAATCAGCGTGTGCAACACTGCCGCGCGAAGGACATGTCGACGGAATGTTGCTGCGATTGACACGATCGATGCGGATCAGGGTGGGGCGCCTCATTGCCCTCGCCTATCTGTTCTGCGTGCTCGCGCCGGCAGCAAGCCTCGCCTGGGGTACTGGTCCAGCGCCGTGCCTTGGTGACGACGTTGTGCTGGCTGATCTCGTGACGGCGCATCATCAGATGCAGGACGGCCACATCATGCATGGCGGTGTGCCGCATGACCGCGCAGGGTCACACCCGCATCACCAGGCGACCGCCGACGCCCCCACTCCGCATCAGCACGACGGCAAAGGCCAGGTTGGCCCCTGCTGCGCGATGATGTGCGTCAGCGCGCTGCCGGCCGAGCTGCCCGGCATCGCCACGCCGGCCCAGCCGATGTCGACCTGCGCGCCCGAGATCATGGCCAGCCTGCACGGCGCGGCGCCTTCCCGGCACTACCGCCCTCCCATCGCCTGATCTGACTCGCGACGACGTCAGGCCGCGCGCGTCCGCGCGAGCGAACCTGTGGTCTCCAGACAGATCAGGGATGATTCATGTTTACGCTTTCCGGGGCGAGATCCGCCGCCGCATCCGCGGCGCGTGGAGGATACTTTCGACTCCATTGGCCGCTGCTGGTCTTGGCTGCATTGGCGCCGTCCGGCTGCATGCCGGCAACGACGCAAATTGCGAGCGCGGATCCCGCCGATCCCGCTGCAAAGGTCGCGCGCGCCGGCTATCGGTCGACGATCGCGCCCTACACCAGCCTCCGGCCGGCAGCGCCGGCCCCATGGCGCGAGCGCAACGACAGCGCCGCGCCGCAGCCCAAGCAAGACCGGTAGGCGCGTCATGGCACACCATTTTGGACGAGGCCTGCTCGTTGTTGCTGCCTTCGGTCTCTCCGGCTGCGCCGTGTTCTCGCCCGACAGCGGCATGGGCACGGTTTCGGAGCTGACGAGCCAGACCATCAACAAGGACATTGCCTTCGTGCGCACGGCGGAGGGAGCAGGTGCGGTCGACGCGCGAGTTCGCCAACTGCTGTCGCGGCCGCTCAGCGCAGATGCGGCCGTTCAGATCGCGTTGCTCAACAACAAGGGGCTGCAAGCCGCCTATAACGAGTTGGCGCTGGCCGAGACCGATCTGGTCGAGCAGAGCTTGCCGCCGAATCCCGTGTTCTCGATCTCGCGGATCTCGGGCGATGGCGCCAGCGAGATCGAGCGTCAGGTGGTCGGCGACATCCTCGCGCTCGCCACCCTGCCCTTCCGCTCCGACATCGCGCGCGAGCGTTTCCGTCAGGCGCAATTGCGCGCAGCGCTGGCGACGCTGCGGCTTGCCGCCGACGTCCGCCGCGCTTACATCGGCGCAGTCGCCGGCCACGAGATGGTGGCGCTGCTCACCGACGCCAAGGCGACGGCGGAATCGACCGCGCAGCTTGCGGTGAAACTTGGCGAGACCGGCTCGCTCAACAAGCTCGACCAGGCTCGCGAGCAGGTGTTTTATGCCGAAACCACCGCCGATCTCGCCACCGCGCGGCAAACGGCAACGAGCGCGCGCGAGAAGCTGGCGCGGCTGATGGGATTATGGGACGGCGGCCTCGACTTCCGCTTGCCGAACCAGTTGCCGCCGCTGCCGCGCCGGCCGCAGGCGCTGCCGACGATCGAAGCCGACGCGGTCGCCCACCGCATCGATCTGCAGATCGCGCGGCTGGAGCTGACCGCCCTGGCGAAATCGCTGAACCTCACGGAAGCGACGCGCTTCGTGACCCTGCTCGATCTCGCCGGCATCTCCCGCCGCACCCAGGATCCGGAGGGGCCACCGTTCCGCGAGCGCGGCTTCGACGTGCAGTTCCAGATCCCGATCTTCGACGGCGGCGAGGTGCGGGTGCGGCAGGCCGCGGAGACCTACAATTTCGCCTTCAACCGCCTGACCGAGCGTGCCGTCAACGTCCGCTCGGAGGCACGCGATGCCTATCGCGTCTATCGCTCGACCTATGACATCGCCAGTCACTATCAGCGCGAGATTCTGCCATTGCGAAAGATCATCACCGAGGAGATGCAGCTCCGCTTCTCCAGCATGCAGGTTGACATCTTCGCGCTGCTGACCGAGGCGCGGCAGCGCCTGGCCTCACTGCGTGGCGCCATCGATGCCAGGCAGAGATTCTTCCTCGCCCAGTCCGACCTGCAGACCGCCGTCAACGGCGGCGCCGCACCTGCGATCGGTAGCGCCAATTCAACCACCATCGCCGCGGCAGGGCCTGCCGAGGGCGGCCACTGAGACGGAGACCAGCATGTTTTCCCGCCGAGGATTTTTGGGCACCGCCGCGCTTGCCAGCGCTTCGGCCATCAGCGGCCGCGTGCAGGCCGCCTCGATTCCGGAGGCCCTGCACATGGACAAGGTGGTCATGCAGCCGCCGCTGCACCCGACCAGCGGACCAGATTATCGCCCCGTGGTCACGCTGAACGGCTGGTCGCTGCCGTTCCGCATGAACGGCGACTGGAAGGAATTCCATCTCGTTGCCGAACCTGTGGTGCGCGAATTCGCCGAAGGCATGAAGGTGAATCTGTGGGGCTATAACGGCCAGTCGCCGGGCCCGACCATCGAGGCGGTCGAGGGCGACAAGGTCCGCATCTTCGTCACCAACCGCCTGCCCGAATACACCACCGTGCACTGGCACGGCATGATCATTCCCAGCGGCATGGACGGCGTCGGCGGGCTGACCCAGCCGCACATCCAGCCGGGAAAAACCTTCGTCTACGAATTCGAGATGAAGAAGAGCGGCACCTTCATGTACCACCCGCATTCCGACGAGATGGTGCAGATGGCGATGGGCATGATGGGCATGATCGTCGTGCATCCGCGTGACCAAAGTTTCCGGCCCGTCGACCGCGACTTCGTCTTCGTGATGAGCACCTATCGCGTCGATCCCGGCACCTATCTGCCGCAGGTCAACGAGATGACCGACTTCAACATGTGGACCTGGAATGCGCGGGTGTTTCCCGGCATCGATCCCTTGCCAGTGCGGCTCGGCGACAAGGTGCGCGTGCGCATCGGCAATCTCAGCATGACCAACCATCCAATCCATCTGCACGGCCACAGCTTTGCGGTGACCTGCACCGACGGCGGCTGGATTCCCGAGAGCGCGCAATATCCGGAGACGACGACCGATGTCCCGGTCGGCGCGGTGCGGGTGTTCGACGTGCTCGCAGACAATCCCGGCGACTGGGCGTTCCACTGCCACAAGTCGCATCACACCATGAACGCGATGGGCCACGAGGTGCGCAATCTCATCGGCGTGTCGCGCAAGGATCTCGCGAGGGCGGTCGGCAAGCTGGCGCCGGATGCGATGGCGATGGGCTCCACCGGCATGGCGATGGGCAACATGGAGATGCCGGCGCCCGACAACACATTGCCGATGATGACCGGCACCGGTCAGTTCGGGCCGATCGAGATGGGTGGCATGTTCACGGTGATGAAGATCCGCGAGGACCTCGCCCGCGACGATTTCTGCGATCCCGGTCCCTACAAATTCCCGCAAGGCACCGTCGCCTACGAGGTCACGGCACCAGCCGCGGAGCCAGCGCGGCAGCCCGGCGCGCCCGCGCGCAAGATGAAGATGTGAAGATTTCGATGACCCATCAACTGGAGAACAAGATGAAGACGATCAAACTCGCACTCGCGCTGGCCGCGCTGTCGATCGCGCCGGCTTTTGCCCATGAGCAGCACGGGCATGAGTCCTTCTCTGCCGGTGAGCCCGGCAATCCCAAGAAGCCCGCGCGCACCATCGAGATCCTGATGAACGAGATGGACTACACCCCCGCCAAGATCGAGGTCAAACGCGGCGAGCAGATCCGCTTCGTGCTGCGCAATGTCGGCAAGGAGGATCATGAATTCCTGCTCGCCACCACCAAGGAAAATCTCGCCCATGCCGAGGTGATGAAGAAGCATCCGCACATGGAGCACGACGATCCGAACGGCGTGCGCCTCGCACCAAGCAAGACCGCCGAGGTCCTCTGGAAATTCACCAAGGCCGGTACGTTCGAATTTTCCTGTCTCATCCCCGACCACCGCGAGTACGGCATGGTCGGCCACGTCACCGTGAAGTAACGCAAAGGAAGACTCCCATGAGCCGTATCATCCGCATCGCCGCAGCGCTGGCGCTGACCGTCGGTCTTGCCACTGAAGCCTTGGCGGCCGGCGCCGCCATCAGCGGCGAGGTCAAGAAGATCGACGAGAGCGCCGGCAAGGTCACGCTCAAGCACGGCCCCGCCAAGAGCCTCGGCATGGAGGAGCCGATGACCATGGTCTACCGCGTCAAAGACGCCACGATGCTCAAGCAGGTGAAGGTCGGCGACAAGGTGACCTTCGAGGCCGAGGAGGCGCCGGCCGGGTACACGGTGACGAAGATGGAGAAGAAGTAGAGCGGCGGCCTGTCATTCCGGGGCGACTCGAAGAGCCGAACCTGGAATCTCGAGATTCCGGGTTCGATGCTGCCCATCGCCCCGGAATGACGCCTCGCCTCCAATCCCCCCGCCCAGACCCCCTCCCGCCCCCTCCGTTAACCCTTTGCTAACCATACACCGGGCAAAAATTGCCGGGTGAAGTCGAGTGTCGTCGGCCGCGTTAGAACGGGGGATCCCCTGTGGACGCCAGTGCGGTGCCTCACTTTCGGAACGGCGGCCCCTCGGCCGCTGCGCAGACGTTTGGGGCGCGCGGCCGGCGGTCGCGCGGGGAGGCAGCTACCATGGTCGACGTCACCGCGGGTCAGGGCGTAGGCGCAGCAAGGCCCGGGATACCCTCCCTCAACGAGATCGTCAGTATCCTGAAGCGCGGCGACATCGCGCTCGCGCTCGGCATCCTCACCATCCTGGTGGTGCTGATCCTCCCGCTGCCCTCGATCGTTCTGGACCTGTTCTTGGCGATCTCGATCACGCTCTCGATCCTGATCCTGATGACCTCGCTGTTCATCCAGGCGCCGCTCGAATTCTCGGCCTTCCCGACCATCCTCCTGATCTCGACCATGCTGCGCCTGTCGCTCAACATGGCCTCGACCCGCCTGATCCTGTCGCACGGACACGAGGGCACGGATGCCGCCGGTCACGTCATCGAAGCCTTCGGCAGCTTCGTGATGGGCGGCAATTTCGTCATCGGCATCATCGTCTTTGCGATCCTGATCATCGTCAATTTCGTCGTCATCACCAAGGGCTCGGGCCGCATCGCCGAAGTCGCCGCCCGCTTCCACCTCGACGCCATGCCCGGCAAGCAGATGGCGATCGACGCCGATCTCTCCGCCGGCCTGATCGACGAGAAGGTCGCCAAGCAGCGGCGCAAGGAGCTGGAGGACGAGAGCGGCTTCTTCGGCGCCATGGACGGTGCTTCCAAATTCGTCCGCGGCGATGCCATCGCCGGCCTCCTGATCGTCTTCATCAACGTCGTGGGCGGCATGATCATCGGCGTCGCGCAGCAGGGCCTCTCCTTTGCCGACGCCGGCCGCAGCTACACGCTGCTGACCGTCGGTGACGGCCTCGTCACCCAGGTGCCGGCGCTGATCGTCTCGACCGCGGCCGGTCTGCTCGTCTCCAAGGCCGGCGTCTCCGGCGCCGCCGACAAGGCGCTGATGAAACAGTTCTCGGGTTACCCGCAGGCGCTGGCGATGTCCTCGGCGGTGATGCTGGTGCTGGCGGCCCTGCCGGGCATCCCGACCATCCCGTTCCTTGCGCTCGGCGCCGGCGCCGGCGCGCTGGCCTGGCACGCCCGCAACCACAAGCGCACCACGGTCAAGGCCGAGGAAGCCGCCAAGGCGGCCCCGGCGGCAGGTCAGCCCGGCGCGCCGGGCGCTGCTGCAGCCGAGGAGCCGATTTCCGCGGCGCTGAAGATCGACGATCTCAAGATCGAGCTCGGCTATGCCCTGCTGCCGCTCGTCAATGGCCCCGACGGCACCGACCGCCTCACCGAGCAGATCAAGGCGCTGCGCCGCTCGCTGGCGATCGAGATGGGCTTCGTCATGCCGGCGGTGCGCATCCTCGACAACGTCCAGCTCGAAGCCAACACCTACATCATCAAGATCAAGGAGGTCGACGCCGGCACCGGCAAGATCTGGCCGAACCAGTTCATGGTCATGGACCCCGGCGGCAGCCAAGTGCAGGTGCCCGGCATTCACACCACCGAGCCGACCTTCGGCCTGCCGGCGACCTGGGTCGACGCCAGCCTCAAGGAAGAAGCCTCGCTCAAGGGCTACACCGTCGTCGACGCCGCGACCGTGCTCTCGACCCACCTTACCGAGCTGCTCAAGGCCAACATGTCGGACCTGCTCTCCTACGGCGAGGTGCAGAAGCTGCTCAAGGAGCTGCCGAAGGAGCAGAGCGAGCTGGTCAAGGACATCGTGCCGGGCCAGGTCACGGTCTCCGGCATCCAGCGCGTGCTGCAGCTGCTGCTGGCCGAGCGCATCTCGATCCGCGACCTCTCAACCATCCTCGAAGGCATTGCCGACTCGCTCGCCTTCTCGCGCAACCCCGCGACCATGGTCGAGCACGTCCGCGCCCGCCTGGCGCGGCAGATCTGCGCGCAAAACACCAGCTACAACGGCTATCTGCCGCTGATCGCGCTGTCGGCGAAGTGGGAGCAGGCGTTCGCCGAATCCATCATCGGCCAGGGCGAGGAGCGCAGCCTCGCGATGCAGCCCTCGAAACTATCGGAGTTCATGACGGCCGTCCGCGAGGCTTTCGAGCGCGCCGCCCGCGAAGGCGAGGCTCCGGTGCTGGTCACCTCTGCGGCAATTCGTCCCTTCGTGCGTTCCCTGGTGGAGCGGTTCCGGGCCCAGACGACCGTGCTGTCGCAGGCCGAAATCCACCCCAGGGCGAGGTTGAAAACGGTCGGAAGCATCTGATTTGCCTTAAGAAGCCGTGTGTTTTTCGGCCACAGGCAAATGGTTTTTAAGTTCCTGGCGTCTTGTCGACCTGAGGTCGACAGAGCGCCAGATAAGCACATTACATCTTTGAAATAATTATATAATCGAACGATTCCGGCGCGTTTTCGATCGCGATCTTTCACGAGCTGTCACGCTCTTGTGATGGCCTCTTGGGAACGAATCCTTCCAATACTACGTTGTTGGGGACCGGAAGCATGAACCTGCCTGAACTGGCCGGCGACTACTTCGGGTAGATGGCGGCAGGAGGCTTCCATGAACCACTCGATCTACAGCGCCGATCGCTCGACCCATCTGAAGATTGTGGTCGTGGCCCTCGTCGCAGGGATCGCAGTGGCAGGCTTCGGCATCACGGCACGCTCGGGTTCGGATGAAGGCCTGACCCAGACGGCCCGCGTCATCAAGGCCGGCAAGCCGGTCGTTATCACCAGCTCGAACGCGTCCCTCGTTCGATAAGGAGATCTAGCGAGTTTTTTGAATTCACGCGGCTCTTTACCAGCCCCCCAAAGTCGCCACGTGGATATGTAGACGACCCCAACCCCAAGTCGACTACAGAAAGCGCCCGCCCCCCACGGGCGCTTTCTCATGTCTGGGGTATGGTGCTTCGGTGCCCCCCGTCGAATCCGTGTGGTTGACGACAATTGCCACTCTCGTGTCCCGGACGCGCTGCAACGCGCGAGTGTTGCTGCGCTGAGCCGGGACCCAAAAGGCCACGTACGCGCTGCTGCATAGGCCCCGGCTCTGCAGCGCATCGCTGAAGAAGCGCCGCGCTGCGTCCGAGGTACGAGACTTTTCTTCAACGATCGACATAGCTGATCATCCTCGCGGCTGAATTCGCTCGAGCTTTGCTTTATCCTCACCCTCAAATGAAGGAGCAACTGGGTCGGAATAGACCGGCGATCATGGTGGCCGACGTGGTCGGCTATTCGCGGCCCATGCAAAATGACGAAGAGGCTATGCATGTCCGCCTCACCGCGCTTCTGACGGATATTATCGAGCCGGAGTTCGCTTCGGGTCACAAATCGCGGTCACCATCGTCATCCTACAACTACCGGGCTGCCGCCGGCAGGAGACATGGCGGCGGCTTCTGCGTTGCCACAACCGGACTCACGCGCCGCAACAAAGTGATCTCTAGTCGATCACCTCGTCGGCGAGGGCGATCAGCTCGTCTGGAATGTTGAGACTGAGCGCCTTTGCCGTCTTCATGTTGATGACGAACTCGGACTTGGTGGCTTGCTGCACCGGCAGATCGGCTGGTTTTTCTCCCTTGAGGATTCGACCGACATACAATCCCACGAGACGATACGCGTCGGCAACATTGCTTCCGTAACTCATCAGGCCGCCGGCCACCGGATACTCGCGCCATTGAGCGATGCCAGGGATGGTGTACCGGGCGGCCAGAGCAGCGATCTGACCGCTCTGATAGAGGAAGATCCCATCGGTCCCAATCACAACCGCACGAGCGCCATGAGCAATCAAGTCGGGAAACACCGCATCAATTTCGTCTTGATTTGTGGCGTTAGCAACATGCAGCTCCAGACCCAGGTTACGCGCCGCAGCTTCGATTTCCCTGCGCTCGACCTGGCTGAATGGATTTGCCGGGTTTGTCAGCAGCGCAATCGTCCTGTCGTTGGGTATCAGTTGGCGCAGTACATCGACCCGCTTCGCGACCACTGGCGTCTGAAATAGGGAGACTCCCGTGATGTTTCCTCCCGGGTGCGCGAAACTCGCGACAAGTCCGAGCTCAACGGGGTCGGCACCAATCATGAAGACTATCGGAATCGTTCGCGTAGCGTCCTTTGCAGCAAGCGCCATCGCCGTGGCTCCCAGCACGGCGATGACGTCAACTTTCCGGCTGACGAGTTCGGCCAGGATAGCCGGCGAGCGTTCGTAGCGGCCTTCCGACCACCGCCAGTCTATCGCAACGTTCTGGTTTTCGAAGAAACCCATCTGGCTTAAGCCGGCACGAAATGCGTCCTCAAAATGCGTGCCTTGCCCGCGATTGCCGATGCGCAAAACGCCGATCGTTCGCACGTGCTTCTGCTGAGCAGACACAATCGCCGGCCAGGCGACGGCCGCGCCGGCAAGCCGAGCGATCAATTCCCGACGTCCGACTGCGCCTCGCATCTGCTGCCTCGAAGACTGCCTGCCGCGATGTTACCGCGCCGTGTGCATAGTGTCTTCAGGCGCGGCTATGGATGCACGACCCAGCTCAACGACGCGGCGCCCCATACGTCGGCGGAGGAGCCTGCACTGTCGGCGCAGCGGCTGCGAACAGCTCCTCCTTGTTGCCCGAGAGCGGCGGATAGATCCGCTTGCGGTTGATGGTCTGCTTGGTCGCCTTCGCAGCCGCGCCAGTGGTGCGAACCTCGCGGTCCCAGCCTTCGGTGTAGAGCGCGCCCCAGCTGCCGAGATCGAGCACGGTCACGTACCAGTCGATCCGCAGCGGCAGCATCGGCCGGCCCGCGAGATCGGCCACGACATTGTGGCCCGCGAAGCGGCCCATCGGCCGCGCAAACTGGCAGGACATCACCGTCGGATGCAAGCCGTCGACCACGCTTGAGGCGACGTCGCCGGCCGCGAACACGCTGCCCACATCCGCAACCCGCATGAAGGGATCGACCAGCAGGCGCCCCAGGCGGTCGCGCGCGTCCGGAAAGCTCGCCGCCAGACGACTCGCACGCATCCCGGCACACCAGATCACCGTCTGTGTCGGGATAAACTCGCCCGAGCTCAGGTGCATGCCGGCGGCCTCGACCGAGACGACGCGCACGCCGAGCCGTGTCTCGACCTCGAGCGAGGCCAGCGCGGTCTCAATGACGGGACGCGCATGCGCGCCAATAGTGGCGCCGACCGTCGGATTGGGATCGACCAGGATGATGCGGCGGCTGCCGGTGATACCCACACGCGCCAGCCGGTCCGGCATCTCGGCCGCAACCTCGATACCGGTGAAGCCGGCGCCGACCACCACGACCGTCGAGCGCCCCGGCGACGGCGCGCTGCGTCCGAGCGAAGTGAGATGGTCCTCGAGATTGAGCGCTGCAGCATAGGTATCGACGTCGAACGCATGCTCGGCAAGGCCCGGAATGTCGGGCCGCATCACTTCGCTGCCGAGCGCCAGCACAAGGCGGTCGTATCTCAGCGTCTCGTCGCCGCGGCCGGTGACGAGCGAAACCTCACGCCGTGCCGGATCGACGGCCTCGACCTCGCCGATGCCGTGCGTGACGCCGATCGGATCGAGCAGTTGCGGCAGCGGGATGGCGATCTCGGAAAGATCGACCTCGTAATTGCGCACGCGGATATTGTGATAGGGGTTGCGGTCAATGAGGCGGATCTCGATGTCGCCGACAGCGCCGATCTCCTCGCGCATGCGCGCAGCACCGATGGCCGACCACAGGCCTGCAAACCCGGCGCCGAGCACGACGATACGCGCCATCTCCGCCTGCTACGCTTTCCCAAGTTTGAGCGGTCAGCCCGCGCATCAGGTATAGCGCATTCGCTTCGGCAGACCAACTATGGCAGCACGGCGCCCGCTGCACAGCAACGTGGACTCAGGCCTCGCGCAATTCCGACGGCGTCGCGCCAAAGCGCTTGCGGAAGGCGCGGTTGAAGTAGGACAGATCCGAGAAGCCCGAGGAGTGCGCGATGTCGCTGATCTTGCGCGCCCTGGCGCGGGGATCGCCGAGCAGCTTGCGCGCCTGCAACAGGCGCTGCTCCAGCACGAATTCGGTGAAGGTGGTGCCGGCCTGCTCGAACAGCCGTTGCGCCTGGCGCGGGCTGAGGCCCGAGCGCGTCGCGATCTCGGACAGGCAGAGATCGTTGCGGCCGAGCGCCGCCATCACGTCGGCGCGCATGAGATCGAGGCGGGCCGCGGCATGTCCGCGGCCGCGGGCGAGGCTTGCATGCTCGGCATCGGTGCCGAGCAGCAGGCCAACGAGATCGACCATGTGCTGCGCCGTCAGGCGCTGGCCCACGGCGTCGAGATGCGGCGCGTGATGGGCTGCAAGCGCGTGATAGCGGAAGATGGTCTCGGCAACCGCACCGTCGGAGAGCACTTGCGACAGCTTCTCCTCGGCGCGCGGATTGATGTCGAGCAGCGCGCGGCGCGGCATGCGGATGGTGGTGAATCGGTCCTCGTCGGTATGACCGACTGTACCGGTGACGCCCATGTCGACCAGCACCATCTGCGCCGGCGCAAGCTCGACGGTATGGCCGTTCTGTCCGACCCGGACGAGGCCCGCATGGGCCGATATCAAGACGAGGTCGTCGCTGCCGTCGGCAAGATGGCTTTGCGTGCGCGTATATTGCGCGGAGGTGCCTTCGGGAATGGCCAGCGCGATATTGTCGACGATGCTGATCTGGAGCCGGCAATCGATGCTGTCGCCGTGGCTCGGCCCGATATCGAGGCCGCAGGGACCGAACGCCCGCTCGCGCCAATGTTCGAAGGCCGGACCGTGCGGCAGTCCTGAATATTGGTGCACGAAGATGCCCGGCGTCCTTGCTGCATCCATCTGAATTCCTGCCCCTCTCCGGCATCATGATCGGCGACGCCGACTGCAAATTCCGGGCATTTGACGCCCCGAATTGCGGGGAGGTTCAAATCGAGGCGGGATTTGTCGGAATGCGACGGCGGAATGGGCCGTGACGACAGAAAAACAGCTCAGTCGCCTACTTCTGCGCGGGCGCCTGCGGCTGGGACGGCGGCACGGTCTCGATCAGCTTGCCGGAAAACACCGGCGCGGAGGTCGGCTGTCCCGTGGGCGAGCCGCCGGCCTGCTCGACGGTGACCGCGTAGGTGGCGCCGCTGACGACGTCGGCATCGTAGGATCCGAGCACCGGACGTGCCGTGAAATCGCCGGAGCCGATCACGCCGAGCGAGCGTGGACGCGGCAGCTTGTCGGAGATCAGCCAGAGCTCAAAACTCTTGCCGGGCTCCGGCGTCGCGCCGACCTTGCGCAGGGTGAAATTCCGCGTCGCGCCGTCGATGGTGAGGATGAAGGCCGGGCCGCCGCCCTGGCCCTGCAACAGCGCCACGTATTGCGCGGAGGCGGCGAGCGGCGCCGCCGGCGTCTTCACCTCCACGGTCTGGATGCGCGGTGCGGGACGCAACGCGCCCGGCAGCGCCTCGGGCCGGAAGATCTGGAGCGACAGCGTCACCAGCAGCGCGGCCGCAAGCGCACCGACGGACGATGCAATGGTGCGCCAGCGCTTCACGCGGCTCTCGAGATAGATCACGTTGGTGTCGTCGACGATCGGCACCTGCTGCACGCGCACGACGTCGGGATCGGGCGCGTGGACCTGCGGCATGAAGACCGGCGCGATGTCACCAATCGCATCGGATGAGGTGCGCATCGTCTCGGGCTGCCCTGCCTCGGCAGGCTGCGGCTCCGGCGTCTGCTCCGATGGAAAGTCCGGCGGCGCCGTTTCGGCCGGCGGAGGTGGCGGCGGCTCGACTGCGGACGGGACCGGCGGCTCCTGCGCAAGCGCTGTGCGCTCGATCTCGGACCTGATGTTCTCCCACACGATCGGACGCGGCTCGATATTGCCGACCATCTGGTTGAGGGCGCCGAGCCGATAAGACCAGGCCTGCACGATGTCGGCGAACGCCTTGTCCACCGCCATCATGGTCTCGACCTGCGCGCGCTCCTCGGCGTCGAGCGTACCGAGCACATATTCCGCGGCGAGCGCGATATGGTCCTCCGTGTAGGCCATCACTGTCCTTCACCTCTTCCGAAGGGAACGGTGAAGCGAGAACGCTGCGCCAGCATACACACTCTCGTCATCCTCTAAAGTCCGAGGCACTCGCGGATATCCAACATGCTGCGACGCAGCCACGTCTTCACCGTGTTGACGGGCGCGGCAAATTTCTCCGCCAGCTGCTCGCGGCTCCAGCCGTTGTAATAGGCGAGAAGGACGAGCCTCTGACGATCCGGCTCGAGCCGGCCGATGCATTCCAGGAGCCGCTTCAATTCCTCCGTCATCTCCCGCCGGGCCAGCGGATCGGGGCTGTCGGCCGCAACCTCCATCGCCTGAGGCTCTTCCTCGATGGAGACTTCGGACTTCTTGCGGATGATATCGATGGCGCGGTTGCGCGCGATCGACGCCATCCACGTGATCGGCGACGACAAGGCCGGATTGAACTGGGCGGCCCCGTTCCAGATCTTGACATAGGTCTCCTGAATGACCTCCTCTGCGAGATCCTGTCGGCGCAAGATACGGAGCACGACGCCATAGAGTTTCGCCCGCGTGGCGACGTAGAGACGCTCGAACGCGGCCTGGTCGCCCTTCGCCACCGCCTCGATCAGCCCGACCAGCTCTGTCGGCGTCAGCATTCAGCCCCCTGAAACGCGGCCCGTCGCTTCCCTTCACCTCTCCCCGACGGGAAGAGATCGATTTGCGCAGCAAATCGGGTGAGGGGGTGCAGGGCCAACGGGAGACCGTCACCCCTCACCCGGCGCTCCGCGCCGACCTCTCCCAAGGGAGAGGTGGACACCGCCGTCGCTGGCACAGCATTCATTTCCGCTACCATAGCGCGCGGCAAAGCCGACCACCAAGTGGGCGCGGCGCCACACTGTGGACAGCAGATGCAAAAACCCGGACCTTGCGGTCCGGGTTTTGTGAATTCCCAGCAGGTATGCCCTGGCGCCTTCAGGCGACGGCCCCGATGCGGGCGCGCATCAGGCCGATGCTGTCGAGGTCCGCCTGCTCGCGGGCGTTCTCCTCGGCGCGTTCGCGGGCCTGGTCGCGCTCGTCGAGCAGCTCGACCTTCTTCAGCTCTTCGAAGGCCTCGGCCAGCGCGGCCTTGGCTTCGTCGAGCTGGCCCTTGAGTTCGTCCGCCGAGCGAGTCAGGTTCTCGCGGCGCTGGATCGCGGCCTTGGCATAGGTCGGATAGGCGAAATGCGAGGGATCGTTGATCCCGGCGCGCTCCTGCTCGGTCTGGATCTCGCGCTCGAGATCGACCGACATCCGCTGGAAGTCAGCGATCATGGTCTCGATCTGGGTGACGCGGCGGCGCTTCTCGTCGACCTGAAACTTCTTCAGGCGGATGAGGGTATCTCGTGACTTCATCGACTCGTACTCCCCAGAAGTCCCCTAGCTGCGCGTGGGACAACACCGGTCTCCCCACAGGCCCAATTTGGGCCAAGACCGGCTCTGCTACTCTGTGGGATCGGATGATGACGCGACAAAGTTAGCGTTCCGTTTCCAAATCACCGAGGATTTGCGCCAACTGGCGATAGCCGTCCGCCAGTGATGCATTTTCGTCCTTGCGCTGGCGCAGGAAGGCCTCGAGCGGCTCGTGCAGGCGGATCGCCTCGTCGACCTCCGGGCTGGAGCCGGCCCGGTAGGCCCCTAACCGGATCAACTCCTCCATGTCGGCATAGGTCGCCATCACCTGGCGCGCCCGCTGGATGATCGGCCAGAACTGCGGATCGGCCGATTTCGGCATGGTGCGGGAGACGGATTTGAGGATGTTGATGGCGGGGTAGCGGCCGCGCTCGGCGATCGAGCGCTGCATCACGATATGGCCGTCGAGGATGCCGCGCACCGCATCCGCGATCGGCTCGTTATGGTCGTCGCCGTCGACCAGCACCGTGAAGATCGCGGTGATGGCGCCCGCGCCCAGGCCCGGCCCAGCGCGTTCCAGCAGCTTCGGCAGTTCGGTGAATACTGTCGGCGTATAGCCCTTGGCGGTCGGCGGCTCGCCGGCGGAGAGGCCGATCTCGCGCTGCGCCATCGCAAAGCGCGTCACCGAGTCCATCAGGCAGAGGACATCCTTGTCCTCGTCGCGAAAATATTCGGCGACCGCGAGCGTCAGATACGCCGCCTGGCGGCGCATCAGCGCCGGCTCGTCGGAGGTCGCGACCACGACGACGGAACGCGCGAGGCCGTCCTCGCCGAGATCGTCCTGCAAGAACTCCTGCACCTCGCGGCCGCGTTCGCCGATCAGCCCGATGACGCTGACCGCGGCATCGACGTTGCGCGCGAGCATCGAGAGCAGCACCGATTTGCCGACGCCGGAGCCTGCGAAGATGCCCATGCGCTGGCCGCGGCAGCAGGTGAGGAAGGTGTTCATCGCGCGCACGCCGAGATCGAGCGGGCTGCCGACGCGCTTGCGCGAATGCGCCGGCGGCGGTGAATTGCGGTACGGCATCGGCGAGGAACCCTGCGGCAGCGGCCCCTTGCCGTCGATCGGCTCGCCCAGTGCGTTGACGACGCGGCCGAGCCAGGCCGACGACGGCCGCACTTGATTTGCGGCATTGGCGATCACCGCCTTGCAACCGCGGCGCACGCCGTCGAGACCGGCGAACGGCATCACGACGGCGTTGTTGCCGGAGAAGCCGATCACCTCACAAGGAATGGACCGGTTGGCGCCGGTCTCGATCACGAGCCGTGCGCCGACCGACATCGCATGGATGGGTCCGGCGACCTCGACCATCAGGCCGCGCACGCCGACCACGCGGCCATAAATGTTGACGCCGTCGATGTCGCCGATCTGTTCGGCCAAAGCCTTCATAAGGTGTGCGCCTTCATGATTTGGCCTTCACCGTGGAAACCTTAAGTTTCGCCATATTTCTGAACGGCGCTTAACTTCGTGTTTACCCGCATCATTAATCATTGCGTCACTGTCTTTGTGACTGAGCGTGACTCCCCTTCAGAAGAAGGCTGAGTCGCGGGAGTCGGTTAGCGCCGTCTCTTAAAGTGGAGCTTGAACGGAATCGGGTGACGAAAGCTGCTTCGCGCGCAAGACCTTAGGGCGATTCGACAAAAATTGCACCGGGGGGACTTGCGTTCCAGAATCAGGATTTGTTAACCATCTGTCGTCAGGATCCGAATCAGTTGTTCAAAGGCGTTTTGTTGAGTGCCGCGAATGCGGCCGACCTGACGCCCGGGAGCGGCGACTATGGGGAACTGGCATGCGCGTTTTGCTGATTGAAGATGACAGCGCCGTCGCGCAGTCGATCGAGCTGATGCTGAAGTCGGAGAGCTTCAACGTCTACACGACCGATTTGGGGGAAGAAGGCGTCGATCTCGGTAAGTTATACGATTACGACATTATTCTCCTCGACCTCAACCTGCCCGACATGTCCGGTTACGACGTGCTCAAGCAGCTGCGGGTCTCCAAGATCAAGACACCGATTCTGATCCTCTCCGGCCTCGCCGGCATCGAGGACAAGGTCAAGGGTCTCGGCGTCGGCGCCGACGACTACATGACCAAGCCCTTCCACAAGGACGAGCTGGTGGCCCGCATCCACGCGATCGTGCGCCGCTCCAAAGGCCATGCCCAGTCGGTCATCCAGACCGGCGATCTCGTTGTCAACCTCGACACCAAGACGGTGGAAGTCGGCGGCCAGCGCGTGCATCTGACCGGCAAGGAATATCAGATGCTGGAGCTGCTTTCGCTCCGCAAGGGCACGACCCTCACCAAGGAAATGTTCCTCAACCACCTCTATGGCGGCATGGATGAGCCCGAGTTGAAGATCATCGACGTCTTCATCTGCAAGCTCCGCAAGAAGCTGGCCAACGCCTCCGAAGGCCGCAACTTCATCGAGACCGTGTGGGGCCGCGGCTACGTGCTGCGCGAGCCGCACGAGGCCGACGAGCGCATCCCCGCCTGATCTCAGGGTTATGTCGCGAGCCCATGGGGCTCGCTCCTTCCAGCCTCGACCCCGCCGCAAATGGCGGGGTTTTGTTTTTTGGGACGCTTCATCCGAAGCTTAATCTTTGAACCGCTATCCTCCCGAGGCCGACGAATGGTCGCTGCACGACGGGGGAACGATGATCCTGCAATCACTTGCCGGCCTGCCCGCGTTCCTGGTCTATTTCTGCACCGGCCTGACCGCCATCATGGCGTATCTGTTCGTCTATACACGCATCACCCCGCACAACGAGTTTCAGCTGATCCGCGACAACGAGCCGGCCGCGGCGATCGCGCTCGGCCTCAGTCTGCTCGGCTTCGTGGCGCCGCTGGTCAGCGCCATCGCGCATTCGGCCAACGTGCTGGACTGCATGGTCTGGGCGATCATCGCGCTGATCGTGCAGATCATCGTGGTGTTTCTCGTCAAGGTGCCGGTGCCGAACCTGTCGGCGCGGATCGCCGCCGGCGAGCTCGCGCCCGCGATCTGGCTCGGGCTGTCCTCGTTCGCGGCAGGCCTCCTGAACGCGGCCTGCATGATCTACTGAGATGGCCGACAAACCCGCCAAAAAGGATTTCGGCAAGCGCCGGCCGCCCGCTGAGCCGCCGCCTCCGCGGCCGCCGGTGAAGCGCTCCGGCCATGTCGCGCTGCTGGTGATGGGCACGATCGCGGTCGGCACCACTGCCTACACGCTGATGCCGCGCCAGACCTGCGAACCCTCCCCCGGAGCCGTGCCGGAGCAGACGACAACGACGTGCACGAGCAGCAGCAGCAGTTCGGCAGGCGGCAGCGGCGGCTCGCGCGGGTCGTCGCGCTCAAGCTTCTTCAGCGCCGATTCATCGAGCCACTCCCCGTCGAGCACGTCGTCGGATTCAGGCTCGAGCAGCGTGAGCCGCGGCGGCTTCGGCTCGTTCGGCCATGGCTTTTCCGGCGGCGGCTGAACCATGCAACGCATTGCCTGCCTCGAGCGCGACGATTGGCGAGAGACCGCAGCGCGATACGGCTTCGCCTTCCACACCATTAACGGCGAGCGCTATTGGGACGAGCGCGCCTATTACGCCTTCACGCTTGACGAGATCGAGCGCGGCATCGAGACGCCGACCGGCGAGATCGACGCAATGTGCCTGGAACTCGCCGGCCGCGTCATCGGCGATGAGCGCTATTTGCGGCGTTTGAAGATCCCGGAAGCGTTCTGGAGCTTCATCGCCGAAAGCTGGAAGCGCGACGACCGCAGCCTCTACGGCCGGCTCGACTTGAAGTTCGACGGCCAAGGTCCGGCAAAGCTGCTCGAATACAATGCGGATACGCCGACCTCGATCTTCGAGGCCGCCGTGTTTCAATGGACCTGGCTCGAGCAGGCGATCGAACGCCGCATCATCCCGTCGCGCGCCGATCAGTTCAACTCGATCCACGAGCGGCTGATCGCGGCATGGACGGAGATCGCTGCTGGCCGCCATGTTCACCTCACCGGCGTGACCGGGAACGATGAAGACGCCGGCACGCTGGCTTATCTCGAGGACACCGCACGCCAGGCAGGGCTCTCGACCAGGCTGCTCGACATCGAGGAGGTCGGCTGGCGCGATGCGCCCGGCGGCTTCGTCGATCTCGACAATGACGATATCGCGCTCGCCTTCAAGCTCTATCCCTGGGAATGGATGTTCCAGGATGCCTTCGGTGCGAAGCTCGCGAGCGCAGCGACACGCTGGCTTGAGCCGCCATGGAAGGCGGTGCTCTCCAACAAGGGAATCCTGCCGCTGCTCTGGGAGATGTTTCCAAATCATCCCAATCTGCTGCCTGCCTTCTTCGAAGATGATCCGCGTGCCGCTGAGCTTGCGACTTCTTATGTGCGCAAGCCGCTGCTGTCGCGCGAAGGCGCCAATGTCACGCTGATCTCCGGCGGCATGCCGCTCGACGAGGAGGCGGGCCCCTATGGCGCTGAAGGTTTCATACGCCAGGCGTTGTCGCCGCTGCCGAATTTCTCAGGCAACTATCCGGTGATCGGAAGCTGGCTGGTGAACCACGTGCCGTGCGGCCTGTCGATCCGCGAGGACGAGAGCCCGATCACAGGCAACCGCTCGCGCTTCCTTCCTCATGCGATTTTGTGAAGTGCGCTCGCGACCTCATCGGCAAAGGCGCGCGAGCGCGAGTTTCGCGTGCCGGCCTAAAGCGCGATAGATTTGGATGAATCATTATCGCGCTTCAGGTTGTTGTTTGAGCATGATCTCTTCGGAAAACCGCTGCGCACTTTTCCGGATCATGCTCTACGGGGTCTTGACGATAAATCTTCCGTCGTACAGGCCGGCGCCCTTGAACCCACTTTGCACGCTCTCGAAGCCGCCCGTGCCCGTCGCGTTTGCGTACGTTCCGGTGCCCGACAAAATCGTATACTCGCCCTTTGCCTTTCCGTCCTTGACCGCGCCGGTGTAGCGCGCCGTGATCGAGGAGCCATCGTCGAAGGTGTAGGTGCTGTAGCCGAATATCGGTCCTGAGCCCTTGAGCAAGTCGGAGGAATTGACGAAGTCCTTCACGGCGATACGGCCGTCCTTGAAGAAGGCAACGCCGAACATCTTGCCGGACATGACTGTCTGTCCTTCGACATTCGCGACTTCAGTGACCTTGACGTCCACCGGCTTGGTGACGAGCTTGAATTCGAGCACCTGCTCGCCAGCAAGAGCGGTCGCGGGCAACGAGAGCGTCGCCAACAGGAAATAAGAGGCACAAGACATTCGCATGGTATGCCCTCCTCAAAATAGGTCATGATGTCGAACGAATTCCCGCCTCGGTCCGGCGGGACGATCGGGACCATAACACAACCGCCAGATGCTGATGAGGGTCGCGATCGCGTCGCATCACAGCGCGCGTTCTGCTGCGCGGTAGCGGAGTAATCTGCGCTGCTCAATTGCTGGTGATGCGTCACGCGCAAATGGAGGCGCCGGCAAGTACTGCCGGTCATCCGCAACAACGTCGCTCACTCCGATCGCCGCGCGGCAAATCACCTCGCCGCGGCAACCTTCAGCGGCTGCGGCATCAATCCGCCCATCGGACGGCCGGAGCGCGCGGGATTGAGCTGATAGAGACCGCGGCGCTCGGTGATGGGACGGAATGCATCGGTGATGCCGACAACGGATTCGGCGGCGCCAAGCAGCAGCGTGCCGTCGGCTTCCAACCCCTTCGCCATCCGCTCGAAGATCACCGCCTTGGTGTCCTGGTCGAAATAGATCAGCACGTTGCGGCAGAAGATCACGTCGAACGTGCCGAGATGGGAGAAGTCCTGCAACAAGTTGAGCTGGCGGAACTGCACCATGGCGCGGATGTCGGCGTTGAGCTGCCAGAGCTCGTCAACTTGCGTGAAGTACTTCATCAGGTGCTGGATCGGCAGGCCGCGCTGCACCTCGAACTGGCTGTAGACGCCGGCCTTGGATTTCTCCAGCACCTCCTGCGAAAGGTCGGTGGCGATGATCTCGATGCGCCAGCCGGCCAGAGCCGCGCCCATCTCCTTCACGCACATCGCGATCGAATAGGGCTCCTGCCCCGTCGAGGACGCCGCCGACCAGATACGCAAAGACTTGCGCGCCGCGCGCGCCTGGATCAGGCCCGGCAGGATGGTTTCGCGCAAATGATCGAACGGGATCTTGTCGCGGTAGAAGAAGGTCTCGTTGGTGGTCATCGCTTCGACCACGTCGGTCGCAAGCCGGCCGTCGCCGTTCCTGATCTTCAGCACGAGATCGGGAATGCCTGATAGACTTGCCTTGCGCGCGAGCGGCAGCAAGCGGCTCTCCACCAGATACTGCTTGTCGGCGGAGAGATCGAGGCCGGAGCGCTCTTTCAGGAACTTGCGCAGATAATCGTAATCTGCGGGCGTCACGAGCGGTCTCCCGCAAACAGGCGGTTGACCTTGGCGCCGATCTGGTTGAGCGGCAGGATCGCCGCGCAGATGCCCGCATTGGCAGCCGCGCCCGGCATGCCCCAGACCACGCTGGAGGCTTCGTCCTGCGCGATCACGCTGCCGCCGGCCGCGACGATGTCCTTGCCGCCGCGCATGCCGTCCGAGCCCATGCCCGTCAGAATCACCGAGAGAATGCCGCCGTGCCAGATGTCGATGGCGGAGGTGAACAACGGATCGACCGCGGGCTTGCAGAAATTGACGGCCGGCCCGTCATCGAGCGCGATCGCGACGTCCGCACCGCTGCGCGCGACTCGCATGTGCTTGCCGCCGGGCGCCAGATAAATCCGTCCCGGCTTCACCGGCTCGCCATCGACCGCCTCGGCTGCCGGCCGGCGGCTCGAACGCGCCAGATGCTCGGCGAGAATGGTGGTGAAGGTCGGCGGCATGTGCTGGGTGATCAGCACCGGGAAGCGGTCGATCACCGAGCCAAGCTCGGTGACGAGCGCCATCAGCGCTTGCGGGCCGCCGGTCGAGGAGCCGATCAGCAGCACCTTCGGAACCTGAGTCGAGAACGGGCGTGTCGACAGCGCTCCTGACGACGGCGCATGCACGGTCGGCGCCGGCGCAGCAGGCCGCGCAACGATAGGTCCGCGTGCGGCCGGAGCCGGGCTCGCGGGCGCCAGCGGCGGGCTCGCAATGGCGGTCTTGCGGCGCAGCCGCGCGCCGAGGTGACGGATCTTCTGGATCAGGTCATGATGAAAGATGTCCGCGGCCTGCGCCTCGCGCGTCGATTCCGGTTTCGGAATGTAGTCGGCCGCGCCGAGCGACAGCGCCTTGAAGCTGATCTCCGCGTTGCGGCGGGTCAGGGTCGAAGCCATGATGATGACGAGGTCGCGCTTCTTTGCCAGCAGTCGCGGCAGCGCCGATAGGCCGTCGAGCTCGGGCATTTCGATGTCGAGCACGGCAACGTCGGGATTGATGCGTTCGAGCTGGTTGACCGCCTCGAGTCCGGTGCGCAAGGAGGCTGCGACCTCCATGTCGTGCTCGGCACCGATCCAGCGCGAGATCAGACCGCGGATGACGACGGAATCGTCGACGATCATCACCCGCAGCGGCCCGGCTTCGCGCGAGGGACCCGTGGTCGAATTACCTGCGAACGCAACACTCATTACTCACCAACTCAGACTGAAACGGTTCAGTTGAAACAATCGCCGAAGGATCCGTTCAGCCTCCGGGCGTTCGCTCAGATCAGGCCGACTTCCTGGAATTTCGCCGTCACGATGTCCTTGTCGAACGGCTTCATGATGTACTCGTTGGCGCCGGCGTGCAGCGCGCGCGCGATATGCGCGACGTCGTTCTCGGTGGTGCAGAACACCACCTTCGGCTGGTCGCCGCCCGGCATGCGCCTCAGGTGGCCGAGGAATTCGTAGCCGTCCATCACGGGCATGTTCCAGTCGAGCAGCACCGCATCGGGCAGACCGCGCTTGCAGGCCTCCAGCGCCTTCTCACCGTCTTCGGCTTCGAGGATCTGGAAGTCGAGGCCCTCCAGGATCCGGCGCGCAACCTTGCGGATGACGCTGGAATCATCAACGACGAGACAAGTTCGCATGTGAACCTCTGCTTCCTCCCCCTTTGCCGGGGGCACTTCCGATTGCAAGTCGTTGGCGGCGCTTGCTGCCGTATCAGGCCGCCATCATCTCGGGCGCGAGCTCGAGCACGCGGTCGACGTCGAGGACGACCATGAGCTGGCCCTCGAGACGGTGGACGCCGCCGGCGAGCTTGGCCATGCGGGGATCGAGGTTGACGGGGTTTTCCTCCTTGCCGTCCTCGGGCAGGCGCAGCACCTCGCCGATCTGGTCGATCAGAAGGCCGTAGGATTCACCGCGCAGATCGACGCCGACCGCCATCGGCGCCTTGCCGTCCTCGGCCTTGGGCAGGCCGAGACGGGCGCGCATGTCGATCACGGTGACGATGCGGCCGCGCAGGTTCAACACGCCCGCGATCTCGCGGGAGGCGAGCGGCACGCGGGTGACGCGCTCGGGCATGAACACGTCCTGGACGCGCGAGATCGGCAGGCCGAACAGCTGGCCGCCGATCATCGCGGTGACGTATTCGACCATGGCGCCTTCGGCGGACTGGGTCTTCTTGCTCATTGGCGAACTCCTCGTCCCGTTCCTTAGGTTTTGAGCATGATCTGATCGGAAAACCGCTTCACACTTTTCCGGATCATGCTCTAGGCCGCTGCCCGGCTCAGCTCGGAGACGCCGGCCGCGCCCGCGGTCTGCTCCTTCAGCGCCGCGATCAGGCCGGGACGGTCGAACTTGGCGACATAGTCGTGGAAGCCGGCCTGCCGGCCGCGCTCGATCGCCGCCGGCGACACCAGCGCCGACAGGCCGATGATCGGCGTGGCCGCGAGGTTGTTGTCGGAGCGGATCACTTCCGCGAACTCGAACCCGTTCATGTCAGGCATCTCGATGTCGGTCAGGATCACGTCGAAGCTTTGCGCGCGCAGGGCCGCGAGGCCCTCCTGCGCGGTCGGCGCGGTGCGGACGCGGTAGCCGGCCGCCTTCAGCACGGGCGCCAGCATGTTGCGGAAGAAGGCGCTGTCGTCGACCAGCAGCACCGACTGCGAATGCATCGACGGCTTCATCTCCTTGCGGGTGAACCAGTCGGCGAACGCCATCGGCAGGAAGTGGCCGACGTCGATCACTTCGGTGGCCTGGCCCTTGATCACGGCCGAGCCGAGAATGCCGGAGGAGGAGCCGCCGACCTCGATGTTGAGCCGTTCCTCGACGATGTCGATGATCTCGTCGACGACGAGGCCCATGGAGCGGCCGTCGTCGGCGAACACCAGGATCGGCTGGGCGCCCTGGCTCGCGATGGTGACGCTCTCCATGGCGACCAGCGGCATCAGCTGCTCGCGGTACTGCACCATGTAGCGGCCGTTGGAGAACTCGATCTTGTCGGCGGGCAGCTCTTCCAGGCGCGTGACGAGGCCAAGCGGGACCGCCTTGGGCTGCGACGAGCCGGCGCGGAACACCAGCAGCGAGGTGGTCTGCTCGCCCGAGCCGATGTGATGGCCGGCGCCCTCGTCGGCCATGTCATGGGCCGAGGAGCCGGAGGCGCCGAGCGCTTTGGCGATGCCGTTGGGGTCGATGATCATGATGACGGCGCCATCGCCCAAAATGGTGTTGCCGGAGAACATGTCGATGTGACGCAGCTTCGTCGACATCGGCTTGACCACGATTTCTTCGGTGTGGAACACGCCGTCGACGACGATGCCGAAGGTCTGGCTGCCCACTTGCGTCACCACGATGAAGCCGTTCTCGGGATCGGAGGCCGCGCCGTCGTCGATCTTGAGCAGCTTCTTGAGATGGATCAGCGGCAGGAGCTTGTTGCGCAGGCGCAGCACCGCGGTGTCCTTGATGCGCTCGATGCGGTGCTCGGAGTTGGCGCGGGCGCGGACCAGCTCGACCACCGAGAGCTGCGGGATCGCAAAGCGGTCGCCGGCAGCTTCCACGATCAGCGCGGAGACGATGGCGAGGGTCAGCGGGATCTTGATGGTGACGGAGGAGCCTTCGCCGGCCACCGACTTGATGTCGATGGTGCCGCCGATCTGGTCGATATTGGTGCGGACCACGTCCATGCCGACGCCGCGGCCGGAGACCGAGGTGACGGCGGCCGCGGTGGAGAAGCCGGGCGCGAAGATGAACTTGTGAATCTGCGCTTCGCTCATCTTCTCGAGCTCGGCCTCGGTGACGAGACCGGACGAGAGCGCCTTGGCCTTGATCTTCTCGGTGTTGAGGCCTCTTCCGTTGTCGGCGATGCAGATGATGATGTGGCCGCCCTCGTGGTAGGCGGACAGGCGAATGGTGCCCTGCTCGCCCTTGCCGCTCGCCAAGCGCTCGGCGGGGGTCTCGAGGCCGTGATCGGCGGAGTTGCGCACCATGTGGGTGAGCGGGTCCTTGATCAGGTCGAGCACCTGGCGGTCAAGCTCGGTGTCGGCGCCGTGCATCTCCAATTCGATCTGCTTGCCGAGTTCGCTGGAGAGGTCGCGGACGATGCGGGGCAGCTTCTGCCAGGCGTTGCCGATCGGCTGCATGCGCGTCTTCATGACGCCTTCCTGCAGCTCGGCGGTGACGTTGGAGAGGCGCTGCAGCGGCACCTTGAACTCGGTGTCCTCGTTGCGGCGGGAGATCTCCAAAAGCTGGTTGCGGGTCAAGACCAGCTCGGAGACCATGGTCATCAAATGCTCCAGCGTATCCACGTTGACGCGGATCGACTGGTTGGCGACGCGGTCGCCCTCGCCGGCACTCTCGTCGGCCATCGACTTCTTCGGCGCGGCCTTTTCCTTGGCGGGCTTGGCGGTTTCCTTGGCCTGCTTCGCTGCTTGCTTGGCGGCAGGCGCCTCGGCAGCCGGCGCGGGCTCGGCCTTGGCCACCGGGGCGGGGACCGGCGCTTCGATCGCGGTCTCGCGGAAGGCGCGCTCGAGCTCGTCGAGCGAGACTTCGCCCGGACGCAGCGGACGCTCCAGCGTCTGCTCGACCAGCGAGCCGGTGGTCATCTCTTTTGCCGGGGCCGGCTTGGCTTCGGCACCAGGTGCGTCCGGCACCAGCGGCGGCGCTTCGGCAACGGGAGCAGAGCTTCCCGCGGCCGGCATCGGCTGCGCCGAGCCTGACGCGATCGGCGAAGCCGACGCTGACATCGCCGCCATGCCCTGCTCGACCATCGCTTCCAGCTTGTCGATGAGATCGCGGTCGTTGCCCTCGGGCTCGGCTTCGGTCGCCTCGAGGCCGGCGAGGATCTCCTTGATGCGGTCGATCGAGGACAGGATCACCGTCACGGCCTGCCCGGTTACCGGCATGCCGTCGCGGAATTTGCCCATCAGGGTCTCGCCGGCATGCGCCAGCGCTTCGAGCCGCGGCAGGCCGAGGAAGCCGCAGGTGCCCTTGATGGTGTGGACCAGGCGGAAGATGTTATCCAGGATCTTGGCGTTGTTCGGCTCCTGCTCGAACTTCACCAGCTGATTGTCGACGGTGTCCAGGCTCTCGCTGGTCTCCGTCAAGAACTCCCGCAACAGATCATCCATGAAAACAGGCCTTCATACAGCGAGGGCGCGCACGCGGCGTGATGCGCCATTTCGGAATGAGGCCAGCTTCACCGCAAAGCGTTTAATAATGGTTGAGTATGTGCAAAAGAACGGAACCAACAAAGAGATAAGGCGCTCCGGACAAGCCGAAGCGCCTCGTCAAGATTGGATTAACGCTTCAGGCCCGATGGGCGCGTTTACGAAGCGGTAACGATGATGGCTTCGCCTTCCGGCGCGAGCTTCACGCTGAGCCCGCAGGCCTCTGCGAGCAGGCGCGTGTAATAAGGCTGGATCGCGTGCGCATCCGCGGCAGGTCCCCGCTCGCCGCTCAGGAGCTCGGAGATGTTCTGCGGCAGGCGCGCATTGTGTCCGGTCGCGGTGATGCGGAAGCTCATGGTCTCGCCCTCGCCGATCGGATCGACCGTCAGCATGCCGCCGCGTGGAATCGTATGCTGGGCGACGACCAGCATGTTGAGCAGCAGCTTGACGCGGTTCTTCGGCAGCAGGAGCCGCGGCAGATTCCACGTGATCGCGCACTTGCCATCCTCGATGTGGCCGCGCGCCATGGTCTGGGCGTCGCCGAGGTCGATCTGCGCACCGGACGAGCCGGCCGCGCCGAAGGCGAGACGACAGAACTGGAGGCGGGCGGAGGCCGTCTTGGCGCTCTTGCGAATGAGGTCGAGCGCGAATTCGCGATCTTCCGGCTTGGGATCGTCGTCAAGCACTTCGAGTCCGTTGACGATGGCGCCGACGGGACTGATGAGATCGTGGCAGACCCGCGAGCACAGCAGCGCGGCGAGTTCGAGCATATCGGGAGCAGTAGCGGTCGCGGGCGACGAGGCGTCAGACATATAAAGGGGTCCTGGAGGGTTCCTGGAATTGCGCGGCGCTGGACGCCGCGAATCACGCATGCTTGACGGATGCTGCGGGTTCTAACATTCGCCAGCCCGTGGCAGCTAGCTTGCGATAGGCTCGAAGCGGCCATAAAGGGCTGCGGGCGAATCAGGTGAAGAGGGGCGAGATTTGCCGATGAATGAGGCATGCAGGTGAACATCATCGACGCCGAGGCCGCGGCCGAATTGATGGAGCCGCTCACCGCGCTGGTGGTGAAGGCGGGCGAGGCAATTCTCGCTGTCAATCGTGCGGCGATGCGGATCGAGGGCAAGAAGGACGGCTCGCCGGTGACCGAGGCCGACCTTGCCGCCGACCGCATCATCGCGGACGGCCTGGCGCAGCTTGCGCGGGATGTCCCGACGCTCTCGGAGGAGCGGACCCAGCTCGCCGCACCGCGGTTTCAAGGCAGCTTCTTTCTGATCGATCCGCTCGACGGCACCAAGGAGTTCGTCGCCGGCCGCGACGAGTTCACCGTCAACCTCGCCCTCGTGACTGAAGGCGTGCCGTTGCTGGGCATCGTCAGCGCGCCCGCGCTGGGGCTGCTCTGGCGCGGCATCGTGGGCCGCGGCGCCGAGCGCGTCAGGTTCAACGGCGCCAACATCGTTGCCGCTGAACCGATCCGCACCCGCAAGCTGCCGAAGCCGGGCGAGCCTTGGGTCGCGGCGGTGAGCCGCTCGCATGGCGATCCCGCGAGCGAGGCGTTCATCGCTGGCCGGCCCAATTTTGTGAGATTGACGTGTGGCTCGGCCGTGAAGTTCGGCCGGATCGCCGAGGGCAACGCCGACATCTATCCCCGCTTCGGGCCGACCTCGGAATGGGACGTCGGGGCCGGCTGCGCGGTCGTGACCGCCGCCGGCGGCAAGGTCACCGACGGCAAGGGCGGCGCGCTCCTTTTCGGCCAGCGCGGCGATACCGGCTTCATCATCCCGGACTTCATCGCCTGGGGGGACCCGCAGGCGGTAGGCAGCTACTGACCGGGCTTGTCACTGGCTAAGCTTGTCCTGGAGCGCCGGCCAGCGCTTGCCGACCTCGTAGAGGAAGCGCTCCGGATCGGCGGCGAAAGCGTCGCGATTGGCTTCCAGGCTGAACAGATAGAGCCGCTGCGCCGCGATCACGAAGAAGCGGGGATTGCCAGGGACGGTGACGCCGCGGGCGATGTCGGCGGGGTCATAGCCGCCAAACTGCGGGCCGTAGATCTCGGGATGGGCCAGGAAGGAGGCCCGGTTGCCCTCGTTCCGGAAGCGCCAGACCGCTCCCCAGAGGTTGGCCTCGAACTCCGCCGTTCCCTGCTCGGCGGTGCCATCGACGAAATAACCGACGGGGTCGAAGCCCTCGATGGCGACGCCCGAGAAGCGGTTGACCACGATGCGCTCGGTCGTGGCCGCTTGCGCCGATGACCCCAAGCCCGAGAGCCAAACGCCCGCCAGCAGGCAGATCGCGAGCCCGATCAAGGCAATTCCGGGGCGCAAAGGGCTATCTTCCTGCCGTTGTGCCGTCATAGTTGCTGCGGATAACATCCGAGTCGAGGGGACATCCGGCGCAACCTAGAGCCGTGCCTGTTGGCGTCAGGTTAAGGAAGCGATCGGATTCGATAGCAGGGGTTTCTTTTATGACTTTCGCATCACGCCTTGCTGCGCTCGCGCTTGCCGCGATGGTGGGCTGGATCGTGCCGGCCTCCGCCCAGCAGGCGCCGCCGCCCAACCTGCCGCCGCCGCAGCGGGCCCCGACGCCCAACACCTACGGGCCGGACGAGCTGGTGACCGCCGGCCACCGCTTCTTCGGCAACGTCTCGCGCGGGCTCGCCTCGATCATCGAGAAGGCGGTCAGCCAATGGGGGCTGCCCAACGGCTATATCCTCGGCGAGGAAGGCTCCGGCGCCTTCGTCGCGGGCCTGCGCTACGGCGAAGGCACGCTCTACACCAAGAACGCCGGCGACCTCCGCGTCTACTGGCAGGGTCCGTCGCTCGGCTTCGACTGGGGCGGCGACGGCGCGCGCACGATGACGCTGGTCTACAACCTGCCCGCCACCAATGCGATCTACCAGCGCTTCGCCGGCATCGACGGCTCGGCCTATATCATCGGCGGCTTCGGCATGACCGCGCTCACCGCCAACAACATCGTGCTGGTGCCGATCCGCTCCGGCCTCGGCCTGCGGCTGGGCGCCAATATCGGCTATCTCAAATACACACCGCGCGCGACCTGGAACCCGTTCTAGGCCTCCCTCCCCGATCCAGTTCCGGATTCACGTTAACGACAGGGCGGGGCTGGCTTTTTGCCGGTCCGCCATGCATTGTCGTTGGTAAATTTTTCCTTAGCTCTCGGAGTTCTGGCCCATGGTCGAACCGATCATGTACCTGGCGATCGGTTTCCTGCTTTCGATGCTGTGCGGGCTGGCCATCGTGCCGCTGGTGCATAACCGCGCGGTGCGCCTGACCACGCGCCGGCTCGAGGCCGCCACCCCGCTGTCGATGGCCGAGATCCAGGCCGACAAGGACCAGCTGCGCGCCGAATTCGCGATGTCGGCGCGGCGGCTCGAGATGAGCGTCGAGCAGCTCAAGAACAAGACCACCAGCCAGCTCGCCGAGCTCGGCAAGAAGAGCGACGCCATCAACCGCATGAAGATCGAGCTCGGCGAAAAGAACGCCACGATCTTCGCGCTCGAGGCGCGCGAGAAGGCGGTGAAGGAGCAGCTTCGCGCCACCGAAGAGGAATTCAACGCCAAGACCGAATCCTTGCGGGCCGCCGAGCAGGCGCTGACCGACAAGCAAAGCGAGCTCGCGAAAATCACTTCCGAGCTGTCCGACCGTTCGATGATGGCGGAGAGCCGCCAGGTCGAGCTGGTCGCGGTGCGCGCCCAGATCGAAGAGCTCAAGAACCGCGTCGGCGATGCCGAGAAGGAATTTGCCGCAACCCAAGCGCGCCTCGCGCAGGAGCGCACCGAATCCGAGACCGCCTCGCGCGAGCTCGCCGATGCACGCGGCCGGGTCGAGAATCTGAGCCAGCGCGTCACCGAGCTCGATCGCCAGCTCCTGGTGCAGGTCAAGGAAGCCGAAATGCTGTCGGGCCGCGTCGCCGACCTCGAGGGACGGCTCGCCACGCAAGGCAAGCTGCTCGCCGAACGCGACTACGAGAACAACCAGCTGCGTCAGGCCAATGAGGCCTCCGAGCGCACCGTCAAGGAGCTGCGCGTCGAGATCGCGGCCTTGAGCGGCGGCAAGTCGTCGGCCGCGCTCGAATCGCTGCGCGCGGAAAAAACCGCGCTGGAGGAACAGCTCCGCACCGCGCGCGACGAGCGGGCAAAGCTGCAGCGCGACATCAACGCGATCCAGCAGCAGGCAGAAAGCTCCTGGGCCACCGAGCGGATGGAAAACGCGCTGCTGCGCGAGCGCATCAACGACATCGCCGCCGAGGTGGCCAAGCTCGCGATGCAGCTCGAAGGCCCGAACTCGCCGATCGAGGCGCTGCTCGCGGCCGAGGCCGGCCAGCCGCCGAAGCCGGCGCCGCGCCCGGCCAACGACGCCGCGAGCAATGGCACGCCGAGCCTGCCCGAGGGCGGTGGAACGCTCGCCGAACGCATCCGCGCGCTGCAGGCTCACGCCTCCCGCGCCCGCCAGCAGGGCGCGTAAGCGGGCCGAAACCCGGCCTTGCAGCCGGATTGCGCGACTGGCCGAGGTTTTCGCCCCCGCAGGGCACCTCGAAACTTGACACCTTCGGCCCACACTTCTAAATCGCGGGCTCCAATGCACCGGCCGGCCGCAAGTCCGGCCGCCTGCATGATGGTCCCGGGCGCATAGCTCAGCGGGAGAGCGTTCCCTTCACACGGGAGAGGTCCAAGGTTCGATCCCTTGTGCGCCCACCATCCATCTTCCTGAACCCCATCGGTTGCGGACGACCATCGACCATGGCGGCTTTTTGGGCTGCCTCGCCAAAAATCTCGAAAACAACCCCACGCACAGTAGGCCGACAGCAATCGGATCAAGGCGTTACGATTTTTCCGAATTTTTATTGACCCGTCGGGCAAAACAGGGGCATGATGGCAGGATCGGGACTGTCCCACGTGCCTTCATTGCGAGCGCAGCGAAGATCCAGAGTATGTCCGCGGAGGCAGACTGGATTTGCTTCGCTGCGCTCGCAATGACGGAGCATGACTGAGGCGGCGCCAGGTTGGGCACACGCCTCCAAGCTTTACGCACGCTCCCCGAGAGAAACCGTCTCATCCAAGCATCGGGCTTTGTTGCGCGGACATAGCGGAAACCATCGATATCAGAACAAGACGGCGGAAACGCATGGATCATGCGTCAGACGAATGCGACTGCTGCTGTCGATGGCGCGCTTTGCCGCGCAATCCTCAAGGAACCGGCAGGATGGCAGCGTCCGGAGAGAGGTAAGACACGGAGCCGAACGATGGAGAAAGTGAGCGACGAACAGTATCGGAAGCCGTGAGCGCGCGTTGTAGGGTGTCAGCAGAAACGCTTTCGAGGAGCAGCGCATGGCGACCATCTTCATCACCGGCAGCACCGACGGCCTCGGCCGGGCGGCGGCGCAATCGCTCGTCGATCAGGGACATCGCGTGGTGCTGCACGCGCGATCGGCGGGTCGCACTGGCGCGCTCGGCGAGCTCGCATCGCGTTCCGCCGGGATCGTGGTCGGCGACCTCGCGCGAGCCGCAGACGTGAGAAGCATCGCCGAACAGGTCAACGCGATCGGGCGCATGGATGCGGTCATCCACAATGCCGGCGTCTACACGCGGCCGGGCCGTGGCGCAACGCCGGAGGGCCATGCCGAAACGCTGGCCATCAACACGCTTGCGCCGTACATGCTGACGGCCCTGATCGAGCGGCCTCGCCGATTGGTGTATCTCAGCAGCGGATTGCACCGGGGTGGAGAGGGCTCGCTGGATGACCTCGACTGGACGAAGCGGTCGTGGGATTCGGCCAAGGCGTATGCCGAGAGCAAGCTGCACGTCGTCGCACTGGCCTTCGCGCTGGCACGACGCTGGCCCAAGGTCCTGAGCAACGCCGTCGATCCCGGATGGGTCCGCACCAAGATGGGCGGCGCGGGCGCGCCGGTCGATATCGACACCGGACAGCGGACCCAGGCCTGGCTGGCGGTGAGCGAGGATGCCGCGGCTCAGGTCAGCGGGCGCTATTGGCATCATCTCCAGCAGCAGCAGCCGGCAAGTGAGGCGAGCGATCCGGAATTTCAGGACGACCTCATTGAGAAGCTAGGCGGGCTGACCGGTGTGGAATTGCCGCAGGTCTGAGCGCGCGCCTCGTCCTTCGAGACGACCGCTTCCAGCGATCTCCTCAGGATGAGGTTCATCAGCATCGGTGCCCGCTGAAAGGGCTGCCGCGCACTCCCTCCTCATCCTGAGGAGCCCGCCCAAAAGCGGGCGTCTCGAAGGATGGTCGCAGCAAAGCCGCTTCCATATGCGACAACCCTGCCCACGAAAATCTGCGCACGACGCCCTACGCGATCGACAGGATTTCGATCTCCTGCGCGCCCGAACCCACGACGTCGCCGACCGCCTTTCCCATCAGCGACCTTGCGACCGGCGCGACGAACGAGATCGAACCCGCCTTCGGATCGGCTTCGTCCTCGCCGACGATGCGATAGGTCTGCACGCGGCCGTCAGCGCGGCTGAAGGTTACCGTGCTGCCGAAGGCGACCACATCTGATGACTCGGGCTTCGGAACAAGCTGTGCCGTGCGCAGCCGTTCGGTGAGATAGCGAACGTCGCGCAACGGCACCGCGGACTGCCGGCGCTTCTCGTCGACGTCCTCGATGGCCTGCGCAGCCTCATAGGCCTCGCGCGCCTCGGCAAGCTGCGTCTGCAACGCCTGCAAGCCGGCTTCCGTTACGAGATTGGGATGCGGCGAGATCGGGCGATCCGGCAATAGCGTCTCGGACGCGGTCTCGGCGCTTTCTTCCTTGGTAAAGGCGACGCTCAAATCGAAAATCCTGTCGAACTTGTCTGGCTGATCGCGGCGCGTTCGCGCCGCGGGCGATTTGCCAGATTATATCTCAAGTTCGACGAAACGACGGAGCTTGAACACGAGATCCGGCATGGCCTGGCGGAACCGTGTCGCGTTCTGGAAGCTGGTCGAGAACGGCGCGAAGGTGATCATGGCGTTCCAGTGGCGATAGCCGTAGACCGTGACCGAGGCGCCGGTTGCCGGAAAGTCTTCCAGCTTGCGCAGCTCGCCGAGCACGAGCTCGGCGATCGCTTCCGCGGGCAGCAATTGCTTGCCGTCCGCCGTCCTCGTGATTTTCGGAGGCGGCGCGACCGGCTCCGGCGCGATCGGTGCAGCCGCATCCTCGCGCTTGACCGGGGTCGCTTCGGGGACGATGGCGGCAATCCCATCGAATCCGTTCGACGGCGCGGTTGGCGGAACCTCCGCGAGCGGCGGCACAACGCTGTCCGCGCGCTTGTTGCCTCCCAGGATGCTGCTGATCATGGCCACAAGGCCAGCATCCTTCACGTCGTCGCTCATTCCTCCCCCCGGGATTCGGCCTACTCTATCATCGCTCGGGCAGGCCGCCACAAGGGATGCATCGCCCGATTCCGGCCGCTGGGACCACTGTGACGACGGCGCGACCCCAAGTCACGCTGCGCCGCCGCACAGGGGATCACTGCTTATCAAACGGAATATATCGCTGGTACTGCTTGGGCACCGAGCTGCGATAGCGCGCGGGAACCGTGCCGGTGTCGATCGAATGGTCGATCTCCTGCTGCCGCGTCATCTTCTTCTTGGCCGGCTTCTTCGAGGCGCTCTTCTTGGAGTCGGACGGCTGGCTGGCGGTGTCGGTGGTTGCGGCCGGCGTGGACGTTGTCGCGGCGGGCGCTGTCGTGGTCGACGGCGCAGCAGTGGTCGCGGGCGCCGCGGTTCCGTCCGCAGGCGCGTTCTGTGCCAACGCCAGCGGTGTTTGCGCAAGAATCGCCAGCGCTGCTGTCGCAGCCAGCAAATATGATTTTTGCATCAAAGCCTCCAAAATGTCCTGATCCGAACGAGACGAAGCGGCGGCTTCCCGGGGATCGGCGCGTGCAAGTCCGCACACGATAGGCACGAAGCCGGACGCCAACTGTGGCCGAGATCACATTGCTGACCGCGGCTCACGCCTCATCATAGACCCATGTCGAACGCAGTGCCCACTGCGCAGACCAAGACGGGCACGACAAAGTGTCGGCCAGGTCCCGGAACACAGATGGACCTTGCGGTTCCTCATCCACTCGTACTCGAAGGAGTTTGAAATGCGCCGCATGATTCTCACCCTCGCATCGTTCGCAGCCCTGAGCGCCGCGACCTTCCCGGCGTCCCAGGCTCACGCCGCAAACGACCGCTATTGCCTGCAAGGCCGCATCTGGGGCTATCCCGGCAATTGCCAGTTCGCGAGCTATCAGCAGTGCCAGGCCAGCGCATCCGGCACGTCGGCCTATTGCGGCATCAATCCGCGCTACGCATTCTCGCAGCAGCGCTATGACTGAGGGCATTGCGGCGGCGTGCGCACGAGGCGCGCGCCGCCACAATCTTCACGTGAAGACTTTCTGCTTCGCCGACAGTTCAGCGAACTCACGCACGCAAAGCCGCTTACGCCCGTCGATGACGAGAATGTTATCCCTCCTCGCTCCGGGATAAATTCGCAAAGCACGGCCAGAGCTTGCGCGCAACGCCCTCCCCCGGAACAGCATCGATGTCGCGAAGTGTGTGAAGCGACCGCTTGTGGCGCAAGAATCCCTGATCTAGCCTCACCTGCATATTACGTTACGAACAACTTTAACTTTAGTCTTTTTCGGTGTGACTTTTCAGGGAGGAATTTGAAATGAGCAGTCGCCACGCAATTCTTCCGCGCGGATTGAACAATATCCGTTCGCCGCTGTCGCAAGGCCGCTTCGGCCGCATGTTCCGCAAACCCAGCCTCACGCCGGCCACATTCGGCCTCACCGAAGCAGACAATATCGCCAACCTGTCGGCGCTCGCCGACAAGATGGTCGGTAGCTTCGATGCGCCGAAAGACGCGCCGGACGCGGAGGAGAGCGGCATTCCCGCGCTCTACACCTATTTCGGCCAGTTCGTCGATCACGACATCACCTTCGACCCGGTGAGTTCGCTGACCAAGCAGCAGGATCCCGACGGCCTGGTCGATTTCCGCACGCCGTCGTTCGATCTGGACAATCTCTACGGCCGTGGCCCGAGCGACCAGCCCTACATGTACGACGGCAAAAGGTTTCTGCTCGGCGAGAAGTTGACCGGTGCGGGCGTCCCCGATGCCAACGACCTGCCGCGCTTCAAGGGCCGCGCGCTGATCGGCGATCCCCGCAACGACGAGAACAGCATCGTCTCGCAGTTCCAGGGCCTGATGCTGCGCTTTCACAACCGCATGGTCGACGACAACGACAGCCTGTCGTTCGAGGAGGTGCAGCAGCGCGTCCGCTTCCACTATCAATATGTCGTGCTGAACGATTTCCTGCCGCGCATCGTCAAAGCCGACGTGCTGAACGCGCTGAAGACCGCGGGCCGCTACGACCGTAGCAAGCTCGCCCACTATCACTGGCACAACTACCCGTTCATGCCGGTGGAGTTCTCCGTCGCCGCCTACCGCCTCGGGCATTCCATGATCCGCCCGGGCTATCGGCTGAACGACGCGGACAACATGCTGCTGCAGATCTTCCCAGACCCCAACAATCCCGATCTCAATGCGCTGACCGGCTTCCGCGCCATGGGCCCGGGACGCGCCATCGACTGGGGCCGCTTCATCGACATCGACACGCGCCCCTATGGCGACGAGGACGACGAGAGCAATCCCGACAACAAGCGGCGGCTTCAGTTCGCCTATCGCATCGATACCTCGCTGGTCGATCCGCTGCGCAAGCTGCCGCCGGAAGTCGGCTCTAACCCGGCCTCGCTGGCGCTGCGCAATCTCGAGCGCGGTTGGCGGCTCAGCCTGCCCTCCGGCCAGGCCGTCGCCAGCGCGATGCAGCTGACGCCGCTGAGCGACGATGAGATCATCATCGGCAAGGCTGTCGACCACGCCGAAGCAGGCGATCCGCAAACCAGGATCGCAACCATCGCGAACGGCGTGTTTGCCGGCAATTGTCCGCTCTGGACCTATATCCTGGCCGAGGCGCGGCAGCAGCCCCCGACCGAGGTCACGATTCCCGTCTCCGGCGCCCCCCGCACTGTCAACACGCCGCAGCTCGGACCCGTGGGCGGCCGCATCGTCGCCGAGGTCTTCCTCGGCATGATGTTCGGCGACAGCTCCTCCGTGCTGTCGCTCGACCCGCAATGGACCCCGGTGACCGGCGCCGGCTTCGCACTGAAGGACCTCGTCGCCTACGCGCTGGGACAGGGCGATCCGCTGCATTGAGCCGCGAGGACGGTCATGCAGGGCCGCCCGCGTTGCGAGGGCGGCCTTGTCGTCTACTCGCGCCCCAAAGGGGGTAGGTGGACCGCGCGCCCTAAAGCGCGATGAGATCAGGATGAATCGTCATCGCGCTTTAGCTTGTTGTTTGCGCATGATCTTTTCGGAAAACCGCTGCGCACTTTTCCGGATCATGCTTTAGGGCCGCGTCGATGCAACCAGAGCTCATTCCGGTTTAGAAGCCGCGTGGGTCGATCGAAGGATCAGCTCGAACGAGATAGTCGATCTCGCCCCTCGCAACCCCGATGTCCCTGAGCTCCAGGTCGCTCAGGTCCTCTAACGTCGCGCGCAAGGTCTGGCGGATACACCAAGCACAATAAGCGTCAAAATACCTCTTGAGAAAGTTTGGGGATCGCCGCGTCGCCGCGGACGTCTGCGCCGATCCGGCCGCAGTATAGATCGTGCTCATCGCTCTCTCCCGGGGAGGTGATTACCCACCGAGCGAACTTGCCAAGGCAGATCGGAGCGCGCTTGACACCGGGCTCACATTTTCCTCACCAGCAGCTTATTTTTCGCGTTGCATCCTATGCTACATTCCTGATGCTAGACGGGAGGGATCTTGCGCTATCTCTTCGAGGGCCATGCATTGGACACCGACCGGCGCGAGCTTCGTCGCGGACCGGATGTGTTGCCCGTGGCGCCCCAAGTATTTGACCTGCTCGCGTACCTGATAGGTCACCGGGAACGCGTCGTCAGCAAGGATGAGCTGATCAGTGTGATCTGGAACGGACGCGCGGTATCTGATGCCGCGCTCACGACCCGTTTGAATGCCGTACGATGCGCCATCGGCGACAGCGGTGAACAACAGCATCTCATCAAGACGCTGCCGCGCAAAGGTTTCCGCTTCGTTGGCGTCGTGCGGGGCGTGGATAACGTTATGGTTGAGCCTACAGGCTCGGCCATGCATGACAGCAACTCGACGCCAGTACCGTCACCGCCACATCTTTCCATTCTTGTGCTTCCTCTGGCCAGCCTCGGCGGTGAGCCGGATCAGGATTATTTCGCCGCCGGCATCACCGAAAGCTTGACCGCCGATCTGTCAAGGATCGACGGCACGTTCGTGATTGCCTGCAACACTGCGCTCACTTTCCGCGGCAAGGCTATAGACGTGCGACAGCTCGGCAGGGAGCTGAATGTAAAGTACGTCCTGCAGGGCTCGGTTCAGCGCGGATCCAATCGCCTCCGCGTGAATGTCCAGCTGATCGATGCCGAAACACGCGCCCATCTTTGGACCGATCGCTTCGACAAGCCGATGACCGACCTGCTCGAAATGCAGGATGAAATCGTTACCAGACTTGCCAATGCCCTGGACGCTCAGCTGATCGAAGCCGAGGCGCGACGCGCGGAGCGCGCGCCGCATCCCGATGCGATAGATTTGTGTTTCCAAGGCCGCCATTTGTGGAACACAGGACTGACGCCCGAACGCCTGGCACAGGCGCGCGGCTTTTTTGAACGGGCCCTGGTGCTTGATCCAGAGAATGTCGAAGCATTGGTCGGCATAGCTCACGTCGATCTGTCAACCGCCACCACGTTCATGGTGAATGACCGTGACGCGTATTTCAAAGCGGCGGAGGTTAACCTGACCAAGGTCCTATCGATGAATCCGCGCCACGCCCGCGCACGTCTTGCATTTGGCGTCTTGCACCTGTTCACGGGACGCGGGTCGGAGGCAATCGTCGAGTTCGAGCAGGCGCTGGCGCTTGACCGCAACATGGCCACGGCCCACGCGCTGATCGGATTTGCAAAGGTCTTTGTTGGCCAAGGCGCCGAAAGCGAGGCTCACATCCAGCAAGCGCTTCGGATTTCTCCCCGCGACAGTTTCACCTATCGATGGATGCACTGGCTCGGCGTCGCCAAGCTGATCCTGGGCGCCTATGAAGAGGCGATCGATTGGTTGCGCCGGAGTCTTGAAGCGAACCGGAACAATTCGATCGTGCATCTCCAGCTCGCTGCGGCCTTGGCGCTGGTGGGATCGATCGAAGACGCAAAGGCTGCCGCCCGCGAGGGACTTGCGCTCGATCCCGCCTTCACAACACGCCGCACGCGAGGGCTCATACTGAGCACTGATCCAACGTTTCGTGCCGGAAGCAGGCGTATTCGCGATGGCATGCTGTTGGCGGGCATACCCGAAGGCTGACATTGCTTCCACGGCCTTTGGCAGCGCACAGCCACCACCGAGCGCCGCGGCCGAGGTCATCGAGCAGGTCGAACACTTGTGGGGCGATCGAGAGGGGGGGCCATCCCGCGATGCAGCTCGCGGTTCGCGCGCGGCACACCCGTTAACGCGCAGCGCCGAGACCGCTCTCGCCAAGCCGCGCCGCAAACCAGAGCGACAGCGGCTGGTCGACGAGGCCGCTGACATAGACTTCCGATGTCGTCACCCCGTGCTTGTCCAGCACCAGCAGCACGCCGATCCAATAGGCGAACCAGACATGCGGATCGGTCATCGCTTTCAGCTTGTGCTGGTCGTGATCGAGCGGGGTATGATTGCTGGCCTTGCGGATCTCCACAGCGAGCAGGTTGTTCGGGATCTCGCGCTGATGCACCACGACGTCGGGATAGATCGACTTGCCGAGATGATCGTCGGTCGAGATGATGGTGCCGTGCGGCAGATGCAGCGTGCGCTCGCCGAGCCGGTCGTAATTGCAGTCGACCGCCCAGCCCGAGAACTGCCGCTCCAGATAGACGGCGAAGCGATGCGTGATCGCACGCTCGCCGATGTCCTTCTCGAACAAAAATGCTTCGTGCGCGTAGAAGTCCCGGAGCGCCGCGATCACCTTGTTCAGCTCGGTCTGCATCGTGCCTCCCGGCCCCTCACACCTATCGATCAGGTTCCGCGCGGCGACCTCTCCCGGCAGAGGGGCGGGAGACGTCAAGATACATCCTACATCTGCACTTCGATCAGCCGCGGCCCGGGCTCGGCGACGGCTTCCGCCAGCGCCTTGTTGAACTCGTCGGCATTGGTGACGGCGCGGCCGGGCACGCCCATGCCTTTGGCCAGCGCGACGAAATCCAGCGTCGGACGGTCGAGGCGGAGCATGTCGTTGGCGCGCTGGCCGGGCTCGCCGGCGCCGACATTGTCGAACTCGCCGCGCAGGATCTGATAGATGCGGTTGGCGAACACGATGGTGACGATATCGAGGTTCTCGCGCGCCTGCGTCCACAGCGACTGGATCGTGTACATCGCGCTGCCGTCGCCGACCATGGTGATCACCTTGCGGTCCGGGCAGGCGATTGCGGCGCCGATCGACAGCGGCGTCGAGAAGCCGATCGAGCCGCCCATGTTCTGCAGCCAGTCGTGCGGCGCGGCCGCCGCGGTCAGCGGGAAGAAGCCGCGGCCGGTGGTGAGCGATTCGTCGACCATGATCGCGTTCTCGGGGATGGCGCAGGCGATCGCCTGCGCGATCGAGGCGAAGGTCAGCGCGCCGGTCGGCTTCACCAGTTCCTGCAACGCCTGCGGCTTGACGTCCTTCGCGCTCGCCTTCACGGCGCCGGCCAGCGCTTCGAGCGCTGCGACCGAGTTCTCGCCCCAGGAGGTCATGCGATGCACCTCGCAGCCCTGGGGCTTGAGCATGCTCGGCTTGTTCGGATAGGCGAAGAACGCCACGGGATCGTCGGACTCGACCAGCACGATGTGGCGGAACTTCGCCAGCATCGGCAGCGCGTTCTCGATCACGTAATGGATGCGGTCGATCGAGAAGCGGCCGCGGCCGCGCGCCATCTTCGGGCGGAAGGTCGGGCCCATCACGGTGCAGCCGGTCTTGCCGGCGATGCGCTCGGCCAGCGCCAGGCCCTGCTCGCTCAGCGCGCTGCCGGTCATCAGCAGCAGCGTACCCTCGCCGTCGCCGTGCAAGATCTTGGCAGCCCGCTCGACCGCCTGCGGCGAATAGCTCGCGCGCTGCTGCTCGGCCGGCACCTCGGCGATGCCGTCGGCCTCGTTCCAGGCGGTGTCGGCGGGCAGGATCAGGGTCGCGATCTGCGGGGGCGCGCTCTTCGCAGCCGCAATCGCCGCGGCGCCGTCGGCGGCGACCGATTTGGCATCCGGGGAGGTGCGGACCCAGGACGACATCGGCCGGGCCAGGCCCTCGATGTCGGAGGTCAACGGCGCGTTGTAGCCGATGTGGTAGACCGCGTGCTGGCCGACGATGTTGACAATACCGGAATTGGCCTTCTTGGCGTTGTGCAGATTGGCAAGACCGTTGGCGAGGCCCGGGCCGAGATGCAGCAGGGTCGAGGCAGGCGTGCCCTTCATGCGGAAATAGCCATCGGCAGCACCCGTCACCACGCCCTCGAACAGGCCGAGCACGCAGCGCATGCCGGGAACGCGGTCGAGCGCCGCGACAAAATGCATCTCCGAGGTGCCCGGGTTGGTGAAGCAGACGTCCACCCCGCCCTTGACCATCGTTCGCACCAGGCTTTCCGCACCGTTCATTCTGTCTGCTCCCGCAACCGGCGATTTCCAGTGACCCGTTCGATCAATCATTGTTCGCGCGTGCCGTCAAAGCAAGAGCGGCCATTGCGGCCCTGCCCCGTGTGACGACGCGCCGGTTTGGCTAACACTTTCTGCAGATTGGCGGGATTGCCGATTTGGTAACGCCAATGGCCAAGCATGGCGCCCCTCACGGGGCCGTGGCTTGCGAAAAGCCCGCAAATATGGCCTCTGGCCTTCGTTGAATCGATTTTTTGCTGGGGGTACCAATGATCCGGTTTTTCGCCGCGCCGATTACCGCCATCGCACTGCTGACCGCCACCGTGGCCGGTGCCTTCGCCGAAGAGTTCGACTCGCGCGACATCATGGGCGGCGGCCCGAACTTCTTCCGCGGCGGCTCGAGCCCAATCCCCCGCACCACCGTCATGTACAACGGCAACCATGCCCCCGGCACGATCGTGGTGAACACCGCCGAGCGCCGGCTCTATCTGGTGCTCCAGAACGGCCAGGCGCTGCGCTACGGCATCGGCGTCGGCCGCGACGGCTTCCGCTGGGGCGGGGTGCACAGGATCACCGCCAAGAAGGAATGGCCGGATTGGACGCCGCCCTCGCAGATGCTGGCCCGCCGCCCCGACCTGCCGCGCCACATGAAGGGCGGCATCGAGAACCCGCTCGGCGCGCGCGCGATGTATCTCGGCTCGACGCTGTACCGCATCCACGGCTCCAACGAGCCGGAGACGATCGGCCAGGCGGTGTCCTCAGGCTGCTTCCGCATGACCAACGAGGACGTCACCGACCTCTACAGCCGCGTCTCGGTCGGGACCACCGTGGTCGTGCTGAACAACTAAGGCCTGCGCGAACTTCCGTACGGTGGGCAAAGCCGAAGGAACGCGCCAACGCGCGGTCCTTTGGCGTGGCCACCATTTTGAGTTGGTGGGCACGGCGCTTTGCGCCTTTGCCCACCCTTCGGCATCGTGCTTGAGCGCCTGGAACCCGCCACACGCGTGAATTTGTGGTCTTGTGCGCGCGCGGCGAATACGGCAGCGTCGCGCGACGATGAGCGCATTCAACCAGCCCGCGGCTGCCGTCCGCCTCGCCCTGCTGGCGTTCGCCGCGCTCACATCCGTGCCTGACACCGCTACCATGGCCGCAGGCGAATTGCCCGCGATCGCCTCGCGCCAGCGCAGCGAGAAAAAGAGTTTTACCGACGGCGAGATCGTCGAAGGTTTCCTGAAGACGGCGTTCGGCGCCGAATACCACCTCGCCGGCCGTGTCGATCGCATCCGCAAGTTCGACGGGCCGGTGCGGGTCTACGCCGAGAGCGACCGCGCCGACCGCAAGGCGCAGCTGGCAAAAGTCGTCGCCGACATCGGCAAGCGCGTGCAGCATCTCGACATCGCCATGACCGCCACCAGCGAGGCGGCGAACGTGCGGGTCAAGCTCGTGCGCGACCGCGATCTCTTCCGCACCATCGCGACCTTCTACGGCGTGGACAAGGCGCGCGAGATCCGCACCTCGCTCGATCCGCAATGCCTGTCCGGCTTCCGCAAGAACGACAATTTCGAGATCGAGCATTCCGACGTCATCCTCACCGTCGACAATGGCGACTTCACCTTCCTCGACTGCGCCTATGAGGAGCTCTTGCAATCGCTCGGACCGATCAACGACACCACGAGCGTGCCCTGGACCATGTTCAACGACAACGTCTCGATGGGCTATTTCGACGTCTACGACCAGTACATCCTCAACCTGCTCTACGACCCCCGTATCAAGGCCGGCATGACCGTGCCGGAGGTCAGGGCCGTGCTGCCGCAAGTGCTCGCGGACGTGCGCGCCTGGGTGAAGCAGGTGAATGATCTGAAGGAGTGAGCTGCTCTTACCCTCCCCTGGAGGGGAGGGTAAATCCAGCGCCGCTTCCGCTACTGCACGAGATCGGCGACCGTGGTCGCGGCCTTGAGGCCCGTGCCGGTGAGGACGGCGACCGTGGTCTCGTTCGTCCTGATCGATCCGGCAGCAGAGAGCTTGTCCAGCGCCGCCGCTGCGCTGGCGCTGGTCGGCTCGGCGAACAGGCCCTGACGCGCGAGGCGGCGCAGGGCGGTGACGATCTCGTCCTCGGTGAGCGCGATGGTGCCGCCGCCGCTCTCGCGCAAGGCGGCGATGATCTCGCGCAGGCGTAGCGGGTTCTTGATCGCGGTGCCCTCCGCAATGGTCTTGCTCACCTCGCGCGCGACGGGCGTATCGACGCCGGCCTTGAAGCTCGCATCGATCGGCGAGCAATTGAGCGGCTGCGCCGCGAACAGGCGCGGCAGCCTTGTAATCTGGCCGGCATTCAAGAGCTCGCGAAAGCCGAAGGCGCAGCCGAGCAGGCTGCTGCCGGCGCCGACGGGGACGATGACGTTGTCGGGCGCGCGGAAGCCGAGGTCCTCCCAGATCTCATAGGCGAGCGATTTGGTGCCTTCGAGGAAGAACGGCTGCCAATTGTGGCTGGCATAAAAAGTCTGGCTCGACTGGCGGATGGCCTCGGCTTCCGACTCTTCTCGAGGCCCCTCGACGAGTTCTACCGTCGCACCGTAAGCGCGCACCTGCGCGATCTTGGCCGGCGACGTCGAGACTGGCGCCAGAATCTTCACGCGCATGCCGCCGGCGGCACCCAGCCCCGCCATCGACGAGCCGCCATTGCCGGAGGAGTCTTCCAGGATGGCGTCGACGCCGATCTGCCGCAGGAAGGACAGCATCACCGAGGAGCCGCGGTCCTTGAAGCTGCCGGTCGGGTTGAACCATTCGAGCTTGAAGAACGGGCGCAGATCGCCCCAACCCTGCTGAACCAGCGGCGTGCAGCCTTCGCCGAGCGTGATCGGATTCTTGACGTCGACCGGCAGCGCCGCGCGGTAGCGCCAGAGCGAGCGCGTGCGGCTGTCGATATCGTCGCGCGCGATCCCCGCCCCCGGCGTCACCAGCAGCGGCGTGCGCTCGTCCGAGCACCAGCGCGGTTGGTCGAGCGAGTAGAGCTTTCCGTTGCGGGGATCGATGTAGGCGGCGGTGGACATGGCATTCTCCGGGGCAGAGCCGATCCGGACCATATGTCCGAATGCAGGCGGCTTATCCAGTCGGTCGTGGCCACGCCACCGCGCGCGGAGCATGGCACGCCAGCGCCCGCCGCGGCTCCGCCGAATCCTTATAAATATAGTAATTTCAATATGTTACGCATTTCGCCGCACGAGCCGCCGGACCCCGGCGGTCCGCCGGACCATGGCGCCTGGCAGCCGCGCGCCATATCTCATGGGACGAAGCAGCCCGCCCCGACGGCACGATTAACTTGTCTGTCGTGGCTCGCCGCTACAATATGTTGGATTGAGCTTGCGTCGCCGGTGCTCTGCATGGGCGATGCAGGTGAGCCAGGCCCGTCCGAGCGGCGGGCCGTTGGCTTTTTGGGAGCCTGGACATGAGCCGCGCGAACCGTACCGAGCATATCCGCCTGACCTCCCATCCGGAGCCGGGCAAGAAAGCCGCCTATCCGATCCATTGGGGCGCCGCAGACGCGCACGCCCGCGGGCCGATCATCGGCACGGTGTCGCGCGCCGGGGATCGCAACGTGATCGGCAGCCATGGCGGCTCCTATGCGATGTACCGCGCGCTCGCAGTGTCCGCCGGCGCGCTCGATCCGATCCGCCGGCCAGATCTCACCAACACCTTTCCGGCCGCGACCATCGGTCCGTTCGAGCAATGGCGCGATCCCGCAAAGATCGTCGCGCTCGATCCGTGGGGGCATCTCGTCGCCGAGAATTTCGGCAAGGACATCGCCGAGGGCGTTGATATCCGCCCGAGCATCGCCGTGACGCGCGCGCGGCTCGATCTGCCGGAGATCCGCGAGGCGCTGGCCGCGAAGCGGCTGCGCGCCGACGGCGAGGTCGTGCACGCCAATGGCAGCGTCTCGGTGGTGAAGATCGCGATCGATCCGGTCTGGTACCTGCCTGGCCTTGCGACGCGGTTCGGCACCAACGAGACCGAGCTGCGGCGCACGCTGTTCGAGCAGACCGCCGGCATGTTCCCCGAGCTCGTGACCCGGCCGGACCTGAAGGTGTTCTTGCCGCCGATCGGCGGCACCACCGTCTATCTGTTCGGCGATGTGACAAAACTGCCGGACCATCGCACAAAAATCACCTGCCGCGTGCATGACGAGTGCAACGGCTCCGACGTGTTCGGCTCCGACATCTGCACCTGCCGGCCCTACCTCATCCACGGCATCGAGGAATCCGCGCGCGGCGCGCAGGAGGGCGGGCTCGGGCTCGTCGTCTACAACCGCAAGGAAGGCCGCGCGCTCGGCGAGGTCACGAAATTCCTGGTCTACAATGCGCGCAAGCGCCAGGAGGACGGCGATGCGGCCGCCGCCTATTTCGAGCGCACCGAATGCGTCGCCGGCGTCCAGGACGCACGCTTCCAGCAGCTGATGCCGGATACGATCCACTGGCTCGGCCTGAAGCGCATCGACCGCTTCCTGTCGATGAGCGACATGAAATACGACGCGCTGACCTCGCAGGGCATCGACATCGTCGAGCGTGTGCCGATCCCGCCCGAGCTGATCCCGGCCGACGCCCATGTCGAGATCGCCGCCAAAAAGGCCGCGGGCTACTACTCGACCGACATCGCGCCGGAGAAGGACGTGGACGGCGTGGTCGGGCGTTCGCTGGAAAAATACTGATCGCGCGATGGCGAACGCTTTGGAACGACAGGCGCGCTCGCTGCTCACCGCGACGGCGGTGCGCGCGCGGGCCGGGCAGATGCTCGAGACCGGCCTCGCCGGCGGCTTGAGTCACTTCACGATCGATCTCGGCCGCATGGATTGCGTCGCGGAGGCCGTGTTAGCGGTGACGCGCAAAGCCTATCCGGCGCTGGACATTCCCTTCCATGCGCGCTGGCGGCATTTCGTGCTTGGCGGCATCGATCGCTGGGCGCGGCTCGCCGACGCCGCATCCTGGCCCGACCGCGCGGCACGGGCGCGCACCGAGTTCGATCTCGCCATCGTCAGCGTGCTGCTCGACGCCGGCGCAGGTGCCGCGTGGCGCTATCGTGACGCGGTGACAGGGGAAAGCATCGGGCGGTCCGAGGGGCTGGCGATCGCGAGCCTCGACATGTTCGCAACCGGACTCTTCTCCGGCGATGCCCGCGCGCCATTCAGGGCCGACGCGGGCGTGCTCGCAGAGCTGCCGCTCGCGGCGCTCACATCAGCCTTTCAGGTAAGCGATGCCAATCCGCTGCTCGGGCTGGAGGGACGCACCGATCTGCTGCGGCGCCTGGGCCGGCTGATTGCCGGGCGTGCGGACATTTTCGGCCTGCAGGACACGCCGCGGCCCGGCGGGCTGTTCGACCACATCGCGGCCCGAGCCGTAAGCGGTGCTATCGCCGCGCCGGCGATCTTGTCCGCGGTGCTGAACCAGCTCGGGCCGATCTGGCCATCGCGGCTCGAGCTCGCGGGCGTCCCGCTCGGCGATTGCTGGCATCACCCTGCGCTCAAGACGGATGACGTAACCGCGGGCCTCGTGCCGCTGCACAAGCTGTCGCAATGGCTGAGCTATTCGCTGATCGAGCCGCTCCAGCGCGCAGGCTTTGTTGTCACCGACATCGACGGCCTCACCGGGCTTGCCGAATACCGCAATGGCGGCCTGTTCGTCGATCACGAGGTGCTGCGCCTGCGCGACGCCGCGGATGCCGAGCGCGCGCATCCGGTGGATTCCCTGCTCGTCGTCGAATGGCGCGCGCTGACGGTCGCGTTGCTCGACCGGCTCGCCGAACTCATTCGCGCGAAACTTGGCCGCACGCCCGAGACATTGCCGCTCGCCAGCATCCTCGAAGGCGGCACCTGGGCCGCGGGCCGCGCGATTGCCTTTGCGCGCCGCCCAGATGGTTCGCCGCCGCTCAAGGTGATCAGCGACGGCACGGTTTTCTGACCCTATTGTCGCTCACGCACCCACTTGATGAATTTCAGGAGCAACCGATCATGGAAGGCGTCACGATCGTCGATCATCCGCTGGTGCAGCACAAGCTGACGCTGGTGCGGGACAAATCCATCTCGACCAAATCGTTTCGCGAGCTGATCAAGGAGATCGGCATGCTCTTGTGTTACGAGGTGACGCGCGATCTGCCGCTCGCCGACACCGTGATCGATACGCCGCTGGCGACGATGCACTCGGCCAAGATCGCCGGCAAGAAGCTGGTGTTCGTGCCGATGCTGCGCGCCGGCACCACCTTCGTCGACGGCATGATGGACCTGGTCCCGACCGCGCGCGTCGCCCATATCGGTCTTTATCGCGAGCCGCACAGCTTTGCCGCGGTCGAATATTTCTTCAAATCACCGTCCGATCTCGGTGAGCGTCTCGCCATCGTGGTGACGCCTGTCGTCGCCACCGCCAACACCGCCGTCGCCGCGATCGACCGGCTGAAGGAACGCGGCGCCAGGGACATCCGCCTCGCCTGCCTGATCGCAGCACCGGAAGGACTGGAGCGGCTGCGCGGACTGCATCCGGACGTGCCGATCTGGACCGCCGCGGTCGACGAAGGTCTCGACGAGAACGGCTTCATCCTGCCGGGCCTCGGCGACGCCGGCGACCGCGCCTACGGGACGCGGTAGTTCAGAGACAATGATGTTAGGCCCAGTTGGCTGTCCGTTGCTTACCTCTCCCTTCGGGAGAGGTGCTTCGAGTTCTGGGCTCGCACCAATTCAAGCAAAGCTCATCCCGCGCTAAACCTTCCCGCTGCCGCAAATCCCCTTCAGCGCCTGCCATTCCTTGTCGCTCAAGAGCGGCGGGCCACTGGCGGGGCGATCCTCTTTCGTCATCCGCGCGAGACGGTCCTCGGTCAGCGGATGGCTCGCCAGGATCGTGAAGCCGCTGCCGCCTTCCTTGCCGGTGATGCGGAACATCAGCTCGGCCGCGGGTTTTGGCGAGCGACCGAGCTTGTGCATGATCTCGATCGCGAAGGTGTCGGCGCCGGTCTCGGCCTCGCGCGAGTAGGAGGCTTCGACCACGCTGCGCGAGGCGAAGATCACGGCGCTCGAGCCGGTGACGTCGCCGAACAACAGGCCGATCAGGAACGAGGTGCCGCCGTTGTAGATCAGGCCGCGCATGTTGTCGTAGTGCTTGAGATGGCCGAGCTCGTGGGCGAGGATGCCGGCGAGCTCGTCGGGGTTTTGTGCCTTGTCGAGCAGCCCCCTCAGCACGTAGACCTTGCCGCCCGGCAGCGCGAACGCATTCGGCACCGAGCTCGGCAGCACTCCGGCGGTCATGGCATCGTCGTCGAGGCCGGCGGCATCGCGCAGGCGGTTGACGAGCTTGGTGAACGCGGCCTTGCCCGCGGGCTCTTCGCACACGCTGCCACCGAAGATGGTCTTCACCTGGACTTCGGAGGCATCCCCGATGCGGCGCTCGATCGGCTTCGGCACCAGTGGCGCCAGCCGGTCGGCCGCGAGCGGCACGCCGAACAGCACGACGCAGACGATGGACACGGCGGCGGCCACCGACCAGCCGACGATTTTCGCCAGCCCGCGGCGCGAGGTCTGGTGCTCGTCGAGCCGCGCACAGCGGACGATCACCTGCGTCGCCAGGGTGACGTCGCGGACCTCGAGCCGCGCCAGAGGCGGCGCGGTCGTGCAGGAAAGCCGCAAGATGCCGGCCGGACTGTCGGCGCGGCGGATGTCGGCATAGGCCCAGCGCACCGGTGCTGCGCCCTCCTCGACGATCTCGAGGGCATCGCCGAGCACCAGCGTCACTTGCCGCCTGCGGCTCGACACGCCGTCGAAGAAGATGGTCGGCTTGGCCGACTGCGCCGGGGGCCCGGTGAACAGCTCGCTCACAGATCAGAATCCCGCGACATCCAGCCCGTCGGCAAAGCCTTCGCCGAGCGCGCTGGCAAGCTCGCCGCTGCCGCGTACATCCGCGGCCGCGCCGATATTGTGCACCTCGACCGTTTCCAGCACCTTGGCCCAGAGATCTCGCTGAAGATAGACGCGCATGATGATGTTGACCGCGAGGGCAACGGTGAAATAGCCGACGACCATCATCACCAGCATAGCGATGTTGGCTCCATGAGCATTGGGCCCGAACACCTCATCGGCCGGGAGGCCGGTCAGCTTGCTGGCAAGCGCTATGGCGCCGCCGATATAGAAGCCGAAGATGGTGCTCAGCAGCAGCCACCAGCCGATCACCTTCCAGTACAGGCCGTAGAAGGCATTGTGCGGCAACTCCGAAGACACGCTGACGCCGCCGATACGGATGCCGTCGAGCCACCAGCGCCATTCGCGCGCCTTGAACTCGGCGTAGAAGAACGGGGCCAACGGGAAGATGATGAGCGCGATCGGGCTGAGCAGCCACAGCCACCAGCCGCGCTTGAAGAAGGTCCAGCCGTCGCCTTCGAAATCGCCGCGCAAATCGCCGTAATGGGTGTGCCGCATCTTGTAGCGTTCCAGCGAAGCCTCGCGCCAGGGCAGCGCCAGGCCGAGGGTGAGAAATAGCAGCAGGCCCCACGCCATGGCCCGGAACGAATAGGCCCAGCCCGAGCCGTCCATCCAGAACCGCACGCCGCGCCAGACCGTGCGCGTCAACCGATAGCGCCGCGCGCGAAAGATCGCGAACTGGCCGAAGGCGTAGAAGCTGATGAACAGCGGCGTCGAGGCGAAGCCCTGCCAGCGCTCGAACTCGATGCCGATGAGGAAATAGGCGAGATAGATCGGCACCAGGATCGCGAGCGCGAACAGCAAGCCGATCAAAAGCTCCTTGCCCCGCCCGGTGTATTCGGCGGCGTCGCCGTCGATCGAAGTGTTCGACCAGAGATGACGGCGGATGTCGGTGACCAGCCAGAACCGGTAGAAGCCGAAGGTGGCCAGCTCCAGCATGGCACCCGTGGTGACCATTTTCCGGAACTTGGTGCGGTTGCCGGTGAAATCGACGCGCGTCGGCGGCAGCGGCGGCGGTAAGGGTTTGGACCCGATTGGGGTCCATTTCATGTCGTTCACGGCGGCAACCTCGGGGTGCTTACGGCCAAACTATAGATCACAAGATTAGTCGGTCCCCAACATGAGGGGGTTCGATTGACCTCGTTTCCAGTCGATTTCTCGCTGGATTGCTGGGCAGCAGCGTGCGGGAGATCACGTTGACACATCCACGTGACATTCGCCCGAATGCCTCTCGCAAAGGTTGGATGCGGCAAAACTCTCCCTTGCTCCGGCGCAGACAACCGGCTGTAATTGCAAATCAAATACCGCGGCGCAGAATTCATAAAAAGGCGCGTGGGAAGCCAGGGAGAACGGTCATGCATGGGACCATGGAGAGCGCGTCCAAGCTCGACGCATTGCGCGAGCGGGCGTCGTCACTGCCGCTGGAGCAGTTCGATCCAGGCGATCCTGAATTGTTCAGGACCGATACGTTCTGGCCCTATTTCGACCGCCTGCGCCGCGAGGATCCCGTGCACTATTGCGAGCACTCGATGTTCGGGCCGTATTGGTCGGTGACGCGCTACAACGACATCATGGAGATCGAGACCAACCATGCGGTGTTCTCCTCGGCCTCCGCGCTCGGCGGCATCACCATCCGCGACATCGATCCGGATCTGCGCCGCGAAAGCTTCATCTCGATGGACCCGCCGCGCCACGCGGCGCAGCGCAAGACCGTGGCGCCGATGTTCACGCCGACGCACCTGGACAATCTCGCCATCAACATCCGCAAGCGCTCGGCCGAGTGCCTGGACAATCTGCCGCGCGGCGAGGTGTTCGACTGGGTCGACCAGGTCTCGATCGAGCTCACCACGCAGATGCTCGCGGTGCTGTTCGACTTTCCCTGGGAGGACCGCCGCAAGCTGACGCGCTGGTCCGACATCGCCACCACCATCCCCGGTCCCGACGGCTTAGTGGCGACCGAGGACGAGCGACAGGCCGAGCTGACGGAATGCGCGGCGTATTTCTCACGCCTCTGGAAGGAGCGCATCGCGCAGCCGCCGAAGAGCGACCTCCTGTCGATGATGGCGCATGGCGCCGCGACGCGCGACATGGATGCCAAGAACTTCCTCGGCAATCTCATCTTGTTGATCGTCGGCGGCAACGACACCACGCGCAACACGATGTCGGGTTCGCTTCTCGCGCTGAGCCAGCACCCGGAGCAATATCGCAAGCTGCGCGAAAACCCCGCGCTGCTCGACAGCTTCGTGCCGGAGGTGATCCGCTGGCAGACGCCGCTCGCTCATATGCGGCGCACCGCGCTCTCCGATTTCGAGTTCCGCGGCAAGCAGATCAAGAAGGGTGACAAGGTCGTGATGTGGTACGTCTCGGGCAATCGCGACGAGGAGGCGATCGAAAAGCCCTACGACTTCATCATCGACCGCGCCCGTCCCCGCACGCATCTCTCCTTCGGCTTCGGCATCCATCGCTGCGTGGGCCTGCGGCTTGCTGAACTCCAGCTCAAGATTATTTGGGAAGAGATTCTCAAGCGCTTCGACCATATTGACGTGGTCGGCGAACCGAAGCGGGTCTATTCGAGTTTCGTGAAGGGGCTGGAGACGTTGCCGGTGAAGATTGCGGCGTAGATTCGCAAAATGATGAGTTCGAGCAACATCCGCAAAGAAGCTGCGCCCCTCCCCCGCCTGCGGGGGAAGGCTGGGGAGAGGGTATCTCCACAATGGGACAATGCCCAAGAGGAGAAAGCCCTCACCCGGCGCTGCGCGCTCACCTCTCCCGCAAGCGGGAGAGGTGAGAAACCAACCTGGAGCCACCACCATGAACTTCCAAGCGCCGGTTAAAGCGGACAAGGCCGAACGCATGCGCAGGGCGCGCGAGGAGGCCTATGCGACGCCGCTGGCGCAGTTCCACCCCGGCGCTCCCAGGCTGTTCCAGGACGACACGCTGTGGCCGTGGTTCGAGCGGCTACGCAAGGAAGAGCCGGTGCATTACTGCACCAACGCGCCGATCGAGCCGTACTGGTCGGTGGTGAAATACAACGACATCATGCATGTCGACACCAATCACGGCATCTTCTCCTCGGACTCGACGCTTGGCGGCATCTCGATCCGCGACGTGCCGGAAGGCTATGACTGGCCGAGCTTCATCGCCATGGACCAGCCCCGCCATTCGGCGCAGCGCAAGACGGTCTCGCCGATGTTCACGCCGACCCATCTCGACGAATTGGCCAAGCTGATCCGGCAGCGCTCGCAGACCGTGCTTGACAACCTGCCGCGCAACGAGACCTTCAATTTCGTCGAGCGCGTCTCGATCGAGCTGACCACGCAGATGCTGGCGACGCTGTTCGACTTCCCCTGGGAGGAGCGGCGCAAGCTGACGCGCTGGTCCGACGTCTCGACCGCGCTGCCCAAGAGCGGCATCGTCGCGTCCGCCGAGGAACGCCGCCGCGAGATGGACGAGTGCTATGCCTATATGTCGAAGCTCTGGAACGAGCGCGTCAACTCCGCGCCGCGCAACGACCTGTTGTCGCTGATGGCGCATAACGACGCCACGCGCTTCATGGACCCCGACAACCTCATGGGCAACATCATCCTGCTCATCGTCGGCGGCAACGACACTACGCGCAACACCATGACCGGCTCCGTGCTGGCGCTGAACGAGAATCCGGACCAGTACGACAAGCTGCGCGAAAATCCCGCGCTGATCGATTCCATGGTGCCCGAGGTGATCCGCTGGCAGACGCCGCTCGCGCATATGCGGCGCACCGCGCTCCAGGATACCGAGATCGGCGGCAAGCATATCAAGAAGGGCGACCGCGTCGTGATGTGGTACGTCTCGGGCAACCGCGACGAGGACATGTTCGAGAGGCCGAACGACTTCATCATCGACCGCCCGCGCCCGCGCACGCATCTGTCGTTCGGCTTCGGCATCCACCGCTGCGTCGGCATGCGGCTTGCCGAATTGCAGCTCAAGATCGTCTGGGAGGAGATGCTGAAGCGCTTCGACCGCATCGAGGTGGTCGGCGAACCCAAGCGGATCTATTCGAGCTTCATCAAGGGATATGAGTCGCTGCCGGTGCGGATTCCGGGGTAGCGGCGCCATCCTTCGTCGTTGCGAGGAGCTCTTGCGACGAAGCAATCCAGACTGCCACCGCGGAGGGATTCCTGGATTGCTTCGCTGCGCTCGCAATGACGAGGTTTTGGGTGCACCTGTGCATCAAACGCGCGGCATCCCAGCCCAGCTATAAAATTCCGGCATGGCAGCTCGCAAAGGATGCGAAGGGCCGACCGCGCCTGGCTGGTCTACGACACGAGCGCATCTAACTCAATTTGATGTCCCACACGCCGTCCTTGCGGCAGGCGGCGACCTCGTCGCGCAGGAGTGCGGTGATGGCGAGGGACGCTGTCGAAGGCGGGCGATCGATCGGAGAGGCAAAAATGAGCTCGCGTGTCATCGGCTTGGAGACCATTGCCGTTTCCAGCCGCCCGTCCGCGACCTCGCCATGGACCGACGAGGGCGGCAAGAGCGCGAACCCAAGCCCTTCCTCAACCAGACTCGTCAGCACGCGGAAGCAATCTGCCTCCAGCTGGACGTTGAGCTTGATCTTGCGCTGGGCGGCGGCGTGCTCGATCAGCGCGCGGAGACCGTGGGAATGACTGGGCAGCACCAGCCGCTGCCGCAGCAGCCAACCAATGTCGACGTTCTTCTTGCGCGCGAGGCCGCAGCCGCGCGGGCCGACCGCGACGATGTTGTCGCGCCCCAGGCTCTGCACGTTGAGATGAAGATCGGCCGAGCGGCCATAGAGGATGGCGAGATCCATCTCGCCGCGATGCAGCCATTCGACGAGATGCCCGCTGTAGCTCTCGACGATGCGCAGCGAGATGCCTGGAAATTTATCGACGCAACGCCGTGCAAAACGCGCCGACAGCACACAGCTCACGGTCGGAACCAGGCCGAGCACGACCTGGCCCGACGGCGGCCCCTTGGCCGACTGGATGTCGTCGCGGATCTGGTCGATCTGCCGCACGATACCGGAGGTGCGCGCCAGCAGCAGACGGCCGGCTTCGGTCAGCACCATGCCGCGGCCGTTGCGGGTGAACAGATCGGTGCGCAGCTCGTGTTCCAGGAGCTTGATCTGCCGGGAGAGCGCCGGCTGCGCCACGCGCAGCGTGTCGGAGGCCTTCGACAGGCTGCCAAGCTCCGCCACGCAACTGAAGGTCCTGAGCTGCCGGAAATCCATGCTTGCCAATCCTGGAAGGCTACTCCATACGCTATAGCAAATGAGCATAGGGGGCTGACGTTGTTTTCACAACGCCAGAGCATCGGCCGGCGTTATCTTAACTGCCGCTAGATACGGGAAACGCCATGAGTGACGAACACCACACCGACGATCACGCCGACATCCGCGAAGCCGTCGCAAAGCTCTGCGCGCAGTTTCCCGGCGAGTATTGGCGCAAGCTCGATCGCGAGATGGCCTATCCCAAGGCCTTCGTCGATGCGCTGACCGAGGCCGGCTATCTCTCGGTGCTGATCCCGGAAGAATATGGCGGCGCGGGACTGAAGCTTTCGGCGGCGGCGGCGATCCTCGAAGAGATTCAGCGCGCGGGCTGCAACGGCGGCGGCTGCCATGCCCAGATGTACACGATGGGCACCGTGCTGCGGCACGGCAATGCCGAGCAGAAGGCAAAATACCTGCCGAAGATCGCGAGCGGCGAGTTGCGGCTGCAGGCCTTCGGCGTCACCGAGCCGACCAGCGGCACCGACACCTCCTCGCTGAAGACCTTTGCGCGCAAGGAAGGCAACGACAGCTACATCGTCAACGGCCAGAAGATCTGGACCAGCCGCGCCGAGCATTCCGATTTGATGATCCTGCTGGCGCGCACCACGCCGAAGGAGCAGGTCAAGAAGCGCACCGATGGTCTGTCGGTCTTCATCGTCGACATGCGCGAGGCCAAGAACAATGGGCTCGAGATCCGCCCGGTCCGCACCATGATGAACCACGCCACGACAGAGGTGTTCTTCACCGACATGAAGGTGCCGGCGGAGAATCTGATCGGCGAGGAAGGCAAGGGCTTCCGCTACATCCTCTCCGGCATGAATGCCGAGCGCATTTTGATCGCGGCCGAATGCGTCGGCGATGCCAAATGGTTCATCGCGAAGGCGACGAACTACGCCAAGGAACGCAGCGTTTTCGGCCGGCCGATCGGCCAAAATCAAGGCATCCAGTTCCCGATCGCGAAGGCCTACGCGTCGATGCGCGCCGCTGAATTGATGGTGAAGGAAGCCACGCGCAAATACGAGTCCGGGCTTGACTGCGGCGCGGAGGCCAACATGGCAAAAATGCTGGCGGCGGATGCGTCGTGGGAAGCGGCGAATGCCTGCATCCAGACCCATGGCGGCTTCGGCTTTGCCGAGGAATACGACGTCGAGCGCAAGTTCCGCGAGACCCGGCTTTATCAAGTCGCGCCGATCTCGACCAACCTCGTGCTGTCCTTTGTCGCCGAGCATGTGCTCGGCATGCCGCGCTCGTACTGAGGTCGCATCATGGGAGCACTTGACGGGATCAGGGTGATTGCGGTCGAGCAGGCGGTGGCGGCGCCGTTTTGCTCCTCGCGCCTGGCCGATGCCGGCGCGGAGGTGATCAAGATCGAGCGGCCCGAGGGCGATTTCGCCCGCGGCTATGACGCGGCGGCGAAGGGCCAGAGCAGCTACTTCGTGTGGCTCAACCGCGGGAAACAATCCGTCGTGGTCGATCTTGCCACGAAGGAAGGCTGCGCCGAGTTGGAGAGGCTGATCGCGAGCGCCGACGTGCTGATCCAGAATCTGAAGCCGGGCTCGATGGACAAGCTCGGCTTTTCGCGCGAGCGCTTGCTGAAGGACTATCCAAAACTGATCTCGTGCACGATCACCGGCTATGGCGACGAAGGTCCCTACGCCCATCGCAAGGCCTATGATCTCTTGATCCAGGCCGAGAGCGGACTCGCCTCGATCACCGGCAATCCCGATGGCGCCTCGCGCGTCGGCATGTCGATCGTGGACGTTGCGACCGGCGCCACCGCGCATGCGGCGATTTTGGAGGCGCTGATCGGGCGCGGGCGCACTGGCAAGGGTGCCGATATCCGCATCTCCATGTTCGACGTCATGGCCGACTGGTGCACTGTGCCGCTGCTCAACTCCGAAGCCGGCAATCCGCCCAAGCGCATGGGCCTGCGCCATCCCTCGATCGCTCCCTACGGCGTGTTCACCTCGAAGGACGGCAAGGACATCCTGATCTCGATCCAGAGCGAGCGCGAGTGGAAGACGCTATGCGTGAAGGTGCTGGACCAGCCGGATCTTCCGGCCGATCCGCGCGTCGCCAACATGGTCGAGCGCGTGCGCAACCGCGATTTCACGGACACGATTGTCGCCGATATCTTCGGCAAGATGACGCGCGACGAGCTGCTGAAGCGGCTGTCGGACGCCGACATCGCCTTTGCCGAGGTCAACACCATGGCCGACCTCACCAACCATCCGCATCTGCGCCGCATCGAGGTCGATACGCCGAACGGCCGCGTCAGCTATCCCGCGCCGGCCCCGATCATCGTCGGCGAGACGCGCACTTATGGCGCTGTGCCCGCGATCGGCGAAAAGCCCCAGAACAAGCAACAGAGCGAGGCGTCATGACCGAGAAGCTCGACATCGATCACTTGCGGCAATGGATCGGCCGCAGCACGGAGGCGACCGACATCGTCACCGCGCAGCTCGTGAAAGGCCTGCGCGCGACGCTGTTCCAGGAGGTCGGCGAGCCCAAAAACGGCGATGCCGCACCGTTCACGGTGCATTGGTGCCTGGCGCAGCCGGTGTTTCCGATGTCGATGCTCGGGCCGGACGGCCACCCCACCCGCGGCGGCTTCCTGCCGCCGGTGCCGCTGCCGCGCCGGATGTGGGCCGGCGGCGAGATCGAGTTCTTGCTGCCGCTGCAGGTCGGCGATGAATCGACGCGAACCTCGCGCATTGCCGATGTGCAGGTGAAGACGGGCTCGACCGGCACGCTGTGCTTCGTCTCGGTCGAGCACAGCATCTCCTCCCCGCGCGGCACTGCGATCCGCGAGCGGCAGGACATCGTCTATCGCGAGATGACCAGCAACGTGCCCACCACTGCGAAGGCGCCGCCTGCGCCGCCGAAGGCGCAGCATCGCGAGACGCATGTCTCCGATCCCGTGCTGCTGTTCCGCTATTCCGCGCTGACCTTCAACGGCCACCGCATCCATTACGACCGCGACTACGTCACCAAGGTCGAGGGTTATCCGGGCCTGATCTTCCATGGGCCCTTGCAGGCGGCGCTCATCATCGAGATGGCCGCAAAGCTGCGCGGCGGCAAGGCGCCGAAGAAGTTTACCTATCGCGGCGTGCAGCCGCTGTTCGAGGGCACGGAGTTTTCGGTCAATGCCAATGAGACCGAGGCGGGCATGGAGCTGTGGACCGCGAATGCGGAGGGGCAGCCGACGATGAAGGGCACGGCGGTGTGGTAGCTCCGTCACCGTCATTCCGGGGCGATGCAAAGCATCGAACCCGGAATCTCGAGATTCCGGGTTCGCTCCGCGCCCCGGAATGACGAACCTGACAATAAGCACACGGGACGGAAACCATGTCCAAGAACGGCAAGACCGGCAGCAAGTCCGTCACCGTGAAGCAGGCGACGCTCGACCTGCTGCGCGCCTTCGGCATCAACAAAGTGTTCGGCAATCCCGGCTCGACCGAGCTGCCGTTCCTGAGCGATTGGCCCGACGACATTGACTATGTGCTGGCACTGCAAGAGGCCTCCGCCGTCGGCATGGCCGATGGCTATGCGCAGGCGACGCGCAATGCCGGCTTCGTCAACCTGCATTCGGCGGCCGGCGTCGGCAACGCGCTCGGCAATATCTACACAGCGCATCGCAACCAGACGCCGCTGGTGATCACCGCGGGCCAGCAGGCGCGCTCGATCCTCCCCTTGCAGGCGTTCCTCTATGCCGAGCGCGCCTCCGAATTTCCGCGGCCTTACGTCAAATACAGCGTCGAGCCGGCGCGACCCGAGGACGTGCCGGCCGCGATCGCACGGGCCTATTACACTGCGATGCAGCCGCCCTGCGGGCCGACCTTCGTGTCGATCCCGATCGACGACTGGACGCATGCCTGCGCGCCGGTCGAGGCGCGCAAGGTCAGCCGCGAGATCGGTCCCGACCCGGAAGCGATGGAGGCGCTGGTCACAGCACTCGGCTCGGCAAAGCGCCCTGCCCTCGTGGTCGGCCCCGGCGTCGATCGTGCCGGGGCAGTCGATTTGATGGTGCGCGTCGCCGAGAAGGCCAAGGCGAGCGTCTGGGTGAGCCCGTTCTCGGCGCGCTGCTCGTTCCCCGAGCGCCACCCGCAATTCGCAGGCTTCCTGCATGCCTCGCCCGCACAACTCTCCGATGCGCTGCGGGAGCACGACCTCGTCGTCGTCATCGGCGCACCGGTGTTCACCTTCCATGTCGAGGGCCACGCCGCGATCTTTGACGGCGGCGCGACGATCTTCCAGATCACGGACGATCCGGATGCGGCTGCGGTGACGCCGGTCGGGACCAGCATCATCGCGACGATGAAGCCGGCGCTGAGCCTGCTGCTCGATATGCTGCCGGAAAGCAAGCGCGCTACGCCGAAGGGACGCACGCTGCCGCCGGCGCCGCAGGCCGCCGATCCGTTGCCGGTCGAATTCCTGCTGCATTCGCTATCGCAGGCGATGCCGGATGGCGCCTCGCTGGTCGAGGAAGTGCCCTCGCACCGGCCGGCGATGCAAAAATTCCTGCCGATGCGCGGCCAGGATTCCTTCTACACCATGGCGAGCGGCGGCCTCGGCTACTCCCTGCCGGCTGCCGTCGGCATGGCGCTCGGCAAGCCGAAGCAGCGCACCGTCTGCCTGATCGGCGACGGCTCGGCGATGTATTCGATCCAGGCGCTGTGGACCGCCGCGCAGCGCAAGCTGCCGCTGAGCATCGTCGTCATCAACAATTCCGGCTATGGCGCGATGCGCTCGTTCAGCCAGGTAATGCAGGTGCGCAACGTGCCCGGGCTGGAGCTGCCGGGGATCGATTTCGTGAAGATCGCCGAGGGCATGGGCTGCCATGCGGCGCGGGTGAGCAAGGCCGCAGAGCTCGGCGAGGCGCTCAAGCGCGGGATGGCGTTTGAGGGCACCAGCCTCGTCGAAGTCGTCGTGGATTCGGCGGTGCCGGTGCTGTATGGGCAGAAGCATTGATCGCGTCGTCCCCGCCTCGAGCGCAATTGCGCACCAGGCAGGGACGATAGGGAGTATTTGGCGCGAGCGGTGGCTAGCAACGTAGCCCGCTCTCGAGATCTCGGGTTCGGTCCTGCGAACCGCCCAGGGATGAGCTAACGGTCACTTCCCGAACTCCTCCCGCATCCTGGCCTGGATCTTCGCCATGCCGCCGATCCAGCGGTCGTAGTTCTCGGTCTTCTTGCGCATGTAGCCGAGCACCTGGGGGTGCGGCAGGATCAGGAACGTCTCTTGTTCGAGGCCGGCGAGCACGTCCTTGGCCACCTGCTCCGGCGTGAGATCGCCGTCGCCGGATTGCGGGCCTTTCGGGATCGAGCGCAGCATGTTGGTGTCGACGCCCTGCGGGCACAGGATCGAGACCTTGATGTTGTGCGCCTTGTGCGAGATCGCGAGGTTCTCGGCAAAGCCGACCGCGGCATGCTTGGTCGTCGAATAGGCCGGGCTGCCGACCTGCGACAACAGGCCCGCCGCCGAGATGGTGTTGAGGAAATAGCCGCCGCCGCGCGCCTTCATGCGGGGGATCAGATGCCGCGCGGCATAGACATGGGCCATGACGTGGATCGCCCAGCTGCGCTGCCAGGGCTCGTCGGAGTTACCGCCGGCATTCTCCGACATCGGATCGAAACCGCCGCCGATGCCGGCATTGGAGCAGAAGAGATCAATGGGGCCGAACTGCCGCTCGGTCTCCTCGATGACGTGCGCGATGTCCTTTTCCTGCGCGACGTCGCATTTGAACGCCGCGCCGTTCACCGTGGCGGCGACCGCCCGCGCATTGGCGGCGTCCATGTCGGCGACGACGACCTTGGCCGCGCCCGCATGATGAAAGGCCTCGCACAGCGCCTTGCCGATGCCGTTGGCGCCGCCCGTGACGACCACGACCTTGCCGGTCACCTGCATGCGACGTCTCCTCTTGCCTTGTACCGCTTTATACCGCGCCGCTTATTCCGCGTCGCGGTCCTGCTCAGCTCAACACGAGGTCGAGCACCGCGGTATAATGGCATGCCGCGCCGGCCAAGACAAAGCCGTGCCAGATCGCATTCTGGAAGCGCAGCCGTCGCCAGGCATGGAAGATCACGCCGAGGCTGTAGAAGATGCCGCCGGCAAACACGAAGCCCAGCGCGAGCGCAGGCAGTGCCTTGACCACGGCGTCGTAGAGCATGACGCCGCTCCAGCCCATCGCGAGGTAAATTCCGACCGAGACGCGGTCGAACCGGCCGGGGTAAAACAGCTTCAGCACGATGCCGAGGATGGCGACGCACCAGACGCCAGCGAGCAGCACCAATGCGAACACGCTGTCCTTCACTTCCAGGATGAACGGCGTGTAGGTCGCGGCGATCAGCAGGTAGATCGCGGAATGGTCGAACCGGCGCAGCAGCCATTTGGCCGGCGAGACCGGCCAGAGATTATAGATCGCCGACAGCACCAGCATCGAAAGCAGGCCGGCGACATAGATCGAGACGCCGACGATGTCGATCGCGGTTGCATAGATCACCGTCAGCACCACCAGCACGGTCGCGGAGATGAGGCCGGCAAGGACGCCGATCGCATGGACGATTCCATCGGCGATCACCTCGGCGCGATCGTAGTCCCAGCCGATCACGTCGGCCGCGGCGTGGACTGAGGAGGATGCGAACTGTTTCAGTTGGAAGACGGTCATGGCAATCCGGGAAAGCTTGAGGCAATGCCCCTCTTTATCGGTCTTTCGGCGTCGGCGCGTCGTTCAAACGGCTGATTTGCCGACAAAGGCGGTAGAAGTATGAAAGCTTGATTTTCCTCAGGCAGTTGCCATTTTTGTGATTAGTCCATTTTGCGTATCCCTCGCCCGAGCCCCCTCAACGTTCATATGGCATTCAGTTTCCAGGACATGGTCGAGGAGGCGCGCCTGTCGGCCCGGGCGCTGATCGACTATGGCGAGCACTTCTTCAACCCGACGGTGCGGCTCGGTGTCACCGGCTTGTCGCGCGCCGGTAAGACCGTATTTATCACCGCGCTGATCCATGGCCTCACCCGCGGCGGGCGGTTTCCGGTGTTCGAAGCCTATGCCTCGGGCCGGATCGCGCGGGCGCATCTGGCGCCGCAGCCGGACGATGCCGTGCCGCGATTTGCCTATGAGAACCATCTGCGCGCGCTGATCGAGGAACGGCGCTGGCCCAACTCGACGGTCGACATCAGCGAGCTGCGCCTCGTCATCGACTACCAGCGCCCGAACGGCGCCGACCGCACGCTGACGCTCGACATCGTCGACTATCCCGGCGAGTGGCTGCTCGACCTGCCGCTGCTGCAAAAGAGCTATGAGCAATGGTCCGCCGAAAGCCTGGCGCTGTCGCGCGAGGCGCCGCGGGCGCATCTGGCTGCGGACTGGCACGCGCATCTCGCAACGCTGAAGCCGGAGGCGCGCGAGGACGAGCAGGCGACGCTCACGGCCGCAAGGCTTTTCACCAACTATCTTCGCGCCTGCCGCGACGAGCGCTTTGCGATGAGCCTGCTGCCGCCCGGCCGCTTCCTGATGCCCGGCAATCTCGCCGACACGCCGGCGCTGACCTTCGCGCCGCTGGACCTGCCCGTGGGCGAGCAAGCGGGCGAGGGATCGCTGTGGGGGATGATGGTGCGCCGTTACGAGGCCTATAAGGACGTCGTGGTGCGGCCGTTCTTCCGCGATCATTTCGCCCGGCTCGATCGCCAAATCGTGCTGGCCGACGCGCTCGCCGCATTCAACTCCGGCCCCGAGGCGCTGCACGATCTCGAGGCCGCGCTGGCCGGCATTCTCGACTGCTTCAACATCGGCCGGAGCACCATCCTCTCCAGCCTGTTCCGGCCGCGCATCGACCGCATCCTGTTCGCGGCGACCAAGGCGGATCATCTGCATCATTCCAGCCACGACCGGCTCGAGGCCGTGCTGCGCCGCGCGGTGAGCCGCGCCGTGGCGCGCGCGGAAAATACCGGCGCGGGAATCGATGTCGTCGCGCTCGCAGCCGTCCGCGCCACGCGCGAAGCCCAGGTCGCGCATGGGCGCGACAAATTGCCGTCGATCCTGGGAACACCGGCCGCGGGCGAAAGCGCCGGCGGCGAGTTCTTCGACGGCAACACCGAAGTTGCTACCTTTCCGGGCGACCTGCCGCTGGATCCCGAGCCGCTGTTCAACGGCAGGGACGCGTTCCGCGGGCTGTCAACTGAGGCCGCCGAGAGAAGCGATTTCCGTTTCCTGCGCTTCCGCCCGCCCAAGCTCGAGCGCGAAGGCGCGAGCGAGCCGGCGCTGCCACACATCCGCCTCGACCGCGCCTTGCAGTTCCTGATCGGAGACAAGCTCGCATGAACGACCGATCCCAGCCGCGGCGGCCGGCAACGTTCCGGCTCGACGATCCCGGCGTCGTCGTCACCGAAGCCGACGAGATCAGCCGACTCAGCCGCGCCACCATCCAGATCACGCCGGAGCACGATCCGCAGGCGCTGCCGGTGCCGATTGAAGCTGCGCTGCCGGCGCGGCGCCGATTTTCGTGGGGCACGCTGTTCTGGTCCGGTCTCGCCGGGCTGACGCTGCTCGGCACCGGGCTCGGTGTCGTTCATCTGATCGAGGATCTGTTTGCGCGCAGCGAAAGCCTCGGCTTCGTCGGCCTCGCCCTCGCCTTCGTCACCGCGCTCGCGCTTGCAGTGGTGATCGGACGCGAGGCGTTCGGGCTCGCGCGTCTTGCGACCATCGAAAAGCTGCATCAGCGCGCAGCCGCCGTGCTTGCCAGCGACGACCGCAAGGAGAGCCGCGTCATCGTGCAGGACCTCATCAAGATCGCGCACCAGAACCCGCAGCTGGCGCGCGCCCGCGCCACGCTGGAAAGCCATGCCGGCGAGATCATCGACGGCGCCGACATGATCCGCCTCGCCGAGCGCGAGCTGATGTCGCCGCTGGATGCGGAGGCGCGGCGGCTGGTGTCGTCGGCCGCGCAAAAAGTCTCGATCGTGACCGCGGTCTCGCCCCGCGCGGCGATCGATGTGCTGTTCGTGCTCGTCGCAGCGCTGCGGCTGATCCGCCAGCTCGCTTATCTCTACGGCGGCCGTCCCGGCGCGCTCGGCATGATCCGCCTGCTCCGCCACGTCATCGCCCATCTCGCCATCACCGGCGGCATGGCTGCAAGCGACAGCCTGGTGCAGCAGATGCTCGGGCACGGGATTGCAGCAAAGCTGTCGCAGCGGCTGGGCGAAGGCGTGCTGAACGGGCTCTTGACGGCCAGGCTCGGGTTGGCGGCGATCGACGTCACGCGCCCGCTGCCGTTCGCGGCCCTGCCGCCGCCAAAACTGTCGGACCTCGCGACGGATCTGCTGCGGAAGAAGGACGAGGAGGAGTAGCCACTTCGCCTCTCCGCGCTTGCGGGGAGAGGGAGAGAGAGGCCAGCACTTTCCACCAGAACAGCGGCGAGTCCTTCGGCGGGGACAGCTCCGGGGTCCAGCCGGTGAGCCTCTCAATCACATAGGTATCCGCCAGGACACCGCGCCAGCGGCGTTCGACGTCACCGAGCGGCTGGCGCTGCGCGGGGATCGAATCCCACACCGGGGCGCGATTGTCCGGCACGCGGCCGACGTAGATGCCGGCGTGGCCCTTGATCCGGTCCATGCCGGGATCGCCGAAATCCTGGAAGCGGCCGCGCTCGTTGATCTCGATCACGGGCACGCGGCCGCGGAACAGCCAGCGCATCATGGCGTAGGTGCGGTAGTCCGTGGTGGCGATCCAGGTCGCGCCGGTCTCGTCGAGCGCGGCCTGCGCACCGGCGGCGACCTGCTCGTAGCCGCCCTCGGCGCCGATCGGGTCGATCTTGCCGAGCAGATTCCAGGGCGCTGCGACGTAATACAGGAACACGATGACGACGAAGGCGAGGCCCGAGACGACCGCCGTGTCGAGCCAGAACACGCTCGACCGGATCAGCCTTGCCGACCAACCCTCGCGCGACAGCACGACGAGATTGACGGCCGTGGCGGCGAAGCCCACCGGCCACATGAACATCGGCCAGGTGTCGCCGACGCGGAGCGTCATCGACTTCACGAGGAAATAGAGGAACGGCACCAGCACCGCGGTCGAGAGCAGGATCGCGACCGGCTCGCGGGCGCGATAGCCGCGCCACGCCGTCATCCCGAGGCCCGTCAGCACCACCGGCAGCATCACGAAGCCGACGAGGCCGAATTGCAGGCCGATGTAGTCGCCGATCGTGCGCAACGAGATGCCGTAATTGGCGGTGGCGCGCACGCCCTGGAAGCGGAACGAGGCCCAATCATGCTGCGCGTTCCAGATCAAGACCGGCGAGAATAGTGCGATGGCGATCAGCACCGCGAGGTAGGGATACGGGCTGCGCAGCCAGCGCCAGCGCCAATCCGGCACCAGCAGGAACGCCGCAACCGCTGGCGCGAACATGATCGCGGTGAATTTCGACAGCAGCGACAGGCCGGCGAACAGTCCGGCCGCGAGCCACCACCGTCCGTCGCCGCTTTGCCCCAGCCGCACCAGCGACCACATCATCGCCATCGCAAACGGGATCATGGCGACATCGGGCGCGACTTTGGCCATCAGCAGGCCGTAATAGAGCGCGGCCTCCGGCATCAGCAGCGCGAACATGATCGCGCGGGCATCATGGGTGAGACGGCGGACGATGTCGGCGAGCAGCAGCTGCGTCACCAGCATGGCGACGATTCCGCCGAAGCGCACGCCGAGCGTGGTGTCGCCGAAAATCGCCGTGCCGAAGCGGATCAGCCAGGCGATCATGGGGGGATGATCGAGGAAGCTGAGCGCGCCCTCCTTCGACCAGGTCCAATAATAGGCCTCGTCGGTGCGCAGCTCGAGCGCGGAGGCGTAGACGATGCGAAGTACCGTCATCGCGGCGACGACGAGCACGGCCATGAGGATGAGCCGGCGCTGGGCGCCGTCAGGCTTCGCAGAGATGTCGGGAGCGATCGTCACGGCCGCGCTTTTCCCCGACTTGAGAGGGGGAGTCAATGTGTGGGAGGTGCAGCACACACCGCTGTCGTGCCGGGGCGCGACGTAGTCGCAAGCCCGGGCACCTGATCACCACGGGAGAAGTTTGACGACGACTTGCAACCACGCCCTGTCGTTATCGCGACGAGCGCAAGCGCTCGCGCGGGGGTCCCGGATCGGCGCGCGCCTGGGGGCGCGCTTGTCGGGGACGACAGTGGGCATAATGGGTGCCGATCGGTGGGCACGGCGCACAAGAGCGCGCCTTTGCCCACCCTAGAATTCCCTACGGTTTCGTAACCTGCCGCGCATGTGACCGGCCCTGCTGTCCACTCCGGGAATTAAACGCTAGGCTGGCTGTTCTCGTTGATGAAACTGATACAACCGAATCATGGCCACCGCTCTCGCACAGATGACCGAACTCGTCCGCTCGACCGGCGTGCGCCAGGTGCGGCTGGTCTGCGGCGTCATCCTGTTCGCTTACGTGATCAGCCATTTCCTCAACCATGCGCTCGGCAACATCTCGGTCGATGCCATGGAGGCCGGCGTCTACTATCACATGGCGTTCTGGCAATTCCTGCCTGTCGCGATCGTGTTCTACGGCGCCGCTCTCACCCATATGGGGCTCGGCGTCTACGCGCTGTATCAGCGCCGGCAGTTCCGCTGGAAGACGATCGAGCCGCTCCAGCTCGTGCTGGGACTGAGCATTCCGGCGCTGGTCATGGCGCATGTGATCGGCGTGCGGCTCGGCCAAACCTTGTATGGGCACCAGAAGCTCTACCCGCAGGAGCTTTATCTCTTCTTCAGCTCAAACCGCATCTGGACCATGACGATCCTGCTCACCATCGCCTGGATCCACGGCTGCATCGGCATCTATTTCTGGCTTCGCCTGAAACCATTCTTCACGCGTGGGGCGCCCTATCTGCTCGCGGCCGCCGTGCTGATTCCGACGCTGTCGCTGCTCGGCGTCTACCAGGGCGGCCGCAGCGTGATGCTCGATGCCGATGACGGCGAATGGCGCACGCACAATCTCACCCGCCGCCAGCTCGGAACGACGGCCGAGGCTGCAACGCTCGACCGCATCACCAACACCCTCACCATCGGCTATGTCGGCCTGCTCGGACTGGTGCTGGCGGCGCGCGGTTTGCGGGCCTTGCGCGAACGGCGCGGCGGCATGATCGCGCTGTCCTACGGAAACGGCAAGACGGTGCGGGTCCCCAAGGGCCTCTCTGTGCTGGAGGCGAGCCTGCGCCACAACGTGCCACATGCCAGCGTCTGCGGCGGCCGCGCCCGCTGCTCGACCTGCCGCATCCGCATCATCGGCGACCATGCCGCCCTGCCCGAGCCGTCGCAGCGCGAGGCTTTCGTGCTCGCCCGCGTCGGCACCGCCGATCCCTCGATCCGGCTCGCCTGCCAGCTGCGGCCCGAGTGCGACCTCTCCTTCTTCCAGCTCTTCACCCCGCACACGCATGCAGCGGGCGGGCAGGCCTCGACACCGGCCCGGATCGGTCAGGAGCGCTATCTCGTCAGCCTGTTCGTGGACATGCGCGGCTCGACGCAGCTGGCCGAGAAGCGGCTGCCGTTCGACACCGTCTTCATCGTCAACCGCTTCCTCGGCGCGGTATCGCAGGCGGTGATCGAGCATGGCGGCCAGCCGAACCAGTTCGTCGGCGATGGCATGCTGGCGCTGTTCGGGCTGTCGGCCGATCCGCAACAGGCCTGCCGGCAGGCGCTGAAGGCGGCCAGCAGCATCGCCGCGAATATCGACGAGCTCAACGAGCTGCTCAGCCACGACCTCCGCGAGCCGATCCGCTTCGGCATCGGCATCCATGGCGGCGAAGTCATCATCGGCGACATCGGCTATCGCGATCACATCGTGTTCACCGCGCTCGGCGATGCCGTCAACGTCGCCGCCCGCCTCCAGGACATGACCAAGACGCTGGCCTGCGAGGCCATTGTCTCCGAGGAAGTGCGCCGCACCGCGGGCCTTGGCGACGATTCGCTGCCGCAGCAGGAAGTCGCGATTCGCGGCCGCGACGAGCCGATGGCCGTGCGCGTGGTCGCGGATGCGAGGCAGCTTGCGGCGCTGGTCGATCGCGGCGAGCGCGTGGCGGCCTGATTCTTCTTCAGCTCTCCCCGCAAGAACGGGGCGAGGGAGCACACCTTCGCCGCCGCGACAATCCGGCTCAATCTCGTGACAGCATAACCCGGCTTGCTGCAACGCAGCGGCATGGCCTTGCTGCGAAAGCACGAATTGACTCCGCCCGAGTCGTCGCGACAGATGCGCGAGGGATTGCGGTGATGACCGCTGCTCCAACGAAAGCTCCGGGAGGAGACCACATGTTCGATCGACGCGACCTGCTCAAAGGAGCGGGCCTTGCCGCCGTGGCGGCGACACTGAATTCGACCAAAGCGCTGGCCCTCGAGACCGTCACGCTGCCCTTCGCCAATGGCGAGCGGCCGCTGGTGAAGTACCCGCAGAAGCGGCCGATGATCGTGTTGACCAGCCGGCCGCCGCAGCTCGAGACGCCGTTCGCGGTGTTCAACGACGGCCCGATCACGCCGAACAACGCGTTCTTCGTGCGCTATCATCTCTCCGACCTGCCCTACAATCTCGACCCCGACAAGTTTACGCTTCAAGTCAAGGGCAAGGTCGACAAGCCGCTCAAGCTGTCGCTCCAGGACATCAGGAAAATGAAGGCGACCGAGATCGTCGCCGTCAACCAGTGCTCCGGCAACAGCCGCGGCTTTTCCGAGCCGCGCGTCGCCGGCGGCCAGCTCGCCAACGGCGCGATGGGCTGCGCGCGCTGGCGCGGCGTGCCGCTGAAGGCCGTGCTGGAGATGGCCGGCGTGCAGGCCGGCGCCAAGCAGGTCACGTTCAACGGCATGGACGGCCCGGCCAGCGACAAGACGCCCGATTTCATCAAGGCGCTCGACATCGACCACGCCAGCGACGGCGAGGTGATGCTGGCCTACGGCATGAACGGCGAGGACCTGCCGTTCCTCAACGGCTTTCCGTTGCGCCTGGTCGTGCCCGGCTATTACGGCACCTACTGGGTCAAGCACCTCAACGAGATCACCGTCATCGACAACGTCTATGACGGCTTCTGGATGAAGTCGGCCTATCGCATTCCCGATACGCCGAACAATGCGATCGAGCCGGGCACCGCGCCGAAGGCGACCATCCCGATCAACCGCTTCACCATCCGCTCCTTCATCACCAGCGTCGCCGACGGTGCCAAGCTGAAAGCGGGACGCACGACGCTGCGGGGGATCGCCTTCGACGGCGGCAAGGGCATCAAGGAGGTCCAGGTCTCCACCGACGGCGGCAAGACCTGGGCGAGCGCCAAGCTCGGCAAGGATCTCGGCAAATACGCATTCCGCGAATGGAAGCTGCCGGTGCAACTCGCCGCCGGCGGCGTCGAGCTCAAGGTGCGCGCCACCGGCAATGACGGCGAGACCCAGCCGGATACACCGCGCTGGAACCCGGCGGGTTACCTGCGCAACGTCATCGAAACCACGCGCGTCACCGTGGCCTGAGGGAGAATGATCATGCAGCGCACCGCTCTCCTCGCCGCCTCGCTCACGCTCGCCAGCATCATCAGCGCAGTGACTGCGGCGCCGATCAACTACAAGACTCCCGATGAGGTCGCCGCGTTCAAGCCTGGTCCCAATCTGGAGGTGGCGCAGGGCAACTGCACCGCCTGCCACTCGTCCGACTACGTCGCCACGCAGCCGCCGATGAAGGACAAGAAGGGCTTCTGGCAGGCCGAGGTCACCAAGATGATCAAGGTCTATGGCGCACCGATCGACGATGCCGATGTCGGCAAGATCGTCGATTATCTGGCCGCGACTTATTGACGGAGGGCACGCGGCATTCCCGGCCATTTGACCGCTAAACGGGCAAAACCGGCAAAAACGCCGCGAAGTTGAGCTGAATTCGGCGAAATGCGGATGTGGTTTGAGCTACCAAGCCCGCCACAATCCGCGTATTCTGTTAGGACCGAACCGGCCGGTTGGCGGGGATTGGCGGTTCGCGATCTCGGAGGAAGACCCGCGGAGAAGTCGTGATGGCTAAAGGTACGGTCAAGTGGTTCAACCCGACGAAGGGTTATGGATTTATCCAGCCTGCGTCGGGGGGCAAGGATGTGTTCGTGCATATCTCGGCAGTGCAGAAAGCCGGCCTGTCCACCCTCAACGAGGGACAGACGGTTGAATACGAAGAGATCGCAAACCGGGGCAAGACCTCCGCAGAGAACCTCAAAGTATAAGCCCGCCAGCCTTTGCTGACTCCCGGATCAGTCCGGGAGCGGGGCCAAGAAAATTTCAGAAGACAGCCAGTGCATTCGACGACAGGCGTTGCGACTGCACACGGAAAGCTATTTTTCCCGCGAAAACCGCATCCTTAACGCCACAGCAACGACAATCGCGACCGCACTTCGTTACTCCACCGGCAACGGTGCGTCGCGCTTGATCTCCTCCATCACCGCATAGGTTCGCGTCTCGCGCACGCCGGGCATCGACAGCAGGGTCTCGCCGAGGAAGCGTCGATAGGCGGTCATGTCCGCAAGCCGCGCCTTCACCAGATAATGGAAGCCGCCTGCAACCATGTGACACTCGAGCACCTCAGGGGCGAGTTTCACGGCGCGCGCGAAGCGCTCGAAATTGTCGGGCGTGGTCTTGTCGAGCAGCACCTCGACGAACACCAGAAGACCGAGGCCGAGCCGGTGCGGATTGAGCCGCGCGCCGTAGCCCTCGATAAAGCCCTCGCGCTGCAACCGCTTCAGCCGCTCGCCGATCGAGGTCGGCGACAGGCCGATGCGCTCGGCCAGCTCGACATTGGCGATTCGCCCGTCCTGCTGCAAAACCGAGAGGATCTTGCGGTCTATGCGGTCAAGTTCCATATTTTCTTTGGCTAGATCATCGATAATCTTCATTTCTTAAGGCAAAACAACTAGATTGTCTATCGAACGACGGTCATGCCGGCCTTATCTTGGATTTCAGCCACAGGACACGCCATGCCGAACATTCCCCCCTTCACCGCGCCGTACGCGCCCGACGATGCCGAGATCGCGGCAAAGCTTCTGCCCGCCTCGCATCTGGCGCCGCCGCAGGAGGCGCGGATCGACCGCACCGCGACGCGGCTGATCGAGGCGATCCGCAAGCGCGATGACCGGCTCGGGGGCGTCGAGGACATGCTGCGCGAGTTCGCGCTCTCGACCAAGGAGGGGCTGGCGCTGATGGTGCTGGCCGAAGCACTGCTGCGCGTGCCTGATACCCGCACGGCCGACCAGTTCATCGAGGACAAGCTCGGCGAGGGCGACTTCATCCATCACGAGACCAAGTCCACGGCGTTTCTGGTCAATGCCTCGGCCTGGGCGCTCGGCTTGTCGGCGCGGGTGATCCAGCCCGGCGAGACGCCCGACGGCACCATCGGCCGCCTCGTGAAGCGGCTCGGCGCCCCGGCGGTGCGCACCGCGACGCGCCAGGCGATGCGGCTGATGGGCAATCATTTCGTGCTGGGCGAGACCATCGAGCAGGCGCTGGAGCGGGGCAGGCCGCGCTCAGGCCAGAAGCCGCGCTATTCCTTCGACATGCTCGGCGAAGGCGCCCGCACGGCGGCGGACGCCAAGCGCTATTTCGATGCCTATGCCAGTGCGATCGAGACTATCGGCAAGGCGGCCGGTGATCATCCCCTGCCCGACCGACCCGGCATCTCGGTCAAGCTCTCGGCGCTGCATCCGCGTTTCGAGGCGATCAGCCGCGACCGCGTGATGGCCGAGCTGGTGCCGCTGCTGCTGGACCTCGCTCAGCGGGCCAAGGCCCACGACTTGAACTTCACCGTCGACGCCGAGGAGGCCGACCGGCTGGAGCTGTCGCTCGACGTGATCGCGGCGACGCTCGCCGATCCCTCGCTGGCCGGCTGGGATGGCTTTGGTCTCGCGATCCAGGCCTATCAGAAGCGCGCCAGCGCGGTGATCGATTATGTCGACGCCCTGGCGCGCGCGCATGACCGCAAGCTGATGGTGCGCCTCGTCAAGGGCGCCTATTGGGACACCGAAATCAAGCGCGCGCAGGAGCGCGGGCTCGACGGCTATCCCGTGTTCACGCGCAAGGCAATGACGGATCTCAACTACGTCGCCTGTGCCGCCAAGATGCTGGCCTTGCGGCCGCGCATCTTCCCACAATTCGCCACTCACAACGCGCTGACGGTCGCGACCGTGCTGGAGCTTGCGCACGGCAGCGGCGGCTTCGAATTCCAGCGTTTGCACGGTATGGGTGAAGCGCTCTACGAGCAGCTCGCCAAGGATCACCCTGATATCGCCTACCGCACCTATGCGCCGGTCGGCAGCCATCGCGATCTGCTCGCTTATCTGGTGCGGCGGCTCTTGGAGAACGGCGCCAACTCTTCGTTCGTGGCGCAGGCGGCCGATTATCGCGTCCCCGTTTCCGCACTGTTGCAGCGGCCGGCGGATGTCATCGTCCGACCCGAGGCGGCGGTGCATCCCAAAATTCCGTTGCCGGGCGATCTGTTCGCGCCGGAGCGGCGCAATTCGCGCGGCATCGAGTTCGGCGAGCGCGCCGCGCTCGATCGGTTGCTGACGGACGTCAGGGCTGAAGCGGCAGATTTGAAGCCCATTGCCGATGCGACGCCGGATCAGGCCAACGCGGCGGTGGCCTCGGCACGTGCCGGCTTCGCAGCCTGGAGCCGGACGCCGGCGGCCGTGCGCGCGGCAGCGCTGGAGCAGGCCGCGCATCTTCTGGAGAGCCGGGGCGCGCATTTCATCGCACTGCTGCAAAGCGAGGGCGGCAAGACGCTCGAGGACGCGCTGTCGGAGCTGCGTGAGGCCGCCGATTTCTGCCGTTACTATGCCGCGCAGGGCCGAAAACTGTTCGGCACCGATGCCGCGATGCCGGGGCCGACCGGCGAGAGCAACGCGCTCGCGATGCGCGGCCGCGGCGTATTCGTCGCGATCTCACCGTGGAATTTTCCGCTGGCAATCTTCCTCGGTCAGGTCACAGCGGCGCTGATGGCCGGCAACAGCGTCGTGGCAAAACCGGCCGAGCAGACGCCGCGCATCGCGCGCGAGGCCGTCGCTTTGCTGCACGAGGCCGGCATCCCGAAAAGCGCGCTGCATCTCGTCACCGGCGACGGCCGCATCGGTGCCGTCCTGACTGCGCACCAGGACATCGCCGGCGTCGTGTTCACCGGCTCGACTGAAGTGGCGCGCCTGATCAACCGGACGCTTGCTGCCAAGGACGGGCCGATCGTGCCGCTGATCGCGGAGACCGGCGGCATCAACGCGATGATCGCCGATGCGACCGCGCTGCCGGAGCAGGTTGCCGACGACGTCGTGACATCGGCGTTCCGTTCCGCCGGCCAACGGTGCTCGGCGTTGCGGCTCTTGTTCGTGCAGGAGGACGTCGCCGACCGCATGATCGAGATGATCGCGGGCGCGGCGCGCGAATTGAAGATCGGCGATCCCGCAGATGTCGCAACCCACGTCGGCCCGGTGATCGACCGGGAGGCCAAGCAGAAGCTCGATGCGCACATCGCGCGAATGACGCGCGAGGCGAAGCTGCACTTTGCCGGCAGCGCGCCCGAAGGCTGTTTCGTCGCGCCGCACATCTTCGAGCTCAAGGAAGCCGGCCAGCTCAAAGAGGAAGTGTTCGGCCCGATCCTCCACGTCGTGCGCTACCGTGCCGAGAACCTCGAGCGCGTGCTGCAGGCGATCGCGCGCACCGGCTACGGGCTCACGCTCGGCGTCCACTCGCGCATCGACGACACCATCGAAGCCATCATCGATCGCGTCCAGATCGGCAACATCTATGTCAACCGCAACATGATCGGCGCCGTGGTCGGCGTGCAGCCGTTCGGCGGCAATGGCCTGTCTGGAACCGGCCCCAAGGCCGGCGGCCCGCACTATCTTGCGCGGTTTGCGACCGAGCAGACCGTGACGATCAACACCGCGGCAGCAGGTGGCAATGCGGCGCTGCTGGCGGGGGAGGAGTGAGGACGCGTCTGAATTCGCGGCCCGGATGCAGCTGGGCCCTGCGCCCGGCGCCGTTGCATCCCGGCGAAACATCGGTCTAAGTGCTCCGTGACTTTGCCTGCGCCAATTCCAGCGCGCGGGAAACGACAAGAGCGAGGGAGCAACGCCGCGATGGACAAGGGCATTTTTGCGGGGCTGAAGGTTCTGGACTGCGCGAGCTTCATCGCAGCGCCCGCGGCCGCGACCGTGCTGTCGGATTTCGGCGCCGACGTCATCAAGATCGAGCCGCCCGGCGCTGGGGATCCCTATCGCAACCTGCCCAACCTGCCCGGCTATCCCACCGGCGAGCACAATTTCGCCTGGCTGCTGGAGGCCCGCAACAAGAAGAGCATCGCGCTCGATCTCGCAAAGCCGGAAGCACAGGCCGTGCTCTACAAGCTGGTGGAAGAGGCCGACGTCTTCATCACCAACATGCCGCCGCCGGTGCGCGCCAAGCTCGGCATCACCTATGACCACCTCGCCCATCTCAACGACCGGCTGATCTATGCCTCCTTCACCGGCTATGGCGAGAAAGGCGAGGAAGCCAACAAGCCCGGCTTCGACAGCAACGCCTATTGGGCGCGCTCCGGCCTGATGGACCTCGTCCGCGCCGATACCAACACCACGCCGGCGCGCTCGGTCGCCGGCATGGGCGACCATCCCTGCGCCATGGCGTTCTACGGCGCGATCGTCACCGCGCTGTACCAGCGCGAGAAGACAGGCAAGGGCTCGCATGTCGCCTCCAATTTGATGGCGAATGGCGTGTGGGCCGCGAGCGTGCTGGCGCAGGCAAAGCTCTGCGGCGCCAAGTTCGGCGAGCGCCGCCCGCGCGAGCGCGCGCTCAACGCGGTTGCCAACCACTACCAGTGCAAGGACGGCCGCTGGCTGATCCTGTCGCTGCTGAACGAGGAGAAGCAGTTTCCGACGCTGGCGAAGTGCCTCGGACGCGAAGACCTCATCACCGATCCGCGCTTCGCCACCAAGCCCGACCGCCACGCCCGCTCGGTGGAACTGATCAAGATCTTTGACGAGACTTTTGCCACCAAGGATCTCGCCGAGTGGCGAAAGATTCTCGACGGCAACGGCCTCGTGTTCGGCATCGTCGGCATTCTCGACGACATCCCGAACGACAAGCAGATGCTCGACAACGAGGTGCTGGTGCCGTTCGAGAATGACACCATGCTCACCATCTCCAGTCCGATCTGGATCGACGGCGTCAAGAAGGTCCAGCCGCGCAAGCCGCCCGCGGTCGGCGAGCACAGTGACGAGATTTTGCGCGGGGCGGGATACGACGAGGCGGCGATCAAGGAGCTGCGGTCGAAGGGGGCGGTGGGGTAAGGGACGCACCGCTCTAACCCCGTCATTGCGAGCGCAGCGAAGCAATCCAAAATCCCACCGCGGATGCATTGCTGGATTGCTTCGCTGCGCTCGCAATGACGACGTAGAGCCGGCGCGGTATAATCATCGGCAAAACACAAATGCCGTGAGGTCCCATGCCCAGCTACCGCCTGCACTACTTCCCGGAATCCGGCAACAGCTACAAGCTTGCACTGATGCTGACGCTTTGCGGCGAGACCTTCGAGCCGGTGTGGACCGACTTTGGCGGCGGCGTCACCCGCACGGCGGAATGGCGTAAGGCCGTCAACGAGATGGGCGAGATTCCCGTGCTCGAAGTGGACGGCGTGAAGATGACGCAGACCGCGCCGCTCCTCTTGAGACTCGCCGAGCAGTATGGCCGGTTCGGTGCCGAGACCGAGGATGAAAAATTCGAGCTGTTGCGCTGGCTGTTCTGGGACAACCACAAGCTCACCGGCTACATGGCAACCTATCGCTTCATGCGCGCCTTCACCGAGAAGAACGACCCGCAGGTGCTGAAGCATTTTCGCCGGCGGCTGGACGACTTCCTCGGGATTCTCGACGGGCACCTCCAGCACAATGTATTCGCGATCGGAGCAAAGCCGACGGTCGCCGATATCTCGATGATGGCGTATCTGCACTATCCGAGCGATGAGCACGGCTTCGATTTCGCGGCGAGCCATCCCGCGATCCACGCCTGGCTCGGCCGCATGGCCGCGCTGCCCGCCTGGAAATCGGCGTATGAGCTGTTGCCGGGTAAGCGGATGACGAATTACGCGAAGTGAGGGTTTCTTCTCCCTCGCCCCGTTCTTACGGGAGAGGGTTGGGGTGAGCGGCCTCTCTCCACACGTGAGACGGTCGATGGACCTGTACCCCCTCACCCGGATTGCATCTTCGATGCAATCCGACCTGGCCCCGCAAGCAGGACGAGGTGAACTCGCACCTACCTCAACGCCAGCCAGCCGAGCGTGAACAAAACCCCGCCGACGATCACGACCACCGCGACCGCCCAGATGCTGACGCGCACGCTGCCGGTGACCTGTTTGGCCTCTTCATTGCGCGCGATCTCGCGATTGCGCTCCTTGTTGGCTTCGCTGGTGTCCGTCATGGGTCAATCAAATCGCTTGCTTGGCTTTATCTTGCGCGTGATCTTTTCGAAAAACCGCTACACACTTTTTCGGATCACGCGCTAGCGCGTCTTGATGAAGCACATGCCGATGCGGCGCGAGGCCGCGGCAGCCTGACAGGTCAAACCTTTAGCACAGCTCCATGACGTAAAACTCTCGTCCCGCGTTCCCGATCCCGCATTTTGCAGGGAACAATGTGCGCCCCAGCCGTCCTGATATTCGCTGCCGGCGAGCTCTTGGCTGCCGCGGGTCTGCGGCCGGCTGGCAAATCCGCGTGAGAAATCGGGGCGTTTGCCCGCGGCGAACGCGGTCAGTATCTCGCGACGGCGGAGCTGGTCGCCGACAAAATGCGGCGAGGCCGGCACGATGGTGGAGTTGGACGGCTTGTCCGCGAGCCAGTCAACGCCCGGGAAATGAAAGCCGCCGATGCCGCGGGTCTGGTGGCAGCCGGCGCAGGTGACGTCGTTGAGGCGGCGCTGGAAGCCGGCGACCGAGCGGATGTTCTGGATGTCTCCGCGCGCAGCCGCCTGCTTCAGCGCGCCGACCACGTCGTTGTCGGTGAACACCGGATTGTCCTTGCCCTCGCCCTCCATCATGCCGAATTCCGGCTGCAGCGCGGAGGCATCGAGCCCGGCCGGCGTCGGCACCAGCGCGGCCTTGGCCAGGAATATCTCGGGGATCAGCACGGTGCCGCGATCGAACGCGCGCAGATTTTCCGGCGCAAGCAGCCAGTCCCTGAATTCGCGGCGAAGCGCATCGTCGGCGAGGATGCGGTCGCGGTCGATCTGGTTCTCCAGCGCCGATTCCTCGAACGTCTTCGTCGCGGCATCGTACTTGAACACCTTGAGCAGATAGTCGGAGCGGAAATCGTGCAGCGCCGATTTCGGCGCGACGGAGACCTGGATGTTGGTCTCGATGCGGTCGAGCATGGCGTCGGAGGGATGAATTCCGCCGCCGATTAGCCCCTGCCAGCCGCTATTGTCGAGCCAGCGCCGCGCGACCTCGGCGCAGTTGAGCGGCTTACCGCTCGCATCCGTCTGGCGCGGGTCCCTCGCCTTCATCACCAGATTGAACGTCATCGGCAGGCGCGTTGCCGTCTTGGTCCCATCCGGCCCCGTGTCGAAACGTGCCAGTCGATAGATCAACCTAATTTCGCCGCAGGATTCTTCCGAGACATAGGCGCGGTCCATGCGGTTGACGATGCCGGCCATCACGAAGCGCGTGTCGGGCGATTTCAGATTGGCCCGGTCGAACAGCTGCACGTCGAAGCCTTCGCCGACGCCGATGGTCTCGCTCGGCCAGGCCACCTTCTGCTGGGCGACGTAGCGCTCGAGCTCCGCGTCGATCGCGGGTGGAATCTGCTTGAGCTGCGGCAGCTGCGAGAACATCTGCTCGGTCGTCAGCGGAGAGTCCGCATTCCGCTCCGGCCAGAGCAGGCGCGAGATCGTGAGTTCGTCGTGCTGGTCGAGCTTCTTCAGCAGATCAGGATCGGTGATCGCCGTGCCGCGCATCAGCGCGTTCTCCGCCGCGAAAAGCGGAACGGCGCCGGCGACCAATGCGGCAACAGCAACCAGAATTCGCAACGCGCGGCTCATGCCTGAGGTAACACCGCGCGAGGACACCTATTCAAGCAAAAAGGCGCTTCACAGGGTGGTGAAGCGCCTCTTCGGAAGTCGGATATGAGCCACTCAGCGCGCCACGATCAGGCCCTTGCTGGTGACGACCACCCAGCGGCCGTCCTGGCGCCGGATCGCATCAACACGACCCAGGCCGGGAATGGGATCGCCGGCATAGACCTCATAGAGGCCGTCGCGGCCCTCGATCAGTGCGCCGCCATTGGCGACGTCGCGCAGCCTCCAGCCTTCGAGCGTCGGCAGGCGGCCGACCTCGGTCTTCGGCGCGGCCGGCGCGGGAGCCGGTGTGGCGGCTGCGGCCGCAGCCTGGGTCGGCGCGATCGAGCCGGTGGTTTCCTTGGCGGGCGCTGCCGCAGCCTGCGCGGGAGCGGCGGGCGGCGTGGCACGGAGCTTGTCGACGGTCTCCGAAAGCTTCGCGATCTTGGCCATCGGCTCGGCCTGTGCCTTCTCGAGCTTGTCGAGGCGATCATTGGCCCGGTTGAACTGGCTTAGGCCGGTCTTGGAAGTGTGCTCGACATTGGCCCTGAGAGCGGTGAGGTCAGCATCGATCCGGGCGATCGAGGATTCCAGTGCGCTGGTATCGGCGACCTGCACCGGCGCGGGGGGCGGCGCTGCGAAATGCATCATGCCGGCGGTCGCCAGCGCGCCGCTGATGGCACCGACGCTGGCGGCGATCGCGACCACCGCGGCCATCGCCGAGCGGCGGCGGGTGTCGCCGGTCGCGCGCGGGGTGTCCGGCTTCACATGCGGGGCAAACTCCTCGCGCTCCCAGGACCGCTCCGAGGGCGCCATCACGATGAGCTGGGCGGGCTTCGGCTCAGGCTTCGTCTCGGGCTTGGTCTCGGCCTTGCTCTCGATCTTGGCTTCGAGCTTCGGCACCTCGATCCGGGGCGGTTCGATCCTGGGGGCATCTGCTCTCACCGGATCAGGCTTGGGCGGCGCCTCATGATCGGGGGCGATCGAGGGGGCCTCGATGCCGGCGGCAGCCTCCACGGCCTCCGGCGCGGCGGCCTCGGCAACGCTCGTCTGTTCGCCGGTTTCCTGGGCAGCCTGCTCGGGCATTGGTTCGCTCACAGCTCAAATACTCCAGTCTGGATTGACCTTTTGGTAACTTTCATTGCTTGCGAAATCCTTACCTGCGGACCCCGCTTACGGAAATTTTAGGAACTCATCCGGGGCCGAATTGGGTCGGGAAAATGGAACCGGCGTGGCGGGCGTGAAACAATTTGTAACCAGGCAAGATGAACGGCCGCGGAATGGCCGCGTCCACAGCGTCATTGCGAGCGCAGCGAAGCAATCCAGAGTCCTTCTGCGGCGACAGTCTGGATTGCTTCGTCGCAAGGGCTCCTCGCAATGACGGAGCGGGCGGTGCCTGCTCCGTCCACATCATTATCCGTCACATCACCACCGGCGCATCCGGCAGCTCGTTCGGATGCGGGCCGGCCGGTGGAAAGTGCTTCGCCAGCTCCCGCGACACCGCAGCGATGCCGCCGATCACGCCGGGCTCGAACCGGCCCGCGGCGAACTCCGCCTCCATCGCGCGGCAGATCGTCTCCCAGCCCGCTGCACCCACCTTCGCGTCGATGCCGCGATCGGCGACGATCTCGACGTCGCGGTCGGCGAGCAGGAGATAGATCAGCACGCCGTTGTTATGCGCAGTGTCCCAGATCCGCAAATGCGAGAATACGTCGAGCGCGCGCTCGCGCGCCGGCTGATTGCGGAACAGCGGGCGGCCGTCGAGCGCGCCTTCCACCACGAAGCGGACCTGGCCGCAATGGGTGGTCTCGCCCTGCTTGATCGCCTGCGCGATGCGGTCAAGCACGGCTTGCGGAAATATCTGCTTTGCCCGCCAATGATGCTGCACGAGATGTCTGGCAATGCGCTTGATGCTCATGACCTACCAGCTCCCCGAGGCGCCGCCGCCGCCGAAACCGCCGCCCCCGCCGCTGAAGCTACCGCTGTCGCTGGATGACGATCCGCTGCTCCAGGCCCCTCCCGAGCTGCCGCTCGACCACGCGCCGCCGCGCGACGACCGCGTAGCCGGCGCCATCGCCGAGGACAGATCGGCAATGAACCCGATGATGAAGCCGAGGACGCCGAGCGCCATGGCCAGCGCAAAAGAGCCGAGAATGAACCAGCTCAACGCTGCGATGATTCCGCCAGTCGCCAGCGAACCGAGCAGCGGCCCCAGCATGGCACGGAAGAACCCGCCGACCCCGATTGAGGCGAACAGCGTCACGACGAAGAGCGGCCCGAGGTCGTCCAGATTGCCGAAATTCACGCTCGGTGAGGGAACCGGCAGTGGCTCGCCGTCGATGACGCGGATCATCCGGTCGACGCCGTCCGAGATGCCGCCGCCAAAATCGCCTGTCCTGAATTTCGGCGTGATGATCTCGTCGATGATGCGCCGCGAGGTGACGTCGGTGAGCGCGCCTTCGAGGCCGTAGCCGACCTCGATGCGCAAGTGCCGGTCGTTCTTGGCGACGATCAGGATCGCGCCATCATCGATCTTCTTGCGGCCGATCTTCCACGCTTCCGCGACGCGGATCGAGAACTGCTCGATCGTCTCGGGCTGCGTCGTCGGTACGATCAGGACCGCGATCTGGCTGCCCTTGCGCGTCTCGAAGTCGCGCAGCTTCTGCGACAGTGTGGCGATGTCGCTGCTCGACAAGGTGCCGGTCTGGTCGACCACGCGGCCTGTGAGCTGGGGGATAGCGACGTCGGCGAGGGCGGGGAAGGGGAAGGTGAACACAAGAGCGACTAGGGCTATCGCCCCCCACAACCTCGCTGTCATCGCGCGGTTTGACCGGGCGATCCAGTATTCCAGAGACGCCTGCAGGATACGGAGAAGCCGCGGCGTACTGGATTCCCCGCTTGCGCGGGGAATGACGGTGGTGGGTGGGGTGAAGCCCATTCGCAAAACGAACTACACTTACTTCGACGGCGCAGGCGCAGGGTTGAAATCCACCTTCGGCGCGGTCGAGATCTCCTTCTCGTTCTCGACCGAGAAATTCGGCTTCTCCTTGTAGCCGAACGCCATCGCGGTGAGGTTGGTCGGGAACGAGCGGATGGTGACGTTATAGTCCTGCACCGCCTTGATGTAGCGGTTGCGGGCGACCGTGATGCGGTTCTCGGTGCCCTCGAGCTGCGACATCAAATCCCTGAACAGCGCGTCCGACTTGAGCTGCGGATAGTTCTCGGTGACGACAAGGAGCCGCGACAGCGCGCTGGAGAGCTCGCCCTGGGCGGCCTGGAATTTCTGGAAGGCGGCGGGATCGTTCAGCACCTCCGGCGTCGCCTGGACGCTGCCGACCTTGGCGCGCGCATTGGTGACGCCGAGCAGCACGTCCTTCTCCTGCTGCGCAAAGCCCTTCACCGAGTTGACGAGATTGGGCACGAGATCGGCACGGCGCTGATACTGGTTCACGACCTCGGACCAGTTGCCCTTGATCTGCTCGTCCTCGGTCTGGATCGCGTTGTAGCCGCAGTTCGTCAGAGTCAGCGAGGTCAGCGCCGCCAGCACTGTCAGGATCTTGCGCATCAAATTTCTCCCGGTGGAATCTGGTGCAAATTACCAGATTGAGCGCGCACGGCGCCAGCTTGGCGACGTCATTCCGGGGCGCAAAGCGAACTATGGTGCGCAATTGTGCACCTGAGAATCTCGAGATTCCGGGTTCGATGCTTCGCACCGCCCCGGAATGACTCAAACCACATCTCAACCACCAGCCGACAAACGCAAGCCTCTTGCCTATCCCCGGCTGGCATAGTCAACTCCGGCAAAACAACATAGGAAACGCCGGGAGGAAGCACGATGTCCTCGTTCGAGACCATCCTCGTGGAGCGGCCGGAGCCGGCGATCGCCCGGATCGTCATGAACCGGCCCGAGGCGCGCAACGCGCAGAACCTGCAAATGACCTACGACCTCAACGCCGCCTTCGACGCGGCGGTGCAGGACGATGCGGTCAAGGTCATCATCCTCGCCGGCAACGGGCCGCACTTCTCCTCAGGCCATGACCTGCGCCCCGGGGCCAAGAATGTCGCAGGCGTTCATTTTCCGCCGGTAGGAAATTGGGGCGGATTTGCTGAACCCAATGCGCATGGCCGCTTCGCACGCGAGCAGGAAATCTATCTCCAGATCACGCGGCGCTGGCGTAATCTCGCCAAGCCCACGATTGCCGAGGTGCACGGCAAGTGCATCGCCGGCGGTCTGATGCTGGCCTGGGCCTGCGACCTCATCGTCGCCAGCGAGGATGCGCAGTTCTGCGATCCTGTCGTCACCATGGGCGTCTGCGGCGTCGAATGGTTCGTGCATCCCTGGGAGCTCGGCCCGCGCAAGGCCAAGGAATTTCTGTTCACCGCGGACAGCTGGAGCGCGCAAGAGGCGCATCAGCTCGGCATGGTCAATCAGGTCGTGCCGCGCGCCGAGCTGTCATCGCGCGTGCTGGAACTGGCGCGCCGGATCGCGTCAAAACCATCCTTTGCGCTGAAGCTGACCAAGGAGGCGGTGAACCGCTCGGTCGACGTGATGGGCCAGCCCGCCGCGATCGATCAGGCCTTTGCGCTGCATCAGCTCTGTCACGCCCATAATCTTCAGGAGTTCGGCATGATCGTAGATCCGTCCGGCCTGCATCCGTCCGTGCGCAAGCCGCCGGCGGCCGCGGAGTAACGACATGGACCTCAATCTCAGTGACGAGCAACGGCTGCTGCGCGAGAGCGCAGAACGTTTTGTGGCCGAAAGCTACGACGCCGACCACCGCCGCAAGATGGCGAACGATCCGCTCGGATACAGTCCTGATGTCTGGAAGCAGTTCGCCGAGCTCGGCTGGCTGGCGCTGCCGATCCCTGAGGAGTTTGGCGGGCTCGGCGGCGGCGCGGTCGAGATCGGGATTCTGATGGAAGCCTTCGGCCGCGGGCTGGTGTCCGAGCCGTATATCGCGACAGTGGTGCTCGGAGCGGCGCTGGTCGAGAAGTGCGGCAGCACCGCGCAGAAGCAGGCGCGGCTGCCGAAGGTCGCCGACGGATCGCTAAAACTCGCCTTTGCGCATTCCGAGCGCGCGGCGCGGTTCGATCTCGCCAAGGTCGCGACCGTCGCCCACAAGACGGCGGAGGGCTGGCGCCTTTCCGGCAGCAAGATCGCCGTGCTCGACGGCAAGGCTGCCGACGAGATCATCGTCTCCGCGCATATCCACGATCATCAGGGACCTTCGGGACGGATCGGCCTGTTCCTGGTACAGGCGAAAACGCCGAGCGTTGCCATGAGTGACTATCAACGCCTCGGCGGCGGACGGGCCTGCAACATCGAGCTGTCAGGCCTCGAGCTGCCGGAGGACGCGCTCCTCGGTGGCGGCAGCGACGCGCTGCCCGCGATCGAATGGGCCGTCGATCGCGCCATGGCCGCGCTTGGCGCCGAAGCCGTCGGCATCATGCAGACGCTGCTCGACACCACGCTGGACTACACCAAGATCCGAAAACAGTTCGGCCGGCCGCTCTCGGCCAACCAGGTGATCCGCCACCGCCTCGCCGACATGGCGATGCAGGTCGACGAGGCGCGTTCGATGGCGCTGCGGGCGGCGTTGAAGGTGGATGCTGCGCCGCTCGAGCGCGCACGGGCGGCATCAGGCGCGAAAGCCAAAATCGGCAAATGCGCCCGCTTCGTCGGCGAGCAGTCGATCCAGCTTCATGGCGGCATGGGCGTCACCGAGGAGCTCGAGGTCGGCGCCTATTTCAAGCGCCTGGTCGCCTTCGACACGCTGTTCGGCGGCAGCGCGCATCATTATGCCCGCCACGCCCAGCTTGGCCGCACAACCTGATCCAAGGAGCGCATCATGGACCTCACGTTCAATGCCGAGGAGCGCGCCTTCCAGAGCGAGGTGCGCGGCTTCATCGCAAAGAATCTCACCGACGAGATGAAGCGCGCGACCGCGCTGACGCCGTCGGTGTTCTCCGACCCGGATATCGGCATGGCCTGGCAGCGCGCGCTGCACAGGCAGGGCTGGGGCGCGCCGGGCTGGCCGGTCGAATATGGCGGCCCGGACTGGACGCCGGCGCAGCGCTGGATCTTTGAAACCGAATCTGCGCGCGCGGGCGTGCCGAATGTGAACGTGATGGGCGTGAAGATGGTCGGGCCCGTCATCATCGGTTTTGGCTCGCCGGAGCAGAAGAACTTTTACCTGCCGCGGATTCTCTCCGGCGAGGATTACTGGTGCCAGGGCTATTCCGAGCCGGGCTCCGGCTCCGACCTGTCCTCACTGAAGACGCGCGCGGTGCGCGACGGCGACGACTACATCATCAACGGCACCAAGATCTGGACCACGCATGCCCATCACGCCAACCGCATGTTCGCGCTGGTGCGCACCAGCGAGGGCGAGCGGCAACAGGACGGCATCAGCTTCATCCTGATCGACATGAAGACACCGGGCATCACGACGCGACCCATTCTCACCATCGGCGGCGACCACGAGGTCAACCAGGTGTTTTTCGACGACGTACGCGTGCCCGTCGCCAATCGCGTCGGCGAGGAAGGCAAGGGCTGGACCTATGGCAAGTACCTGCTCGAGTTCGAGCGCGGCTCCGGCATCGCGTCAGCGAAGCTGCGCGAGGGGCTGAAGGCGGTCGCAGAGCTGGCCGAGTCCGACCTGACCGGACGCGCGATCAACAGTCCGGATATTGCGACGCGCATCTCGGAGATCGAGATCGACATCGACGCGCTGGAGATGACTGAGCTGCGCGTGCTCTCGGCGCTCCAGACCGGACAAAATCCCGGCGCGGTGTCGTCGATCCTGAAGCTGCGCAACAGCGAGATCCGCCAGGCCGTGACGCGGCTCGGGGTCGACGTGATCGGCCACGACGCCCTCGCCGTCGAGCCGATGCGCCCGCTCTACAGGCTCAACCACGAGCCGGCGATCCCGGAGGAGATGCTGACAGTGGTGCCGGAATATCTCAACGGGCGTGCGTACACGATCTTCGGTGGCACGTCGGAGATCCAGCGCGATATCATCGCGAAGATGATGCTTGGGATTTGAGGGGCCTGGGATTTAACCCAAGCTGGTACGGCACACTCAACTGTCGTCCCGGACAAGCGAAGCGCCGATCCGGGACCACAGTTGAGTGTGTCGCGCCAGCCAGCGCAACAGGGCGCCGCGCTTACCCTGCCGCCTTCGCATCCGTGATCGCCTGCCAGATCTTCTGCGGCGTCAGCGGGGTGTTCAGCTGGGTGATGCCGAGCTCGGCGAGCGCATCCATCACGCCGTTGGTGACGCAGGGAGGACCGCCGATGGCGCCGGATTCTCCGCAACCCTTGGCGCCGAGCGGATTGGTGCGGCAGGGCGCGGAGTCATCCAGCGTCACCACGATCGGCGGCACGTCGTCGGCGCGCGGGATGCAATAGTCCTGGTAGCTCGCGGTGAGGAGCTGGCCGTCCGCGTCGTAGGACACGCCCTCATACAGTGCCTGGCCGATTCCTTGCGCGACACCGCCATGGATCTGGCCGGTGACCAGCATCGGGTTCACTGCGACGCCGACGTCATCGACCGTGGTGTAGCGCACGACCTTGGAGACGCCGGTCTCCGGATCGATCTCGACCTCGCAGATATGCGTGCCGTTCGGCCAGCTCGGACCATCGACCTCGCCCTCGGAATCCACGCTGAGCTTGGCGCCGCTCTCCTTTTCGGCGAGATCGAACAGGCTGATGCGGCGGTCGGTGCCGACCACGGTGAGCATGCCGCCCTGATATTCGATGTCCTCGACCGAGGTCTCAAGCACGTTCGCCGCTTTCTCGCGCGCCTTCTGGATCAGGTCGTTGGAGGAGACCGCCACCGCCGTGCCGCCGACGAACAGCGAGCGCGAGCCGACGCTGCCGAAACCCATGGCCAGATCAGTGTCGCCCTGGACGACGTCGATCTTGTCCATGGGGATGCCGAGCGTGTCGGAGATCATCTGCGTGTAGGTGGTCTGCAGCCCCTGCCCCATCGCCATGGTGCCGGAATGCAAGACGACGCGCCCTTGCGAGGTCGCGTGCAGGCTGACCTTCTCGGTATGGGCGCGGCCCCCGGTCCATTCGATGTAGGAGGTGAGGCCGCGGCCGTAGAGCAGGCCCTTCTTCTTCGCCGCCTTCTTGCGCGCGGCAAAGCCGTCCCAGTCGGCGAGCTTGACGGCGCGGTCGAGCATGTGCGCGAACGCGCCGGAATCGTAAACCTGGCCGGCCGCGTTGGTGTAGGGCAACTGCGCCGGCTTGATGTAGTTCGCTTTCCGGATCGCGCGCGGATCCATGCCGATTTTTCGCGCGGCAGCATCAAAGAGGCGCTCGACGATGAAGACGGCCTCGGGCCGGCCCGCGCCGCGATAGGCACCGACGGGCGCGGTGTGGGTCATCACCGACTGCACCTCGAAATGCACCAGTGGCAGGTCATAGACGCCGGTCTGCACGAACGGCCCGAGCACCAGCGGGATGATGTTGGCCGCACCCGAGGAATAGGCGCCGGTGCAGCCGATCGACTTGACGCGATAGGCCAGCACCTTGCCTTTCTCGTCGAGCGCGAAGGAGGCGGTCGAGGTGAGATCGCGGCCATGGGTGCCGCCGACGAACTCGTCGGTGCGGTCACCGCGCCAGCGGATCTTCCTATTCAGCTTGGTCGCGGCATAGGCGACGATGCCGTCCTCGGGATAGAGGTTGGTCTTCTGGCCAAACCCGCCGCCGATGTCGCCGACCAGCACGCGCACGCTGTCCTTCGGACGCTTGAGCACGGCTTCCGCCAGCACGTCGCGAGTCGAGGCCGGGGTCTGCGACTGCACGTGCAGGAGCAGGCGGCCGGACTTCTTGTCGATCTCGGCAATGGTCGAGCGCGGCTCCATCGCGGAGGGCACCAGGCGCTGGCTGACGAGGTCGAGCTCGACGGTGTGCGCGGCCTTGGCGAACGCTTCGTCCACCTTGGCGGCGTCACCATAACTCATGGCGCCGACAATGTTGTCGGGCGCCTCCGGCCACACCACGGGCGCGCCGGGCTTTACGGCCTCGACCGGATCGACCACCGCGGGCTGCACGTCGTATTCGACCACGATCGCTTCGGCCGCGCTCTGCGCCTCAGCGCGAGACGAAGCGACGACTGCGGCGACGGACTCGCCGGCATAGCGCACGATCTCATGGGCCAGCAGCCGGCGCGGCGGCACCGTCATCGGCTTGCCGTCCGGGCGCTTGAAAATGCTCAGGGTCGGGATGGCGCCGATGTCGTCCTTGACGAGGTCGGCGCCGGTGTAGACCGCGGTGACGCCGGACATCGCGGCCGCCGCGCTGGTATCGATCGAGACGATCTTCGCGTGCGCATGCGGCGAGCGCAGCACGTGCAGCCACAGCGCGCCGTCTTCCGGCTTGTCGTCGATGAATTGCCCCTTCCCGGTGAGCAGCCGCTGGTCTTCCAAACGCTTGACGGGCTGGCCCGCTCCGAAACGCAAATTGCCGGGAAGAATGTTCATTCCGCTGTATCCTCGAGATCCGGAAAACGACCGCGGCGGTTTTAACCGATTTTGCGCGCCAGACAACCGAGCCCCGGCACATCTGCAATGCGCATCGGAGCCCCTTGCAGGCTTGTATTTCGCCGTCAGGAACGCTCGATGTCGACGATGCCCACATTCACGTCGCGAGCGTCCGAGCCGCGCTTGACCGAGAGCCGGACGGTCTTGCCCGCCCCGGCCTGCTCCAACGCATCGGTGAGATCGGAGAGGCGCCGCACCGGTTTGCCATCCACGGCGGTGATGATGTCTCCGACCGCCCCCGTCGAGAAGTTCACGCCGCGAATCCCTGCCCGCTCGGCAGGGCTGCCGGGCGCCGTGCGCACCACGATGACCCCCTCGACGCCAAGCCGCGTCGAGACATCCTCGCCGGCGGCCACGATGCCGATGCCCGGCGTCGGCACCCGGCCGTTGCGGATGAGCTCGGGCACGATCCGGTTCACGACGTCGACGGGCACCGCGAAGCCGATCCCGGCGTTCGATCCGGAGGGCGATATGATCGCGGTCGTGACGCCGATCAGCCGGCCGGCGGAATCCAGCAAGGGCCCGCCCGAGTTGCCGGGATTGATCGCGGCATCGGTCTGGATGACGTTGGCGATCTCCCGGCCGCCATGGGTCGGGAGCCTGCGCTTGAGCGCGCTGATGATACCAGAGGTCATCGACTGATCCAGCCCGAACGGATTGCCGATCGCGAAGGCGGATTGGCCGACCTTCAGGTCGCTCGAACTGCCAAGAGCGACCGGCGACGGAAGCCGGCGCACGCTGCGGATGCGCAGCACCGCGAGATCGTAATTGGGAGCCGTGCCGACCAGGTCGACCTGGGCCACTTCTCCCGACGCAAAGCGCACGGCGATCTCGCCGCCACTGGCGACGACATGATTGTTCGTCACCAGGTGCCCCTCGCGGTCCCAGACGAATCCCGTGCCGGAAGCGCCGCCACCGCCCTGGCTCTCCTCCCCCATCAGGGGACTTGCCGCCGACCTGACCGCAACCTGAACGACCGACGGCGATACGCGCTCGAAGATGTCGATGGTCGCCCTTTCTGCGTCCGACAGCGGGCCGCGCTGCTCGACGGCACGTGCGGAGGGCGCCGCCCAGGGCACATACGAGGACGGAACGTGCAGGATCTTCGCGGCCGTGACGGCGAGCAGCAGGGCGGCGAAGGCTGCCGCGACAATCGCGTAGCGACGATTCATTGGTGATCACCGTGTCTTGTGCTGAATGCGGGCTTTGACATGCGCATGCGTAGGCGACAGACGTCCCTGACGCAGCAACGTCGGAAACGGACGGAAGTTTCTCGGTTGGGTAAGGGCCTTTTTGGCCCCCCGCAGGGAGCCGGGGCATATTGCCGCGTGGCAAACAGCTATTTCAGCTCGCGCAACGCCGCTTCCACCACCTTGCGCGCATCGGCCGCCAGCGGCGCCTGCGGCGGGACGGGGTCGCCGACGTCATAGCCCTGGATCGTGAGGCCCGCCTTGATGCAGGCGGCGAGGTTGAAGCGGGCGAAGGCTTCGTTGATGCGCCACAGCCTGCGCTGGAGCGCCATGGCCTCGTCCCAGCGGCCGGCCTTGCAAAGGTCGTAGAGCGCAACGCTCTGGCGCGGGATGATGCAGGCCGGGCCTGCCATCCAGCCGAGCCCGCCGATCAGCATCACTGCGGCCGGGATATGGGCGGAGGCCGAGAACACGCGCAAGCCATCGCCGCAGCGGTTCATGATCGAGAGCAGCCGGCCGGTGTTGGTCGAGGCGTCCTTGATGTAGCCGATGCGCGGATGCTCGGCGAGGCGCGCGATGACGTCGAGCGTCAGATCAGAACGCTGGAATTGCGGGTTGGTGTAGATGACGACGGGGATATCCACGGCATCCGCGATGGCGCGGAAATAGGATTCCACCTGGGCATCGGTGAGCGGGAAATACGCCTCCAGGATCGCCAGGATGCCGTTCGCACCACACGTCTGGTACGCCTTCGCCTGCGCCACCGCATCCGCCGTCGAGGTGGAGGCGACGCCGGCCACGACCGGCACGCGGCCCTTCGCAGCCTCGATCGTGGTCTGCACGATCGCCATCCGCTGCGCGGAATTGAGATAGGCGAACTCGCCGGTCGATCCCAGCGGGGTCAGCCCGTGCACGCCGGCGCCGATCAGATCGTCGCAGAGCTTTGCCAGCACCTGCCTGCGGACCGCGCCATCGGCATCGACGGGCGAGACGAGATAGGGGAAGACGCCGTGGAAGTCGCTCATGTCAGGTGGGGCCCCCGGGAAGCTGGCTAGCGCCTGACCGGTCTTAGCAACGCCCGCGCCGGCGATCAAACCTTGATCAGCCGCACCCGCGTGCCCCAGGGATCGACGGCTTCCACGCCATCTGCAAGCGAGGTGACCTTCGCGCCGCCCTTGCGCAGGCGTTCCTCCTGTGCGGCGAGCAGCTCCTGCTTCGCCATCACCAGCGAGAACCAGGCAAGGCCCGTCGCAGTTTCGTCGCGCTGGCCGGCGCCCTGGCTCTGCCAGACATTCATGCCGAGGTGATGGTGATAGCGGCCCGACGACAGGAACGCCGCGCCGTTGCGGCTGCGGGTCGGGTCGAGGCCGATCGTGCCGTGATAGAAACTCTGCGCCTGCGCGAGATCGCCGACCCGCAGATGCGTGTGGCCGATGCGCAGCCCGTCCGGCGCCCTGGCATAATCAGGCACGCGCGTATTGGTGAGCGACAACAGGTCGGGAATGTTGAGCTCGTCCGTTGCCATCTTCACGCTGCCCTCGCTCCACTGCCATTGCGAGGGATCGCGGTCGGCATAGACCTCGATGCCGTTGCCTTCGGGATCGTCGAGATAGACGGATTCGCTGACGAGGTGATCGGCAAAGCCCGACAGTTTCACGCGATGCGAGGCTGCGTGCACCAGCCAGCGCGCGAGATCCTTGCGCATCGGCATCAGGAAGGCGGTGTGGTAGAGGCCGGCGGCGCTGCGCGATTCAATCGCGGCCTCGGGACGGGCTTCCAGCACCAGCAGCGCGATGCCGGCCGTGCCCAGCTTTGCTGCGGCCGCCGAGCGCTCCATCACGGTGAGCCCGATCACGTCGCGGTAATAATTCGCGACCGTGTCGAGATTCTTCACCCGCAGCGTCACCATGCCGACCCGCATCGGCGTACGGCTGGCATAGGTCGGTCCGCCGCCTTGCAGCGTGCCCTCGGCGCGCGCAGCCGCAGCCGCGGCCATCGCGAGCGAGGTTGCGCCGGCGAGTTGAAGCAGGGTGCGGCGTGTGAGGTCGATGGTCATCAATCGGGGCTCGCGAGACGGGTTTGAGGCCGGGCGGTGCAATTCGGCGATTGCTACACGTTCCCGTGAGCGCCTCCCAATCACATATTCGTCGGCCGTGGTCCTACGGGAGCCAGGTCCTGACGCGAAGTCCTGGCCACCCGGCCAGTTTCGCAAATGCCGGCGACATCCCAGATTGAGGACAGCTTACAGGAGCCTTGATACCTTGCAGGAGCCTTGCATGACCGATCCCACTCCTCTGTCTTCGCTCTCGTCCGCGCTTGCGGACGTCGTGGCGCGCACCGCACCGTCCATCGTCGCGGTACATTCGCATCGCTCGCGCTCCACCGGCTTCGTCTGGAAACCCGGCCTGATCGTCACCGCCGACGAGGCGCTGGCCGAAGAGGGTGAGGTCCAGGTCGGCCTGCCCGATGGCAATACCGCCGTCGCCACGATCGCGGGGCGCGACCACACCACCGACATCGCGCTGCTGCGCACTGAGACCAGCATCGCCCCGGTCAGGCTGACTACGGCGGTGCCTGCCCTCGGCACGCTCTCGGTCGTCGTCGCCACTGACCGCGACGCGCCGAGCGCGACGCTTGGCATGGTCTCGGCGTCGGGCAAGGGCTGGCGCTCCTTGCGCGGCGGCGACATCGATGCGCGGATCGAACTCGATGTCCGCCTGCGCGATAGCCAGGAGGGCGGGCTTGCGCTCAATGCATCGGGCGAGGCCTTCGGCATGGCGGTGCTCGGGCCGCGACGCGTGCTGGTGATCCCGACGGCGACAATCGAGCGCGTCGCGGCGCAGCTCGAGACGCGCGGCCGCATCGCCCGCGGTTATCTCGGCCTCGGACTCCAGCCGGTACGGCTCGAGGATGGCGTCGGCGCGATGGTGATGAATGTCGACAAGGCCGGACCTTCGGCCGCGGCCGGCATCCGCCAGGGTGACGTGATCGTCGCGGTCAACGACCAGAAACTATCAGGCGTGCGCGCGCTGTCGCGGACACTGGGTCCCGCGAGCGTCGGCACGGTGGTCGATGTCGCGGTGCGTCGCGGCGGCGAGCCGGCCAGCTTCAAGGTCACGATCGGCGAGAGGCCGGAAACGTGAGCGCGGACACGACGCCGGAGATCGTGCTGTCGCTGGAGATCGACGATCCTGCGCTGGCCGATCGCCTCGCAACGCTGCTCGGCAGCGTCGCGGGGCTTCGCCTTGCCGGGCCAGGTGAGCAGGCTGCGGCGACAGTCATCGCGCGCGATCCGCGCCGCATGCCGGAGGATATCGCGCTGACGCAGCGCGAGCTCGACGTGCTGGCGCTGATGGCGGAAGGCGCTTCCAACAAGATGATCGCCCGGCAGCTCAACATCTCCGTGCATACGGTGAAATTTCATGTCGGGTCGCTGCTGGACAAGCTCGATGCCACCGGCCGCACCGACGCGGTGGCGCATGCTGCACGCCGCGGCGTGATCGAGCTATGACGTCGTGGGGAAGCTGAGCCGGACCGTGAGACCAGGCGCATTGTCGTGCAGGGTGATCTCGGCGCCATGGAGCCGCGCGACCGCAGCGACGAGGCTGAGGCCCAGGCCGTTACCCGGCGTGTAGCGGCTCTGCTCGAGCCGGTAGAAGCGCTTGAAGACGTGATCGCGCTGCTCGGCGGGAATGCCCGGGCCGTCGTCCGCGACCGCGATGTCCGCCCCGCCATCGGCGCTGCGGCAGGTCACGGTGACCTGCCCGCCCGCACGGCCGTGCTTGATCGCATTGTCGACGAGATTGGCGATGGCGTCGAACAGCAGGTCGCGGTCGCCCGTCACGGAGACCTCGCGCTCGCCACTGATGCTGAGACGGGTCGCGACCTCTTCGGCAGCAGCGTCGTAGAGCTCGACCACCTCGCCGGCAACCTCGACGAGATTGAGCCTGCGGAAAGCGCCCTTGCGGGCGCGGCTCTCGATCTCCGAGATCCGGGTGATCGAGGCGAACATGCCGAGCACGGCATCGAGATCGGCGATAGTGTCGCCGATCAGCGCGGCGTCGGCTTCGCTGTCGCGCGGGGTGTGGTACGCCTTTTCCAGCCGGCCGCGCATGCGCGTCAGCGGCGTGCGCAGATCGTGGGCGACGTTGTCGCTGACCTGCTTGACCTCGCCCATCAGCGTCTCGATGCGGTCGAGCATCTGGTTAAGGTTCTCGGCGACGCGGTCCCATTCGTCGTGACTGCCGCGCAAGGGAATGCGCCGGTCGAGGCCGGAGAGCATGATGGCGCGGCTGGTGGCATTGATCTCCTCGATCCGCCCGACCGTGCGCCGCGTCACCAGCACCGCCGCCAGGCCGGCCAACATCGCCAGCAGCATGGCGACTGCGATCATCGCAAGCTCGATCATCGCGGTGAAGTCACCGTGATCGCCGGCATCGCCGACACGGCTCCGCACGTAGGCAACCGTGCCGAAATAGACATAGGCCATGATCGCCGCGACGATCAGCCCGAACACCGCGATCGCGATCAGCGCCAGGCGAAAGGTCGAGGAGCGGAGCGTCTTAGCCAGGAGCACGGAGGCAATATCCGATGCCGCGGATGGTGTGGATCAGCGGATAGGCCTGGGCATCGTCGACCTTGCGGCGGACGCGGCCGACATAGACGTCGATGATGTTGGTGGACGGATCGAAATGCAGGTCCCAGACATGCTGGAGCAGCATCGCGCGCGAGACGACGCGCCCCTCGTTGCGCACGAGATATTCGAGCAGCTGGAATTCGCGCGGCAGCAACGGAATCTTGCGGCCGCGGCGGCTGGCGTTGCGCGCAATCAGATCGACGGCGAGATCGCCGACGCGCAAGATCGTTTCCTTGGCGATGGTCTCGCTGCGACGGCCCAACGCCTCAAGACGGGCAAGAAGCTCGACGAAGGAGAACGGCTTGACGAGATAGTCGTCGCCGCCGGCGCGCAAGCCGCGCACGCGGTCGTCGACCTCGCCGAGCGCCGAGATGATCAGGAAGGGCGCGGCGATGCCGTCGTCGCGCAGCTGGCGCATCACAGTGATGCCGTCGATATCGGGCAGCATGCGGTCGATCGTGATCACGGCATAATCGCGCGCCGCGCCGTGGCTAAGGGCCTCGCGCCCCGTAGCGGCGAGATCGACGTCATAGCCCGAGCTGGTCAATTCCTCGACGAGCTGGCCTGCGGTCTCCGGATCGTCCTCGACGACCAGGATGCGGCGGTGACCTCCGGTCATACGAAACTCCGCGCGACGATCGCCACCAGACTATCCCGTTCCGGGGCTGAGCGGAACCGCCCGGTGGCGATCGCGACAATGGTGCGGTACGGCGATGCGACTACCAATAGTCTCCGCACACATTGACCCATTGCCATCCCCAGGGCGTCCAGCTCCGGCGCCAGCAGCCGTCATAGTAGCCGGCGTAGATGAAAGGCGCGCCGAAGAAGGCGAAGCGGTGGAAGCGATGATGCCGGAAGAAGAAGGCGTGGCGGCCGATGAAGGGTCTGCCGTGCCAGCCGGCGCCGGCAAAGCGCGGTCCGATCGCCGCATGCGCGAAGCGTGGTCCGCCGAAGCCAGGTCGAGCAAAGCCCGGTCCGCCGACACGGGCGAAGCTGGCGCCGCCCATCCCGCCGGCGCGCATGCCGCCGAAACCTCCGGCATGCATGCCACCGCCGAAGCCACCCGCATGCATCCCGCCGCCGCCGAAATGCCCGCCGCCGCCGAAGCCGCCATGGCCGCCGCCACCGAAGCCGCCACGAGCGAGTACCGGCGGCGAAGCGAGCGCCATCATCGCGGCGAGCGTCACCGCGGTGAGGCCTTTGAGAAGCCTGTTGTCCATCGAAGCATCCTCCTTGCAGCGCGGCGCCACGCCTGCCGCGCGAGGAGGATCAGATGAGGGGAAGGAACGGGCAGCTTCAACTTACAAACGCGCCAGATTCTGACGCGGGTGTTAGGGAGGAAGAGTCACACCCGCTTGCCGTTGCTCTTCTCGGCGGCGCGGCGCATGGCTTCGGCGAGCGCGCCGCCGCCGGAGGATTCCTGCTTGCGCGGCGCCGACGAGGTCATGCGGCTCGTGTTGCGTGTGTTGTCGCGCGGCATGCCCGGCGCGTCCTTCTTGGCGCCGACCTCGTCATCGAGGCGCAGGGTCAGCGAGATGCGCTTGCGGGCGACCTCGAAGTCCAGCACCTTGACCTTGACGATGTCGCCGGGCTTCACCACCTCGCGCGGATCCTTGATGTAGTTCCTGGACATCGCCGAGATGTGCACGAGGCCGTCCTGGTGCACGCCGATGTCGACGAAGGCGCCGAAGGCGGCGACGTTGGTCACGGTGCCCTCGAGGATCATGCCCTTCTGGAGGTCCTTGATCTCCTCAACGCCTTCCTTGAACACCGCCGCCTTGAACGCGGGGCGCGGGTCGCGGCCGGGCTTTTCCAATTCGCGCAGGATGTCGGTGACGGTCGGCAGACCGAAAGTCTCGTCGACAAAGTCCTTCGGCTTCAGCGTACGGACGATCTCGCCAGAGCCGATCAGCGCCTTGATGTCGCTCTTGGTCGCCGCGAGAATCCGGCGCACCACCGGATAGGCTTCCGGATGCACGCCGGAGGCATCGAGCGGGTCCTCGCCGCCGAGGATGCGCAGGAAGCCGGCGCACTGCTCGAACGCCTTCGGCCCGAGCCGCGGCACGTCCTTGAGCGCCTTGCGCGACTTGAACGGACCATTGGCGTCACGGTGCGCCACGATGCTCTGCGCAAGACCCGCTCCGACACCGGACACGCGGGCGAGCAGCGGCGCGGACGCCGTGTTGACGTCGACGCCGACGGCGTTCACGCAGTCTTCGACCACGGCATCGAGTGATTTGGCGAGCTTGGCCTGGCCGAGATCGTGCTGATACTGGCCGACGCCGATCGCCTTGGGCTCGATCTTGACGAGCTCGGCGAGTGGGTCCTGCAGACGGCGGGCGATCGAGACCGCGCCGCGCAGGGTGACGTCGAGGCCCGGCAATTCCTCCGACGCGAAGGCCGAGGCCGAATAGACCGACGCGCCGGCTTCCGACACCACGATCTTGGACATCTTCAGCTCGGCAAGGCCCTTGACCAGCTCGCCCGCGAGCTTGTCGGTCTCGCGCGAGGCGGTGCCGTTGCCGATCGCGATCAGCTCGACGCGATGCTTCATCGCGAGCCGGCCGAGCGTCGCCAGCGACTCATTCCACTGCCGCTGCGGCTCGTGCGGATAGATCGCGGTGGTATCGACCACCTTGCCGGTCGCATCGACGACGGCGACCTTGACGCCGGTGCGGTAGCCGGGATCGAGACCCATGGTGACGCGGGTGCCGGCCGGCGCGGCGAGCAGCAGGTCGCGCAGATTGGAGGCGAACACGCGGACGGCCTCGGTCTCCGCCGCATTCCACAGCCGCATGCGCAGATCGATGTTGAGATGCACCTGGATCTTGGTGCGCCAGGCCCAGCGCACGGTATCGATCAGCCAGCGGTCGCCGGGACGCTTGAGGTCGGCGATGCCGAAGCGCTTCATGATCTTAAGCTCATAGGCCCCCGGAACGCCGGCGGGCGGCGCTTCCTCGGCCTGGATCTGGAGATCGAGGATTTCTTCCTTCTCGCCGCGGAACATCGCGAGGATGCGGTGCGACGGCAGCTTGGTCAGTGGCTCGGAGAAATCGAAATAGTCGGCGAACTTCTCGCCCTCGGTCTTCTTGCCGTCGCGCACCTTGGAGACCATGCGCGCATTGGTCCACATCTCCTCGCGAAGCGCGCCGATCAGGTCGGCGTCCTCGTCGAAACGCTCGACCAGGATGGCGCGGGCGCCGTCGAGCGCAGCAGTGGCATCCGCAACGCCCTTCTCGGCGTTGATGAAGCCTTCGGCCACGACCTTCGGGTCGTTGCCGGGCTCGGCGATGAGCTGATTGGCGAGCGGCTCGAGGCCGGCTTCCTTGGCAATTTCCGCCTTGGTGCGGCGCTTCGGCTTGAACGGCAGATAGATGTCTTCCAAGCGGGCCTTGCTGTCGGCGGCCATGATCGATGCTTCGAGCGCGGCATCGAGCTTGCCCTGCTCGCGTACGGACTCCAGAATGGCCTTGCGGCGATCCTCGAGCTCGCGCAGGTAGACCAGGCGCTCCTCCAGGGTGCGCAATTGCGCGTCGTCGAGCGCGCCGGTCGCTTCCTTGCGGTAGCGGGCGATGAAGGGAACCGTGGCGCCGCCGTCGAGCAGCGTCACCGCCGCCTCGACCTGCTCGGCCCGAACCCCAAGCTCCTGCGCAATTTTCTGGTTGATATTGGCCACGCCAGAATTCCCTCCAAGCACGCGACGCGAACCGAACCCGGCCGCGGGACGCCGCTTATGGACCAACCGAGGTTGATTCATCAAGGTGCGGCGGAGGGCCGTCGACAGAGGTTTTTTTGCCAGACCGATGCGATCTCGCCACAATCGTGGGGATGCCAACGCACCGCTTGTGGCTTGACAGAAGCCGCTGTTCCACGGCTGGTGGACTCGCCGGACGACCGAACTCCACACGAGGACTATCATGCGGACCACTGCGGTCGGCGTCTTCAAGATCGCCACCACCGGCCCCGGCGACGTCTCCGGCCTGATGGCCATGATCGGCTCCGGCGCGATCGACCCCACATCCGTCCTCGCCATCCTCGGCAAGACCGAGGGCAATGGCGGCGTCAACGATTTTACCCGGGAGTACGCCGTCGCCGCACTGTGCACGGCATTGGCGCCAAGGCTCAGTCTGTCGCCAGAGGCGGTCGAGCAGCGCATTGCCTTCGTGATGTCCGGCGGCACCGAGGGGGTGCTCAGCCCGCATATCACCGTGTTCACGCGTAGCGAGGCTGAGCGGCCGGCAAGCCTCTCCGGCAAGCGGCTCAGCATCGGGATGGCGCACACGCGGGATTTCCTCCCCGAAGAGCTTGGCCGCGCCGCGCAGATCACGGAGACGGCCAAGGCCGTGAAAGCCGCGATGGCGGATGCCGGCATCAACGATGCCGCCGATGTCCATTTCGTCCAGATCAAATGCCCGCTGCTCACCAGCGAACGGGTCGAGGCGGCAAATGCGCGCGGCAACAAGACGGCGACGACGAGCGCCTACAGCTCGATGGCCTATTCGCGCGGCGCCTCCGCGCTCGGGGTTGCCGTCGCACTCGGCGAGATCGCTTCCGACATTCGCGATGAGGACGTGCTGCGGCGCTACGATTTGTTCTCGAACGTCGCCTCGACCTCGTCGGGCATCGAGCTGATGCACAACGTCGTCATTGTGCTCGGCAATTCGGGAAGCTCCGCAAGCGATTTCGAGATCGGACATGCCGTGATGAGAGATGCGATCGATGCCCCGGCTGTAATATCGGCATTGACGAGTGTTGGGCTTGGCGTCGCACCGCAAGTTGCTGCGAACCGCGAGCTCGTCAACATCTTCGCCAAGGCCGAGGCCTCACCCGACGGCGCCGTGCGCGGTTTCCGCCACACCATGCTCGAGGATACCGACATCAGCTCGACGCGCCACGCCCGCGCTGCGGTCGGCGGCCTGATCGCCGGCCTTGCCGGCACCGGCGCGGTCTACGTCTCCGGCGGCGCCGAGCATCAGGGACCCGCGGGCGGCGGCCCGGTTGCGGCGATAGCGCGGCTCTCCCATTGAGCGGCCACCTCTCCGCTCGGCGCAACCCTGCCCCTCGCGGCGGCTCAGTTGATTCACGCTGGCCCTTGCGAAAAAGGTGACGCCACACCTTGAGGGATCTGACTTTATGACTTTGCCGATGAGCTGGAATGAATGGACGCAGCATGACGGCGTCGGACTTGCGGCGCGCGTCCGCAAGGGCGAGCTGACGGCGAAGGAGTTGGCCCGTCAGGCGGCCGCTGCCGTCGCCAAGGTCAATCCGGCGCTGTCGGGCGTGGTCGAGCTGTTCGAGGACGTGATCGCCGATCCCGCCAAGGACGGCGCCAATCTCGCCGGTCCGTTTGCCGGCCTGCCGTTCCTGATGAAGGATCTCGGTCCGACCATGAAGGGCCGGCTGCAGGAGATGGGCTCGCTGTTGATGCGCGGCAACCGCGCCGCGGCCGACACGTTCCTCACCGGCAAGTTTCGCCAGGCGGGATTGAACCTGATCGGGCGCACCACGACGCCGGAATTCGGCGTGTGCTCTTCGGCCGACAATCCCGCGGTCTATGTCACGCGCAATCCCTGGAATACCGACTACACCACCTGTGGCTCGTCGGCCGGCAGCGCGGCGATGGTCGCGGCCGGCGTCGTGCCGATCGCGCATGCGACCGACGGCGGCGGCTCGATCCGCATTCCCGCCGGCGTCAATGGCAATATCGGCCTGAAAGTCTCGCGCGGCGTGTTCTCGCTGGCGCCGCACATGTCAGACCTCACCGGCCTCGTCTCGATCCAGGGCTGCCAGTCGCGCTCGGTGCGCGACACCGCCGCCTTCGTCGATCACGCCCGCGGGCCCGCGCCCGGCGAGTTCATGCCGTTCTGGACCACGGCGCAGCCTTATTCGGAGATGATCAAGCGCGATCCCGGCAAGCTTCGCATCGCGCTGTCGCACACCTGGGGCGATTACACCGCGACGCCCGAGATCGCCGCCGAGCTGGAGAAGAGCGGCCGTTTCCTCGAAGGCCTCGGCCATCACGTCGAGTACGCGCTGCCGGAGCTCGATTTCCGCGCTGCTTTCGCCGCGCAGACCACCTGCTACATCAGCAATTTTGCGGTGGTGATCTCCAACATGCTCGCCGCACGCGGGCTGGAAAAGCCGCCGGAAGATCTGATCGAGCCCATGAACATCCGCATCTGGGAGGCCGGCCGTCACACCAGCTTCGCCGAGCGCGCGAAGATGCAGGCCGTGTTCAACACGACCTCGCGCGGCTTCGGCGCGTTCTTTGAGCAGTGGGACGTGATCCTGACGCCGATCACGGCGCTGCCGACGCCGAAGGTCGGCACGAAGGAATATCTCACCATCTCCGACAATCCCGACGTGCTCGACTGGTTCGGCAATCTGTGGCGCTTCTTCGCCTTCACGCCGCTCGCCAACCTCTGCGGCATGCCGGCGATCTCGATGCCGATGGCAGCGCAGGACCACGGCCTGCCGCTCGGCATCCAGGCGATCGCCAAGCAGGCCAATGACGGCCTCCTGCTGCAACTCGCCGCCCAGATCGAACGTGCGCTCGACGGCAAGTGGAACGGCGGCAAGAAGCCGAAGGTGCATGTAGGCTGACGCAGGCCTGTTTGTTTCGTAAGCCCCGCGCTTGCGGCTATCCTTCGAGACGCCCGCCGTTCGCGAGCCCTCAGGATGAGGACTTGTTTCGCGGCGAGATGTTAAGACCCCTGATGGTGAGGAGCGCCGCGTTGCGGCGCGTCGCGAACCATGAAGGCCCGAACACGATCTCCAAGAACGCGTCGTCAGTTCTTCACCGCCGGAATGTCCTCCGCCGGCTGCTGCTGACCCTGCTTGTACATCGCGAGCGCCTTGTCGAGCGCTTCGCGCAGCGCCAGCGCTGCGGCGACGCTGCAACGCAGGTGTGCGGTCTGAACCACATCGACCCTGACCGCGGCGCCGACCGGCATCAACAGGTTCGCGGCGAGCTCGATCTGGATCGCGCCGTTGTGATGGCCAAAGCAGGAGGCGCCGTCGAAATAGATGATCGGCGCGCGCTCCGAACTGGAGCTCGAAATGGTGACGGGCCCCTGAGCGGGCGTTTCGGGGTCGGTCATGGGCGCTCCTTGCGGCTGGTCGAACGGATGCCCACCATCGTTGCTTCCGTCCGCCCTGTCGAGGCCCAACTGCCCTCCGGCAGCCTGTTCCGGTTTTGCACCGCGCGCGGCGCTGGTCTAGAACATCACCATGTCCACTCTACCGACCACTCTCCCCTTCGAGGAACTCGCTGAGGCCATCCGGGGGCGCCGTTCCGATTACGGCCATATCAGCGGGCTTCAGCTCGATCGCTTTGCGCCGGGCGAGGCCTGGTCCAGCCTGTCCTACCGGCCCGTCTTCGTGGGCGACACCGAGACCGGCGTGCTGCATGGTGGCGTCGTCACCGCGATGCTGGACGAGAGCTGCGGCATGGCCGTGCAACTTGCGCTCGACGGCACACGCGCGATCGCAACCCTGGACTTGCGCATCGACTATCAGAAGCCGGCAACGCCGGGCCTCGACATCAAGGCGCATTCGGTCTGCTACCGCACCACGCGCTCGATCGCCTTCGTGCGCTCCACAGCCTATCAGGAATCCGAGGACGATCCGGTCGCGACCGCAACCGCCTGCTTCATGATCGGGGCCAACCGCACCAACATGCTCGCCGACCGCAGGATGGATGCGCGCAACATCCCGACGCTGGAGGCGCCGGATGATCCGGACGGCCCGTTCGCAAGCAGCCCGTTCGCGCGTTGCCTCGGCATCCGTATCAACGACGACGGCACGCTGACGATGCCGTTCTCGCCAAAAATCATCGGCAACCCGATCCTGCCCGCGATCCATGGCGGCATGACTGGCGCCTTTCTCGAGACCACCGCGATTGTCGGCGTGACGCGCGAGCTCGGCACCGCTGCGCTGCCCAAGCCGATCGGGCTCACCGTCAATTATCTACGCTCCGGCCGCGCGCTCGACAGCATTGCCAATGTTTCGATCGTGAAGCAGGGCCGCCGCATCGTCGCCTTCGAGGCGCGGGCCTGGCAGGACGATGCGGACAAGCCGATCGCCACCGCCTTCGGCCATTTCATGCTGCGGCCGACGCCTGGAAGTGACGAGGAATAGTCGTATTTTCCCTTGACGGCAGGGGGCCGGACCACAACGATAGCACGTTTCCTGCGAGAGGTATTGAGTTGCGGCATCCGCTCGACATCGTCGCCATGTTCGCCGCGCTCTGGCTGCTGGCAGCGATGGTGCTCGATGCGCTGACGCCAAAAGAGCTGACGGCGGTGATGATCGGCATTGCGATCGGGCCCGCCATCGTCATCACCGCGGTATTCTACTATCTGCGCTGCCCGCGCACCGATTTCGCGGTGATGTTCGCAGCGCTCTGGCTGATCTCCGACATCGCCATGGCCTTCATCTCGCCGACGCAGCTGCCGCATTTCCTGATCGCGCTCGGCTTTCTGCCAGCCTTGCTGATCGGCCTCGTGCTGCACTGGCAACGCTTCCAGCGCCGCCACGAACGGCTGCCATTGCCTTCGGCAAAGCGCGGTTAGCGCGGCAGCAGGTTGGTCTTGGCGAGGTCGAGCACCTCGTCGCCACGGCCGTTCATCACCGCGCGCAGCACCCAGAGGCTGAAGCCCTTGATCTGCTCGGGCGTGATGGTCGGCGGCATCGACAGCTCCTGCTTCGCCGTGATGACGTCGAGCAGCGCCGGCCCGTTGTGCGCCAACATTTCCTTCATCGCGCCCGGAAGCTCGCCAGGATCCTCGACGCGTTTGGCGAAGATGCCCATCGCGCGCGCCATCGCCGCGAAGTCCGGATTCTCCAGGTCGACATTGGTGTCGACGAAGCCGGCCGCCTTCATCTCCAGCGCGACGAAGCCGAGCACGCCGTTGTTGAAAACAACCACCTTTACCGGCAGCTTCATCTGCGTCAGCGTGATCAGATCGCCCATCAGCATGGTGAAGCCGCCGTCGCCCGAGAGCGAGATCACCTGCCGTCCCGGCTGCGCGGCCTGCGCGCCGATCGCCTGCGGCATCGCATTGGCCATCGAGCCATGCACGAACGAACCGATCAGCCGACGGCGGCCATTCATGTCGAGATATCGCGCGGCCCATACCGTGGGCGTGCCGACATCGGCGGTGAACACGGCATCGTCGGACGCGTGGTCGCTGATGACCTTGGCCAGATATTGCGGATGGATCGGTTTGCTGCCGGGGGTGCCCTTGGCGAGCGAGTCGAGGCCTTCGCGGGCCTTCTTGTAGTGCGCGATCGCATCCTCGAGATGCCGGCGCTGCGTCTTGGTCTTGAGCAGCGGCAGCAGCGCCTCGATGGTCAGCTTGACGTCGCCGACGAGGCCGAGATCGATCTTGCAGCGGCGGCCGAGATTTTCCGGGCGGATGTCGATCTGCGCGACCTTCGTATCGGTCGGAAAGAACTGCTTGTAGGGGAAATCGGTGCCAAGCATCACCAGCGCGTCGCAGGCATGCATCGCGGCGTAGCCCGAGGAGAAGCCGATGAAGCCGGTCATGCCGACATCGTAGGGGTTGTCGTATTCGACATGCTCCTTGCCGCCGAGCGCATGCACGATCGGGCTCTTCAGGGCTTCGGCCAATTGCATCAGTGGCGCGTGCGCGCCGGCGCAGCCGCGGCCGCAGAACAGCGTGATGCGCTCGGCGCCGTTGAGGAGATCGGCCAGCGCCTTCAGCTCATCGGCCTGCGGCACGATCTTCGGTGCGGACAACGCGAGGCCACGCGTCGTCGACAGTGCACGCTTTGGCGGCGCGCGGAAAGCGACGTCGCCGGGCATGGCAACGACGGCGACGCCGCGCAGGCCGACCGCCGCGCGGATGGCGTTCTCCAGCACATAAGGCAATTGGCTCGGATCGGAGACCAGCTCGCAATAGTGGCTGCATTCGCGAAAGAGGTTTTGCGGATGGGTCTCCTGGAAATAGCCGCCGCCGATCTCGGCGGTCGGAATCTGCGCCGCGATCGCCAGCACGGGGACGCGGCTGCGATGCGCATCGAACAGGCCGTTGATAAGATGCAGATTGCCCGGACCGCAGGAGCCCGCGCAGACTGCGAGGCTTCCCGTCATCTCGGCTTCGCCAGCAGCGGCGAAGGCCGCGACCTCCTCGTGCCGGACATGGATCCATTCGATAGTGCTGCGGCGGCGCAGCGCCTCGGTCAGCGCGTTCAGGCTGTCGCCGACGATGCCGTAGATGCGCTTGACGCCGGCCTGCTCGAGCGTTGCCACGAACAGATCGGCCACGTTGTTGATCGCCATGTCGGTCTCCTGATCTCGCTGATGCAGCAAGATAGGATAACGCGGGGCGGTGACGGCATCACGGCTTGTTTATTGCGCGCTCAGTCTTTCGCAATCGCCCGATCATAGGCCACAATCGTCGCCTTTGCGCGCGCCGCGACGTCGGCGGCCGACATGCCGGGCTTGTAGAGGCTGGAGCCGAGTCCGAACGCAGTCACGCCGCCCTTGATGTACTCGGCAAAATTCTGGTCGGAGACGCCGCCGACGGCGGCGATCATCACACCCGCAGGCAGCACGGCGCGGATCGCAGCAACGCCGGAGGCACCCAGCACGCTTGCCGGAAAGAATTTCAGGCCCGATGCGCCGGAGCGCGCCGCGAGCAGCGCCTCGGTCGGCGAGAACACGCCGGGCAGGGTCACCATCCCGTGCTGATGCGCGCGCGCCAGCACGTCAGCATCGACATTGGGCGAGACCATCAGCTTGCCGCCGACGTCGTTGAGCCGATCGACATCCTGCGCGGCGAGCACCGTGCCGGCGCCGATCAGCACGCCGGCCGGCGCGAGCTTCACGGCGGTTGCGATCGAACGGAACGGATCGGGCGAGTTCAGGGGAATCTCGATCGCGGTCATGCCGGCCTCGATCAGCACGCCGACGATGAGCTCCGTCTCCTCCGGCTTCACGCCGCGCAGGATCGCGACCAGCGGACGCTGCATCGATGGAAAAGGTATACTCATCTCAAAAATCCCTCTACGTCGTCCAGATCGCCGCGGCGGCCATGGACAGGCCGCGGCGGACCGCTTCGTCCGCATCGACCGGCCGCACGGTCACCGACAATGCATCGAAAGCATGGCGATACAGCGCCGCCAGCCGCCCCGACGCAATCAGTGTGATGCCGGCGTTCGGCAGAGCGCCCGAAAGCCCCGCCGCCAGCTCGGCACCGATCAGCGTGCCCGACAGCGTTTCGCGCGCCGCAGCCGGCGTGCCGCCGAACAGCAGCTGACGCGAGCGCGCGGTGAACAGAAGGTTGGCGGCGAAGGCCGGAGCTTCGTAAGCAGCTTTCACGGCGGCCTCGAAGCTCGCAACGTCCTCGGCGTCACCGGCGCCGGCCACCGCGAGCGACAGGATCGTCTCGCGCGAAACGACGCTGAAGAGCTCGCCAGTCATGAAGGTGGAAAAGTGGACGACCGTACCGTCCTTCACCCCCACCCATTTCGAATGGGTCCCGGGCATGCAGACCAACGCCTCGCCGGCGGCATCGAGGCCAAGCGCGCCGAGCAGTTGCGTCTCTTCGCCGCGCATCACGTCCGGCGCGCTTGCGTCGCGCTGGGCGATGCCAGGCAGGATGCGAATGTCGCGGGCCTCACCCGGCACGCGCGCGGCCTGCTTCAAAATGGCCGCGAGCGGCGCCGGCGTGTCGACATAGCCGGCCTCGATCCAGCCGGTTTTTGCGCCGGCCATGCCGCAGACGAGAATGGGCAGACGAGCGGGCGCCTCGACTGCGGCAAGATGCGATTGCAGCACGCCGGCAAACCCGGTTCTGGCTGCGGCCAGCATGCCCTCGCCGCTGCGGCGCTCGGCCAGCACCTGGCCGGCACGATCGACCAGCCAGAGGCGAAAACTGCTGGTGCCCCAGTCCACCGCGACAAAAGCGGGTTCGGTCATTGTGGCGCGCATCCTTGTCTCACCGGCAAGACGGCGTCTCGCGACGATGAGACGGACGCTTGCAAATCCGCCCCGGGATATCGGCTATTGCGGCCGCGAACCAGTGTTTTATCGCAGGTCTGAGGCGCGGGCCGCGCTGGCACACGCCTTGCTGAAGCCTCTCCACTCACATCCGTGAACCGCGCAGCAAGACGCGTCAATATCAGATGAGGAAACCCATGGAGATCGGCTATTTCACGATGCCTTCGCATCCGCCAGAGTGCGGCCTGAAGGAAGGAAACGACTGGGACCTGCAAGTCATGCGCTGGCTCGACGAGCTCGGCTATCAGGAAGCCTGGGTCGGCGAGCACCACACCGCCCCCTGGGAACCCAATCCCACGCCGGACCTCCTGATCGCACAGGCCTTGATGCAGACCAAGCGCCTGCGCATCGGGCCGGGCGGCTTCCTGCTGCCCTATCACCACCCGGCCGAGCTCGCCAACCGCGTCGCGATGCTCGACCACATGTCCGAGGGCCGGCTCAATTTCGGCGTCGCGGCGAGCGGCCTGCCGAGCGACTGGGCGATGTTCAACGTCGACGGCATGAGCGGGCAGAACCGCGACATGACCCGCGAGGCGCTGGAGATCATCCTGAAGCTCTGGACCGAGCCCGCGCCGTTCACCCACAAGGGCAAATACTGGACGGTGACCAAGCCGGACACGATGTTCGACTTCCTGAAGCCGCACATCAAGCCGCTGCAGGCCCCGCATCCGCCGATCGGCGTTGCGGGCCTGTCGAAGAACTCGGACACGCTGAAGCTCGCCGGCGAGCGCGGCTTCATCCCTATGAGCCTCAACCTCAACCCGGCTTATGTCGGCAGCCATTGGGACTCCGTGGAAATCGGCGCGGCCAAGACCGGTCGCAAGCCGAACCGGCAGGACTGGCGGCTGGTGCGCGAGGTGTTCGTCGCCGACACCGACGAGGAGGCCTGGAAGCTCTCGACCGGTGACATGATGGGCCGGATGATGCACGAATACTTCCTGCCGCTGCTCGGGCATTTCGGCTTCAAGGACTATCTCAAGCACGCCCCTGACGTGCCCGACAGCGACGTCACCGTCGAATATTGCGCCAAGCGGAACTGGATTGTCGGCTCGCCCGCTACCGTCGCCGAGAAGATCGAGAAGATCTACGAGGAAGTCGGCGGCTTCGGCGTGCTGTTGGTGTTCGGCTTCGACTACAAGCACAAGGCCGAAGCCTGGCACCATTCCCTCTCGCTGCTCAAGAACGAGGTGATGCCGCGCCTGACGCATCTCGGCTCCGCGCGCAAGGCAGCTTGACCCGATACGGGTGCGGCGCGATCGTGCCGCACCCGCTTTCATTTCGGAGAATTCCGCGTGAGCGTCGACGCAAAGGATTTCAAGCAGGCGATGCGGCAGTGCGCCGGCGCGGTCGCGCTGGTCACGGTCGGCGCCGAGCACGGCAAGCGCACGGGATTGACGGTGACGTCGGGCTGCTCACTGTCCGACAATCCGCCGTCGCTGATCGTCTGTGTCAACCGAAACGCAAGTGCGCACGCCCGCATCCGCGAGGAAGGCGCCTTCGCGATCAACTTCCTGCACGAGGATCACGCGATGCTGGCGCTGACCTTCAGCGGCCAGAAGGGCGTCAACGGCGATGACCGTTTTGCGTTCGGCCAGTGGACGCGCGGGGTGACCGGCGCACCGGTGCTGACCGACGCGGTCGCCGCGTTCGACTGCGTGCTGGCGCAGGAGTTCGAGACCAAGACGCACTCGATCTTCGTCGGCGAGGTGCGCGGTGTAACGCATTCGGCGACCGCCACACCGCTCGTTTACTTGCGCAGCAGCTTCCACACGCCGCAGGAAATCCGCGAGACCGTTACAGCCGGCGATCTCGATTCGCGGCATCTGAGCTGGACGGATTTTTCGTAAAGGCGCTCCTTCCCTTCTCCCCTTGTGGGAGAAGGTGGCGCGTAGCGCCGGATGAGGGGTATCTCTCCGCAAATTCGAGTGAGAGTTGGATTCGCGGAGAGATATACCCCTCACCCGTCTTGCCGCTTCGCGGCGAGCCACGCTCTCCCACAAGGGGAGAGGGGAAGAGGGGCGCTACCGCGTCGTCTCGATCTTCAGCTGCTTGATCTTGCGATACAACGTCGCGCGGCTGAGTTTTAGGGCACGCGCTGCTTCCGTCACGCGTCCGCCGTGCTTGCGGAGCGCATCGGTGATCGTCGCGCGCTCGGCTGCCGCAAGATCGGTCCCCGCGGCTCTGCCGCCGAACGGCGGCAGATCCAGATCCGCATCCGTGATGACGCGGTCCTCCGCCGTGCAACCGGCAAGCCGCAGCACGTGGCGGAGCTGGCGCATGTTGCCGGGATAGGGATACGCCGTGAGCAACAACCAGGCGTCATCCGACAGGCGGCAGTTCGGCGCTTCCTCGCGCGCGACCTGGCGGATGATATCGTCGCGGTCCGCGCGATCGCGTAAGGCCGGCAGCCGCACCTCCATGCCGCGCAGGCGGAAATAGAGATCGGGACGGAAGGCGCCTTCCTCCGCCATGCGGCCAAGATCGCGATGGGTGGCGCTGATCAGGCGGATGTCGACCGGCACCGGCCTGCGCGCGCCGAGCGGCCAGACCTCGCGGTTCTCCAGCACACGCAACAAGCGCGTCTGCAGCGCGATCGGCATGTCCCCGATCTCGTCGAGGAACAGCGTGCCGCCGTCGGCCTGTACGATCAGGCCCTTCGAGCCGTCGCGCCGCGCGCCGGTGAAGGCGCCGGCCTCGTAGCCAAACAGCTCGGCATCGATCAGGCTTTCCGGCATCGCCGCGCAGTTCAGTGCAACGTAATTGTTGCGCGCGCGGTTGCTCGCGGCATGAATGGCGCGCGCGAACACGTCCTTGCCGACGCCGGTCTCGCCATGCAGCAGCACCGGCAGATTGTGATCGCCGATGCTCCGCAAACGCTTGACGCTCTTGACCAGGCCGGGATCGCGGCCGGCGAGCCGGTTCAGCGCGTCGAAGCGGTCCGCAGGCACATCGCGGCGCGGAACAGGCGACCTCGTACGTAGCGGCGGCGCGATATGGCCCTGACCTAATGCACTGCCGTCGGCGCGGCGCAGCTCGACGCGTTCGTCCGCGTTATGCGCGGCGTGATGATCGAATTTGATGTAGCGCGACAGATCGATGCCGGATGCGATCATGCCATCGGTGAGACCGAGCAGCGCACGCGCCGAGCGGCAGGCGCCCACGATGCGGCGGTCATCGTCATAGGCGATGAGTCCGTCGCCCGGCACGGTCGCGATCCAGGCATTGCGGAAATGACCGCGGAAGATCGCGCCCTCCATCCGCCGCGTCGCCTCAGTCGTCACCGCCAGCGCGAGCTGATGCGCGGCGCGCTCGAGATCCTCGCGGCAGGAGGTGATGTTGATCGCGCCGGCAAGCCGCCCGGCCTGATCGAACAGCGGCGCCACCGCGCAAGAGAACATGTGCCACTGCGCACGGAAATGTTCGTCGCGATGCACCAGGATGGGCTTCTTCTCCGCAAGCGCGGTGCCGAGCCCGTTGGTGCCCTCGAAGGTCTCGGCGAAGTTGGAGCCGGTGTAGATCTTCCAGTCCAGGAACATTTTTGCGTCGGCCTCGCCGGGCAGGCGGCTGAACAGCATGGTCGCATTCGCGTCAGCCAGATTGACGCAGTAACCGGCATCGCGCAGCACGCGCGCGAGATCGTCGAGCTCCGGCGTCGCGAGCCTTATCACCTCTTCCAGGGGTTCTGCGACGTGACGGATCTCGGCCTCGGTCAGCGTCTGCGGCGGGCCTTGGCGGGCGGGATCGAGCTTGTGGCTGATCAGGCAGCGCCGCCAGGAATTGGCGATACGCGAGGAGGCATCGACGTCGGCCACATGATTGGCGACGGATAGAACACGGGCGACATGGTTCGAGGCCGATAAGCTGGCCATCGCGGACGTCTCCACCCTGTATTGTTGTGCAAAGTCTGGCAGCACGGGCGGGGATGTCAATCGGGAACCGGGAACGACCGAGTGGCGCGCTGTCTCGAGCTGTCATTCCAGGGCGATGAAGCATCGAACCCGGAATCCCGAGATTCCGGGTTCGCGCTGCGCGTGCCCCGGAATGACAGCTGGAGCAACGGCCGCGGCACAATCAAAATTGCTGCACCGCCCTCACCACGTGTCGATACACGGCCGCTTCTTCTCCGTCCTTGGCGCAGGCTTCGGCACCGAGCGCAGGCCGGCCATGATCCAGCGCCGTGTCTCTGCGGGGTCGATGACGTTGTCGATCTCGAACACCGAAGCGATCGAGACCGCCTTGCCGTTGGCATAGAGCTCGGCGACCTTGTTGCGATAATACGTCTCGCGCTCCTCGGGGTCGGCGATCGCCTCCATCTCCTTGCGGAAGCCGAGGCGGACATAGCCTTCCAGACCCATGCCGCCGAACTCGCCGGTCGGCCAGGCCGCGGTGAAGAACGAGGCATGGAAGCCTCCGCCGATCATCGACTGCGCCCCTAAGCCATAGCCCTTGCGCAGCACGATGCCGAACAAGGGCACGGTGAGGCTCGCACCGGTCACGAACATGCGCGAGACATGGCGGACGATCGCGGTTTTCTCGGCCTCGGGGCCAACCATGAAGCCGGGCGTATCGCAGAGCGAGACGATGGGCAGATCGAAGGCATCGCAGAGCTGGAGGAAGCGAGCGGCCTTGTCGCCGGCGTCGGCATCGATGGCGCCGCCGAGATGGCGCGGATTGTTGGCGATGAGGCCGAACGGCTTGCCTTCGATGCGGATCAATGCGGTGATCATGCCGACACCATAGTCGCGGCGCAGCTCCAGCACGCTGTCCTTGTCGGCGACGAGGTCGATCACGCTGAGGATGTCGTAGACGCGCAAACGGTTCTCCGGGATGGCGCGGCGAAGCAGGCGCTGGTCGGCGGCTTCCCACTCCGTCACCGCGCCCTGGAAATAGGACAGGTATTTTTGCGCGACACGCGTCGCTTCCTCCTCGTCCGCGACCAGGATGTCGATGACGCCGTTCGGGGACTGGAATGTAACGGGCCCGACCTCGGCTGGATGACAGACACCGAGGCCGCCGCCCTCAATCATGGCGGGACCGCCCATGCCGATCGAGGCGTTCTTGGTGGCGATGATGACGTCGCAGCAACCGAGCATCGCGGCGTTGCCGGCGAAGCAATAGCCGGAGACGACACCGACCACCGGCACGAGGCCGGAGAGCTTGGCGAACTGGACGAAGGACGGGCCGTCGAGGCCGGTCATGCCGAGCCGGTCGGTATCGCCGGGACGGCCGCCGCCGCCTTCGGCGTAAAACACCAGCGGCACGCGCCAGTCTTCCGCAAGCGTGAGCATGCGGTCGATCTTCTTGTGGTTCATGTGGCCCTGCGTGCCCGCGAGCACGGTATAGTCATAGGCGACGACGATGCATCGCGCGCCTTCGGGTCCGAACTTCTCCGCGTTGACGGTGGCGATGCCCATGACGAGGCCGTCGGCCGGCGTGTTCTTGATGAGATCGTCGAGCTTGCGGCGACGGCGCTGGGCGGCGATCGCAAGACTCCCGTATTCCATGAACGAGCCATCGTCGACGAGCTGGTCAACATTCTCGCGCGCGGTGCGCTGGTTGGTGTTGCGGCGGCGCTCGACCGAGGCGGGGCGGTTCGCATCGAGCGTGTTGGCCTGGCGCGTGATCAGCTCGGCGAGATCAGGACGGATATGGTCGAGATCGATGTCGGCTTCTGCCGCCGTGCTGTCAGCCGCGACGTCGAGCGGCTCCAGATACAGGATCGGCTCGCCATGCATCAGCGTGACGCCGTCGCCGGCGACGAGTTTTGTCACGCGACCGCCCTGCTCCGCCATGACGAGATGCTCCATTTTCATGGATTCGATCACGGCGAGCTGCTGGCCGGGTCGGACGATTTCGCCCTCTTTCACCTGGACGGTGACGATGGTGCCCTGCAGGGGCGCTGCGACCATCACTGACCCTTCGGGCACGATTTGCGCGATATGCGCTTCCGCGCCGTGACCGCTGCGCTCCGTCGCCGCAAAATAGAGCGGCTTTGCGGCACCATCGGCCGCTTCGACCAGTTTTGCGATGTTGCGATCGATGAAGTCGGTCGCGATCCGGTTGGTCCTGAAATCGGGATGCGCCAGCACTGCCTGCAGAAAGGCGATGTTGGTGACGACGCCGTCGATCCGGAACTCGCGCAAGGCGCGCGAGGCCTTCGCGACCACATCATGCCAGGCTTCGCCCGGTGTGTGCACGATGACTTTTGCCAGCAGCGAGTCGAAGGCGGCGCTGGTCTTGTAGCCGGCATAGCCAAAGCTATCGACGCGGACGCCGGGTCCGGACGGCGGCTCGAACACGGCGAGCACGCCGCCGGTCGGATGGGTCGCGCCAGTTTCGTCCAGCGTCTCCATGTTGACACGGAGCTGCATGGCATAGCCGCGCGGCTTCGGGATCGCGCCCTGCGCAAGGCCGAGCGAGGCCAGCGTGCTGCCGGCTGCGACCGCGAGTTGGGCCCGGACGAGGTCGAGGCCAAGCACCTCTTCGGTCACGGTGTGCTCGACCTGGAGCCGCGGATTGGCTTCGATGAAGGCAAAGCTGTCCTCGGCAGCGCCATCGACCAGGAACTCGAAGGTGCCGAGATTGTCGTAAGCCGCAGCTGCCGCAAGCTGCTTCGCCGCCTCGATGATACGGCCGCGCAAACCGTCGCTGAGCGAGGGGCTCGGCGCGACCTCGATCAGCTTCTGATGGCGGCGCTGGATCGTGCATTCGCGCTCCCAGAGATGGGAGATCGCGCCGTGCTTGTCGCCGATGATCTGCACCTCGATATGGCGCGCCTGCCGGACCAGTCGCTCGGCGTAGACGCCGTCGAGACCGAACGCCGCCTTGGCCTCGGACCGGCAGCGGGCATAGGCCTCCGCAAGATCACACGCCTTCTCCACCACGCGCATGCCGCGCCCGCCGCCGCCGGCCATCGCCTTGATCACGATCGCGGCGCCCTTGCCGAGGGATTCGAAGAATGCCGTGACCTCCTCCAGCGACGACGGGCCGCTGGTACCTGCGATGATCGGCACGCCGTAGCGCTTTGCAAGTTGCCGTGCCGCAACCTTGTCGCCGAACAGCTCCAGCGCGGCCGGCTTCGGTCCGACAAAGGCAATCCCTGCGTCAGCGCAGGCTTTCGCGAACGCGGCATTCTCGCTGAGGAATCCATAGCCGGGATGCACGGCATCGCAGCCTGCGTTCTTCGCCGCCTTCACGACAGCGTCGGTGTCGAGATAAGCCCGCGCGCCGCGGCCAGGAATTTCGACCGCCTCGTCGGCGACGCGCACATGCAGCGACAGCGCATCGTCAGCGGGATGGATCGCGACCGTCGCGATGCCGGCATCGGCCGCCGCGCGCGCGATGCGGATCGCGATCTCGCCGCGATTGGCGATCAGGAGTTTCTTGAACGACATGCGGCGTCTCCATGCCCGCGCGGGCCGCGGGTCGGCAGGTTCGATGATCCTGCTTCTTCACTTTAGCCGCAGCCGTCAAGGGCTGGAAAGCCGGTCGGACGTCGGGTCCCGCCCTCCGGAATATCAATGGCCCGCACGCGCCGCCACGCGGTGAATTATCCGCGCCACGGCAGACGCGACTGGCGCCGCATCAAGCCGCCCGCACGCCCGCCACGAAGGCGCTGACCTCGTTCTCCAGCGATTGCAGCTTCTGAGTCAGCCGACCGCTCGATTGCAGCACGAGGCCGGCGGCCTGGCCGGTTTCCGCCGTCGCATCAGTGACGCCGGAGATGTTTTGCGAGACCTGGTCGGTGCCGGAGGCAGCTTCCTGCACGCTGTGGGCAATCGCCTGCGTCGCGGCGCCCTGCTCCTCGACGGCAGCCGCGATCGAGGAGGAGATCTCGTTGACCTCCATGATGGTCTTGCGGATGCTGTCGATGTTGCCGACGACCTGGTTGGTCTCGGCCTGGATCGCGGCGATCTGCGCGCCGATCTCGTCGGTCGCTTTCGCGGTCTGGCTCGCCAGCGACTTCACTTCGCTGGCGACCACCGCAAAACCCTTGCCGGCTTCGCCCGCACGCGCCGCCTCGATGGTGGCGTTGAGCGCGAGCAGATTGGTCTGCGAGGCGATCTGGTTGATGAGGTCGATGACCTCGCCGATCTTGTGCGCGGCGGCGGCGAGCCCCTGCACGGTATCGTTGGTGCGCTGGCCGTCGGCGGCAGCCTTGTCGGCGACGCTCGCTGCCTGCGCGACGCGCTGGCTGATCTCGGTGATCGAAGACGACAGCTGGCCGGCGGCGGAGGCCACCGTCTGCACGTTGCTGGAGGCCTGCTGGCAGGCGGTGGCGACGAAGCTGGCGCGGTCCGTCGCCTTGTTCGCGATTTCCGACATGCCCTGCGCGGCCTGCTGCATCGCGCGCGCCTCATTGAAGACGTCGCGGACCACGGCCTGCACGCTCGCCTCGAACTTGCCGGCGAGATCGGCCATGGTCTTGCGCTTCTCGTCGTCGGCCTTCTGCTTGGCTTCCTGCTGCTCGGCATGCATCCGGCCCACCGCCGACGCATTGTCCTTGAACACGGCGAGCGCCTTGGCGAGCCCGCCGACCTCGTCGCGGCGATCGGTATAGGGCACATCGAAGGCGCTGTCGCCGCCGGCAAGGCGTTCGGTCAGCGCGGTGATCTTCGCCAGCGGCTTGGTGACGCTGCGCCCGATCACGAAGGAGGCGCCGAGCACGAGCGCGAACACCGCAAGGCACACCAGCGCGAACGTCGTCGCGTCCTGCCGGAACACGGCGTCGACGTCGTCGAGATAGATGCCGGTGCCGATGATCCAACCCCAGGGCGCAAAGCCCTTCACATAGGAGATTTTCCCGACCGGCTGGTCGAAGCCGGGCTTCGGCCAGAGATAGCCATAGAAGCCCGCGCCCTGTTTCTTGACGACATCGACGAAGCCGAGGAACAGCGCATTGCCGGCGGGGTCCTTCATCGCGGAGAGATCCTTGCCGTCGAGCTCGGGCTTGATCGGATGCATGACCATCTTCGGGGTCATGTCGTTGATCCAGAAATACTCGACCTTGTCGTAGCGCAAGCTCTTGATCTCGGCCATTGCGCCGGCCTGGGCCTGCTCGCGCGAGAGCTTTCCGTCGCTCTCGAGCTTTTGGTAGTGCGCCAGGATGCCGTAGCCGACATCCACCATGTGCTGCGTCTTGGCCTGGCGGTCGGCGATCATCTGGCTGCGCAGGGTCGACAGCGCGATTGGCGCCATCGCGATCATACCGAGAAGGCTGATGCCGACAATCAGGACCAGCTTGAAACTGATGCGGGAGAAAATCATCGGTGCTCGCACGAATGAAGAGGGCTGATATGCCAATTTATCCCGGCTCCCTTAGCAAAGCTTTAAACATTCGGGTTCCCGTCGCCCGAGGCGGAGTGACATGGCCGCATTCCGCGGGAGCTGCCTGTGCGGCGAGGTCCCGAGTTAACCTGACGCCCGCGCGTGACGCGATCCGCGCTATCCGACCGCAACGCATGTCTCCATGATCCGGTCGAGCTCGGCCTTCGAGAGCACGCCGAGCTCGGCGATGAAGACGATCCGCGATCGCGGCACGCCTTCCGCGGGTGCATCGCCCGGCGCGAGCGTGGCGCGGCCGCCGGCGAACTGGAACACCATCATCCGGCCGGGCTGCTCGATCGTCTCGAACAGGCCCTTCGCGCGCGCAAGCTTGGGCGCGAGCCGGCCGATCGCCTGCTGCAAGCGCGGCAGCGAGAGCGGCTGCTCGGAGGTCCAGCTCAGCGTCTCGAACCGCTCCTCTGCCGGGCGCTTCGGCCCTGGATCGCGCGGCGCGGGCACACGATCCTGGGTCGCCGGGAATAGCAGCGCGGACGGAATCTCGCCGTGGCTCGCATCGACCACCACGGCGGGGACGCGCTGTGCGCGGATGGCCTCGCGCATTCGCGCGCCGGCGCCCTCGTCCGCCAAATCGAGCTTGCTCAGCGCCACGATATCGGCGACGCGCAGCTGCGAGCGCTGAAGAGCGTCTTCGAGCGCTCGAGGCGGCGTCGCCGCGTCGATCACGCAGAGCACGGTCTCCAGCGGCGCCTCGCGCAGGATCACGGGGTCCATCAGGTTACGGACGATGTCGGCGGGATCGGCGACGCCGCTGGTCTCGATGACGATGTACTCCGGCTTCGGATCGCGCCGCAGCAGCGTCGCGAGCGTACGCAACAGATCGCCTTGGAGCGAGCAGCAGATGCAACCATTGGAAAGGTTGACCACGCCGTCGCTCGCACCCGCGATCAGCTCCGCATCGATGTTGATCGCGCCGAAATCGTTGACCACGGCGGCGATTCGCCGTCCCTCCGCGTTCGCCAGCAAGTGATTGACGACCGTGGTCTTGCCGGCCCCCAGAAAGCCCGTCACCAGGAGAATGGGGACCGGCATGGGTCAGCCCTCGACCATTGGTCGGCGCACGGGTTTTCCGGGCCGCGCGGCCACATCGAGCACGCCGTCAGTGATGAGCGGCTGGCCGCTGACGATTAGATGCTGCACGCCTTCCGACGGGCGGTTCATCGCCGTGAAGGTCGCGCGGTCCGAGAGCTTCTCGTAGTCGAACACGACGATGTCGGCATCGGCGCCCCTATCGAGCCTGCCCTTGGCGCGCATTGCGGGCGTGCTTTGCGACAGGATCTCCGCCGGGATCAGCGCGCATTTGCGCACGCCTTCGAGCAGCGACACGGTCTTGCGCTCGCGCACCCATTCGCGGATGAATTTCGTGAAGCAGCCGGCCGAGCGCGGATGCGAGGTGGCATCGTCAGGCAGTGGCCAGGCGTCGCCGGTGTAGGTCTTGCCATCCGACGTCGTCCACGGCATCGCATCCGACGCGATCGCGCCGCCGGGATACAGCACCGACATGTCGAGCAGGTCGCGGTGATGCGCATTGTTCTCGGTGTCGAGGATGTGCCAGAGCACGAGCGAGGACGGCTCCTCGGCCTGCGCCTTCAAGAGCTCCTCGCGGTCGTGGAACCGATAGCCGTCGGTGACGCGCTGCACCGAGTCGTAGCCGGTGCCGTTGCGCTCGACGAATTGCGGATCGCTGAAGAAGGCGGCGGCCAGCACGGTCGAGCCGGTGCCGTAAGGATAGGCCTCGACCGTGATCGGCAGGCCCTGCGCCTGCGCCTTCTCGACCAGCACGCGGCAGCGCTCGATGTCGGTCTTGCTCGAGGAGTTGAAATGGCAGATGTGCATATGCGCGCCGGTGGCGCCGGCATAGCCGATCAGGCGGATATAGGCCTCGGCCGCACTTTCCGGGTCGATGCGCGACATGTAGGCGACGTGGGTGAAGGTCGGCACGTTCTGCTTGGCGGCGAGCTGGCAGACTGCGGTCAGCTCCTGCACGCCGGCGCCCGGCGCATAGGCGTTCAAAATGCCGATGCCGATGCCGCCTTCGTTGAGGCCGCGCGAGAGGCGCTCGAGAATGCCTGATACCTCCGCGTCGGTTGCGACATTGTCCATCCAGCGGCGGTCGCGCATCGCGTTGCCGAACGCCTCGAGCGAGCTCTCGGCATTGGAGCCCGTCATCGCGCCGATGCGGGCAAAGGCCCAGTTGGTGGCGGCGCCGTAGTTCAGCACGCGGCCCTTGCGCGCCTGGCGGTCATACCAGGAGCCGACCGGCAGCACGCCGGCCTCCAGATCAAGCGTGGTCGTCACGCCGTCGAACGCCTGCATGCGGTCGGCCGGGATCGACTGGCCATGGGCATGCAGATCGATGAAGCCGGGGGCGACCACGAGGCCGCTGGCGTCGATCACCCGCTCGGCGCCGCCGAGACCTGTGCCGACCGCGGCGATCTTGCCGTCCAGCACCGCCACATCGCCAATGGCATCCATCCCGCTCGCGGGATCCACCACCCGGCCGCCAGAGATCACCAAGCCGCTCATGTCAAGACTCCTCCGCGCTGAAACAGCATCAAGGCAGATTCCAGGAACAACGACCACCCTCCTCGATGCCGATGCATCATGCTCGGATAGGAGGTCATTTGGCAGGTGGGTGTCGGACATGCGCCTGCAGTCTCGCGGCATGGTTTGCCCGAGCTGTGCTTTTCGCTTCACCGCTTCAAAAAAAGGGCGCAGGGAAGACCGCATAGGCGTTAAGTTTATTCTTGAGTGTTGGAATCACACGTGATTCCAAGGGGCATGGCAGACGAATCGCTTCTAAATGAGGACTGGACGAGAGTGGTTGCGCAGCTGGGTGGGGCTGAGCAGCTTGAGATAAGCGCGCGCCAGACGAAGGCTTTCGCGCGGCGGCGCCAAATTCCAGACGCGGTGGCGTTGCTTCGGCTGATGCTGGCCTATTGTTTAGGGGAAAGAGGATTGAGATCGACAGCTGCGTGGGCGGCTTCTGTTGGCCTTGCGGACCTCAGCAGCGTGGCGTTGTTCTATCGCCTGCGTCAATGTGGCGATTGGTTTGCAGTGCTGGTGGAGAGCTTGCTCGATGCGGCAGCGCCGAAGGCGAGCCGAGGCCGCCTGATCCGCATCGTCGATGCGACGACAGTACCTCAGGCCGGGCCGACTGCCCGCAGGAGCAGTGAGCTTTGGCGGCTTCATAGTGCATTTGATCTGCCAAGTGAGCGCTTTGGTCACTTCGAGCTAACGGATCAGCAAGAGGGCGAAACGTTTGACCGGATACCAGTAGTCAAGAACGAGATCCGCATTGCTGACCGCGCTTATCTGCAACCTGACCGCATCGCGGCTGTCCGCGCGGCTGGTGCCGACGTTCTGATCCGAGCAGGCTGGAAGAACGCGCGCTGGCTTGATGCCCAAGGCCTTCCATTCGATCTGATGGCCCAATTGCGTGCGGCAAAGGCACGCGGACTGATCGATCGGAGGATTTGGATCAAACGCAAGGACGGGGCGCCTCTGGCTATGCGTCTGGTTGCGGTCAAGAAGCCCACCGGTGCGGCCGCGGCTTCGCGTCGTAAAGCTCGGCGAGACGCACGAGACGAAAACCGCATCATCTCCAAAGGGACTCTGGAAGCCGCGGATTGGGTCATTCTGGTCACGTCGCTCGCACGGGACGAGTTCTCCGCCAAGGATGTGCTTGCACTCTATCGACTGCGATGGCGGATCGAACTTGGCTTCAAGCGACTGAAAAGCCTGATTGGTCTCAAGACACCGCCTGGAACTGATCAGCGTTCGGCGAAGCCCTACCTGCTGGCTCACCTCTTGATTATCCTGCTGCTCGAGCCGCTTGTCCGCGACTTCGAGGACTCTCCCCACTGGAAGCAGGCCGCCTGACGACACCTGGCGGTTGGCGTATCTTGCAACAACTCGTTGCATCCTTGCTGCAAGCAATCATTCCACAACCAACCATCCGCCGCTTGCGCCGCAGTAAGCGAGCGCTCGGGCGGCACCTGCGCGAGCCTCCCCGAAAACGTCAATATCAATCAATGCTTGCGCTACCTTAACGCCTATGGGGAAGACCGGGCGCCAGCTGGCACCCACAAAACCCCTGCGCTGAACGAATGCACACGCAATGCACAGGGGAGACACAGGGCAGCCGAAACCAGGCCTTCCCTGCGCGATGGTTTGACGGCTTATGCGCGCTCTCCCGGGAGCCGAGTTCCTTCTGGCCTCCCTCGCCCTCGCGAAATGCACGGCAACGCGCCGGTTGACGCGATGACGCCTTCGCCAGGGCTTGACCGTAGCAACGACGGCCAGGACCACGCGGTTTCGCCGTACGCAGGCTTTCATGCGTCGCCAAGAGGCTTCGCAAGACATTGGGCGCCGTCCGTCTTCGCGGTTCGCGCCATGCTCACGAGGTTCATCTCGCCCTGCACGCGCCAAACCGCCTTAACGCCGCCCGCGTCCACCGCAACTCCCAGCCCGCGTTCGAAACGACGTACGACCGCCCCTTTGGTGGGCTCGGATGGCCGACACATACGACAATTCCGAATTTCGGTAAAGTGGAATATTTTTGACGAGAGGGGATTGACAGCGGATTGGGGTGTTCTGACCGTCGGGTGTTTCCTACCGCAGGCCTATGAGGCCCGGAGTTAAACGGGGCGCCGATCCGAAATTCAAGTCGCTGCTCCCGCGACGAGGTGCGATCGATCGCTAGCACGCCTACGAGAATGAGGCGGCGAAGCGGGCATTGCGCGACTGGTGTAAGCTCCATTCGATTGACGTCATCGACTGATCCGGCAATCGACCGGAGACCACCACTGAAGGGCCGCGACACAGCTCTGCCGTCTTCTCGCCCGCATTGTCATTCAGGGAGACGGGCGGGGCGGCTTACGGTGGGCAAAGTTCCCTGGGGTTCCGTGTGATCGTCCGACATCCTCTGCAACGCGATTCCCGTCATTCTGTTTCGCGCCGCGCTCTCCTCCGCGGATTTGTATCGGCAGGGAGTGCCCTCGCGCTCGGCGGATGCGCCGGCCTGGGCGCCACCGGCGCGCGATTTGACGCCTCGTCCCTCTCCGTCGACCCCACCTTGCTTGTCACCACCACGCGCAAGCCCGTGAACGGCGGCCGCACCAAACCATGGTTTGGGCCGGAGCGCGCGACCGCCATGACGGTCGCGAAGGCAAAGCTGGTGGCGCCGGACGAAAGCCGCCTGTCGCTCGCCTCGGTGGGACTCGGCGATTGGCGCCTCGATCGGATCGAACCGGTGTCGGCCGACGCGGCCGATCTCGCTACGCAGACTGGCGGAGGGGACGTGCTGATCTATGTGCACGGCTTCAAGCAGACATTCGAGACCGCGGTGCTGGATGCCGCCCATCTCTCCGATGGCATCAGGTTCCGCGGACGGACCATGGCATTCTCCTGGCCTTCCAAGGCAGGCCTGTTCGACTATGCCTATGATCGCGACAGCGCGATGTGGTCTCGCGACGATTTCGAGCGCGTGCTCTCCGCGCTCGTGTCGGCCCCAGGCGGCGGCCGCGTGCATATCGTTGCGCACAGCATGGGAACCATGCTGACGCTCGAAAGCCTGCGTCAGCTCCATGCGCGATACGGCGACACGGTGACGAGCAAGATCGGCGCGGTCGTGTTTGCCGCGCCCGATATCGACATGGACGTGTTCTCATCGGCAATCCACCGCATCGGCCCGCTCGCCGGCAAGATCACCGTCATCGCCGCGACGAACGATCGCGCACTCGCGCTGTCGGGCCAAATCGCAGGTGGAATGACCAGGGTCGGCGCCGCCGAGAAGGATGTCATTCAGCGGCTCGGCGTACGCGTGGTCGATGCCTCCCAGGAGGGCTGGGGCATCATCAACCACGATCTGTTTCTTTCGAACGCCGAAGTCCTGCGGGTGATCCGCCGCTCGATCGACGGCACGACGGCGTGAGAGCCCACGTACTCGGCTCGGAACGCAAGGATCAGGGTCTTGCCCGATCCGGCGATGCCGCGAATAATGCGATACCCCGCCCAGACTGCGCGCGAGCTGCTCCTGATGCAGGTCCATGACTGCAAGCGTCCGGTCCGAAGGATCGGCCTCGGGCGCGTGGTCGAGAGGCAGGGCAATCTGCCGGATGCGGATCTCCGGAAAGAGCAGCGCGCGCAGGCGGTCGAACTGCGGCATGGAGAGCGGCTCGCCGGGACGCGGATGAACCATCTGCCACAGCAATGGCTTAGGATTGGGCTGGCGATCCGCTCAGAGGAAAGTCGCAGCCTCTCATCTGATTGAAATGCTTCATAATTTCGACGAGACCTCTTGCGCTCAAGCGGAGCGCAGCCAGAGCCAGTTCGAAAAGGAGGCGCGTGCGGCATCCGCATATTCTCAACCGCCGGACAGGACGATGACCAAACGATCTCGCCACGAAGTTGGTCAACGATGATGAATTGCAGCTTGCGGATGGAAGACCTATGTTGGGCCTCTAGTCAGGCAGCCGCCCATCGTTTGGCGAGAGTCTGCAAGGTCGACCTCACGGTGGATGGTTTCCATTCTGCATCGGAGGTGATGCCATGGCCATTGCTCCCACGCTCCAGAAATACCTAGCCGCTGAGAACATCCAGTACGAGGTGATCCCGCACGAACTCAGCATGACGTCCGCTCGAACGGCCCAGACATGCCACATCTCGGGCGACCGCCTCGCCAAGGGCATCGTGTTGCGGCGCGACGGCGGATACATGCTGGCGATCTTGCCCGCATCGCATCATCTCCGCCTGTCGGACCTGAGGACCAGCCTCGGCGACAATGTCCACATGGCCAATGAAACCGAGATCAATCGGCTGTTCAGCGACTGTGCACACGGCGCAGTTCCTGCCGTCGGCAAATGCTACGGATTGGATATCATCGTCGACGACAGCATCGAGGCACAGCCGGACGTCTATATGGAAGCCGGCGATCACGAGACGCTGCTTCATATGGGTCACGCGCAGTTTGCACGCCTGACGGCCAACGCACCGCACGGGCGCTTTAGCGCGCATGACTGAGGATCGTGCGCCGCCCATGGCCCTTGCGACCCTGGGCGGGATCTCTGGCCGCGAGCTCGCCGCCATACTGTTCAGCAGGTTGGCGGCGGGAGTGTCAGCGCCTGTCCGGTCGGAGTTCGGAAGATGGGAGTAGCGCTGCATCGCATTGACGCACTTGCAACCCACGAAAGGAGGCCGCCATGAAAGTCAAAGACGTGATGCACAAGGGTGTCGACTGGGTCAGCCCCGACACCCCGATCACCGAGCTTGCCAAACTGATGCGGGCCCATGACATCGGCTGCATTCCGATTGGCGAGGACGACAAGTTGGTCGGAATGGTGACCGACCGCGATATCGTCTGCAAAGGGCTCGCGAGCCACAGCTTCAATGCCGGCCGCGCCACGGCGCGCGACGTGATGACCGAGGGCATCCATTGCTGCCGCGAGGACGATGACCTCGCCAAGGCGATGCATCATATGGAGAAGCTGCAGGTTCGCAGGCTGCCGGTGATCAACAAGAACAAGCGGATGGTCGGCATCATCAGCCTGGGTGACGTCGGCCATTCCGCGTCGGGTGACATGCTCACCGAGACCGTCAGGAGCGTTGCGGCGCATCACTGAACTTGCGGCCAGGGCTCTCCTCGCGATCGCCGCTCGAACAGGCGTTGAGGGGAGCCCGAGCCATGCGCTCATCGTGTGGTGTCGCAGAAGGTCGAGGAATCAAGCGGCCGACTGAGTCGTCGAAATCCACGGACGGCAGTCTTGCGCAACGTCCACCACACCGGCGGCCGAATCCAAGGCGGCCTTCAAGGTGGGCCCGTCCTGATCGAGTTCACGGGCCAGCACCTCGCGATCGCAGGCATTCTCCCAGAGCGAAACCGTGATGCTGGCGACGCAGTTGCTGATCATGCTCGTCAGCGCCCGCGCTTCCGACATGAAACGGTCAATGCCGATCAGCAGCGCCACGCCGGTCACCGGCAGATCCGGCATGACTGTCAGCGTGGCAACGAGGGCGACGAACCCGCTGCCGGTGACCCCTGCCGCGCCTTTGGAGGTCAGCAACATCAGCCCGAGCATCGCCGCGATCTGCCCCCACGACAGGTGAATGTCGCAGGCCTGCGCGATGAACATCGAGGCGAGCGTGAGGTAGATCGCGCTGCCGTCGAGATTGAACGAATAGCCCATCGGAAGCACAAGTCCGGACACACCCTTCTGGCAGCCGAGTTGTTCGAGCTTGCGCAACGCGCCAGGCAGCGCTGGCTCCGACGACGACGTGCCGAGCACGATCAGCAGCTCCTCCTTGAAGTAGCGCATGGTCTTCCACAGGCTGAAGCCGTTCACCCACGCCAGCGTCCCGAGCACCACGACAACGAAGACGGAGCAGGCGAGGTAGAATGTCAGGATCAGAAGCCCGAGCGAGCCGATCGAATGGATGCCGTATCGGCCGACGGTGAATGCCATCGCACCGAAAGCGCCGAGCGGGGCAAGCTTCATGACGAAGCTGAAGGACGCAAACAGCACCTGCGAGAACGAGTCGATCCCCTTCATCACCGCGCTACCGCCATCGCCGGCACGGCTCAGACCAAACGCCACCAGGATGGAGACCAGCAGCACAGGCAGCACTTCGCCGTCGGCGAAAGCGCCAAAGAACGAGTGCGGGATGATGTGGAGGAGGAAATCGGCAAAGCCGGACACGGCCGCCTGCTTGGAATATTTCGCAGCCACCGACGGATCCAGCGTGCTGACGGAGACGTGCATGCCGACACCCGGCTGGATCAGCATCACGGCGGCGAAGCCAGCCAGCAGCGCGAGCGCGGTCAGCAAATAGAACAGCGCCATGGATTTGACCAGCGTGCGGCCGATCTCGCGGGAGTCGCTGATGCTGTTGATGCCGCTGACGATCGTGCAGAACACGATCGGCGCGATCATCATCTTGACCAGTTTAACGAACCCGTCTCCCAGGGGTTTCAGCGCAGCGCCGAATTCGGGCCAGAAATGGCCGATGGTGATACCCAGCACGAGTCCGATCAGCACCTGAACGTAGAGAATTTGGTAGAACGGCTTTCGTGTTTCACGGGACGAGCCCGCAACCGACGCTTCGATTCGCATTTTCATTTCTCCCTGTGCTTATTTTTTTCAGCAACGTCGCCCCGGACGAAATTCACGCCGCGAGAACGGCCTCCCGAGGCACATGCGACCGCCGTGCGAACACCATGCCTTCGAAGATTCGCCGGGCTGTGCGCTGCACCCGGGCAACCGGACCTGACTCCAACCGGACCACGAGATGGCCGGAAGGATGGGCGAGTGTCACCGATGCCGGAAGATCCAACCGGCCCACCATCTCGGCGGCGAGCGTGCCCGATGTTACGCAAGCGGTCGCGACAGCGACGGCCCCGGTCACGGCCAGCGCGCTATGGCAGTCGTGCGGCATGAAGTAGCGGGTGTTCAGGGTGGCGTTCATGGCCGGCGCGATCATGATCGGCTTCGGAATCACCATCGACCCTGGATCGGCGAAGCCCATGCGACGTCCGGCTTCGATGCGCAAACCTTCCAGTCGTGCGCGAAAGCCGGGGTCGACAAATGTGGAAGGGGCTTCGCAGCCGGTCCATCCGAGGTCCGCGGCGCGGATCAGCATGACGGGCATGGCGGCATCGACGCAGGTTACATCGATCCCATCGATCACGTCGATCGGGCGTCCGGTCGGCAGCAAGCGGCCGGTGCGTGCACCGGCAGCGTTGGGGAACGACAGCTCGATGGGCGCAGCTCTGCCTGGTACGCCGTCGATCTGTGCCTCGCCCTCGTAGGTCACCCGGCCCCCGGGGGTCGCGACCGTGGCCTCGATCAGCTTGGCGGTGTTGACGTTGTGGATGCGCACATGAGTGCGATCACCGGTGGCGGCAACCAAACCGGCTTCAATCGCGAAGGGCCCTACCGCCGCCAGCATGTTCCCGCAATTGGGCGAGGTATCGACGATTCCTTCGCGGATGCGCACCTGGGCGAACAGATAGTCCACATCGGCCCCTGGCACCGACGGCGGCCCGACGATCGCTACCTTGTTGGTGACGGCGTTACCGCCGCCGATACCGTCGATTCCGAGATCGTGCCCACCTCCCATGACCGACAACAGCAGAGCGTCGCGCAGCCTGGGATCGGCCGGCAGATCGCTGGCCAAAAAGAACGGGCCGCGCGAGGTGCCACCGCGCATGACCACGCAGGGAATAGCGATCTGATCGTTCATGGGGCCTTCCTCGCGCGACATTTCTCACTTGCGCCAGACCATCCCTCACCCCCTTAATTTTGTGAAATGCAAAGATTTGATCTATTATTGCGGATATCGAAATAGAAGGAATTCGCCATGAATGCTGAATTGCTCGATCTCAGAGCGTTCGTCACCATCGCTGAGTTGGGCAGCTTCGTCCGCACTGCGAAGGCCTTGAACCTGTCGCAACCGGCACTCAGCCGGCGCATCCAGAAATTGGAAGAAAGCCTTGGTGCGCCATTGCTCGAACGGTCAACGCGCCACGTCAATCTGACCATGGTCGGCCGCGACTTCCTGCCCAAGGTGCGCCGCCTCATCGACGAGTTCGAGACCTCGGTGCTCGGCATCCATGACCTCGGAGCGCGCAGTTCGGGTCTGGTTTCGGTCGCCGCCGTGCCGACCGCGGTTTTCTACTTCCTGCCGCGCGCGATCGGCCGGTTCGCCGCGGCGTATCCGCGCATTCGCATCCGGATTCTGGATATCGGCGCCAATGAAGGGCTGGAGGCGGTGGCGCGCGGAGAAGCCGATTTCGGCATCAATTTCATCGGCGCCTCGCATGCCGAAATTGAATTCCAGAAACTGGTTGAAGACCCTTTCGTCCTTGCATGCCGTCACGATCATCCACTGGCGTCTCGCAAGGAGGTGAGTTGGCCGGAATTGGTCTCGCACCGCATCATCACTGTCGGCCGCAACAGCGGCAATCGCGCGCTGATCGACAATGCATTGGTGCGACACGGCCTGCAGCTGAACTGGGCCTACGAGGTCGCACATCTCTCCGGCTCGCTTGGTCTCGTTGAAGCCGGACTTGGTGTCGCCGTGCTACCGAAGCTGGCGACGCCGGCGGCCGGCCATCCGATCATCCGCACCATCCGGCTGGTCGAGCCGGAGGTATCGCGGACGATTGGAATCGTGCGCCGGCACGGAGCGACACTGTCGCCTCATGCGAGCCAGTTCCTCAACATGCTTCTGGAGGCATGGCGCTCTCCTTCACCGACGCGGACAAGGCAGGCCGCGACGCATGGAGAAGCAAGTTCGAGCGCCAGGTCGAAGAGCCCGAAGCGGAAGCGCTGAGTACCCGCAGCGGGGCTCGGCTCCACTTCGCCGCTCAGGTTTGCGAGGCCTCACGTGATCCTGTGCGAATTGACAAACCAATAGGACGCGCTCCTCAAGCGGGGCGCATCGTACAATTGGCCTGGCCGCTGACGAGCCGGCGTTTGCAATGTACAAAAAACGTTGCGAACTGGCTCTTTCCAGATTTTTCTCGCAAGAATCTCCTGAGATCGCTTGCAATTCGCTGTGCTGTCGCGAGAGAGTTCCAGGTTGCCGGCCCACCTGTTGGAGCAGGGGATGAGCCGGGCCGGCACGCAGGCTCTTGTGTCTGGGGGCTTGCCGTGTCGGAGAACGAACGCCTGTGCAGCCGTTGGAGGAAACGGACGCCACGGGAATAAGCGGAAAGGGGCCCGCTCTTGGGGACGAATGGAATTGATAACGATCAATTGTCGAAAGTCATCGATCGATTTGGGGAGGCTGCGGTGGATCCTGCCGCTTGGCCCGCCATCATGGACGACATCTGCAGGGCGGTCGGCGCATCGGCGGCCGTCCTTCTCCAGAGCGACGTTCGGACGCCGGACGTCCCGCGGACGCAATCGATGGATGAGGGCACCCAGTTCTACTTCAAGGAAGGTTGGCACCTGACTGACCCGCGAGCCGCTGGATTTCCGCGCATGATGTCCGGCGAGATCGTCACCGACCACGATATCCTGACACCGGAGCAGATTCGCTCCGACCCCATGTACAACGAGGTGCTTTATCCGTTCGGGTTGCAATGGTTCGCGGGTGTTGGCTTTTGGGCCGGGTCCGCCGCATGGGCGTTGGCCATCCAGCGGACCGGGCACGAGGGTCCGTTCGAGGCGCGGGAGAAGCGCTTGCTTGCACGGCTTGCGCCGCGTTTGACGGAGACGGCCACCCTTTCGACCGCGGTAGGCCGGGTCGCCCTCACCTCCATGACGGACGTGCTGAGCAGGATCCGCCAGCCTGCACTGGTTATCGACCGGCAGGGCATGGTGCTGAGCACGAACGCTGCGGCCGATGCCGGATTTGACGAGGAAATCCGGATTAGAGATCGACAACTGGTCGTACGTGACAAGAAGGCGGCCGCCGAGCTTGATCAACTTGTCGACATGATCCGATCGACGCCCGATACCGCCGCGCTGCCCGCCGCCCCTGTGGTGGTCCGTCGCGCTGAAAAGCCACCGGTCGTCATCCGCATGTTGCCCGTCGATGGTGCGGCCCGCAGCGTCTTTCTCGGAGCGCGGTCGCTGCTTGTCTTGTCCAACCTGACTCCACGCACGCCCGAGCCCGCGTTGATTTCGCAGGCGTTCGATCTCACCTCGGCTGAATCCCGGCTGGTATCGCTGTTGGCGAGCGGCAGGTCTCTGGACGAAGCGGCACAACAGCTAGGGATTGCGCGAGAGACAGCACGTAATCAGCTGAAATCAGCGTTCTCCAAGACGGGTACGCACCGCCAGGCTGAATTGGTCAGCCTGGTATCGCAGCTGGCATGAGCAAAACGATCGCATCAGCACGCGTGCCAATCTCAGTGCTTTCTCAGTACTTGGGACGAACTGCGGAGGATTCGAACGCAACGTTCAGTCCGAACTGCGCGCCATAAGTGGCGACATTGTTCTGGCCGAATTGAGAGTAGAGCGCCGCGAAGGCGGTCGTATTGGGCGCGAACTTGACGCGCGTGCCAACCGTACCCGAGCCCCAGTCCTTTCCGAGCAACACTGCCGGCAGCGAATAGCTCGGGGCCGTGATGCTGAGCAGTGACGCCGTAACGAGCCTGCCGCTGCCGGCGAGTTCGTGATTCCACACCGCCCTGGCGTAAGGCTCCCAGATACCGAGGTTCAAGCTCGCCTGATAGCCAAGCTCGCTCACCGCGGAATTGCGAAGCTGGCTTCCGAACGCCAGGTTGGTCGGAGCGCCACTCGCATTGGTTTCCGCAAACGCGTCGATGTGCACCTGCTGGGCGATGATTCCGACGATGGGCCCGTGCGTGAGATAGATCGGCGCGGCCGCCGGTGCCTTAAGAGCCCTGCCAGCTCCATCGGGAAGGGCTCCGACAGCGGTCCGGAAGTGATAACCCGTCTCGGCCGCAACCGAGATGTTGGTACCATTGGTGCTTCCTCTGTTGGACTGCGTCGTGATGCCGAGCGGGACCACGCGATTGATCCCGTCGCTCAATGCGCCCCAAGTCGCAATGCCGTTCAGCCAGAACGCATCCTTGCGATACGCGCTGTAGAGGCTGATCGCGTATTCGGTCTGCCGGTAATCGCCGCCAAGGCTGAAGCTCTGCTTGGTGGTGCCGCCGGAGAATGCCGCGCCGACCAGCCAGTCGCGCGTGACCGCGTAGTCAAATCCGGCCGTCGCCGCCACCGGCGTTCCTGGATCGTCCGGAAAACCTGGAGAGCTGTTCGTCATCTTCAGCCAGGAGACGTCGCCGCTGACCCAGCCGTGGAACGCGCCAGGGGTGCTGAAGGACAGCGGGATCTGGTTGGTGATCGCGTTGACCACTGCGGTTCGCGTTTTCACCGGCGCCTCGGCCAGGTACGATATCTGGCTTGGCGCGACGATCAGGCCATAGAAATAGTCCGCTTCGATTTTATATCCGGTCGGTGAAAGATGCTGGTCATCCGAGAACAAACTCGTCAGCAAGGAATTCTGCGAGTTGAGATACGCCGTGCCGTTTAGTCCGGCACCGGCCGGCGTCGTCGAGGGAACGCAAATGAGGCCATAGCCTTGCGCGGCCGGGGCGCCAATCGGCGTGTTGCAAGCAGAAACGCCGCCGCTTGCTGTTGGCAAAACCGATGTAAGGCCGAACGCCGCCGGGTTCGCAACGACGAACTGTCGAAGCGCGCCTGAATCTGCGGGAATGAATTTGACGCCGCCGGCCGAGAGGTCTCCCCAAAGCTGCTGGTGATAAGCCACGAAATCAGAATTGGTCGTGAAGTAGGTCGGCAAAATGATGTAGCGCGCACCGGCTGCGCTCAGTTGGCCGATCGATGCCTCCAGAGCGGCCAGGCTGGGCTGCACGGCCACGTTGAACAAGCCGGCCGGCGGTGAGGCGCCGCCGTGGGTGGCCTTGTAAGCGTTGACGAAGGCGGTGCGGTCATTACCACCGGAGCGGATGATGTAGAGAGCGTCCGGATTGGCCTGCCCGCCCGTCGACGCAAGATAATTGCCAATCTGCTGCACGGTGGAAGGGCTGGTACCTCCTCCGATGTTGGGCGAATTGTTCTTCGCGCCGGAGACCGCAAAATTCGTTCCTCCGCCTGGCGCATCACTCGGCGCCAGCGTCAGCCCGAAGGAGGCGGCCAGGAAATCAGTGTTCATGACTCCGGCGGACGGCGTAATCGACCCGCCATTGGCGCGCGCCGTTACAAATCGGGCTTCATTCGACCAGCCCGAGCTCATATACCGAAAGTATCCGCTGTCGAGCGAACTATCGCCAAATCCAACCAGCTGATTGAAGGTCTGTGCCGATGCGGAACCCGCGATGATCAATCCCAGACTCAGCGCCCCCAGGCCGCGCAACATCATTTCGGACCCCAAAAGTATGCACCCCGATACCTTGCCGCTCATAATGTTTCGGCTCTGATCGGGCATGACCCAATTGGGTTAATCCAAGCAAAGAATTCTCCTCATCGCGGTGAGCGAGGTCGCTATGATCCAAGTCCCGCGAGCAGCCGCTGACGGGAGGCAAAGCCATCCAACTCGAGAAAAGCGGATTTCGCAGCGCGCCAACGGAGTATGCCGTTAGCCGTTCGCATGGCTAAGCTTCTGATCAGACCCAGTTGTTCCTCACTTGGGGTGTGTTGGCCGTGCGTCGAAAGTACCCCGACGAGGGCGCCAGAGGAGGTCATAAGCGGGGTCGATTGGACGGCCTTGAACCCAGCCCGTTCGGCGATTCCCCGAAAAGGCAGAAATCGCGGGTCTATCGTGATGTCATTGAGAACGATCGGCTGCCGATTAAACAGCGCACGACCGCAGACACAGCCATCGCGGATCGTTACACGACGAAAGCAGTCGAGAAACTCTTGGGTAAAGCCCTGCTGAGCCATGATCTCCAGGTGGCCCACCTTCCAGTCAATCAGTTGAACGTTCCCCAGCTCTTGGCCGGTAATAACCAAGGGCCTCGCTCAAAGCTGATTGCAGGAGCGGCAGTTCCGAAACGTCATGCATGATGGGAGCCTTCCGCAACCCAATTGGCATCAGTTGGACGCTTTCACCTTTAGCCGGAGCCCTGAGGAGGCAAACTCTCCTCGATCAACGCGCGAGATACCAAGATTGCCTCGCAAGTTTCCCTTACAATCTCGCGCGCCTCGAAAATCGCCTTGTCAGCCGACTGCAAGAGCGCCTCAGACGAAGAAGGAGGCGGACCGGCTCTCTCAGCCTTTCTGGCCAGAACAGCGGTCGTTGCGTCGGTCACATGATGGACCACCGCGACGATCGCGCCATTGTCATCGAGGACTGGCCAGTTCTTAGGGTGCCAATAGCGGACTTGCCAAGGGCGTCCTTCAGGGTGGATATCATATCTTTGCAGAGGCATCACCTGCCCGCGCCTTTCGTGAAGGACTTTGCCAAACGACGCGGCCAGATTGGCAACGCCGTCGGCACGCGTCAGGTGCGGATTGTCAGGGAAGGCCTCGAACATATCCAAACCGGCAAGCGTATCTCTTGAGCGAGAGACGCCGCCGAGATATGCGTCGTTGCCATTGACAATCTTCAGATCCGGCGTGAGCAGAAGTACGGGTATAGGGCAATGCTCGAATAACCGATGCCACGCGTCTTGTGCGCCGGCCAACAAAGCTTTCGGGGACCGGAAGTTCGGTTGCATAGTCGTCATTATCGACCCGTGCCTCTGAGATCCCCCTTAATTTCGATCTTAGCTAAACCCGGCTCTTACGCCATCGAAAGGCGGCACCGTAGAATTACGGCCCCCACCAGCTAGGGAACCACCATTCAAAGGGCTGAATTTGAAGCTCCGTCCAGCCAACGAGTTCAATGACGACCGCACAAGCGGAGAATTCGCTTTGCGATGCAGGAGGGCTCGAAGAGCTTTTCAAACCTCAACACGTCTGAGAACCGCGACGGAATGGCTTGCGGTGAGTAGCCGGTCGCGAAGACGAATGGGATGCCTCGGCTCCCCAGTTCGTGCGCGAGATCATACCAGAACTCGCCTTGCAAGTTGATGTCGATCACAGCGGCATCAAAGCGATCCTTGTCAACCTCGCGAAGTGCGTCAGACAAGCCGCAGATTGGCCCAACAAGCTCGGCGTTCAGTCATGTGAGAGAAAGCCGAACACGGCCGCGCTGAAGACCGGAGCATTATCGATAAACATGTTATGCGCGGCGTTTGGCACAACAATTGGCTCGGCTATCGGTTTGCAGTCTCGCACGGCAGCCGACATAGCATAAAAGTTCTTCGGACTATTCTCCCCGTGCAGGATCAAAATTGGGAAATTCAACTTTGCAACTTGCTCGCAACTCGTTGCAGGAGCCAAGGCCATCTGCGCCGCAGTACTTAAATTGTCGAACAGCCGCTGTCGTTGTGCGGGGGTTCGCGTAGCCCAAGCCCCCGGCGCATTGAGCGAGTCAACAAAGACCTGCGCAGCAAGCTCAATATTACCGGGGGCAAGATTCTTCCGGAGCGTATCGATGCGATCCTGGTCATCTGCGCAGTTTTTTGAGATTCGGGCGTGTTAGGGAGCATCGCCTCAAATCCAACCGCGTCAGCAAGGATCATTGTCTTGATGACCTCCGGATGGGTTTTGGCCACGGTCACGACAACCCCGCCTCCCCTTGAATGGCCGAGCAGATGCACCTGTCCAAGATCCAACCTGTTGATCAGCGGCACGACGTCGTCCGCGTGTTGCTCAAAAGAAAAAATCGTTGCCGAGAAGATTTGTAGAAGAATCTGAGGTGCGGTTGACAACGTTTGACTGCTAGGCCGCTCGCGCTCCGGCACGCGCAGTGAGTGGGCTGTGTTCCGAGAAGATCCGACCTTCTCTCGTTCCACGAGAGCGGGGTTCAAGTGACACCAGCCTTAGTGCTTCATTTCGACCCGAGCCGGGCCAAACGCTAGTTGTTGCCGCACTAAGGGGCGTAAGCCCTCGCTGTCGATCACCGAACGCCAGCTATAACTGAGATGCCGCTATAGAACGCCGCTAGGCGCGCTATTCGTCCGGCTAAGTTATTGAAGTTATTTGCTGGCGCTCCCTAGGGGAATCGAACCCCTGTTTCAGCCTTGAGAGGGCCGCGTCCTAACCGCTAGACGAAGGGAGCATGAGGGCTAGCCAATAGCCTCGAAATCTGTCCGCCGCAAGGACCCGAACCGCCCTTTTACGGTTCATTGGCAAATTTCAGCTTTCCGGCCGGCTTCAAGGTGTGGGCGTCGAAGGTGCGGATCTCGATGACCCCGCCGATATCGAGCGTGACCACCAGCCGGTCGCCGGCAACGGCGGTGGCTACGATTTTGGCGCCCTTGGGCAGGGTGGCGGTGACATCGCCGGCGGCTTCCGCCGCCCTTCCCTCCGACTTGAAAAGGCGGTAGCCCACTGCGATCAAGACGGCGCAGATCGCCAGCGCCGTGGTCAACCCCGCGATCAGCATCATCCGCCGCACCCGCGCGAACAGCGCGGCCTGCTCGGGGGTCGGTTCGGGAACAGCGGTATCAGTCGTCGTCATGGAAAGTCTTGGCTCTGCGCAAAGGTTGGAGGTCGTGGTCGAAGGCTCCGAGGGCTCGGCCCGGCTCGACCGCGTGCTGGCGGCGCGCCTGCCCGAGCTGTCGCGATCGAGGCTCAAAACCCTGATCCTGGCGGGCGCGGTGAGCCTTAAGGCCGCCGCCATCCGGGACCCCGCTTATCACGTCGCATCCGGCGATACGATCACAATCGACGTGCCGGAAGCGGCGCCCGCCGAGCCGAAGGGCGAGGAGATCGCGCTGGATATCGTGTTCGAGGACGACGACATCATCGTCATCAACAAGCCCAAGGGCCTCGTGGTGCACCCCGCAGCCGGCCACGAGACCGGCACGCTGGTGAATGCGCTGATCGCCCATTGCGGCGCTTCGCTGTCGGGCATCGGGGGGGTGCGCCGGCCCGGCATCGTCCACCGGCTCGACAAGGACACGACGGGGCTGATGGTGATCGCCAAGAACGACATGGCGCATGCCTCGCTGTCGGCGCAGTTCGCCGATCACGGCCGCACGGGCGAGATGCGGCGCGGCTATATGGCCTTCGCCTGGGGGCTGCCCGGACGTCATCGCGGCACGGTGGACGCGCCGATCGACCGCCATCCGCATGCGCGCGAGAAGATGGCGGTGCGCCAGGGCGGCCGCGAGGCCGTGACGCATTGGGAGATCATCGAGAGCTTTGCCGGGCGCGACGGCAAGGGCGTCGCCGCCCTGCTCGCCTGCGAACTCGAGACCGGACGCACCCACCAGATCCGCGTCCACCTCGCCTATATCGGCCATCCCCTGATGGGGGATGCCGTCTATGGCCCCCATTTCAAGACCAAGGCCAACCAGCTCGGCCCTGAGTCGCAGGCCGCCTTGGCGGCGCTTGGACGCCAGGCATTGCATGCCTATTTGCTGGTATTGCAGCACCCGCGGACGGGAGAATTACTCCACTGGGAGGCGCCGCTGCCGAAGGATTTGCTTCTCCTTCGAGGCGCGCTGAAAGCGGCGCTATGACGCAGGCAGTTTCAGAAAAGCGTTACCTTACAAAAAGTTATAGCTGCCACACGGGGACGTGACGTCAGCAATCCTTCCCTTTTCGACCCCCCATGGGGTATAGTGCCCCTGCGTTGAAATGACCAACGCGGAACATCGCAGCCCGGCCGGCTTTGACACAGCGGTCGTCTGCCTGGCCCGCCGCTATCGGGGGCCTGAACCTTTGGAGGGCGCACTATGGCCCGTACCGTTGCTTTGCCGGTCCTCAATGGAGAATCCGGCCTTTCTCGCTACCTCGCCGAGATCCGCAAGTTCCCGATGCTGGAACCCCAGCAGGAATACATGCTCGCCAAGCGTTGGCGCGAGCATGACGATCGCGACGCGGCGCACCAACTCGTCACCAGCCATCTCCGGCTCGTCGCCAAGATCGCCATGGGCTATCGCGGCTACGGCTTGCCGATCTCCGAGGTCGTCTCGGAAGGCAATGTCGGCCTGATGCAGGCGGTGAAGCGTTTCGAACCCGAGAAGGGGTTCCGTCTCGCCACCTACGCGATGTGGTGGATCAAGGCGTCGATTCAAGAGTACATCCTGCGTTCCTGGTCGCTCGTGAAGATGGGCACCACCGCGAACCAGAAGAAGCTCTTCTTCAACCTGCGCAAGGCGAAGAGCAAGATCAACGCGCTGGACGAAGGCGATCTCCGCCCCGACCAGGTCGCGACCATTGCCAAGCGCCTCGGCGTGACGGACCAGGACGTGATCGACATGAACCGCCGCCTCGGTGGCGATGCGTCGCTCAACGCTCCGATCCGTGATGACGGCGAAGCCGGCGAATGGCAGGACTGGCTGGTCGACAATACGCCCAACCAGGAAGCCATGATGGCGGAGCACGAGGAGTATGATCACCGCCGTGACGCCCTCAACGGCGCCATGGGCGTGCTCAACCCGCGCGAACGCCGCATCTTCGAGGCCCGTCGCCTCGCCGATGAGCCGATGACGCTGGAAGATCTTGCCGCCGAGTTCGGCGTGTCGCGCGAGCGCGTCCGCCAGATCGAAGTCCGCGCCTTCGAGAAGGTGCAGTCCGCGGTCAAGGGCACCATCGCGAGGCAGGAACAGGCTGCGCTGGAAGCCGCGCTGTAAAGCGGCGCGACCGGCGCCACAAGTTGGCGGATCGAAAGACAGAAAGCCGGCGGTGACGCCGGCTTTTTTGTTGGGAGTGAAGTTTCTTCGCCTCTCCCCCGTGCGGGAGAGGGAGACATCCACCTCGACAAGACGCGCGAGCCTGCCTTGAACCCGCGCGGCCGGTCCACCGACCCAAAATGACCGACAGCATCCATGGATGGACACCATGTCGATCATCCTCCAGTCCACCGTCGGCGGCTTCTCCGCCCAGTTCATGCGCAAGCTGCCGCTGGTCGAGCAAGCGATGCGCGAGCACGGGCTCGATCCCGCGGCGTTCGTGATCTCCAAGGATTATGCCTCGACTGCGACGGTGCCGCTCGTCGGGCCGTTCTTCTATGACTACAGCGTGTTCTTCGGCGACGAGAAGTTCACCGTCACCGAGCCGAACGACATGGTCTTCCTGGACTACTTCTTCAAACGCGTGCTGGCGGCGGACGGCCCCCCGGAGGTGCCGCGGCGGCCTGGATTGATCCGGCGCCTGTGCGGCTGGATGGCGGCGCCGGTGTAGCTGCTCGTCAATCCGAAGCGCGCGCGGCGCGAGCCCGGAATCCATCGAACCGCAGCGTGAGTGGATGAATGGATTTCGGGCTCGCGCCTTCGTCGCGCCCCGCAATGACCGCCAACGCTACTCCCCCCACACCCGCGCCAGCGTCGCGAGCCAGCAGCCTTCGCAATAGCGCGCGTCCTTGTAGTCGATCCAGTTGTGGGCATAGACGTGTTCGAGCGGGATGTCGTAGCGCGCGCGCAGCACCTTGACGAGGATCCTCCAGGCCGCGACCTGCGCCTCCGTCGGTCCGGTCGCAACATCGGGATAGTTGCCGGCGAACTCGACGCCGATCGAGTTGTCGCGCACCACCTGGCGGTAGGTCGATCGGTTGTCGATGTACTTGTTGTCGTTGCGGTTGGCGCCGTCGCCATGGGTCGGCACCAGGTCTTCCGCGACCGCCCAATACACCGTGCCGTCGGTCTCGACCCACACCGTGACGCCGCGGCGCGTCGGGTTCTTCGCCTGCTCCGCCGCGCCGCCGCGCGCCGAGCCCGATGGCCCCTCGGTCTGGTGCACGATGATGTTGCGCCAGGCATGAGCCTTGGCGACGTCGCCCCACGGCGCCAGCCAGACGATCTTCAGGCCGGGAATGTCGGGCGTGCCTGAGGCGCGCGCGAGCTTTGCGAGCTCGGCGTCGGCGGCGACAACGGGAGAGATCAGGAGCGCGGCGAGAATGGCGGCGAGCAGGCGGGAGATCATCATGCGGGTCCAATGTGGACCTAAATCGTAGCAGGCTTTACGCGAATGTGCGCTTGCTCTCGATCGGCCCGATCGCCCCCGGCGCGAGCGGCGGGGCCGGATCGTAAACCGCGAAATTGTTCTTGCCGTTCTTCTTGGCGGCATAGAGCGCGTGGTCGGCATGCGCGATCAGCCTATCAGGGAATTGACCGACGCTGTGGTCCCACTCGGCAACGCCGATCGAAATCGCGATCGGGATGTCGGCGCCGGTGCAGCTCGCGGCATCCTGCCGGCACACGTCGAGCACGCGGCGGGCGATCGCCGCGCCCTCGCGCAAGGAGGAGGACGGCAGCACGACGCAGAACTCGTCGCCGCCGCTGCGGGCGAGCATGTCGCCGGGCCGCAGGCGCGTCTGCGCCATCAGCGTGAAGTGCCGCAGGCAGGCATCGCCGGCGGCATGGCCATGGGTATCGTTGATGGTCTTGAAGCCGTCGAGGTCGATCACCAGCAGCGAGAACGGCTCGCCGCTGCGCTCCGAGCGGGCGCATTCCTCGGACAGGCGCTGCAACAGGTGCCGCCGGTTGGCAACGCCGGTGAGATCGTCGAGCAGCGCGAGGTCGGCAACCTCGCCGCGCAGGCGGTCCATCGCCATCAGGAGGAAGCCGAAATTGAGCGTCATCGAGAGGAACAGCAGCACCAGCACCATGACGGCATGGTTCTGACCGCCAGCCACGGCCGAGAAATCATAGTCGAGCAGGTTGCCTACGACGCGCGTGCTGAACGTCGCGACCAGGGCGATGATGACGATGCCGGACAGCCGGGCTCCCGGACTAACTCGCCCTTCTGGCGGAGACAGCAACAAATGCAGCGAGCACAACAGCGGCAAGGACTGCCCGAGTGTGTAGCAGAGCATCCGCAGCGGCATGTGATCGAAGCCGAACTTGAAGAAAGCGACTGTGCTGAGGCTCAGGGCCGACGTCGCGACCATGAACCGCCAGGAGACTGGCCGATCATAGAAGCGTTGGATGCCCATTGCGGCGAAGCAGCTCGCCGCGATGATGCCGGCGCCTGCAATCAGAAGCGGGATAGGAGACATGGCCGAGAGGCCAATCAGGGCGACCATCGCGCCGGCCGCACCGACGAAGGCCGATGCCATCCAGAACCGCGCAGCCGCGAAACTCGGATAGGAGCGCGTCACGTACGCCCAGATCACGCCGAGCGCCAGGAAGTTGACGATGAAGACCGTCCACAATGTCGGTACGTTCAGCATGGCGCGTACAGCACGCGCAGCGTCCCGCCCCCCGTTCCCGGCAGCCGTCCGTCCATGACCCATCCCCGTTTTCTTGCGGAAGACAATGCGACGGTTGCGCTTAATGGAGTCTCACTGCGACCTGCGAAAACGCGCCTTTGGTTTTGGATTCATGAACGTCACGCGGCCGTTGTCGGATCGTTAAGCCTGTCGCCGCCGATGCGCCGTGCTGACGCGTGAGGCGAATTCGCGACCAAAAATCATCCGGAAATGCATCTGAGCTGTGGATAACGCGATGACACCGATGTGACAGCGCGGGGCAGAGGCTCGCGAATCTGCTGAGTTTGTCATCGAGGATATTGCGAGGCTGGCCCTCCGCCGAGCATCCCTCGTGTCGCGTTTAACCATGAACCCTTTGAGAGGATACTATGGCTAAGAAAGCGAAGAAGGCGGCGAAGAAGAAGGCGAAGAAGGCCAAGAAGGCGAAGAAGAAGTAACGAGGCTTCTTTTTCTTTGCCCGGGTGGAGCCTCGCTCCGCCCGGGTATCGAGTCAGGCTGGTTTGAGGTGGCGGGCGAGAGGCCCGCTTTTTTGTTGGTGAGTTATCGCGACACGCTCTGTCTCTCACTCCCTCTCCTCTCCCCGTTCTTACGGGGAGAGGTGAAGAAGAAGCTACCGCTCCGCGAACGCCAGCTTGGCGCCGAGCATCGCAAACCCCGCGGCAAAACTGCGGCGCAGCCAGGTCATCACGGCGGGACGGGAGATCACACGCTCGCGCACGGAGGCGGCGCAAAGGCCGTAGACGACGAACACGGCAAACGTCATCGCCATGAAGGCGCCGCTCAATTCCAGCATCCGCGTCAGGACATGCGCCTCGTCCGCGGCGATGAACTGCGGCAGGAAGGCGAGGAAGAAGATCGACAGTTTTGGATTGAGGATGTTGATCAGGAAGCCGGTGACGATGACGCGGCCGGCCGATCGCTCCTTGATCCTGCTCTCAAGCGCGAGCGCCCCGGTCTCGCGCAGCGCCTGCCAGGACATCCACAGCAGATAGAGCACGCCGCACCATTTCAGCGCGGCGAAGGCGAGCGCGCTGGTGTGCAGCACGGCGGCAAGCCCGAGCATCGCCGCCATCATGTGCGGCACGATCCCGAGCGTGCAGCCGAACGCGGCCGCCACGCTGGCACGCGAGCCGCGCGTCAGCGCCGCCGCCAGCGTGTAGAGCACGCCGGTGCCGGGCGAGGCGACGACGATCAGTGAAGTGAGCAGGAAGGACCAGGTCATGGGCGGAGCTTAGCAGTCCGCCTCACGGCGAGAAAGCCGGACCTCGCTCCCTGAACAATCGGGCCGTCAAGCCAGCTGCGCGAGCTCTGCCTCGCGCAGCACGTCCAGCGGCGCCCAGGGCTTGGCCCAGAATTTCGCGCCGTCAGGCAAGGGCTGCTTCAGGGGACGGCCGGAGGTGACGACGACGTCGAGCCGGGGGTTGCGATCCTTGGCGACGTGCGCGAGCTCGACCCCGTTCATGCGGCCGGCGAGCTGCACGTCGGTCATCATCAAACAAAGCGCGCCTGCGTTCTTGTCCAGGATGCGCTCGGCGGCCTCGGCGCTGTCGCACTGGATTACTTGGTAGCCGCTTTCTTCCAGCAGGACACAGAGCATCTCCCGCTGCATGACGTCGTCTTCAACAATGAGCGCTGTCGCGCGAAATGGCTGTGCTTGTCCCATCAGCGGCTCCAATGCTTGGCCTCATAACGTATGTTAAAAACTCGGGGAGGCTACGGTTCGGTTTCGTTTTCAAAAAAATGTAAGGCACGGTTCCATCGTCAGGGCTTGACGGGGAATATGGCGCGAGCAGCCGACGTTCCACAAACTCGTCATGCCCGGGCCCGGCCATGACGATGTGGAAACGGCAGCCCCAAAAGTTACGCCGTTTTCATATGCGATAGCCCTCACCCTTCCAGGTTCGGGTGAAGCTCACTGCCCCATCAGCCGGTCCGCGAAATAGCCGATCGTCTTGCGGTAGACCACTGCCCTGTTCCACTCGCGCATCGCCTCGAAATTGGCACTGCCCTCGCCATAGGGCTGGCCCATCTTGAAGCCGCTCGAGTGCAGCAGGTTCGCGGTCGAGGCGAGCACGTCGGGGACGCTGTGGCGGAGATCGACATGGCCGTCGCCGTCGAAGTCGACGCCGTATTTGATGTAGGACGACGGCAGGAACTGGGTCTGGCCGATTTCGCCGGCATAGGCGCCGATGACATCGCGCAGCGGCAGGTCGCCGCGCTGCACGATCTTGAGCGCGGCGAGCAGCTCGCCCTGGAACAGATCGGTGCGGCGGCAGTCATGCGCGAGCGTCGCCAGCGTGCGGATCACCGGCAGCTTGCCCATATCGCCCTTGCCGAAATCGCTCTCGAGGCCCCAGATCGCGACCAGGATCTGGCGGGGCACGCCGAACTGCTGCTCGATGCGCGAGAGCAGCGCGGCGTGGCGCTGCAGCAGCGCGCGGCCGCCATTGATGCGGCCGGCGCCGACGCGGGTCGAGACATATTGCTCGAAGCTCTTGTTGAAAGTGTAGCGCTGGCGCCGGTCGAAGGCGAGCACCGCGCCGTCCTGGGTGATGCCGCTGAACGCCGCGCTGGTCACGCTCGCCGAGACGCCGGCGGCTTGCGCCTCCGCGGCCATGCTGGCGATGAAGCTGTTGAAGTCGCCGCCGCAGCGCGCAGCCTCCGCCGCTCCACCGGCCAGCGAGACGATGACGGCGGCGGCGAAAAGCGATCTCAACATGCGAAAGCATCCTCATGAGGTGGGTGCGAAACAGATGGTGATCATGCCCGGGAACGGGATTCGCGTCAAAGCGAGCTGGATCAGATCATATCGGATGCCCGCGCCGACGGCGGCAAAACAAAAATCGCAAAACAACCCCATGCACAGTAGGAGCACGGCGAGGATCGCTTACGCCTATTCCGAATTTCGGTTGACCCGTCGGGCAAAACAGGGATATTGTGTCAGCATCGCAGACTCCGGAGCTTGACGCCTGCCCGCGCCGCACCTTGAGAGCCTCGTGCGATCCACACATCCCCGACGACACATGAATGCCGATGTTGCATCCCGCTGCGCATGGTCGGGGGCTTCGTGCAGCTCAATCCCAGCCCTCGCGCGCGTTCTCGCTGCCTTGCGAGAGCGCGGCAAGATGAACAAAGTACTTCGATGATTCAAGCATCTGCTTTTCGAATTGCGGGAACTCGCGATGCCATCAGCTGAATATCTGATGCGCCCGCTGCGACACCATCGCCGCGACGATTTGCCTTGCGATCACAGAGCGCAAGGGATATTATTCTATTTTAGGTTGTCGCCCTGCCAGCCCCGGGCGGCGCTGAAGACCAAAAATAAACGGCGGGCTTTCGCGGCCCGCCGTTTATTGAGGGCGCGCATCGAACCTTGCGAAGCGCCGGGCGCTTCAATCTCACGAACAGATGTCGCCGATTGGCGGCCAGAGCGGCAGCCGCTCACTTTCGCGTTTGACAAGTCGCGAAGTCATTTGACTGCGGCGCACTGATCGACGACAAGCCGCCATGGCCAAAAAACCCGGTACCAATCCCAAAGGCGAATTCGCCTTCTTCAACGTCGTCTATGAAGACGGCTCCCAGCGCTCGAACCGCCGCGTCCCCGCCGAGCTGCTCGGCGGCCTCGACGGCGACGAACCCGCGCGCGCCTTCATCATGGAGCAGGACCGCGAGATCGCGGAAAAGAGCGGGCGGCCGGCGCTCGAGATCAAGCGGATCGAGCGGGTCGGGGCGAAGAAGAAGTAGGCTTCGGCTCCATCCACGTCGTTGCGAGCGCAGCGAAGCAATCCAGAAATGCGTCGGCGGAGATGGGCGGCAGAGCAGACCGTATTTGCTCAACCTGAGTTCTTCGCATTTTGACCCACAGCTACGCCGCCGCACTTGTTTTAGCGATCCGGCTAATCGTCCCTTAGCAAATACTGATCTTCTGCCGGATACAACTGGGTCATGGGCTGAACATGAGTGGGATCGATCTCCTGACAATCATTGCGGCCACGTGGGTCGGCACGTTCGCTATCCTCCTGCTCCCTGGCCGTTGGCTCGGAAGTTGGATTGCCGCAAATAGCCCGAACACTTTCTTCAGTGTACTGTACTGCTTGGTATTCTCGAAGCTGCTGATAGTCATTCTGGCGGTGGTGGCCGTATTTGTTCGGCTGCCATTCCTGCCTCATGTCAATACAGACGAAGGCTTCGCGCTTGCATTCATGGCGACGCTGTTCTTTGTGCCGGCGGTGGTAGCTCAGTTTTTGGGTTTTCGTCGTGCGAGGGCACAGGGAAAATTCACAAGCATTGCTGCGAACTAAATGCCCAAAGGCCGCTACCGTAGCATCTTAGATGACCGCTTCTGGCGCATCTCGGAAGTCGGGCACCGTCCGCTCTTTTGTTGCTGTTGGAATAGGAGCGGACAGGGGTCGGGGAATCGCCTGGTGATTACAAGACGCAGCCTGGATTGCTTCGTCGCAAGTGCTCCTCGCAATGACGGGGTGAGAGCCGAGTCAAAGAAAAAGGCGGGCTGTTGGCCCGCCGTTTTCGTTCTGATTGAAATTCGGATCAGTTATCCAAGAAGCTCCGCAGCTTCCGCGACCGCGACGGATGCTTCAGCTTGCGCAGCGCTTTTGCTTCGATCTGGCGGATGCGCTCGCGCGTCACCGAGAACTGCTGGCCGACTTCTTCCAGCGTGTGATCGGTGTTCATGCCGATGCCGAAGCGCATGCGGAGCACGCGCTCTTCGCGCGGGGTGAGCGAGGCGAGCACGCGCGTGGTGGTCTCGCGCAGGTTGGACTGGATCGCGGCGTCGATCGGCAGGATCGCGTTCTTGTCCTCGATGAAATCGCCGAGATGTGAATCCTCTTCGTCACCGACCGGCGTCTCCAGCGAGAGCGGCTCCTTGGCGATCTTGAGGACCTTGCGGACCTTCTCCAAGGGCATGCCGAGCTTCTCGGCGAGCTCTTCCGGGGTCGGCTCGCGGCCGATCTCGTTGAGCATCTGCCGGCTCGTGCGCACGATCTTGTTGATCGTCTCGATCATGTGCACGGGGATGCGGATGGTGCGGGCCTGGTCGGCGATCGAGCGGGTGATCGCCTGCCGGATCCACCACGTGGCGTAGGTCGAGAACTTGTAGCCGCGGCGGTACTCGAACTTGTCGACCGCCTTCATCAGGCCGATGTTGCCTTCCTGGATCAGGTCGAGGAATTGCAGGCCGCGGTTGGTGTACTTCTTCGCGATCGAGATCACGAGACGGAGGTTGGCTTCCACCATCTCCTTCTTGGCCTGGCGTGCCTCGCGCTCGCCCTTCTGCACGGAGTGCACGATCTTGCGGAACTCGACGATCTCGAGGCCGGTCAGCGCGGCGAGCTGATGCACCTCGTGACGGAGGTCCTTGATGCGGTCCTTCTCGTGGTGGACGAAATTCTTCCAGCCCTTGGCCGACAGCTTCGAGACGCGGTTGAGCCAGCGCGGATCGAGCTCCGAGCCGGTGTAGTTGCGCAGGAAGTCGTCGCGCGCGACGCCGTGGCTGTCGGCAAGGCGCATCAGGCGGCCCTCGTACGAGACGAGGCGCTTGTTGATGTCGTAGAGCTGCTCGACGAGACTGTCGATGCGGGCCTGGTTGAGGCGCAGCGACTTCACCTCGACGATGATCTCGTCCTTCAGCTTCTTGTACTTGCGCTCCTGGTGCGGCGAGAGCGACTCGTTCTGGAGCTGGTTCTGGATGTCCTGCTCCTGAAGCTTGCGCAGCTTCTTGTAGCTGTCGGCGATCTTGTCGAAGATCTCGACGACCTTCGGCTTGAGCTCGGCCTCGATGGCGGCAAGCGACATCTGGTTCTCGAACTCGTCGTCGTCCATGTCGGCTTCGGCCGCGACCTCGCCCGGGTCCTTCTCCTCGCCGGCTTCGTCGCCGGCGGCAGGCGCGGCGCGGAACGGGGTCGGCGACGGCGGCGCCGCGGGCGGGGCGACATGCGCGGGCGCAGCGGCGGCGGCGACAGCCTCACCGCCTTCAGCCGGGGCTTCGCCGTTCTCGGTTGCCGGGGCGCCGATCATCGCGGTGTTCATGCCGCCCTTGGCGTCGGGGCCGGCATAGGTCGCTTCGAGATCGATGATGTCGCGGAGGAAGATCTTGCCCTCGTTGAGCTCGTCGCGCCAGATGATGATGGCCTGGAAGGTCAGCGGGCTTTCGCAAAGGCCCGCGATCATCGCCTCGCGGCCGGCCTCGATGCGCTTCGCGATCGCGATTTCGCCTTCGCGGGAGAGCAGCTCGACCGTGCCCATCTCGCGCAGATACATGCGCACGGGATCGTCGGTGCGCTCGCCCGGCTCGCTCTTCTTGACCTCGGTGACAGCCTTCTGGGTGACCTCGACGAGCTCGTTATCGGTCTCGTCGTCGGCCTCGTCCTTCTCTTCCTCGCCGTCGGTGTCGTCGGCTTCGGTGACGTTGATGCCCATGTCCGAGAGCATGGACATGATGTCCTCGATCTGCTCGGGCGAGGTCTGGTCGGACGGCAAAACTTCATTGAGCTGATCGAAGGTCACGAAGCCGCGCTTCTTGGCCTGCTTGATCATCTTCTTCACGGCCGCGTCGGACAGATCGAGCAACGGCGAGGGCGCGTCCTGGGAATCCTTCTCCGGAGCATCCGCTGCCTTGTCGTCTTTTTCCTTGTCCTTCGCCTGCAGCGTCTTTGCCTTGGTGGCCATCCATTGCTCCTAAACGCGCTTCATGCGAGACGATCGCCGCGCCCCGCGTGAATTCACTTGAACCTGTTGCTCGACGCTCTCGCTTCGGCAGCTCTCGACACGGAAAGGGCGGCGCACGTCTCTCTCGCCACCCCCAACTCTCTCTCGCCGGATTTGCCTAACGCTTCGTGAGCCTCTTTGTCGCAGCGGATGCAGGTGTAGTGCCAACAGCGATTGCGCGGATTCATTCCTGACGCGTCTGTTCTGCCTGCGGCCGCTTCTGGGCCAAAGTGCTACAAGACCGTTAAGCCTCGATTAACCCTGTTTTTGCCGCCAAACCTTGGATTTGGCGAGTCTTTTAGCGGTCGCGGCCCCGGCCGTCCGCATGATTCTTTCATCACACGCTCTTCTGGAACCGGCCCGACAGCTCACCAAAACCCTCGATCAGGGCCTCGGTACCGTCGACCTCGGCCAGCCGAGCCTTCACATCACGCAGCCACGCCAAATTGGCCTCGCTGGGGTCCTCCCCCAAGGCCAGCTCGGCGTCTTTCAGCTCTCTAAGTAGTGAATGGTATTGCCGATGCAAGGCAACGAGCTGATGCCAGGTGGCAAGAACATCATCCCGCGCCGCTCCCTCGCGGGCGCCAAACACCGCGGCGGTGGTGATGGCATTCTCAACCCTTTGAAGAACCTGCGAAAAACCGCTCTTTTCGAGGTCGCCGCGCATCTTCTCGGCCTGCTCCTCGGGGTCCGGGGAGTGGTGATGGTCGTTGGCGAAGGCGGCGATGATGCCGGCCCTGAGCTTGTGGGCCTCGGGATGGGCCAGCTCCAGGGCGGCCACCTCCTCGAGGTGCTCATGCAGCAGCCAGGGGTGGTTGATCAGGCATTGCAGGATCAGGGCCTCCCGGCGGGAGATGGCGCTGCGTTGCCCCTTCATGATCGGGCTGGCCGCCAGCTGCGGGCTCGCCGCCTGGTAGGGGCCGGAGGGCAGCAGGGTCGGACCGGGCGCGCCGCGGCGCCCTTGGCCGCCGAATCCCTGGCCGCCGAATCGATTCGCACCGGCCGCGCCCCGCGGCTGGAACGGGCGGCCGCCGCCGGGGCGGAAATTGCCCCGGCCGCCAAAGCCGCGCCCGCCCTCCGGAGCAAACGTGCGCTGAAGCCGCTCGACGAAATCGTCGCGATAATAGCGCCGCACCACCTCGTCGCGAATGCCGTTCGTGAGCTCCTTGATGCGCGCCTCCAGCGCAGCGCGGCGCTCGGGGGTGGCAAAATTGCCGCCTTCGAGCTCGCGCGACCAGACCATGTCGGCGAGCGGACGCGCAGCTGAGATCACCTCCTCGATCGCGCCGCGCCCACCGGAGCGGACGAGATCGTCGGGATCCTGCCCTTCCGGCAGCAGCGCAATACGCAGGCTCTTGCCGGGGGCGAGGAACGGCAAGGCAAGGTCCGCAGCACGATAAGCCGCCTTCTGCCCTGCGCGGTCGCCGTCGAAGCAGAGGATCGGCTCGTCCGCCATCTTCCAGAGCAGCGCGAGCTGGCTCTCGGTCAGCGCGGTGCCGAGCGGCGCCACAGTGCCGGCAAAGCCCGCGGTGACCATGGCGATGACGTCGACATAGCCTTCGACCACGATCAGCGCGCCGCCGTCATGCGTGGCTTTGCGCGCGGTCTGGTGGTTGTAGAGATTGTCACCCTTGTGAAAGAGCGGCGTCTCCGGCGAATTCAGGTATTTTGCCGGAACGTCCTTCTCCAGCGCGCGCCCGCCGAAGGCGATGACGCGGCCGCGCAAGTCGGTGATCGGAAACATCACGCGATCGCGGAAGCGGTCGTAAGGAACGGGAATGTCGTTGCCGGCGACCAGCAGCCCGGTCTCGACCATGTCGTCGACGGAGATGCCAAGCTTGCCGAGATGCTCCTTCAGCGCGAAGCGATCCGGCGGCGCATAGCCGAGGCGAAACTGCAATTGCGTCGCCGGCGAGATCGCGCGGTCGGCGAGATAGCCGCGCGCCTTGGCACCGACCCGCGAGGCCAGTGTCTCCGCGAAAAACTGGGCGGCGAGATCCATGACGTCATGCAGCGACTTGCGCCGCTGCTCGAACCGCGCCGCATCCGGCGTCACCGCCGGCAGCGGCAGGCCCGCCATGCCCGCGAGGCGCTCGACGGCTTCCGCGAACGGCAGGCCGTCGGTCTCCATCACGAAGCTGATGATGTCGCCATGCTTGCCGGAGGAGAAGTCGTGGTAAAAGCCCTTCTGGTCGTTGACGTAGAAGGACGGCGTCTTCTCCTGCTGGAACGGCGACAGCCCCTTCCACTCCCGTCCCGCCTTCTTCAGCTTGACGCGCTTGCCCACGACCTCGGAGACCGAAAGCCGGGCACGAAGCTCGTCGAGAAATTGAGGCGTGAAGCGCATGGCGTGGGTTTAGCGCAAACCGGGATGAGTCGGGCGAAGGATCAGGGATATAGGTGCGGGCTGGCCAGAAGTCAGGTTTAGGCGGGTTATCCGGCTTATTCGACCTATTCACAGGGCGTTCCGTCATTCCTGGGCTCCCTGCCGCCTTCGAGGCTCACATGGCTATGCCGTGGGAGTACCTCAGGATGACGGGACCAATATCCCGGAATCACGGTGGCAAGGCTTGAACCGCGCCCGGTTCCACGCTTCCATAGCTGCATGTTCAGGACCTTTCGAGGCGGTCACAGCGGGGGCTGGCGCGTCACCTCGATTTCACCGGTGACGGGCGAGCCCCTGCCCTTCGTGCCGGCGGTGTCGGTCACCGACAGCGAGGCCGTCTCGTTGCCGCTGGTGCCCTCGCGCAATGCGTGGCGGCTGGTCGGTGTGCCCTCTAGCTTGCGCTATACCGAGCGGGCCGAGAAGGAGCAGCTCGTGGCCGTGCAGGCCGGGCTCGGCCGTCCGGAGGCAACCAGCGCCGCGCTGATCCCGATCCGCAAATCGGACGCCTGGTGGGAGCTGACGCAGGAAGAGCGCCGCAAGATCTTCGAGGACAAGTCGCACCACATCGCCAGCAGCCTTCGCTTCCTGCCCGCCATCGCGCGCCAGCTCTATCATTGCCGCGACCTGGGCGGCCCCTTCGATTTCCTGACCTGGTTCGAATTCGCGCCCGCGGACACCTCGCTGTTCGATGAGCTGGTGGGGATGCTCAGGCAGACCGAGGAATGGACTTACGTCGAGCACGAGGTCGACGTGCGCGTGGTGAAGGAAGTGCTGTCGGCCTAGAGCATGATCCGCAAAAGTGCGCCGCAGTTTTCCGACGAACAATCAGTGTTCGAGAAAGCGCCCGGATGCGATGCGCGGCAGGTCGTGGACGGGCCAGTTGTAGATATAGGCCCAGGCCTTCCCAGTGACGCCATCCGCGTCCGTCACGTCGATCAACCGGCGCAGATATTCCGTGGGCTCCGGAAAGCCTTCGCCGCAAGCCTCGTACATGTCGAGCTCGGCCAGCAGCTCGTCCGGCGCGCGCAGGTGAAACAGCTCGCCATGAACGATGTCGGAGGCCGCATCCGACAGCAGCAGGCCCGGATAATGCTTCACCAGGACGAGCCGGCCGCGGCAGGTCGCTTCACCCAGGAAATCCGCGTGGCCCGCAAGCAGCCGCGCCATCGGATGGTCGAAGCCGCGCATCAGGGTGCCGTAGACGAAGAGACGATCGGAGGTCATGGCGTGTCTATAACCGCCAATCGCGCGAAGCGACAGCATCGCGCGTCACAAATGTCGCCCCAGTCAAGGGCGGAGCGCGCGATATTCGCTCTTGAGATGAATCGCCGCTGGCGGCATCGTCCGGCAAGCCGGATCAATTTCGAACAGGCGATTCCTGCCTGATTTCGAAGGGGCAATTGCATTTTCGGTAGGCAATCAGGAATGACGCTGGACGCAGTCGATACGGCCGATCAACTCCTTGGCGAGGAGGATATTCCACCAGTGCATGAGGTGAATGTAGCAGGCGCATCGCCGTTCCTGCTCACCTCGGATCATTACGGACGGGTGCTGCCGCGCGCGCTCGGCGACCTCGGCCTCGCCGAGAGCGAGCTTTCCAGGCACATCGCCTGGGACGTCGGCATTGCCGGCGTCGCCGAGCGGCTGGCAAAAGTGCTCGATGCGCATCTGATCGCGCAGCGCTATTCACGGCTCGTGATCGACTGCAACCGCTCGCCCGCCGTTGCAAGCTCGATCCCCGTGATCTCGGAAGCCACCAGAATTCCGCGCAACGAGGGCATCTCCGAGAGCGAGCGCACGGCACGGCGGCGCGAGATCTTCGAGCCCTATCATCATCGCATCAATGCTGCGATCGAGCGCCGCCTGCATCACAAGCGGCCGACCGTGCTGGTGTCGCTGCACAGCTTCACGCCGGTCTATGCCGGCGTCGCGCGGCCCTGGCATATCGGCGCGCTCTACAACCGCGACACCGTGCTGCCGCAGCTGCTGCTGAAACATCTGCGCAGCGAGGGCGATCTCGTCGTCGGCGACAACGAGCCTTATGCGGTGAGCGATCTCAGCGACTACACCATCCCCGTCCACGGCGAGGCCCGCGGCCTCGTCAACACCGGCATCGAGATCCGCCAGGATCTGATCGCCGATCAATCCGGCCAGCAGCAATGGGCCGAGCGGCTGGGAAGGATCTTTGCCGAGATCGAGGTGGAGTTGCGGGCCGAGCAGCGGGCCTGAAGCATGACCCGGAAAAGTGCGGAGCGGTTTTCCCTCGCGACAAACGCGGAACGCGTTTGCGCGGAGATCATGCGCAAACAACAACCGAAAGCGCGATGAGGATTGATCACAATCTCATCGCGCTTCGGACTCATTTCGCCCGGGTCAGCGCCAGCCAGATGCCGCCGCCGATCATGAAGCCGCCCGAGATGCGCGACATCATCCGGGTGCGGCGGGCCGAGAAGAACTTTCGCGCGCGGCCGGCGGCGATGGCGTAGAGCGCATCGGTCATCACCGCGGTGACCATGAAGGTGGCGCCCAGCAAAGCGACTTGCGGAAAGTGCGGCTGGCTCATGTCCATGAACTGCGGGATGAAGGCGCCGAAGAACACCAGCACTTTCGGGTTCGACAGCAGCACCAGGAAGCCCTGCAGGAAGAAGCCGCCGCGCGGCGGCGCCGGCGGCTCGCCGACATTGACGCCCTCGGCCGGCGTCCAGATCAGCTTGATGCCGAGCCAGACCAGATAGGCCGCGCCGGCAAAGCGCACCCAGTCGAACCAGTAGCCCATGGTCGCCATCAGCGAGGTCAGGCCGACCGCGACGATGCCGATCACGATCGCGAGTCCCGCCTGCGCGCCGGCGACATTGGTCAGCGCCGCGCGCGTGCCATGGCGCAGGCCGTTGGCGATGACGAGCGTGACGATCGGCCCCGGCAGCAGCGCCAGCGCAATGCAGGCGGCGACGAAGGCGAGATAGGCTTGCAAGGACATCATGGGCGGGACTCGGCTGAGGAGGGTTTGGGGATATTAATGCATGGGACAGGCCGGGAGGGAAGGCGTGACTGCGTGGCACCGAGGCCTCTCAATTGCCGGTGTCATCAGCCGTGAAAGCGGGTGATGACACCGGAGGTGGTGGAGACTTCACCGGCCATCCAGCGCCGTCGTCATCCATCCCCTCATCTCCTCCGTCTCCAGAAACACGAGCGCCGCGCGCTGCATCGCAGCCGCCTCTCCAGGCCCCTGCACCACTGCAACGAGCAGATCGCACCTGCGCGAGACTGCGACCCCGATCGCGGCGTGATGAACACCGTCGGAGATGTCGAGATCATACCGCCTCGCGCGGCCAGGCATCGCTGCAACGCTGACTTCCTCCCCTGCCGCGACAGCTGCAAAGCGCGGGCTGACCAGATCGATGTCGGTGACACGGTCGACTTCGTCGTCATCGGCAACGCCGTTGTCGCAATTGCAGAAACCCCGCTTGGCACGCACGTAGAGCTCGGCTCCATTGCAGCCGCGCGCGGTGCAGCGGAACGCACGGCCCGCGGGCCAGCCGTCGCGGGGAAACGGCCATGTGATCTCCCGCCATTGCCCGACGCGTTCCGCCTCGTCTGCGCACGCGCGCGACGGCGCGCCGAGAGCGATCATGACCATCAGCATGATTGCCCCGCGCCGCATCGTCAGTTCTTCGGCAGGCCGGCCACGGCGCGCGCGGGTCCTGTCAGTTCGAGGATATGCAGGCCGGTATTGGCGCGATCGACGATGTAGATGTAGCCGCGATCGTCGGTCTCGACATTGTTGGTCTGGATCGCGACCTTGCAGCGCTCGCCGCCCTCGACCGGGATGCAGCGCTTGTCGGTCGCGCTCGTGATCGACGGAATGAAATAGCCGACCTCCTTCGGATGATAGGGATCGCGGATGTCGAGCGCGCGCACGCCGGCATTGAAGAAGGCGATGAAGGCCATCTTCTTGTAATAGACCGGCGCCATGCTCTCGTTCGAGGAATGTGAGCCGAACCGGCCACCGCGCTGGCAGAACCGCCCGCTCTCCTCCGGCACGGTGTAGCTGGAGATCGTCATTGGCCGCGTCTCGGTGGTGACGTCGGCGAACCACACCATCTGCCGCGCCTCGCCGCATTCGTTGAGGATCGCCTCGTCGACGATCATAACGATGTCGCGGGTCCTGCCGTCCTTGTCCTCGGCGAACTCGGCGACGGGCATGTCGAGCATCGGAAACGTGGTGTGGGCGCCGTTGAAAGCGGACATCGGCAGCCGCGCGATCTCGGGGTAGCGCAGATTGTCCGCCGTCGGCTCCTTCGGCCCGTTCAACAGCTTCTCGCGATCGACGATCTGCAGGATGCCGGCCTTGTTGGTGCCGTAGCCGAAATAGACGCGATTGCCGTTCGGCCCGGTCGAGATCGGCCCGTGCAATTCGATCGGCACCGCGCCGGTCGAGCCAGGCTCCTGTCCCGGCAGGCCGAAATCCCGGATCTTCTGCGGATGCGCGGGATCGCCGAGATCATAGACCTGCGTCATCCGCCGCGTGCGCCAGTCCGGCGCGCCCGAGACGAGAAAGGCGATGCCGGTGTCGCATTCCCACCAGCTCTTGTGCGTATCCTTCAGACCGCCAATGCGCGTGAGGAGCACGGGATTGGCGGGATCGGCCACGTTCCAGATCTCATGCGCCTCGCTGCCGAAGGTGCGCAGCATGTAGACCGCGTTGGGATCGCCCTTCGGCAACGATTTGCCGTCGCAGACCCGCACCATCTGCGCGCCGCCGGATTCGTATTTGCCTTCCTGCCCCGGCAGATGTCGCAGATATTTGGGATGCGCGGCATCGGTGACGTCGACGATCGAGGTGCCGTTCGGCTCCGCCTGCCCCGTCATCGGATTGACGGGAGACGGCACATCGTCGGTGCCGCCATGATGGCCGATATAGGCGATCCAGCGGTCGCCCTGATGGTGAATGGTGGGCTGGTAGGCGCTGCGCGCCTGGAGATCGTTGGTGCCGACCAGCTTCATGTTGGAGGCTTCCGGCGGCGCGCCGATGGTCTGCTTCTGCGCATGGACAAAGGTGCTGCCGGCGAAAAGGACCAGACAGGCAGCAGTCAGGACGCAACGGAACATCAAAGTCCTCCCGGAACCAATCGGTGCTGGCTGAGCTTCAACGCTAGCACGGCAAATTGCACGGACCAAAGACACGTTCTTTTGCACGTCATTCCGGAAACCGCGGAGCGGCGAATCTCGAGATTCCGGGTTCGCGCTTCGCGCGCCCCGGAATGACGTCACGCTTGACATGCAACCATTTGGTTGCCTATTATCGCCGCCATGGATGAGGTCTTCAAAGCGCTCGCCGACGCGTCACGACGCTCGCTCTTGGACAGGCTTCACGCCAAAAACGGCCAAACGCTCAACGAACTTTGCGAAGGCCTCGCGATGACGCGGCAGGCCGTCACAAAACATCTTGTCATTCTCGAAGAGGCCAACCTGGTCACGACCATCAGGCATGGCCGGGAGAAGCTGCACTACCTCAATCCGGTGCCGATCCATCAGATCGGCGAACGCTGGATCAAGAAGTTCGAGCGCGGCAAGCTCGCCGCGCTCAGCGAGTTGAAACGCCAGTTGGAGAAGCGCGATGAGTAAGCCGCAATTCGTCTATGTGAGCTATATCGAGACCACCCCGGAAAAACTCTGGGAGGCACTGACGTCGAGCGCGTTCACACGGCAATACTGGTTCGGCGCCGAGGTGAAGTCGGACTGGAAAGTCGGCTCGCCCTTTGCGCTTTCGCTGGACGGCGAGGTCACCGATTCCGGTGAGATTCTGGAGGCCGATCCGCCGCGGCGCCTGTCCTACAGCTTCAAGCACCACAAATACGAAGAGCTGCGCGGTGAGCCGATCTCACGCGTCGTCTTCACCATCGAACCCTTTGGCCAGGTCGTGCGTTTGACCGTGCTGCATGACGGCTTCATCGAGGGCGGCAAATATCTCGGCGCCGTTTCCAACGGCTGGCCGGCGATCCTGTCGCAGCTCAAGAGCCTGCTGGAGCGAGGCCAGGTGCTCGCCATTCCGCGCGCAGCCCTCAACAAGGGACTCGACGCAAGATGAACCTCGATCAATTCAAGCCGCTGACGGTCTACACCATCTACATCGCCTCCACGCCGGAGAAGGTGTGGGAAGCGCTGACCTCGGCCGAGTTCAGCAAGCTCTATTTCTTCGGCAATAGCGTGGAGGTGGAGCCGCGCCATGGCGGCGCGTTCATCGTGCGCACGCCTGATGGAGCCCTGCACATCAGCGGCGAGGTTCTCGCCTACGATCCGCCACGAAAGCTCTCGGTCACGTTCAACGTGAACTGGCCCGAGCTGATCGAGAAGCTAGGGCCGACGCTCGTCACCTACGACATCGAGCAGGTCGGCGACGCGGTGCGCCTGAGCATGAGCGAGAGCCACGACCGGCCGCTCAGTGACGACATCCTCGCCGGCGGCCGCTCCGGCTGGCCCGCGATCCTGTCGAGCCTGAAGAGCCTGCTCGAGACCGGCAAGCCGCTGGTGGTGAAGATGGGCCCGCCGCAGCGTATGCTCGATGCGCTGAAAGCGATGGGGATCAAGACGCCGTAGGCGTATTGGTCATTCCGGGGCGCGTCACCGGGTCCGCGCAAGGCGCGGCCCAATGACCACTAGGCGGGCACCGGCACCACCATCGCTTTGCCCACCCGGCACTGTCCGAGGGGCGAACGACAAGCGACGACCTCACACCGGCACCACCAGCCGCCGATACAGATGCCACGTCGCATGCCCGAGCACCGGCAGCGTCACGACCAGACCGAGAAAGTAAGGCAGCGCCGAGACGATCAGCAGCATCACGATCACGGCGGCCCATCCGATCATCGGCAGCGGGCTCGTCACCACCGCGCGCACGCTCGTCACCATCGCCGTGACGAAGTCGACCTCGCGGTCGAGCAGCAGCGGAAACGACACCACCGTCAGCGAGAACAGAATCAGCGACAGCGCGGCGCCGACCGCGTTGCCGATCGCGAGGAACAGCAGGCCCTCGTTCGTCGTCAGCACCACCGTCATGAACTCCTGGAGGCTGGAGAACGAGGCGTGCAGACCGAGCAGCAGCGCGATCAGGAGCCTCACCTGGTACATCCAGATCACGAACATGAACAGCGTGACGAAGGCCATCCAGCCGATCTCGCTGCGCGAACGTACCGCCGACCAGATCGCACCGAACGAAACCGGCTCGCCGCATTCGCGGCGGCGGCTGACCTCATAAAGGCCGATCGCCACGAAAGGCCCGATCAGCGCGAAGCCGGCGGCAAGGGGATAGACCAGATAGACCATGCCGAAGGCCGTGAGGCAGAGCATGATGACGATGCCGCCCGCGGCATAGAGCGCGCCGAAGGCGAGGCCGTAGAGCGGCAGCGCCTGGAAGTCCCGCAGCCCCTCCACCAACGCCTCGGCGATGTCGGTCGCCGCGACGGCACGCACTACCGGATCGACCTTGCCCGAGATGGACATCGGCTTCCTCCCTCGTTTGCGGGCGCGATCTTTCGTCGCGCGCGGACCACAATATTAGCGCTGCCGCGCGGACGCGCAACGTGATGCCCCGCAGCGCAAAGATTGCCATGACGCAGCAATGCTCGCAGCGTGAAATGCCTCTCGTCCGTACGATTTTCGAGCCTATACCTATGGACTGTCCGCAGGGTGGTGCCGCAAATTGTACCTCCGAACAAACATGCGTGAAGAGCGGACCCGCCCATCGATGAGCCTGCGTACCCCGTTACTGATCCTCGTCATCCCCTCGCCCGCAGCTCGCGCCGCAGCACCTTGCCGGTCGCCGTCATCGGCAAGGTCTCAGCGAACTCCACGAAGCGCGGATATTCATGGGCGGCAAGCTGCACCTTGACGAAGTCCTGGATCTCGCGCGCGAGCGCATCGCTGCCGGTAAAGCCCGGACGCAGCACGATCCACGCCTTGATCGACTCGGTGCGGATCGGATCGGGAATGCCGACCACGGCCGCCATCGCCACCGACGGATGCTTCATCAAGGTGTGCTCGATCTCGGAGGGGCCGACGCGGTAGCCGGCGGTGGTGATGACGTCGTCCTCGCGGCTGACATACCAGAAATAGCCGTCCGTATCCTGCACGCCGAGATCGCCGGTGAGCAGGAATTCGCCGGCATATTTCTTCGCCGTCGCTTCCGGATTGCGCCAATATTCAAGCATCGTGCACGGGCACGGCTGGCGCACGCCGATGATGCCGCGCTGGCCGCGCGGCTGCTCCTCGCCCCTGTCGTCGACGATGCGGACGTCGAAGCCCGGCGTTGCCTTGCCCATCGCGCCAGGGCGGATCGGAAACAGGTTCGAGTTGCTGCCGATCACGAGATTGCACTCGGTCTGCCCGAACACTTCGTGCGCGTCGATGCCGAAGGTCTCTCGCACCCAGCCGAGCAGCTCACCGCCGAGCGATTCACCGCCGGTGAAAATGCTGCGCAGCTTGACGCCGGGATGCTTCACGCCCGCCTGCCGCATCAGCTTGAGCGCCGTCGGCGGCAGGAAGACGTTGCGGACGCCGAGGTCGGCCATCATCTGCATCGCCGCCTGCGGCTCGAACTTTCGCGCGCGATGTCCGACCAGCGGAATGCCGTGGTACCAGAATGCGAACAGGCCGTTGATGAGGCCGCCGATCCAGGCCCAGTCCGCCGGCGTCCACATGAGATCGCCGGGCCTCGGCAAGAAGTTGTGGCACATCTCGACATTCGGCAGATGGCCAAGCACGACGCGATGCGCATGCAGCGCGCCCTTCGGATTGCCCGTGGTGCCTGAAGTGTAGATGATCAGCGCGGGATCGTCGCACGACGTGTCGACCCGCGCGAAGTCGGGCGAAGCGGCCTTCAGCGCATCCCAGAACGATTTGGTGCCCGAGGGCGCGCGCTCCCCGACGACATAAACGTGCTTCAGATCCGGCAGGCGATCGCGGATCTTTGCCAGCTTCTCCCAGCCGCCCTCGTCGGTGACGATCGCTTTGGCCTGCGAGTTGGACAAGCGGAATTCCAGTGCGTCCTCGCCGAACAGCGCGAACAGCGGGATCGAGATCAGACCGGCGCGGAATGCCGCTACATGCGCGATCGGCAATTCCAGCGACTGCGACAGGAACACCGCGACGCGGTCGCCGCGCACAAGGCCGTCGGCCTTCAGCACGTTGGCAAAGCGCCGCGACATCTCGGCGACCTCGTCGAACGAGGTGCGCGTGGTCGCGCCGTTCTCGTCGACATAGACCAGCGCGAGGCGCCCGGTGCCGTCGGCATGGCGGTCGCAGCACGCCTCCGCCATGTTGAAGCGCGCCGGGATGTCCCAGCGGAAGTTGCGGTAGAGCTCGTCGTAGGTTGCGGCTTCGGTGAGCATGGCCTGTGATTCCAATCAGTCGTCAGAATCCTCGATAGTCATTCTCCAAAGAGACGCGTCGTCATCTTTCTCATCAGCAAGGATATTCCGATCAACGAACGTTGCGCCATTGTCGCTGAATACCTTCTCTTTCCAGCGCACATGAATGGCGGCGAAGGGATCGACCGGTTGGGCGAGCAAAGAGCGAATTGCGCCTTCAGTTTGTTTCTGCCGAATCCCGTACTCCCCAATGTTGAGATATACAAACAGCTCCGTGGATTGAGGATATGACTTGGCCTTCTTCTTTTGGATTGCGTGGGCTAGAGCGCCGGGAATAGCATGTGCTCGACGAATCCAATTTTCGACCTGGTCCATAGAAATGCTCGGAGCATGTGGACCAAATTCAAGGTTTCGCTTTCGTCCGGGCTCTAGAACCTCCAGAATTTCGGCAGGTATCTGTTCGTTCCCTCGACCAATATATCCATCTGGCGGATCTCGCGGGCATAACCTGATCCTTGGAAGGTCCATCGGGACCGCGCATTTCGCTAGCACCCAGATCTCGCGCAACTGCTTTGCCTCGCGATGAGTGACGAACGCGCCACTGAAGAGCGAATAGTCTGATAGGATCGTTCTGTTAATACGATCCAGCTCCTTAAGAACCTCGGCCGGCGAACGCCAGTGCCAAAACCACTCTCTGCTAGAAGAAAGAAGCGCCTTCAGCCGCGCGTGGTCATCAAGCTCCAACATCAGCCTCCCGACAGCGCCGCCTTCACCAAGCCGGACGCCTTGCCGAAATCCATCTGTCCCACATATTTCGCGCGCAACAGCGCGATCACCTTGCCCATGTCCTTCATGCCGGCCGCGCCGGTTTCGCCAATGGCGTCCGCGATCGCCTTCTTCACCTCGTCGTCCGACATCTGCTTCGGCAAATACGCCGAGATCACCGCGATCTCCTCGCGCTCCTGCGCGGCGAGCTCGGCGCGGCCGCCCTTGTCGTAGAGCTCGACCGATTCCTGGCGCTGCTTGATCATCTTCTGCAGCACCGCGAGTAGGTCGGCATCGGTCAGCGGCGGCTTGCCCTGCCCGCGCGCGTCGATGTCGGCGTTCTTGATGGTCGAGTTGACCATGCGCAGCGTGGACAGCTTGCGCTCGTCCTTGGCCTTCATGGCCTCCTTGACCGCATTGTTGATGTCGTCGCGCAGCATGGCCGGGGTCCTCTCAATCTGTCGCGCCTGATCTAAGCCGTTCGCGGCCAAGAGGCCAGACTGGACCGGCTTCCGGTGCTTTGTTTCCCGATCGGGGGCCGAAATGGCGCAAAGTTGCTGGTTCCTGCCTAAGTGCCTGAAGCCGCCCGTCAAATATGCAAAAACGCATGTGAATCGGCGTTTGTCCGCTTTGACGGGCGCCCGTGGGGGGCTTATGAAGCGGGCTCATGACCCAACATGAAAACGATACCGCCTGGCCGGACCATAAACCGACCGCGCTCCTCGTGCTCGCCGATGGCACGGTACTCGAAGGCTTCGGTCTCGGCGCCGAAGGCCACGCCGTCGGTGAAGTCTGCTTCAACACCGCGATGACGGGCTACGAGGAGATCCTCACCGATCCCTCCTATGCCGGCCAGCTCATCACCTTCACCTTCCCGCATATCGGCAATGTCGGTACCAACGAGGAAGACATCGAGACGGTGAACATGGCGGCGACGCCCGGCGCGCGCGGCGTGATCCTGCGCACCGCGATCACCGATCCCTCGAATTACCGCGCCACCAAGCATCTCGACGCCTGGCTCAAGGCGCGCGGCATCATCGGCCTTTCCGGTATCGACACCCGCGCGCTGACCGCGCTGATCCGCAGTAAGGGCATGCCCAATGCCGTGATCGCGCATTCCAGGAGCGGCGAATTCGACCTGCACGGCCTCAAGGAAGAAGCGCGCGAATGGCCGGGCCTCGAGGGCATGGACCTCGTGCCGATGGTCACGAGCGGCCAGCGCTTCACCTGGGACGAGACGCCGTGGGCCTGGGGCAAGGGCTTTGGCCGCCAGGACAAGCCGGAGTTCAACGTCGTCGCCATCGACTACGGCATCAAGCGCAACATCCTGCGCCTGCTTGCCGGCGTCGGCTGCAAGGTGACGGTGGTGCCGGCGACAACCTCGTCGGAAGACATCCTGGCGATGAAGCCGGACGGCGTGTTCCTGTCGAACGGTCCGGGCGATCCGGCCGCGACCGGCAAATACGCCGTGCCCGTGATCCAGGACGTCATCAAGTCGGGCACGCCGACCTTCGGCATCTGCCTCGGTCACCAGATGCTGGGCCTCGCGGTCGGGGCTAGAACTAAGAAGATGCATCAGGGCCATCACGGCGCCAATCATCCCGTGAAGGACGAGACCACCGGCAAGGTCGAGATCACCTCGATGAACCACGGCTTTGCCGTGGACGAGACGACGCTGCCGAAGGGCGCGACGCAGACCCATATCTCGCTGTTCGACGGATCCAATTGCGGCATCCAGCTCGACGGCAAGCCGGTGTTCTCGGTGCAGTACCACCCCGAGGCCTCGCCCGGTCCGCGCGACTCGCACTATCTGTTCCAGCGCTTTGCCGATCTGATGCGGCAGAAGAAGAGCGCGTAAGGCGCGCTCCGGCTCTCGTGCTCCGGGCGCAGTGCGATAGCGCGTCGAAGAGCGCGTGAACGCGCTTCGCTGCATCGCGTCCGGGACACGAGAGGAACGTACTACGGGCAATGCCAGTTGACCCCTGCTACGCTCACGCAGGAGTCCCAGCAATGTCCGTCGTCCGCAACAATGCCGAGCCGCTCGCCATCGTGTTCGAGGATGACGGGCTCGTGCCGAACAACATTCTTCCCTTCCTCGTCTACCAGGGCGCCGTGAAGCTCGATCCCGAGCATCCGGAAGAGACAATCGAAAACCTGTTCGAGGCGAATGACTGGGGCGGCACGTGGCGCAATGGCGTCTACGATTATCTCCACTATCATTCGACCGTGCATGAGGTGCTCGGCGTCGCGCGCGGCCATGCGCGGGTCCGCTTCGGCGGCGACCACGGCCAGGAGCTGGAGATCAAGGCCGGCGATGTCGCGATCCTGCCCGCCGGCACCGGGCATCAATGTATCAAGGCGAGTGACGATTTCTGCGTGATCGGTGCTTACCCGCCGGGTGCCAAGATGGAGATCACACGGCCAACACCGGAGAACCACGCCAACGCGCTGAAGACGATTCCGAAAGTGGCGCTGCCACCGGCCGATCCGGTGACAGGCAAGGATGGCGCTTTGATGCGATTGTGGCGATAGCTGCAAGGGCGACGCCGTCGGGTGGGTTAGCGAGGCGTAACCCACCTCTTCTCCTCCCGTGGATAGACAAGCGGTGGGTTGCGCCTTCGGCTAACCCCCTTACGCAATTCCCCTACGCCTCGTTGCCGCCTTCCTGCCGCGTGGCTTCGAACAGGAACCAGGTCCGCCGCTCGGTCTCGTCGATGAAGACTTCAAGGATGCTGGCGCTGGCGACATCGCCAGCCTCGTCGCAGACCTCGTGAGCCTTCCGCATGGCAGCCGCGACATGCTTGTTGTCCTGCATCAATTCGCGCAGCATCTCGCGCGGCGGGACGTAGTCGTCGTTGTTGTCCTTGATGGTCTGGAGCTTTGCGACCTGGCCGATCGATTTCAGCGTGGTGCCGCCGATCTTGCGGACGCGCTCGGCAAGCTGGTCGGTGGTGGCGAAGATCTGTTCGGACTGCTCGTCGAGCAGCAGGTGGTAGTCGCGGAAATGCCGGCCGCTGATGTGCCAGTGGAAATTCTTGGTCTTCAGATACAGCGCGAACGCGTCGGCCAGAAGCACGTTGAGCGCCTCCGAAACCTTGTTGACTGCCTGGGGTGACAGATCGGTGGGCGTGTCGAGGTCGGGCGAGACCTTGCTGGGGGCTTTGCTCACGATGAACCTTCCTGTTAGGACGCGGACATTGACGGCGCGCCGTCGCACCCCTAACGCAAGGCGGCAGCGCCGGTTCCTTCCCAGGAACTATTCGGCCGGGACCCTCGGATATCATGGACGATTGGATCGATTATTACGACTCGACGCATACGATCTATGTCAGCAAGCTGCATCGCGACTTGCATTTCCAGATCATCGCGCGGGACATCATCGGTTACATCCCTTCGCCGGACGCGGTGGTGCTGGACTATGCCTGCGGCGAGGCGCTGTCGGCGGGCCTGGTGGCATCGGCCTGCGGCAAGCTGATCCTGGCCGAGCCGGCCCCCGGCGTGCGCGGCCGGCTGATCGCGCGCTTCGCCCCGAACACGAAAATACGCGTCCGTTCGCTCGACGACGTGCGCAAGATGCAGGACCAGTCGATTGACCTCGCGGTGATGAACTCGGTCGCGCAATACATGACACCGGAGGAGCTCGACGCCGCGCTGCTCAACATCCGCCGCATCCTGAAGCCCTCCGGCAAGCTGGTGCTCGGCGATATCTTGCAGCCCAATGTGGGCATGGGCCGCGACGTGATGGCGCTGCTCGGCTTCGGCCTGCGGCACGGCTTTCTCAAGGACGCGTTGATCGGGCTGATCAGCACCGCGCTGTCCGATTATCGTCACTTGCGCTCGCGCATCGGACTCCAGCGCTACAGCGAGGACGAGATCACCGCCAAGCTGAAAGCGGCGGGCTTCGCGGTCCAGCGCGCCCACGGCAATATCGGCCACAATCGCTGGCGCATGACCTTCATCGCGCGACCGCCCATGGTTCGTTAAGCATAACAGGTAGCTGAGGTGGCTTGCTGAACCCCGATCAGGCATGATCCTGACGGCCCGGTGGCGGAAGCGTCTACGCGAGGGCGGTGCAACGCTCTTCATCCTGGTTCAAATCCAGGCCGGGTCTCCACGCTTCGCCCTTCCGGGCTACGCGTGGCGCAGCTTGTCGCGTAGCTGGAGCGAAGCACAAGCGAAGACCGCACCACCCTCTCAGCTTCAATCCGCCTCGACCACATCGCATTCCGGAAGCAGCTGAAGCCGGTCCGCATCCTTGGCCGCCGAGCTGATCACGGCATCGAGCAGGCCCGGAAAGCGTGCATCCAGGTCCTCGCGGCGCAGCCGCATGAAGCGGTTGGTGCCGGCGATGCGCGTCAGCATCAGGCCGCATTCGCGCAGCTTGGCGAAGTGATAGGCGAGGTTGGATTTGCCGGCGAGCGCGGAGAAGTCGCCGCAGCAGAGTTCACTGCTGACACGTTCCTGCCGCGCGAGCTGGTAGACGATCGCCAGTCGGATCGGATCGCTCAGGCAATCCAGAACCATCGGCAGCTCGATCTGCTCGCGGGTGGGATGGAGGGGCGTGCGGCTCATGATCTGCGAATCATAGCAAAGCGGCCTCAATGTTCAATACTTCTTGAACCAATTGACACCAAAGCCGTTGCGTTCGATAGTTCAATAAGCATTGAACATATGGACCGACCTCAATGAGCGTATTCTGGCTGGCCCTCGGGGCCTTCGCGATCGGCCGCTACGGCCAGGATCGGCGAGCCCACGGCATAGCTGAGGGCATAGGCGGTGACGAGCTGGCCGGCGGCCGAGACGGAAATCGAGAGATCGGTCGCGATCGCCGGCAAAAGACCAGCAATGACAAAGCCTTCGGCCGCTGAACAATATCGACCGCCGCACCGTGCTGGCCTTGGCGCTGACCACCTTCATCGCCGGCAATCTCGCGGCCATGGTGGCGACCAACTATGCCCTGCTGCTGGCCTCGCGGATGCTGATGGCACTGGGTTCGGGCTTGTGCATGCCGACGGCGCTCGCCGTGTCGGTGGCCGTCGCCTCCCCCGCGAGGCGAGGCCGCGCGGTAGCGCTGGTGACCTCGGGCCTCACGGTGGCCACGGTCATTGGCGTTCCCCTCGGCAATCTCGTCGGCAGCCTGCTCGGCTGGCGCGCGACCTTCGCCATGGTCGCGCTCATCGGCGCCGTCGCGCTCGCGGGCCTCCTGCTCGGCCTGCCCCGCGGCCTGCCACGCAACACGGCCTCGCTCGCCGAACGGCTGGCGGTCGCACGTCACAGCAACGTCGTGATCGCGCTATTGATCACCATTCTCTGGGCGCTCGGCGGATTCACCGTATTCACCTATTTCGCGGTCCCGCTGCGCGGCCTCGGCTTCGATGCCTCCCAGATCAGCCTCGCGCTGCTGGTGTTCGGCGGCGCCGCCGCGATCGGGAACATGCTCGGCGGCATCCTCGCCGACCGGCTCGGCACGCTCGCGACGGCAGCTCTTGGCCTCGCCGGCATGGCGAGCGCGCTGATCCTGCACTCGGTGGTCCTGAAGCTGATGCCGGGCCAGGCGCATTACGCGGTGCTGGGCGCGATCTTCCTCTGGGGCCTCTCCGGCTGGGCGTTTTATCCAGCGCAGATCGCCAGCATCATCCGGATCGAGCCGCAGGCGTCGATGATCGCACTCTCGCTCAATGCCTCCGCGATGTATCTCGGCTTCGCCATCGGCGGGGCGCTCGGCGGCGCGGTGCTCGCCACCCTCACGGCAACCGACCTCGGTTGGATCGGCGGATCGAGCGTTACGGCCTCGCTTCTGGTGCACCTCGCCCGCGGCTGGCAGGCACGGCCAAAACCCGTCAAAATTGCCGGTTGATGGGCGTTTTTCGGGGTTTCGCCGCTCGGAAAACTGGTCTAAGACCCACCCGCGCGCGAGGGAAGACCCCGCGCGCGCGCATGATCCGCCAAAGTGTAGGCGGTTTGGCGTTGAGATCATGCGCTTCTTCAAAGAGTAGAAGCGCGATCGGACGCAAAACCGGTGGCCACTTTTGCTGATCGCGCTTTGACACAAGGGGACGCGCGGCAAGCGCGCCCTTTTTTGTGCCTAAATTCCAGTTCGGCGAGAGTTGATGCCCAAACGTACAGACATCACCACCATCCTGATCATCGGCGCCGGTCCCATCGTGATCGGCCAGGCCTGCGAGTTCGATTATTCGGGCACGCAAGCGGTGAAGACGCTGAAGGAAGAGGGCTATCGCATCGTCCTCGTCAATTCCAACCCGGCCACCATCATGACCGACCCGGAATTGGCCGATGCGACCTACATCGAGCCGATCACCCCCGAGATCGTCGCCAAGATCATCGAGAAGGAACGTCACGTCATTCCCGGCGGCTTCGCGCTGCTGCCGACCATGGGCGGCCAGACCGCGCTGAACTGCGCGCTGTCGCTGCGCCGGCAGGGCACCCTGGAGAAGTTCGATGTCGAGATGATCGGCGCCACCGCGGATGCGATCGACAAGGCCGAGGACCGCCAGCTGTTCCGCAACGCCATGGAGAAGATCGGGCTGCAGACGCCGAAGTCGCGGCTCGCGAACGCATCCGAATTGAAGAAGTCGTTCCGCGACAAATACCTCGCCGAACGCGAGAAGCTGTCGGGTGCCGCGCTCGAAGAGCTCGACCGGCAATGGACTCTCGGCGAAAGCGACCGCCGCAAGCGCTATCAGGAATATGCGCTCGGACAGGCGATGATGGCGCTGTCCGAGATCGGCCTGCCCGCGATCATCCGCCCCTCCTTCACCATGGGCGGCACCGGCGGCGGCATCGCCTACAACAAGGAAGAGTTCCTCGACATCATCGAGCGCGGCTTAGATGCCTCTCCGACCAACGAAGTGCTGATCGAAGAATCCGTGCTCGGCTGGAAAGAGTACGAGATGGAGGTGGTGCGCGACAAGAAAGACAATTGCATCATCGTCTGCTCGATCGAGAACCTCGATCCGATGGGCGTGCACACCGGCGATTCCATCACGGTCGCGCCGGCGCTGACGCTGACCGACAAGGAGTACCAGATCATGCGCGACGCCTCGCTGGCGGTTCTGCGCGAGATCGGCGTCGAGACCGGCGGCTCCAACGTGCAGTTCGGCGTCAACCCCGAGGACGGCCGCATGGTCGTGATCGAGATGAACCCGCGCGTGTCTCGCTCATCCGCGCTGGCCTCGAAGGCGACAGGCTTCCCGATCGCCAAGGTCGCCGCCAAGCTCGCGGTCGGCTACACGCTGGACGAGATCGCCAACGATATTACCGGCGGCGCGACGCCCGCCTCGTTCGAGCCGACGATCGACTACGTCGTCACCAAGGTGCCGCGCTTCGCGTTCGAGAAATTCCCCGGCGCGTCCACCACCCTGACCACGTCGATGAAGTCGGTCGGCGAAGTCATGGCGATCGGCCGGACCTTCCAGGAAAGCCTGCAAAAGGCATTGCGCGGGCTCGAGACCGGCCTGACCGGCCTCGACGAGATCGAGATCGAAGGCCTCGGCCGCGACGACGACAAGAACGCGATCCGCGCCGCGCTCGGCACGCCGACGCCGAACCGGCTGCTCCAGGTCGCGCAGGCGATGCGGCTCGGCTGGACCGACGAGGAGATCTTCAAGTCCTGCAAGATCGATCCTTGGTTCCTCGGCCAGATGCGCGGCATCGTCGACATGGAGGAGAAGGTTCGCAAGAACGGCCTGCCCGGCAATACCTTCGGCATGCGCACGCTCAAGGCCATGGGTTTCTCCGACGCGCGGCTCGCGGTGCTCGCCCAGACCACGGAAGCCGAGGTGACGGCGAAGCGGCACGCGCTCGGCGTCCGTCCCGTCTACAAGCGCATCGACACCTGCGCGGCCGAATTCGCTTCGCCCACCGCCTACATGTACTCGACCTATGAGGCGCCGTTTGCGGGCGCGGCGGCCGACGAGAGCACGCCGTCCGAGAAGAAGAAGGTCATCATCCTCGGCGGCGGGCCCAACCGCATCGGCCAGGGCATCGAGTTCGACTATTGCTGCTGTCACGCCTGCTTCGCGCTGCATGACGCAGGCTACGAATCCATCATGGTCAACTGCAACCCGGAGACCGTGTCGACCGACTACGACACCGCCGATCGGCTCTATTTCGAGCCGCTTACCGCGGAGGACGTGCTGGAGATCATCGCGAAGGAGCGCAGCAACGGCACGCTGCACGGGGTGATCGTGCAGTTCGGCGGCCAGACGCCGCTGAAGCTCGCGCGTGCGCTGGAAGCTGCCGAAGTGCCGATCCTCGGCACCTCGCCCGACGCCATCGATCTCGCCGAAGACCGCGACCGCTTCAAGCGCGTGCTCGACAAGCTCAGGCTGAAGCAGCCGAAGAACGGCATCGCCTATTCGGTCGAGCAGGCGCGGCTCGTTTCCGCCGATCTCGGTCTGCCGCTGGTGGTGCGCCCGTCCTACGTGCTCGGCGGCCGCGCCATGCAGATCATCCGCGAGGAGAACCAGCTCAACGATTATCTGCTCGGCACGCTGCCGGAGCTGGTGCCCGCCGACGTCAAGGCGCGCTACCCGAACGACAAGACCGGGCAGATCAACACCGTGCTCGGCAAGAATCCGCTGCTGTTCGATCGCTATTTGTCCGACGCCACGGAGATCGACGTCGACTGTCTCTGCGACGGCAGGGATGTCTTCATCGTCGGCATCATGGAGCACATCGAGGAGGCCGGCATCCATTCCGGCGACAGCGCCTGCTCACTGCCGCCGCATTCGCTCGACGCAGAGATGATCGACGAGCTGGAGCGGCAGACCCGCGAGCTCGCGCTCGGCCTCGACGTCGTCGGTCTGATGAACGTGCAATACGCCATCAAGGACGGCGAGATCTATGTGCTCGAAGTCAATCCGCGCGCCTCGCGCACGGTGCCCTTCGTCGCCAAGGTGATCGGCACGCCGGTCGCGAAGATCGCCGCGCGCATCATGGCCGGCGAGAAGCTCGCCGACTTCAAATTGAACAAGGGCGAGTTCAAGCACGTCGGCGTCAAGGAATCGGTGTTTCCGTTCGCGCGCTTCCCCGGCGTCGACACTGTGCTCGGCCCGGAGATGCGCTCGACCGGCGAGGTCATGGGCATCGACCGCAATTTCGAGGTCGCCTTTGCCAAGAGCCAGCTCGGCGGCGGCACGCGGGTGCCGCGCAAGGGCACGGTGTTCGTCTCGGTGCGCGAGAGCGACAAGACGCGCATCGCGGACGCCGTGCGCGAACTGCATTCGCTCGGCTTCAAGGTGCTGGCGACCTCAGGCACGGCACGCTTCCTCACCGACGAGGGCATCCCGGCCGAGAAGGTAAACAAGGTGCTGGAAGGACGGCCGCACATCGTCGATGCCATCACCAATGGCGATGTCCAGCTCGTCTTCAACACCACCGAAGGCCCGCAGGCGCTGGCCGACAGCCGTTCGCTGCGGCGCGCGGCCCTCTTGCATAAAGTGCCGTATTACACCACTCTTTCCGGGGCCGTGGCGGCCGCGCAGGGCATCCGCGCCTATCTGGGCGGGGACCTTGAGGTTCGTACCCTGCAAAGCTACTTTTCGGAAACCTGATCGCGGGCGCGGAAAGCTGGCCTTTCCGCTAAGTGATTGGCAGTGAAGCCACAATGGCCGGAGGAACTGTCCGGCCATGTGGTTGTTCTGTTCCGGCGCCAGACCCACATAACCCTCCGGTGGCCGCGTGCTCCGCCCCGGACATTGCGACGAATCAAGGTTACCGCGCCCTCCGTTTCGGGGGCGCGAAGCCGAAGGACGAGAGAAGAGATGGAAAAGGTTCCGATGACCCAGGCCGGCTTTGTCGCGCTCGGGGAAGAATTGAAGCAGCGCCAGTCCGTGGACCGTCCGCGGATCATCGAGCATATCGCCGAGGCGCGCTCGCACGGAGACCTGTCGGAGAACGCGGAATATCATGCCGCGAAGGAAGAGCAGTCGCACAACGAGGGCCGCATCGCTGAGCTCGAGGACAAGCTCGCGCGCGCCGACATCATCGACATCTCGAAGCTCTCCGGCGACACCATCAAGTTCGGCGCCACTGTGACGCTGGTCGACGAGGACACCGAGAAGAAGACGGTGTGGCAGATCGTCGGCGAGGTCGAGGCCGATGCCAAGAAGGGCCGCATCTCCATCACCTCGCCCCTTGCCCGCGCGCTGATCGGCAAGAAGAAGGGCGCCTCCGTCGAGGTGAATACGCCCGGCGGCGCCAAGGCGTATGAGATCACCAAGGTGGAGTGGCGGTAGGGATTTGCGGCGGCGCCTGCCGACGTTTCGAAAAAGGCCGCGCGATGCGCGGCCCTTTTTCTTCGGCATTTGCGTGGATGTCAGGGCCCGTGCTCGCCTCAGGAAGACTCTGGATTGCTTTCGCTCCGTTCGCAATGACGGATGGGCGCTACCTCCGCCCCTTCACATCCAGCGGCACCGCCGCCTCGTATTTCGAATTGTGCAGCACCAGTGACGTCCGCACGTTGCGCACGTGCGGGGCGGCGGTGAGGTGCGTCACGAAATCCTGGAAGGTCGCCATGTCGGGCGCGACGCATTTCAGGATGAAATCGACCTCGCCCGACAGCATCCAGCATTCCCGCACCAGGGGCTCGGCGCGGACGAATTCCTCGAAGGCGCGCAAATCCGCCTCGGCCTGGCTGGAGAGGTGCACGGCGGCGAACACGGTGACGTCGAAGCCGAGCTTGCGGGCGTCGAGCAGGCCGCGATAGCCGTGGATGTAGCCCTCCTCCTCCAGAGTCCGGACCCGGCGCAGGCACGGCGGCGGCGAGATGCCAACCCGCTTGGCCAGCTCGACATTCGTGATTCGACCGTCGGCCTGGATTTCGGTGAGAATTTTCAGGTCGATCTCGTCTAGGTTCCGCGACACGTGATTGGAACTCCTGGCCTTTGCAGCGGTATTGGGTGGTTTGTCGCAATCCTCATACCCAGTCCGCGCGGCCAGCGCAATTTTATTGCGCGTGCAGCGCGATCGACTTTTGTTCCGTGTTGGAAAAATCCGCCGACAGGGAATGCAATTCTTGCATGGCTCACCAGAAGGCTTAGATTAGCTCTGATATTTCAGCGCCTCCGCAAGGCCTCCCGGCACGTTCCGCGCCCGCGCTGCAAATCCCCCGTGAAAGGCGTCCATCGAAATGTCCGCTCCTGTTCATGCAAAGGTCGTCATCATTGGCTCCGGGCCCGCCGGCTACACCGCGGCGATCTACGCCGCGCGGGCGATGCTTGAGCCGATCCTGATCCAGGGCATCCAGCCGGGCGGCCAGCTCACCATCACCACCGACGTCGAGAACTATCCGGGCTTCGCCGACGTGATCCAGGGCCCCTGGCTGATGGAACAGATGGAGAAGCAGGCGGTGCATGTCGGCACCAGCATCGTCTCCGATCTGGTGATCAAGCTCGACACCTCCCAGCGGCCGTTCCGCCTGACCTGCGACTCGGGCGACGTCTATCTCGCCGATAGCGTGATTCTCGCCACTGGCGCGCAGGCGCGCTGGCTCGGGTTGCCGTCCGAGGCGAAGTTCCAGGGCGGCGGCGTCTCGGCCTGCGCCACCTGCGACGGATTCTTCTACCGCAACAAGGACGTCATGGTGGTCGGCGGCGGCAACACCGCGGTCGAGGAAGCCCTGTATCTCACCAACCACGCTTCGCAGGTCACCATCGTGCATCGCCGCGATCATTTCCGCGCCGAGCGGATCCTGCAGGAGCGTCTGTTCAAGCATCCGAAGATCAAGGTGATCTGGGATTCCGCGGTCGACGAGATCTGCGGCACCGAGAACCCGAACAAGGTCACCCATGTGCGCCTCAAGAACGTCAGGACCGGCGCCCTCACGGAGGTGAAGACCGACGGCGTCTTCATCGCCATCGGCCATGCGCCGGCGACCGAGCTCGTGAAAGACCAGGTCAAGCTGAAACCGTCGGGCTATGTCGAGGTCGCCCCGAACTCGACCGCGACTTCGGTGCCGGGCCTGTTCGCCGCCGGCGACGTCGCCGACGAGACCTACCGCCAGGCGGTCACCGCCGCGGGCCTCGGCTGCATGGCAGCTCTGGAAGCCGAACGATTCTTGTCCCTGCGCGCCAGCGAGCGCGCGGCAGCGGAATAACGATCATGCCTCGAACACGCGACGGATTTACAGACATGGACTGGGACAAGCTGAAGGTGTTTCACGCGGCGGCGGAAGCAGGCAGCTTCACGCATGCGGGCGAGCAGCTCGGCCTGTCGCAATCGGCGGTCTCGCGCCAGGTCTCGGCGCTGGAGCAGGAACTCTCGGTCTCGCTGTTCCATCGCCATGCCCGCGGCCTGATCCTCACCGAGCAGGGCGACCTGTTGTTCCGCACCGCGCATGACGTGTTCATGCAGCTGCAGGCGGCGCGCGCCAAGCTGACCGACAGCCGCGAGCGGCCGAGCGGCGATCTCAAGATCACCACCACGCCCGGCGTCGGGATCAACTGGCTGATCCCGCGGCTCGGCGAGTTCACCGCGCTCTATCCGGAGATCCGGATCTCGCTGATCGTCACCGACGAGGAGCTCGACCTGTCCATGCGCGAGGCGGACGTCGCGATCCGCACCCGCAAGCCGACGCAGCCGGACCTCATCCAGCGCAAGCTGTTCGCGATGGGTTTCCACGCCTATTGCTCGCCGGAATACATCAAGCGCTTCGGCACGCCGCGCACGCTGGAGGAACTCGACTCCCATCGCATCATCACGCTCTCCGACGGCAACTTCGCGCCGCATCTTCAGAACCGCAACTGGCTGGTCGAAGCTGCGCGCAACGGCTCGGGTCCGCGCGAGGCCTATTTCAAGGTCAACAACATCCTCGGTCTCGTCCGCGCCTGCCAGCAGGGCCTCGGCATCGCCGCGCTGCCGGATTATCTCGTCGAGGAACAGAGCCGCCTCGTGCAACTGTTCGGCGAGTCCGATTCGATCCAGCTCGACACCTATTTCGTCTATCCCGAGGAGTTGAAGACGGTCGCGCGCGTGCAGGTGTTCCGCGACTTCGTGGTGAGCAAGGCGCAGCGCTGGCCGTCCTGATTTCCGCATGTCTGACATGCGGCCTCGGCTGTTGCTGCATGGCGCTGGAGAAGCCCATACTGATTGCACGCTGAGCCTTCGCGTTGCGCATTTGTCCCCCTCCTCCAGTGGCGCGGGAGTTCAGTAATCCCTCTTGGAAGGTGATTGTGTCGGCCTCACGTGGCCAATACCTAAGCCGGGCCCGTTCGGGTCCGGCTTTTTTTCGCATCATTCGGCTTTCGCCCTCCGCGTGTATTGACAGTTCCAGGCATACCCCGCATCATTTGCCCATGATCACAAAGTCGTGCGCCCTGGTTTCGAAAAAAAGCCCCCAGCCGGGGACCTCGGAATCTTGCGCGCGCTAGGCTGACTTCGTCATCGCGACAATCCCGAAAACCCCGCCACCTGGACGGGGTTTTTTCATGTGCCCTCCGTCTCAGGTTTTTTCCCGAGAAGGAGATGGAACATGACCGGACTACGCGATCAATTGCACGGGCTGTGGCTGCCGCTGGTGACGCCGTTTCAGGACGGCCAGCTCGACGAGGCCTCGCTGCGGCGGCTGACCCGGCACTATTGCGGACAGGCTGTCGATGGTTTCATCCTGGGGGCGACCTCCGGTGAAGGCATGACCTTGCGCGAGGCCGAGCTCGAGCGCCTCGTCGCCGTGGTGCGCGAGGAGATGGCGGCGGGCCGCCGCAGCATCCCGATCTGCCTCGGCCTGTCGGGCGCGGACACGGCGCGGCTGAAGGATCGGCTCGACGAGACCGCGGACTGGCCGATCGACGGCTATTTGATCGCGAGCCCCTATTACGTGCGGCCGTCGCAGCGCGGCTTGTCAGCGCATTTCGAGGCGCTGGCCGATCACGCCGCCTGGCCGCTCGCGCTCTACAACATTCCCTACCGCTGCGCGGTCAACATCACCAACCAGACCATGCTGCGGCTTGCCGAGCATCAAAACATCGTCGGCCTCAAGGATTGCGGCGCGAGCCGCGAGCAATCGATCGCGCTGCTGCGCGACCGCCCGAAGGATTTTCGGGTGCTGACCGGCGAGGATGCGAACTATCTCGAAGCGCTCACCGACGGCGCCGACGGCGGCATCGTGCTGTCCGCCCATGTCGAGACCGCGACATTCGCGGCTATCTACAGCGAGCACCAGCGCGGCAATCACGACGCGGCGCAGGCGCGCTGGAATGAGGTTGCGGAGCTGACGCGGCTGTTGTTCGCCGAGCCGAGCCCTGCACCGGCAAAGTATTGGCTGTGGCGCAGTGGTCTGATCGACAGCCCCGAAGTGCGCCTGCCGATGGTGGAGGTGAGCAGCGAGCTCGCCGCCACGATCGATCGCGAGATCGCGCGGCGGATGAAACTCGCAGCATAGTCACGCTCTCCCCAAGGACGCTGCCCTTCTCCCCTTGTGGGAGAAGGTGGCGCGAAGCGCCGGATGAGGGGTCTCTGTCCACGCGCAAGACTGCCCGTGAGGAGAGAGACCCCTCACCCGTCTCGCCGCTACGCGGCGAGCCACCCTCTCCCGCAAGGGGAGAGGGTAAGAGGCGCCGTGGTTGACCGTGCGCGAACTCCCTTCGCAGGCGCCGCATGGTGCATCCACGTCTCGTTTACGCTTCCGGTCCTATCGTTTCTCTCAAAGTCTACCAAAGGGGGAATATCCAATGGGGAATCGCAACCGGCCTACGGCCGCGAGCCAGTTCGCGCCCGCCGATCTCTTGCAGGGAATTCTCGTGGTGTCGTCGTTCGGATTCTGGGCGGTGGTGCTCGGCCTGATGCCGGTGCTGCTGTTTCGGATCTGGCTGACCTGAAGGCGGCGCGCGGCGCGAATGGTTAATCCGTGGTGGCAGATGCGCTCGCAAAGCGCAGGAGCTTGCGGGGCGGAATCTTAAAACATCCCGCCTATCGTCCACGCCCATAAGCGAAGAAATCGCGGGGGCGTTTGTGAATAATCATAACGAGGCGGCGTCGCATTACGACGCCACGCAGCAGAGCTTTACCACCGAGGACATTCTCTGGGCCGTCGGCATCTGGTCCGTGATCCTGACCCTGTCGCCGGTCATCGTGTTCTACATGCTGATGGTGGCGTGAGCTTCATCTCGAGATTCCGGGTCCGGCGCTTGCGCGCCATCGCGGAATGACGAGTGAAGCCCAGAAACGCAAAACGCGCGGACCTCCGCGCGTTTGTCGTCCGGGGAATGAATTGTGAAATTATGCTGCCTGCTTGTGCATTGCGCCGGACGCCGACGCCGTGCCGCGAATAGCCTTCACTGAACGCTCGATCGCCGCCCACAGCCTTGCGATCTCCTGAGCCGCGCGGCTCTCGGCCTGATACTCGCGCGCGCCTTCGCCGTGGCTGAGCGCCATCAGCAAATCCGAGCGGTTGGTGATCTGGCCGCCCCACACCGGAGCGCGGAATTTCGCCAGCGCCTCGCGGGCGATGGTGACGATCGGGCTTTCGGCTTCGTCGCGCTTGGCCGGCGCACCGTTGAGCACGACCGCGTAGGGCTTGCGCGCCGCACGGCACATCTGGATGGTTTCCTGCACCGCGTTGACGTCGAACACGCCGGGACGGGCCGGGATCACAACCATGGTGGCATTCTTGATCGCGTCGTCGACGACGGCCGAGAGGTTCGGCGGCGTGTCGATCAACACCCATTCATAACCGTCGCGCTTGGCAGCGGAGACGATGCCGCTGACAGAGTTCACCGCCGCCTTGATCGGCGGCTCGTTGGTGCCACGCAGCTTGTGCCACAGCGTGAGCGAGCCCTGCGGATCCGCATCGACGAGCAGAATGGGCTTGGTCGCCTTGATCTGCGCGGCGAGATGTGCAGCCAGGGTGCTCTTGCCCGAGCCGCCTTTACGCGATGCAAAAACAATAACGTTCATACCTTCGGCCTCCAGATTGACCCCAGGCCACGAAAATGAATCACGACGCTGATTCGTGAAAGAAAAATTTATCGGGAGTTGCGTCGCCGCCACGAAATAACAAGACGTGTTGGCTTTTGAGTCACACTGCCAAACACGACGAGACACGAAGTGCAATGAAACATGGGCGGCGCGTGCGCTTGTGCGCTTTTTGAGCAGCGTGGCGGGCAAAACGCAATGCAACCTGCCCGCGCAAACCTTCCAGCGACTCTTTTCCATCGCGGCCGTTCGAATTCACCGCAAATCGGCGCGGGGCCCACGCGAACAAAACGAGTCCGGCGGCTGTCGCGAGGCGGAGGCCGCACCGGCCCCTTTCCCGATGTGAGTTGCGTCACATCTCCTGCCATCGGAGGACGGAACGCAAATGCCCGGGCAGGCGGCCGGGCATCACGCGGTTTCAGAAGCGGAACGCTGGTCGCGCTCAGCTCTCGTCGGTTTTCTTCTTCTTGCTCGCCTTTGCCGGCTTCTTCTTCGCGGTGGTCGAGGCGCTCCTTGACGCAGTCTTTGGCGCGATGTTGGCCGGCCTGCCGGCGCGCGGCGTGGCCGCCTCGCCTCCCTCTGGCCCACGGCGGAAGAACACCGCACATTCCGGCGAGAGCTGCGACTTCTTCTGGATCATGCAGGCGGTGATGGCGTCGACGTTCGGAACGAACTCGCCGCACAGCCGCATCGCGTCCGGCGTGCAGGCCTGCTGCTGCTCCGGCGTGTAGGCAAAGCCAGAGCCTGGATGGACCAGGACGGCCAGGGCAAGCGCGAGGCCTGCAGCAGCCACGGATTGTCTGAAGCGAAGCAGCGGCATCGATCCCCCCAAATGTCGAACAGGAGAGAATAGTGGGTGAACGGCGGTTCGTTGGCAACCGAGGGGGGAAGCGAAAACGGGCCGCTGTGCGCTCTCGGCAACAGCGGCGGGAGGCTCCCCGTCTTGCGCTGTCGTCGCCCGGCTTGACCGGGCGACCCAGTACTCCGAGACGCCTGACGTTGCTCGATGAGCCGCGGCGTACTGGATCCCCCGCCTTCGCGGGGGATGACGGCAGTGGGGTCCGCCAAAAAGATTCGAAACAACCCCATGCACAGTAGCCATGGCCCTGCGCCGCCTCGCGATTTCGCAACATTTGCGGATTTTACGAAATCCATTTGACTCGTCGGGCAAAACAGGGGCATGATGGCACCATCGAGGGCGCGTGGGGTGGTGAGGCCATATCCCCGTGAGGTTGAGGGGTGCATGGCCACCATATTGATCGTCGCGCCGGTGTTCGCCCTGATCGCGGCGGGCTATGCGTCGGTGCTGTTCCGCTTCGTCTCGGAGAGCGCGCACAAGGGCATCAGCGAATTCGCCTTCAGCATCGCGATCCCCGCGCTGCTATTCCGCACCATCGTCGTGTCGGAATTCCCCGACGTCAGCCCTTACAGGATGTGGGGCGCCTATTACGGCGCGCTCGCGCTCACCTGGATCGCGGCGCTGATGCTCTCGGCCCTGCTCCGCGCGCGGCGCGACGACCGCGAGGACGGCGTCGTGTTCGCGATCGGCTCGGTCTACGGCAACATCGTGATGCTCGGCATTCCGCTGGTGCTCTCGGCACTCGGCAACGAGGCGGCGGGGCCGATGGCGCTGATCCTGTCGGTGAACACGCCGCTGCTCTGGCTCTGCGGCATCCTGCAGATGGAGCTGGTCAGCCGCAAGCGCACCGGCTCGCCGCTCTCGGTGATCCGCCCCGTGCTCGCAGACCTCTTGCGCAACCCTTTGATGCTGGCGATCGGCTTCGGCGTGGTCTGGCGCTTCACCGGCCTCGGCCTCAACGCGGTCGTCGACAGGACGATCGAGCTGCTCGCGCAGGCGGGATCGCCGGCCGCCTTGATCGCGCTCGGCATCAACCTGTTTCGCTTCGAGGTGAAGGGCGGGAAGCTCAGCATCTTGGTGATGTGCGCGCTCAAGCTGATCGCGATGCCCGCGGCGGCGTTCGTGCTGGCAAAACTGCTCGGCCTGCCGCCGTTGGCTGCCGGCGTCATCGTGCTGTTCGCGGCGATGCCGACCGGCGCCAACGCCTACATCTTCGCGGCGCAGTATCAGCGGCTGGTGAACCCGGTGTCGGGCGCGGTGGCGCTGGGCACGCTGCTGGCGGCGGTGACGTTGCCGGTGGTGGTGATCGTGGTGGCGGGGGTGAGATAGGGCAGCAGCGTTACGCGTTTCCCGTCCTGCGCCCGAACAGCCTGAGATCATAGGGGTAGCGGGCGACATGCGACACGCGGATGCGCGCGGCATCCTGGTGCCGGGGATTGATGATGTAGTTCTGCGCAAACGGCATGATGACTGAAGGCACCGCGACCATCGCCGTGCGCGCCTGGTCGTACCACGGCCGCAGCAGACCGCGCGTCACCCTGGGATCGTCGGCCCAATCCTTTGCTATCTTCTCGATGTCGGTCAGGCTCACTGTTTCGACGGCGAGATCATCCGGCACGTCGATGCCGAGCAACTGGTACGTCGTCGGCAAGTCCTCGAAATCGATCTCGAGATGCACCATCACTTCGAGCAGCGCCGAAGCCGGATGATCCGCGGCGTAGACCGCGTGCCGTCCGCGATCATGCCAGCGGCCACTGGCTTTCAGGCCACCTACTCCCGACAGATCGCTGAAATTGGAAATCCGCCAGATCCTCACGCCAAATCCTCAAGCGAGGATGCCGTGATCGATCCGGTGCAACATCTCCTCGACAACGCGCGCGCCCGCCTCCGTCGCGAGATAAGCCAGTGGCGTTTCTCCGCGGAGCGCCTTCTTCGGCTTGCGCAGCCAGCGATGCGCCTTCGACGCATCGCCGAACACGTTCGCGGCCAGCCGGTCGACCCGCGCCAGCCGCACGGCCTTGTCGGTTTCCTCGACCGTCAACGGCTCGCCATCCGACAGCCGCCGCGCCAATGTGCGCTTCGGCACGACGAGCGCGTGGATTTCGTCGTCGCTGTAATTGGCGAGGCGCTTGAGCGCCGCCGGCTCGATGCGAAACAGGCTGTTGGCATCGATGACGACGTTGAACAGCTCGGCCGATGGCAATTCATCCCCTGCACCTCTGCCAAGCCCGACAGAAGGCGCATCGGTAACAGTGGAAAGCCCCGTGACCGCATCGAAATGCCCGCGCACGACCATCGCGCCGCCCTGTGGTTGATAGGTCTGATCCGGCTCGGCGACGGACAAGCGTTCAGGCGCTGCCGGCTTGCGCTTGCTGGCGCGGATGCCCTTGCTCGTGCGAAGACCCTTGCCCATCTCGAACCGCCTCGCGCCAAATGCCCAGAAAGTTCGGCCAAGTGGCATTTAAGCATAATGGGGGAGCGGCTCAAGTGTGGTCTGGCTTCCTGAGACGGCGAAGAAGCCATTAGGGAACGGCAAGGAATACGGTGACAGTGCTGGGCCAGCGTTTCAGATAGCGCCGGATCAGTGCATTGGCACAGTTGTTCGCGGTGGCGGGAAATAGTGGCGGCAGAGCTTTTGACCCAAATGCGGCGAACAACCTGGGATTGCCAAAACAATTAAGCTGCACCACGCTATCCAAACTCACCCTTGGAGGTCACGATGACAGCCATGCAGCCAGCGCTAGCCGATATGGATCGATCTGGCTCGGCGCGTAACTGGCGGCATACAGCTATATTCTCTGTTCTGCGTGTCTATCTTCTTGCATATTGCTTCAGCAATGCGCGATGACGCTCCATATCCTTGGCGTCGTCCTCCCCGCGATGCTGTCGCATAAAGCTGTAATCCTCTGCCGTATAACGCGCACCGCGCCGTACAGCCCATTCGGCCTGAAAGCGATACAAGCTCTCCCATTCGCGACGCTCGCGAGCGGCATCCTTATAGCCCTTCTGCCAAGGCTTATGGCCATATTCACTGAACGCATCGCTTCGTCCGTTGCCGTAACCGATGAGAATCTCGCCGCCCATGTGAATTAGGCGTGGCTCGGGCATGAGCAAATATCCATCGCCCAGTTTCTTCCAATGATCTGTCGAGACCTGCCGCTCCGGGTAGAGCCATTCCTTCCTGGCAGCGGCGATGTAGCGGTATGCACGGCGCTTGATGATCATGTTGATCATCAATACCTCGTCCTCCGTCAGAAGCCGGCCGACCTGAATGTCGGTGAACTTGAACATGGCTTCACGCATGAGCCGAGGATTTGGTCGGAGCTTGAGTTCGTTCTGATAGGGGTCACGAACCCAGTTCAGATTTGTGAAAATCAGAATCTTGTCTAGCGAAAGCGGGAAGATTGTATGCGTCCCGGCCATGCGAATGTCCGGATCCTGAAATCCAACACAATATTTGGAGAGCCACGGGCAGGCGCGGTTGTAGACCGTTACAGGGTGATCGGAGATGATGAACTTGGTCGGCGAATTGGACGCGTCGGCAATCTGCCACACGCATTCCGTCCAGGTCGCGCAAAAGATGTGTTGGATACGCTGAAGCGTCATCAGCCCGTAGGATGGGTTGAGCCCTTGCGAAACCCATCTAACCTGTTTCGTCGTAGCATCACATCATGGCAATTGCCCTCGTGACTTCGTTTCGGTGGTTGCTTCTTCGCCGTCAGTCTGGCGGAACGGAAGCTGCCGTTGCTGACGCATCGTATCGCGCTTACGGAAAACGGCGGCCAAGAAGAGATGGGTTTCGCAAGGGCTCAACCCATCCTACGAGCTTCTTCTTGTATTCCCAAGCAAAGAAGTTCTTCTTGCAAACGTCAGCAAAGCCCTCACCACCACCCGTCTTGGATGCGCCTTTCTCGAATGTAAACCACTCCCCTTTGGGATCGGCCGAAACGGGATCGGGATGATCAAACAACTTACATAGGTCGATAAAATGCGTGTGCGCGGCGGCCCGCTCAGTCAGCGCGACGGGCTTCCATTTCTGCGGGAGTCATTAGCATCAAGGAAGGAGAGAGAAAGGGACAAGCAGAGGAGGCGCGAGTTGACGGCTATATCACTCCATTAGGCGGAACCAATCTCGCAAGCTTAATCTCAATCTCAACACCTCGTCTTCTGCAAGCATTGAGCAATGGGCTATCGGCGCGCGCAAAGTATTAAGGCGCGCTATCACGTTCTGCACTGCCTTTTGGTCCGTGAACGTATCGCTGAAGATAGCCCAATTCGTCGTGATGATCTGTCCGAGTTCACCGAAATTAGTATAACTGAGCCAATCATCGGAACGTGGTGTAACGCCAGCCTCCGTCTCCCTTTTCTTGTTCAGCGCAGCGTTGTCTCGGATGGCTTGTGGAACAAATTTATCCCACCAATGCTCCTTATCTATTTCTTCCAATCGAGCGCGGATTGTGTCGCGAATCGAGATTTCAAGCGAATAGAACAACTCGTAGTGCTGTGCCATAACAGCTGCGTCGTGCCGGATTTGCTCAGAAATCTGCGAATAGTAGGCGTCTCGCGAGCTCTTCGTTCGCGAGGGTCGGAGCTGTATCTTCTTCTCACGAGACACTCTGCGCAGATCATTTTCGAGTGCGACGTTATTGAGTCCGAAGTACTTGATCGAATGCTCCATTTGCTAGACCTTCAACAGATTGTCTTTCAAGCTTCGGAAGATCGCGTTGAAGACCTCGACATCGGAAGTCTCCGGCAGATTGAGGTTGATTGTGTAGGACAAGTTCAGCCCGGTCGGGTTCTGGGATGATCGAGGTGGAGGCGGTGGGCTTTCGTCGTTGTTCATTACCACGACCTTGCTGCCGTTCTGCGGCTTGCTGCCATCATACTTTGCGTATGCCCTCAGATTGGTGAAAGTGTTGACGATGGAGCCAATGGACGGGTCACCTTTTTCTGCACCCGTCACTTCCATCACCATATTTCGCAGCTTGTCCTTGTCCAATTCGTGCGCGTATTCGCTGCGGTCGTACAAATCCTTGTAGGCAGTGCGGAGGCCTTCAGCCATGGCATCGCCACGCGTGTCGGGGTTGCGGAAACGGCCATACAGCGCGGTTGGCGTTCCATCGGACGTGATGAAGTTTAGTTTCTTGAGGAGCGGAATGATCGGTCTTGCGCTGCCGCTTCCGTGACCCAGCTTGTTGCTCAAGAAATCGAGCGTAAAGCGGTCGGGCTGTGGAGCTTCAATGATCTTATCGAGAATCCTCGTAACTAAGCCGTAGGCGTTCATAAAGGGCGGAGCTATCTGTCCTCCTCGCGAATCGGATGCTGAAGGATGATGCCTCTGCCGATGGTTGTGGAGTCGGGTTCCTGTTTAATCCAGGGATAATAGATGGACCGATGGCTTCCTTTCGCCAGGGACTGTCGGCGACCGAATCTGTCCCCGCGTGGTAGCTAGGTGGTAGCTCCGCGACTTCTTCGAACTATCCGATTCAGGCTAAGCCAGTGATTTAATTGGTACAGTTGGGTGGGCTCGAACCACCGACCTCCTGTTCCACAGACAGGCGCTCTAACCAACTGAGCTACAACTGCATCCTTGCGAGCCGCGCCTTGGGGCGCCCTGGGAGGGCCGGTCACCTGAGGGGGCTGGACGGGGCGGAAACTAGGTGCAACGGCCGCTTTTGGCAAGGCCGCAAACGGACGAAAAACCAGCCGAAATCACACTCGACGCGACGAAATCTAAAGGATTCGACGGTCTGTCAGGGATTGAGGGGCCGCGTCGGCTCGTGAGACCTGAACCCCTCGCCCGGCTCGCGCCGGACGATGCTTCGCATCGCCGGGGCGATCCGACCTCTCCCTCCGGGAGAGGTGAAGAAAAACCCGGGCCTCGCGGCCCGGGTGTCTTAAACGTGCGATCCGCCGTTTTGATCAGGCTGCGGGCTTGTAGAACTTCGACGCGCTGGCCTTGATCGGCTCGGCGGTCTCGTTGGCGATGCGCTGGGTGAGCTCGACCAGCTCCTTGGCCTGGGCCTGGAAGGTCTCGAGCTGGGTGCGGGCGTGGCCGGTCCACAGCGTGAACGCATCCGAGGGGGACTTGGCGGCGAGCAGCTCCTGGGCGAAGTCGAGCGAGGCCGAGGTGTTGGCCTTCATGAACTCCACCAGCTTGGCGGTGTACTCGCTCGCGCCCTTGCTGGCGGTGGTGAACACGGCCTCGACGGTGCCGTTATGGGTCTCGGCGGCATCCTTGAACTTGGCGTAGTTCTCGCGGGCCTGCGACACGCCCTTCTCGGCGAACGCACGCATCTGCTCAGGAACCTCGAACGGAATGATCGAGGCAGAAAACGGATCAGTCGCACCTGTCATGTTGGTCCCTCACGCTAATGAAAAATGGAGTGAGCCTTCTGGCGCGCCCGCCGGGCCCCGATCTAGGCCACAATTCGGCGGGTACGAAAAGACTGGCAACGCGAAACAATGAAGATGGCTCGCCCAGCGCCGCCACTATTGCTGCCCATCATGTCAACATTGTGCAGCGCAACGCGATGTCGGGAGCGGCGCGAAAATTTAATCTCGGAGGATGAGGTTCCCAGGGTGAGGAACCATGGGTTGAGGTATTTTGGTGCTGATAACTAGCGAACGCCGGCCGTCCTACCCTCCCCTGGAGGGGGAGGGTCGATCGCGCGAAGCGCGAGCGGGCTGAGGTGATCTCTCCACTCTGGCACCGGCTCTACTAAGGAGGTTCGCATTGCATGCGAACCGATCCTCCCCTTTCAGGGGAGGATGGGCATGCCGGCGCGGCTGACGATCTGGTCCATCGCGGATTCCTGCGGATGCAACCGGGGACGGCTTGCGGGTTCAGCCACATTAAGGTTATCGCGGCTTCGGCCGCCCCCCACGGACCGGGGCCGTGGACCTGCCCGCGCCTGCGGGCGATACTCAAGCGCGATGAGATTGTGTCAACGCGCTTTAGGTCGTTGTTTCAGCATGATCTTTTCGGAAAACCGCTTCGCACTTTTCCGGATCATGCTGTAACACTTTCTTAAGGCTGCCATTCCCGGCAGTCTTGGCCTTGATCTTGCTCCTGAGACAGACACGCGGGACTTAAAGCCGGTCGGATGACGAGTTCGGATTTCCACTTGCGAGGCGTCGGCGATCCCCGGCTGGCCGTGCACGCGACCTCGCCATTGCCGAGCTGGCTCTGGACGATCGATGGCGCCCGCGTGCTGTGGGCCAATCCGGTCGGGGCAAAATTCTTCGGCGCGGCTCACGCCGCAGCGCTGGCGGAAAAGACCTTCGGCCCGGCCGACAGCCATCGCCGCCAGGTCGCGCGGCTGGCGCGGCGGCTGCCCATGGGCGGCGCTATCAGGCTGGAGCGGCTGCAAGGCTTTGGCGCAAGGCTCGGCATGCTGATGACCTGCGCCTGCGCGCGGCTCGACTTTGCCGATGGCAGCTCCGGCGTGCTCGTCACCGCGATGGACGCCGCGACGCGCATGCCGCTGACCGAGCGGCTGCATCGCCTCGTCGCCGGCGCCAAGGTGCCGATGGCGGCGTTCGCGCCCGACGGACTATTCGCCGGCGCCAGCGAGGCCGCCCGCCCCCTGCTCGGCTGCCACGATCTCTCGGAGGCCGGCCTCGCGCGAGCGCGCAGCGATGCGCTGAGATACGGCCGCGCCGAGGCGGCGATCGCTAGCGGGAAGATGGTGCTGCAACGGGTCGGCACCGGAGGGGATGTCGCGCTGGTCGCGCTGATCGCGCCGGCTGTGCAGCATGCGGCGGCGGCTGCGCGCGCGCCTGCAAGCGTGCCGGAGGCGCCGGTTCAAGCCGCGCAGCAGGCCGCCGAGATCCCGGGCGAAGCGCCGCCAGCGCAGGATGCGCCTGCCGGTATCGACCTGTTCGATGCTTTCGCGGAGCCGATCGAGACGGTGGACGATACGATCGAGACTTCGCCCGAGCCGGCTGCGCGCGAAGCGGCCGCAGAGATCGAGCCGATCCAGGACGCGGTCAAAGCGGCTGAGGAGCCCGTCCACGACTCGCAGGACAACGCGGCCAAAACTCCGGTTGAAAACCACCCCGCAGCCATTGTGCCGCCCCAAGCCGCGCCGATCACATCAGTCATGGGCGAGTCGCCGTCACCAGCGTCACCGCGCCAGCATCCGCTGCGCTTCCTGTGGCAGATGGATGCAGAAGGCCGCTTTGTGCTCGGCTCGGACGAATTCATCCGCCTGATGGGCGCGCACACCGCCGCAGCCTTCGGCCGGCCCTGGCGCGAGATCGCGGAAGAATTCTCGCTCGATCCGGAGGGCCGCGTCGCGCAGGCGCTGGCGAGCCACGACACCTGGGCCGGCATCACCGTGAACTGGCCGGCCGATGGCGGCGAGCATATTCCGGTCGAGCTTGCGGGCCTGCCGATCTACGACCGCGACCGCAACTTTGCCGGCTTCCGGGGCTTCGGCGTCTGCCGCGATCTCGACGGCCTCAACCGGCTCGATGCGCTGCGCCGCTTCGAGCTGCTCGTCGAACCAATGGCGCCGCGCGAGGCGCCCGCCGATGCCGCCGCGGCTGAGGCCGAGCCTGAGATCGAGCCCGAAGCAGCCGCGCCGCCGCCGATCGAGCCGCCCGCACCTGAGCCTGAACCTACGCCTGAGCCTGTCGCCGAACTGCCCGATCCCACCCCCGACGCGAATTCACATCCAACCGATCCGGAAATGCCAGTGGAAACGCCCTCGGAAATTCCCTCGGAAACTCGCTTGGAAACTCCTTTGGAAACCCCGCCCAATGTCGTGCCGTTCCGCCCGCCCGGCGACGCCAGATCGCCGACGCTGACGCCGGTCGAGAACAGCGCGTTCAACGAGCTCGCGAGGCAACTCTCCGAGCGGCTCGAACGCGAGCGCGAGGCGCTCGGTGCGGCCGAGCCGCCGGCCGCCGAGATCGCGCAGCCGTTCGCCGAGCCCGAGGCGCCGCACGCGCCGGCGCAATGGCTGCGCGAGCCCGCGCCGCCCGCGTACGGCCACAGCATGCGTGACCGCGCGCTGCTCGACCTCGTGCCGACGGGCATTTTGATCTACCGCCTCGACCGCCTTCTCTATGCCAACCCCGCCTTCCTCGCGCGCATGGGCTACACCAGCATCCACGCGCTGGAGGAGGCCGGCGGGCTCGATGCGCTCTATGTCGAGCCGGGCGTGTCCGCGGCGAGCAGCACCTCGCAAGCCGGCACGCCGGTGACAATCAGCGCGGCGATCGCCAATGGCGAGGCGCCGCTTGCGACCACCGAAGCGCATCTGCACACGATCGACTGGGACGGCGACAGCGCGCATGCGCTGATCTGCGCCCTGCCGCAGGCCGCCATCGCGCCTGTCGTCGCCGAGCAGGTCGCGACGGTCCCGGTCGAGCCGGAGCCCGAAGCAGGCGATGCCGACGCAGAAGATCTCGCCGCGATCCTCGACACTACGGCCGAGGGCATCGTCATGTTCGATGCCGAAGGCAACATCCACGCCTGCAACCGCAGCGCCGAGGCGCTGTTCGGCTATGACGGCGCGGCGCTGCTCGAGCAGAACCTCGTCAGCCTGTTCGCACCCGAGAGCCAGCAGGTCGTGATCGACTATCTCCAAAGCCTCAAGAGCCAGGACATTTCGAGCCTGCTCGACCACGGCCGCGAGGTGCTGGGCCGCGAGAAGAAGGGCGGCGTCATTCCGCTCGCGATGATCATGGGCCGCACGCGGCCGGACGGGCCGAACTTCTTCGCCGTGTTCCGCGACCTCTCGCACGCGAAGAAGGGCGAGAGCGAGTTGACGCAGGCGCGCCGCCTCGTCGACGGCGCGGCCAACGCCAAGGCCGACCTGCTGGCGCGGATCAGCCACGAGATCCGCACCCCGCTCAACGCCATCATCGGCTTTGCCGAGGTGATGATCTCCGAGCGCTTCGGCGCGCTCGGCAACGAGCGCTACGGCGAATACATGAAGGACATCCGCGCCTCCGGCGAGCGTGTCATCGCCATCATCGACGATCTGCTGGAGCTGTCGCGGATCGAGACCGGCAGGCTCGATCTCAATTTCGCCAACCTCAACCTCAACGACCTCGTCGAAGCCTGCGTCGTGGTCATGCAGCCGCAGGCCAACCGCGAGCGCATCATCATCCGCACCTCGCTCGGCCATGCGCTGCCGCAGGTCGCAGTCGATGCGCGCGCGATGCGGCAGATCACCATGAACCTGATCTCGAACTCGATCCGCCTTGCCAGCGCCGGCGGCCAGGTGATCGTCTCCACCGCGATGACCGACCGCGGCGAGATTGCGCTCCGCATCCGCGACACCGGCCACGGCCTCTCCGAGCGCGAGCTCGCCGCCGCGATGGAGCCGTTCCGCACCCCGCCGCCCGGCGACGCCGCCGACAGTTCCGCGCTCAGCCTGTCGCTGACGAAAGCACTGGTCGAAGCCAACCGCGCCCGCTTCAACATCAAGAGCGCAGGCAGCTCGGGCACGCTGATCGAAGTCGTGTTCACGCCGGTGGCGGCGGGGGCGTAGGAAGTACCACCCAATCGGGATAGGGGGGAGTCTCGCGACTCCTCCCCTCCCACACCACCGTACATACGGGTCCGTATACGGCGGTTCGGCGGATTATGCAGGCCACTGTCCCGTGACGGAAGCCAAGCCGAGCGAAGCGAAGAAGCTGTTTGGCAGAGCAATGGCAAGCGCGGGGCTGTTCGCGAGCCGCCAAGGGCCATGCGGGGCGCCGGCAGTTTGCGCTGCCAGATCCCGGCCGACGCCACGGCGTCGCAGCTCGGCGAAGCGAGCGGGTCCATACTTCCATTGCTTCCAGACGACGGCGCGCAGCCGCCGCCTGATCCACCGGTCAAGCACGCGCAACACCGACGGGGTTTGGCAGAAGCCGAAGTAGCCGCGCCACCCGATCAGGTAGGCTGACAGCTCCTTGGTAATCTGCACGAGGCTTCGACCGCACGTGCGTCGCGTCAGCTCCAGAACTTTTACCTTGAAGCGGGCGAGCGCCTGCGGCGCGATGCGCCGTCGCGGTGGTTCACTTCCGCCGGTAAAGCTGAAGCCCAGGAACTTGCGAACGCTCGGTTTGGCGACCGCACTCTTGGCCTTGTTGATCTTGAGCTTGAGGTGCTTTTCGAGGAACCGTTCGAGGCCGGCCAACACCCGCTCGCCCGCCTTCTGACTGCGTACATAGATATTGCAGTCGTCGGCGTAGCGCACGAAGCGATGGCCGCGTTTCTCCAGTTCCTTGTCCAGCACATCCAGCATCAGGTTCGACAACAGCGGCGAGAGCGGTCCGCCTTGCGGCGTACCCTCCTCCGTCGGGCTGACCAGCCCTGCCTCCATCACACCCGCAGTCAAGAAGCCACGGATGAGCTTGAGGAGGCGCTTGTCAGCGACCCGTTTGGCAATGAGCCCCATCAGGATGTCGTGGTTGACCCGGTCGAAGAACTTTTCCAGATCGATGTCGACGACGACGGCGTAACCGGATGCGATGTAGGTCTGCGCCCGTTCCACCGCCTGATGCGCCGAGCGGGTCGGCCGGAAGCCGAAGCTCGCCTCGGAGAACGTTCCGTCCCAATCTGCCTGCAACACCTGCATCACCGCCTGCTGGATGAAGCGGTCGAGCACCGTCGGGATGCCGAGCGGCCGCAGGCCGCCCGACGCCTTCGGTATCTCCACCCGCCGCACCGGCTGTGGCTTATAGGTGCCGTCAAGCAACTGGGCGCGGATCGTGAGCCAGTGCTCCTTCAGATAGGCCGATAGCTCGCCGACGGTCATCCCATCGACGCCTGCCGCACCCTTGTTGCGCTTCACTTGCGCCAATGCTGCTTGCAGATTCTCACGCTCGACGACTACTTCCATCGACGGTCCTGCGACCGCCGGGCGTTCGAGGCTGGCTCTCACCGCGCTTGCTTCGGTCTCTCCGGCGGCGGAGCTTGCGGCTTCACCGCCTGCTCCGGTGCCCAAGTTCAGTTCGACCTGATTCTTCTGCCGCATGGCTCGCGCGAGATCGTTGCTCTACTAACCACTTCCACCGTTCGGGCCTTCGGCGGCACACGCCACCTACTATGCCCTCAGCTGACTTCTGCGCTGCGGTCGGGCCGCCTTACGACGACCTCAGTCCCGTTGCCGGGACACAACGCAGACCTCCCGAGGTAAGACCGACCGCCTTCACCGCGCGCCCGCCGAATTTACCACCCCGACCCTTGATGACCCTGGACTTCGCGATCAGTTGCTCGCTCGTCCGGCCGGGTAGGCCTCGTTATCCGGTGTTTGTCCATCGGGCCGCGGCTTTGCTCCACGCTTTCTTCAGACCCCACCTCGCGGTGACGCCCTTGCGCTTCGCTAATCCTTCGCCGCCATCAGGCTGGATAGAGGACTTCCACCTCCAAGCTGTCGTTCATACTCGGCACACAACAAAAAGGGCACGGCTCACACCGTGCCCTTTCGCATTCATATCGCGCGATCTCAGCTGTAGATCTCGAACAGCCCCGCGCCGCCCTGGCCGCCGCCGATGCACATGGTGACGACGCCCCACTTCGCCTTGCGGCGGGCGCCTTCCTGGAGGAGATGGCCGGTGAGACGGGCGCCGGTCATGCCGAAGGGATGGCCGATCGCGATCGAGCCGCCGTTGACGTTGTACTTGGCCGGATCGATCTCGAGCTTGTCGCGGCAATAGAGGCACTGGCTCGCGAAGGCCTCGTTGAGCTCCCACAGATCGATGTCGTCGATCTTGAGGCCGGTGCGCTTCAAGAGCTTCGGGATCGCGAACACCGGGCCGATGCCCATCTCGTCGGGCTCGCAGCCGGCGGTCGCCCAGGCGACGAAGCGGCCGAGCGGCTTGAGGCCGCGCTTTTCGGCGTCCTTGGCTTCCATCAGCACCACGGCGGCAGCGCCGTCGGAGAGCTGGCTGGCATTGCCGGCGGTGACGAACTTGCCGGGGCCCTTGACCGGCTCGAGCTTTGCAAGGCCTTCCATCGTGGTGTCAGGCCGGTTGCATTCGTCGCGGTCGACGACGTAGTCGACGATGCTCTCGGCCTTGGTCTGCTTGTCGACGACCTTCATCCTGGTCTTCATCGGGACGATCTCGTCCTTGAACTTGTTCGCCTGCTGCGCCGCCGCCATGCGGCGCTGCGATTCCAGCGAGAACTCGTCCTGGTATTCGCGGCTGACCTTGTAGCGCTCGGCGACGATGTCGGCGGTATCGATCATCGCCATGAAGATGTCGGGCGCGACCTTCAGCAGCTCCGGATCGATCGATTCCTTCGGCGAGCCGCCGCCGGGGATCGAGATGCTCTCGACGCCGCCGGCCACGATGCAGTCGGCGCCGTCCGAGCGGATCGAGTTGGCGGCCATCGCGATGGTCTGCAGCCCCGAGGAGCAGAACCGGTTCACCGAGACGCCGGCGGTGGTCTTCGGCAGACCTGCGAGCAGCGCGGCCTGACGGCCGATGTTCGGCGCGCCATGGGCGCAATTGCCGAGATAGCAGTCCTCGACATAATCCTTCTCGACGCCGGCGCGGTCGACCGCGTGGTGGATAGCGTGGGCCGCCAGCGACATCGGCGGCGTGATGTTGAACCCGCCGCGGCCGGATTTCGCGAGGCCCGTGCGTGCATAGGAAACGATAACGGCTTCACGCATTGTTTTCTCCCTTGTCGAACGTCTGATACGGAGCGTCCTGGGCGACATTGGTACACTGAGATAGCCGGCTGCGGAAAACAAAAACGCCGCCTCCGATGAAGGAGACGGCGTTGTTCCGTGGGTCGGAATATATGATCCTCGTCATTCCGGGGCGATGCCCGAGCATCGAACCCGGAATCTCGAGATTCCGGGTTCTCGCTTCGCGAGCCCCGGAATGACGGTGGGTCAGAACGTCAGCGCCTTGGCCTGCTTGACCTGCGGCAGGGCCTGCACCTTGGCGAGCAGGTCCGCCGGCACTGCGCCGTCGACCTCGACCAGCGCGATGGCATCGCTGCCGGGCGCGACGCGGCCGAGATGGAAGGTCGCGATATTGATCTTGGCGTCGCCGAGCAGGCTTGCGAACCTGCCGATGAAGCCCGGCTTGTCCTCGTTGGTGATGTAGATCATCGACTTGCCGAACTCGGCATCGATGCGGATGCCCTTGACATCGACGAGGCGCGGCTTGCCGTCATGGTACACGGTGCCGGACACCGAGCGCTCCTGGCGTTCGGTAGCGACGGTGACGGTGATCAGGCTCTCATAGTCGCTCTGCGCGGCGCGCACGATCTCGTCGACGATCATGCCGCGCTCCTTGGCGACCACGGGTGCCGACACCACGTTGACCTCGCCCAGCATCGGCCGCAACAGGCCCGACAGCACGGCCGAGGTGATCGCCTTGATCTTCATCTCGGCGACGTGGCCCTCATAGGTGATCTCGACCTTGCGGATGCCGGACTCGGTGAGCTGGCCGGCGAACGAGCCGAGCTTCTCGGCGAGCGCGATGAAGGGCTTGAGCTTCGGCGCCTCTTCCGCCGTGATCGAGGGAAAGTTGACCGCGTTCGAGATCGCGCCGGTGAGCAGATAGTCCGACATCTGCTCGGCGACCTGCAGCGCGACGTTCTCCTGCGCTTCCGTGGTGGAGGCGCCGAGATGCGGCGTGCAGATCACGTTGGGATGGCCGAACAGCACGTTCGAGGTCGCGGGCTCCTCGACGAACACGTCGAAGGCGGCGCCGGCGATGTGCTTGGAGTTGAGCGCATCGACCACCGCCTGCTCGTCGACGAGGCCGCCGCGGGCGCAGTTGATCAGGCGCACGCCCTTCTTCATCTTGGCGATCGCGGCCGCGTCGATGATGTTCTTCGTCTTCTCGGTCAGCGGCGTGTGCAGCGTGATGAAGTCGGCGCGCTTCAAGAGGTCGTCGAGCTCGACCTTCTCGACGCCGATGTCCTTGGCGCGCTCCGGCGACAGGAACGGGTCGAACGCGATCACCTTCATGCGCAGGCCGAGCGCGCGGTCGGCGACGATCGAGCCGATATTGCCGCAGCCGATCACGCCGAGCACCTTGCCGGTGATCTCGACGCCCATGAAGCGGTTCTTCTCCCACTTGCCGGCCTGGGTGGAAGCATCGGCCTGCGGGATCTCGCGGGCGAGCGCGAGCATCAGAGTAATCGCGTGCTCGGCGGTCGTGATCGAATTGCCGAACGGCGTGTTCATCACGATGATGCCCTTGGCCGTCGCGGCGGGGATCTCGACATTGTCGACGCCGATGCCGGCGCGGCCGATCACCTTGAGGTTGGTGGCCTTCTCCAGGATCTTTGCGGTCGCTTTCGTCGCGGAGCGGATCGCAAGGCCATCGTAATTGCCGATGATCTCGGCGAGCTTGTCCTTGTCCTTGCCGAGGTTGGGCTGGAAGTCGACCTCGACGCCGCGGTCCTTGAAGATCTGGACGGCGGCGGGAGACAGAGCGTCGGAAATGAGAACTTTGGGTTTGGTCATGGGGATCTGTCCTTCACACCCTCCCCTGGAGGGGGAGGGTCGGCGCGAAGCGCCGGGGTGGGGTGAAGCTGCAACAAAGAAAATTGCCGGTGCGCCGCGTGGAGAGATCACCCCACCCCGGCGCACCTGCTTGTTTGAGCATGATCTTGTCGGAAAACCGGGGACCCACTTTTCCGGATCATGCTCGCCGGTGCGTCGAACCTCCCCCTCCAGGGGAGGGTAAGAACTTAGGCCGCCTTGGCGAGCTGCGCCTTGGTCTCGGCAAAGGCCCAGTCGATCCACTGCGTCAGCAGCTCGACGTCCTTGGCCTCCACCGTGGCGCCGCACCAGATGCGCAGGCCCGCCGGCGCATCGCGGTAATAGGCGAAATCGTAGCCGGCGCCTTCCTTCTCGACCAGGGCGACGAGCTTCTTGGAGAACTCCGCTTGCGCGTCGTCGGAGAGCGAGGTGATCGCGGGATCGGTGAACTTCAGGCACACCGAGGTATTGGAGCGGATCGATGCGTCCTTGGCGAGGAAGTCGATCCACGGCGTCTTCGCCTTCCAGTCGGCCAGCACCTTGGTGTTGGCGTCGGCGCGGGCGATCAGCGCCTTGAGGCCGCCGATCGACTTGGCCCAGTTCAGCGCATCGAGATAGTCCTCGACGCAGAGCATCGACGGCGTGTTGATGGTCTCGCCGACGAAAATGCCTTCGTTGAGCTTGCCGCCCTTGGTCATGCGGAAGATCTTCGGCAGCGGCCAGGCCGGCTTGTAGGTCTCGAGCCGTTCAACGGCACGCGGCGAGAGGATCAGCATGCCGTGCGCGGCTTCGCCGCCGAGCGCCTTCTGCCAGGAGAAGGTGACGACGTCGAGCTTGGGCCAGTCGAGGGCTTGCGCGAACGCGGCCGAGGTCGCATCGCAGATGGTCAGGCCTTCGCGGGTCGCGCTGATCCAGTCCGCGTTCGGCACGCGCACGCCCGAGGTGGTGCCGTTCCAGGTGAAGACGACGTCGCTCGTGGGGTCCACCTTGGAGAGGTCGGGGATCTCACCGTAAGCAGCGTTGAGCTTGGTGACGTCCTTGAGCTTCAATTCCTTGACGATGTCGCTGACCCAGCCCTCGCCGAAGGATTCCCAGGCGAGCGTGGTGACGGGCCGGGCACCAAGCAGCGACCACAGCGCCATCTCGACCGCGCCGGTATCGGACGCGGGCACGACGCCGATGCGATAATCGGCGGGGACTTCAAGCACTTCGCGCGTCAGATCGATCGCGAGCTTGAGCTTGGTCTTGCCGACCTTCGCGCGATGCGAACGGCCGAGCGCTGCGTCCTTGAGATTTTGGGCATTCCAGCCGGGGCGCTTGGCGCAGGGGCCGGAGGAGAAATGCGGCACGGTCGGCCGTGAAGCGGGCTTCGCTACAGTCATGATCTACCCTTCCAGATAGTAAGCCTCCCGTTGGGGGGAGGTGTCCCGCCGCGGCTGATACGGGAATCGGGCAGACCAGTCAAGAAAGTTCCGGCGGCTCACGCCGGAGTGATGGCGGCTCGGCTGCGATATCGGGCGATTCAACCGGCGTGAGCGCATTCAGCAAGTCCGTGGCCTCGCTGATCAATTGCGCGGCCCGGCGGCGACTGCCGACTTTCAAAATGCACTTGTCATTGGCCTGCACAACGTAGCCGTTGCCGACCTTGATCATGGAATAGCTTGTCATCGAAATCCCCGAACCGACCGAGCCCGGTGTCTGACGTTGCGTAGCACCGTTCGTTCCTGCTTCCACATGAACGACGGGCGGGTAGTTTATCAGCTCTTAAGATGAACGAATGCGCGATCCGATTTGGTAGCTTGCACAACGTCTGCGGCCGAAGCCCCATTCCGATACAATCGACATGGGACTCTGGATTTTTGTATTGACGCGTTTTCTTTACGCGAACCGCTATCCACTTCGCTCGAAAACGCTCCTGGCGCCTCAAAAGCGGACGGTCATGCCGACATGGCTCGCTGCAAATCCCAGCCGCTTGTAGAAGCGCTGCGCATCGACGCGCGTCTGATGCGTCAGCAGCTCGACCAGATTGCAGCCGCGCGCTTTGGCTTCCGCGACGGCCCATTGCACCAATTGCTCGCCGATGCCACGGCTGCGACAATCAGTGGCAACACGCACATCCTCGAGCAGGCCACGAATGCCGCCTTGCGAGCTGATGCCTGCGAGCACCGCAAGTTGCAGGCAGCCGACCACCCTGCCCTCGCTCTCGGCGACGACGAGCGAGAGATTGGAATCGCGCGCGACGCGCTCGAACGCTTCGTAGTAGACGGCGGGCAGCGGATCCTCGACGCGCTCGCGGGCGCGGCCGAGATGATCGTCGGCGAGCATCGCCACGATCGCGGGAACATCCTCGCGGCGCGCGGGGCGAATCGAGACGGACTTATCGTTCATACCGGGACTCCAAAACTCGGGCGATGGGCTCAGCGCGCCGGCGGCAGACCGAGCGAGGCCTCGGCCTCGCCGATCCAGCGGCGGATGGCCGCATAGCGAGCGAGATCGAAGCCGCCTTCATGCGCGAGGCGCGTATAAGCGAGCAGCGACACGTCGGCGAGCGAGATCGCATCGCCTGCGAAGAAACGGCTTGCTGCCAGATGCTGCTCCATGCGGTCGAGCGCCGCATAGCCGCGCTTGACCTTCTCAGGGTCGAGCTCCGAGGCAGCCTTGCCGAGATAGACGATGAGGAAACGGCACACCGCGATATAGGGCTCGTGGCTGTATTGCTCCCAGAACAGCCATTCGTCCATCTTGGCCGCGGCAAAGGCGTCACGCGGGATCAGCGCGCTGTCGCGGGCGAGATAGCGGATGATGGCGTTGGACTGCGCCAGCGTGCGGCCGTCTTCGAAGGCGACGGTTGGCACCTGACCGGCGCCGTTCATCGCCAAGAACTGCGCCGTGCGCGTCTCGCCCTTGCGCGTGTCGATCTCGATCCATTGATAGGGCAGTGCGAGATGATCGCAGACCCACTTCACCTTCAGACAATTGCCGGAATTGCTGTCGCCGTAGATCTTCATCGCCTCGCCCCGCGTTGAGGCGACAGAGCATCAGGACGATGCGGGGCTGTCAACCGCGATGCAGCGATGCTGTGTCAGAACTTGTAGCCGAGCCCGACGCGTGCATTGTTCAGCGTCACCGAGGTGTTCATGACCGGCGAGAATTTCACATATTCGTATTCGACGCGCGCGAACAGACCGTTCCAGATGCAGTATTCGACGCCAAGGCCGGCAGTCCAGCCCACCGCGAAGGCGTTGGTCCGGCGCTGGCTCTGCGTCTGGGACTGCGCGGGAACGGGGTTCGGTCCGTTCGTGACGATCGTCGTGACGCCAGCGACCGTCGTCGTCATCACCTGGGTCAACGTCACGTCGCTTGTCACGGTACGCGATACGTCCATGCGGCCGACAGCAGCGCCAGCGAACGCGTATGGCATGAAATCGCCGCCATCCCAGCCCACGCGGCCGCGGAGCGCAATCATGTCCTTGACCTGTGCCGCGGCGGTACCAGTCAACTTTACGTTCCAATGATCGGTCACGTTGTCGGGGTGAATGTCACCGGGGGGATTGATGATATCGAGTTGATTGGAGCCGCTGGTCTGCGTGTAGAGATTGTTGAAGTGACTGTAGGTGCCCTCGAGACCGAGAATGGCATCGTACCATTGCCAGTTGCGGCCGACGAAGGCGCCGAAATTCGTGCTCTGCGTGTTGGTCTTGTTCATCAGCGACCAATTCGCGGTCGGCTGCTGCAGCACGCTGTCGCGGAAGATGTAGTTGGTCAGGCCAACCACGCTCTGGCTGAAATCGGTCGCATCAGCCGTGTAGCCGCCGTTGACGCCGAAATAGGCGCCATCCCAATTACGGGACGTCTTGGACAGGCCGTCGGTGAAGCCGCCGCGCAGGACGGGCAGATCCGGCATGTCGGCCGCGTGTGCGGCGGACATCGATCCGAACACCGCCGCCACCAACCAAAGCCTACGCATCGCAACGCTCCATCGAACTCTCGAACTGTTGCGATGATCATGGCTCGTTAACCTTAACCAATGGTTGCGTCCGGCGCGATTTCGTCGCCGTTGCGCCATGAAAAACCCGAAAAGCAAAACGGCGCGGGATGGCCCCGCGCCGTTAAGAGACGTTAAGCGATGGGCTAGAAGATCAGCCCTTGGTGACGAGCGGCGGCGTTGCGTAGACCGGCGGGCTGTCGAGATTCCAGCGCACGCCGAACTTCAAGTCATGCGATGTGATGTCCTTGAACTGCATGGTCCGGCCGCGGGTGAAGCCGGTGAAGTCGGTAAGAGCGCCGGTGACGCCGTCTCCGAGATCCACATAGCGATAAGCCAGTTCGAGCGTCAGGCTCGGGTTGACCTTGTAAGCAAGACCGGCATGCGCGGCCCATGCGAAATTCCACTTCGAAGCGTTGGGCGCGTACGCAACACCAGCGTTCGGCGTGTTGATATCCTGGAAGTTCGAAATCGTGTTGCGCGACGTACCAACACCGGCGCCGATGAACGGGGTAATGCACCACCAAGTGCCGAGATCGACGTACGCGTTGGCGAGGATCAGCCATTCCGACTTGCTGCCGTGATACTCATCGGTGAACGCGGGAGCGCCGTTGAAGTTGACGAGATCGAGCCCATGCAGATTAGCGTTGCTGCGATACTCACCGGTCACGTCGGCGCGGAACCAATTGTTGAACCGGTAGCCGGCGCCGAGACCGAAGATGCCCGCCGAGTCGAAGCCGAGGCCCTGCGTCGACGCAACGGAGATACCGGGATCCACGAAGCTCGGGGTGAGCTTGTTCACCTTCTGATTGCTGATGCCGATGTCACCGCGCAGATACCAGCCGCCGAAGTCGGCGGGCGGAGCCGGCGGCGCGTACATGGGGGGCGGTGCCGCGATCGGCATGTCGGCGGCAAACGCCACCGAGGAGATCAGGGTTGCCGCACCCGCGGCAAGGAGAGACTTAACGCTACGCATTGGCTTCGTCCTTATGGCCGGTGAGGCAAAATGCAGACGCCCCACGTTCTGGAAACTCGCGACCCGGACGATGGCAGCAAATGCTTAAGCGCCACTTAACCCTAATTTTTAAGGTTGATTTTTTCTGAGTGCACACGCGGACGCGGCGCGAGCGTTGCAGAAATGCAGCAGCCCCGGCGGCGCAATTGCTAACGATCGATGAAGGAGTGTTGCGACGAAACAGGATCTGCTAACGCGCGCCGCGGCAGCGGGGCGTGCATGGTTCGAGACGCCTCCTTCAGCGGGCTCCCTACCATGAGGGTCCAGGGTCTCGCCTGGAGACAGGAATCGTAAGGGACAAAGGCGCGCTGCGCCGTGCCCACCACCTATTCATTGCGGCGACAGAAGCGTGGGCACGCTGTCGCTTTGCCCACCCAACGATAGTGCCCGTGAGGTGAGATCACCCACCCCGCTCCTGCTTGAAAGACCTTAGGCCGCGACCTGGCCCAGCGCGGAGACGATGGTGTCGACCACGTCCTCGACCAGGATGCGGTCCTCGCCTTCGCCCATGACGCGGATCACGGGCTCGGTGCCGGAGGAGCGGATCAGGAGGCGGCCGTGGCCGTTGAGGCGCTTCTCGCCGTCGGAGATCGCCGACTTCACGTCGGAATCATCGAGCGGCTTGCCGCCCTTGTGGCGGACGTTCTTGAGGATCTGCGGCAGCGGATCGAAGCGGTGACAGACTTCCGACACCGGGCGGCGCAGCTTCTGCACCACCGCGAGCACTTGCAGCGCAGCGACGAAGCCGTCGCCGGTGGTGGCGTAGTCGGACAGGATGATGTGGCCGGACTGCTCGCCGCCGAGATTGTAGCCGCCGCTCAGCATCTGCTCGAGCACGTAGCGGTCGCCGACCGGCGTGCGCACGAGATCGAGCCCCTGCCCCTTCAGGAAGCGTTCGAGGCCGAGATTGGACATCACGGTGGCGACGATGCCGGGCCGCGACAGGCGGCCGTCTTCCTTCCAGCTCTGCGCGATCACTGCGAGGAGCTGGTCGCCGTCGACGATATGGCCGCGCTCGTCGACGAGGATGACGCGATCGGCGTCGCCATCAAGCGCAATGCCGATGTCGGCGCGCATCTCGCGCACCTTCTTCGAGAGAGCTTCGGGCGAGGTCGAGCCGCATTCCTTGTTGATGTTGAAGCCATCGGGATCGACGCCGATCGGCACCACGTCGGCGCCCAGCTCCCACAGCGCCTCCGGCACGACCTTGTACGCGGCGCCGTGAGCGCAATCGACCACGACCCGCAGGCCGTCGAGCGAAAGGTCGCGCGGCAGCGTGCGCTTGGCGAATTCGATGTAGCGGTCATGCACGCCGTCGATACGGCGGGCGCGGCCGAGGCTGGCGCTCTGAGCGAGCCGCTTGTCGATGGGCTCGTCGAGCAACTGCTCGATCTGCTTCTCGACATCGTCGGAGAGCTTGAAGCCTTGCGGGCCGAACAGCTTGATGCCGTTGTCCTCGAACAGATTGTGCGAGGCCGAGATCATCACGCCGAGATCGGCGCGCATCGACTTGGTCAGCATCGCCACCGCCGGGGTCGGCATCGGGCCGACCAGCAGCACGTCCATGCCGACCGAGGTGAAGCCCGCGACCATCGCATATTCGATCATGTAGCCGGACAGGCGGGTGTCCTTGCCGATCACGACGCGATGGCGGTGGTCGCCACGCTGAAACGCAAGGCCCGCGGCCTGGCCGACCTTGAGCGCGAGCTCCGGCGTGATCAGTCCGTTGGCGCGGCCCCGGATCCCGTCAGTCCCGAAATATTTGCGGCTCATATCGTCCCCCAGCACAACAACCAGGGACCCCCTCTACAACCACGGGCTGCCCGGGCGGGCCCCGCATCCCTGATTTGCTGAGGTCTTATAAGCCCAACGCGGCCAACTTGGCTTCAAAAAATGTGATCAATCGTTACGGAACAGAGGTACTCCCTCCGTCACATAAGCGGCTGTTAACACTATATTTCCTACCGCAGCGCCGAAATCGAGCCGGAACCCGCCCTAGCCTGCGCGCTTGACATGCCCATCGTCGCGGCTCGGCGGCGGCTGGGTGACGTTGACGGGATCGGAGCCGGGGAAGGTCTCCTCCAGCCCCTCTTCCAGGGCGTCGTCGAGAGCCTCCTTCTCCTTGATCTGTTCCGGCGACGGTCCCGCGTGCGGCTTGGCCATGGCGCCCTCCTCTCAAACGATTGGGCTGTGCATCCAACCATGCTAGATGACCCCTCAATCTTCCGACGCAAGACTTCCGCTACGAGATGGGCCGGGGAACGTTCATGAAGCACATCACCTGTATCGACGATCTTCGTGCGCTGCATAAGCGCCGCGTGCCGAAGGCGTTCTTCGACTATTGCGACCGCGGTTCCTATGCCGAGGAAACGCTGCGCGCCAACCGCGAGGACCTGCAGGCGATCAAATTTCGCCAGCGCATCCTGATCGACGTCTCCAAGCGCGACACCTCGACCACGATTTTGGGCGAGCCCTCGACCATGCCGCTGATCCTCGCGCCGGTCGGCCTGCTCGGCATGCAGCATGGCGACGGCGAAATTCACGCCTGCCGCGCCGCGCAGGCCGCCGGCATCCCGTTCACGCAATCGACCATGTCGATCTGCTCGATCGAGGACATCGCCGCCAATGTCGAGAAGCCGTTCTGGTTCCAGCTCTACGTGATGAAGGACCGCGGCTTCATCAAGGAGCTGATCCAGCGCGCCGCCGCCGCCAAATGCAGCGCGCTGGTGCTCACCGTCGACCTGCAGGTGATCGGCCAGCGCCATGCCGACATCAAGAACGGCATGACGGTGCCGCCCGAATGGTCGCTGTCCAAGCTCTTGGACTTCGCCAGCAAGCCGGCCTGGGTCTCGGGCGTGCTGCAGGGCAAGCGCCGCACCTTCGGCAACATCGCAGGCCATGTGAAGAACACCGAGGATCTCAACCGCCTCGCGGAGTGGACGGCATCGCAGTTCGACACGTCGCTGAACTGGAAGGACGTCGAGTGGGTCCGCAGCATCTGGCCGGGCAAGCTCATCATCAAGGGCATCCTCGACGTCGAGGACGCCGAGGAAGCGGCGAAGACCGGCGCGCAGGCGCTGGTGGTGTCGAACCATGGCGGCCGCCAACTCGACGGCGCGCCATCCTCGATCGAGGTGCTGCCGGAGATCGCCGATGCGGTCGGCGGCAAGATGGAGATCATGTTCGACGGCGGCATCCGCTCCGGCCAGGACGTGATGCGCGCGCTCGCGCTCGGCGCAAAGTCCTGCATGATCGGCCGCGCCTATGCCTATGGGCTCGGCGCAGGCGGCCAGGCCGGCGTCGCCAAGGCGATCGACATCATCCAGAAGGAGCTGCTGACCACGATGGGCCTGTGCGGCGTCAACCGGATCGACGAGATCGACGATCACGTGATTGCGGTGTGAGTGCTAGTCTAACCTCTCCCCGCCCTTCCGCGGCAGGGCAATCGCATATGAAAACGGCGTGATTTTTGGTGCTACCGTTTCCACATCGTCATGGCCGGCTTGTCCCGGGCCATCCACCTCTTCACTCCTGCAAAACAAGACATGGATGCCCGGGATATAGGCGAGCGAAGCGACGCCGTCCTCGCGGACGGCTATGCCCGGGCATGACGAGTTTGTGGAGCGATCGGCTGCTCACAAGGCACATCGGGCGAGGGAGTGCGAGAGCGGGGCGTCCCGCACAGCCTCACATCGGCGGCGTGATCCCGTCCCGCCCGACATTCACCCGGTTCGCCTCCAGCGAGCCGTCCTCCTTCTTCGCCGCGCCGAAGATGATCAGCTTGGCGCCGGGCTTCACCTCCGACTTGTCGCTGGCAACGAAGGTGACGATCGGGGTGTCCGGCGGCACCACGACTTTCTTCTCGCCGTCCTTGTATTTCACCGTGATGTTCTGGCCCTCGGTGCCCTTCACCGTCTGCGCCACGGTCGCATTCGTCATGGTCGAATTGGCGCGGGCATCCCAGGGGCGAAAACCTTCGGCGGCGCCGCGCTGGTTCTCCGGGAAGATGTGGACCGCGATCGCCTTCTGAGTGCCGTCGGGCTCGGGCATGCCGGTGACGCCGATGTAGGAGCCTTCCTTGATCTCGGAGAGCTCCGTCTTCACCACGGCAAAGATCGCGACATTATCGGTCATCCTCACCTTCACGTCGCTGCCCTCGCGCGTCTTGATGCCGAGCATGTTGCCGTCGACGCTCTCGATGGTGCCGCGGATACGCACCGTCGGCGCTTGCTGCGCCGAGACGGATGATGTCGCGATGCAGGTGATGAAGGCAGCCACGACAGCGCGTGGCATCCAGTTGGTCAGCTTTGACATGGCATTGTCCCTCCAGGGCGTTGCGGTGGTCAGACACGGCAACCCCCGCGTGACCACCGCTATTCCCTCAATTCTTGGAGCATGCTGGCCTTCGATTGTCCCCACGGATCGAGAACGCCGAAGGACGCTGACTATTCTCTCAAGTCTTTGTGAGATCAGCCTCGACCAATGCGCGCAGCTCGGCCGTCACCTCAGGCCTGCGGCCGAACCACAGTTCGAAGCCGCGCACCGCCTGGTGCAAGAGCATGCCGAGCCCGTCGGCGGTCTTGAGCCCGCGCGCTTGCGCGGCCCCGAGCAGCGGCGTCACCAGCGGGACATAGACGAGATCGGCAACGACGGCCTCGTTCGGCAGGCGCGCGACATCGACGTCGAGTGACGGCTGGCCATGCATGCCGAGCGAGGTCGTGTTCACGAGAAGTTTTGCGCGCGGCAAGAGGTCGTCGATCGCGTCCCACGCAACGGGATGCACGTTCGGTCCGAACTGTCCTGCAAGTGTCTCGGCCCGCGCGATGGTGCGATTGGCGAGATGGATGCGCTTGACGCCACGCTCGCGCAGGCCGAACACGACCGCGCGCGAGGAACCGCCTGCCCCGAGCACCAGCGCTTCCTCCGCCCTGTCCCAGCCGGGCGCGCTGGCGTCGAGATTGCCAATGAAGCCTTCCACATCGGTGTTCGTAGAGCGCAGCTCGCCGTCCTCAAACCACAGCGTGTTGGCAGCGCCCACGGCCCTTGCCCGCGCGTCGGGCGAGGACAATGCGAGGGCGGCCTCCTTGTGCGGGATGGTGACATTGGCGCCGACAAAGCCGCGCAGCGACAGCCGCAGCACGAAGTCGCGTAAATCATCAGGCGGAACCGCCTCGATGACATAGCCGCCTGCGATGCCGAGCGTGCGCAGCCAGTAATGATGGATCAGCGGCGAGCGCGAATGCGCGGCCGGCCATCCGATCAAGCAGGCTGCGGGAGCCTTGGTCACCGTCATCGTCTCCTTGGGGTCGTATTTGGAGGCGATCCATTTCGCGTCCCGCGGGCTCTGTCAAGCCGGGAGACTCAGTGCGACATCAGCTCCCGGCTGCGTCGGCGGCCGCGGGCTGGGCAGCACCGCCCTTGATGTCCGAGACCGCGCGCTCGATGGTCTCGCGATAGCGGGCGCGCGGCGGCGTCACGCCATGGGTGAGCAGCGCGCGGCGGACCGCGGGCGTGGCTCCGGTGATGAACAGGCGGATGCCCCGGCGATGCGCCTTGACGGCGACGCGGCCGAGCACGTTGGCCGCAGTCGAATCCAGGAACGGCACCGCGGCGAAATCGACCACAAATCCCTTGCGCTTGTCGCCAACGTCATCGAGCACGTTGCCGATGGCCGAGGCTGCGCCAAAGAAGAACGCGCCGGTGATGCGATAGACCAGCACGTCGCGATCGACCGCGAGCGCGGCATCGTAGGGCACGCGATCGCCATTGCCGTCATCAGCGCGATCGGCGGTCACCAGCGGCGTGCGCTCCTCGATGCCGGTCATCTCCGCCATGCGATGAATGAACAGCACCGCGCCGAGCGCGAAGCCGACCAGAATGCCTTCGGTGAGATCGCGGAAGATCGTGAGCAGGAAGGTTGCGAGCAGCACCACGGCATCGCCCCAGGACGAGCGCAGCAGCGTCGCGAACTCCTGCTTCTCCGCCATGGTCCAGGCGACGACCACGAGCACGGCGGCGAGCGCTGCGAGCGGGATGTAGCTCGCAAGCGGCGCCGCGATCAGCATGAACAGGAGCAGGAAGACCGCATGCAGCATGCCCGCGAGCGGTCCGCGTGCGCCGGCGCGGATGTTGGTCGCCGTGCGCGCGATCAGGCCGGTGACGCAGATGCCGCCGAACAGCGCCGAGCCGATATTGGCGACACCTTGCGCCACCAGCTCACAATTGGAGCGGTGACGGCGTCCGGTCATGCCGTCGGCCACCACCGCCGACAGCAGCGATTCGATCGCGGCCAGCAGCGCGAACGCAATCGCGTCAGGGAGCACGGCTTTCGCCTTGGCAAGCGAGAATGCGGGCAGCGCCGGCGACGGCAATTCGCGCGGGATGCCGCCAAAACGGCTGCCGATGGTTTCTACCGGCAGCGAGAGCACCGCGCATACGACCGCGGCGAACACGACCGCGATCAGGATGCCGGGCCAGGACGGCCGCCAGACCCGTAAGCCAGCGATGATGGCGATGCTGGCAAGCGCAACGGCAACCGCGGACGGATTGACGGTGTGCAGGCCGTCCGCGAGCGCGACGAGCTTCGGCACGAATTCGCTTGGCTCCTTCCCCGCCAGCGTGATGCCGCCGAGATCGTGCAACTGGCTGGCAAAGATGATCACGGCAATGCCGGCGGTGAAGCCAACCGTGACAGGATAGGGAATGAACTTGATGTAGGTGCCGATCCGCAGCAGGCCCGCGGCAATCAGGATGACGCCCGCCATCATGGTGGCGAGGATGACACCGTCGACGCCGTGCCGCTCCGCGGTCACCGCGACCAGCACGATGAAGGCGCCGGCGGGCCCGCCGATCTGGAAGCGGCTGCCGCCGAGCAGCGACACGATGAAACCGCCGACGACGGCGGTGTAGAGGCCGCGGTCCGGCGTCACGCCGGAAGCGATCGCGATCGCCATCGACAGCGGCAGCGCGACGATCGCGACGGTGAGGCCGGCGAACACATCGGCGCGGAAATCCGATAGGCCATAGCCCTCGCGCCAGACCGTGACGAGTTTCGGCAGGTATAGTTCGGCGAAAGTCGGTCGGCGCAGCCGATGCAGCCCGCCTGCCCGCTCGCTGGTGATGCTCATGCTCCGCGGCCCCCACACACTGCATCGTGCGGCCGCGATCTCGGACGCGACGGTGCGTTAGCTCATCTTCTTGCAGGCATGATCACCGCAGCGATCATGCCCCCACGCGGCGCGGCGGCCCCGGTTCCTTCAGGCGAACACCGCGCCCACCGCTGTCGCTGCGCGCCTGCTCGCCGATCAGCTCGACGCCGGCCCGGTCGAACGCCTCGACTACCTTAATTAAAGTCTCGACCACGCCGCGAACATTGCCGGTCGAGGCCTCCATCCGCTGGATGGTCGGCAGCGACACGCCGGCAAGCTCGGCCAGGGTTTTCTGGTCAATGCCGAGCAGCGCGCGGGCTGCCCGCATCTGGAATGACGTGATCACCGCGGCCTCACGTATCAGGAGTTATAAATGATATCTGAAGCGTGTACAATGATGTAAAATACATCATATGGGAGTGAGCGCAAGTGCTCACCCTTTCGCCGCTTTTCCGGGGGAGAGACGTAGGCCGCCTTCCGGCGGCCGTTTCAAGAACGCCGAAGCGAAGCTTCGGCTATATCGCCCCCCGGGCGATGCGCAGCATCGTCCGGCGCGATCCGGATGAGAGGCAAGGCACGCTATTGCCTTGAGCGTACGCCCATCCGGCTCATGAGCTCGATTACGATTCCAACCGCGCGCGTGGAGACAACCCCTCCCTCCCTCTCTCCGTGAAGAACGGGAGAGGGAGTGAGAGAGTGACGCCTCCTTACGCGACCGCTAACCGACTCACGCCGCGTGCTGATGCGCGGCGATGATCTGGTCGGCGGCGCGGCCGGTGACTTCGGCCATGTGGTCGAACTGGCGGGTGAAGCTCCCGGCGCCGGCCGTGGCCGAGCGCAGCTCGACGATGAGCTCGCCGATCTCCGCTTCCGGCATCATGGCGCGGACGCAGTCCCAGCCGCTCCAGCCGTCGCGGGTGTCGAAGCCGAGGATCTGGCCGCGCCGCGCCGACAGGATCGCGTTGATCTTGGCGGTGGCGTCGGTCGGACAGACGATCTCGACGACGTGGATCGGCTCCAGCAACACCGGCTGGCATTGCGGCAGGCCTTCGTTCAATCCGATCCGCGCCGCGGTACGGAAGGCGAGATCGGAGCTGTCGACGCTGTGATAGGAGCCGTCGGTCAGCGTCACCTCCACATCGGTAACCGGGAAGCCGAGCGGACCGCGCGCCAATCCGTCGATGACGCCCTCCTCCACCGCCGGGATGTAGTTGCGCGGCACCGCGCCGCCCACCACCTTCTCGGCGAATTTGAAGCCCTCGCCGCGCGGCAGCGGCTTGATATCGAGCACGACGTCGCCGAACTGACCATGGCCACCGGACTGCTTCTTGTGGCGGCCGCGCTGGGTGATCGGCTTGCGGATGGTCTCCTGGTAGCCGATCGCGGGCGGATGCGAGGAGATCTTGACGCCGAAGCGGTCGCGCAAGCGCTCGACCTCGACGCGGAGATGCATCTCGCCCTGCCCCCACAGCACGGTGTCATGGGTCTGGGGATTCTGCACGATGACCAGCGAGGGATCCTCCTCGTGCAGGCGAGCCAGGGCCTGACCGAGCTTCACGTCGTCCTTGCGGTCGGTGGACGCGATCGAGATCGCCAGCACCGGCGGCGTCGGCTCGGGGGCGGCGAGCGCAGCCGGCGGAGTCTTGCCGTTCGAAACCGTGTCACCTGTCTTGAACAGGTCCAGCTTGGCGAGCGCGACAGTGTCGCCGGCGTCCGCCGCGGCACGCTTGGTGTCGTAGGCGCCGTTGACGGCGAGGATGCCGGAGATGCGGCCGGTCCCGCCGGAGGAGGATTGCAGCGTCGCACCGTCGTCGAGATGGCCGGCGAGCAACCGCGTCAGCGACAGCTTGCCGCCATGCTGCGAATGCAGCGTCTTGAAGACGTAGCCGAGCGCATCCTTGGTGTCGGGAACGCCGAGCCGTTTTGCGGTCTCCGCGATTCCGGGCGCCTCGTGGCGCAACGCCTTCATCAGGCGCAGCACGCCATTTTCGCGCGCCGCCGATCCCAGCAGCACGGGGCAGATCAGCCCTTCGCGGAGTTCGCGGGCGAGATCGTCGAACACGGCATCACGCGGCGGCTGGATGTCTTCGAGCAGCTGCTCCATCAGCGCATCGTCGTGGTCGGCGAGCTTCTCCAGCATCGAGAAGCGCGCCTCCTTCTCGCGATCGAGATCGCCACCTTCGAGTGCGACCACCTCGGAGGCTTTGTGCTCGCGATAGATGAACGCGCGCTCCAGCGCGAGATCGACAAACCCCTCGATCAGATCGCCCTTCCAGATCGGGATCTGGCGCAGCACCAGCGGCACGCGCGAGGCGGGCTGGAGCATCGCGAGCGTCTCGCGGATGCGCTGGCTGGCGCGATCGATCTTGTTGAGGAACAGGAAACGCGGGATCTTCAGCTCTTCCAGCTCGCGCAGGATGATCTGAAGCTGCGGCAGCTTCTTCTCGTCGGCCTCGCAGACCACGACCGCGGCATCGATCGCGGGCAGCGCGGCGCGCATGTCGTGGGCGAATTCGACGGAACCGGGACAATCCAGGAAGGTATAGCTGTCGCCCATGAAACTCGTGGTCGCAGCAGTGAGGCCGACGGTCATCTTGTGGTGACGGGCCTCGGGCGTGGCGTCGCCGACGGACGTTCCGGCATCGACGCTGCCGGCGCGCGGGATTGCGCCCGTTCGCGCCAGGATTGCTTCAAGAAGTGTGGTTTTACCGCTTTGGAAAGGGCCCACCAGCGCAATGCACCGTGGACCTCGGGGACTTCTGACGTCTTGTCCCATTTCGCCGCCTCCCTGGTGTGGAGCTCGGCCCGTGATTGGGTCGGCAAACGGTGATGCTCTGCCCGTCGCCGAGATTTGGCAAGCAACAAACGTCGCTGCGGTGCGTCGTCCCTTAGATCCGTTGTAACGTCTTAGAGATGAGCCGGCGTATTCCACCTCTTCCCGACTGGAAGAGGTGGAAGCAGTACTGTCCTTGGTGCTTAGCGGCCCGGACGGAGTTCCAGGCTCTCGAGGCCGGCGGCGACGTTGAGGCCGACCTGGCCCTGCACACTGAGCGGCTGGAGCGCGATCGAATTGTTGGAGCCGCCGACCAGCACGTTGCCGCCTAAGCCGACACCGACCGAGGCGCTGCCCTGCGCGCCCGCGTAATTGCCGGAGAGGTCGCCGGGGCCGAGCCGATCGACCGGCGCGAACACGCCCCAGGCGAGCGTGGTCTCCTGGGTGATGCCGATGTCGAGACCCACTTTACGGATCGTTGCGACATAGCGGTCTTCAGGCAAGCCATCGGCGCGCAGCACGCAGCCGAGATTGGTTACCGATCCCACGATGAAGCCGACGCTGGCGCCGCCGCGGCATTCGAGCACACCGACGCGAACCATACGCTGCTGCTGCGCATCGCCGTTTGCGACGGAGGCAACAAGGCTGGCGGCAGCGAGCCCGGCGAAGATGAACGAACGGCGCATGAAAGATCTCCGGCTATGAATGTGATGCGAGCAGAGAGAGCGCGGCACACGCCGCGCGATGGTCTATGCCACAAGAGCTTTGCACGTGCCAGATCGTGCGCGACGAATTGGTGCGCTGTCTTCCCTTCTCCCCTTGTGGGAGCAGGTGGCGCGAAGCGCCGGATGAGGGGCTGTCTCCGCGCATTGAACTGGCAGAGGGACTCGCGGAGAGAACCCCTCACCCGTCTCGCCGCTTCGCGGCGATCCACCCTCTCCCACAGGGGGAGAGGGTGAAATCGCATGTCGCAAGAAGCTTACCGCAGATTGCCGCAGAAGCGCTGGATGCGCTTGCAGGCGTCTTCGAGGTCGGAGGTCTTGGTCGCGTAGGAGATGCGGAAGGCCGGGCCGAGGCCGAAGGCCGAGCCCTGCACCACGGCGACGCCCTCGGTCTCCAGCAGCTCGGTGACGAACTGCTCGTCATTCGAGATCACGTTGCCCGACGGCGCCTTCTTGCCGATCGTGCCGGCGCAGGACGGATAGACGTAGAACGCACCCTCGGGCCGCGGGCACTCGATGCCATTGGCCTGGTTGAGCATGGAGACGACGAGGTCGCGGCGCTCCTTGAACACCTTGTTGTTGGCGGGGATGAAGTCCTGCGGACCGTTCAGCGCCTCGACCGAAGCCCACTGCGCGATCGAGCACGGGTTCGAGGTCGATTGCGACTGGATAGTCGACATCGCCTTGATGAGCTGCGCCGGACCGCCGGCGTAGCCGATGCGCCAGCCGGTCATGCAATAGGCCTTCGACACGCCGTTCACCGTGAGCGTGCGGTCGTAAAGGCTCGGCTCGACCTGCGCGACGGTGGTGAACTGGAAGTCGTCATAGACGAGGTGCTCGTACATGTCGTCGGTCATCACCCAGACATGCGGGTGCTTGACCAGCACGTCGGTGAGCGCCTTGAGCTCGGCCCTCGTGTAGGCCGCCCCCGTCGGGTTCGACGGCGAGCACAGGATCACCCATTTGGTCTTCGGCGTGATCGCGCGATCGAGCGCCTCGGCCCCGAGCTTGAAGCCGGTCGCGGCGGTGCAGACCACCGGCACCGGCTCACCGCCGGCGAGCGCCACCATCTCAGGATAGCTGACCCAATAGGGCGCGGGGATGATTACCTCGTCGCCCGGATTCATGGTCGCCATCAGCGCGTTGTAGAGCACCTGCTTGCCGCCGGTGCCGACGATGATCTGGTTCGGCTTGTAGGCGACACCGTTCTCGCGCTGAAACTTCGCGATGATGGCTTCCTTCAGCTCGGGGATGCCGTCGACCGCGGTGTACTTGGTCTTGCCGGCCTCGATGGCGCGGATCGCCGCCAGCTTGATGTTGGCGGGCGTGTCGAAGTCCGGCTCGCCGGCGCCGAGCCCGATGACGTTGCGGCCCGCCGCTTTCAGCGCCCGTGCTTTGTCCGTGACCGCGATGGTCGCGGACGGCTTCACACGGTCGAGCGCAGCGGCAAGGAAGGACATCGTCATCTCCTGACAAGCGTCGTGAAGCCTTTCGCCTCACGACTCTGATTGTGGGAATGCGACCACCCTAAGACGTGTGCCGCTGCGCCGCAAGAAACTTCGGCCCGATCTCGCAAAAGTTTACGGATTTGGAGCGTTTCAAGGCGCGATTTCCCGCAATTTTCCGCAACTTTGCCAGGCAAACCGCTCATATCCGGCAAGGCTTGTCCTCGGAGCAATTTTGCGTGTTGCGTGCTGCTATGAACCGGCACTCGTCATGCCCGGGCTTGTCCCGGGCATCCATGTTCTTCGTGCGTCAAGTAAGCCAAGCAAGACGTGAATGGCCGGGTCATAGGCGAGTGGAAGCGACGCCGTCCTTTGGACGGCTATGCCCGGCCATGACGATGTGGATATTTCAGCGCCCTGTCACTGGCCGCTCAACCGTTTCACACAATGCACGGTCGAATGCATCCCGTGCGTTGACGCACGCGTCAACTCATTTGCATCATCGCGCGGAAATGATCTTCCTCGGCGTTGCAGTGCGGTAGGGTTTTCGAGTTTTTCTATCGGCTGGCCCTTGCGGCGGATTCGCATCGGCATCATTGTTTACCCGCGCTGCGGGGCAACACGTGCCGCGCCTTCCCTATCCACGGATTCGAAACTCCCCGAATGTACAAGCTCTATTCGATGCAACGCTCGGGCAACAGCTACAAGGTCCGCCTTGCGCTGGCGCTGCTCAACGTGCCCTACGAAGCGATCGAGGTGGACATTCTGCGCGGCGAAAGCCGCACGCCGGATTTTCTGACGAAGAATCCGTCGGGCCAGGTGCCGCTGCTCGAGGTCGGCGACGGCCGCTTTCTCGCCGAGTCCAACGCGATCCTCTGGTACGTCGCCGTCGGCACGCCGCTCGCGCCGGAGAACCGCATCGACCGGGCCGAGGCGCTGCAATGGATGTTCTTCGAGCAGCACGCGCTCGAGCCGAACATCGGCGCCGCCTATTTCTGGCTGTCGCTGGTCAAGGGCGGCCGCGACCTGCAGACGCACGCGCTGGAGGACTGGATGGAGCGCGGCTATGGCGCGCTGCAAGTGATGGAGAATCATCTCAAGGCCAACGCCTATTTCGCCGCCCGCCAGCTCACGGTCGCCGACATCGCGCTGTACGGCTACACCCACCTTGCCGATCGCTGCGATTTCGACCTCCAGGCTTTCCCGGCGATCCGGGAGTGGCTGAAGCGGGTGGAAGCCACGCCCGGCTTCGTGTCGATGGACTGGCGGCCGGCCGACATCGACGACCCCGCCAGCATCGCCGCGGGCGCCTGACGACGCACCCGAGCTGGCGAATGGCGGGTATAAGGTTCATCCTCGCCGCAATCTCGCCATTTTCGGCGCGATAGCCGCCGCAATATTGCCCGTTGAAATAGTGAAATTGTTCGATGTCGCGGGTGATTCGCTCGCACGTTGAAGGATTTAAACCATGATTCGGGCGTCCGGCACGGCAGGCTTTCAGGGCCATACCGATACCGTTTCGTCTTCCCGGCTGACCAACGCGGTCGCGGCCTCGCTCGCCGTCGCCGCGCTCTCGCTGTGCCTGATCGTCACCCTGACGGTGCTGTCGACCAAGGCCACGATGGCGATGGGCCTGCCGGTCTGATTCCCGTCTCATCCTCGACCAGCCTTCAAGGCGCCGCGTGGCCCGCGCCAACCGGCATCGCGACAGGACGTCGATGAAATCGCCTGTGGTCATCGTTGCAATCACCCTGACTGCGGCCATCCTGGTCGCGGCATCGCTGCTGATTTTGGTCGGCACGCGTAAGGGATCGGGAACGTCGACGTTGAATGTCCCCGCGCAGCAACAGCGCGCGAATCGGAACGGGGCTCTCGATTCTCGTGTTGACGCGTTTTCTTGACGTGAACCGATATCCACGTCGCTCGAAAACGCTCTAAATCATCCGAAAGCTTTTCCCGGAACCGCAAGCGCCTGTTAAGCGCACCGCACGAAATCGGATTGCGCTCGTGCTACCGTAGGCCAATCTGACCGCCCTACTCGTTCAGGGAGGAACGAGATGCGGTTCGGATGGCGCGCGATCTCCGGTCCGGTGCTGACGGCAGCCATTGCGCTGCTCGCGATCCTACTCGATCGCACCATTGTCGTTCCCTCGCCAGCGCCTGTGTTCGTCTGCGTCGTCGCGCTTGCCGGCGCGTTGTCGGGTTTCGCCTCCGCGATGACCAGCGCGGCACTCGCCGTGATCGGCGCGGCGCTGTTCTGCCTCGGCCATCGCGCCATGTCCTTCCATGCTGCGGCCGACCTGGTCGGCCTCCTCGCCGTGACCGCCTTCGGCACCGCAGGCATCACCGGCCTGATGCGCGAGCGGCTGCTCGCCACATTCGCCGCCGAGCGCCAAAGCCACGCCACCGCCGCGCGGTTGTCGGCCGCGCTCGACCAGGTCGACATCGGCATCGTGCTGCTCGATACCGAGACGCGAGCCGAATTCATCAACCGCGCGTTCCGCGATTATTTTGCGCTGCCGGACGAAATCGCCGCCGGCAAGCCGCCCTTCATCGCGCTGATGTATCACGGCCGCGACACCGGCGCGTTCGAGCTGCCCGAGGACGAGCTCGGCACTTTCATCGCGCAGCGCATGGAGATGGTGCGGATCGGCGACGCCACGCCGATCAACATCAAGCTGCGCAACGGCGAGGTGCTGCGCTTCGTCTGCACAGCGCTGCCCGACGGCGGCCGCATGCTGAGCTAAACGCCAGTGACCGACCTCGTGCGCCACACCGATGCGCCGGAGCGCGCCGACTACTACCGTTCGCTGCGCGATCCCACGAACCGCAAGCTGATCCGGTATCTGCGCGTGGCGGAATGAGGGTGCTTTAGCCCAAGAACATCGCCTTCCGGCGCCCGCGGAGACAACCCTCACTCAAGCGAGCGTTGCTCGTCTTAACCTCTCCCCCGCCCTTCCGCGGCAGGCGTCATTTTTGGCGCTACCGTTTCCACATCGTCATGGCCGGGCTTGTCCCGGCCATCCACGTCTTCACTCCGGCAAAACAAGACGTGGATGCCCGGGACAAGCCCGGGCATGACGAGTTTGTGGAGGGATTGGCTACTCACAAGACACAACGAACCTGCAGCGTTACGCATATCGCGATAGCCCGCCCTTCCGCGGAAAGAGGTGCGAAGCAATCCGGGTGAGGGGCATGGCACACCGTCGCCACGACTGAATATCCAGCCGTCGCGCAAAGACATTTGATCATCTGCGCGAACATCCCTTATGAATGACGTTCAATGCTCGCAGGATCTTCACATGTCTCTCACCATTCGCGCCGTCACCAAGCAGGATTACGATCAATGGCTGCCGCTGTGGGACGGCTACAACGCTTTCTACGGCCGCTCGGGCCCGACCGCGCTGGCGCCCGAGATCACGAAGGTGACGTGGCAGCGCTTCTTCGACGCCTATGAGCCGGTGCATGCGCTGGTCGCCGAGAGCGACGGCAAGCTGCTCGGACTGACGCACTATCTGTTCCATCGCAGCACCACCGCGATCGAGCCGTCCTGCTATCTGCAGGACCTGTTCACGCTGGAAGCGGCGCGCGGCAAGGGCGTCGCCTCGGCGCTGATCTACGGCGTCTACGAGCGCGCCAAGCTTGCGGGATCGCCACGGGTCTACTGGCAGACGCACGAGACAAACGTCACCGCGCAAAGCCTGTACGACAAGGTCGCGGAACGCTCCGGCTTCATTGTCTATCGCAAGATCTTCTGATTTTAGCCGCCTTTTCCCGGACCACGCGGCCTGTGGATAACTCCACCTGTCACCGGCGCGTAACACACCGGGACTAAGTTGCTGCTGCGTCTGATCAGGCCCCCCGTCACCGATCAAGCGCCCCAAAGCGGTCCCCGTCAGTCGCCGCGTCTGACAGGGGCCGCATTTTTTTGCCCGCATGGCAGCACCGCAGGCAACGGCTTGCCGCTGGGGCAGGCCGCCTTCACAATGCACCGCGGCTCATCTCTCACGGGGATCTCTCATGGAAATTCGCAATCTCGGCGCCTCCGGCCTTCGCGTGTCCGCGGTCGGGCTCGGCTGCAACAATTTCGGCCAGCGCACCGATCTCGAGACCTCGCGCAAGGTGATCCATCGCGCGCTCGATCTCGGCATCACGCTGTTCGACACCGCCGACATCTATTCCAACATGGGCGGCTCGGAGACGGTGCTCGGCACCGTCCTGGGCGACCGCCGCAAGGACATCGTGCTGGCGACGAAATATTCGAAGCCCATGGCCGAGGACGGCACCAAGCAGGGCGCCTCGCGCCGCTACATCATGGAAGCCGTGGAAGCGAGCCTGAAGCGGCTGAAGACCGACTACATCGATCTCTACCAGCAGCACGACTACGACCCGCTGACGCCGATCGAAGAGAGCCTGCGCGCGCTCGACGATCTCGTCCGCCAGGGCAAGGTGCGCTACATCGGCAATTCGAACTTTCCGGCCTGGCGCGTCGCGGAAGCCGAATACGTCGCACGCGCGATGAATGTCAGCCGCTTCGTTTCCTGCCAGGACGAATATTCGCTGGTGGTGCGTGACATCGAGAAGGATCTGCTGCCGGCTGCGCAAGAGTACAAGCTTGGCCTGTTGCCGTTCTTCCCGCTCGCCAGCGGGCTGCTCACCGGCAAATACAAGAAGGGCGAAGCTGCGCCCGACGATAGCCGCTTCGGCAAGGTGCCGCGGCTGCGCGACCGCTACGTCACGCCGCGCAACGAGGATATCGTCGAGAAGCTCCAGGCGTTTGCGACGTCCCGCGGACACAGCATGCTGGAGCTCGCCTTCTCCTGGCTCGCAGCCCGCCCGCAGGTGTCGAGCGTGATCGCGGGCGCGACCCGCGTCGAACAGATCGAGCAGAACGTCAAGGCGATCGCCTGGAAGCTCAGCGCGGAGGAGATGTCCGAGATCGACAGGATCACGCTGGGCTGACTCTGAAGTGGCACTACTTGGCGCCGCGCCTCACCGTCTGCATCACCTCGAAGCCTTCGAATTGGGGATGGCCGAGATAGAGCGGCTTGTTGTCGCCAGCCTTGTGATGCGCGGCACGAAACGCCTCCGACTTGGTCCAGGCCTCGAACGCGGCATGGTTCGCCCACACGGTATGCGAGGCGTAGAGCGTGTGGTCCTCGAGCTCAGGCCCGCGCAGCAGATGGAATTCAACGAAGCCCGGCACCTTGTCCAAATGCGTATCGCGCGAGAGCCAGACCTGCTCGAAGGCGGACTCAGAGCCCTTGGCGACGCGGAAGCGGTTCATGGCGATGTACATGGGTTGAGGTCTCCTTAAGCTTGGAATTGTCAGGCACGCATTGCCCTCTCACTCCCTCGCCCTGTTCTTACGGGGAAAGGGCGGGGTGAGCGGCTGCCTCCGCGAGTTCGGCCTGAATGTAAGCGAAGCGGACGATGCGCGCACCGTCAATGTGGGAGTCGGATGGACTCCCCTCTTTGCAACAGCATGCCCTGCCCCTCACCCGGATTGCTGCGCAATCCGACCTCTCCCCACCAAGAGCGGGGAGAGGCTAGGCAACCAGGTCCTTCATCGGCCGTGCCGCCGCGCTGTCCGGGAACACGTTTTCCGCCAGCACACGGTCGGACAAACCAAACTGGCCCTGCAGCACGCCCTTGATCACGGAGCGCAGATCTGCCGTCGGCTTGAGATCGCGACCCTCGTAGAGGTTCGCGGGCTTCAAACCGGGCCAATCCGAGATGACACGGCCGCCTTTGACGGCGCCGCCGGCGAGGAGCGCGATGGTGGCGGTGCCGTGATCGGTGCCGTCGGTGCCATTGATGCGCGCGGTGCGGCCGAATTCAGTGGCGACGACGATGGCCGTGTCGCGCCAGCGATCGCCAAGTCCGCTTTCGAATTCGGCAAGCGCGCCGTCGAGGCCGCCGAGCAGGAAGGCGAGGCGCCCGACCGGGCCGCCTTCATTCGCATGCGTGTCCCAGCCGTCGAAGGCGAGCGCGGCGATGCGCGGGCCGTCGTCCGCCGCCATCAGCTTGGCGGCGCCGCGCGCGACCTGGCGCATCTGCGCAACCTGATTGCCGGGCTTGCGCTTCATGTCATCGCCGCTCGCAGCCTTCTCGAGCTGGAGGCCTTGCGACAGCGCCGCAGCAAGCGCGGGATCACGATGGCGGTAGAGATCGGCGAGCCGAATTGCGGTGTCGTCGTCGGCCTGCGGCAGCGCCACCGGCGCCCAACCGACGGTCGGCGCATTGCCGCGCAGCACCAGCGGCGTGGTCGGGCCGACCGCAAGCCCGTTCGACACGCGCTCGCCGCGCGGCAGCGCTTCCAGCGCGCGGTTGAGCCAGCCGGATTGCACGCGGCCCGGGCCGGCATAGCCGCTTTCGAGCACGTCCTGGCCGTCGAAATGCGAACGGTCGCGATAGGGCGTTGCGACCGCATGGATCACTGCGGCATGTCCGTCGCGATACATCCGTGCGAACTCCGGCATTGACGGATGCAGCGCGAAGAAACTGTCGAGCATGATTGCGGGATGCGCGCCATCCGCGGCGAGCGCGATCGAGCCGTGCAGGCCGGCATAGTCGGGATCGCCGACCGGCGCGACGGTCGAGAGCCCATCGAGGGCGCCGCGCAGGATCACGACAATCATCCTGGGATCGCGCCCGTCGGCCGCGCGCGCGAATTTCGGCAAATAGGCCCAGGCAGCGAAGGAGGCGCCGCCGAGCAAGAGGCCGCGGCGCGAGGTGAGGAGCCGGTTCTCGGCGCAGTCGATCATCTTCATCTCCTCTGCATTTCCGGGGACATAAGCAAGAGCGCCAGCGCCTGCTGGCGCGATTCCGCGCGCTCGATGGTTTTGCGGGTTTCGACGGACGCGGCGTCCGCTGCGGCAAATTCAAGCAGGTCGAGCGGATCGATGTTGTTGCCGAGGCGGGCGCCGATTTGCGCGGCGATGTCGAGCCTCAGCTTGATGCCTTCGGGCGCGGCCCATGCCGCGCTGGTATCCGGGAAACCGTTGGGGCCGGCCGGCGACCACAGCGGCTGTCCCAGCAGATTGAGATTGTTGAGATAGGCGCCGGGATCCTCCGGCACGCGCGCGAGCAGCCGGCCGCTCGCGACCAGGAAATCATAGGGGCTGCGCATCTTGGTCAGCGGCGCCTTCCACGCTTCGTCGGAATCGACCAGCGCGGTGGCGAGCGCCTTGAGATCGCCGTCGGTCCTGACGAAGACGTCGCGCAGCCGCGCCACCAAGGCCGGCGGCGGATCGTCCGCCACGAAATGGCGGACGAATTTTGTCGCGATGAAATTCGCCGTCGAGGGATGGCGCGCGATGTCGGCGAGCGCAGCCTCGCCTTGCGCGAGGCCCGCCGGCTCGTAGGTCTTGCCGAGCAGCACCTGCGGTCCCGGCTGATGCGCATTGGTGTTGAAGACGAAGGAGCCGGGCGTTCCCAGTTGCCCTTGGCGGCCGGCAAAGGTCCACCCCGTGATGATGCGGGCGAGCGAGGTGACGTCCTCCTGGGTGTAGCCGCCGCCGACACCAAGCGTGTGCAGCTCCATGATCTCGCGCGCGAGATTTTCGTTCAGTCCGCGCTTGCGGTTCTGCCCCGCGCGCGAGTCCGGACCCAGCGATTGCTGGTTGTCGAGGAAGAACAGCATCGCCGGATGCTGCTCGACCGCCTTCAGCATATCAGCGAAACGCCCGAGCACGTGCGGGCGGATCGCCTCGCGCTCGAACGCGCCGGCCCAGATCCGCGCCAGCTCGCCCTTGCTGGCGGAGATGCAGAAATGGTTGGACCAGAACACGACCAGACGCTCGGTGAAGCCGCACTCGACCAGCGTCGCGCGCTGCAGGCGCGCCAGCGCCTCGGCACGAAAGGTCTTCTGGATGACGTTGAGCGGCTGCGGCGCGGGCTTTGCGGCCGCCGGCGGGAGCGCGTTCGGTTGCATCGTCTCGGGCTTTGCCGCGGTGTCGACAGGCTTCGCATCGGTCATCTGGCCGGCGATCTCGGTTGCGGCAGTGCTCAGCGAGAGATTGCGGCGCAGCCCCGGCTTCTGATCCGATGGCGCTTCGGGCGGCGTGCCGGCCTTGGCGGCCGCCTCACGCGCCTGCTTGACCTCGTCCTGATACGCAAACACCGCCTGCCCGAGTTGCGGCGTCGACTGCAGGCCCGGCGCCTCCAGCAGCACGCCATTGGGACGGGCCAGCTCAGCCTTCACGAACCCCCTGGGGTCGGAGGCCGCATTGATGAGATCGCCCGATGCACCGCCGCGGGCGCCGAAGCCGAAGCGGTTGAGCGCGACGAGCGCGGCTTGCGAATCGCGGGTCATCGATTTGTCCTTCGCGCCTTGCCAACCGCTTTCCCAATAGGTGCGCGGCGCCTAAAGCGCGATGAGATTAGCATCATCGCGCTTAAGGTTGTTGTTTGAGCATGATCTTTTCGGAAAACCGCTGCGCACTTTTCCGGATCATGCTCTAATATACCGCAGCGGCAGATGAACCCGACATGAAAATGACGTCGAAGCTTTTGCGTAAATCATGACAATTCCGAAAGAATCACCGGCGCCGGAACTTCGCCGCCTCGCCTGCTCCCGCTGCGGCACCGAGTTCGGCTGCGATCTCTCGGGCAATTGCTGGTGCGCGGAGGAAACCGCAAAGCTGCCGATGCCGGTCATGAGTGAAGATTGTCAGTGCCGGGAGTGCTTAAGGAAGGCGGCGGAAGCGGCGAGCACTGCGCGTTGAGCGCGGGAGGATCACCACACCCTCGCTGTCGTCCCTGCGAAAGCAGGGACCCATAACCCCAGGGAGAGGTTTGGCTAAGACCCGTCGTCCGGTACTCATACCAAGCGCGCCCGAGAGATCACGCGGTGTGGGTCCCTGCGCCCGCATTGCGTTCGCAGGGACGACAGTGGAGAGTGTGCCCTACACCTGATGTCCCGGCGACTTGCGCGCCATGCCGTCGAACGCGTCGAGCAGCTTCTCGCGCCAGGCGTAGATCGGATCATCCGCCTCCAGCAGCTTGAAGGGGCTCGTCACCCGCGCCCATTGGAAACCGCCGAACACGATGTAATCGGCATAGTTCGGCGCGCTGCCGCCGATGAAAGGCTGCTTCTTTAGAGTCTGCCGCATCACCTCCAGCGACTTGCGGAAGGCGACCACGCCGGTATCGCGGCTCGCCATCACCGCTTCCAGGCTCTTGCCGCCAAAACGCGCCTCGCGCGTCTGGCGGAAATAGGCGGCATCGGCTTCGGCCAGATGCTTCGGGATGTCGGCGACGATCAGCGGAAAGATGCCGCCCACGATGGCGATGTCGCCCCACGCATTGATCATGCGGGCCATGGTGCGGCCACCTTCGCCGCCGAACAGCGACGCGCGATCCGGAAAATTGTCTTCGAGATAGTTCGCGATCGCCCAGGAATCGACCACGGGCTTGTCGTGATGCAAGAGCACCGGAACCTTCTCCGAGCCATGCGGCGCGATCGCGCTCTTCTCGGTGAAGCGCCAGGGCAGCGATTCCGCCGACAGGCCCTTATGCGCCAGCGCCATCCGCGCGCGCCAGCAATATGGGCTAAAGGGGCGCGCCGCATCGGTGCCGACGAGTTCGAAGAGTTTCAGTGACATGATCAATCCCATTGCTGCAACTGCCGAACAGAGTAGTCTTCATGGCAGCGAGCGCAAGAAAACTGTGCTGTCGCCGGTGTCCGGGTGTGACGGGGTAACCGATGACCTCGCTCGCCCTCGCGCCGGAGCGACCGTTGTTTATTGAGCCGGCCTCGGATTGGACCTAAGCTCGGGCATTTCGAACAGGGGGGAGGCATGGCAATGACCAGGACCATTCCACGGCGCGATTTCCTCCTTGGCGCGGCCGCATTCGCCGGCGCTGCGGCCGCCAATGCCTTCACCTGCATCGAGATCACGAGCGCTGCGCCGATCGCCGTTCCAACCGTCGACAAGCTCTCGATCCGCGTTCTCGTGGATTCGAGTTTCGACCTGTTCTTCCGTCCCAAGCAGATCAACGGCGTCTCGATCGCGCCGGCTGCGCGCGGCGGCGATTTCCGCAAGTCGCTGCACAATGAATGGGGCCTGTCGCTCTGGCTGGAATCCGAGGGCGGCGGCAACCAGCGCACGCTGATGCTGGACTACGGCTACACGCCCGAGGTGCTGCTCAACAACATGGCGCTGATCGGCGTCGATCCGGCCAAGCTCAATGCGCTGATCGTCAGCCACGGCCACTACGATCATTTCGGCGGCCTGAACGGCTTCCTCGACAAGTTCCGCGACAAGCTGCCGGCTGACCTCAAGCTCTATGCGGGCGGCGAGGACAATTTCTGCCATCGTCTCAACCCGACGCCGACGCAGGGGCAGTTCGCCGATTTCGGCACGCTCGACCGCCGCCAGCTCGCGGCGCAGAAGGTGACGACCGTGCTGTGCGAAACGCCGACCGTGATCGCGGACCATGCCTTCACCACCGGCAAGATCACACGCCGCAGCAGCGAGCGCGTGCTGCCGAACACGCTGGTCGAGTTCGGCATCAAGGACGGGCTGGGCTGCAATGTCGGCCACTATCTGCCCGCGGAGATGGACGGCAAGATCGTGCCCGACGAGCACATCCACGAGCACGCCACCTGCTTCAACGTGCGGGATCTCGGCCTCGTCGTGATCTCGTCCTGCGGCCATGTCGGCATCGTCAATTTGGTGAAGCAGGCGCAGGAGGTGTCGGGCATCCAGAAGGTGCACGCGATCGTCGGCGGCTTCCATCTCGGCCCGGCGCCCAAGGACTACCTCACGCAGGTCGTGAGCGAGATCAAGGCGCTCGATCCTGACGTCGTGGTGCCCATGCATTGCAGCGGCCTCAACTTCGCGCAGGAAGCCAATGCCCAGATGGAGGGCAAGGTGTTGATGACGACCACGGGCAGCCGCCTTACCTTCGGGCTGTGATGCCCAGCGCCTGGCTCTGCGTGATGTTGGCGCTCGCCTGCGCGGGAGCGGCGCAGGCGCGCTCGGCCGCGGAGACCATGGACATCCTGATGTGGAATCGGGAGCCGGTCGGCGGGCCGTTCGAGCTGATCGACCAGACCGGCAAACGACGCAGCGACCGCGAATTCCGCGGGCGGCTGATGCTGGTCTATTTCGGTTTCACCTACTGCCCCGACGTCTGTCCGACCGACCTCATGGCCATCGGACAGGCGCTCGAGCAGCTCGGGCCGGATGCCGACGCCGTGCAGCCGGTCTTCATCACCGTCGATCCCGAACGCGACACGGCTGAGCATCTTGCCGAATACGTCCCGATGTTTCATCCGCGGCTGCTCGGGCTGACCGGCAGCCTTGATGCCATTGCGGCAGCGGCAGAGGCCTACAAGGTCTATTTTGCCAAGATCCCGATCGGCAAGGACGCCGGCGACTACACGGTCGACCACACATCCTTCATCTATCTCATGGGTCGCGACGGAAAATATCTCGGCTTCTTTCCGCCGGGCACCTCGGCTGAACGCATGGTCGAGATCATCCGGCCACGGCTGGCGGCGCCTTCGCGCTAACGCACGATGAGATCAGGATGAATCGTCATCGCGCTTTATATGTTGTTTGAGCATGATCTCCGCGCAAACGCGTTCCGCGTTTGTCGCGAGGGAAAACCGCTGCGCACTTTTCCGGATCATGCTTTAGCACTCCGGCGAGAGCCGTCGAACTCACCGCCCGTTGGTGCGCAGCAATTTCTCGCCGCCTTCCGTCACTGCGATGACCAGCCCGATACCGGGCAGCGTTGCTCGGGCGACGTAGCCGCGCTCACTGGCGTCCTCCCAGATGGTGAGGCGCGGGCACGAGGTCTTCCAGGTCGCGATCACCTCGGCATAGGCGCGGGGCTCGCGCGCGACCCATTCGACGAAATCAAGCACCAACGGATCGGCCGTCTCGCTCATTGCAAGCCTCCCTTTATTGCAAGCCACCTTTGGCAAAGGCGGCCAGCACCGGCGCGCGAAGCTGGAGCCAGCCGCCATAGGCGATATAGTAGCAGGCGATAGTGGTGATCAGCCTGTTCGACCAGGCCACGAATTGCTGATCGGTCATGGCTTCGAGAATGCGCCGTGCGAGCGTAGTGCCGAGCATCGAGGCTGCGATCGCGACGCCGGCGAGCAGAGGATCGAGGCTCGCGGCCTGATCGATCACGCCGCCGAAATAGATCAGTTTTGTGAAATGGCTGATGAGCTGGCACATCGCCTTGGTCGCGACCTTCTCACGCCGGCCGAAATCGCCGCCGAGGAAGAAGGTGTCGAGCAGCGGACCGGAGACGCCGGTCATCAGCATCAGGCCCATGCAGACCGTGCCGTAGACCGTGCCCTGCCAAAGACGGTCGGGGTCCGGCTTGATGTTCGCCGGCAGCAGCCGCGCCATGAACGGCGTCGCGCCCAGCATCAGCAGCGCGACCGGCTTGTCCGGCACGTAACGTGTGAGCGACCACGCCGCGAGCGCGGTGGCAGCGCCGACCATGTAGTTCGCGACCGGCCGCCAGCGGATATGCGCCCGCCACAGGAACGCGCGCCAGCCGTTCGAGGCCATCTGCGTGATCGCATGCAGCACCATCGCGGTCGGCAGTGGCATCAGCGCCAGGAGAACACCGATCAGGATCAGCCCGCCCGCCATGCCGAACAGCCCCGACAGGAACGCGGTGGCCACCATCAGCAATCCAAGGGCAGCGATCATGATGGGCGTCACGTGAAAATTCTCCTGCGGTGGTTCAACGTCAGGGACGCAGACTGTTTCACTCCGGGGAGAGGCGAAGGGACCGCGCCCGCCCTCAACAAATCGGCACGAATTACGCTGATGTTTGTGCCTCGCTTGCCCGTTCTCCGCAAACTGAGTTATCTTGGCCTGGCATCAGCTTTCCTGAGGGTCGGACATTTGCGGCGGCTGCTGTTTCTCAACGGCATCAAGGCATTCGAGGCGGCGGCGCGGACCGGCAGCTTTGCTGCGGCCGGGCTCGAGCTCAGCGTGTCGGCGGCCGCCGTCAGCCGCATGGTGCATCTGCTGGAAGAGCGGCTCGGCGTCGCGCTGTTCGAGCGCAAGGCCAACCGGCTGGTGCTGACGCAGGCCGGCCGCGCCTATCAGAGCGGACTGACGCCGATCTTCGACGCGCTGGCGAGCCTCACCGCGCAAGTGACGGCGCCGTCCGGCATGCGCGTGCTCACCATCGGCGTCGGCCACACCTTCGCGATGCGCTGGCTGATCCCGCGCCTATCGGAGTTTCGCAGCGAGGAGCCGGACATCGAGGTGCGCTTCACCACCGGTGGCGCCTTGGTGCCGTTCGGTGAGGACTGGAGCTGCGGCATCAAGCTCGGCACCGGCGACTGGCCCGGCCTCGTCGCTGAGCCGCTGTTCGCCGGCGACCTCACCCCCGTCTGCGTGCCGCGCCTCGCCACGTCGTTGAAGCGCCCCGCCGACCTCAAGGGCCCGAGCCTGATCCGCGTCGAGCATTCGCCGGAGGACTGGCCGATCTGGCTCAAGGCCGCCAACCTCACCCGCATCACTCCGCGCGGACCCGAGTTCCAGTTCTACGGCCAGGCGCTGCAGGCCGCCGCCGACGGCCTCGGCATCGCCATGGGCATCCGGCCCTATATCGACGACGACATCGCCGCCGGCCGGCTGGTGGCGCCCTTCGATCTCTCGGTGCCCAAGGGCATGCGCTGGTATCTCGTTTATCGCAGCTTCCAGACCGAGCAGCGCGACTTCGCCGCGTTCCGCCGCTGGATCATGCGCGCTGCGGCGGAACCCGCAGCCCGCCCGCGACGGCTGAGCCGGGCCGGACGCGGCTGATCCTTCACCCGTTCGGGTGAAAAAGCCGGGCGCATGTGAACGGCTTCACATACCGAACCGGGCAAACGTGGTCCTCTAACCCTCCGACAAGAGCATTTGGGGACTACCAATGACGACCCTCTACGACGGCTTTGACATTGAATCCTTCGAGGCCGGCAAAGGCCTCTGGCACGCCCGGATCCGGCGCGCCGATTTCAGCCCGCTTGCCATCGACGGCGTGCTGTTTCCGGCTATGGAAGTCGGCTTCGCCTGGCCCGACCGCGACGCCGCGATCGCCGACGCCAAGCACCACATCGATCGTTTCCGCCGTCGGGCCAACAGCGACGACCAATAAGCCGATTCCCGAGGGACCAGCAGCAGCGAGGTACAACAGGGAACCGGTCATGTCAGTGATGGAATTCGAAGACACACCGCGGCCCCGGATCTATGGCCGCAGCGTGCTGTCGAAATGCCCGGAATGCGACGGCGATCTCGCGGTGCTCCGTGTGATCGGCGGTCGCGCCGGATGCGAGTACTGGACCATGCGCTGTACCGATTGCGGCGGCATCCATCTCGACATCCTGAAGCCGCATCAGGCAGGCGACGACGGGGGCCCACGGCCGGCCGCGTGACATCGCAGCCTGCTGCCAACCTGCTGTCAGCAGCCTGAACGTATCAGGGCATTCGCCCTTTATTGAGGGGCGGACTCGTCCCATATTCGCCTCATGGCGAAGAAACCTGCTCCCCCCAAATCCCCGAAATCCAAAGCTCCCAACTCGAAGGCTCATCGGCCTGACGTGCAGCCGATCGGGCCGGCGCTGGCCGAGCTGCTCAATCCCGCGATCAATCGCGGCGATGCCGGGCTGGGATCGGGCACCGGGCTGCAGCCGCCGCCGGACAATTCACGCGACCGCCGCGCCGGCGGCGAGGCCGCGGCGCATCGTGCTCGCGCCTCGACGCCGAAGGAGTTTCCGCAGGACACGGCCAAGAATACTGCAAAGCCGATGCCGCTGCGGCCCAATCCGCAGCCGCCGAGGGCTCGCGCCTCGACCGAAGGCTTTGACGAGGCACCGCAGGCCAATTACGGCACCGCGGCCACGATCCCGATGCTCGATCCGGAACTGGCGCGGCAGCTCGGCCTGCCCACCGAGGAAGACGATGCCGAAGCGCTGGCGCGCCCGCCGCGCTCCAAGATGGAGGCGCTCGGCGTCAAGGCCACCGCCGACGCGCTCGAAGCGCTGATCCGCGAGGGCCGGCCGGAGTTCCGCAAGGACGACGGCTCCATGAAGGTGTGGACGCCGCACCGTCCGCCGCGCCCGGAAAAGTCCGAAGGCGGCGTGCGCTTCGAAATCAAATCGTCCTACGAGCCCAAGGGCGACCAGCCGACCGCCATCAAGGAGCTGGTCGAGGGCATCGAGCGCAACGACCGCAGCCAAGTGCTGCTCGGCGTCACCGGCTCCGGCAAGACCTACACCATGGCCAAGGTGATCGAGGCGACGCAGCGCCCCGCGCTGATCCTCGCACCGAACAAGACGCTCGCCGCGCAGCTCTATGGCGAGTTCAAGAACTTTTTTCCCGACAACGCGGTCGAGTATTTCGTCAGCTACTACGACTACTACCAGCCGGAAGCCTATGTCCCTCGCACGGACACGTACATAGAGAAGGACTCGTCCATCAACGAGCAGATCGACCGCATGCGCCACTCGGCGACGCGCGCGCTGCTCGAACGCGACGACGTCATCATCGTCGCATCGGTGTCCTGCATCTACGGTATCGGCTCGGTCGAGACCTACACCGCGATGACCTTTGCGCTGAAGAAGGGCGAGCGCATCGACCAGCGCCAGCTGATCGCCGATCTCGTCGCGCTCCAGTACAAGCGTACCCAGGCCGATTTTACCCGCGGCACGTTCCGTGTCCGCGGCGATGTCATCGACATCTTCCCGGCGCACTATGAGGACCGCGCCTGGCGCGTGAACCTGTTCGGGGACACCATCGAACAGATCGAGGAATTCGACCCGCTCACCGGCCACAAGCAGGACGAACTCGAATTCATCAAGATGTACGCCAATTCGCACTATGTGACGCCGCGCCCAACCTTGGTGCAGGCGATCAAGTCGATCAAGTTCGAATTGAAGCAGCGGCTCGACCAGCTCCATAACCAGGGCCGCCTTCTGGAAGCGCAGCGGCTGGAGCAGCGGACCACCTTCGACCTCGAGATGATGGAGGCGACCGGAAGCTGCGCCGGCATCGAGAACTATTCGCGCTATCTCACCGGACGGCGTCCCGGCGAGCCGCCGCCGACGCTGTTCGAATACGTGCCCGACAACGCCCTGATCTTCGCCGACGAAAGCCACGTCACCATCCCGCAGATCGGCGCCATGTTCCGCGGCGACTTCCGCCGCAAGGCGACGCTGGCCGAATACGGTTTTCGCCTGCCCTCCTGCATGGATAACCGCCCGCTCCGCTTCGAGGAGTGGGACATGATGCGGCCGCAGACCATCGCGGTGTCGGCGACGCCGGGCGGCTGGGAGCTGAACGAGAGCGGCGGCGTGTTCGTCGAGCAGGTCATCCGCCCCACGGGGCTTATTGATCCACCCGTTGATATTCGCCCTGCCCGCACCCAGGTCGACGATCTCGTCGGCGAGGTTCGCGCCACCGCGCAGGCGGGCTACCGCTCGTTGATCACGGTGCTGACGAAGCGCATGGCCGAGGACCTCACCGAATATCTGCACGAGCAAGGCATTCGCGTCCGTTACATGCACAGCGACATCGACACCATCGAGCGCATCGAGATCATCAGGGATTTGCGCCTCGGCGCGTTCGACGCGCTGGTCGGCATCAACCTCTTGCGCGAAGGCCTCGACATTCCCGAATGCGCGCTGGTCGCGATCCTTGACGCCGACAAGGAAGGCTTTTTGCGCAGCGAGACCTCGCTGATCCAGACCATCGGCCGCGCCGCGCGCAACGTCGACGGCAAGGTGATCCTCTACGCCGACAGCATGACCGGCTCGATGGAGCGCGCCATCGCCGAGACCAACCGCCGCCGCGAGAAGCAGGTCGAGTACAACAATGCCAACGGCATCACGCCGGAGAGCGTGAAGAAACAGATCGGCGACATCCTCAACTCCGTTTACGAGCGCGACCACGTGCTGGTCGAGGTCGGCGGCCACGACATGACCGACGACGTCATCTCGATCGGCCACAATTTCGAAGCCGTGCTCGCCGATTTGGAAACGCGGATGCGCGAGGCCGCGGCCGATCTGAACTTCGAGGAAGCCGCCCGCCTGCGCGACGAAGTCAAGCGCCTGCGCGCCACCGAGCTCGCCGTCGTCGACGACCCCACCGCAAAGCAGCGCACCGTCGCGACCAAGGCCGGCGCCTATGCGGGGGCGAAGAAATACGGCGAGGCCGCCAACCTCCCCGTCAGCGCCATGAAGAACAAGAGCGCCGCAACCGCCCTCAAAGCCGGCGGCGGCAAGGGCTCACGCGTGCACAAGCCGCATCTCGACGAGATGCACGGCCCGGAGTCGCTGCCCTACCGGCCAAGCCCGAGCCTGCCGGCAAAGCCGTTCGGCAGCACCAGCCGGATCATCCAGCCGACAGACTCGCGGCAGTCCGGGCCGGAGTTTGGGCCGGCGCCGAAATCGACGGGTGGTGCACCGGGGCGAAGGGGCGGGTGGAAGAAGAGGTGAACGATGCGCGTCAGCGCCAGTCGCGGTTATGGATTCCGGGCTTGCCCCTTTGCGGCGCCCTGGAACGACGGCGGAGAGATTCTCGCCCTCACCCCACGCTCGCCGTCACAACCGCCATCACCGACAGCAGCAGCACGATGGTCACGAGTTGCAGCGAGGCGATCGGCTGGGTGCGCCATACCGTGATCTTGTCGGAGAGCGACAGACGGGCCTCGAAGAATTTCGGCTCGTAGACGGTCTTGAATAGGTGCGGGAAGCTCGGGCCGAGGGTCACGGCGAGCATGGCGGGGGCGAGCGAGGCGACGGCGACGAAGATGGCGACGCCGGGGTCGCCGACGAGGTCGTGGTTGCCGATGAGCTTGAGCAGGAAGGCCGCAGTGGCAAAGGTCGGGAAGCTCTGCAGCGTCGCGCTCAGTGCGAGGCCTTCGAGCGCGTTGTGCAGGCGGGACTTTCTCGCGGCGGCAACAGTGGCGGCCATGGCATGTCTCCGTGATGACACGCGGATGACGATAGCCACGTTGCCGGAGGGGAGATGTGAGATGAGTCACGCGATGCTTCGCCTCTCCCCGCAAGCGGGGCGAGGGAGTAGACCGCTGATGCCATGGCGGGCTCGGGCTATTCCAGGAAGACGAAGCGCTACAGCTTCCCCTGTCCGTTCACCTGACCCTGCTGTTGCTGCTGCTTCGCCTGTTCTTTGGCATGATGACGGCCGTAGAGGCAGCCGGCAGCGGCGCCGAGCATGCCGTGATGGCCGGCATAGTGGCCGGCGACGCCGCCGACGATGGCGCCCTTGATGCAGCCCTTGGCGTTGGCGGCGGAGCTTGCGCCGAGCATCAGAAGTGCGGCGGCGATGGCGGGAAGCGGCGATTTCATGGATCGTTGTCTCCGGATGCGATGTCGGATTCTCAACGATTGCAAGCAGGCCGGGGTTCCCTGGCGCGGCGCGCCAGCCGCTGTGCACCGGGCATCACGGAGCGCGCCTGAATTCGCGCATGTGGATGCAGGCACAATCTGTAATTGCACCACATGAACCGGGCATTGCGCTCGCGCGTCATACCTCTGCCCTGTGTTCTTGCGGATTGAAGCGCGCGCGCACGGCGCGATAGCGTTTGCAATCCACGGCCGAGGAAGGCGGCGCGGCATGACGGTTGAAAAGCTGAACAGGCGGCGCGTGCTGCATCTGCTCGACACCTTCGCACGCGGCGATCTCGAAGCCGCGCTGTCGTGCTGCACCGAGGACGTCGACTTCCTCACCCATGCGCCGATCGACGTGCTGCCGCACATGGTGCCGCGTCACGGCAAGGCTGAGCTGCGCGAGCTCTGGCAGACGATCTGGTCGCGCTATTCGGAGATCCGCTACAAGGCGCCGCACATCATCGCCGACGGCGACGAGGTCGCGATCTACATGCACAGCTACTTCAAGAAGCGGAGCAACGACCGCATCGTGCAGTTCGACATGGCGGTGTTCTACACCTTCCGCGGCGGGCAGGTCTCGCAGATCCGCGAGATCATCTATTCCTACGACCTGGTGCAGCAGGTGCTGGAGCGCGAGATCGGGCCGCTGATCATGGGGCAGCGCGTGGATTGAAGTCCTTGCCCTTGTTAGGGGCGAGCTTCGACCGGAAGATTACGGGGGTCTATTGTAAATTTCACAAAATGCCATCAATTGCGCATTGCGAAAACGTGAATTGCGTTTTGGCCGAAATCCCGTACCTTGTTCGCATACAAATGAGTTGAACGCCCCGGGGCACATTGCGGTGCATGGGGCCGCTTTCCGTTTTTTCTGCAAGCCAGCTTCAGGACTGCCCCCAAATGACAGAGCACAGCCTCTGGCGTTTCTCGCGTGCGTTGCACCGCGCGATCAACGACCGGCATTTCGATGAAATCGAGGCCCTGATCGACGAGGACGTCGAGTGGGCACTCTATGGCCCAATCGACATGTTTCCGTTCCTCGGCGCCCGCCAGGGCCGGGACGCTGTGCTCGACGTCATCCGCCAGCTGGCCGACAATTTCCAGGTCCGCCGCTTCGACCGCGAGAGCATCATGCTGGGCGTCGACTCCGCCGCCTCGATGCTGCGCTATTCGCTGACGGCGCTCGATTCCAACAAGCCGATCTCCCTGCGGGTCGCGCAATTCGCCCAGTTCAAGGCAGGCAAGCTGATCAGCATGCGCGTGCTGATCGACACCTTCGACCTGGTCGAGCAGGCACTCGGCCGCGCCATTCATCTGCCGAAGATGACCAGCGCCGGCTGAGGGGGACGCCAACGGGTCCCGCGGTCCGGGACCGATGACGATGCCTGACGCGACGTCCTGGCCTCCAGCCCCGCCGGATGCCGTCGTGTCACGAACTCGTCATCGGGCGCGCGCCCTTCGCGCGGCCCGTTGGTTCGCGTCCAAAGCGCGATGAGATCAGGATGGATCGTCATCGCGCTTTGGGTTGTTGTTTGAGCATGATCTCCGCGCAAACGCGTTCCGAGTTTGTCGCGAGGGAAAACCGCTGCGCACTTTTTCCGGATCATGCTTCAGAGGCGAGCCGCCACAATTTCGCAACGATAGATCAGCATTGATGCAAGCGGACCGAAGGCGCATGGTCATCACCGAAGGCCGCCTTATATTCTTGGCGGACGGCATGCGCCGGGGCTCGCGGGCAGGACGATGGAATTCTCGACAGGTTTTGGCTGGACCAGGCTGCCGGTACTGGCGGCCGTGTTCATTTTCGGCTCGGTGCTGACGGCCTCGGCGCAGATCACTCCGCCCTTTTCTCCCGGCCCGGCGGCGCCCGACGAAGAAGCCGAGGCGGCCGAGGCCCCTGATGTCAACGATCCCGACGTGATGAAAGGCATCGACGTCGACAAGCTCGACTGGAGCCAGCTCGCGATCGACGCCGGCACGCTCAACGACATCATCGCAGCCAAGAAGCGCGCCCAGGCCGCGGCCAATAACGGGCTGAACTGGTCGTCGAGCGCCAACGCCAACGGCTCCTCGGCGGTGACCGTGAAGCAGTCGGTGTTCGAGTTCTGGGACACCAGGATCGGGGCCGACATGACCCTGGCGAGCGAGCCGCGGACGATGTCCGAGCTGCTTGCACAGAAGGCCGCCAATGGCGGCAGCCTGCCGCAATCCTCGGGCAGCGCCTGGGCCACCGCGACCGCGCCGGGTGCGGGTGCGATCTGGGACAAGACCGCGGTGGAAGCCCGCGTCGATCCCGGCTCCGAACAGAGCAAGCTCGGGGCCTCGCTGACCAAATCGATGCCGCTAACGGGCGACACGTCGCTGACGCTGCAGAACGGCTACAGCGTCAACCAGCAGGGCACCACCGCCGTCCCTGGCATCGGCGGCCACATCACCCGGAACTACGAGACCGACCAGAGCGCCAAGGTCACCCTTACCGGCACCGGCACCAGCATCATGGCCGGCCAGTCGCTGTCCACCGCCGACGACAAATGGCTGCGCAAGGTCGGCGCCGAGCAAAAGCTGTTTGACAACGTCACCGTCTCCGGCTCGGTCGGCGAGACCTCGCAGGGCGCGATCAACAAGAGCGTGACGGCGGGCTTCAAGAAGAGCTGGTAGCAGCCAGCCAAGCGCCATCCTGTCTCCTCATCCTGAGGGCGCTCCGAACGAGCGCGTCTCGAAGGATCGAGGCCGCCGCCGAGAGAGCCGGGCCTTTCATGGTTCTCGCGCCGATGCGCAGCATCCTCCGCTGCGGGCTTCGCGCTCCTCACCATGAGGGGATAGAGGCTCTTTGCCGCGGGCCATTCACACTTCCCTAACCATACGCCACGGCAAAGCCCCCGAATGGTCCGTCCTTGCCGCATCTTGGCCCATTTGCGGTCAAAATCGGGCGCCCTAGTCGCCTCCCAGAACGCCGTCGTGCGGGGACACTCGCGCTGCGCTCAACGCGATCAGGGGAACAACGATGAACGCTACTCGTCCGGAAAAGATCGAATCCACCGAGACCGAGACGGTCGACAACAACCTCGCCGCCGTGACCGAGGTCGAAGCCGGCATCCGCGACTTCGTCCGCAACGACATCGCCTATCTGCGCCGGCCGGCGACGCCGACCACCGACGCGCCGCCGCTCGACCCGAGCGCGGAGGCGACCGTCACCAACGTCAACTCGCTGATCCAGCGCGTCGCCGGCACTTCGCTCGCCGAGATCGAGAATCTGATCTCCGAGCTGGAGAGCCTGCGCGACCTGCTCCATGCCGAAGGCCAGCGCGTCCAGCGCGAGATCTCCGGCTACGCCCAGCTCAGCCAGGCCGCGATGAAGTCGACCCGCATGATCGCCGACAACGTCGCGCAGTGGAAGCGCGCCGCCGACGGCCTGCGCAACAGTTAAGCACCAGCTTCAAACGTCAGTGGCTGCCGCGTTCCCGCAAGGGAGCGCGGCGGTTTTGATTTGTGCGGCTCTCGTGCCCCGGACGCGGTGCGGCACCACAAGCGCGTTTACGCGCGTCTTCGACGCACTATGGTGACGCGCCGTAGAGCCGAGGGCCCACCGCGAGGATGAAAGCGCGGCGCGATAGGTCCCCGCTCTGCGCAGCAGCGTTGCACGCTGCAGCGCGTCCGTACGTTTTGAACCCTCTCCCGCTCCCCCGCGACCAATGCCAAGCGCCCGTGCCGTCACGGCCGGGCCTGGGGACATGTCAGATGGAAAGCATTCGGCCCGACAACACGGACCCCATACCGCTGCGGCCCGCGCCGAACCAGTTCGGCACGATCATGCTGCGCTTTGTCGGGCTGCTCGTGGTCGCGATCGCCATCCTGGCGTTCGTCTATAGCCGCTGAGCCAAAGGCCGATCCCGGCCGCGAAGAGTTGAGATCTTACCGGGATATCTTACCTGGCCGCTTCCACGGTCGAGGCTTCCAGGGTGTAGGCGCCGTCGGCGTAGCCCTTCACCACCATACCCGCGACCAGCATGACGGCCAGCGTGGCGGTAGCAAAAATGAATCCGACCAGCTTGAGTGCGCCGCGATCTGCCATGGTCCTCGTCCCCTGTATCTGCCCAATTCGTTTCAATTAGACAGCGACAGGTTCATAATTGGTTAGCAACTCGATGGTTCCGCCGACTGCTTCGCCGGTAAACCACGTTGGGCAGGCTTATGGCAGCCACCCGGAATCGCGTCCATAGCGCGCGTGCAACACTCGTGCACTCATTTGCCGTTCATCCTGGAACAGATCTAAGAGCCTTCGCGCGCATCGGCACGAAGGCCGAGGCGGTGATGGAGTACACCTCCTCGCCGCGCTGGTTGGTGCCGGTGGTCTGGGCCGTCACGATGCCCCAGCCGGGACGAGAGGCGGAGGTGCGCTTGTCGATAACGACGTTGACGTAACTGACGGTATCGCCCGCGAGCACCGGCCTGATCCAGCGCAAATCGCGAAAGCCTGGTGACGGGCCCCACACCGCGACCTCCTCGCCGCGCGCTGCGGCCTCCCGCGCCAGACGCTGGCCGTCGGCGACAAGCAGGCTCATGCAGGCCGAGCCGACATGCCAGCCGGAAGCAGCTAACCCGCCGAACAGCGAGTTCTTGCCCTCCTCCTCGTCGAGGTGGAAGCGCTGCGGATCGAACTTTGCAGCGAACGTCTTGATCGACTCCGCCGTGAACGTATAGGCGCCGATCTCGCGGCGCTGGCCGATCGCGATGTCTTCGAAGAACCGCATCAGACCGCTCCCTCGCGTCGCTTGATCAGGATCGGCGAGGTCATCTCGGCGAGCGCCTGCCCGGCAGCATTGCGCACGGTGCATTTGAACTTGACGATGCCGATTGTGGGGCGGCTCGTTGAGGCGCGCGCCTCCACGACGTCGACGTCCAGCGTGAGATCGTCACCCGGCCTGAGCGGCGAGAGCCAGCGCACCTCGTCGACACCGGGCGAGCCGAGCGAAGCGGTGCGGGTGATGAACCCGTCGGCCATCATCCGCATCATCAACGAGCAGAGGTGCCAGCCGGAGCCGGACAGGCCGCGCAGCATGCTCTTGCTGGCAGCCTCCTCGTCGAGATGCATCGGCTGCGGGTCGAACTCGGCGGCGAAGGCCAGGATCTCGTCGCGGGTGACATGGCGTGGGCCGAATGTGCCGAACCGGCCGGCCGGGAAGTCTTCGAAGGTCAAGGTCATCTTGGGAGGGCTTTGCTGAAATGACAGATTGTGGCCGCAGTTTGCGGCAATCTCAACCCGCCGCCCCGCATGGCTCGTGCTACATAGGAGGCGGCTGTCTTGATTTGAGTCGGATCAAGACCGAGGCCCGATTGACGTCCCGATCCGAAAGTCCCGATTTCCCTGGGGAGAGCAATGTTTTCATTCAGCGATCTGTTTCAATGGGACCGCTTCATCACGCCGACCATCATCAAGACCTTCTACTGGCTCGTGATCGCGCTGATTTGCCTGTTCGGCCTCTCCGGCATCTTCTCGGGTCTCGCGACGATGGCGATCAGTCCGTTCGGCGGCTTCCTGGTGCTGCTGTCGTCGATCGCCAGCGTCGTCGTCGGCGTCGTGTTCTCGCGCATCGCCGCGGAGCTGATCCTGATCGTATTCCGCATCAACGAGCATCTCGGCGCGATTCGGGATCAGGGCGGCGGGATGCGGTGAGGCTCTCGTGTCCCGGACGCGGCGCGGCATGCAATGACGCGACGCAGAGCCGGGACCCATGCGTCCGCAATCAAGGCTCCTAGGCCCGGCTCTGCAGCGCACCGCTTAAGAAGCGCTGCGCTGCGTCCGGGGCACGAGATCCAGCCTACGTATTAAACCTGAAATGCATCACGTCGCCGTCGGCGACGACGTATTCCTTGCCTTCGAGGCGCAGCTTGCCGGCATCGCGGGCGCCGGCTTCGCCGCCGAGCGCGACGTAGTCGTCATACGCGATGGTCTCGGCGCGGATGAAACCCTTCTCGAAATCGGTGTGGATCACACCGGCCGCGCCCGGCGCCTTGGTGCCGCGATGGATGGTCCAGGCGCGCGCTTCCTTCGGGCCCACCGTGAAATAGGTGATGAGCCGGAGCAGCGAATAGCCGGCGCGGATCAGGCGGTCGAGGCCCGCCTCTTCAAGACCCAGCGTCTCCAGGAAATCGGCGCGCTCCTCGCGCGAGATGGTGGCGATCTCGGATTCGATCTTGGCGGAGATGACGACGGCGACGGCGCCTTCCTTCGCCGCCTGCTCCTCGACCGCCCTGGAGAAGGCATTGCCGGTCGCGGCCGAGCCTTCCTCGACGTTGCAGACGTAGAGCACCGGCTTGGACGAGAGGAGGCCGAGCATGGAGAACGCCCGCTCCTCCTCCGCCTTGCGCTCAACGAGGCGCGCGGGCTTGCCGTCGCGCAGCAGCACCAGGGTGCGGTTGACGAGGTCGAGCTGCTCCTTGGCGTCCTTGTCGTTGCCCTTAGCCTTCTTGGTGAGATTGTCGACCCGCTTCTCGAGGCTGTCGAGGTCGGCGAGCATCAGCTCGGTCTCGATGGTCTCGATGTCGGCGAGCGGGGCGATCTTGCCCTCGACATGGGTGATGTCGGAGTCCTCGAAGCAGCGCACGACATGCGCGATGGCGTCGACCTCGCGGATGTTGGCCAAAAACTGGTTACCGAGGCCTTCACCCTTTGAGGCGCCGCGCACGAGGCCGGCGATGTCGACGAAGGTCAGGCGGGTCGGGATGATCTGCCCAGACTTGGCGATCGCCGCGAGCTTGTCCAGCCGCGGATCGGGCACGGCGACCTCACCGACATTCGGCTCGATGGTGCAGAACGGATAGTTCGCAGCCTGCGCCGCGGCCGTCTCGGTCAGCGCGTTGAACAAAGTCGACTTGCCGACATTAGGCAATCCGACGATCCCGCATTTGAATCCCATGGTCTCTTCCAGTCTTCGCGCCGCGGGCGCGTGCATTCGTTGAAGTGGTCATGCCCGGCCTTGTGCCGCCTTGTGCCGGGCATCCACGTCCTTCGCTCCGCGGAAAAAGAAGGCGTGGATGGCCGGGACAAGCCCGGCCATGACGGAGAGAGATCAGTTCGACTTCTCTCCGTTCTCGTCCTTGGTCAAAAATCCCTTCGCCTGCATGGCGAGATGCACCCTGTTGGCGAAGGTCGCATCTGTGCCTTTGGCGATCAGTGCGGCGTGCTCGGCGACCGCGTCGCAGAGCGTCCTCACCCAGTCGTTGTCGGCCTTGGCGAAGTCCGACAGCACGTGGCCGTGCACCAGTTCCTTGACGCCGGGATGACCGATGCCGAGCCGCACCCGGCGATAGTCGTTGCCGATATGGGCGGAGATCGAGCGCAGGCCGTTGTGGCCGGCGATGCCGCCGCCGATCTTCACCCGCACCTTGCCCGGCGGCAGCTCGAGCTCGTCGTGAAACACGGTGACGTCGCCCGGCGCGATCTTGAAGAAGCCTGCGGCCTCCTGAACGCTGCGACCGGACTCGTTCATGTAGGTCGCGGGCTTGAGCAGGATCACGCGCTCGGTGCCGAGCGCACCTTCCGAGGTCTCGCCCTGAAAACGACGGCGCCACGGTGAAAAACCATGACGCCGCGCGATCTCGTCGACGGCCATGAAGCCGATATTGTGCCGGTTACGTGCGTATTTCGCGCCGGGATTGCCGAGCCCAACAAAGAGTCGCATGACGCGGCGCGCCCCTCGCTCGGCGCGCGGTTAGAAAACCGCGCGCCAGCTTTGAGAGATTACTTCTTCTTGTCGCCGCCGGCGGGAGCCTTGGCAGCCGCCGGAGCAGCAGCACCAGCCGCCGGAGCAGCCGCGCCAGCCGCCGGAGCAGCAGCACCCGCAGCCGGAGCCGCGCCACCAGCGGCAGCCGCTGCTGCGGCCTTCTGCTCTTCGGCGTAGCCGGACGGCGGCACGATGGTGACGAGGGTCGCGTCCTCGCGGGTCAGCGCCTTGACGCCGGCCGGCAGCTTGACATCAGACAGATGCAGCGAGTGACCGATTTCGAGCGAGCCGACGTCGGCCTCGATGTACTGCGGGATGCTCTCGACGCCGCATTCGAGCTCGATGGCGTGGGCGGCGATGTTGACGGTGCCACCGCGCTTCACGCCCGGGGAGGATTCCGCCTTCACCACGTGCAGGGGAACGCTGATGCGGATGGTGGCGCCTTCGCCGAGACGCATGAAGTCGACATGGATCGGGAAGTCCTTGACCGGATCCAGGTGATAGTCGCGCGGAATCACGCGGTGCTTCTTGCCGTCGAGGTCGATGTCGACCAGCGTGGTCAGGAACCGACCGGCGAGGATGCGCTGGCGCAGTTCACGATCTGCGATCGAGATCGTCAGCGGGGGCTGGTTGTCACCATAGATCACTCCGGGCACTCGCCCGGCGCGACGCTCAGCCCGGGCGGCCCCCTTGCCGCTCTTCGGACGTGCGGTCGCCTTCAATTCCTTGACGGTGGTCGCCATGTCGTTAAGTCCTTGTTTTTGCAAAAGTTAATGGGCCGCAGCGCGGCCCATGGCATGGTCCGCAGCAAGCCTCCAGGGGTGCGGGGGCCGCGGACGTGGCGGGCTTTTACCCGGAAGATGCGGAAATGACAAGGAGAATGGGCGGCCGGAAGGTACCGGGCTGCCGTCATTCCGGGGGCGGTGGGCGACAGCGACCGAACGCGGAACCTCGAGATTCTCAGGTGCGCAATTGCGCACCATAGTTCGATGCTGCGCATCGCCTCGGAATGACGAAAACCTACCCGCCGAGCTTGGCCTCCAGCGCGGCGATCCGCGCCTTCAAGACCTCGTTCTCCTCACGCGCCAGGCGCGCCATGTCCTTGACCGCCTCGAACTCCTCGCGTTTGACGAGGTCCATGTCGCGCAGGAATTTTTCGGCCTGGGTTCGCATCACCGTGTCGAACTCGCGCTTGACGCCCTGGGCCGCACCGGCGGCGTCGTTCATCAGGCGGCCGATCTCGTCGAAAAACCTGTTGCTGGTCTGGGTCATGTCGGTCTCCTGGCGGTCTTCCGATAAACTTTGCGCGAACGCTCGGAAAGACAATGGCAATCCGCACCGAACGGTTCAAGGGCGAAGCGGCGGTATCCTTGTCATGTCCTGGTTTCCTTGCAATCGTATTCAACGTCCCGGCTTAAGAAGAACTAGAAAGCGCACGAGATGATCGACCAGCAGATCGCGATCCCGACCAAGGACGGCCACACCGCAACCTTCATCACCCATCCCGAACGTGGCGGGCCGTTTCCGGTCATCCTGTTCTACATGGACGCGCCGGCAATCCGCGAGGAGCTGCGCGACATGGCGCGCCGGCTCGCGACCTCAGGCTATTACGTGATGCTGCCGAACCTCTATTACCGCTCCGGCGTGATGGAGCTCGGCCCACTGCCGGCCGATCCGAACGCGCCCGAGCGCAAGCGCATGTTTCGACTGATGGGCTCGCTCACCATTCCCATGATCATGGACGACACGCGCGCATTGCTCACCTATGCGGAGGGCCAGGCGGCCGCGAACGCCGAAATCGTCGGTACCGTCGGCTATTGCATGAGCGGCCGCTACGCGGTCAACGCCGCCACGCACTTCCCCGACCGGGTCAAGGCCGCCGCCTCGATCTACGGCACCCAGCTTGCGACCGACCAGGACGACAGCCCGCATCTCGCCGCGAGCAAGACCAGGGCGGAGCTCTATTTCGCCTGCGCCGAGACCGACATCTATGCGCCCACGGACATCATCGAAAAGCTCAGGCAGGGCATGAGCGGCGCGAAGGCCGAGGTCGAGATCTATCCCGGCACCCATCACGGCTTCGCGTTCCCCAAGCGCCCCGTCTACGACCGCGACGCCGCCGAGCGGCATTGGGAGCGCCTGCTGGCGCTCTATCGCCGCAATCTCGTCTAGACATAGAGGCCTGATGCCCTTTCTGCTCATCGACTTTCCCGCCTTCAGGCCGATCGCGATCGAGATCGGGCCGTTCGCGATCCGCTGGTATGCGCTGGCTTATATCTGCGGCATCGTGTTCGGCTGGCTCTATGCGCGCTCGCTCTTGAAGAACGAGCGGCTTTGGGGCGGGCCGGCGCCGATCTCGCTGGTGCAGATCGACGACTTCATCCTGTGGGTCACGCTCGGCATCATCCTCGGCGGCCGCACCGGCTATGTGCTGTTCTACAATCTGCCCTTCTTCATGGAACATCCCGCCGCGATCATCCGGTTGTGGGAGGGAGGCATGTCGTTCCATGGCGGCTTTCTCGGCTGCGTCGTCGCGGTGATGTGGTTTGCCTATCGCAACCACATCTCGATCCTGTCGCTCGGCGACATCACCACCGCAGTCGCCCCGGTCGGATTGCTGCTCGGACGCATCGCCAATTTCATCAACGGCGAATTGTGGGGCCGCGCCACCGATCCCAGCCTGCCCTGGGCGATGATCTTCCCGAACGATCCCACCCAGCTGCCGCGCCATCCGAGCCAGCTCTACGAAGCCGGCATGGAGGGCATCCTGCTGTTCACCGTGCTGGCGATCATGATCCGCTGCGGCGCCCTGAAGCGGCCCGGCATGATCCTCGGCGCCTTCATCCTGATCTATGGCCTGACCCGCATCGCCGGCGAGCACTTCCGCGAGCCGGACGCCCAGCTCGGCTTCCTCTGGGGCGGGTTAACCATGGGTATGCTGTTGTCGATCCCGATGCTTATTGTCGGGGGCATACTTATTGTATGGGCAATCAGGCGCGGTGCGCCGCCGAGGCCGATCGAGGCCGTTCGTTAATTCATTTCGAGAAAGCACGCCGTGACCGACCAGCCGCTCCTCAACGAGATCAAGGCGCTGATCAAATCCTCGGGCCCCATGCCGGTCTGGCGGTACATGGAACTGTGCCTGATGCATCCGCGCTACGGTTACTATGTCTCGCGTGACCCGCTCGGGCGTGAGGGCGACTTCACCACCTCCCCGGAGGTCAGCCAGATGTTCGGCGAGCTGCTCGGCCTGTGGACCGCCTCGGTGTGGAAGCAGATGGGCTCGCCGCAGTTTTTGCGGCTCATCGAGCTCGGCCCCGGCCGCGGCACCATGATGGCTGATGCGCTGCGCGCGCTGCGCGTGCTCCCGCCGCTGTACCAGGCGCTTCACATCCACATGGTCGAGGTCAATCCCGTGCTGCGCGAGCGTCAGAGCGCGACGCTGGCGGGCGTGCGCAATATCACCTGGCACGACAGCATCGACGACGTGCCGGAAGGCCCCAGCGTCATCCTCGCCAACGAGTATTTCGACGTGCTGCCGATCCACCAGATGGTTCGCCACGAGAACGGCTGGCACGAGCGCACGATCGAGCTCGATCCCAACGGCAAGCTTCAATTCGGCGCGGCGGCCGAGCCGACGCCGCGCTTCGACGTGCTGCTGCCGCCACTGGTGCGCGCTGCCCCCGTCGGCGCGGTGTTCGAATGGCGCCCCGACGCCGAGATCATGAAGCTTGCGACGCGCGTGCGCGACCAGGATGGCGCGGCGCTGATCATCGACTACGGCCATTTGCGCAGCGATGCTGGGGACACCTTCCAGGCGATCGCGCGCCACACTTTCACCGATCCCTTGAAGGCGCCGGGCCAGGCCGACGTTACCGCCCATGTCGATTTCCAGGCGCTGGCGCGTGCAGCAGAAGACGTCGGCGCGCGCGTGCACGGCCCGGTGACGCAGGGCGATTTCCTCAAGCGCGTCGGCATCGATACGCGTGCGGCGGCGCTGATGCAGAAGGCGACGCCGGAAGTCGCTACCGACATTTCCGTGGCGCTGAAGCGCCTCACTGATACCGGGCGCGGCGGCATGGGCTCGATGTTCAAGGTGCTCGGCATCTCCGAGCCGCGGCTGTCGGGCATTGCCGGGCTCAGCGATCTCGAGCACGCCGGAGGCGATTGATGACTCTCACTTCGTCGCTGCTGTCGGCGGTGCCCGGCCTGCGGCATGCCTTCTTCACCCGCGAGGGTGGCGTGTCCAGCGGGATCTATTCGGCGCTGAACGGCGGGCTCGGCTCGAACGACGATCAGGCCCTGGTCGCGGAGAACCGCCGCCGCATGGCCGAGCATGTCGGCGTCGCCCCCGAACGCTTTCTCAGCCTGCACCAGATCCATTCGCCCGACGTGCGCGTTGCGGACGCGCCGTGGCCGAGCGGACCGCGGCCGAAGGGCGATGCGCTGGTGACGAGGACGCCGGGCATCGCGCTCGGCGTCTCCACCGCCGATTGCGGCCCGGTGCTGTTCGTCGATCCCAATGCGGGCGTGATCGGCGGCGCCCATGCTGGCTGGAAGGGCGCGCTCACGGGCGTGCTGGAGGCGACGATTTCGGCGATGGAAAAACTCGGCGCCACGCGCAGCGGCATCATCGCGGCGATCGGCCCGCTGATCCGGCAAGAGAGCTATGAGGTCAGCAACGAGTTCGTGGCGCGCTTCATCGAGGCGGACGCCGACAACGCGATGTTCTTCATCCCGTCGGTGCGCGAGGGCCACGCGATGTTCGATCTCGCCGGCTTTATCCGCAAGCGGCTCGAGGCTGCCGGCGTCCTGATGATCGACGATCTCGGCCTCGACACCTACGCCGATGAACGCTTCTTCAGCTACCGCCGCTCGGTGCATCGCAAGGAGCCGGATTACGGCCGCCACATCCATGCGATCGCACTGGAAGGGTGAACGCAAGGGCAACCCCGTGTCATTCCGGGGCTCGCGTAGCGAGAACTATGGTGCGCAATTGCGCACCTGAGAATCTCGAGATTCCGGGTTCGATGCTTGCGCATCGCCCCGGAATGACGGTGGACAGACGCGACGACAGTGGTCTGTGTCGCCTCTGCCCTAGACGTTAATGCATTTTAACGATATCGCTGCCCTCCATAATGAGGGATGCGTCATTCATCTTGGGCCGCGCGGGTTCGCGCGTGCTGGCGATCGTGCTGCTGGCGGCGGCGACCGCGCTTGGCGGCTGCGCCGGTGGCGGCGGAAGTGCGGCCAATTCCTACGCGATGGCGCCGAGCGCCGGCTCCGGAGCGACGGTGGCCTTCGAATCCATCGACGGGCCGCCGCCGCAGGTGTTCGACCGCATGGTCGGCGTGCTCGAGAGCGAATCCAAGCTGCGCAGCCTGTCCGTGGTCTCCCGCGAGGGGACGGCCGCCTACCGCGTGCGCAGCTACCTCTCCGCCCAGGTGGTGCGCGGCAAGACAATGATCGCCTGGGTCTGGGACGTCTACGACGCCAACCAGCAGCGGGCGCTGCGCCTCTCCGGCGAGGAACCGACCTCGGCCAAGGGCGGCCGCGATGCGACGCGTGACCCTTGGCAAGCCGCCGACGACCTCGTGCTGCGGAAGATCGCCCAGGCCGGATTCAGCGGACTTTCCAACATGATCAATGGGACGCCGGATACCCCGGGGGCGGCTCCCGGCTTGCGGGGACCGGCGGTGGCGAGCGTCGTTCCGGCGGCGCCCGCACCTGAGATGCCGACCTCGGCGCTCGGCTATGCCGCGCAATAACCCCCGCTAAACCACGGCCCCAACTACCGGCCAAGCCGTTGGCCCGACTCAGGATTTTCGAAGGGAAAACGTAGCATCCCGGGTTGCCATTGCAGCCTCTCGCCTGATATTTGCTCGCTCGTCGTAACCGTGCTGCCAGTGGGTATTCTCTGATGTTGAACGTCGTATCCAGCAAAGCGCGGGAGGAAGCGTCCATGTCGGCCAAGAACGGCTCCATCAAGCTTGTCGCCGGCAACTCCAATCCGGCTCTCGCCCAGGCCATCGCGCAAGGTCTCGACCTGCCGCTGACCAAGGCGGTGGTCCGGCGCTTCGCCGACATGGAAATCTTCGTCGAGATCCAGGAGAACGTCCGCGGCTCGGATGCCTTCATCATCCAGTCGACCTCGTTCCCGGCCAACGACCATCTGATGGAATTGCTCATCATCACCGACGCGCTGCGCCGCTCCTCGGCGCGCCGCATCACCGCGGTGCTGCCCTATTTCGGCTACGCAAGGCAGGACCGTAAGTCCGGTTCGCGTACCCCGATCTCGGCCAAGCTCGTCGCTAATCTGATCACGCAGGCCGGCGTCGACCGCGTCATGACGCTCGACCTGCATGCCGGCCAGATCCAGGGCTTCTTCGACATCCCGACCGACAATCTCTATGCAGCGCCTCTGATGGTGCGCGACATCAAGGAGCGGTTCGACCTCTCCAAGGTGATGGTGATCTCGCCCGACGTCGGCGGCGTGGCGCGTGCGCGCGGCCTCGCCAAGCGCATCAACACCCCGCTCGCCATCGTCGACAAGCGCCGCGAGCGCCCGGGCGAGTCCGAGGTCATGAACGTGATCGGCGACGTCGCCGGCTACACCTGTATCCTCGTCGACGACATCGTCGATTCCGGCGGCACGCTGGTGAACGCGGCCGACGCGCTGATCGCCAAGGGCGCCAAGGACGTCTACGCCTACATCACCCATGGCGTGCTCTCGGGCGGCGCGGCCGCCCGCATCGCCGGCTCCAAGCTGAAGGAGCTCGTGATCACCGACTCGATCCTGCCGACCGAGGCGGTGACCAAGGCGCCGAACATCCGCACGCTGCCGATCGGCAGCCTGATCTCCGACGCCATCGCGCGCACCGCCGCGGAAGAGTCGGTATCGAGCCTGTTCGACTAGCCGATCGACGTCATTCCGGGGCCCGCGAAGCGAGAACCCGGAGGCTTGAGATTCCGGGTTCGGCGCTGAGGCGCCGTCCCGGAATGACTTTGCAGCCTAACCCACGATCCCCGCCGCGACCTGGCCGCGCAGACGCTCAAGGCCGAGCAACGTCTCCGCACAGGCGGCCGCGACCTCGACGCCCTTGATGGCGAAGTGCCGGCGGAAGAAGTCGTAATGCACCTCGGTCTCGTGGAATTGCTGCGGCGTCAACACCGCGGAGAACACCGGGACCTCGGTGCGCAGCTGCACGTCCATCAGCGCCTTGATCACGGTGTCGGCGACGAATTCGTGGCGATAGATGCCGCCGTCGACGACGAGACCGGCCGCGACGATCGCAGTGTAGCGCCGCGTCTTGGCGAGGATCTGCGCGTGCAGCGGAATCTCGAACGAGCCCGGCACCTCGAACACGTCGACATGGGTGAGGTGGCGCGCCTCGGCCTCCTTCATGAAGGCGATGCGGGCTTCCGCGACCACGTCGCGGTGCCAGCAGGCCTGAACGAAGGCCACCCGCTGCGGCTTGGCAAAGCGGGGATGCTCCGTCACCGGTCCTTGCGGAACCGGCGGTTGGGTGACTTCGGACGTTTCGGTTTGGGGGTCTTGCAACATCTGATTCATGGCTTTCCTCAGTTAAGGACCAGAATCAGGGCACACGGAACGACAAACAGCCGCACCTTGCGATGCGTCTGCCACCGACCGTTCTCTTTCATCCGGACTTTAACCGTCGGCTTCGGAGTTGCACCGAATCTGCTGACCCTTCCCTTCGGGATAACCCTCACGGAAGGCGCTCGCGGGCTTGGGCCTTTCGGCCCTTACCGCCGGTGGGGACTTTCACCCCGCCCTGAGAACATCGGCCGCTCGGGATTGAGCGACCTGAAAGGAAATATGACGCCGGTTCGGGGCCACAGCAAGCGCGTTCGGCATGGAAAAACCGCATGGTCCCATGCCGCCGGGGCGGTGCGGTCATCGCGGGGCGGAATTAACGATCGGCGCTTTCAGGGAATCCGATTCCGGTTTGTTCTCGTCATTAAGAATTGTGGCCAAGAGATGAGCTGTGGACGAAGGAGTCCTGGCTTGTGGACGGACTCGGCAGCCAGTTGCGCAGATTCCGCAAATCACATCACTTGATCCGCGACAGGCCGCGCCGATCCGAGGGAGATCGCGAAAGCGACTCCCGCGATCGACGACGTTTAGGGAGCGCGCGCCGGACCTAACCGCGTGCGTATCAAAGACAACAAGAAGGCAAGAGGTCGAGACGGCATGTCCCTGCTCGAAGGCAATATCGATTCCCGAAATCACCCGCTCGCGGTGGTCGAGGATATCGCCGCCAGCAATAACTGGCCGTTCGAACGCTCCGGCGAGGACGAGCTCACCATTGTCTCGAAGGGACAATGGACCGACTACCAGCTCTCCTTCACCTGGATGGGCGAGATCGAGGCGCTGCATCTGGCCTGTGCGTTCGACATGAAGATTCCGCTTCCGCGCCGCGGCGAGGTGCAGCGGCTCGTCGCTGCGGTCAACGAGCAATTGTGGATCGGCCATTTCGACCTGTGGACCAACACCGGCATGATCATGCATCGCCAGGCACTGGTGCTGCCGGGCGGGCTCACCGCCTCGACCGCGCAATGCGAGGCCATGCTCGCCGGCGCGATCCATGCCTGCGAGCGCTACTTCCCGGCGTTCCAGTTCGTGGTGTGGGCCGGCAAGACCACCGCGCAGGCCATGGACGCGGCGATGTTCGACACGGCGGGAGAGGCGTAAGGCGCGCCTCACCCACCGCCGTCGTCCCGGACGAGCGCAGCGAACATCCGGGGATCCATACCGCGTGATGCCCCTTGGGGCACGCGGCTTGTTGCCAGCACCTTCATCCACTAGAACCGCGTGTGGTTATGCGACGAGCGCAAGCGCCCGCGCAGGGGTCCCCGCATTCGCGGGGGCGACATCGAGCATGTGGCGGCAACGATGGCAAACAGCACTCTTCAAAACATCACCGGCACCATCCTCCTCGCCGGCGCCGGCAAGATGGGCGGCGCGATGCTGACCGGATGGCTGGCCGGCGGGCTCGACCCGCGCCGCGTCGCGGTCGTCGATCCCTTCATCTCGCCCGAGATCACCGCGCTGGCCACCAAGGGCGTCGCACTCAATCCCGATGTGGCGTCGACAGGCGCTGTCGAGACCATGGTCGTCGCGGTGAAGCCGCAGATGTTCCGCGAGGCCGGCGCGAAGCTGAAAGCGTTCGTATCCGGCAAGACCTCGGTGGTTTCGATCATGGCGGGAACCACGATCGCCTTGCTCGAAGCAGTCATCGGCGGCGCGGTGGTGCGCGCGATGCCGAACACGCCGGCCGCGATCGGCCGTGGCATCACCGTGGCGGTCGCGGCGAAGAATGTCAGCGCCGCGCAGCGCGCGGTGGCCGACGCGCTGCTACGCGCCACCGGCTCGGTCGAATGGGTCGAGGATGAAGGCCTGATGGACGCGGTGACCGCCGTGTCCGGCTCGGGCCCAGCCTATGTGTTCCTGCTCGCCGAAGAACTGGCCCGCGCCGGAATGGAGGCAGGATTGCCCGAGGCGCTGGCGACCAAGCTTGCGCGCGAGACCGTCGCCGGCGCCGGCGAGCTATTGCACCAGTCGGAGCTCCCTTCCGCCACGCTGCGGCAGAACGTCACCTCGCCCGGCGGCACCACCGCGGCGGCGCTCGGCGTGCTGATGGGCGAGCCCGGCCTGCGCGAGTTGATGATCCGAGCGATCGCGGCGGCGACGAAGCGATCCAGGGAATTGGCCAAGTAGCAAGATGCCGTAGGGTGGGCAAAGCGAAGCGTGCCCACGATCTCTATCCATCACGGAGGGATGGTGGGCACGGCGCTTTGCGCCTTCGCCCACCCTACGGCTTCGTGCCTGCGAGCAATCGCTTGTTGAACATCTCGACATTGACGAGCCCGCGCGCATGGCGACCCTCGCCGAGCTTGCGCGTGCCTTCGTATGCCTCCACCTCGAAGCGGATGACGCGGCGCTCGACCGCAACCACTTTCGCGGTGGTCCGCACCGTCGCGCCGACCAGCGCTGCTGCGAGATGGCGGATGTCGACCTCGGTGCCGACCGTGACCCAGCCCGGCTGTAGCGCTGAGCGGATCGCATCGCCCGACGTCATCTCCATCTCCAGGATCATCATCGGCGTCGCATAGATCATCGGCATATCAGGCACGAAATGCCCGACCGTGCGCTCGGCCGGAACCACCAGCGTGCGCTCGGCGCTCATGCCGATCTTGATGAAGTCGCGTGCGTCCATGGTGCTTGCTCGTCATTCCGGGGGCGCGCCAAGCGCGAACCCGGAATCCAGAAGTTTTACGGCGCGAGACTCCGCGTTCAGCCCTGGCGGGCTGCCCCGGAATGACGCTAACGCGTCACTTCTTCGCCGCCGCCGCGCGCTCCACGAACGTCTTGCCGCCCTTCATCTTGTGGCGGAGCGGAGCTTCGTTGATCTGGATGACGACGGCATCGGCATCGACGCCGAGATTCTTCACAAGCGCCTGGGTGATGTCGCGCATCATGCCGGCCTTCTGCTCGTCGGTGCGGCCTTCGGCCATGCTGATGGTGATCTCAGGCATTGTCGTCTCCCTGCTTTTCGTCATGGCCGGGCTTGTCCCGGCCATCCACGTTCTCTTCCATCAAACAAGACGTGGATGCCCGGGACAAGCCCGAGCATGACGGCCTGCCGGAATGGCTATCCCCACTCTACGTCATGGCGCGCGAGGACCTCGCGCACCTTGGCGACGAGATCGGCTTCGCTGCACGAGAACTGCGCCGGCCTCGTCTCGCGCCATTCCTGGTTGGAGGCGATCGCAGCGGCGGCCTTGGCGCCCTCGATCAGGTCCTTGACCTGCACTTCGCCGCGCGCCTTTTCGTCCGAGCCTTGGATGATCACGCAAGGAGAATTGCGACGATCGGCATATTTGAGCTGGTTGCCCATGTTCTTGGGATTGCCCAGATAGAGCTCGGCACGGACGCCTGCGGTGCGCAGGGACGCGACCATCTTCTGATAGTCGGCGGCGCGGTCGCGATCGAACACGGTGACCACGACAGGCCCGAACTCGGGCCGGGTGTCGAGCTTGCCGAGCAAGGTCAGCGCGGCCTGCAGGCGCGAGACGCCGATCGAGAAGCCGGTCGCCGGCACCGGCTCGCCGCGGAAGCGCGAGACGAGACCGTCATAACGCCCGCCGCCACCGACCGACCCGAACCGCACCGGGCGCCCCTTCTCGTCCTTGGTCTCCAGCAGCAGTTCGACCTCGTAGACAGGGCCGGTATAATATTCGAGACCGCGCACGACGGAGGGATCGATCTTGATGCGGTCCGCACCGTAACCCGACGCCGTCACCAGTTTTGCGATCTCTTCCAGCTCGCTCACGCCGGCCTGACCGACTTCGCTCTTGGCGAGGTAGGTTTCCGCCGCGGCGATCGCCTCTTTCCAATCGTCGCGCGGCTTGGTGATGGCGAGAACAACATCCGCTTCGGCTTCGCTCAGACTGGCGCCCTTGGTGAAGTCGCCCTTGCCTTCTTCGCCGCCATCCCATCGTCCGGGACCGAGCAGCTTGCGAACTTCGTCGGCGGAGAACTTGTCGAGCTTGTCGATCGCGCGCAGCACCGTCAGGCGGCGTGCGGCGTTCTCGTCGCCGCCGAGACCGATGGCTTCGAGAACGCCGTCCAGCACTTTGCGGTTGTTGACCTTCACGACGTAGGAGCCGCGCGCAATGCCGAGCGCCTCCATCGTGTCCGCCGCCATCATGCAGATCTCGGCATCCGCCGCCGGCGTCGCCGAGCCGACGGTGTCGGCGTCGAACTGCATGAACTGGCGGAAGCGGCCGGGGCCGGGCTTCTCGTTGCGGAACACGTAGCCCACGCGGTAGCTGCGATAGGGCAACACCAGACCGTCGGTGCCGTAGCGCTCGCCGACATAGCGCGCGAGCGGCGCGGTCAGGTCGTAGCGCAAGCTGATCCACTGCTCGTCGTCGTCCTGGAACGAGAATACACCCTCGTTCGGACGGTCCTGGTCGGGCAGGAACTTGCCGAGCGCGTCGGTGTATTCCATCGCCGGCGTCTCCACCGGCTCAAAACCGTAGAGCTCGTAGACGGCGCGGATCTTCTCGACCATCTCGCGCGTCGCCCGGATCGCGGCGGGGTCGCGATCCTCGAGCCCGCGCGGCAGGCGCGCCTTCAGTTTCTGGGGTTTTTTGGGTTTCTCGGCCATGCGCGGCGTTTACCAGCCGACGCGCGATGCAGCAACTGCTGGCTGCTGGCGTTCCCCGGATGCTGCGCAGCGCGCCGCTTCTCGGCGGCGTGGTGCGCTGCTGATCCGGGGCCCAGCAACTTGCATTCTGGGTCCCGGCTCGCGCTTCGCGCGTCCGGGACACGAGGCCTCAAAGCACCTTGCGGATCCAGTTGTGCGGATCGTTGGTGCGGCCGTACTGGATGTCGACGAGCTGCTTGCGCAGGCCCATGGCGACGGGGCCGGCCGCGCCGCCCGAGATCTCGAAGTCGCCGCTCACCGAGCGCACCTTGCCGATCGGCGAGATCACCGCCGCGGTGCCGCAGGCGAACGCTTCCTTCAGCCTGCCGGAGGCCGCATCCTTGCGCCACTGATCGAGCGCGTACGGCTCCTCGCGAACGGTCTTTCCGGCATCGCGGGCGAGCGTGATGATGGAGTCGCGGGTGATGCCGGGCAGGATGGTGCCGAGCGGCGGCGTCGAGAGCGAGCCGTCGTCGAACACGAAGAACACGTTCATGCCGCCGAGCTCCTCGATGTAGCGGCGCTCAAGCGCGTCGAGGAACACGACCTGATCGCAGCCGTGCTGGATCGCCTCGGCCTGGGCGCGCAGACTCGCGGCATAATTGCCGCCGCATTTGACGGCGCCGGTGCCGCCGACGGCAGCGCGCGTATAATTTTCCGAGACCCAGATCGAGACCGGCGCAGGACCGCCTTTGAAGTAGGAGCCGACAGGCGACGCGATGACCGCGAAGATGTATTCGGACGACGGCTTGACGCCGAGGAAGGTCTCGCTCGCGATCATGAAGGGACGCAGGTAAAGACTGCCCTCGCCACCCGGCATCCAGGCACGGTCGATACGCACGACCTGCTCGACCGCCTCGAGGAAGACGTCCTCAGGCAGCTGCGCCATCGCCATGCGATCGGCCGAGTCCTTGAAGCGGCGCGCATTGGCGTCGGGACGGAATAGGTTCACGCCGCCATCGTCGCGCTTGTAGGCCTTGAGCCCCTCGAAGATTTCCTGGGCGTAGTGCAGCACGGCGCCGGCCGGATCGAGCTGGAAGTTGGCGCGCGCCTCGATCTTCGCTTCGTACCAGCCGCCCTTTGCCTGATTGTAGCGGACGATCGCCATGTGATCGGTGAAGATCCGCCCGAAGCCGGGGTCGACCAGCTTGGCGACGCGGTCCTTCTCTGGCGTGGGATTGGAAGCGGGCTGGATGTCGAATGTCATGCTCATGTCCTTGCCTCCCGCTGCCGGTCGCGGCGCTGTTCTGGCGCCCGCCTGCCCGTATCCGGGCCCGGCTGGCTTGATTGAGTTTCTGGCCGGACCGCCGCCAGCCATGTTACGGCCGGTTTCCGTGGCCAGCATGTCGCCGAGGACATGCTTTTGCAGAAGGCGGAAGTCCAGTATGTTTTGCCGAAATGCCGCTCGACAATCGCACGGTAGATCTGCTCCGGCCGTCGCCGCTGTCCGGCTCACTCCGGCCGACCTGCTTCGATGCCGCCCGACACAAAACGACCTAAAATTTCGTGCGGCTCGATGGTTTTGTAACATTGAACCCAAGATACGTCAATATGCCTGACATAAATTTCGCGACTCCCTCCCAAGACGCTGCCGAGCCGCGGCCGGCCGCGGGTGACGGAGGCAATTTGCGCTGGGATATCATCGAGCTGCTGTTCTTCGCCTATCGCGATTTCGTCGGCGATCCTGACCAGGAGCTGGAAGCCTTCGGCTTCGGCCGGGCCCATCACCGGGTCATGCATTTCGTGTACCGCTATCCCGGGCTGAAGGTCGCCGACCTGCTCGACGTCCTCAGGATCACCAAGCAGTCGCTCGGCCGCGTGCTCAAGCAGCTGCTGGACGAGGGCTATATCGTGCAGAAGACCGGCGACAATGACCGTCGCCAGCGGCTGCTCTACGCAACGCCCAAGGGCGAGGCGCTGGTGCAGAAGCTCGCCGGGCTCCAGACCACGCGGATCACGAGAGCGCTCGCCGAGATGGCGCCGCAGGACGCCGAGACCGTCAAGCGCTTCCTGCGCGCGATGATCGACCGCGACGATCCGGACAAGGTGCTCGAGACGATCTTCGCTTCCGTCAATCAAGACAGGAAGGAATGACCGTGCCGCTCGCTGCCACGCTCGCCCGCCCGCCGGCGCAACCGGCCGATGACGCCCCGCATCTCCTGCTGGTCGATGACGACCGCCGCATCCGCGATCTGCTCTCGCGCTTCCTCGCCGCAGAAGGCTACCGCGTCTCGACCGCCGCCAGCGCCAGCGATGCGCGTTCAAAGCTTCAGAGCCTGCATTTCGACTTGCTGATCCTCGACGTCATGATGCCCGGCGAGACCGGCTTCGACCTCGCCCGCTTCATCCGGACCTCGTCCTCGGTGCCGATCGTGATGCTGACGGCGCGGCATGAAGCCGAGGCCCGCATCGAGGGGCTGCAGATCGGCGCCGACGATTACGTGGCAAAGCCGTTCGAGCCGCGCGAGCTGGCGCTGCGCATCAACAACATCCTCAAGCGCGCCGCGCCGCCGCCACAAACCGCGGTGATCGAGAAGATCGCCTTCGGCCCCTATGTCTACCATCTCGATCGCGGCGAATTGCGCCAGGGCGAGGAGGTCATCCACCTCACCGACCGCGAGCGTGAGATGCTGCGGATCCTGTCGGAGACACCGGGCGAGACCGTGCCGCGCAGCGCGCTGACCGGCAATGGCAGCGTCAACGAGCGCGCCGTTGACGTGCAGATCAACCGCCTCCGGCGCAAGATCGAGACCGATCCCGCCAATCCGCTGTTCCTCCAGGCGGTGCGGGGCATCGGCTACCGCCTGGTGGCCTCGCCATAAATCAGTGAAGCGCGAGCGATGAGCACGATCGATACCGGCCTGACGCTTCTGAAGAGCGCCGCCGGCCGCGTCTCGGCCGCCAATGGCTGGATGGGCAATGCGTTCAAGGGCTGGATGCCGACCGGGCTCTATGCCCGCGCGCTGCTGATCATGATCGTGCCGATGGTGATCCTGCAATCGGTCGTCGCCTTCGTGTTCATGGAGCGACACTGGAATACGGTGACGCGCCGCCTGTCAGCCGCGGTGGTGCAGGACATCGCCGCGCTGATCGACGTCTACAAGGGCTATCCGCAGGACAAGGACCGCGACCAGATCCGCCGCATCGCGCAGCAACGCCTCGGCCTCGTCGTCGATTTCCTGCCCGCCGGTGACATGCCGCCGCCGGGACCAAAGCCGTTCTTCTCGCTGCTCGACCAGACGCTGTCGGTGCAGCTCGGCCGCCAGATCGGACGCTCGTTCTGGATCGACACCGTCGGCCGCTCCAACCTGGTCGAGATCCGCATCCAGCTCGACGATGCCGTGATGCGCGTGTTCGCGCAGCGCAGCGCGGCCTATGCCTCGAACTCGGAGATCTTCCTGTTCTGGATGGTCGGCACGTCCTCGATCCTGCTGATCGTTGCGGTGCTGTTCCTGCGCAACCAGATCAAGCCGATCCTGCGCCTTGCCGACGCCGCCGAAAGCTTCGGCAAGGGCCGCGAAGCCCCGAACTTCAGACCCAGAGGTGCGCGCGAGGTGCGGCGCGCGGCGGTCGCCTTCATCGAGATGAAGTCGCGCATCGAGCGCACCATGGAGCAGCGCACCGCGATGCTCGCCGGCGTGAGCCATGACCTGCGCACAATCCTGACCCGCTTCAAGCTCGAGCTGGCGCTGATCGGCGACAATCCCGAGCTCGAGGGCATGCGCAAGGACGTCGACGAGATGTCAATGATGCTGGAGGATTACCTCGCTTTTGCCCGCGGCGATTCCGGCGAGCAGTCGCAGCCGACCGACATGGCGCAGGCCCTGGAAGAGCTGCGCAGCGATGCCGAGCGCCACGGCCACACCGCGACCGTGGCCTTCCACGGCCTGCCCGTCGTCACGGTGAAGCCGGCCTCGTTCAAGCGCTGCCTCGCCAACCTCGTCACCAACGCCGCGCGCTACGGCAAGGCCATCGCCATCACCGGCCAGCGCGATCACCGCTATCTCACCGTCACCGTCGATGACGACGGCCCGGGCATTCCCGTCCACTTGCGCGAAGAGGTGTTCAAGCCGTTCCTGCGGCTCGACAACGCCCGCAACCAGGATGAAGGCGGCACGGGCCTCGGCCTCGCCATCGCCCGCGACATCGCCCGCTCCCACGGCGGCGACATCACGCTCGGCGACAGCCCGATGGGGGGATTGAGAGCAAGCGTGAGAATTCCGGTGTAGTTTCTTACCTCGCCCGCTTGCGGAGAGAGGTCGAATTCGATCGCCGATCGAATGAGGGGGTACAGGTCTCAGGACAATCTCATTCGCGGAGAGAGGCCCCTCACCCCGACCCTTCCAGCGCGAGCGAAGCTCGTCGCGGCCCCGTAAGAACGGGGCGAGGGAGCACACCGGCATTTGCCGCTTACTTCGGCAGCAACGCTTTCAGCTTGTCCACGTCGCGCACGTTCATCTTGAAGCCGCCGGGCATCACGATGTCGCCCGGCTTCTGGTCCGGCTTGCAGGCGCCTAGCCACTTCGCTTCGAGCGTCATGGAGGTATCGCGGCCCGCGGCACCGGCAGCGCCGCCTTGCGCGTGCGAGGAGGTCTTCACCGTGTAGGCAGAATTGAAATCGCCCGTAATCTCGGCATGCGAGGTCGTGCTGATGCCGGCGACGCTGCACTCGGAATCGCTGACATAGCCGGTCGCGGTCTTCTTGATGTCCTGCTTGGAGCAGATCTGCTTGGCCATCGGGGAGACGTTGTTGCTCATCTCCTTGTCGACGGTCTCGTCAGTGCAGTGCTGCATGGTCATTTCGGGCATCGCCGAGCCGCTCCTGACCATCTTCATTTCCCAGAGACCGGCCTTGCGCACCGGCAGGTCGTCGGCGCCGGCTGCGCCCGCCGACAAGACGAGGCAAAGGCTTGAGCCGAGCAAAGCGAGTTTGCGCGTCATGTTCGAGGCTCCCGGCTTGAGAGAGGCAGCGTTACGACGACGCCTCAGTACAGCGTGCGGATCGGCTGTTCGGCGGCGCCATAGGGCACCCAGCGGCAGGAGAACGAGATATAGCCGCCCTCATAGGCCTGCACCGCGAGGAATTTCACGACCTTGCCGTAGCGCGCGCAGTGATCGACCGCGACCTGACGGGCATCGACCTGGGTCGCCATCGAATAGGCGATGATGCCGCCGGTGTCGTTGCCCTTGAACGGCGGGACCGGAAGGATGTCAGCGCGCGCCGATTGGCTCGCCAAAATACCCAGGGCGAGAAGGCCCGCGGCCGCAATGATTCGCATTCCCGTTACTCCAGTTTGGAGGCGCCAGTTTACGGCGCCGGGATGGAAGTGAAAAGAACCGAAGCCCTGCCGGCCACGCCCTTATGGTCAACTCCTCGCCAAGTGTTGCCGCGCTGCACTTGACCCCGCCCGGCCTTCGCGGCACCGTCCGAACTTCGCAAGACCAGCTGTCCGGATTGCCCATGCGCGCCCTCTCCCTGAAATCGCTCCGCTTTGCCACCGTGCTCGGCCTCATGTTCGGAGCGCTGTCGCTCGGTGAGGCGAAGGCCGCCAATCCGCTCGAGTTGAACTTCTGGCTGAGCGGGCCGCGCTATGACGGCGCCGTCGCCGATTGCGACAAGGCGCTGCCGACGATTGCCACCCAGTTCTGGGAGAAGGAAAGCTCGTTCTGGAATTCCCCGTTGAAGATCACGGGGTTCGCCGCCGTTCACGAGGTCGCGTTCCGGCCCTGGCAGTCCGACAACATTCCGCGCCGCTATTGCACCGGCGACGCCCTGCTCAACGACGGCAAGGTGCGCAAGGTGCATTTCTCGATCATCGAGGACGGCGGCTTTGCCGGCTACGGCAACGGCGTCGAATGGTGCGTGGTCGGGCTCGACCGCAACTGGGCCTACAATCCGGCCTGCCGCGCTGCCCGGCAGTAATTCGAGAAGCCTGATTCGGCCCGATCAGGCCGCCGAACGTGTCTCGGCTGAATTTTGTTCTTGAAATGTTCCTTTCGCCTGCTAGGCTGGCTGCACAGTCTAGTTGAGGGGCATCGCCATGTTTCATTCCAGATTGCATTCATTCTCCCGCCTGATGATCTCGCTGACCCTGGCTGCCGGGCTGGTCACGCTGGCCGGCGGCGCCAAGGCGCAGGACAAGCGGCAGAACGCGCCCGGCGAATTCGATTTCTATGTGCTGTCGCTGTCATGGTCGCCCTCGTTCTGCGAGGAGGCGGCGGAGCGCGGCGGCCGCTCCCAGATCCAGTGCAGCGGCCGGCCCTACGCCTTCGTGGTGCACGGGCTATGGCCGCAATATGAGAGCGGTTTCCCCGAATATTGCCAGCGGCCGGCGCCGCGGCTGAACCGCAACATCGTCTCCTCAATGCTCGATCTGATGCCGGCGCCGGGCCTGATCTTCAACGAATGGGACAAGCACGGCACCTGCTCCGGTCTCGAAGGCCGCAGCTATTTCGAGATGATCCGCAAGGCGCGCGCCGCGATCAAAATTCCGGCCGAGTATCTCGACTTGTCGCAGGCCAAGACCGTGGCGCCGGCGGAGGTCGAGGAGGCCTTCATCAAGGCCAATCCGGGCCTGAGCAATGCCGCCATTTCGGTCACCTGCAACCGGACGCGGCTGTCCGAAGTGCGCATTTGCCTCAGCAAGGATCTGCAATTCCGCTCCTGCGAGGAAACCGACCGCCGCGCCTGCCGCCGCGACCAGGTGACGATGCCGCCGATCAGGGGCGGTTGAGGCACAACTCTCTCGTCGTCATTCCGGGATGGTGCGCTAGCACCAGACCCGGAATCTCGGGATTCTCAGGTGCGCAATTGCGCACCATAGCTCGGTGCTAACGCACCGCCCGAAATGACGGCAGTTACTTTCATCGCGCGATGTCGTAACTGTCCGCCATGAACTACCGCCACGCTTTCCATGCCGGCAACTTCGCCGATGTCATCAAGCACATCGTGCTGGCGCGCATCATCACGTACCTGCAGGACAAGCCGGGCGCGTTCCGCGTCATCGACACCCATGCCGGCGCCGGGCTCTACGATCTCGAAAGCGACGAGGCGCGGCGCGGCGGCGAGTGGCTGACCGGCATCGCGCGGCTGATGCAGGCACGTCTTTCCAACGAGACTGCGGCGCTGACGAAACCCTATCTCGACATCGTCCGCGCCTTCAATCCGAAGGGCGAGCTCAAGGCTTATCCGGGCTCGCCGCTGATCGCGCGCGGCCTGCTCCGGCCGCAGGACCGGCTCGTTGCCTGCGAGCTCGAGCCGAAGGCGCGCAAGGCGCTGATCGACGTGCTGCGACGCGACGAGCAGGCCCGCGTCGTCGATCTCGACGGCTGGGTCGCGCTGCCCGCCTTCGTACCGCCGAAGGAGCGACGCGGCCTCGTGCTGATCGATCCGCCGTTCGAGGACAAGGACGAGTTCGAAAAGCTCGGCGAAGCCTTCGCAAAGGCCTTCGCGAAATGGCCGACCGGTATCTATGTAATCTGGTATCCGGCCAAGAACCGGCGCGCCACCGACACGCTGGCGCAATCGGTGGCACGGCTCGCAGCCGCAGCAAAGCCTCCCGGAAAATGTCTGCGCCTCGAATTCAGCGTGTCGCCGCAGCTTGATGGCGCAGCGCTCACCTCCACGGGGCTCCTGATTGTCAATCCCCCCTACACACTGCAAGGCGAACTCAAGACCATCCTGCCGGAGCTCGAAATGCCGCTTGGCCAGGGCGGCGCTGCCAGATTCCGATTAGAGGTACCTCGACCGTAACACTCCGGCATTCTTGGGAAAAAGATGCAGGAGCGGTAGTCAATCTGCAACGAACCGTATTATGCTGTTTGCGTGACTGGCTTTACGTTCCGCTTCCGCGAATGGTTGCGGCGGAGTGAAGGCCTAAGAAAGATCCGACGGACCGATGAGGTCCGCCCAAGGATGGCCAGCTCCCGGGCTTCGTGAGGCCCGGTCATGTCGTGACGTGAGTCTGCGTCGCGACGGAGGAGCAATGAGGGGGAGTTTCCCGATGGCCATGACGGGGACGGTCAAGTTCTTCAACGGCGAGCGCGGCTACGGTTTCATCAAACCTGACGACGGCGGTCGTGATGTCTTCGTTCACATCACCGCTGTGGAGCGGGCGGGATTGAAGGACCTTGCCGAAGGACAGCGTATTACTTTCGAAGTCGAACCGGACAAGAAGGGGAAGGGACCGAAGGCGGTCAACTTGGTCATCCTCTCCTAGCGCGCCTGGCTAAAAAAATCCCGGCCGCGAGCGGCCGGGAAGTTGTGTCCGGTATTTTCTTCTTCAGCTATCAGAAGTGATAGTTCACGCCTGCGCGCACAACACTGGCGCTATAGCCGTTGGACACGCCTGTAATCGCGAACTGGCTCGTCGACAGATCGATGTAGAGGTATTCGAGCTTCGCGCTCCAGTTCGGCGCGAGCCCGACTTCGGCGCCGGCGCCGATGGTCCAGCCGGCGCTGGTGTGCGACTCCGTCCAGCCGAAGGTCTGCGCGCGCAGCTCGCCGAAGGCGAGGCCTGCGGTGCCGTAGAACAGCACGTTGCTGAACGCATAGCCGGCGCGGCCGCGCAGCGTGCCGAACCACGGATTTGAGAACTTCCACGGCGCGAAGGTGTCGTCGGCGCCGGCTGCCTGGATGTCGCCCTCGACGCCGAACACCCACGGGCCGTTCTGGAAATTATAGCCGGCCTGCACGCCGCCGACGAAGCCGGACGGCTTTGCCGGGTTGTTGTCGACTGAGCCCCATTCGTAGCCGATGTTGCCGCCGAGATAGGGACCGGCCCAGCTATACGCATTCAGCGGCTGGTTGACGGTATAGGGCGCACGCGGCCCGTAATTGAGATCGGCGGCCTCTGCCGAAGCTGTCCAGCCGGCGGCAACCAACGCGGCTGCGCCCACAACGAACCACTTCATCGGTACTCTCCAACACAACTTGCCGCCCCCACGATGCCGCGCCGCCGCGCGAGGCCACCGCATGGTTACGGAACCACGACTTTTTCGCGTAGGATTTATCGAGAGTTTTAAGTTAAAGGCCTGTTAAGCCGGGTTACCGCGCTGTTAACAGGCTTAAGCAAGCGTTACCGGGAACTGCGCCGCCTGCCTGTGCGCGCGGCATGGCCGGAACTTCAAATCGGTCCCCCCAGCGCCTAAATTCGCCCCATGGTTCACGATTCCCCCGACAGTCCGGACGAGCGCGCGCGCAAACCGCTCCGCCCTGATACAACCAACGCGCCGCCGGAGAGCCTGACGCCGCCGGACCTCGATCCCGCCACCACCGGCGGCGAGGATGAGGACGATGCGCTGCTGCCTGACATCCTCGAAGAGAGCGGCGCGGTCGGCGAAGGTCCGCTGGCGATCGGCCATGAGGCGATCGAGCGCGCGGTCCGGCTGGCCCCGACCTCGCCCGGCGTCTACCGCATGCTCAATGCCAATGCCGACGTGCTCTATGTCGGCAAGGCCAAGAACGTCAAAAAGCGCCTGTCGAACTATGCGCGCCAGAGCGCGCCGCAGCCGGCCCGCATCCTGCGCATGATCGCGGCCACGGTGACCGTGGAGATCGTCTCGACCAACACCGAGACCGAGGCGCTGCTGCTGGAAGCCAACCTCATCAAGCAGCTGCGGCCGCGCTTCAACGTGCAACTGCGCGACGACAAATCGTTTCCCTATATCCTGATCACCGGCGACCATTGGGCTCCGCAGATCCTCAAGCATCGCGGCGCGCAGACCCGGCCCGGGCGCTATTTCGGCCCGTTCGCCTCTGCCGGCGCCGTCAACCGCACCATCACCGCACTTCAGCGCGCGTTCCTGATCCGCTCCTGCACGGATTCCTTCTTCGAGAGCCGCACCCGGCCCTGCCTGCTCTACCAGATCCGCCGCTGCGCCGGGCCCTGCACCCGCGAGATCGACTTCGGCGGCTATACGACGCTGGTGCGCGAGGCGACGGACTTCCTCTCCGGCAAGAGCCATGCGGTGAAGCAGGAGCTTGCCGGCGAGATGGAGAAGGCGGCCAGCGAGCTCGAATTCGAGCGCGCCGCGCTCTACCGCGACCGCCTCGCCGCGCTGTCGGCGATCCAGTCGCAGCAGGGCATCAATCCGCGCACCGTGGAGGAAGCCGACGTGTTCGCCATCCACCAGGAGGGCGGCTTTTCCTGCGTCGAGGTGTTCTTCTTCCGCACCGGCCAGAACTGGGGCAACCGCGCCTATTTCCCGCGCGCGGAGAAGACCTTCACACCGGAGGAAGTGCTGAGCGCGTTCCTTGCCCAGTTCTACGACGACAAGCCGCCGCCGAAAGTCATTCTGCTCTCGCACGAGATCGAAGAGAGCGAGCTGCTCGCCAACGCGCTGGCGATCAAGGCCGGCCACAAGGTCGAGGTCACCGCGCCCAAGCGCGGCGAGAAGAAGGAACTCGTCGCACACGCGCTGACCAATGCGCGCGAGGCGCTCGGCCGCAAGCTCGCGGATACTGCCACGCAAAGCCGCCTGCTCGACGCCATGGCCACCACGCTCGGCCTACCGCATGCGCCCAAGCGCATCGAGGTCTACGACAACAGCCACATCCAGGGCACCAATGCGGTCGGTGCCATGATCGTCGCGGGACCCGATGGCTTCGTGAAAAACCAGTACCGCAAGTTCAACATCAAGTCGGAAGGGCTCACGCCGGGCGACGACTACGCCATGATGCGCGAGGTGCTGGAGCGCCGCTTCAAGCGCCTGATCAATCCGCCCGAGGACGCCGCCGGCAAGGCGAAAGACGACGACTTCCCGCAATGGCCCGACCTCGTGATCATCGACGGCGGCCGCGGCCAGCTCAACGCCGTCAGGGAGATCTTTGCCAATCTCGGCCTGACCCAGGTCTCGCTGATGTCGGTCGCCAAAGGGCCCGACCGGGATGCCGGCCGCGAGACCCTGTTCATGCCGGAGCGCGAGGCGATCAAGCTCGAGCCGCGCGATCCCGTGCTCTATTTCATCCAACGGCTCCGAGACGAGGCCCACCGCTTCGTCATCGGCTCGCACCGCAAGCTGCGCAAGAAGGACATCCGTGAGGCCGGCTTGCAGGAGATCCCAGGCATCGGCCCGTCGCGCAAACGCGCCTTGCTGCACCATTTCGGAACCCTGAAGGAGATCGAACGGGCCTCGATCGCCGATCTCGGTAAGGTTCCGGGGGTCAGCGCCGAGAGTGCCCGCCGGATTTTCGAGTATTTCCATCCCCAGCCGGGATGAACTAAAGGGGACGGGGTCATATCGTCGTCGCATCCCGTAGCCCATGTGGGAGGAACGGTTGACCTCAGGCCATCAGCGGTATTGGTAGGACGGATGAACATCGCCACGACACGAGGGACGACCAGCCGCGCGATGTCCCTCCCGAACATCCTGACCTATGGCCGGATCGCCGCGATCCCGGTCGTGGTCGGATGCATCTATGCGCAGTCGATCATGGACTATCCGCTGTGGCTGCGCTGGGTCGCGGTCGCCATCTTCATCGGTGCCGCGGTCACGGACTATCTCGACGGCTATTACGCGCGGATCTGGAATCAGCAATCGGCGTTCGGCCGGATGCTGGACCCGATCGCCGACAAGCTGCTGGTCGCCTCTTGCCTCCTGATGCTGGCCGCCGACGGCATCATCCATGGCTGGTCGCTGTGGGCCGCCATCGTGATCCTGTGCCGCGAGATCCTGGTCTCGGGCCTGCGCGAATATCTCGCGGCGCTTCGCGTCAGCGTGCCCGTGACCAAGCTCGCCAAATGGAAGACCACCGTTCAGCTCGTCGCCATCGGCTTCCTGCTCGCAGGTCCCGCCGGCGACGAGATCGTTCCCGTCGTCTCGCTGATCGGCCTCGTCCTGCTGTGGGCCTCGGCGCTGTTGACCATGTACACCGGCTACGACTATTTCCGCGCCGGCATCCATCATCTCATCAAGGAGGATGAAGGATGAAGGTGAAGTACTTCGCCTGGGTGCGCGAGCGCATCGGCAAGGCCGAGGAGACCATCGAGCCGCCCGCGACCGTGCGCACCGTCGAGGAGCTGATCGCCTGGCTGTCCGCTCAAAGCGAGGCCTACGCCTACGCGTTCGAGAAGCCCAAGGTGATCCGCGCCGCGATCGACCACGCCCACGTCAAGTCGGATGCCGCGATCGCAGGTGCCCGCGAGATCGCGTTCTTCCCGCCGATGACCGGCGGCTAGGCCGATGTTGTCGAACAGACCAGCGTGCGACCTCGCCTCACCTCTCCCCAACGGGGAGAGGCGTAGGCCGCCTTCGGCGGCCGTGTTGGAGAACGCCGAGGCAAAGCCTCGGCTATGTCGCGGAAGCGATCCGGGTGAGGAGCGCAGGTCTCACGAGAGAGCAGATCCCCTCACCCGCGCCTTCAGCGCGACCTCTCCCTATGGGAGAGGTGTAGAAGCGGCTAGACCATGACCTGCCCCGTCACCATTCGCATCCAGCAAGACGATTTCGACATCGCACGCGAGATCGCGATCCTGACCAGGAGCCGCACCGACATCGGCGCGGTCGTGAGCTTCTCCGGTATCTGCCGCGCCGACGAGGGCAGTTCGACGATCTCCGCGCTCACGCTCGAACATTACCCCGGCATGGCAGAGGAGGAGATCCAGCGCCACGTCGACGAGGCCATCTCGCGCTGGCCGCTCAACGGCGTGACGGTCATCCACCGCGTCGGGCGGTTCGTGCCCGGCCAGAACATCGTGCTGGTGCTCACCGCCTCGCAACACCGCCGGGCGGCGTTCGAAGCGGCCGAGTTCCTGATGGATTACCTGAAGACCAGCGCACCGTTCTGGAAAAAGGAAGAGAGCGCCACCGGGACCGGCTGGGTCGAGGCCCACGCCCGTGACGACGAAGCCGCCGCACGCTGGACGAAATCCTGATGGCAAGAGCATCCAAGAAGACAACGCGCGGCCGCACCGCACCGAAACTCGCGCAAGCCACACCAAGGCTCGCGAAGGTCGGCCGCGGCGAGCTGCTCAGGCTGATCGATTTCGTCCGCTACGGGGTGAGCCGTTTCACCGAGGCGAAGCTCGCCTTTGCCCATGGCACGACCGATCCGGTCGCCGAGGCCGTCTTCCTGGTCTGCGAGGCCTTGCATCTGCATCCCGACCAATTCGAGATCTTTGGCCATGCCTGCGTCACGGCGGCGGAAAGCAAGACCCTGCTCGATCTCATCCACAAGCGCATCACCACGCGCAAGCCGACGGCTTATCTCGTCAACAAGATCTACATGCGCGGCCTGCCGTTCTACGTCGACGAGCGCGTCATCGTCCCGCGCTCCTTCATCGGCGAGCTCCTGGATTCCCATTTCGGCGGCGACGGCGAGCCCGGCTCGCTGATCGACGACCCCGCGGGTGTCGAGCGCGTGCTCGATCTCTGCACCGGCTCCGGCTGTCTTGCGATCCTCGCCGCGCATCATTTCGCGAATGCCACGGTCGATGCCGTCGACATCTCCAAGGGTGCGCTCGAAGTCGCCGCGCGCAACGTCGGCGAGCACGGGCTCGATGACCGCATCACGCTCCACCGCGGCGATCTGTTCGCCCCGCTTGGCGATGCCAGATATGACCTCATCATCACCAATCCGCCCTACGTGGATGCCGAAGGCATGGCAGCATTGCCGCCCGAATGCCGGGCCGAGCCGAAGCTGGCCTTCGACGGCGGGGCCGATGGTCTCGACGTGGTCCGTCGCATCCTGAGCGGGGCACCCGACCATCTGACGCCGAATGGCGGCTTGATCTGCGAGATTGGCCGCGGTCGCGAGCTCGTCGACGAAGCCTTCCCGGAACTGCCGCTGCTGTGGCTGGACACGGAAGACTCCGAAGGCGAGGTATTCTGGATCGCGGCCGCCGACCTTGGCTGATCCGTTACGACCGCCACCGTCCAACGGAAGCCACCGTGCAACGGAACAAGTCAAATTCGGCCACGTTCATCCCCCGATGCATTGTCTCGCTCTCGGAGGATGTCCGCATGCTCGCGCCATCGGGCGAATTGCTACGCGCCGGCATGGCGCTCAAGCTCAATCACGTCAAACGCGCTGCTCAATCCTATCTGCGTGACCAGACCAGCCAGGCCACCGGCAAGGTGACATCTTACGCCGTGGCGGCCGGGCTGTTCGCCGTCGCCGGCCTGTTCGTTGTTGCGGCATTTTTCGTGGGACTGATCGCATTGTACCGCTGGGTCGCGATCACCTACGGACAATTCTGGGGGTTGGGCGCCGTCGCCGCCATACTGCTGGTGCTGGCCGCCGTCTGTGCCGGAGTCGCGATGGCTCAGATGAAGCGCAAGGCCAAGCCGATCGTGCCGCTCGCGAGCCGTCTGCGCGTGGCGGTCACGACGCCGCGGATTCCCCGCGGAACGGTCAAGCAGGCCGTGAAGGAGGTGGCGACGACGATTCCCCTCGCGCCGCACGCACCCGGCGAACGCGGCCATGGCGGGACTTGGCCGGTTCGGACCAACCGGCCCGTGCAGCTTGGCCTGATGCTCGCAGCGGTCGGGCTGCTGGGCGTCACGGCGGCGCGCCGGCGGCGCCACGGGCAAAGATTGGAGACGTGACATGCTGGTGCGGCGCACAGAGCAGCTCGACTCCTGGCTGCTGATCGCCGCCACGGCCGTGTTCGTGCTGACCGCCGAGCGCTACTTCCAGGACTCCGGCCTGATCCGTCCGGGACCTCCGCAGGATCGCCGCAACAGCGAGGGGAATTCACCGGAAACGAGCCCGGCAGGCGCGGCGACGCAGCCAGGCCACGGCCGCCGGTCGAAAAGCCCGTTCGCGATCCCCTGGGCCGGCTGGAAGGACATCTTCTGGCGCACCTATCAGCGCATCGACGACGATCGCCTGCTCGCCACCGCCGGCGGCGTCGTGTTCTTCGGCCTGCTGGCGATCTTTCCGGCTATCACGGCGCTGGTCTCGTTCTACGGATTGTTCGCCAATCCCGCCACCATCAGCGACAATCTTCAGAAGCTGGCGATGATGCTGCCCCAAGGCACGTTTGAAATCGTCGAGGAGCAGGTCGGACGCGTGGTGTCGAAGGGCAACACGGCGCTCGGCGCCACCTTCCTGTTCGGCCTCCTGCTCGCGATCTGGAGCGCCAATGCCGGGGTCAAGGCGATCTTCGACGCGCTCAACGTCGCCTATGAGGAGCGCGAGAAGCGCAGCTTCATCAAGCTGAACCTGGTGTCGCTGGCCTTCACGGTCGGCGGCATTGTCGCGCTCCTGGTGATGGTCGGCGCCGTGGTCGCCTTCCCGCTCGCGCTCGATCATCTCGGCATCGCCCCCGAGAGCAAGCTGATCGTCGCGCTGGCCCGCTGGCCGCTGCTGTTCCTGATTCTGATGGTTGCGCTCGCCATCCTCTACCGCTTCGCGCCAAGCCGCGATGCGCCGCGCTGGCAATGGCTGAGCCCTGGCGCACTGACGGCCGCCATTCTCTGGATCGCCGGCTCGTCGCTGCTGTCCTGGTATCTCTCGTCCTTCGCCAATTACAACGCGACCTACGGCTCGCTTGGTGCGGCGATCGGCCTGATGATGTGGATGTGGATGTCGGCGATCGTCATCATGTTCGGCGCCGAGCTGAACTCGGAGATCGAGCGACAGACCCTGCGCGACACGACCACTGGTCGTCCCAAACCGCTCGGCAGCCGCGAGGCGGTCGCGGCCGACACGGTCGGTGCCACCGCGCCATTCTAACCAGTGGCGACGATCAGACCGGAGTCGATCCGGCCTGATCGCACTAAATCTCAGCGCTTGGTGATGACCGCTTCCAGATATTCGCTGTGCACGACGATGGTGCCGTCATCGGCATGGTTGAACTCGTCGAGCAGCGCCATAAGATCGCGCTTCAGCGCGGCCTGGCCGGTTTCGTCGAGCGCGGCAAACGCCTTCAGCGTCGGCCCGTAGAAGGTCTTGAAGATTTCGAGCCAGTGGTCCGGCGAGCGGTAGCGGAACACGAACATGCGCGGCTCGGCGGCGATCTCGGAAGCCTTGCTGCCGAACATCTCCTCGAGCCGCGCTCGGGTGCCCCACAGCGCCGGCGACTTCACGCCCGCGGGCGGGGCGACATGCTTGCCGATGGTCTTGAAGAGCTGGCCGATAAAACCCTGCGGCGTCCAGTTGGCGAGGCCGATCCTGCCGCCTGACTTGCACACCCGCGCGAGCTCTGAAGCTGCCTTGTCCTGGTCCGGCGTGAACATCACCCCGAAGGTCGAGAGCACGACGTCGTAGCTGTTGTCCGCAAACGGCAGCGCCTCGGCATCCGCCTCGCGGAATTCGACCGTCAGATGTTCCGCCGCCGCGCGCTCCTGTCCGCGCTTGAGCAGCGCCGGCACGTAATCGGTGGAAGTGACCTCGCACCAGCGCCGCGCCGCGGCCAATGTCGCGTTGCCATTGCCGGCGGCGACGTCCAGCACCTTGCTGCCGGCGCGTATGTCGAGTGCCTCACAGAGCTGCTCGCCGACAATCTGCAAGGTGGTGCCGACGACGGCATAGTCGCCGGACGACCAGGCGCCATGCTGGCGCTGCTTGACGGCGGCAAGATCGGGTATGGCGGGCTTGAGTGCGGCGGAGGTCGACATGAGCAATCTCCTGCGGGTTGAAAACGCCGGGACGATAGGGCGCACGCGCATCGCTGGCCTTGAGAGCGGCGTTATTTTACGCTGAGGCCGCCTTGATTTCCGCGCGGGAGCGAGGAGGGATTGTGACGTTTCAGTTCGAGGATTTCGTGCTCGATCCCGAGCGTCGCGAATTGCGGCGGGCGGACGCGCTCATCGCGCTCGAACCTCAGGTGTTCGATCTCCTCATCTATCTCGTCCGCAACCGGGAGCGCGTGGTGACGCGGGATAATCTGCTCGACGCGGTCTGGAACGGCCGCGTTGTCTCGGAATCGACGCTGACCAGCCGGATCAATGCGGCACGGCGCGCGGTCAATGACAATGGCGAGGAGCAGCGGCTGATCCGCACCATCGCACGCAAGGGCGTGCGATTCGTAGGCGCGGTGACCGAGCGCACCGACGCAGCGAAACCGGCCCCCACGGCCGCAGCGCCGGCCGGACTGCCCCTACCTGATCGCCCGGCGATCGCCGTCCTGCCCTTCACCAACATGAGCGGCGAGGCCGAGCAGGACTATTTCTCCGACGGCATCAGCGAGGACATCATCACCGCGCTATCGAAGCTGCGCTGGTTCTTCGTGATCGCGCGCAACTCCTCCTTCATCTACAAGGGCCGAACGGTACATCTGCGGCAGGTCGCCGAAGAGCTCGGCGTGCGCTATGTCGTCGAAGGCAGCGTCCGCAGGGGCGGCGACCGCGTCCGCATCACCGCGCAGCTCAACGACGTCGCCACTGGCAGTCATCTCTGGGCCGAGCGCTACGACCGCGAGCTCGCCGACGTGTTCGCCGTGCAGGACGAGATCACCGAAGCCATCGTCGCCGCGATCGAGCCCCAGCTTTACGCCGCGGAAAATTTTCGTGCAGAGCGCAAGCCGCCCGACAGCCTGGACGCCTGGGACCTCGTGATGCGCGCGCTGTCGCATTACTGGCGCGTGACGCGGCAGGACCATGTCGTGGCACAGGCGCTGCTCGAAAAGGCCATCGCGCTAGACCCGAACTACGGCAAGGCGCTCGGCCTGCTCGGCTCCAGCTACATGTTCACCGCGCATATGGGCTGGATGGAGATGGCGACCGCTATCACCGCCGCCGAGCGCGCGGCGCGCGCGGCGATCCGGGCCGACGACGAGGATGCCTGGGCACATAATGCGCTCGGCCACGTCAATCTGTTCGCCCGGCGCTTCGAGGACTCGCTCGCCGAGTTCGAAACCGCGCTCCGGCTCAACCCGAATTTTGCGTTGGCGCAGGGCTATTATGGACTGGCCCTGGGCTATTGCGGCCGCTGGCAGGAGGCCGACGAGGCGGCGCGCAGGGCCATCCGCCTCAGCCCGCGCGATCCCTATGGCCCCGTCTATTTCGGCATCGCCGCCTATGCCCGCTTCCTCGGCAGCGACTACGCGGAAGCCATCCGCCTTGCCCAGGAATCCCTGCGCCAGCGCAGCGACTTCGTCGGCGCACACCGGGTGCTGACCGCGGCCGCAGGCATGGCCGGGCAAACCGCGATCGCCCGTGCCGCCCTGGAGGAGCTCCGCCGCACCCAGCCCAACGTGTCGCTGGCCTGGATCGCCGAGTTCATGCCGATCAAGCTCGCCGCCGACCGCGAGCACTACCTCGAGGGCTTTCGCCGCGCCGGCCTGAAATAAGCCGCAACGAGGCCGCTATCCCCCCGAATCAACAATGATGTTAAGCTCATGCGGCTTGGGGGAGCATGAGGCGCGACGGGGTTCGGACCGCGACCCGTGTTTTCCCGGGATGAGGCAGTCAGCTCTTTGAGGCGTAACGCGCGGCATGATTCGCATTTCGACGATCTTCATCGCCATCTGCATGGTTCTGGTTGCCGCCTCGCTCGGCCTGGTGCTCTTCTCGGTCGCTGGCATCAGCGGAACCGAATCAGCGATCGTGGCGCTGACCGCGCTGACCTTCCTGATCCTCTACAACGCCGTCTCGATGCGGCTGCGCGACCGCAGCGACGTCGGCGGCCAGATCGCCGATCTCTCGCGCGGCACCGCCGACCTCGCCCGCCAGGTCGCCGAGTTCGGCCGCCGCTTGGCTGCAATCGAGGGACGCATCGCCTCGTCCAATTCGACCAATTCCGACCGCATCCAGTCAGTGGTCGGCGAGATCAACGAGCTCGGCGGGCTGGTCAAGCAGCTCGCCACCACGGTGTCGGCGCATGAGGATCTCCTGGCTGGTGCAGCGCCAGGGCCCTCTCCCGCTCCCGTCGCAGGGCCGGAAGCGGAGGCGCCAATCGACGTGGTTGCACCGTTCGATCAGACGCCGGTCGCCCCTCCCCCGCTTGCCGCGCCGCCATCGCGGCCGGCGGCACCGGTGGTCCAGACCCACACCGCCAATCAGGCTCACGCCGCCAGCGGCCGTAACCAGACCCAATTGCTGGCGACGCTGCGCAACGCGGTCGACGAGAACCGCATCGACATCTTCCTCCAGCCGATGGTGACGCTGCCGCAGCGCAAGGTGCGGTTCTACGAGGCCGTGACGCGGGTCCGTGACGAGCGCGACCAGCTGATCGCGGCCGAGGAGTTCATCAGCATCGCCGAGGCCTCCGGGCTGATCGGGCGCATCGACAACATGGTGATGCTGCGCTGCGTGCAGGTGCTGCGGCGCCTGATGGTGCGCAACAAGGATGTCGGCGTGTTCTGCAACGTCGCGGCCTCGACGCTCGGCAACTCCACCACGTTCGCGCACTGCCTCGACTTCCTCGAGGCTAACCGGGCGCTGGCGCCCTCGCTGGTGCTGGAGTTCAAGCAATCGACCTTCCGCAATCTCGGCCCGGCCGAGACCGAGAACCTCGCCGCGCTCGCCCAGCGCGGCTTCCGCTTCTCGATCGACCATGTCACCGATCTCAGGATCGAGCCGCGCGAGTTCGCCGATCGCGGCGTGCGCTTCATCAAGGTGCCGGCGACGCTGCTGCTCGATCCCAGGCAGGCGTCGGCCTCCGATATCCACCCGTCCGACCTTTCCGACCTGCTCGGCCGCTTCGGCATCGACCTCATCGCCGAGCGGATCGAGGGCGAGCGCGCCGTGGTCGACCTGCTCGACTATGACGTGCGGTTCGGCCAGGGCTTCCTGTTCGCACCGCCCCGGCCATTGCGGCCGGAGGGGGCATCTGCTACCGGCGGGTCCGCGCCGAACCAGGCGCAGGACACTCAGGGATCCAATGGCCCCGCTTCCCGCAGCCCAAGCGCGTCAACCGCACCTCCGACACAACGCATCACCGGTAACGCCGCGCTCGCGCGCCGCATCTGATCGGCCGCGCGCATCATGACCACGCTGCATTTCGCCCAAGGCCTGCGCCAGCTCGTGGGCGGCGTCGAGGTCGTGCTCAGCGACATCTGGGGCGTGGTCCATAACGGCCTCGAATCCTTTCCCGAGGCTTGCGAGGCGCTGCACACCTATCGCAGCCGCGGCGGTACCGTGATCCTGATCACCAACGCGCCGCGCCCGGCCGACTCCGTGCAGCGGCAGTTGCGCAAGCTCGGCGTCGCCGACGAGACCTATGACGCCATCGTGTCATCGGGCGATTTGACTCGGCTCTATGTCGGCGAGCACCCCGGCAGCAAGATGTTCTGGCTCGGCCCCGAGCGCGATAACTCGATCTACCGCGGCCTCAATGCGACCACCGCGCCGATCGAGGAAGCTGACTACATCGTCTGCACCGGCCTCTATGACGACGAGACCGAGACGGCGGAAGACTATCGCGGCATGATGCTGAAGGCGCGCGAGCGCAAGCTGACGTTGGTCTGCGCCAACCCCGACATCGTGGTCGAACGCGGCGACCGGCTGATCTATTGCGCCGGCGCGATCGCGGAGCTCTATCGCGAGCTCGGCGGCGAGGTGATCTTCTACGGCAAGCCGCACCGGCCGATCTACGAGCGCGCAATGCGGCTGGCCGGCGAACGCCAGGGCCACATGATCGACCGGAAGAAGGTGCTGGCGATCGGCGATTCCGTCCGTACTGACTTAACCGGCGCGCGCGAGTTCGGCATCGACTGCCTGTTCGTCACCCGCGGCATCCACGCCGAGGAGTTCGAGGGCCTCGACCAGCTCGACCCGAATTCGGTGATGGAATTGTTCGGACATCCACCGAAGGCGCTGATGCGCGAATTGAAGTGGTGATTTTCTAGATTTAGCTCCGTCATTCCGGGGCGCGCGAAGCGCGAACCCGGAATCTCGAGATTCCGGGTTCGGTGCTAACGGCACCGCCCCGGAATGACGAACCCAACACAGAAAGCCCGGGACAACGCCCGGGCCTTCCGAATTCAGCCGATACCTTTGAGCTGCGCTTACGCGCTCGCCATGTCCGGGAAGACCGCTTCGATCTTGGTCTTCAGCGTCGCCGCATTGAACGGCTTGACGATGTAATTGTTCACGCCGGCCTTCTTGGCCGCGATCACGTTCTCGGTCTTCGATTCCGCCGTGATCATGATGAACGGCGTGGTGGCGAGGTTCGGATCCGCGCGCACTTCGCGCAGCAGGTCGTAGCCCGTCATCGGCTCCATGTTCCAGTCGGAAATCACGAGCCCGTATTTCTTGCCGCGCATCTTGTTCAGCGCCGCCGAACCGTCGCTGGCATCATCGATGTTATCGAAGCCAAGCTGCTTCAGCAGATTCCGGATGATACGGATCATGGTGCTATAGTCATCCACCACCAGAACCGGCATCGACAAATCAACCGCCATCTCGACTCCCCCAACGCATACCCAGGAATATTACGATCGGACCTGCCAGGCCGAAGCCCGGCGGTTCCACGCTCAAGGACTAGCATCAAGGCGTTAAACAGCCCGTTAACTGGGGACGCCTTCGAAGAATTGAAATCGTGTTCAATCCGGTCGCACCCTGCCGCTTGACTTCATCCGGCCGGTCGCGCCACGGTCCCGGCCGGTCCCGCCGGCTCCGAGAATTCCCCTGATGGCTCCGCCTTTTACCGTTATCCGCGACAGCACGCCGGATTCCGCCATTCCCCGGGGCGCCGTGGTCGCCATGGGCAATTTCGACGGCGTTCATCTCGGCCATCGGGCCGTGATCGCGGCGGCCCTGGAAATGGGCCGGGCGCATGGGCGCCCTGCGCTGGCCTTGACCTTCGAGCCGCATCCGCGGCGGTTTTTCAGTCCCAACACCCCGCAATTCCGCCTGACGGACGAACGGGCCAAGCTGCGGCTTCTGGCCGGCACCGGGCTTGCCGGCGCCGTGGTCATGACCTTCGACAAGGCACGCGCCGGCACCAGCGCGCAAGATTTCATTCACCATGACCTGATCGGGCGGCTCGGCGTCAGCGGGATCGCGGTCGGCTACGACTTCCATTTCGGCAAAGGTCGGGTCGGCTCGCCGAGCCTGCTGGTCAACGAGGCGCCCCGGCTCGGCATCGAGGTCGACGTTCAGCCGCATGTCGATATCGACGAGCGGCCGGTCTCCTCCAGTGCGATCCGGATCGCGCTCGCCGAAGGCCTGCTCGACGAAGCCACCACCATGCTGGGGGCGCCCTGGTTCGTCACCGGAGAGGTGATCCACGGCGAGAAGCGCGGCCGCGACCTTGGCTATCCCACCGCCAATATCCGCCTGGATGCCAATTGCGGCCTCAAGCACGGCATCTATGCGGTGCGGGTCGGCCGCGGCGCCGAGCGGCTGGATGGGGTAGCGAGTTTCGGCCGTCGCCCGACCTTTGATAATGGCGCCCCGCTCCTTGAAATCTTCCTGTTCGACTTCAAGGGCGACCTCTACGGCCAGACCCTCGACTGCGCCTTCGTCGGCTTCATCCGCGAGGAGCTGAAATTCGACAGCCTGGAGGCCCTGATCCGCCAGATGGACGACGATTCAGCCCGCGCCCGCGCCATTCTGGCCGCCGCCCCGGACGCATTTCCGCGGCTTGGCGTGGTCGATTGAGGCCGAAAACGACCCGCCGACCTTTGCGCTTGCCCGGCCCGGCTGCTATGGAGGGCCCATGTTTGCGCGGCGCATCATAGGGATTAGCGGCCCGGCTTCCGCCTGAGCCTGAAGGCTCAGCGCAAGACCGGGATTTTGACGTTTCACCCCGCGATCCCTATCGCCATCCGTTCCCGCGCCCTTCCGAGCCAGTCAGCCTCATGTCCGAAAAGCCGCAAAAGTCCCAAAAGTCTGAAGCCAAAGACTATTCGAAGACCCTGTTCCTGCCGCAGACCGAATTCCCGATGCGCGCCGGGCTGCCGCAGCGCGAGCCGGAGATCCTGAAATACTGGAACGACATCGGCCTCTACGACAGACTGCGCAAGGGCGCCGCGGGCCGCGCCAAGTTCGTGCTGCATGACGGCCCGCCCTACGCCAACGGCAACATCCATATCGGGCACGCGCTGAACAAGATCCTCAAGGACGTCGTGACCAAGAGCCAGCAGATGCTCGGCTTCGACTCCAACTACGTGCCCGGCTGGGACTGCCACGGTCTGCCGATCGAATGGAAGATCGAGGAGGAGAACTACCGCAAGAAGGGCAAGCAGAAGCCCGATTTCCGCGACTCCGCCGCGATGGTGGCGTTCCGGAAGGAGTGCCGCGCCTATGCGACGCACTGGATCAACGTGCAACGCGAGGAGTTCAAGCGCCTCGGCATCATCGGCGACTGGGATCATCCCTATCAGACCATGAGCTACCCGGCCGAAGCGCAGATTGCGCTCGAGCTGATGAAGTTCGCGGCCAACGGCACGCTCTATCGCGGCTCCAAGCCGGTGATGTGGAGCGTGGTCGAGAAGACTGCGCTGGCGGAGGCCGAGGTTGAGTATGAGGACTACACCTCGGATACGGTCTGGGTGAAATTTCCGGTCACCTCGCCCACGCATGGCGCGCTCGCCTCCGCCAGCGTCGTGATCTGGACCACCACGCCGTGGACCCTGCCAGGCAACCGCGCCATCTCGTTCTCGCCGAAGATCGCCTACGGGCTCTACAAGGTCACGGACGCCCCCGCGGATAATTGGGCCAAGACCGGCGATCTCCTGATCCTGGCCGATGCGCTGGCTGCGGACGTGTTCAAGCAGGCGCGCGTCACCTCTTACGAGAAGGTGCGCGACATTCCCGGCGACACGCTGGACGCGGTCGAATGCGCCCATCCGCTGCGCGGGGTCGGCGGCGGTTACGAGTTCGTCGTTCCGCTGCTCGCCGGAGAGCATGTCACCGACGACACCGGCACCGGCTTCGTGCACACCGCCCCCGGCCATGGCCGCGAGGATTTCGATGCCTGGATGGCGAATGCGCGCGAGCTCGATGCGCGCGGCATCTCGACTGCGATCCCCTACACCGTCGACGAGAACGGCGCCTACACCGCCCATGCCCCCGGCTTCACCGGCAAGCGCGTGCTCAACGACAAGGGCGAGAAGGGCGATGCCAACGAGGCGGTGATCAAGGCGCTGATCGAGGGCGGCAAGCTGCTCGCACGCGGCCGCCTCAAGCACCAATATCCGCATTCCTGGCGCTCGAAGAAGCCGGTGATCTTCCGCAACACGCCGCAATGGTTCATCGCGATGGACAAGGACGTCAGCGAGAACGGCCATGCGAAGAAGGGCGACACGCTGCGCGCCCGCGCGCTGCACGCGATCTCGGTGACCCAATGGGTGCCGCCGTCCGGCGAGAACCGCATCAACGGCATGATCGCCAATCGCCCCGACTGGGTGATCTCGCGTCAGCGCGCCTGGGGCGTGCCGATCGCCGTGTTCGTGCGCGAGAAGGCCGACGGCTCGGCCGAAATCCTGCAGGACGAGATCGTCAACCAGCGCATCACCGAAGCCTTCATGGAGGAAGGCGCCGACGCCTGGTACATGGACGGCGCCCGCGAGCGCTTCCTCGGCGCCCGCGCGAACGAAGACTGGAAGAAGGTCGACGACATCTGCGATGTCTGGTTCGATTCCGGCTCGACGCACGCCTTCGTGCTCGAGGATCGCCAGAACTTTCCGCAGCTCGGCAACATCGTCCGCAAGGTCGACGGCGGCAACGACACCGTGATGTATCTGGAAGGCAGCGACCAGCATCGCGGCTGGTTCCACTCCTCGCTGCTGGAGAGCTCGGGCACGCGCGGCCGCGCACCTTATGATATCGTGCTGACCCACGGCTTCACGCTCGACGAGAACGGCCGCAAGATGTCGAAGTCGCTCGGCAACACCGTCGAGCCGCAGAAGGTGATCAAGGATTCCGGCGCGGATATCCTGCGTCTGTGGGTCTGCGCCACCGACTATGCCGACGACCAGCGCATCGGCCCGGAGATCCTGAAGAACACCATCGAGACCTATCGCAAGCTGCGCAACTCGATCCGCTGGATGCTCGGGACGCTGCATCACTTCAAGGCGAGCGAGAAGGTCGCCTATGCCGAGATGCCCGAGCTCGAGCGGCTGATGCTGCACGAGCTGGCCGGCCACGCCGAAACCATCCGCAAGGCCTATGCCGCGTTTGACTACAAGACCGTGGTCGCAAGCCTGTCGGCTTTCATGAACTCCGAGCTGTCGGCGTTCTACTTCGATATCCGCAAGGACACGCTGTATTGCGATCCGCCGTCCTCGGTGGCGCGCAAGGCGGCGCTCACCGCGATCGAGCTCTTGTGCGATGCCCTCTTGAAGTGGCTCGCGCCGATCCTGAGCTTTACGACGGACGAGGCCTGGCGGATGTTCCGCCCCAACGCGGAGCCGTCGGTCCATCTGACCCTGTTCCCCACCGATATCGAAAGCCTGCGCGACGACAAGCTCGCCGCGAAGTGGGAGACGATCCGCGACATTCGCCGCGTCGTCACCGGCGCGCTCGAGCTCGAGCGCGCCGCCAAGAACATCGGCTCGTCGCTGGAAGCCTCGCCGGTGATCTATGTCGCCGACAGGGACGTGATGATGACGCTGTTCGACGTCGATCTCGCCGAGGTCTGCATCACCTCGAACTACGAGCTGCGCGAGGGCGAGGCGCCGGCGAGCGCGTTCCGCCTCGATGCCGTGCCCGGTGTCGCGGTCGTGGTCGAGAAGGCGGTCGGCACCAAATGCGCCCGCTCCTGGAAGATCTCGCCAAGCGTCGGCGAGGACGCCGAATATCCCGACGTCACCCCGCGCGATGCGAAGGCACTGCGCGAATGGAAGGCGTTGGGCGTGAGCGTCTGATCGGCCGGCCATGACCCCGCTCCGCCTCGGCACCCTCTCGGCCGTGGTCACGGTCATCCTCGACCAGGCATCGAAGCTTTGGCTGCTGAACGTGTTCGACCTCGCCCATCGCGGCGTGGTGCGGGTGACGCCGTTCTTCGACCTGGTGCTGGCCTGGAACATCGGCATCAGCTTCGGCTGGCTCCAGAGCGACGGCCAGGCAGCGCAGATCGCGCTGATGGCGGTCAAGGCCATTGCCGTGGTGGCGCTGGCGATCTGGATGACCCGCTCGCACACCTTGCTCGCGACGGTCGCGCTCGGCCTGATCATCGGGGGCGCGATCGGCAACGGCATCGACCGCCTCGCTTATGGCGCGGTGGTCGATTTCGCCTTGCTCCACGTCGAAATCGCCGGAAAAACCTATAATTGGTATGTGTTTAATCTCGCGGACGTGGCCATCGTTGCTGGGGTGGGGGCGCTATTGTATGATTCCTTCCTGGGGGTACCCGCCGCAAAAGCGCCCTGATCCCGGCCGATACGGACCGGCAGGTGGAACCCTGTTTTTGCGAGGGTTAGGCCGCGTGCGAGCGGCAATCTGCCACAATATGGAACGGGTACGGTGATGCGCAGCTCGAAAACCAGCGGTTCAATGGTTCGAGATCCCCAAGGCGGGGTCTGGCGGGCGTTGAAAGTGTCCGCTGTCGCGCTCGGCATCGGTCTCGTCATGGCAGCAGGCGCCCGCGCCGGTGACGACGAGGACGAAGATGATGGGATGACCTTCGAAGAGAAGCTCATCGACAATCTGATGTCCGGCATCGGCGCCAAGAGCATGGAAAAGCCCGGCATCGAATACCGCGAGCGCTCGCCGTTGGTCGTGCCGCCCAAGCTCGACCTGCCGCCGCCCGCAGCCGCCCAGGCCAAGAATGCGCCGAACTGGCCGAAGGACCCCGACGAGAAACGCCGCAAGGAGGCGATCGCCGCGCGGAAGAAGGCCGTCAAGGCGACGGAGAATTGGCAGGCTGGCCGCACGCTTTCACCGGCCGAGATGGAAGTGGGCAGGACCGCGGCCCCCGAGCGTACCAGCAATGATCCGATTCAGCCGGGCACCAACGCCAATCCGTCGCTGAGCCCGGCCCAGCTCGGTTTCACCGGCGGCCTATGGGGCATGTTGAAGGGCGGCACCCCTGAAGAAAAGCAATTCACCAGCGAGCCGCCGCGTCAGTCGCTGGTCGAGCCGCCGCCGGGCTACCAGACGCCCTCGCCGAACTACGCCTACGGCGCCGGCAAGGACAATACGAAGAAGACTTACTTCGACATCATGTCGGGCAAGGACAAGGAACAATAACGTTCCGTCCCAACGCGACATCCTGACCCAAGCGGACCTGGCGCCGGCGGCCCTGCACGCCGGACGCGTCCGATAAATTGCCTATCAGTAACTTGCCTATGCGTTGAGTTCTCTGCTTCGTGACGCGAAGCCTCAGCCGCGCGGTGTAGCATACCGCGCCACCGAGCCGGAGATCCGGACTCGGCCTTTCATAAGGATGATGATGTCCTCTTACCGATCGGCTGCCTGCCTCCTTGCCGCGCTGCTTTCGACGAGCGTCCTCTCAGCCAGCGCCCTCGCCCAGACCAGTGTGACGTCGGCCCCGCCGGCCAGCTTCACGCTTCAGAACGGCATGCAGGTCGTGGTGATCCCGGACCACCGCACGCCCGTGGTCACCGAGATGATCTGGTACAAGGTCGGCTCGGCCGACGAGACCCCGGGCAAGTCCGGCCTGGCGCACTTCCTCGAGCATCTGATGTTCAAGGGTACCTCGAAGCATCCGGTCGGCGAATTCTCCCAGACCGTGCTCCGCGTCGGCGGCAACGAGAACGCCTCGACCTCGGTCGACTACACCAACTACTACCAGCGCGTTCCGAAAGAGCAGCTGCCGACCATGATGGAGTTCGAGGCCGACCGCATGACCGGCCTGATTCTCAAGGATGAGAACGTGCTGCCGGAGCGCGACGTGGTGCTCGAAGAGTACAACATGCGCGTTGCCAACAATCCCGATGCGCGGCTCAACGAGCAGATCATGGCCGCGCTCTATCTCAATCATCCCTACGGCCGGCCGGTGATCGGCTGGCACCAGGAGATCGAGAAGCTCGACCGCGAGGACGCGCTCGCCTTCTACCGCCGCTTCTACGCGCCGAACAATGCGATCCTGGTGATCGCCGGCGACGTCGAGGCCGCCGATGTCCGCCCGCTGGTCGAGCGCAATTTCGGCGCGATCCCGGCGCAGCCCGCGATTCCGGCGCGGCGCGTCCGGCCGCAGGAGCCGGAGCCGGCGGCGCCGCGCACCGTCACGCTGGCCGATCCGCGCGTCGAGCAGCCGAACCTGCGGCGCTACTATCTCGTGCCCTCGGCGACGACCGCCGCGGCCGGCGAAAGCGCAGCCCTCGACGTGCTGGCGCAGCTGATGGGCAGCGGCAGCAACTCCTATCTCTACCGCGCCCTCGTCGTCGACAAGCCGCTCGCGGTCTCCGCCAGCGCCAGCTATTCGAGCATCTCGCTCGACCCGACCCAGTTCGCGATCTCGGCCGCGCCGAAACCCGGCGTCAGCTTCACCGAGGTCGAGCAGGTGATCGATGGCGTCATCGCCGACATCGCGCAGAACCCGATCCGCGCCGAGGACCTCGAGCGGGTGAAGACCCAGCTCATTGCCGAGGCGATCTACGCCCAGGACAATCAGGCGGTGCTCGCGCGCTGGTATGGCGGCGCGCTGACCACGGGCCTGTCGATCGAGGATATCAGGAGCTGGCCGGACCGCATCCGCGCGGTCACCGCCGAACAGGTGCGCGCCGTTGCGCAGAAATGGCTAGAGAAGAAGCGCTCGGTGACCGGCTATCTGATCAAGGACACCGCCACCGCCAAGCGCGAGGAGAAGCGTTCGTGACCTATCCCTTCCTTCGACGCGTTGCATTCTCCCTTGCCACCGGCGCGGCGCTCGCGCTCGCGAGCATCTCGCCATCGCAAGCGGCCGCAAAGATCCAGCGCCTGGTCTCGCCGGGCGGCATCGAGGCCTGGTTCGTGCAGGACGCGACCGTGCCCCTGATCGCCATGGAATATTCCTTTGCCGGCGGCTCGGCGCAGGATCCCAAGGACAAGTCGGGCGTCGCCAACCTCGTCGGCGACCTGCTCGACGAAGGCTCGGGCGATCTCGACTCCAAGACCTTCCATGAGCGGCTCGACCGCCGCGCCATCGAGCTCTCCTTCAGCGCCACCCGCGATGCATTCCGCGGCAGCCTGCGTATGCTGCGCGACAACAAGGACGAGGCCTTCGACCTGCTCAGGAGCGCGCTGACCTCGCCGCATTTTGACGGCACCGATGTCGAGCGCATCCGCTCGCAGGTAGTCTCGGGCCTGCGCCGCGAGACCACCAATCCGACCTCGCTGGCGAGCCGCAAGTTCCTGGAGGTCGCCTTCGGCGATCATCCCTATGGCCGGCAGACCAACGGCACCCTCGACAGCGTGCCGAACATCACGGTCGCCGACCTGAAGGATTATGTCGGCCGCGTGCTCGCCAAGGACGGGCTGAAGATCGCCGTGGTCGGCGACGTCGATCCCGAGACCCTCGGCAAGCTGCTCGACCATACCTTTGGCAGTCTTCCCGCCAAGGCCAACCTGACGCCGGTACCCGACATCGAGGCGGCCAAGCCGCCGCAGCGCGCCTTCGTGACGCTCGACGTGCCGCAGACCGTCATCACCTTCGGCGGTCCCGGCGTGAAGCGCAGCGATCCCAACTTCATGGCGGCCTATGTCGTCAACCACATCCTGGGCGGCGGCGGACTGTCCTCGCGGCTCTATCGCGAGGTGCGCGAGAAGCGCGGCCTCGCCTATTCGGTGTTCGAATCGCTGCTCTGGATGGAGCATTCGGCCGTCTTCATCGGCAACACCGGCACGCGCGCCGACCGGGCCGGCGACACCATCGATGCCATCGAGAAGGAGGTGCGCCGCATCGCCGAGGAGGGCCCGACGCAGAAGGAGCTCGACGAGGCCAAGTCCTACCTCAAGGGCTCGCAGATGCTGGCGCTCGACACCTCCTCCAAGCTCGCCCAGGCGCTGCTGCAGTACCAGCAGGACAAGCTGCCGATCGACTATATCGAGAAGCGCAACGCCATCGTCGATGCGGTGACGCTGGACGACGCCAAGGCAGCCGCCAGGCGCCTCTGGGGCCAGGGCCTGCTGACCGTCGTGGTCGGCCGCACCCCGCAGGCCGCCGCGCAGCCGGCGGCTGCACCGGCGGCGAAGTCGAACTGAGCCCCTTCTCCAGCGGTTCATCAGATGGCCGGGCTTAGCCCCGGCGATTCGCGTTTGCATGAGCGCCATTGCCGAACGTGGACGTCCGCGATATGTCCGGACATCGCAAATGGTGCCATCATGCTGCGGATATCCCGCGATCTCGTCATCGACGAGGACGACATCGAGATCGGCTTTGTCCGCGCCTCGGGCCCGGGCGGGCAGAACGTCAACAAGGTCGCGACCTCGGCCCAGTTGCGTTTCGACACCCGCAAGCTGACCATTCCGGAGGATGCGGCCATCCGGCTCGCCCGCATCGCCGGCCAGCGCATGACCAAGGACGGCGTGATCGTGATCCATGCGCAGCGCTTCCGCACCCAGGAGCGCAACCGCCAGGATGCCATCGACCGCCTCACGGAGATGTTGCGCGAGGCGATGGTGCGCCCGACGCCGCGCCGCGCGACGCGGCCGACCTTCGCCTCCAAGCAGCGCAGGCTCGAAGGCAAGAAGCGCCGCAGCGATGTCAAGGCCGGCCGTGGCGGCCGCTTCGACGATTAGCAGACGCAGTCGAAAGAACTCCGGCCGCAGCGCGACCGGAGTTTTGCCGTGTCACCGGCAGGACTAGTAACGCTTGGATGGGGCTGCACCGCCCGTCGCGGCATCGTCGGCGGTCCCCTTGTGCGCGGAGCTGCCCGTGGTGCCGACCGTGCTTCTCGTGCCCTTTGTCGGCTTCATGCCCGTCGTCTCACCCGCTGCGCCCGGCTGGGCGTTCATCTCCTCGTCGCCGCTGCCGATCGTGTTGCCTTGCATGGGTTTGCTTTGCACGGTGCCGCCAGGCTTGGCACCAGACGACGTACCTTGCGCGAGGACGGGCGTGACAACGAGCGCCGAGAGAGCGCATGCGATTGCAGTGGTCTTCACCAACTTCATCCAATTCTCCTGGATTTTCGCGATGAATGGATCGGCGGCTGGCTGCGCCGTCCGACTGGGCCGAACCAGTTCATCGCGTAGAGAAGTTCGAACGGCGCGACCATGATGCAATCCGGTTCGTGTGGTGATCGTTTAGGGATTTGGCGGCGCTTTCGCGGAATTGTGCTCCGCATATAAGGCGACGCGGAACACGCAACGCCGCGAGCCTCTCCGCACGGAGCGAAAATAGCCCGCTACTACCACCGCATCTTTGGCGACGCCTAGAGTTTGCACACGTCGGATTTGATGTGGACGGGCGAGCCTTGACGATGCGCGCGATCGTGCTGGGATTGCAGGCGCACTACATTGCGGGGGGATGCAGAAGGAGATCTAAGGCCCGATAGCTAGACCGTGGAGACAGAAGGCACATGGCGTCCTCCCGTCCTGTTGCCATTTTTCACGATGCTGGCACCCACAAACAGGACGGTCACCGCACGGCGCTCGATCCGGCTTGCGCGATTTTATCGAACGTCCAATGTCTTCAATGTGATAGGCATCTCTCTTCCCCAGGGCACGACGCCGCTGTTGCCGAACACATGCTTTTGACGCAACACGGCTTAAGATATAGCGCCGTCAGCGAATCCAGATCGTAAGCCCCATGCCTGTCCGCCAGCTTCCAGAGCAAGTCGTCAACCGCATCGCCGCTGGCGAGGTGGTCGAGCGTCCGGCGAGCGTGGTCAAGGAACTGGTCGAGAACGCCATCGATGCCGGCGCGAGCCGGATCGACGTTTTCACCGACGGCGGTGGGCGGCGGCGGATCGGCATCACCGACGATGGCAGCGGCATGACCGCAAACGACCTCGCGCTCGCGGTCGAGCGCCATGCCACGTCAAAGCTCGATGATGAGGATCTGCTCCAGATCCGCACGCTCGGGTTCCGCGGCGAGGCGCTGCCCTCGATCGGTTCGGTGGCGCGGCTGTCGATCACCACGCGCCATGCCAGCGAGCCGCATGCCTGGGCTCTCAATGTCGAGGGCGGCGAGAAGTCCGAGATCATGCCGGCGGCGCTGGCGCTCGGCACGCGCGTCGAGGTCAATGATCTCTTCTACGCGACGCCGGCGCGGCTGAAATTTTTGAAGACCGACCGGACCGAGGCAGAGGCGATCCGCGAGGTGGTGCGGCGCCTTGCGATGGCGCGGCCCCACGTCGCCTTCACGCTCGCCGGAGAAGAGCGCGCGCCGGTGACCTGGGCCGCCGCCCTGCCCGGCGCCGCAGGCCGCCTGACACGGCTAGGCGATATCCTGGGCGCAGAATTCCGCAGCCATGCTTTCGAAGTGCATGCCGAACGCGAGGGCGTCGTCGTCGCCGGTTATGCCGCGGCTCCCGCGCTGACCAAGGCCAATGCGCTCGGGCAATATCTCTTCGTCAACGGCCGCCCGGTCCGCGACAAGCTGATCCTCGGTGCAGTGCGCGGGGCTTATGCCGACTATCTGCCGCGCGACCGCCATCCGGTGCTGGCGCTGTTCGTCACGCTCGATCCGCGCGAGGTCGATGCCAACGTGCACCCGGCCAAGACCGAGGTGCGCTTCCGCAATGCCGGCCTTGTCCGCGCGCTGATCGTACACGGCTTGAAGGAAGGCCTCGCGCGCGAGGGCCGCCGCACCGCTGCCAACAGCGGCGAGAGTGCCTTGGCCTCGTTCCGGCCCGCCTTGACGCCGCGCCCCGCAGGCTGGGACTGGCGCGCCTCGCCGTCGGCTCCGGTCGCGCCGGTGCCATCCTTCGAAGGTTCGGCCGCGCCGGTCTTCGCCGAGCGCGCGCAGGCTGCGTTCGATGTCGGCGGACCCAGCGCTGACATCCGGATCGAAACACAGCCCCTAGCTGACCTCGTCGACCGCCCGCTCGGCGCGGCGCGCACGCAGATCCACGAGACCTATATCGTCTCGCAGACCCGCGACGGCCTCATCATCGTCGACCAGCACGCCGCGCATGAGCGCATCGTCTATGAGCGGCTGAAGGCCTCGCTCGCCGCGAACGGCGTGCAGCGGCAGATCCTCCTGATCCCCGAGATCGTCGAGATGGACGAGGCCACGGTGGAGCGCCTACTGGAGCGCAGCGAGGAGCTTGCTTCATTTGGGCTCGCGATCGAATCCTTCGGCCCCGGCGCCGTTGCGGTGCGCGAGACGCCGTCGCTGCTCGGCAAGACCAATGCCGGCGGCTTGCTGCGTGATCTCTCCGAGCACATGGCCGAGTGGGACGAGGCGCTCCCTCTCGAACGCCGCCTGATGCATGTCGCGGCGACCATGGCCTGTCACGGCTCGGTGCGCGCCGGCCGCCGCTTGCGGCCCGAGGAGATGAACGCCCTGCTCCGCGAGATGGAGGAGACGCCGAACTCCGGCCAGTGCAATCACGGCCGGCCGACCTATGTCGAACTGAAGCTCGCTGATGTCGAGAAGCTGTTCGGGCGGCGGTGACGGTGCCGTAGGCAGCGCGGCCCTACGGCCTCTTCAAGAAGACGAACTCCGTGTCGTCGTATGCCCGCCGCTCCAGCTCCTCATACCCTTCCGGCGTCACGAACTGCGCGGCCTTCGCCTCCTCCACCACCACCAGTGCACCCGGCGTCAGCCAGCCACCATCGCGCAAGGACGCCAGCGCCTTCTCCGCAAAGCCCTTGCCATAGGGCGGATCGAGGAACACCAGCGAGAACGGCTCGACCGGATGGGCGGGGCCGAGATCGGTCGCATCACGGCGATAGACCTTCGTCACGCCGCCAAGGCCGAGCGACTCGACATTATTCCGCAGCAGCGCTCGCGCCTCCGCGCCGTTGTCCACGAACAATGTGAACTTCGCCCCGCGCGACGATGCTTCGATGCCGAGCGCGCCGGTGCCGGCAAAGAGATCGAGCACGCGCGCATCCGCAATCGGATCGTCATAGGCGTGCACGAGGATGTTGAACACGGACTCGCGTAGGCGATCCGCAGTCGGGCGGATATCGCGCGAGGACGGTGAGGCGAGATTGCGCCCCTTCAACCTGCCGCCGACGACGCGCAAGCTAGTCCTCCCGCGGCGTCAGGTCGCGCTTGCCGTGATAGCCGCGCTTGGGTCGGCGCGGCGGGCCGTAGCCGTTCGCCTCCATCTCGTTACGCTCGCGCGCCTCCTCGCTGCCGGTGCGCTGCACCAGGACGCGGCGGCCCTTGCGGTCGTTGATCACCGCGCGCTTCATCGGCTTCTTCGGCGCATCCTCACCGCGACCGGCGGATTTCGCGGGCACGTCGAACTCGGCGCCCGATTTCTCGATCACCTTGTCGCCGAGCTGCTCGCGCAGCACGCGCGAGCGGACCTCCTCGACCTCGCCTTCGGGGATCTCGCCGAGCTGGAACGGGCCGTAGGAGACCCGGATCAGCCGGTTCACCTCGAGCCCGAGATGGGCGCAGACGTTGCGCACCTCGCGGTTCTTGCCTTCGCGGATCGCGAACACCAGCCAGACATTGGCGCCCTGGTCGCGTTCCAGGGTCGCTTCGATCGGACCATATTTGACACCGTCGATCTCGATGCCACCCTTGAGCTCGTCGAGCTGCGCCTGCGTGACGTCGCCATGGGCGCGGACGCGGTAGCGGCGCAGCCACCCGGTGTCCGGCAGCTCGAGCGTGCGGGCGAGCCCGCCGTCATTTGTGAGCAGCAGCAGCCCCTCCGTGTTGAAGTCGAGCCGGCCGACACTGATCAGCCGCGGCAGACCTTCCGGCAGATTGTCGAACACGGTTGGCCGGCCTTCCGGGTCGTCATGCGTCGTCATCAGCCCGCGCGGCTTGTGATAGAGGAACAGCCGGGTGCGCTCGCGCGGCGGCAACGGCTTGCCGTCGACCAGGACGACGTCGTTCTGCGTGATGTCGAGCGCCGGCGAGTTGATCACCCTTCCGTTGACGGTGACGCGGCCCTGCGTGACCATCTCCTCGGCGTCGCGTCGCGAGGCGAGGCCCGCACGGGCCAGCGCCTTGGCGATGCGCTCACCGGCCTTCTTCGGCTTCGGCGTTTCCTCACGACGCGGACGCCCGTCGAAATCGCGGTCGCGCTCGCGATAGGCGCCGCGGCCGCCAAAGGCGGGGCGCTTCTCGAAGATCCTGCTGTCGTCCTCATTGTCGCGGCGCGGCCGGTCGCGGAAGCGGCCCTCGCTGCGCGGATGCTCCTGCCAGTCCATGCGTCCCTCAGGCCGCTGGCGCGGGCGATCGAATTTCGGACGGTCACCACGTTCGCTGTCACGGTCACGCGGCCGATCGAATTTCGGCCGATCGCGGAACGGGCGATCACCCGATGCCCGATCATCGCGCGCGCGCGAGAAGCGCGGACGGTCCTCGCCGCGTCCGCCTTCGCGGCGATCGTCGCGCTGACGCCAGGGTTTTTCCTCGCCGCGATCGCGGCCGCCGAAATCCTTGTCGAAGCTCTTGCGGGGCCGGTCGCCGCGCGCACGATCATCGCGCTTCTGCCACGGCTTTGAATCCCTGGGTTCGCCACGATCGCGCGGACGGTCACCAAAGCTGCGCTTGCGATCGCCGAAGTCGCGGTCTCGGCCAAAATCCTTGCGCGGACGATCCGAGCTGCCGCGCGAAAACTTGCGCTCATCGGACCGGCGCTCGGAGCGCTCGCCTCGCCCGGCGCGATCGTCACGATCGAATTTCGGACGGTCGCCGCGCGATTTGAACGGACGGTCGCCACGCGGCTTGAAGCTGCGCGCCTCGCCGCCGCGCTCGTCGCGCTTGAAGCGCGGGCGGTCGCCAAAATCGCGGCGCGGGGCATCGCCGTCCTCGCGACGGCGGAAGGGGCGGCTGTCGCGGTCACCACGGGGGCGGTCGTCCCTACGCTCGCCTTTGCCCTCAAAGCCGCGCTTGGCGAATTTCTTCTCGGGGCCGCGGGGCTTGCCGCTGCGGCCGCCTCTGGCCGGGCCTCGCCGGCCGCGGGAATCGTTGTCTTTGTCGCTGTCGCGAGGCATGAATAATCTCACTTAAGGGGGCGGCGCGGGAGCAGTGCGCGCGCTCGTTCCGAGCCGCATGCTCAGGCAAAACCGGTATTCACTCTTGCTGAAGGCGGAGCTACTAGCAGGTTTCTGGCGATGATACGAGGCATGAAAGCCCCTTCTTTCATGGATTTGGCGCTCCAGGCAGCCGAAAATGCCGGAAAATCGGGCGAGGTTCCGATCGGATGCGTGGTGGTCAGGGATAACGAGGTCGTCGCGACCGCCGGCAACCGGACGCTGACCGACCATGACCCCACCGCCCATGCCGAACTCGTCGCGCTGCGCGAGGCAGCCAGGAAAATCGGCAGCGAGCGTCTCGTCGATTGCGACCTCTACGTGACGCTGGAGCCCTGCACCATGTGTGCGGGCGCGATCTCATTTGCAAGGGTCCGCCGGCTCTATTACGGCACCGCCGACCCCAAGGGCGGCGCGGTCGAGTCCGGCGTGCGGTTCTTTGCCTCGCCGACGTGCCATCACGCGCCGGACGTCTATTCCGGCGTCGGCGAGAGCGAGGCGGCGCGGCTGCTCAAGGACTTCTTTCGGGAGCGGCGGTAGCAGCGCCACACACTCCGCTGTCATGCCCCGCGAAGGCGGGGCATCCAGTACGCCGCGGCTTATCGGTTCAACCACATCCGTCTCGGAGTACTGGATCGCCCGCCTTCGCGGGCGATGACAGTTGCATGCTTGGCGTGCGGTGTGGCTCAAGCCGAGAAAAACGCGCGCAGCGCCTTCGCGGTGACGTCGGGATTCTCCTCGGTGAGGAAGTGCCCGGAATCCACCGGCATGCCATCGACGTTGGTCGCCCATTGCTTCCAGGTGTCGAGCGGCGTGGCGGCGGCCTGTGCCACGCCGGCATTGCCCCACAGGGCGAGCATCGGCACCGTGATCTTCTTGCCGGCCTCGAAATCGGCCTTGTCGAGATCGTAGTCGAAATAGGCGCCGGCGCGGTAGTCCTCGCACATCGCATGCACGCGGGCGGGATCGCGGAACGGGGCGATGTAATGTTCGAGCGCCCGCTTGTCGATCGCATCCAGCGTCTTCGACTTGGTCTGGCTCGCCATCTTGAAGCGCAGGAAGAACTCGCCATTGCCGGAGATCAGCGTCTCCGGCAGCGGCGCGGGCTGGGCCAGAAAAGTCCAGTGATAGATCTTCAGCGCATAGGCGCGGTTTATCCGCTCCCAATAATTATAGGTCGGCAGGATATCGAGCACCGCGAGCTTCGACAGTCGGCCGGGATGGTCGAGCGCCAGGCGATACGACACGCGGCCGCCGCGGTCGTGGCCGGCGAGCGCGAAGTGCACGTGGCCGAGCCGCTCCATCGCCTCGACCATGGCTTTCGCCATCGCGCGCTTGCTGTAGGGGATGTGCAGCGCGTCGCTCTCGGGCATGTCGGACCAGCCATAGCCGGGCAGGTCAGCGATGATCAGCGTGAACTTGTCGGCAAGCTGCGGCGCCACGCGGTGCCACATCACGTGCGTCTCGGAAAAGCCGTGCAGCAGCAACAGCGGCGGCCCCTCGCCACTGATGCGGGCGAAGATGCGGCCGAAGGAGGTGTTGATCCATTCCGAGGCGAAGCCGGGATAGAGGTCGGCGAGATCGGACATCTTGTTGCATCCTTAGCTGGTCAGTCGCGAGGGGGCCTCGACAAAATTCGAAAACAACCCCATGCACAGTAGCGGTATTATCAGCGGGGCTGCTAACCCCAACAGCTGATTGCGCATTTCTGGAATGTCGAGATGGCGCCCGCATGTCGAGATTCCGGATCGGCGCGTGGCACGCGCCGTCCGGAATGACGGGCTAGGTCTTCGCCTTCTCGGCTTCCACCGCCTGCCAGCCGATGTCGCGGCGGCAGAAGCCGTCCGGCCAGTGGATGCGGTCGACGGCCTGATACGTGCGGCTCTGCGCCTCCGTCACGGTCTTGCCCAGCGCGCAGACATTGAGCACGCGGCCGCCATTGGCGAGGATCGCGCCGTCCTTCTCGACCGTGCCGGCATGGAAGATCTCGACCGCCTCGACCTTGCCGGCCTCATCGAGCCCTTCGATGCGGGTGCCCTTCTGGTAGTCGCCGGGATAGCCCTTCGCCGCCATCACCACGGTCAGCGCGGTTTCCGGATGCCAGCGCAGATCGAAGTGCTTGAGCTCCCCGTCGCAGGCGGCGAGGAAGGCCGGCACGATGTCGCTCATCATGCGAAGCATCAGCACCTGGCATTCAGGGTCGCCGAAACGCACGTTGAACTCGAACAGCTTTGGCCCCTGCGTCGTGAGCATGATGCCGGCGTAGAGAATGCCGCGGAACGGCGTGCCGCGCTGCTTCATGCCTGATACCGTCGGCAGGATGATCTTCGCCATGATCGCGTCGTGGATCGCGGGCGTCACCAAAGGCGTCGGCGAATAGGCCCCCATGCCGCCGGTGTTCGGGCCGACGTCGTGGTCGAACACGCGCTTGTGGTCCTGCGCCGAGGCCAGCGGAATGGCGGTCTCGCCGTCGCAGAGCGCGAAGAAGCTGATCTCGCGGCCCGGCAGAAACTCCTCGATCACGACCTCCGCGCCGGCCTCGCCAAAGGCGCCCTCGAACATCATGGCGATGGCATCCTCGGCCTCGCGCACGGTCTTGGCGACGACGACGCCCTTGCCGGCCGCAAGACCATCGGCCTTGACCACGATCGGCGCGCCCCGGCTCTGGACATAAGCGAGCGCATCCGTGGCGCTGGTGAAGCGCTTGTAGGCGCCGGTCGGAATGCCGAACTCGGTGCACAGCGCCTTGGTGAAGCCCTTGGAGCTCTCGAGCTGCGCCGCCGCCCGGCTCGGCCCGAACGCCTTGATGCCGGCGGCGGTGAGATCATCGACGATGCCGGCCGCCAGCGGCGTCTCCGGGCCGACCACGACCAGCTCGACCGCGTTCGCCTTGCAGAAGGCGATCACGGCGGCATGGTCGGTGATGTCGAGCGCCACGCATTCCGCCTCGCGCGCGATGCCGGCATTGCCGGGCGCGCACCAGAATTTGGTCACCAGGGGGGAGGCCGCGATCTTCCACGCCAGAGCATGTTCGCGGCCGCCAGAACCAAGCAGGAGAATGTGCATCGAAGGCTCGGAAAATGAGGGGTTTTGCTGGTCGCGGAGGTCGCACGAATCGGGGTGGGGCTCAAGGGGGGTGGGGCCGGGCTCCCCGGCATTCCGGGGAAGCGGCAATCCCCTTTTTACCTTCTCCTTGTAGGATCAGGTACAGACCCTGACGGAATTCGCCGCACCGATGGAGATGATGGCCACACCGTCCTGAAGGCCGCAACTTTCGGTGGCGCCATTCTGAACGCTGTACTAGCGTGAACGGGGGGACATCACATGGCACGGTTTGGGTCCGTATTGCTTTGCTTGGGCGCTATGCTGCTGTCAGGCTGCATAACCACTGCCATGCAGGGTTACGCTGACCGAGATTTACCGGCGCGGCCCATACAACGCATAGCCGCTTACGTCGTCGCGCCTACAGCACTGGCTTCCAGTTTCCAGTCGAGTATCGCTGAGGAATCGGCGAAGCGGGGTATTAGGGCCGAAGATGCTTACGCGCTCCTTCCACCGACGCGAACGTACACTGACGCGGAAATTCGGAAAGTATTGGCCGACAACAGCGTCGATGCAGTTCTAATCATAAATGTAGGGGACACGGGCGTCGTCAAGGAATACACGGGCACGTTCTTTCAAGGCCAATATTCGGGTTCGACCGACGTTAGCGGCACTGTTACACGCAACGGTAATATCTCGAATATTTCCCTCGCAGGAAGTACGTCCGGAACGATGACTGGAACAGCAACCCCTATGCACAGATACAGCCGCCAAACGGTGTTCAAGGCACGCCTCGTTGAACCAGCTACCGCAAGAAACCTCTGGGTGGGATCGGGAGAGGTGAGCGCGGGCGGCCGACTTTTCGTGGGAAACGGAAGCAGCGCATCAAGCTCTGTTTCTGCAATTTTTGATGATCTACGCTCCAAGAAGATAATCGGCGGCACCTCTTAGACGGCGAACCCCACAGCGGAGACAGCGCTACTTCAATGTGCAGCCCAACCGCTTGGCGTCGCGCGCGACTCGCACCGCGACCCTGACTGCGCGAGAACTACGGTGCCAGTGACACTAAATTCCAAAGCCAGTTGTAGTTTAGTGCACTCTCACAGTAATCACCTGCTCTGCAGGATTTGGAGTTTCCAGCACTGTCACCGTAATCGGAGGCCGCTACCGGTGGCAGCGATTGCCAATGGTTGCGGCTATGGGTGGGCGTGAGACACCAACGTCGACTGCATTGCGTTGAGATGCATTCCAACTAATACGTTCGTCCAATATCGTCACTCGTCTTAGTTGCACGCATCAGCGAAATCATCTAACAAAAGAGATCGTGTGCTGTTGCCGCATACGCGCATTAGAGGACTTAATGGGGAAGGCACAAAGGAAATCGACGTCAAAGGTCGAGCTTGAGAACGAGGACGATTTCGATGTCGCCCTTCACGACGGTGTTGAAGACGAAAGTCTGAAGGAGGATGCGCCCGTCAAAAAGTTCCAGATCACCAGCTACGGTGCCGATTACACGGTCGACAGCCTGGTGAAGCGGATGAAGGATGGAGCATTCAAGATTCCATCCTTCCAACGACGCTTTGTCTGGACGCTGAAGCACAGCTCGAAATTCATCGAGTCCTTGCTGATGGGTTTGCCGGTACCTGGCATTTTTTTATATAAGCAGCCTGATGGCAAGCATCTAGTTGTCGACGGTCAGCAACGCCTGAAGACACTGCAGGCATTTTATTCTGGGGTTCTCGAGGAGAAAAAATTCCGCCTTGCTGGCATACGTGAACCCTGGGCAGGCAAGAGCTTTTCCGACCTTGATCCGTCAGATCGCTTGAAATTGGATGACTCCATAGTTCACGCTACGATTTTTCAACAGGACGTTCCAGCTGACGTTCTCGACAGCATCTACTTTGTATTTGAGCGCATCAATACGGGTGGCATACGGTTATCGCCTCAAGAAATTCGCAATTGCATCAGCGAAGGTCCTTTCACTCAACTTGTTCAATCGCTCAACGATGATCCGAACTGGCGGAAAGTCTTTGGTCCTGTAAACAAACGCGCGAAAGATCAGGAGCTAATTGTCCGGTTTCTGGCGCTGTATCTCGATGGGGCGAAGTACGCACGCCCGATGGCGAAATTCCTTAACGATTTCTCTGACCGAATGAACAAGCAGACCATCGGCAAGTTGCAGGGAGCAGCCAAAGTCTTCAAAGAGACTATCGCGATGGTAGACGGCGCAATAGGAGATAACGCCTTTCGACCCGTGCGAGCATTAAATGCAGCGGTATTTGATGCAGTGATGACAGGCCTTGCAGTTCGGATGGCCCAATCGCCAACTCCAAAAAAAGAAGCGGTTCGAAAAGCATACGAGAAATTGCTTGCAAGCGACAAATTCCGCGAAGGCTGGCTGCGCTCCACCGCCGATGAGGAAGCCGTGAAGTTGCGCATTAGTCTTGCAACAAAGGCATTTGATGCAACCTAATGCACGCGATTAACACCAGATCAGCTGACTTGAGGAAGTACATAGATTCTCTCTCGGAGAAGTCCATCCCCGAGGAGACTAAGGCGCATCTCGTGCGCTTTGGTACTGTGCTGATTTGCGGACACGTAGAACGAGCCATCGAAGTTATCATACTCACTCGCCTCACGAAGAGGGCGCACCCTCGCGTGCTGAGTTTTATCAAGGCTCACTTCGCTCGCGGAAGAAACATGGATTGCGAGGCGATTGGACAACTGCTCAATCGTTTCGATGCGGATTGGTATCGGTCGTTTGTAGCCTTTGTGAATGCCAATGCTGAAGTCAAGGAAGGTATTAGCTCTTGTTACTCGGTGCGAAATTCCGTCGCGCATGGCGGCACCGGAAATCTTGGCGCCGCACGTCTGCAGCAACTTCTTGAACTAAGCATGAAGCTCATTGAGGGCGTCCAATCGGCCACCAACTGATCGCCACCTTCTTAGAGTCCAGAATGCTTCACCAAGATGCCTGTTCGGATTGAGCTGACTTGCGCACGGCCACAGTCAGTCCAGTGCTAGGTGGATGAACTCCAATAAGGATGTCCTACTTTATGCGCTGATGACGCTACAGCTACAAGCTGCTAGAACTTAAATACTGACGTTGCGATTGCAGTGCACAATATTTAATTCGAGGAAACTTTCAATGGTTAGGGCTGAGGCGAGTGGTATTCGTTTGGACGCGGCGGACGCCGCAATTGTAAAGGGAATGATAGAGCGCGGTGATCGGCAACACGACATTGCAGCATGGTTCGGCGTGAACGGAGGTCGCATTGGAGAGATCTCCAGCGGGGATAAATTTGGCTGGGTTGATCCGGCTCCCGCCGACGAATTGCCTCCACCGGGCCCTTATCTCTCTGGCAGATCGGCCCAAGCTGCTATCGACGCGTTAGAACAAGCCAAAGAGGCGCTTCTAGCTGCTGTTGCCGATATCGATCAGGCCTTAGAGGCAGCTCGAGAAGCCGAAGGATAGTCGGTATCTCGCTCCAGCTGCTTTCGGCACGGCGGTATCCAGATAAGTTCGGGGGACGAAGCCACGTCCTTCTCCCAGACGAGCCAAGCATATCCAGTTGCCGTAGATGCTTTGCGATCAAGCCTGCCCCGTACCATTGGCACGCGTTCGACGAACTGTGCGAACTTTGTAGGAGGGCTCTTCTGAAAGAGTGCCCTATACCTCCCCGAACTCTCGATAAAGACGGTCCGAACGAGAACAGCAACGCCAATGCGAGCAACAACTAGCGATCGATGTACAAACTCCTCGGCTAAACGAAAGGGAGGATTTGTAATCACCCAGTCTGCAGCATTCGCCTCGTAAGGAACCGCGAGGTAGTCGCGCAGTGATCCATATCCGTAAGAATAAGCATCTGACGATTTGACGGTGCCGAAGTATTCTTCGAGGACTCGCGCCATGTGACCGGCACCGCAGGCGGGCTCCAACGCAGTGGATCCGCTAAGCGGAAGCCGATCTTGGATAACGTGTTCGAGTAGAGCTCGCGTTGCCCATGGAGGAGTTGGAAAATCGTCTGGACTGTCGGAGGACTCGGTCCTCTGTGCCATTACAGCATGCGACCTGTTCTGCATTACTCTCGCCCCGCTGCCGCGAATCACGTTCTAATTTTGTTCTTAGCCTAGTTTACAGGCGGTTACCACTTAGCTCCCGCAGCCAATATCTAAGGTTGCGGCCAGTTTCTACGTGCTACGGTGACAGCGCGGGGCCCTAATCCGTCATTCCCGGGCTCGCGCCTAAGAGGGCGCGCCCCGGAATCTAGCTCTGCTTCCCAGCAATGATCTCCTGCAACGTCGCCACATGCCGCGCAAACGCGCCGCGGCCCGCAGCCGTGGCTGTCACCGTCGTCTGCGGCTTCTTCCCGACGAACGCCTTCTGCACCGAGACATAACCGGCCGTGGCGAGAGTCTCGATGTGCGCGCCGAGATTGCCGTCGGTGGCGCCGGTGAGCTTCTTCAGGCGCGCGAATTCGAGGCCGACCTCCGCGGGCAGCGCGTTCAGCCCGTAGGATGGGTTGAGCCCTTGCGAAACCCATCTCTTCTCGATCATCTCTCTCCGTAATTTCGACCGTCGTCTGCCCGATCGCCCGCCCAATCGGCCGGATAGTTACCAAGCTCGACGTGACGGTGAAACGAGGATGGCGCCCCGTCGCGGACGCGGTCGACGAGTCGATGCTTGACCGGGTTGATGTGAACATAGTCGACATGCCGGACGAAGTCGGTTTCGTCGCGAATGGTGTGCTCCCAATATCGGCGTTGCCAAATTCCCCGCTCACCCCTGGCCAAGCGGCTCTGGGATATGCTTTCGTTTGGCGCGAGACGGCGCGAAAAGGCTGACTTGATCAACTGCCAGCGCATTGCAAAATCCGCGTCACCTTCAGGCAACGTCCATACCGTGTGGAGGTGATCGGGCAACACGACGATGGCATCGATCGTGAATGGATGGCGCTGCCGTGTCTCACGAAACGCCGCGCGCAACAGCTCGACATGATCGGTCAGCAACGACAGCTTCCGCTCCGCCAGATTGACGGTGAAGAAGAAGCATCCACCCGGAACGAAGTTGCGACGGCACGCGGTCATGGCACGAGGTTACCACGAAACAAGTGCGATGGGTTTCGCAAGGGCTCAACCCATCCTACGGCCTCGCAGCGCTAAACCTGCTTCCCCGCAATGATCTCCTGCAAAGTCGCAACATGCCGCGCGAAGGCGCCGCGGCCAACCGCTGTGGCGGTCACTGTGGTCTGCGGCTTCTTGCCGACGAAGGCCTTGTCCACCGAGACATAGCCCGCCTTGGCGAGGGTCTCGATATGGGCACCGAGATTGCCGTCGGTGGCGCCGGTGAGCTTTTTCAGGCGCGCGAACTCCAGTCCGACCCCCGCAGGCAGGGCGTTCAGCGCCGCCATGATCTTCAGTCGCAGCGGCTGGTGGATGATGTCGTCGAACTTGGCCAAGTCTAGCTCCGCCGCATCCAGAGGCCGCTGCGCTTGCAGCAAGGTGCCACGAGCAATGCCGTTGAGTTACCCAGATAACTCTGTATTACAGAGTACTCTCTTCAAATCAACTTAGGGATTGGCACTGCGCGGCGAAAATCCTTAACGTCGGGTCTGACCCCAAAATGCCGAATCGATTGCTAGATGCCGCCTGCGGAACAACTTCACAACGCGCCCGAATTCACCGTCTCCGAGCTCTCGCAGTCCCTGAAGCGGACGGTGGAGGACACCTACGGCCATGTCCGGGTCCGCGGTGAGATCTCCGGGTTCCGCGGCGCGCACTCCTCCGGGCACTGCTATTTCGCGCTCAAGGACGAGAGCGCCAAGATCGAGGCGGTGATCTGGAAGGGCGTGCACGGCCGTATGCGCTTCAAGCCCCAGGAGGGGCTCGAGGTCATCGCGACAGGCAAGCTCACGACCTATCCGGGCTCCTCGAGGTACCAGATCGTGATCGAGGCCCTGGAGCCGGCCGGCATCGGCGCGCTGATGGCGCTGATGGAGGAGCGCAAGAAGAAGCTCGCCGCCGAGGGCCTGTTCGACGAATCGCGCAAACAGCTCTTGCCCTGGCTGCCCGAGGTGATCGGCGTCGTGACCTCGCCGACCGGCGCCGTCATCCGCGACATCCTGCATCGGCTCGAGGATCGCTTCCCCCGCCGCGTGCTGGTGTGGCCGGTCAAGGTGCAGGGCGAAGGCTCGGCCGAGCAGGTCGCGGCCGCGATCCGCGGCTTCAACGCGCTGCCTGAGGGCGGCCGGATTCCGCGGCCCGACGTCTTGATCGTCGCGCGCGGCGGCGGCTCGCTGGAGGATCTCTGGTCGTTCAACGAGGAGATCGTGGTGCGCGCGGCGGCCGAGAGCATGATCCCGCTGATCTCGGCCGTGGGCCACGAGACCGACATCACGCTGATCGATTTCGTCGCCGACAAGCGCGCGCCCACGCCGACGGCGGCGGCGGAGATGGCCGTGCCGGTGCGCAGCGAATTGTTCGTCGAGGTCGCCGATCTCGCACGCCGCACCCGCGCCTATTGGCAGCGCGCCCAGGAGAGCCGCCGCAGCGAATTGCGCGCCGCCGCGCGCGCGCTGCCGGCGGCAGGCGATCTGCTGGCAATCCCGCGGCAGCGGCTGGATTCGGCGGGCGCGTCCCTGCCCCGCTGCCTCAAGGCCAACACGCATGCGCATTTCCGCAGATTCACCGCAGCCAGCGCAAAGCTGACGCTGCGGGTGCTGCACGGCCAGATCTCGCAGGCCGATCACCGCCTCACCGTGTGCGGCGAGCGGCTTGGCCTGTCCGCACGCTCGCTGCTGCGGCAGCGCCGCGACCGCTTTGCCGGGCTGGAGGTGCGCCTGCGCGCCTCAAAGCTGTCGAATGCGCAGGCGCAGCGCAACGCCATTGCTCGCCAGCGCGAGCGCACGCACCGGCTGGCCGAGCGCGCACAGCGCGCGCTGGCAACGCTGCTGCACCGGCTCGATACCCGCGTCGAGAACAGCGGCAAGCTGCTTTCGGCGCTGTCCTATCGCAGCGTGCTCGCGCGCGGCTTTGCCTTGGTGCGCGATGAAGCGGGACATCCCGTGCATGCGGCGGACTCGATCGGTCCCGGCGCTCGTGTCGAGATCGAATTCGCCGACGGCCGTCTCAGTGCGACCACGGATGCGGATCGCGCTGTGCCGGCGGCAAAGCGCGCGCCGTCGCAGCCGAAGCCGGCTGACACAAAGCCCGCGCCGAAGCGCGTCGGCAAGCCGGTGGATCAGGGCAGCTTGTTCTGAGGCGCGAGGGTGCTGGCACGCCGTCGCTGTCATTCCCCGCCACCGGGTCTCGCCTTCGGCGAGCCCGATGACAGGCTCCAGCGGGAAATCCAGTACGCCGAGGCTTCTCGGTGAATCACAGGGGTCTCGGAGTACTGGATCGCCCGCCTCCGCGGGCGATGACCCTGTGTGTGAGGCGCGAGCGTGCCAAGCGAGCTGCGCGCACCGTCTCGCCTACCGGCAGGACAATCCCGCGTCGATCGTGGTCCAGAAGCCGCAATGTTCCGGCGCGTGCATGGGTGCGCCGGCGTGGGCTTCGAACAGGAAGACGGCGACGGTGAAGACGATCAGGGCGGAGGCGAAGAGCGTGATGCGGTTGCGCATGAGGATTGCGTTTAATCGACATCGTGGTCGAAAGATGGCGCCGTCGCGCATTGAAACCGGCACTGCACGCGATCCGTAGATTCCCGGTCGGCCATCAGGCTCCGTGCAGGGCGGTGGTCGATGCGGGGCTGTCCGCCTCACCTTGTTCCTCGGGCGGCCCCGCTTAGCGCGCCAGCCACTCCGCGACTTCCTTCTGCGACTCCGCGCGCGCTATCGCATCCGTGCCGAGATGGCCGTGCTCGGGTGCGGCGGCGTCGCCGCTCGCAGCGGCTGCGTGCAGCGGCGTGTTGGCGCGGTCGAAATCGTGGTAGGCGCCGGGATAGACCACGATGCGCGCGAGCGCGCTGCGGCCGTGCGCGCCATCCACCATCTGGCGGCAGGCCGGCGGCGAGGAAACATCGTCATTGCCGCCGATCAGCACAAGGGTCGGCACCCGCGTGCTCCAGCCCAAGCCGGCGGAAATCCGGCAATCGGGATAGAACGCGATGGCGGCGCGGAAGTCCGGGCTCGCGTCGCGCGCCCCGCCCTGCGGCCGCACCGCCCAGAGCAGCGCGCTGGCGCCGTTGGCCCAACCGATCAGGCTGACGCGGCTGCGCGCCACCCAGGTCTGCTTCATCAGCCAGGCGCGTGAGGCCGCGATGTCGGCTACGCGCTCGCGCCGCGCCTTGACGTGCATGTCCTTGACGCGGCATTGCGGACCGAGCTCGCGCGAGCCGTAGCTGTCGGGCAGCAGCACGGCATTGCCCGCCTTGAGCAGGCGCTCGGCCCAGTCACGATAGCGCGGCAGCACCGGTTCGGAATGGTTGCCGAGGCCGCCGCAGCCATGCAGCGCGATCACGGTCGGAAACGGCCCCTCGCCTTCGGGCTTGTAGAGCTGCGCATGCAGCACGCCCGAGGAAAGCGGAATATCGACCTGCTGCGGCGCCGGCGACGCATGCGCGGCCGGCATCAGCAGCATCAGGAACAGGGCGGTCAGTCGAAGGCGCATCGGCGTCTGCGTCAAAATGCTTCGGCCCAGCACTATCACGCGGAAACGGCGGCAAAACATCACAAACCGGTGGGTTTAACGGGCGGACAGGCCGCCCTATCTATGCTACATCCCGTCCAACACACGTGCCCTCCCGGGTTTTCCACGGAGCGGCCCTTCCACGGAGACTTTCGACCGTGCTGAACAAGTTTGGCCCCTCGGGCCATGGCGAAGCGCAGGTGCAGTATCTCGACGGCGATTTCCGCGTGATCTCGCCGGGGACCTTCGTGCGCTGTGCCATCACCGACACGCGCATCCCGCTCGACGAGCTGAAATATTGGAGCGTCGATTTGCAGGAAGCCTACGCCACGCCCGCGGCGGTGCTGCAGCGGCACTTTCCGGGCGCGCTGAGGCAGCCGTGATGCTTCGGCTCTCGTAGGGTGGGCAAAGGCGCAACGCGCCGCGCCCACCATCACTCCGCGATGGCAACGAACATGGTGGGCACGCTTTGCTTTGCCCACCCTACGAGATCGAGATCGGGGCATCGTTCGGTTATTGCTGCTCGGGACCATCCCCGCCCACGCAAGTCTTGATCGCACTCTTGCGCGCTTCGCCGACGATCTTCTGATCGATCGCCTGCTTCAGGCAATCGAGCCGCGCCTGCGCCATGCAGAGCTGCATCTGGTCGCTCTTGTCCTGCCCCTTCAGATTTTGCGTCGTGGCAAGACAGGTCACGCGCTTGGTCGCGGGAACCGGCACGGTGGCGGTCGGACTTGGCGCCGGCGCCGGCGCTTGCGCCAGCACCGGCGCAATGATCAGACACACAAGGCTGGCGGCCAAGGCTGCGGACGGCAATCTCATCGAATTCTCCTGATCGTCCGACATCGATAGGCGCCTTGCGATGAATATCGCCTGAATGGCAGGCCGCTGCGGGATGGCCGGGCGATGCAGCGAGGCACGGCGATGAAAGTACCTGCATCCCGACAGCGTTCGCGCGCGCCCCTGCCAGTCTCACAGCCGAAATGATCTTCGTCGCACCGGTCTCGTTGCATCGAGCAGCGCGTGCACTCAATGGTGAGTCATTTCGCGCTGTGGTTGGATTCTTTGTTGCAATTCGGCGCGCTTAAGTTGTTTGACGAAGTCTTGGTGAAACACAGTGCTGCTATCATGCGTGTTAGGTAATTGGCCCTGCTGTTTTTATCGCGCAGACAATCAAGTCAACCAAAAGCCGTTGAGCATTGGAATTGGCTCAGTCTGTGAACGGGCTCATAACGAAGAGCCAATCTGACGGGCTACGATCACCTCGAAAATTTGCAGGTGGAACATCAGTCAATCGAATATGGACCGATGAGGGTGATCATGCCCACCATATTGGACCTGCTCTATCGTGAATATTGCCGCGCCCGTCTCGCTGAAATGCGCAAACAGCTTCTGATCGCAACAGAACGCTTCGAGGCTCTCGATGCTGATTGTCATCCGGCGGATCAGGGTGACGAGAATGAGATGACGGCGCACCACAGGACCGGCCGCAACGGGCCGCATTGAAGCGGCTCGAAGACCGGCGATCTCTCCCGCGTAGCAATGGCCAAGCAATTGGCTGCAGTTTGGGAGGAAGCGATGAATACACCTGAATGCTATACCTTCATGGTGGCCTGCGCCTCGTGCCTGACCATTATCGGAATGATCGCCGTAGGGGCGTGGTAAGCACGACCGAGTGCTGAGCCGCGATCCGCGGAATCATCGCCTGGAAAACAGCCGCTCGCGCGCCTTGTAGAGGTGATCGCTGATCAGCTGCCGCAGCCTTGCCGGATCGTCGAAGGCGAGCTGCACGGCGAACGGCACGATGCCGCCTGGCACATCGTCGCGGCCGCGCAGGCGCGCGAGATCCTTTTCCGTCGTCACCAGCGTGAGCTGCTCGCGCCGGGCGTCCGCCGCAAGCAGGACGAGCTCGTCATGTGAGAACCTGTGGTGATCGGCAAAGGGGCGCGTGCGCGCGACATCGATGCCGCAGGCGCGCAAGCTGCGGAAGAAGCGCTCGGGATCGCCGATGCCGGCGAAGGCGAGAACGGACTTGCCGGACAGCTGCGCGACCGAGGCCGCATCCGGCGTCAGGCGCGCGCGCAGCCTGGGCTTGCCGCGCCTGTCGAGCTCGGCGGCGACATCGTCCGCGGCATGGCCATCGCCGATCAGCACCAGCGCATCGGTACGCGCGAGCTGCGCCTTGAGCGGCGCACGCAGGGGGCCGGCCGGGAACACCTTGCTGTTGCCGAGGCCGCGCTCGCTGTCGATCACGATCAGCGAGACATCCTTCATCAGCTGTGGGTTCTGGAAGCCGTCATCCATCAGGATCACGGTGGCGCCTTGCGACTTCGCCAGCGCGACACCGTCGACGCGGTCGCGCGCGACCGCGACGGGAACGTCGCGCACCATCATCAGCGGCTCGTCGCCGACCTCAGTGGCGGTGTGGCGCGCGCGATCGACCATCACGGGACCGTGGAGCCGTCCACCATAGCCGCGGCTGAGCACCACCGGCGTTTCGCCGAGCTCGCGCAGCAGCTTCGTCAGCGCCAGAACGGTCGGCGTCTTGCCGGCGCCGCCGACATGATAATTGCCGACGCAGATCACGGGAATGCCGGCGTCAAAGCCCTTGCGCGCCATCCGGCGTGCGGTGATGGCGCCGTAGAGCGCGCCCAACGGGCTGAGGAGATGCAACTTCGGGGAACGTGGCCGGTACCAGAAGGCCGGCTCACGCATTGGCGGCCCCCATCTCGATCCGCAGCTGCAACAGATAGGGCTCGAGCGCGCTCATGGTGCGGTCGAGCGCGCCGCCGAGCTGATCCACCACGCCGCTGCCGGCGCGCTGCATCTTGTCGCGCACGGTGGGGTCGGCCAGGAGCTGGCCGAGCTGCTTGACCAGCGCTTCCTGCGTGTCGGCCTGACGCGCGCCGCCGCTCGCATCGAGCGCCTCGAAGACGTCGGCGAAGTTGAAGACGTGCGGGCCATGGACGATGGCGGCCCCCAGCTTGATCGCCTCGATCGGATTCTGCCCGCCATGGCGGATCAGCGATCCGCCCATGAAGACGATCGGCGAGAGACGATAGAACAGGCCGAGCTCGCCCATGGTGTCGGCGACATAGACGTCGGTCGCGGCGGTCGGCAGCTCCTCGCGCGAGCGCAAGGCGGGCTTCAGACCGGATGCCGTGATCAGCCCCGCGATCGAGGGGCCGCGATCGGGATGGCGCGGCACGATCACGGTGAGGAGCTGCGGAAAGAAACCGGCGAGGCTGCGATGGGCCGCGACCAGCATCTCGTCCTCGCCCGGATGGGTCGAGGCCGCAACGATGATCGGACGCCCGCGCGTCATCGCCATCAGCCGCTCCAGCCTCGCCGGATCGGCCGGCGGCGCGGCAACGTCGAGCTTGAGATTGCCTGTGGTGACGACGTTGCGGCCGCCGAGCGCGGAGAAGCGCTCGGCATCGGTCTTGGACTGCGCCAGACAAATGTCGAAACGCGACAGCAGCGCCGAGATGGTGCCGTGCATCCGCCGCCAGCGCGGGAAGGAGCGCGGCGACATCCGCCCGTTGATCAGCACCATCGGCACCCGGCGGGCCGCGCCGGCCAGGATCAGGTTCGGCCACAGGTCGGATTCGATGAACAGCGCCAGCGACGGCTTCCAGTGGTCGAGGAAGCGCGCGACGTAGCGCGGCGAATCATAGGGCACGTATTGATGGATGACGTCGGGCGGAAAGCGCTTTGCGACCACGGCCGCAGAGGTCACGGTGCCCGAGGTGAGCAGGATGCGCAGGTTGAGGTCGCGCAAGCGCTCGATCAGCGCAGCCGCGGCCAGGACCTCGCCGACGCTGGCGCCGTGGATCCAGACCAGCGGACCGTGCGGTCGGACGTCCCGGGACAGGCCCCGCCGCTCGCCGACGCGCGCAGGATCCTCCTTGCCCTGCTTCAGCCGCCGCTTGATCAGCGCAGGCGCCAGCGGCACCAGGCCGCTCGCCAGGCGCTGATACATCCGCAGCGTCATCGGAATCGAACTAGCCATCTGCGGGTCCCGGACGGCCGAGCTGCGCATAGGCGCGGCGGGTCGCCTCGTTCAACGTCTCTTCCAGCTCGAGCCGCAGGGTTTCCATCATGGCCGCGTCGGCGTCCGGCGGAACGTGGATTTCCTTGATGCCGACCAATGCGCCGCGCCCGAATGGCAAATTGATGGTGGTGCGGTCCCAGTTCTTGAGCCGGATGAATCGGCTGGTCGCCATCGCGAAAGGCATGATCGGCCGCCCCGATTCCCGTGCCAGCATGATGATGCCGAGCCCGGCCACGCGCGCGCGCTTGGGGACATCGGCGGTCAGCGCGACATTACAACCGTCCTCGAGCGTCCGCACCATTTCCTTGAACGCGCCGACCCCACCCTTGCGGTGGAAGGCGCCGCCATGGTCGCCGGAACCGCGGATCGTGCCGATGCCGAGCCGCTCGGCGGCGATCGCGTTGTACTCGCCGTCGCGGTGCCGCGAGATCAGGACCCTCGCCTTGTAGGAGTCCTTGTTCTTGATGAACGGGGTGAGGAAGTGCTGACCGTGCCAGAACGCGAAGATCGCCGGGATCTGCGGCTCGACGATCTCATAGACGTCGGGCGGATCGAACGTGAATGTGTTGGTCCGCCAGACAAAGCGCAGATATTCGGCCGCCAGGACCCCGACGGCACGCTGAAACCAGCTGCTTCGCAGCGTATTGCGAAGCAGTTTCTTCAACGCGCCGGCTTCGATTCTTGATTCGGGTCGAGCAGCCGGTGGAGGTGGACGATGAAATAGCGCATCTGGGCGTTGTCGACCGTGCTCTGCGCCTTGGCCCGCCAGGCAGCGTGTGCGGTCGCGTAGTTCGGATAGAGGCCGACGATCTCGACGTCGTCCAGGTTCTTGAACGTGTTGTGCTCGAGATCGACGAGCTCGCCGCCGATGACGAGATGCAGCAATTGTTGCGGGGCACTATCTGACATGGGTTCTGTTCCTAACGGGCTGCCCGGCAAAGCAGTGTTCGACAAGCACGACGAAAGCGCTTTAGGCTATGGGGCGGTTTCGAAAATGCGAGACAATGCTCGCATGACGATCGCGACCCGCTGCCACCAGCACCCCGTGCGCCACTTCCCGGCGGTTATAGAGGATGGGATCTCCGGAGAGATCGCTCATCCTACCATCCGCTTCCTGCACGATCAAATCGGCCGCCGCAAGGTCCCAATCATGGCTGTTGCCACCCGCAAAAGCCGCATCCAGCGCGCCATGGGCGACCCGGCACAGGCGCAGCGCGAGCGAGCCGATTCGCGGATGCAGCTTGATGTCGCCGAGCGACGGCTTCAGCCGCTCGACCAGGGACTTCGGCCCGGCGACGCGGGCGAAATCGAGTGCGGAGCCGCCGGCCGCCTGCACGGCCTCGCCGTTGAGCGTGGTGCCCTGGCCGCGCGCCGCGAAGAAGAACTCGTCGCTGGCCGGCGCGTACACCGCGGCCAGCACCGGCGCGGCATCCTCGACCAGCGCGACGCTGACGCACCATTCGTCATGGCCGTTGAGATAGTTGCGCGTGCCGTCGATGGGATCGACCACCCAGGTCAGGCGCCGCGACAGCCGCGTCGAATCGTCGGCGCTCTCCTCGGACAGCCAGCCATAGGCTGGAGTCGCCGAGCGCAGGCGCGCCTCGAGCAAATCGTTGACGGCGATGTCGGCCTCCGACACCGGCGAGGACGCGCCCTTGATCCACTTCCTCAGCTCGGTGCGGAACATCGAGTGCGCGAGGCTGCCCGCCTCCCGCACCGTGTCTTTCAGCAGCGCCGCATCACGCGTCAGGATGGTTTCGAGGGAGTGCGCGTCAACGTCCGCCAAGCGTCAAACCCTCGATGCGCACCGTCGGCGCATTGATGCCGTAGCGGAACTCCAGATTGTTGGCCGGCTGCATCGACTTGAAGATCTCGAACAGGTGGCCCGCGATCGTCACCTCGCTGACGGGATAGGTGATCTCGCCGTTCTCGATCCAGAAGCCGGAGGCGCCGCGGCTGTAATCGCCGGTGACGCCATTGACGCCCGAGCCGATCAGGTCTGTGACGTAGAACCCCTGGCTGATGTCGGCGATCAGCTCGTCCGGGCTCGGCGTGCCGGCTTCGAGATGCAGATTGTAGGGTCCCGGCGAGGGCGAGGAGGAGACGCCGCGATGGGCATGGCCGGTGGTGACGAGGCCGAGCTCGCGCGCGGTGGCGCAGTCGAGCAGCCAGGTCGTCAGCACGCCCTCGTCGACCAGCGCGGTCCGCTTCACGGCAACGCCTTCGGCATCGAAGGTCTGCGAGCGCAGGCCGCGTTTGCGCAGGGGATCGTCGATGATGCGGATGTTCTTGGCGAACAGCTGCTGGCCGAGCTTGTCCTTGAGGAAGCTGGTCTTGCGCGCGATCGAGGCGCCGTTGATGGCGCCGACGAGATGGCCGACCAGCGAGCCCGCGACGCGCGGATCGAACACGACCGGCACCTTGCAGGTCTCGACCTTGCGCGGATTGAAGCGCGCCACCGTGCGCTCGCCGGCGGAACGGCCGACGACCTCCGGCGACAACAGATCGGACGCATGCGGCGCCGAGGTGAAGTCGTAGTCGCGCTCCATGCTGGTGCCTTCGCCTGATATCGCGGTGGCCGAAATGCCCTGGCTGGAGCGCAAATAAGAGCCGTGGAAGCCGGTCGAGGTGACGAGCACCATGCCGCCCATGCCGGCGGACGCCGATGCACCGCCGGATTTGGTCACGCCCTTCACGGCGAGCGCGGCGGCTTCAGCCGCGAGTGCGCGGCGCTCGAGCTCCGATGTCGCGGGCACGTTGGGATCGAGCAGATCGAGCTCGGGGAAGTCGCGCGCGAGCAGCGCGGGATCGGCAAGACCGACATATTTGTCTGATGGCGCGACCTTCGCCATCGCCACCGCGCGCTCGGCAAGCTTGGTCACCGCATCGCCGCTGACGTCGTTGGTCGAGACCACCGCCTGGCGCTGGCCGACCAGGACGCGCAGGCCGACATCGTCGCCCTCGGACCGCTCGGATTCCTCGACGCGGCCGTCGCGCACCTCGACGCCCTGCGAGACGCCGCGCACCGCGACCGCATCGGCCGCATCCGCCCCGGCGCGCTTCGCCGCCTCCACCAGCCGGTGTGCGAGATCGGACAGCGCGGACTGATCGAACAGATCGCGATTGGCTTTCGGCGAAAGCGTCGAGCTTGGTGAAGGGTTCACAAACGAAATCCTGTTGGGGGCGCGGGAGGTTTCGGGGCGGCAAGCGCCCCGAGCACCAGATGTGCCCAAATGGTGCGGACTTCAAGCATTTTCAGCCCGCAAAAGGCTCAGATTCGCGGCTCTCGGGCAACGTCTTGTCAATCATGCGCGGCGGTGAGGTTGGATTAACCAGCCTTTTTAAGCGGTTTCGGAAACGGCCGCGCTAAAGTCCCCGCATCGACCGGGAACATAATCCCGGCGGGGAGAATGAGCCGTGAGGCGTCAAACAGCAACATGCGGGGTCGCTCCCGCCGGGTCGAGCCGCTCCCTGCGGCTCGACCCTCTTTCCCTTCCGGTCCGCTTCGATGCGCACGATCCGCGCGCCGACGGATACACCCGGCAGATCGAGCTTCATCGCGAACGCGTCGTGCTGCGCCGTGCCGTCCACGGCATGCAGATGGCGATCAACGTGCGCGTCAGCGACTTCGTCGGCATTGCGCTGCGCGGCAATGACGAAGCGCAGGCGCTCGTCCTCGTGCATCGCGATCCCTCGCTTTCCGTTCCGCTGCTGGTCGGCGCCGATGGCGAAGAACTCAGCGAAGCCTGGGCCGTCTGGAGCGAGCTCTTCGCGCTGCCGCAGCTCGACGAAGGTGCGCGCAAGCCCGCAGCCCGCCGTCGCCGCGCCAACGCGATCCGCGCCCGCCGCCCGAAATTCTTGATGCGCCGCCGCGCCGGCATCGCGCGCGAGCTGCCGGTTCATCACGGCGAACGCGAGATCATCGCGCGGAACTGAGGTGCCGTAGGGTGGGCAAACCGAAGCGTGCCCACGTCTTCTATCCATCATTGAGAGATCGTGGGCACGGCGCAAGTGCGCCTTTGCCCAACCTACGAGAGCTGCGAATTAAGCCGCCCGCATCACCGCATCCAGCAGCAGTCCCGCAAACAGCAGCAGACCCGCATCGCGGTTCGACTTGAACAGGCGCAGGCACAGCGCCGGATCGTGGATATTCAGCCGCACGATCTGCGAGGCGAGGTGCGCGGCGAAGGCCATAAGGCCGAACCAGGCCGGCCAGCGCACATCGCCTGAAGCCAGCGCGACACCGATCAGCATCACCGCGAGACCGTAGAACAGGATCAAGGCCTGGTGCGTGTGCGCACCGAACAGGCGCGCGGTGGATTTGACGCCGATCAGCGCGTCGTCCTCGGCATCTTGATGCGCATAGATCGTGTCATAACCGATGACCCAGGCGATCGACCCGGCATAGAGCACCAGCGCGGTGACGTCGATGCGTCCGAAGGTGACTGCGAAGCCCATCAGCGCGCCCCAGGAGAACGCGAGCCCGAGGAAGACCTGCGGCCACCAGGTGACGCGCTTCATGAAGGGATAGACGGCGACGACCACGAGCGAGGCGATGCCGGTCACGACGGCGAAGCGGTTGAACTGGAGCAGCACGAGGAGGCCGACCAGCGCTAGCGCCACCAAAAAGGCCAGCGCCTGCTTCACCGTAATTTGGCCCGCGGGCAGCGGCCGCGAGCGGGTGCGCTCGACCCGGGCGTCGAGGTCGCGGTCGGTGATGTCGTTCCAGGCGCAGCCTGCCCCACGCATCGCAAAGGCGCCGACGAAGAACAGCACGATGGTGAGCGGCAGGCGGCGGACATCGTGCGCCATGCCGCTCGCGAGCGCCGCCGACCACCAGCACGGCATCAACAAGAGCCAGGAGCCGATCGGACGATCGAAGCGGGACAGGCGCAAATAAGGTCGCGCCCAATGCGGCGCGAGCGTATCGACCCAGTTGCCGGTGGAATCGGCAACGCGGGCGGATGTGTCGCTCATCGGGTGAGGACGTTGCCGTTGAGCGTGTCGAAGGTGCTGCCGCCTTTCTTGCCGGCATTGGCTTCAGGCGCCGAGCCCGACCCCAACACCTCGCTCAGCGACGGGCCGGCCGGCCGCGCCTGTTGTTGCTGCATCTGCTGTGCAACGTTGCAGACCTTCGTCGCCATGGCCTCGGTGTTCTTGTGGCCATCCTTCATCTGCGCGCCGACCTGCGGCGGGATTCCGCACTTCGCAGCGTTGGCCTCGATGTACTTGATCATCTTCGTTTCAGCCTGGCTGAAATTGCGGATCAGCTTGCAGGCCTCGTCCGGCGGGGCGTGACGGTCGCTCGCGGCCTTGATCAGCTTGCCGCGCTTCTCGGCCTCCTCGCGCAGAGGCATGAACGCCTTCATGCAGTCCTCACCGGGACCAGCCTGCGTCGGCGGAGCGGCGCTGAAGGCGCCGGCGCCGCCGATGGGCGCAGCGCCATTCACGGGAAACGAGGATTGCGGTGCCGCGCCGACAGAGGCGGTCGGCGCCGAGCCGTTCACGGGCGGAAAGGCCGAGCTGCTCGCAGCCTGGTTCGGCAGCGGCGCCGGGAAGGCGCTTTGCGCGCAGGCGCCCGCGGCGCCCAGGCTGACCATGGCGGCAGTGATCGGAACCATCAAATGACGGATCATGAAGAGAGTTTCTCCGGCAGGAGCTTACGGGGTTCGGCGTCTTCCCAATTGAAGCGCAACCAGCATGTTCGCGTTTTTACGATTCCCGCCGACCCTTAACAACCCGTCGAATAGGGCAAGAGCGCGGCGTCGGGACGCACCAATTTGGCGATATTTACCCCCGAAAGCGCTGCTTTGAGTTAAGAACGCCGGCAAATCGGACCTTCGAACCATGCCCTCCCACGATTTCCGCGCGCCCCGCCTGTACGTCGACGCTCCCCTGGCCCAGGACGCCAGGGTCGCGCTGGACCGCGACCAGAGCAATTATCTCGGCAACGTGCTGCGGCTGGCCGCGGGGGCGGAGGTTTTGGCCTTCAATGGCCGCGACGGCGAGTGGCAGGCCGCCATCGAAGGCCGCAAGCGGCCGGATGGACTGGTGATCCTGCAGCAGATCCGGCCCCAGGACCGGCTGGCCGACCTCGCTTACGTCTTTGCCCCACTCAAGCATGCCCGGCTCGACTACATGGTCCAAAAGGCCATTGAGATGGGGGCCGCCACGCTGCAACCGGTGCTGACCCGGTTCACCCAGGCCTCCCGGGTCAACACCGAGCGGATGCGCGCCAATGTCGTCGAGGCGGCCGAGCAATGCGGCATCCTGAGCATCGCCACCGTTGCCGAGCCGGCGCCGCTGGAACGCTTCCTCAGCCAGCGCGGCGCCAGCCGGCTGCTGATCTTCTGCGACGAGGCCGCGGAGGTCGAAAACCCCGTTCAGAGCCTGCAAAATGCACGGGAGGCCGCCGGCCACGGCATCGACGTGCTGATCGGCCCCGAAGGCGGCTTTGCCGAGGAAGAGCGGGCCTTGCTGCAGCGGCAACCCAAGATCCTGCGGCTCGCCCTCGGGCCACGGATCATGCGGGCGGACACAGCCGCCGTGGCGGCGCTGGCGCTGGTGCAGGCGGTGCTGGGCGATTGGGCCCGCCGGTCCGTGTGATTCCGCGGATTGGCCAGCCGTTAAGCGATTGATCCATTGGAGGTCGAAACCGCTTTCGGGCCATGCTAAGGGCTGCGCCAATTCGCCTCCCCCTTTTCTGCCCGGTTCCGCCGGGACGATGGACCCCTGTGATGACCGCGACTGCCACCACAAATGCTGCCGGCTCCGCCGCCTGGGCGGATACGCTGCTGTTGTCGTTCGCGCAGGCCGGATACATCCGGGCCGAGCCCGCGATTCTGCAACCGGCTGAGCCGTTCCTGGACCTCTCCGGCGAGGACATCCGCAAGAGCCTGTACCTGACCACGGACCTCTCCGGCGAGGAGCTCTGCCTGCGTCCGGACCTCACCATCCCGGTCGCCCGCGACTATCTCGCATCTGGCCGCGCCGGCCAGCCGGCCGGGTTCAGCTATCTCGGTCCGGTGTTCCGCTACCGCAGCGGCCAGGCCAGCGAATTCCTTCAGGCCGGCATCGAATCGTTCGGCCGCCAGGACCGCGCCGCCGCCGATGCCGAGATGCTGGCGCTGGCGCTGGAAGCGACGAGCGCGTTTGGCGTCCGCGATGTCGAGATCCGCACCGGCGACGTCGCGCTGTTTAATGCGCTGCTCGACGCACTGAATCTTTTTCCGGTCTGGCGCCGCCGCCTGGTCAAGGATTTCAACCGCAAGATCAGCCTGGAGAAGGATCTGGAGAAGCTGGCGGCCGCGGCCGCCGCGACCCGCAGTGAATATGAGGGCGTGCTCGCCGCGCTGGCCGGCTCCGACCGCAAGGCGGCACTCGCCTTCGTCACCGATCTGATGTCGATCGCCGGCACCACCAATGTCGGCGGCCGCACTACGGCGGAGATCGCTGATCGCTTCCTGGAGCAATCGACGCTGAAGGGCGGCGCGCTACCGCGCGAGGCGATCGCCGTGCTCAAGCGCTTCCTGTCGATATCCGGCAATCCGGACGATGCCATCGCCGAGCTGCGCGCGCTCACGCTTGACGCGAAGCTCGATCTGTCTGCCGCAATCGACCAGTTCGAGAGTCGGGTCGGCTTCATGGCAGCGCGCGGCATCGACGTGAAGCAGACGCGCTTCTCGACCGCGTTCGGTCGCGGTCTCGACTATTACACCGGCTTCGAATTCGAGCTGCATCACCGCGGCAACGGCGCCGAGCCGCTGGTCGCCGGCGGCCGCTATGACGGGCTGATGACCCAGCTTGGATCGGCCGAGCCGATCCCCGCCGTCGGGTTCTCGGTCTGGATCGAGGCGCTGAGCCGGATCGGCCGCAAGGTGGGAGCTTAAGTCATGAGCGCGCCGTTCGTTCTGGCCGTTCCCTCCAAGGGCCGGCTGCAGGAAAACACCGAAGCGTTCTTCGCCCGCGCCGGCCTCAAGCTGTCGAAGGCCGGCGGCGCCCGCGATTATCGCGGCACCATCGCAGGCCTCGACAATGTCGAGGTCGCCTATCTCTCGGCGAGCGAGATCGCCTCGCAGCTCGCCCGCGGCTTTGCGCATCTCGGCGTCACCGGCGAGGACCTGGTGCGCGAGAACATCGCGGACGCCGACAAGCGCGTATCCCTGATCGAAGGCCTCGGCTTCGGCTATGCCGACGTCGTGGTCGCCGTGCCGCAGGCGTGGATCGACGTCCGCACTATGGCCGACCTCGACGACGTGACCACCGGCTTCCGCGAGCAGCATCACATGCGGATGCGGGTCGCGACCAAGTTCATCAACCTGACCCGCACGTTCTTCTCGCAGCACGGCATCACCGACTACCGCATCGTCGAAAGCGCGGGCGCCACCGAAGGCGCGCCCGCCGCAGGCAGCGCCGAGCTGATCGTCGACATCACCACCACGGGCGCCACCCTCGCCGCCAACGGCCTGCGGGTGCTCGACGACGGCGTGATGCTGCGCAGCCAGGCCAATCTGGTCGCCTCGAAGGACGCCGACTGGTCGCCGCAGGCGCGCGAGACCGCGCGCGTCATCCTCGACCACATCGCCGCGAGAGCGCGGGCCAACAAATATCGCGAGGTCCGCACCCGCTTCCGCCAGTGCGACGCGGCGCTGCTCGGCGAAGCCCACAGCCGGTTCGGCGTCGAGGCCCCGTTCGGCGGGCCGACCTCGTCAGGCATGCTGACGCTGCACTGCCCGCCGGGCCAGCTCTATGCGCTCGCCAGCTTCCTGCGCGAGCATGGCGCCGAGACGGTCTCGGTGGTCTCGCTCGACTATGTATTCGACAGGGAGAACCCGCTGTTCGCCAAACTCGAGGCGTTCCTGCGGCGGTGAGCCCAAAGTTTGTTGAGCTGTTCCGTTCAGCGTAGCGACAGCAAACGGCAGCTACCATATGCTGTTGAGATGATCTTGAACGCTTCTGGAACCTTGATCGATGACGCTGGGCTCTGATGTTTCCGGCCTGACGACCACCGCAGCGAACGCCGCCGCGAAGGGACTGTCGATTGTCGTGCCCGTCTACAACGAGGCCGCAGGCCTTGCCGCCCTGCACCAGCGCATCTGCGATCTCGCCAGGACCTTGCGCCAGCGCTATCGGCTGTCCTGTGAGGTGGTCTATGTCGATGACGGCAGCGCAGACGCGACGCTGTCGATTGCCCGTTCGCTGCCGGCCGACGCGATCGATGTCCAGGTGGTGTCGCTGTCGCGCAATTTCGGCAAGGAGGCGGCACTGATGGCCGGCCTCGATCATGCCCGGCTCGGCGCCGTGATGTTCATGGACGGTGACGGTCAGCATCCGCCTGCTCTCATCGAGCAGCTGGTGCGGCACTGGATCGATGACGGCTATGACGTCGTCTATACCGCCAAGGCGCACCGCGATAACGAGACCTTCCTGCGCCGGCTCGCCGTGCACGGCTTTTACGCCCTGATCAACTGGGGCGCCCGCCAGAAAATTCCGGAGGACGCCGGCGACTTCCGCCTCCTGTCGCCGCGCGCAGTCACGGCGCTTCGGCAACTGCCCGAACGCAACCGCTTCTTCAAGGGCCTCGCCAGCTGGATCGGCTTCCGCCAGATCCGTGTCGATTACGAGCCGGCGCCGCGCGCCCATGGCGTCACCACCTTCAATGCCGCCCGCCTGCTCGGCCTGTCGATCGAGGGCCTGACCTCGTTCTCGGTGGCGCCGCTGCGCTTCGCCAGCCTGCTCGGCGTCATGCTCGCCGGCGTCGCCTTCCTGTTCGGCCTCTCGATTCTCTGGGAGGTCTTCACCACAGGCAAGCAGGTCCCCGGCTATCCCTCGCTCGTGGTCGGCCTGATGACGATCGGCGGCGTGCAGCTCATCATGATCGGCATCGTCGGCGAATATATCGGCAAGATCCTCTCCGAGCTGAAGGCGCGCCCGATCTACTTCGTCGCCGAGCACAGCGAGAAGCATTTCGAGGCTGATGACGCCGCCAAGAGGACCGCGGCCGAATGAGCGCGGCCGCGAGCCTGCGGCGGATCTGGCTCTGCGCCGACGATTACGGCATCAGCCCGGGCGTCAACCGCGCCATCCGCGACCTGATCGAACGCGGCCGCCTCAACGCGACCTCGGTGATGATGGTCGGCCCCGCGATCGAACGCGGCGAGGTCGAAGCGCTGCAAGCTTCCGCGAAGGCAAGCCCGCGCTGCGCGATCGGATTGCACGTGACGCTGTCGGCGCCGTTCCGGCCGCTCACCATGCATTTCCGCCCGCTCGACGGCGACATGTTCTTGCCGTTTCCAAAGCTGCTGCGCGCCGGTCTCGCGCGCCGGCTCGACCGCGAATTCTTTCGCAGCGAGGTGAAGGCGCAGCTGGCGGCCTTCGTGGAAGCGTTCGGCCGCGCGCCCGACTTCGTCGACGGCCACCAGCACGTGCAGCTCTTTCCGCAGGTGCGCGACGGCTTTGTCGATGCAGTCGCTGAGACCGCGCCGAAGGCCTGGGTGCGCCAGGGCGGCCGCAACCTGCCGCTCTCACAGCGGCTGGCCTCACCGAAGGCCATGGTGCTCGACATCCTCAGCGCGCAATTCCGCCGCCGCGCGGGTAGCGCCGGACTCAGCTTCAATCCGGGTTTTGCCGGCGCCTATGATTTCACGCGCGCGGCCGATTTCGGCGCATTGATGCGGCAGTTCCTCGAAGGCCTGCCCGATGGGGGCCTCGTGATGTGCCACCCCGGCTTCGTCGATGACGTCCTCACCGGCCTCGACCCGATGACCGATGTCCGTGAGCGCGAGCATGCCTATCTCTCAGGCGATGCCTTTGCGCGCCTGCTGGCTGACAGCGGCGTCACGCTGGGGTGAACCCGGCCGAAAACAAGCCGCGGGTCAGCTTGTCGCATACCGAAATTTAATATGGCCGGCACTGTTGGGGCCATAATGGAACCCTACATCTTGCTCGCGCTTGGTTTGCGCGAAGGAGATTGATCATGACGCCGCAGGAACGCCAACTCGTTGACGAGCTTTTCGACCGGCTTTCGAAACTGGAAAATGCACCGCGCGATCCCGACGCGATCACCGCGATCTCCGACGGCCTGCGCAAGGCGCCTGGCGCGATCTACGCGCTAGTGCAGACCACGCTGGTGCAGGACGAAGCGCTGAAGCGCGCCCATAACCGCATCCAGGAGCTGGAAGCAGCCCGTGCGCCGGAGCAGGCTTCGTCCGGCGGCTTCCTCGACACCATGCGCGACACGCTGTTCGGCGGAAGCCAGTCTCGCGGCTCGGTTCCGAACGTGCCGCCGCGTGAGCAGCGGCCTGTCTGGAACAGCGGCCAGGCGATGCAGCAGACCCAGCCGGGCTACGGCCAGCCGCCTTATGGTCAGGCTTACGGACAAGGTGCGGGTCAGGGCCAAACGCCGGGTTATGGCGCCCCGCCGGTCGGCGGTGGTGGCGGCTCGTTCCTCGGCACGGCGGCAGCAGCCGCGGCCGGCGTCGTCGGCGGCTCGCTGCTGCTCTCCAGCATCCGCGGCATGATGGGCGGCGGCTCGCATCAGGCCTTCGGCGACACCACGATCATCGAGGAACGCGGTGGCGGCAGTCCGTGGGGTGGTGGGGGCGATCAGTCCGGCGGCTCGCTCGCACGCGACGCCGGTCTCAACGACATCGGCTCCAACCGCGACTCCCGTCAGGGCTTCTTCGACCAGGCCTCGAACGATCGCGACGACAACGACCAGAACTACGACGACGATCGCGACGACGGCAACATGGACATGGCCGACGACAGCGATTTCGGCGGCGGCGACGATGGCGGCAGCGATTACGCGTGAGCTAGGGACGAATCTCAGTGCAAAGGGCCGCCCTTGTGGGCGGCCTTTTTTCGCGCGTCGTGCTCATAACCTGTTTCCTTCCCCCTTGTCGGAGAGGGTAAAGAGACTCACATCACCACGACCTTGGTGCCGACATTGACGCGGCCGTAGAGGTCGATGACGTCCTCGTTGCGCATGCGGATGCAGCCGGAGGAGACGTTGGTGCCGATGGTCCAGGGCTCGTTGGAGCCGTGGATGCGGTAGAGCGTCGAGCCGAGATACATCGCGCGCGCACCAAGCGGGTTTTCCGGGCCGCCTTCCATGTGCCGGGGCAAATCGGGGCGGCGCGCGAGCATTTCCGCCGGCGGCGTCCAGTCCGGCCATTCGCGTTTTGCGGTGATCGACTTGACGCCGGACCAGGTGAAGCCGGGACGACCGACGCCGATGCCGTAGCGCATCGCCTTGCCGTTGCCCTCGACGAGGTAGAGGAACTTGTTCGGCGTATCGACCACGATCGTGCCGGCACTTTCCTTGCCGCTATAGTCAACAATCTGTTTCTCGAATTTCGGATCGAACGGACGCTGGCGCGGATCGATCGCTTCCTGCTGGAGCGCGCCCTGCTGATATCCCCCCTGCATCTGCGGCTCGCCCATCGGCGGCAGGCGGCGCTGGTCGTAATAGCCGGGCTGCTGCTGATAGACCGGCGCTTGCGGCGCGTAGGCCGGGCCACGGCCGGGACCGTCGCCGAACAGGAACTCGATGAAGCCGCCGCCCATGTTGGAATTGGAGGCAACGCGCACCGGCGCGGGCGGCACCTGCGGGGCGTAGAGCACCGCGGGCGGGTCGTTCGGCACCGTGTTGTCGAAGGCGCTTGCGCTGTTCGCGCCGGCCATGAAGGAGCAAGCGCTGCCGAGCAGCGCGACAGACATTCTCTTGAACATCGACGTACTCTGTACTGTTTCGTCTAGATCATTTGCGTCATGGAGCTGATGGCTGATCGCGCCCCTCGACGTGGTCAATAAAGAGCAAAAGCCGTTTTGTTTGGTAAACGCATCGGGCGTTTCGATTCACCACGTCGTGCGCGAGGCTGCAATTTGGCGATCAGCGTTTATTTTCGATGAATGCCGCGCGGTGATGGTTAACAGCGTCTTTTGTGCGCCGTCGCGCACGTCTGCACCACAGTTCCGGCTGTGAACTTCGTGTTAAATCGCTTCTGCCTACAAAGACGCGTGAGTGAGGTGGGGGAGTATCCTGATGGCTGTTCACCGCAAGCGTTTTCGCGTCGAAGATATCGTCGGTGGCGAGATGCCGATTCTTGACGCAACCGAAGAGGCGGGCCCGATGCATAGCGAGATCATGGCGGAGCTGCGCGCGATCCGCGCACAGATGGCCAAGGGCGTTGTGGCTGCCCCGCTGTCCGGCAGCGCAGCCATGGCGGCGATCGATGCGTCCACGGCGCATGAGCTTGCCGAAGCGCGCACCATGCTCGAGACCTACCGGGCGCAGATCGAACAGTGCGAGAAGCTGAAGGTCGAGCTCGACCTGATCCACGATGCCATCGACCGCACCAAGCGCGAGATCGCGACGCTGCACGGCAAGAGCTTCGATGGCGGCGAGATGGCCAAGGTCAACGGCGAGCTCGGCGCGGTCGTCGGCGGCACCGAGCAGGCGACCCAGCAGATCCTCGAAGCTGCCGAGTCGATCGACCAGGCGGCCAGCGCGATGTCCAAGGTGGACTCGGCCGACCAGCAGAAGCGCCTTGCCGACGACATCCAGGAACGTGTCATCTCGATCTTCGAAGCCTGCAACTTCCAGGACCTGACCGGCCAGCGCATCAGCAAGGTCATGACCACGATGAAGTTCATCGAGCAGCACATCAATGCGATGATGGACATCTGGGGCGGCGTCGACGCGATCAAGGCGCATGTGCCGGCGCCGGTCGATCACCGCAGCGAAGACGAAAAGCTCCTCAACGGCCCGAAGCTCGCCGGCGACGTCGGTCATGCCTCGCAGGACGACATCGACGCGCTGTTCGACTGAGCGCGGGAAACACGAAACAAAGCAAAACGCCGGCTGAGGGGCCGGCGTTTTTGTTCTAGCCATGACGTCATTCCGGGACGGCTCGACAGAGCCGAACCCGGGATCCAGAGCTTTAAGGCAGGAAGCCTACCACATCGAGATTCCGGGTTCGCGCTTCGCGCGCCCCGGAATGACGGAAAGAAATCACGCCCGTGGCGCGCAGCGGACGTAGACCATGTTGCCGTAGCGGGTGGCGGCGTCCTTGTCGATGAAGCGGGTGATCAGGACGCGGCCATCGAAGGAGACGATCTCGCGGTCCTGCTCGCCGGGGGTCGGGCCGGCCGGTCCAATGTAGTTCTTGCCGCTGGGCGAGCCCTTCAGCCGCAGTTCCTGCGGGGTGGCCTGGTCGGCCAGATGCATGATCACGCCGCCGGAGGAGCCGGCGGTGATCACGTAAGGGTTCTTGCACTGGGCCCTCGCCGCGGCCTCGGTGCGGGCGCGGTCGGCCGGGTTCTGGAACGAGGCGAGACCCCAGCGGCCGACGATCTCGTCGGCACGGATTGTCGCCGGCATTTCAGGACCGGTGCCGGGCTCGGCCTCGGGCGGCGGCTGGGAGGACGAGAACGACGGCAGGCTCATGCCGCCGCCGCAGGCGCCAAGCAGGAACGCCAGGCCAGAGGCAGCGGCCAGATTGGCGACCGTGCGCGCGCGAGCTGAATTGATCATGGCATTCCCCCGAACAAGACCATGGCCGCACCCCTGCCGCAGCCAAGCGCAAAACTGCCGCCGGAGCAATGACGTCCTTTAACACGCGGGCGCCCCGACCAAGTTTCCAATGCCACCATCCTATATCCGCCTCACCAATCGCTTAACCACCTTTGCTTGACAGGATCGCGGCCAAGCCATATTCCCGGGCCACTCTTAGCACTCGGAAAGCCCGATTGCTAAGCGCTCCGTTCGATCCTCGGGAAGAGGAGGAACGGCAGCGCCGCCCCACCGACTTCACTACTTCCGAAGTGAGCCTGCAAAGGGAAACGTCATGGCTAAGTCCAAATTTCGTCCGCTGCATGACCGTGTCGTGGTCAAACGTATCGACGCCGAGGAAAAGACCAAGGGCGGCATCATCATTCCGGACACCGCCAAGGAAAAGCCGTCCCAGGGCGAGGTCATCGCCGTCGGCCCCGGCGGCCGCGACGAGACCGGCAAGCTGATTCCGATCGACCTCAAGGCCGGCGACCGCGTGCTGTTCGGCAAGTGGTCGGGCACCGAGGTCAAGATCGACAACGAGGAGCTCCTGATCATGAAGGAGTCGGACATCATGGGCGTGCTGGCCTAAGGCCATCCGCCTGAACGGCCGCTGAATACTCCATCGTCATGCCCCGGGCCTGACTCGGGCATCCATCCTTCTTCGCACCAGCATGGATTGCCGGGTCAAGCCCGGCAATGACGACGAGAGCGCCGCACTGCACGAAACAAGACACATCACGCAACACGAGGGACTGCAGACCATGGCTGCCAAGGACGTCAAGTTTTCCGGAGACGCGCGCGATCGCATGCTGCGCGGCGTCGACATTCTCGCCAACGCCGTCAAGGTGACGCTCGGCCCGAAGGGCCGCAACGTCGTCATCGAGAAGAGCTTCGGCGCGCCGCGCATCACCAAGGACGGCGTCACCGTCGCCAAGGAGATCGAGCTCGAGGACAAGTTCGAGAACATGGGCGCCCAGATGGTGCGTGAGGTCGCCTCCAAGACCAACGACCTCGCCGGCGACGGCACCACCACCGCGACCGTGCTGGCCCAGGCCATCGTGCGCGAAGGCGCCAAGGCGGTTGCCGCCGGCATGAACCCGATGGACCTCAAGCGCGGCATCGACAGCGCCGTCCAGGCCGTGGTCAAGGACATCGAGAAGCGCGCCAAGCCCGTCGCCGCCTCCTCCGAGGTCGCCCAGGTCGGCACCATCTCGGCCAATGGCGATGCCGCCATCGGCAAGATGATCGCCCAGGCGATGCAGAAGGTCGGCAACGAGGGCGTCATCACCGTCGAGGAGAACAAGTCGCTCGACACCGAGGTCGACATCGTCGAGGGCATGAAGTTCGATCGCGGCTATCTCAGCCCCTATTTCGTCACCAATGCCGAGAAGATGACGGCCGAGCTCGAGGACGCCTACATCCTCCTGCACGAGAAGAAGCTGTCGGGGCTGCAGGCCATGCTGCCGGTGCTGGAAGCCGTGGTGCAGTCGGGCAAGCCGCTCGTGATCATCGCAGAGGATGTCGAGGGCGAGGCACTGGCCACGCTGGTCGTCAACCGTCTCCGTGGCGGCCTCAAGGTGGCCGCTGTCAAGGCGCCGGGCTTCGGTGACCGTCGCAAGGCCATGCTCGAGGACATCGCGATCCTCACCGGCGGCCAGCTGATCTCGGAAGAGCTCGGCATCAAGCTCGAGAACGTCACGGTGAAGATGCTCGGCCGCGCCAAGAAGGTGGTGATCGACAAGGAGAACACCACGATCGTCAACGGTGCCGGCAAGAAGCCCGACATCGAGGCCCGCGTCGGCCAGATCAAGGCCCAGATCGAGGAGACCACCTCGGACTACGATCGTGAGAAGCTCCAGGAGCGGCTTGCCAAGCTCGCCGGCGGCGTCGCGGTGATCCGCGTCGGTGGCGCCACCGAGATCGAGGTCAAGGAGAAGAAAGACCGCGTCGAGGACGCGCTCAATGCCACCCGCGCCGCAGTGCAGGAAGGCATCGTCCCCGGCGGCGGCGTCGCGCTGCTCCGCGCCAAGAAGGCGGTGGGCCGTCTGTCCAACGACAATGCGGACGTGCAGGCCGGCATCAACATCGTGCTGAAGGCGCTGGAAGCTCCGATCCGCCAGATCTCCGAGAACGCGGGCGTGGAAGGCTCGATCGTGGTCGGCAAGATCCTGGAGAACAAGTCCGAGACCTTCGGCTTCGACGCCCAGAACGAGGACTATGTCGACATGGTCGAGAAGGGCATCATCGATCCCGCCAAGGTGGTCCGCACCGCGCTGCAGGACGCCTCCTCCGTGGCCGGCCTCTTGGTGACCACCGAGGCGATGGTCGCCGAAATGCCGAAGAAGGAAGCTCCACCCGCGATGCCCGCCGGCGGCGGCATGGGTGGCTTCTAAGCCCCTCCTTCATTGCAGCGCCTACGAAGGCCGCCTCCGGGCGGCCTTCTTTTTTGCCGATCCTCTCCCTGACGCTTTGCAATTCAACGGACGGCCAAAACCAATTACGGTGGCGGCCGATTCTGTTCCTTCGAGGATTTCGGCGATGCGCGCACTCCTGGTTTGCCTGACGATTGTTTTGGCGGCTCTGCTCGCCGCCTCGCCCGAAATCGCATCCGCGCAGATGAAACTGTCGCCGAAGGCCACCGCGCCGGGCGGAACCGAGACGCGCTATTTCACCTCGATCGACGGGCTGATGGACGGCAATGCCGACGTGATCCTGAAGGAAACGCGGCAGGGCAAGACGGTCACATCCGCCGTGCTCGACGTCTGCTATCCCGTCGCGAAGAATTCCGAGCGCAAGGACCGCTTCGTCGTCAATCTCCAGGTCGCCGGCCAGAACTTGACGGGCACGACGCAGAGCCTCGGCGAGAAAGCGCCAGTCAGCGTCAAGCTGCTGCGCAAGCCGACCGGAGACACGTTCGAGTTCCGCGGTCAGATCAGCATCGGCTCAGTGGTGACCGAGGTCACCTCGCCGGACAACTCCGATCTCAGCGAGAGAGAGTTTCTCGACAACCAGACCTCCGACGACGGCATCACGCCGCAGCCGAAGGACTTCACCGAAGTCTCGCCGGAGGCGATCGCGGTCAAGGTCAAGCTGGATGCGGCAACCGAATTCCTGAAGAGCCTGAAGGGCCAGGATGTCGAGGTGACGCTGGCGAGCCTTTCGGTTGGCTGCGACGCGCTGCGCGCCGGCGAGCAGACCATCAACATGTCGGTCGATCCGGAGCGCGCGGCCGCGCTGCTCGGCAAGTTCAAGGCGATGCCCGGCGTCACCGCGGCCGGCTGGACCGCGGGGATGACCGAGATGGACCGCACCATCCGCATTCCCGCCGCCGATTGGCGCGAGGGCGACAAGGTCAACCGCGACAAGCTCGCTTCGGCCATCGCCGGCGTGCTGAGCAGGACGCTCGCGGCCAAGCCGGTGTCGCATAATTTCAACCCGGCCACCGGCAAGCTCAAGCTGGTCTTCAAGCGGCCGAACCAGGATTTCCCGGCGCTCGAGCTCACCGACACGATCGAGGTCGCAGGCCTGATCTCGCCCGACAAGCCGGGCACCACCGACAAGCTGATGCTGTGGATCGGCAGCCCTGCGATCACCACCGCCGATGAGAGCAGTGGCGCCAAGCTCAATCTTTCGGATGAAGCTTCCGCCGAGGAGGAAGGCGATCAACCCGACGACAACGGCTCGATCGAGGCGCTCGCCAGGGAGCTGAAGGGCCAGCGGTGGGACGCCGACAAGTCGGTGTGGAAGTGACGTGACGCTCGTGCCCCGGACGCAGCGCGAAAGCGCTGCAGAGCCGGGGCCCAGAAGCCACAAGCGAAGTCGCGGATAAGAAACTGGTCCCGGCTTGCACGTGAGGCAAGCCTTTGCGTCGTAGCGCCTGCGCGCTACGCCTTGTCCGGGACACGAGAGACCTAATTCCCATTGACGCGAAACCGCAGCGGCTTCGGGCCGATCAGGGTCAGCACGTCGCCCTGGCGCTTCCAGGTTTCGACGCTGCCGAGGGCTGCGACGAGGTCGTCGTCGGCCTGGGCTTTGGCCGGCGGACAGGAGCGATCCTGGATCTGGCCCGGCACGAAGATCACGGTGTTGCCGGCGACCGAGAACTGGCCCTTGCCGCCTTTGCACCAGAGCTCCAGCACGACCTCGCCATTGTCGCCGATCTCGATGTTCGGAATCCGCTTCGAGCCTGCTTGCGGCAGCGCCTCCAGCGTCATCTCGGTGCCGAACGGAAATCCCTCCTCGGCGCGCGCGAGGCCGGACGCGGCGAGCATTGCAACCGCCGCACACACCACCAGCTTGAACGAAACCATGGCACCTCTCGACCGACCTGATTTGCGGCACCTTCTATAAGACGGCGGCGCCATTGAGAAGGTTCGCCCGCACTAGCGCGACGAGATTGGCAAGAATCGTCATCGCGCTTTGGACCGTTGTTTGAGCATGATCTTCGCGGAAAACCGCTGCGCACTTTTCCGGATCATGCTTGAGATGCAAAAATCCCCGCGTGGGGACGACCCCCGCGGGGATTTGCCGCGAAACCGGTGTGGCTATTTCAGGACCAGCGCCGTGAACGGCCAGACATAGGCCTGCAACGTCACCAGCACACCGACGAGGCAGGCCAGCACGATCGAGTGCCAGAACACGAAGCGCAGGATCGTGCCCTCATGGCCGTACCAGTTGGTGGCGGTGGAGGCGACGACGATCGATTGCGCATCGATCATCTTGCCCATCACGCCGCCGGACGAGTTCGCCGCCGCCATCAGCACCGGCGACAGGCCAAGCTGTTCGGAGGTGATCTTCTGAAGGTTGCCGAACAGCACGTTGGAGGCGGTGTCCGATCCCGTCAGCGCCACGCCCAACCAGCCGAGCAGCGTGCCGAAGAAGGGATAGAGCACGCCGGTTGCGGCGAAGGCGAGACCGAGTGTGGCGTCGACGCCGGACAGCCGCGTCAGCGTGCCGATCGCGAGCATCGCCGAGATCGTGATCAGCGAGATCGCGCACAGCCGGATGGTGCGACCGTACTCGGTCAGGAGCCGGCCGGGACCGACGCCCATCAGGAAGCCGGAGATGATCGCCGCGATCAGCATGCCGGTGCCGGTGAAGGACAGATAGGTGAAGCTGAAGACTGCGCTCTCCTTGGTCGGTCCGGGCGCGACCGGCGGCATCTTGTTGATCATTTGGTGCAGCTCGGGCACCGGATAATTCCAAGTGAAGATCGAATTCGCCCAGCTCTTGAAGGCGCCGTTGCCCCAGATCAGCATCACGACGCAGACGATGATCCACGGCAGCAGTGCGCTGAACAGCTCACTCTGGGTCAGCGGCGTCTTGTCCAGTGGTCTTGCCGCCGCCATGGTCGCGGCCGATTCATCGTGGCCGCGCAGGGCCGGCGACAGCCAGAGCTGCCGCGGCTGCCACACCCGCAGGAACAGGATCAGCGCGCCCATCGAGATCAGCGATGCGCCGATGTCGACGATCCAGGGATTAATGAAGTTCGAGATCACGAATTGCGGGATCGCGAACGATACGCCGGTGACCAGGATCGCCGGCCAGACGTCCTTCATGCCCTTCCAGCCCGCGAACGCCCACACCACCCAGAACGGCACGATCAGCGAGAAGAACGGCAATTGGCGGCCGACCATCGCACCTAAGATGTAGGGATCGAGCCCGGTCACCGAGGCAAGGCCCTGGATCGGGGTGCCCAGTGCACCGTAAGCCACCGGCGCGGTGTTGGCGATCAGCGACAGGCCGGATGCCGCGAGCGGCGAGAAGCCGAGGCCGATCAGCACGGCGCCGGTGATTGCGACCGGGGTGCCGAAGCCCGAGGCGCCTTCGAAGAAGGCGCCGAACGAGAATGCGATCAGCAGCAATTGCAGCCGCCGGTCCTCGGTGACGCCACCGACCGCGCGCTTGAGCAGCTCGAAGCGCCCGGTCGAGACCGTCACCTGGTACAGGAAGATGACGTTGAGGACGATCCAGCCGATCGGAAAGAAGCCGGTCACGATGCCGAGGATCGAGGCGCGGATCGACATGTTCGCCGGCATGGTGAAGACGAAGATCGTGATCAGGTTGGTCACGATCACGGCGATGACGGCCGCAATATGCGCCTGGACGCGGCCGCTCGCGATCAGGACCAGCAGCGTGACGACGGGCACCGCCGCGGCGATCGTCGACAGCACGGGGCTGTGCAGCGGATCATAGATTTGATTCCACATGGTCTTCCTCCCCCACGCATGTGTTGCGGCAGGCGGCCTTGCGTGGACGGCCAAGCCTGCTTGACGCTGGGAAGATAACCCCCGAGCTGGACGTGAATTCCTCGCAATTTGCGGCGGTTCCCGCCCGCTCACAAGCTCGCGAAATACTGGAGGCCCCCACCCCGCGCCGTTGAAGCCCATGCTAAGGTTGCAAGCCGCGACAAGCCAACGCAAATTGCAGAACCTGCGACTTTAGTCTAAGCGCAGCCAATTTCCGCCATCGCCGCAGCCATTTGGCTCCCGGCATTTGTGCACACCCCCTCGAGGAGATCCTGCTCTGTGAAGAACATCAGCGCCACGCTCGCGGTCGTCTGGCGAATCGCCGGTCCGTATTTCCGATCGGAAGACAAATGGGCCGGCCGCGGCCTGCTTGGCGTCGTCATCGCGATGGAGCTGACGCTGGTGGCGATCAACGTGCTGCTCAATCAATGGCAGAACCGGTTCTACAGCGCACTCCAAGCCTACGATCTCAACGCGTTCGTCATGGAGGTCTGGATCTTCCTTGGCCTTGCCTTCACCTATGTCGCCCTGGCCGTCTACAAGCTTTACCTGAACCAGTGGCTCCAGATCCGCTGGCGGCGATGGCTGACGCAACACTATCTCGGCGAATGGCTGGACGGTGCCACGCATTACCGCATGCAGCTCAAGGGTGATCCGGCCGACAACCCGGACCAGCGCATCACCGAGGACGTCAAGAACTTCGTCGAGCAGACGCTCGTCCTTGGCCTCGGTCTGCTGTCGTCGATCGTGACGCTGGCCTCGTTCGTCGTCATCCTCTGGGGTCTGTCCAACAAGGCCCCCCTGCACATCTACGGCACCGATTTCGTCATCCCGGGTTTTCTGGTCTGGTGTGCGCTGGTCTATGCGATCCTGGGCACGGGACTGACGCACTGGATCGGCGCTCCGCTGATCAACCTCAATTTCGAGCAGCAGCGCTTTGAAGCCGACTTCCGCTTCAACCTGATCCGCGTGCGCGAAAATTCCGAGCAGATCGCACTGTTGAGGGGTGAGAGCGCGGAGCGGGGGCATCTGCTGCACCGCTTCGGCTCCGTCATCGCCAACTGGTACGCGATCATGAGCCGGACCAAGCGCCTCACCGCCTTCACGGCTAGCTACGGTCAGGCGGCAACGATCTTTCCCTACGTCGTGGTCGCTCCGGCCTACTTCGCCAAACGCATCCAGCTCGGGGACATGATGCAGACCGGCTCGGCCTTCGGCAGCGTGCAGGATGCGCTGTCCTTCTTCGTCACAGCCTACCGCTCGCTCGCCGAATGGCGCGCCATCGTCGCCCGTCTCGACGGCTTCGAGATGTCGGTCAGCTCCGCCGCCACCGTCACCGCGCGCGAGCCGACCATCGGCGTCGCGCGGTCGAGTGGCAAGGCAATCACCCTTGCACGCTTGCTGGTGGAGCTGCCAAACGGCGAGCCGCTGGTCAGCGCCGATGCCTTCACGGTCGAGCCGGGGGAGCGGGTGCTGGTGAGCGGGCCATCCGGCGCCGGCAAGTCGACATTGTTCCGGGCGATCGCCGGCATCTGGCCATTCGGCACCGGGACCATCGCCATTCCCGAGAAGGCCAGACTGATGATGCTGCCGCAGCGGCCGTATTTTCCAATCGGCCCGCTCGGCGACGCAGTGATCTATCCGGCCGAACACGGCACGGTCGCGCCCGAGAAGATCGCGGAAGCGCTCAACGCGGTCGGCATGCCGCGGCTGGCCAAACGGCTCGACGAGGACGGTCATTGGAACCGGATCCTATCGCTCGGCGAGCAACAGCGGCTGGGGCTCGCCCGCGCGCTGCTCCATGCGCCGGACTATCTGTTCCTGGACGAGGCCACCGCGTCGCTGGACGAACCCTCCGAGGCCCGGCTGTACCGGCTGCTCGCGGAGAAGCTGCCACAGGCGACCATCGTCTCGATCGGCCACCGCTCGACGCTGGATGCCTTCCACAGCCGGAAGGTGGCGATGGTGAAGGATGGCGATATCCACGTTCTCGGCAAGGGCGGCGAGGCGGCCCGGGCGGAGACGACCGCGGCGCGCTGACGCGCAAAGGCAGCCCCGGCAACTCCGGCCGGAAGAAGAACCAGCACGTCCTGTCGTGTCCCCGACAAGCCGCAACGCGCTTCAGCGTTGCGGCGCAGACCCGGGATCCAGGTATCGCACGCCAGAAGCATGGGCCCCGGCTCGGCAGCGCAGTGCTGACCGGACGATGCTTCGCATCGCCGGGATAGCGCTGCGCTGCGTCCGGGGCACGAGAGGGAGATCCGCTCGCTAAAGCATGATCCGGACCCGGAGGGCCGCGTTAGCGCAAAGTGCGCAGCGGTTTTCCCTCGCGACAAACGCGGAACGCGTTTGCGCGGAGATCATGCTCAAACAACAACCTAAAGCGCGATGACGCTTCATCCTGATTTCATCGCGCTTTAGCCCCAAAAGCAAAAGGGCGGCAGGTTGCCCTGCCGCCCGCGTCAAGTTGCTCGGGACGAAACTTACTTGAGATTGCTCATCGCCGTCAGGTCGAAGGACAGCTTGGCGATGCCGGCCGCGCCGCACCAGTTCGAGGCGACGCCGGTCGGGTTGATCGGCGTCACGCTCGTGCCAGCGTTCGGAGCGATGTTGCCGCGGGCAGCCCAGTCGCTGGTGAAGGCGTTGCAGTTACCCTTGGAGAGGTCGGTGTCGGAGTAACGCAGATCGAGCGTGAACACCTTGTAGGTGAAGCCGATGCCGATGTTCCAGGTGTTGTAGTCGGCATATTTGATTCCGTTCGGGAAGGCCGGGACGCCGTAGAAGCTGTCCGAGGTGCCGAGCCACTGACGGCCGAACTCGCCCGACACGTACATGCCGACGCCGCTCGATCCGAAGGTCGTGTTCGGCGCCGTGTACTTGGCGGTGATCGAGGTGTAGTTGCCCCACGCGCCGGAGTTCAGGTAGCTCGGCGTGTAGTACTCGTTGAGGCCGACGGCCCAGCTGTCATTGATGGTGTAGAGAACCTTGCCATAGACTTCGAAGAAGTTGAGGTTCTTCTTGATGACGTTGCCGTTGAGCAGGCCCTTCTCGGCGCACTCGGCGCCCTGGAAGACGCCGGCGTTGTCGATGCCGGGTGGGCCAAAATAGCAGGTCCCGCCCGGATACAGGTAACCCCAGACACCGATATCGAAAGCGAAGGCGCCGAAGGTCGGGCGGATACCACCGTAGATGTCGACCTCGGCCGCGGCGCGGTTCGGGAAGGAGATGCTCTCAGCCGACGTACCGATATAGAGCTGCAGGTCCTTGGTGACGTTGTAGCGTGGCTCGAAATAGGCCGTCACGGACGGCTTGTGGTTCGACTGGGTGATGCCGCGGAAGATGTAGTCGCTCATGATACCGCCGCCGAAGGCGACGTCCCAGGGATCGAAGGCGGGCGGCGGCGGAGCCTTCAATGCCTTGACGGGCATGTCTGCCGCGAAAGCCGAACCCGTCACCATTGCCAGCGCCGTTGCCAACAAAGCTACTTTCTTCATTTCGATCCCCATCACCAGTTCTACCAGCCAGTCCCCCGGAAGCCCCCCGGGGCACACGATCTGACTTCAAAAATTCGTAACTGCGGCAATTTGGATTGGGGCGGGTAAACCGTGAAGCAAAAAACGCGGGCATCTGCCGACTTTTTGGGCGTTTTGACGATTCCACGAAAGGTTGTCAGGCTGTGTGTCTTCTCGATCACATTATTTGCATTCCAAAGTGCACCGGGGGCCCGGGTAACTACGGAGAACCGAGCCGCAGTGGTGCCCGCGCCACGAATCGGGCCGACGGTGAGAAACGGCCGCCGCCCCCGACCATCATGACGATGCAAAAAGGCCGCAGCGTCACCGCCGCGGCCTTTGCTGTTGTCGCTCGTTGCCGTTGGGGTGGCTCCACCTTTGGTGCCCCTTGGGACCCACCCCAAGGCCTTCCGGCCTAACCTTGCCCGTCGGCCGGCGTCGGCTCCGCAGAAGACGAAGGCATCGCCCAGCTCGTCTCAGCAGCGGGCTCGGGAGCCGGAGCCGCCATCGGCGCTGACGGCTTCGGCGCGGGAGCTGCCTTCGCTTTCTTCGGTGCTGCTTTCTTCGCAGCCTTCTTCGGTGCAGCCTGCTTCACAGCCTTCTTGGCTGACTTCGCAGCCTTCTTCGGCGCGGCCTTCTTCGCGGCCTTCTTGGCCGACTTCTTGGCCGACCTCGTTGCTTTCTTGGCAGACTTCTTCGCGGACTTCTTCGCCGCTACAACCTTCTTGGCCTTTTTGGCCTTCTTGCTTTTCTTCTTCTTCGCTTTCGCCATCGTGGTCCTCCTGTTGCCGCCGAACAATGGTCGATCGGGCGTCGTTCTGCCGTCACCTGCGGACCAAAGCTCAGCCCTTGAAAGCTCAAACCTGCGCGTTCAATGCCGGCCGCGACCCGCCCGTAGCCCAATCGAGAAGCTCAATCGTGTGTACGACCGGAACTGACGTGCCACTGGCAATCTGCACCATGCAGCCGATATTGCCCGCGGCAATCATGTCCGGCTTGACGCTTGCGATGTTGGCGACCTTGCGATCGCGCAACCTGCCCGCAAGCTCGGGCTGGAGAATGTTGTAGGTCCCCGCCGAGCCGCAACACAAATGGCTCTCTGGGACATCTTTCACCACGAATCCATTCTTGGAAAGCAATTCTTTCGGAAGGCCTGTGATTTTCTGTCCGTGCTGCAACGAACACGCGGAGTGATAAGCGACGACGATGTCGTCGTGCCGTGCAGTCGATTCCAATCCGAGGCCGGCGACGTATTCGGTGATGTCCTTGGCGAGCGCAGACACCTTGGCAGCATCGGCCGCGAACGCCGTGTCCTCACGCAGCAGATAGCCGTAGTCCTTGATCACAGTGCCGCAGCCGGAGGTCGTCACCAGGATGGCGTCGAGCCCCTCGCCGGCCGCTTCCTTTTGCCACGCCGTGACGTTGGCGCGGGCCCGCGCCAACGCATCCTGGTCGTTGCCGAGGTGATGGGTCAGCGCACCGCAGCACTGCTCGTCGCGTACCAGCACGACCTCGATGCCGTGGCGGGTGAGCAGGCTGATGGCAGCCTGGTTGATGCGCGGCGCCAGCACCTGCTGGGCGCAGCCCTGGAGCAGCGCGACGCGCCCACGCTTCTTGCCGAGCGCCGCGAACACGCTGCCGGCGGCAGGCCCCGGCGACGGCAGCCGGTTCGGCGCCAGCGCCAACATCGCCTTGAGGCGCTGGATCAGGCCCGGCGTCGCCGACGGCCGCGGTGTCGGCAAGAATACGGCCAGCGGGCGGGCGAGCCGCGCCAGCCACATGCTGACGCGGAAGCGCTGCGGATCCGGCAGGACGAAGGCCAGCACCTGGCGCAGCAGCCGCTCGGCCAGGGGCCGCTCATAGCGCTGCTCGATCCTGACCCGGGCCTGGTCGACGAGGTGCATGTAGTTGACCCCGGAAGGACAGGTCGTCATGCAGGCCAGGCACGAGAGGCAGCGATCGACATGCTTGACCACCTCGGCGGTCGGCGCCTGGTCCTTCTCCAGCATCTCCTTGATCAGATAGATGCGGCCGCGCGGGCTATCGAGCTCGTCGCCGAGCAGCACATAGGTCGGACAGGTTGCGGTGCAGAAGCCGCAATGGACGCAGGCCCGCAGGATCTTGTCGGCCTCCGCGATGTCAGGGTCGGCGAGCTGCGCCAGTGAGAATTCGGTCTTCATGCCGCAGCGCCCCGCCTCAGGCGTCCCCGGTTCAAGATGGTCTTCGGATCGAAGCTGGCGCGCACCCGCTCGCTCAGGGCAGCAACGCCCGGCGCCTGCGGATGGAAGACGTCGACATCGCGCCTGACGTCCTCCGCCGCCCGGATCAGCGTGGCGTGGCCCCCGACGGCATCCGCGCGCTGGCGCACGACCGGGGCATGGGCGTCGCCCTTCGGCGGCAACGCGGCCCAGATCAGCCCGCCCCCCCAGTCGTAGATCACATCCCCGCCGGTCTCGCGCGCCAATTGCGCGCCGAGCGCCGCGCCCGAGGCGGGCGGACAGACGATCCGCCACACCGGCCAGGCGCCGAGCGCGCCGGCGACGGCGAACGGCAGCACGTCGCGGATGCTGGCCCATAGCGCGGCAGAGTCCGTGTCCTCGATCAGCGTCGCGGTTCCGAACGGCGCCAGCAATTCGCGCAAGGACCCGGCGCGGTGCGCGGCGGAGGACGTGATGCCCTCGAGCCGCAGCACGGTCAGCGCCTCGCCCTGGCCGGCGATATCGCCGAGTCCCTCGGTCTTGGCGCGGAACGCCGATTTCGGCAGATGCGCAGCGGCGGAAACGTCGTAGGGCGAGCCGAGCGCCGCGGTCATCGCCTTGTTGGCGGCGGCATCATCCAGCCCGCGCAGCAGCAGCGTGCGCTCGGCCTCGGGCTTTGGCATCACCTTCAGCGTCACCTCGGTCATCACCGACAGCGTGCCCCAGGACCCCGCGAGCAGCTTGCAGAGGTCGTAGCCGGTGACGTTCTTCACCACCTTGCCGCCGGTTTTGAAGCTGTCGCCGAAACCGGAGACGGCGTGCGCCCCCAGCAGATGGTCGCGGACCCCGCCCGCCCTGATCCGCCGCGGGCCGGCAAGCCCCGCCGCGATCATGCCGCCGATGGTCCCGACCGCCGGCGTGCCGAGCAGCGGCGCCGTGTTGACAGGCTCGAAGGCAAATTGCTGGTTCTTGGCATCGATCAGCGAGAGCACGTCGGCCAGCGGCGCACCGGCCTGGAGCGTGACGATCAGTTCGTTCGGCTCGTAGGAGGTGACGGCATTCAGCGCGGAGACGTCGAGCACGGCGTTCGTCGCCATCGTGTGCCCGATGCCGCGCTTAGAGCCATGACCGATAATCTCGAGCGGCTGCTCATTGGCAATTGCCGCGCGCACCACCTCTTCGACGTCCTTGGCGTCTCTGACCCTGAGCGTGTCCACGGGAAAAGGCGGTAGCGAAATTCGCCGTCAAAATCAAATGCGGCGTGACGCCGGCGACTATCGCCGGCGCGCTCGAGCTCCGACACCCGAGCCACCGCAACGCATCGATCATGACCCTAGCGTTCACGACATCGACACTTCGATGGCTGGCGAACCAAGCTGGTTCGGCGCCTCGCTACAAGCTCGCACCGGTCGCGATCGAGACTGAAGCCAAAAGCAAGGAGGAAGAGCCATGAACCACTATGCCACGCAGAAATCCCTAAGCGACGCCGTCGATGGCGGCGGCCTGCTCGTCGTCGCGCAATGGGAGGCAAAGCCAGGCGAGGCCGACAGGATCGCGGGAATCCTCGACCGCTTCCTGCCAGAGGCGCAGCGCGAGGACGGCGTAAAACTGTTCCTGATCTCGCGCGGCAAGGACAATCCGGCCCAGTTCCTGTTCTACGAGCTGTTCCGCGACGAGGCTGCCTTCAAGGCGCATCAGGAGAGCGCGCATTTCAAGACCTGGATCGCCGGCCAAGCCCTGCCGCTGCTGGCCAGGCGCGAGCGGGCGCAGTACGGGCTGCTGTGAGTGTCTTGCGGAGGGACGGGCTCGTCCCTTCCCTCCGCGCGATCGCTCAGAACCGCGGAATGTCCGGAAAGTCCAGCTTGCCGGCATGGACATGCATGCGGCCGAGTTCGGCGCAGCGGTGCAGGGTCGGAAACACTTTTCCGGGATTGAGCAGGCCCTGCGCGTCGAACGCGCATTTCAGCCGCTGCTGCTGGTTGAGGTCGATCTCGGTGAACATATCCGGCATCAGGTCGCGCTTCTCGATGCCGACGCCGTGCTCGCCTGTGAGCACGCCGCCGAACTCGACGCAGGCGCGCAGGATGTCGGCGCCGAAGGCTTCGGCGCGCTCGATCTCGCCGGGCTTGTTGGCATCGTAGAGGATCAGCGGATGCAGATTGCCGTCGCCGGCGTGGAACACGTTGGCGCAGCCGAGCTGGTACTTTTCACCGAGCTCGCGGATGCGCGCCAGCGCCTTCGGCAGCGCGCCGCGCGGGATAGTGCCGTCCATGCAGAGATAGTCGGGCGAGATGCGGCCGACGGCGGGGAAGGCGGCTTTGCGGCCGGCCCAGAACAGATTGCGCTCGGCTTCCGAATTGGAGATCTGGCACGTGGTCGAGCCGCAGCCATTCGCGATGGCCTCGACGCGCATGATCAGCTCGTCGACCTCGATCTTGGGACCGTCGAGCTCGATGATGAGCAGCGCCTCGACGTCGAGCGGGTAGCCGGCATGGACGAAGGCTTCGGCGGCGTGGATCGCCGGCTTGTCCATCATCTCCATGCCGCCCGGGATGATGCCGGCGCCGATGATGCGCGCGACGCATTCGCCGGCCGCTTCGACCTGTGCGAATCCGACCATCAGCGCGCGCGCCGTCTCCGGCTTCTGCAGGATGCGCACCGTGATCTCGGTGATGACGCCGAGCAGCCCTTCCGAGCCGGTGATGACGCCCATCAGATCGTAACCGGAATTCTCGCACCCCTTGCCGCCGATGCGCAGGATCTCGCCGCTCATCAGCACGATCTCGCAGCCCAGCACGTTGTTGGTGGTCATGCCGTATTTCAGGCAATGCACGCCGCCGGAATTCTCCGCGACATTGCCGCCGATCGAGCAGGCGATCTGCGAGGACGGATCGGGCGCGTAATAGAATCCGGCATGCGCGACGGCCTGGCTGATCGCGAGATTGGTAACACCGGGCTCGGTGACGACGACGCGGTTGTCGAAATCGATCTCGCGGATGCGCTTGAACTTGCCAAGACCCAGCAGCACGCCGTCCTCCACCGGCAGCGCACCGCCTGACAGCGACGTGCCGGAGCCGCGCGGCACCACCTTGATGCCCTTCCCGGCACAATATTTCAGGACCAGCGAGACCTGTTCGGTCGTATCGGGCAGCACCACCACCATCGGCGGCTGCCGGTAGGCGGTCAGCCCGTCGGATTCGTAGGCCCGCATCTCGGCAGGCGTATCGATCACGCCCTCGCCGGGCACGATTGCGCGCAATGCAGCCACGATCTCGGCGCGGCGCGCGAGCACCGCCTGGTCGCTCGCAGGCATCATGATGGCCATATCAGATCCCTCATGGCATATTCTTCCGGCTCACGCCGCACGATCAATTTGTCACGCCAAATCAATCACGTCCGCGCGGGTTTGGGTAGGCCATCCGAAAGTCGGAGCCGCGATCTTCGGCGAGTTCGCTCTGGGACAAGTAGGCAGCCATGAAACCTGTCATGGTTTCAAAGCTTGTCCAAGCCGGGCGGGCCTGCCACAACCGGCGGGTTCGACGACTGCCGACCAGGCAAGACACCGAACAGGCCAAACCCTCCAGGGAAGAGACGAAGGGCACCCGATGACAAAACTGACTTTTGGCGCACTGATGATCCTCACCGTGACCGCCGCCGCACCCGCCGCGATGGCGCAGGATGTCGCGGCCGGCAAATCGTCATTCAACAAGTGCCTGGCCTGCCACGCGATCGGCGAAGGCGCCAAGAACAAGGTGGGCCCCGAACTCAACGGCCTCAACGGCCGCAAGTCCGGCACCGCGCCGGACTACAGCTATTCGGACGCGAACAAGAATTCCGGCATCACCTGGGACGAGGCCACGTTCAAGGAATACATCAAGGATCCCAAGGCCAAGATCCCCGGCACCAAGATGGCATTCGCCGGTATCAAGAACGAGACCGAGATCAACAATCTCTGGGCCTATGTCTCGCAGTTCGACAAGGACGGGAAGATCAAGCAGTAAGAAGGGACAGCCGCTCGAGCTTCGGTTCTGATTGACTCAGAACCGAAGCCCCGGCTTCTTGGATTGACGCGTTTTCTTCACGCGGACCGGTCTCCACTTCGCTCGAAGACGCTTTAGTCGGCGGCAGCCTGCGCCGGCACGATTCTCCCGATCATCGCCTCGATCTCCGTCCTCACCAGATCAGGCACGGCGTTCTGCACCATGTGGCCGAGATCTGGCAGCACGATCAGCTTTGCATTCGGCACGGTCGCGGCGAACGGGCGTGCGTGGATGCTGGTCTTCACCGTCTTGTCCGGCTCGCCGGCGATGATCGTGACCGGCGCCTTGATCTCGCCGTAGCGCGGAGCTTGCGCAATCACCGCGTCCTTCAGCGTCACCAGGTCAAAGGCGTTGGCGATGAACTCGCGCGGGCGCAGCAGCAGCGGCGTTGCGGAGTCCTGCACGAAACCATCCGGCATCATCTGCGGCAGGAACACGTTGCGCGCGCCGGATTCGGCGAGAAAATAACCGAGCGGCAGCGTGATCGTGTAGGCGAGCAGCGGGCCGATCACGGGCGTTGCGATGATCTCGTTGTAGCGGCCAACCCCGCCGCGCCAGGGATGCGTCACGGGTGCGAGCATCACGAGGCCGGCGACGCGGGACGGATGATCGAGCGCGATCCGCGCGCCGAGCGCCCCGCTCCAGGAATGCACGACGAACACCGCGCGTTCGATCCCCAGCTTGCCAAGCGCCTCGTCGATCATCCGCGCCTGGATCTCCGGCGTCGAATCCTGCCGCCTGGCGCGCGTGCTCCAGCCATGGCCGGGACGGTCGACCAGGATGACGCGATGCTCCTTGGCGAGCGTGTCGCCGAGCGGCCGCCGCATCGCTTCGAGATTGGAGCTTGCGCCATGCAGCATCACGATCGGCAGGCCGGCCTCGCGCGGGCCGATGTCGACGACGTGGAGCGTCGCGCCCTCGACCTCGATCATCCGGCCCTGCGGCGGAAAGGCGCGCTGCACGGCCATGATTCCGGCCTGCGTGACCAGCGCCAGCAGGACCAGCGTCGTCACGACTGACATTATGATCATGGGAAGAATCCGGACGATCCAGGGCACAGGGCAGTTACGGGTCTTGCACGCGACAGTTTCGCCCGGAGCGCGTCAGCGCTTCCATTGAATTGAGGGGCTGTGGATATGTGCACAATTGCCGAACCAAAAAATCGAGCAAAATCAATGTCATTTTCTCGTGACACACAAGCCTCGGACCAGCTTCATGCAGTCGTCATCGCGGCCTCCATATAATCGCCATGGTCGGTTCCGCCATTTACACGCGGGTGGGCGCCGATCCTCCTCGCAGCCTCAGGGGATACGAGGATAGGCCGGCAGGATTTGTCCTGGTTTGAACCGGAGAATTTTCGATGAGCTTCAGATCGAACGACACTGCGATCGACGAGATCGTGGCGAGCTGCAACGGCGATCTGCGCGGTGCCGTGCGGGCGCTGCTCCTGATCAACGAGCATCTCGAGGCGGAGCTGGCAAGGGCCTACGCCGCGGCCGCCGATCGCGGCCTGACCGAGCGCGGCGGCAGCGTCCTGCACTAGGACGCGGTCGGCTTAATTCGTGCTGTCCTCGTCCTTTTCCTCGTCCGGGCTGACGGCGGGACAGGCGCGGATGGTCGAGCGGGCAAGCTTGGCGTCGTCCCTGGATTTGTAGGGGCCATCGCCGAACCAGATGTCGCCGTTGATCACGGGATTGCTGGTCACGATGTTGCACTTGCCGGTGGCGCGGTTGCCGACCACCCAGAACAGCCCGTCGGCGAGACTCACCGTCCCCGACGCCAGCAGCAATGTACCTGCAAGGATCAAACGCTTCATGGCTGTGCTCCTGCCATGAAGGTAAGCCCGCGACCGTGGCGCCAACACCCCTCGCAACGCGGCGCGTGTCGTCGTGGTTAATCCACCGCCGCCGCACCGGCTCAAGAACTGATCGACTTGTCCGTATTGTTCGAGCGCGACCTCTTGCAAAAGCGCTTCACACTTTGCGCTGATGCGCCCCTTGGGGTCCGGATTGTGCCCTAGATATCGCGGCCTTCGACCTTCTCGGTCAGCGCCTTGACCTGCTCGGGGATCTTCTCGAGGTGCGGATTGACCGCGAGTGCCTTGCGGTAGGCCTCGAGCGCGCGCTTCTCGTCGCCGACCTCCTGCATGATCATGCCGAGGCCTGCGAGCGCGCCGAAGTGACGGGGCTCGCGGATCAGCACCTCGCGGATGTCGGCGAGCGAGCGACCATAATCGTTCTGCATGTAGTAGAGCGTGGCGCGCCGGTTCCAGGCCTCGATGTAGTCGGGCCTGAGCTTGATGACCGAATCCAGCAGCTTGATCGCGATGTCGATCTTCTGCGCCTCGACCGCGGTCTTGGCCCGCGACATCAGCAGCGCCGCGGTGTCGCTCGGGGTCTGGATCCAGATCGCCCAGATGCGCGCCTCGACGTGCTTGGCGCTGGCCTCGTCGGGCGCAGCCTTCAGCGCACCGAACAGGAAATCGAGATTCTTGCTGCGGTCGACCTTCGGCAGCTTGGCCGGCGCCTCGGGAAGCTTCTTCTGCTTGCCGGGCGGAGGCGGCGGCTCAACCTGCTGCGCCAGGGCGGGAGCCAGCCCGGCGGTTCCCAGCACAAGGGCCAGACACAGGGTGCGCGCGAAAGGGAATCTCACAGCCATCATCAAAGTCTAAACGCGCAAAGCCGCCCTTGCATAGCAGGGGCGGCGTCAAACTCGTGTGAGACCGTGGTCTTGCGGGTGCGCGCGAAAGGCGACCGCGAGGGCAATCAGTCGCCTGATCAGCCCTGGCGAGCCTTGAAGCGGCGCTGCACCTTGTTGATCACATAGACCCGGCCCTTGCGGCGGACCAGGCGGTTGGCGCGATGGCGACCGCGCAGCGACTTCAGGGAGTTACGGACCTTCATGGCAGAATCCTGAACGTTCGAAAGGCCGTGTTCGGCACTACCGTTTCGGCACGCGCGAATGTGGCAAAATGAGATTTTTCCCGCTGGCGGACCGACCGCCCGGGACGAGGCGGTTCTTAAGGCATGGCGGGAGGTGATGTCAATGTTAACTGCCCGGTCCCGAACCGGCAAAGTCGTGAAAACAACCCCATGCACAGTAGAAACGGCCGGATCGGCCCGATCTTGTCCGTTCGCGGCCAAGCACGGCAAGGACTTTTGCAGGCAGCGCTTTTGCCTGCGGCAACGCCTTGCCAAATTCGTTATATCATATAATCAATTTGCCAACCCGTCGGGAGGACACCATGCCGAAACTGAAGCTGCCAAACATCGACGACGTCGTCGCCATCGACATCCACACCCATGCCGAGGAGCCCTGCGGCACCCATCCCGACGACGGCTATGACGATTTCCAGGCGCAGATGGCGGAGTACTTCAAGTCGCCGCATAAGCATCCGCCGACCGTGCCGGAGACCGCGGCCTACTATCGCTCCAAGAACATCGCCGCGGTGATCTTCCCGGTCGACGCCGAGCGCGAGACCGGCTTCCGCCGCTACAAGAACGAGGAGATGCTGGAGATCGCCTCCGACCATCTCGACGTCCTCATCCCCTTCGTCTCGATCGACCCGCACAAGGGCAAGCTTGGCGCACGCGAGGCGCGCAAGCTGATCGAGGAATACGGCGTGCGCGGCTTCAAATTCCACCCGACCATGCAGGGCTTCTACGCCAACGACCGCATGGCCTATCCGCTCTACGAAGAGATCAACAATGGCGGCGCGATCGCGCTGTTCCACACCGGCCAGACCGGCGTGGGCTCGGGCATGCCTGGCGGCATGGGGATGCGGCTGAAATATTCCAACCCGATGTACATGGACGACGTCGCGGCCGATTTCCCCGACCTCAAGATCATTCTCGCCCACCCCTCCTTCCCTTGGCAGGAAGAGGCGCTGTCAGTCGCGACCCACAAGCCGAACGTCTACATCGACCTGTCGGGCTGGTCGCCGAAATACTTCCCGCCGATCCTGGTGCGCTACATCAACTCGATCCTGCAGGACAAGATGCTGTTCGGCTCGGACTGGCCGGTGATCACGCCGGACCGCTGGCTGTCGGATTTTGCCAAGATCGAGATCCGCGACGAGATCCGGCCGAAGGTGTTGAAGGCGAACGCGCGCAAGCTGCTGGGGATCTAGAGCCTGATCCGGAAAACCGCAGCGCTTTCCGAAAAGATCATGCTCAAACAACAACCTGAAGCGCGATGATGATTCATCCAAATCTCATCGCGCTTTAGCCTAAAGCGTGAAGCGATCAGGAATATCGCGCATCGACGACGAATGGGTGCTCGTGCCAGACGGCGCTCTCATCAAGCAATCCGATCTCGCCGGACAGACGATGGTCTGGAAGCACCACATCGATGGACATCCTCGTGTCCGCTGTTTCGTCCCGGGCAGCATGACCTGATACGCCGCCTCGTCGAACGCACTGCGCATGATCCGAGGTCGATGGTCCGGTCCACCATTGGGATCGGTTGCTCAGTTTCGTTAAAACAAGAGGCTTCGTCTCTCTTCACTGTTGCGGTGCAGGCATCCGGAAATGGCCCTTCTGGACCTCACCGCGACCAGGTCCAATGTCTCGTCTCTGAGGAAGATCAGAAGAGACTTCAGGTGCAGCAATCCAGCGCGCGTGATCTCTATCGAAAGTCGGTAGGTCCAACCTGGCCGTCCACAGTCGGCAGATATCGCAGCCATTCGCCGGATCGGATGCCCCGCGGGTCAGTATTTCGGTGCGAGGCGACGTAGTCGATCTCGCCGCGCGTGGTGCCGATATCCATCAGTTCTCCGTCACTTAGGTCGGACAACGTGGCGCTCAATTTCTGGCGTTCGCGGCGCTCATGAAAGGCATCCCAACATTTCCAGATGAAGCTGGTGACATGCCGGGTCGATACGGATGTCCGTTCCAGCCATTTAGTGCCGTGCGTCGTGGTCATCGCGGCGTCTCCTGGACGGTGTTCTTGCACCGACCGGAGAGTGCCGCGGGGTTGGCGGGGACGCTTGACCGGCAGCTTACATTTTCCCTACCGGCGGCTTATTCTTGCGAGTTTCGGCGAGGCCAAAACGTACCCGGTTATGGGAGGCCTCATCCAACGGGGTTCGCATCTTGCGCTATCTCTTTGCGGAGTACGTATTCGACACTGATCGGCGCGAGCTGCATCGCGGGGCGGACGTCGTCTCCGTCGCGCCACAAGTATTTGACCTGATCGATTACCTGATCCGCAATAGGGAGCGAGTTGTCAGCAAGGATGACCTCATCAAAGCCGTTTGGAATGGGCGCAGCGTATCCGATGCGGCGCTAACAACCCGCTTAAACGCCGCCCGGATTGCAATTGGCGATTCTGGCGACGAACAGCGCTTCATTAAGACACTCCAGCGCAAGGGCTTTCGTTTCGTTGGAGTTGTTCGGGAAGCGAAGGAACCGGCAGGCGCAACAGTTGCCGACGATCAGGTAGAACTTCAAAAGCTCGATCTTGCGCTCCCGGACAGACCTTCCATCGCCGTGCTGCCGTTTGAGAACATGAGCGGCGACCCTGAGCAGGAATATTTTGCGGATGGCATGGTAGAAGAGATCATCACAGCGCTGTCGCGATTTAAGTCTCTGTTTGTTATCGCACGTCATTCGAGTTTTACCTTCAAGGGCAAAGCCGTCGATATCAAGGAAGTCGGACGCAGGCTTGGCGTGCGCTATATCCTCGAGGGCTCTGTACGGAAGGCGTCGGGGAAAGTTCGCATCGCAGGGCAGTTGATCGATGCGGTTACAGGCGCGCATCTATGGGCGGACAGGTTTGAGCGTGACCTTGCCGACGTCTTTGCTCTCCAGGACGAAGTAACCGTCGCGGTTGTCTCGGCTATTCAACCAAAGATGATTCAGACAGAAATTGAAATGGCTACGCGTAGGCGATCAGAGAACCTCACCGCCTATGACTTGTTTCTCCGCTCCATGCAGCAGTATTACCTGACGACCCGCGAAAGCTTGGCCGAGGCGATCAGGCTGGCTCATTGCGCTTTGGAGCTAGATCCGAGATTCGGGTCTGCAGCGGCGCTGGCAGGCGACTGCCATGCGAGCAACGTCGCCTTTGGCTACGCCAACGATCCTCAGTTTGACTGCAAGGAAGCAGTTCGGCTCGCTCGTTTGGCATTGAGGATCGATGATGGTGATCCAGACATCTTGTCAAGGGTTGCGGTGATCTCGGCGGGCATGGTCGGCGATAGTGAAGCCGAGATCGAAATGGCTGACAGAGCGGTGGCACTCAACCCAAATTCATGGCGCACTTGGAACAACAGAGGCTGGGTCTATGTAATGGTGGGCCAGCCGGAGGAAGCGATACTCAGCTTTGAACGCGCAATTCGCATGAGCCCAGTAGATCCGCTGCTTCACATGACGTTTCTTGGCATTGCGCATGCCCTTATAGGGCTTCATCGCTTTGACGAGGCAATTGTCGCACTGAAGAGAGCCCTTCGTCATAATCCCTCCTTTGCGCCAGCTTGCCGCGGCCTTGCGTCCGCCTTCGCCCATCTAGGACGCGACGCTGAGGCGCACGCTGCGGCGGCGCGTGTGCTTGAGATCGATCCCTCCTTCACAATATCGGCGCATACCGCCCGGTCCCCCAAAAGCCCAAAGCTGTTTATTGAGGGGCTTCGAAAAGCGGGGTTGCCCGAATAGACCGTGCTCACCCGCATCGGCGGGCTGATCGTCCGGCACGAGCTGCTGCGGTGCGGAGGATTTATTGAGCACCGGCGCGGAGACGGGTTGGCCAACCGACACGAACCAACGTGTCATCAGGATCAGACACGGCAAATTCGTACATCCCCCATGGCTTGTCCTCGGGTGATTGCTGAAATTCGCGCGCCGCAGCGTCAACATCCTCAAGGTAAAGATAGAGCCCAAAAGGGTTTCTGCCCGGTATCAACCATCCCTCGACCGCGTCCGTTAGATGTAGATGTCCGCCCTTCGAGTTCGACAGCATGCGATAGCAGTCGCGTTCTCCTGGAGCAGGCCTCTGGCTGTCCGCACGCGCAAAGCCCAATCGGTTATAGAACCGCTCCGACGCATCAAGGTCATTACACGGCAGGATCGCGATCAAAGATCCGGAAGGGCTCATTCGCGCGCTCTGTCTTAATGAAGCAACTCTCGACCACTCTTTTCAAGAACCCGTCGCCGCTGTTCTTGACAATGCGAAAGAGCAAGGCGGCCGGCCGATGCGGCGCTCGCGGCTTTTTGCCATTGGGGCCGGCAATGCGATCCTAAAACTCCAGCTTGCCGCGTATGGCGTCGATTCCGGCCTTGGCGCAGGCTCAATTCAGCGCACCGTATGTCAGGTCGTCGAATACGGTGACACTGTCGGCCTTGGTCCACAAGCCGATCATGCCGGCGCCCCTGATCGATTCGTCCTCGACCTCGAACATCGGCTTGCCGTCATATGTCACCTTGAACAGCTTTCCGGCGAATTCGCAGCGCAGGGAATGCCATTGACCTGATGGCACCGATACCTTGACGCCATAGCCGCCTTTCCGGCCGACGATATCGAGCGCGCTGCGAACACCCTTGATCGTCTTGTAAAGCACAATGTTGTCTTCAAGCGCGTTGGCCCGCACGACATAGTAATTGTCCGCATCCCTTGCGCGCCAGACAATACCGGCCGCACGATCCTCGGAGCCTGAGATCGCCTTGAACTTGACCTCGACGAACCCGTCCATGATGCTGGTGCCGTTCCTGAGCGCCACCGGAAACGTCGCCTGACCGGATTGTTTCAGGACGTTCGGCTTGCTTGGCGCCGTCGACTCCACCTCGACCGTCCATTTGGGATGGCCGCGACCGGTCATCGTCAGAGTCCAGCCTTCGGGCGCTGCGCCGGCTGCTGCGTTGTCGAAGTTTACAGTTTCTGCCATCGCGTTTCCTTCCGCCAGCAATAGAAACAACGCCGCGCCCAAGAGCGCTACGCCGATTTTTTGCAGGACGTCTAAGCTTCCCGTCTGCATTGATCGTACAGAGCTGCAGCGTTGTCCCATTTGATCGCTTCCATCTAGATGTCGACGTATTTCGCGGCGGCGGCGCCATAATCCATGTGATAGGCTGATGAAGTCTCGGCAGCCTGTATTGGTGGTCATGGAGTCCTCCACCTGATCGTCGTCCCGAAAGTGCCCCGCGTGCTCATGCTGCTCGCCGTCTTGTCGAGTGCGCAAATCGGCCGCGCGGTGTTCATCGACAAGCACATCGACCAGGGTCGGCGCGCCGACGGCACCAATATGACGGGATAATTTTTCTGCTGAGGTCGGGATGTAAGAAGACATGCAGCGTCCTTGGTGAGCAGGACGCGATACTTGGGCATGTCGCCTCGCGGGGAGATCGCGCATCCCCGTGCCCTGAATTAAACGCCTGCCGGCGGCAGTGTCAATCCGCTGCGCCAGGATCGACAGGATAACGATTCTTTGAAAGAAGCTTGCACGAACGCCGAGACGCGTCAGCACCACAGCGCATTGAGGGCTTCGATGCCAATGATCGAAGCCCTCTTGCTCAAGCCCTCAAAGCTTCAGACTTGCGCCAGGCCGCCATCGACGAAGACCTCGCCGCCGGTCATGTAGCTGCTGTCCGAGGATGCGAGGAAAGCGGCCACCGCGCCTGTCTCGGACGGATCGCCCAGACGCCCGATGGGCGTAGCGCTGCCGAGTGCATTAAATGCTTCCTCGCCCACGACCTCCAGCGCCAGCTCCGTCTTGGTCGGCCCCGGCGACAGCACGTTGACGCGGATGCCGCTGCCGCGCAGGTCCAGCGCCCAGCTCCGCGCCAGATTGCGGATCGCGGCCTTGGTCGCGCTGTAGATGCTGAACTGCGGCGTCCCCATCACCCCGGTGCTCGAGCCGGTGAGGATGATGGAAGACCCTTTCGTCATCAGCGGCAGGGCCTTCTGCACCGTGAACACCAGCCCCTTCACGTTGACGTCGAAAATCTGATCGTAGTGCTCGACCGTGATCTCGCCGAGCGGCGCGAACGATCCGGTCCCTGCATTGGCAAACAGAATATCGAGCCTGCCCCGTTCGGCTTTCACCGCCGCGTACAGCCTGTCGAGATCGGACAGATCCGTCACCGAGCCCCTGACGGCGCGCGCCGAGGGCCCTAGCTGCGCAACGGCGGCATCGAGCGGGGCCTGCCGCCGCCCGAAGAGATAGACGAACGCGCCTTCGTCGATGAACCGTTTCGCCGCTCCCAATCCGATCCCGGTTCCGCCGCCGGTCACCACTGCCGTCTTGCCTTGTAGTCTGCTCATGATGTGCTCCCGTCATTGAGGTTGCACTGAGCTGGCGGCGTACCCACCTATCGACAAGTATGCACCTTTTGGTAAGTGCCCCAAAAATTTCGTCAGATCACTCCCAACCAAATCCGCCGGTCCAGAGCTGCACGCCGACTGTGCCCGGCTTCACCTGCGGCCTCGACGCAACCCTGCGAGTCATCTCAGGCAAGTGGAAGCCGCTGATCCTCTACTTCCTCGCCCAGGACGGTCCCACCCGCTACGGCGAGCTCCGCCGCGCGGTGCGCGATGTCAGCGACAAGGTGCTGATCCAGCAGCTCAAGGAGCTGGAGGCCGACGGTCTCGTGAAGCGAACCGATTACAAGGAGGTCCCGCCGCGGGTGGACTATAGTCTCACCGCTCTGGGGCACAGCCTCGCCCAGGCCCTCGTGCCGCTTTGCTCATGGGGCACGGAGCATATGGCGGAGGTTATCGAGGTCTACGCAGAGCGAGCGACCTGGACGCGGCGAGCACGCGAGCCGACCGGCTAACTTGCGCTGAACTTCGTGTGAGACAGGTCGGCGTGCGAAGCCATCGCTGTCGCTAACTTCGCGGCGTTGGCTGCGGCGCCCGCCTATGTTCGTGCTCGCTAACGGGAACGGAAGGGCGTTGGCAAAGTTCCGAGCGGCGCACAGGCGCTGGCGATCATGCGCGCTCCCCAAAGCAGCGTTCTTTGACCACACCAGCCGCCCATGAGCCTCAGGGCCGTCGCCTTCGATGCCGGATCACTCCGCAAGTCATGTCGACCATATCTCCGGCCGGCGGACGAAGGGTCAATGTCGGTTGGCTTTCATCGCCGCGATCAATGAAGACGAAAGACCAAGCCTTTCGTCGAAAGCGTCGCTAATTGATATGCTGCGTCGGCGATCCACGCTCTCGAGGTCTTATGTCTCAAGTCGACTGGTTGAGTCATCTGCTGCAGATCATCACCGTCACCGGCCAACTCGAGGTCCGCTGCGCCTACGGCGCACCGTGGCGTATCATCTGGCCCAAGGCGGCGGCGAACGAAATCCCCTACCATGTCATCGTCAAGGGCCGGGCCATTTTCGAGGACCCTGATGCGAGAACGGTGCAGGAGCTTGGGAGCGGGGATATCGTGCTGCTTCCTCACGGTTCGTCGCACGTGCTGCACGACGGCAGCGGCGAAACGCCGATCAGCACGCGCCAAAGCAGGGGCTCCGCAGGTTGGATGTTGAGCGAGAACGATGGACCGGGTGAGCGACTCGATCTGCTGTGCGGACGATTTTTCGTCGTGCCACCCCATGATCGATTGATCCGCAGCTACCTGCCGGCAAATCTGGTCGTGCGGGCTATGAAAAACCATGGAGAAGAGGACATCGCGTCGGCATCGAGTCAACTTTCCGGACTGGTCGGCCTGATGCGAATGGAGTCTGCTGGGGACAGAGCGGGAGGACGCGCCATTCTCAACGCGCTTTCTTCAGTCCTGTTCACTCTGGTTCTCCGCGCCGCAAGCGAAGCCGGCAAATCCACCGAAGGCTTGTTGGCCCTTGCCGGCAATCCGAGATTGGCAGCGGCCATTGCGGCGATGTTCGCGGATCCGGCGCGACCCTGGAAGCTTCCCGATCTGGCGGATCTGTGCGGCATGTCACGCGCGACATTCATGCGCCAGTTTCAGGACAAGCTAGGCCGCTCCGCCCTCGACCTGTTGACCGATCTACGCATGAGCATGGCCGCCAACGAGCTCAAGAAGCCAACGATCAGCACGGAAGCTGTGGCCGAAGCGGTCGGGTATCAATCCGTTTCGGCATTCCGGCGTGTGTTTGCGGAGAGGATGGGGATGACGCCAGGGGAATGGCGCCGACTGGCGCACAATGGCGATGAGTCTGGGTCGTCACCAGATTGATCCTTTTGAGCATCAAAATGAGCGTATGAAGGCTCGAAACGATCATTTCCATCGGTAGGTTGGGCTCCGTCATCACTTGATTACGGAGCAACCCAATGACCAACACCGCTACAACCGCCGCCCATCACGAAACCTCCCGCTGGCTCGCGGGGCCGCTGCCGACAAATGCCGTCATCGAAACCATTCTGAGCCGCAGTGCTGCGAAGTACTATGACCAGACCGCTACCTTAAGCGATGATCAGATCCGCGACCTGGTGCGGATCGGTACGTCAGCGCCGACATCCTTCCATCTGCAGAACTGGCGCTTCGTCGCTGTGCGCTCACCCGAAGCGAAGGCGCGGCTGCTTCCCATCGCCTGGAATCAGCCCGCAATCACCGAAGCAGCCGTTACCTTCATCATCATCGGCCAATTGGCCGATGCGAGCACCGTCCCTGAGCGCCTGGCACCCGTCGTGGAAGCCGGAATCATGCCGGCACATGTGGTGCCGGAATGGGAGGGGCCTGCGCGCGGCCTGTACGACGATCATCCGCAGCGCCAGCGCGACGAAGCGGTACGCTCCGCGACCTTCGGCGCCGCAGCTATTGTCTATGCGGCCCGCTCGCTAGGCCTGGGGTCGACACCGATGATCGGTTTCGATGCAGAGGCCGTGCACAGAGAGTTCGGCCTGGCCGAAGACGAAATCCCGGTCATGCTGCTGACGGTCGGGCGAGAGCGGTCCGGCAACTGGCCGCAGAAGCCGCGCCTGCCCGTGGCCGATGTGCTGCACTTCGCCTAACCAACCCTGAAATCGATCAATTGAGGAGAAATATCATGGCCAGAGCTGCTGCTCTGAAGCCGGAACACGTGCCGGCCGATTCGAAACCAACCCTCGATAAGTTCACTGAGAACATCGGGTTCACGCCAAACATGATGGCGACCTTCGCGCAAAGCCCGATCGCGTTCAATGCATGGGCCGCTCTGCTCGGCTCCTTGAGCAAGGCGCTCGACGTCAGGACACGCGACAGCATCGGCCTTGCGGTCTCCGAAGTGAACGGCTGCAACTACTGCCTGACGGTGCACAGCTTCACGGCGGAGCATATGGCCAAGCTGCCGGCGGAGGACATTGTTCTCGCCCGAAAGGGTCATGCCAGGGACCCGAAGCGGGATGCCGCCGTCCAGTTTGCACGCAAGATCATCGAGAGCCGTGGCCATGTCACAGACCTCGATCTGCAAGCCGTCCGCGATGCGGGCTACACGGATGCGAACATCATGGAGATCGTCGCGCTTGTCGCCATGTACTCCCTGACGAACTTCTTCAACAACGTGTTCAATCCCGACAGGGACTTCCCCGCGGTGGCACCGGCCGGCTCGATCTGAGCACGGTCGGGAAGTTCGGAATCTGCAAAACACCAGACGTAAAGGAGCCGAAGATGAAAGCGATTATTGTCACGGACCAAGCTGCCGGGTTTGCCGGGATGAAGCTGGTGGAACGCCCCGAACCTCAACCAGCGATCAACGACGTGATCGTCGAGGTTCACGCCTCGGGCTTCGTTCCGACGGAATTGGAATGGCCCTCGACCTGGACCGATCGCCGCGAGCAGGACAGAACTCCGTCGATCCCTGGGCACGAATTCGCCGGCATCGTCACGACGCTTGGTTACGGCACGACAGGACTGTCGGTGGGACAGCGCGTATTCGGCCTTGCCGAGTGGTATCGCGATGGCTCGCTCGCCGAATATATTGCCATCGAGGCGCGCAATCTCGCGCCATTGCCGGGTGACGTCGATTTCAAGGTGGGCGCGAGTCTACCGATCTCGGGCTTAACCGCGTGGCAAGGGCTTTTCCAGCACGGCCGTCTTCAGCCAGGCCAGAGCGTGCTCGCGCATGGCGCGGCCGGCGCGGTCGGCTCCATGGTCGTTCAACTCGCGCGCGAGGCTGGTGCCTATGTCATCGGAACAGGACGTGCGGCCGACCGGCAGAAAGCGCTCGACTTCGGCGCGAATGAATTCGTCGACCTGGAGAACGAGGCGCTCAAAGATGTCGGTGGGGTCGATCTCGCATTCGACGTCATCGGCGGCGACATCCAGAAGCAGTCTGCAGCCCTTGTTAGAGCCGGAGGCACGCTGGTGAGTGTCGTCGGCCCGGCGGAGGCTCGGCCGCTGGACGGTTTGGCCATCGACTTCGTCGTGGAGGCCGATCGTGGCCAATTGAGCGAGATCGTCCAGAGGGTGCGGGACGGACGACTGCGGACAAACATCGGAAAGGTCTCCTCCCTGGAAGAGGCGCTCGCCACCTTCAGTTCGGCACAGCGACGCCACGGCAAGACGGTCATTCATGTCCGCTCCTGAGAGCTTGGGCGGGGCGAGGGCTTCACTCTCGCCGGCCAATTACCGTTCGCTTCTGGATCGTGGCGAGTTCTCGGCACGATCCAGGCGACGCCTTGTTCCCCTCTATGCGCAGAATATGCTGGCACCCAGCCTCGTCGCCAGAGCGCTTGACGGGGGCACGCCGACGGTCGATTTGGCCTTGGGGTACAACCAGGCAAATTCCTCGCCCTTGCTTCATCGGCTTTTGTCTCGGGCGGATGAGTTGATCGCCAACGTTCAGAATCAGAGCATTATCCGCTAGGTCGACGCTCAATAGTCGGCGACACGGGAAGCGCGTAGCCGGTATAATCCGTGCGCTTGCAAATACGAAGGAGCGCGCCCATGACCATCAAAGCCGTCGCGTTCGACGCCTACGGGACGCTCTACGACATCCAGTCGGTGGCCGAGATCACCGAGGATGCGTTTCCGGGCTATGGCGAGATCATCACGCAGGTCTGGCGGATCAAGCAGCTCGAATACACCTGGCTGCGCTCGCTGATGCGGCGCTACCAGGATTTCACGTCTGTCACCCGCGATTCGCTGGCCTATACGCTGCGCGTGCTCGGGCTCGCCTATGAGAAGGATGCGTTCGAGCGCGTGATCGAGAAATATCTGCATCCCGATCTCTATCCGGATGCAGCGGCGGCGCTCGCGGCATTGAAACCGCGAAAGCTCGCCATCCTCTCCAACGGCAGTCCGGACATGCTTGATACGCTGGTGCGCAACACCGGGCTCGACAGCCTGCTCGATGCCACCATCAGCGTCGATGCGAAGAAGATCTTCAAGCCGAGCCCTGAGGCCTATGAGCTGGTCGGCGAGGTGCTCGGCACCGCGCCGAACGAGGTGCTGTTCGTCTCCTCCAATCCCTGGGACGTGGCGGGCGCAAAGTCGTTTGGATTGAACGTCGCCTGGATCGAGCGCGTCACGCCCGAGGCGATGGCGCTGGCTTGCGTCGAGAACGAACTCGTGGCACCGCTGACGATGTTCAAGGCGATCCGCACCCAGATGGACGAGCTTGGCTTCGCGCCGGACCACCGCGTCCGGGCGCTCTCCGAGCTGGCAGGAATCATCTAAAGCGCGATGAAATTAGGATGTATCGTCATCGCGCTTTAGTTGTTGTTTGCGCATGATCTTTTCGGAAAACCGCTGCGCACTTTTCCGGATCATGCTTTAGGGATCGCCGCCCGCCCGTGAGAAGTCAATGAGCCTGGAATCCGTTCGCGCCTTCTTCGCCGAGAAAGCTCCCGACATCTCTGTCATGGAATCCCCGATCAGCTCCGCGACGGTGCAGCTGGCGGCCGAAGCCTATGGCGTCGAGCCCGGGCGCATCGCCAAGACATTGAGCCTGCGGATCGGCGAGCGCGTGATCCTGATCGTCGCCGCCGGCACCTCGCGCATGGACAACAAGAAGGTCAAGACGCAGTTCGGCGGAAAGCCGAAGATGCTGGGATTGGAAGAGGTCGCCGAGATCACCGGCCATGAGGTCGGCGGCGTCTGCCCGTTCGGGCTGAAATCGCCGCTGCCGATCTACTGCGATGTGTCGCTGAAAGCCTTCGACATCGTCGTTCCCGCCGCGGGCTCGACCCACAGCGCGGTGCGCATTGCGCCCGACCGCATGGCCGAACTCGTCGGCGCCGAATGGGTCGACGTCTGCGAGCACCGGCCCTGATAGCGGCTGTGATGAAATTCGGTTCGGCGGGCTGTCCGTGGTTTACCTCTCTCCGTCGGGGAGAGGTGAACCGAAATCCGAGCGCGCATCGATTTAACCAGGACCTCAGCCGCTCTAATCATTCTCATCGTAAGGCGGCCGCGGCGCGGGAGGCGGCGCGGGGTAGTAGCGCGGTGGCGATGCGGCACGACCGCGCGGCACCTGGTTGTTGGACTGGAACACCGCGCGGCAGGCGCTCGAGAGCTGCGGCGTGTTCTGTTGCAGGCAGGCCACGATGCGGTTCACGTCTGGAATCTGGTCGCTGCACAGCCGCCACACATCCGGTGTGCAGGCCATCTGCTGCTCCATGGTGCCGCGATATTCCTGAGCGGATGCAGCGCCCTGCGCGACGATGCCTCCGATCGCAAGCGCCACACCCAGCGCAATCCGCTCTGTTCGCATCTTCGGATTCCTTCCCGATTTCTCTCAAAAGCTTCTCAATCAATGAGCCACGGGAAGGTTCTGGCCCAACAACAAAACGTGAATGCTCCGGCGGAACCTACTCCAGCTTGCCGATCTTCTTCACGGCCGCGATCAGGCGCGTGCTGTCGGCCGCGACGAATTCGGAGAAGGCCGGCGCGGCCTGCGCGGGCAGTTAGCTCTGCGCGACCAAGCCGGCCCAGATATACATCTCGACGTCGTTGTAGCCGAGCTCCTGGAAGTCCATCGCAGCTCCCCTCCCCGACTTTCTTGTTTCGGCCCCTGCCTAGCGTGGCGACCGGCAAGAACAAGACGTTTACCAGGCATTAACCATGTTCAGCCCGGTCTGGAACGCATCCCTTGAGCGGCTGTTGCCCTGGCAGGGAGTGGGTCATGCGGAATGTTGCGACCTTCGACGTCGCGCTGGACGAGATGCTGGTGAATCTCGCAGCGATCGTCTTGCGGCTTTCGAAGCCCGACCTGACGCGAACGCCGGAAGCGCGGCGCGCGTTGGCGCAATCGGTTCATCAATACGCAGTGTGCGCGGCCCGCTCGACGGACCCGCGGGTGCGCGAATTGAAGGCGCAGCTGGACGAGACGCTGAAGCCGGCCTTGCGCATCGTCGCGATCGACGGCGTGAAGATGCCGTAGTCAGGTCGAAAAGCGAGATGCCGTAGAGCGGGCAAAGGCGCGCCCGTCGCGCGCCGTGCCCACCAATCTATCCGGCTTTGCCACCCTTCCCCGGCCGCCGCTTGCAGCTGCCCGGAAGCTTCGCGGCGAGGAAATCTGCCAGCGCCTCGACGCGGGCGGGGCGCGGGCCGCCGGGCGGGGTTACCAGGTGCACGGCGCCTTCGGCCTGCTTCCAGTCCTTCAGGATGACTTCGAGGGCGCCGGAGGAGATCGCGTCGCCGACGATGAACTCCGGCAGCTCCGCGATGCCGAGGCCGGCGAGCAGCGAGGGCATCACGGCTTCGCCGTTGTTGACGCGGAGCTGACCGCCGGGACGCACGCTCGCCTGCTCGCCGGCCGAATTCGTGTAGTGCCAGATGTTGGGCGTGGAGAGATAGGCATAGCTGAAGCATTTGTGCTCGGCGAGATGCATCGGATGCGTCGGGCGGCCGTGCTTCCTGAGATAGGACGGGGCGGCCACGGTGAAGCGGGGCATGGTGAAGAGCCGCCGCGCGATCAGCGAGGAGTCCGGCAGCCGCGCGATCCGCACCGCCATGTCAAAACCCTCGCCGATCAGATCGATGGTCGCATCGCTCAAATGCAGATCGACCGAGACCTCCGGATAGGTTTCGAAAAACTCCGGCAGCAGCGGCGCCACCGCCTTGATCCCGAACGTCATGGGCACCGCGAGCCGCACCAGGCCGCGCGGCGCCACCGATTGCGCCAGCGCCTCGTTCTCGGCCGCCTCGCCGTCGGCGAGCAGGCGCGTGGCGCGGTCGGCGAGCTTGTGGCCGGCATCGGTCAGCGCCAGCCGGCGCGAGGTGCGGTTGAAGAGGCGGGCGCCGAGCCGCTCCTCCAGCCGCGTGACCGCCTTGGAGACCGTGGCCTTGGACATCGTGAGCTCGCTCGCCGCCCCCGCAAACGAGCGTAATTCCACGACTTTTGCGAAAATCGCGAGGGCCTCGAAATCGGGGAGCTTTGCCATGGCAGCCGGTCCGTCAGGGATATTGCAGGAAACAATGTGTTTCAACAGTTTCTATTTCTATACCACAAGCGGAGGCTTATCCAAGGGTCATCAGACAGTCAGGACTGGAGAAATCCGATGACCAAGAAGCTCTCAGGCAAGGTTGCCCTCGTCACCGGCGGCTCGCGCGGCATCGGCGCGGCCACGGCCCGGGCTCTCGCCAATGAAGGCGCGGATGTCGCCATCAGCTATGTCGCCTCGCCCGCAAAGGCCGAGGCCGTCGTCGCCGAGTTGAAGGCAAAGGGTGTGAAGGCCCGCGCCTACAAGGCCGACCAGGCGTCGGCCAAGGACGTGACGCAGCTCGTCAATGATGTGGCCAAGGAGTTTGGCCATCTCGACATCCTCGTCAACAATGCCGGCGTCGCTGCCGGTGCTGCGATCGACGATGCCAAGGCCGACACCGAGGCGCTCACCCGTCAGGATGCCATCAACGTGCACGGCGTGATCGCGGCGATCCGCGCCGCCTCGCAACTGATGAATGAAGGCGGCCGCATCGTCACGGTCGGCTCCATGCTGGCCGACCGCGCCTCGTTCCCCGGACTTGCCGACTACGTCGCCACCAAGGCGGCCGTGGTCGGCTACACCAAGGGCGCGGCACGCGACCTCGGCCCGCGCGGCATCACCGTGAACGTGGTGCAGCCCGGCTCGATCGACACCGACATGAACCCGAAGGACGGCGGCGAGTTCGCCGAGACCCAGCGCAAGCAGCACGCACTGCAGCGCTTCGGCCGCCCCGAGGAAGTCGCTGCCGGCGTCGTGTTCCTCGCAAGTCCGGAAGCCTCCTTCGTCACCGGCACCGTGCTCAATGTCGACGGCGGGTTTGGCGCCTAGCGCCAAACCCGCCAACCAAGGAAACATTTCCATGATCGAACTCAGACCTTTCGCAAAGCTCGGCGGCGCCGATCACGGCTGGCTCAAGGCCAAGCATCACTTCTCCTTCGCCAGCCACTATGACCCGAACAACATGGGGCACGGCGCCTTGCGCGTGTGGAACGACGACGAGATCGCGCCGAACACCGGCTTCCCGGCGCATCCCCACGCCAACATGGAAATCATCACCTATGTGCGCGAAGGCGCGATCACCCATCAGGACAGCCTCGGCAACGAGGGCCGCACTGAAGCAGGCGACGTGCAGGTGATGAGCGCGGGCAGCGGCATCCGCCACTCCGAATACAACCTGGAGCCGACGCAGACGCGCATCTTCCAGATCTGGATCGAGCCGACCGCGCGCGGCGGACAGCCGACCTGGGGCTCGAAACCTTTCCCGAAGGCAGACCGCTCCGGCAAGCTCGTCACCATCGCGAGCGGGATCGCGGGCGACACGGACGCACTGCCGATTCGCGCCGATGCGCGGGTGCTCGCCACTACGCTGAAGGCTGGCGAGAGCGCGGAGTACGCGCCGCAGAAGTCGCGGCATCTTTATCTCGTGCCCGCGGCGGGCTCAGTCGAGATCAACGGCGTGCGCGTCGACGCCCGCGACGGCGCCGCGATCCGCGACGAGGACAGGCTGAAGATCACGGCGCTCGAAGATTCGGAGATCGTGCTCGTCGACGCGGCGTAACGGTATCATTCGACGTCATTCCGGGATGGCGCGAAGCGCCAGACCCGAAATCTCGAGCTTCCGGGTTCGATGTTTTGCATCGCCCCGGAACGACGGAGAGATCACGAACATCAATCCCAACGGAGACCACCATGCCCAAAGTTCTCGTCCTCTATTATTCCGCCTATGGCCACATCGAGGCGATGGCCAATGCCGTCGCCGAAGGCGCGCGCGAAGCCGGCGCGACCGTCGACATCAAGCGCGTGCCGGAGCTGGTGCCGGCCGAAGTCGCGAAAGCCGCGCATTACAAGGTCGACCAGGCGGCGCCGATCGCCAAAATCGAGGACCTCGCCAATTATGACGCGATCATCGTCGGCACCGGCACCCGCTTCGGCCGCATGGCCTCGCAGATGGCGAACTTCCTGGACCAGGCCGGTGGGCTGTGGGCCAAGGGCGCGCTGCACGGCAAGGTTGGCGGCGCCTTCACGTCCACCGCGACCCAGCATGGCGGCCAGGAGACGACGCTGTTCTCGATCATCACCAACCTCCTGCATTTCGGCATGGTCGTGGTCGGCATGAACTACGGCTTTGCCGGCCAGATGAAGCTCGACGAGGTCACCGGCGGAGCGCCCTACGGCGCCACCACCATCACCGGCGGCGACGGCAGCCGCCAGCCCAGCGCCAACGAGCTCGCCGGCGCGCGCTATCAGGGCCGCCAGATCGCGGAGACCGCCAAGAAGCTTCACGGCTGAACTGCACGCGGCCGATTGCATGGCTGATGCGACGCGGGCGGCATTCTCATTCGGGGATGCCGCCCCATCTCTACTCGCAGGATATTTCCACCAAAAAAGCGATACGAATGGCTTTCGAACTCCTGTTGATCGCGCAGATGATCCGCAAGCCCGTCCAGGCGCTGGCGCGGCGCTGGTATTGCCGCAGCCTGTTCCGCGCCTCGCGCGGCCGGCTGCACTGCGCGGAATGCACGGAATCGTAACGACCCGGTCTTCGTTACGCCTGCGCGATGTCCGCGTGGGGCGGGACTGAATCCATCGGCATGGGCGCCGGCGCCGTGGACAGCCACCAGCCCTCACCGGCGAACCAGCAGGTCTCGTCGGGAGCGCCCTCCCTCCGTAACGACTGCACGCTTTCCCAGCCTTTCGCGAACGCCTCGGCCAATCGGCGGGCGGAGTCTTCATCCTGCAATCCCGCACAGCCGATGAACTGGGCACGGCTGAGGAATTTCGCCGGCCAGACCGCGCCGGCATCCGGGCGTGTGATCATCAGCATGCCGCCGAGCATGCCTTCCGGCGCCAGGGGAAACACCAGCCGGCCGGCGGGGCGCAGCGCCTCGAGCCATTCCGTCGCCGGCTGCGCCGCCCCCGCGCAGACGTAGATCACGTCGGTTGCAGGCAGGTCCGAGGCGATGCCCGAGCGGTCGCGCACATCGACATGCGCGACGTCCTTCAGATTGTCGCGCGCGAGGGCCGCCAGGCGTTCGTCGATCTCATAGGCATAGACCCGGCCGCCGGGTCCGACGAGATGCGCCAGGATCGCGCAGTAATAGCCGCTGCCCGCACCGATCTGGACGACGGTCTCACCTTCCCTGACAGCACAGCCGCTGAGCCAATAAGCATGCGCACTGGGCATGCCGATATTGAGGCCGCGCTCCGGATCGAGTGCAAGAAGCGCGTTCTGATAGAGGAAGGCAGGATCATCATCGGGCGTCACCACATAGGGATGGCCGCCGAGCGTGATCGACCACGGCCCGGGCCCGGCGAAAGGCTCGCGCCTGACGGTCCGAAAGGCCTGCTCGAGCCGGGAATCCGCAGCCTTCGCCGCAGCGCAGATCAGTTGCGCATAGAATACGCGATATTTTGCCGAACGATCTTCCATGTCGCCTCCGGGGAGAAGGCGACGATAGCACGAGGATTGCGATCGTCGAATGACCGCCGATCCAGCGACTTCCCGCTAATTTGCCGGCTTTCCCATGGCGCGCGCGGCAAGGGCGGCGAGCTTCGGATGACGGCGCAGACCCTGCGCGGCATGGTCGCGCAAGGCATAAGGTGCCCCGCGCCAGGATAGCGCAACGCTGATGTCGGTCAGCGGCACCTTCTCGGCACCGAAGCGGCGCTTGTAGTCGTGATTGCCGATGCTGAGATCGAATCGGCGCACGTCCTGCGCATGCAGCGCGGCCATAGTGCGCTCTGTGACGAGCAGGCCGGGCGAGCAGCTCGACCATGGATCGCCGGCGTGGCTGATGCGTAGGAGGAAATAGGTCGCGCCATCCCTGACTCCGAGCGTGGTGGCGACGACGCCCTCGTCGCAGACCAGTGCCGAGATGACGGCATAGCCTTCCGCAACGCCCTGGCGAGCGACCTCGCGGTAGAACTTCGCATGGGTCTCGTCGTTGAGGACGAAGCGCGAGCCGAGCTTGCGCATGCGCGCCTGCTGCTGAGCGTCCATCACGTCCAGCAGCTCATGCGCACGCGCGACATCCGTGGCGATCTCGAACCGCGCGCCCGCGTGCCGGCTGAAGACGCGCCAGCAGCGCGGCATCTGCATGCGCTTGATCGAGGCCTGGTAGGCCTCATAATCGTCGCCGGTCAGCACGAGATTGCCGTTGAGCGAGCTCGAGCCGATCCGGCCGAGCGACACCAGCGGGTTCGGCCTGCCACCGACATGGACCGGCATCTTCTTCAGGCGCAGCAGGTCGAAGCCGTCGGGCAGCGCGCGCAAGGCTTCGACCAGCGCCTGGCCAACCGCATCCATCGCCGCCGCATCCAGCGCGGCATCGGACGCAACGATCGGCGCGTTGTTGTCGGTGACGCCGAAATCGGCAAATTCGACGACGCGGATGCCACGCCTGATATGGCTGACCATCGGCACCACCGCGATGTCCCTGCCCGTCGCCGCATCGGAGATCAATGCGATCAGCGGCAGGGCGCTGCCGAACGCCGCGTACCAGGCGCCGAGCCAGTAACCATGCTGAAACGCGGTGCGGTGGCCTGCGCTCAGGCGCGATGCGGCCTGCCGCCAGTCACGCACGAAATCGACCGCGATTCCCGACGCGCTTGACGCCTGACCGTTGACTTGCTCGACGCCGAGAAACGTCATCCGTGGGACATGCGATTACTGAATGTTTCCAGATGGATTGTGTTTTGCCGCAGACTACAAGCGACGTCGCTGCTTATCGTTAAGCCTGTCCCACCACGGGCTGCGACAAGCTGTCAGAGTTCGGGTTTCACCTGGTCGACGCATTGGAACCTCGCCAGGAAATGCAGGCCGGCGACCGCAAGCGCGAACATGAACCAGATCGGATTCTGCCGCTCGAGCAGGAAGGTCTCGGTGGTTCCGTAATAGAGGCCGAACAGCCACATGGTCAGGAACAGCTTTGCCAGGGCGCCACTGCGGTTGTAGGCCTGGGCCGACTGGAAATTGCCGAGCGGCGCGAGCACGAAGACGAGGATCACGAGCAGCAGTCCCGGCAGACCGATGGTGACCGCGAGGTCGAGATAGCTGTTGTGGCTGTGCGCCGCGCTCGTCGCCCATTCGGCGCCCTGGGCGGTCTGCCGTTCGGTGACGTCGTCCCAGAAAGCCGCATAGCCGTGGCCGATGACCGGCTTTTCGGCGACGGCCGCGAGCGCGAACTCCCAGATGTCGGAACGGCCGGTGAAGGTCGGATCCAGCGGAAGCTGCCGCGTCATGGCGCCGAGCGCGGGGCTCAGGACGCTGCCGACCGTCAAAAAGTTCATCACGATCAGCGGCACGAAGCAGATGATCCGCTTCAGCCACAGGCTCCGCGTCACATAGACCAGCGATGCGAGGCCATAGATCGCAAGGCACAGCACCGAGGAGGTCTTGCCGCCGGTGAAGATCAGGAAAATGCCGGCGAGCGCTGCGACCGCCGGCCCCATCACGAACGAGCCGACGGCGGTGAGATAAATGCCGACATAGACCAGGATGGTCATCACCGGCGAAGCAACGTTCTTGTGGCCGAAGCTGCCGCGCCAGTCGCCGGCAAGCTGCGGCTCGGTGAGGTCGAGCGCGGTATGAATCGAATATTGCGGCGCGAGGACAACGCCGAGATAGCACAGCACGAGCAGCACGAGCGCGGCGCCGCCGAGGCACAGATTGAAGCTGCGCTGGGTCGGCGGCAGCAACGGCAGGAGCACCGCGAGCGAGGTCACGCTGACGGCGAGCACGAAGCGCTGGATCGACAGGCCGCGGCTCTCGGAGAAGACGACGTTGACGAGCAGCCAGCCGACCAGACAGAGATGCAGCGGCGTGACCAGGCTCTTCAGCGAAGGCCCGTCCGTGGCGGCGACGAACAGCACCGCCACCGCCGCCAGGAGACCCCACGTGATATAGGCGAGCGCCATGCGTCCGCCGACCACGGTGGTGGCAGCCTCGCTGCGCAAATCGGGAAACGGATCGAGCGTCACCAGCACGAGGAGCAGCGCGGCGACCGCGACGAGACATCGCGCCGCCTGCACGGCGTTGAGCCCGGCAAGCCCATCGCGAAAGGCGTGACCGAGCGATCGAGCTTCGACGTCGGTCATGTCAGCGGCGCTGCGATCCATGGCTCAAGGCAGGTCGATGAAGCCGGGAAAATTCAGGTTCTCGCCGATGCCTGTTAAGCATTCGTCAACCACTAGGCCTGAGGTCTGCGGCACCGTCTGCTGCCGCACGATGCTCTGCGCGATCTCGTAATATTGCAGCGCGCGTTGCTCCAGTGTCAGATTGTCGAGCACGAAGCCGCGCGGATCGAACCTGTCCGTCTCGCACCCCGCCCAGAAATCGTCCCAGCCCGCCTCGAACCCTGCGACGTCGGTGAATCTCAGGCCGCAACGCGAGTCCCAATACGGCACCGAGGACACCGGTCCGAACTGGACGCGGTGCGGATAATAATCGGGATCCCGCCATGGGCCGCCGGGATCCCAGGCGAATACCGGCACGCCGCAGGAGAGTGCCTGCTGATAGGCGATGCCCTGGCTCTCGTTCTGGCACAGGAAGATCATCGCGCGCGAACGCGCCAGCGCGGCCTGATAGTCCTCTTCCTTGTAGCTGCCGTAACGCAGCTCGGTGAAGGAGCGGCCTTCCCTGGCGAGGCGGGCGCGAACCGGCTCAATCAGCTCCGGCGCATAGCGCTCGCGGTCCCAATGGACCTTGTCGTAGATGAGCACGTCGACGGTCTTGTCCGCGGCGGGCGACGGTGCCCAGAGATCGGTATCGATGCCGACCGGCCAGGCCTCCGTGTCCGGCCAATACGGCCGATACATGTCGACGTACCACGGGCCGGGCACCACCACCTTCTTCACCGGCAGGCGCTTGAACAGATCGGGGTCGTCGAGCGGATGATTGTGCGCGGCGACGCCGAGCAGGATCGGATTCTTCCACGTGAACTTGTCGAGCAGGAAGGTGCGGCCGATGATGCAGGCAAGCTCGCTCGGATGCTGCGCGATGTAGCCGTAGTCGTTGACGCGGTAGCGGATGCCGAGACGGTCGAGCCCCGCGCAGAGATTGAGGAACACGCGAAGCTGGCCGCTCATGCGCGGCTCGCCGAGCAGCATGCGGCGCGCCATGCGCCGCAGATGCCGGTCGCCGGGAAACCAGCGATCGTCCTTGTCCTCGTAGAACAGATTGAGGACCATGGCCTCGGGGTCGTCGTCGAATGTCTTTGCGGGCACTGGATCCATCCGCGAGCCGTCAGATGCGCATTCTCGCATGGGACCGGCTGCCGCACTCTTCCAAATTTGCCACAGGCTTAATGCCATCGGCTTAACGCTAATTGACGAAACCGCGGGCGCACAGATCCTTGCGACAACGATTTGGCCGTAATGCGAGTATCGTTCGCGGGCGCGCCGATGTTGCAATCGCAATGCTGGTTCGGCAGATGCGCCCTGGTTAACAGATCCTTAAAGGCGAGCCGTGGCTCCGATCACCGCCGAAGACGTTCTCGATCTGCCGGCCTCCTCGCGCATCGCCCCGGCGATGCGTCTGCCGCTGCCGGCGAGCCCGACCGCTCCGGTGTCCGTCGTCATTCCCGCCAAGAACGTTGCGGCCTACATCGACGAAACCCTGGCCAGCGCGCTGGCGCAGAGCGAGATCGGCGAGGTGATCGTCGTGGACGACGGCTCGTCTGACGAGACGGTCGCGATCGTTCGCGCCAAGCGCGACCCGCGGCTGCGCCTGATGATCAACGATTCCGCCGGCGTATCGGCCGCGCGCAATCTCGGCGCGCGATATGCGAGCGGCGAGTGGCTGCTCTTCCTCGATGCCGACGACCGCCTGCGCCCCGGCGCGGCGGCGGCCCTGCTGACGGCGGCGCGCGGAGCGCCGCGCGCCGTTCTCGTTTACGGCGACTACAACACCATCGACAGCGAGGGACGGCAGATCGGCCGGCGCGAACTGCTGAAGGGCCGCCGCAAGCCTTCCGGCGACGTGCTGGCGCGGATTGCGGCCGGCAACTTCATCGTCAATGGCGGCATCGCGCTCGCGCGCGCGGAGGCTTTCCGCGCCATCGGCGGCTTCGACACCTCCCTCAGATATTGCGAGGACTGGCATTGCTGGTGCCGCCTCGCCGCGATCGGCGAATTCGAGTTCGCGCCCAAGCTTCTGCTCGACTATCGCGTGCACACCGCCAACACCATGAACGCGGCGGTACGGACGCCGCAGGATTTCTTCCCGGCGATCGCGCGCGTGTTCGACGACGGCCTGATCCTGGCGCGACTGCCCGAGGGCACTGCGGCCGGCTTGCGCCGGGCCGCCGAGATCCATCTTGTCACTTATGCGGCGATGCAGGCGGTCCGCTTCGGCCGCTACCGCCAGGCTTTCGGCTATCTCGGGATGATCGGCCGGCGCTCGCTCAGGGCGCTGCCGCGCGCAATGGCGAGGACCGCCCTCGCGCGCTTCGGCATCTAACCCGGCACACCACGTCAGGATACGATCTTCGAGGCCTCATAGGGTTTCGGCTCGATGCCGAATGCCGCGAGCAGGGAGCCGAACGCGACCAGCGTCGGATGCATCGCGACGACGACCTTCGACGTCGCGAGCAGACGCGCGGAACGAAGCAGCGACAGCGGCAAGCGCGCCAGCATCTGCGCAAATACCCGAACTCGTGCTCTCGCGCTCCGCGCAGCCTTGGACTGCACACGATAGTTGATCACGCCGATGCGCAGGCTGCGCCTGGCGATCCAGCCGAAGCGGGTGCGGCTCTGCGGCACCGTTTCGATGATGACCGCTTCCGCGCTCCAGTGGAATCTCATGCCGGCATCGCGGCAGCGCACGAAGAAATCGCAGTCGCCGCCGCCGAGGAAATTGAAGCGCAGATCGAAGGCCGGACGTTCGAACCGCTCGAACGCCGCGCGCGTGATCAGGCAATTGCCGCAGCCATAGATCAGCGGCACCGCGCCGGTGTAATCGTAGGCGGGACAGAAGGCGGGGTGGCCAGCGAGCCACGGTTTGCTGTCGTCGTCGAACACCGGCAGCACCGGCCCGCCGACCACGTCGGCGCCGGTCGCCTCCACGGTGCGGACCATCAGCTCGAGCCAATCGGGCGAAGCGACCTCGTCGTCGTCGATCATCAGGAAGCGGGTCGCCGCGGGAAACAGCGCTTGCGCCGTCTCGAACGCGGCGTTGATCGCCTGGCAATTGCCCTGCCGCTTCTCGACGAGGCAGATGCCTTGCAGCCTGCCGCTGGCGAGATACTCCGCGGCGACCGGCGCGCTCTCGCGCCGCGCGGCATCGTTCTCGACCATGACGACGGCAAAGGAGCGCGGCGTGCGCTGGTTCACGAGCGAGTCCAGCGTCAGCCGCAAATGCTGCGGACGGCGGAAGCATGGAATGCAGACGACGATGCCGACCGACAGGTCGATGACGCGCGAGCTCGCCGCGATCTCCCGGTTGGGATCGCGCACGGCGTCCTGGATACGCGTGGCGGACAGGTCTGTCGGGATCAAGGTCATAAGGTTCTAGATGTCCGAGATAGATTGAAAAAGCCCTGCTTCGATCGCACGGGATCGGCGCCGTCCCGCGGCGATACATCGCCGCGGCACGGATGCGTCCCAAAACGACCGGTCGGCGCACCGCGCAAGCCGGCTCCGAGCCGCCGACCTTCCCGCAACACTGCACTTAACCGCTTTCGCCTGTTTCTCTCGCGCAATCACGCGCGCGTGCTACTGCAATTCGCGGTCCATCGCCGCGAAGACGGCCCGACATGAACGATGCCGTAGTTAACGGCCATGCGCATTAACCCGAACGTAAGCACCGCGACGGGTGAAGCGGCGCGGCATCGGATTTGCTCTTCGGGCTCGCGAGTTTTTTCCTGTAAATTTGAATAGAACAAGCGCGGTCAGAAAAAAATGAACAAGCCAGCCACGATCGGTTTCACGGCAGTCACGCCCCTGCCCATCGCCGCTGCACAGGCGCCGGCGCTGCACGACCTCGTGCCCGGCGAAGCCCGCGACAGCCTGCTCGCCGTGCAGGACGCGCTGCGCCGCGAGCTGCCGCAGGGCCCGCTCGCGATCTATGAAGCCGGCGGCGGCTCGTGCAGCGTGGTGCCCCCGGAGTTGCTGAGCCGCAGCAAGATCACCGTGGTCGATATCGACGAGGACCAGGTCCGCAACAACACCTACGCGGATGAAGCCATCCTCGGCGACGTGCAGACCTACAGCTTCGGCAAAGAGACCTTCGACCTCGTGATCTGCTACAACGTGATCGAGCACCTGCCCCATGTCGACGCCGCGCTCTTGAATTTCCGCGACGCGCTCAAGCGCGGCGGCATGATCCTGATCGGCGCACCCAATCCGCGCTCGCTCTCCGGCGTCGTCACCAAATATTCCCCACACTGGTTTCACGTCTGGTTCTACCGGAATATCCGCGGCATCAAGGATGCCGGCCTGCCCGGCGAGCCGCCGTTCCCGACCTTCTTCCATCCGCTGGTGACGCTGCCGCGGCTCGAGGCCTTTGCCGCCGCCAATGGGCTCGAGATGATCTATCGCCGTGAGGTCGAGAGCCCGCGCTATCCCGAGATGCGCCGGCGCAAGCCGCTGTTCGCAGCCCTGGTCGATGCCGGCGCTGCCGTGCTGAATGCCGTGCTCCCGCGCGGGACCGATGTCCGCCGCGGCGACTATCACGTCATCCTGCGGAAGAGGTGACAATCATGCGCGCGCAGCCCCTGGCGGGAGAAGCGAAGCTTCGCGGCCGCGTCAGGCGCGGTAACGAACCGTTAATCTCCGACGGACCGCGTTACGGTCACGCGTCGAAGAGCGGCATGCGCTTAAACGCTTTGTTTGCCATTTCGGTGAATAGTCCCTCAATGAGTATGGTTAATTTTCCCTGTTGCGTTGATTGGGCACCTATATCCCGGGTGCGTGGCGTAAAGCGAAGAGTAACCCCTCAGCCCGCGGCCGTTGGAATGAAAGCTGGGGATCATGCTTGACTATAACCAGCCGATAGATCGCGCCAGGCCGGAGGCGCCGCAGCAGAAGCCGCAGGCCGGCTTCAGCGTGCTGGAGCTTTCCCATCTGCTCTGGCGCCGCAAGGTCACGATTGCCGCGGCCGCCCTGCTCGGCGCAACGCTTGCCGTCGGCTTCGGCAAGAGCATGACACCCCGTTACACCGCCACTGCCCAGCTCTATGTCGATCCGCGCGAGCTTCAGCTGGTCGATCGCGAGCTCACGCCACGGGCGCAGGATGTCTCCGGCATGTCCATGGTGGTGGAGAGCCAGGCGCGCCTGATCACGTCCAACAGCGTGCTGCTCCAGGTGATCCAGCAGGCCGGCCTCGACAAGGATCCGGAATTCGGCGGCAGTGACGCCAAGAGCCTGATATCGTCGCTGCTCGGCCTGATCGGCCTTCAGCCCCGCGCGCCCTCAGCCGCGGACAGCAGGGAAGTGCAGCTCGGCGCGCTCGAGGCGCTGAACAAGCACATCACCATCCGCAAGACCGAGAAGAGCTTCATCGTCGATATCGAAGTCTGGTCGATCGATCCGGCCAAGGCGGCGATGCTCGCCAACACGCTGACCAACGCCTATCTCACCGAATCCCGCAACTCGCAGGCTTCGGCCGCGCGGCGCGCCACGAACGATCTCTCCAGCCGCCTGAAGGAGCTGCGCGAGCGGCTGCGCAACGCCGAGACCGTGCTCGCCACCTACAAAGCCCAGAACAATTTCGTCGGCACTCAGGACACGCTGATCAGCGACCAGCAGCTTTCCGCCAGCAACCAGCGCCTCGCCGCCGCCCGCGCCGCGACGATGGACGCGCAGGCGCGGCTCGACCAGATCGAGGCGAGCCGGCGCACGGCGGCGGATGCCGGCGCGATCCCCGAGGCGCTGCAATCGCCGACCATCGCGAACCTTCGCGCACAATATGCCGACGCCCGCAAGAAATATGCGGAGCAGGCCGGCGAGCTCGGCCCGCGCCATCCGGCGCTGCGCCAGACCGAGAAGCAGGTCGAGGATCTCAAGCGCACGATCAACGAGGAGATCGACCGCTTCGCCCAGTCCGCCAAGAACGATCTGACCCGCGCCCGCGATTTCGAGGCCTCGCTCAACAGGGCGCTGGAAGCGCAGAAGCGGCAGAGCGTCCAGCTCAGCCAGGCCGCCGTGCGCCTGCGCGAGCTCGAGCGCGAGGCTGATGCCAGCCGCGACGTCTATCAGTCCTTCCTCAAGCGTTCGCGCGAGACGGAGGAGCAGGAGAGCCTGAACACGTCGGCCGCCCGCGTCATCGGCGAGGCCACGGTGCCGCAGCGGCGCTCGTTCCCGCCGGGAATGACGCTGTTCGCGATGATCGGCTTCATCTTCGGCGCGCTCGCCGCATCAGGCTGGTTCGTCGCCGCCGAATGTCTGCTCGCCGGCGCGGTTGCACCTGCGCCTGCACCCGCCCGTCCCCAGCGCACGCCGGCGCCGGACACCGCACGCGCACCGCAAGCTTCACGAACGCCGGAACCTGCTCCGCCGCAGCCGGTCGCACGCGCTCCCGACGTCGCGCAGGCCTTGCCCGAACTTGCCGCGCCGCCGCTGCAACCTGCGCTGGCCGAAAAGCCTGTGATCGAAAAGCCACTGATCGCACGGCTCCAGGAGGCCGACGTCATTCACACGCTCGGCGCCATCCTCGCCACCGGCGGCAGCGTCGATCTCACCCGGCTGGGCTGGCCGACGCTGCGCCCCGGCTTTCCGCTGACGAGCCTGCTCAACGCCTGGCGCGACATGCGCGCTGCCGCTGGCCGCCGCGCCGGCGGCAAGGCGATGCCGGTCATCGCGCTGGTCGGCGCCGGCGAGACCACCGAGCGCAGCGTGACCGCATTGAATTTCGCCCTCGCGGCCGCGCGCGACGGCGTGCGCGTGCTGATGATCGATGCCGATCATCTAGCGCATTCGCTCTCGAACAAGGTCAACCGCAACGGCAAGAGCGAGCCGAGCCGGCTCGGCTGGCTCTCCAATGGCAGCAAGGCGGCGCGCGAGATCAAGACGGTCAACGGCATCTCGGTTCTGCCCGCCGCCGAGGGCAATGCCGGCAAGGCGGCTGAGGCCATCCGCAAGGCGATCGCGCGGGCGCGCTCCGCCGGCGGCTATGATCTCGTGATCCTCGACGGCCCCGGGACGCCACTCGCCGCCGGCAGCCGCAAGCTGCTCGACGACACCGATGCGCTGGTGGCGGTGCTGCCGACCAGCCTCGACATCAACGACGGCCTGGAAGAGATCCTGAGCACCCTTGGCCGCGCCGAGCGCAAGCTCGTCGGCGTCGTGCTCGACGAGCTCACCCCTGCGACCCAGGCGCGCCAGCGAGGCAGACAATATGCTTGAGCGCCGCGTCAACCACGACGGAAGGGCAGCCACAGCCGACGTGCCGCGGATCACCGTCGGCGGCCTGCGCATGGCCGCGCTCGACCTGGAAGCGACCGCCGATTTCATGATCGAGGCCACCGATCCGGACAAGCGCATCGGCCGCCCGCTGTTCCTGACCTCGGCCAATGGCGAAGTGCTGGCGCGCTGCTCGACCGAGCCGCAGACCGAGCGCCTGTTCCGCGCCGCCGACATGATCAATGCCGACGGACAGCCGCTGGTGGCGGCCTCGAAGCTGCAATCCTGGTTTCCACTGCCCGAGCGCGTCGCGACCACGGACCTGTTCCATGTCGTCGCCCGCAAGGCGGAAGCTGTGGGCCGCACCTTCTACATGTTCGGCGCCAGCGAGGCCGAGAACCTCGCCGCCGTCGAGAACGTCCAGAAGATGTATCCGGACCTCAAGATCGTCGGTCGCAGCCACGGCTATCTGCGCGGTGAAGCGCTGCGCGCGAAGGTCGATGAGATCAACGCGCTCGCGCCGGATTACCTGTGGGTCGCGCTGGGGGTGCCCAACGAGCAGGCATTCGTCGAGGAATTCACGCCGCATCTCACCAATGTTGGCGTTATCAAGACATCCGGCGGCCTGTTCAACTTCCTGTCGGGCAGCCGGGCGCGTGCGCCGCTCTGGATGCAGAAGATCGGGCTCGAATGGGCCTGGCGGACCTGGCTCGAGCCGCGCCGCCTGTTCTGGCGCTATTTGACCACCAACCCCCGCGCACTCTATCTTCTCTTCAGCCGCAACCGGCCGTTCAATCGCTGAGAGAAGAGTAGAGTACGACATGACCGACCGACCGACCGTCCTTGTCACAGGAGGCGCGGGCTATATTGGCTCCCACGCCTGCCGCGCTCTGGCCGCCGCCGGCTATCAGCCCGTCGTTTATGACAATCTCTCGACAGGTCATCGCAGCTTCGTCGCCGGGCCGCTGGTGACGGGGGATCTGCTCGACGGCGCCGCGCTGGCACGCGCTTTTGCCGATCACAAGGTCACGGCCGTGATGCATTTCGCCGCCGCCAGCCTCGTCGGTGAGTCCATGACCGATCCGCAGAAATACTACATCAACAACGTCCAGGGCACGCTGTCGCTGCTCCAGGCGATGCGTAACGCGGGCTGTCATCGCATTGTGTTCTCCTCGACCGGCGCCGTCTACGGCAATGCCGATTCCAAGGAGCTCCCGGAAGACTTTCCCTGCGCGCCGATCAATCCCTACGGCGCATCGAAGTGGATGATCGAGCGCATGCTCGCCGACTATCGCGCGGCCTACGGCTTCGGTGCGTTCTGCCTGCGCTATTTCAACGCCAGCGGCGCCGATCCGGCCGGCGGCATCGGCGAGCTGCGCGACAACGAGACCCACCTCATTCCACGCGCCATGATGGCGCTCCAGGGCCATGTCGAGTTCGCCGTGTTCGGCGACGACTACGACACGCCCGACGGTACCGCGATCCGCGACTACATCCATGTCACCGATCTTGCCGCAGCGCATATCGCCGCGCTGAAGCTGCTGGAACAGGGGCATGCCGGCGGCAGCTTCAATCTCGGCACCGGCGCCGGCTTCTCGGTGCGCGAGATCCTCGACGCCATCAAGCGGGAGACCGGACGCGAGGTGCCGCACACCGTCAAGCCGCGCCGTGCCGGCGATCCCACTTACCTGGTCGCCGACCCCTCCGCCGCGCGAAAAGTGCTGAATTTCGTGCCGCGTCACTCCGACCTGCCGACGGTGATCCGCACCGCCTGGGCCTGGCACCAGAAGGCGCATCCGCTCAAGGTCCGTTAAGCAACCGTAACAGCCGTAGCTTGCCTGGCGCACCTCCAGGGGGCTAGGATGCCTGTTCATTGCCGCCGTTGGCGTATTGCCGGCGGCCGCCATTCAGGCGTGGCCGACGATGATGTCGGCATGCATGGCTCACCTCATGTGCGCGAGCCGATTTTTCCGAACGCCAAGGTCGCGATCAAATCCGTACGTCGGCCTGTCATCGGATGCAGATTCTGGGAGTATCGACCGCATGCATCAGGCTGCACGCCTGGAGTTCGAGCGCGTGATGGATGAGTTCGTCCGCTGGCATGTCGTGCCCGGGGACGAGCGCTCGCCCGCGCCCGCCTGGTGGTGGGGCCCTGCCATGGCCGTGGTCGACGACGAGGAGCCGATGAACGGAACATGGTGCGCCGCGCTCGGCTTGAACGAGGGCGCGAGCTTCGCCGACGGCGGGCGTACGATTCTCGCGCTGTTCGTCGAGCAGACGTCGTTGACGGGACCGCAGGATTTTCCAAGCAAGGCGGAAGCCGGCGAGCACGACACCCGCGAGCTGCACCCGCAGCCGTTAGATGACAGCGCGTTTCAGCCCTGAGGCCGCGGCTTCGCCGGAGACCGGCTCGGGCTGGAGCGGCGGCGCGACCGGCAGCACCATCGGCCGCAGCAGCTCGGCCATCTGCCGCGCCGGCAATGGCTTGGAGATCAGATAACCCTGCATCTCGTCGCAGCCATGGGTGCGCAGGAATGCCTCCTGCTCGGCGTTCTCGACGCCTTCGGCGACGACGGTCATGCCGAGCGCCTTGCCCATGCTGATGATCGCCTGCGCGATCGCCTGGTCTTCCGAATCCTGCGGCAGGTCGCGCACGAAGGAGCGATCGATCTTGATGGTGTCGATCGGGAAGTGCTTCATCAGCGACATCGAGGAATAGCCGGTGCCGAAATCGTCGATGGCTAGGCGAATGCCGCGGCTCTGGATGGCATCGAGCACCTTCAGCGCGCGTCCGACATTGCGCATCATCATGCTCTCGGTGACCTCGAGCTGGAGCAGCACCGGCGACATGCCCGAGGCCGCCAGCGCCTCGTCGACGTCCTGCAACAGATGCTCGTCGGCGAACTGCCGCGGCGACAGGTTGACCGCCATTGACAGCGGCAACAGGCCGCGGCGCTGCCAAGCCATCGCCTGCGCGCAAGCCTCGCTCAGCACCCAGCGGCCGATCGGCACGATCAGGCCGGTCTCCTCCGCAAGCGGAATGAACTGGGCCGGCGAGACGCTGCCGAGATCGGGATGGGTCCAGCGCAGCAGCGCTTCGACACCCGTGATCTGGCCGGTCTCCCTGTCGACCTTGGGCTGATAGTTCAGCGAGAACTGCTCGCGCTCCAGCGCGCGGCGCAGCGCGCTCTCCAGCGACAGCCGCTCGATCGACTGCGTCTTCACTTCCTTGGAGAAGAAGCGATAGCCGTTCTTGCCGTCTTCCTTGGCGAGGTACATCGCCATGTCGGCATTCTTGGTCAGCGTCTGCGCATCCGAGCCGTTGGCCGGATACATCGCGATGCCGATCGACGCCGTGGTGTGGCATTCGTGGCCGGCGAGCTCCATGGGCTCGGCCAGCGCGGTCAGCAGCCCGGTCGCGATGCGCTGAACGTCGTCGATTTCGCCGCACTGGTCGAGGATCACCACGAACTCGTCGCCGCCGAGGCGCGCGACGACGTCGCTGGCCCGCAACGCGCCGCGCAGCCGGTTCGCGACTTCCAGCAGCAGCAGGTCGCCGGCCTCGTGACCCAGCGAATCGTTGATGACCTTGAAACGGTCGAGATCGATGAACAGCACCGCGAAGCGCTGATCGTGGCGCTGCGCCTCGTCGATCGCCGCCCGCAACAGCCCGTTGAAAGTCTCGCGGTTCGGCAAGTCGGTCAGGCTGTCATGCGAGGCGAGATACTCGATGCGCTCGTCCGCCTGGTTCTTCTCGTCGGCGCGGTCGAAATTCTCCATCGCAAAGGAGACATTGTCGGCGAGGCGCTGCAGCAGCTCCACGAATTCGGACGTGAAGGTCGCCGGTTCGGTCGACATGTAGATCATGACGCCGACGGCCTGATCGTGTGCGATCAGCGGGAACGCCGCACCCGACCGCGCGCCATCGCCGCGGACGATGGCATGGAAGGCGCGGACGCGATCGTCGTTGAGATAGTCGTTGCTGATGCAAGGCTGGCGCGTGCGGAACGCCGTGCCGCTCATGCCGCGCCCTTCGGGACGCTCGGGATCGATGGAGAGGCGCACGTTGCGCGTGGTGTTAGCGGACGGTCCGGCCGCGGCCACGATCTCGAGCTGATCGCTGTCGGGCCTCGCCAGCGCGATCGTGGTCGAGGTGAACTTGGCGCCGTTCGATGCGGCGACGCAGACAAGGTCGAACAGCTCGGCGCGCGACTTCGCCCGCATGATCGCCTCGTTGGTTGCGCTCAGCGCCGCGAACATGCGCGTCAGGCGCTCCTTCTGCGCCTCGGTGCGCGCCTTTTCCTCGGCGCGCTCGAAATTGTCGAGCGCGAACGACACGTTCTCGGCAAGCCGCCCCAGCAGCTGGACCAGATCCGGCGTGAACGCGCCTTCGTCCGGCGAGAGGAACAGCAACACGCCGACCGCCTCATGTCCATTGCTCAGCAGCGGAAAGCAGGCGCCCGATCTGGTGCCCTGGATGCGGGCGATCTGGTGCCAGTGCCTGGTGCGGACGTCTGTGAGGAGCTCGTTGGCAACGCAAGGCGCGCGCGTACGGAAGCAGGTGCCGGTCAGTCCGCGGCCCTCTGGGTCGTCGGCCGACGTCGAGAACCGCCATTGCTTGACCTGATAGCAACTCTCGCCTTTGGTCATGGCGATGTCGAGATAGTGTCCGGTCGCGTCCACCGTGGCGATGGTCGCGGAGGAGAAGGTGCCGCCGAGCACCGCCGCTTCGCAGACGACTTCGAACAATTCGGCGCTGGTCTTGACCCGCATGATGGCTTCGTTGGTTGCGCTGAGCGCCTCGAGCATGCCGCGCAGACGATTGCGCTGCATCTCGGCCCTGGCCTTCTCGTCGGCGCGGTCGAAATTCTCCAGCGCGAAGGCGACGTTGGCCTGGAGCTTGCGCAGCAGCTCGACCAGTTCTTCCGTGAAGGTGTCGCGCTCCGGAGAGTTGAACAGGATATGCCTTCGACCGTGTCGCCGTTGAACAGCGGCAACGCCGCGGAGGACGCGATGCCGCTGCGGCGGGCGATGGCCTGCCACGGCGCTATGCGGTCGTCCGCGAGCACGTCGTTGCTGACGGCAGGCTGGCGCGTGCGGAACGCGGTCCCGGTCAGCCCACGCCCCTCCGGCACCTGGTCGGAGGTGGAAAACCTGAAGTTACGAACCTGATCGGCATTCGGGCCATAGCTGGCGACGACGCGCAGCAGCTCGGCGCGATGGTCGACCAGCGCGATGCTGACCGAGGTGAACTTGACTCCCTTGGCGGTTGCCTCGCAGACAAGCTCGAACAGCTCCGCGCGCGAGCGCGCGCGCAGGATCGCCTCGTTGGTGGCACTGAGCGCCGCATACATGCGCGCCAGGCGCTCCTCTTCCGCGGCGATCCTGGCCTTCTCGGCCTCGCGGCCGAAATTCTCGATCGCGAAGGAGACGTTCTCGGCCATTCGCAGCAGCAGCGCGACGATCTCCTCGTCCTTGGCCCAGGAGCGGCTGATGAAGAACAGCAACACACCGACACTCTCGCCTTGCCTGATCAGCGGGGCGACGACGCAGGCTGCGACGCCGGTGTTGACATTGGCCTGCTCCCAAGGCGAGCCCCTGGTGCGACTGGCGAGATCGTCCTCGACGATGGCTTTCTGCGTGCGGAACACCTCGCCGGAGAGACCCTTGCCGTAGAGATTGTCCGGATCGATCGAATAGCGCGCCTGGGTGACCAGATGCAGGTTCTCTCCGGTGGAGGCGACCGGGACCATCCAGTGCGAATCGGGCTCGCGCAGCAACACGATGGTTGCCAGCGACTTGCCGCTGTGCACGGCGGCATCGCAGACGAGCTGATAGAGCTCGATGTCGGTCTTGGCGCGCAGGATGGCTTCATTGGTCGCGCTGATCGCGCCGAACATGCGGTTGAGTCGCCGCATCGCCCTCTCGCCGGACTGCCGCGCAGCCTCACGCGCGAAATTGTCCAGCGCATAGGAAATGTTCGCCGACATGCGCTCGAACAGCGAGACCATCTGCTCGTTGAGCGAGTTGGCCTCGCTGCGGGTCACATAGAGCACGCCGACGCTCTTGCCGTTACAGAGCAGCGGCAGCGCGGCAGCCGCGCCAATATGGGCGCTGGCCGCGCCCGCGCGCCAGGCCAGCGACCGCGGATCGTTGAGATAGTCGTTGCTGATGCACAGCTTCTGATCGCGAAATGCCTCGCCGCCGACGCCCGATCCTTCGGGCGTGCCGGCTTCCGTGGTGATCAGGAGCGAGCGCAGCCGTGCAATATCGTCGCCGCAACCGGCGGCGAAACGCAGCCGCTGACCACCCGCATCCACCAGGAAAACTGCGACGGCCAGAAAGTCCCCGCTCGAAAATCCCGCGTCGCAGACCTTCTGGTACAGCTCGTCCGGCGATTTCGCGTAGAGGATCGCTTCATTGATGGCGCTCAACGCCGCAAAGGTGCGCGCGAGTGTCGTAGGCACGTTCTTAGCTCCCGGGCATTTCTGCCTATTTCTCCCGGCGCCTTTATGAATGGCGATCGCCTAAGTGGTCGTTATTGCCTGCGGCAAACCATCGATCAAAGTGAACGAGCTGCGAACGCGTGGCGCTAAACTCACGAAAATACCGCCGCACGGGACGACCCTTCGACCGAAGGCGCGTTCTCTTGACGAATTTGCAGCCCTGTATTGGTTTACGGGAGATTGATATTGCTCCCGCGCTTTGAGACGATGGCGTCCAACAACCAGGCCCGTTAAGGGCACGAAAGCCGGGGGAACGCCATGCCGATCGTCAGGGCCGATCGCCTCACGCGCATCAGCGCCGCGCTGCTCCGGGCCGCCGGCGCGTCCGAGGAAGAGGCCGACGCGGTCGCCACCGGCTGCGTCAACGCCAATCTCGCCGGCCACGATTCCCACGGCGTGATTGCGGTTCCCACCTATATCGACCGCATCAAGGCTGGCCACATCGTTCCCGGCGCGCGATGGACCATCGTCCAGGAATCGCCGACCACGACCGTCATCGATGGAAATTGGGGCTTCGGCTTCCACGTCAACGCCAAGGCGATGGCGCTGACGATCGAGAAGGCGAAGTCGGCGAATGTCGCCGCCTGCACCGTGTTCCGGCAGAGCCATGTCGGCCGCCTCGCCGCCTATCCGCTGATGGCGATGCGCGAGGGCATGATTGGGATCGCGACGGCCGACTCCGGCCGCTCGCCGAAGCACGTCGCGCCATTCGGCGGCAAGGAGGCGCGGCTCGGCACCAATCCAATCTCGATCGCGGTGCCGTCCGATCTTGCGGCGCCGTTCTATCTGGACATGGCGACCTCCGCGGTTGCGGCCGGTAAGATCCAGCTCGCGGTCGCGCGCGGCGAGGAGATCCCCACGGGATGGATCATCGATGCGGAGGGGCGGCACACCACCGACCCCACGCAATATCGCAAGGGCGGCGCGCTGCTGCCGCTCGGCGGCACCGAGGGCTACAAAGGCAGCGGCCTTGCCGCGATGGTCGAGGTGCTCTGCGGCCTGCTCACCGGTCTCGGTTTTGGTGTCGAGCCGACGGGGCGGCACAATGACGGATGCTTCATGGCGGTGTTCAACGTCGCTGCGTTCCGCCCCTTAGCGAGGTTCAAGCGCGAGGTCGCTGAATTCGCGCAATACCTGAAATCGACGCCGCCCTCCGAGGGCAGCCAGGGCGTCTACTATCCGGGCGAGATCGAGGACATCCGCGAGCAGCAGCGCCTGCGCGAGGGCATCGAGGTCGAGGACGCCACCTGGGATAAAATGCGCGCCCTGGCGCGCGAGTACCGGCTCGACACGGTGCTGGATCTGGCCTGAGCGAATTTGGAGAACAGCAGCATGAATCGGCAGATGGTCCTGGTCGGCTTCCTTCAGGCACAAAACTGCACGAATTTGCCGAGCTCCTGGCGCCACCCCGACTCCCGCGATGATTCCATGTCGGCGGACTATTACCAGGAGATCGCCAGGATCCTCGAAGCCGGCAAGTTCCACATGGCGTTCTTCGACGATCGCCTCGCGATGCCGGACCGCTACGGCAACGACCACGCCCACACCGTCGAATACGGCATCCGCTGCGTGAAGATGGATCCGCTGATCGTGCTGACCACGATGGGCATGGTCACCGACAGGCTGGGCCTCGGCGCGACCTGCTCGACCACTTACTACGCGCCATTCGACGTCGCGCGCCGCTTTGCAACGCTGGATCTGATGTCCGGCGGGCGCGCCGGCTGGAACGTCGTTACCTCGCTCAATGACGGGGAAGCCCTCAACATGGGGCGCGATTCCCACCCCGAACATGATTCCCGCTACGACAAGGCCGACGAGTTCATGGAGGTCGTGCTCGGCCATTGGGACACCTGGGAAGACGGCGCGATCATCATGGACAAGAAGACCGGCCGCTTTGCTGATCCGAGCAAGGTGAAGCGGCTCGATCACAACGGGCCGGCCTTCAAATCGCGCGGCCCGTTCACTGTGCCGCGCTCGCAGCAGGGCCACCCCGTCATCATCCAGGCCGGCGCGTCCGGCCGCGGCCAGCGCTTTGCGGGGCGATGGGGCGAGGTGATCTTCACCGCCGCGCGCAACCTCGCCGCCGCGAAGGACGGCTATGCCGCCGTACGCAACGAGGCTGCGAAAGCCGGGCGCGATCCCGACCAGATGTTCCTCTGCAATCTGACGACGCCGGTCTGCGCCGCGACCAAGGCCGAGGCCGAGGACAAGATGGCGCTGATCGACAAGCTGCCGCTCCAGATCGACGCGCTGTCGCTACTTGCCGAAGCGCTCAATTACGATTTCGCCTCCAAGGATCTCGACGAGCCGCTGACGACGGAGGACTTGAAGAGCATGCAGGGCATTCTCGGCATCCGCGACGGCGTGCTGAAGAATTCAGGCAAGAGCAATCCGAGCGCGCGCGACTTCGTCACCTTCTCCGGTCGCGGCCAGGTGCAGGACGCCATCGTCGGCGGCCCGAAGGAGATCGCGGATAGACTGGAGGAGATGTTCGTCGAGCGCGGCTGCGACGGTTTTGTCATCGCCGCGACCTATGTGCCCGGCTCCTACGCCGATTTCGTGCAGCATATCGTGCCGGAATTGCAGCGGCGCGGCCTGTTCCAGAAGGAGTATCGCGGCAAGACGCTGCGGGAGAATCTCGGCTTGAGGCGGCCTTCCGCCGGCGCCTGGAAGGTGCAGCCGCGCGATGCCGCGGAATAACGGCGAGGACCGGATATGCGCTGGCTGAAATTCACCGCCTCCGGCAGAACCTCCTGGGGCCTTGTCGAAGGCGACCAGGTGATCGCGGTCGACGGCGATCCCTTTGGCGAATGGCAGCGCAGCTCGCGCGTGCATCCGCTGTCGCAGGTCAAAATCGAGCTGCCGCTGATTCCGCGCACCTTCTACTGCGTCGGGCTGAACTATCTGAAGCACCTGAAGGAAGCCGCCGATAAACGCGGCGAGGTGCCGGCCGTGCCTGACCGGCCCGAGATCGGCTATCGCGCGCAGAACGCGCTGATTGCGCATGACGAGGACGTCGTCATCCCGTCCTTCGCGAGCGAGAAGGTCCACTACGAGGGCGAGCTTGTCGTCGTCATCGGCAAGAAGGTGAAGCATCTCACCGAACAGAACGCGATGGATTGCGTGTTCGGCTACACCATCGGCAACGACGTCAGCGAGCGCTCCTGGCAGAAGGCCGACCGCAGCCTGTGGCGCGCGAAGAACGCCGACACGTTCAAGCCAATGGGCCCATGGATCGAGACCGAGGCCGATCTCGCGAAGATGGAAACGGTCGTTCGGGTCAATGGCCAGGAGACCAACCGCTTCGCGACCCGCGACATGATCTTCGGCGTGGTGCCGTTCCTGGTCGAGCTGACGAAGTATTTTACGCTGTGGCCCGGCGATGTGATCTGGATGGGCACGGATGGCGCGTCGCCCGATATCAAGCACGGCGATGTCGTCGAGATCGAGATCACCGGCATCGGCGTATTGCGCAATCGGTTTGTGCGGGAGGGACGGTAGATCAGCCTGTGGCCGCCGAGCGGCCCTTCACATGGTCGATGAAGGCCCGCAATTTCGGCATGATCTGCCGATGACCGGGATAATAGAGGAACACACCCGGTGTCATCGGCGAAAATCGCTCCAGCACATGGACGAGCTTTCCCGCCGTGACGGCGGCGGTGGCGAGCGGCGCAGGCACCTGCGCAAGACCCACGCCTTCGATGGCGGCTCCGAGCATCGTGGGAAAGTCGTTGGCGATGAAAGGTCCCGAAACGACGATCTCGATGGAACGGCCGTTGTCGTCGAGCGACCATGATGCAAGCGCGCCGTTTGATCGCCGCAATCGTAAACATGCATGCTCGCGCAGATCGTCCGCGCGCTCGGGCCGGCCGCGGCGGGCGAGGTAAGCCGGGCTGCCGACGATGATGAGAGGCAACGGCTTGGTCAGGCGCACCGCGACCATATCGGGAGCGATGAACTGGCCCAGCCTGATGCCCGCATCGAAACCTTCGGCTGCGAGGTCGACCAGCTCCTCGCTTGCGGCAAGCTCCACCTCGATCTCGGGAAACGCCTGGCAGAACGAGGCGACCAGCGGCTCCAGCAGGATCGGCACGACCGAGCGCGGCACAGTCAGACGCAGGAGCCCGGCCGGTCGCTGCCCGAGCTCACGCGCGGCCCCGCTTGCCGCAATGAGCTCCTCGAAGGCAGGCCTTGCACGCGCGAGGAACCTTTCGCCGGCCTCGGTCAGACCGACGCTGCGCGTGGTGCGGATGAAGAGCGCGGCGCCGATGCGCGCCTCCAGAGCACGCACCGCCTGACTGATGGCCGACGGCGTGACCCCGAGCTCGGCGGCCGCCCGGCGGAAGCTGCGGTGCTGGGCGACGCTCAGGAACGCCTCGACGCCGTCGAGCGCGCCCTGCCTGACTGTGAAGTTCTGCTTCATAGCCCATCAACATTATCGCGAATAGTGCCGCGCGGAAAGCGGACTTACATCCGAATTGCTGACGAGCCGTATCGCCGTGAGCGCCGGCACCAGCGACATCACGGCGACCGCCGTGACTGGAGACATGAAGCCGATGAAGACAATCCACAACCTCGTGTTGGCGCTCGCCCTCACACTGACAGGTGCAACTCTCATGGTCGATTCAGCCCAAGCCCAAACACAAGCACCAGCCACCTCGCCGATAACCGGGGTCATGGTCATCCTGACCGTCAAGGCGGGCATCACCCGCGAACAGGTGATGGCTGTCATGCCCGATGAAGTCAGGCAGACCGTTCAGCTCTACCTCAACGGGATGGTTCGAGAATGGTATTCGCGGTCCGACGGACGCGGCGCCGTCTTCCTGCTGAACGTCAAGGACGCCGCCGAGGGGCACGCGATCATGGACGGCCTGCCGCTCGCCAAGCAGGAGCTTGTGGACCACGAATACATCGCGGTCGGCCCGCTGATGCCGCTCCGTCTGCTCATGACGAAGCCCTGAGCGGCCTACCAAATAATCGCAAGGGAATCTGAACGTGCCACCTGACTTCAACCTGCCGTTCGTGCTCAGCGTCGCCGGCGCCTTCCTGACAAGCGGGGTGGTGGCCACCATCTACGTCTGGCCGGCACTCCGCACCATGCCGCGCTTTGACGCCTTGAGGCTTCTCGCAGCCTTCAACGCGTTCAGGTTCCTGGGCATGAACTTCATGGTCACCGGGTTCGTCTCATCGGAGCTGAGCCCGGATTTCGCCGGCCAGGTCGGCTGGGGCGATCTCATCGCCGCCACCCTCGCGCTTGTTTCGATGGCGGCACTCTCCTGGCGATGGTCGATCGCCGTTCCGATGGTCTGGATATTCAACGTCTGGGGCACGCTTGATCTTCTGAACGCCTACTACATGGGCGCGACGAAAATCCAGACTCCCGGCCTCTTCGGTGCCGGCATTTACATTCCGGCACTTTATGTGCCGCTGCTGCTCGTCAGCCACGTTCTCGTCTTCATGATTCTGCTGAGGGCTGGATCCGACGCAAAAACGGCGTGACACGATCAACGGTGCGAGGGTGGGCAAAGGCGCTCTTGCGCCGTGCCCACCAGCTTTCCGCCACCGTGAACGAATGGTGGTTTGCCCTACGGTACCGTGCCAGCGTCATCAGAACGGCAGCGCAACGCCGGTCTTGATCTCCTTCAGCACCACGTTGCTGCGGACGTAGCGGATGCCGGGGATGCGGAACATGAACTCGTCGAGGAAACGGTTGTAGGCCGCCATGTCCTGCACGACGACACGCAAATGATAGTCGGCATCGCCCGTGGTCGCAAAACACTCCAGCACCTCGCGACGTTTCGTGAGGCGGGCCACAAATTCGTCGACGAATTTGGCGTCGTGCCGCTCCAATGAGACGTGGAGGATGGCCGACATCGCAAAGCCCGCCTGCTCGCGCGCGACCAGTGCCGCATAACCCTGGATGACACCGCTCTCCTCCAGCGCCCGCACCCGGCGCCAGCAGGCCGAGGTCGACATGCCGACCTCATCGGCCAGCTGCTGGTTGGTGGCGCGGCCATCCTTCTGAAGATGGGCGAGTATTCGCGTGTCCTGTTCTTCGATCATGAGGGCCCCTCAGATCGGCAACATCTACCAAATTTGACTGCCTGACGCAAAATTTTACCGGATTCGGCATCAATTCGGGGAAAATAGGTAAGACCTACCACCCGCCCGGGCCTAACCTTCGCTGATCGGCAGGGATGCCGCGCGAGGTCCGCCATGGACACCATTCCGTCACTCGACACCTATGAGCTCTCCGATCGTTACGACCGCGAGGAGGGCCGCGTCTTCCTCACGGGCACGCAGGCCATCGTCCGCATCGCGCTCGACCAGATCAGGCGCGACCGCGCGGCGGGGTTGAACACCGCGGGCTTCATCTCCGGCTATCGCGGCTCGCCGCTCGGCGGCATCGATCTCGAGCTTTGGCGCATCCAGGAACGACTGAAGCGCGACACAATCGAATTCCTCCCCGCCGTGAACGAGGACCTCGCCGCAACCGCGGTGCTCGGCTCGCAGCAGGTCGAGACGCAAGCCGACCGCGAGGTCGATGGCGTGTTCGGGCTCTGGTACGGCAAGGGTCCCGGCGTCGATCGGTCCGGCGATGCGCTCAAGCACGGCAACGCCTACGGCTCCTCGCCACATGGCGGCGTGCTGGTGGTGGCCGGCGACGACCATGGCTGCGTCTCGTCGTCGATGCCGCACCAATCCGACGTCGCCTTCATGAGCTGGTTCATGCCGACGCTGCATCCGGCCAGCGTTGGCGAATACCTCGAATTCGGCGAATATGGCTACGCGCTGAGCCGCTTCTCCGGCATGTGGGTCGGCTTCAAGGCGATCTCGGAGATCGTGGAATCAGGCGCCTCCGTCTTGCTGCGCCCGCCGCGCCTCGTCCACACGCCCGACTTCACGCCGCCGCCGGGCGGCCTGCACTATCGCTGGCCCGATCTGCCGGGCCCGCAGATCGAGGAACGGCTGGAAGCGAAGAAGCACGCCGTCTACGCCTTTGCCAAGGCCAATCCGATCGATCGCCATATCTACGACATTCCCAATGCCAGCTACGGCATCGTCACCACGGGCAAGGCGCATCTCGATCTGATGGAGGCGCTGCGGCTGATGGGGCTCGATGAGGCGGCCTGCCGCAGCATCGGCATTGACATCTACAAGGTCGGCATGGTCTGGCCGCTGGCGCTGCATGACGCGATGGAGTTCGTGAAAGGCAAGCGCGAAATCCTCGTGGTCGAGGAAAAGCGCGGCATCATCGAGAGCCAGTTCAAGGAATATTTCTACGACTATCCGGGCAGCAAGCCCGAGCGCATGGTCGGCAAGCACGACGAGCGTGGGGCGCGGCTGATCTCCTGGATCGGCGAGTTGTCGCCGCGCGCGCTGGCCGGCGTGCTCGCGCGCCGGCTCGATCCGATGTTTCCCGGGCTCAATCTCGCCGCGCGGGCCGCCGCCTTGATGCCGGAGGCCGCGCGCACGATCAACGTCGCCGGCGCCACGCGCACGCCGTATTTCTGCTCGGGATGTCCGCACAACATTTCGACCAAGGTCCCCGAAGGCTCGAAGGCGCTGGCCGGCATCGGCTGCCATTTCATGGCGAGCTGGATGGACCGCGAGACCTCGTCGCTGATTCAGATGGGCGGCGAAGGCGTGAACTGGGCGGCATCGTCGCGATTTACCGGCAACAAGCACGTCTTCCAGAATCTCGGCGAAGGCACCTATTATCACTCGGGCTCGATGGCGATCCGCCAGGCGATCGCGGCCAAGGCAAACATCACCTACAAGATCCTGTTCAATGACGCCGTGGCGATGACCGGCGGCCAGCCGGTCGATGGCCCCGTCAGCGTGCACGCCATCGCGCACAGCGTCCGCGCCGAGGGCGTCGCCCGCATCGCGCTGGTCTCGGACTATCCCACGCAGTTTGCTCCGGCAGACCTGCCCGGCGGGGTCACCATCCATCCGCGCGAGGAGATGGACGCGGTCCAGCGCGAACTGCGCGAAATCCCGGGAGTCTCGGTCCTGATCTACCAGCAGACCTGCGCCACCGAGAAGCGGCGGCGCCGCAAGCGCGGGCAGCTCGCCGACCCCAAGCGCTTTGCCTACATCAACGACCTCGTCTGCGAGGGCTGCGGTGATTGCTCGGTCGAGTCCAATTGCCTCAGCGTCGAGCCAAAGGACACGCCGTTCGGCCGCAAGCGCCGGATCAACCTGTCGGCCTGCAACAAGGATTTCTCCTGCCTCAACGGCTTCTGCCCGAGCTTTGTGACCGTCGAAGGCGCGATGCGGCGGAAGAAGAGCGCAAGCGAGATCGATGCAGTCGGCCATGCCGCCACGCTTCCCCTGCCCGCGCCTGCCACGCTCGACCGGCCCTACGATCTGCTCGTGACCGGCGTCGGCGGTACCGGTGTGATCACGGTCGGCGCGCTGATCGGCATGGCCGCGCATCTGGAACGAGGCGGCGTCTCGGTGCTCGACTTCACCGGCTTTGCGCAAAAATTCGGTCCGGTGTTGAGCTATGTCCGGCTTGCCGCGACACCGGATGCGCTGCATCAGGTTCGCATCGACCAGGGCGCGGCCGATGCGCTGATCGGCTGCGACCTCGTCGTCAGCTCCTCGCCCAAGGCGTCCGGCACCTATCGCCGCGGTACCCGCGCGGTGGTCAACATCGCGGAGATGCCGACCGGCGACGTCGTTCGTTTCCGCGACGCTGATCTGGCTTCGCCTGCCCGCCTGCGCGCAATCGGTCATGTCATTGGCGAGAACAATCTCGACACCGTCAATGCCAATGCGCTGGCCGAACGGCTGCTCGGCGACACCGTCTACGCCAACATCATCATGCTCGGCTTTGCCTGGCAGCACGGGCTGGTGCCGGTCTCGCTATCCGCGCTGCTGCGCGCGATCGAGCTCAACGGCGTCGCGGTCGAGCGCAATAGGCAGGCCTTTGCCTGGGGTCGCATCGCCGCCGCCGATCCGGACTTCTTGCCGCAGACGAGCGCGACGCCGCAAGCCGAGACGCTGGACCAGATCATCGATCGTCGCGCCGATTTCCTCGCCGACTATCAGGACGGGACCTATGCGGCGCACTATCGGACAATCGTCGCAAAGGTCCGCAACGCCGAAGCGTCCCTGAATAGCACGGCGCTGACCAAGGCGGTTGCCCGCGCCCTGTTCAAGCTGATGGCCTACAAGGATGAGTACGAGGTCGCGCGCCTGCATATGCAGAGCGGCTTCCTCGACGAGTTGAAGCGCGAGTTCGAGGACGGTTTTAGCGTCCAGTATCACCTCGCTCCGCCGTTCCTGTCCTCCAAGCACGACGCCCGCGGGCGTCCGCGCAAGCGCGCCTTCGGCCAGTGGATCCAGACGCCGCTCGCCGTGCTGGCGCGGTTGAAGCGGTTGCGCGGAACGCTGTTCGATCCGTTCGGCTACACCGCCGAGCGGCGCACGGAGCGCGAGCTGATCGGCTGGTATGAAGACCTGATCGAACGCATGCTCGGCAGTCTCGATGCAGCGCGCCTGTCCGACCTCGTGGTGATCGCAAAAGCGCCGATGGAGATCCGTGGCTACGGCCCGGTGAAGGACGCAGCGATCGCGAAAGTGAGGCCGGAGGTCGAGCGGCTCGCTGCGAATTTGACGACATCGGCAACGCAAAAGATGCGCGCCCAAGGTTGACAAGGGAGATGGTGGGCACGGCGCTTTGCACCTTTGCCTACCCCACGGCACTGATGGCCGCATCTCACGCATAGGGATTGACCAGCTTCTGCTGCTCGGCGCTGTGGTGCACGAGCAGGTCGATGAAGGTCCTGACTTTCGCCGACAGATGATGCCGGTGCGGATAGACCGCGTTCATCGACAGCTCGACCGGCCGATATTCCGGCAGCAGCCGGACGAGCCGGCCGGAATCGAGATCGTCCTGGACGAGAAACCCCGCCATCAGGCAGACGGCAGCCCCCTCCAGCGCCACCCTGCGCAGCGCTTCTCCGCTGTTGGTGACGAAGCGGCCCGAGATGCGCACTGAAGCCGGCGCGCCCTTGCGATCGAAGAAGCGCCACTCGTCGCCGAACGGATAGTTCAGGTGACGGGCGCAATTGTGCGCGGTGAGCTCGTCGAGCCGCTGCACCCGGCCGTGCTTGTCGAGATAGTCGTGGGAGCAGCACAGGACGTGACGCCAGGTGGCAAGGCTCCGCACGATCAGGCTTGAATCCGGCGGCGGGGTCATACGCACGGCGACGTCGTAGCCTTCCTCGATGAGATCGACGTCGGCCTCGCCCATGCGCAGATCGATCTTGAGCTCCGGATAGCTCGACAGCAGCTTCGCGACCACGGGCGCAACGAACGGCACCATGTGGGTGGCAACGTGGATGCGCAGCGTGCCGCGCGGCACCGATTGCAATTCGCTCGCAATGTCGTCGGCCTGCTCGATATCGGCGAGGATCTGGACACAGCGGTCGTAATAGGCCTTGCCGATCTCGGTGAGGTTGACCTTGCGCGTGGTGCGGTGAAGCAGCCTCACACCGAGCCGGTCTTCCAGGGCCTGAACGTGATTGCTCACCATCGTGGTCGACATGTTGAGCTTACGGGCGGCTGCGGAGAAGCCGCCGGTCTCGACCACCCGGCTGAACACTTCGAGGCTCGTCAATCGATCCATGGCCGCCGATTATCCCGTTTCGATCGATAATCGGAAGGAATTCACTCCGATTATCTTGGACACACGCTCTCATCCCGCTCGCAGCTTCGTTCGTGGCCGCACAGCAATCCCTCTGGGCGGTCGCCGGCCTGCTTCGATAGCCAGGACCCGGGGATTATCCACGTCTGATGGATAATCCTTCCAGAATTTCGCAGATTATCTTCAAAGCCGGTAGGAACGATAGTCTCACGTAGTCGATAGGAGACTGCCATGTCCGAGATGCCCCGCACGGATAATTTCAAGCAAGCGACTGAAATCGTTCAGGATTACGCGAAGACGCCGGCGGCTGCTCCGGCCCGTAACATGGTCCGGCGCGCGGCATTGGCTGTCGCGCTCCTCGCAGGCACGGCGACGATTGCCTATTACGGCCACGACTACTGGACCAACGGCCGCTACCTCGAATCCACCGACGACGCCTATGTGAAGGCCGACTCCACGATCATCGCGCCGAAGGTCTCCGGCTACATCGCCAAGGTGCTGGTCGGCGACAATGAGCGGGTCAAGGCCGGCCAATTGCTGGCGAAAATCGACGACCGCGACTTCAAGGCGGCGCTGAATCAGGCGAGAGCCGACGTCGCCGCCGGCGAAGCCTCCGTGCGCAACATCGATGCGCAGCTCGAACTCCAGCAGCCGATCATCGACCAGAGCACCGCCGATGTCGCCGCCGCCGACGCCAATCTGAGATTCGCGCAGGAGGAGCGCGCACGCTACGACGACCTGATGAAGTCGGGCTCCGGCACGATCCAGCGCGCACAGCAGACCGATGCGGCGCTGCGCGCCAGCAACGCGCAATTGCAGCATGCCAAATCAGGTCTCGTCGCCGCGCAGCGCAAGGTCGACGTCCTCACCACCCAGCGCGCCCAGGCCGCCGCGCAGCTCGACCGCGCCCGCGCGGTCGCGGAGCAGGCCGCATTGAATCTGTCCTATACCGAGATCACCGCGCCGGTCGACGGTACCGTCGGGGCGCGAAGCTTGCGCGTCGGCCAGTTTGTGCAGGCCGGCACGCAATTGATGGCGGTGGTGCCGCTCGATGCGGTCTATGTGGTCGCGAACTTCAAGGAGACGCAGCTCACGCATGTGCGCCCCGGCCAGCCGGTCGAGCTCCGCGTCGACAGCTTCCGCAGCCAGACCCTGCACGGGCATGTCGACAGCCTGTCGCCGGCGAGCGGTCTCGAATTCGCGCTGCTGCCGCCTGATAACGCCACCGGCAATTTCACCAAGATCGTGCAGCGCGTTCCCGTGAAGATCGTGCTTGACGACCACCGCCTGACCGGACTGCTCCGGCCCGGCATGTCGGCGGTGCCGACCGTCGATACGAAGCAGACGGTGCTGGCCGAACGCGACACGGCCAAGCGCCTCGCCGAGAACGCGCCCCGCCCGAACGGCAGCTGAGGTCGGTTGACCGGCAGGATTATCAATTCCTGCCGGACGATGCTTCCTCAACTTCCTCGATGATCGAAACCCATCGCCTGATGCATCCTGTCTCCATACCCGAGACGAGGCTTCCATGAGCACGCTCCACCCCGCTCTCAACACCGCTTCCGCCACCAGCATCCGCACTCCGGCCGCACCTGCCGCGCCGGTCATTTCCGCCAAAACCTGGATCGCGGTGATCGGCGCCACGCTCGGCGCCTTCATGGCGGTGCTGAACATCCAGATCGTCAACGCTTCGCTGGCCGACATCCAGGGCGCGATCGGCGCCGGCATCGACGACGGCGGCTGGATCTCGACCTCCTATCTGATCGCCGAGATCGTGGTGATCCCGCTGTCGGGATGGCTTGCGCAAGTATTCTCGATCCGGATCTACCTGCTCACCAACGCGGTCCTGTTCCTGGCCCTGTCGGCGGCTTGCGCCCTGGCGCAGGACCTGCCGCAGATGATCGTGCTGCGCGCGGTGCAGGGCTTTACCGGCGGCGTGCTGATCCCAATGGCGTTCACGCTGATCATCACGCTGCTGCCGCGCGCAAAACAACCCGTGGGACTTGCCATGTTCGCGCTGTCGGCGACGTTCGCCCCCGCGATCGGCCCGACCATCGGCGGCTATCTCACCGAGAATTTCGGCTGGCAGTACATCTTCTACGTCAACCTCGTGCCCGGCGCGATCATGGTCGGCATGCTCTGGTACGCGCTCGAGGCCAAGCCCATGAAGCTGGCGCTGCTCCGCGAGGGCGACTGGGCCGGCATCGTGACCATGGCAATCGGCCTGTCCGCGCTTCAGACCGTACTGGAGGAAGGCAACAAGGACGACTGGTTCGGCTCGCCCTTCATCGTCAAGCTCAGCGTGATCGCGGCCGTGGCGCTGACCGCTTTCCTGATCATCGAGCTGACGGTGAAGAAGCCGCTGCTCAATCTGCGCCTGCTGGCTCGCCGCAATTTCGGCTTCGGCATGCTGGCGAACTTTCTGCTCGGCATCGCGCTCTACGGCTCGGTGTTCATCCTGCCGCAATATCTGTCGCGCATCCAGGGCTACAACGCCGAGCAGATCGGCATGGTGCTGGCCTGGACCGGATTGCCGCAGCTCCTCCTGATTCCACTGGTGCCGCGTCTGATGCAGAAGTTCGACGCGCGCATCATCATCGGCATCGGCTTCGTGCTGTTCGCCGCGTCGAACTTCATGAACATCTATATGACCAACGACTATGCGGCCGACCAGTTGTTGTGGCCTAATGTCGTTCGTGCCATCGGCCAGGCACTGGTGATGGCGCCGCTGTCGGCGGTGGCGACTGCAGGCATCGAGGCGGAGAACGCCGGCTCGGCCTCCGGCCTGTTCAACATGATGCGCAATCTCGGCGGCGCCGTCGGCATCGCACTGCTCCAGACCGTGTTGACCAAACGCGAGCAATATCACTCCAACGTGCTGATGCAGTCGGTCTCGGTGTTCGAGCAGGCGACGCGGACGCGGCTGGAGCAGCTCACGCAGTATTTCATCAATCACGGCGTGCTCGACCATGCGGACGCCGCGCATCGCGCCTATGTCGCGATCGGCCATACCGTGCAGAAGCAGGCCTATATCCTCGCCTTCAGCGACACCTTCTATCTGCTCGGCATGGCGCTGATCGTCGCGCTGGCCGCCGTCCTGTTCCTGAAGAGGGCCGGCCAGACCTCGGCCGGCGGAGCCCACTGACCCCAGCCAGAAGGAGAACGACCATGAAACCGCGCATGAACTTCTACCAAGCCGCCCCCGACACGATGAAGGCGTTGATGGCGCTGGAGGAGCAGATCCAGTCGACGGGTCTGGAGAAATCGCTGATCGAGCTCGTCAAGATCCGGGCCTCGCAGATCAACGGCTGCGCGTTCTGCATCAACATGCACACCGAGGACGCCCGCAAGCGCGGCGAGACCGAGCAGCGCATCTATCTGCTCAACGCCTGGCGGGAGTCCCCGCTCTACAGCGACCGCGAACGCGCGGCGTTGGCCTGGACTGAAGCCGTGACGCTGATCTCGGAGACGCACGCGCCCGATGAGGTTTACGAGCAGGTCCGTGCGCAATTCTCCGACGCGGAGACGGTGAACCTGACCATGCTGATCGGCGCCATCAATGCCTGGAACAGGATCGCAATCTCGTTCCGCGCGGTTCACCCGGTCAAGGTGAAAGCGTCGGTGGCGTGAGGCGCGACACGCTCATCGAAGTAGGTCTCGTAGGGTGGGCAAAGCGAAGCGTGCCCACCTTCAGTCACGAGAGAAAAAGACGTGGGCACGGCGCAGTGCGCCTTTGCCCACCCTACGATAGCGGAGTGTGCGGCTTAAACCGCCGTCGCCCTGGCGAAGTCCACGTAGATCTCGCGCAGGCGCGTGGCCATCGGGCCGGGCTTGCCGTCGCCAACCTTCTTGCCGTCGATCGCGACCACCGGCTGCACGAACAGCGAGGCCGAGGTCGCAAACGCCTCCTTCGCGGCCAGCGCCTCTTCCACGGTGAAGGAACGCTCCTCGACGCGGAGCTGGCGCTCCTCGGCGAGTGCGACGACCGCCTTGCGGGTGCAGCCCGGCAGGATGGCGTTGGAGTTCTTGCGGGTGACGATGACGTCGTCCTTGGTGAGGATGAACGCCGACGACGAGCCGCCTTCGGTGACGTAGCCGTCTTGCAGCATCCAGGCTTCGCCGGCGCCGGCTTCGGCCGCGGCCTGCTTCGCCAGCACCTGCGCCAGCAGCGCCACGCTCTTGATGTCGCGGCGCTCCCAGCGGATGTCGGGCACCGTGATCACGCTGATGCCGGTCTTGGCCGAGGCGGCGTTGATGATGTCCTTCTCGGAGGTGAACATCACCAGGCTCGACTTGACGTCGCCCTTCGGGAAGGCGAAATCGCGCCCCTTGTCGGCGCCGCGCGTGACCTGGAGGTAGACGAGCCCGTTCTCGACCTTGTTGCGCGCGATCAATTCCTTCTGCAGTTCGGTGATGCGCTCGACGGTCTCCGGAAGCTTCAGCTTGATCTCGCCGACCGAGCGCTCCAGCCGCGCCAGATGCGAGGCGTTGTCGACCAGCTTGCCATCGAGCACGGCCGAGACTTCGTAGATGCCATCGGCAAACAGGAAGCCGCGATCGAGGATCGAGACCTTGGCGTCCGCGAGCGGGACGAATGAACCGTTGACGTAGGCGATCGAGTCCAAGGCGGGTCTCCTGGCGGGAAAGGGGGATTAGGGCTGCTATACGAAATTTGCGGGCGCCGATAAACCTCACACCGGTCATTCCGGGGCAATGCGAAGCATTGAACCCGGAATCTCGAGATTCCGGATTCGCGCTACGCGCGCTCCGGAATGACGACAGTGCCTAATGCGAGAGAATCTTCGACAAGAACTTCTGCGCGCGGTCGCTGCGCGGCTTGCCGAAGAAATCGTCCTTCGGGGCGTCCTCGACGATCTCGCCTCGGTCCATGAAGATCACGCGGTTGGCGACCTTGCGGGCAAAGCCCATCTCGTGGGTCACGACCATCATGGTCATGCCTTCGCGGGCGAGGTCGACCATGACGTCGAGCACCTCGCTGACCATCTCGGGATCGAGCGCCGAGGTCGGCTCGTCGAACAGCATCACGATCGGGTCCATGGCGAGCGCACGCGCAATCGCGACGCGCTGCTGCTGGCCGCCGGAGAGCTGCGCCGGAAACTTCTGCGCCTGCTCCTTCAACCCGACGCGCTCCAGCAGTTGCATACCCTTCTTCACCGCCTTGTCGTGCGAGCGGCCGAGCACCTTCTCCTGCGCGAGGCAGAGATTGTCGATGATCTTCAGGTGCGGGAACAATTCGAAATGCTGGAACACCATGCCGACGCGCGAGCGCAGCTTCGGCAAATTGGTCTTGGGATCATTGACCTTGGTGCCGTCAACCAGGATGTCGCCGCTCTGGAACGGCTCCAGCGCATTGACGCATTTGATCAGCGTCGACTTGCCCGAGCCGGAGGGGCCGCAGACCACCACGACCTCGCCCTTCGTGACATTGGTAGTGCAGTCGGTCAGCACCTGGAAGGTCGGGCTGTACCATTTGTTGACATGGCTGATTTCGATCATGGTCGACACGCTCTAGCGAATGATGGCGATGCGCGCCTGGAGGCGGCGAACGCCGAAGGACGCGATACAGGAGATGGTGAAGTAGACGACGGCTGCAAACAGATACATTTCGACCAGACGGCCGTCGCGCTGTGCGACCTTGCTCGCCGCACCCAGGAAGTCGGTGATCGAGAGAACGTAGACCAGCGAGGTGTCCTGGAACAGCACGATGGTCTGCGTGATCAGGACCGGCAGCATGTTGCGGAACGCCTGCGGCAGCACGACGTAGCGCATGGTCTGGGTGTAGGTCAGCCCGAGCGCACTGGCGGCCGCCGGCTGTCCGCGCGAGATTGACTGGATGCCGGCGCGCATGATCTCGGAGAAGTACGCCGCCTCGAACATGATGAAGGTGATCAGCGAGGATGCGAATGCGCCGACGCTGATCGGGCGCGAGGCGCCGGTCAGCCACTGACCGATATAAGGCACCAGGAAGTAGAACCAGAAGATCACCAGCACCAGCGGCAGCGAACGCATGAAGTCGACATAGATGCCGGCGATGCGGCCGAGCAGCTTGAGCCCGGACAGGCGCATCAGGGCGAGCGCCGTGCCGAACACCAGGCCGCCGAGCGCGGCAAGCGCGGTCAGCGTCAGCGTGAAGGTCATGCCCTCGTAGAACAGATAGGGCAGCGCGCGGCGGATGACGTCGAAATCGAAATTGCCGAGCATCGCTTATTTCCCCGTGATGTAGCCGGGGATTGCGACCCAGCGCTCGAGGAAGCGCATCGCGGTCACGACGACGGCGTTGACGAGGAGATAGAGGATGGTCGCGGCGGTGAAGGCCTCGAACACCTGGAACGAGAATTCCTGCATCGAGCGCGCCTGTCCGGTCAGTTCGAGCAGGCCGATGGTGATCGCGACCGCCGTGTTCTTGATGGTGTTGAGGAACTCGGAGGTCAGTGGCGGCAGGATGATGCGGAACGCCATCGGCAGCAGCACGTAGCGATAGCCCTGCACGGTGGTGAGGCCGAGCGCAGTCGCCGCCATCTTCTGCCCGCGCGGCAGCGAGGAGATACCGGCCTGCAATTGCACGGCGACGCGCGCCGACATGAACAGACCAATGCCGATCGCCGCCGTCCAGAACGGCGCGTTCGGCAGTTGCTTCAGCCACAGGCCCGCGCCTTTCGGCAGGATTTCCGGCAGCACGAAGTACCACAGGAACAGCTGCACCAGCAGCGGCATGTTTCGGAAGAATTCGACGTAGCAGAAGCCGAACCAGTAGGCGCCCTTGGAGGGCAGCGTGCGCATGACGCCGACGATCGAGCCGGTGATCAGCGCGATGATCCAGGCCAGCACCGCGGTCTTGAGGGTCAGCACCAGTCCGGACAGCAGCATGTCGAGATAGGTGCCGGTCCCCATCGGGTTCGGCTGGAAGAAGATTCCCCAGTTCCAGTTGTAGTTCACGTGTCCCCCGCGCGAACGCGCCTGTCGGAAATGTCCCGGCGCCTATGCAAATGTCCGGCCACATCCCTCCAGAATGGCCGGCATGTCTTCCCTCTCCCCGTTTGCGGGGAGAGGGAAACAGCATCTTACTTGTAGTCGTCCGGGTTCGGCGAGTCCGAGGGCTTCGCGAACTCGTGCTTCAGCTCTTCCGACATTGGCGTGTTGAGGTTCAGGCCCTTCGGCGGGATCTTCTGCGTGAACCACTTGTCGTAGATCTTGGCGCCCTCGCCGGACGTGTAGAGCGCAGCCGTCGCCGCATCGACCACCTTCTTGAACGGCGCGTCATCCTTGCGCAGCATGATACCGTAGGGCTCGGGCTTGGAGAACGCGTCCTTGGAGATCGCGTAGTCATCCGGGTTCTTGGAGCCGGCGACGAGGCTCGCGAGCAGGATGTCGTCCATCACGAAGGCGACCGCGCGGTCTGTCTCGACCATCAGGAAGGCTTCGGCGTGGTCCTTGGCCGGAATGATGTTGGCGCCGAGGCCCTTGGCGACGTTCGCTTCGGTCAGCTGCTTGATGTTGGTGGTGCCGGCGGTCGAGACCACGGTCTTGCCCTTGAGGTCGTCGATCGACTTCAGCCCACTCGACTTCTTGAAGACGTAGCGGCTGGCGGTCAGGAAGTGCGTGTTGGTAAACGAAACCTGCTTCTGGCGCTCGGCGTTGTTCGTGGTCGAACCGCATTCGAGATCGATGGTGCCGTTGGCCATCAGCGGAATACGCGTCGCCGACGTGACCGGGTTGAGCTTGACCTCGAGCTTGTCGAGCTTGAGCTCCTTCTTCACGGCATCGACGATCTTGTAGCAGATGTCCATCGCGAACCCGACGGGCTTCTGGTTGTCGTCGAGATAGGAGAACGGGATCGAGGAGTCGCGGAAGCCCAGCGTGATGGTGCCGGTGTCCTTGATGTTCTTCAGCGTGCCGGTCAGCTCCTGGGCCCCGGCCTGGCTGACGGCGAAGGTCGCGGCGAGCGCGAGCCCGATGCTACGGAAATGTTTCACTTTTTTCTTCCCCTTTCAGGATGATGCGGGCGGGATGCAAGCACAAAATGGGCCGGAATAGAATGTGACTTTTGGCTGGACCGGAGGCTCAGGTTAACGGGCGCGGCAATTCCCCGAGATCCCAGAACAGCCCGGCCATCACCGTCAAGGCCTCCTCGGTCAATGGCAGCAGGATGTGCTCATTGGGCGCATGCTGGGAGCAGCCGGGGTAGGAGTGCGGCACCCAGATCGTCGGCAGTCCCAGAATCTCGGAAAACACGTCATTGGGCAGCGACCCGCCGAAATTCGGCAGCACCGCCGGCGGCTTGCCGGTGGTCTCTTTCACCGAATCCGACGCCCATTTGATCCAGGGGCTGTCGAAATCGGTGCGCGAGGCGGCAAAGCTCTGCGCCGCTCGCACTTCGACCATCGGAAAGCCGTTCTGAACCAGATGCGCGCGGATGGCCTCGATCAGGCCGTCGACCTTGGTGCCGACCACGAAACGCAGTTGCAGCACGGCATTGGCATGGCCGGGAATGGCGTTGGCCGGCTTCTCGATATTGCCTGAGGACATCGCCAGCACTTCCAGCGTGTTCCAGGCGTAGAGCCGCTCGGCAGCTGACAGGCCCTCCTCGCCCCAGTTCTCCGCCAGTGCCGGCTCGTCCGCGGTCGGGGCCACCTGCACATCGGCGAGATAGGAGCGAATCTGGTTGGTGAGCCGCGGCGGCTTCAGCGCCTCGAGCTGGAGACGGCCATGGCCGTCGACCAGCGTCGAAATGGCGTTGACCAGGATGGTCGCAGGGTTGGCGAGCACGCCGCCCCAATTGCCGGAATGATGGCCGCCATCGCGCAGTTTCACGTCGAGATGGATGCGGATGCCGCCGCGGCAGCCCAGGAACAGCGTCGGACGATCGGCGGAGAGGCGCGGCCCGTCGGAGGCCATGAACAGGTCGGCCTTGAGCACGTCGCGATTGAGATCGCAGACCTTGGCGAGATCAGGCGAGCCGATCTCCTCGCCCATCTCGACGATGAACTTGGCATTGAAGCCGAGCTTGCCGCTGCGGGCCTCGCGCACGGCGCGGAGCGCTGCCATGTTGATGCTGTGCTGGCCCTTGTTGTCGGCGGTGCCACGGCCGTAGAGGCGCGTGCCCGCAACCGTCGTGCGCCAGGGATCGCGGCCATCGCGCCACTCGCCTTCCATGCCGTCGACGACGTCGCCATGGCCATAGACCAGCACGGTCGGCACTGAGGCGCTCTCGTGATGCTCGGCGAACAGGAACGGCGCCTTGCCGCTTGGGGATTCGACGATCCGGCTGTTGAAATCGAGCGCAGCGAAGGAGGGCATCATCTCCTGTTCCAGATAGGCACGCAGCTCGGGGCCGCGCGACGGATTCTGGCTTTCGGTCCGATAAGCGACGCGGCGGTCGAGCTCGGCGAGGAATGCGCCGGACTGGAAATCCTCACGGGCGCGGGCGATGGCGTCGGCTCTGGTCATGACTTTTTTCGAGGCTTTGGGACGAAGGATCCTATCCGGCACAGGATGCCCTTCGAAAGTGGCGGGGACTTGGGCAGTTCGCTTGTAGTTCTCTTGTACTGCTCTTCGGACTTCGTTTTTGCTCGCTTGAGATTGGCTTGCCGGCCGCTGATTTTGGCCTTGCCAAGGGCAAGCGATATGCAAGAACGTCGCCAGATTGGGGCGCACGTCTAGCATTCGAAGAGCGCTCAGTACAGGGCGCCAGAGGACCAGGATGGCCAAAGAGATCAGGCTCAATGCCTTTGCGATGAATTGCGTCGCACATCAGTCACCGGGCCTGTGGACCCATCCGCGCGACCGCACCGCCGAGTATAACCGCCTGCCCTACTGGATCGACCTCGCCAAAACGCTGGAACGCGGCCGTTTTGACGGGCTGTTCCTGGCCGACGTGCTCGGGGTCTACGATGTCTATGGCAACAGCCCTGACGCGGCGTTGCGCAATGCAGCACAGACGCCGTCGAACGAACCGCTGCTCCTGCTCTCGGCGATGGCGGCGGTGACTAAAAATCTTGGTTTCGGCGTCACCAGCAATCTGTCCTTCGAGCCGCCCTACCCGTTCGCACGGCGGATGTCGACGCTCGACCATCTCACCGAGGGACGGATCGGCTGGAACGTCGTCACCGGCTATCTCGACAGCGCCGCACGCGGCGCCGGCAAGGACAAGCAGACCGGCCACGACGACCGCTACGACATCGCCGACGAATATATGGAGGTCGTCTACAAGCTCTGGGAAGGCAGCTGGGAGGACGACGCCGTGCTCCGCGACCGCAAGCGCGGCATCTTCACCGATCCCAGCAAGGTCCATCGCATCAACCACGAGAGCGCGAACTACCGCATCAACAACACCATCCATCTCAGCGAGCCGTCGCCGCAGCGCACGCCCGTGCTGTACCAGGCCGGCACCTCGCCGCGCGGGCGGCAATTCGCGGCCAAGCACGCCGAATGCGTGTTCATGTCGGGACCGTCGGCCAAGGTGATCGCGCCGCGCGTGTCCGCGATCCGCCAGGAGGCCGCCGCGCTCGGCCGTAGTCCGGCGGAGATCCTGATGTTCTCGATGATGACGATCATCCTCGGACGAACGGAGGCCGAAGCAAAGGAGAAATATGCCGATTACCGCCGCCACATCAGCCCCGAAGGCGCGCTGGCGCTGATGTCGGGGTGGACCGGCGTCGACTTCTCCGGCTACGACCTCGACCAGCAGGTACGCCATGTCCAGAACGATGCCGGCCGCAGTGCGATGGACAACGTCACCCGCGCCGATCCCGATCGCGTCTGGACGGTGCGCGACGTCATCGACCATGTCGGCATCGGCGGTGCCGGCCCGGTCGTGGTCGGCACGCCGGAGAGCGTCGCCGACAAGATCGAGGATTGGTTCGAGAAGACCGATGTCGACGGCCTCAACGTTGCCTTTGCGATCTCGCCCGGTGATTTCGAGGACATCGCCGACATGCTGGTGCCGGAGCTGACCCGGCGCGGCCGGTACAAGAGCGAATATGCGAAAGGCACGCTGCGGGAGAAGCTGTTTGGCAGCGGACGTGCAAGGCTCGACTCACCGCATCCGGCGGCAGGGTATCGGGTGGGGAGGAAGGGGTAGGCGGAAATTTGCGCCACACCCGCGCTGTCGTCCCCGCTTTCCGCCAGGACGAGCTGGAGAGGGAGAGTGCCTCCTCCTCGTCATTGCGAGCGCAGCGAAGCAATCCAGAATCCCTCCGCGGATAAAGCCTGGATTGCTTCGCTGCGCTCGCAATGACGGTGGAAGCAGTGTGTCCTACACCTTCCCGTCCACCATCACCTCGATCAGCTTTGTCCCTGGCCGGCCGAACGCCGACGCCAGCGTCGGCTTCAGCTCGCTGACATCGCTGATCCTGATCGCCTCGCAGCCCAGCGCTTTCGCGACGCCGGCGAAATCCACGGGCGGATCGACAAAATCCATGCCGACGTAATTGTCATCGCCATGGAAGGCGAGCAGGCGCTGCTTGATGATGCGGTAGCCGCCATTGTTGGCGATGACAACGTTGAGCGGCAGCTTGTGATGCGCCGCCGTCCACAGCGACTGGATCGAATACATCGCACTGCCGTCGCCCGAGAAGCACACCACGGGACGATCCGGATTGGCAAGGCTGGCGCCGACCGAGGCCGGCAGGCCCCAGCCGATGCCGCCGGAGGCAAGGCCGTGATAGCCGTAACGATCGCGATGCGGACGTAGCGCCGTGACTTGACGGCTGGAGGTGAGGCCTTCGTCGACGAGGATCGCGTGATCGGGCATGGCCTCGACCATTTGCAGCACGAGATAATCCGGATCGATGGGGTTGCGGCCCGCGCTCTTGCCGATCTGCTCGACCAAAGCGGCGCGGCGCGCGCTCCAGTTCTTTGGTGCCAGCTCAGCGAGACGCTCCCTGGCGCGGCTTGCGAGTGCCGCATCGCCCATTTCCTTCAGCATCGGGATCAGCGCGCGCAGCGTTTCCTTGACGTCCGCCTTCAGCGCGATCTCGGCGCCGTAGTTCTTGGCGATCTCCCAATCGACGAGACCAATCTGGACGATGCCAAGGCCATCAGGCAGCGCATCGACCTCGCTATAGACAGACATCCGCAACGGATCGCCGCCGAGCGCAATCAGCAGATCGTAGGGCGCCAGCGTATCGCGCGCGACCTTCTGCACGCGCGCCAGCGTGCCGACGAAGCTCGGGCTTTCGGAAACGAAGTGTGAACCATAGGGCGTCGAGGATTGATAGGCGGCTGCGCCGAGCAGCTCGGCGAGTTCGGCCGCTTCCTTCAGCGCATCGCTCTTGACCACCTCATCCATGGTGACGACCACAGGCCGATCGGCCTTCAGCAGGCGCGCGGCAAATGCTCTCAGCGCTTCATCCGACGGCTTTACGCGCGCGTCGATGCGGGTGGAGCGGCCGAGATCGATGCCCGCTTCGCTGTTGAGGATGTCGCCGGGGAGCGAGATGAACACCGGACCTGTGGGCGGCGTCATCGCGACCTTGGCGGCGCGGCGCACGATGCGCGGCAGATCCTCCAGCCGCGTCACCTCGACTGCCCATTTCACCAGCGGCTCGGCCATGCGCACCAAGGGGCCATACAGCACCGGCTCCATCAGCCCGTGGCCCTGCTCCTGCTGGCCGGCGGTGAGGATCATCGGCGTGCCCGTGAACTGGGCGTTGTAGAGCGAGCCCATCGCGTTGCCGAGACCGGGCGCGACATGGACGTTGCAGGCGACCAGCTTTCCCGAGGCGCGGCTATAGCCATCTGCGATCGCCACCACCAGGCTCTCCTGCATCGCCATCACGTAGGTGAGATCGGGATGGTCCTTCAGCGCATGCATGATCGGCAGCTCGGTGGTCCCGGGATTGCCGAACAGATGCGTGATGCCCTCGTCCTTGAGCAGCGCGAGAAAGGCGGAGCGGCCGGTGATCTTGTTCTTCATGTTTCCTCCAGGAGCGGGCGTTGCCGCAAGGACGGACACATGATGGCCGAAGTTTTGGCAGGCGCGCAAGGAAGCGCAGTCATGGCTGCGTTGCGCGCGATGGTCTCGTGTCCCGGACGCGGCGCCGCGCATAGCATTGCGACGCGGAGCCGGGACCCAGCTTCGTGACGAGTTCACCGATGCATGGGCCCCGGCTCAGCAGCGCACCACCGAAGGGGTGCTGCGCTGCGTCCTGGCAGGAGAGCGGGGCGAGCGGCGCGCTACATCTCCTCGCGCCCCAGCTCGAACGGATCTTCGCCGCCCGCGCGCTTCTTCCTTTTCGAGCGCTGCCAGACCACGCCGGGAAAGCCCTTCAGCGGCACCAAGGGCTCGCCGGTATAGGCCCATTCCTGCAGCTCCTCGATCGCGATGTGATAGAGCGGCTGGCGGCCGGTGCGTTCTTTGAACAGCGCGCGCGGGATGTTGACCATGTGCGGGCCGCGCGGGCGCTCATAGGCAATCGGCGTGCCGCAATGCGAGCAGAAGCTGCGCGCGGTCTTTGTCGCCTTGTCCTCGTAACGGGTCAGCGCGGTCTTGCCCGAGGTGATGCGGAAGCGCTTCTTCCAACTGCCGACATAGGTGGCATAGGCCGCGCCATGGGCGCGGCGGCTGGCGGCGGAATGATCATGCCAGGCCCAGCGCGCGGGAACGTCGATCTCGAAGGTGACCTTGCCGCAGAGGCACTGGCCCGTGGCGGTTCCTGCGGCGACTGCGGCTTTAGCCATGATTGCTTTCTCCGTCGTCATTGCGCGCGCAGCGAAGCAATCCAGGCTGCCTCCGCGGAACGATTCTGGATTGCTTCGCTGCGCCCGCAATGACGGAATCTGTGGTGCGGTCGGAGCAACACAATAGCCGCGCAGCCCGGATGAGCGAAGCGACAGCCGGGGAAATTCTTGCTCAGACGAAGGTCGGGGATATCGCTTTGCTCATCCGGGCTGCGGCAACGTCACGCCGGCGTCAGCTCGTCATACACTGGATAATCCGTGTACCCCTTCTCCTCGCCGCCATAGAACGTCGCGCGGTTGTACGGCGTGATCGGATAACCGTGCGCGAGGCGCCGCGGCAGATCGGGGTTGGAGATGAAGATGCGGCCGAAGGCAATGATGTCCGCATGACCCTCCGCAATTGCCGCATTCGCGCTCTCGCCGGTGAAGCCGCCGGCGGTCATCAGCACGCCGCTGTAATGCGGGCGGAACAGCACCATCGCAGAGGGCACGTTCTCCCAGTGGACGTCGGCACGACCGGCGCCGCTGGAGCGCGGCTCGATGAAGTGCAGATAGGCAAGGCCGAGCTTGTCGAGCGCCTTCACCACATGGGTGTAGAGGGGCATCGGATCGGGCTCGCCGGAATCATTGGCGATGCCGTGGGGCGACAGCCGCACGCCGACGCGGCCCGCGCCCCAGACATCGATCGCCGCCTGCGTGACCTCGAGCAGCAGTCGCGCGCGGTTCTCGATCGAGCCGCCATATCGGTCGGTGCGCTGGTTGCTGCGCGACTGCAGGAACTGCTCGAGCAGATAGCCGTTGGCGCCGTGGATTTCGACGCCGTCGAAGCCGGCGGCGAGCGCATTCTTGGCGCCCTGCCGGAAGGCCTCGACGATGCCCTTGACCTCATGGGTCTCCAGCGCGCGCGGCGTTTCGTAATCGGCGATCTTGCCGTCGGCGGTCATCGCCTTCATGCCTTCGGCCTTGATCGCAACCGCCGAGGCCGACACCGGCAGCTCACCGCCATGATAGGAGGAATGCGAGACGCGGCCGACATGCCAGAGCTGAAGGAAGATGATGCCGCCCTTGGCGTGCACCGCGTCCACCACCTTGCGCCAGCCGGCGATTTGCGCGTCCGAATAGATGCCGGGTGTCGCCGGATTGCCGCGGCCGTGCGAGAGCACTGGCGAAGCTTCCGCGATGATCAGCCCGCCCTTCGTTGCGCGCTGGCCATAGTATTCGGCGTTGAGCGGTCGGGGCGAAAAGCTCTCACGCTCGGCGCGCATGCGCGTCAACGGTGCCATCGCGACCCGATGCGCAAGCTTGTACGGACCGACCTGCAACGGCCTAAACAACGCCTCGAATTTCATGCTGGCCCCAATGGCTATGGAAGGATACGGATCATATAGCGAGGGGCGGCCACCGGAAAAGGCGCCGCCCCTCACAAAAGCAGATATTTCCTCGCGCGGAACGCGGGGAGAACAGGTCTTACGCCGTCTTGATCCAGACGGCCTTCACGTTGAGATATTCCTCGACGTGCTGCTTGCCGGACTCGCGGCCGTAGCCGCTCATCTTGTAGCCGCCGAACGGCACGGCCGGATCCATCGCCTGGTAGCAGTTCACCCACACCGAGCCGGCGCGCAGGCGCTTCGCCACCGCATGCGCCTTGCTGACGTCGCGCGTCCACAGGCCGGAGCCGAGGCCGAAGGTGGTGTTGTTGGCGCGCTTGACCAGTTCGTCCATGTCCTTGAACGCGATCGCGGAGATGACGGGGCCGAAGATCTCCTCCTGTGCGATGCGCATGTTGTCCTGCACGCCGGCGAACACGGTCGGCGAGACGAAGAAGCCCTTCGACAGCGCACCTTCGGTGACGCGGCCGCCGCCGGCGAGCGCCTTTGCACCTTCCTTCTGGCCGATGTCGAGATAGCCGGTGACGCGCTCGAGCTGCTGCTCGGAAACCAGCGGACCGATCTGCACGTTGGGATCGAGGCCATTGCCGACCTGCAGGTTCTTGCCGAACTCGGCGACGCGGCCGACGAACTCTTCGTAGATCGACTCCTCGACGAACAGGCGCGTGCCGGCGCTGCAGATCTGCCCCGAATTGGCGAACACCGCCATCGCGGCGCCGGGAACTGCGGCATCGAGATCGGCATCGGCGAAGACGATGTCCGGCGACTTGCCGCCGAGCTCGAGCGAGACGCGCTTGAGGTTGCCTGCGGAGGCGCGAATGATCGACTGTCCGGTGACGTGCGACCCGGTGAAGGCGACCTTGTCGACGTCGGGATGCGAGGCGAGGGCGGCGCCCGCGGTCTCGCCATAGCCGGGCACGACATTGACGACCCCGGGCGGAATGCCGGCTTCCATGGCGAGCTCGGCGATGCGCAGCGAGGTCAGCGGCGCTTCTTCCGCGGGCTTGAGCACCACCGTGCAGCCGGTCGCGATGGCAGGCCCGATCTTCCAGATCGTCGCCGTGAGCGGACCGTTCCAGGGAATGATGGCGCCGACGACGCCGATCGGCTCCTTCAGCGTATAGGAGAAGATTTCGCCGGGCAGCGAGTTCTCGATGGTCTCGCCGTGGATCGCGGTAGTCTGGCCGGCATAATAGCGCAGCATGCCGACGGCGCGCAGGCGATAGGCGCGGGTGCGGCTGACCGGGGCGCCCATGTCGAGCGTGTCGAGCTGCGACAATTCGTCAAAGTTCTTCTCGACGAGGTCGGCGAGCTTGAGCAGCAGGTTCTGCCGCTCGAACGGCTTGACCTTGCTCCAGGGACCTTCGAAGGCACGGCGGGCGGCCGCAACCGCACGGTCGATGTCTTCCTTGTCGCCTTCCGCAACGGTTGCGAGCAGCTCGCCGGTGGCGGGATTGTGCGTCTCGAAGCGCTTGCCGGAGGCCGCATCGACCCATTTGCCGTCGATCAGCATCTGCTTGTAGGAGCCGTTGGCGAACGGATGGCGCGTGATCGGGATAGCGTGCGACACAGCCATGGCTGCACTCCCTGTCAGGTGATTGATTGGTTCGATCTGGGCGGGATCGTTAGGTTGGGAAGAATACAGCGGTGCCGGAGGGGCGTAAAGGCAGCGCGAAACGAAGCCCTGCCATGCCGACTCATGCAGGGTCGCGCGAGTGCTATGTTATAGCTCGGCACAGCCCCATGCTTCGCATCGCCGAGGGCGATCCGAGCTCTCCCCGCAGAGGGGCGGGGAGAGGTTGAAAAATCTACAGCGTCTCTTGCTTGTGCCCGCAATTCTTGCAGGCGAACTTGACGCGGCTCTGGCCCTTTTCCGCCTGGACCCGGTTCGGCGCGCCGCACTTGCCGCAGACGGCCTCGATGCGGGTCGTGCCCTGCTTGACGACGATGGCCTTCTTTTCCATCGATTCGCGGATCAGGCGCTCGGCCTCCTCACGCAGGGATTGTTTCGACAAAGCTCATCTCCGCCTCTGGAAAGCGCGAGAGCCATATCGCACCTGGGTTGGAATCTCAATCGGCAATGGCGAGATCACTGCGCACTCAAGAGAGTCATTCCGGGGCGACGCGCAGCATCGAACCTGGAATCTCGAGATGCTCTGGTGCGCAACCGCGCACCATAGTTCGCGCTCTGCGCGCCCCGAATTGACGCGAGTGTGTCAGACCTCGACGATCACATAACTGTCTTCGACATGCACCGGGAACGTCTCGGCCACATACGGGCCCTTCTGCAACTCCTCGCCGCGCTCCACCGCGACCGGATATGACCGAATCTTGACGCGCTTCGGATCGAACCAGGACTGGCCGTTGCGCATGTCGAACTCCCAGCCATGCCAGGGACAGCGCAGCATCTCGCCGACGCGGGAGCGTTCATAGACGCCCGGCTCGGGCGAGGTCAGCCGTGCCACGCAGGCTGCCTTCTCCAACGGAGCGCCCTCGTGGGGGCATCGGTTCAGAAGCGCGAAGAACTCGCCATTGACGTGGAACACGACGATGTCACGCCCGGCTATATCGACGACCTTGTTGCCGCCGGGCGGGATCTCCGAGGTGGTGGCGACGATATGACGAGCCATGTTGATCAGAATTTGTAGACCGCGCGGGCATTGGTGCTGAATATCTTCTTGCGCTCGGCCTCGGTCAGCGGCGTCTTGAAGGCGAAGCGCGGATCGTCGAAATCCCAGTGCGGATAGTCCGACGAGAATAGCAGGCGATCGACGCCGACCCATTCGATCAACGCGCGCAGATGCCGCGCCTCGTCCGGCTCGTCGATCGGCTGCGTCGTGAACCAGAAATGCTCCCTGACATATTCCGAGGGTTTGCGCCTGAGATGCGGCACCTCGCTGCGGAAGCGTTCGAAATGCTGATCCATGCGCCACACGGCCGACGGGATCCAGCCGAAGCCGCCCTCGATGAAGACGATCTTCAGCTTTGGGAACCGCTCCGGCACGCCCTCGATGACGAGGCTCGCAAGCTGCGCCGCGATGGTGTGCGCGTTGGACTGGTGCTCCTCGACGTAATAGGACGGCCAGCCGCCGCCGGTCGGCGGATGCCCGCCATAGCCGCCGACATGGATGCCGAGTGGCAGGTCGAGCTCCTGTGCGCGCTCGTAGATCGGCCAGTAGCGACGCCGCCCGAGCGGTTCGTTGGCACGCGGCGAGACGTTGATCTGGATGTATTCGCCGGCTTTCGCGCAGCGTTCGATCTCGGCGATGGCGAGATCCACACCATCCTGCCCGACCAGGATCGAGGCCTTCAGGCGGGGATCGCGATGTGACCAGAACGCCAGCTGCCAGTCGTTGATGGCGCGCTGGATCGCGGCGCCGAATTCCAGGTTCTGCTGAGAGAAGATAAAGAGATCGAGCACCTGCAGAATCCCAAACTCGACGTCGAGCGGATCGAGATGCTGCTTCTGCATGAAGGCGAGATCGGAGCCGGGCGGCCCGCCGGTGGGCGGCCAGGCATCGCGCCGCGCGATCAGCGGCGAGGAGCGCGGGTACGGCGTGGTGAACAGGTACGGCGTACGCAGATGGCTGCCATATTCCCGCAAATGCTGCTGCCAGCGCTTTGGCAGGAATTCGTTGAGATCGTCGAGCGAATGCAGGCTCGGATGCACGTCGCAATCGACGATGCGCAAGCGTGTCGCGGCAGGCTTCTCGTCGTCACGCAGCGGACGGTCGATGACTTCACTCATGCGAACCTCCTGAAGACCCTTATGGCAGTTGTTTCACCTCTGCCCGTCGGGGAGAGGTGAAGCAGCTGCGATGCGACTTCGAAGTCGGATACCATCAACATGGTTCAAGCATTCAGTTTGAGCCGCGGAAACGTCTCCAGCGGATTGTCGACGCACATCTTTGCGATGATGCTCTTCGGCAGATTCGGCGGGATCGGATCGTCCCCGTCGAACTGCCAGTGCGGATAGTCGGACGCGAACAGGAACATCTTTTCGGAGCCGATCTGATCGATGATCTCCTCGACGCTTCTGGCATCGGCGGGGGCATCGAACGGCTGCATGGTGACGCGGAAATTGTCGCGGATGATCGCGGCCGGCTCGCGCTCGACCCAGGGCACCTCGACCCGCACGCCGCGCCAGGTCTTGTTGGCACGCCACATGAAAGCCGGCAGCCAGCTCACGCCCGACTCCATCAGCACGACCTTCAGGTTCGGGAACTTGCCGAACACGCCCTCATAGATCAGGCTCAATATCTGTGCCTGAAACGCCTGCGCCTCGACGAAGTAATATTCGTAGCGGTGCGATGGCCAGCCGGCCGAGCTCGGCGCCTGCCGATATTGCGTGCCGGCGTGGATCGCGAGCGGCAGCTGGTATTTCTCGGCGAGCTGGTAGACCGGCCAGAAATGGCGTCGTCCCAGCAGCGTCTCGCCCTGCGCCAGCACCAGGATGGAGACGAAGCGGTTGTCGCCGGCGCGGCGCTCGATCTCCTCGATGGCGAGATCCGGCGCCTGCATCGGCACCACGATGGAGGCGCGCAGGCGCGGATCGCGCGACAGCCATTCGGCGGCGATCCAGTCGTTGATCGCCTTGCAGAAGTCGGCCGCCATATAGGCGTCGAACACGGCCTGCGCACCGTAGAGAACGTTGAGAATGGCGTGGCTGGCGCCGAGCTGCTCGAAGGCGCCCTTCTGCACCATGGCGAGATCGGAGCCGGGCTTGGCGCCATTGGCCGGCCGCCAATCCGCGCGGCCCGAAAGCGGCATGCTCGGCGGATAGGAGGTGAGATCGAGCCCGTCGATGGCGCGGCTCACCACCTGCTCTTTCCAGTGATCGCTGAGATAAGGAAGCAGCGTGGTGCGTGTGCCACCAACAGCCGGGTGGATGTCGCAGTCGATCCGCGTCGCCGCCATGGAGCTTCCTCGGAGTTCCTCGCAGAGTCTTATTGGCGGCGTTATTCGCGCCGCCTGAAGAGACTGCGCCGGCCGGCGCCGCCACGCAAGGGCGCGCGCCCGCGCGATCCGTCATGGCTCGGTTGCATTTCGCAGGCGCGATATGCGGATCAGGCGCGCGGTGGACGCTCCGGCACCCACCGCCCCAATGTTGCAAGCCGTTGTGCAGTCCGGGCGTTCTCGTCTCAGGCCTTGGATACCTCCATCAGCAGCCGCTCGGCCTTGGCATCCTCGATGCGGTTCACCAGCCGGCTGCTCTCATGATTGTCGCGCACGGTCTTGGTCAGGGTGACGCAGGTCTGGATCAGCATCACGATGCCCATCGTGAGATAGCCCTTCATCCAGAGGTCGATCGGCAGGAAGAAGATGCCGAGCGCGACGAGGAAGGCGGAAGCTGCGAAGGACACGTAAGTGAAAGTCACCCAAGCGCTGCTGTGGGGCTGGCCGTTCTGGTTCATGATAGTCTCCTGTTGGTTCGAATGATGATGGGATTTGAGAGATCGGGTTTGAGATCAGCCAGCCGGGCTGCGCTTGGACTTCAACCGCGCCAGCACGTCGTCCGCGGTCGTCTTGAGTCGGGGGCCAAAGCCCTGCTCGGCAAGCTTCTCGGCGGTGGCGAGCGGACCGGTGGCCGCATCGAGCTCGACCAGCGCATCATCTGCCGCCTGGGCCTCCATCTGGCGCTCGCGCAGGCGCCGCAAGGTGCCCTCCGCCTCTGGCAGCGTGGATTCGTAAGGGCGGGCTGCCTCGATACCGCTGCGGCGAAGCGAGCGCACCGCTTCCGAAGCGCGGGCGACGCGACGGCCGCGATCGAGGTCGGTGATGCGGGCCTGCGCATTCGCCACGTGCCGCTTCAGGCGCGCAATCTCGGTCGCGAACAGTGCGCGCGCCGTCGTCGCCGCATCGCGGTCGGCCTCGAGCCCTGCGATGGCTTCGGCCGCTTCCTTGGCGAGATCCTCGCGACCGCCATCGAGTGCCGCAACCGCGCGCGTCTCGAGATCGGCGATACGAGCGATCGTCGCCTCGAGCTTGCGGCCTTCCTGCTGGTCCTGGGCGATCGCCAGCGCCAGCGTCCGCTTGCTGCGCTCGACGGCCGCGGCCGCATCACGCATCTGCTGGTCGAGGATCAGAAGGGCCGTCCGGTCCTCCAGTTCCTCGCCCGCGGCGGCCACGCTGCCGCGGAAAAGTGTCACTACGGTCTTGAACATTGGCTGCTCCCTGTTATGAGCGCTGCTCACAGATGCCTTGTAGCACATCTTGAGCATTGCTCAAGAATGATTTGAGCAGCGCTCACGCTTGTGGTTAACGAATGTCTAAAGCCGTGGAACGTCGAGAAAAACTTCGGGCCGACCTGATCCTGGCGGCGGAACGGATGATCGCAAGCCGCGGATTAGGCGGCCTGAAAACCCGCGATCTCGCCCGCGAGATCGGCTGCGCCAATGGCGCCGTCTACAATCTCGTGGCCGATGTGGACGAGCTGATCCTGCGCGTCGGCTCGCGCACGCTGCTTCGCCTCGACGAAGCACTCAGCGCGGCGGAGAGCGCAGGCGAGCGGTCGCCGCAGGAGACCCTGGTTCGCATCGCAATCGCCTATTGCGATTTTGCCGCCGAAAATCTCGAACTCTGGCGCGCGCTGTTCGAGCACCGCATGCAGGCCGGTAAGGAAGTCCCCGACTGGTCGATCGACGACCAGATGCAGCTGTTCCGCCACATCTACCAGCCGCTGGCTGTCTTGTTTCCAAAGCGCAGCCCTGAGGAACTCGGCATCACCGCCCGCAGTCTGTTCTCTGCCGTGCACGGCATGGTGGCGCTGGGGCTGGAACAGAAGCTGGTCGCCGTTCCGCTGCCGGCGCTGCGCAAGGAGATCGCGGGCCTCGTGCGTGCGATGATCGACGGACTGATTGCCCATGCGGCGTAGAGAGTGCGCGGCAAAGCGATCGGCTGACTAAAATTTCGCCTGTCGCATCGCGGTCGCCGCGCTTAGCCTTCGTGGCGAAAACGTCCCCTTCATCTCGCTCCGGAGCGTCCCATGCCCCTCCTCATCCGCGGCGGCACCGTCGTCAATCACGATCATTCGCGCCGCGCCGATGTGCTGATCGATGGCGAGACGATCGCAGCGATGGGCGCGTCGCTCGAGCCGCCCACCGGCGCCGAAATCATCGACGCCGGCGGCGCCTACGTCATGCCGGGCGGCATCGATCCGCACACCCATCTCGAAATGCCGTTCATGGGCACGGTGACAGCCGACGATTTCGAGTCGGGAACGAAGGCGGCGCTCGCCGGCGGCACCACGATGGTGGTGGACTTCTGCCTGCCCGATCCCGGCCAGTCGATGCTCGCGGCCTATCAGGAGTGGCGGCACAAATCCGAGAAGGCGGCGACCGACTACGGCTTCCACATGGCGGTGACGTCATGGTCGAAGCAGATCTATGACGAGATGGAGACCGTGGTCAAAACCTACGGCATCAACACCTTCAAGCATTTCATGGCCTACAAGGGCGCGCTGATGGTAAACGACGACGAGCTCTACAACTCGTTCGCGCGCTGCGCCCATCTCGGCGCCATGCCCGTAGTCCATGCGGAGAACGGCAATGTCGTCGCGTTGATGCAGGACGCGCTGATCGCGCGCGGCGTCACCGGCCCCGAAGGCCACGCTTACTCTCGGCCGCCGGAGGTCGAGGGTGAAGCCACCAACCGCGCCATCATGATCGCTGATATGACCGGCACGCCAGTCTACATCGTGCACACCAGCTGCCGCGAGGCGCATGAGGCGATCGCGCGGGCGCGCGCGGCGGGCAAGCGCGTCTATGGCGAGCCGCTGATCCAGCATCTGCTGCTGGACGCCGATGAATACCAGAACAAGGACTGGGACCATTCGGCGCAGCGCGTGATGTCGCCGCCGTTCCGCGACAAGCAGCACCAGGAAAGTCTGTGGGCCGGGCTGCAATCAGGCTCGCTCCAAGTGGTCGCGACCGACCATTGCGCCTTCACCACCGAGCAGAAGCGGTTCGGGCGCGGCGATTTCAGGAAGATCCCGAACGGCACCGGCGGCCTCGAAGACCGATTGGCGCTGCTCTGGACCGCGGGCGTCGCCACGGGACGGCTGACCAAGGAGGAGTTCGTCGCGGTCACCTCGGCCAACATAGCCCGCATCCTCAACATCTATCCCCGCAAGGGCGCGGTCGCGGTCGGCTCGGATGCCGATCTCGTGGTGTGGGATCCGAAGGCGAGCAAGACCATCAGCGCGAAGCGGCAGATGAGCCGGATCGACTACAACGTGTTCGAGGGATTTTCCTGTACCGGCGGCGCCACGGTGACGCTGTCGCGCGGCCGTATCGTCTGGAAGCATGGCGATCTGCGCGCCGAGGCGGGCGATGGCCACTATGTGGAGCGGCCCGCCTTCTCGCCTGTGCATGTCGCCAATTCGACCTGGAAGGAATTGACCGCTCCGCGCGCGGTCGCACGCGGAGCGGTGACGCCGTAGCGCATTCGTCGCCTCTACACGAACGAAGATAGTCGAAAACGGCCTAGGAACGAACGTTTCGGGGGTTTGTTGTCGCGCGTAGTTTCCCTCAGAGCGCGAGCCATCCCATGTATCACCACGTCAAGAAGCTGATGTTCACCGTGCGCGTCGACGAACCCGATCCGCGCTTCGGCAATATGCTGCTCGAGCAATTCGGCGGCGCCAATGGGGAACTCGCAGCCGCGATGCAATACTCGATTCAAGGGCTGAACTGCGAGGATCCCGACCGCAAGGACCTGCTGATGGATATCGGCACCGAGGAGCTCAGTCATCTTGAAGTCGTCGGCTGCCTCGCGCGGATGCATCTGGCGCCCTCGCGCAACGACCGCCAGGCGGCAGAAGCCGATCCGCTCATCGCCATTGCCGGCGGCGGCGGCGTCAATCTGTTCAATTCGCAGGGCAATCCCTGGACCGCCGACTACCTCAAGATCACCGGCGAGCTTGACGTCGACCTTCGCAGCAACATTGCCGCCGAAGCCCGCGCGAAGATCGTCTACGAGCGCCTGATCAATTTCTGCGACGACGCCGGCAGCAAGGACGCGCTGCAATTCCTGATGACGCGCGAGATCACGCATATGAAGGCGTTTGCGCGAGCGCTCGAAAGCCTGTCGAAGCCGGCCTTCAGCATCGGCAGGATCGCTCCGACGCCCGGGCTCGTGAACCAGTACTTCAACGACTCCACCGGCAGCGGCGACCATGGCGAGATCGACACGAGAGGTCCCTGGAACGAGGGAGAAGATTGGGTGTTCACGGAATCGCCTGCGCTCCAGTCCACGGACGCGGGTGCAGCCACGCCGATCGTCGCGGAGAGCTCGCCGCCTGTCGACGAAGCGGGGCTGACCGATCTCCTGCTGCATGAGCTGCGCGACATTCTCCACGCCGAGAAGCAGTTGACCAAGGCGCTTCCCAAAATGGCGCAGGCCGCGCGGTTCGACCAGTTGCGGGAGCTGTTCGAGCAGCATCTCGGCGAAACCGAGAATCAGATCGAGCGCATCAATGAATGTTTCGAGCTGCTCGGCGAGAGCGCCCGGGCAAAACCCTGCAAGGGCATGATGGGCCTGGTCGAGGAGGGCCAGGAGGTCATGAAGGAGGGCGAAAAGAAGCAGGATGCAGCCGCCGACCTCGCGCTGATCGGAGCGGCTCAACGCGTCGAACATTACGAGATGGCGGGCTACACCACCGCACGCAATCTGGCACAGCAACTCCGGCATAGCGCGATCGTCGCCCTGCTGTCCAAATCGCTTGCCGAGGAAGAGAATGCCGACCTCCTGCTCAATCAGGTCGCGCGCTCGCTGATGTCGGTCGCGAAGATGCCTGCCGCGCTGGAGCAGGCTGAATAGCGAGCAGCCGGCGCCCCGGACGCAGCAGACGTCCCGCCTAGCACCATCGCGGGGCGGAACGCAGCAGGTGCGCCGCGATCATTCGTGCCGATGGCACACACCTTGCCTCTCTATGCCGAACAATTCCCGGGCAGGAGGCACCCATGAGCGTTTCACCTTTCGGTATCAGCCGCCGCAGCGTGGTGCTCGGCGGTATCAGTGCCGCCGGAATGGCGTCCCTTGCCCCTCCGGCCGCCTGGGCACAGGGACGCAGCGAAACGCTTCTGGTGGTGCAGGAACTCGGGCCGAACTCGCTCGACATGCAGGGCGTCGGCTCCAACCAGACCGTGAACGGTCTGTCGTGGAATTGCTACGACCGCCTGCTGACTTACGCCTCAAAGACGCTGCCCGACGGCACGACCTCATACGACCGCGAGAAGCTCGCACCTGAGCTTGCGGAAAGCTGGGAGGTCGCGGCCGATGGCATGTCCTGCACCTTCAAGCTTCGCAAGAACGCGAAATTCCACGACGGCACACCGGTCACGGCCAAGGACGTCAAATGGTCGTTCGATCGCGCGGTGAAGGTCGGCGGGTTTCCGACCTTCCAGATGTCCGCGGGATCGCTGGAGAAGCCCGAGCAGTTCGTGGCGGTCGACGACCACACCTTCCGCATCGACTATGTGCGCAAGGACAAGATGCTGCTGTTCAACGTCGCCGTCGTCGTGCCCTTCATCATCAACTCGGAGCTCGCAAAGAAGAACGCAACCGCTGAGGACCCCTGGGCACTGGCCTGGCTGAAGAACAACGAGGCCGGCGGGGGTGCCTACAGGATCGAGAGCTGGAAGCCCGGCAGCGAGACCGTCCTGGCGCGCTTCGACGACTGGAAGAGCGGACCACTGCCGAAGGTGAAACGCGTGATCGCGCGCGACGTGCCCTCCGCCGGCACCCGCCGCGCCATGCTGGAGCGCGGCGATGCCGATATTTCCAGCGGCTTTGCGCCGCGCGACTTCGAGCAGATCATCAGGGAGGGCAAGGTCAAGGTCTCGGGCGTGCCGATCCCGAATGCGCTGTGGTACGTCGCGCTGAACACGGCAAAACCGCCATTCGACAATGTGAAGCTGCGCCAGGCCGTCGCCTGGGCGATGCCCTATGAGCAGATCCAGAGCAGCGCGTTCTTCGGCCGCGCCGTTCCCATGTACGGTGGGGTTGCCGAAGTCTCAAGACCGGTCTGGCCACAGCCGTTTCCCTATGTCACCGATCTCGACAAGGCCAAGGCGCTGATGAGGGAAGCGGGCTTCGAGTCGGGCCTGGAGACGACCTTGTCGCTCGACACAGGCACTGCGACCGTCGGTGAGCCGACCGCCATCCTGATCCAGGAGAACCTCGCCAAGGTCGGCATCAAGGCATCGATCGAGAAGATTCCGGGCGCCAACTGGCGCACGACGCTCAACAAGAAGGAGCTGCCGCTCGCGCTCAACCGCTTCAGCGGCTGGCTGGATTATCCCGAATATTACTTCTACTGGAATTTCCACGGCAGCAATTCGATCTTCAACATCTCCTCCTACCGGAACAAGGAGATGGACGCGCTGATCGACAAGGCTCGCTTCACCAAAGATGCGGCGGAGTACAACAAGGCGGTGAAGGATTTCATCACACTTTGCATGCGGGATGTTCCGGTCGTCCCGCTCAATCAGCCGATCCATGACGTCGCCATGCAGAAGGGAGTCACTGGATACGAATTCTGGTTTCACCGCGAGCCGGATTACCGCCAGTTTGCGAAATCATAGCTTGGCGCGCCGAAAGTTCGACGTGTTCTCATCGTCATGGCCGGGCTCGTCCCAGCCATCCACGCCTTGCCTCTTTGCACCGAGAATGTAGACCGCGCGCGGTGATGGCGAGCCATGGCGGCGCGATCAGGCTCAAGCCGACCGACGAGGGCACCGCCTTCGAGCTGCAATTCCCTTTAGCTAGATCGCGAACACCCAGGCCGCGACGATGGTGCCGATGGTGACGAGACCGGCGATGGTCCAGCCGGCGGCATATTCCAGCTCAGGATGACCGGTGGCCCGCATGATCTCTGCTGGATCGGCGGTATGCTTCTCTGCCATGACAGCCTCGCACGTTACTTCCCGCGTCAATAGATAAGTCGCATCAGCCGCCATTAGGTTCCATCACGGAAATGCGAGAAATGACGCAGCTTGGTTTGTTCGCCGATCCGGACAGCGGTCCCGCCGGGCTTCGCTATGCGGACAATTTTATCGACGCCGCCGCCGAGCAGGATCTGATCGGCCGCATCGCGGCATTGCCGTTGCAGCGCTTCCAGTTCGGCGCGTTCGAGGGCAACCGCCGGGTGGCCTCATTCGGCTACCGCTACGACTACACGCTGCAACGGCTCGCCGAGGCCGATCCGATCCCGGACTGGGTGCTGCCTGTCGCGCGCCGGGTCGAGGCGTGGGCCGGCCTTACCGCGGACAGCGTGCGACAGGTGCTGTGCACCGAATACGAGGCCGGCGTCGGCATCGGTTGGCATCGCGACAAGCCCCACTTCGACAAGGTGCTCGGCCTGTCGCTCGGCTCTCCCTGCAAATTCCGCTTCCGCCGTCGCAGTGGCGACAAATGGCAGCGCCACACGCTCGAGGCCGTTCCGCGCTCGCTCTACATGATGGACGGCGAGGCGCGCTCGCAATGGGAGCACAGCATCCCGCCGGTTGAGGCACGCCGCTATTCCATCACCTTCCGGACCATGAAGCAGGCCTGACGGGTCGGCCCCAACCAAGACTGCGAAAACAACCCCATGCACAGTAGAAGGCCCTCAGCCGGCTCGAGGCGGGGTCACGCGCGACAAATGTCTGACACGTCGGCGCAAAACGGCCGCGCCGCGCAAATCATCGCGCGGCTGGCATCTTGCCTTCCAAATCCGGTTGCATGCTAGACTAGATGCCATCCAGGGCAGGAGGGAAGCATGGCCGACAACAAGGCGAAGCGCGGCGGAGCCGATCGGGCGCTGATTGCGCTCGCCGAGACATACGAAGTCGCCTACTGGTCGAAGAAGTTCAAGGTCAGCCCGGCCAAGCTGAAATACGCCGTCAAGAAGGTCGGCCATTCCGCGAGGAAGGTCGAGGAGTACATCAAGCTCCAGAAGCACCGCGCCGCCGACAAGAGCCGGATCGCGCTCAGCGAGCCCTACGAGGTCCGCTACTGGTCGAAGAAGTTCAAGATCACCCCGGCCAAGCTGAGGCTCGTGGTCGGGGCAGCCGGCCATTCCTCCAAGAAGGTCGAGGCCTATCTCGCGGCGCAGAAGGCGGCGAAGAAGAAAACGGCCAGGAAAACGACGAGGAAGACCACGAAGAAGGCCACCACACGCAAGAAAGCCGCCTGAAACGGCAGGCCGGTGGAGGCAACATGACATCCGGTCGACTGATCCTCGCCTGCGGCCTCATCGCTGCCTGCGCACAAAATGCCGCGGGCGCCTCCGAGCCTGCAAAAGTGTCGGGCGCGACGGCGCTGGCGCTCGCGGGCGTGATCGCGCCGCTGTCGCCGGACCTGACGGGGCCCGAGAAGAAGGCGATGGCGATGCTGTTCGCCGCCAACGCCGACGTTCCCTACAAGAAGCCGATCACGGTGACGGCGGACAAGATCATCTGCCGCACCGGCAATGTCGATATCACCGTTCGCAATTGCGAGGTCACGTTCGGCAAGAAGACAAAGACCGTGAACGGCTCTACCGCAAACGAGATTTTCGCGACGGAAGCGCTGGCGGGCATTCCGCCTGATGGCGCGGCCGGATCGAATTTCGAGAGCCTGACCAAGCTGAGCTGCACGATCGACCCCAACGCGATCAGGCGGAAGGACGGCAGCGGGGCGGATTGCACATTCCAGCCCGGGAATTGAGCGTCTCCCGAGAACCAGCCACGGCGCCGTGAAATCGCCTCAAGCCCAGCTAACTAATAAGGCGAATTGAAAAGACAGGCCCGATCGGCGACCCATGATGAGGCGCGCAAGGCCGACACCAATATGAAGAATAATCTCGCACTTTTCCTGCTTCTGACTGTCACGACCGCATCCGCGCATGGCCCGATGCCGGCGCGGCCGCTTCCCCGGTCCGATCTCGTCCTGACGGGCCTCACCGATTCCGACACCACCGCCGGCGGCACCGCACGGCTGTGCGAGCAGGTCACCTTCTCGCGCGGCCTGCGCTATGGCGAGAGCGAAGCCAATGTGCTCGACGTCGCCGCCAGCGCGACCAAGGCGACGACGCCGCGGCCGGTGCTGGTGTTCGTGACCGGGGACACCTTCACCGGCGACCGTGGGACGCCGGACCTGTCGCGCGAGATGCAGGACCAGGCGATGTGCTTTGCCGCGCGCAATGACATGATCGGGGTGCGGGTCAACTACCGCCTCGCCCCGTCGGCGGCCTGGCCGGCGGGGGCGACCGACGTCGCGGCAGCGCTGTCCTGGGTCCACGGCAATATCGACCTCTTCAATGGCGACGCCCGCGAGATCGTCGCGGTCGGCTACGGCGCCGGCGCGTTCCATGTTGCGACGCTGTTGGCGCATCCCGAGCTCCAGGCCGATCGCGCCGAGGTCGCCGCCGTGGTGCTGGTGTCCGGGATCTATCGCGCCGGCAAGGACGCCAGCGACAGTGTGAAGGCCTATCTCGGCCCCGACGCCGCCCAGTACGACAAGCGGTCGGTCTACCCGGGGATCCTCAATGTCGATGTGCCGATCGTGCTGGCCTGGGCCACGGACGATCCTGCCAATCTCGTCGCACAAGGCGAGACGCTGAAAAAGACGCTCTGCGGCGCCGGCCATTGCCCGCGCAGCGCGCTGCTGCGCAGCCGCGACGGCATCGCCGCCGCGTTCGGGCTCGATGGTTCGGGCGACAGCCTCGCCGAGCCGACACTGCTGCTGGTGCATCAGCTGGAGGCGCGGGGGCTGCCGTAGGGGCGCCTTGCCTCTTGCTCATACCTTTACTGAGCGCCCGGCCCTGCCCCACATCCGCCTTCGCCAAGGCTGCGCCGGACAAGAGGAGGGAGCACACCTCTCGCGTCGTGAGAGGTCGGTCCTTACCCCTCCCCTGGAGGGGGAGGGTCGGCTCACATGGAGCGTAGCGAAATGTGAGACGGGGTGGGGTGACGGTCTCTCCACTTCCAACAGTGCCCGAGTGGAGAGATCACCGCACCCCGCTCGCGCTGCGCGCGATCGACCCTCCCCTCCAGGGGAGGGTAAGAGCAAGTGCCACACGACACACTCTCTCGATCAGAAATCGATGCAGCGCGTCAACACGGCTGCCGTTTTGCTTTCCGCCCATGCGTCGCATTGAAGCGGGCTGCCCGGCCACAGCTTTGCCAAACGCTTGACGTAGATTAAGCGGCCTTGGTGCGGATCGGGCCGACCTCGTTGGGGGCCAACGACAAGGTGTCGAACATGCGCGTCACCGGCAGACTCCTGTTCGTTTCGATGATCGCTTTTGCCTCGCTCGGGGCGATGTCGCAGCAACACACCGAACAACCCGCGACCGACACCGAAATCCGCATCGGCAATGTCATGCCGTATTCGGGGCCGCTCTCGGAGTTCGGCGCGATCGGCACGGCGGAGGCCGCGTATTTCGACATGGTCAATGCGCGCGGCGGCATCAACGGCCGCAAGATCCGCTTCATCACGCGCGACGACAATTCCGATCCGGCGACCGCGCTGGAGCTGACCCGCAACCTGGTCGAGAAGGACGGCGTGCAGCTGATGTTCGGCTCGTTCGGCACGCCCGGCAATATCGCCACGCGATGGTATCTGAACGAGAGGAAAATCCCGCAACTGTTCGTCGCCTCCGGCGACGAGGAGCTGAGCCAGGCCAAGGCGTTTCCCTGGACCATGGGCTGGCAGCCGTCGTTCCGCTCCGAAGGGCGCATCTACGCCAACTATATCCAGGCCTATTATCCCCGAAAGAAGATCGTGGTGCTCTGGCAGAACGATCAGTTCGGGCGCATGCTGTACAAGGGCATCCAGGAAGGGCTCGGCGAGCTCAACCGTCAGGTCCTCGTCGACATCGCCTTCGACATCAATGACGAGCATCTCGACGGCCACGTCTCGATCCTCAAGCGCGCGGGCGCCGACATCTTCGTCTTTCTCGGCGTGCCGTCGACAGCGTCCAAGGTGATCAAGCTCGCGGCGTCAATGAAATGGCGCCCGGTGTTCATCGTGAACGATGCCTCCGCCTCGATCGCCAATGCGATGGCGCCAGCCGGCCTCGAGAATTCATCCGGCGTGATCTCAGCGGCGTTCCTGAAGGATCCGAGCGATCCCGCCTGGAAGGACGATGCCGGCATGAAGGACTGGTTCGCCTTCATGGACAAGTACCACCAGATCGAAAGCACCAACAACAGCGCAGCGGTCTACGGCTACGCCGCGGCCGAGGCGCTGACGAGGGTGCTGAAGCAATGCGGTGACGATTTCTCGCGCGAGAACATCATGCGGCAGGCGGCATCGCTGAAGGCCTATCAGCCCTCCGTCGCGCTGCCCGACATCAGGTTGAACACCTCGCCGGACAGCTATCTGCCGATCAAGCAGATGCGGCTGGTGCAATTCGACGGCCGCTCCTGGCAGCCGTTTGGCGACGTGATCGAGACGGCGTTCACGGAGGGGGCGGCAAGGTGAGCCTCGCGTGGACGTGTCGTTGGTACAGCACGGCGTTCAACACGCACCTTTTGCGACTATTCCCCCCGTCACGCCGGCTTGAGCGAGGCCAGCGCGTTTTCCAGGAGCGTGCGCACGCGGGCGGCGTTGCCTGACTTCACCACGGCGGGATCGAGATATGGTGGTCGCAGCAGCCACCTTTTCGTTTCATAATGAATGTTTAAGATCGGCTTGAACCTGCATTCACGCCGCCGGGAGATCTTGGAATGACCGACATCCGCATCAAGCGCTTCCATGCGCGCCCCGTGATCGTGCCGATGAACCTGCCGCTCCAGACCTCGACCGGCACGGTCGCGAAGGCGCCGCTGGTGCTGATCGACTGCGAGACCGACCAGGGCGCCGTGGGGCATGCCTATCTGTTTGCGATCACGCCCTCGGCCCTGAAGCCGCTGACCGCGATGGTCGCGGAAATGTCAGAGCTCGTCGCCGGCGATGCGCTGCTGCCGTTCGAGATCGAGCGCAAGCTGACCCAGCGCTTCACGCTGCTTGGCCTTGCCGGCCTGCAGCGCCTGGCGCAATCCGGCATCGACATGGCGGCATGGGACGCGCTGGCCCGCACACGCGGCCTGCCGCTGGCGCGCCTGCTCGGCGGCGCGCCGAAGCCGGTGCGCGCCTACAATTCGAAGGGCCTCGGCATCATGCCGGCGGGCGCTGCAGTGGAAGAAGCTTACAAGCTGCTCGCCGAAGGCTTTCACGCCGCAAAGATCCGCGTCGGCCGGCCCGACGCGCGGGACGATCTCGCCGTGGTGCGCGCGGTGCGCAAGGCCGTCGGCGACGAGGTGACGCTGATGTGCGACTACAACCAGGCGCTGACGGTCACCGAAGCCATTCGCCGCGGCGAGATGCTCGACGACGAGGGCCTGACCTGGATCGAGGAGCCGATCCGCCACGACGACTACGAGGGTTGCGCCCGCATCGCGGACGCGCTGCGCACGCCGGTCCAGATCGGCGAGAATTTCGACAGCGCGTTCTCGATGCAGGCGGCGCTGGCCGCCGAGGCGTCCGATTACGTCATGCCTGACGTGCAGCGCATCGGCGGCGTCACCGGCTGGCTGCGCGCCGCCGCGCTCGCCCACGCCGCCGGCATCGAGATGTCGACGCACCTGTTCTCGGAGGTCAGCGCGCACCTGCTCTGCGTGACGCCATCAGCGCACTGGCTGGAATATGTCGACTGGGCCGACGCGGTGCTGACGACGCGCTTGAAGATCAAGGACGGCTTTGCGCTGCCGAGCGAGGAGCCGGGGAACGGGATCGCGTGGGACGACGCGGCGGTGAGGAAGTATTTGGTGGAGTGATCATGCCGGCCCGGTCATCCCCGCGCAACCGCCAAGCGGTTGTCGCTGGAGGTGCGCGTTGCGCGATGCGAAGCTTCGCACCGCGAGCCTCGAAGAGTGAACAGCCCGGATGCAGCGGGCCCGTCGCCCTTCGAGGGCCGCTGAAGAGGCGAGCGCCTCAGGGGTGATGGTGACAGAACGCGTCACTGTCTCCACACCGTCATTGCGAGCCAAGGGGTCCGCGCTTCGCGCGGACCCCTTGGCTCGCAATGACGGAGTACTACCACACCTCAGCGCCCGGTATTTTCTTGCGCACCGCCATGCGCTGGATCCAGATGCAGCGACGGACAGACCGGTTGGAGCGGCCGACGGCGGATATCCCCTCGCCGGCCTGAAGCAGCGGCGCCACGTTCTGGCGCAGCTCGCGGCAGCGCTGGAGCTCGGCCTGCCAGTCGATGATCGCAGCCTCGGCGCGCGACGCCATCAGCGCCATCACCGCCAACGCAAGACGGCCAACCCGGGTCATTTGCGGTTCCTTCACTGTGACCTGCCTCCATCGCGCCGATAGCGGAAATTGCAATGAGAGGCGCCCTGCATGATCGTCTGGGTACGCGTGAGCTTGACGTCGGGGCCGAACCCTTCGGCGGTCGCAAAGTCCGCGGTGCAGACCAGGAGAAAGCCAAGCTCCGGCTCACCGAGCGCCTTATAGAACTCGGCATAGGCGCAGCGCGTCACGTCGAATGCGAACGCGTCCGGCGTCTGCTCGATGACGTCATAGCTGAGCGCGTCGTCGCGGGCGTAGGTCCTGAATGCCGAAGATACGGTCTTGCCGAGATCGGCTTCGTTGTTCGCAGGGTTCTTGGTCTTCCAGAATTCCTCGCCGAAACCGCGGTAGAGATCGCCGAGCACCCTGCGCACCAGCGCATTGGCGCGCGCCTCGCCGAGCTCGGCCTGCAATGCCTTGACCAGCGGCACCAGCACCTGCGCCTGGATTTTTGCCTGCTCGATGACGGACACGCTCATGGGCGGCCTCGTGTCTCTGGAAGATATCTCGCCTGGATGCCGGCGAGCATATCTCTGGCGTCGACGCTTGGCTAATTTTGCGCGGGGTAGGACAGGCGGCCATCAGCCATGACGCGCGCGGCCGGATTGATCTCGGCCTCTTTGACCTGCCCGGGTCCCAGAATGTGAAACACCGTCTCGCCGGCCGCGAGCAGACAATCTGTGATGATCCGGCGGTGGCACCGCCACCACAATGTTTCCGCACACATGATGGCGCAGCGCTGCATCCGCCCGAGGCCGCGCAAATGAACGAGACCTTCGTGAAAGACCGAGCCCATAGCGTGGTCGGCGTAATTGTGAAAACTGTCGTTCTGCCAGAAGGCGTTGGTCTCGCGCGGCACTTCACCCTTGCGGCCGCGCAGGCCGCCGAGCGAGGCGATGTGCTCGTAGCCGATCGCGTCGACCGCCAGCGACTGCGGCAGCGTCTCGCGATTGTACTGCGGGTTGGTGCGGGATCGGGGCACGGTGCGCACGTCGGCGACGAAGGTGACCGAGCTGCCCTGCAACAGTCCGGCGAATTCCTCGAGCGAACGCGCGGCATGGCCGATGGTGAAGAAGGGATGAGCCATGGGCAGCCCGTCAGCTCGCCTCGTGCCGCTCAGCTGCGCAGCCGCCGCAATGCCCGGCCCTTGTGCAGGGCGACGTGATCGGTCTTGTCGCTCTTGATCTCGTATTGCGGATCATCCGGGCTCGCATGGTGCGTGTGCCCCTTGTAGTCAACGTCCTTGGTGTGCACCCGCAGGATATGGCCGCGCACGCGGCCGGCCTCTGAATTCCAGCTGACGTGATCGCCGCGCTTGAAGGTTTTTGCGGAGGCTTTGGGCATGGCGGAACAATGCCGGATGGCGTTCGGGCGTTCCACGATACCGAGCAAGACGCGCCCGTCCGTCTACGCGCTCTAGGATACGCCGGACACGCTTCGCCGCAATTTTCCAGGCTGTGCCACGCGAAGCCGAACGCGACGCGTGGTGGGCACGACAGGGATCGAACCTGTGACCCCTACCATGTCAAGGAAGGTCCCGCAGGCGTATCTCGTTGATTTCAAAACGCTTCCGTTTCGTCCCGTGCCGTCCGGTTCGGCGCCATTTTCCGGCGTTTTGGCCCGAACGTGGAAAGCTCATGGAAAGCGGCCGACCTCCCGGGAGGTGCTGGCATGAGCGGAGCGCCCTCCCGTGCCACCGGACGCCTGCTCGACCGGCTACCTCCCGAGCCCCGCCAGCGCGGTGCTCATCCCGCGAGCTGTTCGGGAAACGACGCGCTCCGTGCGACATTGTGCGTGCCGATCGAACAGCTGATTGAGAGTCAGATGTTTGATGAACAACGACAGGTACTTAGATGTAAAAAGCGGTGCGAACCTGCCTGTACAGATCAATAGGTTACCGTCGAATTGTAAATCGAGTTCCGCGGATTAGCGAACCTGCACCCTCTGCGTCCCGAACGCAGTGAGCATCTTCTAAGTCATTGGCTTTTTGATACGGCAGGCCCGTCGGTCGCGTTCTGTTCACGTTCGTTTCGCTCAATTCGTTGCGATTTCGCTGCGGTGTTCTCGAGGAGACGCGCGACCCGTCCCTTCCTGGTTAGCGCCAACACACACTATCCGACGGTGACGTCACAGGTCTATTCGGCAAGTTCGCAAAACTCGTGAAAACTCGTCACGGCGACTCCACCCTCGGATCCGAGCACGGGCATAATGGAGCGGTCGGGGCATGCCATCGTCGCGGAGCGCGCTGCTATGCGGCCGCTGTTCGTCCATTTCAGGTTTCGCGGAAAGCGCGGGAGAAGCTGTCGAGGACCGGCTTCATGATGTACTCGAAAAAGGTGCGCTCTCCAGTCTTGATGTAGACGTCGGCGGGCATCCCGGGCGTCGGAATGAATTCAGGCATGCGCCTTAGAATATCGTCTTGGTCCAAACGCACCCGAACGACATAGAATTCCCGACGCGTGTCGCCGTCGGAGCGGGATTCGGTCTTCACCTGTACTTGCTCCGCCGCCAAGGCGTCCGCTGACACGTAGATAACGCTCGCTGCGACCATAGGCGTGATGCGCTGGTTGAGCGCGGACAGCCGCACCAGCGCCTCTTGGCCAATGCTCACGTGCGAAATGTCCTTGGGATTCACATGGGCTTCGATGATGCGCTCGTCGCCGATCGGTAGAAGCTCAAGGATCACGGCGCCGGGAGAGACGACGCCGCCTGGCGTGTGGAAGTTCTTCTTCACCACGATGCCCCGGACTGGCGAACGAACATCGATCCGGTCGACCACGTCCTGCGCGGCGCGGATCTGCTCATCGACGTCGTCCAGATCCGCCTCCGTCTCGCGCAGCTCCTTGGTCGCATCGCGGAGCGCCGTCGCATGGAGCTGCGTTATTCTTTCATTCGCCTGAGCGATCCGCTCCTTCGCATCCGCGATGCGGCCGAGATACTCGCCGAGATCTCCCCCGAGGCCTGCCTCGGAGCGCCGCAGTGCCAGCACATCTGACTTGCGGACCAACTGCTGACCAAGGAGCGAGTTCTTGTCCTTCAGCTCTTCGGCGAACAAGGCAATGCGCTCTTTGGTGGACTGCACTTGCGCCTGATATCCGCGAATGCTTTCCTCCAGCCCGGCAATTTGCTTGACGAGAACGCTTTCCTCGGTCATCAGACTAGCCCGACGTGCCCCGAGTTCGGCACGTTGCCGCTCGAGAATCGCTTTGATTTCCGGATCGCGTGCGCTCTCGCTGAATGCGACCGGAGTTTCGATATGATCCGAAGAGCTCATTTCAGCTTCAAGACGCGCCTTCATAGCGAGGAGCCGATACTTCTTCAAGACCAGTCGCCTCAGCTTGGCATTGGCAGCAGTGTCATCCATGCGAACGAGGACCTGGTTCGCCTCGACGATATCACCGTCATTGACCGCAATCTCGCGGATGATGCCGCCCTCGAAATGCTGAACGAGCTTGTTTTGTCCGGTTGCCACGAACGTACCCGAGGCGACGACCGCACTGTTCAGTGGAGCGACTGCCGCCCAAAGGCCGAAACACCCGAGCCAAACTACCAGGATGGCAAGGCCGGTGAAGATGGGCCACTTAGCGCTCAACGGAACGTCACGATACCATTCGCCGATACGGTCGTTTTCCGCCCTCATGCCATCCTCCCGCACTCGTCACCGGCCCGAGGATTCCATCCGTTGCGGCTGCTCCGGCTTATCTCCGCCGGCACCGCCCGGCGAGCGAACCAGGCGATGCAACACGTCGCTCGGAGATCCGAATGCTTCCGCGCGCCCGGCCCGCAGGATGAGGACTTTATCCACACTGTTCAGGAGCGCCGGGCGCAAGGTTACGACCACCACAGTGACCCCCCGCCTCTTGGCGCGCTGCAGCGTCTCGGTCAGAGCCTGCTCGCCAGCCGCGTCGAGATTCGAATTGGGCTCGTCGAGCACGACAAGGGACGGACTACCGAAGAAAGCCCGGGCGAGCGCGATGCGCTGCTTCTGCCCGCCGGAGAGCGGCCCGCCGCCGCGGTCGAGCACGGTCTCGTAACCTTGCGGCAGCTGGCAGACCATATCGTGGATGCCCGACAACATCGCCGCCTCATAAATGCTCGCATCAGGCAGGTCGTCGCGCATGCGGCAGATGTTCTGCTTGATGGTGCCGGGAAATAGCTCGACCTCCTGAGGCAGGTAGCCGCTATATTCCCCGAACTGGCGGCGATCCCAGTTGCGCAGCTCCGTGCCGTCCAGTCTGACCTTGCCAGCGGTTGGCACCAGGCAGCCCACCAGAATGCGCGCGAGCGTTGACTTGCCCGATCCGGACGGTCCGACAATGGCCAAAGATTCTCCTGGCGCCAGGTCAAGCGATACGCCATTGAGTATCGGCTCCTTCGAGCCGGGCGGCAGATACAAGACCCGATCAACGCTCAGGCGCCCTTGCGGTTTGGGCAAGCGCAGCTTGGGCGTCTCGCGCTGGAATGACTCGACTGCCTGCTTGACGCGCGCGTACGCCGATCGCGCCTGCACGCAGCTGCGCCATCCCTCGATCAAACCCTCGAGCGGCTGCAGGGCGCGTCCGGCAATGATCGAAGCCGCGATCATCATGCCCCCAGTGATCTCGGCGTGGAGGGCCAGATAGGCGCCAGTGCCGAGGATCGTAATCTGGGCCACGAGCCGGACGAACTTCGACGCACCGCTAATCCAGAAATTCCGGTCAAGCGCCTGGCTCTGAACCGTCAGCGCCGGCGCCTGCCGCTGGCCCCAATGCAGAATGCTTTCGCTCAGCATTCCCATGGCATTGATTACTTGCGAATTTCGGGCCAGCGACTCCGCCGCCGCATCGGCCTCTGCGGCGTGCAGGCCTGCCTCGCTCAAACGTTCCGAGGTCGCTTTCTGGTTGATCAGCGCAATCAGCGCAAGAGCCAAGCCCGATACGACTGCGATCCAGCCGAGATGCCGGTGAACGAGGAAAATGACTCCGAAGTAGAGGGGCGAGAGCGGCGCGTCCATCAGCAGAAGCATGATAGGGCTCGAGATGAAGCCCCGCACTTGATGAAGACTACGGATCGCCTGAATGGTCCCGCCCTCGCCGGCCCTGGCGTTATTGATGCTACTCGCCAGCACTGCGCCGCCGAGCACCGCCTCCATCTTGGTTGCAAGACGCCCCAGCACCTGCCGACGCAGAATGTCGACGATCGAGAGGACGCCGATGAACGCCAGCGCGAGAGCCGAGAGCATCAGCAGGGTCTCGAGACTGCGGCTCGTCAGCACGCGATCAGATATCTGGAACAGGTAGATCGGTAGCGTGAGCATCAGCAGATTCACAACGAGCGAAAATGCCGCGACCGCTATCAGGTTGGTGCGCGCGACCGAACGCCAGGTGGCCAGCGCGTTAACAGGTCCGACATAGTCGCGGGGTTTGCCGCCGGGTGCGACACGAAGGTGATCTGCAGGAACATTGCGCGGCGGATTGTCCAGTGTCTCGACGGCCGCCATGTTTGCCTCCTACTACAGGATGGCGTCGTGAGGTGCAACGTGATCGATCGGTTGAGTCGTGTCGACGCTGTCAGGAGGCGGCGGCGCGGGTTTTTGGACATCGGCAACCACTGGCCCCGAGGTGTCGAGAGCCGAGGCGGCGTCCCCCGGAGAGACAGCATTCTGGAGGGGAACCGCGGTGTCGCTGCTGAGCGTGACGCCATAGTCGGTATACTGGCTTCCGGTGAACAGCGCATTTGAGGGAGGGGGTGGGGTGTCGTTCAAGGCGATCACATCGCCAGAGACGGCACTCGGATCGACGGTCGCCGCGGCATTCGATGTGCCCGTTGCCACATTGTCCGCGACGGAGTTCGCGGATGTAGGACCCTGGTTCGGTGCGTCAGTTGCGGTGGCGAGCGCGAGAAGGGTGTCGGCTGATCCGGGGGGTGGAGCACTGCTGGAGTCCAGGGTCGTATCAACCACCGGCGCTGCATTGGCAGGCGCTGCACTGGCAAGAGTGTCGCCGGCTACATTCCCGGCGTCGGCCGGATGTGACGTGTCGCTGCTCGGATCGGCCGGAGCGGTAGCTGTGTTGGTGAGCACCGGCTCGGTCGGGTCAGCGATCGGCGCGGCATTCGCAACAGCGTCGCTGGCCGCGTTCGCGGCGTCGGCCGGATGTGACGCATCGCTGCTCGGATTGGTCGAAGCAGCAGCCGTCGGGGTGAGCAGCGGCTCGGTCGAGTCAGCGATCGGCGCGGCATTCGCAACAGCGTCGCTGGCCACGTTCGCAGCGTCGGCCGGATGTGACGCATCGCTGCTCGGATTGATCGAAGCAGCAGCCGTCGGGGTGAGCACCGGTTCGGCCGAGTCAGCGATCGGTGCGGCAGTCGCAACGGCGTCGCTGGCCACGTTCGCGGCGTCGGCCGGATGTGACGCGTCGGTGCTCGGATTGATCGAAGCAGCAGCCGTCGGGGTGAGCACCGGCTCGGTCGGGTCAGCGATCGGCGCGGCATTCGCAACAGCGTCGCTGGCCACGTTCGCAGCGTCGGCCGGATGTGACGCATCGCTGCTCGGATTGATCGAAGCAGCAGCCGTCGGGGTGAGCACCGGCTCGGTCGGGTCAGCGATCGGCGCGGCATTCGCAACAGCGTCGCTGGCCGCGTTCGCGGCGTCGGCCGGATGTGACGCATCGCTGCTCGGATTGATCGAAGCAGCAGCCGTCGGGGTGAGCACCGGCTCGGTCGGGTCAGCGATCGGCGCGGCATTCGCAACAGCGTCGCTGGCCGCGTTCGCGGCGTCGGCCGGATGTGATGCGTCGCTGCTCGGACTGGTCAGGATGGCAGCCGTTGGGGTGAGCGCCGGCTCGATCATATCAACGGGTGCGGCAGTCGCAACGGCATCGCCAGCTACATTGGCGAGCTCCGGCTCGTCACTGGTCGCAATACGCGTAGCCAGCGCCGACTCCGTGATTTCAAGAGCTGGCGAACTGTCAAGGGTGTCAGCGCCGGCGCTGTCCAATGCAGCCATTTGCGACAACAAGGTCGACTGGCTATCTGCACCCGTCTTCGGGCCGGCCATGTCGAGGGGGAGCGTGCTGACAGTGTCGGCCACGGTCGTGAGCACCGGCTGCACCGTCGCCTCCACCGGCGCAATCACGCCGCCCACGTCGCTTGCCAGCGTGCCGGCGGTGTCGCTCACCGTCGTGAGCAGCGGCTGCGCCACCGCCTCGACTGGCGCAATGGTGCCGGCCGCGTCGCTGGGCAGCATGCTGACGGTGTCGGCTACGGTCGTGAGCACCGGCTGCAGCGTCGCCTCCACCGGCGCAATCGCGCCGGCCACGTCGCTTGCCAGCGTGCCGGCGGTGTCGCTCACCGTCGTGAGCGCCGGCTGCACCTCCGCCGCGATCGGCGCGATGGTGCCGGCCACGTCGCTGGGCAGCGTGCTGACAGTGTCGGCCACGGTCGTGAGCACCGGCTGCACCGTCGCCTCCACCGGCGCAATGGTGCCGGCCACGTCGCTTGCCAGCGTGCCGGCGGTGTCGCTCACGATCGTAAGCGCCGGCTGCACCTCGGCCGCGATCGGCGCGATGGTGCCGGCCATGTCGTAGGGCAACGTACTGGCGGTGTCGGCCACGGTCGTGAGCACCGGCTGCACCGTCGCCTCCACCGGCGCAATCGCGCCGGCCACGTCGCTTGCCAGCGTGCCGGCGGTGTCGCTCACGATCGTAAGCGCCGGCTGCACCTCGGCCGCGATCGGCGCGATCGCGCCGGCCATGTCGTAGGGCAACGTACTGGCGGTGTCGGCTACGGTCGTGAGCACCGGCTGCAGCGTCGCCTCCACCGGCGCAATCGCGCCGGCCACGTCGCTTGCCAGCGTGCCGGCGGTGTCGGCCACGGTCGTGAGCATCGGCTGCACCGTCGCCTCCACCGGCGCAATGGTGCCGGCCACGTCGCTTGCCAGCGTGCCGGCGGTGTCGCTCACCGTCGTGAGCAGCGGCTGCGCCACCGCCTCGACTGGCGCAATGGTGCCGGCCACGTCGCTGGGCAGCATGCTGACGGTCTCGGCCACGGTCGTGAGCACCGGCTGCACCGCCGCCTCCACCGGCGCAATGGTGCCGGCCACGTCGCTTGCCAGCGTGCCGGCGGTGTCGCTCACCGTCGTGAGCGCCGGCTGCACCTCCGCCGCGGTCGGCGCGATGGCACCAGCCATGTCGTAGGGCAACATGCTGGCGGTGTCGGCCACGGTCGTGAGCACCGGCTGCACCGGCGCAATCGCGCCGGCCACGTCGCTTGCCAGCGTGCCGGCGGTGTCGGCCACCATCGTAAGCGCCGGCTGCACCTCCGCCGCGATCGGCGCGATCGCACCAGTCATGTCGTAGGGCAACGTGCTGACGGTGTCGGCCACGGTCGTAAGCGCCGGCTGCACCGTCGCCTCCACCGGCGCAATGGTGCCGGCCACGTCGCTTGCCAGCGTGCCGGCGGTGTCGGCCACGGTCGTGAGCATCGGCTGCACCGTCGCCTCCACCGGCGCAATGGTGCCGGCCACGTCGCTTGCCAGCGTGCCGGCGGTGTCGCTCACCGTCGTGAGCAGCGGCTGCGCCACCGCCTCGACTGGCGCAATGGTGCCGGCCACGTCGCTGGGCAGCATGCTGACGGTGTCGGCTACGGTCGTAAGCACCGGCTGCAGCGTCGCCTCCACCGGCGCAATCGCGCCGGCCACGTCGCTTGCCAGCGTGCCGGCAGTGTCGGCCACGGTCGTGAGCATCGGCTGCACCGTCGCCTCCACCGGCGCAATGGTGCCGGCCACGTCGCTTGCCAGCGTGCCGGCGGTGTCGCTCACCGTCGTGAGCAGCGGCTGCGCCACCGCCTCGACTGGCGCAATGGTGCCGGCCACGTCGCTGGGCAGCATGCTGACGGTGTCCGCTACGGTCGTAAGCACCGGCTGCAGCGTCGCCTCCACCGGCGCAATCGCGCCGGCCACGTCGCTTGCCAGCGTGCCGGCGGTGTCGGCCACGGTCGTGAGCACCGGCTGCACCGTCGCCTCCACCGGCGCAATGGTGCCGGCCAGGTCGCTTGCCAGCGTGCCGGCGGTGTCGCTCACCGTCGTGAGCAGCGGCGGCGCCACCGCCTCAACTGGCGCAATGGTGCCGGCCACGTCGCTGGGCAGCATGCTGACGGTCTCGGCCACGGTCGTGAGCACCGGCTGCGCCGCCGCCTCCACCGGCGCAATGGTGCCGGCCACGTCGCTTGCCAGCGTGCCGGCGGTGTCGCTCACCATCGTAAGCGCCGGCTGCACCTCCGCCGCGATCGGCGCGATCGCACCAGTCATGTCGTAGGGCAACGTGCTGACGGTCTCGGCCACGGTCGTAAGCGCCGGCTGCACCTCGGCCGCGATCGGCGCGATCGCACCAGCCATGTCGTGAGGCAACATGCTGGCGGTATCGGCCACGGTCGTGAACACCGGCTGCACCGTCGCCTCCACCGGCGCAATCGCGCCGGCCATGTCGCTGGGCAGCGTGCTGGCGGCGTCCGCCACGGTCGTGAGCACCGGCTGCGCCGCCGTCTCGACCGGCGCGGTCCCTCCCCCCGCGCCGTTGTCGAAATTGCCGACCATTCCAAGCAGCTGGCTGTTTCCGAGGTGGGAATTCGCTGACAGCGCGTTGACGGAACTGACGTCGATTGAGATTGGAGCGTCCTGCTCGGGGGAATCGGCATCATCGCCGCTTCCGCCGTCCCCGCCCAATGCGGCCGCGACAGCCTCACTGCGAGAGGAGCTCGGCGTGGCCGCCCCTTCATGTAGCTCCGCTTGAAGTCCAATCGGATCGAGCTGGGTCGCATGCGCCTGCGACGAGTGGGCGGCTCCCTTGGCCATCTCATCCTCTGCACTCGTTTTCCGCGCATCACCCATCGGCTGAACATCGTTTGTCACGTGCGGCGCGCCTGCCTGAGCGGCTTTCGCATCCTCCTCCTCGGCCGTCGCGGAATTGAACGTGGCAGCAAGAAACTCTTCTCTAGCGATCAAGGGGGCAATGGCAATGAAGAACGGCCAGGTTAAGAAGCTGAAAGAGCCGATTCGCTTGTCCAAACGCTGCGACCCAGCCTCGAAGATCTTTCGCTCTTGTTCGAACAGTTCACGCTTTTCTACATCGTTCATGATCGCCACCGTTCAACTCGTTCGTTACAAAGCAACTCGCACCGGGCGGCATTCACCGCCGGGCGCCGCTCTTTCGGCGCATCAGGCATCCGTGTTGTGTGACGTGTCCGTTGCCGCGTCGAAATGCCCTACGTCGACGTGATCCGCGTCCACCGGCCCCATCTGGCCGATGGCGTATTCGAGCGCATCGTCGGACGACATCGAAGCGAGCGCGCCGTGTATGTCACTCACATGATCCGGACCGTGCGAGCCGAAATCACCATGCGAGAAATCGAACCTGGCCAGCGCTTCGCCGGGATTACCATAGGTGTCACTCCCGCCGGCGTCGTCGGACCGAAGGTCGCAAGAATCCTTCGGCTGATAGTTGTGGTCCTTGGCGTCCATCCAGCCAACATGATGCTTGGAGTAGTCGCCCGGGCCATCTGTCGACGAGCCATCCTTTCCGCCAAGCTTGGAATACTCGTCGTTGTCACCGTTCTTCGAGTAGACGCTGCGCCCCCCATGATCGTCATTCCACTTGGACTGCTTGCCGTCGCTGCAGTCGTCGGGCTTGCTTGGCGTGCATTCCTGCGTTGGGACACCGATCCCCAAACTCTTTGTCAACCCGAAAATGCTCGTAATGCTGCTCAGGATAGACATGATTGTGCTCCTCCCTGCAGGTTTGCGACGGCAAGGGCACATGCGTCATGGGCACATGCCCCCGGATCACTGACCGTCACCCCTACTGTCGCCGACGCACACCGATGGATGCAGCGGCGAAAAATAATTTCACGCCTTATGCGAGCTGCCGCCGCAGGGCCACGAGCTCTCTCCGGATCCACGCCTTGACAGTTCCGACTGGAACCCGGAGGTATTCGGCGATCTCTTCATGTGTGCGCCCGTCGACGATCGCCAGAAGCAGGGTCGCGCGGCGCTTTGGCTCGAGTTGATCGAGCATGGTCCTGAGCGTCATGCTATCTGGGATAGAGGCGGCGGGGTTCCGGATGGTCTGTTTGCGCGCGCAGATGGCGTTCAATGTCTCGTCCTCCAGGGCGAATTCGCGCCTGGCGTTCTCCTGCATCTTGAGTGCCGTGTTGCGGACGATTGTGTAGATCCAGCCTCGCGCGGACCCGCGGGCAGGATCGAAGTTTTTGGCGTATCGGAGAATTTGCGCGAATGCATCGTGGACGACGTCTTCCGCACGCGACCTGTCGTGGACGATGCGGTGCGCCATCGCGCGCAACTGCTCCTTTTCACGGGCGTAGATTTTGCCGAGGGCCGACTGCGATCCCGAGGCGCAGTCAAGAAGCGCCATCTCGTAATTAAGAGCTGTCTCGCAACGATAGGTGTTATGCCGCGCCGCACCGGAGCGAGACTCTGGCTTCGTGAAACCAACGCATGGATGGGGCATGGTCGAAGTCACCCCTCATAAAGCAGGTACGCTATTACCCTTCCCGCGCAGGGAGACTGCCTACTGCGTTCGAATTGCTGCAGTATAAAATTGTCAAGTTCTGAATCGAAATCGGCTAACTCAAGTCAACACAGTCGACTTTCGTTCCGGAAATTTTTCAAAAATTTTTCCAATCGCCAAAACGCGACGTGGTCGACAGTGTAAGCGGCCGCAAACGGATCAAGCTCGCTAGCTCGGTGAGCCGGCCGCGAGCAGCAACGTGAATTGCCTCTGTTCGGAGAGCAGTTGGAGGCGGCCCGTCATTCGTATTGTTCAGGCCCGCCGAAGCCGTTGCAAACCACGTTTGCCCGCGGCCGCTTGCGGACTGACGCCATGTTCTTGAGCGAAACGTCTTCGACGTTGTCATTTTGCGCGGCGGCTTTTTCGAAGAGAGCCGCAGCGGCCGCCGCCGGGTGGCACTGTCCGCTAATTGGCGTTTAACGACTTCAGAGTAGGCATCGGATCCAACTTCGATACTGTGTAACGACTTCGAGGGTCAATCGCAGCCCTTCAAAAAGATCGGTATCGCTACCCTCACATTTTCCACCCTCTATACAAAATACAAACCTGCCCGCAACGCGCTCACACTGTCACGACTGCAAGCCTTTGCGCTGCTCATCGGAGCGGTGACGTGCGCCGCTATTGCGATGAGTGCGGCTATCGATGGAAGCCATGCCGCCTCTCGGGGGCGTACCAGCCCATGGCGTCGCAACGCATTTTCCTTGAAGACACGATCTCGCATTTCTGCCGCCGCCATCGAAGATATCGTCAATCAGAACGTCCAACTCACTCAGACGAAACCGCACTGACCCCGAACTTCAAGGCGCCATGCTTTCGTCGCTGTCGATTCACGATGAGGACGAGCGCGTAGCACGTACCACACAGCAATTTGCGCGAATCTGCGCGACGGTCATCCCACAGAAAAATTCTGCGACAGTGCATCCAGATTTACGCCTTGCAACTAGTTAGAACGTGGCAGCAGTCACAGCGATATCCCACCACTTACATCGAAAGGAGACCAACATGGAGAAGATGGACAAGTTTACTCATCCTATGGAGCTGTCTGATCAGGAACTCGATCTGGTTGCAGGCGGTGGCGGCCATCGTTGTTGCGGAGGAAACGAAAACAACGGCGGCATTGGCGGCCTCGTCGGCATCGGATTCCTCAACGACAACAATGTCGCGATTCAGGTTGGAGCTGGAAACGTCGCCGTCCAAAGAACGTAGCGACCCAATCTGCTCGTCCCCTGGGCGGTGCAGCGCCGCCCAGGGAGCCGAAGGAGCGAGCTACAATGAGCTACATCGCTGCCGCACTGCCGTCGCAGGTCAGTTTCTTTCGGCCCGACGCTGGGCGACCCACTTTCCCGATAATGAGGCGCGGTTCTCCATCGCATTGTGGGGTACCATTCGCAGCCGTGGCGCGGCGGAAGCTATCGGGTTGCGAGAGATATCGCGCGTAGCCCTTAACGTGACGAACGAAAGCTAACTAGGTGCATCCATGGCGGCTCGACCAGCTCTATTTCGCCAGGAAGCAATCGACTTTCTACGTCAGCGCCATAGCTGGGGTGAGGTCGTATTGCTGCAACCGCTATCGAGCACGCTCCTTAGCTGGAGCCTTGGAGCGCTCGTTGTACTCATTTTGTGTTTTCTCTCCATCGCGCAATACGCGCGCAAGGAGACCGTCTCCGGGTATCTCACGCCTACCTCCGGCACGGCTAAGATTTTCGTACCACAACAGGGTTTCATCAAAGGGATACATGTGAAGGAGGGGCAGGAGGTTGCGGAGGATGACCCGCTCCTGACCGTAGTCACTTCTCAAATCACCGCCAATGGCGACGACGTCAATGCCACCGTACTTGGAGTGCTGACCCAGCAACGCAATGTGGTCGAGCGACAAATCGATGCGGAAGATCGCCGAACCGCCTCGGAACGGGATCGCCTCGCTTCCACGATCCAAGGGATTGAAGCAGAGATTGCTCAGCTCGAGGACCAGCGAAACATCCAAAACGAGCGACTGAAGCTTTCGGAGGGTTTCGTATCAACCGGCGCCAAGCTAACTGCGAGCGGAGCATTGCCAGCGATTGAGCTGAAGCGCCGCGAACAGGCTGCACTTGAGCAAAAACAGAGCGTGGTATCGCTCGATCAGCAGATCATCGCGCGACGCACCCAATTGACAGACGCTCAGCATACACTCGAGCAACTCCCGACCGTTACTGCAGAGAGGATCCGGGTGCTGCGCAATGATCTCTCCTCGATCGAACAGCGCATCGCCGAGGTGAACGGGCGGCAGGCTTACGTCATCAGGGCACCAACGAATGGGCGCGTGTCCACGCTGCAGGCGACTGTTGGCCAGGTCGCTGATCCACGGCATATGCAGCTCGAAATCATTCCCGTTGATGCGCAGTTGCAGGCGGAGCTGTTCTTTCCGACGCGCGCGTTTGGTTTTGTGCGCCCCGGCCAGCACGTTAGGATACTTTACGATGCATTTCCGTATCAGAAATTCGGCACCTACCGCGGCAGCGTGACAAAAGTCTCTCACACCATTCTGACCGCCAACGAAACGACCGGGCCGATCACCCTCAAGGAACCGGCTTACCGTGTGACTGCGGCGCTCGAGCGGCCCGACATCGACGCCTATGGCCGGAAGATGCCGCTTCAGCCGGACATGCTGCTTAGGGCCGACGTTATCCTTGAGCAGCGCTCCCTGATGAGGTGGCTGCTTGATCCGGTGTTAAGCGCAAGGATGTAGCGCATGCAAAGCCTACTGAATTTCAGCGGACGCAGATTCCTTCCGGTCATCAGGCAGACGGAGGCGACGGAATGCGGGCTCGCCTGCCTCGCAATGGTAGCGTCCTATCATGGTCATCGAACGGACTTGAACAGCCTGCGGCGCCGATATCCAGTATCCCTGAAAGGCGTCACTCTCCGCGACCTCATGGAGATAGCAGCTCACCTGGGACTGGCATGCCGGCCGCTGCGAATCGAAATGGGCCATCTCTGCCAGTTGCGTTTGCCGGCCATTTTGCACTGGGACATGGCTCATTTCGTTGTACTGAAAGCGTACAGGAAGAAAGGGATTGTGGTGCACGATCCGGCTGGCGGCCAGAAATGGTTTCCGCTCACTGAAGCATCTAGACATCTCACCGGGGTCGCGCTCGAACTGTCGCCAACCGAAGAGTTCTGCCGCACAGACGAGAGAGTGCGATTGCCGTTCTCGGTATTCTGGAGCGGAATGAACGGAAACACCTATGCGCTCGCCCAAATATTTGTTCTCTCAGTTGTCATCGAAATTCTTCTCCTTGCCGCCCCCTTCTACATGCAGCTCACAGTTGACGAGGTCATAGCCAGAGGGGACGTCGATCTCCTGGTCGTACTCGGGCTAGGATTCGCGTTCCTTCTCCTGATACGGGTCGCGTCAGCCGCGACACGCTCGTTCATTATTCTAATTCTGCAGAACACCTTGAGCTTTCAAATCGGCGCCCGCCTGTTTCATCATCTGGTGCGTTTGCCACTCTCATTCTTCGAAAAGCGGCACATCGGCGACATCCTTTCTCGCTTCAACTCGATCGAGCCGATCCGCAACGTGCTCGCGGAGGGACTGATCACGGGCTTGATCGACGGGCTCATGTCGGTGTTGATGCTGGCCTTGATGTTCACCTACAGCGTCCAGCTCGGACTTGTCGTCCTGCTCGCGTTCGCGCTGTATGCCGCCTTGCGGCTCGCACTTTTCGGAATGTTCCGACAAAGAAGCGAAGCGGCCATTCACAGTAAGGCAGACGAGAATTCCACCTTCATCGAAACCGTGCGTGCGGTACAAAGCCTAAAGTTGCTCAACCGAGAGAACGAACGGGAAAGCCAATGGCTGAACCGCTATGCTGCGTATATAAATGCCGTCGTGCGGCTTGGTCGCGCGAGGATCAGCTTCAAAGCGATGAACGACACGATCTTCGGCCTGGAAAACGTCATCACAATCTACCTCGCGGCTCGCCTCGCACTGGACAACCTCATCACGGTTGGGATGATATTCGCGTTTGTCAGCTACAAGCTGCAGTTCGCCGAGCGGACAGCGCTGCTGATAGAGAAGCTGGTGGATGTCCGCATTCTCGGATTGCATTTGGAGCGTCTCGCAGACATTGCGCTCACTCCGCTGGAGCGTGGGCACGATCGAGACCTGTCGTATCTCCGACAGATTCGCGGCGCGATCGAACTGCGCAACGTGTGCTTCCGCTATGCAGAAGGAGAGTCTCTGATTCTTAGTAATGTCAATCTGTGCGTCGCTCCCGGACAATTCGTGACGATCATGGGACCGTCGGGCTGCGGCAAGTCAACTCTTGTCAAGATTATGCTTGGACTGCTCGAGCCAACGAGCGGAGAAGTTCTGATCGACGGCCTTCCGCTGGGCCAGATCGGACCGCGGGCTTATCGCGAGCAAATTGGCGCGGTGATGCAGGAGGATCAATTGCTATCGGGATCGATTGCCGACAATATCTGCTTTTTTGACACAACATTCGATCTGCAAGGGATGATCGAGTGCGCGCGGATTGCCGGCATTCACGACGACATCATGGCAATGCCGATGAGCTACAACAGCCTCATCGGTGACATGGGGAGCTCGTTGTCTAGCGGGCAGAAGCAGAGAGTACTGCTTGCGCGCGCGCTTTATCGCCGACCAAAGATCCTGTTTCTGGATGAGGGCACGGCACATCTCGACACCGAGAAGGAAAAAGAAATCAATGCGAATCTCCGGCAGCTGAACATGACGCGGGTGAGCGTAGCGCACCGGCCCGAAATTACCGAGGGAGCGGATATGATCATCCATCTTACCTCGGCGAGTGAGCCGTCCCAAGTCAGGATTGCAAGCCCCAGCCCAGCGGCGGCTCCCGCGTGCGATGCTGGTTCCACCAGGCTTGCCGTAGAGGGTGCAAGATCGGCCGAGGCCGCATCGGCCGGCGAGGGCCGCGATGCCTGCTCCGATCACGGCCGCACGCTCGATAACGCGCATCATGCCGGGACGGACAACTACTCGACGGACAGCCGGTTGGACCACTCCAAGCATGTTGGTGGCGACGAGTGCCAGCCGCACCAAGACGGCAGCCAGCTAAAGAAGCACGATTGCACCACCGAGCCATCCGACCACCGCGGCAACGGCGGCGCCATTCGTAACCCGGGCGAAGCGCTAGCCAAGATCGACTTCTCGCGATATTGATCTCGGCTCGCATTGTCCTGGATCACTCGGTTGACCTACGGGGCGCGCTCCATTTCTGCGCGCGAAACGCCATCTCATTAGCACGCTCGGGTTACTCGGTCGGAGAAAAAACGGCCTCGCAACAATTCAGCATGCGGTTGCGCAGGGCCAAAGCTGCGCGAGGGTGCATCCAGATCGTCGGCTTTCGACTAGACACAACATGACAGCTACTACAGCAATTGGCCTGCGCCGGATGCCGGGAAGCAAGCGCGAGCGGCTATGCCTGGGTTCTCTTTCTTAGGTTGAAGCGATGGACGTGCATGAAAAGATAATCGATGATCCAATCGGCGACGGGCTGGGCGACCAAAGCCGCCGACCTGCTCCAACTAGATCATCCGCGCCTTGGTGACCCGCAAGCTGCGTACTCGGAGCGTTGCGCAGTCAAACCGAAGCGAAGTTCGGCACGAAGTGGCATAGATGCGCTGGATCAAGCGATGTGCTGTCAGCGGCTGACGCGCCACAGCAGCGCCCCTGTTCCGAGAGCGCTGGGCGGGCATAAACCAATGATTGTGAGAAAGTCTCAGCAGACGATCCGCGCCGCTTCTTCGCCGTGCTATGGCCGGCACCGCAGCTTACACTGGGCACATCCCCGCGTCTGTGTCAGAATCTGCGTTCAGGACAGTACCTCCTCGCCCTGCAATGGGTCACTTGGAGGCTTCCGGTTGAACCCCTCGTTTTCGGTTCGACGCGCATGGACAACAGGTTCCAACTGCTATGGGAGGACGATGCCCGGATCTTTTGCCGGGCTTCGTGCCCGGATTCCAATGCCACTTGCAGAGCTGTATTGGCGGTACTTCCCAAGGCGACGCACGCTTCCTCCGGCATCCTCGATCGACTGGCTCACGAATTCGAACTGAAGGACCAGCTGGATGGCGCGTGGGCAATGCAGCCGCTCGGGCTGGAGTACGACGGCGGTCACCCTGTTCTGCTGCTTGAGTATCCTGGCGGCCAGCCACTTGAGCAGTTGCTTGGCGCGCCCATGGATATCGAACGCTTTCTGCGACTGGCGATCGAAATCGCGAGCGCCTTGAACAAGGTGCATCAGCGAGGCCTCGTTCACAAGGACGTGAAACCGGCGCATATACTGGTAAACTGCGACGACGAACGAATCCGGTTCTTCGGATTCGGTATCGCTTCGCGTCTCGTCCGGGAGCGACGTACGCCCGGCCCGCCCGAGTTCATTGTGGGCACGCTCCCCTACATGGCGCCCGAACAGACCGGGTGGATGAACCGCTCGATCGATTTCCGTAGCGACCTCTACTCGCTTGGTGTGACGCTCTATCAAATGCTGACAGGCTCGTTGCCGTTCACTGCGGCACATTCAATGGAGTGGGTCCATTGCCATATTGCGAGAAAGCCGGTAGCGCCCAGCGAGCGCTTGAGCACTGTACCGAGTGCAATCTCGGCCGTAGTACTCAAGCTGCTCGCCAAGTCCGCCGAGGAACGCTATCAGAGCGCGCTGGGCCTCGAGCATGATCTACGCCGGTGCCTGCGTGAATGGGAAACCGGACGCGGGATCGAAGACTTTGCACTCGGGCAAAATGACGCGCCCGACCGACTGCTGCTCCCAGAAAAGCTCTATGGAAGAGACCGCGAGATTGACATCTTGCTGGGCGCGTTCGACAGCATGCTCAAGAGTGGCGTGCCGGAATTGGTGCTGGTTTCCGGCTGTGCCGGCGTCGGCAAGTCCTCGGTGGTCAATGAGCTCCATCATCGGCTCGTTCCGGCGCATGGACTGTTCGCGTCGGGCAAGTTCGACCAGTACAAGCGCGATATTCCGTATTCCATGCTGGTCGAGGCCTTTCAGCGCCTCGTGAGGTCTCTTCTGAGCAAGAATGACGCCGAGCTCGCGAACTGGCGCCAAGCCTTTCAAGATGCGCTGCGCGCAAATGGCCGACTTGTAGTCGACCTGATTCCCGAATTGGGGCTGATCATGGGAGAGCAGCCGCCGGTCCCTGACCTGTCGCCCTTGCAGGCACAAAACCGCTTCCACCACGTCTTGCGGTGCTTCATTGGGGTATTCGCGCGTTCCGAGCATCCGTTGGTACTTTTCCTCGACGATCTCCAGTGGGCCGACGCCGCCACGCTCGATCTGGTTGAGGATCTATTGACCCGGACCGATCTGGAATACCTGATGCTGATCGGCTCCTTTCGGGACAACGAGGTCACCGCCGGCCATCCGCTACGGCGGCGACTTGAGGCCCTAGAGAACGCTGGCGCAAACGTGCAGCAGATCAGTCTTGCGCCGCTTGCCGGCGAACACATTTCGCGGCTGATTTCTGATGCTCTAGGCTGCGATTTGCTGCATGCGGCGCCGCTCGCGCATCTGATCCACGATAAAACGGCCGGCAATCCATTCTTCGTGAATCAGTTCCTCCACGCACTCGCCGCGGAAGGCCTCGTCCGCTTTGATCATGACGCGGTGTGCTGGTGCTGGGATTTGGACCGCATTCACGCAAAGGGTCACACCGACAATGTCGTGGATTTGATGATTGCAAAGCTTGCACAGCTGCCGGCTGACACACAGAACGCGCTGCGGGAGTTGGCCTGTCTCGGAAATTTTGTCGAAACCACGACACTCTCGATCGTCCTCGGGCGCTCCGAGCAGCAGGTTCATGCGGCGCTCTGGGAAGCGGTCCGCCAGGAATTGATCGAGCAACAGGCCGGCGCCTACAGGTTTGTCCACGACCGCATACAAGAAGCCTGCTACTCGCTGATCCCGGATCATGAACGCGCGGCGCTCCATCTACGAATCGGACGGCAGTTGCTGGCGCAGACATTCGGGGAGAAGCGCGAGAAGGCGATCTTCGCGATCGTCAATCAGCTCAATCGCGGCGCGGCCTTGATCACCTCCCGAGATGAACGCGTGCAGCTTGCGGAGTTCAATCTGACAGCCAGCCTGCGCGCGAGGGCATCGGCGGCCTACGCGGCGTCGCTCAATTACGCCGCGACCGGCGCGGCATTGTTACCGCACGACCGTTGGGAGCGCTTCCAGCGGCTTGCTTTTTCGCTCGAGTTGCAGCGCGCCGAATGCGATTTCGTGACCGGCGCTGTCGTTGAGGCGGAACAGCGCTTACAGGAACTGACGACGAGAATCGCGAGTGCAACTGACCTTGCAGTCGTCGCACGCCGGCTGGTGGATCTGTATACGGCGCTCAGCAAGCCGGACCGCGCGGTTGGCGCCGGGCTCAGCTGTCTGGAGCAACTCGGGATTCGATGGGTGGCCCACCCAAGCGACGATCACGTCCGACAGGAGTACGAGCGCGTCCGATCTCGTCTCGGAGACCGAGCCATCGAGGAGGTGTTGGATCTGCCACTGATGACCGACCCGCTCGCACTGGCCATCTTGGATCTTTTGACGGCCCTCATGCCGCCCGCATTCTTCACCGATACGAACCTTCGCTCGCTGGTGGTCATCAAAGCGGTGGATTTCAGCCTGGAGTGGGGGAACAACGATGCTTCGTGCGTTCCCTACGTCATGTTCGGCGCCATTGCCGGCGCACGCTTCGACGACTATGAGGCGGGGCTTCGATTGAGCCGTATCGGCACTGAGCTGGTCGAGCGGCGCGGATTTTCGCTCGTTCAAGCGCGGACCTACCTGAACTATGGCAACCTTGTCCTTTCATGGACAAAGCCCCTGCAGCATGCGCGAGACGCGTTTCGACGCGCGTTCGAGGCGGCGAGCAACAGTGGCGATATCACTTTCGCGGCTTTCAGCTGCGCCAGCCTGAACACCAATTTCCTTGCGGCGGGCGATCCGCTTGCAGAAGCACAACGCGAAACCGAGCACGGATTGCAGTTGACCGAGAAAGCGAAATTTTCGCTCATCGGCGACATCATAAAGTCGCAGCTTGGGCTGATCCGGATGCTGCGCGGCCTGACGCGCCGGTTTGGCACTCTTCACGACGATCACTCCGACGAGCTTCGGTTCGAGCAGCATTTGGCCGCTGATCCGGCACTCGCATTGCCTGAGAGCTGGTACTGGATCCGCAAGCTGCAAGCATGCTTCTTTGCCGGCGACTATGTGTCGGCCGTTGCCGCCGCAGCCAGGGCTCGGAGCCTACCGTGGTCACCACCTCAGCTATTCGAAACGGCGGAATACGAGTTCTATGCAGCACTGTCCCACGCCGCATGCTGCGATTTTGCCTCCCCTGAAGAACGGGAAGGGCATTTTGAAGCGCTGAGGGCCCATCATCAGCAGCTCGAACTGTGGGCGCAGAATTGCCCTGAGAGCTTCGCAAATCGCGCTCTCCTCGCCGGCGCAGAAATCGCGCGCCTCCAAGGCAGAGAACTTGAAGCGGAGTGTCTTTTTGAACAAGCCATCCGCTCCGCCCGCGGCAACGGCTTCGTCCACCACGAGGGACTCGCTTACGAATTGGCCGCGCGCTTTTACGGCATGCGTGGCTTCGAAGAGTTTGCTCGCATCTATCTTCAAAAAGCACGCGAGTGCTACGTTCGTTGGGGGGCCGACGGCAAAGTGCGGCAACTTGAGAATATCCATCCGTACCTCAAGGAGGAGAGATCAGAGCCTGGCCCGATGAGCACCATCGGGGCGCCAGTCGAGCATCTCGACCTCACTACCGTGATCAAGGTGTCTGAAGCGGTCGCAGGCGAGATGGTGTTGGAAAAGCTCATCGAGACCCTTATGCACACGGCAATTGAACAAGCAGGCGCTGAACGGGGCCTGTTGATCCTGTCGCACGAGAACAACGAGGCGCGCATCGAGGCGGAAGCCACGACAACCGACGAGAGAGTGACCGTCGAACTGCGCGATGCAGCGGTGACCGAGGCTCTCCTTCCGGAATCCGTTCTCTATTACGTAATGCGGACCAGAGAATGTGTTGTTCTCGAAGATGCCGCTTGCCAACCTCCTTTTGCTACGGACCCGTACGTTGGTCAGCGCAAGCCTCGTTCGATTCTTTGCTTGCCTCTGATCAACCATGGGAAGCTTATCGGGGTACTCTACCTCGAGAATACACTGACACCCGACGTTTTTGCTCCCGCGAGAGTCGCGGTTCTAAAATTGCTTGCCTCACAAGCGGCAATCGCGCTGGAAAATGCGACTCTGTATCGCGATGTCAGAGAACGCGAAGCGAAGATCCGGCGCCTCGTCGACGCCAACATCATCGGGATCATCATCTGGGAGCTTGAAGGTCCCATTCTGGAGGCCAATGACGCGTTTCTGCGCATCGTGGGGTACGATCGTGAGGATCTCGCCTCTGGCCGCCTGCTCTGGACTGCCCTGACGCCACCGGAATGGCTCGACCGACACGAACGATGGTGGATCCCGGAACTCAAGAAGATGGGAAGCGTACAGCCGTTCGAGAAAGAGTATTTCCGCAAGGACGGAAGTCGCGTACCGGTCTTGATCGGAATGGCTGCGTTCGACGAGCAACGGGACCAAGGTGTCTCCTTTGTCGTCGACCTGACGGAGCGTAAACGGTCCGAGGAGGCTCTGCGGGAGAGCGAAGAGCGTTTTCGAACTCTCGTACAGTTCTCTTTCGACGTGTACTGGGAATCAGATGCGAACCACCGCTTCATCCGCCAGGAGTTCGCCGAAACCATTGCTGACGCGCCCGCCTCGGGCTCTGAACTGGGTAAAACGCGCTGGGAAGTGCCCTACTTGGAGCCCGACGAGGAGGCTTGGCGCAAGCATCGGGAGACGCTCGATGCGCACCTGCCGTTCCGCGATTTCGAGCTCGCGCGCCCTACGAGCGACGGCCGGAAGCGCTACGTCTCCGTCTCGGGGATGCCGGTCTTCGACAAGTCCGGCCAGTTCATCGGTTATCGCGGCGTGGGACGCCACATAACCGAACAGAAGCGCGCTACGGAGGCCCTGCGCGAGATGCAGAGGGAGTTGGCACATGCCAACCGCCTCGCCACCATGGGCGAACTGACGGCCTCGATCGCCCACGAAGTAAGCCAGCCGGTCGCCGCGGCATCCATGAATGCTAGTGCGGCCGCGCGGTTCCTCGACAGAGACCCACCGGATCTAGAGAGGGTCAGGCAATCACTGGACTGGGTGATGAACGATACTGCGCGCGCCCGCGATATCATCCAGCGAATTCGCGATCTCATCAAAAAAGCACCGCCCCGAAAGGATAGTTTGGACATTAACGAGGCGATCCGGGACGTGATTGAGCTTACCCGCGGCGAAGCGATGAAGAACGGCGTCTCGGTACAGACGGAACTTGCACACAGCTTACCGCTTGTGCAGGGCGATCGTGTCCAGTTGCAGCAAGTCATCCTCAATCTGATTGTCAATGCCGTCCAGGCAATGGGCACTGTGGCGGACGACGCCAGAAGGTTGCTTATCGCCACCCGTGAGGTCGACCCTGACCGTATTCTTGTCGAGGTGCAGGACTCGGGACCGGGGTTGGCAGTGGAGAATCCCGAGCACGTCTTCACCCCCTTTTACACGACGAAGCCGGGTGGGCTCGGTGTGGGACTGTCCATCTGCCGTTCCATTGTTGAAGCTCATGCCGGGCGCTTGTGGGCGACCCCAAGCCTGCCTCGCGGCGCGACTTTTCACTTCACCTTGGCGGTCCGTCCCGCAGACGCTACGCGATGATCTCCGGTTGGCTTTTAACTTCTGTGCCCAGCCTCGTGCGATTCCGCGCGCTCCTCTTCGAGCCCTTGTTCGACATAGAGGAAGCGTGGAAACCACCTCTTCAGGCCTCAGGCGCAAGGCGCCTAAGTCATTGAAGAGGATGGTGGGCACGACAGGGATCGAACCTGTGACCCCTACCATGTCAAGGTAGTGCTCTCCCGCTGAGCTACGTGCCCTAAAAGTCCACTTGCGTCGGGTGGGGTCCCTATAACGGCTCAGGGGAGCGTGCGCAAGGACGGAACGGGCCTGATTTAGGCCGCCAGCATCTTGTTCACTTCGCTGACCAATTCGCGCAAATGCACGGGCTTGGACAGCACCTTGGCGTTTTTGGGGGCGTCCGAATCCGAGTTCAGGGCGACCGCGGCAAAACCCGTGATGAACATGATCTTGATGTCGGGGTCGAGTTCCGAGGCCCGGCGGGCGAGCTCGATGCCGTCCATTTCCGGCATCACGATGTCGGTCAGCAGCATCTCGAACGGCTCTTCCCGGAGCCGCTGATAGGCGGCCATGCCGTTGTCGTGGGACGAGACCTGAAAACCGGCGTTTTCCAGCGCCTTGACCAGGAAACGGCGCATGTCGTTGTCGTCTTCGGCGAGCAGGATCTTTGGCATGGCAGGAAACGTCGAATCCCCAGAGGATATCAGCAGAAGTCACTAAGCCCGATAGACGGTAAATTTGGGGTGAAAATCTTTACCCTCGCGGCCCGCGCTGCCGGCTCCTTGTGAACCCGATCGAGCTGCGAATCAATCAAGCCGGCCGCGCCGATCCCCACCTCGATGCCTGCACGGTTAAGACAAGTTCCAGTGCCCGTCACATCTTTTCGCTTGGCAGAATGGTTGCGATTCCGGACAATGGCGACACATAAGAGCCGTTCGACCGGCCGAATCATTCGATCCGGGGCCCCGGATCGTGCGGCGAAGGGACGAAGCCTGAGAAGATGACGCGGTTTGACGGCGAGGTGTCGCCAGCCTTCGAGATCGTGGAGCCCGCCGAGTGGCGCGCGCCAATCATCTTCAACTCGCCCCATTCCGGCTCGACCTATCCGGACGAATTCCTGACAGCCTCGCGGATTGATCTGCCGACGCTGCGGCGGTCCGAAGATTCCTTCATGGACGAGCTGATCGGCCATTTGAGCGCGCGCGGCTTTCCGACCGTGCGGGTCAACTTTCCCCGCTCCTATGTCGACGTCAATCGCGAGCCCTATGAGCTCGATCCCCGCATGTTCACCGGGCGCCTGCCGAGCTTCGCCAACACCCGCTCGATGCGGGTCGCGGGTGGTCTCGGGACCATTCCGCGCGTGGTCGGCGACGGCCAGGAAATCTACCGCGACCGCATCCTGGTCGACGATGCGCTGGCGCGGATCGAGACGCTGTACAAGCCCTATCATCGCGCGCTGCGGCGGCTGATCAACAAGGTGCACCAGATGTTCGGCACCGTGGTGCTGGTCGATTGCCACTCGATGCCGTCGGTTGGCGTCAGCAGGGACGAGCCGCGCCGGCCCGACGTCGTGATCGGCGACCGCTACGGCACCAGCTGCACGCCGCTGCTGCCGGACCGGGTCGAGGAGACCTTGGGCGGGCTCGGCTATTCGATCGGCCGCAACAAGCCCTACGCCGGCGGCTTCATCACCGAGCATTACGGCAACCCCGCAAGCGGCCTGCACGCCGTGCAGCTTGAGCTCAACCGCGCGATCTACATGGACGAGCGGCATCGCGAGCGCGGTCCGCGCTTTGCGCAAGTCGCGTCCGATTTCGGTGTGCTTGCCGACGTGCTGGCGACGACGATCCCGTTCGGCGATCTCGGCCCGTTCCAGGCCGCAGCGGAATAGACGACAGCTTGTCTCGAACGATCGCACCGCGCGCGATTGGCGCGAACGCGTTTTCGCTTCGCGGCCCAGCGCGCGCGAAAATGAAAACGGCGGCGACAAGAAAAAAGGGCCGCTTCTGATGAAGAAGCGGCCCAAGTCTAGGGAGGAAACGCCCAAGGAGGGCAGCGGTAACGCGAAGCGCTACCGCACCGCAACAATATGCGGCCGCGCCGCACAAAGTGCAAGGGCTTTTGAGCCATTTCCCATGCAATATGCACATGGCTCAATTGCTCTAAGAGAAACCCAGATTCAGTTTGTTTAATAAGGAAATTCAATGGGTTGATAGTTGTTTGCATACGAACAAGGCATATTCGGAACTAAGTTTTCAACTCCGTGATCGATATTTGGCCAGGATATGACTGAGCTGAGGCAGTCATCCGCGGCATTCAAAATACCAGGGGCCAAATCAAGACAGCGCTGCACGCGGCAGGCGAATTGAGCTAGCTAGAGGCGAGCTTCATCCGACTTTCGCTTCGAGGATACGCCGTGACGGTGATCGACTTCTCCGCCTTCATCGGACGGCTCGCCACCGCCTCCGGCGAGACCATCTTGCCGTTCTTCCGCACCTCGCTGTCGATCGACGACAAGAGCAAGACCAAGGATTTTGATCCCGTCACCGAAGCCGACCGCGCCGCGGAAGCGGTGATGCGGCGGCTGATCAAGGCGAGCTTCCCCCAGCACGGCATCGTCGGCGAGGAATTCGGCAACGAGCGCGAGGATGCCGACTATGTCTGGGTGCTCGACCCCATCGACGGCACGAAGTCGTTCATCGGCGGCTTTCCGATCTGGGGCACGCTGATCGCGCTGCTGCACAAGGGCACGCCGGTCTACGGCATGATGCACCAGCCCTTCATCGGCGAGCGTTTTTCCGGCGACAACGGCTCGGCCAATTATAAAGGGCCCTCCGGCGAGCGCCGGCTCCAGGTCCGCCGCTGCGCCTCGCTGTCGGAGGCGACCACCTACACCACCTCTCCGCTGCTGATGAACGAGCGCGACCGTGCCATTTTCGGCCGGATCGAGCAGGGCGCGCGGCTGTCGCGCTATGGCGGCGATTGCTACTCCTATTGCATGCTGGCGGCCGGTCATGTCGACCTCGTGGTCGAGACCGAGCTGAAGCCCTACGACATCGCGGCCCTGATCCCGATAGTGACCGGCGCCGGCGGCGTCGTCACCACCTGGGAAGGCAAGCCGGCGCAAGGCGGCGGCCGCATCGTTGCCGCCGGCGACGCCAGAGTTCATGAAGAAGCCTTGAGGCTGCTCAACCAATAACAAACGTGAGCAGGAGGCTTGCATGACCATCTCGCGCCGGCCGCTGGTTGAATTTGTTTCTTGGACTAGTGAAGGAAAAGCTCAGCCAGCAAGGCGCGACGCTCGTTGGTGATGAGCCGGAACATTTCCGGCAGTTCATCGCCGATAAGACCGGGAAGTGGGCGCAGGTGATCAAGGACGCGCGCGTCGAGACGGCGAAGTAAGTGGCTCTGTTGCCGCACCGTCATGGTCGGGCTTGTCCCGGCATGACGAGTTTGCTCAATCACCTCACACCGCCGCCGCGCGCAGATGCTCCACCAGCATCTTCGCCGGGCGCGGCAGTGCCTTGAAGCTGCGCGCGCAGATCACGAGGCGGCGATTGGCCCATGCATCGCGCAGGCGGACCATGGCGAGCGGCATCAGCTTGGCGCAGCGGCGGGCGGCGGATTCCGGCACCAGCGCGACGCCGACATCGGCGGCGACCATCTGGCAGATCGCATCGAAATCGCGCAAGCGCGCGCGGAAATGCGGGCGCATGCCGAGCCGCGCGGCGTGCTTGGAAATATGCATCTGGAGCGCCGTGGCGCTGGTGAGCCCGACGAACTCGCAAGAGCTCGCCTCCTGGAAATCGATCTGGCGGCGGCCGGCGAACGGACCGCGTTTGGACGTCACCAGCGTCAAACGATCCTCGCTGAACGGGAAGCGTTCGATATGATCGGGCAGCGCGTGCTCGGCGGCGAAGCCGAGCTCGGCGGCGCCTGCGGTGATGGCCGCCGCAATGTCGGTGCTTTCACGCTCCTCGATGTCGATGGCGACATCGCGATGCTCGCGCAGGAAGCCGGCGAGCGCCTTCGGCAGATGCTCCGACAGGCCCGACGTGTTGGCGAGGAAGTGCACGCTGGCGCGCACGCCGCTGGCAAAGCCGGCGAGATCGCCGCGCATGGCGTCGATCTGGTGAATGACGAGCCGCGCGTGGTCGAGCAGGCTCTCGCCCGCCGCGGTCAATTCGACGCCGCGGCGCCCGCGCTTGAGCAGCGCGACGCCCAACGCATCCTCGAGCCCCTTGATGCGCGCGCTGGCGGAGGCCAACGCCAGATGCGAGCGCTCGGCGCCGCGGGTGATGCTGCGCTGGTCGGCGACGGCGATGAAGAGCTGGAGATCGACGAGATCGAAGCGCACTCTTGTTTCCTCCAAGCTAGCCTACGTCACGTACGAAGGCTGTCTCCGGAACCTCCAGATTGTGCCGGGATGCAGCTTCGGTCAATGTGCCCGCTATGATTGACCCCCTTCTCATTGCCGTTGCCGCCGTCTTCCTGATCGCCGGATTCGTCAAGGGCGTGGTCGGGCTCGGCCTGCCGACCGTGTCCATGGGCCTGCTCGCGGTGAGCATGGCGCCCAGCCGGGCGATCGCCATCGTCATCGTGCCCGCCATTGTCACCAACATCTGGCAGACTTTTGTCGGCCCCCATTTGCGCGACATCCTGAGACGGCTGTGGCCGCTGATGATCGGCACCGTGATCGGCTGCTGGCTCAATGCGGGCGCGCTGACCGGCCCCCATGCGCGCTACGGCACCGTGGTGCTCGGCGTCCTGCTGGTGATCTACGCTGTCATCGGCCTCAGCAAATTCAAGTTTCACGTCGCCCCTGAGAACGAGAAATGGGTCGGCGGCGTGGTCGGTGTGATCACCGGTGTGATCTCGGCCTCGACCGGCGTGCAGGTGATCCCCTCGATGCCGTTCATGCAGGCGATCGGCATGGAGAAGGACGAACTGGTGCAGGCGCTCGGCGTGTTCTTCACCACCGCGACGCTGGCGCTCGCCTTCAATCTCACCGCCGGCGGATTGCTGACTCCGGCCAATGCGGTGCCGGGCGCCATCGCGATGGCCATGGCCTTTGCCGGCATGTTCATCGGCCAGTCGGTCCGGGCGCGGATGCCGGCCGAAGCGTTTCGCCGCTGGTTTTTGATCGCGATGATCCTGCTCGGCCTTTATCTGGCTGGCAGTGCGCTGGCGAAGGAGTTCGTCTAGACGCGCGTTACCGCGTCTCCAGCATGGCGACGCGGATGCCGAGATAGATGAAGAGGCCGCCGAGCGCGCGGTTGACCCAGGCGATCGCGCCTTCGGAGCTGCGCAAGCGATGCGCGGCCTTGGCCGCAAACGCGGCCAGCACCAGGCACCACAGCGTTCCCGTCGAGATGAAGATCAGGCCGAGCGTCAGGAAGGCGAGCGGCTTGTGCGGCGCGTCAGCCGCGACGAATTGCGGCAGGAAGGCCAGGAAGAACAGCGCGACCTTGGGATTGAGCGCGTTGGTGAAGACGCCCTGGAGGAACACCCGCCGCAGCGAGCTCCGCGCCGGCTCGTCGATGGCCGGCGCCAGCACCGGACGCGACCACAGCATCTGAAGCCCGGTGACGATGAGATAGGCCGCGCCGACCAGCTTCAGGATCGAGAACGCGGTGGACGAGGCCATCAGCAGGGCCGAAAGGCCGATCGCGGCGCCCGCGACGTGGAAAAAGCAGCCGCAGCTGATGCCGAGTGCGGCCGCGGCGCCGCCCCGCCAGCCCATCTGCATGCTGCGGCCGATCACATAGACGGTATCCGGCCCCGGCGCGATGTTGAGCAATATGCCCGACAGGATGAAGAGCCAGATCTCGTGAATACCCAGCATGTGAGGTGCCCTGCCCGGCCGCCTGCCGAAGGATTTGGGCTTAGTCGGTTCGCCCGCCCCCGTCCACCACCGGCATGCGTCAAATTTACCTCGAATTTGCAATGCGGATCATACTTTCGCTCGGCCGCATCTGCTCTATAAAGGCAGGGTTCTTGAAATGCGGGATTCGAGGCGACTGCCACGCCGTGGCCGGTCCCCGATCCCTTGGAGCTCCGGGGCTATGGAAAGACGTCTGGCCGCCATCGTCTGCGCCGATGTCGCCGGCTATTCGCGCATGATGGGCAGCGACGAGGCCGGCACCCATGCCGCCTTCAAAGCCCATCGCAGCGCGATTCACCCCATTATCCTCAATCACGGCGGCCGCGTCGTCAAAAACACCGGCGACGGCTTCCTGCTGGAATTCCCCTCCATCGTCGGCGCCACCGAGGCGGCGATCGCGATGCAAACGCTGATGGCGGAGCGCAACCACCATCTGCCAGCCGACCGCGCCATGCAGTTCCGGCTCGGCATCCACATGGGGGATGTCATCGCCGACGAGGACGAGGTCTTCGGCGACGACGTCAATATCGCCGTCCGCCTCGAAGCGGTGGCGAGCCCCGGCGGCTTCGCGATCTCGGCCAAGGCCTACCGGGAGGCGAGCAAGCATCTTCAGGTGCCGCTGACCGATGCCGGCAACCATCGCTTCAAGAATATCAAGGACTCGGTCGGGGTCTTCACCTGGACGCCCGAGAACGCACCGGCGCTCGTCCCCGAGCTGCGGGAGGCGTCCGTCCTGTCGCAGCAGTACCGCACCGCGATCGTCGGCGTGCTGCCCTTCGCCAATCTCAGCGACGCCCAGGACGAATATTTCTCCGACGGCCTGACCGAGGATCTGATCCACGCGCTGGCGCTGCAATCGTTCTATCGCGTGCTGAGCCGCAACTCGACCTTCGCCTTCAAGGGCAAGAATGCCTCGACCCGCCTGATCGCGCGCGAGATCGACGCCACCTATCTGATCCAGGGTTCGGTGCGGCGCGCCGGCGCAAAGATCCGCGTCACCGCCGAGCTGATCGCGCCGGAGACCGGAGAGCAGCTCTGGACCGGCCGCTACGACCGCGACATCGGCGACCTCTTCGCGATGCAGGACGAGATCACCACAAATCTGTCCGCCGCCATCGCCACCGAGATCGTTCGCGCCGAAGCCTCGGCGCCGGCACGGCCCTCCGCCGACGTGACCGCGTGGGACCGCTTCCTCAAGGGACTGTCGCATTACTACCGGCAGACCAAGGAGGACCTCGCCACCGCCGTTGACCTGTTCCGGGAGGCGATCAGGCTCGATCCCAAATTGTCGATCGCGCATGCTTATCTCGCCACGATCCAGATCCAGAGCATCCAGTTCGGCTGGGTCAAGGGCACGCGCGAGATGTGGGCCGAGGCGATGAACCTCGCCGAGACCAGCGTCCGGCTCGATCCGCGCTCCTCCTTTGCGTTCTCGATCCTGACCTGGGCGCACGCGTTGGAGGGTCATCACGAAGCGGCCATGGACGCCGCCAAGCGCGCGGTCGCGCTCAATCCCTACGACATGGGCGCACGCGGCGTGCTCGGCATCTGCCATTTCATGGTCGGCGAGCACCGCGAGGCGATCGAGCTGTTCTCGATGGCCGCGCAACGCGACAACAGCGACCCGCGCTACCAATGGGCGGCATTGAACGCGTTCAGCCATTATCTGTTGCGCCAATATGACGCGACGCTGTCATGGGCGCGCGAGCAGCTCTACATCAACCCGAATCACATGCAGGCGCTGGCGATCCGGGCCGCCGCATTGGCGCAGCTCGGACGAAGCGACGAGGCTAGCGAAGCCGCCCGCGTGCTGATGACAAATTATCCGACGCTGAACGTCGACAGGCACTTGCGCAACTTCCACTGGAAGCGGCCCGAGGACATCGCCCATTATCGCGAGGGACTGCTGAAGGCCGGCGTGCCGCTTGGCAAGCTGACGCTGGTCCAGAGCGACGTCAAACGCGCCGCTGAATCCTGAAAGGCAGGCGGCGGCCTCCTGCGATCCCCTCCGTCTTTTCGGTGACGCTCGCACCTGCCCTTGTTGACACGACAGTGAATTCGGACACACTTCGCTACACGCTGAAGTAGTATAGTGTGCTGCCGGTTTGTTAGGACTTTTCGCGCTTTATCGGCGCGTACATTTCACGATCCGCTGTTTTCAGGATTTGGGCCATGCACGACCCCGTTTCGAAGCCGCCCTTTGCCCCCTCAATCCCAGTCTCGCCAGACAATCCTTGCCCATTCCTGCGCGGCCTCGTCGGCGAAGGTTTTGTCGATGGCGGGACCGTCCCGCTCAACACGCTGTCGCAGACCATCGCGAATGCGAGCGGCGAGAACGGACTGAAGAAGATCTGGGCCCGCATCCAGGTCCGCGGCGTTGCGACCATCGCCAACGGTTTCAGTCACATCCTGAAAAGCATCTGGTCCGGCCCGCAGCTCGACGCGCTGCGTGGCGGCCCGCTGGATAAGCTGGGCGCCGGCTCGCGCATTCTCGGCGTCGACGGCAAGGTCAACGAGGACGAGATCGCGCGCCTCCAGAGCTTCGGCCGGACCTACACCGACCCGAACACCGGCGTCAGCGAGCCTGGCCTCAACGCCGCGGAAATCAAGACCTTCATGCACGACAATCTCAAGCGCGCCGGCAGCGCCGCGCGCTGGTACTACCCGGTGCTGATGCAGTTCGAATGGCCCGTGCTGCTGAAGATCATGGGCAAGGGCAAGGTCGACGGCAAGAAGGCAGAGCTCTATCTCAGCGTCGCCGACGTGCGCACGCTGTTCAACGAGCGCAAATTCCCCGTCAGGATCACCCAGCGGATCGTGTCACAGCCGCTGCTGTCGGCCTGCGCGCTCAGGTTTCGCTGGGCCCTCGGGATCGTGGGGCTCTTCCTCGCCGCCGCTCTCGTCGCGCTCGTTGCGGTCGCCGAATTCCCCAACCAGGTTCGCGCCATGCTGCCGCAGAAGGGAATCCTGGCGCAGCTCCTGCCGCCGCCCCTGCCCGCGGTACCCGAAACCAAGGCCGCTTTCTGGCTGGAGCAAAATTGGTCGCTGAAGGACCGGCACTGGTTTCACCATGCGAGCCAGGGCACTGCGACCTTCCCGGTGCCCTATGAGTGGTTCGTGGCGCTGGAGCAGCCGCGGCTGCATCTGTTCTCGAAGCCGGGCATGATGAAGGACAGCGCCTATCTCGAAAGCTTCGGCTTCATCCCAAGCCCGCAATCGGTCCACACCGACGCGACGACGCTGCGCCGCTTCGGCTACGCCAACGTCTATGACACGACGCAGGTGCCGGATTGGTCGACGAGATGGACGCCGGCCGAGAACGTCGACGGCCTGCCGGTCGGCTTTGCACGGATGACCGGCGTCGTCGATCCCGCGAGCGGGCGACGCGAGGAGGACAAGATCGGGCTGACCTGCGCCGCCTGCCACACCGGCCAGATCCATTACCAGGGCATCGACGTGCGCTTCGACGGCGGCCCGGCCATGACCGACCTGAAGAAGCTCGAACTCGCCACCGGCCTGTCGATCGCCTACACGCTGTACGTCCCGTTCCGCTTCGACCGCTTCGCCGATCGCGTGCTCGGCACTGAAGCCGGCAAGGCGGATCGCGACGCGCTCAAGCAGAAGCTCAGCGCGATCGGCAAGTTCCTGATCGGCTGGCAGGACACGTACAACGAGACGATCGAAGGCAAGAAGACCTGGAACGGCAGGCAGCAGAAGGACACCGAGGAAGGCTTCGGCCGCCTCGACGCCCTCAATCGCATCGGCAACCAGGTCTTTTCGCAGGATCTCACGTTGAGCGGGGTCAAGGGATTCGAGAAGAACCTGCACGCCCAGGACGCGCCGGTGAGCTATCCCCCGATCTGGACCGTGCCGTGGTTCAAGTTCGCCCAATACGACGCCTCGATCGAGCAGCCGCTGATCCGCAACGCCGGCGAAGCGCTCGGCGTGACGGCGCTGCTCAACCTCTCCGACGCCTATCCCGGCGACCGGATTTGGCGCTCCTCGGTTCACGTCAACACGCTCGGCTGGATCGAGGACATGCTGAGGGGTCCCGATCCCTTCAAGTCGCCCGATCCCGCCACCGGTCCGAAATTCGGCGGCCTGCTGTCGCCGAAATGGCCCTCGCAGATACTCGGCGATGCCTGGAGGATCGACAGGGACAAGGTCGAGAAGGGCCGCAAGATCTACGCCGAGATGTGTGCCGGATGCCATCTGCCGGCGATCGACACCCCGGCGTTCTGGTCGTCAAAACGTTGGGAGCCGAGCGGCGACAGCAAGGTGCTGAACGCGGTCACGATTCCCCTCAAGGAGATCAACACCGACCCCGAGCAGACGCTCGTGCTCAGCAACAGGATCATCGATGTCCCCGGCTTCCTGAAGGTGAATACGGCGGACCTGCAGACATGGTGGCAATGCGAGGTCCCGACCGCGAGCACCTCGCCCAACGAGATGGTCTATGCGCTCGGGCTGATGACAGTGGTGGACCTCGTCGCCCGCAAATGGATGGACGACGAGAAGCTATCGGAGGCCGAGCGGGCGAAGCTGTGGAATCTCGCGCGCAAGAACTGCCTCAATCCGGCGGGGGGAGCGCGCTATCGCGCGCGCCCGCTGAACGGCATCTGGGCGACGGCGCCCTACCTGCACAACGGCTCGGTGCCTTCGCTGTACTGGCTGCTGAAGCCGCAGAACGAGCGCCCGATCAAATTCTGCATGGGCCGCCGCGACTATGATCCCGTGGCCGTCGGTTTCGCCGTCACCGCCGACGAGCGCTGCAAGACAGGCGAAACGCAGTTCTCCATGACCGGACCCGACGGCAAGCCGATCCAGGGCAACAGCGTGCTCGGCCATTCATTCGAGCTCAGGGACGGCGAGCCGCGACGCGACGGCGTGATCGGCCGCATGTTCAAGGACGACGACGAGCGCTACGAGCTGATCGAGTATCTGAAGACGCTGTGAGCTGATGTGCCCGGGCTTGTCCCGCGCCCGGTGGCGGTAGGACTACGCCACGCCCGCCCGCAAGAGGTCGTGCAGATGCACGATGCCGACCACCTCGTCCGCGTCGGTCACGATCAGTGTCGTGATCTTGCTTGTGTTCAGCACCTCGATCATCTCGGTGGCGAGCATCGAGGGCGGCACGGTCTTCGGCTGCCTGGTCATGATCTCGTCGACCGACGCCGTCAGCAGATCGGGGCGCATGTGACGGCGCAGGTCGCCATCGGTGATGATGCCCGCGATCCCGCCGGCCTCATCGACGATGCAGACGCAGCCGAGGCCCTTGGCCGACATCTCGACCACCGCATCCGACATCTTGGTGCCGAGCGGCTTTAACGGAATCTCGGCGCCCGTGCGCATGTAGTCGCGGACGAATTTCAGCATCGCGCCCAGCTTGCCTCCGGGATGGAAATGCGCGAACTCCAGCGCGGTGAAGCCACGGCCTTCGAGCAGCGCGATCGCGATGGCATCGCCGATCGCGACCTGCATCATGGTCGAGGTGGTCGGCGCCAGATTGTGCGGGCAGGCCTCGCGCGCCTTCGGCAGCTCGATCACGATGTCGGCGGCCTGGCCCAGCGAGGACATGGCGTTCGACGTCACCGCGATCATGGGAATCGCAAAGCGGGCCGAATAATTCACCAGCGTCTTCATCTCCGGCTGCTCGCCGGACCAGGACAGCGCCATGACGACGTCGTCCGCGGTGATCATGCCGAGGTCGCCATGGGCGGCTTCCGCGGTGTGAACGAAGAAGGCGGGCGTGCCGGTCGAGGCCAGTGTCGCCGCGATCTTGCGCGCCATGTGGCCGGACTTGCCGAGCCCGGTGACGATGACGCGGCCCTTGGCGTTGCGGATCAGATCGACCGCCTTGGCGAAGGTCACCCCCAACGGGCCGCGCAGCGCGGCGGCAAGCGCGGTGATGCCGCCGCTCTCCGTCTCCAGCGTGCGGAGCGCGGATTCGACGCTATCAGGAATGGGGCCGGATGATTGGGTCATCAGCGGTTTCGAACTCGGCATGATCAGGTCCCGGGAGGTGGGGCGTTCGCCCGTTGGCGCCTGCTTAGCACGCCCGGGCGGGTGAGGCGACGCAGCCGCAAATGCCCTCAACCGGTCATTAACCATAATTGTTTTAAGTCCATTAACGATGGTTCCCGCCAGCGGGTGGGGAGGCCATCATGAAAGTACTTGATTTCGTTGGGGTTATTCCATCGTGGGGTCGTCTCCAGGCATGGGCCGGAGCAAACGCGCGCAATTGCTGCGTGCGGCTTTGCCGTGCCTTGTCCCGTGCCTTGCGCTGACCGCCCTCGGAAGCAGCCCGGCGACCGCCCAGAGCCTCACGCCCGACCTGTTCAATCCCAATCGCGGCGGCTTCGCCTCGCCCGACACGCTGCCGACGCGCCGCACGGCGGGCGTGCCGCAAGCCCCCTCGGACGCGCTGCCCACGCTGCCCGATCCCGGTGCCGATCCGCGCAAGCGCCAGCAGATGCCGACGACTTCGCGCCTCGGCCAAAACACAGCCGGTCAGGCCCCGACCTACGGTCTGCCCGCCGCCAATGGCGCAAGCAGCTCCGGCTACGACTCGCTCAACCGCAAACGGCAGCAGCCAAAGCTCTATCCCGGCCAGGCCAAGCCCAAGCGCCCGCTCGGGCCCGGCTCGCCGCCACCGCCCGCAACGCCGGTGACGACGCTCGGCCCGCCGCGCATCGCGCCGCCGCCGTCCGAGACCGCGCACAAGACACCGGTCGCCCCGGCGATGGCCGGCATCGTGCCCGGACAGCCGCTGCGCCGCCGCCTCAAAGCCGATGACGATGCGTTCGGCGCGGTCGGCGATTATGCCGGCAGCTTCCTGATCAAGGGCGGGCTTGAGCTCTCCGCCGGCTACGACACCAATCCGGCGCGCCTGAACAAGCCGGTCGGCTCGCCGGCTTATGTCGTCGCGCCTGACCTCCTCGTGATCTCCGACTGGGAGCGCCACGCATTGGTCGCTGACCTGCGCGGCTCGTTCTCGGGCTACACCAACAACATGCCGGCGACGATCAACGGCTTTGCCTCGCCCTCGCCGGTCGACATCGACCGGCCCGATTTCACCGGCCATGTCGACGGCCGCCTCGACGTCGACCGCGATCTCAAGCTGACCTCGCAGCTGCGCCTGCGGCTCGCCACCGACAATCCCGGCAGCCCGAACGTGCAGGCCGGCCTGCAGAAATATCCGGTCTATGCCAGCTATGGCACGACGATCGGCTTCGACCAGACCTTCAACCGCTTCCAGGTCGCCGCCGGCGCCACCGTCGACCGCACCGCCTACACGGATTCAAAGCTCACCGACGGCTCGACCTCTGGCAATAACGACCGCGACTTCAACCAATATGGCGGCGTCGGGCGCTTCTCCTACGAGCTGAAGCCGGGCCTCAAACCCTTCGTCGAAATTGAGGGCGACACCCGCGTCCACGATCAGGCCGCCGACCGCAACGGCTACTTGCGCGATTCAAACGGCGGCTATGCCAAGGTCGGCTCGTCCTTTGAGTTCTCGCGCATTCTCACGGGAGAGATCTCGGTCGGCTACTCCGCGCGCAACTATGTCGACCCGCGCCTCAGCCAGCTCTCGGGCTTCCTCACCGCGGGCTCGCTGATCTGGAATGCGAGCGGTCTCACCACGGTCAAATTCTTCACCGACACGCAGATCAACGAGACCACGGTCCCCGGCTCATCCGGCGTGCTCGTGCACACCTATGCCGCCGAAGTCGACCACGACTTCCGCCGCTGGCTCACCGCCATCGGCAAGTTCACCTACGGCACCTACGACTACCAGAACCAGGGCCGCAACGACAAAACCTACTCGCTCGAAGGCAACCTGATCTACAAGCTCAACCGCAACCTCTGGGTCAAGGGCACGCTGCGTCACGACATCCTGGATTCGAACCAGGCGGGATCGAGCTCGCAGGGGACTGTGGTGATGCTGGGGGTGAGGCTGCAGAATTGAGGAAAAGCCGCCATGGCAGCTCGAATTACTTTGGATATCAATTCGGCGGGTGAATTCGAGCTATGGCTCAATCCCAAAGGCCGAGACCTTCTGGTCAAGAACTGCTGGCCCTCAGTGAGACCAACGAGCATTTTCACTTGATGCCAAGTGATGTAGCATCGGACGTCGAAGTTTCGAGGCGTCCTTATCGGCCAACCGACAAACTTCTCGAATACGGTAGCTGATGTTCCGGCTTGACGAGTGGGATGCGAAGCATTTTCCACACGTCTTGGAGACTGAGACCCACTGCTGTCGCCACCCACTCGGCTGTCATGCCCCGGCTTGACCGGGGCATCCAGTACGCCGCGGCTTATCCGTATACGTTTGACGTCTCTGGAATGCTGGATCGCCCGGTCAAGCCGGGCGAGGACACCTTTCGTAAATTTGGCAGCGGAACGAAAACTACCGCGGCAGATCCGTCTTCCCCATCAGGAATGTGTCGATCGACCTTGCGCACAGCCGGCCTTCGCGGATCGCCCACACCACCAGCGATTGGCCGCGGCGCATGTCGCCGGCGGAGAACACGTTCGGGCGGGAGGTCTGGTAGTCGAGCGTGTTGGCCTTGACGTTGCCGCGCGCGTCGAGCTCGACCGCGAGCTGCTTGAGCAGGCCCTCGTGCACGGGGTGCACGAAGCCCATGGCCAGCAGGACGAGCTCGGCGTCGAGCTCGAACTCGGTGCCGGCAATCGGCTTGAACTTGTCGTCGACGCGGACACAGTGCAGCTTCTTGACCTTGCCGTTCTCACCCGAGAACTTCTGGGTCAGCACGGCGTATTCCCGGACCGCGCCTTCGGCCTGGCTGGAGGAGGTGCGCATCTTTACCGGCCAGTTCGGCCAGGTCAGGCCCTTGTTCTCGCGCTCGGGGGGAGCGGGCATGATCTCGAGCTGGGTCACCGACAGCGCGCCCTGGCGCAGCGAGGTGCCGATGCAGTCGCTTCCGGTGTCGCCGCCGCCGATGACGACGACATGCTTGCCGTCGGCCAAAATCTCCCGGACGCCGCCCAGCGGCTCATTGGAGACGCGGCGGTTCTGCTGCGGCAGGAAATCCATGGCGTAGTGGATGCCGTCGAGCTCGCGGCCGGGGATCGGCAGATCGCGCGGGGCTTCCGCGCCGCCGGTCAGGGCGATCGCGTCATACTCGTTGAGCATCTCGCGCGGATCGACATTGCCCTCGGCGCCGACATGACTGTTGTAGTGGAAGGTGACGCCTTCGTCTTCCATCTGCTTGACGCGGCGGTCGATGATGCCCTTCTCCATCTTGAAATCGGGAATGCCGTAACGCAAGAGGCCGCCGGCCTTGGCGTACTTCTCGAACAGATGCACGTCGTGGCCGGCGCGCGCGAGCTGCTGCGCGCAGGCCATGCCGGCCGGACCCGAGCCGATCACGGCGACCTTCTTGCCGGTCTTCGCGGCGGCGACCTCAGGCTTCAGCCAGCCATTGTCCCAGGCGCGGTCGACGATCGCGCATTCGATCGTCTTGATGGTGACGGGGTTGTCGTCGATGTTGAGCGTGCAGGACGCTTCGCACGGCGCCGGGCAGATGCGCCCGGTGAACTCGGGGAAATTGTTGGTCGAGTGCAGGTTGCGCGAAGCTTCTTCCCAATTGCCCTGATAGACGAGGTCGTTCCAGTCGGGGATCTGGTTGTTGACCGGGCAGCCGGGCGTGCCGGGCGCGACCGAGCCGGTGCCGTGGCAATAGGGAATGCCGCAATTCATGCAGCGCGCGGCCTGGTCGCGCACTTCCTTCTCGCTCAGGGGAACGACGAACTCTTTGTAATGCTTCACGCGCTCGGCGACCGGGGTGTACTTGCGGTCATGCCGTTCGATTTCGAGAAAACCCGTGATCTTGCCCATTAAACCCGAAGTCCCTGCCGCTTAGTTTTCTTTTCCGTCGTTCCGGGATGCGCGCGCCGCGCGCAGACCCGGAACCTGGAGGTTATCTTTGCGAGATTCCGGGTTCCCGCTTCGCGCGCCCCGGAATGACGCGAGGTAAGAATTACGCCCCGATCGCGATCTTCGGCTCGGCGTCCGCGTTGGCGGCCATCTCGCGCAGCGCGCGCCGGTACTCGACCGGCATCACCTTGCGGAATTTGGGCAGCCAGTCCTTCCAATTGGCAAGGATCTCGGCGGCGCGCCTGGAGCCGGTCGCTTTCGCATGGCGCGTGATCAGGACATGCAGACGCTCGACGTCGGAATCGAGCAGGTTCTGGAACACGTCGACCCGGCCGTGCGCTTCGAGGTCACCGGCGTGATTGTAGGTGCCGGCGTTGATCAGCTCTTCCGACAGGACCGGCTCGAGCTCGACCATGCTGAGGTTGCACAGCTTGTCGAAGTCGCCGGCCTCGTCCAGCACATAGGCGATGCCGCCCGACATGCCGGCCGCGAAATTGCGTCCGGTCTTGCCGAGCACGACCACGATGCCGCCAGTCATGTATTCGCAGCAATGATCGCCCGCGCCCTCGACCACGGCGACCGCGCCCGAGTTGCGTACGGCGAAGCGCTCGCCGGCGATGCCGCGGAAGTAGCACTCACCCTCGATCGCGCCGTACATCACGGTGTTGCCGACGATGATGCTCTCTTCCGGCACGATGCCGCCGTTCCGCGGCGGCTTGACGATGATCTTGCCGCCGGAGAGACCCTTGCCGACATAGTCGTTGGCTTCGCCCTCGAGCTCGAAGGTGACGCCGTGCGCGAGCCAGGCGCCGAAGGCCTGACCGGCGGTGCCCTTGAGGCTGACATGGATCGTGTCGTGCGGAAGACCCGCATGGCCGTAGATCTTGGCGACCGCGCCCGACAGCATGGCGCCGGCGGAGCGGTTGGTGCTATTGATCGTGGCCTCGATCTTCACGGGCGCGCCGCGGTCGAGCGCGGGCTGCGCCTTCTCGATCAGCGTGCGGTCGAGCACCGCCTCCAGATGATGGTTCTGGCGCTCGGAGTGATAGATCTTCTGGCCCTTCTCTTCCTTCTGCTTGACGAAGAGCTTCGAGAAATCGAGGCCCTTGGCCTTCCAGTGCGCGACCAGCTTGGTCTGATCGAGCAGCTGAACCTGGCCGACCATCTCGTTGAAGGTGCGGAAGCCGAGGGAAGCCATGATCTCGCGGACTTCCTCCGCGACGAAGAAGAAGTAGTTGATCACGTGCTCGGGCTGGCCGGTGAAGCGCTTGCGCAGGACAGGGTCCTGGGTCGCGACGCCGACCGGGCAGGTGTTGAGATGGCACTTGCGCATCATGATGCAGCCGGCCGCGATCAAGGGCGCGGTGGCGAAGCCGAACTCGTCGGCCCCGAGCAGCGCGCCGATCACGACGTCACGGCCGGTGCGGAAGCCACCATCGACCTGCACCACGATGCGGCTGCGCAGCCGCTCGCGCACCAGGGTCTGGTGGGTTTCGGCAAGCCCGATCTCCCAGGGCGAGCCGGCGTGCTTGATCGAGGTCAGCGGCGAAGCGCCGGTGCCGCCCTCGAAGCCCGCGATGGTGACATGGTCGGCGCGCGCCTTGGCGACGCCCGCCGCGACCGTGCCGACGCCGATCTCGGAGACGAGCTTGACCGAGACGTCGCCTGCCGGGTTGACGTTCTTGAGGTCGTAGATGAGCTGCGCGAGGTCCTCGATCGAATAGATGTCGTGGTGCGGCGGCGGCGAGATCAGGCCGACCCCCGGGGTCGAGTGACGCACCTTGGCGATGGTCGCGTCGACCTTGTGGCCAGGCAGCTGGCCGCCTTCGCCGGGCTTGGCCCCCTGCGCCATCTTGATCTGCATCATGTCGGAGTTGACGAGATACTCCGTGGTGACGCCGAAGCGGCCCGAGGCGACCTGCTTGATCGCCGAGCGCATGGAGTCGCCGTTCGGCATCGGCTTGAAGCGGTCGGCTTCCTCGCCGCCTTCACCGGTGTTCGACTTGCCGCCGATCCGGTTCATGGCGATCGCCAGCGTGGTGTGCGCCTCGCGCGAGATCGAGCCGAAGCTCATCGCACCGGTGGCAAAACGCTTGACGATCTCCTTGGCCGGCTCGACCTGGTCGAGCGGCACCGGCTTGCGCTTCTCCTCCTCGGCGTTCTTGATCCGGAACAGGCCGCGCAGCGTCAGCAGGCGCTCCGACTGCTCGTTGAGGATCTTCGCGAAGGCGCGGTAGCGCTCCTGCGAATTGCCGCGCGCGGCGTGCTGGAGCAGCGACACCGACTCGGCGGTCCAGGCATGGTCCTCGCCGCGACTGCGATAGGCATATTCGCCGCCAACATCGAGCGAGGTCTTGTAGACCTGCGCCTCGCCGAACGCGTCGGCATGGCGGCGCACGGCCTCTTCGGCGATCTCGGCAAGGCCGACGCCTTCGACACGGGTGTGGGTACCCGCAAAGAACTTCGACACGAAGTCCGCCTTGAGGCCGACGGCGTCGAAGATCTGCGCGCCGCAATAGGACTGGTAGGTCGAGATGCCCATCTTGGACATCACCTTGAGCAGGCCCTTGCCGATCGACTTGATGTAGCGCTTGACGATCTCGTAGTCGTCGAGCGAGCCGGGCAGGCGGTCCTTCATCGCGATGATGGTCTCGAACGCGAGGTAAGGATTGATCGCTTCGGCACCGTAGCCGGCAAGGCACGCGAAATGATGCACTTCGCGCGGCTCGCCGGATTCGACGACGAGGCCGACCGAGGTGCGCAGGCCGGTGCGGATCAAATGATGATGCACGGCGGCACAGGCCAGCAGCGAGGGGATCGGCACGCGGTCGGTGCCGACCATGCGGTCGGACAGGATGATGATGTTGACGCCCTCGCGCACCGCGCTTTCCGCGCGCGCGCAGAGCTCGTCCAGCACCTGATCCATGCCGGCCGCGCCGAGACCGGCGTGGAAGGTGGTGTCCAGCGTGCGCGACTTGAAGTGCGATTCGGCGACGTCCGAGATCGAACGGATCTTTTCGAGATCCGCATCGGTCAGGATCGGCTGGCGCACTTCGAGGCGCTTGGTCGTGGCCATGCCCTGCAGGTCGAACAGGTTCGGCCGTGGCCCGATAATCGAGACGAGGCTCATCACCAGCTCCTCGCGGATCGGATCGATCGGCGGGTTGGTGACCTGCGCGAAGTTTTGCTTGAAATAGGTGAACAGCGGCTTGGCCTTATGCGACAGCGCCGAGATCGGCGTGTCGTTGCCCATCGAGCCGGCTGCCTCCTCACCGGTGGCCGCCATTGGCGTCATCAGGATGGTGATGTCTTCCTGGCTGTAGCCGAACGCCTGCTGGCGATCGAGCAGCGACAGGTTCGAGCGCACGCCGGTGGTCGGCACCTTCGGCAGCTCTTCAAGCACGATCTGAGTCCGCTCCAGCCACTCCTTGTATGGATGACTCTTGGCGAGCTCGGCCTTGATCTCGTCGTCCGGGATCAGGCGGCCCTGCTCGAGGTCGACCAGCAGCATCTTGCCCGGCTGCAGGCGCCACTTGGTGATGATCTGGTCCTCGGGGATCGTCAGCACGCCCATCTCGGACGCCATCACGATGCGGTCGTCCTTGGTGACGAGATAGCGCGCCGGCCGCAGGCCGTTGCGGTCGAGCGTCGCGCCGATCTGGCGGCCGTCGGTAAAGGCGATCGCGGCGGGGCCGTCCCACGGCTCCATCAGCGCGGCATGATATTCGTAGAAGGCGCGGCGCTTCTCATCCATCAGCGGATTGCCGGCCCACGCCTCCGGAATCATCATCATGACGGCATGCGGCAGCGAGTAACCGCCCTGCACCAGGAATTCGAGCGCGTTGTCGAAGCAGGCGGTGTCGGACTGGCCCTCGTAAGAGATCGGCCAGAGCCGGTTGATGTCCTTGCCGTAGAGTTCGGAGCTCACCGAAGCCTGGCGCGCCGCCATCCAGTTGACGTTGCCGCGCAGCGTGTTGATCTCGCCGTTATGCGCGATCATGCGGTACGGATGCGCCAGCGACCAGGCCGGGAAGGTGTTGGTCGAGAAGCGCTGATGCACCAGCGCGAGCGCGCTCTCGAAGTCCGCCTCGTGCAAATCGGGATAGTACTTGCCGAGCTGGTCGGCGAGGAACATGCCCTTGTAGATCACGGTGCGGCAGGACATCGAGCAGGGATAGTAGCCGGCAAGGCCGCGGTCGCGGCGCTGGTAGATCGCCTGCGAGATCGACTTGCGCAGGATGTAGAGCCGGCGCTCGAACTCGTCCTCCGTCTTGGCGACGCCGTTGCGGCCGATGAACACCTGCATGCAGGCGGGCTCGGTCGGCTTTACGGTGGCGCCGAGCGAGGAATTGTCGGTCGGCACGTCGCGCCAGCCGAGCAGGGTCAGACCCTCTTCCTTGATCTGGTCGGCGATGATGCTCTTGATGACATTGCGCCAGGCGGTGTCGCGGGGCATGAACAGCGCACCGATAGCGTATTCACCGGGCGCCGGCAGCGCGAAGCCGAGTTCCTTGGCCTTGCGGCCGAAGAAGGCGTGCGGGATCTGCACCAGGATGCCGGCACCGTCACCGGCGCGCGGGTCGGCGCCGACCGCGCCGCGATGCTCGAGATTGCAGAGGATGCTCAGCGCGTCCGAGACGATCTCGTGCGACTTCTTGCCCTTGATATTGGCGATGAAGCCGACGCCGCAGGAATCCTTCTCCAGGCTCGGATCGTAGAGGCCTTCGGCGGCCGGACGGGAGTTGTGCTCCTGAATCGGATCGGCCGGTTTCGAGGCGACCGTCGCCGACAGCTGTTCTGCCACGATGTTTGCGCGCTCGAATTGCGACCCGTTCATTGTTCCTGTCCTCTCCGTGCGGCAAGCTGCCTCACCGCCATCTTCGGCGCACCTTGGGCGTTCCGCGGCACCCGCCTCTGGGTCACCGCTCGTCCGCTAGCGAGCCGCATTTTCTTAAATTCAGGCCTAGGCGTTCTACGTCCCCGAGAACGGCTTTGCCTGGTACCTTCCTGGCGCTCGAAAGTGCCAGCTTTCGCTGCAATCCCTGTGCCGGAACCGCAGGCAAAATTGAGACAGTCTTCCTGTCCTAACCATCACCTTGCCAAATTTTTGTCTAGCACACAAGCGCGCGGAAGTCCCGATTCCCGATAAGTCAATCAATCGCTTTCCGAAAGTTGCGCGGCCCCGGTTTTGAAGCAAACGCGCCCTGATCCGGCCCAAGCCGCGCCGAAATCCCCATTGAAGCTTCGGATCAGCTCTTCGAAAGCCGCGCCACGCCGCAAGAAGCGAAAGAGCGCGAGCATCGGGGGCCTGACAGGAGCGTGTCGACCATGAAGTTTTTCACAGGATGTGTGGCCGCCGCCGCGTTGGCGCTGGCCGCGACCGGGACGCAAGCGCAGGTTCCGGCGAACGGAATCGGCGGCAGGGCCGTGACCGCCGTGTCGGATTTCGACGCGCCTTACGCCCCGCCGCCACCGCCACCGCGTTACGGCTATGGCTACGGCTATGAGGAGCGCGGGCCGGCCCCCGCCCTGCTGCCCGCCACCGAGGTCTACACGGTGCTGCGCGAGAACGGCTTCTCGCCGCTGGGCATCCCGCGCCTGCGCGGCAGCGTCTACACCATCGCGGTGATCGACCGCCGCGGCGACGACGGCCGGCTCGTGATCGACGCCCGCGACGGCAGGATCATCCGCTTCATGCCGGCTGCCGATGCCTATGGCATGGCGCCTGCGTATGACGAACCCGCGGTGACACCTTACCGTCCGCAAAGTGCGCTGCCGCCGCCGATCATGGTCCGCGGTGGCCCGCCGCGTCCGCCCGCCCCGATTCCTCATGTCGCCAGCCGCACAGTGCCGCTGCCCAAAGCCGCCCCGCAGCGCGCCGAGGCGCCGGTCGCAGCAGTGAAGCCGGCTGAGCCGGTGACGCAGCAGGCCCAGCCCGCGCAACAGACGGCGGCCGTGCAGGCGAGGCCTGCTGAAGCGGCGCCGCAAGCCGCCGCGCCAGCCGTGGGGCAAGCCAAGCCAGCTCCTACCATTCTGCCGACACAGGAGATGCCTGCCGCGCAGGGGCTAGATTAGCGCTGCGCGTTTGATGCGAAGGGGATGACCACACAAACGGTGTCGTCCCTGCGAACGCAGGGGATCCATACCGCGTGATCTATCGGTGGGGATGAGGCGCGAGTACCGAACCAATAGTCTTCGCCAAACTGCTCCCTGGGGTTATGGGCCCCTGCGTTCGCAGGGACGACAGCGGGGAGAGAGTTGGGCAAAACAAAAAGGCGCCCGAGAATCTCGGGCCGCTTTTGCGATCTCAGCGACCGCCCCTCAGCTCCGCGGATACCCTGCCGCTTCCAGAATCAAATTCGCGACCTCCTTCGGATGCGACACCAGTGAGAGGTGGCCGGCATCGAGCTCGACCGTGGTCGCGTTCATGCGCTTGGCGAGGAAGCGCTCGAGATCGGGGTTGATGGTGTAGTCGTTCTTCGACACCGCGTACCAGCTCGGCCTGGAGCGCCACGCGGCTTCCGTGGTGCGGCCGGCGAAGATCGAGGCGGCCGTCGGCCATTGCACGGCGTAGAGCTCCCTCGCCTGCTCCGGCTTCACGCCATTGGCGAAGTACTTCAGGAAGGAGTCTTCCGACAGCTTGGTGTAGCCGTCGCGTTCGACGATCCCGGCGCGCAGGGGGCCGGTCGGGAATTGCTTCGAGAGCGCGACGAAGTCCTCATTCGCGTCAGGCGCGCGTGCTGCGACATAGACGAGGCCGGTGACCTTCGGGTCGGTGCCGACCTGGCTGATCACGGTGCCGCCCCAGGAATGCGCGACCAGCACGGTCGGTCCATCCTGCTCGGCCAGCGCGCGCCTGGTCGCATCGACGGAGTCCGCGAGCGACGACAGCGGGTTCTGCACGGCGGTGACATGCAGTCCGGCGGCCTGAAGGATCGGAATGACTTCCGACCAGCTCGACCCGTCGGCCCAGGCGCCATGCACCAGTACGACGTTCTTGGCCTTCACGGTCTGCGGTGCTTGCGCGTGAGCGAGGCTGAGCGGGGCCGCCAACAGGCTCGCGGCGACGAAAAGGCTGCGCCAGAGTGACATGATCATCTTCCGTCTCGTTAGGGTGTGATGCCCAAAGGACGGAGCGCGAGGCCGCGGCGTTACGGTCCTCACCGTTCTGTGATGCGATGCAAAATGAAAAAACGCCCCGGGGCACCGGGGCGTTTTCGCAACCTGGAGGTCGCTTGTCTCAGGCGGCTTGCGCGGCCGAGTTCTCGATCACCTGCGCCTTCGGCGCGGCGGCGTTGATCGCGATCTGGCGCGGCTTCTTGGCTTCGGGAATCTCGCGCACGAGATCGACGTGAAGCAGCCCGTTCTCGAGCGAGGCGTCCTTCACCTGCACGAAGTCGGCAAGCTGAAAGGCACGCTCGAAGGCACGCGCGGCGATGCCGCGATAGAGCACCTCGGACTTGCTGTTCTCGTTGGCGACTTTCTCGCCCTTGATCGTCAGCGTGTTTTCCTTCGCGACGATGGAGAGCTCATCCTTGGAGAAGCCCGAGACCGCAACGGTGATGCGGTAGGCGTTCTCGCCGGTACGCTCGATGTTATAGGGGGGATAACCGGGGCTGCCGTCCGAACCGGCCTGGTCGAGCAGGTTGAAGAGGCGGTCGAAGCCGACGGTGGAACGATAAAACGGGGTGAGGTCGTAGGTACGCATGGTTCAAGTCCTCCATTGAGCGACTGTTGGTAACCCGCCCGCCAATCGGGCCGGGCTTTAGTCTGTGTGCAGCCTGATGTTCCGGTTCCGAAACACTGGTAGCGGCCTGCACGAAGGTGATATGGGTGAGTCCAGACGGCGTTCAAGAGGGTGGCACTGGCCCCTTTTCGGCGCTCCCGCCCCTTGATTTGCAGCACTTGGCGCCCACGCACTCCCATCATGACGCTGGTCTCGATTCCGTCCAACCCCGTTCCCGAAGACGTCGTCAGCGGCACGATCAAGACGTCCGACGGCGTTGAGCTGCGCTTTGCGCGCTGGGCGCCACCGGCGAACCGCAAGGGCACGGTCTGCGTCTTCACCGGGCGCAGCGAGCAGATCGAAAAATATTTCGAGACCGTGCGCGACCTGCGCGACCGCGGCTTTGCGGTGGCGATGATCGACTGGCGCGGCCAGGGCCATTCCGCGCGGCGCCTGCGCGATCCGCGCAAGGGCTATGTGCGCGATTTCGCCGATTTCGAAATCGACGTCGAGGCCTTCGTGCAGCAGGTGGTGCTGCCGGACTGTCCGCCGCCGTTCTTCGCGCTCGCCCACTCCATGGGCGGCACGGTGCTGCTGCGGGTTGCGCATGCGGGCAAGCGCTGGTTCGACCGCATGGTGCTGTCGGCGCCGATGATCGACCTGCCCGGCCGCACCACCTCGTTTCCGGTGCGTGCGCTGCTCAAGACGATGCGCCTGCTCGGGCAGGGCGGCCGTTACGTTCCCGGCGGCAGCGACCGCCTCACCGGGCTCGATCCCTTCATCAACAATCCCGTGACCAGCGATCCCGTGCGCTATGCGCGCAATGCCGCGATCCTGGAGGAGGACCCGACGCTGGGCCTGGCCTCGCCGACGATCGCCTGGGCGGACACTGCGTTCCGCGCGATGCACACCTTTAAGCGCACGAACTACCCGTCCGAGATCCGCCAGCCGATCCTGATGCTGGCGGCCTCCAACGACACCGTGGTCTCGACCGCGGCGATCGAGGAGTTCGCCTATCACTTGCGCGCCGGCTCGCATCTCGTGATCGCCGGCGCCAAGCACGAGATCCTGCAGGAGCAAGACCGCTACCGCTCGCAGTTCTGGGCCGCCTTTGACGCCTTCGTGCCGGGCACGCCGCTGTTCGGGTGAGGCAATCCGTCCCCGGCGCGAGGTGATCTCTCGGCTCGGGCACCGTTCGAGGACTGTCATCCACCGCGCAGTTTCGCTGCGCTCAGCCAACCCTTCCCTTCAGGGACCTCCAGGGAAGGGCAGAATCGCTACGTCACCGCGACCGTCAGGTTGGCGCCGTCCACCTGCACCACCTTCACCCGCGCTCCCGCCGGCGTGTCGGGGCCGGCGACGCGCCACACGGTGTCGCCGATGCGGACCGTGCCGGAGCCGTCGATGATCGGCTTCTCCAGCGTGAACTCGCGGCCGAGCAGCGCCTCAGTGCGCTTGTTGAGGAAGGGGCTGGCGCTGGCGTCCAGCTTCGGACGGGCGAGCCGCCGCCACACCGGCACCGCCGCTGCCGCGAAGATGGCGAACATCACGAGCTGGATCTGCCAGGACATCGCGACCGCGAACGAGACCAGGCCGACCAGCAAGGCCGCAAGCCCGAGCCAGAACAGGAATACGCCCGGCGCGATCGTTTCCAGCGCCATCAGGATGAAGCCGAAGATCAGCCAATTCCAGTTGCCGAGCGATGCGAACATCTCGGTCATGACACGACCTCGTCATATTGGCGCATGTCCTCATCGGAAAACCGATACCCATTTTTCCTGAGCATACGCGCAAATCCCGTTACTGCGGCGGCACGGCCGGCGGCGTCGGGCCTGACGGCGGCACCGAACTGCCGCGACGGGCCGCGGCCGCAGCCGATGCAGCACTCTCCCCGAACGTCGCCTTGGCGATCTCGCCGATACCGGCGAGCGAGCCCAGCATGCTCACGGCTTCCACCGGCAGCATGATGATCTTCTGGTTCGGCGCGTCCGCGAACTGGCCGAACGCCTTGATATACTTGTCGGCGATAAAATAGTTCAGCGCAGCGACGTCGCCCTTGGAAATGGCCTCCGACACCGCCTGCGTCGCCTTGGCTTCGGCCTCGGCGAGGCGCTCGCGCGCCTCGGCGTCGCGGAAGGCGGCCTCGCGGCGGCCCTCGGCCTGCAGGATCTGGCCCTGCTTGGCGCCCTCGGCGCGCAGGATCTCGGACTGGCGCTGGCCTTCGGCGGCGAGAATGTCGGCGCGCTTGACGCGCTCGGCCTTCATCTGCCGGCCCATCGCCTCGACGAGATCGGCGGGCGGCACGATGTCCTTGATCTCGATGCGGTTGACCTTGACGCCCCACGGCGAGACCGCGGCGTCGACGACGCGCAACAGGCGCTCGTTGATCTCGTCGCGGTGCGACAGAACCTGGTCGAGATCCATCGAGCCCATCACCGAGCGGATATTGGTCATGGTCAGCACCGTGATCGCCTGGTTCAGATTGGCGACCTCGTAGCTCGCTTTCGCCGCGTCGAACACCTGAAAGAAGGCGACGCCGTCCACCGTTACGGTGGCATTGTCCTTGGTGATGACCTCCTGCTCGGGAATGTCGATCACCTGCTCCATCATGTTGATCTTGCGTCCGACGCGATCGAAATAAGGCACGATCAGGTTGAGCCCGGGGCTCAGCGTCTGCGTGTATTTGCCGAACCGCTCGATGGTCCAATCATAGCCCTGCGGCACCGTCTTCACGCCGGCCAGCAGCGTGGCGATGACGAGCAACACCAGAACAATCGCGAAAATGTCGAAGCCGCTCATATTTCCTCCAAGGCGGAAAAACAAAGGCAGGAAAAGCCCTTTCCCGCGCCGTCATTGGTCGGGAGCGCGACCCTAACGGTTCAGCGCCGATTCACGTCGGTATCGGCCCGATTCTGCACAAGACGGAGAGGGAGGGAATGGTCACGATATGTATTCGCAACGGGCTCTTGAAAGCGTGCAGGCGGAGACCTAGCGGCAAGAATTAACGAACCGAGCAAGGCGTCCGTTCGATGACCTCATTCGATGACGTCGTTCGCGAGTGCAATGAGGCCCGGGGCAGGCGTGACGCCGATCGCCCGCGCAGTCCTAAGGTTGATCGCCAGCTCGAATTTGGTGGGGTTCTGAACCGGGAGGTCGGCCGCCAGCGCGCCCTTGAGGATGCGGTCGATGTAGGACGCAGCACGCCGCAATTGCTCGGCGCTATCCGTGCTGTAGGACATCAGCCCGCCTTCATCGACGAAGGTGCGGCTCCAGAACACCGCCGGCACGTGCGCTTCGCTGACGGCCGACAGGAGCTGCGCCCGATTGGCCATGGTGAAGAAATCGGGCAGCACCAGGAAGCCACCCTCCTTGCGCGCGGCCAGCGCCGCGATCGTGGCGGCATCATGGACCGGCGCGGGCTCGACCGTCACGTGAACGGTCCGCGCCGCCTCCTCGATCGTGCGCAGCATCAGGGGCGCGAACGGCGCGGTGGCGGGATTGTAGACGACGAAGACGCGCGACACCCTCGGCGTGACCTGCGTCAGCATCTCCAGCCATTTGCCGGCCAGCGGACCGTCATAGTCGGTGAAGCCGGTAACGTTACCGCCGGGATGGGCAAGGTTCTTGACAAAGCCCTGGCTGACGGGATCGGTGACGACCGCGAACACGATCGGGATCGTCGCGGTGCGCTGGCGCAGCTCCTCGACAGAGGGTGTGCCGAGCGCGAGCAGGACGTCGGGCTTGAGCGCGATCAGCTCGTCGGCAAGCAGGGCGATGCGCGCGCGATCGCCGGCGCCGCTGCGCCAGTCGACCCCGAGATTGTCCTGCTCCCTCCAGCCATGGCTGGCGAGCGCCTCGGCCAGGCGTGTCTGGCCGATCACCTCATCGCCCGCAATCACCGACAGCACGCCGAGCCGGCGCGTTGCGTTCGCCTGCTGCGCCAGCACTGCGGCCGGCAGCGCGACGGTCATCCCGAGAAACGCCAGGCAGTCGCGGCGACTCACCGGGCCAACCATCAGATCCAGCCCTGAAGCTCGCGCAGCACCAGGGTGCGGATCACGTCCATCCCAGGCTCACTGTCGTTGAGGCAGGGGATTGCGGAAAACTCTTCACCGCCATTGTGCCTGAATATCTCGGCGTTCTCCTGCGCGATCTCCTCCAGCGTCTCCAGGCAATCGGCGGAAAAGCCCGGCGTCACCACCGCGATGCGGCGCACCCCTTCCTTCGCCAGCCGCTCCACGGTCTTGTCGGTGTAGGGCTGGAGCCACTCGTCATTGCCGAAGCGCGACTGGAAGGTCAGCAGCAGCTTTGTCTCGTCCATGCCGAGCCGGCGGCGCAGCGCCTCGGTCGTGGCGATGCAGTGGCTCTGATAGGGATCGCCCTTGTCGACGTAGGATTTCGGCATGCCGTGGAAGGAGGCGACGATCAGCTCCGGCTTGAAGGACAATGTCGCCAGATGCGTCTCGATCGAGGTCGCGAGCGCCTCGATATAGGCCGCGTCGTCATAATACGGCGGCGTCACCCGCAGCGTTGGCTGGTTGCGGAGCTGTGCGAGCACGCGGAACACCTCGTCGCAGACGGTCGCCGAGGTCGACGCGGAATATTGCGGATAGAGCGGCACGGCGAGGATGCGCTCGCACCCCTTGGCGATCAGCGCATCGATGCCCGATCCGATCGACGGATTGCCATAGCGCATCGCCCAGTCCACGGCGACATGCGCGCGGTCCGACAGCGCGGCGGCGAGCTTGTCGGCTTGCGAGCGCGTGATGGTCTTCAGCGGCGACTCGTTGCGCTCATTGTTCCAGATCTTCCGGTAGTCGAGCGCCTTGGTGCGCGGGCGGCTGCGCAGGATGATGCCGTTCAGCACCAGCTTCCAGATCAGGCCCTGGTCCTCGATGACGCGGGGGTCCGAAAGGAACTCCTTGAGATAGACCCGCACGCCGGGCGCGTCGGCCGTATCGGGTGTGCCGAGATTGACGAGGAGCACGCCGACCTGCGGGCAGCCGGACTGCACGGCGGGCTTCGCGCTCTCGATGGGGACAACGTTCGTCATGGGCCGTTGCGTCGCGCGTTGCCCCGAACTTGTCAAGATGAGGCTGCTTTCGCTACGGTCTATCCAAGCGGGGGAGGAAAGATGACACTCGCGGAATGGTGCGTCTTCGGAGCGCTGCTGCTGTATCTGTCGACGATCGTCTCGATCAAATGGATCAGGTTTCGCGGCTTCGACAATTCACGGCCGCGCGATCCGGCCTTCTATGAGGACGCCATCGCGCAGCGCGCGCTCGGCGCCCACCAGAACGGCATCGAGACCTTCCCGTTCTTCGCGTTCGCCGTCCTGCTCGCCGAATTCCGGGATTCGCCGCAGCGCCTGATCGACGAGCTCGCGGTGCTGTTCCTGATCGTGCGGATCGCCTATGTGCTGACCTATCTCGGCAATCGCCCGACGCTGCGCTCGATCCTGTGGAGCATCGGCTTTGCGATTAATCTCGGGATCTTCTTCATGCCGGCATTGAAAAAGTTTTTGCCGGTGTGAGCTGCCGTGTCCCGGACGCAGTGGAGCGCCCCTGCGCTGCTCCGCAGAGCCGGGACCCAACAGAAAGCCAAGCTCTACCCCGTGGACAGATGGGCCCCGGCTCTGCAGCGCATCGTCGAAGGGACGCTGCGCTGCGTCCGAGGCACGAGGGCTTGGTTCAAAAACACGTGGTCCGTTCGGCCGCGATGTAGCCGAACAAGAGCCCTGCACCGAACAGCAGCACGACGGCGGCCGCTGCGAATTCGATGCCGCGCATGAACAGCGCGCCGCCGCCGTCGCGGCCGGCGCTGAGGCGCTGCGCGATGTCCTTGGCGGAGATGGCGACGACGGCGATGGCCGCGACCGTGATCGCGGTGCCGAGCCCCATCAGGAAAGTCGCCGCAATACCGGCCCAGAACAGGCCCTGCGCCAGCGCAAACACCAGCACCAGGATCGCGCCCGAGCAGGGACGGATGCCGACGGTGAGGATCGCCGCAAAGCCGCGCCGCCAGCCGCCGGGGCCGGCGAGCTCGGTCGGCATCGGCCCATGGGAATGGCCGCAATGCTCGTCGTGGACGTGGTCGTGCCCGTGATGGTCATGGGCGTGAGCATGATCGTGGTGATGATGATGGTGGTCGTGCGCATCATCACGATGGTGATGATCATGCGGCACGCCGGCGATCGCCGGCACCGGCTGGGCCGCCTGGAGCGCGCGGATGAAGGTACGGCCCTTGACCCAGACGAGGCGCAGACCGAACAGCGCGATCAGGGCGTAGCTCGCGATCTCGATCGCGCCCTCTGCCTTGCACATGGTCTTGGCGGTGGCGTTCAGGATCCAGGCCGAGATGCCGACGATCAGGATCGCGACCAGCGACTGCATCAGCGCCGAGGCGAACGACAGCGCGATGCCACGCCGCGCGCTCTCGCGGTTGGCGACAAGGTAGGAGGCGATCACCGCCTTGCCATGGCCGGGGCCGGCGGCGTGAAAGATGCCGTAGGCGAACGAGATGAAAAGCAGCGTCCACACCGCCGAACCGTCGGACTTGGCGGCGCGGATGGTCGCCGACATCTGGCGATAGAATTCGGACTGCTTTGCCAGCAGCCAGCCAACGATGCCGCTGGCTTCGGGCTCGGCCGCCTGCGCCGGCCGCGGCGCGCCAAAGGGATTTTGCGCGAGAAGGTCGTGGAGCGCGGCATCGGCCAGGCCCAGAGCGACGACGACCGCAGCGCAGGCGAGCAGCCCGCGGGCGAGCGGGGATTGAAGACGACCGGTCAAGGGCAATCCACCGTGATCTTGTTGGCGAACATCATGCCGAAATTGGTGTTCTCGCCGCTCAAAAAAGTCTGCTCGTTGAGCTTCTGCGCGGTCGCGGTGCCGTCGCTGGGTCGGTCGAGCTTCATCTGGCAGCCTGGGGGTGCGCCGACCAGCTTGACCGGATTGTCCTTGGCCATCTGGAAATCGATGAAGAAGGAGCGGTCGAACACTTCGAGTACCAGCTGCTTGGACTTGACCGGGTTCTTCAGCGGCAGCGTGAAGTGCAGGGTCAGCACCGTATCCTTGTAGTCGAGGAAATAATCGACCGGCTCGTTGAAGCGCTCCTTCTTGCCGTCGGCCTTCGCGAAGGTGAAGTAGGCATATTCCTTCAGCGACTCGACATTGGTCTGCGCCAGCGGCCCCAGCTCCTCGCGCGTATAGGCCCCCTTGGTCTTGCTCTCGAGCCCCTGCACCGCATAGGCCGAGAACATGTCGTCGAAGGTCCAGGCGTGGCGGACGCCGGTGATGGTGCCGTCGGCTGCATAAACCAGCTCGCTGGTCGCAGTGATCCAGACATGCGGATGAGCGCTCGCCGCTCCCGACGCAAGCGACAGGCCAGCGGCGAGCAGCATTCCAAGCAGGACGCGCATGCCCATCATGCCGCCTTAGCGTCGTCGAGCAGGCCGCGGCGACGCAGCAGCGCATCCGGCTCGGGCGGGCGGCCGCGGAAGGCCTCGTAGGCGGCTTGCGGATCGACCGATCCGCCGGTCGAATAGATGTCGTCGTGCAGGCGCTTGGCCACATCAGGATCGAAGATGTTGCCCGCCTCCTCGAAGGCGCCGAACGCGTCGGCGTCCATCACCTCCGACCACATGTAGCTGTAATAGCCGGAGGCATAGTGGTCGCCGGAGAAGATGTGGCCGAACTGAGTGGGCCGGTGGCGCAGCGAGATCTCCTCGGGCATGCCGATCTTCTCCAGTTCCTTCTTCTCGAAGGCGCGCACGTCCTGCGCAGCCTCAGCCGGCTGGGTATGGAATTCGAGATCGATCAGCGCCGAGGAGACGAACTCGACGGTGGCAAAGCCCTGATTGAATTTTCGCGCGGCCAGGAAGCGCTGCAGCAGGTCGTCCGGCAGCGGCTCGCCGGTCTGGTAGTGGCGGGCGAACTGCTGGAGCACCTCGGGCCGCTCCTGCCAATGCTCGTAGAGCTGGGACGGCAATTCGACGAAATCCGTGAACACGGCCGTGCCCGACAGCGACGGATACGTCACGTTGGAGAGCATGCCGTGCAGGCCGTGGCCGAACTCGTGGAACAGGGTGCGGGCGTCATCCGGCGACAGCAGCGAGGGCTCGCCGTTGGCTCCCTTGGCGAAGTTGCAGACATTGATGACGAGCGGCGCGATGTCGCCGTCGAGCTTCTGCTGGTCGCGCAGCGAGGTCATCCAGGCGCCGGACCGCTTCGATGGCCGGGCATAATAGTCGCCGTAGAACAGCGCCTTGTGCTTGCCATCGGGTCCCTTCACCTCCCAGACCCGGACGTCCGGGTGCCAGGTGGGAACGTCCTTGCGCTCCTCGAAGGTGATGCCGAACAGGCGCGTCGCGCAGTCGAAGGCGGCGGCGATCATGTTGTCGAGCGTCAGGTACGGCTTGATCGCGGCGTCGTCGAAATTGGCGCGCTGCAGGCGGAGTTTTTCGGCGTAGAAGCGCCAGTCCCAGGGCGCGAGCTTGAAATTGCCGCCCTCTTCCGTGATCAGCGCCTGCATCTCGTCGCGGTCGGCGAGCGCGCGTGCCCGGGCCGGCTTCCAGACCCGCTCCAGGAGGCCGCGCACCGCGTCGGGGGTCTTGGCCATGGAATCCTCCAGCCGGTAGGCGGCGAAGGTCGGATAGCCCAGCAATCTGGCGCTCTCCTCGCGCAGCTTCAGGATCTCGACGATGATGCCGTTGTTGTCATTGGCATTGCCGTTGTCGCCGCGCGCCGTGAAGGCCTTGTAGACCTTCTCGCGGAGGTCGCGCCGCGCCGAGCTCTTCAGGAACGGCTCGACCGAGGAGCGCGACAGCGTCACGATGGCCTTGCCGGCCATGCCGCGCTCTTCTGCCGCAGCCCTGGCGGCGTCGACGAAGCTTTCCGGCAGCCCTTGGCGGTCGGCCTCCCCCAGCTCCATGAACCATTCCTGCTCGTCGCCGAGCAGGTGATGGCTGAAGCTGGTGCCGAGCTGGGCGAGTTTTTCGTTGATCTCGGCCATCCGCGTCTTGGCCTCCTCCGAGAGGCCGGCGCCGGAACGGTGGAAGCGGGTGTAGGTGCGCTCCAGCAGCCGGAGCTGCTCGGGGGTGAGACCGAGGCCAGTGCGGTTCTCGTGCAGATGGGCGATGCGACCAAACAGCACGGCGTTCATCATGATCGGATTCCAGTGCCGCGCCATCCGCAAGGAAACTTCCTTGTCGATCTCCAGGATGGCCGGGTTGGAATGCGCCGAGACGAGGTCGTAGAACACCGCCGCGACCTTGCTCAGCAGCTTGCCCGAGCGCTCCAGCGCCGTGATGGTGTTGGCGAAGTCGGGCGCGGCCGGATCATTGGTGATCGCCGCGATCTCGGCGGCGTGATCGGCGAAGGCCTGCTCGAACGCGGGAAGGAAGTGCTCCGGCCTGATCTCGTCGAAGGGCGGAGTTGCGAACGGCGTCACCCAGGCCTTCAGCAGCGGATTGATCGCGGTGTCCGGATTTTGGCGGGGTTCTGACATCACAAGTCCCGATTTTTGTGGCTCGATTGTTGTGGGCAGCTATAGCACGCGATGGGGCTTTTTTGGGCCATTTGCCCTTGCTCCCGGCCGGCTTTTCGGGGAGATTGCGGCCCTCGAAGTCTTGGGATCCCAGAGTTCATGAACGCGCCTTCCTCGTCCTCCCGCCAGATCGTCTGGCCGAGCGTCATCACCGTCGTCAGCGCCGCGATCCTGATCGGCGCGGAGGTGTTCGGCGCGGCCTTTGCCGGCGGCTGGGCGCTCGCGATCCTGTTCGGTCTCGGCGACCAGGGCACGCACATCCTGCAGGCCGTGCTGTTCGCACTCGGCGTGCTGGTGATGACCGCGTTCATCCGCGCAGCTCAGCGCGTCGAGCCCTTCACCAAGCGCGGCTGACGCTTCACGCGCGAGAGCAACACGCGCGCGACACAGAAAACTTAACGCTCGTTCATCTCCCGGGTCGCTCGCGCAACACTGCGCAAGCAGATGTTAGGCAATTCTGTCCGCAGCCTAAAAAAATTCTTGCGAAGCAGAGTCAAAACGCTTATGTGCGGTCTTGCCCAATTTCGCACGTGCCTGTGGTCGTGTGTCAGTCGGTAGGTATCCGGACAAGAGGCCGGACAGCCGCCAAGGGGTGAAGAAGCCGAGGGGCTCTTCGGAAGTGCGGAAGTCGAAGACTGAGAAGTCGAACGATCAAAGCAAACCCGGAGCGCCCAGCATCTCTCTCAAGAGGTGCCTTGTCGAAGGTGACTTCGCTCTTTGCAACCGTGACTGGCAGCCGGAGGCGAACCGGCGCACCCCGCTCTCAACGGGGGACGCGACTTAAAGCAACGACGGATCGGGCTTTTTTGGTCTCTACCGGCAGTCCAACGCCGGCGCGGGCTACTGAAAAGGCTTGTCCTTCATTGCCAGGTGAGCGGGCGGGAAACTCTCCCAACCAATCCACGGCAGCACAGTCTGGTTTGAGTTTTTTGGCCTCAGCGCGCCTCCATCGCGCGATGTGGCCGAAGCACTCTTATCCGACGTCACGTTGATGCGGATCCCGTCGCTGGGACCGTTGGAGAGTGCCATGACCGAACGTATCCAGGAATTCCTGCGCAACCGCCGCAAGGAAGGTCTCGACACCGAGCCGTGCCTCGTCGTCGACCTCGAGGTCGTGCGCGACAACTACCAGAGCTTCGCCAAGGCGCTGCCCGACAGCCGCGTGTTCTACGCCGTCAAGGCGAACCCGGCGCCGGAAGTGCTGTCCCTGCTCGCCTCCATGGGCTCCTGCTTCGACACCGCGACGGTCGCCGAGATCGAGATGGCGCTGGCCGCCGGAGCGACGCCCGACCGCATCTCCTTCGGCAACACGATCAAGAAGGAGCGCGATATCGCGCGGGCCTTCGCGCTCGGCATTCGCCTGTTCGCGGTCGACTGCGCCGCCGAGGTCGAGAAGGTCGCCCGAGCCGCGCCGGCTGCGAAGGTGTTCTGCCGCATCCTCTATGACTGCGCCGGCGCCGAGTGGCCGCTGTCGCGCAAGTTCGGCTGCGACCCGGAGATGGCGGTCGAGGTGCTCGACCTCGCAAAGCGCCTGGGCCTCGAGCCGTGCGGCATCTCCTTCCACGTCGGCTCGCAGCAGCGCAAGGTGAAGGCGTGGGACCGTGCGCTGGCGATGGCCTCGCAGGTGTTCCGCGACTGCGCCGAACGCGGCATCAACCTCTCCATGGTCAACATGGGCGGCGGCTTCCCGACCAAGTACCTGAAGGACGTGCCGCCGGTCGTGACCTACGGCCGCTCGATCTTCCGCGCGCTGCGCAAGCACTTCGGCAACCAGATTCCGGAGACCATCATCGAGCCGGGCCGCGGCATGGTGGGCAACGCCGGCATCATCGAGTCCGAGGTCGTGCTCATCTCGAAGAAGAGCGACGACGACGAGGTGCGCTGGGTGTACCTGGACATCGGCAAGTTCGGCGGTCTCGCCGAGACCATGGACGAGTCGATCCGCTACGCCATCCGCACCCCGCATGACGGCGCGGACATGACCCCGTGCGTGCTCGCAGGTCCCACCTGCGACAGCGCTGACGTGCTCTACGAGAAGAACCCGTATCCGCTCCCCGTTACGCTCGAGATCGGCGACAAGCTGCTGATCGAAGGCACCGGGGCCTATACGTCGACCTACTCGGCGGTGGCGTTCAACGGCATCCCGCCGCTGAAGACGTACCACATCTAAGCCGCCTCTCGTCTGAGGCCTGACGAACCCGGGAGCCGGCTTGCCGGCTCCTCCCTGACATCTTCGATCTCTGACGACGTCTTGGACCGGCGTGCAGTGCGCGCGTCGGCTCAAGCGGGGACTGACGCGCCATGACTGCTCCTCGGAAGCCACAAGTCGCCCTCACTTCGAAAGCCGCTCCGTTCGCGATCCGTGCGGAACGCGCTGCCGACGTCGCGATGCGTGAAGCGCTGCTCGATGCCTGCTTTGGCGAGAACCGCCACGGCCGCACCTGCCAGCGCCTCCGCGACGGGCGCGCACCTGCTGCAGGCCTTGCCCTGTCGGCGGTACGCGAGGGGACACTCGTGGGAACCGTGCGGTTGTGGCACGTCAGCGCCGGAGGCAGGCCCGCTCTGGTTCTCGGACCGCTTGCGGTTGACCCTGCCTTCCGCGAGCTCGGGATCGGCGCCGCGCTGATGCATCAGGCGCTGGCCGCCTCCCGGGCGCGCGGGCATGCCGCCGTGATCCTGCTCGGCGATGCTCCCTATTACGGCCGTTTCGGCTTCTCGGCGGAAAAGACCGGCGCGCTGTCGCTGCCCGGCCCGTTCGAGCGCGACCGCCTGCTGGCGATCGAGTTCGCCGACGGCGCGCTCGACGGCGCCGAGGGGATGATCGTCCCGACCGGCGCGGCCCTGCCCAAACGGAGGGCGGTTCGCGCCCTCCACGCGCACGCGGCCTAAGGGATCGCTCTCATAGCGAAGACCGAAGCCGCAGCACCGTGCGGCACGCCCGGCCGTGGCTGCGCCGAGCCCGTTCCTTTGGGGTTGCGCAGGCGCCGGAAACGCCCTTTAACCCCGCAAAACATCCTCTTTCAGTCGAGGTCCAAACATGTCCCGTCGCCTGATCTCCACCGGCTCCCCTCTCGAGAAGACCGTCGGCTACAGCCGCGCCGTGATCGACGGCGATTTCGCCTTCGTCGCGGGAACCACCGGCTACGATTACACGACGATGACCATGCCGGCCGACGTCACGAGCCAGTCACGCAACTGCTTCAAGACCATCGAAGCCGCCCTGAAGGAGGGCGGCTTCGAAATGGCCGATATCGTCCGTGCGACCTACTACGTCACCGACGCCAGCTACATCGATGCCCATTTCGCCGTCTGCGGCGAGGTGCTCGGTGACATCAGACCAGCGGCGACCCTGCTGGTCGTCAGCGCCCTGGCCAAGCCCGAGATGAAGGTCGAGATCGAAGTCACCGCCAAGCGCCGCAGCATCTAAAAGGCGCCGCAGCGCCTGATCCACCCTCCATCATTTATCCGACAGCACGTTCCGGAGAAACGATTCCATGAGCCTTCCCTCGCAGATCTACGCCAAGATCACCGGCCCCATCGTCATGGTCGGCTTCGGCTCCATCGGCAAAGGCACGCTGCCGCTGATCGAGCGCCATCTCGATTACGACAGGTCGCGCATCACCGTGCTCGATCCCAAGGACGAGGGCCGCAAGGGACTCTGCGAGAAGCACAATGTCCGCTTCATCCAGAAGGGCCTGACCAAGGATAATTATCGCGAGGTGCTGACCCCGCTGCTCACCGAAGGCGGTGGTCAGGGCTTTTGCGTCAATCTGTCGGTCGACACCGGCTCCACCGACATCATGGAGCTCTGCAACGAGCTTGGCGCTCTCTATATCGACACCGTCAACGAGCCCTGGCTCGGCTTCTACTTCGACGCCTCGAAAGGCCCGGAAGCGCGCTCCAACTACGCCCTGCGCGAAGTGACACTGGCCGCCAAGCGGGCGCGCCCGGCTGGCTCGACCACGGCCGTGTCCTGCTGCGGCGCCAATCCCGGCATGGTCTCCTTCTTCGTCAAGCAGGCGCTGCTCAACGTCGCTGCCGATCTGAAGCTCAATGCTCCCCGGCCGAAGACCAAGGCCGAATGGGCGGATTTGATGCGGCAGGCCGGCATCAAGGGCATCCATATCGCCGAACGCGACACCCAGCGCTCCAAGAAGCCGAAGGAGCCGGATGTGTTCGTCAACACCTGGTCGGTGGAAGGTTTCCTGTCCGAAGGCGTGCAGCCGTCCGAGCTCGGCTGGGGTACCCACGAGAAATGGATGCCGGAGAATGCGCGGACCCACGAAGCCGGCTGCGGCGCTGCCATCTATCTGATGCAGCCCGGCGCCAACACGCGCGTACGCACCTGGTGCCCGACTCGCGGCGCGCAGTACGGCTTCCTCGTCACCCACAACGAATCGATCTCGATCTCCGATTACTTCACGGTGCGCGACGCATCCGGCAAGGCGATCTACCGGCCGACCTGCCACTACGCCTATCATCCGGCCGACGATGCCGTGCTGTCGCTGCACGAAATGTTCGGCCGCGCCGCCAAGATGCAGGAGAAGCACCATATCCTCGACGAGAACGAGATCGTCGACGGCATCGACGAGCTCGGCGTGCTGCTGTTCGGCCATGACAACAATGCCTATTGGTACGGCTCGCAGCTCTCGATCGAAGAGACCCGTGCCCTTGCGCCCTATCAGAACGCGACCGGCCTGCAGGTGACCTCCGCCGTGCTCGCCGGCATGGTGTGGGCGCTGGAGAACCCGAACGAAGGCATCGTCGAAGCCGACGAGATGGATTTCGATCGCCTGCTCGAAATCCAGCTGCCCTATCTCGGCCCGGTGAAGGGTTTCTACACCGACTGGACGCCGCTGACGGATCGTCCGGGACTGTTCCCAGAGGACATCGACACCAGCGATCCCTGGCAGTTCAAGAACATTCTGGTGCGCTGAGGGGCGCGACGCCTTCGCCTCATCCACAACTGTGATGCCCCGCGAAGGGGCATCCAGTACGCCGCAGCCTCTCCGTATCCAATCGTCGTCTCTGGAATACTGGATCCCCCGGCTTCCCGCATAGGCGTTAAGGTAGCGCAAGCATTGATTGATATTGACGTTTTCGGGGAGGCTCGCGCAGGTGCCGCCCGAGCGCTCGCTTACTGCGGCGCAAGCGGCGGATGGTTGGTTGTGGAATGATTGCTTGCAGCAAGGATGCAACGAGTTGTTGCAAGATACGCCAACCGCCAGGTGTCGTCAGGCGGCCTGCTTCCAGTGGGGAGAGTCCTCGAAGTCGCGGACAAGCGGCTCGAGCAGCAGGATAATCAAGAGGTGAGCCAGCAGGTAGGGCTTCGCCGAACGCTGATCAGTTCCAGGCGGTGTCTTGAGACCAATCAGGCTTTTCAGTCGCTTGAAGCCAAGTTCGATCCGCCATCGCAGTCGATAGAGTGCAAGCACATCCTTGGCGGAGAACTCGTCCCGTGCGAGCGACGTGACCAGAATGACCCAATCCGCGGCTTCCAGAGTCCCTTTGGAGATGATGCGGTTTTCGTCTCGTGCGTCTCGCCGAGCTTTACGACGCGAAGCCGCGGCCGCACCGGTGGGCTTCTTGACCGCAACCAGACGCATAGCCAGAGGCGCCCCGTCCTTGCGTTTGATCCAAATCCTCCGATCGATCAGTCCGCGTGCCTTTGCCGCACGCAATTGGGCCATCAGATCGAATGGAAGGCCTTGGGCATCAAGCCAGCGCGCGTTCTTCCAGCCTGCTCGGATCAGAACGTCGGCACCAGCCGCGCGGACAGCCGCGATGCGGTCAGGTTGCAGATAAGCGCGGTCAGCAATGCGGATCTCGTTCTTGACTACTGGTATCCGGTCAAACGTTTCGCCCTCTTGCTGATCCGTTAGCTCGAAGTGACCAAAGCGCTCACTTGGCAGATCAAATGCACTATGAAGCCGCCAAAGCTCACTGCTCCTGCGGGCAGTCGGCCCGGCCTGAGGTACTGTCGTCGCATCGACGATGCGGATCAGGCGGCCTCGGCTCGCCTTCGGCGCTGCCGCATCGAGCAAGCTCTCCACCAGCACTGCAAACCAATCGCCACATTGACGCAGGCGATAGAACAACGCCACGCTGCTGAGGTCCGCAAGGCCAACAGAAGCCGCCCACGCAGCTGTCGATCTCAATCCTCTTTCCCCTAAACAATAGGCCAGCATCAGCCGAAGCAACGCCACCGCGTCTGGAATTTGGCGCCGCCGCGCGAAAGCCTTCGTCTGGCGCGCGCTTATCTCAAGCTGCTCAGCCCCACCCAGCTGCGCAACCACTCTCGTCCAGTCCTCATTTAGAAGCGATTCGTCTGCCATGCCCCTTGGAATCACGTGTGATTCCAACACTCAAGAATAAACTTAACGCCTATGCGGCTTCCCGGGGGCGACACTGATTGTGTGGCTGGACGTATGGCCGCCAGTTATTTCTTCTCGATCGGCGGCGCGACCTTCTCCGCCGGAGCCGGTGGCAACACCGGCTTCGCAGCGCCCTGCGTCTGCGGATCGGGGCGCGCGGGCTCGGGGGCCGGCGTGGTCGGCCGGTCACCGCCGGGCTTGGATTCCGCGGGCGTCTTGCTCTGCTCGTCGGACGGCGTGCCTTGGAGCGGCTGCGTCGCCTGCGCCGTCTGCAGCCGGCTTTCGGCGCGGATCTGGGCCAGCGACATGACCGAGACCAGGACGCCTGCTGCGAACAGCGAAGCGGCAATTGTGAGGTCGAGCTTCAGTCTGCGCTTATCGTTCTGGCCGGGCATATCGATCACCGCCTTTGTCCGCAGGACCAACGAATTTCCACGACCACGGTTCCGTGCTCTTCGCAAGCGGAACCGCACGCTTGTGCGCCAAAGCGCCGCGCTCACTCGGTCGTGCTGACTTCCCAGGTGGCGTGACGCACGCCCGGCAAGTGCTGAAGATCGGTCGCCACCGTATTCAGCTCGTTGGGGTCGACCGCGGTGGCAACGAGCTTCGCGACGATCTCCAGATTGTCCTCGCCGATTTCGGCGACCTCGATATCGGCCACCGGATATTTCGCGGCCTCGAGCTTGTCGACGAGGCGGTCGCGCATGTCGGGCAGCGCATCGGGGGCGACCGCCAGCTTGAAATAGTAGGTCGCCTCCAGCGCCTTCTCGTTCAGCGGGATGCGGTTGATGGCGTTGACCAGCGGGCGCAGCAGCGTGTTGCCGGCGATGACGAACACGGTCAGGGCGGCTGCCTGCGCGACCATGTCGGCGCCCGCGCAGGAGCCGACAGCAGCCGAAGCCCACAGCGTCGCCGCGGTATTGAGCCCGCGCACGTCCATGCCCTGCTTCATGATGACGCCGGCACCGAGAAAGCCGATGCCGGAGACGACATAGGCGATCACCCGCACGGCACCGTCGGCGCCGTCCAGCTGCATGGCGAGATCGACGAAGGCGGCCGCTCCCACCGCGACCAGCACGTTCGTGCGCAGGCCCGCGGTGCGCTGGCGGTATTGCCGCTCCGCACCGATCAGCGTGCCCAGCACGAAGGCCGTGAACAGGCTGACCAGCGTGTCGATGAAATCAGCAAGCTGGAAGGTCGTCAGAAATCGCATGGTCCCCTATACGGCCGGAACCATGACAGATCAAAGCTCGAGCAGGCCGCCATCCCCACCTTCATCCGCAAACGCCAGCAGCGTGCCCTTGGCATTCCAGGCGAGCGCGGACACCGGCGGGGTGCCGTTGCGGCGGACCAGAATCTCGGCGCCGTCTTCCAGACGCACCATTAGCACGGTGCCGTCGCTGTAGCCGGCGGCGAGGATGTCGTTCTTCGGATGGCAGGCGACGATGGACACGCGCGCCTGCAGCGGCGCCAGCATCGCGGGCTCCTTGCCCATCGGCCCGTCCTTGCTGGCGAACGGCCAGATGATGACGGTGTCGGCGCCAGAAGTCGCAAGCCCCTTGCCACCCGCGCTCCAGGACATCGAGCGGACGCGGCCGGGATAGCCGGTCATGCGCATGTGCCTGTTGTCGGCGAGCCGCCAGCCATGCAGGGCCGCTTCATGCATCGAGGTGACCAGGAACTTGTTGTCCGGGCTGAAGGTGACGCCGAGATGCGAGCCGGCCCAGGGCAGAAATTCGGCCGAGCCTTCCATGTTGGGAAACCACAGCGTCGCGCCGTTGTAATGCGCGATCGCAAGCCGCAGGCCCTTCGGCGCGAAGGCGAGCCCGCCGACGGTCGAGGGCACGTCGAGCGACTTCTGTTCGTTCTTGCCGCTCTTGACGGTGGCGGTCTTGCCGGCCGACCAGGCGAAGGCGCCGTCGGGCTGCACTGCCACCGCATCGATCCAGCGCCGCTTCGGATCGGTGGCGAGCAGCGTCACTTCGCCTTTCGCATCGAGCGAGACGACCTTGCCGTCGTCGCCGCCCATGATGAGACGCTTGCCGTCAGAGGCGGCCGACAGAATGCCGCCGCTGTGCACGGCGACGGTGCTGACCTCACCCTTTGCGTCGACGAACGCGACGTTCTCCTCACCGCCGACGAAGGCGGCGCGGGGGCCGAGGAAATGCACCGAGGTCACGCCCATGCCGAGCGCAACGCGCTTGACGCGATCGGTGACGGAGACGATCGAGGCGGAATCGGGGGCCGGCGTAAACTCTTTCATCACGAGACGATGCAGCTCTCAAAGCCCTCGCGAATGGCCTTCTCAGGCAATTCGCGGCCGATGAAGACGAGGCGGCTCTCGCGCTTCTCGCCGTCCTTCCACTTCCTCTGGTGATTGCCCTCCAGCATCATGTGGACGCCCTGGAAGACGTAGCGGTCGTCGTCATCGTGGAAGGCGAGGATGCCTTTGGAGCGCAGGATCTTGCCGCCCTCGACCTGCACCAGGTTCTGGAGCCAGGGCATGAACACGTTGGGATCGAGCGGCTTGTCGGTCTTCAGCGAGAGCGACTGCATGTCCTCATCGTGATAGTGCTTCAGGCCGTGACCATGACCCTGGCCGTGATCATGGTGATGATGGTCGTGGCCGTGATGGTGGTGATGATCATGGTCGTGGTCATGATCGTCGGCTTCGAGGAAATCCGGCTCGATGTCGAGGATGCGGTCGAGGTCGAACGCGCCGCGATCGAGCACGTCGGCCAGCGCCACCGAGCAGCGCTCGGTGCGATGGAGTTTCGCATAGGGGTTGATGCCGCGGATACGGGCCTCGACTTCGGCCAGCTCGCCCTTGTTGACGAGGTCGGTCTTGTTCAGCACGATGACGTCAGCAAACGCGATCTGGTTCTTGGCCTCGGGCGCGTCCTTCAGACGATCGGACAGCCATTTGGCGTCGGCGACGGTGACGACCGCGTCGAGCCGGGCATTCTTCTGCACGTCCTCGTCGACGAAGAAGGTCTGGGCAACCGGCGCCGGATCGGCAAGGCCGGTGGTCTCGACGATGATGGCGTCGAACTTACCCTTGCGCTTCATCAACCCGTCCATGATGCGCACGAGGTCGCCGCGCACGGTGCAGCAGATGCAGCCGTTGTTCATCTCGAACACTTCCTCATCGGCGCCGATGATGAGGTCGTTGTCGATGCCGATCTCGCCGAATTCGTTGACGATGACGGCGTACTTCTTGCCATGGTTCTCCGACAGGATGCGGTTCAACAGCGTGGTCTTGCCGGCGCCGAGATAGCCGGTCAGGACGGTCACGGGAATTTTCTGGGAGGTCGCTTCAGACATAACAACTCCGGCTTCGGGCTTTTTCGCGCGACGCGAGGCGGGGTGGCCCCTGCCCTTAATGGTCAAGCGCGCTGGTCAGGGCCTTTATATTGTGCCTGACCATGTCAATGTAAGTGGGTGCAGGCCCCTTTTCGCCGGTCAAACCGTCCGAAATCAAGGTCCCGCCGACCCTGGCGCCGGTCTCCGCCGCGATCCGTCGGATCAGGCGGTCGTCGCCGATATTTTCCAGGAACACGGCCGGGATTTTTTGAGCCTTGATCTGGCCGATGATGGCCGCGATGTCCCGCGCGCTGGGCTCGGTTTCGGTGGAAACGCCGAGCGGCGCCACGAACTGAACGCCGTATTCAGCGGCGAAATAGCCGAAGGCGTCATGGGTGGAGATCACCTTGCGCCGTTCCACCGGGATTTTGGCGATGGCGTCGCGGACCTCGCGATCGAGGGTTTCGAGCTTTTCCAGATAGGCCTTGGCCTGACCGCGGAAGAACTCGGCATCATCCGGGTCGGCTGCAGCCAGTGCGTTGGCGATGTCGGTCACGTAGATCTTGGCATTCGGCACGGACTGCCAAGCGTGGGGATCCGCGGCCGAGCCGAGCTTGAGGGGGGCGATGCCGGCGCTCGCGGTGACCACTTGTGCCTGCGCCCCGGATGACTGGACGAGACGCGGCAGCCAGCCCTCGAGGCCGAGCCCGTTAACGACGACGAGCTTTGCCGCCGCAATCCGTTTCGCATCCCCCGGCGCCGGCGTATAGACGTGCACGTCGCTGTCGGGCCCGACCAGCGTGGTCAGATCGATCCGGTCGCCGCCGACGTTGCGGACGAAATCGGCAAGGATCGAGAAGCTTGCGACCACGTTGAGCCGCTCCGCGGCATGGAGTGGCGAGGTCATCAGCAGCAAGGCAAGGAGCAGAAGGAAGCGCATCGTCACGCCTCCAGATGCCGACCGGGAAACATCTGCCTGACGATGCCGCCGACGCGACCGAACAGCACGGAGAGGACGTAGATCACCGTCGCCACCAGGATGATCGCGGGTCCCGACGGCACGCGGGTCTGGAACGACAGCACGAGGCCGGCGTAACCCGAGATGGCCGCGGCGATCACGGCGATGCACATCATCGCCGTGAGATCGCGCGACCAGAACCGTGCGATGCCTGCGGGAAGGATCATCAGCCCCACCGCCAGCAGCGTGCCGAGCGCCTGAAACCCGTTGACGAGATTGATCACGACGAGCGCGAGGAAGGCAAGATGGGCGGGGCCGCCGGCGCGGCTCACGGTGCGCAAAAACAAAGGATCGACGCTCTCGATCACCAGCGGACGATAGATCACCGCGAGCACCAGGAGCGTGATTGTGGCATTGAAGGCGACCACCAGCAGCGTCTGGTCGTCCATCGCGAGGATGTTGCCGAACAGCACGTGCAAGAGATCGATATTGGTGCCCTTGATCGAGACGATGGTGACGCCGAGCGCCAGCGAGGCCAGATAGAACGTCGCGAGCGAGGCGTCCTCCTTCAGCCCGGTCGAGCGCGCGACCACGCCGGCGAGGATCGCGACCGCAAAGCCTGCAATCAGACCGCCGGCGGTCAGTGCAAAGAGATTGAGCCCCGACAGCAGAAAGCCGACGGCCGCGCCGGGCAGGATCGCATGCGCCATGGCGTCGCCGACGAGGCTCATCCGCCGCAGCATCAGGAATACGCCGATCGGCGCGCCGGCGAGCGAGAGCGCGATGACGGCGGCAAGCGCCCGCCGCATGAATTCGAATTCGGTGAACGGACCGATCAGCGCGTCATAGGCCATCGCTGATCACGCCGCGCGCGAACTGACATCGTCCGCGGCGCAAGCCGCGGCGCTGTCGTCGAAGGCCTCGCACATGCGCATCGCGACCATCAGGTTTTCCGGCGTGAGCACCTCCGCCGTCGGGCCCCAGGCCACGGGGCCGCGCGCCAGCACGAGCGTCTCGGTGAAATGGGTGCGCACCATCTCCATATCGTGCAGCGCGGCGAGCACGGTGCGGCCCTCGGCGTGCCACTGCTTCACCAGCGCGAGCAGATCGGCGGTGGTCTTGCTGTCGATGGCGTTGAAGGGCTCGTCGAGCACGATCAGGCGCGCATCCTGGAGCAGCACCCGCGCGAACAGAACGCGCTGCATCTGCCCGCCCGAGAGCGTGCCGATCGGGCGGTTCTCGAAACCGCTGAGGCCGACGGAGGCGATGGCGCGCAGGATCTTTTTGCGCGCGGCCTTGCCGATGCCGCCGAACAGGCCGGCATCGCGCCACAGTCCGGTGCCGACGAAGTCGAACACCGAGATCGGAAAGCTGCGGTCGATCTCCGCGCTCTGCGGCAGATAAGAGATATCGCGGGTGTCTAACCCGCCGAGATGGATGGTGCCGTCGAGCGGCTTGAGGATACCGACGATGCCGCGCAGCAGCGTCGACTTGCCGGCGCCGTTCGGACCGATGACAGCGACCAGCGCCCCTCGCGCGACTTCGCCGTTGAGATGGTGCACGGCTGGATGGCGGTCATAGCCGAGCGTGACGTTATGGAAGTGCAGCGCCGCCACGGTCACCTCATTGCCAGAAAGACGATGCCCCAGAGCACGGCGCAGACCGCCAGAGCCGCCGAAAGGCGGCCGGCCATGGTCATGCGCAGGATCGACCAGGGTGCGTCCTGCGCCGGATGCGGCGAGGTCGCATCGTGGACATGGGCATGGGTATGGTCGTGCCCATGCGAATGGTCATGGGAATGGCCGTGAGCATGGTCGTGATGATGGACGCGGGACGCGGCAGGAACCATTCGAGGACGTTATATTATAACATTACGCCTGTCCACGTCCGCCTCAGGGCTTGCCGATCACCATAGCGATGGCGGCCGCCACGAAGGGAAACGGCACCGACACCGCGCAGCGGAACCAGACGAAACGGGCCGGCATGAACGGGATTTCCCACAGGATCACCCGCTGGAAGGCGAACAGGGCCCAGGCAACGACGTAGGCGACCACCTGCGGCACCCCGCCGCCCGACTTCAGCGCCACCGTTCCGATGGAGAAGCCGATCACGGGCCCGCCGGGGGTGGCGGCGCCGGCGACCACGGCGGTCGCAACCCCGAGCCAGCCAGAGTCCGGGCCGAGCCAGCCGGTGATCGCCTCCTGCGGGATGATGGCGGCGATGTACCCGGAGCCGATCACCCCGAGCGCGATCCGCGGCACGATGTTGATGAAGTCCATCGAGCCCTCGCGCAGCGAGGCCTTGAATACCGGAGGGCCGCTGCGAAAGGCGATCAGGCCGACGCCGAGCACCGAGCCCCAGAGCAGGATGTCGATCAGGAGCGCCGCGCTCATGCGGCATCCTCGTCGCTTTCGCGCTTCCGACAGACCCGGACATAGACGAAACGGCCGAGGCTACCTGCGAGCACCGGCAGCGGCAGTGAGATCAGGATCCGCCACAGCGTGAAATCGGTCCCCATGATCGGGATCTCCCACGCGACCGCGCGGCCATAGCCGATCAGGGTCCAGCTCACGACCATGGCGATGGTGGCGCCGAAATCGGCACCGACCGCAAGCAGCGCGCTCGCCACGGGATAGGCAGTGAAGGGCCCGCCGGGAAGGATCGCACCAAACGCAGTGCCGATCAGAAGGCCCATCAGGCCGGATTTCGGCCCGAGCGAGCGCGAGACTCTTTCGTGCGGCAGGATCTCGGAGATGAAGGCTCCTAACAGGCAGCCCGCCAGCACGCGCAGAAGGATGCCCGAGAACAGCGAGAGATCGCGGGTGAGAATCTCAAGAACGCCGGTGGTGCCGTCGCGGCGCCAGACCAAACCTGCGCTCACCGCCACCAGCGCTGCGATGATGATGGTCGACCAGCCGATCGGCTTGCGCGCACGCCCCGGCCGCGGCTCGGACTCCGCGTCCTCGGCAGGCGCCGGGTCTTTCGGGGAAGGTTCTGACAACGGGTTCGGTCGGATCGAAGGTGATGCCCGTCCTGCTTAAGGGCCGCGCCGAGATGATGCAAACGGTGTGACGACAGACCCGTGCGCGCGCCACGCAGGACTGGTTCAATCAGTCAATTCCGCACAGCAAAAAGGCGGCCGCGCATGCGACCGCCTTTGTTGTCATTCCGGGGCGGCGAAGCCGAACCCGGAATCTCGAGATCCCGGGTTCGATGCTTCGCATCGCCCCGGAATGACAGCAAGGCCTTACGCCTTCTCGAACAGGGACTCGACGTATTCCCAGTTCACGAGGTTTTCCACGAACGCCTTGAGATAGTCGGGACGGCGGTTGCGATAGTCGATGTAGTAGGAGTGCTCCCAGACGTCGCAGCCGAGGATCGGCGTGGCGCCATGCACCAGCGGATTCTCGCCGTTCGGGGTCTTGGAGATCTCGAGCTTGCCGTTTTTGACCTGAAGCCAGCACCAGCCTGAGCCGAACTGGCCGACGCCGGCGGCCTGGAAGTCCGTCTTGAACTTCTCGAAGCCGCCGAGGTCCTCGTTGATCTTCTTCTCGAGCTTGCCCGGCAGCTTGGTGCCACCGCCATTGGGCTTCATCCAGCTCCAGAAGTGGATGTGGTTGTAGTGCTGGCCGGCGTTGTTGAACACCGCGGGGTTCTTGCCGAACGAGCCCTTGACGATCTCCTCAAGGGACTTGCCTTCCCATTCGGTCCCCTTGAGCGCGTTGTTGCCGTTGGTGACGTAGGCCTGATGATGCTTGTCATGATGATATTCCAGCGTCTCTTTCGACATGTACTGGCCGAGGGCGTCATAGGCGTAGGGGAGTGGGGGCAGCGTAAAGGTCATGGCTTCTTGTCCGCAACTGGTGGGGAACGAGTTCTAACGGTCACCCCTTATAGAAGGTTCCTGCAGCATTAAATACCTCAGAATTTACGAAAACGGGTGATGGGGTGACTTCGTCCGAATGCACAAATTGGTCGCAACGGGCCGGGTCGATCAAGCCGGCGGTTCGCCATAAAATATCGTTGCCTTTGAGGCGCTTAAGACAGAACAAACGCGCCACGAAGCAGAGCTGTGAAGGACGCCATGAGCATCGAGATCGACATTTTGAACGGCGACGCCTCGTGGCCGATCGCCGAGCCGCTGCATCAGGCGGTCTGGGGACCGCATATGATCGCGGGCAGGTCCTGGGCTCACGTCAAATGGGAGAACGCCCATCTTCGCGTGCTGCTCGAGACCCCCGAGGACGGTCTCGTTTGCCACGTCGGCGTCTACTTCCGCACCATCACCTGGAACGGACAGAAGGTCCATGTCGGCGGCATCGGCGGCGTCTGCACGCGTGAGGACCGGCGCAGGCGCGGCTACGCCACCATGGCGATCGACGCAGCCGTCCATACCATGCGCGCCAACGAGGCGGTCCGCTTCGGGCTCCTGTTCTGCGAACCGCACAATTACGCATTCTACGAGGCGCGCAGATGGCAGCCCTTCAAGGGCGAGGTCTATTGCGAGCAGCCGGAGGGGCGGATCCGCTTCGAATACATGGCGCCCTACGTTTTCGAGATCGTCCGCGCGCCGACGCTCGGCACCATCGACCTATGCGGCCTGCCCTGGTGAGCCCTGCGTGAACGCAGGGCTGGCGCGGATGCCGGTTGTCCTATAATATGTCGATCATCATGCAATTCACCCGGTGACACATGACGATAGACGCCCCGCTAGACGCTGCGCCGCCGGGTGCTCCGGTCGCCTCCCCCATTGCGAGCCTGCTGACGGCGCCGATCCTCCCTACGCTGCTGCGGCTCGCAATCCCCAATATGATCGCGATGGTCGGCAGCACGCTGGTTGCGATCGCCGAGACCTCCTATATCGGCCGGCTCGGCACCATCCCGCTCGCCGCCATCGCGCTGGTGTTTCCGTTCGCGATGCTGACGCAGATGATGAGCGCGGGCGCGATGGGCGGCGGTGTGTCGTCGGCGATCAGCCGCGCGCTCGGCGCCGGGAATCGCGACCGCGCGGCGACGCTGGCGCTGCATGCCGCCATCATCGGCCTTTGCGGCGGCCTCTTCTTTACGGCGATGATGCTCGCCTTCGGCCGCTCGTTCTTCACGCTGCTCGGCGGGCGCGAGCGCGTGCTCGATGAAGCCTGCGGCTATTCGCAGGTGCTGTTCTCGGGCGCGGTCGCGATCTGGCTCGTCAACACGCTCGCCTCGGTGATCCGCGGCACCGGCGACATGCGCCTGCCGTCGATGACACTGATCGGTGCGAGCGTGCTTCAGATCGCCGTGGGCGGGACGCTGGGGCTCGGCCTGTTCGGCGTGCCGCAATTCGGCATGCCCGGCGTTGCGAGCGGACAGCTGATCGCATTCAGTTGCACCGCGGTCTTCTTCCTCTGGTATCTTCTGTCCGGCCGCAGCCGGCTGGCGCTGAACTTTCGCGCTTTCCAGTTCGAGCGCGCGATGTTCCTCGACATCCTCAAAGTCGGCGCGGTGGCCTGCCTGTCGCCGCTCCAGACCGTGCTCACCATTTTGATCTTCACGAAAATCCTGGCGACCTTCGGCACCGAGATGCTGGCCGGCTACGGCATCGGCTCGCGGCTGGAATTCCTGTTGATCCCGATCACCTTCGCCTTCGGCATCGCCTCGGTGCCGATGGTCGGCATGGCAATGGGAGCCGGACATATCAAGCGCGCGCGGCGCGTCGCCTGGACCGCGGCTGCGGCTTCGGGTCTCGCGGTTGGCACGATCGGCCTCGTCGTCGCGCTCGATCCTTCGCTGTGGGTGTCGCTGTTCACCAGGGATGCCGGCGTCACCGGCGCCGCGCACAGCTATTTCCACTGGGCCGGCCCCGCCTTCGTATTCTTCGGCATGGGCGTGTCGCTGTATTTCTCCTCGCAAGGTGCCGCGCGCGTCGGCGGCCCCGTGCTGGCCTCCACCGCACGGCTGCTGATCGTCGCGATCGGCGGGATCGGCCTGATGATGGCGCAGGCGCCGGCCTGGACCTTGTTTGCGCTGGTCGGCGGCGCCATGGTCGTGTTCGGGTTCTTGACCGCGGCTTCGGTCGCGTTCGCGCGCTGGGGCAAATGAGCGCAGGCGAATCAAGCGCAGGAATGTGATTCAATCCGGCGTTGCACTATCCTGCCGGGCTGCTATGGAGGCACCTCGATTTTTCGGGGCTTTTTCCATGCTCAGCAGATTCGCGATTCCTTCCGTCATCCTGGCTGCGCTGTTTGGCGCGCCGGCCGCCCATGCGCAGAGCGCCGATGGGACCTGGCTCACCCAGGCGGGTGATGCGCGCGTGAAGATCAGCAAGTGCGGCGGCGGCATCTGCGGCCACATCGTCTGGCTGCGCGAACCCATGGACACCGCGACGGGCCAGCCCGCCACCGACAGCAAGAACCCCAATCCCGCGCTCGCGAGACGCCCGATGATCGGCCTGCCATTGTTCAGCGGCATGCAGCCGTCAGGGCCGAATAAATGGTCGGGCCAGATCTACAATGCCGATGACGGCAGCACCTATGCGAGCAGCGTCACGGTCACGGGCGCAGATTCGCTGCGGGTCGAAGGCTGCGTCGGCGCGCTCTGTGGCGGCGAGACCTGGACCCGGCGCTAATCCGCCGCCATCATCGCCTTCAACGCCGTCGCCGCCGAGGCGTAGCCGCCCCGCGCGCCGTCGATGAAGTGGACATGGTCGCTGCGCAGCGCCGAGGGCGTGAAGCAGGTCATCATCGCGGCGTCCTGCTGGTAGAGGCCGTAGCGCACGATGCCGTCGCGCGCCGCCATCGCGAGGCGCTCGCTCAAGGCGCGCTCGAGCTGCGGCGTGCAGTCGAGGATCATGCGCAGGCCATCGTCATATTTGCGGAAGTCCGAGTTCTCCACCACCTGGCGCTTGTAGACATCAGGCACGAAGCCGCCGACCTTGAGGTCGAAACGCATGATCAGATAGACGAACAGCGTATAGGCCAACACCCCGGCTCTGCGCCCCAGCAGCGGACCGCCGCGCTTGGTGCGGGCTTCGAAGTCCAGCCCCTGCGGTGGCCATTTCAGCGGCGGGCCCTGCGGCGGGACGGGACGGCCGCCATCCGGGCTGCGCTCGACGAGGTGAATGATGTCCTCGATCACCTTGCGGAAGGCTGCGGGATCGGCACCGCGCGCGGGCATCACCAGCACCGACAGGATCAGGCCGCGCGCGGCCGGCATCACCTCGAAGCGGCAGGACAGGCCGGAGAGATCGGGCTGCGTGCCCGCTGGCGCCTCCGCGACCGCGAACTCGCCGCGCTTCATCGCGGCATCGGCGAAGGCGAGCCCGCCGCCCGAGAACATCGCATAGGACAAATTCGCCGACGGACCGAAACGTGCAACGCGCACGTCGAGGCCCTGCGCACGGATGGCGCTGACCGGTACCAGCGCGACGCGCATGTTCAGATCGAGGTCCTCTCGCACCCAGGTCGCGGTCGCAGCCAAGGCTTCGCGCGCGGCTTCGAGATCGGACGGCGCGACTGCAAAGCTCGCGCCGTCGCCGCCGAACACGAAGGGGAATTCGCGCCCCTTCAGCGCATTGGTCACCGCCGCGATCACGGCGGCGCCGGCCATGTTGACCGCCTTGTAGCGCTGCGCCGCGATCGCCTTGGTCGAATCCACGATATCAGCAACGCCAATGCTCCAGTCATCCGGCAGTGGCGCATAGAGCGCGGGGTCCATCAGGCTGGTGAAGCCGCGGAAGACGGGAATGCCGCCGTAGAAGGAGTCGCCTGATGTCATCGGGGGATGCCGAATGGTTGGGAAGCGGTCCGAGAGAGCTACGAGGCAGGAGCGATCCGGGTTCGCCGGGCGGCGCCCGTTTCGATCATTGGCCGAAACTGGCCCGGACAACAAGATCGCAGAGCGCCGCAATGCCGCGGCCGATCATTGATCGGCGTCAAACAGCCGGCCGGAGCAACCTCTACGATGGCGGCATCTCCAAGCGTTACGCGGGATGATCGAGGTGTCCGACTTCAGCAACAGGCACTCCACGGCTCCGGGGCGCACGGGACTTGATCCGATCAGCGCGGTGAAGATGCCGGAAAGGCTGACGGCGGCCGTCGATGCCTGGGCTGAAGCCCATCATTTGTCGCGTTCGGCTGCGATCTGCAAGCTGGTCGAACTCGGGCTGAAGATCGCACCTAGTGCGCCGGCATCGGCGCACCCGGTTGCATCCGGCGCCGCGCGGATCGAGGAGATCGCGGTGCACGAGATCGAAGGGCTGCTAGATCCCGCCTTGCCGGTCGATGAACGCGAACGCCGCATCCGCCGCCTCACCGAGGGGCCGCCGGAATTCTCACACGAACGGATCGACCTGCCGAAGCAGGAGACGTGAGCGCCTAGTGCAGCTTCTCGTCCTCACGCTGGCGCAACGCCTCGAGCGAGGCGTCGTGGCAGCCGACCAGCCGCACGAATTGCTGCGGATATATTTCATAGCCGTGACCGCCGGAATTCTGATGCGCCATCGGCGGGCAATGGATGTCGTCAGGCTTCGCGCCAGATTGCTCGGCCTGGCCCTTATGTGAAGCGGTCATGTCTTGCACGGTCATGGACTGCTCCCTGTCGATTAGGGCAGATCGATTGACGTAACCCAATCGATTGCGGGGCATCTTACGACCAAATCCGGCTGGATGTCATTGCGCCGGATCAACTCAATTGTGGCAGACGGGTTCCTTTATGCCGTGTTGCCCGCATCGATCGTGAACACGGTGCCGGTCACGTTGCGGCCACCCTCGCCGAGCAAATATTCCACCATGCGCGCGACGTCGTCCGTCTCAGGCAGGCGGCGCAACGCGCTGCGGCCGGCGATGCGCTTGCGGCCTTCGTCGGAAAGATTGTGGGTGAGCTCGGTGTCGATGAAGCCGGGCGCGATCGCATTCACGGTGATGCCGAGCTTGCCAACCTCACGCGCGAGCGAGCGGGTGAAGCCGGTCGCAGCCGCCTTGGTCGCGCCATAGACGGAGAGGCCATTATAGCCTGTCGTCGCGATGATCGAGGAGATGTTGATGATGCGACCGGCGCCATCGGCCATCATCTGCCGCGCGACATATTTGGTGAGGATGATCGGCGACAGCACATTGAGCTGCACCAGCGCCTCGATCTCCGAATTGTGCATGGTCGCGAGCAGGCCTTCGGTGCCGAGGCCAGCATTGTTGACGAGGCCGAAGGTCGGGCCGAACTCGTCGCGCACGAGCTTTGCGAAAGCGGGGATCGCATCGATCACGGCGAGATCGCAGGCGCGGAAATGCAGGCGTCCTTCGGACTCCGCGACCGCCGCCTTGAGCTCGTCGCTCTCGCGCCGCGCAGCCGCGATCACGTTGAAGCCGGCACCGGCGAGGCGCTTGCCGATCGCTAGCCCAATGCCGCGGCTGCCGCCTGTGACGAGGACATTATGCATCGGTGCGCGCCAGTTTGCCGGCCGGCGTGACGTCGAGCGCCTCGACGAAGCGGATCACCGCCGGCACCTTGTGGGACGCGAGCTGCGCGCGGCACTGCTCCAGGATCTGGTCGCGGATTTCCTTCACCCGCGCCTGGTCGGTGCCTTCAGCGAGGATCACGTCGGCGACGACGATGCCGCCGGTAATTGGGCTGCGCCGCGACTTCGCCCGCGACATCCGCACGTCAGGGTGACGGTTGATCACCGCCTCGATTTCCTCGGGGTGGACCTTCAGCCCGCCGATATTGATGATGCCGCCGCGGCGGCCGACGAAATAATAGCGGTCGCCACGCAATTCGACGATGTCGCCGCTGTCGACGAAGCCGTCCGCGTCGGTGAGCGCGGCGGCGCTGCGGCCGACATAAGCATGCGCCGTGCGCGTCGAGCGAATCCGCAGCGAGCCGTCGACGACCTTCATCTCGACGCCGTTGCGGTTGCCGAGATAGTCGGCTGGAAAGCCTTCAAGCCCGTCATTGACCGCGAAGCCGACGCCAGCCTCGGTCGAGGCATAGGCATGGCCGACGGAGGAATTTGGGAAGGCCGCCTTGAGGCCGTCGAGCACCGCCTGGTCGGCGATCTCCCCGGAGAGGCGGACATAGTGCGGGGCGAATTGGGCAGCCGCGCCGCTCATCAAGAGCTTGCGCCAGTGCGAGGGCGTGCCGGAGATGTGCGAGACGCCGCGCGCGTTCAGCCGCGCGACGTGATCGCCGAGCGCCTCATGCGGATCGCACAGCACCATGGAGCCGCCGGACAGAATGGCGCGGAGGAAGATCTGCAGGCCGCCATAGCGGCGGATGTCGTAGAACGTCGCCCACACTGGTGCAGGCCCCTTCGCGGGACCTTCGGCGACGATGGCGCCGGTGAGCGCCTCCAGCGTGTGGCCGACGATTTTCGGCACGCCCGAGGTGCCCGACGTCAGCATCAGCCATTCGGTGGCGCGCTCGGTCCTGGCAGGTATGGTGGCCTGAAGCGGCAATTGTGCGGTGACGACCAGCGACACGCCGGCATCCGTCCAGCGATCGGGCTCGTCGGTGACGACGGCATCGATGCCGGCATCGGCGATCAGCGCGTCGAGATGCGCCGGATTGAGATCGGGCGGGCACAGCAGCATGCGACGTGCGACGCCGTCGAGCTCGATCATGGCAAGCCCCGACCGGAGCTGGTCGGAGAGTTTCAGTAGCACCGCACGGCCGGACAATTCGTGCAGACGGCCGCCGAGGACCGTCTGCGAGAGAATATCCGTCAGCGACACCATATGGTGCGCGTCCGACAGCGTGCGGCCGGTCAACTCCGGGCCGAGATGGTCGCGAAGCGCAAAGATCTCACGCGGGGACATTTTCGTAGGCCCGCACGAAATCGCCCACTGTGGCGGGGAACGCTGCGTCCTCGGAAATGGTGAAGGGATCGACGCCGATCTCGTCTTCGAGGCGCGCCACCAGAATGGCGAAGGCGAGCGAGTCGAAGCCCGTCTCATGCAGGGACAGATCGTCCGAGAGGGCAGGAAGCGTCACGTGTTGCTCTTTGGCGATCTGCTGGATCGCCTCAATGACCTTGGACCGTACCGACATGGCTGGCTCGCTCTTATTGATTTCGATGTTACGGCGGCTCTTGATGACCGCCTCCCCATGACCGTCTGTTTACCCGACAGAGGTAAATGGCTTCTTGGACAATTCAGATAAAATTGGACCTACCTAGCGATTTCCGCGGCGCTAGAGCCTGATCGTGCCGTCGATAATCTTGGTAAACACCCCTGACTCGAGCGCGACATAGGCGCCGGATTTCGGATCGAGCATGAACAGCGGATCGGAGATCGCTGCCGGATCAAAGCCCTGCCGCGCCAGCTCGCCCTTCTTCTGCTTGAAGGTCTCGGTCGCATCGAGCTCGCGCGAGATGCGGACGAAGACCGGGCGGGCGTAAGCCGGCAGGCGCGCGGCGAGATGAGCCGGCAGCGCGGCGATGTCAAAGCCCTCGTTGACAACGATCGCGCTCATGCCGGCGCGGCCGTCGGTGCCGGGGATGCTGACGCCATAGGTGGTGGCATCGATCACCCCGGTAAAATCGCGCACAGCGTCGTTCACCTCGGAGGTAGCGACGTTCTCGCCCTTCCAGCGGAAGGTATCGCCGATGCGATCGACGAAATGGAAAAAGCCCTTGTCGTCAAGCCGCATCAGATCGCCAGTCCGGAACCAGGCATCGCCCTTGACGAACACGTCGCGAAGTATCTTCTTCTCGGTCTCGCCGGCATCGGTATAGCCCTCGAAACGGCCACCGCCTTCGTCGGCCGTGCCGATGCGGCCGATGGCTTCGCCGGCTTCGCCACGGACGCAGGCGATGCAAAAGCCCTCGTCATTGCGCAGCGGTGCACAGCCATCGGGATCGAGCTTGACCAGGCTCGCCGGAAACCGGTGCGCGAGCAGCGGCGGGATGCGGCCGATCGCGCCGGGCTGGCCCTCGACGTTGAACAGCGAGAAATTGCCTTCCGTGGCCGCATAGAATTCGAGGATGCGCGGAATGGCGAAGCGCGCCTGAAAATCTTCCCAGATGTCGCCGCGCAAACCGTTGCCGCAGACGAGCCGCAGCCGATGGCGGTTCTCGTATTCCGACGGCGGCGATTTCAGCAGATAGCGGCAGAGCTCGCCGATATACTGGAACAGCGTGCAGTCGTGCCGCACGATGTCGGGCCAGAAATGCGAGGCGGAGAATTTGTCCGCGATCACCACCGAGCCGCCGGCGGCGAGCATGCTGCATGGCGCGACGACGCCGCCGACCGAATGGAACAGCGGCAGGCAGTCATAGAGCCGGTCCTGCGGCGTGGCGCCGGCGAGGCCGGCGAACCAGAAACCCCAGTTGAGGATGCGGCGATGGCTGATGCTGGCGGCCTTGGGCAGCCCTGTGGTGCCGGACGTGTAGATCAGCAGCGCGCGGTCGTCGATCGTGACGTCGCCGTGCTCGTCCGGCGAGAGCGGCGCATCGTCGAGCGCAGCGAGCGCGACGTCGATGGCGCGCTCGCTGCGGGCATCGCCATGGGTCCAGACTTTTGCCTGCCCCTTCAAATGCGGCGCTGCGCCGTCCAGCATTTCTGCCAGCTCATGCGCGACGATGATATGCAAGGGCTTTGCGACGTCGATGCAATGCGCGAGCGACTGTCCGACCAGCTTGGTGTTGATCAGCGCCACCACGCCGCCGACCCGGCTGATGCCGAGCCAGGCCGCGACATAGTCGATGCCGTTCGGCATGATCAGGGCAACCGTATCGTTCTTGGCGACGCCGACCGAGCGCGCCCAGCGCGCATAGCGATTGACCCGCTTCGACAGGCCGTCGTAATCGAGTGTTGTCTCGTCGGCGACCAGCGCAATGCGGTCCGGCTGGCGCTGCGCCCAATCGTCGACGACGTCGGCAAACAGGCGGCCCGGCAGCGTCTCGATGCGCGCCGTGAGCTCAATGGCCTTCAGCCAGATCCTTGAAGCCGAAGGCGCACGTGCGGCTTTTGGTTGCTCGATGACGCCGGTAGTCATGCCGTTCATTCTCTCGGAACGTATCTGCAGGTAGCGGCAGCTTAGCCGGCGCGCCCTGCCCAGGTGTTAAGAGAGAAGGTAAAAGCCGGTTAGTGCGCGATTAACTCCAGTCATCCTTTACCAAGCCGGCAGGATCGGGGTGCACCGTGGCGCAATTATTGCGATAGCAAATCCAGTCAATTCGGGCACGCTGCGCGCGTCCCCTCTCCTTGGTTGCAAGCGAACCGAACTGGGCACGATGGTGATCACCAGACGACATTTCCTTCAGACCGCCGCCTGCACCGTCGCCACGCTGGCCGCGCCGCGCACCTTCGCGACCGGCAACCCCCCTTATCCTTCACGCAGCGTGAAATGGGTGGTGCCCTATGCGCCTGGGGGCGCGACCGACGTGCTCTCCCGGCTGCTCTGTCAGCGCCTGTCCGACCGGCTCGGCCAGACCTTTGTGGTCGAGAACAAGCCGGGCGCCGGCAGCAATATCGGGACGCAGGCCGTGATCACGTCGGCGCCCGACGGCTACACGCTGCTGCTGACCTCGACTGCGAACGCGATCAACGCCTCGTTCGATCCCTCGCTACCCTACGATTTCGCCAAGGCCATCGCGCCGGTCGCCGGGCTCGCACGGATCCCGCTGGTGCTGGTCGTCAACAACGACCTGCCGGTGAAGAATGTCGCCGACTTCATCGCCTATGCCAAAGCCAACCCGGGCAAGATGTCGATTGCCTCGTCCGGCATCGGGACCTCGCTGCATCTGTCCGGCGAGCTGTTCAAGTCGATGGCCAGCATGCAGTTCACCCATGTGCCCTATCGCGGCTCGGCGCCGGGCCTCACCGACGTGATGAGCGGCCAGATCCAGGGCATGTTCGACAACGTCACCTCGTCGTTCGAACTGGTGCGCGCCGGCAAGCTGCGCGCGCTCGGCGTCACCACGCGCCAACGTTCGGAGACCCTGCCCGACGTGCCGCCGATTGCGGACACCTTACCCGGCTACGAGACCTCATCGTTCTACGGCGTCGGTGCTCCCAGCAACACGCCGCGCGAGATCGTCGATCTGCTCAATCGCGAGATCGACACCGCGCTGTCCGACACCGAGATCAAGGCCCGCATCGCCGAGCTCGGCGCGATCCCGCTGCACGGCAACGCCCGCGAGTTCGGCAGCATGCTGAGCGCGGAGACGGAGCGCTGGCGCAAGGTTGTGGAATTGTCGGGGATCAAGAAGGAGTAGCGGCGCGGAACGCGGATTGCGTCCACACCGTCCACACCCACTATTCCTAGCGGCTTGCCGAAATATCCCGAGCGCGGGCATGTTGCCGCGTCATGACGACCAAATCCCGCGAGCGAATTTATGGTGCGTCCGTCCGGGCGGCGGCCGAGCGCGCGGCCGACGTGCGTAAAGAGGCCGATCGCCTCGCCTGCGAGGCCTGGAATCAGCGGATGCTGGGGTTCCGGGGTCCCGCACAGCCATCGCCGACGCTGGGCGACGCGCTCAACGCGGGCTACTGCTATCTCGAGGTCAAGTGCCTGGGCTGCGAGACGCATCAGACGGTGGCGCTCGACATCATCAGGCGGAGGAAGTCGACACCGATCCACGAGCTTGAGCGGGCCATGCGCTGCCGCCACTGCTCGGAGCTTGCGGGGCGCCCCTACAAGCGCAGCCATCTGGTCGCGCTCCGCACCACAAAAATTTCCGCAAAAGAACCGCGCTCGAATTGGTGGCCGGGCGAGCGGTGATCGTGCGGAGCTAGCCGCCGCGCCTGTAGCGCGCGCGGGGCAGCGGAGCGTTGACCGGATAGTACGGATTGAGATCGCAGGTCGCGGGACGGCCTGAGGCCGTGGCGCGGCACTGCGGCAGCGAGATGAAGGAACAGTCGTACCATTCCCCACCACCGCCGTTCGCGCCGGAATAGACGTGCATGCAGATCGGGAAGCGGGGATCGAACGTCTGCGCCTGCGCCGGCGCAGCCGCGATCAATGCACCGACGATCACCATCAGACCGAATGAGCTGCGCATGACAAGCATCTCTCCAATCCGCATCGCGGATCGCTAGTACTGTTTCCTGTGACGCTTGCGCGGAGGCGGCGGCAGTTCGTCGAAGGCATAGTAGGGATTGAGGTCGCAGCTTGCCGAGCGGCCGGACGCCGTGGCGCGGCACTGCGGCAGCGAGGTGAAGGAGCAGTCGAAATAGTCGCCGCCGCCGCCAGCGAAGCCGCCTGGCGTATAGACGTGCATGCACACCGGGTAGCGCGGATCATAGGTCTGTGCGCTGGCGTCCGCCGCGGCAAACAGCGAGGAAATCGCGGTCAGGGTCAAGATCGGCAGGCGCATCGGACATTTCCTCGAATCGGTAACAACGGCACGCGGTATGCCATTTCGATATGGCACAACGGCGCGCAACAAGCGATTGTTCCTGTTCATACCTCTCCCGCTTGTGACGCGCGGCGAAACGGATGAGACACGGCGCCGCAACCTGTGAAAACGGGAAGATGCGGCGTTTTCGGCCTGCACGGAGCGCATAACTCGCCGCAGATCTCCTGCGACAAAGGTTGCAAGCATCCCGCGCAGGAATCCGTTCGCACGCTGGCGCAAACGGACTAGTCTTTCGAGCACAAGGCCGGCCCCGGACCGACGACGTTCCAGGGCATCAACAAACAAATGGGCTGAAGGAAACGCACATTCGCGCTCGGGCTCTTTCGGGCGCGGCTCCGCCATGAGCGGGGGAGAAGATGCGCTGGCCCTCTGGTCCCAGGGCATGCAAGAGAGCTTCTCGTCTCCGTTCATCCGCTACCCGATCGGCACTTCATTGCTGATGGCGGGCATCCTGTTCGTAGGCCTCGTCGCCTATCCGCTGCTGCCGGTCGCACCGCTGCCCCAGGTCGACTTTCCGACCATCCAGGTTTCCGCGTCGCTGCCCGGCGGCAGTCCGGAGACCATGGCCTCCTCCGTGGCGCAGCCGCTCGAGCGCCAGCTCGCCCAGATCCCCGGTATCTCGCAGATGACGTCAACGAGCTCGCTCGGCTCGGCCTCGATCACCATCCAATTCGATCTCAACCGCCTGATCGATGCCGCCGCCAACGACGTGCAGGCCGCAATCAACGCGGCGAGCGGACAACTGCCGAAAAACCTGCCCTCGCCGCCGACCTATCGCAAGGTCAATCCGGCGGACTCCCCGATCATGATCCTGTCGGCGACGTCCGACACGCTGCCGCTGACCACGGTCAGCGACCGCACCGATGCCCAGCTCGCCCAGCAGATCAGCCAGATACCGGGCGTCGCGCAGGTGTTCGTCGGCGGCCAGCAAAAACCCTCGGTGCGCATCCAGATCGATCCGGCCAAGCTCGTCGCTAAGGGATTGTCGCTCGAGGACGTGCGCAGCCAGATCGCGATCGCCACCGCCGACAGCCCGAAGGGCAATATCGACGGCACGCGGCGCTCCTACACCATCTACGCCAACGACCAGTTGCTCGAGGCGGCGCACTGGAAGGACATCATCGTCGCCTATCGCAACGGGGCGCCGTTGCGGATCCGCGACATCGGCGAGGCCGTTTCGGGGCCGGAAGACATGAAGACCGCGGCGTGGGCCGACGGCAAGCGCGGCGTGTTCCTGGTCATCTTCAAGCAGCCGGGCGCCAACGTCATCGAGACGGTCGACCGCATCAAGGAGAAGCTGCCGCGGCTGATCGCGGCGATCCCGCCCGCGATCAAGATTAAGATCATCAGCGACCGTACCATCACCATCCGCGCCGCGGTCGAGGAGGTGCAGATCACGCTGATGATCACCATTGCGCTGGTGGTGATGGTGATCTTCGTCTTTCTGCGCAGCTTCTGGGCCACGATCATCCCAAGCATCACCGTGCCGCTGGCGCTGCTCGGGGCCTGCTCGCTGATGTGGGTGTTCGGCTATTCGCTGGACAATCTCTCGCTGATGGCATTGACCATCGCCGTCGGCTTCGTCGTCGACGACGCCATCGTGATGCTGGAGAACATCACACGTTATGTCGAGCGGGGCGAGAGCCCACTCGCCGCGGCGTACAAGGGGGCGGCCGAGATCGGGTTCACTATCGTCTCGATCAGCATCTCGCTGGTTGCGGTGCTGATCCCGCTGCTGCTGATGGGCGGCATCATCGGCCGGCTATTCCGCGAATTCGCGGTGACGCTTTCGATGGCGATCTTCGTCTCGCTGGTGGTGTCGCTGACCCTGACCCCGATGATGGCCTCGCGTTTCCTGCGCGCCGACCACGAGGCGCGGCGCGGCCGCTTCTACCAGTGGAGCGAGCGGATGTTCGAGGGCCTGCTCGGCGCCTACGAGCGCGGACTGGACCTCGCGCTGAAACACAGTTTCGTCACGCTTCTCATCTTCTTCGGCACCGTCGCGCTCTCGGCCGTGCTGTTCGTCATGATCCCCAAGGGCTTCTTCCCGCAGCAGGACAACGGCTTTCTCACCGCGGTATCCGAGATGCCCCAGGACATCTCCTTCGCCGAGATGAAGCGGCGGCAGGAGGAGCTGAATGCCCTCGTGCAGGCCGACCCCGCGGTCGATTCCATCGCGATGTTCATCGGCGGCGGCGGCACGGCGCTGAACTCGGGGCGCATGTATATCACGCTGAAGCCAATCGGGGAGCGCGACGCCAGCGCGCAAGCGATCATCGCGCGGCTGCGGCCAAAGCTCGCCGAGGTCGAGGGCGCTCGCCTCTATATGCAGGCCTCGCAGGACGTGCGGCTCGGCGGGCGCGCCACCCGCACCCAGTTCGAGTTCACGCTCCAGGACGCCAATCTCGCCGAGCTGAACGAATGGGCGCCGAAGATCCTGGCCGGCATGAGAAGCCTGTCGCAACTGCGCGATGTCGCCACCGACCAGCAGACCGAGGGCACGACCCTGCAGCTCAGGATCAATCGCGACACCGCCGCGCGCTACGGCATCCAGCCGCAACTGATCGACGACACGCTCTACGACGCCTTCGGCCAGCGCCAGGTCGCGCAATATTTCACCCAGACGAACAGCTATCACGTGGTGCTCGAGATCACGCCGGCGTTGCAGGGCCAGCTCGAGACCCTCGAGAAGCTCTACATCAAGTCGCCGCTGACCGGGGAGCAGGTGCCGCTCTCGGTGATCTGCAACTGGACCAACGTGCCGGTGCGGCCGCTCGCGATCGCGCATCAGGGCCAGTTCCCGGCGGTGACGATCAGCTTTAACCTCGCCGAGGGCGTGGCGCTGGGACAGGCCACCGATGCCGTGCTGCGCGCCATCGGCGCCATGGGCGCGCCGCCGACGCTGTCGACGAGCTTCCAGGGCACCGCGCAGGCGTTCCAGCAATCGCTCGGCACTGTGCCGATGCTGATCCTCGCCGCGCTGGTCGTGGTCTATCTCGTGCTGGGCGTGCTCTATGAAAGCTACATCCACCCGCTGACCATCCTGTCCACGCTGCCCTCGGCCGGCGTCGGCGCGATCGCGATCCTGATGATCTTCGGCTTCGACTTCAGCCTCATCGCCCTGATCGGGGTTATCCTGCTGATCGGCATCGTCAAGAAGAACGGCATCATGATGGTGGACTTCGCCATCGCCGCCGAGCGCGAACAGCATCTGACGCCGGAGCAGTCGATCCGCCAGGCCGCGCTGCTGCGCTTCCGCCCGATCATGATGACGACGATGGCGGCGCTGCTCGGCGGCGTTCCCCTGATGCTCGGCACCGGCACCGGCGCCGAGATCCGCCAGCCGCTCGGTTATGCCATGGTCGGCGGCCTGCTGGTAAGCCAGGCGCTGACGCTGTTCACGACGCCGGTCGTCTATCTCTATCTCGACCGCTTTTCCAACCTGCTGTCACGCTGGATGGAGGGGAAGCCGCAGGCCGAGACAGCCAGCGGCAAGCAGAAGGATGCGGCGGAGTAGAAAGACAACGCTCAGGATTCCGTCATTGCGAGCGAAGCGAAGCCATCCAGACTCTTTGCGCGGAGGGCTTCCGGATTGCTTCGCCGCTTCGCTCCTCGCAATGACGCTGTGAGGCAGTGCCGGGTGGGCAAAGGCGCAAGGCGCCGTGCCCACCCTCCGCATGTGGTGGGCACGCTTCCGCCCTCGCTCGCTTTGCCCACCCTACGAGGTCTGCATGCGTGGCGTCAGCCCAGCCCTTGCAGCACCAGCCGGTTCAGCCTTGCCGCAAACGCTGCCGGGTCCTCCGGCAGCTCGCCGTCCAGGATTTGCGCCTGCTCGAGCAGGAGCAGGCTGAGGTCATCGACCGTCTTGGAGCCGGCCTGCGCCTTGGTGATCGCGCTCACCATGGGATGGCGCAGGTTGATTTCGAGAATCGGCTTGGTACGCATGCCGCGGTTCTGCTGCGAGAGGATGCGCTCGAGCTCGCGGCTGGGGCCTTGGCTGTCGGCGACGAGGCAGCAGGCGGAGCTGGTCAGGCGCGTCGAGGCCTTGACGTCGCTGACGCGCTCGCCGAGCGCGGCCTTGATCACCGCGATGGTGGCGGCTTCGTCCGCCTCGGGGTCGTCCTTCTTCACCTCGTCCGCCGCGTCGACGCGCGGGATCAGGTCGAGATTGAGATCGCCCTGGCTCAACGACTTCAAAGGCTTGCCGTCGAATTCCGTCGGCATCGAGGTCCAGAACGCGTCGACCGGATCGGACAGCAGCAGCACCTCGATGCCGCGCGCGGTCGCAGCTTCCAGCCGCGGGTTGGACTTCAGCCGCTCGATGCTGTCGCCGACGAGATAGTAGATCTCGGTCTGGTTCGGCTTGAAATCGGCAACGACTTGCTTCAGCGACCGCTTCTCGCCCGAGGTCGTGGTGAAGCGCGACAGCGACAGCAGTTTCTCGCGGCGCTCGAAATCCTCGTAAATGCCTTCCTTCAGCACCGGGCCGAAGGCGTCCCAGATCTTCGCAAAGTTCTCCGGGTCCTTGTCGGTAAGGCCTTCGAGCTCGGACACGACGCGGGTCGCGACCGCCTTGCGGATCTGTGCGAGCTGCGGATTGTTCTGCAGCATCTCGCGCGAGATGTTGAGCGGAAGATCTTCACTGTCCACGACGCCGCGGATGAAGCGCAGATAGCCCGGCAAAAGGTCAGCGTCGTCGGTGATGAAGACGCGGCGAACGTAGAGCTTCACCCGGCCCTTGCGGTTCGGCTCGAACAGGTCGAACGGTTTTGTCGACGGCGCGAACAGCAGCACGGCGTAGGAGTAGCGGCCCTCGGCGCGGTAGTGCAGCGTCATCGCGGGATCGTCGAAGGCGGAGGCGATCTGCTGATAGGCCTTCTTGTAGTCCTCCGCCGTCAGCTCGGATTTCGGGCGCTGCCACAGCGCGCTCGCTGAATTGATCTGGCGCGGCTCGCCCTGCTCCGGCACCAGCTCGATCGGGAACAGGATGTTGTCGGAATAGGCGCTAACGATACGTTCGATCTCGTAAGTCTCGAGATATTTCTTCGCGTCCTCCTTCAGGTGCAGGACGATCTCGGTGCCCCGCGCCACACGCGCCGCGTCTTCGTCGCCGGCCCGCGCGATCTCGAAGCCGGAGCCGCCGGAGGACGTCCAGGTCCAGACATCGCTCTCGCCGGCGCGGCGGCTGATCACGACGATCCTGTCGGCAACCATGAAAGCGGAATAGAAGCCGACGCCGAACTGGCCGATCAGGCCGAGACCGTCCTTGGCTTCCTTCAGCTTCGACACGAAAGCCTTGGTGCCGGAGCGGGCGATGGTGCCGAGATGGTCGATCAGCTCCTGCCGCTCCATGCCGATGCCGTTGTCGGCGATCGTGAGCGTTCCGGCCGTCTTGTTGGGGATGATGCGGATCTTGAGCCCGTCGCCCTCGCCCAGAAGCGTGGGACTTGCGATCGCCTCATAGCGCAGCTTGTCGCAGGCGTCCGATGCGTTGGAGACGAGCTCGCGCAGGAAGATGTCGGTCTCCGAATAGACGGAATGCACCATGAGGTGCAACAGCTCAGAAACCTCGGCCTGGAAGGGCTGCGTATGCACAGCCGTATCTGACGTCGTCATGCGATTACCCGGTCAATCAAAAAGGGAAAGCCGGGATATAGCGCGACCGGAGAGCGGATCAAGAGGATGTGAGCGCCGCTAGAACACCGGTCCTTCGGCCAGGCGCGATCAGGTCACGCAGCGACCGGGCTGGAGCAGCCTTGCGACCTCGGTCAGCGAACTGACCATCGGCTCGCAGGCGATCGTCGGCTTGGGGCGCCCCTGCTTCTGGCCCTTGTCCTTGAGCAGCACCGGCGGCGGCTTGGCATTGCCGGTCTCGATCACTGCGGGGACCCGCAACAGCACCGACGTATCGGCAAGGTCGTTCAGCCGCATCGACACGGTGCGGGTGGGAACCGGGGCCGGCTTGATCTCGGCGAGGCGGTCGGCCTTGCTGGCGCGATTGACGTTGTGGCCCGGCTTGTCGGCAACCGCCTGCCAGCGGTCGGCCAGATCGTGGCCGGAGGCCAGCTGCACCGCGCCGACCTGGACCGCACCGAGCGTCGCGGCAATTGCGACGGCGCCCAAAAATATCTTTTGGATCTGTGACATGGCTCAATATCCCTCGCCCCATGGCGATCGCGGGAACAACGCGACGAAAGGACCGGGAGTTCTCAGCCGTTAAGATCACTTAACCGTGTGCGCAAATCACCGCAGGCGGCACAAAAAATTTTGCAACCGACTGGAACGACTTTCGTGCCCGGGAGTCGTCTCAGCAGCCGGCTATTCCCCCCTGCCCCATAAGCCGGCGACGTAGGGCGCGACTGTGGTGATGCCAGTCGCGCCTTACTTTTGTCTGGGGCTCACTTTTGCTTCAAGTTATTTGGCCCTTCCCGCCAGCCACTCCCGCCCCTCGGAATAAAGCTTCTCGACCTCGGGCCCGATCAGGCCGGGCATGTCGCGCTTGACCTTGTAGCCGATCAGCTCCTGCATGTAGGCGAGGTGGCGGTAGCCGTCGGGCAGGGCGGCGAGCGCCTGCTGGTCGAGGCGGAGGGACGCGGCGGGATCGACCGGGTCGATGCGGTCCTTCTCATAGATCGGCTGGCGGCGGACGATGCCCCATTGGCCCTTTCGCTTCTCCAGAAAATCGTAGAAGCGGCCGGTGCAGACGACATCGCAGAGCACGTCATGGACCAGGGCCCGCTGCGAGATCGTCATCTTGGTTTGAGCGATCGCGCGCTCGCCGGCGAGATCAATGCTGCTGCCGCCGAGGAAATGCAGGATGCGCACGCCCCTGGCAAAACCCTCCTGGCTGACGCGCATGAAGTCCCGTGCCGGTCCCTGAAACCAGGTCGCCGACATCCAGCCCTCCTCGTGCCAGACCGTGGCAAAGCGCTCCCAATCACCGGCATCGCGCCACACCGCCCAGTTCTCGACGAGGTCGCGGATGGCGAGGCGATCGAGCAGCTGCTGGTCCATGAGCACATCTCCGATAGGGATCAATGCCGAGGTATGGGCGCCGAACTCAATCCCCGTCAAGCTGGCAACGGGCATGAAAAATCCGGCGTGCCTTGCAGCTCGCCGGATCAAATCACTTTGCGAAATCGCGTGTTGTCAAGCCGCCGGCGCCTTCTTACGCCGCGGGCGCCTTCGGCGTGCGGTTGCGAGAGTTGCGCTGGAAGAACAGCGCCTGGCTTGCCACCGCCGAGACCATGGCCGGCTGGAACGGCTTCGAGATCAGGAACGCCGGCTCGGGACGCTCGCCGGTGAGGAAGCGCTCCGGGTAGGCGGTGATGAACACCACCGGCACCTCGAAGGTGCGCAGCAGCTCGTTGACGGCGTCGAGGCCCGACGAGCCGTCGGCGAGCTGGATATCGGCGAGGATCAGGCCCGGCCGCTTGTTCTTGGCCAGCGCCACCGCATCGGCATGGGTGCGCGCGACGCCGACGACGTTGTGGCCGAGATTCTTCACCAGGCTCTCGAGGTCCATGGCGATGAAGGTCTCGTCTTCGATGATCAGTACGTCGGTGGCGATCTCGGCCGCCATCTCGCGTCCGGCGGCATCCGCCAGCCGCCGCGTCTCGCCGACGTCGGTGCCGAGGATGTAGGCGACTTCCTCTTCCGAAAATCCCTCGAGCGAGAGCAGCAGGAAGGCCTGCCGCGGCAGCGGCGTGATATTCGACAGCCGCCGCTCCGGCGGCATCGGCAGCGTCGTCACCTCGGCATCATCGTTGACGGAGACGGAATTCCAGATCTGGGTGAACAGCCGGAACAGACCGGCGCGCGGCCCATGACTCTCGTCGAGCACCGACGGATCCCCCAGCATGGCTTCCAACATGGCTGCGACATAGGCGTCACCGGAGGCCTGGCTGCCCGTCAGGGCGCGTGCGTAGCGGCGCAGCAGCGGCAGGTGTTCAGCAACAAGCTGTGAACGGGACATCCCCACTCCATTCATCTTCGGGCCAGCCTTGAGATCCAACCCTGAGGTCAGGCGATACGCGGGGGGCCCGGGTTCCCCTGCTGGGCTGTTTACGCATCAAGCCAATAAAAGTTCCGCAAGGCGCGGAACTTTTTATCTCACGTCGCATTGTGCCTATCCAGGGAACGGCTCCCGGTTGAGAAAACTTCTCTATTTTACAGTCACTTAACTCGGGGAAACGTGGAACAGGTCATGAAAGATCTCAAATCTCAAGCCAGCAAAAGCACGACCCCCGGCAAGGGAGGGCTCACTCCGGAGATCCAGTCCCGGATCGGGCATCAGCTCCGCGCCATGTACGACGACGTCGTGCGGCAAGGGGTTCCCGACCGGTTCGCGGAGCTCATCAAGAAGCTTGATGCGCCGGGAGGCGGATCCCACGATGAGAATGTTGCTGGGGGCTCCAACGACAACAACAATGGGAGGGATTAATGCCTCTCACGGACTCCCTGCGTAACGACATCCTGGCGGCCGTGCCTAGTCTGCGCGCGTTCGCCATCTCGCTCAGCGGCAATGCGGACCGCGCCGACGATTTGGTGCAGGAGACGCTGCTGCGCGCACTCGCCAACATCGACTCGTTTCAGCCCGGCTCGAATCTGCCGGCGTGGCTGTTCACGATCCTACGCAACTTGTTCCGCTCCGACTATCGCAAACGGCGGCGCGAGGTTGAGGATGCCGAGGGCAATTACGCCAAGACGCTGAAGACGCAGCCATCGCAGAACGCGCATCTCGAGTTCGAGGAGTTCCGCACCGCGCTCGACAAGCTTCCGCAGGACCAGCGCGAAGCCTTGATCCTGGTCGGCGCCTCGGGCTTCTCGTACGAGGACGCGGCTTCGATCTGCGGCTGCGCGGTCGGCACCATCAAGAGCCGCGTCAATCGCGCGCGCTCCAAGCTCGCCGCGCTGCTCTATGTCGACGGTGCCGAAGATTTCGGCCCCGACGAGACCGTGCGGGCCGTGATCGGCGGCAGCGGCGGCTAGCGGCCCGCGTCAATCGGACCAATCGACAGCTGCAAAGGCGGCCGTTTCTGCGGCCGCCTTTCCGCGCGTCCGCGCAGCGGATTGCCACCCGATCATTCCTCGACGAATGTCACCGTGTCCGCCACGCTCGCGCGCGAAGTGCGGTAGCTGTTGATCTTGTGGGCGCTGTCTGCGTAGCCGAACGAGATGCCGCAGACGACGCGGCGGTCGTCTGGCAGATTGAAATGGCGGCGGATCAGGCCGGAGTGGCGCGCCAGCGCCGCCTGCGGAATGGTGCCGAGCCCGAGCGCCTGCGCGGCCAGCATGAAGTTCGAGACATAAGCCCCGCAATCGATCGCGCCGTAGATGCCGAGCGGCTCGTTGGTGTGGATGATGGCCACATGCGGCGCGCCGAAGAAATTGTAGTTTTCCAGCGCCTGCTTTGCGTAAGCCATCTTGTCGCCGCGGGCGATACCGAGTGTGTTGTAGAGCTGGAAGCCGCTCTCGCGGCGGCGCTCCAGATAGACCCCGACATATTCGCGCGGCGGAGTGAAATCGTAGTCGTCGCCGAGGCCTTTTGAGGCCTCCGCGTAGATCGCCTTGCGAAAGCGCTCCTTGGCCTCGCCGCTGGCGATGATGACCTGCCAGGGCTGGCTGTTGCACCAGGACGCGGTACGCTGCGCCGTTGTCAAGACATGCTCGATGGTGGCGCGGTCGACTTCCCTGGAGAGGAAAGCGCGGACGGAGTAGCGCTCGTTGAGGAGCTCTTCGAGCACGCCGATGCGGTCGTTTTGTTTCACCTGTGCGTCCATGGATCAGCTCGCGCTCTTCTCGGGTGGGCAAAGGCGCACCGCGCCCTGCCCACGGACAGACTTACTCCGGCGCATCTGGATATGGTGAGCACGCTTCGCTTTGCCCACCCTATGAGGTACCGCGGGAGGTAACATCACCGCCCCTTGGTCGGGATCTTGTTGTACGGCACGTCCTTGTCGACGCGGATGTCGCCGGGCAGGCCCAGCACGCGCTCCGCGATGATGTTGCGCAATATCTCGTCAGTGCCGCCGGCAATGCGCATCGACGGCGAGGACAACAGCATCTGCTGGAACTGACCCTGCACCGTCTCCTCGTCGGTGCCGGTGAGGACGCCGGCCGCGCCTTGCAAGTCCATGGCGTAGGTCGCGATGTCCTGCAGCATCATGCCCGACACCAGCTTGCCGATCGAATTCTCCGGCCCCGGCCGCTCGCCCTTCGAGAGGGCCGAGATCGTACGGTAGCTGGTGTATTTCAGCCCGCTCGATTTCGCCGCCCAGCTTGCGAGCTTCGAGCGCACGGCGGGATCATCGATCGCGAGACCATCATCCAGCATCAGGTCCGAGCAGAACTCGAACATCTCAGGGACACCGGTCGCAAGCCGCGCGCCGATCGACATGCGCTCGTTCATCAGCGTCGTCAGCGACACGCTCCAGCCCTCGCCGACGGCGCCGAGACGCTGGCTGTCCGGAATGACGACGTCGGTGAAATAGACCTCGTTGAACTCCTGCATGCCGTTGGCCTGCTTGATCGGCCGCACCTCGACGCCCGGACTCTTCATGTCCAGGAAGAACATCGTGAGGCCCTTGTGCTTGGGCACATTCGGGTCGGTGCGCGCGATCAACAGGCCATAGTCGGAATAATGCGCGCCGGAGGTCCAGATCTTCTGGCCGTTGACGACCCAATTGTCGCCCTTCTTCTCCGCGCGGGTGCGGAGCCCTGCGACGTCGGAGCCGGCGGACGGCTCGGAGAACAGCTGGCACCAGATCTCCTCGCCTGAGGCGAGTTTTGGCAAATAGCGGCGCTTGGCCTCCTCGCTGCCGAACGCCATCACGGTCGGGCCGCACATGCCCTCACCGATCTGGAACGGCTGCGTCAGCTTGCCGTAGACGCCCTCTTCCTGCTGCCAGATCACGCGCTCGATCGGCGTGGCGCCACGGCCGCCATATTCCTTCGGCCAGTGCAGGCAGGCCCAATTGCCCTCGAATTTCTTCTTCTGCCAGGCCTTGCCGACATCGACGATGTCGTGCTTGGCAAGCCGGATGCGCCCGAGCGAGGATTTTGACAGCTCGGCATGCAGCTCCTTCGGCGCATTGGCCTCGACCCATCTGCGCGCGGTCTCGCGGAAGGCGGCTTCCTGCGGGGTGTCGTCGAAATTCATGGCGGCCTCTCTCTTCCTGTCGTGCCGGGGCGCCCGAAGGGCGAACCCGGAATCCAGAGGTTAGTTGCTCATTTCGAGATTCCGGGTTCGGCCTTCGAGCCGCCCCGGAATGACGGTTAATTCCTTCCCTTGGTCGGGATCTTGTTGAACGGCACGTCCTTGTCGATCCGGATGTCGCCGGGCAGGCCCAGCACCCGCTCGGCGATGATGTTGCGCATGATCTCGTCGGTGCCGCCTTCGACGCGGGTGCCCGGCGCGCGCAGCAGCATCGCCTGGAAGCGGCCGGCGAGCTCGGCATCCTCGCCGCTGAGGACGCCGGCGGCGCCCTGCAGATCCAGTGCGTAGGTCGCGACGTCCTGGATCATCGAGCCCGCCACCAACTTGCCGATGGAGTTTTCGGGCCCCGGCCGCTCGCCTTTCGACAGCGCCGAGATCGCGCGCATGCTGGTGTATTTCAGCCCGCTCGCCTTCACCGCCCAGTTGGCGAGTTTCGAGCGCACCGCGCGATCCTCGATCGCCGGGCCGTGGTCGAGCATCAGATTGGAGCAATATTCGAACAGCTCGGGGAAGCCGGTCGACACGGCCGCACCGATCGCGCTGCGCTCGTTCATCAGCGTGGTCAGCGAGACGTTCCAGCCGTCGCCGACCTCGCCGAGGCGTTGATGATCGGGAATGCGGACATTGGTGAAATAGACCTCGTTGAAGTCGGACGCGCCGCTCGCCTGCTTGATCGGCCGCACCTCGACGCCAGGGCTCTTCATGTCGAGGAAAAACATGGTGAGGCCCTTGTGCTTGGGCACGGTCGGATCGGTACGGGTCAGGAGGATGCCGTAATCGGAGTAGTGCGCGCCCGAGGTCCAGATCTTCTGGCCGTTGATGATCCAGTCGTCGCCATCCTTCTCCGCGCGCGTTCGAAGCCCTGCGACATCCGAGCCGCCGGCAGGCTCGGAGAATAGCTGACACCAGACCTTTTCGCCGGAGGCAAGCGGCGGCAAATAAGTGCGCTTATGCTCCTCGCGCGCAAACGCCATCATGGTCGGCCCGCACATGCCGTGACCGATGATGAACATGCGCGACAGCTGGCCGAACGGCCCCTCTTCCTGCTGCCAGATCACGCGCTCGATCGGCGAGGCGCCACGACCGCCATATTCCTTCGGCCAGTGCAGGCAGGCCCAGCCGGCGTCGGCCTTCTTCTTCTGCCAGGCTTTTGCGACCTCGAGAATGTCAGCGTTCTTGAGCACAGTGCGGCCGAGCGAAGATTTGCGCAGCTCGTCCTCGTACTGCTTCGGCGCATTGGCTCCGATCCAGGCGCGCGCGGTGGCGCGGAACTGGGCCTCCTGCGGGGTGTCATCGAAGTTCATGGGTCTCTTTCTCTCTTCCGTCATTCCGGCGCGATGCGAAGCATCGAACTATGATGCGCAATTGCGCATCAGGGAATCCAGAGGTTATCGACTCATCTCGAGATCCCGGGTTCGCGCTTCGCGCGCCCCGGAATGACGACAAGGAGTCTACGCCGCGTTCTTCTTCCGCATGCGGTCGATCAGTTGGTCTTCCCAATAGGACAGGCTGCCCAAGCCCAACGCCATGGCGTTGGCGCGGCGGTAGTACATGTGGCAGTCGAACTCCCAGGTGAAGCCCATGCCGCCGTGAACCTGGATGTTGTTCTTGGCGCAGTGCTGGAAGGCCTGCGTCGCGCTGATGCGCGCGGCGGCGGCGGCTTCCGGCAACTCGGCCGCGTTGGTCGAGAGCGCCCAGGCGCCGTAATAGCTGTTGGAGCGCGCCAGCGTCGCCGAGACGTACATATCGGCGAGCATGTGCTTGATCGCCTGGAACGAGCCGATCTGGCGGCCGAAGGCGATGCGGTCGAGCGCGTAGTCGCGGCCCATCTCCAGCGCGCGGTCGGCACCACCGACCTGCTCGAAGGCGCAGAGCACCGCGGCGCGGTCGAGCAGCTGAGTCAAAATGCTCCAGCCTTCACCGGCAGCACCGACCGGTTCGGCTTTGCAGTCTTTGAAAATGATCTCCGCCTGCCCGCGAGTCGGATCGAGATTGGTCAGGCTCTTCACCTCGACGCCGCTGGCCTTGAGATCGACGAGGAACAGCGAGATGTCGCCCTCACGCCCGCTCGATCCCGTACGCGCGGCAACCACCGCGAAGTCGGCGATCGCGCCGTCGGCCACCGGCTTCTTGACACCGTTGAGCACGCCGTTCGCGGCCGTCAGCTTGACGTTCTTCGGCGCCGGATTGCCTTTACCCTCGAACAGCGCCAGCGTGCCGATCGCGTCGCCCGAGGCGATCGCGGGCAGCCACTCCTTCTTTTGCGCGTCGTTGCCGGCGATCAGCAGCGCTTCAGCGGCAAGGTACACGGTCGAAGAGAACGGCACCGGCGCATTCGCCCGCCCCATTTCCTCCGCGATCACGCAGAGCTCGAGATGACCGGCGCCCGCGCCGCCGAATTCCTCGGGGATCGCGACGCCGAGAAAACCCATCTCGGCGAGCCCCTTCCACAGCTCCTTGTCGTAGGGCGCCTTGCCGTCGAGCACGACTCGCACGGCCTTCGGCGAGCATTTTTCGGCAAGGAATTTGCGCGCCTGATCGCGAAGCTGCTTCTGGTCGTCGGAGAAGTCGAAGTTCATGGCCGGCTGCCCTTTCACTTGCTGTGATTCCTAGGCGACGCGGAGCGCCGAACCCGGAATCTCGATTTAGTCATCTCTGGATTCTCAGGTGCGCAATTGCGCACCATAGTTCGCGCTACCCAGTCCCGGAATGACGAATTCACTCCGCACTCATCGCAGCACGATCACATCCTGGTCCGGCTGGTCCGCATAGAGCCGCTCCACCAGGGCCGCGCGGCGTTCCAGGCCGGCGCGCTGGTTGATGTAGCCCTTGTCGGTGAGCTCGTTGCCGTCGATCGAGGGCGGCTCGGCCATCAGCATGGCGCGGGCGATGACGCGGCTGCTGGCGCCCGCGCATTCCCTGTTGTGTGCTTCGAGACCACGCTTAAAGCAGGCGATCACTTCGGGGTGCTTCACCGCGTCCTCGAAGCTGAGGTCGGGATTGCCCACGAGCTGGCGGCACGCATGCAGATTGGGCCAGGCGAGCAAACCAATGGAGCATTGGTCCTGCCCAGCGACCAGCGCATCATGCACGACGGGTGTCGCCGCAGCGATCGCATCGGTACGCAGCGAGCCGACATGCACGAACGTGCCCGTTGTGAGTTTGAAGTCCTCGACCACGCGGCCGGCGAAGATGATGCCCTTCACCGGATCGGCATCGTCGACGAAGATGCCGGCATCGCCGATGCGGTAAAAGCCTTCCTCGTCGAACATCTTCTTGGTCAGGTCCGGCTGGCCGAAATAGCCGGGCGTGACGTTGACGCCGCGCACACGCAGCTCGTATTTCGGGCCGCACGGCACCATCTTCAGTTCGACGCCGGGAAACGGCAGGCCGATCAAGCCGACGCGTTCGGTGTCCCAATAGGTGCCGGTCGAGGTCGGCGCGGTCTCGGTCGAGCCCCAGCCGGTGTAGAACACGATGCGCTCGCCGGTGGCCTTCACGGCGAGGGTCTGCATGCGGTCGTAGAGATCGTCGGGCAGCCGCGCGCCGCCATAGGCCATGATCGACAGGTTCTTGAAAAACGACCGGCAGAGCGAATCGTCCTTCTCCATCGCCGCCGCCAGCGCGGCATAGCCAGCGGGCACGTTGGCGTAATAGGTGGGCGAGATCTCGCGCAGATTCCGGATGGTCTCCTCGAGCTGGCCTGGCATCGGGCGGCCGTCATCGATATACAGCGTGCCGCCATCAACCAGCACCGGATGGAAAGCGGCGTTGCCGCCCATGGTGTGATTCCACGGCATCCAGTCGAGCACGACCGGCAGCGGGCCGCCCGGGAGGCGCGGTCGCACCTGCATCATCATCGCCGCATTGGCGCACATCATGCGCTGCGTGTTGATGACGGCCTTGGGCATGCCGGTCGAGCCGGATGTGAACAGCAGCTTGCCGACGGTATCGGGCGTGATCTTCGCGATCGAGTCCTCGACATCCCTGGTCACCGGCGTCGCCCCGAGCTCGGCGAAGCTGACGCTCTTGATGCCGTCGCAGGGCCGCGCGACGTGAACGACGGTGAGGCCGGCGAGATCGAGTGCCTTTAGCGCCTTCTCGAAAGTCGGGCCGTCCTGCACCATCACGACGGCCGGCTTGATCAGGTCGAACAGGTACTTCAGCTTGACGTGATCGTGGCTCATCAGTGAATAGGCCGGCGACACCGGCGCCGCCGGGACGCGCGCCTGCATCGCGGCCTGCGTCATCAGCGCGTGCTCGATCGAGTTGCCGGAGAGGATCGCGACCGGGCGTCCGCCCAACTTGAGATCGAGCAGCGCCTGCGTCAGCGCGTCGACGGTGCGCTTGGCCTCGCCATAGGAGACCTTGCGCCATTCGCGGTTCGCTCCGCCGCGCTGCGCGAGCCAGATGCGCTCGGGCGCTTCCCTGGCCCATTTCGCCAGCGACGCCGGGATGTGCGTCTCGTAAGGCTGCAGCGGAATGCGCGACTTCAGCACGACGGTGCCGTCGGCGCGGCGCTCGACATCGATGTCGCGCTTGAGCCACTCGACCTTGCGAAAGGCGGGCTTCGTCATCACCGCCGCCGCACTTCCACTCATTTTGCGTCTCCCGGAATTATAGTCCTTTGCGGATCTTCGTCGTTCAGCGCTTGATATAGACAGGCTTTCGCTTCTCAAGGAAGGCCCTGATGCCTTCCGAAAATTCTTCGGAACGGCTGCACAGGACCTGGTTGCGATCCTCCATCGCGATCGCCGCCTCCAGCGATCCCGCATCGACGCTCATATTGAGACATTCTTTCGACAGGCGCAGCCCCACGGGCGAGGCCATCATCATGGCATCGACATAAGGCTCGGCCGCTGCATCGAGCTTGTCCTCGTCGACGACCTCCGAGACGAGCCCGACCGCGAGCGCGCGCTCGGCGCCGACGAAGCGTCCGGTGAGGATCAGCTCGGACGCGACGGAAACGCCGACGAGCCGCGGCAAAAAATAGCTGGTGCCGATGTCGCAGCCGCCAAGGCCAAGCTTGATGAAAGCGCAGTTCATTCGCGCCGATTTCGTCGCGATGCGGATGTCGGAGGCGAGCGCCAGCGCAAAGCCGCCGCCGGCCGCGGCGCCCTGCAGCAGCGAGATGATCGGCTGCGGGCAGCGCCGCATCAGCATCACGATGTCGGCGATGCGCCGCTGCGAGTCCAATGACTCGGTAACACCGGGCGGCTCCTGCTGCCCGGCCCGGCGCGCCATCGCGGCCTTGAGGTCGAGGCCGGCGCAGAAATTCTTACCGGCGCCCTTGAACACCACGACGCGCGTGTCGCGATTGCGCTGCAGGCCCTGGAAATAGGAATTGAGCGCATCGATCAGCGCCGGATCGAGCGCGTTGAGACGGTCAGGACGATTGAGCGTCACCCGGTCGACGCCGTCGTCGTGCTCGATCAGCAGCGGTTGGGACATGGGGCCTCGCACTTTCTTGCCACACGGAGACCGTCTCTCACCCTCCCCTGGAGGGGGAGGGTCGGCTCACATTGCGCGCAGCGAAATGTGAGCCGGTGTGGGGTGACGGTCTCTCCACTTGAGATGCTGCCCGTCTGGAGAGATCACCCCACCCCGCTCGCGCTTCGCGCAATCGACCCTCGCCCTCCAGGGGAGGGTAAGGAGCGGCAACCGCCCTACCGCGGCGCCATGCGGATGGCGCCGTCGAGCCGGATGGTCTCGCCGTTCAGCATCGCATTCTCCACGATGTGCACCGCCAGCGCGCCGTATTCCTTGGCATCGCCGAGGCGCGAGGGATGCGGCACCTGGGCGCCCAGGCTCTTGCGGGCTTCTTCGTTGAGGCCCATCAGCAGTGGCGTGAAGAACAGGCCGGGCGCGATGGTGTTGACGCGGATCTTCTGGCTGGCGAGGTCGCGCGCGGCCGGCAAGGTCAGGCCAACAACGCCGCCCTTCGACGCCGAATAGGCGATCTGGCCGATCTGGCCTTCGTAAGCGGCAACGGAGGCGGTGTTGATGATGACGCCGCGCTCCTCACCGACCGGCTCGATGGTGACCAGGCGCTCGGCGAACAGCCGCAGGCAGTTGAAGGTGCCGATCAGATTGACGTTGATGATGCGTGCGAACTTTTCGAGGGGATAGACGCCGTCGCGGCCGACGATGCGCTGCGAGCCGCCGATGCCGGCGCAGTTCATCAGCACGCGGGCAACGCCGTGCGCGGCTTCCGCTTTGGCGATCGCGGCCTTGATCTGCTCCTCGCTGGTGACGTCGGCGTGCAGCGCGACGCCCTTCACTTCGGCGGCGACCTTCTCGGCGTTCTCCTTGTTCTGGTCGATCACGCCGATCTTGGCGCCCTTGGCCGCCATGGCGCGGGCGGTCGCTTCACCGAGACCCGAGCCCCCACCGGTGATGAGAACGGCTACGTCTTTCAATTCCATCGCTTGTACCTTTCCTCTACCTTTTCCTTGGGCGTTTCTTCTCTGGACTCTGAGAGTGATGGCCGGATTATCCGGCAGCAGCGGCTTTCTCGGCTTGCGCGAGGATACCGCCGCAGATCAGCGTTTCCATGTGCTTGATGTATTGCCGGCAGACGTCGTCGGTGACCGGGCCGACGCCGGTCGCGCGAGACATCGCATGCCGGCCGAAGAACAGGTGATCGCAGGCGCCGATCAAGCTGGTGTAGAACAGCACCGGATCGGTGACGCGGAATTCGCCGCTCGTCTCGCCTTCGGCGAGCAGGCGGCGGTGGAAATCCAGCAGCGGCGCCACGAAGAACTTCGAAACTTCGTCGGCGGAGCCGGCGGCGCTCTCATGCAGCAGATAGTGGATCAGTCGGTTCATGTACGGGAACCGGTAATAGGCGCGGATGATGCCGGCGATATGCAGCTTCAGCTTTGCCGTCGGCGTGATCGGCTGCGCCAGGAGATATTCCAGGTTGGACAGCTCGGTGGCGGCGTTGCGCTCGAGCAGCGCCAGCAAGAGGCCGTCCTTATTACCGAAATGATATTTCACCAATGCGGCGTTGGCGCCCGATTTCTGGGCGATGTCGGAGAGTGAGATCTCGATCGAGGAGCGTTCGATCATCAGCTCGCTCGCGGCCACGAGCAATTTCTCTGCCGTGGAATTTTTCCCGCTCGGAAGCCTGTTCGGTACGCTGTTCGTCACGGAGATCCCTGTTCTCGCGCGTGAAGCCGGCCGCAGATAAGCCGATGCAGCGCCTCTTCACAAGAGTTAATTGATCGATTGACTAAACGATATCCCACCCCTTAAATCCGTTCCCGACAACAACCCAAATCAAGAATCCAGGGAGAAACCGACATGGCCGAGGCTTACATCGTCGCCGCCGCACGTACCGCGGGCGGGCGCAAGGGGGGCCGCCTCGCCGGCTGGCATCCGGCCGATCTCGCCGCAAAGGTGCTGGACGAGCTGGTCGATCGCACCAAGGTCGATCCCGCCCTGGTCGAGGACGTGATCATGGGCTGCGTGATGCAGGTCGGCGAGCAGTCCAATAACATTGCGCGCAACGCGATCATGGCGTCAAAGCTGCCGGAGAGCGTGCCGGGCACCTCGATCGACCGCCAGTGCGGCTCCTCGCAGCAGGCGCTGCACTTCGCGGCGCAGGCCGTGATGTCCGGCACGATGGACGTAGTCATCGCGGCGGGCGTGGAATCGATGACGCGGGTGCCGATGGGCCTGTCCTCGCAGCTCGCCGCCAAGAACGGCTTTGGCCACTACAAGAGCCCGGGCATCGAGGCGAAGTATCCGAACATCGTGTTCAGCCAGTTCACCGGCGCCGAGATGATGGCCGAGAAGTACGGCCTGTCGAAGGATGACCTCGACGAATATTCGTACCAGAGCCATCAGCGCGCGATCGCAGCGACGCAGGCCGGCCATTTCAAGAAGGAGATCGTGCCGATCGAGATCACCCGCGCCGACGGCAGCAAGGACACCCATCACGTCGACGAAGGCATCCGCTTCGACGTCACCCTCGACGGCATCAAGGGCGTCAAGCTGATTGCCGAGAATGGCAAGCTGACTGCGGCCAGCGCCAGCCAGATCTGCGACGGCGCCTCCGGCGTGATGGTCGTGAACGAGCGCGGCCTCAAGCAGCTCGGCGCCACGCCGCTGGCGCGCATCCATCACATGACCATGACCGGCGGCGATCCCGTCATCATGCTCGATGCTCCCCTGCACGCCACCAAGAAGGCGCTGGAGAAGGCCGGCATGACGATCGACGACATCGACTTGTTTGAGGTCAACGAGGCGTTCGCCTCAGTGCCGACCAGCTGGCTCAAGACCACCGGCGCCGATCCGGCGCGCCTCAACGTCAATGGCGGTGCCATCGCGCTCGGGCATCCGCTCGGCGGCTCCGGCACCAAGCTGATGACGACGCTGGTTCACGCCCTGCACCAGCGCGGCAAGCGCTATGGCCTGCAGACCATGTGCGAAGGCGGCGGCATGGCCAACGTGACGATCGTCGAGCGGCTGTAGGCTGCTCTCGTGTCCCGGACGCGCTGCAGCGTGCAACGCTGCTGCGCAGAGCCGGGACCCATGCCCCACAGTGGACCCCGGATCAGCAGCGCACCACTTCATGCTGCGCTGCGTCCGGGGAACGTCATATCCATTTGCCGGTCTTGAAGCAGCCCCATGACCCATCCGTCCATCCATGCCCGCACGACTCCCGACAAGATCGCCTATCAGATGGCCGGCACCGGCAAGGCGATCACCTATCGCGAGCTCGACGAGCTCTCCAACCAGGGCGCTCAGCTGTTTCGCTCGCTCGGCCTCAAGGCCGGCGACCACATCGCGCTGCTGATGGAAAACCGCCTCGCCTTCATGGAGATCTGCTGGGCGGCACAACGCAGCGGGCTCTATTACACCGCGATCAGCCGTTATCTGAAGCAGGACGAGATCGACTACATCATTGGCGATTGCGGCGCCAAGGTCGTGATCACCACGCCGAAATGCGCCGACCAGATCAAGGGCCTGATCGAGGGGACGCCGAACGAGCCGGTCTTCTACATGATGGACGAGCCCCTACCCGGCTTCCGCTCTTACGACAAGGAAGCAGCCGCGCAGCCGATCACGCCGGTTGCGGACGAGGTCGCCGGCTACGATATGCTGTATTCGTCCGGCACGACCGGACGGCCGAAAGGCGTCAAGAAGGCGTTTGAAGGCAAGGCGATCGACGCGCCGAATCCGCTGCTGAAGGTGCTCTGCGCCGACATGTGCGGCATGAACGCCGAGAGCATCTACCTCTCGCCAGCGCCGCTCTATCACGCTGCGCCCCTGCGCTTCAACATGATGGCAATCGTGCTTGGCGGCACCTCCCTCATCATGGAGCATTTTGACGCGGAAGAGTTCTTGAAGCTGGTCGAGAGATACAAGGTCACCCAATCGCAGCTGGTGCCGACCATGTTCGTGCGCATGCTGAAGCTGCCGGACGAGGTTCGCACCAGATACAATGTCTCGACGCTGAAGGGCGCGATCCACGCCGCCGCGCCTTGCCCCGTCGACGTCAAGGCCAAGATGATCGACTGGTGGGGCCCGATCCTAATCGAGTATTACGCAGGCTCGGAAGGCAACGGCGTCACCGTGTGCAACTCGAAAGAATGGCTTGAGCATCGCGGCAGCGTCGGCCGCGCCGTGGTCGGCAAGATCAAGATCCTGGACGAGAACGACGAGGAGCAGCCAACCGGCGAGATCGGCACGGTCTATTTCGCCGACGCGCCCGCCTTCACCTATCACAACGATCCCGAGAAGACGAAGAAGGCCTATAACGCCAAGGGCTGGTCGACGCTCGGCGACGTCGGCTATCTCGACAAGGACGGCTTTCTGTTCCTCACCGACCGCAAGTCCTACATGATCATCTCCGGCGGCGTGAACGTTTACCCGCAGGAGACCGAGGACGTGCTCATCACCCATCCCGAGGTGGCCGACGTCGCCGTGTTCGGCGTGCCGAACGAGGAGATGGGCGAAGAGGTGAAGGCGGTGGTGCAGCCGCACGACATGACGCGCGCCGGCAAGGAGCTCGAGGCCGACCTGATCGCCTACTGCAAAAGCCGCCTCTCCACGATCAAATGCCCGCGCTCGATCGATTTCGAAGCCGAGCTGCCGCGCACGCCCACGGGCAAGCTGGTGAAGCGGCACTTGCGCGATCGGTATTGGCCGAAGACGGCGGCGAAGATTTAAGCCTCAATCAAACAAACTCGGCGTGTGGTTCACCAGCGCGCCTTCGATCTCGAGCATCTTAAGCTTCGTCACCACGCCGCCATTCGCCGAGAAGCCGCCGGGCTTGTTGCCGGCCGCCAGCACGCGATGGCAGGGCACGACGATTGGGCACGGGTTGCGGCCGAGCGCCTGACCGACATCGCGCGAGAGCTGGACGCCGCCGAGCTGTTTTGCGATGTCGCCATAGGTGATGGTCTTGCCGGGCGGAATCGCGCGGGCGATCTCGTAGACGCCGCGGTTGAATTCGGGCACGCCATCGAGATCGAGCGGAATATCGGTGAGATCGTCGGGCTCGCCCGCGAGCAGTTTTGTCATGCGGTCGATCGCCTGTTGCACCTCGGCGGTGGGCTCGGCTTGGCTGGCGTCAGGATGGCGCTGGCTGATGCGGGTGCGGATCTTCTGCTCGCCGCCCATTGGCAATTGCGTGCCGTTGATGCCGCGTGGCCCCCAGGCGATGGCACAGAGGCCGATCCTTGTGTCGAACAGGGCAAAATGCTGGCCGGTCATGGCTTGGTTCCTGGCTTGCGTCCTTGTCGCAGGCCCCCACTTTCATCTCTCGCCAAATCTAGGCTTGGAAATAGTTGCGATCCACCCGGTTTCCGGGAATCTTGCACAGGAGTTCCGCCGTCCCCTTTCGCGAGCCCCGAATGCAAAGCCTCCACGTCAACGGATACGACATGCCCTATCTGGACGTGGGCGAAGACAAGGGCCGCGCGCCGCTGGTCTGCGTGCATGGATCGCTGAATGACTTCCGCGTCTGGGGTTGCGTGCTCCGGCCGCTGACGCAGCGGCACCGGGTGATCGCCGTCAGCTTGCGGCACTTCTTTCCCGATCGATGGGACGGCATCGGCGACACCTATTCGATTGCCCAGCATGTCCAAGACGTCATCGCCTTTATCGAGAAACTCGATCTCGGCCCGGTCGATTTGATGGGCCATTCCCGTGGCGGGCACATCTGCTTTCGCGTGGCGCAGCGGCGGCCGGACCTGCTCCGGCGGCTGGTCCTGGCTGAACCCGGCGGCGAGCTCGATGCGAGCCTCGACCCGGACTATGTTGGCGGTCCCTCGCCGCTGCTGGCGCGCTTCACGGCTTCGGCGGAGAAGATCGCAGCGGGCGATGTCGACGGCGGGCTCGCGGTGTTCGTCGACGCGCTGGAGGGCGCCGGCACCTGGGCGCGGCTGCCGGCGATGGTGAAGCAGAACCTTCGCGACAATGCCTACACCCTGATCGGGCAGGTCCGCGACAATCGCCCGCCCTTCTCGAAGGCGGATGCGAAATCGATTCTGATGCCGACGCTGTTCATCCTGGGCGCGCGGACCAAGGGTCTGCTGCCGAAGGTGCTGCATGCGCTGGCCGCGCATGTGCCCTATTCCAAGACGGCGATCATCCCGAATGCGACCCACCCGATGTTCGAGCAGGCGCCGCAGAAATACTCCGAAATCGTCCTGGATTTTCTGGCGAGCTGATCATGCAGAGCTTTCGCGTCAACGGTTACGACATGGCCTATCTCGAAGTCGGCCAAGGCCGTCCGCTGGTCTGCGTGCACGGCACGTTAGGCGATTTCCGAACCTGGTATTCGGTGCTCGGGCCGCTGTCGAAGAAGCATCGGGTGATCTCGGTGAGCCTGCGGCATTTCTTTCCCGAGCATTGGGACGCCGTCGGCGACGACTACAAGATGGCGCAGCATGTTGCCGACACCATCGCGCTCATTGAGCAAGTCAAACCCGGACCGGTCGATCTGATGGGCCATTCGCGCGGCGGCCATATCGCGTTTCGCGTGGCGCAAGCGCGGCCTGATCTGTTGCGAAAGCTGGTGCTCGCCGAGCCCGGCGGCGATCTCGATGCCAGCCTGCCGCTGCCGGAGGGCACGCCCGCGCATCCGCCGCTCGCTGCGAAGACGATACGCTCGGCCGAGATGATCCGCGCCGGCGACATCGAGGGCGCGCTGCAAAATTTCTATGAAGGCATCGAGGGCGACGGCTCCTGGCGTCGCGTGCCGGCGGCCGCAAAACAGCAGCTACGCGACAACGCGCTGACCTTCCTCGGCCAGATCAACGAGCAGCGCCAGCCCTACACGCTCAGCGACGCGCAGGCGATCAGGACGCCGACACTGCTGATCGGCGGCGGCGCAACCACGGGGAGCCTGTCCGTGATCTGGCGTGTGCTGTCCGAGCACATTGCAGGCGCCCAGGCGGCGGTGATCCCCAATGCCGGCCACTGGATGTTCGAGCAGGCGCCGCTGGAGTTCGGCGAGGTGGTGAACAGGTTTCTGTCGGACTGAGCGCTCATCCTCGGCGACCAGCTGCGCATCGCGCTGCGTGTCGCGTTCAGCGGCGACCGTATTGCCGCGATCGAGGCTCTGGCCGATGCGGAGCGGATTGCGGCGCTCGACGTGGAGGTGCTGGAACCCTGAACCGGCTCACTGCCGCGAAAACAACCCCATGCACAGTAGACCACTCCCAATAAAATCAACGGTTTAGGACACCATTGACGCCGTCCTCTCCCCTGGAGTACATTGGAATACGGAATTCCGTATTCCCTTTTGCTCGGAGCTGCCGGCGTGATCCCTCTCGACCCGCTCCCGAACCTGATCGACCAGGTCTATGCCCGGATCCTGGAGGCGATCTCCGACCGCACGCTTCAACCTGGCCAGCGCATCCGTCAGAACGAGCTCGCCGACAAGCTCGGCGTCTCGCGCCAGCCGGTGTCCCATGCGCTGCATCTGCTGCACCGGCAGGGCCTCGTTGCCGAGAGCGGCAAGCGCGGCTTTGAAGTCACGCAGCTCGATCCCTCCCGCATCCGCCAGCTCTACGAGGTGCGCGGCGCCATCGACGCGCTCGCCGCGCGGCTCGCGGCGGAGCGCGCAGGCACCGACGCGGCGGGACGCGCGCGGCTGGACGCGGCGCTCGCAGCCGGACGGAGCATCGACCGCAACACGCCGCTCGCCGAGCTCATCTCGCTCGACGTCGAGTTTCACCGCGCCATCTATCAGCTCGCCGGCAATCCCGTGATCGAGGAGACCATTGCGCCGCAATGGCCGCATATGCGCCGCTCGATGGCGACGGTGCTGTCGGAGCTCGACTATCGCGGCAGCGCCTGGGCCGAGCATGCCGACATCGCAAAACACATTCTCGCGGGCGAGGCGAAGGCCGCCGAGTGTGCGGCGCTGGCGCATGCGCAGACGGCGGGTCGGATGACTGAGGAGAGATTGCGGGCGACGGACGAGGCGGCGGCGTAGCTATCTGCGCGCCGTCATTCCGGGCGCGCGAAAGCGCGACCCGGAATCTCGAGGTTTCCGGGTTCGGTCCTACGGACCGCCCCGGAACGACAACAAAAATCAATTCAACAGGAGGACGACCATGAAACTGTCTCAGGAGCAATTGGAGTTCTTCCACCGCGAGGGCTGGCTGTTTCTCCCCGAGCTCTTCAGCCAGGAAGAGGTCGACCTGCTCGCGCGGGAGGCCGTCGGTATCTACGACGCCAACCGGCCCGAGATCTGGCGCGAGAAGAGCGGCGCGCCGCGCACGGCCTTTGCCGCGCATCTCTACAACGAGGCGTTCGGAATCCTCGGCGCACATCCGCGCATGATCGAGCCGGTCGAGCAGGTGTTCGGCGAGCCCGTCTACATGCACCAGTTCAAGATCAACGCGAAATCGGCCTTCACCGGCGACGTCTGGCAGTGGCACCAGGATTACGGCACCTGGAAGCGCGACGACGGCATGCCGGAGCCGCGAGCCATGAACATCGCGATCTTCCTCGACGAGGTGATGCCGATCAACGGCCCCCTGATGCTGGTGCCGCGCAGCCAGAATGCCGGCGATCTCGAAGCTTCGCACGACCTCGCCACCACTTCCTATCCGCTATGGACGCTGGACGAGGACACCGTGACGCGTCTCGTCAAGCAGGGCGGCATCGTCGCGCCCACCGGCAAGCCCGGCGGCATGCTGATGTTCCACGGCAATCTCGTGCATGGCTCGAGTGGCAACATCACCCCCTACCCGCGCAAGATCGTGTACCTGACGCTGAACGCGGTCTCGAACTACATCCGCACACCGACGCGACCGGAGTACATCGCGCATCGCGATTTCACGCCGATCAAGACAGTGGACGACGATGCGCTGCTGCGGCTGGCACGGGCGCCGCGGCAGGCGGCGGAGTAAACAGGTCTCGTGCCCCGGACGCAGCGCAGCACGTCAGTGATGCGCTGCTGAGCCGGGGCCCAGGCCACGCAGATAGTTTTTCTTTGGGTCCCGGCTCTGCGGAGCGGCACTTGGCGCCGCACCGCGTCCGGGACACGATAATTGATCGGTACCCCATGAACCTCTTCCGCCTCCTCCAGGCCCGCGCGGCCGCCGGCAAACCCGTCCGTGTCGCGCTGATCGGCGCCGGCAAATTCGGCTCGATGTTTCTGGCGCAGGTGCCGCACACGCCGGGGCTGGAAGTCCCCATCATCGTCGATATCGACCGCGAGCGCGCGCGCGAGGCATGCCGCACCGTCGGCTGGGATGCCGAGCGCATCGTCAGGACCGTCTTCACCGATGACGGCGCCCGCGCCATTGCCGGCGGTGCAATGGATGTGGTGGTAGAAGCGACCGGCAATCCCGCGATCGGCATCAAGCATGCGCGCGCCGCGATCGCGGCGGGCAAGCATGTCGTGATGGTCAACGTCGAGGCCGACGTGCTGGCGGGGCCCTTGCTTGCCGAGGAAGCGCGGAAAGCCGGTGTCGTCTATTCGCTCGCGTATGGCGACCAGCCGGCGCTGACAGCGGAGATGGTCGACTGGGCCCGCGCCACCGGCTTTCACGTCGTTGCCGCGGGCAAAGGCACGAAATACCTGCCCGCCTATCACGATGTCACGCCTGATGGCGTCTGGCAGCATTACGGCCTCACCGCCGGCGAGGCGCAGTCGGCCGGCATGAATCCGCAGATGTTCAACTCCTTCCTCGACGGCACCAAATCGGCGATCGAGATGGCCGCGATCGCCAACGCCTGCGGGCTCGACGTGCCCTCAGGCGGCCTGCTGTTTCCGCCCTGCGGCGTCGACGACCTGCCGCATGTCATGCGGCCCAGCGACAAGGGCGGCGTGCTGGAAAGCTCCGGCGTGGTGGAGGTGGTATCGTCGCTCGAGCGCGACGGCCGGCCGGTGTTTCGCGATCTGCGCTGGGGCGTCTATGTCGTGCTGGAGGCGCCGAACGACTATGCGGCGGATTGTTTCAGGCAATACGGCCTGAAGACCGATACCAGCGGGCGGTACGCTGCCATGTACAAGCCCTATCATCTGATCGGGCTCGAGCTGAACATCTCGATCCTGTCGGCTGCGCTGCGCAATGAGCCGACCGGGCAGCCCTACGGCTTCCGCGGCGACGTCGCGGCGGTCGCCAAGCGTGTCTTGCGCGCCGGCGAGATGCTGGACGGCGAAGGCGGCTACACGGTGTGGGGCAAGCTGGTGCCGGCGGCCGCCAGCCTGAGGGCCGGCGCGCTGCCGATCGGCCTCGCGCATCGGGTGAAGCTGAGGCGTGACGTCGCGCATGGCGCGGTGGTGCGCTGGAGCGACGTGGAGTTCGACGCGAACAACGAGACGGTGAAGGTTCGAAAGGCGATGGAAGCGGCGTTCGCAGCGCAACATTGAACGGCCGTGCCGGGACACGACCAAAGAGCGCTTGCTTTGCGCACCCCCTTTGGCCATCCTGATCGCGATCCGGAAAACCAAGATTTCGGACACAACGTCGGCTGCCCGGCGAAGACCAAAGCGGCACCAAGATCGCGATCCCTCGTCGAGGACTCGACAGCAGAGAGAGAGGGGAAGCGCATGGAACGTCGTAAATTCCTGACGGCGGGCGGATTGGGCCTTGCCGCGAGTGCTGTTGCCGCACCAGCCGTTGCACAATCGATGCCGGAGGTCAGATGGCGACTCGCCGCGAGCTGGCCGAAGGCGCTCGACACGCTCTATGGCGGCTGCGAATATTTCTGCAAGCGCGTCGCCGAGGTCACGGACAACAGATTCCAGATCCAACCGTTCGCGTCCGGAGAGATCGTCCCGGGGCTGCAGGTGCTGGATGCGGTGTCCAACGGCACCGTCGAGATGGGCAACACCGCGCTGTATTACTACTGGGGCAAGAATCCCGCCTTCACCTTCGGCACGGCACTGCCGTTCGGTCTCAACACGCGCCAGCACATCTCCTGGCTGCAATGGGGCGGCGGACAGGATCTGCTCAACGCCCTCTTGAAGGAACACAACGCGATCGGCATTCCAACCGGCTCGACCGGCGCTCAGATGGGCGGCTGGTTCCGGAAGGAGATCAAGTCGATGGCCGATCTGCAAGGCCTGAAATTCCGCGTCGGCGGCTTCGCCGGCACGATCATCGCCAAGGTCGGCGGCGTGCCGCAGCAAATCGCGGGCGGCGACATCTATCCGGCGCTGGAGAAGGGCACCATCGATGCCGCCGAATGGGTCGGCCCTTATGACGACGAGAAGCTCGGCTTCGTGAAGGTGGCGAAGTTCTATTATTATCCGGGCTGGTGGGAAGGCACCGGCCAGGGCCACAACATCATGAACCTGGACAAGTGGAACGCGCTGCCGAAGCACTACCAGGCCGCGATCGAGTGCGCCTCGCGCGACACCTTCACCTGGGTGACGGGCAAGTATGATGCGGTCAACCCGCCGGCGCTGAAGCGGCTGCTGGTCGCCGGCGCGGTCCTCAAACCCTTCCCGCAGGAAGTGCTGGAGGGCTGCTACAGCGCTGCGAACGAGATCTACGCCGATCTCTCCAAGAGCAACCCGCATTTCGGCAAGATGCATGCGAGCCTCGCCGCCTACCGCAACGAGTCGCTGGCCTGGATGCAGGTCGCGGAGCTGAGCTTCGACAGCTTCATGATGCGGATGCGGACGAGGACGTAGTCGCGCCCCGCTGCAAGCAGCGAAGCGACGAAAGCCCCGGAGATCACTCCGGGGCCTTTTGCCTTTCAGAAGGCGTCGAACGTTCGAGCTGGCGCATGATGGCCAAGACGTAAACTGGCCAGACATGACGGCCGAGGCGTGATGGCCGAGAGCCGAGCCGCAAACCGTCGCCCCCGCGCGCGTGACTCGATCGATGGACCGAGGTTCACATCTCCTCTGCGCGAGAGGCGATGCGAGCTCTGGACGCACATCACCTCAACTGAAATTCATTTGCACGGCAACGTGCGCACGTTGCCGACAGCGAGACGATGCGTTAGCAGATTGAACGATCCGCTTGCTCATCCCGTTTGGAGCTCCGCATGGCCGAGGTCCTGCTGTTTCACCACGCGCAGGGGTTGACCCAGGGGGTGCGCGCGTTTGCGGATGATTTGCGGGCGGGCGGCCATACCGTGCATACGCTGGACCTATTCGACGGACGCATTTTTCATAGCATCGAGGAGGGTCTCGCCTACATCGGCGAGATCGGGTTCGACCAAATGCGCGAGCGCGGCGTCCACGTCGCCGACGAACTGCCGTCCGAGCTGGTGTATGCGGGGTTCTCGTTCGGTGTGCTGCCGGCGCAGAAGCTTGCGCAGACACGGCCCGGGGCCCTCGGAGCCCTGCTCTTCTGCTCTTGCCTGCCGATCAGCGGGCAATGGGCTTTCGGTCCTTGGCCGGACGGCGTCCCTGTGCAAATTCACGGTATGGACAACGATCCGATCTTCGTCGGCGACGGCGACATCGACGCGGCCCGCGAGATTGTGGAGAAGGTCGAGGGCGCGGAGCTTTTCTTGTATCGCGGCGATCAACACTTTCTCGCCGACCGCTCCCTACCGTCATACGAGCCGGATGCGGCCGCGCTGCTGACGGCCCGGGTGCTCGACTTTCTTGGTCGGGTCTGATGCCGGCGATCGTCCCGTCAGGAGGCAGGGCCATCGTATATGACTTGTTGCGGCAGTCTGCGCGCGCCTCGTCCTTCGAGACGGCGCTAAAGCGCGATGAGATCAGGATGAATCGTCATCGCGCTTTAGCTTGTTGTTTACGCATGATCTTTTCGGAAAACCGCTGCGCACTTTTCCGGATCATGCTTTAACGCCTCCTCAGGATGAGGCCAACCAGCGTCAGCGCCTTTGAAACCGTAACCACGCACTCCGCCCTCATACTGAGGAGCCCGCCTCAAGCGGGCGTCTCGAAGGATGGCCGCAGGGAAAAGCTCTCAAATGCGATAGCATGCGGGAAGAGAGGCGTGGCCCACGTAAGCAACCGAACGTATCGTCCATTCAGTTCTGATCGTCACCCAGCGCTGCGACCAGCTTGTCGTAGTACTTGCCGACCAGATCGATATTGCCCTTGTTCTCGACCTGCGGCGCCGGAGTCTTCAACGCTTCGTTGAGCTCGTCGAGGGCTTCCTTCTTGTCCTTGGCCGGCATCTTCTTGTCGGCCTGGATCTGCGCGATCTGCGCCTTGATGACGGCTTCGGTGCCGACATATTTCTTGGTGGCGGGATCGAAGCCGCCGAGCACCAGGCTGATATTGTCGACGACGTTGTTGTACTCGTCATAGCTGGCAAAGCCGTGCTTCTTGGCGACGCCGTCCAGCTGCCCCATCACCTTCTGGTCGGGCGCGGTGTTCTCGGGAAGCTTTTGCGTGATCGCGTCCATGTCCTTCTGCGCAGCGAGCACGCCTTCGAGCTGCTTTTCAGTCAGCGCGATCTGCTTCAGCGCAGGCGCCTGCTGCTGAGGCGGCGCAGCCTGTTGAGGGGGCGCAGCCTGCTGCTTGGCCTGCGCGTACGCGGCACCGGAGGAGGCAAGCGATGCTGCGGACACAAGGCACGCGACGCCGAAGGCGGTAAGGGCCGGACGAAGCAATGCTGGCATGGATGTCTCCTCCTGAGGGGGATGGTTGGTGTTGGTGGTGAAAGGTTTGACCGTGGCGGGTCTGGACCGCCGAAAGCTAGGGAACTCGAAATGAACTCCGCATGAACTCCAGGAGTCCCTGCTAGCGGCCGATCATGGCTGAATGATCACAACCTTGCGGAGGCTGCCGCGATCACCAAACATTGTTCTGCGATCAATCGATCGTTGTGCGGCCGGCTTGTCTCGCCGATGTTCGAATGCGCCTGAAAGAGAAAGAGACCAGCATGCCGGCCTATCGAGGCTCATCGCGGTAACGTTCAGCCTGGTGTCAGACATCATCGAACTCACGACTTGCGCTGTTCGTTATGCCGGCGGAAAAATGCGCTGATGACGAAGGTCCACGAGAGCGCGCTCACCATCGAGAGCGGTGAGGATCAGCTCGCGTGCTATGAATGGAATACAAAGCGCGCCAGGCACTTCTTCTGCTCACGCTGCGGCATCTACACGTTTCCCCGCAAGCGTGCCGCGCCCGATCATTTCGGGGCCAACGTATTTTGTCTCGAGGATTTCAATCCGGCCGCAGTGCCGGTACGCGCGACGGACGGCATCGGCATGTCGGTGGTCGATCCCAACGCAAGGCGCCAATGGTCAGGACCGCGCGATCCCGGCTAAAGCGCGATGAGATTGGGATGAACGTCGTCGCGCTTTAGGGTGTTGTTTGCGCATGATCTTTTCGGAAAACCGCTTCGCACTTTTCCGCATCATGCTTTCGCCGCAGCAGGCATTTGAAGACGACCGCACAATCGGGATAGGGGGAGTCTCGCGACTCCTCCCCTCCCACACCACCGTACATACGGGTCCGTATACGGCGGTTCGGCGGATTATGCAGGCCACTGTCCCGTGACGGAAGCCAAGCCGAGCGAAGCGAAGAAGCTGTTTGGCAGAGCAATGGCAAGCGCGGGGCTGTTCGCGAGCCGCCAAGGGCCATGCGGGGCGCCGGCAGTTTGCGCTGCCAGATCCCGGCCGACGCCACGGCGTCGCAGCTCGGCGAAGCGAGCGGGTCCATACTTCCATTGCTTCCAGACGACGGCGCGCAGCCGCCGCCTGATCCACCGGTCAAGCACGCGCAACACCGACGGGGTTTGGCAGAAGCCGAAGTAGCCGCGCCACCCGATCAGGTAGGCTGACAGCTCCTTGGTAATCTGCACGAGGCTTCGACCGCACGTGCGTCGCGTCAGCTCCAGAACTTTTACCTTGAAGCGGGCGAGCGCCTGCGGCGCGATGCGCCGTCGCGGTGGTTCACTTCCGCCGGTAAAGCTGAAGCCCAGGAACTTGCGAACGCTCGGTTTGGCGACCGCACTCTTGGCCTTGTTGATCTTGAGCTTGAGGTGCTTTTCGAGGAACCGTTCGAGGCCGGCCAACACCCGCTCGCCCGCCTTCTGACTGCGTACATAGATATTGCAGTCGTCGGCGTAGCGCACGAAGCGATGGCCGCGTTTCTCCAGTTCCTTGTCCAGCACATCCAGCATCAGGTTCGACAACAGCGGCGAGAGCGGTCCGCCTTGCGGCGTACCCTCCTCCGTCGGGCTGACCAGCCCTGCCTCCATCACACCCGCAGTCAAGAAGCCACGGATGAGCTTGAGGAGGCGCTTGTCAGCGACCCGTTTGGCAATGAGCCCCATCAGGATGTCGTGGTTGACCCGGTCGAAGAACTTTTCCAGATCGATGTCGACGACGACGGCGTAACCGGATGCGATGTAGGTCTGCGCCCGTTCCACCGCCTGATGCGCCGAGCGGGTCGGCCGGAAGCCGAAGCTCGCCTCGGAGAACGTTCCGTCCCAATCTGCCTGCAACACCTGCATCACCGCCTGCTGGATGAAGCGGTCGAGCACCGTCGGGATGCCGAGCGGCCGCAGGCCGCCCGACGCCTTCGGTATCTCCACCCGCCGCACCGGCTGTGGCTTATAGGTGCCGTCAAGCAACTGGGCGCGGATCGTGAGCCAGTGCTCCTTCAGATAGGCCGATAGCTCGCCGACGGTCATCCCATCGACGCCTGCCGCACCCTTGTTGCGCTTCACTTGCGCCAATGCTGCTTGCAGATTCTCA
>NZ_CM182549.1:7700000-8263951 GCF_059448745.1 Bradyrhizobium sp. SOJA106
CTTCGGCGCAGAAACCCTTATTTAGACCAGTGAGCTGTTACGCTTTCTTTAAAGGATGGCTGCTTCTAAGCCAACCTCCTGGTTGTTTTGGGATTTCCACATCCTTTCCCACTTAGCCACGAATTAGGGGCCTTAGCTGTAGGTCCGGGTTGTTTCCCTCTCCACGACGGACGTTAGCACCCGCCGTGTGACTCCCGCATATTGCTTTCGGGTATTCGGAGTTTGGTTGGGTTTGGTAAGACGGTAAGTCCCCCTAGCCCATCCAGTGCTCTACCCCCCGAAGCATTCGTGCGAGGCGATACCTAAATATCTTTCGCGGAGAACCAGCTATTTCCCAGTTTGATTGGCCTTTCACCCCTAACCACAAGTCATCGGAGCCTTTTTCAACAGGCACCCGTTCGGTCCTCCAGTGAGTGTTACCTCACCTTCAACCTGCTCATGGCTAGATCACTAGGTTTCGGGTCTAATACAACGAACTTGGCGCCCTATTCAGACTCGCTTTCGCTACGCCTCCGCCTATCGGCTTAAGCTTGCTCGTTAAATTAAGTCGCTGGCCCATAATACAAAAGGTACGATGTCACCCAGAACGAATCTTGGGCTCCATCTGTTTGTAGGTGTCCGGTTTCAGGTCTATTTCACTCCCCTCGTCGGGGTGCTTTTCACCTTTCCCTCACGGTACTGGTTCGCTATCGGTCGCTGAGGAGTACTTAGGCTTGGAGGGTGGTCCCCCCGTGTTCAGACAGGATTGCACGTGTCCCGCCTTACTCGTGGATACATCATCGCATTACTCGTACGGGGCTATCACCCTCTGAGGCCCAGCTTTCCTGACTGGTTCCGATTGTCTTTGATGTATCACTGGCCTGGTCCGCGTTCGCTCGCCACTACTAACGGAGTCTCTGTTGATGTCCTTTCCTCCAGGTACTTAGATGTTTCAGTTCCCTGGGTTCGCTTGAAACCTCCTATGTATTCAGAAGTCTCATACCTTCTCTTGATAACCGGAAATCCAAAACCTCTGAGGTCATGGTCCCGATCATTTCTGGTCAAACCCCAAAACCTAAGGTCTTGGAGTTCCGGCTATCGAAGGTGGGTTTCCCCATTCGGAAATCCGCGGATCAAAGCTTCTTCGCAGCTCCCCACGGCTTATCGCAGCGTAGCACGTCCTTCATCGCCTCTCAGCGCCAAGGCATCCACCGAACACCCTTAAGGCACTTGATTGCTCTCATTATCAATGTCCACACACTCGGCAGAATGCTGCCTGTAAGAACCGCCTTGCGGCACGCGCCCTCGACGAGCGCTATTCTCACAGCCGGACATTGACTAGAAAGACCAGCTTGCTTCGTAAGATCGTTCCGATAGCGAGGCGGTCAAGCTTCGCTAAAAGGATCATTTTACAACTCGCGTTCAGCCTCACGGCTGAAAGCGAGCGCCGAAAATGATCCGGAGATAATGAAGGATCCGCGCAACAATCTGCTGCACGACCCAACTCGGATCGATCTCCTCTTTACGATGTCAGAAAACACGCAGTTCACTGTCTATCCAGACTAGTGAATGCGAAGTGATGTTTCGCGGACGACGGTCAGTCGCAGGTGATCAAACCATCTGGTGGAGCCAGACGGGATCGAACCGACGACCTCATGCTTGCAAAGCACGCGCTCTCCCAGCTGAGCTATGGCCCCGTAACCAGAAGACGAATGCTCACTCGATGAAAGTGGTGGGCCTGGGAAGACTTGAACTTCCGACCTCACGCTTATCAAGCGCGCGCTCTAACCAACTGAGCTACAAGCCCCTAACGCACATCCCGTTAAGGACCCTGGATCCTGCCGTTGCAGGCCCAGCGCGTGTTCGTCCGCGAAGAAAGAGAAACGAAGACGGCGAAATCCCGCCAATGCAGCTCAACGATCTGGCGATCTGTTGGCCACTGATGTTTCTAAAACGATCCGATAGTGAGCGTGAGCTCGCTGAAGGATCATCCTTAGAAAGGAGGTGATCCAGCCGCAGGTTCCCCTACGGCTACCTTGTTACGACTTCACCCCAGTCGCTGACCCTACCGTGGCCGGCTGCCTCCCTTGCGGGTTAGCGCACCGTCTTCAGGTAAAGCCAACTCCCATGGTGTGACGGGCGGTGTGTACAAGGCCCGGGAACGTATTCACCGTGGCGTGCTGATCCACGATTACTAGCGATTCCAACTTCATGGGCTCGAGTTGCAGAGCCCAATCCGAACTGAGACGGCTTTTTGAGATTTGCTAGGACTTGCGTCTTCGCATCCCATTGTCACCGCCATTGTAGCACGTGTGTAGCCCAGCCCGTAAGGGCCATGAGGACTTGACGTCATCCCCACCTTCCTCGCGGCTTATCACCGGCAGTCTCCTTAGAGTGCTCAACTAAATGGTAGCAACTAAGGACGGGGGTTGCGCTCGTTGCGGGACTTAACCCAACATCTCACGACACGAGCTGACGACAGCCATGCAGCACCTGTGTTCCAGGCTCCGAAGAGAAGGTCACGTCTCTGCGACCGGTCCTGGACATGTCAAGGGCTGGTAAGGTTCTGCGCGTTGCGTCGAATTAAACCACATGCTCCACCGCTTGTGCGGGCCCCCGTCAATTCCTTTGAGTTTTAATCTTGCGACCGTACTCCCCAGGCGGAATGCTTAAAGCGTTAGCTGCGCCACTAGTGAGTAAACCCACTAACGGCTGGCATTCATCGTTTACGGCGTGGACTACCAGGGTATCTAATCCTGTTTGCTCCCCACGCTTTCGTGCCTCAGCGTCAGTACCGGGCCAGTGAGCCGCCTTCGCCACTGGTGTTCTTGCGAATATCTACGAATTTCACCTCTACACTCGCAGTTCCACTCACCTCTCCCGGACTCAAGATCTTCAGTATCAAAGGCAGTTCTGGAGTTGAGCTCCAGGATTTCACCCCTGACTTAAAGACCCGCCTACGCACCCTTTACGCCCAGTGATTCCGAGCAACGCTAGCCCCCTTCGTATTACCGCGGCTGCTGGCACGAAGTTAGCCGGGGCTTATTCTTGCGGTACCGTCATTATCTTCCCGCACAAAAGAGCTTTACAACCCTAGGGCCTTCATCACTCACGCGGCATGGCTGGATCAGGGTTGCCCCCATTGTCCAATATTCCCCACTGCTGCCTCCCGTAGGAGTTTGGGCCGTGTCTCAGTCCCAATGTGGCTGATCATCCTCTCAGACCAGCTACTGATCGTCGCCTTGGTAGGCCATTACCCTACCAACTAGCTAATCAGACGCGGGCCGATCTTTCGGCGATAAATCTTTCCCCGTAAGGGCTTATCCGGTATTAGCACAAGTTTCCCTGTGTTGTTCCGAACCAAAAGGTACGTTCCCACGCGTTACTCACCCGTCTGCCGCTGACGTATTGCTACGCCCGCTCGACTTGCATGTGTTAAGCCTGCCGCCAGCGTTCGCTCTGAGCCAGGATCAAACTCTCAAGTTGGACTTGAACTTTGAACCGGCTGATCACAACGTTTGACGAGGTCCCACCATACTCGCGAAGCGATTCACATCGCTTGCGAACTGACCTCAATGAAGAGGCCATGGTGTTACCTTTGAAACGTGTACCGCCGAAGTCTTTCGTCCGGTCTCGATCAGAAAAGCCGAAGCTTTTCAGAAGCGAGACCCGCAAGGACTCCGCCGTCCACGTTTCTCTTTCTTCATCTTCACTTGTCAAACAGCCCGGGACCGGAGAGGCCCCAACCTTCCTGAGAGGAAGGGTTCCGACACCCTTACCGACGATGGATGAACTCCAACCGACTGGTGTCGGCTGTTGTGTCACTCAACAAGGTGAGGAGCATCAGTGGCGCGTTCGCTCGCCTTGGTCAGTGACCCGGCGGCGCCGCGCTCAGTGGTTGGGGTTATAGGCCCCGCCTTCCGGGCTGTCAACGCCAATCGTCAACAAATCGTCGCACAGTGGATCACGGAAAAAAGTCAAGCGATTCCAGTCGATTAGGCGGCCAGGGGGCGATCGGATCGAAGCTGCAGGGCAAAAAATCTGAAAAAAAGTTTGCGCCCCTGGGGGCTCCTGAGGGGCTCCGAAGGGGGTCCTGGGCGGCCTGCCGGGTGGCCTCCCGCGCCCGCCCGTTCAGGAAACTTTTTCGATATTAGGCGCCGTACTTGAGCCACAATCCCGCGGCGTTCTGATAAGAGACAAGCTTGAATCGCGGGATGCCAGTGGGGGCTGCCGCGATTTTCGTGGGGTCAGAGGAAGGCAATCATACGATGAGGCGGCCTTCTTCCGACATTCGAGAGACTTCGAGAGACCTTCACCCGTCCAGCTGTTCGTAATTTCGGCCGGCCCTATCGCGGGGCTTTCTGAGCGCGGGCGCCTGTGCGGCTTGCCTTTTCCGGTGATCCCCCTGCAAGAGGGCAACCGGAACGGGGTTCGGAAACGGGCATCTTGGGTCGTTGATTGGGGGACTTGGGTTGAACCACAGGACGTCACGCGGCGCTTACGGGCGTGAGACCGGGATCATCGATCTCGGCCACGAGCCGCCGCTGTCCGTCGATGGTTCGGAAGCCGCCGTCATCGATCGTCGCCGCGTCTCGGTGCAGTGGTTCAGCGGCACAATTCTGACCGGACTCTGCGGCGCGGCCCTGATCGGCGGCGCCGTTTTCGCATCTCTCGACGGCGAGATGACCTTCGCCAAGGTGCCCGAACGCGTCGAAGGCGCGCTGCGCGGCGCCTTTGGCGCAGCCGATCGTGCCGCCACGCTGCACAAGAGCGACCGCCTGCCGCCGCCGAACGAATCCACGGCCTCGCGCAACATCGTGCGCGTCTCGACTGTGACCCGTGTCGGCAACCGCGACGTGATGCGGGTGCGCCCCTTCGTCCGGATCGCCGGCAACCTGTCGATGACGACCAGCGAGCTGTCGGCGAAGATCCCGCCGTTCAACGCCCAGCGTCTGCTCACAGATGTCGGCTCCGATCCGAAGACCGCCTCCGACGATCCCAACAATCCCGAAGCCGTCGAGCCCGACGCCGAGGTCTCCTTCGTGACCAAGGACCTGTCGCCGGTGCTGCCGAAGGCGAAGATTTCCGCAGTGGTGGCGCTCGACGACATCCTGATGCGGGTGCGCGATGCCGCCAACTGGCGCGGCAATGGCGGCGTCCGCTACGCCTCGCTGGCCAATGCCACGGCCGATGTCTCCGGCGCGACCGGATCGTCCGACATCCGCAGCGCCTACGCGCCGGAAACCTCATCGTCCGATCCCTATGCCGGCTTCGAGACGCGCGTGGTGCCGGAAAACGTCACGCTGCTGCCGAAGACCAAGGAGCAGATCACCGGCGGCAATCCGAGCGGCGAACGCATCTACCTGGTCAAGAAGGGCGACAGCGTCGGCTCCGTGCTGCGCGATCTCGGCGCCAGCGCCGAGGAGATCAAGGCGATCACCGCAACGCTCGGCCCCCGCGGCCGCGACGGCGGCCTGAAGGAAGGCGAGAAGCTCCGCATCCTGATGGCGCCCGCAAGCCCCGGCGCCCGCCTCCAGCCCTATCGCGTCGTGGTTGCAAACGACACCATGGTCGAGGCGATCGCGGCGCTGTCCGATCTCGGCAAATATGTCGCTGTCGACGTCTCCAGCATGAACACCGTCGCCGACGCCACGGCCAACGCCAGCAGCGACGACGATGACGACGATGACGGCACCGGGGTGCGGCTCTACCAGAGCATCTACGAGACCGCGATGCGCAACAAGGTCCCGATGCCGGTCATCGAGGACATGATCAAGATCTACTCCTACGACGTCGATTTCCAGCGCAAGGTGCAGCCGGGCGATTCCTTCGACGTGTTCTACGCCGGCGAGGACGAGGGCGTGACGTCGAGCGAAAAGAACGACGTGCTGTTCGCCTCGCTCACGGTCGGCGGCGAGACCAAGAAATACTACCGCTATCAGAGCCCCGACGATGGTGTCGTCGACTACTACGACGAGACCGGCAAGAGCGCGAAGAAGTTCCTGGTCAGGAAACCCGTCAACAACGCCATCATGCGCTCCGGCTTCGGCGGCCGCCGCCATCCGATCCTCGGCTATGTGAAGATGCACACCGGCGTCGATTGGGCCACCGCCTACGGCACGCCGATCTTCGCCTCCGGCAACGGCGCGATCGAGAAGATCGGCCCCGAGGGCGGTTACGGCAAATATATCCGCATCAAGCACAATAACGGCTACGAAACCGCCTACGGCCACATGTCGGCTTTCGCCAAGGGCATGGAAGTCGGCAAGAAGGTGCGGCAGGGCCAGGTCATCGGCTTCGTCGGCTCGACTGGCGCGTCGACCGGCCCGCACGTCCACTACGAAATCCTGGTCAACGGCCGCTTCGTCGACCCGCTGCGCGTAAAACTGCCGCGCGGCCGTTCGCTGGAAGGCCCGATGCTGGCCGGCTTCGAGAAGGAGCGCGACCGGCTTGACGGCATGATGAGCGGCCGCGGCGGCGCCATCGCCCGCATGTCGGACGCGACCGGCGGTCCGCTCCAGGTCACCAACCGGTAGTAGAAACCGGTAACAGGCCGATATCGGCCGGACATTTTCAAACACGATCGGATTTCGACGTTGACCGCGTGAGACGGCCTCGCGGCGTCACAACGCCAAGTTTCGTTTGCCAAAGCAGCGCCAGGAGCGAATACTTTCCAAAAAACGGGAGGTCTCGCCATGAACAACAGGCTCGCCTGCGCAGCGCTCGTCGCTGCGCTTTTCGTCACCACGGGCGCATCCGCCGACGGCTGGGAGGTGACAAAGCTCGTGCCGGGCTCCGCATTCCATGGCGTGCACGGGCTCGGCATCGACAAGGCCGGCCACCTGTTCGCCGGCAGCGTCGCCGGCGCGGCGCTCTACGAAGTGGACATCGCCGGCGGTACCGCCAAGGTTGCAATTCCGTCTCCCGTCGGCATGGCCGACGACATCGCGTTCGCGCCCGATGGCACCATGGCCTGGACCGGATTCCTCGCCGGCGATCTCTATGCGCGCAAGGGCGACGGCCCCATCAAGAAGCTCGCATCCGGCCTTCCCGGCATCAACTCACTCGCCTTTCGCAAGGACGGCAGGCTCTATGCCACCACCGTTTTCCTCGGCGACACGCTCTATGAGATCGACGTCGAGGGCGTGAAGCCGCCGCGCCAGATCATGGAGAAAATGGGCGGCCTCAACGGCTTCGAGTTCGGTCCGGACGACAAGCTCTACGGTCCGCTCTGGTTCAAGGGCCAGGTCGTAAAGGTCGATGTCGACAAGGCCGAGCTCACCGTCGTCGCCGACGGTTTCAAGGTCCCGGCCGCGGTGAACTTCGATTCCAAGGGCAATCTCTTCGTGGTCGATACCGCGCTCGGCCAGCTCGTCCGGGTCGATCCCAAAACGGGCACCAAGACCACGGTCGCGCAATTGAAGCCGTCACTGGACAACCTCGCCATCGACGACAAGGACCGCATCTACGTCTCGAACATGGCCGACAACGGCATTCAGGAGGTCGATCCGGCGACCGGCCAGGCCAAGCAGATCATCATCGGCAAGCTGGCTTTGCCGGGCGGCATCGGCGTCACCTCGGAGAACGGAAAGGACACAATCCACGTCGCCGACGTGTTCGCCTATCGCACGGTGGACGGCACGACTGGCGAGGTCACCGAGAGGGCGCGCATGCACGCCGCCGGCACGACGCTCGAATATCCCATGAGCGCGACCGCGCAGGGCAACGATGTGGTGCTGTCGAGCTGGTTCACCGGCACGGTGCAGGTGATCGACGCCAAGACCGGCGCAACGCGCGACATGCTGCACGGCTTCAAGGCGCCGCACGATGCGATCGTACTCGCCGACGGCAGCATCCTGGTCGCCGAGCTCGGCACCAAGTCACTGGTCAAGGTGAGCGGCGAGCATGGCAAGGACCGCACCACGTTGATCGGCGGCCTCGAAGGCCCGGTGGGGCTCGTTCGCGGGAGGGCTGACGAGATCTACGTCACCGAAGCCTTTGCAGGCACCGTCTCACGGATCGATAGCAACGGCGAAAAGACCGTACTCGCCAGGGAGCTGAAAATGCCGGAAGGCATCGCGCGCGGTGGCGATGGTCAGCTGATCGTGGCGGAAGTCGGCGCCAAGCGCCTGATCGCGATCGAACCGGAGAGCGGCAAGGTCACCGAGATCGCGGCCAATCTTCCGATCGGCCTCGTGGGCGCGCCGGGAGGCCTGCCGACCCACATTCCGACCGGCGTCGCGGTGGGCGCGAGCGGGGTCATCTATGTCTCCTCCGACCTCGAGAACGCGATCTACAAGCTCGCGAAAAAGTAACCTCCGCCAGACCGGCCTCGACCGCGGAACCCACACGCTGGTTCCCGGTTAGACGCTGGCGGAAATTGATCAGCAGGAGGATCGCCCATGACGCGCCTCTCACGCGACGATGTCGTCAAGGCCGTGGATCGGGCCGACGACGTCACTATCGCCCAGATCATCGGGACGGGCGCAACCGTCGAGGAACTCGCCGAAGCTCAGGCCTGGCTCGCCAATGACGAGCCGATGATCAACGATTTGCGGCCGCTGGCACAGGGCCGCGTGCGCGAGCTGGTGGATATTCTCTCGGAACTCGACGAGGACGACGACGAGCAAGGTCCAGCCGATCCCGGCTCCGCATCTGCACTCGGCTAATTAACGAACTAACCGACAAAGCTAACGCCCCGGAGAGGCTGAACCCTCCGGGGCGGTTCGTCGTTTCAGCCGGCAGTGCCCGCACTCAATTCAGCTTGCGCTTCGACACTGGCGCCTCGAACTGGGCGATCTCCGCAGTCTGCGCTGCCCTGCCGTTGAAGGTCAGCACATTGCCTGCGGACGAGATCACAACGGTATCGCCGTCCCTGACGTCGCCGGCCAGGATCATCTCGGCGAGCGGATCCTGGAGGTAGCGCTGGATCACCCGCTTCAGCGGCCGGGCGCCGTAGGCGGGATCCCAACCCTTGGCGGCCAGCCAGTCGCGGCCGGCAGCATCGAGCGTCAGCACGATCTTGCGATCGGTCAGCAGCTTCTGCAGCCGCGCGAACTGGATCTCGACGATCCGGCCCATCTCGCTCCGCTGCAGGCGGTGGAACAGGATGATCTCGTCGACGCGGTTGAGGAATTCGGGGCGGAAATGCGCCCGCACCGTTCCCATCACCTGCTCACGCACGGCCGAGCTGTCTTCGCCCTCGGGTTGATTCACCAGAAATTCCGAACCGAGGTTCGAGGTCATGATGATCAGCGTATTGCGGAAATCGACGGTACGGCCCTGGCCATCGGTCAGGCGACCATCGTCGAGCACCTGCAACAGGACGTTGAAGACGTCGGGATGCGCTTTCTCGATCTCGTCGAACAGCACCACCTGATAAGGCCGGCGCCGCACCGCTTCGGTGAGCGCGCCGCCCTCGTCATAGCCGACATAGCCCGGAGGCGCGCCGATCAGCCGCGAGACCGAGTGCTTCTCCATGTACTCGGACATGTCGAGGCGGATCATCGCGGTCTCGTCGTTAAACAGATACTCGGCGAGCGCCTTGGTCAGCTCGGTCTTGCCAACGCCGGTCGGCCCCAGGAACATGAACGAGCCGGTGGGCCGGTTCGGGTCCTGGAGGCCCGCACGCGAACGGCGCACGGCAGTGGCGACCGCACGCACGGCCTCGGCCTGGCCGACCACGCGCTGTCCGAGCTGCTCCTCCATCTTGAGGAGCTTCTCCTTCTCGCCTTCCAGCATCTTGTCGACGGGCACGCCAGTCCAGCGCGAAACCACCTGCGCGATGTGGTTGGCGGTGACCGCCTCCTCCATCATCTCGCCGGGGTTCTCCTTCGCCTCGATATCGGCGAGCTTCTTCTCCAGCTCCGGGATCCTTCCATAGGCTAGCTCGCCGGCCTTCTGGAATTCGCCGCGCCGCTGCGCGTTGGCGAGCTCGACGCGCAAGCCGTCGAGCTCCGCCTTCAGCTTCTGGGCGTTGGAGAGCTTGTTCTTCTCCGCGCTCCAGCGCGCGGTGAGCGCTGCCGACTTCTCCTCGAGCTCGACCAGCTCCTTCTCGAGCGCTTCGAGACGGGTCTTGGAGCCGGGATCACTTTCCTTCTTCAGGGCTTCCTGCTCGATCTTGAGCCGGATGATCTCGCGGTCCAGCGAATCCAGCTCCTCCGGCTTGGAATCGACCTGCATCTTCAGCCGCGCCGCGGCCTCGTCCATCAGGTCGATCGCCTTGTCGGGCAGGAAACGATCAGTGATGTAGCGGTTGGACAGCGTCGCAGAGGCGACAAGCGCGGAATCGGCGATCCGCACGCCATGGTGCTGCTCATACTTGTCCTTCAGCCCGCGCAGGATCGAGATGGTGTCCTCGACCGAGGGCTCGCTGACGAAGATCGGCTGGAACCGCCGCGCCAGCGCCGCGTCCTTCTCGACGTGCTTCTGGTACTCGTCGAGCGTGGTCGCGCCGATGCAGTGCAGCTCGCCACGGGCGAGTGCAGGCTTGAGCAGGTTGGAGGCGTCCATCGCGCCGTCACCCTTGCCGGCGCCGATCAGCGTGTGCATCTCGTCGATGAACAGGATGAAGGTGCCTTCGCTCCCGGTCACCTCCTGGAGCACCGCCTTCAGCCGCTCCTCGAACTCGCCGCGGTATTTTGCGCCTGCGATCAGCGCGCCCAGATCGAGCGCCAGCAGCTTCTTGTCCTTCAGGCTCTCCGGCACGTCGCCATTGACGATGCGCAGCGCGAGCCCTTCCGCGATCGCGGTCTTGCCGACGCCGGGTTCACCAATCAGGACAGGATTGTTCTTGGTCCGGCGCGACAGCACCTGGATGGTGCGGCGGATCTCCTCGTCGCGGCCGATGACCGGGTCGAGCTTGCCGTCGCGCGCAGCCTGGGTCAGGTCGCGGGCATATTTCTTCAGCGCGTCATAGGCGTTCTCGGCAGTCGCGGAGTCCGCGGTGCGGCCCTTGCGCAGTGCCTCGATCGCGGCGTTGAGATTTTGCGGGGTGACGCCACCCTTGGCGAGGATCGCTCCTGCCTCGCTGGTCTTCTCCACCGTGAGACCGAGCAGAAGCCGCTCGACGGTGACGAAGCTGTCGCCGGCCTTCTCGCCGGCCTTTTCGGCGGCATCAAAAGTGCGAGCGAGCTCGGGCGCGAGATAGATCTGGCCGGCGCCGCCGCCACTGACCTTCGGCACCTTGTTCAGGGCCTCCTCGGTCGCCTTCAGGATTGCACGGGAATTGCCGCCGGCACGGTCGATCAGACCGGCAGCGAGCCCCTCATTGTCGTCCAGCAGGACTTTCAGCACATGCAGGGTGGAAAACTGCTGGTGCCCCTCGCGCATCGCGAGCGACTGCGCGGACTGGATAAAGCCCCTGGAGCGTTCAGTATACTTCTCGATGTTCATTTCTTTTCTGTCCCTCGGCCTGCCCTTGGGGCCCGCTAAGGCACCCCAAACGGCATCTTCACTGGGTTTCCGCTGCCTGCGTTGACGTTCCTCAACCGGGCATCGGTCGTATCAGCCGGCGCTGGCGCCGGCCTGACCCAGATGTGGGAAGCGCGTCCCCGGATCGAAAGAGGCGAGTTCACAATTTCGTGCGCCGATCCGCCGGCTTGGCGGGACGCGGTCGAATCCCTTAAGTAGCGGCATGACAGCCAGCCAGACCGCCGAAATCACCGGCCTCTACCGCTATCCGATCAAGGGCCTGACGCCGGAGTCCCTGCCCCGCGTGCCCTTGCGGGTCGGCCAGACCTTGCCCGCCGACCGCCGCTACGCCATCGAGAACGGCCCAAGCGGGTTCGACCCTGAAGCCCCCGAATGGAAGCCGAAGATCCAGTTCCTGATGCTGGCGCGCCATGAGCGGCTGGCCTCCCTCGACAGTCGTTTCGAGGACGCAACCAACCGCCTGACCATCCGCAAGGACGGCCAGATCGTCGCCAGCGGCGATCTCGAGACCGCCGCCGGCCGCGCTGCCATCGAGAGCTACTTCACCGAGAATTTCCAGCCGGAGCTGAAGGGCCCGCCAAAGGTTCTGTCCGGACGCGACCACAGCTTTTCCGACGTCGCCCGCAAGGTCGTGTCCATCATCAATCTCGACAGCGTCCGCGCCATCGAGATCATGCTCGGCGGCATCGCCGTGCACCCGCTGCGCTTCCGCGCCAATCTCTACGTGAAGGGCTGGCCGGCATGGTCCGAGCTCGACCTCGTCGGCCAGACGCTCGCGATCGGGCCCGCCCGGCTGAAGGTGGTCAAACGCATCGTCCGCTGCCCGGCGACCAATGTCGACCCGGTGACCGCCGCGCGCGACCTCGAAATCCCGCCGACGCTCTCGCGCCATCTCGGCCATATGGATTGCGGCATCTATGCCGAGGTGATCGAAGGTGGCGAGATCGGCGTTGGGGATGCGGTCGCGGTGGAAGAGCCGAAGCTGGTGTGAGTTAGCACCGCTGCCGGAGGGTGGGCAAAGGCGCTCTGGCGCCGTGCCCACCATTTTATTGAACGGACGGAGGTGGTGGGCTCGCTTCGCTTTGCCCATCCTACGGCCCGTGGCTCCGTTAATTCGGCATCACATACGCATAGATCCGGCCGCGCGAGACCGGGGCCTCGCGGACGCGGTTGCCGTTGTTGCCGGAAATCATGATCGGATTGCCCTGCGCGTCGATGCCGGTGATGATGCCGACATGGCCGCCGCGGCGGCCGCGCGACATCACCGCGATGGCGCCGACCTGCGGACCGGAGACGCGGGTGCCGTAACGCGCGAACGAGCTCGCCATGTCGGAGCCGGTGCCGCGATGGCCGGTATGCTCCAGCACCATGTTCATGAAGCGCGCGCACCATAGGCTGCCGCGTCCCGTCGGATTGCCGCCGAGATAGCGGCGCGCCTCGGACACGAGGCCCGATCCGCCGCCCAAGCTGCCACCGCTCATGGCGTTGCTGGCCATGCCGCCGCCGTTGGCGTTCGGATCATAGCTGGCCTGGGTGTCAGCAAAGCCGCTCGCCTGCAACTGCGCCGCGCTGCGCTCGAAGCGCGAGCCACGGGCATGATGGCGATCATGATGATGTCTGGCATGGTGCACGTAAGCGTGCCGCTCTGCGCTATGACGATGATGCGGCCGCGCTGAGGCCGGAGAAACGAACGCGGCAGCCGCCGCGAAGAAGAACGCCAGCGCGACAATACAACGCGACAGGCGGTACGCAAACAACTCAACCATTCTTCATCCTTAGTTACACCCCCACTTCCCGTCGGCAAGTGCCGTGGCCGACATCCGCCGGGGCGTAAAGCGTCCGGATGTGGCGAGAAAAAGACTGCCATGTCGGCGAATGGCTGCGATGATTTTGCATTGGAGCTGGCCTGATGCTGCCGCATTGCGGACAACACCATTAACTGCGATCCTCCGTTTGCGGCCTGAACAGAGGGAAACGGTTAATGCCCCATGCCACGACCAGGGACGGCGTCCGCATCTATTTCGAAGAGGCGGGCCAGGGAACGCCAATTATTTTCCTGCACGAGTTCGCGGCTGACTACACCAATTGGGAGCCGCAGATGCGCTACTTCTCGCGCGGCCACCGCTGCATCACCTATTCCGCGCGCGGCTACACGCCATCGGACGTGCCCGATGGCGAGGTCTACACGTACACGCATTTCTACACCGACGCGCTCGCGGTGCTCGATCATCTCGGAATCGAGCGCGCACATCTCGTGGGGCTCTCGATGGGCGCCTATTCGTCGCTCCAGATCGGATTGAACGCGCCGCATCGCGCGCTGTCGATGACGCTGGCCGGCGTCGGCTCCGGCTCCGAGCTCGAAAATCTCGACGCCTGGCGCAAGCAGTGCCGCGCCAATGCCGAACAGTTCGAGACGCTGGGCTCCGCCGAAGTCGCAAAGGTCACGCGCGAGGCGCCGAGCCGGATTCCCTTCCTGGTGAAGGACCCGCGCGGCCACGCCGATTTCTACGCCGCGCTCGCGCGTCACGATGCCAAGGGATCAGCCCGCACGATGCGCGGCTTTCAGGGCGGCCGCCCCTCGATCTACGCCATGACGGATGCGATCAGAGCCGTGGCAACGCCGGCGCTGATCATCTGCGGCGACGAGGACGATCCGTGCGTCGGTGCGAGTCTCTTTCTGAAGAAGCATCTGCCGGCTGCGGGCCTGGCGATGTTTCCCAAGTCCGGCCACGTGCTCAATCTCGAGGAGCCCGCGCTGTTCAACGAGAGCGTGGAGCGGTTCGTAACGCTAGTGGAAGCGGGACGATGGCCGGCGCGGGACCCGAGGTCGCTGGCGGCAGGTTAGCATGGCAGTCGTTCCGGGGCGCGCGAAGAGCGAACCCGGAACCTCGAGATTCCGGGCTCGATGCTATCGCATCGCCCCGGAATGACGGAGAACCTACTTCCCCCCGCCGCGGCTCAGCAGGAACACGCCCTGCTCACCGAACATGTTCCATACCCACCACGGCAATCGCAGCCGGAGCGGACGACCGTAGAGGTCGAGCGCCTCGGCGCGCTCCATCTTGACGCCGATCGCGTCGCAGAGCTCGACGAAATCCTTGATGGTGCAGAAATGGATGTTGGCGGTGTCGTACCAGGTCGCCGGCAGGTTCTCCGTGCGCGGCATGTGGCCGCCGATCAGGAGCTGGAGCCGCATCTTCCAGAAGCCGAAATTCGGGAACGACACGATGGCGCGGCGGCCGATGCGCAGCAAGTTCTCCAGCACCACGCGCGGCTGCCGCGTCGCCTGCAGCGTCTGCGACAGGATCACATAGTCAAAGGCGTCGTCGGGATAGTTGACGAGGTCGGTGTCGGCGTCGCCCTGCACCACGGCAAGACCCTTGGCGACGCAGCGGTTGACGCCCTCGCGCGACAACTCGATGCCGCGGCCGTCGATGCCGCGCGTCTCCAGCAGCTGAAGCAGATCGCCGTCGCCGCAGCCGACGTCGAGCACCTTGGAGCCCGGCTTGACCATCTCGGCGACCAGCAGATGGTCGGCGCGGAAATGAGCGGACTGCTCCGCGGTGAGACCGTTCAGCGGCAGCACTTCCTGTACAGACATCGCGAGCGGTCCTTGTCAGTCATTCTTGCCGGTGAGGCCGCGCGCCTTGCCGGCCGAGTGCAGGAAGGCGCGGGAGATGTCGAAGAATTCGGGCACGTCGAGCAGGAAGGCGTCGTGGCCGCGATCGGTCTCGATCTCGGCGAACGACACCCGTGCGCTCGACGCGTTCAGCGCATGCACCAGCGCGCGCGATTCCGAGGTCGGAAACAGCCAGTCGCTGGTGAAGGACACCACGCAGAAGCGGGTCTGGATGCCCGCAAACGCCTTCGCCAGTACGCCGCCGTGATCGGCCGCGATGTCGAAATAGTCCATCGCGCGGGTGAGATAGAGATAGGAGTTGGCGTCGAAGCGCTCGACGAAGGAGGAGCCCTGGTAGCGCAGATAGGACTCGACCTGGAAGTCGGCGTCGAACGAGAAGGTCGGCAGCTCGCGATCCTGCATGCGCCGGCCGAATTTCCGGTGCAGTGCCGCGTCCGACAGATAAGTGATATGCGCGGCCATGCGCGCGACCGCGAGGCCGCGATGCGGATGAAGGCCGCGATCGGCATAGGCGCCATTGTGCCAGTCGGGATCGGCCATCACGGCCTGGCGGCCAAGCTCGTGGAAGGCGATGTTCTGCGCCGAGTGCCGCGTCGCGCAGGCGACCGCGAGCGCAGAGAACACGCGGGCAGGATAGGCCGCGGTCCATTGCAGCACCTGCATGCCGCCCATCGAGCCGCCGACGACAGCGAACAGCGTGTCGATGCCGAGCCGGTCGATCAGCATCGCCTGCGCGCGCACCATGTCGGGAATGGTGATGACGGGGAAATCGAGGCCCCACACCTTGCCGGTCGCGGGATTGATCGAGGCCGGCCCCGTCGAGCCCATGCAGCCGCCGATCACGTTGGAGCAGATGATGAAGTAGCGGCTCGGATCAATCGGGCGGCCCGGGCCGACCAACGTGTCCCACCAGCCGGGCTTGCCGGTGACGGGGTGCAGATTGGCGACGTGCTGGTCGCCGGTCAGCGCATGGCAGATCAGAATGGCGTTGGAGCGATCGGCATTGAGCTCGCCATAGGTCTGGTAGGCGATCTGGAACGGCGCCAGATCGATGCCGCAATCGAGCCGCAACGGCTGATCGGCGCCGAAACGCGCGACCTGCGAACTTGGGTGATCGACCTCGTGCGAGCGCTCATCAGCGCTGATCGCAGGACTCGGAATCGCCTTGACGCTACCCATCTGACCATCGACCTCGTTTGCGATCGGACTTCAGACCGCTACTTGCATCAGGCCATGAAAAACCCGGCCTGAACGATAGGTTCGGCCGGGATCGGAAGCGTCCCCGGCCTGTTTAGCGAGTTTTTTAACGTGGCTGCAAGCCGGCCGGCTCAAATGACCACGGAACGGGCAAAAGCTACTGTCTTGGGCGGTTTTCGTCAAGTCGCGGCCCGGATTAACCAAAATCGTCCTTGAAACGCCGGCCGAAAAGGTCGTCATTTCTCTTTGCTTTCGCCGCCCTGACTGCCTAATCAGGACATCGACCGCAGCGGAATCCGGTTTGCCGACTGGCTTGCCCGACCCGCATTGGAACGCCTCTAAACAGCACTTGCAGAACGCATCTGGCAGATATGTCCCAACGTCCGCCCGCGCCACCATCGCTCCAGGAATTGCGCAAGGAGATCGACGCGATCGATGCGGACATGCATCGCCTGCTGATGCAGCGCGGCGACATCATCGACCGCCTGATCCAGGTCAAGCAGACCCAGGAGGTCGGCTCCGCGTTCCGGCCTGCGCGCGAGGCCGCGATGATGCGCGACCTCGTTCAGCGCCATCGCGGCATCCTGCCGCTCGACACGGTCGAGAGCATCTGGCGGGTGATCATCTCGACGTTCACTTACGTGCAGGCGCCGTTCTCCGTGCATGCCGACATCTCGGTGAGCGAGCCGGCGATGCGCGATTCCGCGCGATTCCATTTCGGCTTCACGGTGCCCTACGTCGCGCATTTCAGCGCGCAGGCTGCGGTCGAGGCGGTCGCCAAATCCAAGGGCGACCTGGCGCTGGTCTCGGCGACGTCGAGCCGCACGCCATGGTGGCTGGAGCTGGAAGCGGAAGGCGCGCCAAAAATCATCGCGCGGCTGCCCTTCGTCGAGCGCGCGGACCATCCGGCGGCACTGCCGGTGTTTGCGGTCTCGCGCGTCGCCGACAGCGCCCTGGTGACCGAGGTCGAGACCTTCAGCGTGCGCGTTTCCGGGTGGAACGCCGAGGTCGCGCGCGCCCTGTCGCCGCTTGCCGAGATCGTGGCGGTGCCCGATACCGCCTTCGACGGCGCGGCGCTGCTGGTGTCGGTCACGAGCGCAACCAGCATCGACAAGATCAAGGCTGCCCTGATCGAGGCGGGGGCCTCGGTGCGCTCCACGGCCCTCGTCGGCAGCCACGCAACGCGCTATACGGTGGCCCCGACCGGGCCGAAATCGTAAGCCACGCGCCCAGTCACTTTCGGAGTTGAAGATGTCCCGCCCCGTGCCGAATCCCGGCATTCTCGATATCGCGCCCTACACGCCCGGCAAGAGCCCGGTGCCGGAGCCGGGCCGCAAGGTGTTCAAGCTCTCGGCCAACGAGACGCCGTTCGGACCCTCGCCGAAGGCGATCGAGGCGTTCAAGCGCGTGGCGGATCATCTGGAGGATTATCCGGAAGGCACCTCGCGCGTGCTGCGCGAGGCGATCGGCCGCTCGTTCGGGCTCGATCCGAACCGCATCATCTGCGGTGCCGGCTCGGACGAGATCTTGAACCTGCTCGCCCACACCTATCTCGGCCAGGGCGACGAGGCGATCTCCACCACCCACGGCTTCCTGGTCTACCCGATCGCGACCATGGCGGTCGGCGCCAAGAACGTTATTGCACAGGAGACCAACCTCACCTGCAACGTCGACGCCATCCTCAACGCGGTGACACCGAAGACGAAGCTGGTCTGGCTCGCCAATCCCAACAACCCGACCGGCACCTATGTGCCGTTCGACGAGGTCAAGCGCCTGCGCGCCGGCCTGCCCTCGCATGTGCTGCTGGTGCTGGATGCCGCCTATTCCGACTACGTTTCCCGCAACGACTATGAAATGGGAATCGAGCTGGTCGCCACCACCGAGAACACGGTCGTGACGCACACCTTCTCCAAGATCCACGGGCTTGCCGCGCTGCGCGTCGGATGGATGTTCGGCCCCGAGCACATCGTCGATGCCGTCAACCGCATCCGCGGTCCCTTCAACGTGTCGACGCCGGCGATGTACGCCGCGGTCGCGGCCATTGAAGACACCGCGCACCAGGCGATGTCGAAGCAGTTCACCGAGACCTGGCGCAACTGGCTGACCGAGGAGATCGGCAAGCTCGGACTGAAGGTGACGCCGAGCGTCGCCAATTTCGTGCTGATCCATTTCCCGACCGAGGGCAAGACCTCGGAGGCGGCCGATGCCTACCTCACCAAGCGCGGCCTCGTGCTGCGCGCGCTGAAGAATTACGGCCTGCCGCATTCACTGCGCATGACCATCGGCACCGAGGAGGCCAACCGCCTCGTGGTCGACGCCTTGCGCGACTTCATGGCCGGCAAATGAGCGGCGAGGCGCAATTCCAGCGCGTCGCCCTGATCGGCTTCGGCCTGATCGGCGGCTCGATCGCGCGCGCTGCGAAGCTCCAGGGCTTGGCGGGCGAGATCGTCGCCACCGCGCGCTCGGAGAAGACGCGCGCGCGGGTGATGGAGCTCGGCATCGTCGACCACGTGGTGGCGACCAATGCGGAGGCCGTGAAGGACGCCGATCTCGTCATTCTCTGCATCCCTGTCGGCGCCTGCGGCGAGGTGGCGAAGGAGATCGCTGATCATCTGAAGCCCGGCGCTGTCGTCTCCGACGTCGGCTCGGTCAAGGGCGCGGTGGTCAGGGACATGACGCCGCATTTGCCGAAGACCGTTCACTTCGTGCCGGCGCATCCGGTGGCGGGCACCGAGCATTCGGGCCCGGATTCCGGCTTCGCCGAGCTGTTCATCAACCGCTGGTGCATTTTGACGCCGCCGGACGGTGTCGATGCGGCAGCGACCGATCGGCTGCGCGCCTTCTGGGCAGCGATGGGCGCCAAGGTCGAGGTGATGACACCGGATCATCATGATCTCGTGCTCGCGATCACCAGCCATCTGCCGCATCTGATCGCCTATACCATTGTCGGCACCGCCGACGAGCTGGCGCAGGTGACGGAATCGGAGGTGATCAAATTCTCGGCCGGGGGCTTCCGCGATTTCACCCGCATCGCGGCGTCCGATCCGACGATGTGGCGCGACGTGTTCCTTGCCAACAAGGAAGCCGTGCTGGAGATGCTCGGCACCTTCACCGAGGATCTCGCCAAGCTGACCCGCGCCATTCGCCGCGGCGACGGCGAGGCGCTGTTCGACCATTTCACCCGCACCCGCGCCATCCGCCGCGGCATCGTCGAGATCGGCCAGGATTCGGCGGCGCCCGATTTCGGCCGGCCGCATGCAGCGCTGAAGAAGCCGTAGCTTTCTTTCAGCCATGGCCGGGCTTGACCTGGCTTGACCCGGCCATCCACGCGCATCCGCGATTGAATAGATACGTGGATGCCCGGGACAAGCGGGCATGACGACGGAGCGTTTGGCGGCCGTTGCGCAGCGCTCAATACAGCGACGGGATCTGGCCGACCTTGATCGGGCCGAGCAGCACCGCGCCATCGACGAATTTCAGCGGGAAGCTGCGCGCCTTCTTGCCTTCCAGCGTGCTCTCGGTGCCGATCGAATTGATGCCGGCCGCAACGCCGGCATTGGCGTTCTGCTTGATCACCTTGCCGAGACCGGGCACGGCGCGGTCGAGCGCGCCAAAGAGATTGTTGAGGTCCTGCGACTTCACGCCGGGCGCGACGCGGTCGAGGGTCGCCTGCGGCACGCCCTCCTCCAGCATCTTTTCGATGCCGAGCGCGGGGATGACGCGCTCGAGGCCCGTCACCGTCATCTGCAACTCGCCATCGAGCCGGCCGTTGGCGGAGAGGCCGAGCGTTCCGGCCGCGACCGCGATCATCTCGCCCTGCTGGATGCGCGACTGCACGATTTCGATGTGACCGCCGGCGGCCTGGATCTCGCGAAAGCGCTGCGGCCAGGGCTTTGGCGTAAGGTCGGAAAGGCCGGTGATCTTCGCGCGCGTGTCCGCCTCGAACGGCTCGGCGAGCAGCGGATGAACGCCCTGGATGCTGCCTTGCGCGACGTGGAGCACGGTCTCGATGACAGGGTGATCGGAGGTCGATCCCTCGGCCAGGCGCCCGTGCAGCTCGACCTGCTTGGCGCGCGCGAGCGGCACCTGCACGCTGCCGTCGAGGCGGTTGAGGCTGGGATCGTCGAACACGAGCGAGGCACGATCCGGCACCGCCGGCAAGCCGACCACGCTGCTGCGGCCCTTGCTCCAGTTCGCCACGAAGGTGTTTTGCGTGATGCCATCGGTCAGCGTCGCCGGCGCGGAGAATTCGGCGATGACGTGTCTGGGATCGTAAACCTGGGCGACCACCAGGATGTTGTCGAGCCGCGCCGTGAACGGCGTCTTGCTGGCGTTCTGCGACACCAGGACGACGCTGGCGCCGGAGCACTGCACCTCGAAGCGGAATGGGAAGCCGGCGATGGAGCGCTTGGCGCAATCATAGATGCGGCCGGCCTTGGCCTCCTGCGCGCGCCAGGCGTCGGCGGCCACTTCGGCCTTCGAGGCCGCAAAGAACCAGAAACCGCTCCACGCGAGGGCGAGGATCAGGAGGAGAACGGGTGCGATGAAGAGGCGCCAACGAGAGCGCCGGCCTGCGGCAACGGTCATATCGGACATGCGGCGACCCTTTGGCCCCAGATTTTGGCAAATGTAAGCGGGTCCGGCCTCCGACGAAAGTCCGAGAATTCGCTTCGCCTGGGGCCTTCATTCTGGTAGCCGTGCCCGAAATGTCGGAAATCACCCTCCCCTCCGTCACAACTGCCAAAGGCGACCTCTGGGTGTTCGGCTATGGCTCGCTGATGTGGCGGCCGGGCTTCGAATTCGAGGAGCGCGTCCCGGCGCGGCTGGTCGGCGAGCATCGCGCGCTTTGCGTCTATTCCTTCGTACATCGCGGCACGCCGGAGAAGCCGGGCCTGGTGCTCGGGCTCGACCGCGGCGGCGCCTGCCGCGGCATCGCCTTCCGCGTCGCCGAGAAGAACCGCACCGAGGTCGTCGCTTATCTGCGCGCGCGCGAGCAGGTCACCTCAGTCTATCGCGAGGTGATGCGCTCGGTGTGGCTCGAGAACGATGCGCGCCAGCGCGTTTCCGCGCTCGCCTATGTCGTCGACCGCGGCCATGTCCAATATGCCGGCCGGCTCTCGCTCGCCGAGCAGCATCGGCACGTGATCCAGGGCCACGGCCAGTCCGGCGCCAACCGCGACTACGTCACGGCGACGGTGAAGGCGATCGAGGCCGAGGGCTTTCGCGATACCCAGCTGCATCAGCTCGCGACGATGCTGCATGGTGATACGCATGCGCTGCACGCGCCGGCTCCGGACGAAGACAGCGAAAGCCGCTAGCTCGCCGACGGCGCGTAGCTCGGCGCGGAGCCGATCAGCTGCTCCTGCTCTTTCCGGCCCGCTTCGACGAGACGGCCGGTCGCGTCTTCGATCGCGGTTTGCACCCGGGAGAGAAACTCGTCCTTCGGCAGGCCCGCCGGCAGTGGATCGAGGAACTCCACCACCAGCGTGCCGGGATAGCGCATGAAGGTGCGGCGCGGCCAGAACAGGCCGGAATTGAGCGCGATCGGAAGGCAGGCGACGCCGCAGGACGAATAGATCTGCGCAAAACCGGTCTTGTAGTCCGGCGGCGCGCCCGGCGCACGACGCGTGCCTTCCGGAAAGATCACGAGCTGGCGGCCGCTGCGCACCGCCTCGCGCGCGCGCCGCGTCATGTCCAGCAGCGCCTTCACGCCGGCATTGCGATCGATCGCGATCATGCCGGTTTTGGCCAGAAACTGGCCAAATACGGGAATCTGCATCAGCTGGCGCTTGAGGATGAAGATCGGGCGGTTGAAGAAGCCCGGCAACACGAACGTCTCCCAGAACGACTGGTGCTTCGCCACGATCAAGAGCGGCCCGGCCGGGATCTTCTCCGTACCCCGGAATTCCACCTTGATGTTGCAGACGACGCGCATCAGGACCAGCGTCGCCTTCGCCCACCATTCCGCGACCGTCAGCATGGCGCGCGGCGGCAATGCGAAGGTCGGCAGCGCCACGATCGCGAGACACACCAGCACGGCGTAGAACAGCACGTTGAATACGAGCGAGCGCAGGAAAATCAGGAACATCGAGGGTCCGATCAATTGGCCTGTGCGGTGGCGGGCCGCTTCGGCTGCTGGCCTGGAGGCTGCTCCGACATCTCGGGCGAAAGGTCAATCCCGAAATCCTCCAGACGGACCCTGATCTCGGCCGCGACATATTTGACATATTCGGACAGGAGCAGCCGCAAGGTGGAGGCCGAGGTCCACCACGGCTCCTCGCGCCATTTCTCGCCGACCACCGCGAACGGGATCAGCGTCGTTTTCGGCATTGCATGCGAGAACTCCACCAGCGCGCGCGGCATGTGATAGTTCGAGGTGACCACGATCAGCGACTTGAAGCCGCGCCCTTCGGTCCAGCGCCGCGCCTCCGCCGCGTTGCCGCGGGTGGAGATCGCGGTGCGGTCGAGATCGACGCAGCAATGCATGAAGGACTGGTTCTCCGGCAGGGTCCTCGAGATGTCGCTCGCGGTCGAGGTCGGATGCACGCCGGAGATCAGCAGCCGCTGGCCGTAGCCGGCAGCCAGCAGCTCCATCGCGTCCGACACCCGCGAGGAGCCGCCGGTCAGGACAACGATGCCGTCGGCCTTGCGCCCAGGAGCGATCTCGGCGCCCCGTAGTTGCGACAGGAACGCGAGGAAGCCCGCCACCGCGCCGACGAAGGCGAACGCGATCGTCGAGACCAATGCCGCGCGCAGCCAGCCGCGCGGCAGTTTCGGCGATCGATCGTCGGCCTTTGAGGTCATGTGATGTCGATGATCCCTTCCCGGGATGATTTTAGGACGTTTTGAGGCGAAGTGGAGTCTGGTTTGTTGGGCTCGATGAATGCAACGGACCACAACTCCATCGTCCTCAGTGTTGCACTCCCTCGAGCCCCGCTTGAGCGGAGAGGCGAAGAAATCTCAATCAATGTCATTCAATGTCGCGAACAGGGTCTGGCGCGAGGCAACCGCCGTGATGGCGCCGATCAACACCGCCTGCACCGCGAGCACGACATAGCCCGAGGGCCGCAGCGAGAAAGTGCCGAGCAGCGCCGCGAACTGGTCGCCGACGGGCGTGCCGGAAAACCAGCCGGCGATCGACTCGGAGAAGCCGAACAGCAGCATGGCGACGCCGCCGCCGATCACGCCGCCCTCCAGCCCCAGGCGGAGGAAATGGCGCAGGAAGTGGTTGGCGATGTAGCGGTCGCCGGCGCCGACGAAATGCAGGACCTCGACGATCGGGCGGTTCGCCGCCATGGCGCCACGGGTCGCGAACGACACCGAGATGATGGTCGCGATAATGACGAGCGCGAGAATGCCGATGCCGGCGAGCACGGTGGCGTTGGTCATCGAGCGCATGCGCTCGATCCAGGCGCGGTGATCGTCGACGCTGGCGCTTGGCGCCACCTGCGTCACGCGCGCGCGCAAGGCAGCGAGATCGAGCTGTGTGCCCGGCTGCACCCGCGCGATGATCATGCGCGGCACCGGCAGATCGTCCATCGACAGGCCCGTGCCGAGCCAGGGCTCGAGCAGCTTGCCGCTCTCGTCCTTGCTGAACGGCTTGACCTCGACGATGCCGGGCTGCGCGCGCATCGCCTCGGTCACGGCCGCGGTGTCGCGGTCGAGATCGCGTCCCGCTTGGGGACGGACCTGGATGGTGATTTCGCTTGCGACATCCGACTGCCATTCCGCGGCGGAGGCGCTGACGAGGAGCACCGTGCCAGTCGTCATCGAGGCGAGGAAGGTCATGATGGCAACGACGGCGACCAGCGCGCGGCCATGGATCGAGGCACGCGGCACGATCGGCGACATGTTGCGCGCCTTGGCCGGAAGCTGCGGACGCTCCTGTCCGAGGTCGACCAGCACGCCGCGCTCGTCGGTCCTACTCATAGACGTGCAACCGTCCCTGATGCAGCACCAGCCGCCGCGCCTCGTACTGGTCCATCAGACCGATGTCGTGGGTGGCGATAATGACGGCGGTGCCCGACTTGTTGAGCTCGATGAACAGCCGCAGCAGGCGGCGGCCGAGCGTCGGATCGACGCTGCCGGTCGGCTCGTCCGCGAGCAGCAGCTGCGGCCGCGAGATCACGGCGCGGGCGATCGCGGCGCGCTGCTTCTCGCCGCCGGACAGGATCGGCGGCAGCGCGTCCATGCGGTCGCCGAGCCCGACCCAGCGCAAGAGGTCGATCACCTCCTTGCGGTAGCTCGACTCGCTGCGGCCCATGACGCGGAACGGCAGCGCGACGTTCTCGTAGGTGGTCATGTGGTCGAGCAGGCGGAAATCCTGGAGCACGATGCCGATACGCTTGCGCAGATCGGCGATCTCGTCCTTGCCGAGCTGCGAGATGTCGTAGCCGAACAGATTGACGAGGCCCCGCGTCGGCCGGTGCGACAGGAACAACAGGCGCAGCAGCGACGTCTTGCCGGCGCCGGACGGGCCAGTGAGGAATTGAAAAGAATGCGCCGGAATCTGGAAGCTGAGGTCGCGCAGAATCTCCGGCCCCAGTCCGTAACGCAATCCGACATTTTCGAACCGAACCAAGTTCAGCTCCGTTCGAGAGGGGGCCGCGCCGCGGCACCCCGCCACACGCGATCAAGGGGTTGTGCGACCGTTATGGTTTCCGGTTCGTTAACGGTCGCCTTGTAGCATTTGGAGTGCCCGGCTCTCGGCGCCCGCGGCATTGTCAAGACCAGTCCGTGCATCAAGGCCCGTGTCCATGCATATCGTCTGCCCTCATTGTACGACATCCTACGCTATCAAGCTCGCGAGCCTTGGGACGAACGGACGGACCGTCCGTTGCTCCCGCTGCAAGGAGACCTGGGTCGCCTATGCCGATGATGCCATCGAGGAGGCATCCGTTCCGGCCTTGGCCGCGGCCAGCCAGTCCGAAGACCAGTCCGACCTCGCCGAGCAGTGGAACTCCTACGCCAAGGACGATAGCGCCGCGGATACGCCGGTCGTCGACAGTCCATCCATCGCCAGTGACTGGCCGGCCGACGAGGCCAAGGAGATGGAAGATGAGTGGTCGGCGGCCGCTCGCGCGGCCGAAGAGGACGCCCTCGGCGCGCAGCACCAGTCCTGGTTCCGCGGCCTGTTCAGCCGCCGCGGCGCGCGGGTGAGCCGCCCGGTCCCCGCCGCGAGGCCGCGCAAATCCTATTTCGGCCTGCCCGTCGCCTGCGCTGCCATGGGCGCGCTGGTGCTGGCCCTGATCATCTGGCGCGGCGACATGGTGCGACTGCTGCCGCAGACCGCCGCGTTCTACAAGCTGGTCGGGTTCGACGTAAACCTGCGCGGGCTTGCCTTCAAGGACGTCAAGCTCTCCAGCGAGACCGTTGACGGTAAGCAAGTGCTGGTGATCGAGGGTGTGATCGTCGGCCAGGGCAAGAAGCCGCTCGATATCCCGCGGCTGCGCTTTGCCGTGCGAGACGCGCAAGGCGCGGAGATCTATGCCTGGAACACCGTGCTGGAACAGACCGTGCTGCAACCGGGCGAGCGCGCCTTCTTCCGCTCGCGCCTGGCCTCGCCGCCGCCCGAGGGCCGCAACATCGACGTTCGCTTCTTCAACCGGCGCGACATCGCCGGCGGCAGCGTGTAATTGATCTCGCGTATCCTCCACGGGAGGCTGGTCCCAAGGTTGATCTCATGTCGAAAATCCTGATCGCCGACGACGAGGATTCGATGCGCCAGCTGGTGGCGCGCGCCATCGCCATGGACGGCCACGAGATCGTCACCGCGCAGGACGGCGCCGAGGCATTGGAGATCCTGACCCGCGAGGACGGCGCGTTCGACCTGCTGCTCACCGACATTCAGATGCCGGTGATGGACGGCATCGCGCTGGCGCTCGCCGCCGCGCGCGACTTCCCTGGCCTCACCATCCTGCTGATGACCGGCTTTGCCGACCAGCGCGAGCGCGCCTCGAACCTCAACGCACTGGTGCATGACGTCGTGACAAAGCCGTTCTCGGTGGCCGACATCCGCACCGCGGTCGCGGATGCGCTGGCGGCGAAGAAGGGCTAGCGGGCCACACCAGCCACACACCGGTGTCATGCCCCGGCTGGCCGGCGATGACAGCGCGCTTATGGCAACTTTTCCGTCAAAAATCCTTCAGCAGCCGCTCGAGATAATCCAGCTCGATCTGCGGGCGCGAGGGATCGCCTAGCCGGCGGCGGAGCTCTTCGAGGATGCGGCGGACGCGCTGCGCGTCGATCTCGCCGGGGATCTTCACCGTGTAGTCGTCGCTGAGATCGCGGCCATGGAGCGGGCGGCCGAGCGGGTCGGTCTGGTTGCTGCCGCTCTGCTGACGACCGGCGCGGTTGCCGGGACCATCGCCCTGGCCCTCGCCGTCGCCCTGCTGCATCGCCTCGGCCATCTTCTGAGCGCCCTTGCGCAAGGCCTCGAGGGCCTTGCCTTGGGAGTCCACGGCGCCGTCGGCATTGCCCTCGCCGAGCTTGGAGCCGGCATCGCCCATGGCGCCGTCGGCGGCGTCCAGACCGCCCTCGTCATCACCATCGCCGTCCTGATCGCCATTCTGGCCGGGCTGACCCTGGTCGCCCTGCTGCCCCTGCTGGCCTTTTTGATTCTGACCCTTTTGCCCCTTCTGCATGAGGCCGCGCTTGGCGAGCTGATCCTGAAGCTTCTTCAAGCGGCCGCGCAGCGCCTGCTGATCCTGCTGCAGGTCCGACATCGACTGATCGCCCTGCTTGCCACGCGAACGATCGCGCCGGGAGTCCTGGCCCTGCTTGAAGGTCTTGTCGCGCAATTGCTGCTGCTTGCGGATCATGTCGCTGAGCTCGTTCAGCGCCTGCTCCATCTCGCTGTCGCCGGATTGCCCGGGCTGCGCCATCTGGAGGTTTTCCATGATCTGCGCTAGCTGCTCGAGCAGGCGCTGGGCCGCCTCGCGATTGCCTTCCTTCGCCGCCTTCTCGATCTGCTTCAGGAGATCGTCGAGATCACGCTGCGTGATGACGGAACGATCGCGATTTGAGGACTGACTCCGTTCCGTCGCGCGCTTGTATTCCTCGAGCTTCTGGATCGCATCGGACTGGTTGTTCAGGCTCTTGCCGGATTCCTTCTGGCGCAGGCTGTCGCCGGAATCCTGCATCGCCTTTTCCGCGCTGTCGAGCAGCGCGTCAGGATCCTGATCGAGCTGGGCAGCGGCAGGCACGACGCTTCCCAACAGGACGGCGAGGCAGGCGATCGAGATCGCCTTCAAGACTGGCACGCGCGCTAGCTTCCGCATTTCCGGTCCCGCGTAAACTGGTTGGCCCCGTCCTCGCCCTTGTTGGCCCGGCTGTTCGCCGACTTCCGATAGGCCTGAAGCTGCTGACGCAACGCGTCCTGCTGCTGCGCCAGCTCTTCGAGCTGCTCTGGCGTGGCATGCTGGGTCTTCTGTCGCAGCTCGATTGCCTTGTCGAGGATGAGCTGGACCTCCGCGGGGAACGGCTGCCTGGCTCCGAGCGGATTCTGCTCGGCGCGCCGGGCGAGATCGCGCACCTTGCCGGCCATGGCCTCGCGCAGCTTCTGCGTCAGCACCCGGATCTCGTCCTCGCTGGCGCCGCGTTCCAGCGCGTGCTTGAGCGCGTCCTGCGCCGCACGCAGCGCGGCGTTGACGCTGCCGGCGACGCCGTCGTCCTCGATGGTCGTCGCGAACGCCCACATGCTCGCCACCACCTCGCGCAGCGCAGCGTCGGTGCGAGCCGCCTCGAGCTGCGACGCCAGGCTGCGCAGGCCGAGATAGCAGCCGGCATCCGGCGTGAACAATTCGGGCGCGATCATCAGCGCGTCCAGCGCCGCATAGACCTCGGAATTCTTGTTGGCGTCGAGCGCGAGGATGCGGCGCTGCTCGATGAGCGCGCGAGAGAGCGAATTGGTGAACAGACGCTCGGGCAGGCGCATGTTGAAGGGCTCGCTCTTGGCCTCGTTGCCGGCCTCGTCCTTCGCGGTGAGCGTCAGCGTGACGTCGGCGCCGGCATAGGGATCCTCGCTGAGATCCTTCACCGTCTGGCCGACGCCATTGCGTGTGCGTGCATTCGGCAGCACCAGGGGGAATTTCGGCGGCTGGAACAGCGGCCGCGCGGCCACTTTGGTGTCGGCGTCCTTGCCGCCATTCTTGCTGGCGTCCTTGGCATCGGCGGGGCGCAAGCCGATTTGCGCTTCGGCGCCGGTGACGCCGTAATCATCCTCGATCTTGTAGGAGAGTTGGAGTCCGCCGCGGGCCTGGCGCTCCGGCTCCTTGGCGAGCGCGATGGTCGGCGGGTGGTCCGGCGTCGCGGCGAAGGCCCATTGCGGCTGGCCCGAGGGCGCGCGCACATGCGCGGTGCCGTCACCGGTGATGGCAAAATGCTTTTCGTTGGTGCCCTTGGGCGTCGCCTCGGTCGGAGCGACCTCCTTGAGGCCGCCAGAGACGGTGACATCGAGGCTGCCGCCCGAGGAGCGCACGATCAGGGTCGAGCCGGCGGGAACGGCGAGCGGGCCAGTGGCCGGCAGCGCCGCGGCCTCCTTGTTAGCGGCCGACAGGATCACCGGCGGCCTGCCGGTGTAGAGCGGCGGGGTGACCCAGGCATCGACGCGGACATTCGTCGGCGCCAGCACGCCGTTCCAGTCGAAAGCGGCCCCAAGCCGCATCGCGCGCTCGTCGCCGGCGGCGAAGAAGGTCGCCACCAGCAACACCATCACCAGCGCGCGCAGCGCCCAGGGATCATGGATGGCGATGCGCGGATGCGGCAGTCCGGCGCGGATGCGCTTGAGCGAGGCCAGCGTGCGCTCGCGCTGGGCTCGCCACAGCGCCTGCGCGACCGGATCCTGCGAGCTCAGCGTATCGGTCAGCGTGGTGGCCGGGCGGTGACGAATGCCGGAACCACGGTCGAGCCGGGCGAGCGCCTCCTCGCGGCTCGGCCAGCGGAAACGAACCAGCGGCAACAAGGCCGCAATCGCAATGCCGGCGAAAATGACGAGGCCGATGGCGCGCGCCACGAACGGCAACGCCAGCCAGAGCCCGGCCCAGGACAGGGCCAGAAACAGGCCGACGACGGTCAGAAGACGCGCCAGATTTGGCCAGGCACGCTCCCACGCGATGGCATAAATGGCCCGATCGAGGGCCTGCGCCAGCTTCAGCCGCGACAGAGCGTCACTGTTGCGGATCGGGTCTGACGGGTCGGGGGTGACGCCGTTCAATCAACTCTCCAGGTTGCCCGGTAGAGAAGCCTACCACAACGGCAGCACTGAGGCATCCGTTCCTGTACGGGAGAGACCCCTTTTCCCGCATAACACGAGGACGTGACTGGCTCGCTGCAACCCCGTAGTTTCCGCGCCGCCCCTGAGGGAGAGATGAGGAAACGACATGGACAAGAAGATGCACGACAAGGGCCTGGAAGTCCGCAAAGCGGTGCTGGGCGAGGCCTATGTCAACAATGCCCTGAAGAACGTCGACGATTTCAACCGGCCGTTCCAGGAGATGCTCAACGAATATTGCTGGGGCACGGTGTGGGGCCGCGAGGAGTTGCCGCGCAAGACCCGCAGCATGCTCAACATCGCCATGATCGCGATCCTCAACCGCCAGCACGAGTTTCGCGCGCATCTGAAGGGCGCGCTGACCAACGGCGTCACCCGCGACGAGATCCGCGAGATCCTGATGCAGGTCGCGATCTATGGCGGCATGCCCGCGGCCGTCGACAGTTTCCGCATCGCGCGAGAGGTGTTCGCGGAGATCGACGGGAAGGCGTGAGGGCGCGCGAGGTCAGGGACGCAACATCCTCACCTCCGTCGTCCCGGACAAGCGAAGCTCCCGACAAGGCGTAGCGTTGTCTGGAGCGCAGCGGCGATCCGGGACGACAGCGAGGATGGAACGAGCATCTTTCACAACAACCAAGAAGAAATAAGGAAACACCATGGATATCGGATTCATCGGCCTCGGAAACATGGGTTTTCCGATGGCGCGGAGGCTGATCGAGGCCGGGCACAAGCTCGTCGTGTTCGACACGCGCAAGGAGGGCACGGACAGGCTGGTGGCGCGCGGCGCAACTGCTGCGGCATCGCCAAAGGACGTTGCCGACCAGGTCGAGACCGTGATGGCGAGCCTGCCGTCGCTGCAGGCTTCGCTCGAGGTCGCGACGGGCGCAAACGGCGTGATCGAAGGCAAACGCGCAAAGCGCTTCGTCGATCTCTCCACCGTCGGCTCGGCGATGGCCGCGAAGATTCACGGCTTGCTCGCCAAGCGCAACATCGTGCAGATCGACTGCCCGGTGTCGGGCGGCGTCGGCGGCGCCGAGAGGGGCACGCTGGCGGTGATGGTGTCGGGGCCGAAGGTCGAGTACGAGTTGCTGAAGCCGGCGCTCGACGTCATCGGAAAAGTGTTCTTCATCGGCGAGAAGCCCGGCGCGGCGCAGACGATGAAGCTCGCCAACAATCTCCTCTCGGCCACTGCGATCGTGGCGACGTCGGAAGCGGTGGTGATGGGCGTCAAAGCCGGGCTTGATCCCGCCGTGATGATCGACGTCATCAATGCCGGCTCGGGCATGAACACCGCGAGCCGCGACAAGTTTCCGCGCTCGGTCCTGCCGCGGACATTCGACTTCGGCTTCGCCACGGGATTGATGGTGAAGGACGTGCGGCTCGCGCTGGAGGAGATGAAGCAGCTCGGCCTGTCGATGGAGATTGCGGACGCGGTCGGACGATTGTGGGAGACCGTGATAGCTGCGGAAGGTGCCGAGTCCGATTTCACGGCGGCGATCAAGCCGATCGAGAAGAAGGCGGGCGTCGTGGTCGGCGCGAAGACGGGTGGCGTGACGGGGAAATAGTCGTCCCACATTCTCCTCGTCGTCCCGGACAAGCGAAGCGCGGATTCCTCCGTGCCGCCACCACTGCCTGGGAGTATGGGTCCCCGCGTTTCGCGGGGACGACACCGAGGTTGTTGAGCCGACGTCGCCAACTCACAGCCACGGTGCCGGCTTGTCCATCGCGATGAGTTGCTCGACCTCGACGCGCGAGCGCACCACGGCGTATTGGTCGTCCTTCACCAGCACCTCGGGCACCAGCGGCCGCGTGTTGTAGGTGCCGGCCTGCACCGCGCCATAGGCACCCGCGGTCATGATGGCGAGGAGATCGCCGGCCTTCGGCGTCGGCAGCGTGCGGTCGAGCGCGAGATAGTCGCCGGTCTCGCAGACAGGGCCGACGACATCGGCCACGATTGTGGCGGCGCCCTTGGCGGGCTGCATCACCGGCAGGATGTCGTGATGGGCCTCGTACAGCGTGGGGCGGATCAGATCGTTCATCGCGGCGTCGATGATGACGAAGTTCTTGCCATCGCCGTGCTTCACATAGATGACCTTGGCGACGAGGATGCCGGCATTGCCGACGATCATGCGGCCAGGCTCGAACATCAGCGTGCAGCCGAGATTGTGGCTGACGCGCTTGACCATGGCGGCATAGGCGTCGGGTGCAGGCGGCGCTTCGCGGTCCATGTAATAGGGAATGCCGAGCCCGCCGCCGAAATCGACATGAGAGATGTTGTGGCCGTCGCTGCGCAGCGTCTGCACGAATTCGGAGAGGATGCGGAACGCGGTCTCCATCTTGGAGAGGTCGGTGATCTGGCTGCCGATATGCACGTCGGTGCCTGTCACCTCGATGCCCGGCAGCTTTGCGGCGCGGGCATAGACCTCGCGGGCATGGGCGATCGGAATGCCGAATTTGTTCTCGGACTTGCCGGTCGAGATCTTGGCGTGCGTGCCGGCGTCGACATCGGGATTGACGCGCACGGAGATGCGCGCGGTCTTGCCCATCTCGGTCGCAAGCCGGGAGAGCAGCTCCAGTTCGGGCTCGGATTCGACGTTGAGACAGAGGATGTCGGCAGCCAGCGCAGCACGCAGCTCTGCTTCCGTCTTGCCGACGCCGGAGAACACGATCTTGCTGCCGGGAATGCCGGCCGCCAGCGCGCGTTTGAGCTCGCCGCCGGAGACGACATCGGCGCCGGCGCCCAGCTTGGCCAGTGTGCGCAGCACGGACTGGTTGGAGTTCGCCTTCATGGCGTAGCAGACCAGCACCTTCTCACCGGCGAAAGCGTCGGTGAAGACGCGGTAGTGCCGCTCCAGCGTCGCGGTCGAATAGCAGTAGAACGGCGTGCCGATCGTTGCGGCCAGCTCGGACAGGTTCACCGCCTCGGCGTGCAGCACGCCGTTGCGATAGTCGAAATGGTTCATGGCGTTGGCTCGGTTGCGCCAGCCTACCGGCTGGGTCTTTCGTCCAGGAGCGGGTCGAGAATAAACGATTTCTTGCTGCCCTTCGGCGCCGCCGGCGCAGCATCCGCACCATAGGTGGGGTTGAACACGCTCGGCGTCTTCTGGGCTTCGATCTCGGTATCGGTCGGCGCTGCGATATTGGCCGTGGACGCGCTGGAGGCGGTCGGCGGCAGATCCAGCGGGCCCTTGCGGCCGCAGCCGGCCAGCGCGAGCGCCGTCAGGCTCAAGACAATGATGGCCCACCCCGAGCCGGCCGGGCGAAACTTTGACGTCACGACGAAATCCCCACTACGCGGCGCGCACCATACAGAGATTGGCGCGCTCTGGCGAGAGCCGGATGACCATGAAACATCAGCGAAATTTTGCCCTCAGCCCAATTTTTGCTCTTTTTCCAGCCGCTTCGCCCAGCTCTTTGCCTGCGACGTCACGTTCTTCGGCGCGGTGCCGCCGAAGCTGGTCCGGCTCTTCACCGACGATTCGACCGAGAGCACGCCGAGCACGTCCTTGGTGATTTTCGGCTCGATCGCCTGCATGTCCTTGAGCGGCAGCTCGTGCAGCGCCACGCCGCCCTCGGCGGCCTTGGCGACGATGCGGCCGGTGACGTGGTGCGCGTCGCGGAACGGCATCTTCAGCGTCCGCACCAGCCAGTCGGCAAGGTCCGTCGCGGTGGCATAGCCCTCGCCGGCGGCAGCCTTCATCCTGGCCTCATCGGGCACGAGGTCGCGGACCATGCCGGTCATGGCGCGGATCGCCAGCGACAGTGCGGCAAAACCCTCCATGGCGCCCTGCTTGTCCTCCTGCATGTCCTTTTGATAGGCGAGCGGCAGGCCCTTCATCACGATCAGCAGGCCGTTGAGCGCGCCGATGACGCGCCCGGTCTTGGCGCGCACCAGCTCGGCGGCATCCGGGTTGCGCTTCTGCGGCATGATCGAGGAGCCCGTGGTGAACTTGTCACTGAGGCGGATCAGGCCCACGAGCGGCGAGGTCCAGATCACGATCTCCTCGGCAAGGCGCGACATGTGCACGGCGCAGATCGAAGCCGCCGACAGCGTTTCCAGCACGAAGTCGCGGTCGGAGACCGCATCGAGCGAGTTCGCCATCGGACGGTCGAAGCCGAGCGCCTTCGCCGTCGCGTGGCGGTCGATCGGGAACGAGGTGCCGGCGAGCGCGGCGGCGCCGAGCGGGGATTCATTGAGCCGCTTGCGCGCATCCTGGAAACGGCCGCGATCGCGCGCGGTCATCTCGACATAGGCGAGCAGATGGTGGCCGAAGGTCACGGGCTGCGCGGTCTGCAGATGCGTGAAGCCGGGCATCACGGTGCCGGCATGCTCGAGCGCACGCTCCACCAGCGCCTGCTGGAACTCCGCGAGCGCCGCGTCGGTGTCGTCGATGACGTCGCGGACATAGAGACGAAAGTCGGTCGCGACCTGGTCGTTGCGCGAGCGCGCGGTGTGCAGCCGGCCGGCGGCGGGGCCGATCAGTTCGGACAGGCGGCTCTCGACGTTCATATGGATATCTTCGAGCGCGCGCTTGAACGTGAAGTCGCCCTTGCCGATCTCTGACAAGATCGTGTCTAGACCCTTGCCGATATTTTTCGCATCAGAGGCCGTGATGATGCCTTGGCTGGCGAGCATCGCGGCGTGGGCCTTGGACGCGGCAATGTCCTGGGCAAACAGGTGACGATCGACGTCGATGGAGACGTTGATCTCTTCCATGATCTCATCGGGACGTTCCGAGAACCGGCCGCCCCACATCTTGTTGCTCATGATCCCCTGCTCACGCCTTGCTTTGCCGCATGTTTGCTGGCCGAGGCCAGCCGTATTAAGAGGCCCCTGATAGCCATATCTGCGACCGGATGACAAACGATATGCTCGACCCAAAGCCTTCCGCCACGCGGAGGATCCCTATCGTGATCGCCACCGTGGTGGTCGGGGGCCTTGCCGGCTTCGCCGCGCTGTACGGGCTGGGCCTGAGCCGGGCGCCTTCAGGCGACCCGACCTGCAAGCCGGCGGTGGCCACGGCCCAAAAGATCGCCCCGCTCGCCCACGGCGAGGTGGCCGCGCTGACCATGGCGAGCGCGCCGTTGAAGCTGCCCGACCTCACCTTTGAGGATGCCGACGGCAAGCCGAAAAAGCTCTCGGATTTCCGCGGCAAGACGCTGCTGGTGAACCTCTGGGCCACCTGGTGCGTGCCGTGCCGGAAGGAGATGCCGGCGCTCGATGAGCTCCAGGGCAAGCTGTCGGGCCCGAATTTCGAGGTGGTGGCGATCAATATCGACACCCGCGACCCAGAGAAGCCGAAAACCTTCCTGAAGGAGGCCAATCTGACCCGGCTCGGCTATTTCAACGACCAGAAAGCCAAGGTTTTTCAGGATCTTAAGGCCATAGGCCGGGCGCTGGGCATGCCGACTTCGGTGCTGGTCGACCCGCAAGGATGCGAGATCGCGACGATTGCCGGGCCGGCGGAATGGGCGAGCGAGGATGCGCTCAAGCTGCTTCGTGCCGCGACCGGCAAGGCCGCCGCGTCGCTTTAAATATCTGATCGGAAAACCGGTATCCGCTTTTCCGGATCATGCGCTAGGCCGTGACATTGAGATTGCCGCCAATGCCGGGGCCGACATTGGCGAGCGAGGGCTGACCGGCGCCGAGCAGCGTCAGGACCGTGGATTTCTCCATGTCCATGTTCTGCTTGGTGAGCGTCGCCGCGATATTCGATTGCAGCGCGCTTTGCTGAGCGGCCAGCATGGTGCCGACCATTGCCATCATGTCCATTACGCGAACCCTCGTAGCGGCTGTAACCTAGGCGCGAGGAGTTAACGCGCCATGAATTGTCACGGAGCGGATGGACTCGTGTCCCAGGACAAGGCGCGTCATGAAATGACGCGACGCAAAGCCGGGACCCAGGCTTTGTGCATGCGGCTTCTGGGCCCCGGCTCTGCAGCGCTCCGCGCTGCGTCCGGGGCACGAGAGTGCCTTTACCTAGTCGGAACTGGCTTGGCGCCACGGTAGTCGTAGAAGCCGCGCTGGGTCTTGCGGCCGAGCCAGCCGGCCTCGACGTATTTCACCAGCAGCGGGCACGGGCGGTATTTGGAGTCGGCGAGGCCCTCGTGCAGCACCTGCATGATCGACAGGCAGGTATCGAGGCCGATGAAATCGGCAAGCTCCAGCGGGCCCATCGGATGATGGGCGCCGAGCTTCATCGCGGCGTCGATCGCCTCGACATTGCCGACGCCTTCATACAGCGTGTAAATCGCCTCGTTGATCATCGGCAGCAGGATGCGGTTGACGATGAAGGCCGGGAAATCCTCGGAGACGGCGACCTGCTTGCCCAGCTTGGCGACGAATTCCTTGGACGCATCGAAGGTCGCATCGTCGGTGGCGATGCCGCGGATCAGCTCCACCAGCTCCATCAGCGGCACCGGATTCATGAAGTGAATGCCGATGAAACGTTCGGGTCGGTCGGTGGCTGCGGCAAGCCGGGTGATCGAGATCGACGATGTGTCGGAGGCGACGATCGCCTCCGGCTTCAGCACCGCGCAGAGCTCGTGAAAGATCTTGCGCTTGACCTCTTCCTTCTCGACCGCGGTCTCGATCACGAGGTCGCAGTCGGCGAGGTCGTCCAGCCTCTCTGCGAGCTTGATGCGCGCGAGCGCCTTGGCTTTGTCGTCCTCGGTCACAGCCTTCTTGGAGACCTGGCGCGCCAGATTGCCGTTGATGGTGGCCATGCCCGATTTGAGGCGGTCGGCCGAAACGTCGTTGAGCACCACGTCGAAGCCGGCCAGCGCCGCGACATGCGCGATGCCATTGCCCATCTGACCCGCGCCGATCACGCCGACCTTCTTGATCACTGCCGCCATAATGTCATCCACCGGAACGGCGCGCATACCGCGCCCTGCCTATCCCCTGAGCCGGGAGGTCTGATTTGACCAGAAACCCGATTTAATCAGAACCCGGGCTCGAAACCTAGATTGGATCGCTTCCAAGGCGTGCCCCACGCCAAAGAAAACGCCTCGAAAAAGAAAAACCGGCCGGAGTTTATGCCTCCGGCCGGTGTTTTTAACGCGTTTTACTTGCCGAGCTTGCCGAGTTCGGCCGTCAGCTCCGGAACCGCCTGGTAGAGGTCGGCGACCAGGCCGTAATCGGCAACCTGGAAGATCGGCGCGTCCTCGTCCTTGTTGATCGCGACGATCACCTTGGAGTCCTTCATGCCGGCCAGATGCTGGATCGCGCCGGAAATGCCGACCGCGACGTAGAGCTCGGGGGCCACGACCTTGCCGGTCTGGCCGACCTGCCAATCGTTCGGCGCATAGCCGGCGTCGACCGCCGCACGGGAAGCACCGACGCCGGCGCCGAGCTTGTCGGCCAGCGGCTCGATGTACTTGGCGAAGTTCTCGCGGCTCTGCATGGCTCGGCCGCCGGAGACGATGATCTTGGCCGAGGTCAGCTCCGGGCGGTCGCTCTTGGCGACTTCCTCGCCGATGAAGGTCGACAGGCCGGGGTCGGCCGCCGCCTGGACGCTCTCAACCGGCGCGCTGCCGCCTTCGCCCGCCGCGGCGAAGGTGGAGGTTCGGACCGTGATGACCTTCTTGGCGTCCTTCGACTTCACGGTCTGGATGGCGTTGCCGGCATAGATCGGACGCTCAAAGGTGTCGGGCGCGACCACCTTGATGATCTCCGAGACCTGCATGACGTCGAGCAGGGCTGCGACGCGCGGCATCACATTCTTGAAGCGCGAGGTCGCGGGCGCGACGATCGCGTCATAGGACGGGGCCAGCGAGACGATCAGCGCGGCCAGCGGCTCGGCGAGATCGTGCGCATAGGTCTCGCCATCGGCGAGCAGCACCTTCTTGACGCCGGCCAGCTTGGCAGCGGCGTCCGCGGCCGCCTTGGCGTTCTGGCCAGCCACCAGCACCTCGACATCCGCGCCGAGCGCGGCAGCCGCGGTCATGGCCTTATTGGTTGCATCCTTCAACGACGCATTGTCGTGTTCGGCAATCAGAAGCGTCGTCATCAGAGCACCCCGGCTTCGTTCTTGAGTTTCGACACCAGCTCGGCGACGTCCTTGACCTTGACGCCCGCCTTGCGGCCTGCCGGTTCAGTCGTCTTGAGAACCTCGAGACGCGCGGTGACGTCGACGCCGTAATCGGCGACGGCCTTCTCCGCGATCGGCTTCTTCTTCGCCTTCATGATGTTGGGCAGCGAGGCATAACGCGGCTCGTTGAGACGAAGGTCGGTTGTGACGATCGCCGGCCCCTTCAACTTCACGGTCTGCAGCCCGCCGTCGACTTCGCGGGTGACCTTGAAATCCGAACCTTCGACCTCGAGCTTCGAGGCGAAGGTCGCCTGCGACCAGCCGAGCAGCGCGGCCAGCATCTGGCCGGTCTGGTTGCTGTCATCGTCGATCGCCTGCTTGCCGAGGATGATCAGGCCCGGCTGCTCTTCTTCAGCAACCTTCTTCAGGATCTTGGCGACGGCGAGCGGCTCCACGTTGCCGTCGGCCTTCACCAGGATGCCGCGATCGGCGCCCATGGCAAGACCGGTACGGATCGTCTCGGACGCCTGCGCCGGTCCGATGGAGACCACCACGACCTCGGTCGCCTTACCGCCTTCCTTCAGGCGCAGCGCTTCCTCGACCGCGATCTCGTCGAACGGGTTCATGGACATTTTGACGTTGGCGAGCTCAACGCCCGATCCATCGCCCTTGACGCGGACCTTGACGTTGTAATCGACCACCCGCTTTACCGGCACTAAGACCTTCATCGATCCTCTTTCACTCAATCTGGGAGGGGGATTATTCAACTGGCGCGGAACCTAAAGGCCTGATCCGGCCTGGTCAACGCGCGACAGGGCCAAATTTTAGACCTTGGAAATACCGATCTCAATGGGTCAGCGGTTCTGGCCAGGAATCCAGAGCACGTCGCCCGCGCCGTTATGGTTAGCGGCGCGGCTGGCCACGAACAGGAAGTCCGACAGGCGGTTCATATATTGGATGCCAGCGCGACCAACCGGCTCGCCGGGCTGCGCCGCCAGTTCCACGATGACGCGTTCCGCCCTGCGGCATATCGTGCGGGCGGCGTGGAGGTAAGCCGCCGCGGGCGTGCCGCCCGGCAGCACGAACGAGGTCAGCGGCGCGAGCTTGTCGTTGAGCGCGTCGATGTCGCGCTCGAGCCGCTCGACCTGACTCGCCACAACCCGCAGCCGCTCCGCTTTGCCCTCCTGCTCGGGCACCGCGAGATCGGCGCCGAGATCGAACAGGTCGTTCTGGATGCGACCGAGCATCGCGTCGAACTCGGGCATATCATGAGTGTGCAGCCGTACCACGCCGATCGCGGCGTTGGTCTCGTCGACCGTGCCATAGGCCGCGACGCGCAGATCATATTTCGGACGGCGCTCGCCCGAGCCGAGCGCTGTCGTGCCGTCGTCACCGGTCTTCGTATAAATGCGGTTGAGCAGAACCATGTTCAGTGTCCCATCGCCCAGACTGCGAGCATGGCGATGACGATCGCCACGAACTGAAGCAGCACGCGCCAGCGCATCAGCTTCTGCGAGGTGTTGGGCGAGCCGCCACGCATCATGTTGACGAGGCCGAGCAGCAGCACCAAAGCCACGGCGCCGACCGCGATCGGCAGGATGAAAGTACTCAGGATAGATGCCATCTGAGGGTAGATAACACCGCATGCGGCGGTTCGCTATCTCCCCGGCGGTCATTCCGGGGCGCTTCGCGATCTGGCTTTTAGGCCAATAATATCAGATGCTAGCGGAATGATTTCCGATTTGCGCCAATCGCCTGCTCATCTCATCTCTCTCCGCAAGCGGGCAGAGGAAGGCAACGGTGTAGGTGCCATTTGAAAGCCGTCCGCACCATCTACGTCGTCGTGATAGACGCCTTCTACACGTTCTTGGCCGACGACGGCTGGGCGATCGCCAGCCACATCGCGCTGTCGACGCTGATGGCGCTGTTCCCGTTCCTGATCGTGCTGACCTCGCTCGCCGGTTTCTTCGGCTCCAAGGAACTTGCCGACCAGGCCGCCAGCCTGATGCTCCAGGTCTGGCCCAAGCAGGTCTCCGATTCCATCTCGGGCGAGGTGCACGACGTGCTGACCACGACCCGCTCCGGCGTGCTGACCATCGGCGCGGCGCTGTCGGTCTACTTCGCTTCCAATGGCGTCGAGGCGCTGCGGGTCGCGCTCAACCGCGCCTATGCGGTGGTAGAGATGCGGCGATGGTACTGGCTGCGTCTGGAATCGATCGGCTACACGCTGGTCGCCGCCTTCACCGCGCTCGCCATGGCGTTCCTGATCGTGCTCGGACCACTACTGATCGAGGCGGCGCGGCGCCACATTCCGCTGTTCGTCGAGTCCAACGAGAGCATCCTCACCTGGCTGCGCTACGGCATCACCATCGCCGCGCTGGTGGTGGCGCTGTTCATCCTGCACGCCTGGCTGCCGGCGGGACGGCGCAGCTTCTTCCAGATCCTGCCCGGCATCGTGTTCACGATGGTGGCGTCGCTGATCTCGGGCGTCGTGTTCGGCCAATACCTGGCGCGCTTCGCCAACAACTACGTGACGATGTATGCGGGGCTCGCCTCGGTCATCATCGCGCTGGTGTTCCTGTACTTCATCGCCGCGATCTTCGTTTACGGCGGCGAGCTCAACGCCGCGATCATCAAGTCGCGGCTTCCTCACGGCGTCTCGCTTCAAGCAGCGCAGTCGCTAAAGCCCGAGGCGACACAGGCTTGACCAGGAAGGCATCGGCACCGGCCTCGCGCGAGGCCGCCTCGTCCTCGCCGCGGCCGGACACGCCGATGATGGGAATCCGGGCCAGCGGCGCCGGCATGGTGCGGATGCGCCTGATAGCCTCGACACCGTCGATGCCCGGCAGCACCATATCCATCAGCACCGCGTCGAATGCGCCCTGCGCCAGCCGCTCGATCGCGTCCTCGCCGCGCCCGACGAACTCGGCATGATGGCCTAGCTCGGTCAGGATGGTGTTGAGCACGACGCGGCCGAACGGATTGTCCTCGACGCTGAGCACGCGCAGCGCAGCCATCGCATCCGCTTCACTGCCGTTCTTCGATTTGCGGGACCTGGCCGGCCCCACCGCCTCCAGCGACACGGTCAGCGTGAAGGTGGCGCCGCCGCCGCGGCGCGGCCCCACGGTAATGTCGCCGCCCATCGCGCGCGCCAGTTGCTTCACCGATGACAGGCCGAGCCCGGCGCCGCCGAAGCGCGTGGCGATGGTGACATTCGCCTGGGTGAACGGGCGGAACAGCCGCTTGATCTCGGCCATCGTGAGGCCGATGCCGCTGTCGGAGACCGAGAAGGCAACCCCGATCCTGCCCTTTGCCTTGTCGCGCTTCCTGCCCTTGGGGGGACGCCAGGGCGACACCGCGAGCGCGACAGCGCCGTGCTCGGTGAACTTGACAGCATTGTCGATCAGATTCTCCAGCGCAGCGCGCAGCCGGACGGGGTCGCCGACCACGAGGCCCGGCAGCTTTCCGGAAATCTCGACCTGGGCTTGAAGGCCCTTGGCCGCGGCACGACCCGCCAGCGAATCGCCGGCGCTGCGGGCGAGCGTCCTGAGGTCGAACAGGTCCTGGCGCAGCGTGCTGCCGCCCTTCCCTGTTTTGGCGGCATCCACGAACAGCGTGGCGAGGCTCGCCAGATGCTCGGCGCCGGCCTTGATCGTGTCGGCCCAGCGCCGCTCCCGCTCGCCGAGATCGGAGGTCGCGAGCAGGTCGCTGATCGCGAGAATGCCGGTCAGGGGGGTGCGGACCTCATGGGCAAAGGCGGCGAGCGCGGCCTGGACCACGTCCGGCGCGTCCGCCTTGGGACTGCGCTGACGCACCCGGCCGGCCGTCCCGGACTGCTTCCGAGGCGGACGCCTGGACATCCGCGTGGTGCGCGCTGGGCGCGTTTTCGCCGCCATAACTCCCCTTCGAAGAACGTCCTTCGAACCCCGGGCTCAACCGCAAGAATGGCACGTCGGAACACCTGGAGTCACGGCGGCGTTTGGCTAAACCCCAGAGAAACTTAACCTAATCCCACCAGCTGGCGGATACCGGCGGACGTCATGCCGGCCGCGCGCAACTCGCGCAGTCCGGTAGAGCGGTCCGACTTCGACAGCTTCCGTCCCGCAGCATCGCAAATCAGGCTGTGGTGGCGATAGGCGGGTTCCGGCAGATCAAGCAGGAGCTGGAGCAGGCGGTGGACCGAGGTGGCGTGAAACAGGTCCCGGCCGCGCACGACCTCGCTGACGCCCTGGAGGGCGTCGTCGACGACCACGGACAGGTGGTAGCTCGTCGGGGTCTCCTTGCGGGCCAGGATCACGTCGCCCCAGGTCTCCGGCCGTGCCGGGACGGTGCCGCGCTCGCCACCGGGACCCTCGCCGAGTTCGTTCCAGCTCAGGCCGCAGGCGTGGCGGCAGGCGGCCGCCATGTCGAGCCGCAGCGCATAAGGCGTACCTGACGCGATCAGCCACACCCGCTCGTCGGCAGGGAGCGACTTCGCATCGCGCGGGTAAAGCGGCGCCCCATCGGGATCGCGCGGCCATGGCCCATCGGCCTCGCGTTCGGCGACGAGCTTGGCGATCTCGCCGCGGCTCTCGAAGGCGGGATAGACCAGCCCGAGCGCGGTGAGCTTGTCCAGCGCGGCGCGATAGTCGGCGAGATGCTCGGACTGCCGGCGCACCGGCGTCTCCCATGATATGCCGAGCCAGGCGAGGTCCTCGTAGATCGCAGCCTCGAACTCCGGCAGGCAACGCGTCGCATCGATGTCCTCGATCCGCAGCAGCAGCCGTCCGCCCGCCTCGCGCGCGCGGTCGAAATTGAGCAGCGCGGAATAGGCGTGGCCGAGATGCAGCAGGCCGTTAGGGCTGGGGGCAAATCGGAAAACGGGTGGCATGAGTTCTCAGCTATTCGTCATTGCCGGGCTTGACCCGGCAATCCATCCTCCATGACTCTGTTACGATAGGAGATGGATGGCCGGGTCAAGCCCGGCCATGACGCCGGAAAGAGCTTGCCGAACTGCGATGACCATCCACCTCGAAACCCAATCCGATCTCGAACAGGCCGTCCACGCGCTGGTCAAGCGCGATCCGCGCCTCAAGCCCGTGTTCGAGATCGCGGGCATGCCGGCGTTACGGCGGCGCGAGCCGGGCTTTACTGGACTGGCCCATATCGTCTGCGGGCAGCAGCTTTCGACCGCGAGCGCGGCGGCGATCTGGGGACGACTGTCGGCCGCGTTCGATCCGTTCGACCATGAGGCGGTGCGCCGCGCCCGCACCGATCGGCTGGGGCGGCTCGGCCTGTCCGCCGCCAAGATCAAGACGTTGAAGCATCTGGCACGCGAGATCAATGCGCAGCGGCTGAACCTCGACGTGCTCGCGGAGGAAGACGCCGACGCCGCGCATCACACGCTGATCTCGCTGCCCGGCATCGGACCGTGGACCGCGGACGTCTATCTCCTGTTTTGCCTCGGCCACGGCGATGCCTGGCCGGCCGGCGATCTCGCCGTGCAGGAAGGCATCCGCATCGGGCTCGGCCTGAAGGCGCGGCCGACCGAGAAGCAGATGGCGCCGCTCGCCGAACCCTGGCGTCCCCTGCGCGGCGCGGCGGCGCATCTGTGGTGGAGCTACTACCGCGCGGTGAAGAAGCGCGAAGGCGTGCTCATGGGCTCGGGCTAACCCCGCAGCCGCGCGCGGTCGGTCCGGGCGCATTCGGCGACGAATTCGATCACGGCGCGCACTGCCGGGAGCTCGACGAGGTCGGGATGGGCCAGCAGCCAGAGGTCCGCGACGCTGGCGAGCTTCTGCGGAGCGACGCGCACGAGATCGGGATAGCTTTCGGCGACGAAGCACGACAGCGCGGAGATTCCGATGCCGGCGCGGACCGCCGCCAGCATGTCTCCCTGCGACGAGCAGCGCATCACCACCCTCGCCTGCCGCGTGACGACGTCGCTCCAGCGCGCAAGTTGCGCATTGGACGTCTGGTCGGCGAAGCCGATGACGCTGTGCTCCTTCCAATCGCCGCGCCGTTCGGGCAGGGGCCGCCCGGCGGCATAGTCGCGCGAGGCATAGAAGCCCGTGCCGAGACGGCCGATCTTGCGGCCGACCAGGTTCTCCTCGCCGCTGTCGAAGGGGCGCAGCACCACGTCCGCCTCACGCCGACGCACGCTCGCCGGAAACGGATGAGTGATGATTTCGAGCTGGATATGACCGTGCGCGCGCAGGAAGGCAGGCAGCCGCGGCATCAGCCAGTGCGAGGCGAGCGTCGCGCCGATTGACAGCTTGACGATGCCGCGCGCCTTGTGTCCACCCGCCGCGACTGCGGTCTCGGCCCGCAGCGCTGCGACCGCCATCGCCTCGGCGTGCTCGCGCAAAGTCCGTCCATCCGCGGTCAGCGCCAGACCGTCGGCGGCGCGCGCCACCAATCGGGTGCCGAGCTGAGCTTCCAGCGCCGCGATCTTGCGGCTGACGGTGGGATGGCTGGTGTGCAGCCGGCGGGCGGCGGCCGTCAAGCTGCCGGTATCGGCGACCGCGACGAAGGTCTTGCAAAGGTCCCAGTCCATTCGGCGGCCCTGTTCATTCCTGAATGATCCTCCGTTCATTATTGAACGGCCGGGCCGGGCCGTCCAATCCTATAATGGGATCAAATCCGCGCCACGGCGGCCCATTTGCCCGCGCGACAATCAAAACGGAAACGCCTCGTCATCCGCCCGCCGGCGGGGCCCCGTTTCGGGAGGACATGATGGCACTGCCCACTCTCTTGAAGAATTCGCTAGAGCTGCCCGTGGTCGGCTCGCCGCTGTTCATCGTCTCCGGGCCGGAACTGGTGATCGCCCAGTGCAAGGCGGGAATCGTCGGCTCCTTTCCCGCGCTCAATGCCCGGCCGGTCGAGAAGCTCGGCGAATGGCTGAGCCGGATCGAGGACGAGCTCGGCGAATACAAATCGCGCAATCCCGGCAAGAAGGTCGCACCCTACGCCGTCAACCAGATCTGCCATGCCTCCAACGACCGGCTGATGAAGGACATGGAGACCTGCGTAAAGCACAAGGCGCCCATCATCATCACCTCGCTGCGGCCGCCGGCGGAGATCGTCGAAGCCGCGCATTCCTATGGCGGGCTGGTGTTCCACGACGTCATCAACGTCAAGCACGCGCGCAAAGCGGCCGAGCAGGGCGTCGACGGCCTGATCCTGGTCTGCGCGGGCGCGGGCGGACACGCCGGCATGCTGTCGCCCTTCGCGTTGGTGCGCGAGGTCAAGCAATGGTTCGACGGCGCCGTCCTGCTGTCGGGCGCGATCAGCGACGGCTATGGCATTGCCTCGGCACTGACGCTGGGCGCCGACCTCGCTTATATGGGCACGCGTTTCATCGCGACCCAGGAAGCCAATGCCGACGAGGCCTACAAGTCGGCGCTGACACAGCACGCCGCGCACGACATCGTCTACACCAACCTGTTCACCGGCGTGCACGGCAATTATCTCGGTCCGTCGATCGCCGCCGCCGGCCTCGATCCGGACAATCTCCCCGCCGCAGACAAATCGAAGATGAATTTCGGCTCGGGCGGCAACATGAAATCCAAGGCGTGGCGCGACATCTGGGGATCGGGCCAGGGCATCGGCCAGATTACCGACGTGCCCCCCGTCGCGGAGCTCGTCGACCGCATGAAGCGCGAATTCGATCAGGCGAGGCAAGAGTTCCTGATGCGCGTCAGCGCCTGACGTCTCGGACTGGCAACAAAAACAGGAGGACATCATGAAGCTGACAGCCGCATTGATCGGCCTGTCCCTGCTGGCCCTTGCCGGCGGCGGCGCCCACGCCGAAGGCAGCGACGAGATCCGCATCGGACAGACCCTGCCCTATAGCGGCCCGGCCTCCGGCTTCGGCGCGATCGGCCGGACGCAGGAAGCGTTCTTCGAGAAGATCAATGCCGAAGGCGGCATCAACGGCCGCAAGGTCAAGTTCATCACCCTGGACGACGCCTATTCGCCGCCGAAGACGGTCGAGCAGACCCGCAAGCTGGTCGAGCAAGACGAGGTGCTGATGATGTTCGGCTCGCTCGGCACCGCCACCAACAGCGCCGTGCAGCGCTACCTCAACGGCAAGAAGGTGCCGCAGCTGTTCGTGCTCTCGGGCGCGACCAAATGGGCCGATCCGCAGAAATATCCGTGGACCATGCCTGGCATGGCCGCCTATGAATCCGAAGGCGTAGTCTATGCCAAGCACGTGCTGCGCACCAAGCCGGGCGCGAAGATCGCGATCCTCTCCCAGAACGACGATTTCGGCCGCGACTATGTCGCGGGCTTCAAGCGCGCGCTCGGCGACAAGGCCGCCGGCATGATCGTTGCCGAAGCGACCTACGAGACCAGCGCACCGACGATCAGCTCGCAGCTCTCGACCCTGAAGGCATCGGGCGCCGACGTGCTGTTCGGCGTCGTGCTCGGCAAGTTCACCTCGCAGATGATCAAGGGCGTCGCCGAGATCGGCTGGAAACCCGAGCTGTTCTTCGTGCCGACCTCGGCCTCGTCGATCTCGTTCCTGGAGCCGGCCGGGCTCGACAACGCCGTCGGCCTGATCTCGTCGAGCAACCAGAAGGACACGATGGATCCGCAATGGGCCAGCGATCCCGGCGTGAAGGAGTATTTCGCCTTCATGAAGCAGTACCTGCCGAATGCGGACCTCTCTAACTCCAACTACGCGGCCGGCTACCACTACGCGACGCTGCTGATGACGGTGCTGAAGGCGTGCAAGGATGATTTCAGCCGCGACAACATCATGCGCCAGGCGGCCTCGCTGAAAGAGGTGAAGCTGCCGCTGCTGCTGCCCGGCATGTCCGTCACCACCGGCCCCGACGACTATCTGCCGTTCCAGCAGCTTCAGCTCCGGCGCTTCAACGGCAAGAGCTGGGTCGGCTTCGGCGACGTGCTGGACGATCGCTAGCCTCGAACGGAACAGGACAGACCATGATCATCAGCGGCGAGCGCCGGATCGGCTACGACGAGGTCCAGGCCCGCATCAAACGCGCGGCGCGCGGACTGCGCACCCTCGGCCTTGCCGAAGGCGCGCCGGTTGCCATGATGCTGCGCAACGACTTCGCCTTGTTCGAGGTGGTCGCGGCCTCGGCCGCCCTGGGCAGTCCCGTCGTGCCGATCAACTGGCACCTGAAGGCCGAGGAGGTCCGCTACATCCTGACCGATAGCGGAGCGAAGATCCTGATCTGCCACGCCGACCTGCTGCCGCAAATTCGCGGCGGCATTCCGGAGGATGTCCACCTGCTCGTGGTCGCGACCCCGCCCGAGTTGGCCACGACCTTCGCCATTCCCCATGAGCTGACCGAGGTCCCGGCGGGCCTCGCCGATTGGGACCGCTGGCGCGACGGCCACACGGAAATGCAGGAGCCGCCACGCCGCGCCGCGCCGATGATCTACACGTCGGGGACCACGGGCATGCCGAAGGGCGTGCGGCGCATGCCGATGCAGCCGGAGCAGGCCGCCGCCTCCGAGCGCGTCGGCGCGATCGCCTATGGCATCAAGCCGCGCGAGGGCCAGGTGGTGCTGATCAACGGGCCGATGTATCACTCGGCGCCGCATTCCTACGGCATGATGGCGTTCCGCAACGGCTGCACCATCGTCCTCCAGCCGCGCTTCGACGCCGAGGAGCTGCTGGCGCTGATCGAGCGCCAGCGTGTGACGCATATCCACATGGTGCCGACCATGTTCGTCCGTCTGCTGCGCCTGCCCGATGCGGTCAGGCAGCGCTACGATCTGTCGTCGCTGCGCTTCGTGGTGCACGGCGCGGCGCCCTGCCCGCCCGAGGTGAAGCGGGCCATGATCGAATGGTGGGGACCGGTCATCAACGAATATTTCGGCTCGACCGAGACCGGCATCCCGGTCTGGCACTCGGCGGAAGAGGCGCTGAAGAAGCCCGGCACGGTCGGCCGCGCCATCGAAGGCGGCATCGTCAAGATATTTCGCGACGACGGCAGCCTCTGCGACGTGAATGAGGTCGGCGAGATCTACATGCGCCAGACCGCGGTGCCCGATTTCGACTATCACGGCAAGGCGCAGGCGCGCGCCGAGGCCGGGCGCGACGGTCTCGTCAGCGTCGGCGACGTCGGCTATCTCGACGAGGACGGCTATCTGTTCCTGTGCGACCGCAAGCGCGACATGGTGATCTCGGGCGGCGTGAACATCTACCCCGCCGAAATCGAGAACGTGCTGATCGCGATGCGAGGAGTGCGCGATTGCGCCGTGTTCGGCATCCCCGACGCGGAATTTGGCGAGCGGCTGTGCGCCTGCATCGAGCCCGATGGGGCCGAGCCGCTCTCCGCGGCAGCGGTGCAGGCTTTTCTGCGCGAGCGGCTGGCCAACTTCAAGGTGCCGAAGGAAGTCCAGTTCCTGGAGGCGCTGCCCCGCGAGGCGACCGGAAAGATCTTCAAGCGCAAGCTGCGCGACCCCTACTGGGCGAACCGCAGGCCGGGCGGCACCTAGGTCGCTCTCCGCCCGCGTCCGCACGCGTGGAATTCCGAGCCATATTCCGCCCGGGCAGGGCCGCATTCCGGCCTCGCGCGGGTTCGCGGCTTTTGGCTGGCGGCGAAACCGTATAGCGTTCGATCTCTGAGGAAACGCCGCGAAGACGGCCATGAGGTCGCCCATGCTGGACCGGACGCAGGATATTTCCATCGCCGCGCAAGGCTGGCTCGACGAATTCGAGCGCATCCTGAGCAGACCTGATCCCGCGACGCTGGGCCCGCTCTTCGTCGCCGACGGCTTCTGGCGCGATGTGCTGGCGCTGAGCTGGAACCTGCAGACAATCGCGGGCCACGATGCGATCACGCAGGAGCTTGCGGCCCGCGCGCCCGAGGCGGCGCCGACGAATTTCAAGCTTGCGCCGAACCGTGCGCCGCCGCGCTGGGTGATGCGCGCCGGCACCAACAACATCGAGGCGATCTTCAATTTCGAGACCAAGCTCGGGCGCGGCAGCGGTATCGTGCGGCTCGTGCCCGATGCTACCGACGGCGACCGGCTGAAGGCGTGGACGCTGCTCACCGCGCTCGACGAGCTCAAGGGATTTGAGGAACAGCTCGGTACGTCGCGGCCGCGCGGCCAGGCCTATTCGCGCGATTTTCGCGGACCCAACTGGCTCGACCAGCGCAACGCCTCGCGCGACTATGCCGATCGCGATCCCACCGTGCTGGTGGTCGGCGGCGGCCAAGCCGGGCTTGCGATCGCGGCACGGCTGAAGCAGCTCAAGATCGACACGCTGATCGTCGATCGCGGGGCGCGGATCGGCGACAACTGGCGCAAGCGCTATCACGCGCTCACGCTGCACAATCAGGTGCAGGTCAATCACCTACCCTACATGCCGTTCCCGCCGAACTGGCCGGTCTATATTCCCAAGGACAAGCTCGCCAACTGGTTCGAAGCCTATGTCGATGCGATGGAGCTGAACTTCTGGACCGGCACCGAATTCGAGGGCGGCGCCTATGACGAGGCCAAGGGCTGCTGGACCGCGACGCTGCGCCGTGCCGACGGCAGCCAGCGCATCATGCATCCACGCCATGTGATCATGGCGACCGGCGTCAGCGGCATTGCCAATGTCCCTGACATTCCGACCCTCGAAAACTTCAAAGGCACACTGCTGCATTCCAGCCGCTACGAGGACGGCGAGAACTGGACCGGCAAGCGCGCCATCGTCATCGGCACCGGCAACAGCGGCCACGACATCGCGCAGGATCTTTATTCCAGCGGCGCCGAGGTGACGCTGGTGCAGCGCTCGCCCACCCTCGTCACCAATATCGAGCCGTCGGCCCAGCTGGCTTACGCGACCTACAATGAAGGCACGCTCGAGGACAATGATCTGATCGCGGCCTCGATGCCGACGCCGCTCGCGAAGAAGACCCATGTCATGCTGACCGAGCAATCGAAGCAGCTCGACAAGGAGCTGCTCGAGGGCCTCTCGCGTGTCGGCTTCAAGCTCGATTTCGGCGAGGCCGGCACCGGCTGGCAGTTCAAATACCTCACCCGCGGCGGCGGCTATTACTTCAACGTCGGCTGCTCCAACCTGATCGTCGAGGGCGCGATCAAGCTCAAGCAGTTCTCCGACATCGAGGGCTTTACAGCCACGGGCGCAGAGATGAAGGACGGCACGACTGTTCCGGCCGACCTCATCGTGCTCTCGACCGGCTACAAGCCGCAGGAATATCTGGTGCGGAAACTGTTCGGCGATGCCATCGCCGACCGCGTCGGCCCGATCTGGGGCTTTGGCGACGGCTTTGAGCTGCGCAACATGTATGCGCGCACCAAGCAGCCCGGCTTGTGGTTCATCGCCGGCAGCCTCGCGCAGTGCCGCATCAACTCGAAATATCTCGCGCTCCAGATCAAGGCGATCGAGGAAGGGATTTTGGGGCGGACATAACCACAGCCGTCATTCCGGGACGCGCGCAGCGCGGTCCCGGATCCATGAACACTTCGGGACGCGCGGCCCGATAGATTCCGGGTTCACGCTTCGCGTGCCTTGGAACGACAAGAGGAGAGAACATCCCATGCCAGTCATTCTCGGCACCGGCGAGCACCGCTACCGCGTCGTCGACAATTTCGCGAAGCTGCCCGAGGGCTGGCAGCTCACCGACGTCGCCTCGGTCGCCGTCGACAGCAAGGACCGCGTCTACGTTTTCAATCGCGGCGCCCATCCGATGGTGGTTCTGGACCGCGAGGGCAATTTCCTCCGAAGCTGGGGCGGAGGTCTTTTCTCCCGCGCGCACGGGCTACACATCGATGCCGACGACCATCTCTACTGCACCGACGATGGCGACCACACCGTGCGCAAATGCACGACCGAGGGCAAGGTGCTGCTGACGATCGGCATTCCCGCAAAGCCGGCACCGTTCATGAGTGGCGAACCGTTCCACCGCTGCACTCACACGGCACTGTCGCCGAAGGGCGAGATCTACGTCTCCGACGGCTATGGCAACGCGCGCGTCCACAAGTTCACCCCTGACGGCAAGCTGATCAAGAGCTGGGGCGAGCCCGGCACCGATCCCGGCCAGTTCAACATCGTGCACAATATCGCGACCGATGCCGACGGCTGGATCTATGTCGCCGACCGCGAGAACCACCGCGTGCAGGTGTTCAATGGCGAGGGCAAGTACGAAACGCAGTGGAACAATTTGCACCGGCCCTGTGCGCTGTGCTGCTGCAGCGGGGCCAAGAGCCCGACCTTCGTCATCGGCGAGCTCGGCCCCGGCCTCGACATCAACCGCAATGTGCCCAATCTCGGCCCTCGGCTGTCGATCGTCGACGCACACGGCAAGCGCATTGCGCGTCTCGGCGGCGAGCAAGGCCCAGGCGTTTCCAGCGGAAAATTCCTGGCGCCGCACGGCATCGCGCTGGATTCGAGGGGCGACATCTATGTCGGCGAAGTCGGCGTCACCAACTGGAAAACCAGCTTTCCCGACGAGGAGATGCCCGCCGCGGTACGCGCCACGCGCTGTCTGCAGAAGCTGGAACGGGTGCGGGAATGAGGCACCGGCGAGGCACGCCTTGCGGTTCCGGACCGGCCTCGCATGACCCTGCCGAATCGCGGCGTTTTTGAGCGGTTGCCACCCCGCCGCCGCATTGCTCGCGCCTGAATAAGTCGCTCGACGGGCTTCACAATCCCGTCACGCTGCATGTAGTATGTCAGTACATGCTGCTTCGCAGCGTACATTGGAGGCCAGGAGCGTTACTTGAACGCACATGTCTCGCAAGGCAGTTGGCCGGTGCTGGTCCTGAATGCGGACTTCCGGCCGCTGAGTTACTACCCACTGTCTCTGTGGTCGTGGCAGGACGCGATCAAGGCGGTGTTCCTCGACCGCGTCAACATCGTCGCACATTACGATCAGGCTGTTCGAAGTCCCACGCTGGAGATGCAGCTGCCCAGCGTCGTCTCGCTCAAGTCCTTCGTCAAGCCGACCACCCACCCCGCCTTCACCCGTTTCAACGTCTTCCTGCGCGATCGTTTCGCCTGCCAATATTGCGGCTCGCCCGAAGACCTCACCTTCGATCACATCATCCCGCGCAGCAAAGGCGGCCAGACCACCTGGGAGAACGTGGTCGCGGCATGCTCGCCCTGTAACCTGCGCAAGGGCAATCTTACCCCGGCGCAGGCCAAGATGTTTCCACGCCAGAGCGCGTTCGCGCCGACGGTGCACCAGCTCCACCGCAACGGCCGCCTGTTCCCGCCGAACTATCTGCACGACAGCTGGCTGGACTATCTCTACTGGGATACGGAGCTGGATCCGTAGAGGCCGACCTCACATCGCGATCGCATTCCGCGCCATAACCGCATCCGCACCGGCATAGGCGAGGAAGCCGTCGGTGTATCTGCCCTCCAGCACCACGCCGAGGAAGCCGGCGTTGAGTTCGCGCGTCGCGATCTCGGCGGCGCGGATGTTGTCCGGCGTCGCGATCGCCGGCACGCAGGCGGCGATGTTCTCGGCCGCGCCGACGCGTGTGCCGGCGCGCCCGGAGGAGCGGATCGCCTGCACCGCGAGCCCGTGTCCCAGCGCGACGTGATGGCGAGCCTGATTGAGCTGCGCCGCCGGCAGCTTGAGGCCGGGCGCGTCGATGCCCCAGCCATAGCCGAAATTCACGAAGCACCCGACTTCGTTCACGGCGAAGATGGTCTTCACGCGATCGGTCAGGCGCGCCGCGAAGTGTAGCTCGACTGCCAGCCGCCAACGCGGTCCTGCAGCGCCTGCGGCAGGTCCCAGTGATGGAGCGTGGCGCAGGGCGTGATGCCGTTCGCGACGAGACGGTTGTAGAAATCGAGCCGCTTGGGAAACATGCCAGGCAAGGCGCAGAAATTAACTCGCCCGCATTCGGACGGGCAAGTGCAACCATGCGGCCGGCGCGCGCTGCCCGGACATGCGAGCCAGATTTTCGTGCACTTACAAAAACCAGACCTGCACGCTTTCCCCATCCTATCCGCAAAACCTCGCGGGCAGTCGAGCGTCGCCCGAGGGAACCCGAAACGCCGGCATCCGTTCAATTGATACCGCATGTCTCGCGAAAACCGACGGGCTTGCGGACGAAGCATCCAGGTCACGCCGCCACACAAGGGGAGAAGCGTCATGCCCGCAACCGAGAAGGATCACGTCTACAAGATCCTGGAACTGGTCGGATCGTCCGAGGCCTCGATCGACGATGCGATCAAGAACGCGGTCAGCCGCGCGGCCAAGACCGTTCGCGAGATGAAATGGTTCGAGGTGGTGCAGACGCGCGGCCATATCGAGAACGGCACCGTGCGCCACTACCAGGTGACGCTGCGCGTCGGCTTCACGCTGGAGGAATGAGGCGGCGGACAGGAGGCGGAAGCCATTGCGCGGCCGGCGGCTTGGTTAACATCCTTCGACCACAACCCGTCGCAATGTCGAGATTCCCTCCGGCCGAATACGGCTCCGCACAATCATCGTGGATGTTGCAACAGGCCGTTAAGGCGAAAGTGAGAGGTTTGCGCCGATTTGGAGCAAGCCTGATGGTCACCAGCCGGGAACTCGGCAAGACGCGCCTTCCGCTCTGGGCGGCGGGCTTCGTCGTGCTGATTTGCGCTGCGATCCTCGGCTTGAGCGCCTGGCGCGAATGGGTGGCGCGCGATGCCGAGCTCAGGAACGCCGAGATCGACGTCGCCAATCTGGCGCACTCGCTGATCCAGCACGCCGACGACACCTTCGAGCTCGCCGATACGATCCTGGTCGGGCTGGTGCACCGGCTCGAGCTCGACGGCACCGGCCCCGACACCATCGCCAAGCTCCAGACATACCTGCCGACCCGCAAATCATCGGACCGCATCCGCGGCATCTTCGTCTATGACGAGACCGGCCGCTGGCTCGCGACGACCGAGCATGTCGATTTCTCCAAGCTCAACAACAGTGACCGCGAATATTTCCGGCAGCACCGCGACTTACCGGACAAGGGCACGCTGATCGGGCGACCGATCAGGAGCCGCGCGGGCGGGCAGTGGATCATCACCGCCTCGCGCCGGATCGACCATCCCGACGGCAGCTTCGCCGGCGTCGCCCTGCTCACGATCGACGTCGCCTATTTCATGAAGTTCTACGAGCGCTTCGACTTCGGGCCGAACGGCTCGGCGTCGCTGCTGAACAATAGCGGCATCATGCTGGCGCGCAGCCGCGACGAGAGCGGCGCCTTCGTCGGACGCGACCTGTCCAATGCACCCTTGTTCAGGGAATGGCAAAGCCGTCCCGCGGCGGCCGTCTACTATTTCAAGTCGCCGCTCGATGGCGTGCAGCGGCTGAGCTACTATCAGCGCAGCAGCCGCTATCCCTTGATGGTGCTGGCGAGCAAGTCGCAGGACGACGTGCTGGCGCCCTGGTGGCGCGCGGCCACCACGCGCATGACCTTCGTCCTCGGCCTCGTCCTGCTCATCGCGGTGATCGGCTTCTACCTGGTCCGTCAGCTCTTGCAGCGGCAGCGCATGGCTCAGGCCCTGATCGCCAAGGAGGCGAATTTCCGTCTGCTGGCCGAGCAATCCAGCGACATGGTGACCCGGATCGGGCTGGACAACCGGCTGCTCTACGTCTCTCCGGCGTGCGTGCGCATCACCGGCTGGTCCGCCGAGGAGCTGCTGGACACCTCCTCGCTCGCCGGCATTCACGCTGACGACATGGAACGGGTCGAGCAGGCCATCGCCGCGCTGAAGAACGGCGAAGCCGAGGAGGCCCGGTTCGTCTATCGTCAGCGTCATCGCGACAAGGGCGAGATCTGGGCCGAGGCGGCGCTGCATGTCACCCTGGCGTCGGACAGCGGCGAGATCGACGGCGTCGTCGCGGTGGTGCGCGACATCACCGAGCAGAAGGATCTTCAGGACAAGCTCGCCTCGCTGGCAACGACCGATGGCCTGACCGGCCTCGCCAACCGGCGCACGTTCGACGAACGCCTTGCCGAGGAGTGGGCGCGCGCCCGGCGTGACGGCACGCAGTTGTCGCTTCTGTTGATCGATGTCGATCATTTCAAGAAGTTCAACGACCATTATGGACATCTGGCGGGCGACGGATGCCTGCGCGCGCTGGGCCGGATTCTGTCGGCCTATGCGAGGCGCCCGGCCGATCTCGCGGCGCGCTACGGCGGCGAGGAATTCGCCCTGCTGCTGCCGAACACCGGCCCGGACGGCTGCGCCGAGGTCGGTGAGGGGATTCGCCAGGCGCTGCAGGACCTCGCCATTCTGCATGCGCAGAACCCGCCCTCGCGGCTGGTGACCGCGAGCATCGGCGCCGCGACGAGTTTGCCCGCCCAGACCGCGATGGACTGTAGCGCACTGGTCGCTGCCGCCGACCGCGCGCTCTACGCCGCCAAGGACAATGGCCGCGACAGGCTGGTGATGTCGGGACAGGTTGTCCCCTGGCCCGCCAGAACCGCCTGACCGGACCAAGCCTGACCAGGCGTGGCGGACGGTGGTGAGTGCTCAGCCGCGGGCCCGCTAGTCGTACAACGCGAGAGATTTTTCGGGCGGCGCGGCGGCGGTGCCGGAGGGCGGCATCAGGAACACTGCGGTCAGGATGTGGAGAACGCAAAAGCCGACCGCGATGATCGCGAGCAGCATATTGTCGCTCAGTACCGGAATTTGAACGAGGCTCTTGCGCGCCGACCTCTCCCCAACTGACATCGTTAGTGGCTCTCCCGGCCGGACATGTCGGAAGCGACTTGCTGGACAGGCTTCGCCATGAGGTCGGCATATTGTCCCAGGATGCGACGGGCCTGCATTCGCCGCGAGTGATGCAATGCTTGAAGCAGGAATTCCAAGAGGCCTTTGCGCCGCCGGCGGCGGTGGAAAGCTGTTCGGGACCCAACGAGCGCGGCCGCTGGAAACGACGTTTCGGTCATCGGTAAAGCTCCACGATCGGCATCCTTGAGCCGCCGACGCGACGATGGTGTGGTGCGCGGCTTCGCCTAAAAGCCGCATTGGTGCCGAACGTAGCAATCCAACGACAGACGCGTTATGCCGTACGTCTCATTGACGCTGATATTTTCGAGGGGCGCTCGCGAGAGGCCGGGATTCACCAGGCGTAGTGCACACTACCCTTGCCGGCATAACTACGCGTGACGTTCGAAAACTCTCCCTCGAAGCCTGCACCCATCGACCAGCCGTTCAGCCATTTCATCTCGATCGTTGCGGTGGTGAGCGCGGCGTCGCGCGCCTGCGCCGCGCCGTTGACCACGAAGCCGGCACCGGGCAACGCCTGGAAGGTCGCTCCGATCGAACGATCCGGATTGAAATCATGCGCCCAGGCGGCGCGGCCGCGCAGCGTCAGCACGCCGTCCAGCATGGCGAAGGATTTGTCGCTGCGCAGGCCCAGCTCGCTGCGCGTGTCGGTGACGCTTTTTGCAGCATAGCTCAAGGCGAACGAGGGCGAGCCCGAGACGACCTGCTCGGCATAGGCCGGCAAATCGAAGGTGACGAACTGCGCTGCGCCATAGGGCGTGACGCCGATGCCGCCAATCCATGGCGCGATGAGGCGATAGCCGCCTTCGATGCGGCCGGAATAGGCATTGGCGTTGAATTCGGCGCGCAGGCGATCAGCGCCGGCGATCGTCACCATGCGATCGGTGGTGATGTCCTGCCAACCATAGGCAAGCGCCGCGGAGACGTAGGCCGGGCCATTGCTGTGGCGCAGATAGGCGCCGGCCTGGAAAAGGTCGGAGCGGCCCGAGCCGAGACCGTTTGCGATGCTGAAATTGGTCCCGCCGCCGGCCAGCGCAAAGCCGGCGAGCGTATCTGCCGAGAACCGGTAATCGGCCCCGGCGGCGGTCCCAAAGATGCGGCTCGTAGTATCGTTCGAGCCGACGATCGCATTGCCTCCCGTCGTCTGCGATCCGCCGAAACCTGCGGCCCACACGCTCCAGCGCGGCTCGACGTTTTTCGGCGGCGCCTTGGTGACCATGGCGAACGCATCGGTGCGCGTGCGCGCGGCATAAGCGTTGGCGCTGTCTTCGTTCGCAAAGCCGGCCGCGCCACCGCTTGCCCCTGGTCCGCCATTCTGCCGCGCGACAGGATCGGTGAGCAGGCCCATGAACTGGCCCATCGCCTGGAACGTCGTCTGCTGCGTGCCGGCGCCGAGTTCGCCTGAGGCTTGCGTGAGCGCTGCGGGCGTCAGCGTGCCATAAACCAGCGGAATGCCGCCGTTCGCGTTGAAGAAATTCGTCAACGCATTGCCGACCGCCTGCTGGTTAGCGTTGAGCCCGGCAGGAATTGTAAAGATCAGCGCTAGATTGAGATAGACATGGTTGGCGTCGTAGCTGAGGCTCGTTCCGAAGCTGGACGGCAAGTTGGTGTTGACCACGGCCGGATCAAACGTCCCAGAGATGCCGCCGCTCGCGCTGAGGATCGTGTAGGTCCTGCTGACATAGCTGCCGCTTGCGAAGACGGCATTGACCTTGGCGTTGCCGAGCTGCGCTGTGCCAGTGACATTCGCATAGGAGGCCGCCGAGGGACTGACCTGAACGAGGTAGATCGCGCCGGACTGGAAGGCGAGGTTGCCGGTGATCGTCATGGAGCTGCCCGGCATGCCATTGCCAGGCGCAAACCTCCCAGCGACGTTGACATAGGTGTCGCCGACCGAACCGCTGCCGGCCAGCGTGCCGCCGCTGTTGATCGTGGGATCGCTGAGCGTGCCCAAGACATCGAGCACGCCGCCGTTCACCGTCGTCCCACCGCTATAGGTGTTGCTTCCGGTCACAAAGGTCGTGCCGCTCGTCGTCGTCAGACTCGCGGTTCCGCCGATACCATTCAGTGTGCCGCCAGTAGAGGTGATCGGCGCATTGAGATTGCCGTTCTGGATCGTGCCGCCGGCAAGAGCGACGGCAGCCTGCGTCTGCGTCGTACCGCCGAGATCGAGGGTGCCGCCCGCAACAGTCGTCGTACCAGTCGTGGCACCGAGAGTGCCGGCGCCCGAAAGCTGCAGCGTACCGGCCGAAACCGTCGTGACGCCCGAATAGGTGTTGGTGCCGGACAGCAACGTCGTGCCGCTTGTCGTCGTCAGGCTGGCGCTGCCGCTGATGCCATTGAGTGTGCCGCCGCTCGAGGTGATCGGCGCGTCGAGATTGCCGTGCTGGATCGTGCCGCCCGAGAGACTGATGGCAGCCTGCGTCTGCGTCGTGCCGCCGAGATCGAGCGTGCCGCCGGACACGGTGGTGGCTCCGCCGGTGGCGCCAAGCGTGCCGGTGCCCGTGAGGTGTAGCGTGCCAGCCGTGACGGTGGTACCTCCGGTGTACGCATTCGTTATCGAAAGTGCCAGCGTTCCGTTGCCGGTCTTGGTGAGAGCGCCGGCGCCGGCGAGCGCGTTGGCGAACGCGACGTTGTTGCCGTTGGTATCGAAGGTGGCGCCGCCGGCGCCGATCGCGGTGAGCCGGGCGGAAATGTCGATCGTGTTACCGCTTGCCCATTGCAGGCCGCCGCCATTCAGCGTGACGTTGCCGGATCCGAAATTGTTCGCGGCGCTGAACTTGATTAGGCCGCCGGTGATCGACGTGCCGCCGCTATAGCTATTTGCAGCACTGAGGGTCAGTGTCCCGGCGCCAGACTTGATGATGCTGCCGCTTCCGGCGATATCGCTGGCAACCGATTGGCTGCCGCCGCTTCTGACGCTGTAGGTCGCGGTAGCGCCGTTCAGGTACAGAGCGCCGCCGGCGGCCGAACCGCTCGCACCGTTCGTGTTACCGGCGCCGCCCGCACCGGCCGTTACCGTGTTGCTGGACGCAAAGGAGGTGTCCTGGATCGTGAGCGTCCCGCCCTGGCGAACGAAGACGGCACCACCATAGGCCGAGCCACCGTCGCCGCCGTTCCCGGGAGTGCTGCCCTGGTTGCCGAGGCTGGCACCGCCATTGCCGCCGCCGAAACCAGCAGTGCCGGCGCCACCAACGGGGCCGCCAGAAGCGCCTTGCGACCCGCCGCCGCCACCACCCGCGCCGAAACCTCCGGCGCCGCCATTTGCCCCGGTGCCGCCGCCGCCGCCGCCGCCGAAATCCCCGCCGCGGCCGCCCGGGCCACCCGTCGCGCCGCTTCCGTACGCGCCGCCGCCGCCGCCGCCGCCGACACCGCCATTGCCTCCATTACCCGCAGTGCTGCCGTACGCGCCGCCCCCGCCGCCACCACCGAATCCTCCGGTACCCCCGGAGCCTCCGTTGCCCAACGCGTTACCGTTACCGCCACCGCCGCCACCGCCGCCGTACCCACCAGCTACGCCATCTCCTCCGTTTGTAGACCCGTTGCCCGCGGCTCCGCCCGATCCTCCATTCGGCGCGCCGCCCGCGCCACCGGCGCCGGAGCGGTTGCCGTTTGTGCCGGAGCCACTCAGGCCACCCCCTCCGCCAGCGCCGGAACTCATCCCAACGTTGTTCCCGCCACCGGTCCCACCATTGCCCGCAAGACCCCCGCCGCCGCCGCCGGCGCCTTCCCCACCCGCGCCGCCCGTGCCGGACCAGCCGCCACCGCCGCCGCCAGAGCTATTACCGCCAGCACCGCCGGCGCCGAAGATTCCTCCGCCGCCTCCGCCACCCCCCACCAGAGCGCCGCCCGAGAAGGATGAGCCACCAGCGCCGCCCATGGCGTTGTTGTTGGCGAGGCTGACGCCCGAGAGGGTGACATTCGCCCCCGTATTGACGAACACCGCGCCACCTGCGCCGAGCCCTCCGCCGCCCCCACCGGAACTGAAACTTGACGAGCCGCCGGCCCCGCCTTGCGCCACCGTGTTCTGGATCGCCAAATTGCCGATCGAGACCGTTCCCGAGTAGACAAAGAACCCGTGCTGCACGCCGCCGCCGTCGAGTGCGTTGTTACCGCCGTTGATCGTGATCGTGCTGTTGCTCATGACCACAGGCAGCGTCGTCATCCCGGTCAGCGTGATATTCTGGGTGAGGTTGAGCGTGTAGCTGGTGTTCGGATTGTTGTTGATGGTGGTGAGCGCCGCCACCAAGCTGGCGCCATCGCTCGCCGTGAGGACGGTCTGAGCGGCAACCGGGTCAAGGCTCACCAACTCCGATGTCGCGAGCACCACAATCGCACAGCCAACCATGACTGCACGCGCGGCGAGCGATCGACGTGGCAGGTCCAGCAACTGTAATCTGGCTGTCATAAACCAATCTCGGACGCGAACTGTGCCGCACGCGATCAAGAATGAGGCAGGGCCTGCGGCAAGTGGATCGGGACACCCCTTAACAGGCAGGCCGCATACGCGATGTGCCCAGAATCTCAGCCGTGAATTCATGCCGTCACTGATGCAATCGCATCACAACTTCCGCGGCAGGCGTTGCCACTTCCACGCGGTTGCTCGACATTGTCCGGATCACTAGATACGGCCGTGGATGTCGGCAGTCCGGATGATCTATGTCCGCGGCCGGTGTCATCGGGGGACGGCGTGGACGGAGCAGTTGCGAACGAGAGCCTGCCGGCGGATGACGGCGAGCGCGGACCGGCTGCGCTGGCGCAGATGCGCGCCATGACCGCCGACGTCTGCGAAGTCATTCCGCTCACCCCAGAGGACGATTTCCATATCACCGCCGTGACGAGGATGGCCGGCAACGCATTGCTGGTCGAATCACGCGTGACTGACGTCGAATACGACCGGACGCCCGCGCACATCGCCCGCGGGGGCATGGATCACTATCACGTGACCCTGTGTCTCGAAGGCGAGATGTGGTTCAGCTCCGGCCGGCGCGAGGTGACGCTGAAGCCTGGCGACATCTGCCTGCTCGATATGGGCCCCCCGAACCGGACCGTGCTGCGGGGCGGCAGCGGCCGCACCCACCTCAGGGCAATCATCCTGCCACGCGCAATGCTGGCGCCACGCCTCGCCCATCCCGATGCGGCCACGGCGGTGTTGTTGCCGGCGGAGCATCCCCATGCCCGGCTGCTCGCCAGCCATTTTGCGGCGCTGATGCTGCCTCCAGATCCCGAGGCCGGCAGCGTCGAGGCCACGATCGAGGCGATCGCCGATATCGTGGCATCGGCCGCCGGCGGCGCCGCTGACATTGCAACAGGCGTCGAGCGGGCCGAGCGGCATCTCTACCTTGCGATGATCAAACGCCACATCGCGCACAATCTGGAGACGGACGCGCTTACCGTGCAAGAGCTGTGTCGTCATTTCCAGATTTCGCGCGCGACCCTCTATCGTCTGTTCGAGGCCGATGGCGGGCTGGCGCATTACATCAGGGAGCGGCGGCTCGACCTGGCCTTTCGCCAGATGATTTCCCCGTCCGCGGAGGACAAGCGTCTGATCGACCTCGCGGTCGACCTGCGCTTCAGCAGCGATTCCACCTTCATCCGCGCCTTCCGCCGCAAGTTCGGCGTCACGCCGGGCGAGCTCAGGGAAATGGCCGACAATTGGCTCCGCGAGACCGGAGCGATCCCGGCGATCGACACGCTGCTGCACCAATTGGGGCGCCGCCGCAGGTCATAGCTTCGGCGACCACCTTCAGGCGAGATGACACGCCACGAAATGCCCGCCCGCGCCTTCCTTCAGCTCCGGCGCGACTTCCGCGCAGCGCGGCTGCGCGATCGGGCAACGGGTGTGGAAATGGCAGCCTGACGGCGGCTTCATCGGGCTCGGCACGTCGCCTTTGAGGCGGATGCGCTCGCGCTTGAGCTTCGGATCGGGTACCGGTACCGCCGACAACAGCGCCCTGGTGTAGGGATGCTGCGGGTTGCGGTAGAGGTCGCTCGCCTTCGCCAGCTCGACGATGCGGCCGAGATACATCACCGCGACGCGGTCGGAGATGTGCTCGACCACGGACAGGTCGTGCGCGACGAAGAGATAGGTGAGGTTCAGCTCGGCCTGCAGATCCTCCAGCAGGTTGATGACCTGGGCCTGGATCGAGACGTCGAGCGCGGAGACCGGCTCGTCGCAGACGATCAGCTTCGGCTCGACCGCGAGCGCGCGCGCGATCACGATGCGCTGGCGCTGGCCGCCGGAGAATTCGTGCGGATAGCGCCGCATGTGCTCGGGCTTGAGCCCGACCTTCACGAGCAGGCCCGCGACGCGCTCCTCGCGCTCCTTGGCAGAGGAGGCGAGATTGTGGATGGTGAAGGCTTCGCCGAGGATGGCACCGACCGTCATGCGCGGATTGAGTGAGGCGAACGGATCCTGGAACACCAGCTGCATGTTCCGCCGCATCGCGCGTAGATCGCTGCCGCCGAGCTGGCGCACGTCCTGGCCGTCGAAGGTGACCTCGCCGTCGGTCGGCTCGATCAGGCGCAGCACGCAGCGTCCCGTCGTCGACTTGCCACAGCCGGATTCGCCGACGAGACCGAGCGTCTCGCCGCGATTGACCGAGAACGACACGCCGTCGACCGCGTAGACGGTGCCGACCTGGCGCGACAGCAGGCCGCCGAGCACGGGGAAGTGTTTCTTCAGGCCGCTGACGCGCAGCAAGGGCTCGCTCATGACACGTTCCCCAACTGCGGATCTCCCAGATGACAGGCCATGCGGTGGCCGGGCGCGACCTCGCGAAGCAGCGGCTCCTTCGCAGTGCAGACGTTCATGGCAAACTTGCAGCGCGGCGCAAAGCGGCAGCCGACCGGCGGATTGATCAGGATCGGCACCGAGCCGCCGATCGCCTCGAGCCGCGTCTTGTGCTCGCTGTCGAGATCGATGCGCGGGATCGAGCGGATCAGGCCTTGCGTATAGGGATGGCGCGGGTTGGCGAAGAGATCGTCGACGGGCGCCTCCTCCACCACCTTGCCGGCATACATCACGACGACGCGCTGCGCAGTCTCGGCGACGACGCCCATGGCATGGGTGATCAGCATCACCGCCATGCCGAAACGCTCCTTCATGTCCTGGAGCAGATCGAGGATCTGCGCCTGGATGGTGACGTCGAGCGCGGTGGTGGGCTCGTCGGCGATGATCAGCTTCGGCTTGCAGGCGAGCGCCATCGCGATCATCACGCGCTGGCGCATGCCGCCGGAGAACTGGTGCGGATAGTTGTGCACGCGGCCTTCCGCGTTCGGGATCTGCACCAGCTTCAGCATCTCGATGGTGCGCTCGAGCGCCTGCTTCTTCGTCACCGCCTCATGCCGGCGCAGACTCTCGGCGATCTGCTCGCCGACGGTGAGCACCGGATTGAGCGAGGTCATCGGCTCCTGGAAGATGAAGCCGATCTCCTTGGCGCGGATCTCGTCGAGCTGGTTGCTCGTCAGCGGCACCAGGTCGCGGCCCTCGAAGATGATCTGGCCCGCGGCGATACGGCCGGGCGGCATCGCGATCAGCTTCAGGATCGACATCGCGGTCACGGTCTTGCCGCAGCCGGACTCGCCGACGACGCAGAGCGTCTCGCCGCGGTTGATCGAGATGTCGACGCCGTCGACGGCCTGGAGGATGCCGTCGTCGGTGGAGAAATGAGTTTTGAGCCCTTTGATTTCGAGCAGCGGCGCCATCAGATCACCCGTCGCGCATCGAGCGCGTCACGCAGGCCGTCGCCGGTGAAGTTGATGGCGACCACGGCGATGAAGATCGCGCCACCCGGAAACAGCGCCCAGTGCGGGCCGATGTCGAGAAAATCCTTGGCGTCGAACAATAGCCGGCCCCAGGTCGGGGTATCCGGCGGAAAGCCGAGGCCGAGGAACGACAGTGTCGATTCGGCGATGATAGCGGCCGCAACGTCGATCGTGCCGGCGATGATCACGGGTCCGACCGCATTGGGTAGGATGTGCCGTACCACCTGCCGCACCGGGCTGGCGCCCAGCGCGCGCGCCGCCTCCACGAACTCCTTCTCGCGGATCGACAGGAACTGCGCGCGCACGAGGCGGGCGACCGGCATCCAGCGCAGGCCGCCGATGACGAGCACGATCAGGATGAAGATGCCGCCTTCGGGACCGAACATCGACTTCAGCCCGTCGCGGAAGAGATAGATCAGCAGCAGCAGCAAGGGCAGCTGCGGCAGGGACAGGAACAGGTCGGTGAGCCACATCAACCCGTGCCCCAGCGCACCGCGCGACATGCCGGCGAGCGCGCCGATCAGCGTGCCGATGAACACCGAGACCAGCATCGCGGCCAGCCCGACCGCAAGCGAGATCCGCCCGCCATAGATCATGCGGGCGAGGATGTCCTGGCCGAGATCGTCGGTGCCGAAAGGGTGCGCGAGCGAGGGCCCCTGCAGCCCCGCCACGATGTCGATGTCGTTGATCTTGATGCGCCAGATGAACGGGCCGATGACGACCGCCAGGATCAGGATGAGGAGCAGGAAGGCGCTGATCACGGCGAGCTTGTGGCGGCTGTAGCGCCGCCACGTCTCGCGCCAGGGCGAATAGACGCCCCGCTCAGCGGAGGGAGATGCGAGGGTCAAGCCAGCCATACAGGACGTCCGCGATGAGGTTGAACAGCACCACGAGGCACGCGAAGACGAAGGTGACGGCCATCACCACCGGCGTGTCGTTGGAAAGGATGGAGGAGATCAGCAGCGAGCCGATACCAGGGATACGGAAGATCTGCTCGGTGACGATGGCGCCGCCGAACACCGCCGGCATCTGCAATGCGATCAGCGTCACGACCGGGATCATGGCGTTGCGCATCACGTGCTTGACGATGACCTTGGCCTGGCCGAGGCCCTTGGCGCGCGCCGTGGTGACGTAGTCGAGCCTGATGACGTCGAGCATCGCGGAGCGGACGAAGCGCGTCATCGATGCGGCCTGGAACAGGCCGAGCACCGCCACAGGCATGATCGCCTGGCGGATCATCTCCAGCACCCAGTGGATGCCGGTCGCCTTGATGTCGGTGGTGTAGACGAAGGGCAGCCAGTCCAGCGTGACCGAGAAGATCAGGATGAACAGGATGCCGGTGAAGAAGGTCGGCAGCGAGAAGCCGACGAAGGCGAGCGTGTTGGCGATCTGGTCGAACAGCGAATAGGGCTTCGTCGCGGCATAGACGCCGACGGGAATCGCGATCAATAGCGCCAGGATCTGCGCCGAGCCGATCACGTAGAGCGTGGCCGGCAGGCGCTGGAGGATGAGCTGATCGACGTTCATCCGGCTGACGAACGAGAAACCCCAGTCGCCATGCAGCATGGCGGAGAGCCAGCTCAGGTAACGAAGGTAGATCGGATCATCGAGGCCGAACTTGGCCCGAAGTGCGGCCTGCACTTCGGGCGGCACGTTCGGGTTCGTCGCCAGCTCCGAGAAGGGATCTCCCGGCGCCAGCGCCAGCACGACGAACAGGACGACCGAGATCCCGAGCAGGCTCGGAATCGCGATCAGGAGGCGACGCAGGACATACTGACTCATGAAAGAAGGACCCCGCCTAGCTGCGCGTGATCATTCCTCGCGGTACCAGTCGTGCAGATTGTCGGTTTCGTTGGCCCATCCGCTGATGATCGGGCGCAGATTGTTGGCCGCCGCTTCCACCTTCAGCCGATGCTGCACCGGGATGAACACGGTGTCCTGGAACATGAGATCGTTGGCCTTGATGTAGAGCGCCGCGCGCTTGACCGGATCCATCTCGCTTTCGGCGGCTTCGATGGTCGCGTCGTATTCCTTGTTGACCCATCGCGGGAAGTTCGTGCCCTGCCACTTGTTCTCCTTGGTGGCGACGAGGGTCGACAGGTAGCGACGCATGTGCTGCGCCGGATCCGGCTGGCTCAGCGGGATCTGGAACATCTCGAGGTCGGCGTAGAAATGCGCATAGGTATCGGGGTTGGCGACGTCGGAGGAGAAGAACACCGAAGCGACGACCGATTTCAGCTCTACGTCGATACCGGCCTTCTGACAGGCCTGCTTGACGATCGCCTGGGTCTTCTGGCGCGGGCCGTTGATCGAGGTCTGGTACAGAAGCTTCAGCTTCTTGCCGTCCTTCTCGCGGATGCCATCCGCGCCGGGCTTCCAGCCGGCATCGTCGAGCAGCTTCGAGGCCTTCTCGATGCTGAACTCCCAAGAGGTGTTCTTGGAAACGAACTTCTCGGGACCGTTGAGGAAGTTGGCGGTGGTGCGGCCGGCGCGGCCGTAGATCGCCTTCTTGACGGACTCGCGATCGACCAGCAGCGACAGCGCCTTGCGCACCGCAGGGTCGGACAGCAACGGATGCTTGGTCTTCATCGACGAGCGCTCGCCGTCGACCTCGGTATTGGGATCGGTGAAGTTGAGTGCGATGAACTCGGTATCGCCGCCCACGGCGTAGATGGTCTTGCCCTTGCCGCCCTTCTCCAGCCGCAGCAGCACGTCGTCCTCGACCTGGATGTTCCAGCCGAAATCATATTCGCCGGTCTGGATCACCGCGCGCGCCGCCGAGACGGCGTCGCCGCCGCCCTTCATCTCGACCGTGTCGAAATAAGGCCGGGTCGGCATGTGGTAATCGGGATTGAGCTGGCCGCGGACAAGATCGCCCGGCTTGAACTCGACGAACTTGTAGGGGCCGGTGCCGACCGGCGAGAGGTTGGTCGGCGCTTCGCGCGACTTGGCTCCCTTGTAGTCGGCGAAAAGATGCTTCGGGATGATGGTGTTGGGAGCACCGACGAAGGCATCGGCCCAGAACGGCGTCGGCTTGTTGAAGAGGATTCGCACCGTGAGATCGTCCACCTTCTCGACGGTAATGTCGCGATAGGTTCCGATCGTCAGCGCCGAGGTCGCCGGATCCTTGGCATATTCCCAGTTGAACACGACGTCGTCGGCGGTGAACGGCTTGCCGTCGTGCCACTTGACGCCGGGCTTGAGCTTCCAGGTGACCGATTTGCCGTCAGCGGCCAGCCCGCCGTTCTGGATCGACGGAATCTCGGCTGCCAACACCAGCTTCATGTTGCCGTCCGGATCCCAGCAGGCGAGCGGCTCGTAGAACAGACGCGAGCCGTCCTGGTCCTTGGTGCCGGTGGCAAAGTGCGGATTGAGCAGGGTCGGGCCCTGCCACCACAACAGCTTCAGGGCACCGCCGCCGCCGCGCTTGGTCGGCTTGTAGACCTGCGGACCTTCCGCCATGGCGACGCCGCCGAGCGCGAGGATCTGGTTGGCCAGGGGAGCGGTGAGGCCGACCGCGGCCATGCGCTTGATGAAGGCCCGGCGATCCATCCGCCCGTCCTTCACGTCGCCGATCATCGAACGCAGTTCTTTATCCAGCATGGTTGTCCCCCGTCTGGTTCCCGGTATGGATGCAGGCGACCGCGAGCGGCCGCCGATTTGGCTGGCGGTAGATGGCACACCGAATAGGCTGCGCGTCAACTCCGACCGTGTGTATGCGAACGGTGTTCTGGCTGTCTGTTGGGCAAAACTGCGTTCCGCAGCCCAGGCCCTTGGCAAACCGGCGTCAAAACACGCCGGATTCCTCGTTGCACTGCGAAAAATTTGTTCGCCGGATCAGACGAAGTATCGAGACTATATTTTCTACACCACGGACATATCGAGCGGCGGCGCGACGTGGTCCGGCAGCGGACAGACATAGGGCGTCTTGGCTGTCCGCTTGGTGAGGTCCGCTTTCGCGGCCTTGATCAGCTCCGGCTCCGTCAACGCCTTGATGCCGAGGCCCGCCATCGCCTTGGCCGCCTGCACCATGGCCTTGTGGGCGTGCGGGCTTTTGCCCTGCGCCACCACCTGCCAGGTGTGGAACGGAGTGCCGATTGCAACCGTCGGTGCGTGAACCTGCACGGTCGGCACCACCCAGCTCACATCGCCGACGTCGGTCGAGCCGACAAGCGGGTTGCGCTTGGCGTCGAGCGGCACCAGGAAGTCCGCCAACGGCTGATCGGTCGGCTCCATGCCGATCGCGTAATAGACCGAGGCGATGTCCTTGTCACTCAGGGTCGCGCGGATCTGGCTGGCAAAGCTCTTGTCCGCATCGTCGAAATGCGGGGGCCCGAGCTCCTCCATCACCCGATGCAGCGCCTGCTCCAGAGGTGCGTTCGGCAGGATGTTGGAGACCGCGGAGATGATCTTCATCTCCACCTTGGTCTCGGTCATCAGGGCTGCGCCCTGGGCAATCTTGTTCACGCGCCCGACCAGCTCGTTCATGCCGGGCAGGTCGCGGGCGCGGATCGAATAACGCACGCGCGCATGGGCCTGCACCACGTTGGGGGCGATGCCGCCGGTGTCGAGCAGCGCGTAATGCACGCGTGCGTCGCTCGGCATGTGCTCGCGCATGTAGTTCACGCCGACATTCATCAATTCCACCGCGTCGAGCGCGGAGCGGCCGAGATGAGGCGAAGCCGCCGCATGCGAGGTGCGGCCGGTGAAGATGAAGTCGGCGCGGGTATTGGCGAGCGACGGCGTCACCGCGACTTCCCAGAAGCTGTGCGGATGCCAGGTGATGGCAATGTCGGCATCCTCGAACGCGCCCGAGCGCACCATGAAGGCCTTGGCCGCGCCACCTTCTTCCGCCGGGCAGCCGTAATAGCGCACGCGGCCCGGCACCTTGTTCTCGGCGAGCCAGTCCTTGACCGCGGTCGCGGCGAGCAGCGCGGCGGAGCCGAGCAGGTTATGTCCGCAACCATGACCATGGCCGCCGGTTTCGACCGGACGGTGTTCCGCAACGCCGGCCTCCTGACTGAGGCCGGGCAGCGCGTCATATTCGCCCATGAAGGCGATGACGGGACCGCCCTCGCCCCATTCGCCCATCAGCGCGGTCGGAATGCCCGCGACCTTCTCGGTGATGCGGAAACCCTGGTGACGCAGCTCGGCAAGATGCTCGGCGGCCGACCTCGCCTCGGTGTAGCAGACTTCGGGCATGCCCCAGACCTTGTCGCTGAGGTCGATGAAACGCCCCTTGATCGTGTCGATGCCACGCCAGATGTCGCTGCGATTGTCCATTGCTTCGGTCCGTGATCCCTTGGTCAAACGAAGCGGCAATGGTTAGCAGCTTCATTGCAGGCCGCCTAGCATATCGTCGGACAGCAGCCATGCGGCCCTTGCCGGATCACACACCGCCTGTCGTGCGCGCGATGTTTCCGCGCCTTTCGAAGATTTCACGCGGCGTTCTCCGGAATAGTTGAGGTCAAGTCTTTTAAGATGACCCTCGTCGGCCTAAATTACCGGTGCTTCGCCTGCCCTCGCTTGGCGGCGAAGGGACCGCTCGCAAATCAGGAGACCTCCATGGCCGTTCTAACCGAATGGAGAGTGCCGCCGGCCAACCAGCCGCGTGCGAGCGACTACGGTTTCGATCTCGATCACGCGCTCGGCTCCGTCGTCGGCCTGCACGCCATCATCCCGCCGGACGCTTTCAGCGCCGAAACATTGGGTACCGAACGCGCCGGCAATGGCGTCGTGATCGATGACGGGTTGGTGCTGACCATCGGCTATCTCATCACCGAGGCGGAATCGGTGTGGCTACACCTCGCCGACGGGCGCGTCGTCGAGGGGCATGTGCTCGGCTTCGATTCCGTCACCGGCTTCGGCCTCGTGCAGGCGCTCGGCAGGCTCGACCTCGAGCCCTTGCCGCTCGGCAACTCGGCCGACACCCGCATCGGCGACCGCGTCGTGGTCGGCGGCGCCGGCGGGCGCACGCGCTCGGTCGCGAGCCAGATCGTCGCCAAGCAGGAATTCGCCGGCTATTGGGAATATCTGCTGGACGAGGCCATCTTCACTTATCCTGCGCACCCCAACTGGGGCGGCACGGCACTGCTCAACGAGCGCGGCGAATTGATCGGCATCGGCTCGCTCCAGCTCGAACGCGAGCGTGAAGGCAACGCCGAGCACGTCAACATGATCGTGCCGATCGACCTGTTGAAGCCGATCCTCGATGACTTGCGCAAGTTCGGCCGCGTCAACAAACCGGCACGGCCGTGGCTCGGGCTCTACTCGACCGAGATCGACAACCGTGTGGTGGTGATCGGGATCTCCGCCAACGGCCCGGCCGCGCGTGCCGAGCTCAAGACGGGCGACGTCATCCTCGCCGTCGACGGCGAGAAGGTCAGGAGCCAGACCGGCTTCTACAGGAAGATGTGGGCGCTCGGCGCTGCCGGCGTCGATATACCGCTCACCGTTCATCATGAAGGCGTCACTTTCGATGTCACGGTGACCTCGACCGACCGCTTCAAGCTTCTGAAGGCGCCGAAGCTGCATTGATCCCATACTGGGGTAGCCGCGATGAGCGAGGCCGTGATCGACGACATCGTGGCCCTGCTGCCGCCGCTGCTCAATGCGCTGGAAGCGCTCGGTTTCTTCCAGCGGCATTTGCATCCGCCGGCCTTCGCCTCGGTGATGAATGCAATCGGCAGGCCTGACAAGACGCTGCAGGCGGCACATAGAGCGATCGGAGAATGGCCGGAGCAGTTCGCCGGATTACGCGAGCGGCTCGATCGCGCCTGCAACGAGACGCTCGCCGCCCTTGCCGGCATCCGCGATGTCGAGCGCGGCAATGGCGATCTCGTCGCGGTCTTCCGCGCGCTGCGTCACGTCCCGCGTGCGCAGGAGGCGCTCTATCCGATGGCGGCGCAGTTTCCGCCGGTGAGCAGCTTCTTCCTCAACGCCGCCAATCGCGACAACGGCGATCTGCTGGCGCGGCTCGAAGCCGGCGCGGGCGACGGCACCGGCATCTTCCACGATCAAAATGAGCCCGGCAGCCGCGGCGGCTTCTCGGTCTATGTGCCCGAATATTACAGGCCCGATCTCGCCATGCCGCTGGTGATGGCGCTGCATGGCGGCAGCGGCAACGGCCGTGGTTTTCTCTGGAGTTGGCTGCGCGACGCCCGCAGCCTCGGCGCGATCCTGGTGGCTCCGACTGCAACCGGCCCGACCTGGGCACTGATGGGCGACGATTCCGACACGCCGAACCTGATGCGTATCCTTAAGACTGTCCGCAGCCGCTGGAGCATCGATGCCTCGCGCCTGCTGCTGACCGGCATGAGCGACGGCGGCACCTTCTGCTACGTTACAGGCCTCGACGGCGCTTCGCCCTTCACGCATCTCGCGCCGGTGTCGGCGACATTCCATCCGCTAATGGCGGAGATTGCGGACGCCACGCGCCTGCAAGGCCTCCCCATCTTCATCACCCACGGCAAGCTCGACTGGATGTTTCCGGTGCAGACCGCGCGCCAAACCCAAGCTGCGCTCTCGGCGGCGGGCGCCAACATCACCTATCGCGAGATCGACGATCTCAGCCACACCTATCCGCGCGAGATCAATGCGGAGCTGTTGGAATGGCTGAATGGGGAATGAACGATCTCTCCTTACATGCGCCGCATCGCCGCGGAACCATCACTCCGGGCCGACGTTATCGCCCGTCACCGGAGGTTCGCAAATGCAGACTTTTTTCGGAATGATCCTGGGCGCGCTGCTGCTCGTGTGCGGCGTCTACGCCTATGACTCCATGCAGACGTCCTCGGTCGCCAATGGCGACGTCGCGGCCACCAACCGCACCATCGTAAACTGGGACGTCGCGAAGGCCGATTGGAACGCGCTGCGCGATCGCGCGCACAAGGACTGGGTCCGAATCTCATCGAAGTAATTCGGACGAAGTATTCTCGACTTGCCAAATGAACAAGGCGCCGTCGCGGCTTCGCGGCGGCGCCGTCGCGTTGGCTGTGATCGATGCGCCAGCTCAGTTCATCTTGGCCTTGCGGGCGTCGGCAATGACCTGCTCGAACTCGTTCATGCTGAGCACGCCCGGCACGCGGTACTTGCCGACGATGAACGAAGGCGTGCCGCGGAAACCGAAGGCTTCCGCCTGCTCGTTGTTGCGCTTGAGGATGGCGTCGATGTCCTTGGCATGACCGGTGAGATCGCGTTTCAGGCGGTCCATGTCGACGCCGGCAGCCGCCAGCAGCTCGTTGATGCGCGGCTCGGTGAGGCGGGAGCTGACGGCCATCATGGCATCATGGGCCTGGTGATACTTGTCCTGGAATTTTGCCGCGAGCGCAATCCGCGCCGCGGTGACTGAGACCGGACCGAGGACCGGCCAGTCCTTGATCACCAGCCGCACCTTGCCGTCGTCCTGGACCACCTGGCGCAGCTCGGGCTCGAGCTTGCGGCAATAGGGACAATTGTAGTCGGACCACTCGACGATGGTGATGTTGCCATCGGGATTGCCGGCGACCGGCGTCTCGGGATCGCGCAGCACCTTGGCTTCGGTCAGCACCTCGTCATCGTCTGCCGCCGCCAGCGCCGAGGTGATCCCGCCCGCAGCAAGCGCGCCCGCCCCAATCAACGTCAACGCACTACGCCGCGTCGCCACGAGGCCTTTCTTGCCAAATCCAGTCATATCTCGTCCCGTTTCGGTCCCATCCCGCAAGAATACGGCCCAGGACCGGCAATTGTTACGGGTCATATAGAACTTCGCGGGCGCGATGTCATTGCCGCGCCCTGCGCAAATCGTGTCCGACGGGCTTAAGCCGCCGCGCGCGGCAGCATCGCCATCAAGGTCCCGGTCATGGTGGCGATCAGCGCGGTCGTGCCCTCATGCTCGGCAAAGGCTTTGGCCTCGCAGAAGGTCAGCGTGCGGCCGGGCTTGATCACCTCGGCCTTGAAGATGAAGCGCGTGCCGCGGGCGGGTGCGAGCAGCGTGGTCTTGAACTCGACGGTCAGGATGTCCGCCTCGTGCGGCATCAGGCTGAAGGCAGCAACGCCGCAGGCATTGTCGAGGCCCGCGGTGATGATGCCGGCATGGATGAAGCCGTTCTGTTGCGTCAAAGCCGGCGCGTGCAGCATTGCCAGCTCGACCTGGCCCGGCGCGAGCCGTACGATTGCGATACCGAGCGTACGCATCGCCGGCTGGCTCTCGAACATGGCAATAGTCGCTGCGCGATAGCCCGGGTTTTTCGGCTGGAATGCGGTCATGACTCAGACCTCGGCCGGTTCGGCGAGATGTTTCAAAGCGACCGCCCGGATCGCGTCCGCGAACGGCGTCGACTTGCGCAGCCCACGGTCCATGTGCACACCCGTGATCTCGCAAATTGCGGCGATCTCGCCAGTCTCGGCATTCGTCATGTCGTGCCGGAAGCGGATCGACTTGTCGCGGACCTCGAGCAAGTGGCTGCGGATCTCGACGATGTCGCCGGCGAGCAGCTCGCGCCTGTAGGTGATGTTCTGCTGCACGGCGGCCATGCCACGGCCGGAGGAACGCAGATAGCTCGGCGTCAGCCCGAGGCGAGCGAACAGATTCCAGTTGGCTTCGTCGAACTTGCCGACATACCACATGATGTTCATGTGGCCGACATGATCGCATTGCCACGGATACACCGTGCCGCGATAGGTCGCCTCCTGCTCCATCGCAATGTCTCCCTGCCCTTTTTCTTGCTGACTTTTTGGTGCCTTTTTGGCTTTGATACGGTAGCGTATCAGGGGCTCGCCGCGTTAGCAATACGGCACCGTATCAAGAACCGGTGAGGCGACTTCATGAGCGAGGGCAAGCGCGACGTCTGGGTCGAGGCGGGGTTTGCCGAGCTCGCCCGCTCGGGGGTCGAGGGTGTCCGGGTCGAAGTGCTCGCCAAGAATCTCGGCGTCACCAAAGGCGGGTTCTACCGCCGCTTCTCCGACCGGGCTGCACTGCTCGATCTCATGCTGGAACGCTGGCGCGAGGGACGCGCGGCGTCAATCGCGCAGCAGACCAGCCTGGACGGCGAGGCGCCGCGCGAGCGGCTGAGGGCGGTGATCCAGCTCTATTCGGAGCGGCTCAACCCGGAAGGCATGGCGATCGAGCTCGCGATCCGGCAATGGGCCCGCTCGGACGAGAATGCGGCGGCGGCGGTGGCGAGCGTGGATGCGGTGCGGCTGAAGCACGTCGCCGAGCTCTATCGCGCGACCGGCCTTGCGGCCGAGGAGGCCGAGGCGCAGGCCTTCCTGTTCTACTGCTTCATCTTCGGCCAAAGCCTTTTGTTCGTGGAGCGCGGCCCGCGCAAGCGGTCGCAGCTGGTGGCGAAATCGGCGGAGAAGCTGCTGGATTAGAGCATGATCCGGAAAAGTGCGCAGCGGGTTTTCCGAAAAGATCATGCTCAAACACCAACCTAAAGCGCGATGACGATTCATCCCAATCTCATCACGCTTTAGGCGCGCCAGAGGGCCAAGCAAGATGGCCGGAGCATTGCTCCGGCCATCGCATCAAATCGAAGCTCAGGCGGCGCCTTTCAGCCTCTTGTTGCATTCGCTGTAATAGCCGCCCCCCTTCTCGATCCACTTCATGCCGCCATTGCCGTTGGTGGCCTTGTTGGCGTTGTACTGGTCGACACAGGTGTGCAGGCGTGCCTTGCCGGCGGTCTCCTTGGAGTATTTCGGATCGATCGCATTCGGATAGACCGCAGGTCCCGCCGGCAGGGTCGGTGCGGCGGGAGCCGCTTCCTTCTTCGCTTGCTTCGGCTCGGCGGGAGCGGCGGGCGCAGCCGGAGCGGCTGCGGTCGGCGCGGCGGCGGGGGTCGCGTCCGCGCCGCACTGGGCCTTGCGGAATTCATTCCACTTCATGGTGCCGAGCGAGCCGTCCTTCTTGGCGGCCTGATATTTCGCGCTGCACTCCTGCGAGGTCAGCGCGTGCGCCGGTGCGCTCGCCGCCAGCGCGGCAAACCCCGACACCGCAATCGCACACAGCAATTTCGATTGAATGGTCATCCCTGATCTCCTCCTTGGTCTTCCCTTGGTCATTCCCTGGGGAAGTGAAACGAACATTGCTATCCTAGCGTGTCGGCCGCTTGCGACAAGGAAGCGATGGCGCCCTCCGCCAAAATATAGTGAAGCCGCCGTTCAAATTATTCATGTCGCGTTCAGCAACACCAGCCGACGTTCGCAACCCTTCGCCATTTTCGCAAGAAGAGTGCAACACCATGACCTTTACGTCCCGCCTCGCCGTCGTCGCTCTCGCCTCCCTGCTCGCTTCCGGCACCGCGTTCGCACAGACCGCCGCGCCGGCTGCCAAGACCGATGCCGTCACCATCGACAAGAAGGCGCCGAAGGAGCGCTCGGCCGAGTCGCTGGAATGCTCCAAGCAGGCGGACGCCAAGGGCCTGCATGGAAAGGAGCGCAAGAAATTCCGCTCCGAATGCATCAAGAGCGCGAAGGCCGGCACCGCCGCCCCCGCCGCCGACAAGAAGTAAATCCGTCACAATACGGCTCGCGAGCATCCGCGGGAGGCGTGCGCATTGCGGCATGACCAGCCTGCAATTGTGCGCCTGCCGCTGATTTGCGATAAGGTGGCGTGAAGCAAATCACCACCTCCCTGCCGTTCGAATGGCCGAGCCGTGCCAAGCTCTTGAGCACGGTGGAGACGCTCGTCATTGGCACCGCCGGCGGCCTCGTGTTTCTGCTCGCCGGCCTTCCCGGCGGGCTGATCTCGGGCGCGATGATTGCGGTCGGCATCGCCGCGATCGCCGGCCGCCAGCTGACGCTGCCGCCGATCCTGACCCAGACCGTGCTGGTGCTGCTCGGCATCTCGCTCGGATCAGTGGTGTCGCGCCATCTGATCCAGCAGGTCAGTGCCTATCCCTTAACCATCGGGCTGCTCGCGCTCGCCACCTTCTGCTCGACCTTCGGCTCGAGTTATTACCTCCAGCGCATCCATGGCTGGGACCGCACCTCCGCCTTCCTCGCCGGCAGCCCCGGCGCGCTGTCGCAGATCACGATTTTGGCGGTCGAGCGCGGCGCCGACCTGCCGGGCATCGCCGTGGTGCAGACCATGCGCGTCATCATTCTCACCGCGGCGCTGCCGATGGTGCTCGCGATCGCGGGCGTCGCGCCCTCCGCCGCGCCAACGCTCACTACAGCGATCGCCTCGCCGCTCGACCTCGTCGAGCTGGTCGCGGCCTCGCTGGCCGCCGCGCTGCTGCTGCGGCTGATCAAGTTTCCGGCGAGCTGGATGTTCGGCGCGATGATCGCCTCCAGCGTGCTGCATGGGGTGGGCTGGGTCGAAGGCGGCCTGCCGAACTGGGTGCGGGGGGTGGCGCTGATCGGCATCGGCGCGCTGATCGGCAGCCGCTTCGCGCGGATGCGGATCAAGACGCTGGCCGGCCACATCAACGCGGCGCTCGGCTCGTTTACTGTGGCGATCGCCGTCTCCGCGATCTTCGTCGGCATCGTCGCACTGACCACGCAGGTGAAGTTCTCGGACGTCGTCGTCGCCTTCGCGCCGGGCGCGATGGATGCGATGCTGGCGCTGGCACTCACCCTGCATATCGACCCGATCTTCGTCGGTGCCCATCACCTCTCGCGCTTCGTGTTCGTCACGATCGCAACTCCGGGCATCGTGCATCTGTTCGGCCGCACGCAGGACGATGTGGATGATTGACGGGGCACAGCTGCCGTAGCGGAGCACAGCTCTCGTGGGGTGGGTAAAAGGCGCACTAGCGCCGTGCCCACCATTCTTACGACGGTATCACTAGGAGTGGTGGGCACGCTCCGCTTTGCCCACCCTACGGCAGCTTGCCTAGCGCTTCGCCGTCCGCACAAATCCCCACGCGGCGAGCGCGGCCATCAAGAGCGAGATCAGCACGTTGTAGCCGGCGAGCGAAAAGCCGAGGAAGCGCCACTGAACCTCGTCGCAGCGCACCACCTTCACGGTATCGAGCTTCGACAGCAGATCGGCGGCGCTGCCGAGATTGACGACCGGACCGGAGCAGTCGGTCGGGCCCTTCCAAAAGCCCCATTCGACGCCGGAGTGATAGGTGCCGAGCCCGGCATTGGCGAGCGTCGCCAGCGCGAGGATCGCGAGTCCCGCGAGCAGCAGCGGCCGCGGTGCGCCGTTCCGCGCTGCAAGCGCCGTCAGCGCGCCGAGCGGGATCGCGAGATAATAGGCGTAGCGCTGCTCCAGGCACAACGGACAGGGCAGGATCTCCAGCACGAGCTGGAAGAACCAGGCACCTGCGATGGTCGCCGTCGCGATCAAAGTGACCAGCACCGAGGCGGTCAGCGCGGGGCCGGCGCTGTCCTGCCTGAACGCAGCTATTGCGGCACTCTGGGTCGTCACGGCAGCCTCTTCTCGACGGGGTCGCGCTTTAAGGCTGTAACCCCGGCCTATGCGGCTGTCGAGAACGGCCGGGATCACTTTGGCGCGGGTTGACCTCGCTTTGTTCATGGCTATAGTCCGCCGGCTTCGCGACGCTCTCCCTGGAGGGGCCGACCGAGGGCCCCTGTGGCGGAACTGGTAGACGCGCTCGACTCAAAATCGAGTTCCGCAAGGAGTGCTGGTTCGATTCCGGCCAGGGGCACCAGCCTTCGCTGCTTCGCAGCTACGGCTGGGCGAGCCACGCACATCTCTACTGGAGCGAAGCGGCGAAGGCTGTCCCGCCGGAGTCTTGGCGATGGCGGACTGGCTCAACGAAGCCTTCCCTTCCAATTGTCACATCCGCCCTGTAAAAGCCGGTAGCTTCTTCCATAACTCGAAGGAGCTAGTATGAACGACCTGCACGCGTGGCTTTCAGAGCAGCACCACGGCCTGCGCACTTTCCGGACATTCCAGCAGAAGCTCGAGACGCTCGGTCGCGACGACCCTGAGCAGCGCGGCCTGTGCCGGCTGTTGAGCAGCCTCGTCGGCAGCTATATCGAAGCGTTTGACGAGGCTCCGCTGCCGGTCCAGGTCGCCGATGGTGCCTATCAGCGTCTGCTGGCGCTGGTCGAGAGCATCGACCTGAACGCCGACGCGAGCCGCCGGCTTGCGGACATCAACCGCGTGGCGGAAAGCCGGCTCTGGCAGTGACCAGAGCGCCTCCACGTCAGCCCCCGCGCTCGTCCTCGACAGCACGCTTCAACATCGCGAGCGCGCCGCGCCAGTAGAAGGCCGCGTGCTTCCAGCCGGAGTCTTCGCCGATCTCCCAGCCGGGTCCCCAACGCGGAGGTGAAGGCGGCACCAACTGGTCGACCGTCAGGATCGTCTCCGCCTCGTCGGCGCGGAGCGCCATGGTGATGATCGACCAGGATTGAGGATGGTCCGGCAGACCGGAGACGCGCGACCAATAGGCGCAGCGAAGCAGCATCAGCGGCTCGACCGCGATGACGCGGCCCTTGTCGCGATAATGCTTCGTCCCGATCACGGCCTCGATCTCGAAGGGCTCGCCGACGCGCCAATCCGTCTTGAAATGAGCGTTGCGCCACCTCTCCCCTGCGTGGGGATCGGTGAGCGCATCCCACACGCGTACCCGATCCGCCGCGATCCGGATTGATTCGGTCACCGTCTTGAAGGTCATTTTCAGGCTTTCGGACATGCAGCGGAGGGGCGCGATTTTGTCCTGTCCGCCGCAAGGCGTTCGACTTCACCGCGCCGACACCTATATTCCTACCGGAACGTGTAGCGATGCAGCGAGCAGCTTTGATGGCCAGACGACGCGCGACGGAAGCGGAGGCCGACGACCTCCCCCGCTATTTCGTCTGGGTCCGGGGCCTCGACGGCCCCGAACCGCAGAAATGGATGGCGATGGACTTCGGTGTAGGCGACTGGAAGCGGGCGCTGGTGCTGGCCTATCTGGAGCTGCCGGAGGGCGAACGGCATTTGCCGCTTTCGGTGCTGGCGCGGCGCTATCCGCCGCCGAGGATGGAGACGCTGTAAAAGCCGTACCTCACTTCCCCTTGCTGCGGTCAGTGTCAGCCGTCGATGCCCCATGATTATGGGTGTCACGGCAAGTGCGCTGCGGATAAACTGGCTCGCGCCGCGGGGGACACGCGGTGCGGGACGATGAACATGAGCGAACAGGGCGAGACGGGTGAGGCCATCACCATCCTCCTCGTCGAGGACGACGCGCCGACCTGCTGGCGGCTCCAGGATGCGCTGGTCAAGGCCGGCTACGAGGTGCGCAGCGCCGGCACGCTCGGTGAGGCCCGCTTCGCGCTCGGCGAGGGTGTGCCGCGCGTGCTGCTGACCGATCTCAGGCTGCCCGACGGCCACGGCGTCGAGCTGATCCGCGAAACCCGCCAGCGCTTTCCCGACACCGAGATCATGGTGATCTCGGCGCTCGGCGACGAGGAAAGCGTGATCTCGGCGATCACGGTCGGCGCCACCGGCTATCTCCTGAAGGACGCCTTCCCCACCGACATCGCGACCACCGTGCGCGATCTGGTCGCCGGCCATTCGCCAATCTCGGCCTCGATCGCCCGCTTCATCGTCCGCCGAACACAAGGAGCGGCGCAGAATTCGGCGGCGCCGCCGCCCGGGCCCGTGCTCAACACGGCGAGGCTGACACCGCGGGAGATCGACATCCTCTGGGGCATCGCCAAGGGCTTCAGCTACGCCGAGATCGCCAGCCATCTCGGCCTGTCCAGGCAGACCGTGCCGGGCCACATCAAGAACATCTATCGCAAGCTCGAGGTGCACACGCGCAGCGAGGCGGTGTTCGAGGCGGTGCAGCAGGGCCTGATCAAGCTGTGAGCGAGATCGCGGCGAAGGCACCGGGCAAACCCGCGCGGCCCCGGCTGCTGGCCTCGCGGCTGCTGCCTTATCTGCTGCTCCAGGCGCTGATCGTGATCGCCACCATTCTCGGACTGCGGCTGCTCCAGCCCAGCGATCCCGACGATCATGCCGTGACGGCATTCTCGTTGCGGGAGGACGGCATGACGCGCCCCGTGACGCTGCCGCACTTCACCTCGTCGCGCTATTCGCTGGCGGACCCGCCGCTCTATACCGGCACTTTCATCTTCAAACGCGGAGACGCGGGGTCAGGATGGTCGGTCTACCTGCCGCGCTTCAGCAATGCGGTCGAGGTCGCCGTCAACGGCGTCGTCGTGCTCGATTCCTGCCGCGACGCCAACGCCAACCGGCCGGACCGCAACACGCCGCAGATCGCGCTCATCCCGGCCTCGCTGCTGCGCGACGGCAGCAACGAGATCACCGTGCGGTTGTTCGTATGGGGACCGCTGAAGGGATTTCTCGACACCGTCTATGTCGGGCCGGATATAGCCTTGCGTCCGGCCTATGAGACGCGCACGCTGCTGTTCGTCACGTTGCAGGTGGTGTTCTCCGCCTGGCAGTCGATCCTCGCCGTCATCCTCGCGATCATGTGGCTGATGCGGCGACGCGAGCCGGTCTATGGCGTGCTGGCGGCTGCGATGGTGCTCGGCGTCATCCAGGCCTTCATGCCGCCGCCGGTGCCGCCGTTCACCGTATCGCGGCTTCCCGCGGTGCTGCTCGCATCCGCGCCGATCGAGAGCGCGCTGATCGTCGCCTTCGGCGTGCTGTTCTTCGGCTGGCGCTGGCCGCGCTACGGCGCCCTGCTGTTCGCGCCGGGGCTGATCATATTCGTGGTCGGATTGATCGGGGGCCCGCCGCTGCCACGCATCCTGTTCCTGGTGCTCGGCATCCCCACGGTCGGGCTCAGCCTGTTCCTGATGGCCTGCGTCACCACGGCCGCGGTGATCAGGCGGCGGGACGCGGCGAGCTTCACGATCGGCTGCGCGGTGACGATCGTGCTGACCTGCTGGATCCACGACATGCTGTCGGTGTTCGAGATCGTGACCAACGAGCGCATCTTCGTCTCGCGCCTGTCCTATTCGGCGATGCTGGTGGCGATCGGCGCCGGCCTGACGTGGCGTTTTGCCCGCGCGCTGAACCAGATCGACAGCTTCGCCGGCCAGCTCGTCACCCGCGTGCGCGAGGCCGAGGAGCGGCTGAAGGCGAGCTTTGCCCGCGAGGAGGAGCGGGCCCGCGCCGCCGCGCTGGCGAACGAACGCACGCGCCTGATGCGTGACCTGCACGACGGCCTCGGCGGACAGCTCGTCAGCATCGTGGCACTGTCCGAACGCGGCCATGAGGGCGCGACCATCACTGACGCGGCCCGCGCGGCGCTGAAGGACCTGCGCCTCGTCATCGACTCCATGGACGATATCGGCGGCGACCTGATGCTCGCGCTCGGCTCCTGGCGCGAGCGCGCGACGGCGCAATTGCGACCGCACGACATCGCGCTCGACTGGCGCGTGACGACGCCGCAAGGCCTGCCGCTGCATCCCGAGCTGCGGCCCTGGCATGTCATCCAGATCGTGCGCATCCTCGACGAGGCCGTGACCAATGCCGTCAAGCACGCCAAGGCGCGCCACATCGCAGTGACGATCGAGACCCTGGAAGGCGGCCAGCGAAGCGGCCAAGGGCCGTATGGCGTGATCAGCGTGACGGATGACGGCTGCGGTTTTGCGCTCACGGGCCATGGCGAAGCCGCGGGCGCGAGCCAGACCGCGCGGGGCTTGCGCAACATGAGAAGCCGCGCCGCGCGCTGCGGCGCCGCGCTCGACCTGAGCTCCGAGGGCTCGGGCACGCGCGTGCGGCTGCAATTGCCGCAAGTCTTTCCCGACAGCGACGCCGCCGCCGGCTGAAAAGCCCCCTCCCCGAACGCGTGGGACGCACGGAGAGAGGGAACGGGCCGGATGTCTGCCTTGCGGAGGACGGGGGGTGTTCGTCCGCAGGGCGCCGTTGCCCGAAACGATGCAATCAGCTCAATCCAAGGAATTCGTCAGCGCACGCCGACGCGATTGACCGGACCGCCGCGGTTCATCGGCGTGCCTGCGCGAACGCCGACACCAGGCGCGCCGACGCCGGGCGTCGCCACCGCTGCCGCGGCGACCGGGGCCGCGGGCGCGACCACCACCGCAGCGGTCGGCCGCACCACGCAGCCCTTGGGCACGCCGACCGTCTTGCAATACACCACCGCCTGCGCCGGGCTCGTGCCCAGCGACACCATCGCCGCGCCCGCCAGCATCATCACCGTCAACCCGGCGCTCAGCGCTCCCGCTTTTCTCGACATCTTGCTCTCCTGCTTCCCGTTCGGCGTCCCGATGCACTCACCTGGGTTTCGCAGCCGACGTGCAGGTGTGAATGGCAAAAGACGGCGCGCGAATACATGCCATGAAGATGGGGGTGCGGCGGCGATCAGGCCGAGCCGATGCCATGAACATGGCATGGACCGCGCGCACGGCTTCGCGAGATGGTCCGGCCTGCTTGATCCCACGCGGGACCAGCGACAATCCCAAAGAGGTGCTTTATGAAGATTTCGGTTCTTGCCGCGGTGCTGCTCGCCGCCACCGCCCTGCCCGCCGCAGCGCAATCCGGCCCTACACCGCAGGAGCAGATGGCCTGCCGCAGCGACGCCAGCAAATTCTGCGCCGAGCATGTCGGCAAGCCGCCGCAGATGAATGCCTGCCTGCGCGAGAACAAGTCGAAGCTCTCCGACGGCTGCCGCAAGGTCGTGGAATCGCACGGCGGCTGATCGCTTCCGGGAGAAGATCGCGCGCTCAGGAAGCAGCTGGGCGCGCCGACACGCTAATCGTCGTCGTCGGGCCCGAACAGCCTGATCTGCGGGAAGGTGCTGCGCGGGCGGTTCGCATAATCGCGCGCGCCGGAATCTTCGCGGATGTTGCGCGCGACATCGTCCCAATCGGTGCGGTCGCGCATGCCGCGCGGTTCACGGGATTCGTAGTGACGGCGCTCGGCCCAGCGCTCGCGGCGCTCCGCCCGGCGCCGCTCGGAGGCGGCGCGCCTCACGTCGGAATCTTTGGCCCTGGCATAGGCATTGTCAGGTGAGGAGGACGGCTCTGTCGACGCCTGCTGCTCGCCGGGCTTTGCTGCATGTGGAGGGGATGCGGGCGCCGGCTTGATCACGTCCTTGGGTGGCTCGACTGCGGCAGCTTGCGAAGGCCGCGGAGCCGCCGGCTCGGCGTCGGCCTGGACAGTCTGCGTCTCCGACTTGGTCTCTGGCTTGGCTAGGGGCTTGGCTTCGCCCTGCGCCTGTGCGGGCGCGGCAATCATCGCCCCGAAGGCTTGCGAGCCGGTGAGGTATTGGACGCGCTCGGACGGCGCGTTCGTCGCCGCGGGTGTATTGTCCGATGCAGCGGCTGCGGCGCGCTGCGCCATCTTGCTGGTGTCCGCACCCTGCTTCGGTGCGATCGGATTCATGATGTTGCCGGCGACGATGCCGCCGCCGAGGCCAATGGCGATGGCGGCGACGATCGTTCCGGCGCCGACGAAATAAGCTGTCGAGGCGCGCATTGGCCACTCCCTGTTTGGAGCGGGCAACGCGTGAGGATTGCCGGATGTTCCTGATACCGGCGGGAACCGCGCCTCAGATCTGCTGCGCGACCTTCTCGAGCCCGATGAGGCGGGCGAGCTTGCGCACTTCTTCCTTCTGGTCGTCACGCAGCTGGAACAGCAGCGGCATCGCGGCCGACTTCAACTGCTGGACCTCATCGCAATTCGGATCGATCTGCGCACCGGGCGGCGCGTTCGGATTTGACAGCTTGTTCGCCTGGATCTTGCGGGCGACGTTGCGCAGCGCGGTCTCGACCGAGGGCCAGTAATATTCCTGCGACGATGACAGCTTCAGGCGATCCTTGATCCCCGAGATCTGAACGTCGGACAGCAGCGAATAAGATTTCTGCGGCTGCGGCTTGGCGACGACCTTCGGCTTGGCCGGGACCTCGACGGCGGGAATCTCGGTGGGGGGCGCCTTTTGCGTGCTCGCCTTGGGCATCGGAAAATCCGACGGCGTGGCGGCGGCAAAAGCCTGACGCAGCGGCTCAGTCGGTGCGGCCGCCTGCAAAAGCTTGTCGGCCGGCACCTGAACCGGGTCGATCGCGGCCGAGGCCAGCGCCAGCGTCGGAACCAGGCGGTCGGCTTTGGCGGCGCGGTTGGTCGCGAGCGGCTTGGGCGCCGGCGTCTGCGCGATCATCTCGGCACTGACGCTGGGCACGCTGTCGCGGCCGAGAATGGCGGTGGCGGCGCCGCCGAGGACGAGGAAACAGGTCAGCACGACGATGGTGATGGCTCTGGACAAACGTCTCTCCGGGAACGACCGCTTCACGAGCTTGTTAGATTTGCTGGGAAAAAGGGCACGAAATAAGGCTTGAGTGTGCCTTCGCTGCGACAATCAGCATGCCTGCGGCGACATTTCCCGAAAAGGCCTAGGAAATCAGGCCGCTGCCGACAGCTCGTAGGCGTCCTGGATGTCGGCGACGATCTCGGAGGCCTCCCACACCGCACGCGGCTCGACCGATTGCAGCGCCACCGTCCAGTTGCCGCCGCGACGGGTGCGGGGGACGCTGACGATGTCGAACCGCACGTTGCGGCACAGCGGGTGGCGGGCCAGCGCGTGGGCGACGCGGATGCGGATCTCGTCCAGGGTCGCGGCTGTCTTGCTGTTGAGAAAATCGAAGTCCATCGCCTGTCCCTCTCGGTCCTGATTGGCGGCCGTGAGGGGATTCTTGGCGGGCGATGGTTAATCTGCCGTTAAGTGGGCGCGACGGAGGAGCGCTGGATTAACCGTGAGCAATGCGACAGCGTCGCCTCTCCCTCTCCCCGTCAACACGCCGACGTCGCCATGCTCACAACTGTCAGCGTCCCCGATGGGAAATGGTGGGGTAAATCCCCGGGATTTTACGGTGGTCATTGTGGCTCCGACACCACAGCGCGCAACGGAGTGCGCGCCGACAATGCCGACCCGATTGCCCGCGAATCAGGGAATCACCTAGACCGCTGACGGGGCTGGGAAGCGGAGTACGATATGAGAGTCGCTTCCCTGGAAAGTGCAGTCGCCGCGATCACGTTGATCACGGCTATCATCGTGGTGCTGTGGGAGATCAAGATCTTCTACGGAATGTGAACTGGCAGGATGCCGAGCATCCCTTCCGCGGCGGCGGAAGTCTGCCGTTCATTCGGCGCCATGCACGACCATGACGCGCTTGCCGTCACTTCACCGCTTCTCGATCACCAGGCTCTGCACCGCACGGCCAAAGTAACCTTGCCTGTCGGCCAGCCGCGACATCGCGAGCCCCGCGCCGTCAGGGCCGATCCAGGATTCGCCGTCGAGCAGGATCCACTCGCCGACCGGCTGGCGTGCAAAGCTCACCGTGAGATCGGCGTTGATATAGGTCCAGGCGCGAAAATCGAGGGCCGATGCCGTGCCGTTGGAGAAGTCGGCAGCGACCACGGCACGCATGGCCTGCGAGATCGCTTCACCCTCGATCAGCGGATGGTCGACGCGAAACCAGATCGCGCCGGCGCCGGCTTGGCCGAAACGGCCGCGCGCGGCGCGCATCGAGACCGATCGCACGAACGGGCTGGTGGCGGCGTGACCGTCCTCGACCAGCGAGTCCTCCGGCGAGGGCAGCGTGACCGGCAGCTGCCCGATGTCATCGGGCAGCGCCTGCGCCTGGCGTCTGATCTTGAGCACGGTGGCACCCACCACTTGCACGCCGTCGGCCAAGAGCTTCACCTCGCAGAGCTGAATCTTGCGGCCCTCGCGCAAAACCTTGGTCACGATGGTGAGCGGTGCCACCGGGACGGGGCGCATCAGGTCGATGGTGACCCGGGCGACGTCCATCGCAACAGGCGTCGGAATGCGCTCGGCCGCCCACGTCACCAGCGAGGCCGGCGCCGAGCCGTGCTGCATGCGCCGGTCCCAGGGTCCGGCAGCGTCCGGGCTGGTGACGACGCTGTTGCCGTCGACGCGGTAGATGGGGGTCATCGCTCAATCCCAGTTGGCTTAGACAATCGGAGCTCAGCAAGAAGGTGTCGCCGCTGCGAAGGCAGGGACCACAATCCCAGGGAGAAGTTGTAGCGCAAGACAGTAACCACGAGCCTTCGCCAAACTCCTCCCTGTGGTGATGGGTCCCGGATCGGCGCTGCGCTTGTCCGGGACGATCGATGAGAGAAATGTGGGACGACGGCCTGCATCACAACGGCGGATCGATCGCTTCCTCGTATTCCTTCTTGAAGCGCGCGATCAGTTCGGCAGCGGGCACGACGCCCTCGATGCTGCCGATGCCCTGGCCCGAGCCCCAGATCTCCTTCCAGGCCTTCGGCTTGGCGCGCTCGCCGGAGGCATCAGTGCCGAAATTCATCTTGGAGGGATCGGAGGTCGGCAGGTTTTCCGGATCCATGCCGGCCGCGAGAATCGATGGCTTCAGATAATTGCCGTGCACGCCGGTGAAAAGGTTGGAATAGACGATGTCGTCGGCGCTCGAACCCGCGATCATCTCCTTGTACTTCTCGACCGCGTTGGCTTCCTTGGTCGCGATGAAGGCCGAGCCGATATAGGCGAAGTCGGCCCCTAAGATACGCGCAGCGCGGATCGCCTTGCCGTTGCCGATGGCGCCCGACAGCGCGATCGGACCGTCGAACCACTTGCGCGTTTCGGCAACGAAAGCCAGCGGCGAGATCGTGCCAGCATGGCCGCCGGCGCCGGCTGCGACCAGGATCAGGCCATCAGCGCCCTTCTCGATCGCCTTGTGCGCGAATTTCTGATTGATCACGTCGTGGAAGACGATGCCGCCCCAGTCGTGAACCGCCTGATTGAGCTCCTCGCGCGCCCCGAGCGAGGAGATGATCATCGGCACCTTGTACTTGGCGCAGAGCTGCATGTCGTGGTCGAGCCGGTTGTTCGACTTGTGCACGATCTGGTTGACCGCAAACGGCGCCGACGGCTTGTCAGGGTGAGCGCGGTCATAGGCCGCGAGCTCTTCGGTGATCCGCGCCAGCCATTCGTCGAGCAGCTCCGGCGGCCGCGCGTTGAGCGCCGGGAACGAGCCGACCACGCCTGCCTTGCACTGCGCGATCACGAGATCGGGCACCGAGATGATGAAGAGCGGCGAGCCGATCACGGGGATCGACAGGCGCCCCTTGAACAGGGCAGGCATGGACATTGCGGAGCGATCCTCTTTTGGCGGTCAAATGGAAGCTGGGGCCCATACCAACAAGGCAATCTTTCCACTGTCAAGTATTGCGTTTTGCCGCCGCGGCGGATGCCGCTACCGAATTCCAAGCAGCGGAATTCTTATCTCACCTCTTGGGAGAGGTGAGGCACCTGCGCGTGACGAAAGATCACCCGATCATATCCGGATTGATCAACCGCTCGAACGAGAACATCTCGTCCCATTTCTCCTGCGTCAGCAGCTTGCGTTCGGTCACCACGATCTGGTGCAGCGACTTGCCGCTTTTGTAGCCCTCGCGCGCGATCTCGGCGCATTGCTTGTAGCCGAGCAGCGGCTTCAGCACGGTGACGATGCCGAGCGAGTTCAGCACCATGTTGCGGGTGTGCTCTTCATTCGCGGTGATGCCGACGATGCAGTTCTCGCGCAGGCTGTTGACCGCACGCTCCATGGTGCGGATCGAGAAGAACAGCGCGAACGAGATCACCGGCTCCATCACGTTGAGCTGGAGCTGGCCGGCGCTGGCTGCCAGCGTCACCGTGGTGTCGAGGCCGATGACCAGGAAGCTGGTCTGGTTGACGACCTCGGGGATCACGGGATTGACCTTGCCCGGCATGATCGAGGAGCCCGGCTGCAATTGCGGCAGGTTGATCTCGTTGAAGCCTGCGCGCGGGCCCGAGGCGAGCAGGCGGATGTCGTTGCAGATCTTCGTCAGCTTGCTCGCGGTCCGCTTGAGCACGCCGGAGAGCTGCACATAGGCGCCGGTATCTGACGTCGCTTCCACGAGATCGCCGGCGAGGATGAAATCGACGCCGGTCAACGCGCTGAGATGCCGGACGGCAAGCTTGGGATAGCCGACCGCAGCGGTAACCGAAGTGCCGATCGCGGTGGCGCCGAGATTGATCTCGCGCAGCAGCGAGCGGGCTTCCGAGATGCGGTCGACCTCCTCGCCGATCGTGGTGCCCCAGCCCCGGAATTCGGCCCCGAGCGACATCGGCACGGCGTCCTGCAAATGCGTGCGGCCCATCTTCAGCACGCGGTCGAACTCGCGGCCCTTGGCGAAAAAGGCCTCCTGCAACTGGCGCAGCGCCGTCATATAGCTCTCGAGCCGCAGGATCAGCGCCAGCCGGAATGCCGTCGGATAGGTGTCGTTGGTGGACTGGCCGTAATTGACGTGATCGTTGGGGCTGACTTTCTGATAGTCGCCCTTGGCAAAGCCGAGCGATTCCAGCGCGAGGTTCGCGATCACCTCGTTGGCGTTCATGTTGGTCGAGGTGCCGGCGCCGCCCTGGATGAAGTCGGTGACGAACTGGTCCATCATGTCGCCGGCGATGACGCGGTCGCAGCCGAGGATGATCGCATCGGCCACTTTGGCGTCAATCGCGCCGAGATCGCGATTGGCCATCGCGGCGGCTTTCTTCACGTAGCCAAGCGCCTTCACGAAGTAAGGCTCCTGATTCATCGGAATGCCGGTGATGTGGAAGTTTTCCTTACCCCGGATGGTCTGGACGCCGTAATAGATGTCGTCGGCGATCTCACGCTGTCCGAGGAAATCCTGCTCCGTACGGCTCATAGGCGCTCCTTGCTGCTCGCGCGTCGCCGCATCAGTTCTGGCATAGCGCGCTGGTCACGAAAGTGTCGGTGCGGCAATCGTCAGGTTTGCGTTGCCGGCCCGGAATCAGAACCTTGGCCGAGCATTTTTCGGCGGAGTCGGCGTTGAGGCTCTTGCCTTCCTTGTAGCCCTTGCTCCGGCAGAGCTGGTCGGCGGCAAGCTTGCAGTCGGGCGCGCCGTTGGACGAGACCGGGCACGCCACGCGCCCCGAGACCATGGTCGAGGGCGTTGCCAGCCGCGACAGGTCGCTCATGGTCTCACTGGGGCTTTTGATCGGCGGCAGGATCGAGGGCAGCTTGTCGAACAGCTTGCCCATTTCGTTGATCAGCCCTGGATTTTCCTCGCGCGCCGGCGGGGCGGGCGTCGATGGCGGCGGGGCGGCCTGCGGCCCCTGTTCCTGAAGGCCGAGCGAGGGAGGTGCGGATTGCGGCCATCCCATCTCGCTGCCGCCAAGCAGGATCAGCAGCACTGCTGAAGTCGTCGTCCCGAACCGCAAGCCCGGATTGCCGGATCGAACCATCATGAGGGCAACCGTAGCCGAAGCCGGCGCCGCGGCAAAGCGTTGCGGGTCAGATCAATCTGACGGCAACGACGAAGCCGAGCACCAGCACGGCCGCGCCGATCGCCACCCATAATCCGAGATGCTCCTCGAGCTTGTGCCGGATCCAGTCGCCGTAGCGGTTGAGCAGGATCGCCACGATGAAGAAGCGGCCGCCCCGCGCGACGATCGAGCAAAGGATGAACAGAATGAGACTATAGCCGGCAAAGCCCGAGGTGATGGTGACGAGCTTGTAGGGGATCGGCGTCAGGCCCTTGAGCAGGATGATAACGGCGCCCCATTCCGCATAGGAGGCGCGGAAGGCTTCGACCTTGTCGCCAAGGCCATAGACCTGGATCAGCCAGTGGCCGACCGAGTCGAACAGCAGCGCGCCGATGGCATAGCCGAGCAGGCCGCCGAGCACGGAGGTGACGGTACAGACCATGGCATAGACCCAGGCGCGCTGCGGGCGCGCCAGCGACATCGGGATCAGCATCACGTCCGGCGGAACCGGAAAGAAGGAGCTTTCTGCGAAAGCCACCGCTCCCATGATCCAGAGCGCGTAAGGCTTGTGGGCGGCGTCGATGCACCAGTCGTAGATACGTTTCAGCATGGCGCCGCGATGAAGCACCATGGGACGGATTTGTCCATCGCGAGTTTTTGAGCGATTTGTGACGCCCTAATGGCGCTTGCGCGCCGCCCGCCCTTCCAGCGCGACAATTGGCCGCCGCGCGGAGATGCGCGGTGAGGCGACCTTGGGCAGTTTCATCGGCGACTTCGGCAGCTTCTCGGCGATGCCCAGCATGTCTTCCCGCCGCGCCATCTCGCGCCAGACGTCATCGGGGCGCACGCCGGCCGACGCCCAAAGCACGGTCAGGTTGTAGAGCAGGTCGGCGCTCTCGCGAACCACGGCTTCGCTATCGCCGTTGACCGCGTCGATCACGACTTCGATGGCCTCTTCGGCCAGCTTTTTCGCCATTTTGGAGGGGCCGCGCTGAAACAGCCGGGCCGTACGCGATGTTGCCGGATCAAGATCCCTGGCCGCGAGCACAGCCAGATATAGCCGCTCAAGCGAATCACTCATGTACGCGAAATTACTCTAAACCGGTGGCGAGCGCGTTAACGCACGACAGCAAAAGCAAAAAACTGGCCGCCGCGGCGCGGCGACGGCCAGTTGTGGTCAACCTTTGGTAGCCAAGGTCAGTAGCAGTTCTGGACATAGCCCTGGCCGCAGAGCTCCGACGGCGCCGAGCCGCCGTAGCGCTGGTATTGGTAGTTGGGGCCCGGACCATAGTAGGGGCCGTAGGCAGGGACGCTGTAATAGGCCGGACCGCCGTAATAGCCGTAGCCCGGACCGTAGGCGTAGGCGTCGCGAGTCGCGGCGATCGCAAGTCCGGTGCCGATGGCGCCCGCAATGGCCGCACCAGCGAGGGCTGCGCCGCCGCCACCATGCCAGTGGCGGCCGCCCGCATAAGAGGCGGTCGGGGCGGCAGCGGTCAGCGCCAGCACCGCGGCCGTGGCAAGGACGGCTTTGCGGCCGCCAAATCTGGAAAATCTGTCAAACATGTCCTGGACCCTCCTTGGGACCTTCAATGGTGCTTGAGACAGGCTCATGTCTCTCAAACACCCGCATCCCATGTTGGGTTCCCCAACCCCAACACAAGCTGAACGAGGTTGCGTAATCGTGACGCAACCTCCGCTCATCCGCCGTTCATATTGGCGTTGAGAGACTGTCCGCCAGCCGGCGCTGCAAGCGTCACGAGATCATAACAATGCGGGACCGGCGCCACTTATGTCTGGATTCAAGACGATCGCCCTTTGCCGTCTGCCGGCCCTTGTGCTCGCCCTCGCAATCTCGCTCGCCGCTCTGCCTGCAAGCGAGGTCACGGCGGGCGAGACCGCCGCGCCGTCCACCGCGATTCACTTCACGTTCGATCGCCCGATCGATGCGAGCATGGCGCCGTTCTTCCTGGCCGCGAAGGACGGCAGTTTCGGCTCCGAGCGTCTCAACGTCTCCTTCAACACCGCCGCCGGATCGCCGGAGGCGCTCGCGCGCGTCGCCAAGGGCGACAGCGAGCTCGCGTTCGTCGACCTCAACGAGCTGATCCGCTTTCGCGACAAGGACGATGCTGCACCCGTCAAGGCGGTGTTCGTGCTGTTCAACCGCGCGCCTTACGCCATCATCGCGCGCCGGAGCCGCGGCATCCATGTGCTGCCCGATCTCGACGGCAAGACCGTCGGCGCTGCCGAGAGCGATCTGTCGATGCGGCTGTGGCCCGCGCTGGCGCAGCAGAACGGCATCAACACCTCGCAGGTGAAATTCCACAAGATCAGCGCCGCGGTGCGCGAGCCGATCCTCTCCGCAGGGCAGGTCGATGCCGTCGCCAGCTTCAGCTATCTATCGGCGGTGAACCTGCGCGATCGCGGCGTGCCCGGCAGCGATCTCGTCGTGCTGCGCTTTGCCGACTACGGCTGCGAGGCCTACGGCTTTGCCGTGGTGGCCAATCCCGCTTTCGCCGCGGCGAAGCCCGAAGCAGTAAAGGGATTCGTCCGCGCCTTGGTCGCGGGCGTCCACGCAACCGTCAAGGAGCCGGCGCGTGCGGCGGATGAGGCCGCGAGCCGCATCGACGACGGCGACCGCGACCTCGAGCTCGAGCGTCTGCGCACCGTGCTCGCCGAGAATATCCTGACCGACGAGGTCAAGCGCAACGGGATAGGCGGCATCGATCCGGCGCGCCTGGAGCACTCGATCGACCAGATCGCGCAGGATTTCAAATTCCGCAAACGCCCGGCGGCCGCCGACATCTTCGACGACCGGTTCCTTCCGCCCGTCGCAAGCCGGCTCGTCAACTGAGCAAAACCGCAAGCTTCCGCTGTATCTCGCGGGCGATCCCTGCTTAAAATGCGGCTCCATCGCCGTCCGAGTTGCTCGCCCGCATGTCCATGCTCCGTCTCTACACCCGTGTTCTCGAACTGCTCGGCAAGGAAGCGCGGCTCGGCTGGCTGCTGGCGGTCGCCAATCTCCTGCTCGCGGGCTCGCAATTCGCCGAGCCGGTGCTGTTCGGCCGCATCGTCGACGTGCTCTCCGGCAAGACGGTGGCCGGGTCCAACTCGGCCTGGCCGTTCCTGGGCGCCTGGGTGGCGTTCGGGCTGTTCACCATCGCCTGCAACGCGCTCGTCGCGCTGCAAGCCGACCGGCTGTCGCATCGCCAGCGCCAGGCGGTGCTGACCAGCTATTTCGAGCACATCCTGCAACTGCCGCTGACCTTCCACTCCGGCACCCATTCGGGCCGGCTGATGAAGGTGATGCTCAACGGCACCGATGCGCTGTGGCGGCTGTGGCTCGGCTTCTTCCGCGAGCATTTTGCCGCGATCCTGTCGGTCGTGGTGCTGCTGCCCCTGTCGCTCTACCTGAACTGGCGGCTGGCGATCCTGCTGTTCGTGCTCTGCGTCGTCTTCACCGCGCTGACGACCTTCGTGGTGCGCAAGACTTTCGGCATGCAGCTGGCGGTCGAGGAGCACTACAGCGAGCTCTCCGCGCGCGCCTCCGACGCACTCGGCAATGTCGCGCTGGTGCAGAGCTTCGTCCGCGTCGAAACCGAGGTGAAGGGACTGCGCTCGGTCGCCGACGAGCTGCTGGCGGCGCAAATGCCCGTGCTGTCGTGGTGGGCGCTCGTCACCGTCATCACGCGCGCATCGACCACCATCACGGTGCTGGCGATCTTCACGCTCGGCATCGCGCTGCACGACCAGGGCCTCACGTCGGTCGGCGAGATCGTGATGTTCGTGAGCTTTGCCACGCTGCTGATCCAGAAGCTCGAGCAGGTCGTGAGCTTCATCAACAACGTCTTCATGGAAGCGCCGCGCCTGCGTGAATTCTTCGGCGTGCTCGATGCCGTGCCCGCGGTGCACGACCGGCCCGATGCGATCGACGCGGGGCGGCTCTCCGGCCTCGTCGAGTTCAACGACGTCACCTTCTCCTATGACGGCAAGCGCCCGGCGGTCGAGGACCTCTCCTTCACCGCGCTGCCCGGCCAGACCATCGCGCTGGTCGGCCCGACGGGTGCCGGCAAGTCGACCGCGATCGCGCTCTTGCATCGCGCCTTCGACCCGCAATCCGGCTTCATCAAGATCGACGGCATGGACGTGCGCGGCGTGACGTTGACATCGCTGCGGCGGAACATCGGCGTCGTGTTCCAGGAAGCGCTGCTGTTCAACCGCTCGATCGCGGAGAATCTGCGCGTCGGCAAACCGGATGCGACCGAGGCCGAGATGCGCAAAGCCGCGGAGCGCGCACAGGCCATCGACTTCATCGAGCGCAGCGGCGGGTTCGAGACCAATGCCGGCGAGCGCGGCCGCATGCTCTCCGGCGGCGAGCGGCAGCGCCTGTCGATCGCCCGCGCTCTGCTGAAGGATCCGCCAATCCTGATCCTGGACGAGGCAACCTCCGCGCTCGATGCCGTCACCGAGGCCAAGGTGAACGCCGCTCTCGACGAAGTGATGAAGGGCCGCACCACCTTCGTGATCGCCCATCGTCTGTCGACCATCCGCAATGCCACGCGGATCCTGGTGTTCGAGAATGGCCGCGTGATCGAAAGCGGAACTTTCGATGAACTCGTGGCCAAAGGCGGCCATTTCGCCGAGCTCGCCAGGGCCCAGTTCATGGTGCAGGAAAACGCACGGGCCAGCGTGACGGCGGCCGAGACTGCCGCGACTGCGGTCAAGTCCCCGTAAGACCGTCGAAATTCGGCCTATTTCATTGCGGAATACAGCACCGATCCCCCTATTCTCGACGGACCAGCCGGTATAGGTTTGCGACGCCGCAAGCGGCGGCGCCGGATTTCAGAACCGAACGTCAGATCACGAGAGCCGACCGTATCAGGCGGGTCTCCAAGGACCGGAATCGGATAGTGCACGCCATTCGCCCGCTGCTTCGCAAATCGCTGTTCAACCTGGTCGCGGCGACGCTCGCCTGCGCCGCATTGCTCGCGCCGCGCGCGGCGGGTGCGGAAGCGCTGCTGCTGATCGAAGCCGACAGCGGCAAGGTGCTCCAGGCGGAGAACGCGACCATCCCGTGGTATCCGGCCTCCGTCACCAAGATCATGACCGCCTATGTGACGCTGAAGGCGGTGAAGGACGGCAAGCTCACGCTCGACACGCTGCTGACGGTGTCGCCGACGGCCGCCTCGCAGTCGCCGTCAAAGATGGGGTTCCGGCCGGGCACGCAGCTCACCGTCGACAACGCGCTGAAGATGATGATGGTCAAGTCGGCGAACGACATGGCCGTGGTGCTCGCCGAAGGCGTCGGCGGCTCGATCGATGGCTTCTCGGCGATGATGAACGACACCGCGCAGCGGCTCGGCATGACGCAGACGAGCTACGTCAATCCGAACGGCCTGCCCGCGGACGGCCAGATCACCTCCGCGCGCGATCTCGGCATTCTCGCGCGCTCATTCCTGCGCGACCTGCCCGAATACGAATACTTCGTGCACATCCCGGCGATCCGCTTCGGCAAGCGCGTCACCGGCAATTTCAACAAGCTGATCGGCCGCTATCCAGGCGCCGACGGCTTCAAGACCGGCTTCATCTGCGCCTCCGGCTACAATCTCGTCGCCTCCGCCACGCGCAACGGCCGCCGGCTGATCGCGGTGGTGCTCGGCGCCAACTCGGGCACCGCGCGCGCGGTGAAGGCGGCGCAGCTGCTCGAGCGCGGCTTCAGCCAGGACAATCTCACCTGGCTCCGTCCATCGCTCGGCACCGTCGATAAGCTCGTCCCGGTCGATGCCTCGCCGCCGAACCTGCGCGAGGAGATGTGCGGCGGCCACCGCAAGCGCCCGGCCAGCGACGATGACGACGCGCTGATCGCCACCAATGGCGGCTCGGCCGGATCGGCCTCGGCCACCGGCGGCGAAGCCCAGGTCACCTTCTTTACGGCCGGCCTCCAGCCGCCGCTGATGAAAGCCTCCGAGCTGATGGCCTCCGCTCCGGCGGCAGCCGAGCCCGTGCTTGTCTATACCGGCCCGACCCGCACCGGCACCGCCCTGATCGCGGCGGTCGCCGCCGATGCTGACCAGCAGGCGACGCCAAAAGCGCGTGGCAAGAAACCGCGCGTCGCCAAGAAGCCCGACGCGGCCGACAAGCCCGCGGATAAACCGAAGGAGCCGAAGACGGCGGCGGCGAAGCCGGATGCTGCCAAGCCCGATGCGAAGAACAATGCGAAGGGCGACGGCAAGACCGCAGCCAAGCCGGCCGCCGCCAGGCATGCCGCGGCCAAGCCGGATGCCGCGGCGAAACCGGCTGAGAAGCCCGCGAGCGGGGATGCGGCGGCAAAGCCCGCCAAGCCCAAGGCCGCGACCAAGCCTGCGGCCGCCAAGCCGGCCAACAACAGTTAACGCCGCCTCATAACTACATCACAGCTAACGCATCAGAATTAGATCACAGCCTGCGCTTCGCAGTTGCGGGAGCGCGGTTTGCGAGGATTCCAGTAGCCACTCCCCGGCCTTTGCCCTAAGCCACGACGGCTTGCCACCCGTTGCGGCAGGCTCGATACTGCCGGCAATGAGGCAAGCCCGAGACACAGCGGGCTCTGGTGCAAGAGAGGGGAGTTTCCATGGAGCGCATCTGGCTCAAGCAATATCCGCCCGGCGTGCCCGCCGATATCGAGCCGACGCAATACGCATCGCTGGTCGATCTCCTGGAGGAGAGCTTCACCAAGTTCGCCGACCGCAAGGCGTTCATCTGCATGGACAAGTCGATCAGCTATCGCGACCTCGACCAGATGTCGCTGGCGCTCGCCGCTTACCTGCAGGGTCGCGGCCTGCAGCGCGGGGCTCGCGTCGCGATCATGATGCCGAACGTGCTGCAATATCCGGTCGCGACCGCTGCCGTGCTGCGCGCCGGCTACGCGGTCGTCAACGTCAACCCGCTCTACACCCCGCGCGAGCTCGAGCATCAGCTCAAGGATTCCGGCGCCGAAGCCATCATCGTGCTGGAGAATTTTGCTCACACTGTCGAGCAGGTGATCGCGAAGACGGACGTGAAGCATGTCATCGTCGGCAGCATGGGCGATCTGCTCGGTTTCAAGGGCATGATCGTCAATCTCGTCGTCCGCCGCGTCAAGAAGATGGTGCCGGCCTTCTCGCTGCCGGGCGCGGTGTCCTTCAACGACGCGCTTGCGGCCGGCCGCGGCTTGACCTTCAACAAGCCGAAGCTCTCACCCGGCGACGTCGCCTTCCTGCAATATACCGGCGGCACCACCGGCGTCTCCAAAGGCGCCACGCTGCTTCATCGCAACATCGTCGCCAACGTCCTGCAGAACGACGCCTGGCTCCAGCCGGCGCTGGCGCAGCCGCCGCATGTCGAGCAGCTGATGATCGTGTGCGCGCTGCCGCTCTACCACATCTTCGCGCTGACGGCGTGCTACCTGCTCGCGGTGCGCGCCGGCGGCTGTAACCTGTTGATCCCGAACCCGCGCGACATTGCCGGCTTCGTCAAGGAGCTCGCAAAGTACCAAGTCAACAGCTTCCCGGCCGTGAATACGCTCTATAACGGGCTGATGCAGCACCCTGATTTCAAGAAGCTCGACTTCTCCAAGCTGAAGATCTCCAACGGCGGCGGCATGGCTGTGCAGCGCCCGGTGGCCGAGCAGTGGAAGGCGGTGACCGGCTGCTTCATCGCCGAAGGCTACGGCCTGTCGGAGACCTCGCCGACGCTGACCTGTAACCCCGCGACCACGACCGAGTTCTCAGGATCGATCGGCATCCCCGTGCCGTCGACCTGGATCTCGATCCGCGACGACGACGGCAACGAGCTGCCGCTCGGCCAGGCCGGCGAGATTTGCGCCAAGGGTCCGCAGGTGATGTCGGGCTACTGGAACAGGCCGGAAGAGACCGCCAAGGTCATGACGGCGGATGGCTATTTCCGCACCGGCGACATCGGCGTGATGGACGAGAGGGGCTACACCAAGATCGTCGACCGCAAGAAGGACATGATCCTGGTCTCAGGCTTCAACGTCTATCCGAACGAGATCGAGGAAGTGATCGCGAGCCATCCCGGCGTGCTCGAATGCGCCGTGATCGGCATCCCCGATTCCAAGTCGGGCGAGGCGGTGAAGGCCTTCGTGGTCAAGAAGGATCCGAATCTCGCGGCGGAGGACGTCATCAGGTTCTGCCAGGAGCAGCTCACCGGCTACAAGGTGCCCAAGCACATCGAATTCCGCACCGACCTGCCGAAGACCAATGTCGGCAAGATCCTGCGCCGGCAGCTGCGCGACGAGAAGAAGGCGGAGGCGGCGTAAGCCGCATCGCTGATTCATGACCGACGTGAGTGACAACACCCCGGCCGGCATTCTCGCCTTCTGGCGCGAGGCCGGCCGCGAGCGCTGGTACGAGCATAGCGAGACTTTCGACGCCGAGGTCAGGCGCCGGTTTCTGCCGCTGTGGCAGAAGGCGGCCGCCGGCGAGCTGGCGTCTTGGGAGGACAGCGACGACGGCGCGCTCGCGCTCGTCATCGTGCTCGACCAGTTTCCGCGCAACATGTTTCGCGGCACCCGCGAAGCCTTCGCCTCCGACGCGCTGGCGCGCGAAGTCGCCCGCCGCGCCATCGACCGGGGCGTCGACCGCAGGATCGATCCGATGCTGCTCGAATTCCTCTATCTGCCCTTCATGCATTCCGAGCATCTGCCCGATCAGCTGCATTGCGTTGCGCTGTTCGAAAACACCGACAATGCCGAAAATCTGAAATACGCCAGGGAGCACGCCGACATCATCCAGCGGTTCGGCCGCTTCCCCCATCGCAACCGCCTGCTCGGCCGCGATACGACCGAAGAGGAGCAGGCCTTCCTCGACAGCGGCGGTTTTGCCGGCTGATGACATCACGGTGAAGGGACGCCGCCCCCGCTGCTTTCCCAGTCGGCAATATTGTGCAGGCCCGCGCCACGGTCTAAAAAGCGGGACCGATTTTCAGGGAGACTCACGATGGCGATCCAGACTGGCGACAAGCTGCCCGAGGCGAAATTCCGCGTGATGACGGCGGAAGGCCCGCAGGTGAAGACCACCGACGACATCTTCAAGGGCAAGAAGGTGGCGCTGTTCGCCGTGCCCGGCGCCTATACCGGCACCTGCCACAAGATGCACCTGCCGAGCATCTTCCTCAACGCCTATGCCATGAAGGACAAGGGCGTCGACACCATCGCCATCGTCTCCGTCAACGACGCTTTCGTGATGAACGCCTGGAAGCGCGACACCGACCAGCGCGACGAGGCCGTCTTCCTCGCCGACGGCAATGCCGATTTCACCAAGGCGATCGGCATGGAGCTCGATGCCTCCGCCAACGGCCTCGGCATCCGCTCCAAGCGCTACTCGATGCTGGTCGAGGACGGCGTGGTCAAGAAGCTGAACCTCGAAGCGATGCCCGGCAAGGTCGAGGTCTCCGGCGGCGATACGCTGCTGGGGCAGCTGTAAGCTTTAGGCGAAGGATGACGTCATGCCCGGGCTTGTCCCGGGCATCCACGTTCGTGGTCGCACATTGGCCGGGTCGAGCCCGGCCATCACGAGTGGAGAGAGCGAGCGCCTCGTTACTCGCTCACCCGCTGCTGCAACCGCGCCTTCACGATCCCATCGCGCGCGAGCTGATCGGCCCGCTCGTTCTCCGGATGCCCGGCGTGGCCCTTGACCCAATGCCAGCGCACTTCGTGCTGCTTCAACGCCGCATCGAGGCGCTGCCATAGCTCGACATTCTTGACCGGCTTCTTGTCGGCGGTGCGCCAGCCGTTGCGCTTCCAACCGTAAATCCACCCGGTGATGCCCTGCCGGACATATTGGCTGTCGGTGTAGAGATCGACGGTGCACGGCTTCTTCAGCGCTTCGAGCGCGGAGATCGCCGCCATCAATTCCATCTGGTTGTTGGTGGTGTGCGGCTGGCCGCCGTTCAGCTCTTTTTCCTTGTCGCCGAACTTCAGGATCGCGCCCCAGCCGCCGGGCCCCGGATTTCCCGAGCAGGCGCCGTCGGTATAGATCGTGACGACCGGCTTTTCGCTCACGCGACCAGTCCTGACGGCGTCAGCCCATAGTCGCGCACGCTGGAAACGCTCTGGTGGAAGCGCAGCTTGCGGACATATTCGAGCGGGTCCTTCGGCTTCACAAGCGCGCCCGGTGGCACGTTGAGCCAGTCCACCAGCCGCGTCAGCAGGAAGCGGATCGCGGCGCCGCGTGCCAGCAGCGGCAGCGCGGTCTCCTCGGCCTCGCTCAGCTTTCGCACCCGGCCATAGGCATTGAGGAAGGCGCGCGCCTTGGTGACGTTGAACGAATGATCCGGCTCGAAGCACCACGCGTTGAGGCAGATCGCGACGTCATAGGCCAGCATGTCGTTGCAGGCGAAAGTGAAGTCGATGATCCCCGAGAGCTTGTCGCCGAGGAAAAAGACGTTGTCGTTGAAGAGGTCGGCGTGGATCACGCCTTCGGGCAGATTGGTCGGCCAGACCCCACTCGAGAGATGGTCGAGCTCGGTGGCAAGGAAGCTGCGCAGGTCCGGCTGCACCTCGTCGGCGCGGTTTGCGGCTGCATCGAACAGCGGGCGCCAGCCCGCAACCGAGAGCGCATTGGCGCGCTTGATCGCGAAGTTCGCGCCGGCCAGATGCATCCTGGCCAGCCCCTCGCCGACGCCGGCGCAATGCGTCGCATTCGGCTTGCGCGGCCAGACGCCTTCGAGAAAGGTGATGATCGCGGCGGGGCGGCCCGACAGCTCGCGCAGCGCTTCTCCGTCTTTCGCCTTCACCGGCAGCGGACAGCTCACGCCGTGCTCGGCCAGATGCGTCATCAGCGCGAGGAAGAACGGCAGATCGTTCTTCGCCACGCGCTTCTCATAGAGCGTGAGGATGAACGAGCCTTTGCTCGTGTGCAGCAGGAAGTTGGAATTCTCGACGCCCTCGGCGATGCCCTTGTAGGAGAGCAATTCGCCGAGATCGTATTGCCTCAGGAAATCCGCAAGCTCGTCGGCGGCAACGTCGGTGTAGACCGCCATGCAGATTTACTCTGCGGCGGCTTCGGGGCGCACCGAGCGCGGCAGCGGGAAGAACTCGTTCTCTTCCGCGGCCGAGACCGTCTCCACATGCAGCGTGTAGCGCTCGGCGAAGGCGTCCATGATCTCCTCGACGATCACCTCCGGCGCGGACGCGCCCGCGGTGATGCCGAGGCTCGAGATGTTGCCGAACTTGTCCCAGTCAATGTCGGTGGCGCGCTGCGCCAGAACCGCGACCTTGCAGCCCTCGCGCTCGGCGACCTCGCGCAGGCGCTGCGAGTTCGACGAATTGGGGGCACCGACGACGATCAGCGCGTCCACCACCGGCGCCACCTTCTTCACTGCGAGCTGCCGGTTGGTGGTGGCGTAGCAGATGTCTTCCTTGTGCGGACCGTTGATGTTCGGGAAGCGCTCCTTGAGCAGCGCCACGATCTCGGCGGTGTCGTCGATCGACAGCGTGGTCTGGGTCACGAAGGCGAGATTGTTCGGGTCCTTCGGATTGATGGTCTTGGCGTCCTCGGCGGTCTCGATCAGGGTGACGGCGCCGGCCGGCAGCTGGCCGAGGGTGCCGACCACCTCGGGATGATGCGAATGGCCGATCAGGAAGATCTCGCGGCCGCGCTTGAAGTGGATCGCAGCCTCGCGATGCACCTTGGTCACCAGCGGGCAGGTCGCATCCAGCGAGAACAGGTTGCGGGACTGGGCGTCGGCCGGAACCGATTTCGGCACGCCATGGGCCGAGAACACGACCGGAGCAGTCGTATTTTCCGGGATTTCGGCCAGTTCCTCGACGAAGATAGCGCCCTTCTTCTTCAACCCATCGACGACGTATTTATTGTGCACAATCTCGTGGCGAACATAAACGGGGGCGCCGTATTTATCGAGCGCCCGTTCCACGGTGTCGATCGCCCGGACCACCCCGGCGCAGAAACCGCGGGGAGAACAAAGCACGATCTTGAGGTCTGGTTTGGCTGACATTGAGCGATCTCGGGACCGAATCACCCGTTTCGCCTTCTGGCGGGGGCGGTCGATGGCTGGAAAGGGCTAAAAACGGTTGCTCGGACTTTACCGGGTCTGCAGAGGGAATTGGGCCCCCTTTCGGGCGCTGTCAAGGCACTATCTATAGCAGAACCATTGCGTGGCCAGCCCCTCCGGGCTTATATAGCGCGAATTCCCTGTCATCGCTGATGACCACCGGTTTCGCCTCCAGAGGGGTGGGCGAAGCACAAAGGAGATTTGCCATGAGCAACGCACCTCTGATGCCCAAGGCGACCGCCGTCTGGCTGCTGGACAACACCGCGCTGACCTTCGACCAGGTCGCCGATTTCACCAAGATGCACCCCCTCGAGGTGCGTGCGATCGCCGATGGCGATGCCGCCCAGGGCATCAAGGGCATGGATCCGCTCTCCAACGGCCAGCTGACCCGCGAGGAGATCGAGAAGGGTGAGAAGAACCCGGATTACCGGCTCCGCCTCCAGGAGAGCAAGGTGGTGCTGCCGCCCCAGCCGAAGCGCAAGGGCCCGCGCTACACCCCGGTGTCGCGCCGCCATGAGCGCCCGAGCGCCATCCTCTGGCTGCTGCGCAGCCATCCGGAGCTCAAGGACGCCCAGATCATGCGTCTGGTCGGCACCACCAAGAGCACCATCGCCAGCGTGCGCGACCGCACCCACTGGAACACCTCGCAGCTGACCCCGATCGACCCCGTGACGCTCGGCCTCTGCTCGCAGATCGAGCTCGATTTCGAGGTGCAGCGCGCCGCGAAGGAAAAGCCGGTCGACGCAGCCTATGGCGGCGCCACCCTGCTGCCGGCCTCCGAGACCACCCGCAAGGACGAGTACGAGCCAGCGGAGAAGTCCGGCGACGACCTCAACGTCGACGCCGTGTTCGCCAAGCTCAAGACACTCGGCGGCAAGAAGCACGAGGACAGCGAGGAGTAACGCTCCGCTCTTCGTTTACGATCGAACAAGAAAACGCGGCAGGGAAACCTGCCGCTTTTTTTTCGAGCTCAATTGCCCATTGTCGTGGGATAACTCTCACCGATTTCGTCATTGCGAGCGCAATGACGGCGAAAGTGGAGGGAGCGCGCCTTACGGCCGCTCGGGATGGTTCAGCATGTATTCGCCGAGATCGCGCTGGCGGCGGTCGGCGCGGGCGGTGGCGGCACTGCGCTGGACGTCGCGGTCCTTGCGGCAGGCCACGTATTCGGGCGAGCCCTGCGCATAGCCGCGGCTCTGGCAGACCGCATCGTCATCGTCGCCGCCCATCGCCACCGGCGTCTGGTAGCGCGCGGAGCAGGCGGAGAGGGCGATGGCGAGTGCTACGGCTGCAAGCAGGCGCGGCGCGGTGGCGAGTGGCATACGAGGTCCCCTGTTGGCACGGCCCTGTTTAACGCGGAATGAGGAGATAGTAAGTCCCCGGATGCCGTTCCCCAGTCGTCGTCATTCCCCGCGAAAGCGGGGAATCCAGTACGCCGCGGCGGTCAACGGGTTAGACAACAACCGCCGCGGAGTACTGGATCGCCCGCCTGCGCGGGCGATGACAGTGGAGGCGGTGAAGCAGCGCCTCTCCTCGCTGCCATGACGCTTCACCTCACACCCGCCCCTTCAGCGCCTCGCCGATCTCGTCCAGCACCTTGGGGTCCTCGATGGTGGCCGGCATGGTCCAGGGCTCGCCGTCGGCGATCTTCTTGATGGTGCCGCGCAGGATCTTGCCCGAGCGCGTCTTGGGCAGGCGGCCGACGGTGATGGCGAGCTTGAAGGCGGCGACGGGGCCGAGCCGCTCGCGCACCAGCGCGACGATCTCCTTCTCGATCTCGTTTGGTGCGCGCTTCACGCCTGCCTTGAGCACCAGAAAGCCGCAGGGCACCTCGCCCTTGATCGCGTCCTTGACGCCGAGCACGGCGCATTCGGCGACATCCGGATGCGAGGCCAGGATCTCCTCCATGCCGCCGGTGGACAGACGATGGCCGGCGACATTGATGATGTCGTCGGTGCGGCCCATCACGAAGACATAGCCATCCTCGTCCTTGTAGCCGGCGTCCGAGGTTTTGTAATAGCCGGGGAATTCGCTGAGGTAGGCTTCCCTAAAGCGCGCATCCTGATTCCACAGCGTCGGCAGGCAGCCGGGCGGCATCGGCAGTTTGATCACGATCGAGCCCATCGTGTTGGGACCGACCGGCTTTGCCGCTTCGTCCACGACGTCGACCTGATAGCCCGGCATCGGCACCGTCGGCGAGCCGTGCTTCACCGGCAGCATGCCGAGACCGACCGGATTGCCGGCGATGCACCAGCCGGTCTCGGTCTGCCACCAATGATCGATCACGGGCACCTTCAGCTGCTGCTCCGCCCATTCCACCGTCGGCGGATCGGCGCGCTCGCCGGCGAGGAACAGCGTGCGGAATTTCGAGAGGTCGTATTGCCGGATGAACTTGCCGTCCGGATCCTCCTTGCGGATGGCGCGGAACGCGGTCGGCGCCGTGAAGAAGGCGACCGCCTTGTGCTCGGAGATGACGCGCCAGAACGCGCCGGCGTCGGGCGTGCCGACCGGCTTGCCCTCATACATGATCGAGGTCGCGCCATGCAGCAGCGGGCCATAGATGATGTAGCTGTGGCCGACCACCCAGCCGATGTCCGAGCCGCACCACCAGACCTCGCCCGGCTGGACGCCATAGAGGTTGAACATCGACCATTTCACCGCGACCAGATGCCCGCCATTGTCGCGCACCACGCCCTTGGGGATGCCCGTCGTGCCCGAGGTGTACAGAATGTAGAGCGGATCGGTGGCGGCGACGGGAACGCAAGGCGCCTTCTTGCCCTCGTTCAGTGCCTTGCGGCGCAGGCTCGCCCAATCATAATCGCGCCCCGGCGTGAGATCGCAAGTTAGTTGGGGACGTTGCAGCACGATGCAGGCCTTGGGCTTCGCTGATGCGAGCTTGATCGCCTCGTCGAGCAGCGGCTTGTACTGCACGATGCGGCCGGGCTCGATGCCGCAGCTCGCGGAGAGAATCAGCTTTGGCTGCGCGTCGTCGATGCGGGTGCCGAGCTCCTTGGCCGCAAAGCCGCCGAACACCACCGAGTGCACCGCGCCGATGCGCGCGCAGGCGAGCACCGCGACCACGGCCTCCGGCACCATCGGCATATAGAGGATGATGCGGTCGCCCTTGGCGACGCCGAAATCCTGCATGACTGCGGCAAGCGCCTGCACCTCGCCGAGGAGTTCGGCATAAGTGAATTTGGTGATGCTGCCCGTCAGCGGCGAGTCATGGATCAGAGCGACCTGGTCGGCGCGGCCGCGTTCGACATGACGGTCGAGCGCGTTGTGGCAGGTGTTGACCACACCGCCGGTGAACCAGCGGCCGTAGACGCCTTGCGAGGCATCGAAGATCTTCTTCGGCGACTCGATCCAGTCGATCTCCTTGGCCGCCTCGGCCCAAAACCCTTCCGGATCGGCCAGCGAGCGCGCATGGACGTCGTGATACTTGCTTCCACCCTCGGCGTTCATTCCGCGCTCCCGTTCCCTTTATTCGCCTGGCCCCGACCTTGCGGCACGACGGACGTCCCGCCATGACCCGGATCAAGTGCCGGCCTTGTTTGAGGGCTATTTTCCCGGGAACGGGCCGCGGTTCAAGCTGAAATCTATCAGCTCCCTCTCTCCGTTCTTACGGGGAGAGCGTCGGGGTGAGGGTGCTGCATCCGCAAAAGGCGGAGGGCGTCGAACGCGCGGAGAGTCCCCTCGCCCGGAATTTGCTATCGCAAATTCCGGCCTCTCCCGGCACGCGGGGAGAGGCGAAGAAGAACCTCAATACCCGTCCACGCCGTTGATCCGCTGCAGCCGCTCCTGCATTGCCTTCTTCAGATCATACCCGGGCCGGCCGTACCCGGCATTGCGGCGGGCGATGAATTCATCCTGCTCGCGCTGGTGGTTCTTCGCTTCCGCAGGATTGCGCGCTTCCCGGATCGCGCGCGCATTCGACGCAAAAATCTCGCGGTCGAGATCGGCGAGCTCGCGGCTGGCGCAGATCGCCTTCTCAACGGCCCGGGAGGCGCGGGCGCAGTTGAAGCTTGGCTTGCCGGCGACCGCCATCTGCGCCCCGATCCGCTCGAGCTCCCGCGCCATCGTTCTGTGATTGGCCTTGGCCTTCTCGTGGTTCGGATCGATCTTCAGCGCAGCGCCGAAATCCTGTACCGCCTTGGGCTTGTCGCCCTTCTTCAGCCAGAGCTCGCCGCGCGCGTTGAAGACATCGGCGAGCGTGGGATCGAGCTGCAACGCGCGGGTGTCGTCGGCGATCGCGCGGTCGATCTGGTCATGCCGCGCATAAAGCGCGCCGCGCGCGATCAGCGCCTTGACCAGATCCGCCTTCGCCGTCTTCTCGTTGTCGATCACAGCCGCGCAGGCGGAGGCCGCCTTGTCCATGTCGTCGGCCACGGTTGCCGCGAGGCATGGCGCGACGTCGACCGGCGCGACGGCCACCGGCTCGCCGCCGGTCGCGGCATGAGCGGCGGCGAGCAAGAGCGCGGAAAGCAGAACGGCACCTGACGGTTGAATGAGCTTTTGAAAACGCATGCTGTTGCGGTCGGAAATTCGTCTTCAGTCTTGCCTTGCGGCCGTACTATCCAACATACGGCCGGATTGGTGCTAGCTTGTGGCACCGTTCAAATTGGCCTCGGGGATCGACGTGTCGACATTCGAATGGATCATCGCGCTGCTGCTCGGCGCCGTTGCATTATCGGCGCTGGCGCGGCGGATCAAGGTCCCTTACCCGACCTTTCTCGCCATCGGCGGCGCGCTGATCGCCTTCGTGCCGAACAGCCCGTCCTGGGCGCTGGAGCCGGACCTCGCCTTGGCGCTTTTTGTCGCACCGGTCCTGCTCGATGCCGCCTTCGACACCTCGCTGCGGGACTTGCGCAACAACTGGGTTCCGGTCTCGACCCTGGTGGTCGCCGCGGTCGGTCTGACCACGGCTGGCGTCGCCTATGTCGCGCACCGGCTGATGCCCGACATGCCCTGGGCCGCGGCGGTGGCGCTCGGTGCGATCGTGGCGCCGCCGGATGCCGCGGCCGCGGTCGCGATCCTGAGCCAGGTCAAGCTGCCTCATCGCATGGTCAAGGTGCTGGAGGGCGAAAGCCTGCTCAACGACGCCAGCGCGCTGCTGATCTATCGCATTGCGGTCGGCGCGGTCGCCACCGAGCATCTGACCTGGAGCGAGGTCGCGCCGACCCTGGCGCTGGCGCTGGTCGGCAGCGTTCTCGCCGGTCTCCTCGCAGCCCGCATCATCCCGCCGATCATGGAGCGCGTAACCGAGGCCCCGAGCGCGATCATCGTGCAGTTCGCCACCACTTTCATGATCTGGATCGCCGCCGAGCATCTCGGCCTCTCCGGCATCCTCACCATCGTGACCTACGCCATCACCATTGCGCGCACCGCGCCGGCGCGCATACCGGCGCGGCTGCGGGTGCCGTCATATGCGGTGTGGGAGACGATGGTGTTCGTGCTCAATGTGCTCGCCTTCATGCTGATCGGCATGCAGATGCGGCCGATCTGGACGCGGCTGGATACGGACGTGCGGTGGGAATATTGCGTCGCGGCGGCCTGGATCCTGCTCACGGTGGTGCTGGTGCGGCTCGCCTGGATTGCATTCTACCGCACGACATTGCGCGTGCTGATCGCGCGCGGGCTCTATCACCCGAAGGACCCGAAGGCCGTCGCCTCGCCCAAGGGCGGCCTCATCATCTCCTGGTGCGGCATGCGCGGCCTCGTCACGCTTGCCACCGCCTTTGCCTTGCCCGAACACTTCCCCTATCGCGACTTCATTGTCTTCATCGCCTTTGCCGTCGTGCTGGGTTCGCTGGTGGTCCAGGGCCTGACGCTGCGGCCGCTGATCCTGGCCTTCAACCTCAAGGACGACGACCCCGTCGGGGTCGAGGTCGCGCGCGCCCGCGCCGTGGCCTATCGCGCGGCGCTCGATGCGATCGAGGACGATCCGTCGGAGGAGGCGGAAATCCTGCGGCTCGAATACCGCGCCATCCTGATGCAGGCCGACGATGATCCGCACGGCGGCATCGCCAATGGCGAACTGCCCGCCGATCCCTTGCGCCGCCGCGCCATCGAGGCCGCACGCAAATCGATCTTCGACCTCCGTACCACCGAGGTGATCGGCGACGATGCGTTTCACCGCATCGAGGAAGAGCTCGATCGCGCAGAATTGAGCGCGGGGGGATAGGCTAGGCTCGCTGTCGTCCCGGACAAGCGTAGCGAAGCTGAGCGCCGATCCAGGACCCATCAGCACAGGGAGAGGTTTTGGCGCGAGACTGCCGATTCCGAGGCTTCGTCAAACACGATCCTGCGGTTATGGGTTTCGGGCTCGCGCTGCGCCGGGACGACACAGGTTTGAACCAAACCCCACTTCCGCAGACACATTCCAGATGACGACCTTGATCGACGACCGTCGTGTACGCGCGCGTGATGCGTCGCCTGCACGATATTTTTATCTCCACATGGCGCTGGCCTGCGCGGCCACCGCATTCCTCGGCTTTGCACCGACCTATTGGCTACCGCTCGCCCACCGGACATTTTCCGCCGGCCCGGTGATTCATTTCCACGGATTGCTGTTCTTCACCTGGACGCTCTATTTCGTGCTCCAGACCTGGCTCGCGGCCTCCGGCCGCGTGGTCAATCACCGCGCCCTCGGCATCGCCGGCGTGTCGCTCGCCACCGCGATGACGATCTTCGGCTTCCTCGCCTCGGTCACGTCGATGAAGCACGCCGCTGCAGTCGGGCAAACCGACGCCGGCGTCGCCTTCTCGATCGTGCCGATGAGCGGCATCGCGTTCTTCGCGGTGGTGTTCGTGGTCGCGATCATGAACACGCGCCGGCCCGAGATTCACAAGCGCCTGATGCTGCTCGCTGCGGTCTCGATCCTCGATGCCGCCATCGCACGCTGGTTCCTGACCTTCCTCGCCCCTCCCGGACCGTCCGGCCCGCCGCCGGTGCCCGTCACGATCGCCCCGGCGGTGGTGGCCTCGCTCCTGCTCGTAATCGCCATGGTGCGCGACTGGCGCACCGAGGGCCGCGTGCATCCGGTCTACATCTATGGCACGTTGGCGATGCTGGCGGTGAAGTTCTTGAACTGGCCGATCAGCGGGACCGCGACGTGGCACACATTCGCCGGCGGGATCTTGGCGCTGGCGCAGTAGGAGCCACAACCACCGCCGTCGTCCCGGAAGCATGAATGCAAAATCCGTCACCCTGAGGTGGCCGCTTCTTCAGCGGCCCTCGAAGGGCGACGGCCCGGCTGCAGCGGGGCCGCTCATCCTTCGAGGCTCCCCGCGCGATGCTCTGCATCCCGCGCGTCGCACCTCAGGATGACGGGGCTGGTTGAAGTGCGTTAAGCCCCCGCCTTGCACGTGATCCCGCCGTCCACCACGAGCTCGATCCCCGTCACATATTTCGACTCGTCCGACGCCAGAAACAGCGCCGCATTCGCGACGTCCCAGGCATCGCCCATATGCCCCATCGGCACCTGCGCATCGCGGGCGCGCCACATCGCCTCGATATCGCCCTTGGCGTAGCTGTTGGCGAGGCCCGCGGAATGCTCCACCATCGGTGTCTTCATCAGGCCGGGCAGGATTGCGTTGACGCGGACATGATGCCGCGCGAACTCGATCGCGGTGGTGCGCGTCATCTGGTTCATCGCCGCCTTCGAGGCGCCGTAGGTCACGTAGGAGATGCCCATGTGGCGGATCGAGGCGATCGAGGAGATGTTGATGATCGAGCCGCCGCCCTGCTTCACCATCACGGGGATGACGTGCTTCATGGCGAAATAGGCGCTCTTGAGGTTGACGCTGAAGACGCGGTCCCAGCTCTCCTCGGTGACCTCGACCACGCTGCCCATCTCGGCGATGCCGACATTGTTGTCGAGCACGTCGATGCGGCCATAGGCTTTCAGGCAAGCGGCGACCATCGCCTCGATCTCGGCAGGCCGCGCGACGTCGGCGGTGAACGCCATCGCCTTGCCGCCCTCGCTGGTGATAATGTTCGCGGTCTCCTCGGCCGCCGCGCCGTTGCGGTCGACGCAAAACACCTGCGCGCCCTCGCGTGCGAATGTCACCGCGGTCGCCTTGCCGTTGCCCCAGCCGGGTCCGATCGAGCCGGCCCCCACCACCATCGCAACCTTGCCCTTGAGCCGATCCATCGCGTGTCTCCCGTGTTGTTGTTCTTGTAGCCCGGGCGTGGCGGGCTACGGATCGTTGCATATCTTCATCGTGGTGACGTTAGCACCGACGGGATGGCCGACAATCTCCGAAAGCGTCTGGCACGTACCCTCATGGCACAACCGCCACTCCCCCGCCGCGCCGGAATTGCCGAGCACGACCTCCGGCAACGACGCGCGCTGCGGCTGCCACTGAAACCAGCCGTCGGCGAGCCGCGCCTCGGGCGGCGGCTCCATGCCGGGACCGGTGCCCTTCACGCGCGCCTGCACCAGCTCGAGACCGGCCGGTGTGACGCGCCAGTCTTCCTGCCAGTCGACCTTGGCGATCGAATGCGTCCATGCAAGCGTGAACGCGGACAGCGCCAGCGCCTTCACGCCGCCAGCTGTCGCAAAGCAGAGACTCACACCGCCTCGACCGCTGCCGGCCGGCGCTGCCGCCATTGCCACAGCAACAGCGCAGCCGAGAGCACGAAGCCCGCGGTGTCGCTGAAGGCGAAATCGCCGAGCAGACACAGCGCGGCCCCGAGCGCGACCACACGTTCGAGCAGCGACAGCCGCGTGAACAGGAATCCGATCGCCACCATGCCGAACAGGCCGATCGCCACCAGCGCCTTGAAGCTCGCCAGCGCCACCGCACCGTAGAAGCCGAGCTTGGCCGCCATGGGATCGCCGGCCTGCAGCATCAAGGCCGGCGAATAGACGAAGATGAAGGGAATGACGTAGCCGGCGAGCGCGATGCGCATCGCCTCCCAGCCGATCTTGTCCGGGTTCTCCTTGGCGATCGGCGCCGCCGCGAGCGCGGCCAGCGCCACCGGCGGCGAGAGGTCGGCCATGATGCCGTAATAGAACGCGAACATGTGGCTCGCGATCAGGGGCACCCCTAACTTGGCCAGCGCCGGCGCGGCCAGCGCGGCGGTGATGATGTAGGTCGGGATGGTGGGAATGCCCGTGCCGAGCAGGATCGAGAGCAGCATGGTCATGATCAGCGCCAGGAACAGGCTCTTCTCGCCGAGCCCGATCACCCAGCTGCCGAAGATGGTGCCGACGCCGGTCTGCGACATCATGCCGATGATGACGCCGACGATGGCGCAGGCCATGCCGACGGTGATCGCGGACTTCGCGCTCTCGGCCAGCGCATCGCGGCATTCGCGCAAGGCCTTGAGCCCGCCGCGGATGAAAGCGGTGATCACGATCAAACCGACCACGACGCTCGCGACCGGCACGATCTGGAGACCGTCGCGCGACAGTGCGGCGACGACCAGCGCAAGGCCGATCCAGAAGATGGTGCGGATCACATTCGAGGGCGCGCCGGACGTGATGGCGGTGCCGAGGATCAGCGTCACCGTCAGCGCAAGGCCCATGCTGCCGGCATAGAGCGGCGTAAAGCCTTCGAACAGCATGTAGACGAGGGCTGCCAGCGGCAGCACGAGATACCAGCGCGTCACCAGCGCCTTCCACGCGCTCGGGATCTCCGAGCGCTTCATGCCGACGAGCCCGTGCTTGCCGGCTTCGAGATGCACCATCCAGAACGCGGAAGCGAAATAGAGGATCGCGGGGATCGCGGCGGCCTTCACGATTTCCGAGTACTGGACGCCGAGCGTCTCCGCCATGATGAACGCGACCGCGCCCATCACCGGCGGCATGATCTGGCCGCCCATCGAGGCCGTGGCCTCGACGCCTGCCGCGAACGCGCGGCGGTAGCCGAACTTGATCATCAAGGGAATGGTGAACTGGCCGACGGTGACGACGTTGGCGACGCCCGAACCGGAGATGGTGCCCATCATGCCCGAGGCGAACACCGCGACCTTGGCGGGGCCGCCGCGGGTGCGGCCGAACAGGCCGAGTGAGACGTCGGTGAACAGCTGGATCATGCCGGCCCGCTCTAGGAACGAGCCGAACAGGATGAAGAGAAAGATGTAGGTCGCCGAGACGTAGATCGGCACGCCGTAGAAGCCTTCGGTGCCGAACGACAGATGCGTGACGATCTGGTCGAAATCATAACCGCGGTGATTGAGCGGCGACGGCAGATATTGCCCGAAGAACCAGTACAGCAGACAGGCGCCGCACATCAGCGGCAGCGCCGCGCCCATCAGGCGCCGCGTTCCCTCGAAGATCAGCACCGCCAGCAGCGTTCCGACCGCGAGGTCGAGTTTGGTCGGATCACCGTCGCGCGCGATCAGATCGGCATAGAAGATCCACTGATAGAGCCCGCAGAAGAAGCCGGCGGCGCCGATCACCCAGCCCAGCGCGCGGCCGAAATCGCTCTTCGCGGTGAAGTTGGCGATCAGGCCGAAGGTGAGCAGCACCAGGAAGCCGACATGAACGCCGCGCACCACCTGGCTCGGCAGATAGTTGAAGGCGGCGACATAGAGCTGGAAAGTCGCAAACGCGATGCCGATCCAGTAGGCGAGCGTGCCCCACCAGCCCGGGCCGAAACCTTCCGGGAAACCGTGCTCAAAATTGTCGAACTCGACCTTGATGGGGGCCTCGGTGGCCTCTGCCTGCAACATCAATATTCCCCGCGCCCTGATGAGCTCCTACAGCATTCGCGCTGCACCCCGAATACGTCATGCCCTGCATAGCCGTCTGAAGGACGGCGCCGCTTCCGCTCGCCTATGACCCGGGCATCCACGAAAGTCTCTCGTCGTCATTTCCGGGGCGATGCGAAGCATCGAGCCCGGAGTCTCGAGATTCCGGGTTCGGCTCTGACGAGCCGCCCCCGAATGACAACAGAGGGAGATTACTTGATCAGCCCCTTTTCCTTGTAGTAGCGGATCGCGCCGGGGTGCAGCGGAACCGGGCTGCCGGTAGCGGCGGTCTCGAGCTTGATCTCCTTGCCGGCGGCGTGCGCGTTGGCAACCTCGGGCAGCGACTCGTAAACCAGCTTTGTCATCTGATAGGCGAGATCATCCGACACCGCCGAGCTGGTGACGAGATAGTTCACCACGGCCGCGGTCGGCACGTCCTTGTCCTGGCCGGTATAGGTGTTGGCCGGAATGGTCGCGGAGATGAAGGGCGGGCCGATCTTGTCCACGGTCTCCTTCGGCACCGACACCACGGTGATCGAGGCCGAGGTCGAGAGGTCCTTCAGCGAGGCCACGCCGAGGCCGGCCGATTGAAGCGTCGCACCCAGCTGGCGGTTCTTCATGAGGTCGACGGATTCGGCGAAGGGCAGATATTCGACCTTGCCGAGGTCCTTGTAGCTCATGCCGGCGGCGGCCAGGATCGCGCGGGAGTTCAGCTCGGTGCCCGATTTGGGCGCGCCGACCGAAAGGCTCTTGCCCTTGAGGTCCGCGAGCGTCTTGATGCCGCTTTCGGCGGTTGCGACGATCTGGATGTAGTTCGGATAGATCGCGCCGATGGTGCGCAGCTTGTCCAGCTTGGTCTTGAAACCGGCTTCCTCGTCGCCATCCCAGGCGGCTTTCAGCGAGTCGCCCAGCGTGAACGCCAGCTCGCCGCGGCCCTGCTGCAGCAGGATCAAATTCTCGACCGAGGCCTTCGTGGCCTGCACCTGGGTCTTCACGTTTGGAATCTTGTCGCCGTAGATCTTCCCGATCGCGACGCCGAGCGGATAGTAGACGCCGGAGGTGCCGCCGGTCAGCACGTTGATGAAAGACTGCGCGTGCGCGCAAGGCGCCGACGCCGCCAGGGCAAGAGCCGCGGCCACGCCGATGATCGTCCGTTTCATGGTTGTTGTACTCCCCAAACCGGCGGCGAAATTGGCCGGATGAAGGGGGCGGGTCAACCCATCCAAAAGGCAAAACAGCACTGCGGTAAACGGCCGTTCCGGCTCGACTTTTTGGGAACCGGACGGTGCGGCGACGTGGCGCAGCCGCCCGCGTCACATCCTTCGAGACGCCCGCCTACCGCGGGCCCTCAGGATGAGGACGGAGAGCGTGGCAACAGTTTCGACAGGCAAAGCTGCCGCTCAGCCTCCTCCTGAGGAGACCGCTGAAAGCGGTCGTCCCGAAGGACGAGGCGCTGCGCTCAGGCCCCGCCAAACTCATATGCGATCGCGCTCCCCGCAAGCTTGCGGGAGAGAGCGCGGCATCACTGGAACGTCATGTCCAGGCACTTCGAGATGTCGGAGCCGAGGCCGGAGGAGATGGTGATGCAGCCGCGCACTTTCTGCGCAGTGACGTCGGCGGCCCAGATCGAATAGCCCCCGGGGCCGAAGAACGAGTTGGTGTTCGGCGGCTCGGTCTCGGTGGTGTCGAAATCGTACTTGCCGTCGGTCTCGAAGATGCGCGGCTTCTTGGTGCAGCCGCCGTCGGTCTGGACGTTGATGACCTCCTTGTTGTCGCGGGTCAGCGCCAGCGAGACCTGGCAGCGGAAATATTCCGAGGTCTTGGTGTTGAAGACATAGGTGTAGGATTTGCAGGTCGCGGTGTTCAGCTTGCCCGGGGCAAGGCCGCGGCTGCAGGAAATGCGCTGGTTGTGGCTGAGCTGGTAATCATCGGCCCTGGCGGCCGGCGCCAGCACCGTCAGCAGCAGCGCCGCAGCCGGGCAAACTCTCATCACATGCTTCATCCCGAATCATCCCCACCAATATTTTTGTCGAATTGCGTTCTAGACCGAAAGCGGAACATAGTCGCGCGGGGTCGAAGGGAAAATCACAAACTGCTGGGCAGGACGTGATGCGCTGCGGCGCTATCGCAAATTGACCGGGACATACCGTTCGTGATTTGTTCAAGACGGATGCCCCAACGAAGGGGAGGATGGATGATGGCATTTTCAACGAAGCCGTTTGCAGTTGTAGCCGTGCTCGGCGCATTTGCCGCGCCCGCATACGCGCAGACCGCGGCGATGCCGTGGGAGCTCAAGCCCGACACGGGCTATGCCTATGACAAGGACGGCAAGACCTTTTCCTACAAGATGGGCACGAGCAATGCCGGCGAACTCTTGAAGGGCGCCAAGAAGGTGCCGAAGGGCACGCTGTTTTTCATCGGCCACAACGGCCAGCTCTACATGCGCAGCGGCCCGTATCTGGAAGGCGACGGCAAGTTCAAGTTCGGGCCGGATCAGTAGGGCGACGCGGGGTGACGGCGGGCGACAGCGCTGCCACACACTCGCTGTCATCACCCGCCTTGTGCGCAACTTGCGCACTGGGGCGGGTGATCCAGTACTCCGAGGCGCCAGTAAGATACGGAGAAGCCGCGGCGTACTGGATGCCCCCGCCTTCGCGGGGCATGACGGCTCCCTGGCACTAAAACGCCCCCGCCAATTCCCTTGCACCGGCGTTGCTGCTGTTCGAGTCCATCCGCGTATCCGTCACCGCCAGCAGCTTCGCCACCGTGTTGTGGCGGATCGCGACCGGGTTGCGCTCGTAGCCGCCGCGCTGGAAGAAGTTCGAGGTCGGCACCTGCTCGCGCATCGCCTGCGGCATCGTCACCATGTCGAGGCCGGTGCCGTCGCCGGTGAGATTCATCATCTCGAGCTCGGCCGCGGTGAGCGGACGGGTGTAGCCCTTGGCGCGCGCGAACAGCACTGACGTCAGGAGCTTGTGGGTCTGCAGCATCGGCCCGACATCGACGTCGAGCACCATGGCATGCATCGCCCAGCCCTGCGCGGTGTTTCCGATCTTCTCGTGCTCCGACCAGGTGTCCGGCACCGACTTCGCATGCGCCACCATCTTCTTCAGCACCGCAAGCTTGTGCTCGAGGGACTGGCGCGCCGGCCCGGAGGTGCGCGCCACCTTGTCGGAGAGCGCGCGGATGAATTCATGGCCCTGCTCGGCCAGCAGCTCGACGCTGTTGGTGGTCAAGAGCTGGTTGTAGCCGATTGCGGTCGAGATCGCGCGCTTGCCGCCATGCTCGATGCCGGCCTGCACGTCGTAGCTGCCGGTGCCACCGGTCTCGAACGAATAGACCCGCACCGCCTGCTCGCGGGTCAGGCCAGAGGCCAGCGCGTAGCGCGCATAGGCGCGCTTGAACTCGAGCTCGCTGGACGGACGCTGGGGCGTGAACTGGTAGAGCTCCTGCGCGGCGCGCAGGAAATCGGCGACGACGGGAATGGGCTTCCTGGCGGGACGCTCGGGCGTCTCCTCCGGCTCCGGGTTCACCGGCCGCTTCGGCCCGTTATAGAGCGGCGGGTGCTCCAGCACGTAATCGTCGAGCGTGATCTGCTGGCCATTGCGCCGCTTGGCGTTGCGACCTTTCCGCTTCTCCGAGATCTGGCCCCAATAGGCGCCGGCCTCCTCGTCGAAGGCGGCGCGCGCGGCCTGATATTCCTGGAGCTTGCGGCGATATTCGAGCACGGCAGGCGACGCCCCGCCTTGCGCGAAAAACTGCGACAGCAGCTGGGCGTTGGCGTCACGAAGGGCCGGCGGCAGCGCGTCGGCTTCGCCGCCGCGCGCGGTGGGGGCGAGCAGGACAAACGCGAACGGAACCAACGCCAGAGATTTTCGAATCGAGTGATGCATGCTGCCCTCTTAGCAGGCATCCGGTAACCGTCACGTTAACACGCCGTTTACCATCTCATTTCCAGGCGAACACCGGCTGTTCCAGGTCGGTGACGCGGGTGTGACGCCCTGCCAGCACCTCGCGGAACTGGTAGATCAGCGCCGCCGTCGGCGCGTGGATCAGCCTCATCTGGTGATGGAAGCGGATCACCCGGCGCGTGCTTTCGGGGACCGCGGTGAAATCGAAGGCGTCGTCGCGCTCGATCGTGTCGAGCGCGATGCGATGGACGGAGGCGACCTCGTCCGGGTTCGGGTGGATCGCGGCGCTGTCCGCGGCCCACACCACGACCGGCGTGATCAGATAGCCCGAGCGCGTCGGATAGTCGTCGAGCAGGCCGAGCACCGCGTCGGCCGAAAGCCGGAGCGCGAGCTCCTCATCGAGTTCGCGCAGCGCCGCGTCGACCGGCGTCTCGCCGGCATCGCAGCGTCCGCCCGGCAGCGCCCATTGGCCGCGATGCGCACGCAAGCTCGATGCACGCCTGGTGAGCAGGAAAGCCGTGTCGTCACCGTCATTGGACTCGGTGAGCGCCAGCACCACCGCGGCGCGCTTCAGCGCCGACGGCTCGGCCGCATCAGGCAGCCGCGCGAAGGCCGCGCAGGCCTCTGCGATATTCCGTCTGGTGGCATCGTCGAAAGCTCTCATGATGCTTGACTACACCAGGACCGCATCTGATGAAACGAGGAGAGACAGCGTTGCAGGAATGGACGGAGCGATGACGAGCAAGGCCGCCGCAAGGCTGAAATCAGACGGCTGGACCATCCTGGAGACCACCGGCTTCCTACACCTGATCGGTCCGTTATGGGAGCGCAAGGTTGACGGCCACTACGAATTCGCGCTCGCGACCGAAGACAAGCATCACAACCGCCGCGGCATGGTCCAGGGCGGCGTGATGATGACCTTCGCCGACCGCACCTGCGGCATGACCGCCCGCTATGTCTCGGGCAAGGAGTACATGGCGACGGTGCAGCTCGATACTCATTTCGTCGAAGCCGGCCAGATCGGCGACGTCCTGATCTCCCGCCCACGCGTGGTCCGCTCGACCCGCAGCCTGATCTTCATGAGCACCGAAGTGACGGTCGATGATCGCTGCATCGTGATGGCAAATGGCGTGTTCAAGATCTTGAAGGGGCCGGCGTAGCTCCACCCCACTGCTGTCATTCCCCGCGAAGGCGGGGAATCCAGTACGCCGCGGCCTATCGATTGAACTAGCAGCCGTCTCGGAGTACTGGATCGCCCGGTCAAGCCGGGCGATGACGGCGGAGAATGCGGAGCGCACCTGCCTCCTCAACTTCGTCATTGCGAGCGCAGCGAAGCAATCCAGGAATCCCTCGGCAGACACATTTCTGGATTGCTTCGCTGCGCTCGCAATGACGGGATTGGCTGGCTATGCTGCCAGCTTCGATAGCGTTGAGGACCCGCCCATGCAATACCGCCAGCTCGGCCGCTCTGGCCTGAAAGTGTCGCCGATCTGCCTGGGCACCATGATGTTCGGCGGACCGACCGATGAAGCCGTCTCGAAGCGGATCATCGACAAGGCGCGCGGCGCCGGCATCAATTTCATCGACACCGCCGACGCCTATTCGAAAGGTGCCTCCGAGGAGGTCGTCGGCCGTGCCATCGCCGATAGCCGCCAGGCCTGGGTGCTCGCGACAAAACTCGCGAATCCCATGAACATTGGTATGGGCGACGATCCCAATCGCGTCGGCCTGTCGCGCCGCTGGGTGTTGCAGGCCGCCGACGAAAGCTTGAAGCGGCTCGGCACCGATCACATCGACATCTACTATCTGCACAAGGAAGACCATGCGACGCCGCTGGAGGAGACCGTGCGCGCGATGGGCGATCTGATCCGCGCGGGCAAGGTGCGCTATTTCGGTGTCTCGAACTATCGCGCCTGGCGCGTCGCCGAGATCTGCAACATCTGCGACCGGCTCGGCATCGACCGGCCCGCCGTGAGCCAGCCTTACTACAACGCGATGAACCGCATGCCCGAGGTCGAGCATTTTCCGGCCTGCGCCTATTACGGCCTCGGCATCGTGCCCTATAGCCCGCTGGCGCGCGGCGTGCTCACCGGCAAGTACAAGCCGGATGCTGCTCCCGACAAGGAGACGCGCGCGGGCCGCAACGATACCCGCATGATGCAGACCGAATGGCGGCCGGAATCGCTCCAGCTCGCGCAGGAAATCAAAAGCCACGCCGAGAGGAAGGGCATCACCGCCGGCCAGTTCGCGGTCGCCTGGGTGCTGAACTCCGCATTCGTCTCCTCGATCGTCGCAGGTCCCCGCACCGAGGAGCAATGGGACGGCTACATCGGCGCGCTCGACTACCGCTTCACCGCCGATGACGAGGAGCTGATCGACCGCCTCGTCGTACCGGGCCATCCCTCGACGCCGGGCTACAACGACCCGGCCTATCCGATCGAAGGACGCCGCGCACGAACGGCTTGAACTTTCGGAGGCGACGATGGCGCATCAAGACCGTTACGGCCTTCCGATCTCCACCACCTCCGATCAGGCGGCATCCGCCTATCGCGACGGTGTCGATCTCATGCTGGCGGGATGGACCGGCACGGCGGAGACGCTGGAGCGCGCGATCGCCGCTGATCCGGATTTCGCGCTGCCCTACATCGCCCGCGCCCGCGTGCATGCCTTCTACCAGCAGGGCGATCTCGCACGGCAGAAGGCGGCGCTCGCGCGCGAGCTGGTCGTCAGACGCGGCACGGAGCGCGAGCGCTCGCATGTCGAGACGCTGGCGCTCGCGATCGAGGGCCGGCTGCCCGAGGCGATCGCATCGACGCTGAAGCACGTCGAGCGCTGGCCGCGCGATGCCGTGGTGCTGTCGCTGCCGCTCGGCGCCTTTGGCCTGTTCGCCTTCTCCGGCATGGCCGACCACGACCGCGCGCGGTTTGAGCTGTGCGAGCGCGTCGCGCACCACTATGGCGAGGACTGGTGGTTCCTCACCTTGTATGGCTGGGCGATGACGGAGAACGGCGACGTCGCCCGCGGCCGCAGCGTCACCGAACGCTCCTTCGCTCTGCGGCGCGCCAACGCCCACGCAGCCCACGCGGTGCTGCATGCGATGTTCGAGGACGGCTCGATCGAGGAGGCCGACCGCCTCGTCGACGAGTGGATCCCCTCTTACGACCGTGCCGGAATTTTGCATGGCCATATCCGCTGGCACCAGGCGCTCGGCGCGCTCGAGCATGGCGATGCGGCGCGGGCGCTTGCGATCTATGCCGACGAGCTGCAGCCCTCCGCCACGCAGGCGCCGCCGCTGAACGCCGTCACTGACAGCGCCTCGCTGCTCTGGCGCCTCTCGGCGTACGGCCACGCGGTGCCGAAGGCGCTCTGGGTCGAGGCCGACGCCGCCGCGCAAAAACTGTTTCCGAAATCGAGCCTGCCCTTTGCCGACGTCCACATGGCGCTGTTCGCGGCGGCGACGCAAAATCGCGACGCGCTCGCCGCACGCCTTGCCGTGATCGAACAGCGGCTCGCAGAGGGCAAGCTGCCGGCCGGCTCGGTGGTGCCGGCGATCTGCCGCGCGCTCGCGGCCTTCGCCGATCAGGATTACGCGTCATGCGTGCAGACGCTGGCGCCCGTGCTCAGCGAGGTCGTGCGCATCGGCGGCAGCCACGCCCAGCGCGAGCTGATCGAGGACACTTTCATCGTCGCCCTCATGCGCAGCGGCGAAGTGCCTCGCGCCCGCGCGCTGCTCGATGCCCGCCTGCACCGCCGCCCGTCCCTGCGCGATGCGCGCTGGCAGGCGGCGATGGCGTGAGGCAGGATTCGACTTTGACGAGCCGGAGGTCGTGCGCGAAACGCCGCGGTCCGATGCGGCGACGCTTTGGCTGCGGCGTGGACGATTTTCGACGAGCTGGCCGAGACTTATCCGGCCTTTGCACGGGCCATGAGAGGCAGCTTGACCCGTCATCTCTGGGTCTCTGCCACGAAAAAAACATCGGCCTGACGGCAAGTGCCCGCCGGGACGGTCTTGGGGTGATGGGGCGAATCGCCGATGGGTGGTGCGGTGGTATTCCAGTCGGGTTTGACGGCACAAACGGGATCGCAATCAATTTCGGCTTCGATGGTTGTCAGACGGGCATATTCCGTGGCCCCTTGGCATACGAGCATGACGATGCGCCTCCGCAAACCGGTTCTGGCCGCAACGCTCCTCGCGTTGGCATGCGCAACTCCTTGTTTCGCCGAGTCTTCCGCGCCGATCCCGGTCAATAATCCGCAGCCTCAGCAGAACGCCTATATCGATCTCCTGGCGCTGATCTCAGGCCACTGCAAGACGCTGAAGGTCGCCGGGCGCACCCTCGCCTGCAAGACGGTGGCCTACGCCCATGGGGACAAGGGCCGGGTCAATTTCGCGGTCGCAGTCGACGATCCCAGCGATGCGAATCACGTGGTGTCGTTCTCCGGCGAGAACGGCAAGCGCGCCGACGACAATTCCTACGAGCTACCGGTCGATCGCATGCTGCTCAACTCCAAGGACCGGCCGAAGGTCGACGGCCTGCCGGTGCCGGCCGAGCAGGTCTCCAGGGGTGTCTGCCGCCAGACCGGCAATTTCGCCGCCAGGAAGGTCAACGACGTCACCTGCTCGGCGACCGACAGCGAAGGCCGGACCTACGAGCTGCTGTTCGTCTCCGACGGCAAGCCGGTGAGCGTGCGCCGCATCCGGCAGTCGGCGCCGTCCATCCAGGATCCGTTCAAGTAGCTCGTCCTCCATTGTCGTCAGTGTGTATGATCGCGGCCATCTGGAGCGAGCCATGACGCGCGACCGCCTGTTCCTGCTGCGCCCCGATTTCGAGGACCCGGCGTTTCCGAACCAGCGCTTCTGTTGCTGGCACTGCGCGTTGATCGAGGGCGTGCTGGCCTCGTTTCCGGCGCTTGCCGAAAAACTCGATGTCGAGCGCATCGGCTGGCCGCGGCCGCGCCAGGCGGTGATCGCGCTGCTCGGCGAAGAGAACCAGTCGTTGCCGCTGCTCGTGCTGACGGAGGGAGCGACATCGCGGCACCAGACCGGCAGTCATCAGGGCCGCGCCTTCATCGCCGACAAGGACGCGATCCTCGCGGCGCTCTCCGAGCGACATGGATTCCCCCATCCGCATCCGTGAATGAAGACGTCCTGCAGCCCTTGTCATGAAACGAGGGAAAATCGGCATTGCCTGCGCGCGCACAGCCCGCATATTCGTCTCGACGAAAACGTGGAAGCCGCGCCCATGACGAACCCCCTCCCCGCCCTCATCGTCGTCGACATCCAGCGCGCATTCGACGAATGGGAGGCGGCGGGCAAGCGGCGCAACAATCCGGACGCGGTGGCGCGCATCGCCGACCTGCTGAAGGCGTTCAGGGCGAACGGTGCACCGATCTTCCACATCCGCCACGAAGGCACCAAGCCGAACTCGACATTCCTGCCATCGCGCCCCGGGTATGCCGTCAAGGACGAGGCGCGTGAGCAAGCGGGCGAGCCCGTCATCGTCAAGCGCGTCAACAGCGCCTTCATCGGCACCGACCTCGAGCCGCGCCTGCGCGCTCGTCACATCACCACGCTCGTGATCTGCGGCGCCACCACCAATCATTGCGTCGAGACCACGACGCGGATGGCCGGCAATCTCGGCTTCGATGCGCGTCTCGTGCGCGATGCGACCTGGACCTTCGACCGCGTCGGCCCCGACGGCGAGCCGCATTCCGCCGAAGAGATCCACGCGATGACGCTGTCGAATCTGAACGGCGAATTCGCACGGATCGTCACCACCGGTGACGTGATCGCGTCATTCGCGGCGGAGTGATGGCGGCGGTGCGGCCAACACCGCCGATGCGACAATACATCTCACGACACTCGCTGAATCGCGCAGAATGAGGCCTCGCGCGCTGCGTCGTTTCGACGCCCGCTCTGGACGGAACGCAGCCGACGTCCATCTGTTGTCACACGACATTCAACTGGAGTGATGACATGAAGTATCTCTTTGTCGCGCTAGCGGTCGGGGCTGCGGCGCTTGCCGGCGGATCGGCGGCGCACGCGGCCAACGACACAAGCGCGAAGCAAAGCGCGCGAGGAAGCCAGGCGACCGACATCAGCGCGCAGCATCGGCACCATCATCACGGCTATGGTCATCATCACTGGCGCCATCACCACCATGGCTACTATCGTCCGAACTACAGGAGCTATGGCTATTACCCGCGGCACCACGGCTATTACGGCGGCGGACCGTATGGATATTACGGCGGCGGTCCCGGCGTGACGTTCAGCTTCGGCGGCAGCCGCTGGTGACGCAAGGCCCGCAGACATGCGGGCCTCTCTTTCTCAATGATGATCTGATCGTCATGGCCGGGCTTGTCCCGGCCATCCACGTTCTTGTCGGTCACCAAGACGTGGGGCATGACGAATAACTATGGCCGCAAAATCATCCTGGCCGTCTCGAGCCCGGTCGCCAGCGCCGCCTCGACCGTGCCCATGTCGCGGCCGCGATAGAGCGCTTCGCCGGAGAACAGCACGGGGCCATCGGCGCGCGCGAGGATCGCCTGCGCCGCGCGTGTCTGCGGCGTTGCCCAGGAATAGGCACCACGGGCGAAGGGATCGTGCGCCCAATTGATCGCCGCGGACGCGACGAGCTCACGCGCAATCTCCCCACGCGACAGGCCGAAGATGGTCGCAAGCGAAGCGACACCGGCATCAACCAGTCCCTGTGGATCGAGGCATTGCAAGTCCGCCGTGCGCGGGCCGCCGAACCAGCCTGTGAGCACGGGATGCTGATCCGGATATCGCGTCCACCACACCGGAATCGTTGCGTCCGACAGCAGGAAGGTCATGTCCGCGAGATCCGGCTTGAGCTCGCGCCACCACGGCCGCGCGAAACGCAGCACGATCTTGATGACGCTGCCGAAACCGATGTCGTCGCTGGCCGCAGACTTCGCGCGTGCCACCGCGGGCAGAGCGATGTCGCGGAGCAACGGCAGCGGCACGGTGAGGATCACGCGATCGCAGCGATGCACCTCGCCGCCGGCGCAGCGAACGGCCAATACGCCGCCCTCCTCCTCGATGGCCGATACCGCGCAGCCAAACCGGATCACGGCGCCGTGCCTGCGGCACTCCGCCGCCAGAAACGCGATCAGCGCGCCATAGCCGCCATTGATGCGCGCCTGCACGCGGTGTCCGCCGTCCATCCATTCCTCGCGTATCGCCAGGATGGAGGCGCGTTCGGGATCGGCAGCATCGTAGCCTTCGACCATTCGCTCGATCGAGTGGCGCAGCCGCGCATATTTCTCGCCGGCGAAGTGACGACGCAGAAATTCGGCGACGGTGAGGTCGTCCTTCAGCTCGCTGAGCACGGCACGAAGCTCCGCCTCATACGGATCGTGGCGATCCTCGCGCGACAATTTTGTGCCGTCAAAGCTCCATTGCGTGCCTTCGATCTCCTGTAGCGACAGACCGGCCTCGCGCAGCAGAGCGCGCGTGACCGGCGCCTCGCCATGGACGAATTCGGCGCCGCCGTCGGCGGGATCGCCGAATTCCGCCGCCGGCAGCGGATGGATACGCCCGCCGCAGCGCTCGCGCGCCTCCAGGATCGTCACCGTCCGGCGCGCACGCGCGAGCGCGCGCGCTGCCGTCAACCCGGCCGCACCCGCGCCGACGATGATGATGTGCTCCGACTTGTTCGACATGCCGGCGCTTCACATCGCTACGGCTTGCGGATCGTTCTTGATCAGATAGCGCAGCAGCAGAACGCCGCCCCCGAGGTCACGCGTGCTCTCCAGCGTCATCGCCTTGATCGGCGCGCGCTTGTCGGCATCCGCTTCGGTCGAATCGAACACGAACGGGGCACCTTTCGCGCCGTCGATCGCGGGGCTGAGGATCAGGTTGAATTCGTCGATGAGACCGGCGCGCAGGAACGCGCCATTGGCGACACCGCCGCCCTCCACCAGGAGACGCTTCACCCCAAGGTCGCGATTGAGGATGTCCAGCGTCAGCACAAGATCGATCTCGGACGTGCCGGCGAAAATGTAAGACACGCCCTCGCCGCGAAGTCCGGCCAGATGCGAATCCGGCACGCCCTCGGTCAACACCACCAGAAGCGGATCGCCGCCGATATCCGAACGGCCCCAACTGATCTTGCCTCGCGCATCGAGCACGACACCATAGCTCTTCACATCCGGTTTTTGGCCATCGCCCCAGGCGAACCAGCTCTTGCGTGGAAACGTCTCGCTGGACGCCGCGGGATAGGGTTTGCCTTTGGCAAACTCCGAGCCCGTAACGCGGCCGATCACCCAGGCATCGCCGCCGAGCTCCTCGTGAATCTTCTCGAACCAGTCGGTGCCCGCGCCCTTGGGACGCCAGCGGCTCGGATGCGTGCGGCCGTCGAGGCTCGAGTGCATCAGACAGATGACGTAGGGCTTCATGGCAGTTCTCCAGATAACGCTCAAGTCGCGGTGCCGCTGCCGCTTTCGGCCTTGGCGCGATCGTTCACGATCACGGCGAGCGGATTGAGCTTCGGCGGCGCGACGAGCCTGAGCGTATTCGTGTCGTGATGATCGAACGGCGCGCCGCGGACGAACAACTCGGTCTGGATCAGATAGGTCCAGCTTCCATCCTCGTTGAAAGTGATGTCGCAGCGGTAGGAATCGGTGCGGAAGGCCTGTTCCAGGAAATCGGTCGAGCAGATCCCGTAAGCGGTGTCGCCGCGCCTCGCCGTGACGGAGATCTTTCCGTCGTCAGACCTGGCGTTGCCGGAGGCGAGCAGCACCTGTCCGCGCGGGATCGCCAGCGTCTGCAGGATCAGCCCGGTCGCGGGCTCCCACAGCCAATAACCGACCTGGTCGTGGAAGGTGATGTCTTCCTCGGGCGTGTTGATGTGGATGTGGTAGCGTAGGCCATAAAACAGCTGCGGGCCGTTGGCCTGCGGATCGATCGGGTCCATCCGGATGCGCTCGATGAAGGTCCGCCGCTCCGGCCCCTCCGCCTTCGGATTGATGTCGATGCCCTTGTCTGCCTGCCAGGTGCCGGCCAGACGGCGGAGCGGGCCGAGATTGGCAAGGGCGTCTGGCGAGACGTTCTCGGGTTCGGTGAAGATGTCGGCGGGAAGGGGCAGCATGGGGGCCTCGCGGAAGTTGCGGAGGCAGCAATAGCACAGGCGAATGCGGCGTGGATTCAAACCCGTGCCTCCGACCAACGCCGGAGGGCATTCGAGCCATGCGGCGATGCCTCATGATTCGGCAATTGAAGTTGCATCGTAAAATCCTGCAGCCCGACACGCTGCCGCAATCTTGATCAGGCAGCATGCCGATCAAGCGTCGGACCTGGGCAATGAAGCCGCGGACATCTCGGTTCGGGAAATCGTGGCACCCGCCCTGGAGGCGTCACAAAAGTTTGTGTTCGACGGTGCCGTTTGCGCCGATAAGACCATCTGTCGATGGGCTGTGACATTCGCCCTCGGCGAATGAATCCAGAACGAGTTTCAGTGACTTCAGTTATTTTCAAGTGAGCAGTTTGGAATGCAGCAGGCCTCGGTCGAACAGTTCTCGGATCTCATCGGCAATATCTATGATTGTGTGATCGCACCCGAACGCTGGACCGGGGTTCTGGACGGGATTTGCGCGGAGTTCGGCTTTGCCACCGGCGCGCTCTCGGTCGCCAGCCTCACCAACATGAAGGCTGTCGTCAACGCGGTCTCCGGGTCCGACCTCGCCCAGATGACCCAGAATGGCATCGGCTATGGGCCCGACATCATCGAGCTCTGGGGTGGTGTCGAGCGCATTCAGCAATACCCGCTCGGCGAGCCCATCGTTCAATCCCAGGCGGTCCGGCACGACATCATTTCCAGCAATCGTTATTATCGCGAATGGGCCTTGCCCAAGGGCTTGTTCGACGCCGTTGCCGTCGGTCTCGTGCGCGACAGGGCGATGGTCGGAAATGCGATCTTCAGTCAGCATCAATCGGCGGGCCCCATCGACGATGCGCAGCTCAGCGGATTGCGCCTGCTCGCGCCGCATATCCGCCGGGCCGTGACGATCAGCAACCTGTTCGACATGAAGGCGGTGGAAACCGCGACATTCGCCGCGACGGTGGAGGCTCTGACGACCGGTGTCGTGCTGGTGGACGAGGACTCGAAGATCGTTCACGCCAACGCCGCAGCCAATGCGATGCTTGCAGCCGGCGATCCCATCGTGGCGCGACACGACCGGATCGCGGTTCAGTCCGCAGCGACCACCGCCGCATTGCAAGCGGCGGTCGCGCAGGCCGCGAAGGACGAGGCGAGGCTCGGCCAGAAAGGCATCGGCATCCCGATCCCGCGCCCGGGTGCTGAGCCGCTCGTCATCCACGTCCTGCCGCTACGGCGCAGCCATATGCGCGCCGGCTTGATCCAGCGGGCCGCCGCCGCCCTGTTCGTGGCGTCGGCCTCCGGACCGCCGCGAATGCCGCACGACGCGCTCAACCAGCTCTACGATCTGACGCCGGCCGAGATCCGCATCTTCGAGCTGATCTGCGAGGGCCACACCCGCGAGGCGATCTCGGCGCTGCTCGGCGTGTCCATCAGCACCGTCAAGAGCCACCTCGTCCACGTCTTCGAAAAGACCGGCTGCCGTCGCCAGGTCGATCTGGTCAGGCTGGCAAAGTCGCTGACGTTTCCGGTTTAGGGCGCGCTTGATGCCGACGCCAATGACGGGACGACGACAGTCTGACGAAGCCGGGCGGTGCCTTTCGATCCAAGACCGCTCTCAGGCCGCCTCCGACATCGATCTCGCACGCTGCTCGAGCAGGCCGATCGTCGCGACCAGATTGTCGCGTCGCGCGCGAAGGGTCGCCGCGAGCATCGGATAGGTCGGCTGCTGCACGTCGAACACCCCGGCTTTCGCCTCTTCCTCGAGAATGTCGGTGTTGAGCAGCCGAACGCGCCACCATAGATCGGCAATCAACCCATCGAGCCGGAGTTCGTCGGCAGTACCAGAACGGGACACTTCCTGCATTGCTTTGCCTCAACCTGAAACGGTCTCCATGCCGGGACCGGGCTTTGGTCCTGACTCAGCAAGCCGAATGCCAGGAATGGGTGGCGCGATCGGGCGGGGGACTTGACTGCGCGCTGCGGGATGCTCGGCTTGTCAGCGGACGCTGGTGAGCCGCTGCGAGGGCGGATCCGCAGCCGCCTTTCAGGTTGCGGGGGGTCGTGGGCTTCAGCGAATGAGCGATGGCGCCATTCAATACAAAAACTGTGAACTCGCATGCCGTTGAAATAAGTGCATAATTCTGACGAGGTCCGATCTCGCCAAAAGCTTCGTTGAACCACGATCTGCGGCGCCCTCAGGAATTGTCCTCCTTCACGCGTGCGATCAGCTTCTGTCGGGCGCGCGCGAGCCTCGACATCACCGTTCCAGTCGGCGTCCCCGTAATCTCGGCGATCTCACGATATTCGAGTCCGTGAATATCGCGCAATACGAGCACTTCCCGGAAGTCGGCTGGCAAAGACGCGATTGCTGCTTCCAGCTTGGACGCGTCAGCCGCGGCAATGAGCGCCGTCTCAGGTGATCCGTCGCTTCCGAGCTCGCCGCTCCGCTCGACAGCCAAGCGATCGTCCTCGCCGAGCTCGTCGAAGCTGACCAGAGCGGCGGCCCGCTTCTCTCTGAGCCAGGTAAAGGCGGTATTCTTGACAATCGTGAGCAGCCAGGCGCGTGCATTCGGTCCCGAAAAGCGATTCATGGCCCGAAATGCCCTGATGCACGCTTCCTGCACGACATCCTCGGCATCCGCCCGGTCGCGGGTGATCCAACGCGCAAAGGCGTACGCATCCGCCAGGTAGGGCGCAATCAGCCTCGCGAACCGCTCTCCATTGTCGTCGGGGTCCAACATGACCTTCTGCGAAACTACGCAATCTGCCTGCAATAAATTTGGCTTCGGTGCCGCACGTCTCCAGCGACCGGTCGCCCGCGTCAGAAAATTGTCCCACCTGCAAAGGATGGGCTTTGCACCCTCGCCATCATAATCGGCAGTCTGTCATTCGTTGGTGAAATAGGCCACGAACTTGTGCTTTCCGTTCGCGTGCAAGCGCATGAATCTTAAAGGTCGCGTGCACTCCAGCATCGGTGCAAGTCGATGGTCGGCGGCGAAATTAGGTTGGCCCATTTCAACTGGACCTGCGGCGACGCGGATTGCTGCGTAATAACAAGCCGATACGCCTTGGTCGGCGGCCGCCGGATACACTTTGTGAGCTTGCCTATCTGGCTCGTCTGGTGCTGGGTAAGGTCGCTATCCCGCGGCGTCTCGAAACGACTTTACGAAAGCCTCGAGCTCGGCGGAATTCAGGTCCGAGATCGCCACGTAGGACCGGTCACGGTCTCGCCATTGGATAACGTTGAAGCCGTTCTCTGTGCGCCGTTCGAACGACACGCCCATGCGGCCTTGCTCGGCAATTTCGGTCAGGCTGATCATGTGCTCCCGTTTCCGATAGACCAGCGTCGGAACCGGCACCTTGCTCACCACATCAACCCGGCCACCGAGGAGCTCGAAGCCCTGGCTGCCGAGATCAACAACCCGCGGTGATTGCGTGATCCGCCCGTTGAACCAGGGTTTTACCTTGTGTCGATCGGAGGAGCCGACATCCGTCGGCTGCGCGGCCATCAACGAACGCAGGTGTCCATCGATCAGTTCGGCACCCGTGTTGCTCGGCGTGAGCTCGCGCAGCCCGATGGCCGTCAACGCGCTCGACATTGCAACGGCGATCATCAGTGACGCCGCCATCAACATCCAGCGTTGCGGTCGCCAGATGCGTTCGATTCCCACGGCAGCCCTGATCCGTGTGCGCAGCTGCGCCGGTACGGACTCGCGCGGGAATGTCTTCGCAAGTGCAATCTTCAAGGCAGAAACCTCGGTGGCGAGCTTGCGAAGCGCCGGGTCGGCGGCGATCTTGCGCTCGATCATCAGTGCAGTCGCGAGGTCGAGCTCGCCGTCGAGATAGGCATGAACGAGCTGCGTCTCGTCGTCATTGGCGAAGGTCATCAGAACCTGCTCCCGGTTCGGAGCACGAGGGCACGTCCCGGTATCATCGGACCGATCGGCGCGCCCGCTACGTCCGCGATCTCGCGAAATTCCTCGAATCTGACCAGAGCCACTGTTGTCTCCCGCATCCGGATGAGCGCGAAGGCTTGTCGGTCTGAACTGACAGATCCTGTCGTCGTCCGGCGGACCAACCTTGTTCCCTACCTAGCTGACTCAAACTGGAACCCAAAATTCCCGCCATTCAACAAAAATATGGCGCTGCGCCGCAGCGTACGAGGCGGCACAGCGCGTCGTCCATCAAGCTGCCGGTTGGAGCGGCAGACCTGATCAGACTCAGGTGACGCGTCATTTATTCCCACGGGGCAGCCAAACATTTCTTCGCGCGAGAGCGGAATTTTTCCGCGTTGCATCAAGTTACCTCAATGAGCCCCGCGGGGCGGGATAGCCGGTCACGCCGCCAGAAGTGGAGGATGTTGATGTTGGTAGCTGACGAGCCTTTGCAGGCTGTACCGAGCTCATCCGGAGCGACGATGCTCGATCCCGCCGTTCACCGCCTCGATGCGCGCCACCTTCCGGCAGTTCACCGCTTTTTCACCGGCCTTGATCCGGAGACGCGCTGGGGACGATTTGGCGGGCCGGTCTCCGACGCCGCAGCCGAACTACACGCAGTCAGCGCGCTGCAAGATACCTCGCTGATGCTCGGCGTCTTCACGAGGCACCGGCTGTGCGGAATTCTCGAGCTTTACCCGCGCGTCATCTGCGGAGAGATGGAGCTGTTGCTGGTCGTCGAACAGGATTCGCGCGGGCAGCGCCTCGGCTGGCGGCTTGTGGAGGCCGCGCTGCGATGTGCCCCGCTAATAGGCGCGCGAAGCTATCAGCTCGCCTATTCCAGGGACAACTGGCCGATGCGACGAATTGCGCATCGGGCGCAGGCCAGACTCGATCTGGAATTCGGCACGTACCGCGCCTGCATTGATGTCAGGCATCCGCGTTTCGTTGCAACAGATTTGGAGAGCGCGTTGTGTAGTGACATCGTCGCGCAGCAACAGGGTTTCGCAAGGCGACAGGTGGTTGCACGCTGCGAGTGATCCGCTCGAGCAAGGACACGATCGGTTGCCAGATCGCGGTTGCCAAGTCATCGCCGATATGATCGTCCGGAGGTGTTTCGAAATGCGTGGAGATATTCGTATTGGAGTCTCAAATGACAAAACACTTGGTGGTGGATTGTCGGACCAAAGCATATCTGGAGTACCTCAGGCCCGAGGATCAAGAGCTTTGGCGGAAATGGCAGATTGGTTGGTGCTGTGTCTACTCCGCAGGTCTAGCCGCTCTTATCGCGGTCGGTTTGCTCCTCCTTGGATCCGCCGACACACAGGTCGCGAAAGGCGCCTCGGCAACTCAGCAAGTTAGCGTTCGCCTGGACCGATTGAGATGACGGTCGGCTGCGACGCCTTGCGCAACTGGCTTGGTCGATCGTCCTTGGCTGGTAAATCCTCGAGTTGATTTTCACTGGAGTTATGCATCATGGCAATTCTAGAGCACACCCGCGAGATTTCTTCGGTTCGTGATTACGATGCGTGGATCATCATCGGTTACGCGTCCCTGGCCTTGCTCGTGCTCGTCGCGCTGTATTTCGCGGCCAGCGGACCCGGCTTCTCGGCAGATGACGTTGCTGTCATGACGATCCTGCCCTGACGTCAACAGATATCGGCTCGGCCCAGCAGACCGGCCATGAGCTGATCGACCGGCAAGCGGCGGGTCGTGTGGCCGAACCGGTTGTGCCGAGGGCAGCGGACGCAGAACCAGATTTGGCTCCTTCTCGCGTTCGGCGGTGGCCGGCATGAGGCCTCCGCGATCTCTGTTCGATTCGGCTGCAAGTGGAGCGTGACGCAACTCATGCGCCACGCGGGGAACGCGGCGTGCCCAAAGCTGGCAGCGACAGGCATCGGAGCACGTCAACATCATTCCGCCCGTCTGGGTGAAACCCCGATCGGGTTGAGAGTTCAACATTCGAATGGGTGGCACATCGAGATGAGTATCGTCGGAAGAATGATCTCCCTCATTGGCGGACAGGGGCCGATCCTTCTGGTCGCTGCCCTTTGTTTCGGAGTCATCAGTCATCCACTTGGTGATCTCGGCTACAGACTGTTGCCGGTGTCGGCCTTGCTGCTCACGCTGGGCTCCTTTCTCACCGCCGGCCTCGCCCCCTCCGAGACGAAGTCCCCCAATTGGCTCCTCGCGGTGGTGATTGCCTGGGTCGGCATCGGCCTTCCGCTGGCAGCCGCTGGTCTGCTGTCGCTGTTCCCGCTGGATTCATCGCTCCGAGCAGGCGTGTTGCTGTCGCTGCTTGCGCCGCCGGTCGGCAGCGCGGCAGCGATTGCGGCAATGCTCCGGCTGCAGCCCCGTCTTGCGCTGATCGTTTCGATCTCGCTGACGCTGCTTGCACCGATTTCACTTCCGGGGTTCGCGACGCTGCTTGGCCTCGGCGTTACGTTTGACACGGGAATGCTGGCGCTGCGGCTTCTCAGCATAATTGGCCTGGCGGCGCTGGTCGCTTTCCTCGCGCTCAAATTCCGCGAGAGAATCGCGGTCGTGCTGCCGGACCAGCGCGCCGCGACCGGCATTGCGGTCATCGGATTGATCATCGTCGGCCTGGCGACCTCGCATGGTGTGCTCGCCCAGTGGCAAAGCAGCCCGCGCCGCTTCGAGGGAATGCTCACGGCCGCCATCGGGACCAATTTCGGACTGTGCCTGCTGGCTACACTGGCGTTCTCCCGTCTCGGCTTGCAGCTTGCCGGCACCATCGGCCTTGTCAGTGGAAACCGCAACGTCACGCTGGCCTGGGCTGCCGCGAGCTTCGGCCTGCCGCCGCTGACCGAAGGCTATGTCGCCGTGTGCGTGATTCCCGTGCTCGCGCTTCCCCTCATCATCAAACTCGGTGCGGCGCTCTACGCGAGGACAGGCCTGTTGCCTCTGCAGACGCTCGGCCGCCTGCGCCGTGACAAGCCGGCATCGTGAATTTTAGGCCCCCCGATGCTCAAGATACTCCAAAGAGCCGTGGCGCCTTGGTGCCAGCCGACATTGATCCTGTCAGCCGCGATTCTCGGCCAGTGGCTTGCGCCGGCGATTCCGGCCAGCGCGCACGTCCATCATGGCCGCGACGGCACCGCCGTGAAGTGGTACCCCTACGATTGCTGCCATGACGGCGACTGCCATCCTGTTTCCAGCGTGCGAGCTCGGGCCGACGGCTTCCTGATGACAACCGAAGAGGGAGCCACACTCTTCGTTCCTTCCCAGAAGGCGCGAAGGCAGTCGCAGGATGGCCGATGGCATATCTGCTTCGCCGCAAGCGAAAAGCCTTTGATACTTTGCGTGTTCGAGCCACCAACGTCTTGAACTGGTTATGCAGATCAACGCGAATATGCGAGCAGGGGTTTTGAACGCGCGCGGCCAGGCAATCTCGGGGCCAACCAGGTCCGCGCCCGCTGTTCGGGTTCGTAGCTCTATTCCGAATGGAAGCTTGGTGCCCGGGGAGGGAATCATACGCAACCACCGACAGGAGGGACGGCTGTTTGTCCTTACTATGGTGGCGTGAGCGCTGGCACGGCGGCGGGAATTCGCTATAGCCGCCCTCAGGCGAAGCGATAGTCTGTGATGTCGACGCCAACGAGGCCGCCATGGGCCTCGATTGCCTGCCGCTGAGGATCACGCATCAGCCCCCCTCACTCGTCCAGGAAGGTTCGGCAGTGGGCAACGAACCGCCCTGGATACTGGAACAACGCCCCGTGGCCGGAATCCGGATAGAGAACGAGCTGGGCGTTCCTCATCGCCTTGAACATGTCGTAGGCGTTGATGCTCGGAAACATCGTGTCGTCGCTGCCGTGCACGATGAGCGTGGGCTGCGAGATGGCGGGGAGCGTCGCCTTTCCTTCATGCTTCCTGGCGCACCAGCCAATGATTGCCTTCGCCTGCGCGTTGCTGACATCCTCACCGCTGTCCGGATCACGATTTTGCTTGCGCATCGTGGCGCGGGCGACGAAGGCGCGGCCAGCGCGCTGACTTTCTTCGGAGGGGGTGAAGAATAGGGGCAACCGGACATCGGGCGCACCTCGGGCGAAGGCTTCGTCGACTACGGCGAGCAGATGTTCCTCGCCCCCGCGCGGTGCGGCGCCCGCAATGATGAGCTTGCGGATCAACCCGGGGTGCTGCTCGGCAAGAACCTGAGCGAGCATGCCACCGAGGGAGAAGCCAAGGAGATCGACCTTTGGTAGGCCAAGGCCTCGTATGAACGTCTCGGCATCCGACGCCATCTGCTCCACCGTATCGGGCGTCCGGCCGGTCGAGGTGCCGATGCCGAGATTGTTGAACGGAATGACGGGCCGCGTTTCAGCAAGGCTATTCACCACTGCCGGATCCCAGGCATCCATTGTCCCGGTGAAGTGCTGCAGCAGGATGAGCGGCGTCCCGACCGTCGGGCCGAGCCGCCGGAAGCCGAAGCGCACATCACCGATGTTCAAATATTCTGTTCTAGCGGCTTCGAGCGACATGGTTGCTCCTTCGTGACTTGCATTGCTTGATGCGGAGCCAATTCTTGTGATTGACGGCGCATCTACATGGTGAGAACGATGCGGAAGCGGGCTTCGCCCGCCATCATCTTGCGATACGCTTCCGGCGCGCGTTCCAGCGGCATCATCTCGATCATGGCGGCGACGCCGGCGAGTGAGCTGAACCGCAAGGTGGCATCGGCGCTCGCTGGATCGCCGGTCAAGGCGCCCTCTATCGAACGCCCGCCGAACAGGAGGTCGGACGTCGCGATCTCCACAGGTTCGGCAGATGCGCCGAGCGCGATGATCCGGCCGCGCGGCCGAAGCCCCTTCACCGCGTCTGCCACGGCCCTACCACCTGACGCGGTGACGACGACGAGCTGCGCGCCGCCCAGATCCTGCAGCGCGGAAGCAACCGCGACGGTCGAGCTGTCGACATAGTGGTGAGCGCCGAGCTTTCCGGCGAGACCACCCTTGTCCGGTCCGCGCCCGATCGCCACGACCTCGAAGCCCATGCGCCGGGCGAACTGCACGGCGAGGTGCCCGAGACCGCCAATGCCGATCACAGCGACGAGATCGCCGGCGCGTGCGGGAGAGTTGCGGAGCGCGCTGAACGTCGTCAGTCCGGCGCAGAGCAGCGGAGCGGCGTCTTCCGAGGTGAGCCCATCGGGGATCGACACGAGGCCACTTGAGCGCGCGAGCATGTACTGCGCGTAGCCCCCGTCATGATGAACGCCGGTGAACTCCTGGTTCCGGCAATTGACGAGATCGCCGCCGCGGCACTCTGCACAATGTCCGCAACTGCCTCCGAGGAAGCCGATGCCGACGCGCTGCCCGAGCGTCCAACCCTCGACATTGCTGCCGACCGCGTCGATCACGCCTACAGCCTCGTGGCCCGGCACGCGCGGCCATTGGATCGGGAAAGCCCCTTCGACCGTCGCGGCGTCGGAATGGCAGACACCGCAGGCCTCGACGCGAACGCGGACCTGCCCGTGGCCGGGATCGACAAGCGGCTTTTGCGTCAGTTCGAGCTGTCCCGGCGCGACGGCCTGAACAGCGCTGTATGTCGTCGGTTCGCTCGACATGAAAGCTCCAGGGTCTGAAAAACTTTTGTCAGAGCGCTACCAGTGGCCTGCCCAAGTCGACAGGACGTAGATGCCATCATTCCGGCCATGCATGGCGAAACGTCGCTGGAAGAACCATCTAGGCGGGTAGCAACCGTCACGGAGAAAGCATGAAGGTCGGCCTGGTCCTTTGCCCGAGTTTCCAACCCATCTGCTTCGGGGCCGTAGCAGCGTTTGACGTGGCCAACAAGCAAGCCGGCGAGACGCTCTACGACGTGCGCGTCCTCTCCGAAGAAGGAGGGCTGGTCGCCTCGTGGGCCGGCATGCAGGTCATGACGGACCCATTCGACGACGCGCCCTATGACACGCTGATCGTCGCCGCGGGCCTGGAGGTACCGACCTCTTCGCCGGGATTGGTCCGGCTGCTTCGCGCCGCTGCTCGCGACGCGCGCCGCGTCGCCGCCATCTGCCTCGGCTCGTTCGTCCTGGGAGATGCAGGCTTGCTGAACGGCCGGCGCGCCACCACGCATTGGCGTTACGCGCAGGCGCTGCAGGACCGTTTCCCCAGCTGCGAGGTCGACATGGACAAGATCTTCATCGCGGATGGGCCGATCTGGACGTCAGCCGGCATGACCGCGGGGACGGACCTGGTCGTGGGCATGATCGAGCGCGACCACGGCTCCGATATTGCCCGTTCGGTGGCGAAGGGCATGGTCATGTACCATCGCCGCTCAGGCGGACAGTCCCAGCATTCCACCTTGCTGGACCTCGGCGCGAATGAAGATCGAGTCCAGCGCGTGCTGAACTACGCTCGTCAGAACCTTGCCGAAAGCCTGACCGTTGACGAACTTGCTGAGGCCGCGTGCCTCAGCCCCCGGCAGTTCACGCGGCTGTTTCGGGCGGAGACCGGCACCACGCCCGCAAAAGCGGTCGAAGCGTTGCGGGTCGAAGCCGCGAAGTTGATGCTGGAACAAAGCCGGTTGCCGATCGAGGTCATCGCTCGCGAGGTGGGGTTCGCGAACCGGGAGCGGATGCGTCTGGCGTTTGCGCGCGTGCTTGGAGAGGTCCCCAGAGCCATCCGCAACGACGCCGGACCGCTCGCCGCGCTATGATCGACGCGCGACCACGGCAGTGCGTGTGAGAAGGCGGCCCACGTCGGACCAGTCGTCAAAGGGCCACCGGATTCTCACGCCGTCGAGCTTGGATTCCATAGGCTCATCGCTAGCTGAGCCGGATGTTGGAGAGATCGATCGAAACGACGAGGGGCTCGGTGCTGAAACTGCCGTCTAGCTGGCGGGCATAGATACGGCGTTTCGTCGGGAATTTGATGCCCGAGACTTCCGTGTAGTCTTCGATGATATGCGCGCCGGACGTGTTGCCGGATATCTCGACGTTGTAGTCGTGGCGCTTCAGCAGCCCCTCACCGTCGAAATAGAGCGTCTGGACGGTGCTGTGCGTCGCAATTTCTGCCGGAAATCGCACCGCAAGGCGGCGCCAGTCGCCGCTGTCGGTCGGCCAGGGCTCCAGTTCCTCTGTCTCAACTCTCGGCCAGGCGAGCAGGAACGGCATGTTCAGATAGGTCCACATCGCGCAGCCGGCGAAGTAGGCGAGTTGCAGTTCAGTCCACGGCGTTTGCAACTCATGGCCGGTAAAGCTCGGGCGCGGTTCAAGCAGCTCTTCGAGAACCGTTCCGTTGTCTGCTTCCAGAGCCACCCGGCTCGGCTCAAAACGTGAGCGCCGATTGTCAGCGCCGAACGGAGCGTGTGACGCCCACTGCCTCTTCAAACCCACGGTGACGTTGGTCCGCTCGAGGGTGACAGCCTGTCCCTTCAAGGACCACAGGACGCCGCCCTGCACAAGATCGGCCGACACCTGCTCGAACTGCCGCCACCGATCGAGGCCTCCATGAGCTTCGATGGCAAGATCCTTGAGTTGCTTCATTATTGGGCTCCTGCGGAAGCCGCACGGGATCGCGCGGCCTTTGTGGCGGGAGCCTAGGCGGTCGGCCACGCCTGCCGAACGACTTAGATGCCTTGATTCCAGACACCGCCGCGAGCCGGGTTCAGATGCCTCTTCCACGCGTGCGCTGATTTGAAGCCGCCGCTACGATGCCGTTTCAAGAGAAATACGCGAGCGCGCTTCGCGCCGATCATCTGGCGAGGCGCTATCGTACGAGATCGTGCTCCAGCGTGGAAAAGCGTGGATTTGGTGCCCAGGGGCGGAATCGAACCACCGACACTGCGATTTTCAGTCGCATGCTCTACCAACTGAGCTACCTGGGCGTGCTGAGCGAAGGACCCAAGGCCCATCGAGCGGGCGGTTTATAGTGGGCTCAGGGCTGCCTGTCCACCCGGCTTCGCCAACAGGCTTCGCCGGGCGCGGCCCGGCTGTGCACAAGCCGGGACCGGGTTGCCGCGGCAGGCGCGCGGCGTGGCGGTAACTCCATCAAGACACTGATATTCTTTGGTTATTCGACGTCGTCAGTTTCATCGTCGCGGCCGGGGATGACGTAGGAGCCTTTCAGCCAGCGGTTCAAATCGACGTCGCGGCAGCGCGAGGAGCAGAACGGGCGGGTGGCATGCTCAGCGGGCTTGCCGCAGATCGGGCAGGTTTTGAGCGGGCCGGTCGGCTTTTTGACGAGGTCGTCCATGACAGGGCGCAGCTTACATGGTGTGAAGGATTTTAAACGCCAGTCCGCAAACAGGTTCCGGGAGCAGCGGCGCATGCGACCCGGCCGGGGTCCGGCCGAGCCATTCTACTGTGCATGGGGTTGTTTTCGAGATTTTTATCGGTGTGCTTCAGACCGCGGTGGCGTTGAGCCAGCCGAAGCGGATCGGGAAACCCTCGCCGCCGAGCAGTGTCGTGGTCTCGTAGAGCGGCAGGCCGACCACGTTGCTGTAGGATCCGACCATCTTCACCACGAAGGAGCCGGCGATGCCCTGCACGGCGTAGCCGCCGGCCTTCCCGCGCCATTCGCCGGAACCGATATAGGCCTGGATGTCGTCTTCCGAGAGGCGCTTGAAGCGGACGCGGGTCTCGACCAGGCGCTGGCGGAAGGCCTCGCGCGGCGTGACCAGGCAGATGGCGGTGTAGACGCGGTGGTTGCGGCCCGACAGCAGCCGCAGGCATTGCGCGGCTTCGTCCACCAGATTGGCCTTGGGCAGGATGCGGCGGCCGACCGCCACCACCGTGTCGGCGGAGAGGATGAAGGCGCCGCGCAGCTCGTCGTCGAGCCGCACCGATTTGAGCGCCGCGTCGGCCTTGGCCCGTGCGAGGCGGTTGGCGCAGGCGCGCGGCAGCTCGCCCCGTTTCGGCGTCTCGTCGACGTCGGCCGGCCGGAGCGCATCCGGCTCGATGCCGGCCTGGTTGAGCAGCGACAGGCGCCGCGGCGAACCGGAGGCAAGTACGAATTTGGGGCGGCCGAGCATCAGATGATTTGGGGGATGAAGCGGGGGTGAATTGCGCGCGGAACCTATCGGAAGGGGGCTGATTTCACAACCGGGAACCCGAGATTAGGTGATTCGAGGCACCCAGATATGCGTGTGCCTGCGCTCTGTGACGCGGGTGTTACGAGCCTTCGACCCTTACCCGCTCGCCGCGCCGACCTTGGCAAACCGCCGGCGGATGCGCATCAGGAGCTGGTCACAGACGTCGCGGTAGGCGGCGAGCTTCTGGTCGCGGCTGCCCTCGGTGGTGGTGGGATCGTGCGTCGGCCAGTATTCGACGTCGGCGGCGAGCGTGCGGGTCAGCTCCAGCGCCTTGTGGTGCGCTTCGGGCGAGAGCGTGATGATGAGGTCGAAATTGAGCCCCTCCCAATCCTCCAGCTCCTCGAAGGTCTGCGGCTTGTGGGTGGAGATGTCCTGACCGAGCTCGGCCATCACGGATATCGCGAACGGATCGAGCTCGCCCTTCCTGGCGCCGGCCGACTTCACGTAGAGGCCCTGCGGAAACATGTGCCGCAACAGGCTCTCGGCCATCGGCGAGCGCACGCTGTTCATCGCGCAGGCGAACAGCACCGATTGCGGATCGCGTGCGCGTGGGGGCGCAGCCATCGCTTACGCTCTTTTTGTCTTGCGCATGATCCGATCCGAAAACCGGTTCCCACTTTTCGGGATCATGCGCGTTTAGCCTTTCCAGTGCAGGACGGTAATGAGCGTGAACAGCCGGCGCGAGGTCTCGAAATCGACCCGCACCTTGCCCTTCAGCCGCTCCTGCAGCGTGCGCGATCCCTCGTCATGGATGCCGCGGCGGCCCATGTCGATGGCCTCGATCTTGTCCGGAGTCGCGGTGCGGATCGCCTGGTAATAGCTGTCGCAGATCATGAAATAGTCCTTCACGATCCGCCGGAATGGCGTCAGCGAGAGCAGATGCGCGACCACCGGCGTGCCGTCCTCGCGGCGGATGTCGAACATCAGCCGGTTGCCGGTGATGCCGATATGCAGCGTGAACGGGCCCTGCCCGTCCGCGCCATCGGGCGCGAACAGGTTCTGCTCGATCAGGTCGTAGATCGCGATCGCGCGCTCATGCTCGATGTCGGGCCCGGAACGGCCGATCGAGTCCTCGTCGAGCGTGACGCCGACGATGCGGTTCTGCGAGTCGTCCTGTTCGGGCGGCTTTGTCATGACAGATTGAGGCGCAATCCAATCGAGCGCGAATGGGCGTCGAGACCTTCCGCTTGCCCGAGCGTCATCGCGGCAGGTCCCAGCGCACGCAACTGGTCCGGCCCGCATTTCAGGATCGAGGTGCGCTTCATGAAATCGTGCACCGAGAGCCCCGAGGAAAACCGCGCCGAGCGCGCCGTCGGCAGCACGTGGTTGGAGCCGCCGACATAGTCGCCGATCGCCTCCGGCGTATGCGCGCCAAGGAACACCGCGCCGGCATTGCGGATCCTTGCAGCGAGCACGTCGGGATCACCAGTCATGATCTCGAGATGCTCGGCGGCGATCGCATCCGCGAGCGGGATCGCGTCGGCCAGGTTCTTCACCATGATGATCGCGCCGAAATCGGCCCAGGAGGCGGTGGCAATCGTGGTGCGCGGCAGCGTCTTCAGCTGCGCCTCGACGGCCGTTTCGACATCTGCCGCCAGCCGCGCAGAATCAGTGATCAGGATCGACTGCGCGCTGGCATCGTGCTCGGCCTGCGCGAGGAGATCCGCGGCGATCCAGTCGGCATTGCCGGTATCGTCGGCGATGACCAGCACTTCGGAGGGACCGGCGATCATGTCGATGCCGACCTTGCCGAACACCAGCCGCTTGGCGGCGGCGACATAGGCGTTGCCCGGGCCGACGATCTTGGCGACCGGCGCGATCGTCGCGGTGCCGTGCGCAAGCGCAGCCACGGCTTGCGCGCCGCCGACGCGGTAGATCTCGGTGACGCCGCCGAGATGCGCTGCCGCGAGCACCAACGGATTGAGCTTGCCGTCCGGCGAGGGCACCACCATCACGAGGCGCGAGACGCCGGCGACCTTGGCCGGCACTGCGTTCATCAGCACCGAGGATGGATAGGCCGCGGTACCACCGGGCACGTAGAGGCCGGCGGATTCGATTGCGGTGTAGCGCCAGCCGAGCTCGACGCCGAGCGGATCGGTGAAGCGCTCGTCCTTCGGCAGCTGGCGCCGGTGATAGGTCTCGATGCGATCGCGCGCGAGCCTGAGCGCATCCAGCGTCGCGGCATCGCAGGCCTTCACTGCGGCGTCAATCTCGGCGGCAGTGACGCGCAGGCCCGATGCATCCAGCGTCAAGCGGTCGAACTTGGCGGTGGCCTCGAGCAGGGCCGCGTCGCCGCGCTTGGCGACCTCGTCGACGATCGCGCGCGCGGCGGCCTCGACGTCGGCCGAGACCTCGCGCTTGGCGGCGAGGAAGGCCGCGAATCGCTGGTCAAAATCGGCGCTGCTGCGGTCGAGACGAACGGGCATTTTTGGCTTGGCTTCCGGCTGGACTTTGGGGCGGATTGGCTCACCCGGCCCCCTGCTCAATGGCGCGGCGGGGAAGCGGCGTCAACCCTTGGCGGGTGCCCCGCAGGCGAAGGCCTGAGGCGGATCAGTTGGTATACAGGTGACCTCACCCCTCCCCCTCGATCTCCAGCCCCGTTCCCAGTTCGTCCGCCCCGAGGTCGGTCAGCTCGCATTCCAGGCATTCGACGTCGAGGCGGATGGCGCCGCCCTGGGCGAACAAAAGCAGGGCGCTGCCGCCGGGCTCCTCGGCGCGCCCGTCCTGGGGGTGAAACTCGATGCCGACGAGGTCCAGCACCTTGTCCGGCGCGTCGAGATCGATGTTGCGCGACTTGCAGGCGAGCACGCGATCGAAGCGAAGCGCGGCGACCAGGCGGCGCGGCTCGGCCTCGCCCGCCAGCGTCTGCTCCCAGTCCAGCCGGTGCATGCCAACCACCAGCCGCTTCTCGCTCTGGCGCCAGATGATGTCGGAGGCCTGCACGCGGGCATCCTGGACATGGGTCGAGATCACGGCGAGATCGTCGGCATCGAGCGCGATCATCTTGAGCTGGGGAGACATCGCGGGCGTTTCTCCTTCAGGGCGACAGAGCTCAACGCGCGCGGTGACGGAAATTTCCTTCACCCGGCGGCGGCGATCTCGTCGAAGGATACACCGGTCAGCGTCGCCGACACCTCCCAAAGCATCGCGGCCGCGGCGAAATCCGTCGCTTGCGGCATGATCTTCGCAGGCACTGGCGGTCCCCGGAGCTTTTCGTGAAGTGGACGTTCGAGGCGATCCGGGCGATATTGAAGTGACGGGCTCACCCTCCCCTGGAGGGCAGGGGAGGTAAGAGTCGCGTCCCGCTTACTCCTTGAAAAACGCCAGCAGGTCGGCGTTGATGGTCTCGGCGTGGGTGGTCGGCATCCCGTGCGGGAAGCCCTTGTAGGTCTTCAGGACGCCCTGCTTGAGCAGCTTGGCCGAGAGAGGCGCGGAAGCAGCGTAAGGCACGATCTGGTCGTCGTCGCCGTGCATTACCAGGACGGGGACGTTGATCTTCTTGAGGTCCTCGGTGAAGTCGGTCTGCGAGAACGCCACGATGCCGTCGTAATGCGCTTTCGCGCCGCCCATCATGCCCTGGCGCCACCAATTCTGGATCACCGCTTCCGACGGTTGCGCGCCGGGGCGGTTGTAGCCGTAGAACGGGCCGGCGGCGATATCGCGGTAGAAGGCCGAGCGGCCGGCCGCGAGCGCAGCCTGAAAGCCGTCGAACACGCTCTTCGGCAGGCCGCCGGGATTGGCCGCGGTCTGCACCATCAAGGGCGGCACCGCGGAGAGGATCGCGGCCTTCGCCACCCGGCTCTCGCCGTGGCGCGCGATGTAGTGCACGACCTCGCCGCCGCCGGTGGAATGGCCGACATGGATCGCGTTCTTGAGGTCGAGATGCGCGGTGACCGCGGCGAGATCGTCAGCATAATGATCCATGTCGTGGCCGTCGGCGACCTGCGAGGAGCGGCCGTGGCCGCGGCGGTCATGGGCGATGACGCGGTAGCCGCGCGTGACGAAAAACATCATCTGCGCGTCCCAATCGTCCGACGACAGCGGCCAGCCATGGCTGAACACGATCGGCTGGCCTGAGCCCCAGTCCTTGAAAAAGATCTCGACGCCGTCTTTGGTGGTGATGGTGGGCATGGTGGGGCTCCTTATTGCCTCGATTCATTCCGGGGCGCGCGAAGCGCGAACCCGGAAATCTGGAGATTGTTGCGCGAGATTCCGGGTTCGATGCGTTGCATCTCGGAATGACGAGAGCATAGCGATCAAGCAAACGTCATCGGCTTGAAGCGGCGCCAGGCGCCGATCGTCAACACCACGAAAAACACCAGCACGATGCCCTGCACCACCGCGAACACCGAACCCGAGGGCGGCGCCGGCGGCACGGCGGGCGCGAGCGCGGCCAGCGCCGGCACCTTCAGGAACGACTGGATCACCAGCACGAAGACGTTGAAATAGAGCGAGACCATCGCCGTGACGATGTAGACCGGACGCCAGACCCCGGCGAGCTTCATGCCATAGAGCGCGAAGCAGGCGATCGCGAGCAGCACCAGCGAGATGATGCCGATGATGTGCGAGGGCAGCAGCTCCTTGAACGGAAACAGGAAGCCGGTGGCACTGGTGAGGATGGTGAACAGCAGGAAGGTCGCGGTGAGGCCCGGCATCGATTTCGAGCCGAGCAGGCCGAACATCACGACAAGGCCGGCGGCGATGGCGATCAGGCTGATGATGACATGGACCAGTGTGAAGGCGGGCAGGCTCAACCCAAGGACCATGACACCTCTCCTACGCTCTGCATTGAGATGGAGATTGATATTACGGTCCTCATCGGATGGCTACATGCGCGATGTCACAGGCGCGTGCGGAGCCATGCGTCATCGTGCGAATCGACAAACGCATGGCTGATTTTTTTGCAGCGCTGTCACAAACGACAGCAGCTTCGACAAAAGTTGAAATCGAGGCTCACACTTCCTTGGTATCGAAGATCAGGAGGTCTGCGCCGCCGCTGGCAAACTTCGGCACGTCGCCGGCTGCTGCCTTGCCCGCTTCGCTGCCGAATGCCTTCTGGATGTCGCCCACGCTGTCGAAGGTGAGGATGGCGACGAGATGGATTCCGGACGGCCCGGCGGGCGAGCCGACCGGGCCCGTGCTGACGGCGTATTTCTTCAGGCCGGGCAGCTTCTTGGCGAGCGCAATGTGGATCTCGGCATAATGCTTGTCGAAGGCGGCAGCGTCCTTGGGCGTTTTGTAGAGCACGACGAGTTCGGCCATTTAGTCCTCCCTTGAAACGTGTTGTTGGTGGATCCTGAGGATGAGGAGAGATAGTCACGCATGGCGCAGCAAAATGGCAAGCCGAATTCGACTTGCCATTTGCTTGTCCTGTTCTTGACTCACTGTTTGAGCACGATGTTTTCGCAAAACCGCTTCACACTTTTCGCTAACGCGGCCCTTCGGGTCCGGATCGTGCTCTAAAGCGCCGGCTTTGCGGCGTCGCCGAGATAGCCGTGGAGGGAGGCGACGACCTGTGCGCCCTCGCCGATGGCGCCGCCGACGCGCTTGACCGAGCCGGAGCGGACGTCTCCAACGGCGTAGACGCCGGGCACGGAGGTCTCGAGCGGCGCCACCAGCTTGCCCTGGTTCTGCTCGGACTGCGCGCCCGTCACGACGAAGCCGCCGCGATCGAGCGTCACGCCGCAGCCGTCGAGCCAGCCGGTGGCGGGATCGGCGCCGACGAACAAAAAGAGATTTCGGATCTCGGCTTCATCCTCGTCGTCCGAGAGCCGGCTCTTCCAGCGGATGCGCCGCAACAGCGAGGTCTCGTCGCCCTCGAGCGCGGTGATCTCGGTGTTGAACATCAATTCGATGTTCGGCGTCGCTTCGATGCGCTCGATGAGATAGCGCGACATGCTGGCCCCCAAGCCGCCGCCGCGGATGATCATCAGCACGCGCTTCGCATGGCCCGACAGGAACACGGCCGCCTGCCCCGCCGAATTGCCGCCACCGACCAGCGCGACCTCTTCGCCGGCGCAGAGCCGCGCCTCGACCGGCGAGGCCCAGTACCAGACGCCGCGTCCCTCGAACTTCTCGAGGTTGGCGATCTCAGGCCGTCGATAGCGCGCACCGCTTGCGACCACCACCGCGCGCGAGCGCAAGGTGTCGCCGCAATCCAGCGCCAGTGCGAAGGTGCCGTGTGTGCGCGAGCAATCCAGCGATTTCACCGACATCGGAATCATGATCTCGGCGCCGAATTTCTGCGCCTGGGTGAAGGCGCGCCCCGCCAGCGCCTGGCCCGAGATGCCGGTCGGAAAGCCCAGATAGTTTTCGATGCGTGCGCTGGCGCCGGCCTGACCGCCGAACGCGCGGGTGTCGACGACGGCGACCGAGAGCCCCTCGGATGCCGCGTAGACCGCGGTTGCAAGCCCCGCCGGTCCGCAGCCGACGATCGCAACATCGTAGATGCGATCATCCTTGGCGCCGCCGATCATGCCGATGGCGCGGCCGAGCTCGGTCTCGCTGGGATTGCGCAGCACGGTGCCATCGGCGGTGACGACGAGCGGCCAATCCTCCGGCTTCGGCGAATAGCGCGTGATGATCTCGGCTGCATCATGCTCGCTGGCCGGGTGGAGCAGATGATGCGGCTGGCCGTTGCGGGTGAGGAAGCCTTGCAGGCGCACCACGCCGGCGGAGTTCGAGGGCCCGATCAGCACGGGCCCGCCGATGCCGCCCTGGATCAGATTGACCCGGCGCAGGATCAGCGCACGCATGATGCGCTCGCCAAGCTCGGCTTCGGCCACCAGCAGCGCACGCAACCGGTTCGGCGGAACGAGGAGCACCTCGACCTCGCCCTCGGCGCGTCCGTCGACCAGCGCCGGCCTGCCCGAGAGCTGGCCGAGTTCGGCCAGGAACTGCCCCGGCCCCTGATCGATCACCGGCGTGACATGGCCGAGCCCGTCGCGCTGGGTGATGGCGACGTGGCCCGCCAGCACCACGAACATGCCGGGACCCTGCTTGCCGGTCTCGAACAGCAGCTCGCCATCTTTATAGCGCCTGAGCTCGCCGAAATGGCGCAGGCGCTCGATCTCGGCAGGCGCCAGCGCCGGAAAGGTCTGCTCGGGACGCGTGAACCGCGCCATGAGCGCGTTCCTGTCGGTTCGTTGCACCTCGTCCTGCGCCATCATCATTCTCGCTCATTGCAAAATTGAGCCGCCTGGCTTTCCGGCGGCTCCCTCGTCGAGGGAATCATCATCGTTCCGCGCGGGCTCGGTGCCTGCGGCGCGTTCGCGCGCCTGCACCTTCCGCCGCTTCAGGTTTTCGCGCAGCGCCGACTTCAGCCGGTCGTCCCGGGACGTCTTCGCCTGCCGCGCGCGCTTGTCGTTCTCGTCAGCCATCACGGCTCCATTCGCGGGATCGGCGATAACATGCCCCATCAACGTGGCAGCTCAAGAGGCGCGCGCAATTCGATCGTGCGAAACTCCAAATGAGTCCAATCCGCCAAGTGGGCCAATTGGCCAGTTGGGCGGGGATATCGGAACCCGAATCGGCAAAAAGACGGTCGTTTCGCGCCAAAACGGGCATTTGGGCGCCGATATCAGCCCGATTTTCTCGTTTTGACGGGACCAGCAAGCTTGCACAGGAGGGGGGCTTGTGGCAGATATCGGCCCGCTTGGTAGGCCCCGTGGCGGCCGATTCTGATCCCAGCACATGCTGCCGTAGCTCAGTGGTAGAGCACTCCATTGGTAATGGAGAGGTCGACAGTTCAATCCTGTCTGGCAGCACCATTTCTTCGGTTCAATCACGCGCAGATCGGCATTCTCGCGGCACCAAACGCCCGAGTTTTGCTCTCCTCTTTCGCCCTCCTCCAATGGGAGGGCGCAGGGAAGGCCGCATAGGCGTTAAGGTAGCGCAAGCATTGATTGATATTGACGTTTTCGGGGAGGCTCGCGCAGGTGCCGCCCGAGCGCTCGCTTACTGCGGCGCAAGCGGCGGATGGTTGGTTGTGGAATGATTGCTTGCAGCAAGGATGCAACGAGTTGTTGCAAGATACGCCAACCGCCAGGTGTCGTCAGGCGGCCTGCTTCCAGTGGGGAGAGTCCTCGAAGTCGCGGACAAGCGGCTCGAGCAGCAGGATAATCAAGAGGTGAGCCAGCAGGTAGGGCTTCGCCGAACGCTGATCAGTTCCAGGCGGTGTCTTGAGACCAATCAGGCTTTTCAGTCGCTTGAAGCCAAGTTCGATCCGCCATCGCAGTCGATAGAGTGCAAGCACATCCTTGGCGGAGAACTCGTCCCGTGCGAGCGACGTGACCAGAATGACCCAATCCGCGGCTTCCAGAGTCCCTTTGGAGATGATGCGGTTTTCGTCTCGTGCGTCTCGCCGAGCTTTACGACGCGAAGCCGCGGCCGCACCGGTGGGCTTCTTGACCGCAACCAGACGCATAGCCAGAGGCGCCCCGTCCTTGCGTTTGATCCAAATCCTCCGATCGATCAGTCCGCGTGCCTTTGCCGCACGCAATTGGGCCATCAGATCGAATGGAAGGCCTTGGGCATCAAGCCAGCGCGCGTTCTTCCAGCCTGCTCGGATCAGAACGTCGGCACCAGCCGCGCGGACAGCCGCGATGCGGTCAGGTTGCAGATAAGCGCGGTCAGCAATGCGGATCTCGTTCTTGACTACTGGTATCCGGTCAAACGTTTCGCCCTCTTGCTGATCCGTTAGCTCGAAGTGACCAAAGCGCTCACTTGGCAGATCAAATGCACTATGAAGCCGCCAAAGCTCACTGCTCCTGCGGGCAGTCGGCCCGGCCTGAGGTACTGTCGTCGCATCGACGATGCGGATCAGGCGGCCTCGGCTCGCCTTCGGCGCTGCCGCATCGAGCAAGCTCTCCACCAGCACTGCAAACCAATCGCCACATTGACGCAGGCGATAGAACAACGCCACGCTGCTGAGGTCCGCAAGGCCAACAGAAGCCGCCCACGCAGCTGTCGATCTCAATCCTCTTTCCCCTAAACAATAGGCCAGCATCAGCCGAAGCAACGCCACCGCGTCTGGAATTTGGCGCCGCCGCGCGAAAGCCTTCGTCTGGCGCGCGCTTATCTCAAGCTGCTCAGCCCCACCCAGCTGCGCAACCACTCTCGTCCAGTCCTCATTTAGAAGCGATTCGTCTGCCATGCCCCTTGGAATCACGTGTGATTCCAACACTCAAGAATAAACTTAACGCCTATGGGGAAGGCCGGGTGCCGGCTGGCACCCATGATCCGCTGCGCGAAGGATTGCACACGCAAATGCGCAGGCGGGAAACAGGTGGGCCGGAGAACACCCGGCCTTCCCTGCGCGATGGGTTGACGGCTTATACGCGCTCTCCCCGGAGCCGAGTTCCTTCTGGCCTCCGTCACCTCGCGAATTGGCGATGGCTTGAGGCCCGGTTGAGCCTCGATCCATCTCCGCAAGGCTTGACCGTAGCAACGACGGTCAGGACCACGCGCTTTCGCCGTACGCGTCGGCCCGGCTTCGCTCGAGGAGCTTCGCCGGGCGCAGCGCCGTCCGTCCGCACGGAGCAAAGACCTCACGAGGTTCATCTCGCCCTGGTCCCGCATACCCGTGCCCGGCGCTGCCGCGTCCACCGCAACCCGATCCACGTTCGACACGACGTACGATCGCCCCTCTCCGGGGACCGGGATGGCCGGGATAGTGCCGCAAATCCGAATTTCGGTAAAGTGGAATATTTTTGCGGAAGGGGATTGACGGGATTTGGCGGGAGGCGGGCGTGTTGCCGACGGGTCGCGCAGGTAAGGTTAATTCTTCCTTTCGATTGTCGGTAAAGTTTTATCTATTATCGTCTTTGTCATTCGTGACGAACCAGAGGCTCCAATAGTGTTTGCGTGTTGCCTGATCGTGACTGGAACTGCACTGCTCCTCGCCGGCCTGGTCGCCTTCGGCCTTCATAGAAACTCGTTGCACTCATTGGCATTGCTGTAGTCGGCCGCGATAGGCCGAGAAGCCCGGCAGATAGCCGCCGATCAGCAGGGGCTGAACGAGCACGAGGCCGAGGGCGATGATCCCGGCGAAGCCGGCGAGGATGTAGACCGGGCCGCGCTATGCGAGCTGCTCGCTAGCCTCGGCAAACGCGATCGGCACGCCGATCGCCGTGACAAGGGCGGTCCAGATCAGGATCACCCGGGCCAGCAGCAACAGGCGCAACACGCCCAGTCGAGACGAAGGACGCCCTACGTCGCAATAACAGGGTTGTGAATGCGGCCGCCGGCGGCGAGAGCAGCTTCCTGCACGCTGGCATTACATATGATCTTCGCAGTCCCTCCACGCCGGTACCCCGCCCATGATCCCTTTCTCCATCCTAGACCTCGCACCTATCCGTCAGGGCGGCGACGCGTCGCAGGCGTTCCGCAATTCGCTTGATCTCGCGCAACATGCGGAGACGTGGGGCTTCAAGCGTTTCTGGCTCGCCGAGCATCACAACATGACGGGGATCGCGAGCGCGGCGACTTCAGTCGTGATCGCCCATGTCGCAGGCGGGACGAAGACGATCCGCGTCGGCTCTGGGGGGATCATGCTGCCGAACCATTCGCCGCTTGTCATCGCCGAGCAGTTCGGCACGCTGGAATCGCTTTATCCCGGCCGGATCGATCTCGGCCTCGGGCGAGCGCCGGGCACCGACCAGTTGACCGCGCGGGCGCTGCGGCGCGACCTCGCCACCACGTCCGAGAATTTCCCGCACGACGTGCTGGAGCTGCAGGCGCTGCTCGGTGACGTGCAGCCGAACCAGGCGATCCGCGCCGTGCCGGGCATGGGGACGAAGGTGCCGCTCTGGATCCTGGGATCGAGCACCTTCGGCGCGCAGCTTGCGGCGATGCTCGGCCTGCCCTTCGCCTTCGCCTCGCATTTCGCGCCACAGATGATGATGCCGGCGCTGCGCGAATATCGCGCGCGCTTCGAGCCGTCGGCCCAGCTCGACAAGCCCTATGCGATGATCGGCGTCAACGTGTTCGCCGCCGACAGCGACGCGGAGGCGCGGCGCATGTTCTCCTCGCTGCAGCAGCAGTTCATCAACCTGCGCCGCGGCACGCCGGGGCCCCTGCCGCCACCGGTCGACGACATGGACGCGCTGTGGTCGCCGGCCGAGAAGGCCGGCGTGGGCCAGTCGCTGTCCTGCTCCGCAGTCGGCTCGCCGGACGTGGTCGAGGAAAAGCTGAAGGCGCTGATCGCCGAGACCGGCGCGGACGAATTGATGACCACGGGCCAGATCTACGACCACGCGGCGCGCCTGCGCTCGTTCGAGATCGCGGCCGAGGTGCGGGATCGGCTGGCGCAGCAGCCGGCGGTGTGAGGGCGATCGCAGCTCAACGAGGTGCGCTCCCTCCCCCGCACGCGGGGGAGGGCTGGGGAGAGGGTGTCTCCACAATGGGACAATCCCCAAGAGCAAAGAGCCCTCACCCCGCCCCTCTCCCGCAAGCCAAGCGGGAGAGGGAGTGCACCGTGATCGTGGCGAGCTTCGCGCGCTCTAATCCGGAAAGCCGAACAGCTTGGCCGGATTGTGCACCAGGATCTTTTCCAGCTCGGTCGGATCGGGCGCGTAGCGGTACATCAGTTCGAGCAGATCGGCATCGTTCGGCGGCTGCTTCACGGAGACCGGGTGCGGCCAGTCGCTGGCCCAGACGCAGCGGTCGGGTGCGGCCTCGATATAGGCGCGCGCGATCGGGATCACGTCGTCGTAGGGAGCGCCGGCCTTCGAGGTCTTCTCGCCGAGCGACAGCATGACCCAGAAATTGCCCTTCTTGAGCAGCTCCAGCATCTTGCGCAGGTTCGGATCGTCCTTGCCGGCTTCCGGATCGGGCCGCGCCATGTGGTCGATCAGCACGGGCACGTCGAGATTCTCGTACTTGGCGACGCTGGATACGATGCCATCCTTCTCCGGTTGGATCTTGACGTACCAGCCGAGCTCGCGGATCCGCGCGATGGCCCGGGCGAAGTCGGCGTCCGAGAGCACGGCACCGAGCTCCTGGCGAAAACTGAAGCGCGCGCCGCGCACGCCGGCCTCGTGCAGCTTGGCAAGATAAGAGTCGCTCGCCTCCGCGAACACCAGCGCGTTGGCGCAGCCGCGATAGTTCGGACCCATCGCGGCGAGGCCGTCGAGCACGACGGCATGGTCGGCGCCGTAGGTCGTGGTCTGCACGATGACGCCGCGCTCGATGCCGAGCGCCTTGTGCATGCGCAAGGCCGCCTCCCAGGTCGCGGTCGGCATCCGATAGGCGGCGCCGGGACGCTCCGGATATTTCTCGATCGGACCGAGCACGTGAAACTGGCTGTCGAGGCTCTTCGGTGGCGGCGGCTTGCTTGGGCGGCGCGGATTGGGATCGAACGGCAGATAGGTCGGCATGCGCAAATCTCCTCAGTCGATCACGGCGGTGAAGTCGCACTGCACCAGCGCGCCGCCATCCATGTTGTCCATCGGCAGCGCGTGGCGCGCCGGGCGCGAGTGCTCGTCCGGAAACATCTTCAGCCATTCAACATTGACCGGACCGCGCTGCGTGCGGTCCTTCAGCCACACCGTCATCTTGATGATGTCGTCGGTGGTGCCGCCGGCGGCCTCCACCGTCGCCTTCATATGCGCGAACATGTTGGCGCATTGGGCTTCGAGACTCTCGGGCATCACGCCGGCCGCATCGCGGCCGAGGATGACGCCGGACATCACGAGATTGCCGATGCGGCAGGCGTTCGGAATCGGATTGGCGTGCTTGAATCCGCCGATATGGATGCTCTTGCGCCGTGTCATGGTACGCTCCCTGCTTGTTGTTGGTTCAGACGAACTGGCACGACACCGAGCCGAACGCGCCATAATCGGCATGGAAGGTGTCGCCGCGCCGGATGTCGACGGGCCGCGTGAAAGACCCCGCCAGCACCACCTCGCCGCTCGCGAGATGCTCGTCGTGTGGCGCGAGGCGGTTGACGAGCCAGGCGATGCCGTTGGCGGGGTGGTTGAGCACGCCGGCGGCAAGGCCGGTCTCCTCGACTTCGCCGTTGCGGAACAACAGTGCGCCGATCCAGCGCAGATCCGCATCCATCGGGCGGATCGGCCGGCCGCCGAGCACCAGCGCGGCATTGGCCGCATTGTCCGAGATCGTGTCCATGACCTTGCGCGTCTTGCCCGTCTCGGGATCGACGCGATGCATGCGCGTTTCCAGGATCTCGAGCGCCGGCGTGACGTAGTCGGTGGCATTGAGCACGTCGAAGATGGTGCAATCGGGCCCGCGCAGTGGTGCCTTCAGCACGAAGGCGAGCTCGACCTCGATGCGCGGCGCATGGAAGCGGTCGAACGGGATCGGCGTCGCATCGGCATAGAACATGTCGGCGAACAGCACGCCGTAATCGGGCTCATTGATGCCGACCGCGTTCTGCATCGCCTTCGAGGTCAGGCCGATCTTGTGGCCCTTGATGACGCGGCCGCGGCCGAGCTGGAGCTTGGTCCATGCGCGCTGTATGGCGTAGGCATCCTCGATGCTGAAGTCCGGATATTCTTTCGAGAACATCGGGATCAGCGCCTTGGTGCGCTCGGCCTCGTCGAGGCGCGCGGCCAGGCGTTCGATCGTCGCGGCATCCAGCATGATTTAACTCTCCGCGGCGACGGTGTTGCGCAGCACGCCGATGCGGCTCGATTCGACCTCGACGACGTCGCCGACCTTGAGCCAGCGCGGCGGATCGAAGCGTGCGCCGGCGCCGGTCGGCGTGCCCGTCACGATCATGTCGCCGGGCTTCAGCGTGGCGAAGGTGGAGAGATAGGAGATCAGGAAGTCGAACGGGAACATCAGCCGCTCGGTGGTGTCCTGCTGCCGCACCTCGCCGTTGACGCGGGTGACAATGTCATGCGGCCCGCGGGGGTCGAGCTCGTCCGCGGTAACGATCCACGGCCCGATGCTGCCGGAGCGGTCGAAGTTCTTGCCTTGCGTGACGTTGAACTTGCCATGACGCAGCCAGTCGCGAACCGTGCCCTCGTTGCAGAGCGTCATGCCGAAGATGTGCGCCCACGCCTTCTCGCGCGGGATGTGACGGCCGCCCTGCCCGATCACGATGACGAGCTCGCCTTCGTAGTCGAGCTGGTCGGAGACGTCAGGCTTCTCCAGCGGCTGGCCGGAGCCTGATATCGACGACATGCTGCGCACGAACAGGCTCGGATATTTGGGCAGGTCGGAATTGTCTTTGTATTCGGCGTTGCGCTCGGCGTAGTTGACGCCGATGCACCAGAGCTTTTCCGGGGCGAGCACCGGCGGCAGCAGGACGAGATCTTCCAGCGCGTGATCCGGCTTCTGTCCGGCCGCGGCTTCCTGCGCATCGGCGAGCGCGTTCGCCGCGATCAAGGCCCGCACGTCGGAGAAGTCGCGGCCGATGCGTTTGGTCAGATCGACCACGCCGTCTTCAACGGCCGCGCCATAGCGCGGCTCTCCGTCCAGGAGATAGCTTACGAGTCGCATTGTCGTTTCCTCCAATGATTTTCCGGCGCAGGCCGGCGCGGCTGGCCGCGTGCTCAGTCTTTCGATTTGGGCGTCTGGAACACGGTGTTCAGCGTCACGATCTCGCCGAGGCGGGCGTAGCGTGGCCCGCCGATGCGCGCGATCGGGTCGAGCGCCTTGGTCTCGACCTTGCCGTCGTTGACGAGGCCGTCGCGCAAGTGGAACATCACGACCTCGCCGACAATGAGCCGGCTCTTGGCCTCGCCGAATTCGAGGCACTGACGGAAGCGGCATTCCATCGCAACCGGCGCCGCCGCAAGGCGCGGCACCTTGATGCGCTCGCACGGCACCGTCTCCAGGCCGAGATGCTCGACCTCGCTGATCTCAGGTGGATGCTCGACCGAGCTATCGTGCACCGCCGACATCAGCGGGGTATCGGCGATGTGGATCACATATTCCTCGGTATCGAGGATGTTGTGCGCGGTGTCCTTGTAGTCGGCGCCCTTGCGGCCGACGCTGATGGCGAGCATCGGCGGCTTCTGCGAGACGAAGGTGAAGGCGCTGAACGGGGCGAGATTGAGCACGCCCTTGCTCGAGAGGCTCGTCACCCACGCGATCGGGCGCGGCACCACGATGCCGGTCATCAGGCGATAGATGCGCTCGGCGCCGAGCTCGGTGGGATCGATCCGCATGCGATCAGTCAGCCTTGATGTTGGCCTTGCGCACGACCGGAATCCATTTGGCGTCCTCGCGCTCGAGATAAGCCTTGAACTCCTCCGGCGTTATCGCCGTTGCTTCGCCGCCGAGCTTCTCGAACTTGTCGATCACGCCGGGGTCCTTCAGGATCGCAACCAGCGTCTCGTGCAGCTTGTCCACGATCGGCGCCGGCGTGCCCGCGGGCGCGAACAGGCCGGTAAAGGTCTGGCCGTCAAAATCCTTGTAGCCGAGCTCGGCGAAGGTCGGCACGTCCGGCAGCGACTTCAGGCGATGCGGGCTGGTGACGGCGAGCGGGCGGAACAGGCCGGCCTTGATGTGCTGCAGGCTGACCGTGAGCTGGTCGAATGCGAACTGCACCTGGCCGCCCAAGAGGTCGTTGATGGCCGGCGCGTTGCCGCGGTAGTGCGCGGTGACCCATTGCAGGTCGAGGCTCGACTGCATCAGCTCGCTGAGCAGGTGGTTGGTGGTGCCGGGGCCGGGCGAGGCCATGGTCAGCTTGCCGGGCTCGCGCTTGGCGAGGTCGATGAATTCCTTGAAGGTCGTCGCCTGCACCGAGGGATGCACCTCGAGCACCAGCGGCGTCATCGAGATGGTCGAGATCGGCAAAAAGTCCTTCTTCCAGTTATAGGCCTCGCGCTTGTTGATCTCGGTCGCGAACAGCACCGGGCCGTTGGCGCCGACGAACAGGGTGTAGCCATCGGGCGCTGATTTGGCGAAGGCCTCGCCCGCGATCATGCCGCCGGCGCCGGCCTTGTTCTCGATTATGAAGGGCTGGCCGAGCTTTTCCTGGAGCTTGTCGGCGATGATGCGCGCCGCGCTATCGACATTGCCGCCGGCAGGATAGGGCACGATCAGCTTGACGTTGCGCGCCGGCCATTGCTGGGCCGATGCAGGTCCCGCCAGCATCGCGGCGGCGGCAGCTATGGCAAACCAGATTAATCTCATGTTAACCTCCCGGCGGCGCTTCCAATTTCAGGTCGGTTGCCCTGACGGCAGGGCATCCCGACGGAAGCGCAATCTCCAGATGCGCGCTTTACCTGTCGAGCGAATTGTGGCGTTCTCGTCCATATTATGGACAGAGCAGAATCCACCCGCAGCGCGATGGAACCGCGGCAAGGCGCACAAACGATCCGGCGCGCGCTCGCGGTGCTGCGCATTCTTGCAGCAGGCCGCGAGGACGGCGTGCCGCTGGCCGAAGTCGTGCAGGCGACCGGCCTCACCCGCCCGACCGTGCATCGCATCGTCCACGTGCTGATCGAGGAAGGCATCGTCGAACGGAACGAGAAGAGCGGCCGCTATGCAATCGGCAATCAGGTGCCGGAATTGGCGCTCGCGCGTCCGCGGCCGTCGCGGCTGCTGGTCGCCGCCAATCCGTCGATGCGGCGCGCCTCCGCCGAGATCGGAGACACGCTGTTCCTGACGGTGCGGACCGGCAACGACACGCTGTGCGTCGATCGCAGGATCGGCGTCTATCCGATCCAGGTGCTGTCGATCGAGATCGGCGCGCGCCGGCCGCTCGGCGTCTCCAGCGCAGGCGTTGCCATCCTCGCGGCGATGCCGGCACAGGAGGCACGAAAGATCGTTGCAGCCAACGAGAAGCGGTTCGAGGCCTATCACACCGACGCCGCGACCGTGCTGGGCGAGGTCACGTCGGCGCGCAAGCGCGGCTACTACATGCGAGAGAGCGGCCTCGTGCAGGGCACGAAATCGATCTCGATCTGGATCAAGACGCCGGACGGCCAGCCCGCCGCGGCAATGACGGTCTCGGCCGTCCGGACGAGGCTCGGACCACGGCGCGAGCAGGAGGTGGCGGAGATCTTGCTCCGCGAGGCGCGGATCATCGAGCAGGCGATCGGCTAAAGCGCGATGAGATTTGGATGCATCGTCATCGCGCCTTTAGGTTGTTGTTTACGCATGATCTTTCCGGAAAACCGCTTCGCACTTTTCCGGATCATGCTTTAGCGCTGACGGCGCTCCTTCGCCTCTCCCCGCGTTCGGGGCGAGGGAGCGCACCGCCATCGGCGCTGTCAATGGCTGACTTCACGCTCCGTTTTATGGCACAACGGCCGCCTCGCCGAATGACCAACGAGGCCACGCAATGCCTGCGCCGAAACCGCCTTCCTTCGAGACCCTGAGCCTGCATGCGGGCCAGCATCCGGATCCTGCGACCGGCGCCCGCGCGGTGCCGATCTACCAGACCACGTCCTACGTGTTCCAGGATTCCGACCACGCCGCCGCGCTGTTCAACCTGGAGCGCGCCGGCCACATCTACACGCGCATCTCCAACCCGACCACCGGCGTGCTGGAGGAACGGCTTGCTGCGCTCGAAGGCGGCGTCGGCGCGATCTGCACCGCGAGCGGCATGGCGGCGCTGCATCTGGCCATCGCCACGCTGCTCAATGCCGGCGACCATATCGTGGCGTCGAGCTCGCTCTATGGCGGCACTATCAACCTTTTGGCGCATACGCTGCCGCGCTTCGGCATCACCACGACGTTCGTGAAGCCGCGTGATCTCGGCGCGTTCCGCGCGGCGATCAAGCCGAACACGAAACTCGTGATCGGCGAGACCATCGGCAATCCCGGTCTTGAGGTGCTCGACATTCCCAAGGTCGCGGCCATCGCGCATGAGGCGAAGATCCCGCTCTTGATCGACAATACATTTGCCACGCCCTATCTCAGCCGGCCGATCGAGCTCGGCGCCGACATCGTGATGCATTCGGCGACCAAATGGATCGGCGGCCACGGCATCGCGATCGGCGGCGCGATCGTCGATGGCGGCCGCTTCGATTGGCGCGGCTCGGGCAAGTTCGGCGTGCTGACCGAGCCCTATGGCGGCTATCACGGCATCGTCTTCGACGAGCAGTTCGGCACGGCCGCCTTCATCATGCGCGCCCGCACCGAAGGCCTGCGCGATTTCGGCGCCTGCCTGTCGCCGACCAACGCGTTCCAGCTTTTGCAGGGCGTCGAGACGCTTCCCGTGCGCATGGACCGCCATATGCAGAACACGCATCTCGTGCTGGAGGCGCTGAAATCCAACAAGGCCGTCGACTGGGTGCTGCATCCCTCGCTCGAGGACCACATCGACTACCAGCTCGCAAAACAGCTGCTGCCGCGCGGCGCCGGCTCGATCGTCTCCTTTGGCATCAAGGGCGGGCGGCCTGCGGGCCGCAAGTTCATCGAGTCGCTGCGCATGATCAGCCATCTCGCCAATGTCGGCGACGCCAAGACGCTGGTGATCCACCCGGCCTCGACCACGCATCAGCAGATGGACGCCGAGCAGCTCAAGGCGGCCGGCATCGGCGAGGAGCTGGTGCGGCTGTCGGTCGGCATCGAGACCGCCTCCGACATCATCGACGATCTCGCGCAGGCGCTGCGCATCTCGCAGAAGGTCTGAACCATGAAGCTCTCCGTCAACGGCCTCGAGGTGTTTGTCGCGAACGGCGGCCGCGACTTCGACAAGTCCCTGCCTACCGTGGTTTTCATCCACGGCGCCGGCTTCGACCATTCGACCTGGGCGCTGCACACGCGCTGGTTCGCCCATCACGGCTTTAGCGTGCTGGCGCCTGACCTGCCCGGTCACGGCCGCTCCACCGGCCCTTCGCTCGGCAGCATCGCCGAGATGGCCGACTGGACGGCCGCGCTGCTCGATGCCGCAGGAGCTGCGAAGGCGCACCTGATCGGCCATTCCATGGGCTCGCTGATCTCGCTGGAGACGGCGGCCCGCCACCCCGACAAGGTGTCCGCGCTGAGCCTGATCGGCACCGCCGCGACCATGACGGTCGGGCCCGATCTGCTCAAGGCCGCCGAAGCCAATTCGCAGGATGCCAACGACATGGTCTCGATCTGGGGCCTCGGCTTCAAGGCCGAGCTCGGCGGCAGCCTCGCGCCCGGCCTGTGGATGCATGGCGGCGCGCAGGCGGTGCTCAAGCATTGCGAGCCGGGCGTGCTGTTCAGGGATTTGTCGGCCTGCAATGCTTATGCGAATGCACTTGCGGCTGCCGCGAGCGTGAAGGTGCCGACGACGCTGATCCTCGGCGAGCGGGACATGATGACACCGGCAAAGGCGGGCAAGGCGCTTGCGGCAGCGATCCCGCACGCGAAGACCGTCGTGGTGCCGGGCGCAGGTCACATGATCATGGCCGAACGCCCGGATGAACTGCTGGCGGCGCTGAGGGCCTGATAGGATCAATCTCCCGCGTCGCGCGTTGCGGTCAGACACCCCTGTGACTGAAACGGGATTTTGACCCATGCCAAGACAGGAAATCATCCGCAAAGCGAAGCAGGACAAGCGTGCCGGCAAATCGGCGAGCACGCAGGCCGGCGAGTTCGTCAAGGACGAGATCGACAAGATCAGGAAGGGCAAGCACGGCGCGCGCTCGACCAAGCAGGCCATCGCCATCGGCCTGTCCGAGGCGCGCCGCGCCGGCGTCGACCTGCCGCCGCCGCGCAAAGGGCGCACCAAGAAGTCGACGCGCCGTAGCGCCAAATACGCCTATGAGGTCGGTCAGGGCAAACGCACGGCGAAGCGCCGGCCGAAAGTGTCGCGCGCCGTCGAAGGCGTGTTGAAGAAGGAGCCGCGCTCGACCGCATCGCGCAGCGCGCTGTCGAAGCAGGGCAAGCGCGCCGCAAGCCGGCGCACCGCAGCTTCGCGTTCGGCCGCTGCGCGGAAGGCCAGTCGCACCAAGGGCGCCAAGGCCCGCTCCGCTGCAGCAAAGAAGGCGGCACGCACCCGGTCGCGCCGCCGGAGTTGAACAGTCGCGCGCTGGTATAGGCCGAGGTTGCGCTCTGGCGAGGCCCCTCAGGATGAGGCGGAACCGCCTCCTGCTCAAGAGCTTGGACGAAGACGGCCGCCACGAGCGTCATGGCCGGACTTGTCCCGGCCATCCACACCTGAGATCAGGTAGCGAACAGTTGGGAATTCGCGCGGCGACTCCGCTCGGAGAGCACGGCGCGGGCGGCCCGCTCGGCCTCGCGCGCCGAGCGGAACTGGCGGCCTTCGAGACTGTCGAACAGGCGCTCGGAGGAGAAGAAACGGAAGCCGCGCTCATCGCGGGTGATGATCCCGGCGGCACGATCGTGGATCTCGATGATGTAGGCGTTCGATAGGGTTTGGACACGGCTGCTCGTTCGCCGAAGTTCGGCGTTCCTGTCTTGGGATTTCCGGTGTGCGGTGTTGCTAAGAGACGGTCAGCAACAACAGGCGCCTGTGGCCGCCGAGAAACAGCGCCGCGTCATGCACGCATGCATGTCGCCTCTGTTACGCTGGTGATCGGTTCTCATATCGCGGCTTCAGGCTTGAGGAGCAGTTTCGACGCGTCGAATATCGAGCGGTTGGCACAATTGGTCAATGAAATGGCTATCCATATTTGTCGTGAGCGCGCTCGTGCGCTTCTCCCGCGGCAAGAGCTGGCAGGCGGTTTCATCTCGCGATGAGTTCAACACGGCACGCACGGCCGGCATGGTATGCTTCCGGTGGGCGCAAGAGAAAAATCGGGAGATAACGGCATGGCAAATGATCTGAGGGGGCGCACCGCGCTCGTGACCGGCGGCTCGCGCGGAATCGGCGCGGCCGTCTGTCGTGCGTTGGCCGAAGCTGGTGCGGCCGTGGCGATCAATTGCCGCGAGCAGATCGGACAGGCCGAGCAGCTGGCCGGCGAGATCAGCAGGCAGGGTGGCCGCGCCATCGTCGTTGCCGCCGATGTCTCGCAAAGCGAGGCGGTGGCGAACTTGGTCGAGCACGTCACCGGCGGGCTCGGCCCCATCGACATCCTCGTCAACAATGCCGGCATCGCCATCACGCGCGGCGTCGACGACCTCACCGAGGACGATTTCGACCGCACCATGCTGGTCAATCTGAAATCGGCGTTCCTGTGCACGCAGGCGGTGCTGCCGTCGATGCGTGCGCGGAAATGGGGCCGTATCGTCAACATCTCCTCGGGCGCGGCGCGCGGTGCCGGCTCGATCGGGCCGCACTACAATGCGTCCAAGGCCGGCATGGAGGGCCTCACGCGCGGCTATGCGGCGCGGCTGGTCAAGGAAGGCATCACCGTCAACGCGGTGGCGCCGTCGCTGATCGAGACCGACATGATGAGCGGTCAGCCGCAACTCGTCAGCCGCATCCCGCTCGGCCGTTTCGGCACGGCGGACGAGGTGGCGAAAGCCGTGATGCTGCTGGTCGACAACGCCTACATGACCGGACAGACCATCGCGCTGAGCGGCGGGATGGCGTTCAACTAGGGTGTGCACACCCCGTATGGCCGGGCTTTGTCCCGGCCATCCACGCCTTACAGGTGGCACGAAGAAACTGGATGCCCGGGACAAGCTCGGGCATGACGATCATTAGAGCCGCAGGGTGGGCAAAGCGGAGCGTGGCCAAGTTCTGTCGCGATGTTGGACAGGTGGTGGGCACGGCGCAAGTGCGCCTTTGCCCACCCTACGATTCCGCAAGAGCGGGGCGAGGGAGACGAGAGAGCGGAGATCACCACATCGTCGCGGCCGCGCGCGTCGGCCAGATGCGGTCGTACTCTTCGCCGCCGACCTTGTTCTCGCTCATCTCGGCGAGGATCTGGCCCGGCGTCGGCAGCGTCCTGGGATCGACGCGCTTGTCGGGATTCCAGAGGTCGGAGCGGACGATGGCGCGGGCGCACTGGAAGTAGATCTCGTCCACCGCCATCACCATGACGCTGCGCGGCGCCTTGCCGTCGACCTTGAATGAATCGAGCAGGCCAGGATCGATCGAGAGATGGGCGCGGCCATTGGCGCGGACCGCGTTGCCGGAGCCGGGAATCAGGAACATCAGCGACACGCGCGGATCGCGCACAATGTTGCGCAGTGAATCGACCCGGTTGTTGCCGCGCCGGTCCGGCAGCATCAGCGTCTTCGGATCGTGGATGCGGACGAACCCGGGCAGATCGCCGCGCGGCGAGCAGTCGATGCCCTCGGGGCCGATGGTCGCGAGCGCCGCGAACGGCGCCTTCTCGATGAAGATGCGGTAGAGCGGAGTGACGTGGTCGGCGACTTTCACGGTCGAGGCGTCGTTGGTGGTGCCGTAGATGGCCTCTAGCTCCTCGACCGTATTGATCACGGTCATTCCACTCTCTCCTTGTTTTGCCGGCCGCTACTCGCGCCAGCCTTCGTTCCTGATCACCCGCACGAGCTGGCGGCTGTGGTAGTCCGCGCTGCCGGCGTTGAGGATGGTGACGTCCGCATTCGCCGACGCGTCGTCGACGCTGCGCGACAGGCGCGCCGCGATGTTGCCGTCGCTGTGACGCGCCCGCGCGGCGAGCCGCTGCGCCAGCACGTCCGGCGGGGCGGTGATCGCGACCACCACGACGTTCGCATAGGTCTTGCGGAGCGCGCCGATCACCGTGCGCGAGACGTTGACGACGACGGCGCGGCCGGCGCGGATGTCGTCGTTGATTTCGAGCGGCAGGGCGTAGCAATGCCCGTGCGCCTCCCAGTGCAGGGCGAAATCGCCGTGGTCGAGCGCGCGGCGGAATTCATCGGAGCTCATCGCGATGTTGTCCTCAGCCGCTGAGGATTCGCGCGTCACGACGCGGCGCGGGAAGACGATGTCGTGATCCTCGACGCAGGCTGCTTGCGCGAGCCGCAACAGCGTATCCTTGCCCGCACCGCTCGGTCCGACCACAAGCACGAGCCGCCCCGGGCCAATCGCGCCCGTCTCATCCTGCGCTATGGCCATCGTCTCGCTCATGCGACGCGGCGTCCTTCGCGCCAGACGCTGCGGACGACGGGAACGTCGCCTGCAACATGCACGCGGATCAGATCGGCGCGCTTGCCGGTCGCGACCTCGCCGCGGTCGGTGAGGCCGACCGCCTCGGCCGGCGCCTTGGTCACGGTGCGAACCGCGGCCGGCAGGCTGATCGCCGGCACATGCTCGGGCAATTGCAGCGCGGCCATCAGGAGGCTCGACGGGATGTAGTCCGACGACAGGATGTCGAGCAGGCCTTCGCGGGCGAGGTCGACGGCGGCGATGTTGCCGGAATGCGAGCCGCCGCGCACCACGTTCGGCGCGCCCATCAGGATGTCGATTCCGGCCTGGTGCAGGCCGCGCGCGGCCTCCAGCGTGGTCGGGAATTCCGCGACCGACACGCGATCGCGCACGGCGTCCGCGACGTTCTCCTCGGTGGTGTCGTCGTGGCTCGCGAGCGGAATGTTGTACTCGTGTGCCAACGCCACGATCTCGCGCATGTTGGCCGAGGCATAAAGCCTCTGATATTCGAAGCGCTTTGCGAACAGCTCGTCGAGCTCGGCATCGGTCTTGCCGCCGCCCTTGCCGCGGTAATAGTCGCGCAGCTTGACCTCGTCGCGGAACTGGCGCTGGCCCGGCGTATGATCCATCAGCGACATCAGCTTGACGTCGGGACGGTCGATCAGCTCCTTGGCCTCCTCGACCACGCTCGGCATCGGGATCTCGCAGCGCAGATGAAGGAAGTGGTCGGCGCGCAGCAGATTGGCATTGCGCGCGGTCGTGATCGCGGCAGCGAGCACGCCGGCACGGCCGTCGACCTCCTCGGCGCCGTCCTCGCGCCAGACCCGGAGCGAGTCGAACACGGTGGTGATGCCTGAGGTCGCGAGCTGGCCGTCATAGGAGATGACGGCGGCGACCGGATTCCAGAATACCTTTGGCCGTGGCACGTAATGCGCTTCGAGGTGGTCGGTGTGGAGCTCGATCAGGCCGGGCATGATGAGGTCGCCGCCGGCGTCTTCTGCGTCCGCGGGCGCGGTCCCATCGCCAATCTCCGCAATGCGTCCGTCGGCAAGGGCGAGCCAGCCCTGCTCGATCACCCGGTCAGCCAGCACGATCCTGGCGTTGGCGATCAACGATTCCTTCGACTTCATTTCCATTCCCTTCAGGCCGCGGCGGCAAAGCTGGTGACGTCGACGATGCGGTCGGCGATCAGATGGCGGATTTCATCGTCATGGACAATGGCGACCATGGCGACGCCCTCGCGCTTCTTCTCGGCGACCAGCTCGACCACGACGGCGCGGTTGGCGGCATCGAGCGAGGCGGTCGGCTCGTCCAGTAGCAGGATCGGCAGATCCGAGATGAAGCCGCGCGCGATGTTGACGCGCTGCTGCTCGCCGCCGGAGAAAGTCGCAGGCGGCAGCTGCCAGAGTCTTGCGGGGATGTTGAGCCGATGCAGTAATTCGCCGGCACGGGCCTGCGCGTCGGCCCGGCTCATGCCGTTCACGATCAGCGGCTCGGCGACGACGTCGATGGTGGCGACGCGCGGCACGGCGCGCAGGAATTGGCTGACATAGCCGATGGTACAGCGGCGGATGTTCAGGACCTGCCGCGGTTCGGCAGTGGCGAGATCGACCACCACGCCGCGATGGCGGATGCCGATGCGGCCGCTATCGCAGCGGTAGTTGCCGAAAATCATCTTCAGGATCGACGATTTGCCGGCACCCGATGGCCCCGACAGCACGACGCATTCCCCCGGGGCGACCTGGAAGCTCACGCCGCGCACGACCGGCAATTCGATGCCGCCTTGCAGATGCATCGTGAAGGTCTTACCGGCGTCGGTGATGTCGATCATCGCGGTCATCGGAGAACTCATGTTGGAAGCTTATGGCGGCAGAATCGAGGAGACGAGGAGCTGGGTGTAAGGCTCGCGGGGATCATCGAGCACCTGGTCGGTGAGGCCGGTCTCGATGACGCGGCCGCCCTTCATCACCATCACGCGGTGTGACAACAGGCGCGCGACCGCGAGATCGTGGGTGACGATGATGACAGCAAGGTGCAGCTCGGCGACGAGGCTGCGCAAGAGGTCGAGCAGGCGCGCCTGCACGGAGACATCGAGGCCGCCGGTCGGCTCGTCCATGAACACCAGCCGCGGCTCGGTGACGAGGTTGCGCGCGATCTGGAGGCGCTGGCGCATGCCGCCGGAATAGGTACGCGGCGCATCATCGATGCGCGCGGTGTCGATCTCGACGCGGGTGAGCCAGTCCGACGCAGTGTTGCGGATGCGGCCATAGTGGTTCCAGCCCACCGCCATCAGCCGCTCGCCGACATTGGCGCCGGCCGAGACCGCCATGCGCAGGCCCTGCGCTGGATCCTGGTGCACATAGCCCCAATCGGTGCGGAACAGGAAGCGGCGCTCGGCCTCACCCAGCGTCTTGAGGTCGCGGGTGATACCATCGCGCATCCGATACGACACCCGGCCGGCGGTCGGCGCGAGCTGGCCCGACAGCATCTGCAGCAGCGTCGATTTGCCCGAGCCGGACTCGCCGACGATCGCCAGCACCTCGCCGGGATAGAGCGCGAACGACACGTCGCGGCACGCTGCGATGCGGCCATAGGACTTGCCGAGGGATTCCGCCACCAGCAGCGGCTGGTCGTCTTCAAGCGTGTCGAGATCAGCCATGTGAACTCCCCTGCGCCTTCTCCTTGTACGGCGCGGCGCTGAGGCTGCCGTGATGGCCAGCGGCCTGGCGGCCCTCGCAATAGTCGGTGTCGGAGCAGACGAACATCCGGCCGCCCTTGTCGTCGGTGACGATCTCGTCGAGATAGGAATTTTCGGCGCCGCACAGCGCGCAGGGCGCGTTGAAGCGGTACGGTTCGAACGGGTGATCCTCGAAATCGAGCGACACCACCCGGGTGTAAGGCGGAATCGCGTAGATGCGCTTCTCGCGGCCGGCGCCGAACAGCTGCAGCGCCGCGCAATTGTCCATCTTGGGATTGTCGAATTTCGGCGTCGGCGACGGATCCATCACATAGCGCGCATTGACCTTCACCGGATAGGCATAGGCGGTCGCGATGTGGCCGAAGCGGGCGATGTCCTCGTAGAGCTTGACGTGCATCAGGCCGTATTCGGCGAGCGCATGCATGCGCCGCGTCTCGGTCTCGCGCGGCTCGAGGAAGCGTAAGGGTTCCGGGATCGGCACCTGATACACCAGCACCTGGTTCGCGCGCAGCGTCGTCTCCGGAATGCGGTGACGGGTCTGGATCACCGTTGCCTCGTCCGTCGCGGTCGTCGTGGCAACGCCCGCGGTCTTGGCGAAGAATTTGCGGATTGAGATCGCGTTGGTAGTGTCGTCGGAGCCCTGGTCGATCACCTTGAGCACGTCTTGGGGACCGAGGATCGCGGCCGTCACCTGCACGCCGCCGGTGCCCCAGCCATAGGGCATGGGCATCTCGCGGCTGGCGAACGGCACCTGATAGCCGGGGATCGCGATCGCCTTGAGGATCGCGCGGCGGATCATCCGCTTGGTCTGCTCGTCGAGATAGGCGAAATTGTAGGCGGGCGCGTTCATTCCGCGGCCTCCTTCATGGCATCGGGGGCGTTGGCGTCGGCAAACGCTCTGGAAAATTCTTGGCGAAGCTTGCGCAAGAGCCCGAGCTCGGACTGGAAGTCGACGTAGTGCGGCAGCTTCAGATGCTCGACGAAGCCGGTCGCCTGGACGTTGTCCGAATGCGACATCACGAATTCTTCATCTTGCGCGGGGGCCAGGGCCTCTTCACCCAGCTCGCGGGCGCGCAGCGCGCGGTCGACCAGCGCCATCGACATGGTCTTGCGCTCGCTCTGGCCGAAGGCGAGACCGTAGCCGCGGGTGAAGCACGGGGCTTCGGTCGCCGAGCCCTTGAACTGGTTGACCATCTGGCACTCGGTGAGCTCGATGGAGCCGAGCGGCACCGCGAAGCCGACCTCCTCGGCGAAGAATTCGACCTCGACCTCGCCGAAGCGGATCTCGCCGGCGAAGGGATGGTTGCGGCCATAGCCGCGCTGGGTCGAGTAGCCCATCGCGAGCAGGAAGCCTTCGTCACCGCGCGCGAGGTTTTGCAGACGCAAATCGCGATCCGCCGGAAAGTTCAGCGGCTCGCGGGTGAGATCGCCGACGCTGGCGCCTTCTTCGGCCTGCGGCGAGGATTCGATCAATCCGTCGCGGCCGAGAATGTCGGTCACCCGCGGCGTTGCCGCGCTCGAGGCTTCGGCCGTCGCGGGCGGCTCCGGCACGAAGCCTTCGGCAAGCGCAGGATCGAGCAGGCGATGCGTATAATCGAAAGTCGGACCTAAGATCTGGCCGCCGGGGATATCCTTGAAGGTCGAGGACACCCGCCGCTGCACGCGCATCGCGCCGGTGTCGACCGGCTCGCTGACACCGAAGCGCGGCAGGGTGGCGCGGAAGGCGCGAACCAGGAAGATCGCCTCGATCAAATCGCCGCGCGCCTGCTTGATCGCGAGCGCCGCGAGTTCGCGGTCATAGAGCGAGCCCTCGCTCATGACGCGGTCGACGGCAAGGCCGAGCTGCTCCGAGATCTGGTCGAGAGTGACCTCCGGAACGCTTTGATCGCCGCGCCTGGCATTGGCGAGCAGGCGATGGGCGTTCTCGATGGCGCGTTCGCCGCCTTTGACTGCGACATACATGCTTCAGCTTCCCTTGTTCGCGACGCGCGTCGTGCGCGGGATCGCAACCACGGCATCATCGGCGACCAGCACCACGTCGATGCCGCGCGGAAACAGCGTCTCGTTGAACTTCAGACGGTCGAATAAATCGGTCGGCTTGATCGAGGCCTGGAGCGTCGCGACGCCGTCGATACCGGGGCCGCGCAGCTCGAAGGCGCGGCCGGAATCGAGGCTCTCGACCTGGATGATCACCGTGGTCGAACGATCCGGATATTCATTGGTGCCGAGCGCGAAGCGCTCCAGCGCCGGCAGCAGGACGCCATCGCCGATCAGCGCGAAGCTCGCAATCGAGTTATCCTGGATCACCGGCGCACCGGTGTGGAACTTCAGCCACTTCGTCACGTCGGAGCTTTCCGCCAACCGCGCATCGAGCCAGAGCGGCGTGTCGTGATCGAACAGCGTGAGCGCGATCGCGGCCGTGCCGCGCATCATCATGCCCGGCGCGCCCGCCATCGGCACGATGCGCTGGACCGAGCCCGGCCGCGCCATCGCATCCATCACCGAGCGAAAGGTCGATTGGGCCGACAACACCTTGTCGGCGAACCCCGGCGGCAATTCCGCAATCGTGGTCATGGTCTCACCCCTCACCGCGCACCATGGTGTAGAAATCAACCTTCGTCGCGGCGGTCTCTTCCGCCACCTGCCTGCGCTCGACCATAAGCTGCTCGCGCAACGGCGCGATTACGTCGCGCTCGACGGCGGCGGCGAAATCGCGCGACTGCATCAGCGCATCGCACAACGCGATCAGCCGCGCCTTGCCGCCGTCGCGTCCGAGCGTGTAGCCGAAGCCGACCTCGCCGCTCGCAAGCCGCACCGCGGCACGCGACACCGTGGCTTCGCCGAGATTGAACGGCGCGCCGTCGCCGCCGACGCGCCCGCGCAGCATCACGAGGCCGTTCTCCGGCGCGCGCAGATCCCGATGATCGGGCAACGCGATAGCGCGGAGGCGGGCGGCGATCTCGCCCGCCTCCGCATGCGCCAGCACGGCCATCGCGGCCTGGCGCTGGGCTTGCTGGTTGTTGTGCTGGGTCACCTGATCCACCGAACTTTTCGACACAACTTGCCGAATCTAAGTTGTCTATGATAATAGACAACTTGATACGGAAGCGCCATGACTGTTTCGTGACAAACGTGTGATTTCTGGAGTAGGCTTTCCGGCGACATGAGTATGCAGGACACCGCCTCCTCAGGCGTCGCGCTGTGGCGCCTCGTCGCCGACGGCATCGAACGCGGCATTGCCGACGGCCGCTTTGCGGCCGGCGACAAATTGCCGGGCGAGATGGAGATCGCCGAAACCTATCGCGTGAACCGCCACACCGTGCGGCGCGCGCTCGCGGCGCTCGCCGAGCGCGGCCTCGTGCGCGCCGAACGCGGCAGCGGCACCTATGTCGAGGCGCAGAAGCTCGCTTATCCCTTGCGCTCGCGCACGCGCTTCTCCGAGATCGTCGGCGCCGAGGGCCGCGAACCGCATGGGCGGCTGATCGAGGCGACAGATGACGTGGCGACGCGCGAGCTGGCGCGGGAACTCGGCCTCAAGGCCGGCGCGCCCCTGGTGAGGATCGAGGCGATCCGGCTTGCCGACCGCACGCCGATCTGCGTCTCCACCACCTGGCTGTCAGCGGAACTGTTCCCCGGCGCCGGCGAGGTGTTCGCCGAGACGCGCTCGATGACGAAGCTGCTCGAGCATTTCGGCGTGCGCGACTATCGCCGCGGCGCGACGCGCATCACCGCGGGTATCGTCGATGCCACCGACGCCGCGCGGCTCGACCTGCCGCTGGGCCGGCCGATCCTGGTGGTGGATGCCACCGACCATGATCTCGGCGGCAAGCCGCTGGTGACCAAGCACTCGCGGTTTGCGGCCGAGCGGGTGGAGTTTCTGGTGGAGTCGTAGCGACTGTCTCCGCAAAACCGGAGCCGTAGGGTGGGCAAAGGCGCGACAGCGCCGTGCCCACCATCTTTGCAAGATTCGCGAGAAGTGGTGGGCACGCTTCGCTTTGCCCACCTACGGCACCTGTGCTTAGGCGACCGCCCTACGCCCGATAATGGCAAACCGAAGCTTGCCCGAGATGAAATCGATCGCGGAGACGGCGACGAGGATCATCAGGATCAGGAACGACACCTTCTGCCATTCCAACACGCGGATCTGCTCGGCGAGCTGGAGGCCGATGCCGCCGGCGCCGACGATGCCGATGATGGTGGCCGAGCGGGTGTTGGATTCGATGAAGTAGAGCACCTGCCCTGCGATCACAGGCAGCACCTGCGGCAACAGACCAAAACGGATCTCGTGCAGCGCGCTGCCGCCGGAGGCACGGATGCCTTCGACCTGCTTCTGGTCGGCGCCTTCGATCGCCTCCGAAAACAGTTTTCCGAACGCGCCGAAATCCGACACGGCGATGGCGAGCACGCCGGCGAACGGGCCGAGTCCGACCACGTTGATCCATACCAGCGCCCAGATCAGCGTATCGACGCCGCGGATCGAATCGAGGAAGCGGCGTACGGGAAAGCGCAGGATCCGCGAGGGGATGACGTTGCGCGCGGCGAACAGGCTGACCGGCAGCGCGAACAATGCGGCGAGCGTGGTGCCGAGCAGCGCGATCGAGAGCGTCTCGCCGAGCGCCTTCAGGTAGGCCGGCAGCGAGGAGCCGGGATCCGGCGGGATCATCATCAGGCTGATCCAGCCGAGCTGGCTGAGGCCGGCGAAGAACCGCGAGGGCGAGAAATCGAGATCGACGAGGCCGTAGATGAGGATCGCGAACGCCGCAACGATCATCGCCGGCATCGCGAGCCGCGTCGATGCCGGCCGGTCGAACATTTCGGGGTAGCGCGCTCGCATCTCGCGCGTATCGACCTCCTGCGGCGTCACGTCCGCGCCTCCTTGCCGAACAGGCGGCCGCGCAGCCAGCCGGTGGTGATGTCGATGATGAAGACGGTGATGATGATGAACAGGAGGATCGCGCTGACGTCGGAGTAGTAGAACTTGCGGATGGCGACCACGAGCTCCTGCCCGATGCCGCCGGCACCGACGAACCCCATCACCGAGGCCTCGCGGACATTGATCTCGAAACGCAGCAGCGCGTAGCTGGCATAGCCGGCCGTGACCTGCGGCAGGATGGCAAAGCGCATGCAGGCGAGCCAGCCCGCGCCGGTCGAGCGGATGCCTTCGACCGGCTTCATGTCGGCATTCTCAACGATCTCGGAAAACAGCTTGCCGAGCGCGCCGGTGGAGTGGATCGCAATCGCGAGCACGCCGGCCATCGGCCCGAGCCCGAAGGCGATCACGAAAACTAGCGCGAACACGATGCCGGGCACAGTGCGCGCGAATTCGAGCAGACGGCGGACCACGAAGCGCAGCCAAGACGACGGCGAGGTGTTTTCGGCAGCGAAGAAGTTCAGGGCAAAGGCGAAAGTCGCGCCGGTCAGCGTGCCGACATAGGAGATCAGCAGGGTCTCGCCCAGCATCTTCAGCCATTTACGCCAGCCCCAGAGCCACTCGCCGAAATCGGTCCAGACCCGCTGGCCGTTGTCGAGCGTGAGGATGCGGTCGAAATAGCTGACGAAGTTGCCGAAATAGGTGAACAGCGTGCGCAGATTCACCTCGGCGCCGATGCCGGCGAGAACCAGCGCCGCGGCGAAGATCACGACTCCGAACAGAAGGCGGATCCGCTTGCGCGCGACCGCCTGGCGATAGGCGGCGTTGAGCGCGGCCAGCTGCTGCTCGGGGAGGATCGAAACCGCGACGGTCATCGGATCAGGAACGGTGATCGGTCAAAAAAGAAAGAGCCGGGTCCGTCGACCCGGCTCAAGTAGCTCGTCCCGAAAGCTCAGGACGCCTTCTTCTTACGCAGCGCATCGACGAACTTGATCAGCTCGATCGTGCCATCCCAGTCCTTGGTGGTGGCGGGATGAAACCCCTTCTTCTGGCCGTCCGACAGGCGCTCGAACGCGGCCTTGTCCTTGGCCGGCGCGTCGAAGAACGCCTTGGCGATCGCGGCCTTGGCATCTTCCGGCAGGTCCGAGTTGTAGGCATAGGGGCCGTTGATGATCGGCGCCGACTTGTGGATGATGCGGAAATCATCCTTCTTCATCGCCGAGCCGTCGGCGTTCTTCAGCATGCCCTTGGTCAGCATCTGCGCCAGCGTGGAGTCGTCGTCGCTGGTCCACTGATTGGCGGCGACGTCGACCGTGCCCTGCGCCAGCGCCAGCATGGCATTCTCATGGCTGCCGGTGAAGACGACCTTGCTGAAATAGCTGTCGGCGTCTGCGATACCCATCTTGTCGAGCTCGAAACGCGGCACGTTGTTGCCGGAAGTCGAGTTCGGGTCGACGAGGCCGAGATTCCTGCCCTTGAGGTCGTCGACCTTCTTGTAGGGGCTGCTCGCCTTGACGAAGAACACCGAGTAGTAGCCGGTCGAGCCGTCGGCGTTGATGTCGTTGGCGAAGGCGTCGGTCTTGACGCCGGTGAGGCGAGCGCGGGCGAACGAGGCCGAGCCGTAGCTCGCGATATGGATGTTGCCGGCGCGCTGGCCTTCGATCACGGCCGCGTAGTCGTTGGCGATGCGCAGCGTGACCTTCACGCCGAGCTGCTTCGAGAGATATTCCACGAACGGGGTCCAGCGCTCGGTGACGCCGGAGGCGTTCTCCGCCGGAACGACCGCAAAGGTCAGCTCGGGATATTTGGCTTTCCAGTCTTCGGCGGAGGCCGACGAGGCGAAAGCGAGCGCGGCAGCGCCGGCAAGAACTAATCTGCGAGTGATCATGATACCCTCTTGATCGTTGGAATCGGTTGACGCGAAACTGGCAAACTCAACAGGTGGCGCGGCTCAGGCGGCCGCGGCAGTTCCAAGCGCCGGAACGCCCTCGGGCGCAGGGACAGGGGTGCCGCCCATGACGTCGGCGGCTTCGAGATCGTAGAGCTCGCGCGCAACGTGGTCGGTCAGCGCCGACGGCGCGCCATCGAACACCACGCGGCCCGCTGCCATGCCGATCAGGCGATCGCAGTAGGTGCGCGCCAGATCGAGCGAATGCAGGTTGCAGAGCACGGTGATGCCGAAGTGCTTGTTGATGCGCAAAAGCGCATCCATCACGATCTTGGTGTTGCGCGGGTCGAGCGAGGCGATCGGCTCGTCGGCGAGGATGATGTCGGGCTGCTGCACCAGGGCGCGGGCGATGGCGACGCGCTGCTGCTGACCGCCGGAGAGCTGGTCGGCGCGCTGGGCGGCGAGCGAGGCAATGTCGAACTGCTCGAGCGCGGACATCGCCAGCGCCTTGTCCTGCTCGGGCCAGATCTGCGAGAGCGAGCGCCAGGCCGGAATGGTGGCGAGGCGCCCCATCAAGACATTGGTCAGCACATCGAGCCGGCCGACCAGGTTGAACTGCTGGAAGATCATGGCCGAACGCGCCCGCCACTGCCGCAGCTCCTTGCCGCGCAACGCGGAAACGTCCAGACCGTCGAACAGGATGCGGCCCTGCGTCGGCGTGACGAGACGGTTGATGGTCCGCAGCAGGGTCGATTTGCCGGCGCCGGAGCGCCCGATCACGCCGACGAAGCCGCCGGGGGAAATTTGAAACGAAGCGTCGTCCACCGCGGCTTTTGCGCCGAAGCGGCACGTCAGGCCTTCAACCACCAGCATGCAGGGCTCCAGAGTAGCTGGAGCCCACCGCTAACGCCGGCGCTTGACACTTGTGTGACACGCGCAGTGCGGTGCGGCGATCCTACACAGCTCGTCCCCTGTCATCGCTTCGTCATGACATCGTCATCAAGCCGCTCGAAGAGGAGTGCCCGCCCTCGCATTACGGACGTAACATGGCCGGTCAGAAGCTTTCGGTTCAACCGACCATCGATCCGTCCGCAAAGCTGCATGAAACCAGGCTCGGCGCCTATACAGAGGTCGGTGCGCGCACCATCCTGCATGAAGTGGCGATTGGCGATTACTCCTATGTCGTGAACGACGCCCAGATCACCTACACGACGATCGGGAAGTTCTGCTCGATCGCGGCGATGACGCGGATCAATCCGGGCAATCATCCGATGCATCGCGCCGCGCAAGCGCACTTCACCTATCGTTCCAGCGCCTATTTCGAAGGCGAGAGCGACGACATCGAGTTCTTCGACTGGCGGCGCCAGCATCACGTCCATATCGGCCATGACGTCTGGATCGGCCATGGCGCCATCGTGCTGCCAGGGCGCAACATCGGCACCGGCGCGGTGATCGCGGCCGGCGCTATTGTCAGCAAGGACGTGCCGGCCTACACCATCGTCGCCGGCAATCCTGCGCGCATCGTGCGGCGGCGATTCTCGGAAGAAATCGCCGGACGGCTCGCAAAGCTGGCGTGGTGGGATTGGGATCACGACAAATTGCGTGAGGCGCTGCCCAATTTCCGCAAACTCGGGATTGAAGATTTCCTCGCGACATACGAAGCACGGTCGAATTCCACAACCAGCAAACGAAGCGCGGTCGCGTGACAGACATCTTCCTTGAGGGCGGCCGGGCCCTGATCGGCACCGAGCTCGTCGAGACGTCCCTTCTCGTGTCTGGAACTGATATCGCCGAGGTCGATGCCTCGCGCGGCCGGGCGCGGCTTTCGATCGATGCGCGCGATCTCCTGGTGCTGCCCGGCATCGTCGACCTGCATGGCGATGCCTTCGAGCGGCAGATGATGCCGCGCGCCGGCGTCGACTTCCCGATCGACGTCGCGCTCGCCGACAGCGATCGCCAGGCGATCAGCAACGGCATTACCACGGTGTTCCACGCCACCACCTGCTCGTGGGAGCCGGGCCTTCGCAGCGCCGACAATGCCCGCGGCCTGATGGAGGCGATCGAGCGCCAGCGTCCGCAATTCGCCGCCGACACCCGCTTCCACCTCAGGCACGAGACCTACAATCTCGACGCCGAGGCCGAGATGACCCAGTGGCTCGCCGAGGGCCGCATCGACCTGTTCGCCTTCAACGATCACATGGACGGCGTCGTTGCCGACATCTCCAATCCGCGCAAGCGCAACCGCATGGTCGAGCGGACTGGCCTGTCGAGCGAGGCGTTCGACCGTCTGGTCGGACACGTGATGTCACGCAAGGCTGAGGTGCCGGCTTCCGTCTCGCGGCTGGCCGCCGCGGCCCGTGCCGCCGAAGTGCGGATGCTCTCGCATGACGACGCAACGCCGGCGATGCGCCAGGAGTTTCGCGAGCTGGGCGCTGACATCGCGGAGTTTCCGATCAACGAGGAGACCGCGCGCGCCGCGGCAAGCCACGGCGATGCCATCGTCTACGGCGCGCCGAACGTCGTGCGCGGCGGCAGCCACACCGGCTGGACCAAGGCGTCCGACATGATCGCCAAGGGGCTCTGCTCGGTGCTGGCGTCGGACTATTACTATCCCGCGCAGCTGCTCGCTGCGTTCCGTCTCGCCGCCGATGGCGTGTTGCCGTTGACCGAGGCCTGGAGCCTCGTTTCGGCGGGACCTGCGCGTGCAACCGGCCTCACCGATCGCGGCGTGCTTGCAGAAGGCCGCCGCGCCGACATCATCCTCGTCGACGACACCGTGCCGCTGCGGCCGCGGCTGATCGCGGTGATCTCTGGCGGCAAGCTCGTGCATCTCACCGATGCGACACGGCTGCTCGCAGCGGCGGCGACGCCGCGCGGGGCTGTCGTTGCGGCATAAACCGGTTATGTTCGGGCAATGACAGGTTTCCCTCGCTACGCGATCTATTTTGCTGCAGGCAGAGACAACGCACTGTCCCGCTTCGGGGCCGAGCTGCTCGGCTACGATGCCTATGCCGGCGACGAGCTGCCGTTTCCGGCGGATGCATTGCGCATCGCGCCGGACTGGCGCGACATCACCAGCGATCCCCGCAAATACGGCTTTCATGCCACGCTGAAGGCGCCGATGGCGCTCTCGCCCGGCAAGACTGAAGCCGATCTCATGGCTGCCTGTGTGGCCTTCGCCGGTAAGCCGCGGCCGATCCCGGCGATCCGCCCGATCGTCGATTCCATCAGCGGCTTCATCGCGGTCATTCCGGCCGAGCCGGTGGACGCGCTCCAAGAGCTTGCGGCTGATTGCGTTCGCAAGTTCGATTCCTTCCGCCCCGGCCTGACCGCGCAAGACCGCGCGCGTCGGAAGCCGGAGAAGCTGAGCGAGCGCCAGCGCGATTATCTCGACCGCTGGGGCTACCCCTACGTGATGGAGGAGTTCCGCTTCCACATGACGCTGACGGGGCGGCTGGATGCGGAACGGCGCGGGCCGATCCTGCAGATGCTGCGGGAGCGGTTTGCGGCGCTGAAGCTCGATACGCTGACCGTCGATCGCATCGCGCTGTTCAAGCAGGATGATGTCAAGGCGCGCTTTCGCATCATCGGCGAGTGGGCTTTGGCGCGCTAAAGCGCGATCTTTCCGGAAAACCGCTGCGCACTTTTCCGGATCACGGTCCGAACCTCAGCGTCAGCTCGCAAGGTTGAGGGCGAGCGCAACCGCGCCGACCAGAACAAGGCTGATGGCCCAGACTGCATCCAGATTGAACCAGCTTCGCGAGACGAACTTTAGTCCCAGATAGCGGTAGACCAGCCAAGCCAGACACCCGCCCGCACTGACCATGGCGGTCACGTGAACCAGCGACACCAGTACCGCCATCCCGAGACTTGCCTTCATCAGCGCGCCCGCTGCCTGGTGGCCTGCATCGAGCTCGAAGGCCTGGCAGAGCCCGAGATAGATCGGCACGAGCATCAAGGCGGCGCCGTGAGCAATGGCGACGGCAAATGACCAGAGGCCCAATTGCGTCGGCGGAATTCGTGCCAGCGCGCGGGGATGGCGCCGCGCCGTCAGCTGATAGACGCCGAAGCCGATGACGAGAAGGCCCGCGACCAGCTGGATCGGGCGCTGCCACGCGGCCAGTACGAGCAGGAACGCGAACGGCAGGAGCACGAGGAGTGTTGCGAGGAGATGCCCGGCCGACAGCGCCCATAACGCGCGAAAGAGCGCGCGTGGGCTCTTGTCCATGAGCCCGGCCGAAACCGCGAGCGGCCATCCCATTGCCGGATTGACTCCGTGGTAGAGACCGCTCGCAACAAGAGCGAGCCAGAGCCAGAGTGCCGGGCTCGCGTGCCCCCAATCTAGACCGACGGGTAACAAAAGGAGTCCGTCGAACAATCGCCGCCCTCGAGCCTGATCTGGTGCGCACGATATCCGTCGGGGAAGCTCACGAAATAGTTCTTGTCGAGCTCGAGGCCGCCATTGCGACCGACATTGGCCATGACTTCCACGCCCGGAACCCCGTCGGGATAGAACTGGTCGTCCCAGGTGGAATAGAGCGAATTGGTCCAGTACACGCGCCTGCCGTCGCGACTGATCTCGACCATCTGCGGACCCGCGGCAAATGCCTTGCCGTTCGGATGGGGCGTGCGGCGCGCGATGCCTCCGATGTGGACGGACCCCGCAAGCTTCGGTTTGCGCGGATCACTGACGTCGTACTGGCGCATTTCTCCGGTGCCCCAGCACGAGACATAGAGAAACCGGTCGTCCATCGACAGATCGATGTCCGTCACCAGCGGCGGTACCGCGCCAAATCCCTGCAGCAGCGGCGGCAGCTTCTCCTTGGGCGCTGGTTCGGGAGGGATCGTCGCCGTCTTTTCGGCATGGAATTTCCCGCCGTCGCGCCACCAGGTCCAGATCGATGCTTCGAGATTGGTGGTGTCGACCACCACGCCGACGAAGCCGTACTCGCGAACCGGATCGTGCGCCGGCCGTACCTCCAGCGCCATCTGATGATTGGCGCCGAGATCGATGGTCTGGACGTTGCGACGGGCGCGAAGGTCCCAGAAATGGAGACGATGGCCGTATTTGTTCGCAAGCAGGTCTTCCGGGACGATCCCGTTCTCGAACTGCGGCGGCAACGCCCATTCGCTCGTCACCATGTAATCGCGCGGCAGATTCCACCAGAAATCATAATGCAGCGTCTGCGCGCCGCGGTCGATCTCCCATCGCCCGAGGACCTCGAACGTCTCGCAATCCATGATGAAGACGCCTGGAGGTCCGTTGGTGCCGTCCTTGCCGCCACCGCCCAGCGTGCTCACATAGATGCCGTCCGGCCCGCAATGGATCGTATGCGGCCGCGAGTAGCCGGTCTTCCTGAAGACCTCCTCCGGTTCGATGATCTTGTGGATCTTGGCCTGGGTCGGATCTGGCTTGGTATCGATGATGTAGATTCGCGACGAGCGCAGCCCGGGGATGATGAGATAGCGCCGCTCGATGAAGGCGTGTCCGGTGAGCGGCGAAAGAGCGGAGGAGCAGGCATTCCAGCCGAAATGATGAAACTCATCGCCCTTGTTGGGCATCGTCACGGTGTGAACGATCTGGCTGTAGGTCGGCGATCCCGGCTTGACGTCGATGACCGCGAGCGCATCCGGCCTTGAGAAATCCGGACTGAGCAGCAGCGTGTAGGCAAAGTTCTCCGCTGGTGCTTCCATCGCAAGCTTGGGCGATGCGTGAAAGGTCGGGTCCGGCCTCATCGTCATGGCACTGCCTCCCTGTTCTGTCGGTTCGCGCCAACCTGGCTCGGGATAGCGGCATAATGAAGAACAGTTCCGCGACGTCTTGCGTCCCGCGGGCTTGGTCGGCGAGCGTACAATATGCCATTGCCGCGCCGCGGGGAACGGCCGGAGCCGCGCCAATTCGACGCCTTCAGCCGAAATCGGCAGGTGACATGAGGCGAGCGCGCACCTCACCCACAGTGTCGTCCCGAAGGCCGGGACGACACTGAATGTTTGGCCCTATTTGCCCCACCGCAGCGCCAGGGCATCGCGCTCCTTGGCGAGCTCCAGCAGGCCCGCGCGTGTCGCCGGATGCAGCGGCTGCAAGGGATGGCGCACCGTCTCAGATTTGATCACGCCGCCGGCCTGCATCATCGCCTTGCAGGCGATCAGGCCGCATTGACGGTTCTCGTAGTTGATCAGCGGCAGCCAGCGCTCATAGGCAGCTTTCGCCTTTTCGCGGTCGCCGGCGAAATAGGGATCGATGATCTGGCGGATCCCGTCCGGATACCCGCCGCCCGTCATCGCGCCGGTCGCGCCCGCATCGAGATCGGCGAGCAGCGTGATTGCCTCCTCGCCGTCCCACGGTCCCTCAATGTCCTTCCCGCCCGTCTCGATCAGGCTGCGCAGCTTTGAAGCAGCGCCCGGCACCTCGATCTTGAAATAGCGGATGTTGGAGAATTCGCGCGACAGCCGGGCCAGCAGCTCGACCGACAGCGGCGTGCCCGCGACCGGCGCGTCCTGGATCATGATCGGAATATTGATCGCACCGGAGAGCACCCTGAAGAATTCGACGATGCCCTTCTCGGGCACGCGGAACGTCGCGCCATGATAGGGCGGCATCACCATCACCATGGCGGCGCCGGCCGCTTCCGCCTGCTTGCTGCGCGCGGCGCAGACGGCGGAGCTGAAATGCGTGGTGGTGACGATGACGGGAACCCGGCCGGCGACATGCTCCAGCACGGCGTGCATCACCGTCTCGCGCTCGGCGTCGGTGAGCACGAACTGCTCGGAGAAATTGGCGAGGATGCAGATGCCGTGCGAGCCGGCATCGATCATGAAATCTATGCAGCGACGCTGGCCCTCGAGATCGAGCTCGCCGCGCTCGTCGAAGATGGTGGGTGCGACCGGGAATACGCCGCGATAGGGGCGCTGGACCTTGTGTGGCGTGACCGGCATCGAACTCTCCATCCCTGATGTGTCTTGCGTCTGCTGCCGCGCTGGCGCGGCGGCACAGATGTACCTGCCGCGCGGACCGGCGGCAATGGCCGCGCGATGTCGGGATGGGGGAACTGAGCGAAGTTAAGCAGTCTTCACCGCGCCGAGGAAGCCCTCGACCGCGACGCGGAGACGATCGGCATCCGCCGACATCTTCTTCACGGACTCCGACAGCACCGTGCCGGCGTTGCCGGTCTCCTGGTTGAGCCTGGCGACGCTGCCGATGGTGTCGGTGACCTCGCGGGTGCCTTGGGCTGCCTGCTGGAAGTTGCGCGAGATCTCGGTGGTGGCCGCACGCTGCTGCTCGACGGCGGCGGCAATTGCCGTCATCTTCTCGTCGATGCCGCTGATGGCGCCGCCGATCGAGCGGATCGCGGCAACCGCCTGACCGGTCGCACCCTGGATCTCCTCGACCTGGCGCGAGATCTCTTCCGTCGCCGTCGCCGTCTGCGCCGCAAGGCTCTTGACCTCGCCGGCGACCACCGCGAAGCCGCGGCCGGCTTCACCGGCGCGTGCGGCCTCGATGGTCGCATTCAGCGCGAGGAGATTGGTCTGGCCGGCAATGGCGTTGATCATCTTCACGACCTCGCCGATGCGGCTTGCGGTCTGATCGAGGATCTCGACCGTGGCGTTGGTCTGCTCGGCCTGCGAGACGGCCTCGCGCGCCTCGCGGGCGCTCGACTGCACCTGCGCGGAGATCTCGCCGACGGACGCCGAGAGCTCCTCCGTCGCCGCGGCGATGGTCTCGAGATTGTTGGTGGCCTGCTCGGCGGCGGAAGAGACCGCCGCGGTCTGGCTGCTCGATTCTGACACCAGCGAGCGCACGCCGGTCGCGGTGGCGTCGAGCTCCTTGGTGGAGGCCACCACGCTCTGGAGCACCGCCTGCACGGTGTCGTCGAAGCTGCGACAGGCCGCATCCACCGTGCCGGATCGGGCGAGCTGGAGTGCCTGCTGCGATTCGCGTTCCTGGCCGAGACGCTCGGCAGTCGCCGCACTCTCGCGCAGGCTTTCGAGCGCGGCGGCCATGGTGCCGAACTCGTCGGGATATCTGGATTGCGACACCGGTGTCGCATAGTCGCGGGCGCTGATGCGTGCGATTGCGTCGAGGATGGCGCGCACCGGACGCATCAGGCGGTTGCGCACCACGTACACGCCCGCCATGGTCAGGGCGAGTGCCAACAGGAAGGCGAGCGACTGCACGATCAGCTTGGTCAGCGCTATCGTCTGAACGGCCTCGGCGCGCGCGATCGACTGATCCAGCGCCTTGGTGGCGACGCCGACGATCAGCGGGAACGGCGACTGGCACAGCGTGTTCCATTCAGCCGCCGGCATCGCAGGCTTGCCGCTGCCATCGAAATTCCTGGTGAGATCGCCGATCTGCTTGAGGACGGCCTCGGTCTTGGCCTTCGCCTCCGACGCGGCTGTCACCAGCTCCGCGGTCACATCAGGCGCAGCCAATAGCTCCGCCATGCCGGCCCAGCCGGAATTGATCGTGCCGTCCCATTGCGCCACGGACCGCTTCTGGGCGTCGTCGAGCGGCTTGCTGCTGTTGACGTTCGAGCGCAGCGACGAGCAATGGATACCGTAGCGGTCGCGCACCTGCCAGGCGAAGCGGCGGACCTGGATCATGCGGGCGATGTAGGGATCGTTCATCCAGGCGCGGTTCGACACCGCGGTCGAGGCGAGGTTCGCGGTGTCGATCACCTTGGTGACTGCGTCGTACCAGGAATTGGTCCGCTCGATCTTGCGCTCGGCGCGCGGACGCTTGGCTTCGTCGTAGAACAGCTGGAACTGCGGCGCAGCGTCGCTCCAGCGCTGCTTCAGCGTGCTGGCGAGCTCGTCGCGGCGCGCGAATTCGACGGTGGCAAGCGCGGCGATGATCCCGTCATAGCCGGCCTGCTCGGCTTTCTCGGCCTCACTGAGCTTTGCCTTGGGATCGTCCTCGCCGAGGATGGCGCTCTGGGCGTCGCCACGATTGTTGCGCAGGGACAGCACGCCATGGAAGATCGCCTTGTCGGCAGCGGCAAGCCGCGCCGTCTCGAGACTGTCGCTGTAGCGGCCGAAGGCTCCGACCATCTGGATCGCCGTAGAGGCCAGCGCTCCGACGGCGAGCAGGGCCATCAAGGCCAGGAGAAGCGAGCTTACCGATTTCTTAAACATTGCCATGGGGGTCAGGGGGCCTGCTTTGTACTGCGGGCCACCCTGCATCGCGACATGCCAAGGATCGGTTAAGGGTTTGGTCAAATTGCCGGGAGTTTCCGGCCTACTGACGCTTTACGCTAGCGAAATCAGGCAACCCTCGTGAAATCGGGCGGGCGGCGCTCGGCAAATGCCGTGAACGCTTCGCGCGCCTCGGCGGTGCGCAGGCGCTGCGCGAACTGCTCGCCCTCGGCCTGCATCTGCGCCACCAGCGCCTCGCCATTGCGCATCAGCTTCTTGGTCGCGGTGAGCGCGCCAGCCGGCTGGCGGGCAAGACGCTGCGCAAGGGCAAGTGCTTCGGCATCGAGCCTCTCGAGCGGCACCACGCGGTTGGCGAGGCCCCAATCCAGCGCGGACTTCGCCGGCACCGTCTCGCCGAGCGCGAACATCTCATAGGCGCGGGCATAGCCGATACGCGCCGGCATCAACAGGCTCGAGGCAGCTTCCGGCACCAGCGCGAGGCTGACGAAGGGCGTCGACAATTGCGCGTTGTCCGCGAGCACCACGAGGTCGCAATGCAGCAGCATCGTGGTGCCGACGCCGACGGCGCGTCCCTGCACCGCCGCAACCAGCGGCCGCGTGCAGCGCGCCAGCGACTGGATGAAGCGCACGACGTTGCGGCTGCCTTCCGACTTGCCCGATGCGACGGCGGCGAACTCGCCGACGTCGTTGCCGGCAGTGAACATGTCGCCCTCGCCGCGGATCAGGATCACGCGGACCGAAGCATCGCGCTCGGCGGATTCGATGCTGTCGGCGAGCTTGCCGTACATCGCATCGGTCAGCGCGTTCTTCTTGTCGGGCCGCACCAAAGTGAGCGTGAGAATTCCGCTGTTGTTCTCGACTCGCACATGCTCGGTCATTGCTCTCTCCTGCTAGTCCTGTGGATCTCTTGTCGCGTCTCTTGGAAACTTGTCCTGAATGCTTGTCAGCCAGCGCGCGACCACGTCGATCTCGGCAGCTGTAAACCCTTCCGTCAGCGCCGCGTTGACCGCCGCCGCGGAGGTCTTCGCCTGCATCAGCGCAGTCCTCCCCTTCGGCGTCAGCCAGACACGAAAGGCGCGGCCGTCCTCGGCATCGGCCCGCCGCTCCACCAGCTTGGCGGCCGCCGTGCGATCGACCAGGCCGGATATGCCGGCCGGACCGAGATCGAGCGCAGCACCCGCCTCGCCCATCAACACGCCGTCCTGCTTGCCGAGGATGAACAGCAGCCCCGCCTGCGCCGGCGTCACGTCGCTCCCAGGTTGCGCTGCCATCCAGCGCTGCAAGCGGCGCTGCGCGACGTTCAACAGATAGATCAGCCGGTGATGCCGCGCCTCGGGCGATTTATTTCGCATGCGAACCATATAATTGCAATTCCGGCGAATTGTCAAAACCTGCCGCCGCTAGCTGCCCAACGGCCCGCGACAGCCGTCGAGCAGAATTGCGGCGCAAACCTTCGCCCGCTTCTCGATCTCCTTGCGCGAGGGCAGTGTCACGCCTGCGTAGATCGCCGCGCGCTGAGGCGCCGACACCATCATGCCGATCATCATCCCCGCGGCTTCATCGACGTTATCGAGCGCGATGCGCTTCTTCTTGACTTGATCGCGAAGCCAGCCCGCGAGCGCCGCCGCGGTACGGGCGATGCCGTCCCTGTAGAAATTCGCGGCGAGGTCGGGGAACGTCGCCGATTGCTGCAACACCATGCGCTGCAGCGCCACGACCTCCGGATCGAGCGCGAGATCGGCACAGGCAACCAGCACGGCAGCCAGGCTCGTTTCGACATCGGCCTGATTGTTGGCCTGAAGATTGACGTCGGAGAGCAGCCGCTCGAGCCGGTCCGCGCACATCGCCTCGAACAGGGCCGCCTTACCCGGAAACAACCGATAGAGAGTCTTGGTGGAGATGCCGGCGCCGCGCGCCAGCTCCTCGGTGCTAGTGGCTGCGTAGCCATCGACGGCGAAGGTGTGCCGCGCGGCCTCGAGGACGATTCGCTTCGTCTCGTCATCGCTGCGCACCGGTGGCCGCCCGCGCGGGCGACATTCTAATGATGGTTTTGCCTGAGCCATGTTTTTAGATGATGCCTGTCATTCCATTGACAGTCTCCAACCTAGTCCTATTTTGGAAATCGTCAAGTTTCCTAATTCGAGGGAGCCGGCCATGAACGTGCACGCCACCCCGTCCAAGACTGAAGCCACCGTGGTCCCGCCCCCTGGGCTGGAGGGCGTCCTGCCCGCCCCGCCGGAACCGGCGCGCCGCCAAAAGCCAAATCTTCGCAAGCTGTTGCTGGCAGGGGTGGCCGCCGCCGCCCTCGCCGGCGCAACCTGGTACGGCTACGATTACTGGACCGTCGGCCGCTTCCTCGTCTCCACCGACGACGCCTATGTGAAGGCCGACAACACCACCATCGCGCCGAAGGTCAGCGGCTATCTCGACCTCGTCCTCGTCGGCGATAACGAGCCTGTGAAGGCCGGCCAGGTGCTGGCCCGGATCGACGACCGCGATTTCCGTGTCGCGCTCGATCAAGCCAAGGCCGATGTCGCCGCCGCGAACGCAACGGTGACGAGCAAGCAGGCGCAGCTCGACGTTCAGGAAGCCGTGATCGCCGCCGCGAAGGCGACCATCGATGTCGACACGGCCGCGAAGGTCTTCGCGCAGCAGGAGAACAAGCGCTACAGCGACCTCGCCAAGACCGGCTATGGCAGCCTCCAGAATGCGCAGCAGGCGCAGGCGCGCGATGCCGGCGCGGACGCCGCGATCGCCCGCGACAACGCCAATCTCATCTCCGCACAGAAGCAGGTCGATCTGCTCAAGGCCAAGATCGTGCAGGCGAAAGCCGCGGTCGCGCGCGCCGCCGCGGTCCAGCAACAGGCCGAGCTCAATCTCGGCTACACCACGATCGTCTCGCCGATCGACGGCGTCGTCGGCAACCGCACGCTGCGCATCGGCCAGTATGTGCAGGCCGGCACGCAGCTGATGTCGATCGTGCCGACTGACGGCGCCTATGTGGTCGCCAATTTCAAGGAGACCCAGCTCACCCATGTGCGCGCCGGACAGAGCGTCGAGATCGAGGTCGACACCTTCCCCGGGCAGGTCGTGCACGGTCACGTGGATTCCATCGCGCCGGCCAGCGGCCAGGAATTCGCGCTGCTGCCGCCCGACAACGCCACCGGCAATTTCACCAAGATCGTGCAGCGCATCCCCGTGAAGATCGCGCTGGACGCCGAGACCGCGCCTGCGATCGCGCTGCGGCCCGGCATGTCCGTGATCCCGACGATCGCAACCCGTTCAGCGCCGACCGCGCAAGCGGCCACGACGCCTCAAGTAAAACCGAAAGCAAAGCTCGTTTCCCGAGGGTCGTGCCATGTCAAACAGCCTCTCAATCTCGACGCCCGCACAAGCAATTCCGGCCGCGACGCCTGACCGCGTCGCCGCCGATCCCAATCGCGCCAGCGTCACGGTCTGGATCGCCGTATTCGCGGCGATGATCGGCGCCTTTATGGCGATCCTGAACATCCAGATCACCAACGCCTCGCTGCTCAACATCGAGGGCGGCATCGGCACCGGCGCCGACAACGGCTCCTGGATCTCGACGTCCTATCTGATCGGCGAGATCATCGTGATTCCGCTGACCGACTACCTGTCGCGGGTGTTCTCGTTTCGCAACATCATGCTGGCCTTCGCGTCGTTGTTCGCCGCATTCTCGGTCGCCTGTGCCTTCACCCACGATCTGCCCTCAATGATTGCGATGCGCGGCTTGCAAGGCTTCTTCGGTGGCGTGCTGATCCCGATGGCCTTCACGCTGGTCTTCACCAGGCTGCCGAAGGGCCAGCAGCCGATCGGCCTTGCCATGTTCTCGCTCGCCGTGACCTTTGCCCCGGCCATCGGCCCGACCATCGGCGGCTACCTCACCGAGAATTACGGCTGGCAGACCATCTTCTTCGTCAACGTGCTGCCCACCGCGGTCATGGTGACGACGCATTTCTTCACGCTGGAACGCCAGCCGCTGAACCTTGGCCTGCTGCGTGAAGGCGACTGGTTCGGCATCGCCACCATGGCGGTGGGCCTCGCCTCGCTCCAGGCCGTGCTGGAGGAAGGCAACAAGGACGATTGGTTCGGCTCGCCGTTCATCGTGCGGCTCGCAATCATCTCCGCGGTCAGTTTGTCGCTGTTCGTCTACAACGAGCTGGTGGTCGAGAAGCCCCTGCTGCGCCTGCGCCTCCTGACGCAGTGGAATTTCGGCGTCGGCACCATCGCCGCAGTGTTCCTCGGTTTTGCGCTGTTCGGCTCGGTCTATCTGCTGCCGGCCTATCTCGGCCAGGTGCAGGGCTACAATGCCGAGCAGATCGGCAACGTGCTGGCCTGGACCGGCCTGCCGCAGCTCTTGCTGATTCCGCTGGTGCCGAAGCTGATGCAGCGGTTCGATGCCCGCTATATCGCGACCATCGGCCTGCTGCTGTTCGCCGCGAGCTCCTTCATGAACATCATGATGTCGCTCGATTACTCAGGCGACCAGTTCTTCGTCCCCAACGTCGTGCGCGCCGTGGGTCAGGCACTGACGCTCGCGCCGCTGTCTGCGCTCAGCCTCGGCAGCGTCGCGCCGCAGGACGCGCCGGCGGCCTCCGGCATCTCCAACATGATGCGCAATCTGGGCGGCGCCATCGGCACCGCGGTGCTGGCGACGATCGTCACCAAGCGCGAGCAGTTCCACTCCAACATCATCGGCCATTCCGTCACGCTCGGCCGCGAGGAAGTCCGCGGCCGCATCGCGCAGATGACCAATTACTTCATCGCGCACGGCGTGCCCGACCCCAATGCCGCGCGCGAGCAGGCCATCATCGCGCTCGGCAAGACGGTCAGGCGCCAGGCGCTGGTGATGGGCTATTCCGACACTTTTGCGGTGATCGGCGTGGTGCTCGTGCTCGCCGCGATCGCGGTGCTGCTGACGCGGCGGGTAAAGGCGGCGGGTGGCGGGGGTGCGCACTAACAACTCGTCCATCGATTGCAATTTGTCCCGGCCGCCACGCTTGACGGTCGCCTTCTTTTGTGTTCCCTATATGTTCTAATCAATTGCAGGTTGTGAAAAAAGGAGCGTTTCGTGAGCGAGACCGAGGTCGAGATCGTGCCGGTTCAACTCGTGCTGCACGACGACGAAGACGTTCCGCGTGAGTTCATTGTCGACCTGTTGAACCGTGTCTTCGGCAAGTCGGACAGCGAGGCAGCTTCCGTCATGGCCAGCATCGAGAAGCACGCGACCGCTGTCTGTGGTCCTTACCCACCGTCCGTAGCGGACGCCCTACTGGAATCTGCCAGACGGCGCATCAGTATCGCCGGCCATTCTCTCGTGATCATGCGGGAAACGGCGAAGCCTTGCTGCGGCCTTTGCGGTCAACCTACAGCGCAATCGGAAGTGCAGTTGACGGACCGTACAGTATGGTTGTGCGCCGATTGCGTGCGCGCGGCAGCAACCGCATCCCAGGAACTCCCCGAAGAAGAGCTTAACTACGCGTTCAGTGTCCTGAATTCGTATTTTGCCGACGTCCCGCGCAGCCAGCTCGTAACCACGGTCCGCCAGTTTCCCGGCCACATGCGCGCAGATGTCCAATCCGCCATCGATCGACTATTCGCCGCGCCGATACGGTTATTCGGCCTCGCCGAGGATCGTCGCTACGAAACACTATCGATGTCGCGACTGATGCAGGACGATAATTTTGCAGTAACCATCGCACCACTTCAGTACAACGACGTTGATATCGGCGAACCGACACCGGCCAAGTGCCTCGACAACGGTCTCTGGCTTTGCACTGCGTCGGGCCTTCGCTACGCGATACTTCTGGCTATTCATCGGGAATACGGCCGTGAGACTGGCGTGCGAATCGAAATCATGGTGCCGGCCGGGGCCGCGGGAGCGGAACTTGTCCAACAGTGCTTTGCCGCATTGGAGGACGCAGTGCAGGCTGCGCGCACCTATCGCGGCAAGATCCTCTCTCTCGATGCCGATTCCGACTACCGCGGCCGCTCGCGCGGCATCACGGTGCACCGGCTTCCTTCCGTCAGTCGCGATGAAGTGATCCTGCCCGAACAGACGTTACGGCTACTTGATCGCAACGTCCTGAACTTCGTGGGTACGCGGGATGTTCTGCGCCGCCTCGGCCAATCGACCCGGAAGGGTATCTTGCTCTACGGCCCACCCGGCACGGGCAAGACTCACACCATCCGTTATCTCGCGACCCACCTGCCCGGACATACGACGCTGATCATCACGGCGGAGCAAATCGGCCTGCTCGGCGCCTACATGAATCTCGCTCGCCTCCTGCAACCGGCCATGGTTGTGATCGAAGACGTCGATCTGATTGCGCGGGCGCGTGAGAACATGAGCGGTTGCGAAGAACCGCTGCTCAATCGACTACTCAATGAGATGGATGGCTTGAAGCAGGACGCTGACATCCTGTTCGTGCTGACGACCAATCGGCCTCAGCAACTCGAAGGCGCTCTCGCAGGCCGCCCGGGACGTATCGACCAGGCGATCGAAGTGCCGCTTCCCGACGAGACCGGCCGCACCAAGCTGGTCCGGCTCTACGGCAAGGGACTGCCGCTCGCCGATGCAGTCGTCACTGAGGCGGCCCGACGCAGCGAAGGGACGAGTTGCGCATTCATTAAGGAATTGATGCGGCGGCTTGCGCAGGCGAGCCTCGCGCGCGATGGGGGCAAATCCGTCATCTCCGCCGATATCGACGAGGCGCTCGACGACATGCTGTTCTCCGGCGGTCGGCTCAATGCCCGGTTGCTGGGAGGTGCACAGGCGATGGCGGCGGGATAAACTGCCTGTCTCAGAACGATCCAAACGCGCTGCCCAAGGCGATCACGACGACCAATGCCAGCAGCGACGTCACGATTCCCACCATCACGATGTCGAAATAGCTGTCGCGATGCGTCAGGCCGCAGATCGCGAGCAGGCTCACCACCGCACCATTGTGCGGCAGGATATCGAGCGTGCCCGAACCGATCACCGCGACGCGATGCATCAGCGCAAGGTCGATGCCGGTTCGTGCAGCGAGATCGACATAAGTCTCCCCGAGTGCATCGAGAGCAATGGTCAGGCCGCCCGACGCGGAGCCGGTCAGCGCAGCCAGGATGTTGGTCGCAACCGCCAGCGAGACCAGCGGGCCGCCTTCGATCGCCAGCACCCAGTCGCGCACGGTCGTGAACGCCGGCAGCGCGGCGACGACCGCGCCGAATCCGACCAGGCTCGCGACGCTGAATGCGGGTAGCACCGACGCGTTGGCGCCAGCGTCCATGGTCTGCCGCAACGCCGGCAGGCGCGACCAGTTCAGCACGATGGTTGTGACGATGGCCGCAGTCAGCGCCACCGTGACCGACCATACGCCCGCAACCGCGGCAAGCGACGTCCCGCCGAAGCGCTGCTCGGCGAGGTAGCTGACATCGAGCCGACGAGCGACATCACCAGATTGACGACTACTACGACGATCAACGGCAGGACCGCATTCAGGACCGGTGGGGCCTTGTCACTGCGATGGCCATGTTGCAGCTCCGCCGGATCGAACTCCCGCGCCGTCGTCGCTCGCTCGCGCACGAGCTCGTCAGCAGCGGCGCGCTCGGTCACATCCTCGACATCGTCACCATAGCTCTCGCCGGTGCGCCGCGCCTTGGCCTCTGCGCGATGCAGCCACCACAACCCCGTGCCGAGCATGATCAGAGAGGCGACGATACCAAGGCCCGGCGCAGCAAAGGGTGTCGTGCCGAAGAACGGCATCGGAATCGCATTCTGGATCGAGGGCGTGCCGGGCAAAGCCGACATGGTGAAGGTCGACGTCCCCAGCACGATCGCGGCCGGAATCAGCCGCCGCGGAATTTCAGCCGCACGAAATAGCGAGCGGGCCATCGGCACGATGACGAAGAAGCCGACGAACAAGCTGACGCCGCCATAGGTCACCGCCGCGCCGGCCAGCACCACGGCCAGGACCACGCGGCGCTCGCCGAGATGCTTGGCCATAGTGGCGGCCACCGAGGTCACCGCTCCGCTGTCGTCCATCAGCTTGCCGAACACGGCGCCGAGCAGGAAGATCGGAAAGAACTGCGCCAGAAATGCCGCTGCATTCACCATGAAGACCTGGGTGAGATTTGCCAGCAGCGGCTCGCCGCCAAACAACGCAGCCACCAGCGCGGCGAACGGCGCGAGCAAGAGCACGCTCCAGCCGCGAAACGCGAACAGCACCAGCAGGCCGAGCCCGACGAGCAGGCCGAGAAGACCCATGCCTCAACACTCCGCCAGGAGGACATCGAGATCGGCGGTCGAGCGCCGGCCGACGTCGGCGCCATGCTCGGTGAGAAACGCCTCCGCGGCGAGCCGCCCTTCGGCGCGCAGCATCGAGATGAACTCCCACTCCGCATTGAGCTTGGACGAGGCGCCGAACTTCGCCAGCATGTCGCTCTTGATCCGGTGCGTCCGCATCTTGGCCCAGCGCGCGCCCTCGCCGCTGCCGGGATCGGCGGCCTGGCGCAGCAGCGCGATCATGCGCAGCTCCTTCATCAGGGGCGAGTTGAAGGAGATCTCGTTGAGCCGGTTGAGGATCTCCGCGGCCGTCCGCGGCGCCTCCGGCCGTTCCGTCGGATTGATCTGGACCAGGATGGTGTCGTGCGCATCGCTCTCGCGCACCAGCGGCGTGATGGTCGGGTTGCCGGCAAAGCCGCCGTCCCAGTACGGCTCGCCGTCGATCTCGATCGCGCGAAACATGGTCGGCAGGCAGGCCGATGCGAGCAGCACGTCGGCCGTGATCTCGGCATTGCGGAAGATTCGTCCGCGACCGGTTCGTACCCGCGTCGCCGTGATGAACAGCATGATCGGCGAGCGCGCCAGCCGCTCGAAATCGATGCTCTCGGCCAGCACCGCGCGCAGCGGATTGTAGCCGGTCCAATTGAGATCGTAGGGCGAGAGCACGCGCGACATCAAATCGGTCAAGATGTAGAAGGGCGAGGTGTCGAGCGTCCAGCGCCCCATCAGCCGGTCGAGCGGCGAGCGCTGGAGCGGACTGAGGGCCGCGGCTTTCGACACCCGGCGCCAATATTGCGCAAGCGCCTCACGTGCGCCGTCCGCGCCGCCGGCGGTCCAGCCGTCCGCCAGCACCGCCGCATTCATCGCGCCTGCCGACGTTCCGGAGATCGCGGCAATGCTAAGCCACTTCTCCTCCAGCAGGCGATCGAGCACGCCCCAGGCGAAGGCGCCGTGCGAACCGCCACCTTGAAGCGCGAGGTCGACGAGTACGGAATCCCGTTCCATCGCAGCACCGCCGCAACTGAAGCTCAAATTCGACACGAATTATAGCGCGCCGAGGATGACGACAGTGTATGGAGCGGCTGCCGCGAAACGCAACCGGAACGTGGGCCCGCTTAATGCTCGAACACCAGCCTTGCGCCCACCGTGCCTTCGAGGCTGCGGATCTGCTGAAGCAGGGTTCCGGAATCCTGACCGGCAAGGTCGGCGTCGAGCACGACATAGCCGAGGTCTCCTGCCGTCTCCAGATATTGCGCGGCGATGTTGATGTCGCGCTGCAGGAACACCTCGTTGAGACGCCGCAGCATGCCCGGCACGTTGCGATGGACGTGGCTGAAGCGCGCGCCCGAGGGACGCAGGTGCAGCTGCACCTCCGGGAAGTTCACCGCGCCCATGGTCGATCCCGTGATGAAATAGTCGACCAGCTTGCGCGCGACCTCGCCGCCGATACGCTCCTGCGCCTCCTCGGTCGAGCCGCCGATATGCGGGGTAAGGATGACGTTCTCGAGGCCCTGCACCGGGCTCTTGAAGCGGTCGGCGTTCGACGACGGCTCGACCGGAAACACGTCGATCGCGGCGCCGGCGAGATGGCCCTCGCGCAAGGAGCGAGCGAGCGCGTCGAGATCGACCACGGTGCCGCGGCTGTTGTTGATCAGGAACGAGCCCGGCTTCATGGCGCGCAGCTCCTTCTCGCCGATCATGCCTGATGTCTCCGGCGTCTCCGGCACGTGCAGGCTGACGACGTCGCTCTGCGCCAGCAGCTCCTCCAGCTTCTCGACCGGTTCGGTATTGCCGTGGCGGAGCTTGTCGGTGCGGTCGAAATAGATCACGCGCATGCCCATCGCCTCAGCAAGGGTCGAGAGCTGCGAGCCGATATTGCCGTAGCCGATGATACCGAGGGTGCGGCCACGCACCTCGCGGCTGCCGGTCGCCGACTTGTCCCAGCCGCCCTCATGCGCCGAGACCGAGCGCGGGAAGATCCGCCGCAGCAGCATCACGATCTCGCCGATCACGAGCTCGGCGACGCTGCGGGTGTTGGAGAACGGCGCATTGAACACGGGAATACCGCGCTTGCGCGCTGCCAGCAGATCGACCTGGTTGGTGCCGACGCTGAAACAGCCGACCGCGAGCAGTCCATCCGTGGCCGCGAGCACCTCATCTGTGATCTGGGTACGCGAGCGGATGCCGAGCAGCGACACGCCCTTGAGCGCCTGCCGCAGGTGCTCGCCCTCCAGCGCCTTGGTCAGCCGCTCGACATTGGTGAAGCCCGCGCTCTTGAACAGGTCGACAGCGCTGTCATTGACGCCTTCGAGCAGCAGCGCCTTCGCGCTCCGCTCAGGGCTTTGGCCTGGGGCTGGCATAGGATCTCCATAGGTGACGGCTTTGCCGCAGCTCTTAGACCGCGGACGAGGCCAAGTACAATAGGGGTTGGATACGGGGAAGATGGCGGGCAGGAGGTATGCTTGGCATCCCACGAGCTCAGCTATCCCCTCACGCACAATCGCCGCCCCGTCATCCCGAGGCGCGAGTGATGGGGCGCGTAGCGCCCCATCGGGAGCCTCGAAGGATGAACGGCCCCGATGCAGCCGGGGCTGTCGCCCTTCGAGGGCCGCCAAGAGGCGGCCACCTCAGGGTGACGGAGCTACTCGATCGTCCGTCAAATCACGTAAAACCCGTGCGTGCCGTCAAGCCTGAGCTGCTCGACCAGGCCATATTCCCAATCGAGATAGGCCTGCATCGCGGCCTGCGCGACATTGGTGCCTTCATAGGGGCGGCGGTACCGATGCGCCGGGTCGAGCTTCGGCAGCACGCGCGGCGGGCCATTCTCGAGCGCTCCATCATAGCCGCCCTCGAGCACATAGACCTCCCAGCCCATCTGCGCCAGCCATGACGCCGTCATGTCGGCGCGCACGCTTTGGTCGTCGGTGAGGACAATGCGCGCGCCGCGCACCGGCGCGGCCATATCGGTCTCCTGAACCAACTGGCCGCCGGGATAATGGCGGAAGCCGAGGAGATGCCCGGCCGTGTATTCCTCGGCCTCGCGCACGTCGAAGCGATAGAGCGTGCGATCGCGGTCGGCGATAAGCGCGGCCATCTCGCTCGCGCCGATATGGCGGACGCCGGCACGGTAGGCGACATCGCGGGCATTGGCCGGGCCGCCCTCGAACGGCCCGACCGCGCCACGCTTGTCGGCGCCATGGTTGAGTGCATGCCGCGCCAGCGTCCAGCCGATGGTGCCGTTGCGCAGCGCGCGCACCTTGTTGGGTACGCCGGCGTTGATCAGCGACTGCGTGCCGATGATCGAACGGGTGCGGCCGGCGCAATTGACGATGATGGTGGTCTCAGGGTCGGGTGCGGCCTGCCCTGCCCGCAACACCAACTCCGCGCCGGGCACGCTGACCGAGCCCGGAATGTTCATGGTGGCATATTCGTCGAACCGGCGGACGTCGAGGATGGCGATGTTGGCCTTGTCGGCGATCAGCTTTGCCACCTCGTCGGCGCTGAGCGAGGGCGTGTGGCGGCGTGCTTCGACCAGCTCGCCGAACGCCTTGGAATAGGAATTGACGTCCTCGAACACCTGGTAGCCAGCATCGCGCCAGGCCTTCAGCCCGCCCTCAAGCGCACTGATATTGCTGTAACCGAGCGCGGCAAGGCGTTCGGCGCCGGTCTCAACCAGCCCCTCGCCGTCATCATAGAGCACGATCGCCACGTCCTTGCGCGGCAAGCGCACCTCGGCTTCGACCGCGATCCGGTCCACAGCCATGTTGGCGGCAAACAGCGGATGGCCTGTGGCGAAGGCAGCCTCGTATCTGAGATCGAGCAGCGCGATTTCCGCGCGCAACAGCAACGCGCGGCGGATATCGGCGGGAGCGACGGTCGGAAGCTTCATAGGGTGGACCTTGGCGAAAGACAAGCCAAGGGCTTTTGAACGATTGCGAGCGTGTTGGCTAGCTTTATCCAGAATCGAAAACGAAAAGGCGACCGTCGGTCATCGCCCAATCGACGACTAGCTATGTTCGGGGCCGACCCAAGCTTACCCAGCTGGCTTTACGCTAGTCGCACTCCAACGTGGCGACGACCCGGGAAAAGTCGAGTCGCGCAAGTGCATCACGATCGATCCAGAAATGAAGCACGCATCCAATATTGGAGTGCCAACCAAGAAACGCAAGTTCGCCTTGGATTTGGAGTAACAGCACGTCCTCCAAATGCTCTTCGGTCGCATCTTGCGGGCCGCTACCATATCCGAGCATCTGATGAAGCGCCGTTCTGAAATAGCGGTGTTTTCCATCTTCCACCGTCGGCGTTTTCCAACGATTTTGCCGCTCGAGATTCTCAACATAGCTGGGAGGGGCATCATCGCATGCATCAGCATCCTCCTCCGCCATGGAACGGATCGTATGGTTGATGGCATCGCCCAAGTCGCACGCGAGGGTGCTCGTATACGTCCGTACTTGCCCGTCCATCTTCTCATAAGTCTGAACGACATCGAGCCACCATGACCTGAAGGCCATCCTTGTGTCGGGATCGACGTCATCCATCGGGGTCAATGCTCGGCAACGCTCGAGCCATTCGATGGCACCCCCATGAACGCGCTTCAGTTCCACGATTGCTTCGTCGGCAAGCGGCTTGCCGTAATACCCCAGCTTCAAATCGCGCAGGACGTGCGACAAGACGGACCGAACCACATAAGTGATCAGGAGCCAGTTGAAGGGCCAATCCTCATCTTTCTCATACTTGGCCGCCGTTCGGAACTGAAGCAGATCACTTTCCTCCGGCTCACCCGGTCCCAATGCCTTGCATAATTCTTCGATCATGAGCTCACCTCCCACATCATCCTCGTGGAAGTAGAAGTCGCGGAACGGCCTGAACGAAAGCGGGTACTTGAATTCGACCTTGGAATGAAAGTCGAGGGTTGGGTCGAGCCACTTGACTTGGCGGTCACCGTCAGTGCCTCCCAGCGGCATGAGATTTGGCGGTGGCGCGCGGTCGGGATACGTGCCGCCGTCAGCAGGGCTATAGAGAACGCAGCAAGGCGGTCGCCCTTCTCCAACGAACACCGAACTGCAGAAGAAATAGAGAGTGCCTCGTTTCGGAAGCGGCGACCAGCCGGAGCCGAGCACTTCGGCCAGATCAATTTGAGCCACGAATGTGAGCGCAACCTTTTCCAACGTCTCGTTCGCCTTGACCTCTGCCGTCGGCCTCTCAAGCTGCGGAGGCAACTTGGGGAGTCCACCGAAAAAGCTCCGCGCCGGATGCGTGAGTGGCACGGGCAGGTCGCTGCGTCTGACAAGCACCGCGGGCAGCGCCGTTTCTTCGAGTTCGTCTCGTTCCGATCGCGCCATCAGAATAGCCCCACGACTTCTGCGTGCATCTAGCGGATCGAACCATTTTGCGGAGCCGCAGACAAGGGTTCTTGTCTGCCGACTGCCATGGGACGGGCTTGAGCGGTCGGCCGAATCCAGTGCTCACTCGCCCGGAACAAGCCGCCCGACCGGCGGCTGCGCCGGCCGCCGCAACTTGCGTCGCGACAGATGGAGCAAAATGCCGGTGAGGACGAACAGCGGCATCAAGGCCGCGGCAATCATGAAGGCGAGCTTGCCCGGCCATCCCAGGATCGCGCCGCGATGGATGTCGTAGATTGCCGCGATGACCTTTTCGCCGAACGTCTTGTCGGAATAGCGTTCCGCGGAGACCAACTGGCCGGTGACCGCATCGACGCGGAATTCGTCGCGCGTGGCCTCGAGCGTGGAGTCCTGGCCCCACGATCGGATCCGGATCACCGTGCCCGAGCCACCCGGCAACGTCAGCAGCACCCTGGAGAAGCGGTCGCCCTGCTCGCGACGGAGCGTGGTCCAGGCGCGGTCGAATCCGATCGGCTGGGCCGGCTCGTCACGACCAGCTGCGCGCGACGCCTTTGCGGGCATCTTCGGCTGCATCTTCGCGGCAGCGACCTCCGGACGCGCCAGCAGCCAGACGACACCATCCTTGTACCAGTCGAACGAGTACCACAGCCCGGTCAGCGTCATCACCAGGTAGAACGGCAGCACCCAGGTGCCGATCACCGCATGGAGCGAGCGATGCAGCCCGCGTCCGCTGAGACCGAGGTTGGGCTTCAGCCACACCTTCATGCTGCCGGCGCGGCGCGGCCAGCGCAGCACGAAACCCGAGACCAGCATGACGATCAGGACGAGCGCGGCGACGCCGGTTATCGGCCGGCCCCAGCCCTTGGCATCGCCGGGGATCAGCAGCCAGCGATGCAGCCTGCGCACGGTCGCAAAGAACTCCTCGCCGCGCGGCGGACCCAGCACGTGCGCGTCATAGGGATCGACATAGAGCGACGTCGGCCGCCCACCCTGCTCGTCGCGCGCGAAGCGAACACGCACCGCAGCGGCCGGATCGCTCGACAGCGTCACGGCCGAGACCTGGCCGAGATCCTGCCCCGCCTTCAGCCGGGCGACCAGTTCGTCCGGCATCAGCGCCAAGGCCTGACGCGGCGCGACCTGCATGATGCCGCTGTTCAGACCATCGACGATCTCGTCCTCAAAGCTCATGATCGCGCCGGTCAGCGCGATCACAGCAAGCAGCAGCGCGAGGACCAGGCCCGCGATGGAATGGACCTGGAGCAGGACGGATTTGATGCTGTGCCCGAGCCGCGCCGCCATCGCTAGAACTTCACCGTTGCCGACAGCGAGAAGCGCCGGGCGTCACCGATCGCGACGTTCAAAGCGTTTCCGGTGGTCGACGTGTAGTAGAGCTTGTCGAACAGGTTCTTGACGTTGAACTGATAGGTCACCGGCAGATTGTCGATCCTGGTGTCGTAGGTCGCAAAGACATCCGCGACGGTATAGGCCGGCAGAAAGAACGAGTTGGCGGAATCGGCCGGCCGGTCACCGACATAGTGCGCGCCGCCGCCGAGCCGCAGCCGTCCGGGCAACCGTTCACCGAAATCGTACACGAGATAGAGCGAGGCCGTGTTCATCGCGGCGTTCAGCAGTTTTGCGTTGCCGTTGACGGGATCGTTGATCAGACGTGCATCGGTGTAGCCGTAGCTGCCGATCATGCTCCATTCGTCGGTCAGCCTGCCGGTGACGTCCAGTTCGACCCCGCGCGACCGCGCCGCACCGGACGCGCGCGCCGCCGACTTGCCGTTACCGATATCGTCCAGCACCAGCACGTTCTTCTTCTCGATCTCGTAGACCGCCAGAGTGCCCGACAGCCGCTTGTTGACGTCGAACTTCAGGCCCGTCTCCCACTGCGTTCCCTCCTCGGGCGCGATGGTGGAATCGACGACGAAGCCGGTGGTGAACGCGGCAATCGTCGAGGTCGGCTTCAGCGATTGCGTGTAGCTCACATAATAAGAGAGCTGGTCGTTAAGCTTGAAGATGACGCCGCCGAGCGGCAGCACCTTGTCACCCGCCAGATTGGTATTCGTGATGAACTTCGGCCGGCCTTTTCCGGCGAGCTGCTCGTATTCCATCCAGCGCACGCCGCCGACCAGGGAGAGCCAGTTGGTCACGTGGAAGGTGTCCTGGGCAAAGAGGCCGCGGGTGCCGAGCTTGTCGGTCTGCTCGCTGTCGGTTGCCGAAACCGTCGTGCCCGGCACGACCAGCCCATACACCGGGTTGTAGAAATTGAAGCTCGGCGTCGCCTGGCGGATCAGATCGTGGCGATCGATGGTGCGATAGAGTGCCTCGCCGCCGAACAGGATCTCGTTGCGGAAGCCGCCCACCCAGACGTCACCCTGCAGATAGGAGGTGCCGTAGCTAGCATTGCTCAGCGAATTCTGTGTACCGTCATTGCTTCGGGTCTCGACGCCGGTCTTGGCGTTGACGCCGGTAATGCGAAGCTGGTTGGCGCTGTAGGTCTCGGTGTTGTAGCTGTAGGCTGCCGTGACCTTCCAATTGTCGTCCAGCTTCTGCTCGACCGAGCCCTGCACCAGGTCGGAGGTGCCCCACATGTTGTTGAAGGGCTCGTCGAGCCGGCGCGTCTTCGGGATGGCCAGCGGCGCTCCGTTGACGAAGGCCGTACCGCGATCGAACGGAGTGATGAACTCGCGGTGCTCATAGGTGAGCTGGACCGTCGTGGTCTCGCCGTACCAGGCCAGCGACGGGTTCACCAGCATCTCGCGGTGACGGCCGAAATTGCGCCAATAATCCTCGCTGACGCCGTAGCCGATGAAGCGATAGGCGAGGCCGCCATCGCCGATCGGACCGGTGATGTCGAGCGTGCCGTCCGCGCCACTGCGGTTGTTCGCGTAGGTCGAGCCGAGCAGCGTCACCGAGCCGTGCTGGTAGAGCTCCGGGCGCTTGCTGATGGTGTTGACGATGCCGCCGGGATCCATGATGCCGTAGAGCAGCGAAGCCGGCCCTTTCAGCACTTCGACGCTCTCGACCGCGGCGTTCAGGCTGCGGCCCTGCACCAGCGGCATGCCGTTGCGCATGATCGATCCGTCACGGTTGTCGCCGAAGCCGCGGCGGATGACGGCGTCCTGGGTGCCCGCGAGCGTATTGGTCTGGGTGATGCCGCTGATGTTGACCAGCGCATCGTCGATGTTGCGCGGGAGCTGGTCCTTCAGCACCTGCGCGGGGACGACGTTGACGGACTGCGAGGTATCGAGCGGCGAGGCGCCGCTGCGCAGCGTGGTTGAGCTCGGCATCGCGCGATAGCCGAGCTTGGCCGCCTGTTGCGCAGCCGCTTCGGCCGCCGCTCGCTCCGACAATGTCGGCGCGGCGGGTGCGGGACTTCGATTGGGTTGACGGCGCGCAATCGCTTGCGCACGCCGCGGAGCCTGGCTCGATGCACGCGCCGGCTTCGGCCGCTGCACCGAGGCTTCCACCGTCACCGGCGGCAGTGCCGATTGCGCCTGCGCGCTCGCGTTGGAGGGGCATTCGACGAGCAGCACGGCTGCGCCAATGAGAAGACCGGCATGGCTCCTATCGGCAGCGGTTCGACGGCCGCGGTCGCGGCCATCCAGATGAGCACGCACGTTCTTTTCACTTCCAAGTCAGACACAACATTGAAGCTGGCGCGTCTAACAGCCGCCGGGCGTGAAGAGAACCGTAGGCGGGATTGAATTGCTCTAGTGTTGAATCATTCTAAGAGCAGATCGCGGCGTTACGGCAAACACCAATGCCGTCGCAGCGAGCGCGACACGCTGCGCGAAAATTCGCGGCGCCATATCGCGGCGCTTTGCGAACTCAGGCGATGGCAGGGGCGATCAGCTCGTCGAGCTTCCGCTTGAATGCGGTGCCGTCCGAAAGCGCGCGAAGCGGCGGACGCACGCGCATCCAGGCTGCGTCATCCGTCTGCGCCGCCAGGATCGCCTTCAGCGTCGGCAGGAACGACGGCGTCTTCACGACGACGTCGATCGCTGCCTGCATGCGCGCTTCGACGTCCCGCCCGTCGATCATGCCCTTGACCAGCTCGGGCACGATATTGGCCATGCCGCAGATGGTGCCGGCGCCGCCGGCGGCGATCGCGCGGGCGATGTCGGCTTCATTGCCGACGGTGATGGCGAGCTCGGGGGCAGCTGCACGGAACGCCTGGAATTGCTTGAAGTCGCCGCTGGAATCCTTCAGGCCTGCGACCACCTTGCCGTAGCGCTTGCGCAGGCTCGCGGCGACGCTGGTCGGGATCGCGACACCGGAGACCTGCGGGATGTGATAGAGATAGGCGCGCAGGCGATCGTCGCCGACACCGTCGAGGATCGCGGCGAACGCGTCCTCGATACCCTCGGGCATGACGCTGCGATCGAAATAGGGCGGCAGCAACAATACGTGACGCAGGCCGAGGCCGAGCACGGCGCGCGTCAGCGCGACGCTGTCGCTGATGGCGGGAAAGCCGCCGCCGATGCCGATCCGTTCCGCCGCAACCCCGGCCTCGAGCACGGCCTCGATGGTCGCGACGCGCTCAGTTACGTTGAACGAGGTGCCTTCGCCGGTGGTGCCGAACAGCACCACGCCGTCGACGCCCTTGCTGAAGAGCTGCTTGGCATGAGCCGCCAGCTTGGTGCAGTCCACGCTGCCGTCCGCCGCCAGCGGCGTCGCTGAAGCCACCCAGAACCCGCGAATTGCCTCTGCCATCTCACGACCCTTCATACCAGCGACCTCGGACCAAGCCCCCGATCTCCAACGACCTGAGAAGGCTTTGCCGGTCCTTGTTTTTGCTTTACTTTCCATCTTGTACCTTACATACAAGACGGAGGCAAATCCTTTCCACCATCGCGGCGCGCATGAGGCGCAGCTGAATTTAGAGGAGGTCTCGCATGAACATGGTGACCCCCATCGAGCATCCCGACCGGTTGCTCGGCGCCTTGCGTGACAAGCTCGGCGCGGCGGCGGTCCTGACTGGCACCGACGTGCCCGCGCGCAATTGCAACGACTGGAGCGCGAGCCTGCCGCGGACGCCGCTGGCGGTGATCCGTCCGCTCGATGCGCAGGGCGTTGCCGACGCGATCCTGACTTGCCGGCAGGCACGGCTGCCTTTCGTGCCGCAGGGCGGCTTGACCGGGCTGTGCCGCGGCGCCTCGCCTGAAGCGGGCTGGGTCGCGATCTCGCTCGAGCGCATGACCGGCATCGAGGAGATCGATCCTGCCGCCATGACGATGACGGTGAAGGCGGGCACACCGCTGGAGACGATCCAGAAGGCCGCGGACGAAGCCGGCTTCTTCTTTCCGCTCGACCTCGGCTCGCGCGGCTCCTGCGCGATTGGCGGCAATCTCTCCACCAATGCCGGCGGCAACCGCGTGATCCGCTACGGCATGACGCGCGAGCTGGTGCTCGGCCTCGAGGCGGTGCTGCCTGACGGCACCATCATAACGAGCCTCAACAAGCTGATGAAGAACAATGCCGGCTATGACCTCAAGCATCTCTTCATCGGCTCGGAGGGCACGCTCGGCATCATCACCCGCGTGGTGCTGAAACTGTTCCCGAAGCCGCGCTCGACCATGGCGGCGCTCTGCGCGCTGAAGGACTATGCCGCGGTGATCGACCTGCTCAATGCCGCGCGCAGCGGGCTCGGTCCGCTGCTGTCGGCGTTCGAGGTGATGTGGTCGGACTATTGGGACGTCATCACGAATCGCGCCGGCGTGAAGCCGCCGGTCGCGGCGGGCCATGGTCTGTACGTGCTGGTGGAAGCGCAAGGCACCGACGAGAGTGTCGACGCGCCACGCTTTCAAGCCTGGCTCGAAGAGCTGATGGAGCGCGGGCTGCTCGCCGATGCGGCCGTGGCGCAATCGCTGGCGCAGACGCAAAGCTTCTGGCGCGTCCGTGATATCTGCGCCGAGTTCGGCCAGGTGCTGGGGCCGCACATCTCCTACGACATCGGCCTTGCGGTCGCACGCATGGACGAGTTCGCCACGCGCTGCAAGGCGGCGCTCGCTTCCGGCATCAAGGGCTGCGAGAGCGTCTATTACGGCCATATCGGCGACGGCAATCTGCATCTCGTCTCCTGGGTCACGGGCCTGCCCGTCGAGCAGCAGCCGAAGGAAGAGATGGACGCGATCATCTACGGTCTCGTGCGCGAACTGGGCGGCAGCGTCTCCGCCGAGCACGGCATCGGCACGCTGAAGAAGAAGTGGCTCGGCCACGCCAGGAGCGAGGCCGAGATCGCTCTGATGCGGACGCTGAAAGCCGCGCTCGATCCCGATCATCTGCTCAATCCGGGCAAGGTGATCTGAGAGAGCCGATGCGCTCGCTAAAGCTCGATACGCCGAAATCGCTGTCGCAGCGCGTGATGCAGCGGCTGCGGCAGGCCATCATCGACGGCGAGTTCGCGCTGGGCGCCGCCATCTCCGAGGAGATGGTGGCCAATTCCTTCGGCGTCAGCCGCACGCCGGTGCGCGAAGCAATGGGCCAGCTGCAGGCGCAGGGTCTCGTGGTGATCCGCCCGCAGGTCGGCAGCTTCGTGTTCACGCCGAGCGCGGAGGACATCGATGCGCTCTGCACGTTCCGCGTGGCGCTCGAACCCAAGGCCGCCGAGCTCGCGTTCCGCCACGATCGCGACGGCGCAATTGCAGCGATGAGCGAGGCGATCGCGGCGATGGAGCCTGCGGTCGAGGCCAAAGACAACATCGCCTATGGCCGCGCGGACGCCGCCTTTCACGAGGCGTTGTTCGCCCATTGCGGCAACCGCTACCTCGCCGAATCCTACCAGCTCGTCTCCGGGCGCGTCGCTGCGCTCCGCACCAATCTGACCTCGCCGATCGACGTGCGCACCCGCTTGTCCTTCGACGAGCATCGCAGGCTGCTCGATTTGTTCGCGCGCGGCGAGTTCACGGCGTTCGAGGCGCTGATGACGACGCATATCACCAATTCGGGCGTGGTCTATGCCAAGGCGTTGAAGGTAGCATGAGCGCGCTATCGCGCGTCCCTCGATCCCGGCCTGTCCAGAAAATCCAGCGCGGTGTTGATCTGCTCGAGCTGGTGCTCAAGTTTGTCGCGGTCCTCGGCCGACGACGCTTTCTCCAGTTGCTCGACCAGCTTTTGCTTCCGTGCCAGCAAGTTCTCTATGACCGTACTCACAGCTCCCCCAATAGCCCCGAAGCAAGCATCGGAGCAGAAATCCGGCCGCAGCACTGGCGCCGGAATCGTCGAGGCGCGCGCGAGCACCGCTCGCACGCGTGCCTAGTTCAGAATGTTCGCGAAGACGGTTGGTTCCTTTCGAGCGAACCACAACCAATCATGCCTGGTCGAGTGCGGGGGCTCGCGAACGGTTAACGGCCTCGAACGAGCAGGGAACCCCGATCTTTCACGCGTCTGTCGGTTGTATTCGCGGCTCCGCAGTCCTATGCGTAAGCGCCATGGACATCCAGATCATTGCTGCCGAAAAGCCCCTGATGGCGAAGGCGCGCCCGCGCAAGCCGGCGCCGTTCCTCCCGATGAGCCGCGCCGAGATGGACGCGCTCGGCTGGGATGAATGCGACATCGTGCTGGTGACCGGGGACGCCTATGTCGACCATCCGAGCTTCGGCATGGCGATCATCGGCCGGCTGCTGGAGGCGCAGGGCTTCCGTGTCGGCATCATCGCGCAGCCGGACTGGCATTCGGCCGAGCCGTTCAGGACGCTCGGCAAGCCAAAGGTGTTCTTCGGCGTCACTGGCGGCAACATGGACTCCATGGTGAACCGCTACACCGCGGACCGGCGCCTGCGCCATGACGACGCCTATACGGCGGGCGGCCAAGGCGGCAAGCGGCCGGACCGCTCGACCGTCGTCTACGCTCAGCGCTGCCGCGAGGCGTACAAGGACGTCCCGATCGTGCTCGGCGGCATCGAGGCCTCGCTGCGCCGGATCGCGCACTACGATTACTGGTCCGACAAGGTGCGCCGCTCGGTGCTGGCCGACGCCAAGGCCGACCTGCTGCTCTACGGCAATGCCGAGCGCGCAGTGGTCGAGGTGGCGCAGCGGCTCGCCGCCGGCGAAGCGCCGCGCGAGCTCGACGACATCAGGGGCGTCGCGCTGTTCCGCCGCGTGCCAGAGGACTACACCGAGCTGCATGCCGACGATCTCGATTCCGCCGACGAAGGCGCATCGCGGAAGCCGGGGCCGACCGTGATTCGCCTGCCGGCACTCGAGCAGGTCGAGCAGGACCGCGAGGCCTATGCGCGCGCCTCACGCGTGCTGCACCGTGAGAGCAATCCCGGCAATGCGCGGCCGCTGGTGCAGCGTCACGGCGACCGCGACCTCTGGCTCAACCCGCCGCCGATCCCGCTCACCACCGAGGAGATGGACGCGGTCTACGATCTTCCCTACGCACGCGCGCCGCATCCGTCCTATGGGGACGCGCGGATCCCAGCCTGGGAGATGATCAAGTTCTCGGTGACGATCATGCGCGGCTGTTTTGGCGGCTGCACCTTCTGCTCGATCACCGAGCACGAGGGGCGCATCATCCAGAACCGCTCCGAGGGTTCCATTTTGCGCGAGATCGAAAAGATCCGCGACAAGACGCCGGGCTTCACCGGCGTGATCTCCGACATCGGCGGTCCCACCGCGAACATGTACCGGATGGCGTGCAACGACCCGAAGGTCGAGGCGGCGTGCCGCCGGCCATCCTGCGTCTTCCCCGAGATCTGCCCGAACCTCAACACCTCGCATGACGATCTCATCAGGCTCTATCGCAAGGTGCGCGAGACCCGTGGCATCAAGAAGGTGATGGTCGCCTCGGGCGTGCGCTACGACCTCGCGGTCGAGAGCCCCGAATACATCAAGGAGCTCGTCACCCATCACGTCGGCGGCTATCTCAAGATCGCGCCCGAGCATACCGAGCGCGGCCCGCTCGACAAGATGATGAAGCCGGGCATCGGCGCCTACGACAAGTTCAAGCGGATGTTCGATGAAGCGGCCGAGCGGGCCGGCAAGAAATATTACCTGATCCCCTATTTCATCGCGGCGCATCCGGGCACGACCGACGAGGACATGATGAACCTCGCGCTGTGGCTGAAGAAGAACCGCTATCGGGCCGACCAGGTGCAGACCTTCCTGCCCTCACCGATGGCGACCGCGACCGCGATGTACCACACCGGCGTCAACCCGCTGCGCGGCGTGCGCCACGGCGGCAGCGACAGGGTCGATGCGATCAAGGGCCTGCGCCAGCGCCGCCTGCATAAGGCGTTTTTGCGCTATCACGACCCCGACAACTGGCCGGTGCTGCGCGAGGCCTTGATCGAGATGGGCCGCCGCGACCTGATCGGCTCGCAGCCCCACCAGTTAGTCCCAGCGCACCAGCCCCCCGGCACCGGCAAGGCCGCCGGCACCAAGCGCCCCGTTCGCCCCGGCGGGAAGACGCAGCGCTTCACGACCAAGGGCCTGCGGGTGATGAAGTAGCCAGCACGAGCCCCATGCTTTCGTGCCGCTCAAACAAAATGTTCGAAACAACCCCATGCACAGTAGCCGGCCCTCGCGGGATCAATGGCTTAGACGTCCTGCGAAGAGGTTTGACCGGTCGGGCAAAAAAATCGTTGCTCCGTCGGGCAACACAGGCGCATGATGGCATGATCGGGCACGTGGGATAGAGCGAGCCCGGTCTCCTCCCGCATCGACATCCTCGCGCTTCACACCGCATCCCGCGCGCAGGCTGTTACGCGCCCATTCAACGCGTTGGAGGGATGCTTCCCGGCGATCAGCACCCTGCGGCGTACCCAGTGACTCCGGATGCGCTAGGGTGTGCACTCACCAATCGATCAGCCCTGAAGCAGGCCATGGCCGTTCTAACTTTGAAACCGGACATGGCCCGTTCGTCTCTGGAAGTCAGCAAGGGGCCAGGAGCTGACGTCGGGATGCGCCAGCAATAATGTCATTCACGGCCTCATCAGTCTGTAAAGAATGCGTTCACGTTATTCGCGCGCGGCTTCTCGCCTGTCGGGCTCTAGGCCCGACCGTGATCTCAGCCAATTCGTAAAATGCCTGCACCAATCGTGTTCGTTGCGCCCCTCTGTTCCAAAGCAAACCTGTACGGCGAACAAACGAACGATCCGGCAGAGCCAGTTTACGCAGGGATAGACCCTCAGGCCACGGGGGTGCCCAATCAGGCAGCAGCGAAACACCGAGACCCCGATCGACCATGACTGCAATGAGCTCAAGCCCATCAAGCTCATAGCGATCGTTCGGCCGGATGCCAGCCTTGCGCAGATAGTCGTCGATGAGGCGGCCCGCGAAAACGTTTCGATCGAGACGAATGAAGGGCTCCCTCGCAAGCACACTGTGCGCGTCGCGCACCTTAAGCGAGGCGGGTGTCAGGACCACGAACGGTTCTTCGCGCAAGACATGCCACTCGCACGTCTTTGGTATTGCAAACGGCGGGTGGCTCGTGATGGCGGCGTCGATATCTCCACCCATCAATTGCTTATACAGACCCGACGAAGTGCCGCGAATGATGCGTACGTCGATGCGCGGATAGGTACGCGTGAAAGGAATTAGTGTGTCGGCAAACAGGCCCGTCAACGACGTCTGCATGACCCCAATTCTCAATTCTCCAGACAGCTCATCACTGGAAGCGATTGCCTTGAGATCCTGGACCTCGCTGATGAGGCTGCGGGCCCGATCGAGAATGGCGGTCCCTGCCGGTGTCGGCTGCATGACCCGTCCTGAGCGCGACAGGAGGCGAGCTCCGATATCCGTTTCGAGCGCGCGGATGCGCTGCGTCACGCCTGCAGGTGTCAGATTGAGCCGACGCGCCGCTTCGGCAATCGAGCCGCACTCGATGACGGTGACCAGGCTTTGCAGGAAGCGTGTATCCATATCAACAAAACTTATCGTTTGAAGATAGAAATATCTACCTTTTGTTGGTTTCCGCCGTTCGGCAATATCAAGCCCACATTCACGGAGCGACGGTACGGCGGGCACTGGAGAATGGACATGAGAAAGCATCTTCTTCTCGGCGTGGCTGCTGTGTTCGTCGGCATCGCTCCCGCGCCGGGCGCGGAGTACCCCACCAAAGCGATCAGCTTCGTGGTGCCGTTTGCGGCAGGTGGGCCGCTCGATTTTCTCGCCCGAGCTGTCGCCGAGCCGATGAGCGAAGCGCTCGGGCAACCTATCGTTATCGAGAATATACCGGGTGCGGGCGGCAGCATCGGCGTCGGACGCTCCATTCGAGCAGCGCCGGATGGGTACACCGTCAGCGTCGGAAACTGGAGCACTCATGTGCTGAACGGCGCGATGTACGCGCTGCATTATGACTTGCTTGAGGACCTGACACCCGTTGCGCTCCTCGCGAGCGCTCCGCAGATCATCATCGGCAAGCGCGACCTGCCGGCCGGCGACTTCAATGGCCTTGCCAACTGGCTGAAAGCGAACAAGGCGAACGTCGGCACCGCGGGCACCGGTTCAGCCAGCCACGTCGGCGGCCTGCTGTTTCAGAATTTGGCCAAGGTCGATTTCGCTTTCATTCCCTACCGCAGCGCGGGTGCGGCGCTGCAAGACCTTGTCGCCGGTCACATCGACCTGATGTTCGATCAAGCCTCGAATTCCCTCGAGCAAATCCATGCCGGCACGATCAAGGCCTACGCAATCACCAGCAGCAGCCGGCTCGCCGTAGCTCCGGACATCCCGACCGTGGACGAAGCGGGATTGCCGGGATTCTATATCTCGGTCTGGAGCGGGCTCTGGGTGCCGAACGGTACGCCGCCCGACGTCATCGCAAAACTCAGCGATGCCGCCGCAAAAGCGATTGCCACACCGGCCTTGCGAAAGCGTCTCGCCGACGTCGGACTGGACCTGCCGCCTCCTGATCGGCAGTCCCCGGCGGCGCTGGAAGCCCTGCAGAAGGCCGAGATTGCCAAGTGGTGGCCTATGATCAGGGCCGCAAACGTCAAGGCCGAGTGACTGCGGAAGTCATTCTTTTTTGTCATTGGAGGTGCATATGCTGTTCGCCAGCAAGGCCAGCGAAGTCCGGCCATAAACCTTTGCCCGAAAGCGGAGTCGGCGACCTGGGGCGCGCGCCTCGTTGGGGCCTTGTGGTTTTGCGGGCGCAGGTGTGAGATGATGCTAGGCACCCGGCAGGCGTCAAGGTGCCGTGGCAGCTTTCATCAGGGAGGCGTAACAATGGCACCAACGGCACCAGGTGGTATCAAGAAGAAGAAGGGTGGCGGAGAGATTACGGTACCGGAATTTGCGATTCCGCCAGATGCTGTTCCCGGCATTGCGCAAGTGATTGTCAATGCATGGAATAACGACGCAAGCCTCGCCAACATTTTGGATCGTAACCCGAGCGGAGCGAACAAAGGGTGCGCCACACCAACAGCCGTCAACCAAGCCACAGCGGCAATCAATGCAGCATTTCCGGGATTCAATTTGAAGCGGGCCGTAATAATCTCGGAAGACGAGCACGATGCGGGATATACGATGGAAACTGCGGACGACGTGGTCTTTGTGCTCCCAAACCCATCCCGCGTGGTTCTCACCGGAACACATCTTCTTGAATCGGCTAAGTTGCTGATGGCCTGCACGCCGAACGGGATCTAGAAGTTCCGGGGCATTGACGTGGGGCCGCGCCGTATCGACGCGGCCCCTTCTATTTAGCTGATCGGCCCCGGCTAGGTCTCACACCATGGCTGCTTCGGGTCAATCGCGTCGACTTGGCCTGATCGACGCCGCGTCGGCGTCGACGCGCCATGCGGAGTTTATCGCGGCGGGCCACCAGCGGTCCTCGATCGCAACCCGCGATGTCCGCAACTCCTGTCGAAGCCGACGTTGGCTGGCCAGCTTCGCACAGTTTCGATTTTTAGAGATCTTCTCGAAGTCCCTTCAAGAATGGGAGCCTACTGGTTCGTCGAGGTGACCAAGGAAGTTCGTCGAGGACTTCGTGACGGAGGTCGACCGCTTTGCATCGCGCCTCGCGGCTCCCCCGAGAGACCAGGGCAATCGCATATGAAAACGGCGTGACTTTTGGCGCTACCGTTTCCACATCGTCATGGCCGGGCTTGACCCGGCATCCACGTCTTCACTCCTGCACAACAAGACGTGGATGCCCGGGACATAGGCGAGCGAAGCGACGCCGTCCTTGCGGACGGATATGCCCGGCATGACGAGTTTGTGGAGCGATCGGCTGCTCACAAGACACATCGAACCTGCAGCATTATCCGCATATGCGATAGCCCTGCCCGAGAGACGCTGGCGCTCCACAACGACGCGTTCCTGGCGACGGCCAGTCCGTCTACCCCGCCCTTCCGCTTAAATCGAAAGCGCGATGAGATCAGGATGAATCGTCATCGCGCTTTAGCATGTTGTTTGCGCATGATCCTTTCGGAAAACCGCTGCGCACTTCGCGCCAACGCAGCCCTCCGGGTCCGGATCATGCTTTAGCGCACGCCGTAGCGTGCGAACTCCTCGACGACGTCCGGCCTTGCGGCCTTCGCGGCTGCGATGTCGGCGTCACCGGATGCGGTCTCGCCGCGCCTGATCTTCGCGAGCCCCCGGCCGTACAGTGCGAGGGCCAAGTTCGGATCGATGCGCAGGGCCGCATCATAGTCGGCGATCGCGGCCTCCAGGCGTCCCGTCCTCAGGTAGGCCAGCGCGCGCGAATCGTAGGTCGCGGCCGTGTGCGCGCCGCCTGCGACGGCCCGGTCGCACGCGGCCACCGCGGCTTGCGGATCTCCCGTGCTCGCCCGGATCCAGCAAAGTCCGCTCCAGGCTCCCTCCAGGTCGGCGTTCAGGCGCACCGCCTCGGCGTAGTCGCGCTCCGCGCGCCCCGGATCGCCCTTCTTCAGCCAGGCCTCAGCGCGGTTGGCGAGAGCCCTGGCGTAGTCCGGCCGCAGGTCGACGGCCCGGTCGAGGTCCTCGATCGCGGCGTCGTAGTCGCCCCTTCTGAGGCGGGCCGCGCCGCGGTTGTTCAGGGACCTGGCGGAGCGCGGGTCGATCGTGATGGCGCTCTCGAAGTCGGCGACGGCGCGGTCGTAGTCGGCCTTCTCGGCATAGGCGATGCCGCGGTTGTCGTAGGCCGTGGCCAGCGACGACGGTCCGCCCCGGCCGGCCTCGATGAAGGCCGAGCAGGCCTCGATCCTCGTCTGCGGCGCAGCGGCGCTGTTGCACAGCTCGATGTTCCGGAACTGCGGCTCGTTCGGCTTCTGCGCCGCCGCTGGCGTCAGCGCCATGAGCAGGAAGGACGCGGCCGCGAGGCGCGCGCTCAGCATCCCCGGCAGACGCCGGTGCCGCGATCGGCCCTGCGCTCCCGGCCCGGGGCCGGCGGGACCGCCGCACGGCGCTTCGGAACGCCGCTCTTGTCGAGTACGCGGTCCTTGCCCTCCTCGATGAGGGTGGCGAACCTGACGCTGCCGTCGTCAGAGACCTCGATATGCGGCGTGGTGCCTCGGATTCCCATGGTCGCCACAGGAGTATCGACCTTCATGTCGCCATTCTTGGCCACGGCGCCGGCGACGAAGGTGACGGTCCCCCTGGTCAGGCTGAAGAGACTCGCGTTCGATTTCGCGTCAGGATCGTAGACGAATTCGTTCAGCTCCATGCTGGCGTTGCTGGACAGGTTGAACGAGCTGCCGTCGGCGAAATTGATGCCGAGCTTGCCGTCGGCCCCGGTCTTGACCACGTCTCCACGGTAGACGGGATCGCCGACCTTCACGCCAGCCTTGTCGTCGGAGAGGACGGCCTGCGCGACAGTCGCGGAGGCATGTTCGACCGCCACCTTGCCGGCGGCGGTCACGATCTTGCCGATAGGCCTGAGGTCGGCGGATCCGCTCTGCGCCGGCACGGATTGAGACCCCGCCAGGGCGAGCCACAGGCCCGCGAGGCTCGCCATCGTCCGTCGTCCCTTCATGCATACGCTCCCCTCGCACGAGAAGAGCCCCATCGAATGATGGCAGAGCGCCGGACGGCGGACCAGCGCCGTCCGGCGGAGTACCCCTTAATAGTCAGCATGGGCTTGCTTTCAGCGCGCGTGAGCTCGCCGAAATGGAGTATTCCCGGGCGCGGTATCGGGGCGGATGTGGCGGCATCACACCATCGAGACGACAACATGCGAGGCCTCGGAATGTCGCCCGCACGGATGTTTGACGACCTCCGCCGGCGGCCGGACGCGCCGCCGCCCGGTAGCCGATTTGGCGCGGCAGTCCTGACCGGCGGGATGTCGTTCGTGGCGCTGATGCTGTCGGCGCTGAAGGAGGCCTGGGGCGCCGATCCCGATCTCGCGCTGTTCGACCGCGGTGACATCACCTACAAAGACTTCGCGCACGGCTCCTTCGAGCTCATCACCAAGGAGGCCGTGCCACGCCACATCATCGTCGATGACCCCGGGCAGACGGTTGTGCTCGAAAGGCACGGGTCGTCGGTCGGCCTCACCCAGGTCGCCAACAACGCCTCGCGGATGGAGGATCTGCAGAGCCAGCAGCAGGACGTGCTCGCGAACTATTTGAAGGAGAACAGGCCGCCCGGATCCAGCACGCCGCCGGGCGAGACAGGCGATCAGTCGCCGCAGCCGATCAACCTGATCGAGCCGGACGTCCCGGCGTTGCAGCACGGGCTGCCCTCGCTCGTGGTCCCCGCGAGCCTCGTCCCGGACCCGCCGCTCCATTCGCCGCCGACGCTGACGCTAGGCGCAGGGGTTGTCGAAATCGACACCTTCAGATTCGACGAGTTCTCCGCGAGCAGCGGCAGCTTCTCGGCCACGAGCTCCAGCTCCGGCGCCGCGCTGACCTTCGGCATCGCCGGCGGGATCGTCGGCGCTTTCACGATCGCCGGCGCGAGCTTCGACGTCGAGAAGCCCGGATCCTTCGGCGTCCTCTACGTGAACAGCCATACCGGCGCTTACACCTACGTTCCGAACGACGACGCCATCAACGCGCTGAAGGCGCCGAGCACCGACAACTTCACGATCACGGCCTCCGACGGCTTCGCATCCGCGAGCCAGACCTTCAGTATCGACATCAACGGCACGGACGACGCGTCCGTGATCTCCGGCGCCACAGCCGGGTCGGTCGCCGCGGTTGCGATGACTTTCGCCGCGGCCTTCGCCGCCAATCACGATGCCTTTGCCGCGCCGGCCGCGAGCGGCACGCTGACGGACACCGACGTCGATGATCCCGCCAACACGTTCACGGCGGTGAGCACCCCGCACGCCAGCGACCACGGCTACGGTACGTTCACCATGACGACCGACGGACACTGGACCTACACGCTGGACGACGCGAACCCGGCGGTGCTGGCGCTGAAGGCTTGCGACACGGCGACCGATAGCTTCACCGTGACCACGATCGGCGGCACGCCGCAGACGATCACGGTGACGATCCAGGGCGCCGACGACCCGTCCGTCGTATCCGGAGACACGCATGGCCGCGTGGTCGAGGCCGGCGGAGTCCACAATTCGGATCACGGCGTCCCGGTCGCGGTCGGCGTGCTGACGGCCATCGACGTCGACGGACCTCCGGACGACTTCGAGGCGGTGCCGTGTCCCGAGACGAGCGATCACGGCTACGGCAGTTTCACGATGACAGCCGACGGCCACTGGACCTACGCGCTCGACAATGGCAATTGCGCGGTCCAGGCGCTCAACGTCGGCGACAGCCTTACCGACAGCTTCACCATGAAGACCGCAGACGGGACCGCGCAATTGGTGACGGTCACGATCGAAGGCAGCAACGACGCGGCGACGATCTGCGGCCAGGCCTACGGACGGGTGATCGAGCCGAGCAACCCCTGCGCCCCGCCGCCGAGCGCCTGCGGCACCCTGACCGACAAGGACGTGGACAATCCGGACGACACCTTCACGGCGACGGCGTGCCCGCAGGCGAGCGAGCATGGCTACGGCAGCTTCACCATGACCGCCGGAGGCGTCTGGACCTATACGCTCGATCCGGCCAATCCGGCGGTCGAGGCCCTGCGATCCTGCGACGTGTTGATCGACTGCTTCACCGTGACGACCATCGACGGCACGCCCCAGGTCGTGACGGTGGCGATCCAGGGCGCCGGCGATCCGCACGAGCAGTCCTTCCATTTCAGGGAGGACGCGGGCCCGCGCGCTCCAGCGAGCGCAGCCGCCGCGCCGCCGGATCCGGTCCCGCCGGACGCCCAGGCGGACGCGCCCGCGGCGCTTCCGACCGAACCCGGGTCGGACGTCTGGCATTTCGCCGGACATTTCGACGGCATCGTCCACGGCGGCCCGCCTCTCCCGGCGCCGCATCACGACTTTATCGTCTGAGAGGCCGGTTTGCCTTCAGGGCTTTGCGTTTTCCGCACCCGCTCTTGTGGTCGCCACGAATCGTATTGCATCCTATTGCACCGGAAACGCGAAGACGATGGACGACCTCCAGCAGCGCCGGCACGAAACTGCCGAGCGCCTCGCGTCATCAACGCGTTGGAGGGATGCTTCCCGTCATAAGTCCAAATTCGCCGCGCGAGACGTGGAACATGTCTCTTGAGGCTGGCCGGTACCCAGCCTACCCCGAAATGGACAGGTGAGTTCTCCCTAAGAGGCATAGGAGAGCGCATAGTCGAGGGCATAACACTGCTGTGCCTTTGCAGCGATACATGGAAGTCACTGATCGGTGGAACGAGAGCAAAGCCTTCGTCCGCAAGCTCTCCATCACGAAAGAAAGTCGAGCGAATTTAGACGCGGGCTCTCAACCAATTGCACTTGCGGCGATGCCAAACCGACAATCGAAGGCCGCAGCGATATTCATGCGACTAGCGACCTCATCAACGAGGCGCAGAGCGCGGTAGGCGTGTCTGCGATACGAAGCCGGGCGTCGGCTTCGGTGCTCACACCGCTCACATACTTTCGATTGGATGACCGCGATGTCGCGCAATGCCGGGCGACATGCCGCGCGAAACGCTTGTCTATTTGACTATCTCAGCAAGTCTACGAGGGAGACATACGATGAGCATCTCGCATCACATTGCGAAAGCCGCAATTATGGGAGCCTTCGCGGTCCTGCTTGCCGCGCCGATGGCTGCGGCAGAGCAAGGCGGACGATACTGGGTGCCGAAAACGACGAGCGCCGGCTCATACTGGAGACCGTCAGCGCAATATTCCGAGCCGACAACAATGACGCCGGCCCCATACCCGGCGCTGACAACGCCCTCAGTTCCAATCTCCGAAATGACCCAGACCAATCGAGCCCCGCAGGGGCGATCGCTAGTGAAAAAAACGACGAAACGGTTCGCTGCCAAACAGCCGCGGAAGCGATCCGCGCTCGAGGCGATGGCCCGGGACGAACCCGCTTCCAAAACGCACCGTTTGATCCTCCAGGTCAACACGAATGACCCTGCCGCGATGAATCTCGCGTTGAACAACGCCACGAACGTTACGCAACATTATGGGGAGCTCGGGGAGAAAGTGAAAATCGAGGTGATCACGTTCGGGCCCGGACTGCATATGCTTCGCGATGACACGTCGCCGGTGAAAGCTCGCATTGAGCAAATGGCGCTGAGCATGCCGGAGATATCATTCAAGGCTTGCGGTAACACCCAACAAAAGATGCACGAAGCCGAGCACAAGGACATACCGATTGTTTCTCAGGCGCAGGTGGTAAAGTCAGGCGTGGTGCGCGTGATGGAACTGCAGGAGACGGGCTGGACCTACGTAAAGCCGTGAGCGGACATCTCTAGTTCGCCCTGGCCGCGGTGAGAAAATTCAGTCCGCTTCAGCAGATCGAAACGGCCGCACCTTACTTTGCAAATGGCGCCGTTTTTTAGATCGCTGCAAGCCGTTTCCTAAGCGCCACTTGCGACATCCCATGCCGAAGCGGACTTACTCTGCTAGATCTTGGACGGTGCGGATGCGTTCGGCACGCTGCGCCAGATCGTCATAGTTCTTGGCAACCTTGCGCAGCGTTTCCCTCGTCTGGCTATGCTCGGCATTGTCCGCCTTTGCACGAAACTCTTCCGCGCGCATCTGCCAATATTTGGGCGGGTGCCAGCGCTCGATACCCATGATGCAAGCTCCCAACTGGTGCATTTCTGTTCATTAATGGACGTTCAGTCCAAGCGTTCCATCTGCTGCAACGCTGCGAGCTAGGGTCAGCCGCGGCCCAACTGCGGACCTCCAAAAAGGATCGGCTTGGTCTGGGGCTTACGGTTCCAGCGCTTCTAGGATTTGGTCTCGGTGCTGGATGAAGAGGTCTTGGCTCGTGCAAAAACTGTGAAGCAGGCTTCTAGCCGCCGTTAAGTCATGGCCGCGACGCGCAAGCTCATCAATGAGATCCTCTTGCTCGGCGATCCGTCGCTCACCTTGGGCAACGTGGCGCTCCGCCTGCTCCAGGTGGCGAAGGTGCATGGCGCGATCAGCAAATAAACGGCGGTGGGGCATGGGACCGCTCCCTGTCAGGCGGGAGCACAATCGGTCTCTCAGCCACCGACGCCTGGCCTAGCCTTAGCCGGTGATGCCCGTAGTATATCCTGACTCGGCCGGGAGCAGAATGCCGCCCTGGGTCAAAAGCGGCGGTCGGGGCAGGTGCCGCCCCGCGTTCGGCTTACTGCCAAACAGCAGATCTCCAATCGGCTGAGCCTTCGTCAGCCAAGGGCCCAACAGGTGACATTCGCAGTGAAAGAGGCCCGCCAACGGAGGCGGCCTTACTCCTTTCGAGATCGCTCCATAACCGTCCGCCAGCATCTGAAGCCGGTCGCGAGAATGCGATTCAGAAGCGTGTTCGGCCGCTCTGCTGTGTTCGGCGGCTAGTCGCGCAAACTTTCCGGCGTCACCGTGGCCGCGCGTGAAGCAAATGGTCAGCAGGCGTGCCGACGCACAATTTGATGACGCTCCTGCTTGCGCAATTCATCGACGAGACGTTCGAGATAGGGCGGCAGCGAAGCTTCGAGAGATAAGTCCCGTTGCAATCGGTCACCCACCTCGTCGCAGATCGACCGCGCCGTCTTACGGTCGATGTGGTCTGATATTCGGGTGGTCGGTTCCATATCGCGACCTTTCGATTTGGCCCCACGATTCACATAAGTTACAGGCGTTGGGAATGTTTCGCGCAGCTTCGAAGGATCCCGATGTTCCGTCAGAGGGGGACGAAGGCTCTAGATCGAAGCCGAGCTGGCGCAGGAGCAGCATTCCCTAGGAGACGTGCCTCGCAAGGTGCGTCAGACTTGCTGCCGTGGTCAGCGCCTGCCAGCCCCCCGTCAACGCAATTCCGCACTCCGGAAGTGGAGGCGTCCGGCACGCGCACCACGAACACCATCACCGTCGCGACTAGCGACCGGTATCTTTCTGAAGGGACGATGAGGCCGCCTTTCGGGGCGGCCTCAAGTGGGGCCGAGTTCTCTCGCGGCCGTCTTCGCGATCTCGTCCGGGTCATGAGTGCCCGCGGCGTCGATCTCGATTACCTTCCGCGCCACGATCTCGCAGACCGGATCGTTGCGATCGACCAAATGTAGTGATTTCAGCGCAGCAGCGAACGCCTGACGGAGTCGTTCAGCGTCTGCCGAGCTGGCATTTCCCAAAAGCCGATTGATCGGCATAGCTTCTAGCCCCGTTAGCCACCCTCATTTCAGGGAGGCTCGCCAAGCGGAATGCTAGCAAGCATTTCAGGTCACTTACAAATCCAATTTGGAGCTTCAGCCCCGAGCAATGGCAGAATGCGGCGGAAAACACGGAAGACAGGGAACGCTTTGCGGATTTCCGAGTTTTCCCGATGCCCTTCCCCAAGAGGGTGACCCCAATCGGCCCCAGCTTCATCCCCTGCCCGGAGCTGGGGCCATTTCTTGACATGAGTTCCGAAATGAAAGCGGCGGCCGCGTAAGTCGACCTTAGTTCTTCGTTAGCGGCTTTTTTGGCTCTTGGGCGGCCATCTCGATATCAACCGCGGGCAACTCGCCCGTGCGGTCCTTCAGGTCGGCCGCTCGCTGGATCAATCCCGACGCAACCTGCGGGTCCTTTGTTGTTTTGGCCATTCGCAGCAGCGTTGCTGCCGCCTCTCGGGCGAAGGAGGTGTAACGCGGCACGTCTTTTTATCCCGTTGAAGTCCCGTGGGATGAGTCAGAAACCCGGACTGCGTTCCGGTGCTTTGTACAAAAATGTACACAGGCGACAAAAAGGCCTCAGCTCCGCGGCTGGAACCAAGCTGAGGCCCGTGTCGGCATCACGTTATCGAGGCATGAACCGGGACGATCAACTTAGCCCCGCCCATTTGGTTCCCGCCGCTTGCAAGGCGAGCGTTCGTTCTGATCATCCCTTCGCGCGGGGGACGCCCGATGTCGGCTCGGGGTGAATCTGCGACTTCGTCCCCGCTTAGGGCTATTTCCGGTCTAACCTACTCGCTCATGCGAGGGTCAGCAGCGGAGCCAGAAGCGGACGTGGGCCAGAACAGATCCATGCTCCAGAGCTAAGCTGCCGAGAACGGCGCGAGCAACCGAGCTTCTATGTTCCTCTAGGGATCAAGCGAGCCGACGTAAGCTGCAAGGGCGATCATATCGTCCTGAGAGAGCTTCTCGACAGTCTCTTTCATGAGAGCACTTGCGCCGCCTGCCCGGCCACCTTGCTGAAACTCGTAGAGTTGGCGCACGATGTAGGTTGGCGAGCGCCCTGCGATTGGTGGAGCGGGGTTGAGGCCCTTCAATTCCGGCCCGTGACAAAGGCTGCAGGCTATGGTGGTCCCCGAGCCACCAGTCCGCGCCAGTGCCTCACCTTTTGTCACGCTTCCAACCGGCACATAGGCCGTGAACGTAGCTCGTGAGTCGCGAAGTTCAAACTGGTCTACATCGTCCGGCATCTCGACGATGCGCTGGCCGAGCGCCTCGGTGCCTCCATCTAAGCTCTTCACGTAAAATAAGCGCGACGGGCCCGTTTTCGGGATCGTCTCGCTCTCCACGACTTTGATAACCCGCTTGGGCTTAAGCGAGGCGAAGTAATCCGCTGCGGCGCGAAGTTCGTCGTCAGTCAGGTCCTTGACTGACGCCAGCATCAGTTGCGTAGAAGGCCTCTGAGGGCCGGACATTTTTCTGGCCCCGCTCTTAAAGGCGGCGATCTGTTGGATAAAATACTCGACTGGTAGGCCGGCGAGGCTTGCATTCTCCGGACCACCGGTCCCCTCGACACGATGACATGATCCGCAAGCGCGAACGTTTGGCTTGCGTCCGTACGCGACGACATCCGGCATCAGAGGATGGGCGTCGGGATGCCAATCGGGCGCCACAAAAAGGTCACGGGCCTGTCTCCAGCTGAATGCGGCGCTACTGCCGGGGAGAGTGTTAGGCCGGTCGTCCGGTGGCGGCACTTTGACATTCGGATCCCACAAAAAGGCCCAGGCAGGAACCTCACCAGGAGCAGAGCCAGCAGATGGAGCAACACTTTGTGTAAACCCATCTCTGCTTGCGTACATCGCCATTGGCAACAGGATCAGCGCATAAAGCAAATTCTTCTTTGCTGGTTTCAAATTTACCTCCTGCAAAAAAGACCTACGTGAATAGGGAAAGCTAAAAAGCAGAGGTCTTCATCTTTTCTCGACCGTCCACCAGTACAAATTGGAAGTGCCGTTCTTGGCTAGGCGAAGCCATTTGCGGCCGCCAAGTGGTCGCAGCCGCTGCGGCCAACGTGATCAACCCGCGCCGCGTCATTGCCGATCCCGCGGTCAGGCGTATAGCTTATTCGCATCAGCAGGTTGGTGGAAGAGCCCGATGTCGCGTTCGGGACAAAATCGGCCTTAGCCACTTGCATCGCCCTGTTCGGGTCACCATCAGCAAGCCGACTTCGCGACGCTATGAGCTAGCGTTAGCCATGGGCCTTGAGCCGACTTGGTCTACCCAGCTGGATCTGTTTCGCCACGGCGGCTAAAGGCAATGCAAGCGTGGTGGGGCCGCGCCGACAACGGAATTATTGGCTTGCCGCCGCAGCGGCAGTCGCCACATATTTCGTGTAGAATTCGGCAACCCGGCCGCGCCACATGCCGACGAACGCCTCTGACGTCACGTTGTCCACCGATTTCCAGGTGCGCTTGAAGGCCGGAAGTGCATTGCCCCAAATCGCGCGTTTGCACCACCGCTCACCCTTCTCCTTGCCTTCGCTGGTGGCGCACATTGATTTCCAGGCGGTGCGAGCGGGACGGCTGATGTGCTCAGCGGCACCTTCCCAGCCCTGCTGATGGATCAGGTAAAGATCGCTCATGTCCGGCGTCCGGTGCGTGATCCACTCGAACTGGACGCCTTCGGTAATGATTTTGTAGGCGGCCGCAACGGCGTTGTCCCGCGGACTGCGAATCTGCCCGAAGCCGAACTTTCCGAACTCATATTGGCTCAGTTGAAACAGGCCGATATACGACCCGGTGCGTTGATTGGGGTTGAAACCGGATTCGATCTTGGCAACCGCCATCATGAAATTGAAATCAAGACCAAACGCGTCGGAAGCGCGCTTGATCTCTTCGGCCGGCGTTCCGACCGAAATGTCCTTGAACGCACGCAAGACGATCTCCGCCGGTTTCTCGGCGGGCGGCAGTTCGGACCAGACGTAGTAGACCAGATAACGGAAATCCCGCGTCGACGCCGCTTTCGGAGCATCGTTGGACGCATCGCGTTCTGGCGGCAACGGTTGGACGACATCCTGTCCCAACGACGCCAATTTTGGCGCGACGGGTTCATCGACGATCTCGGCATCGGCCCTCAACGGCCCGGAACCTGCCGACGTCAGCGCGCCAAGCTCTGCTCTTTCTGCCCGAAGCGCTGCCGCAAGTCTGGCGGATGCCTCTGCGTACAAGGCAGGCGTCACCGTGTTCGCAGGAGCCGCTATGTTCGCTGCCGCTTCCGGCATGACATCCGATACTGTGGCGGCCGGTCTGCTACCGGCGGCCAGACAAAGTCCCACGGATGCGACAACAGCCACGATGCAGCTGGTCTGCCAAACCTTCATCGCCCGAAGTCCACGGATGGCTTCTGTACAAAGGCTGTTCGCATGTTCCTGCGGCCTGTGGATGAGCACTCTTCCTAGAATCTTGCGGTTTAAATGTGGTGAACGGGACCAGGCTTTCTGCCTCGCAAGTCGATGTGTCCTTTGCGTCACAGGTGGTCCCTGGCGGGAGACGCTCGTGGGGTCGGCTATAGGTCAATCTCGTCCGTTCGCTGCGGTCAAATTGGCGTCGGGTTTACCCCTCACGGCCGGCATCGAGGCCTCAGGCGGAATTTGTCGCGATGCGCACGCGAAACGCGGCTCAGGAATTTCCGATCTCATCTCTGTCTGATCTGCCGCTCCAGGCGCAGCGTATGCTCACGAAGGGACTCGTAGATCGGTGCATTGCCCAGCAGCATGGGCAGCAGCATCGCCATGAAGCAGGCGCCCAGCATCGGCAGCAGCATCGTCACGTTGCCCGTCATTTCGGCGACGAGGACGATGCCCGTCACCGGCGCGCGCACGACGCCGGTGAAGAGAGCGGCCATGCCCACCAATGCAAATGCTTCCGGCTGGATCGAGAGCGCCGGGAATGCAACGCGGCAAGCCTGTCCGAACAGCAGCCCGGACTGGGCTCCCAGCACGAGCAAGGGTGCGAACAACCCGCCGGGCGTGCCGGCCGCGTATGAGAGAGCGCCGAGCGCGAATCGGATCAGGAACGCGAACCCAAGGATCCCCGCATTCTCATAGCCGATCAACGCGCGCTGCGTGATCTGATCTCCGCCACCGATCAGCTCGGGCGAGAACCAGGCCAATGTGCCGACGCTTGCGCCGATCAATCCGGCGCGGAGCTCGATCGGCAGCCGTCCAAATCGGTCACGAACCGCGATGGTCGCGAGCAGGGTGCGATTGTATGCGACCGCCAGCAGACCCGCGATGCCGCCCAGGGCCAGGAACAGCGGCGCGGATTCAAACCTAGGATAGCTCAGCGGCGCGACCTGGAAGTCGGGTGCGTCACCGAGCAGCAGTCTTGCGACCGGTATCGCCGTTGCGAGAGCGGCAAGGGCAGCGACGGCAACACGGTGCTCGAACCTCTGCACCAGCTCCTCCAGCACAAACACGAGCCCGGCAATCGGCGCATTGAAGGCCGTTGCAAGGCCGGCGCCAGCGCCGGCCGCCAGCAGCACCCGGGCATCCGCCCAACAGAGCCGGCCGACGCGCGCGGCGAAAACCGCGATACCGGCGCCCATCTGGACGGTCGGCCCCTCACGGCCCAGCGCCAGTCCGGAGCCGATCGCCAGTATTCCGCCGAAGAACTTCACCGGCACCAGACCAAACGGAGCCGGTGGGATCTCCTCACGCAGGACTGCTTCGACATGCGGAATGCCGCTGCCCGAAGCATGTGGCGAGAATTGCCGCACCATCCACGCGGCAACCAGGGTTGCGACGGCGCACGCGCCGACGACGGTGAAGAACCCCCAGACTGCGTGGCCATGGGCCCAGGCGATCATCGCATCGCGCAGACCATCCGCACGGAGAAGTAAAAGCCGGAAGATCGCCCCGACACATCCAGTCGCCGCTCCGACGATGAGAGCCATCGCCGCGAGCCCCAACAGGCTGCGACGTTCGTCTGCGACTTGCCGCTCGTGGTCAGGGTTATGGTCCACAGCCGGTCGATGATCCCGAGGCCTTCGCAAGCGACAATCTTTGCCGAAATCACCGGCGAATGTCCCGAAAAATAGTTCTGACCTGACCGAAGAACTTGCCTCTCCGACCGACACGCGAGGACCTCACCCCAGGTCAAGGTGGCTTCGGATCGACCTTACTTCGCTCGGTCGGTTTTTACCTTGTCGGCCATCATCGCCATTCAGCACGTCGGAAATGGCACAATTGAAAAGTGTATATGCCTCGCACGCCGCCCAACTTTCCTCCAGCCGACATATCGCAAACTCCCGCGATCATGCTTACCTTGGCCTCATGAAAAAAATCGGATTCCTCTCCTTCGGACACTGGATGCCCTCGCCGCAGTCGCAGACCCGCTCTGCCAGCGACACGCTGCTGCAATCCATCGACCTTGCGGTTGCGGCCGAACAGTTAGGGGCGGACGGCGCTTATTTCCGCGTGCATCACTTTGCGCGCCAGCTGGCCTCGCCCTTTCCGCTGCTTGCGGCCGTCGGCGCCAAGACGAGCAAGATCGAGATCGGCACGGCCGTGATCGACATGCGCTACGAGAACCCGCTCTACATGGTGGAGGACGCCAGCTCCGCTGATCTCATCGCCGGCGGACGGCTTCAGCTCGGCATCAGCCGCGGCTCGCCCGAGCAGGTGATCGACGGCTGGCGCTATTTCGGCTACCGGCCTGCCGAGGGCCAGAGCGATGCCGACATGGGCCGCCGCCACGCTGAAGTGTTCCTTGATCTCCTGCGCGGCGAAGGTTTTGCCGAGCCCAATCCGCAGCCGATGTTCCCCAATCCGCCGGGCCTCTTGCGCATCGAGCCGCATTCGCAAGGGCTGCGCGAACGCATCTGGTGGGGCGCCGGCTCGAATGCGACCGCGGTGTGGGCGGCCAAGCTCGGCATGAATTTGCAGAGCTCGACGTTGAAGAACGACGAGACCGGCGAAGCCTTTCACGTGCAGCAGGCTGCGCAGATTCGAGCCTATCGCGCCGCATGGAAGGAAGCCGGCCACAGCCGGGAGCCGCGCGTGTCGGTGAGCCGCAGCATCCTCGCGCTGATGGACGATCGCGACCGCGCCTATTTCGGCGGCGAGCGCGGCGGCGAGGACCAGATCGGCTTCATCGATCCGCGCACCCGCGCGATCTTCGGCCGCTCCTATGCCGCCGAGCCGGACGTGCTGATCGAGCAACTGCGGCAGGACGAGGCGATCGCCGAGGCCGACACGCTGCTGCTGACGATTCCCAACCAGCTCGGTGTCGCCTATTGCGCGCATGCGATCGAGGCGATCTTGACCCATGTCGCGCCCGCGCTTGGGTGGCGGTGAGACAATCCGGGTAAGGGGCCGCGGCGTTCAGTGAGACCTAATCCCCTCACCCGGATCGCATCTTCGATGCGCTCCGACCTCTCGCTACGGGAGAGGTGAAAGGATCCTAAGCGCGTCTCCAGCGTCATGAATCTGAGAACGTGGTCGAGCAGGCGCGTCCGTCTCCTTGTGCGAGGCTTGCGACGACGATCGTAACCGTCGGCTGTCCAGCTTTCGACCGTCGCGAGAATCATGCATTTTCGTCGGCTCAACGTCGAACGTCGATCGTGAATTGGCCGGACACCGCTAGCGCCGCGCCGTCAGCAAGAGCGCAATGACCGCCCGCAACGTGCCAGCGATGGAGACACCGGCCGCCTGCTTCGAGGCGGGCCTTCAGCATCTCCGGGCCGGACGGCATCTCGACGCGCGTGCTTGCTGCGAGCAGGCCCTGACGATCGATGCTGAGCACACCGACGCCCAGCATCTCATGGGGCTGCTGTCTCTCCATGACAAGCACTACAATGACGCCCTGGAGTGGATCGTCCGCGCGATCCGGCGAGCACCCAAGCCCGAATATCTTGCAAGCTTCGGAACGGCATTGCAGCTGCATGGGCGCTTCGAGGAGGCGCTCAACGTCGTCGACAAGGCGATCCAGCTTCGGCCTGGCGACGCCGATTTGTGGCGGCAGCGCGGCGACATCCTCACTCAACTGTCGCGCCTCGAGCAGGCCCTGCCGAGCTTCCAGCACGCGCTCAAGCTCGATCCGCAGCATCACGACACTTTGCGCAAGAGCGGGACTCTCCTCCACAAGCTCGGGCGGAACGAGGAGGCTATCGCCCATCTGGACCTCAGCGACAGGCTGTTCCCGAACCATGCCCCGACGCTGCACGCGCGTGCATGGGTTCTCTACACGCTGAAGCGGTTCGAGGAGTCCGCGATCGAGGGCGAGCGCGCGCACCAGCTCGCTCCCGACCAGGCCGACACCTGCAACAATCTCGGTCTTTCGCTGCGGCGGCTCGGCAGGGATGATGAGGCGTTGGCTTGGTTCGAAAAAGCCATCGCGATAGAGCCGCGCCTGGTGGCGGCCTTCAACAACAAGCTGACCGCGCTCTTCCACCTGCATCGCTTTAACGAGGTCTTCGCGCTGTCCGATCACATGAAGGCGCTCGGGCTGAATGATACGGTAACGGACTGGAACGTGGCCCTGGCTCATCTCCTGACCGGCGATTTCGAAGCCGGCTGGCGCGGGCACCAGACCCGGTTGAAACTGCCTTCGGCGAAATACGCCAGGTTTCCGCAACCGATGTGGCTCGGTGGCGAAGACATCGCAGGAAAGACGATCCTGGTCGCTGCGGACGAGGGGATGGGAGACACCATTCACTTCGTACGCTACGTGCCTATGCTGGCGGCGCGCGGGGCGCGCGTCGTTCTTGCCATCCAGGACCCGCTGCATCGCCTGATGTCGCCTCTAAGCGGCGTATCCCTGTGCGTCCCAATGTCGGCGGCAGGCACGCTGCCGGCCTTCGATTTGCACTGCCCGATATCCAGCCTTCCGCTCGCCTTCGGCACCCGGCTCGATACGATTCCGGCGGACACACCGTATCTGCCCTCGCCTCCGGAGGACCGTATTCAGGCCTGGGGCAATCGTCTTGGTCCTCGAACCAGGCTCCGCGTCGGCCTCGCCTGGTCCGGCGATCCGGGCCATGTCAACGATCACGCGCGCTCGATTCCGCTGCGGACGCTGTCCCGTATCCTCGACATCGATGCCACTTTTGTCAGCCTCCAGAAGGCGCCGCGCCCGGGCGACGCCGCGGTGCTGCGGGAGAGAAGCGACATCGTCGACCTGACCGCCGACCTCACCGATTTCAGCGAGACCGCCGCGTTGATGAGCTGTCTTGATCTCGTGATCACCGTCGACACCAGCATCGCTCATCTGGCCGGCGCCCTTGGCCGTCCGACCTGGCTCCTGCTGCCATGGACGCCCGACTATCGCTGGCTGCTCGAGCGAACAGACAGCCCCTGGTATCCCAGCATGCGGCTGTTCCGGCAGACCGAGACCCGGGAATATGAGAGTGTGCTCGATCGTGTCAGGGACGAATTGCGCGCACGGGCCGCCTCATTTGGATCCTGCACGCACTAAATGTGGTCTTTCAGGAGCCTCACCGGCGATTGAGCCGGCGGTGATTTACTTGCGCGGCGCCAGCTGCAGCTCCATCAAGGCGATCCGCTGGAGGTCAGCGACGTTACGTTCGCCCGCACCGGCGGTGCGGAGGATGGATTCGGCGAGCGCGTTGACATGCGAGGAATGCACGGGCTCCGGCAGCGTCGCAACCGCAGCTTCCAGGGCGGCGGTCATGAGCTCGATCACCTCGGGGGAAAATGCAGCGTTGGAAAAGTTTTTCATCGCATCGGCCGCATGATCAACGTCGGGAAAAAGTGGAAGTTCCCCGCGTGGCGCCGGAAATCCCCACGCCAGGCCGTCCTCACTTCGCCACTGCGACGAAACACTGCACCTGACGATGTGAACTGATGCCGGGGCTAGCGCATTTGGCGTCCGTTACGTTGCTGGGCGCTCGGGTTCCTTGCAGCGAAGGGAGTTCATATGCCAACCAAGCCGACCATCGCGCGCATCTGGCGCGGCCGGACCTGCCGCGACGTCGCTGACGCCTACCAGGCCTATCTGCAAGCCGAGGGCATTCCCCCGCTGATGAAGACGGCCCTGGGCGTGCAGCAATTGCGCGAGGACCGCGATGAGGAGACGTGGTTCACGACGATCTCCTACTGGGCCGACGTCGCGGCCATGGCCGCCTTCACCAAAGGCGAGCCGAACAAGGTGCATCATCTCGCGCGCGATCCGGAATTCCTGATCGAGCTGCCGGCGCGCATCGAGATCCATCGCATTCTCATCGACGAACAGGGTCTGCGCTGAACGCCAGCGACGGCGTGGAGCTGACCCGCGCCGCCGCAGCGAGTCTCCGGCCCGGAGTGCCGAACCTATTGCACCTCGATGTTCGCGTCCTTGACCAGCTTGCGCCAGCGCTCCTCCTCCTGCGCGACGTAGCGATCGAGCTCTTGCGGAGCGCTTCCGATCATGATCAGCTCCTGCGCCGTCGTTCGCGCGATGATGTCGGTGCCGCCGCCGGCCGCGAAGGGCACCACGATCTTGATGATCTTCTCGGGAAATTCGGCCCGCGCCGGCGCCGCACCAACCCCCGCCGCGACCGGCAGGACGGCACAGGCGAGGATGGCGAGGTTCAGCCAGCGCCGCACGGCGAAACCCTTCCCGCGAGCGCCGTCGTGATTGGTGAGTTCGCCAAAGGCCATCTGGAGCTCCATCCGATCTTGTTCAGACATTGAGAACAACCAATCCATCGGCTGCCTTCACGCCCTGGCCCGCCGGCAGCACGAAGACCGGATTGATCTCGGCTTCCGCGAGGCGCTCGCCGAGCTGCGCAACCATGCGCGAGAAAGCGACGATCGTTGCGGCGAGCGCTTCGACATCGCATTTCGGCCGGCCCCGAAAACCGTCCAGCAGCGGCCATGTGACGAGATCGCGCGCTATCGCTCGCGCCTCGGCGAGGCTGAGACCGCCTTCCGGCGGAAGCAGACGCATCGTCGTGTCCTTGAACAGTTCGGCGGTGACGCCGCCCGTTCCGAGCAGGATCGCGGTGCCCAGGGGATCGCGATGCATGCCGAGAATGATCTCGACGCCGCTCGACACCATCTCCTGAACCAGGAAGCGTTCAGGCCGCTTGCCGGCTCTTGCCTCGACTCGTCAGCCATCGCCAGCAGGCGGGCGCCAATCGTCTCGACCGTCACATTGACCGCGACGCCGCCGACGTCGCTCTTGTGCGCGATCTCGCGCGAGAGAATCTTGAGCACGACCCGGCCACTGAGGTCGCGCGCCGCCTGCTCGGCTTCGCCTGGTGTTGCTATCACCTTCTCTGCAACGACCGGAATACCGAAGCGGGCGAAGAGTGCTTTCGCCTGCGCCTCATCCAGCGATCCCGCCGGAAAGTCGCTGATATCGGACGTCGCCGCGATCGAGCCGGATGTCTGGATCTCGTTCGGCATTCCAGCCTGCAAAAGCCCGTCGAGTGCAGCGGCGCAGCTCTCGGCGGAGGTGTAGGCCGGGACACCGCGCCGGGTGAGGACGGAGACCACGTCGGGCGCGTAGGGGCTCACATAGGCAATGACGGGCTTGTCGCTGAGCGGCAGGCAATCGTGGATAGCATCAGCCATCAGAGCCGGCGATCCCACCGCCGACGACCCGGCAATGACCGCCAGCGCGTCGTAGGAGGGACTTGCGAGCAGGATCTTGATCGCGGCGCGCAGCAGGTCCGGCTGCAGGCCGGCCAGGGTCACGTCGATCGGGTTGCGATCGAGCGCGGCATGCGATCCTGACTGCAATGCGCGCAATTGCGCGGCCGTTTCCACATCGGGGGCGGGCGTTGCGAAGCCTGCGACGCCGAGGCCTGTGGTCGCCTTGCCACATGAGCAGGCGCGTTGGTCCGGCAGCATGGTCGCATCTGGCCGTGTTTGAAACGCCAGCCGCTTCCGATTGGAAGTCACTATCAAAGGCCCTTGAATGCCGCGCAATTTCCTGCGGCAAGTGGGCGCCGGGATATCTCACTCTCAATGGAGCGATCGTTGGTTATTGGCGACGAATTGATTGCGTTGGAGCTTTCCAGCTCGGCGTCGCCGAACGAGACAGGACCGACGCCTTTCACGAGGTCTATGGCCGCGAAATTCTGAAGCTGGACATCGAACCTCTGCCCGAGACGACGCTCCAGGTCGACATGAACCTGCGCGCGTTACCCGGAATGTCCGTAGCTATGGCGACCGTTTCGCCGATCGTCTGTCGCCATACCAAGTCGATGATCGACAACGTTGATCCGGTGATAGTGCTTAATCTCGAGGGGACTGCGAACGGACGATTTCGTAGTCTGTCGAACGGCTGCCGCGACGAAGCTTAGCCGGGTCTTCGCACGTAGAGCGAGATAAACCGGTCGATCATCGGGTTGATCTGCTCCGGCACTTCCAGCGACAGGAAATGCCCGGAGCCGACGGCTTTGGCCGTGACCAGTTGCGGGCACAGCGCCGCAAAACGATCCAGATCCGCGAGCCGATGGGCCGCTTCGATGTAGAGCACCGGGACCCGGCACGCCTGCGCGCACTCACGCGCGCGATGCACATCCCAAGGGAACAGACTTGTAAACGTGGATACCAGCACGTGCTGCGGCGTCGCCAGAAAGGTCTGTTCGACATGGGCGCGGCATCTGTCGGTCGGCAGACAGGAGTCCTCCACGATTTTCCGGACCTCGTCCGCAAAATCCGCACCCTTCAAGCCCTCCAGATACCCTGTAAAGACCGCTCCTGCCGAGGCCGGGAAGAGCACCCCTGAATCGAGCAGCACCAGGCCCGCAGGAAAGTCCGGATAGCGGGCGGCGATTTCGAGCGCCATGTTGCCACCCATGCTTTGACCCACGATGACCGGCCTTGTGATCTGCTGTCGGTTGCACAGAAAGACGAGATCATCGGCGAAGCCTTCGATTGAATACGCCTGTTGCGGCTTGTCGCTCTCGCCATGTCCCCGCAGCTCGGCGTTCAACGCCCGACCTTGACGGGCGAAATATTCCATCTGCGGCGCAAAATGCGTGCGATCCCCGCCCAGGCCATGGACGAACAGGAATTCAAGCGGTCCCGCCCCGGCGATGTCGAAGGCCAACCGGATGCCGTCATGCACGACTTTCATGGGTCATCTCCGTATTCACCGATATGCCCAGACGTCTCTCTGGCGAATACCTAGTCTAAGTGACGGACCCCGGCCGATAAAGACGGCACCACGGGTTCGCCGCTGTGCCATGATGCTGTGGCCGACCAAGCGTTCCGGTCGCGGTTACGAATAGTGAGCAGCCGTGCGACGATATCGTCCGGCGCAGAAATTCTGGGGTGCCCAGTTTTGGACTGAAATGGCGCGCCCCTGAGAATGCAATCACGAACTCATACACAATTGAAATTCCTCGTCATTTTGCAAGGCACCCAACGGCGCGATGGTCGTCGGCACCGGCTTTCCGCCCCAAAGCGCGCCTCGCAACTCCGCGCGCCATGACGGCTGCGGAATGCTAATATCGTCGAAGCCGCAAGACCGATGATTTCGCCGAGGCGATTGAAATGCGGTCGAGAAGATGCGCTCGAAGAGGCGCACTCAAGAAGAACGCCCGACCGTAGTTGCGGTTCGTCGGCTGGGACATGGAGGACGCTATGGCATGGCGTGACGACAAGGCCCGGGCAACTCTGATCCGCGAGGCAGCCGGAAGCGTGCAGCCGGGCAAGGCCCCCGCAAGCTTTGCCGAGCTTCTGTTCGCCTTCACCAATGTCGAGGATCTCGCCAGTCACGATGCCTCCTCACTTGCCTTCCTGGCCGAGCAAGCCTGGGAGCATGTGCAGCGGCGCACGGCAGGGCGTGCCGATATCCGCGTCGTCAATCCGCTGATGCCGGACGGGCGCGAGATCTCCGTGCTCGAAATCCTCAACGACAACATGCCCTTCCTGTTCGATTCCACCATGGCGGAGCTCACCGAGCAGGGTATCGAAGTCACCCTCGTCGCTCACCCCATCATCGCGGTGGAGCGCGATGACCAGGGCAGGCTCCTGCGCTTCTACGGCGAGGCACTGCCGGAAGGGGCAAAGGGCGCTCGAGAGAGCCTGATACACCTCCACATCACCCGCCTGGACGCCGACGCGGACCGCGAGAGGCTGATTGACGGCCTCACCAGGACGTTGAGCGACGTGCGCGCCTGCGTCGCGGACTGGCGCGCCATGCGCGACCGCGTCGAGGACGCGGTCAAGACGTTCTCGTCCAATCCGCCGCCGCTGCCGATCGACGAGGTCGCCGAGGCCAACCAGTTCCTGCAATGGCTGTGCGCGGACAATTTCACCTTTCTCGGCGTGCGCGAATATCGCTTCTTGCCCGGCCGCGATGCGTCGGACGACGTCGCGACCGGCGAGGGCCTCGGCATCCTCCGCGATCCCGACGTGAAGGTCCTGCGCCGCGGCAGCGAAATGGTGGTGATGACGTCGGAGATTCGCGAGTTCATGCGCGAGCCGACCCTGCTCATCGTCATCAAGGCCAATGTGAGCAGCCGCGTTCATCGCCGCATCCGGATGGATTATGTCGGCATCAAGCTCTATACGCCCGACGGCCGGCTCGAGGGTGAATTGCGAGTCGTCGGCCTGTTCACCTCGGGTGCCTATACGCGCTCGGCACGACAGATCCCCTATGTTCGCCACAAGGTATCGCGGGTGCTCCAGCGCGCCGGCTTCGACCCGAACAGCCATTCCGGCAAGGCTCTCCAGCATATTCTCGAAGAATATCCGCGCGACGAGCTATTCCAGATCGACGTCGATACCCTCTTCGACTTCGTTATGGAGATCCTGATCCTCTATGAGCGTCCCCGCGTCCGGGCGCTGGCGCGGGTCGACAAGTTCGACCGCTTCGTTTCGATCCTCGTGTTCATTCCGCGCGACAAATACGACACCAACGTGCGCATGCGCGTCGGCACCTTCCTGTCGCAGCGCTACAAGGGGACACTGTCGGCCTCCTACGTGTCCTTCCCCGAAGGAGCATTGGCGCGCGTCCACTACATCATCGGACGCTATGAAGGTAAGACTCCCGCCGTCGAGCGCGCTACGCTGGAAGCCGGGATCAGCGCCATTGCCGCGACCTGGGCCGACAAGCTGAAGGCGGCGCTGGCTGCGTCTACCGACGGCATGCGGGCGCGCATGCTCGCAAATCGCTACGCTCAAGCCTTCAGCGGCGGCTATACCGAGGTTGCCACGGCAGAACAGGCAATCGCCGATATCGCCACCGTCGAGAAGCTCACGCCGGCCCGCCCGGTGACGATCTCGGTTCATCGCTTCGAGGAGGACGATCCCAGGCGCTTCGGGCTCAAGGTGTTTTCGGATGCCGCCCCGCTGTCGCTGTCCTACCGCGTGCCGGTGATCGAAAATCACGGCCTGCGCGTGGTCAACGAACGCACCTATCAGATCGTGCCCGGCAACAGACCCGAGCCGGTCTGGCTGCACGACATGACGATCGAGACCAGCGATGGCCTGCCGATCGAGATCAATCCGGACTTCAGCCATCGCCTGGAGGCCTCGATCATGGCTGTGGTCACGGATCGCGCCGAGTCCGACGGGTACAATGCCTTGATCCTGCGCACGGCCCTGGGCTGGCGGGAAGTCTCGACCATCCGGGCGCTGTCGCGCTATTTGCACCAGATCCGCGCACCGTTCACCCAGGACTATATGTGGGAGACCTTGCGCAAGAACGCCGCGATCACGGCCAACCTCGTCGCGCTGTTCCAGGCCCGCCGCGATCCGCGCCTCGTCCTGACCGATCGCGAGCGTTCGGCGCGCGAGATCACTCTCCTTGCCGAGATCCAGGAACAGCTCAAATCCGTCGCCTCGCTCGATGAAGACCGCATCCTGCGCCGTTTCACCAATCTGGTGCAGTCGACCATCCGCACCAATTTGTGGCAAGTCGGCCCGGACGGACATCCGCGCCCGGTGATCTCCTTCAAGTTCGACGCGCGCAAGATCGAGGATCTGCCCGCTCCCCGACCGCTCTACGAGATTTTCGTCTATTCACCGCGCGTCGAAGGCATTCACCTGCGCTTCGGCAAGGTTGCGCGCGGCGGCTTGCGCTGGTCCGACCGGCCGCAGGATTTCCGCACCGAGATCCTCGGCCTCGTGAAAGCGCAGCAAGTCAAGAACGCCGTGATCGTGCCGGTCGGCGCCAAGGGCGGCTTCGTGCCCAAGCGCCTGCCGCCGCCCTCCGATCGCGAGGCGTGGCTCGCGGAGGGCACCGAAGCCTATCGCATCTTCGTGCGTTCCCTGCTCGAACTCACCGACAATCTCGACGGCGACATCGTGGTGCCACCCGACTTGACCGTGCGGAATGACGGCGACGATCCCTATCTGGTCGTCGCCGCCGACAAGGGCACCGCCACCTTCTCCGACATCGCCAACGCGATCTCGGCCGAGAAGAACCATTGGCTCGGCGATGCCTTCGCCTCCGGCGGCAGCCAGGGCTACGACCACAAGAAGATGGGGATCACGGCGCGCGGCGCCTGGGAGGCGGTCAAGCGCCACTTCCGCGAGCTCGGCACCGACATTCAGACCATGCCTTTCACCGTGGTCGGCGTCGGCGACATGTCCGGCGACGTCTTCGGCAACGGCATGCTGCTCTCGCCGGCGACGAAGCTCGTTGCGGCGTTCGATCACCGCGACATCTTCATCGATCCCTCGCCCGATCCGGCGATCAGCTTCAGCGAACGCAAGCGCCTGTTCGACCTGCCGCGATCGAGCTGGCAGGATTACGACAAATCGCTGATCTCGCAGGGCGGCGGCGTGTTCTCGCGCGCGCTCAAGGCGATCCCGCTCGCGCCGGAAGTACGCAGCCTGCTCGATCTCGACAAGGAGCAGGCAACGCCCTTCGAGGTGATGACGGCGATCCTGAAGGCGCGCGCCGACCTCTTGTGGTTCGGCGGCATCGGCACTTACATCCGGGCGTCGACGGAGAGCGATGATCAGGCCGGCGACCGCGCCAACGATCCGATCCGCATCACCGGGACCGAGGTTCGCGCAAGGGTGATCGGCGAAGGCGCCAATCTCGGCGTCACCCAGCGCGGCCGCATCGAAGCGGCGCAGAAGGGCGTCAAGCTCAACACCGACGCGATCGACAATTCGGCCGGCGTGAACACATCCGACGTCGAGGTCAACATCAAGATCGCATTGGCGCGCCCTGAGCGCGAGGGACGCCTCAGCCCGGCTGACCGCAACACCCTGCTTGCCGCGATGACCGACGAAGTCGGGGCGCTGGTCCTGCGCAACAACTATCTGCAGACGCTGGCGCTCTCGCTCGCCGAACGCAAGGGCATGGCCGAGACGGGCTTCCTCACGCGCCTGATGCAGTCGCTCGAGCAGCGCAGCCTGCTCAGCCGCGCCGTCGAATTCCTGCCTGACGACGCCGCGATCGCCGAACGGACGAGGCGCGGGCAGTCCCTGACACGGCCCGAGCTCGCCGTGCTGCTCGCCTACGCCAAGCTGACGCTCTACAGTGACCTGCTCGAAACCGGCGTGCCTGACGATCCTTATCTCGCCCGCAGGCTGTCCCAGTATTTTCCGCGCGAGGTTCTCGACAAATTCCCGGCCGCGGTCGAGCACCATCGACTCCGACGCGAGATCATCGCGACCAGTCTCGTCAATGCCGTGATCAACCGCGGGGGCCCGGCATGTATCGTGCGCCTGACCGACGAGACCGACGCCGATATCTCGATCATCGTCATGGCCCAGGTGGCGGTGGACGCGATCTACGAGCTCAGGCGACTCAATGACGCGATCGACGCGCTCGACAACCGAATCGACGGGCAGTTGCAGCTCAGCCTCTACGCGGCGGTCCAGGACCTCCTGCTTTCCCGCATGGTCTGGTATGTGCGCAATGTCGATTTCAGGGATGGCTTGAGCGCCGTCATTGCCCGGTTTGGCCCTGCCGTCCGCGAGATCGCGGCCTCGCTCGACAATGCCCTGCCAGCGGACTTGCAGGCCGCACGCAGCAAGCGCCGCCAGGACCTGATCGATGCCGGCGTCCCGTCCGACCTTGCCGGCGACCTGGCCGATCTCGATGCTCTGGTCCCGGCGCCTGACATCGTGACGGTCGCCGAGCGCACCAGCCGCAGCATCGGTGATGCCGCCGCGACGTTCTATGCCGCCGAGGCCAATTTTCGTCTCGACCGCATCACCGCGGCCGCGCGCAAAGTGCCGGCCGGCGATCATTTCGAGCGTCTCGCCATCGACCGCGCCATCGACCTGATCGCCGCTGCCGAAAGACGCCTGGCCGCGGACATGCTGACGATCGGCCAATCCGGTCAGCAGGCTGCGGAGACATGGCTTGCTGCTCATCCCGAGGCGACACGCATCCGCCGTGCGGTCGAGGAGATTGCCGCCGGCGGCCTGACGCTCGCCAAGCTGGTGGTGGCGGCGAACCTGCTGGGGGATCTGGTCAAAGCCTGAGGGCGTGCGAGACGGCGATGCAAGACGTGCAATGCTAAAGCGCGATCCGGAAAAGTGCGCCGCGCCTTTCCGAAAAGATCATGCTCAAACAACAACCTAAAGCGCGATGACGATTCCTCCTGATCCCATCGCGCTTTAGCGCAGGACGGGGGAACCAATGATCCACGCCACTTGCCACACCGCCGACAATGTCCGCTGCATCGAGTTCGATGCCACGCCGTGGTTCAGCGAGGCGGATGATCCGAGCATTATCGATTTGGCCCAGCGAGGATGGACCAGCACGGCGATTGCAGAGTCCCTCGAGCACCGACGAGGATACGAAGGCTTGCACGATCTCGTCGAGTACGCGGCGAAGCGACTGCAATCGGAGTCCCTGGAGGACCCGACCTGGGAAACCTTCGCGTGCGTCGTCGATGGACCTGAGGCCGTCGCCTGGCTCAAGCAGAACCGGCCCAACGTCGCGGCAAGAATCCCGTAAGCCACGGAAAGCGCAGCAAAGGCCACCATTGATTGGCGGTGTAGCAAGCGAAAGCGGAAAATGGCGCGCCCGGAACGATTCGAACGTCCGACCCTCAGATTCGTAGTCTGATGCTCTATCCAGCTGAGCTACGGGCGCGTTTTTCGCGAACGGTGCGGGCAGGACCCGCAGGCAGCCTCCGGACAGCGCCGGAGGGGTGCGAAAGAGCGCTCTGACTAGCCGCTCTTGTCCCGATTGGCAAGGTCCGGGATGGGGAGATTTTGCAGGGAGATGACGATCTCCACCTGGTCGTTCCGGGGCTCGCGCAACGAGAACCCGGAATCTCGAGCCTGAAACCTCGGGATTCCGGGTTCGGCGCTTTGCGCCGCCCCGGAATGACATCCAGCTCGGCCTCTGGCCGAGTTACGCCCGCTGCCGCTCGTTGCGAATGGAGAGGAGTTCCACGGGACGGTCGGGGATGACGATGCGGAAGGTGGCGCCGATCGTGCCTTCCACCAGGTGAATGTCGCCGCCATGGGCGCGGACCAGCTCGGCGGCGATTGCCAAACCAAGGCCGCTGCCGCCAGGGCGGCCGGAGGTCTGGAACGCCTCGAACAGGTGCTCCTTCGTCTTCTGCGGCACGCCTGGACCGGTATCGGAGACCTCCAGGATTGCGACGGCGCCTTCGCGCTTTCCCGTGATCCGGATCTGTTGCACGCCGCCATCGCCCGAGGAATGGCTCTCCAGCGCCTGGGCGGCGTTGCGGACGAGGTTGAGCAGAACGCGGAACAGTTGATCGGGATCGGCATCGACGGCGAGCCCGCGCTCGATCGCGGCGACCCAGGCGATCGAGGCGTCGTTGGCAAGCCCTGCCGTCTCGCGCACCTCGAGCACCACCGGCTCGATCAGGATCATGCGGCGGTCGGGCGCGGCCTCCTGGGCGCGGCCATAAGAAAGCGTCGACTGGCAGAACGCGATAGCGCGCTCGAGCGAGCGCACCAGTTTGGGCGCAAAGCGCTGCACCCGGGGATCGGGCACGCTGGCGAGCTGGTCGGAGAGCAGCTGCGCGGAGGCAAGCAGATTGCGCAGATCGTGGTTGATCTTGGAGACGGCGAGGCCGAGCGCGGCAAGCCGGCTCTTCTGATTCAGCATCGACATCAGATCGCGCTGCATGTCGGACAATTCGCGCTCGGCGACGCCGATCTCGTCACTGCGCTGGCTCGGCACGATGATGCGGGCCGAGCTTTCCGGATTCTCGTGGAAGCCGACCAGGCTCGCGGTCAGCCGCCGCATCGGCCGTACGAACAGATAATGCAGCGCCAGATAGACGAGGCCCGCGGTGAGCACGCCGATGATAAGCGCCACCACCACGACGTTGCGGGAGAAGCGGTACATCGACTGCCGCAGCGGCAATTCGTCGGTCACGATCTCGACGAACTGGGCATTGCCGACGCCGGGCCCGACGATGCGGATCGGCTGGTTGCCGGTCTCCAGCATCATCTGGAACGAGCCGGTGATCGCCTCCCACACGCTCATGTCGCGCAGGTCGACGTCATGCTCGATCGTGGCAGGAAGATTGTCGCTGGCGAGCAGGCGGCGCTGCTGGCCCATCTTGATGGCGACGGCGCGGGCATTGATGCTCTTGAGGATCTCGCGCGAGAGCGAATCGGGGACCATGCCGAGCGGGGCCGCATCCAGCACCAGCGCCGCCGTATTCGCCGCGGCGACGCGATCGTTGAGGCGGTTGACCCAGAAGTTGGCGATGGCGGGCACGTAGAGCAGGATGGCCGCGATCATCACCAGGGGCACGGTGAGCAGCAGCAGCTTGCCCGACAGCCCAAGCCCGTCGGGTCCCCGCGGCCGCGCCGCCGCCGGGTCCCGCTGATCCGCATCCTGGATCGGCTGGAGGTCTGTCGCTGCCACGAAATTCGTCCTCGCTGCCTTGCCCGGTGAACGACTTGCTTGGTGAACGATCTGGCTGAGGAAGGATGCGGTCCGCCCCCGGCCCGGTCAAATTACAGATCGCTAATCTGCCGATGTGGGATCTAATCACGGACGTGGCGAGTCGCTACCTCAAGGGTTAAAAACCCCGCACAAACAGCGATATTCACCGGAACAGCGCGCTCTTGCGGCGTTGACGAAAACAAGACGCTCCCTTATAAGCCGCGCGAATTGTCCGCGATGACCCGGTGTGACGCCGGGAGCGGCTCTCTTGGGGCCGAAAAGGGCCCGTTTTGGGCCGCATCTTCCGGACTTTACCATCAATTCTACAGGCAAATTGCCCGGTCAGCGGAGAAAAACCCGTGAAGCGGACTTATCAACCCAGCAAACTGGTGCGCAAGCGCCGTCACGGTTTCCGTGCCCGTCTCGCCACTGCCGGCGGCCGCAAGGTCCTCGCCGCCCGCCGCGCCCGCGGCCGCAAGCGTCTGAGCGCCTGAGCCGGACCCCCATTTTGGGATTTCATCATGGATCGGCTGAGGCAGCGGGCGGATTTCCTCGCCGTTGCCAATGGCGCGCGGGTGAATAGTCCCGCGTTCGTCCTGCAAAGCCGCCGCCGCGACGACCTTGGCCCTGTCAGGATCGGCTTCACCGTCAGCAAAAAGAACGGCAACGCCCCCGAGCGCAATCGCATCCGGCGCCGGCTTCGCGAATTGGTGAAGCGGCTCGATCCGCTGTCGATGCAGCCCCATCATGATTATGTACTGGTCGGCCGAAGGGACGCGCTCTCGCGCGACTTCGCCACCATGCTCGACGATCTGCGCATAGCCTTCTCGAAGCCCGCGCGGCATACGGCCAAAGGCCCCTCGAAGGGACGCGGCCCGAGGCCAGGCGCCAGCGCGCCAGCCAGCCGCAAACCGGATTGATGACGAGACAATAGAGATGACCGACAATCGCAATACCATCCTCGCCGTCATTCTGTCGGGCCTCGTCCTGATCGCCTGGCAATATTTCTACAACGTGCCGCAGATGGAGAAGCAGCGCGCCCAGCAGCAGGCGCAGGCCGAGCTCCAGAAGAACACGCCGCAGCCGACCGCCTCGGCGACGCCAGGTGGCGCGCCGGCAACGCCGGGTTCGACGCCGCAGGCCGGCAATGCGCCCGCGCCCGCCGCGACGCCTGGCAACCAGCAGGCCCAGCCGGTCGTTGCCCGCAGCGCCGCGATCGAAGCCAGCCCGCGCGTCAAGATCGACACGCCGCGCCTCTCCGGCAGCGTCTCGCTGAAGGGCGGCCGCATCGACGACCTCGCGCTGGTGCAATATCGCGAGACGGTCGACCCGAAATCGCCGCCGATCATCCTCTATTCGCCCTCGGGCACGGCTGAACCCTATTACGCCGAATTCGGCTGGGTGGCCGCAACCGGCGTGACCGCCAAGATGCCGGATGCGCAGACCATCTGGCGGCAGGACGGCAGCGGCAGCCTGACGCCGACGACGCCGGTGGTGCTGAAATGGGACAATGGCGAGGGCCTCACTTTCCGCCGCACCATCTCGGTCGACGACCATTATCTCTTCACCATCAAGGACGAGGTGAGCAATGTCGGCAACGCGCCGGTTACGCTCTATCCGTTCGCGCTGATCTCGCGCCACGGCACGCCGCAGGTCTCGGGCTATTACATCCTGCATGAAGGCCTGATCGGCTATCTCGACGGCCTGCAGGAATACGCCTACAAGAAAATCGACGAAGCCAAGTCGGTGAACTTCAAGGCCACCAATGGCTGGCTCGGCATTACCGACAAGTACTGGGCTTCGGCGCTGCTGCCGGACACCAATGCGCAGCTGCAGGCGCGCTTCTCGTCGAACCCGACCGGCAATGTCCACACCTACCAGACCGACTATCTGCTCGATCCCGTCACCGTCGCGATCGGCGGCACAGCCACCGCGAACGCGCGGCTGTTCGCGGGCGCCAAGGAAGCCGGCGTCGTCGGCGTGTTCCCGTTCGCCGGCCTCGGCGGCTACAACAAGGAGCTCGGGCTCAACCATTTCGACCTGTTGATCGACTGGGGCTGGTTCTACTTCATCACCAAGCCGATGTTCCTCGGCCTCGACTTCTTCTACCGCTTCTTCGGCAATTTCGGCATCTCGATCCTGCTCGTGACCGTGATCGTGAAGCTGTTGTTCTTCCCGCTGGCGAACAAGTCCTACGCCTCGATGGCAAAGATGAAGTCGATCCAGCCGCAGCTGCAGGCGCTCAAGGAGCGCTACCCCGACGACAAGGTGAAGCAGCAGCAGGAGATGATGGAGATCTACCGCAAGGAGAAGATCAACCCGGTCGCCGGCTGTCTTCCCGTGGTGATCCAGATCCCGGTGTTCTTCTCGCTCTACAAGGTGCTGTTTGTCACCATCGAAATGCGGCACGCGCCGTTCTACGGCTGGATCAAGGACCTTTCGGCGCCGGATCCGACCAACCTCTTCAATCTGTTCGGGCTGATCCCGTTCGATCCGACCACGATCCCGGTGTTCGGCCATTACCTCGCGCTCGGCATCTGGCCGATCATCATGGGCATCACGATGTGGTTCCAGATGAAGCTGAACCCGACGCCTCCCGATCCGACGCAGCAGATCATCTTCAACTGGATGCCGCTGATCTTCACCTTCATGCTGGCGGGCTTCCCGGCGGGCCTCGTGATCTACTGGGCCTGGAACAATTTGCTCTCGGTGCTCCAGCAGAGCTTCATCATGCGCCGCAACGGCGTGAAGGTGGAGTTATTCGACAATCTCAAGGCGACGTTCGCGAGGAAGGCGACGTAGGTCCCTCTCACACAGTCATTCCGGGATGGTGCGAAGCACCAGACCCGGAATCTCGAGATTCTCAGGCGCGCAATTGCGCACCGGAGTTCGATGCTGCGCATCGCCCCGGAATGACAGGAAGCAAAGAGCTTCGCATGACCGACGACAATGATGCGAAGCTGATCGAGGCCGGGCGAAAACTGTTCGCGCGCGACTGGCAGTTCATCTGGGCCTCGCCGTCGATCCAGACGTTGCCACCGATGGCGGGACTGGAGATCGCCTTTGCCGGGCGCTCCAATGTCGGCAAGTCCAGCCTGATCAATGCGCTCACTGGTCGCAACACGCTGGCCCGCACCTCGCATACGCCGGGCCGCACCCAGGAGCTGATCTTCTTCGAGGTCCCCGGGAAAAGCGATCTGCGCCTCGTCGACATGCCCGGCTACGGCTATGCCAAGGCACCGAAAAGCCAGGTCGCATCCTGGACCGAGCTGATCCACAAATTCCTGCTGGGTCGCGCCTCGCTCGCGCGCGTCTATGTGCTGATCGACGCGCGGCATGGGCTGAAGGACGTCGATCTCGAAGTGCTGAAGACGCTCGATCGCTCGGCGGTCAGCTATCAGATCGTGCTGACCAAGGCCGACCAGGTGAAGGCCTCCGAGCTAGAAGCGCGCATCGCCGAGACCGAGACTGCTCTCGCCAAACATCCGGCCGCGTTCCCGAGCGTGCTCGCGACCTCCTCGCGCAACTCGACCGGCATGGCCGAGTTGCGGGCCGCGATGGCGAAGCTGCTGGAAGAGCGGGCGTCGTGATGGTGGCGCACCGCCTCGCGATTGGGCTTGCCGGTTTGATGGGCGCCGCCGGCGTCGCGCTGGCCGCCGCCTCCGCTCACGGCGCGGATGCCAGCCGCCTCGCCTCCGCCAGTGCCATGCTGCTGTTTGAAGCGACTGCCATATTGGCCGTGATCGCCCTGCTCGCACGTGGGCTCCTGCATGGCGGAATCGGGCTCATTGCTGCATTCGGCTTCGTGATTGGCACCGCGCTTTTCGCGGGGGATCTGACCTTGCGGCAGTATGCCGGGCACTCGCTGTTTCCCATGGCCGCACCGACGGGCGGAACGGTGATGATTTTGGGTTGGCTCGCGGTGACGCTGGCTGCGGTGGTCGCGAGAAAGTAGGTCTCGTGCCCCGGACGCAGCGCAGCGCTTCAGCGGTGCGCTGCTGAGCCGGGGGCCCATGCCGCTTTCTGGGGCCCGGCTCAGCGGCGCGGCACTACGCGCCGCACCGCGTCCGGGACACGAGAGCGGCATGCCAGCAACGCTTTGCGCCGCGCCCGCCAATCGGATAGAACGCGCACCGACAGTCCCGCCAGCGAGATCCGCCCCATGACCGACATCTCTCCGCTCGACCAGGCCCGCATCCTGTCCGAAGCGCTGCCGCACATGCAGCAGTATGACGAGGAAACCATCGTCATCAAATATGGCGGTCATGCCATGGGCGACGAGGAGACCGCGAAGAATTTTGCCCGCGACATCGTGCTGCTGGAGCAGACCGCGATCAATCCGGTGGTCGTGCATGGCGGCGGACCGCAGATCGCGACCATGCTCAAGCGCCTCGGCATCGTCTCGGAATTCGCCGCCGGCCTGCGCATCACCGACAAGGCGACCATCGAGATCGTCGAGATGGTGCTGGCCGGCTCGGTCAACAAGCAGATCGTCGGCTACATCAACGAGGCCGGCGGCAAGGCCGTGGGCCTGTCGGGCAAGGACGGCAACATGGTGAAGGCGTCGAAGACGACGCGCACCATCATCGATCCGGACTCGCATATCGAGAAGGCGGTCGATCTCGGTTTCGTCGGCGACCCCGAGAAGGTCGACCTCACGCTGCTCAACCAGCTGATCGGCTACGAGCTGATTCCGGTGCTGGCGCCGCTCGCGACCTCGCAGGACGGCCAGACCTTGAACATCAACGCCGACACCTTTGCCGGTGCGGTCGCCGGCGCGCTGAAGGCAAAACGCCTCTTACTGCTCACCGACGTGCCCGGCGTGCTCGACAAGTCGAAGAAGCTGATCCCGCAGTTGTCGGTCAAAGACGCGCGAAAATTGATCGCCGACGGCACCATCTCCGGCGGCATGATCCCGAAGGTCGAGACCTGCATCTACGCGCTCGAGCAGGGCGTCGAGGGCGTCGTCATCATCGACGGCAAGATGCAGCACGCGGTGCTGCTCGAGCTCTTCACCAACCAGGGCACGGGCACGCTGATCCACAAGTGAAGAGCGAGCGGACAAAGAAAACCGTCATGGCCGGGCGTGTCCCGGCCATCCACGACCTTTCGTTCCGCGCCAAGAACGTGGATGCCCGGCACAAGGCCGGGCATGACGAGCGGAAGACGAGGCCACACCGCCGCTCCCCACTCACCCGCATCCTGATGACGCTGCCTGCCGCAGCCGTCTCGTTCTTCTTCTCCTCCGCGCCGGCTTTCGCCGACCTCAAGATCTGCAACCGCATGTCCTATGTGGTCGAGGCCGCGATCGGCATCGACGACAAGGCGGCGACCGCGACGCGTGGCTGGTTCAGGATCGATCCCGCCGCCTGCCGCGTGGTGGTGCAGGGCACGCTGACTACCGACCGCATTTTGCTCAACGCGCGCGCGCTCGGCGTCTATGGCGCCTCACCGATCCCGCAGAGCGGCAGCGACATGCTGTGCGTAGCGCAGGACAATTTCGTCATCGCCGCCGCGCGGCAGTGCCGCAGCGGCCAGACACAGGTCCCCTTCACGCAAGTGACGCCGACGCGCGGCGACGACGGCAATGCAGTCGCCTATCTCGCCGAGGATTCCGAATATGACGACGAGCAGGCGCGCCTTGCCGGCATCCAGCGCCTCCTGGTGATCATCGGCTACGACGTCGGCGCCATCGACGGCGTCGACGGGCCGAAGACGCAAGGAGCGCTCGCCGCATTCCTGAAGAGCCGCGGCCTGTCGTCCGACGCCGTATCGTCGCCCAATTTCTTCAAGACCATGGTCGATGCGACGCAGACGCCCTCGTCGAGCGGCCTGACATGGTGCAACGACACGCCGCACAAGGTGATGGCGGCGGTTGCGACCGACGACGGCAAGTCGGTGACGAGCCGCGGCTGGTACCGCATCGATCCCAAGACCTGCCTGCATCCCGACGTGACGGGCACGCCGAAGCGGATCTTCAGCTTTGCGGAAGCCCTCGATGCCGACAACCGTGTTATCAAGCTCAAGGATAAGCCGTTGAACTGGGGCGGCGACAAGCAGCTCTGCACGCGCGAGACCAAGTTCGAGACCGTTGAGCAGACCGATTGCGGCGCGCGGGGGTTTGCGGCGACGGGATTTGGCGCGGTGGACATGTCGAGCGGCGGCAAGACGCTGCGCTTTGCGATGCCGTGATGGTCTTGCTGTGATCAGGTCGTCGTCGCCACAACTACCCCGTCGTCCCTGCGAAAGCAGGGACCCATAGTCCTAGGGAACAGTGTGACCCACGATGGTAGTTGCCAGTCTTCGCCAAACTCGATCCCGTGGTTATGGGTTCCGGATCGGCGCTCCGCTTCGCTGCACTTGTCCGGGACGACAGCAGAGAATGCGGCTACGCTTGGCCGGAACGACGAGTTGAGAATGCCGACATGAAATCTCCCCGCACGTTCACCCATATCGACACCTGGGTGTTCGACCTCGACAACACGCTCTACCCGCATCACGTCAATCTGTGGCAGCAGGTCGATGCACGCATCGGCGAGTTCGTGTGCAACTGGCTGAACGTCGGCCCGGAGGAAGCGCGCAGGATCCAGAAGGATTATTATCTGCGCTTCGGCACCACCATGCGCGGCATGATGACCCTGCACGGCGTGCGTGCGGACGATTACCTCGCCTATGTGCACAAGATCGATCACTCTCCCCTGGAGCCGAATCCGCAGCTTGGCGAAGCCATCGCAAAGCTGCCGGGACGAAAACTGATCCTGACCAATGGCTCGGTCGACCATGTCGATGCCGTGCTGGCGCGGCTCGGCCTCGCCAGCCATTTCGACAGCGTGTTCGACATCATCGCGGCCGGCTTCGAGCCGAAGCCGGCACCGCAGACCTATCGGAAATTTCTGGCCGACCACGCCGTCGATCCGACCCGGGCGGCGATGTTCGAGGACCTCGCCCGCAATCTCACCGTTCCCCACGCGCTCGGCATGACCACCGTGCTGGTGGTGCCTGACGGCACCAAGGAAGTGGTGCGCGAGGATTGGGAGCTGGAGGGACGGGACGCAAACCATGTCGATCACGTCACGGATGATCTGACGGGATTTTTGGCGCGATTGTCCCACCCCCAATAGCCGTTATTCCCCGCGAAAGGGGGGTATCCAGTAATCACCGCCATCTCGGTTTATCACGACGGCCGCGGCGTACTGGATCACCCGCTTTCGCGGGTGATGACAGCGGGCCAAGCTTGACTCTCCCGGCCCAAATCCCGAAAAAGCGCCCCAATCCATCAAAATTCCCTGATCCGAAGAGGAAAGCCCGATGTCCCTGTCCGCCCTCGAATCCACCATCAACAGCGCCTTCGACGCGCGTGACGGCATCTCGACCTCGACCAAGGGCGAGGTACGCGAGGCCGTGGACCAGGCGCTGGAGACGCTGGACAAGGGCGAGGCGCGCGTTGCCGAGCGCGGCGCTGACGGCAAGTGGAAGGTCAATCAGTGGCTGAAGAAGGCGGTGCTGCTGTCCTTCCGCCTCAACGACATGGACGTGATTCCCGGCGGCCCGGGCAAGGCCAGCTGGTGGGACAAGGTGCCCTCGAAGTTCGAAGGCTGGGGCCCGAACCGTTTTCGCGATGCGGGCTTTCGCGCGGTGCCCGGCGCCGTCGTCCGCCGCTCGGCCTTCATCGCCAAGAACGTCGTGCTGATGCCGTCCTTCGTCAATCTCGGCGCTTACGTCGATGAGAGCACCATGGTCGACACCTGGGCGACCGTCGGCTCCTGCGCGCAGATCGGCAAGCGCGTGCACATCTCCGGCGGCGCCGGCATCGGCGGCGTGCTCGAGCCGCTCCAGGCCGAGCCCGTCATCATCGAGGACGACTGCTTCATCGGCGCGCGCAGCGAGGTTGCCGAAGGCGTGATCGTGCGCAAGGGCGCGGTGCTGGCGATGGGCGTGTTCCTGGGCGCCTCGACCAAGATCGTCGACCGCGAGACCGGCGAGGTCTTCATGGGCGAAGTGCCGGAATATTCGGTGGTGGTGCCCGGCGCGCTGCCCGGCAAGCCGATGAAGAACGGCGAGATCGGTCCGAGCACCGCCTGCGCCGTGATCGTCAAGCGCGTCGACGAGCGCACGCGCTCGAAGACCAGCATCAACGAGCTGCTGCGGGATTAAGCGCGCCACGAACGTAAACCTATCACCGTCACCCTGAGGTGGCCGCCTCTTCGGGGGCCCTCGAAGGGCGACGGCCCGGCTGCCGGCTGCATCACGGCCGTTCATCCTCGAGGCTCCCGGCGCGATGCCTTGCATCGCGCCACTCTCACTCAGGCTGACGGGTTTAGTCTAGCCCACCCGGCGGCATGCATGTTAAGCGGAGCGCATGACAGATGCTCTCTCGATTGCCCGCGATCTCATTCGCTGCCCCTCGGTAACCCCTGAAGATGCCGGCGCGCTCGGCGTGCTTGAGAAAGTGCTGGGCACAGCGGGCTTCATTTGCCACCGCGTAACCTTCAGCGAGGAAGGCACCGCCGACGTCGACAATCTCTATGCGCGGATCGGCACAGACGGCCCGCACATCACCTTTGCCGGCCACACCGACGTGGTGCCGCCGGGTGACGAGAGCGCCTGGAGCGTCGGCGCGTTTTCCGGCGAGGTGAAGGACGGTTTTCTGCACGGCCGCGGCGCGGTCGACATGAAGGGCGGCATCGCCTGCTCGGTCGCAGCTGTCCTGGAGCATCTCGCCGCCAATGGGGGCAAGCCGCGCGCGGACGGGACGGGCTCGATTTCGTTCCTGATCACGGGTGACGAGGAAGACGTCTCCATCAACGGTACCATCAAGCTGCTCAAATGGGCCGCCGAGCGCGGCGAAAAATTCGATCATTGCGTGCTCGGGGAGCCCTCCAATGTCGAGACGCTCGGCGACACGATCAAGGTCGGCCGCCGCGGCTCGCAATCGGGCACACTTTACGTCGAAGGCGTGCAGGGCCACGTCGCCTATCCGCACCGCGCCTCCAATCCGGTGCCGGATATTTCCCGCTTGATCGTCGCGATCTCCGACGAGCCGCTCGACCATGGCAGCGCGCAATTCCAGGCCTCCAATCTCGAATTCACCTCAGTCGACGTCGGCAACAAGGCCTACAACGTCATCCCCGGCGAGGCCCGCGCCAAATTCAACATCCGCTACAACGACAACCACACCCAGGCGTCCTTGCGCGAGCTGGTCGAGACGCGGCTCGCCAAAGCCTGCGGCAACCGCATCAAGGCCCGCATCGTCTGGGAGCCGTCGAACTCCAACGTGTTCGTGACCAAGCCCGGCCCGTTCACCGATCTCGCGGTGTCGGCGATCGAGGAGGTGACGGGGCGCAAGCCGGAGCTGTCGACGAGCGGTGGGACGTCGGATGCGCGGTTCATCTCGAGCTATTGCCCGGTGATCGAGTTCGGGCTCGTGGGCCAGACCATGCACCAGATCGACGAGCGCGTGCCGGTGACGGATCTGGAGAAGCTGACGAAGGTGTATCGCGGGATTTTGGCGCGGTATTTTGGGTAGGCGCGGCTGTCGCCCAGCACACCACTGTCATCGCCCGCGAAGGCGCGCAATCCAGTATTCCAAAGGCAGCAGCGATAGAGTCGAGAGGCCGCGGCGTACTGGATGCCCCGCCTTCGCGGGGCAGGACACTGAGCGTGAAGCGGGAGCTCCCACCTCTTCAGTAGTCCACCCTCATCAAATAAAGCCCCTCGGGCGGGGCGACGATGCCGCAGGCGGCGCGATTGCGGGCTTTGAGCGCTGCGGAGAGGTCGTCCGCGGTCCAGCGGCCCTCGCCGACCCAGACCAGCGATCCCACCATCGAGCGGACCTGGCTATGCAGGAACGAGCGTGCCGACGTCACGATGGTGATCTCGCGGCCGTCGCGCAGCACGTCGAGCTGGTCGAGCGTCTTCTCCGGCGACTTGGCCTGGCACTCGGTGTCGCGGAAGGTGGTGAAATCGTGCTTGCCGAGCAGGCGCTGCGCTGCCGCATGCATCGCATCGGCATCGAGCCGGCGCGGCACCCGCCAAGCGTGGCCGACGTCGAGCGCGAGATTGGCGCGGGTGTTGATGACGCGATAGCGGTAGTGGCGCTTCACGGCCGAGAAGCGCGCCTCGAATGTATCAGGGACGATCTCCGCCTCGAGCACCGCGATCGGATGCGGGCGCAGATGCGCATTGAGCCCGTCGCGAAAGCGGCCCGGCGGAAACTGCTTCTCGACATCGACATGCGCGACCTGGCCGCGCGCATGCACACCGGCATCGGTTCGGCCGGCGCCGTGCACGCGCAAATCCGCGCCGGTCATCGCCTTCACGGCCGCTTCCAGCGCGCCCTGCACCGACGGCAGCGTGTCCTGGATCTGCCAGCCGAAGAACGGCGCGCCGTCATATTCGATGGTGAGCTTGTAGCGGGGCATCTCAATCCGGGTGGTGTCATCATCCGCGAAGGCGGATGATCCAGTACTCCGAGACATCTCTGCTCAGGCGAGAAGCCTCGGCGTACTGGATACCCCGCCTTCGCGGCGTATGACAGCCTTAGGTGAATTTGGCTCCCGCCCTCAGCGGCACACCGCGCAGGAAGTCCGCGGCCTGCATGCGGGCCTTGCCTTCGCGCTGCAGCTCGATGATGCGGATCGCGCCCTCCCCGCAGGCGATGGTGAGGAGGTCGTCGAGCACCTCGCCCGGCGCGCCCGAGCCTTTCGCCAGCTCGCAACGCAGGATCTTGACGCGCGCATTGTCGGCTAGGCCGTCAAGTTCGGTCCAGGCGCCGGGGAACGGGGACAGGCCGTGGATGTGGCGGAGCACCGCGCGCGCCGACTTCGTCCAGTCGATCCGCGCCTCGGCCTTGTCGATCTTGGCGGCATAGGTGACGCCGTCCTCGCTCTGCTTTTTGAGCTGGAGCCCGCCGCGTTCGAGCGCGGCCATGGTGCGGACCATCAGATCGGCGCCGAGACGGGAGAGGCGATCGTGCAGGTCGAGCGCGGTCATGGTGTCGGTGATCGGAAGCCTTTCGGCCATCGCGACGTCGCCGGTATCGAGGCCGACATCCATCTTCATCACCATCACGCCGCTTTCGGCGTCGCCGGCCATGATCGCGCGGTTGATCGGCGCGGCGCCGCGCCAGCGCGGCAGGAGCGAGGCGTGCAGATTGTAGCAGCCGAGCTTCGGCGCATCGAGTATCGCCTGCGGCAGGATCATGCCGTAGGCGACGACGACGGCTGCATCGGCGTCGAAGGCGCGAAATTCTTCCAGCGCTTCCGGTGTCCTCAACGTCTTCGGCGTCAGCACGGGCACGCCGAGCTTTCGCGCGGCTTCCTCGACCGGGGTCGGCTGCAGTTGCAAGCCGCGCCGCCCGCCCGGCTTCGGCGCGCGGGTGTAGACCGCCGCGATCTCGTGGCCGTGCGCGACCAGCTCGAGCAGCGTCGGCACGGAGAAATCGGGCGTGCCCATGAAGATGAGGCGGAGGGGCATGGGGAAACCTGCGAACGACGCAAATCCAGTGACGGGTCGTTCCGGGGCGGCTCGAAGAGCCGAACCCGGAATCTCGAGGTTCCGGGTTCGATGCTGCGCATCGCCCCGGAACGACGCAGAGCCCTACTCGCCCGCGCGCTTGGCGGCTTTCTCGAACTTCTTCATCACGCGGTCGCGCTTGAGCTTCGACAGATAATCGACGAACAGCACGCCGTTGAGATGGTCGATCTCGTGCTGGATGCAGGTGGCGTAGAGGCCTTCGGCATCCTCCTCGTGCACCTTGCCGTCGAGATCGGTGAAGCGCACGCGCACCTTCGCGGGGCGCTCGACCTCCTCGTAATATTCGGGGATCGACAGGCAGCCTTCTTCGTAGGTGGACAGCTCCTCGGAGGACGCGATGATCTCGGGGTTGATGAACACGCGCGGTTCCGGCTTGGTCTCGCCGTCCTGGTTGGGCTTGGCGAGGTCCATGGTGATCAGCCGCAGCGGCTGCGCGACCTGGATCGCCGCAAGCCCGATCCCGGGAGCGTCGTACATGGTCTCGAACATGTCGTCGGCAAGCTTGCGGATCTCCGGCGTGACCTTCTCGATCGGCTTGGAGACCAGTCGCAGCTGCTTGTCCGGCAGGATGATGATTTCTCGTAGGGCCATGTCGGCGATTTAAGCCGCGCGCCGGATGCGGTCAATGCGGCCAGGAACCCGGCTCACGCTCCACTCACGATAAAACTTCAGGTTTCGTTAACCATAAAATTTAGGGAGTTCTTTACCAAATACGTTCCCTCTTCGTTCGCGCCTCAATGCGAATCGGCTAGAAGGGCTGGCATGAACGAGATCATTTTCTTGGCTGGCGACTGGCCGGTGCGCACCATCGATGCGCTGATCGGCTTCGGCGCGCTGGTCCTCATCCTGCTGGTTGTGATTGCGGTCGTGATCGCGCGCTCGGGACGGCGCGGCGCGGAACTCGCCACGGCCCAGGCGATCCGGGCCGACGAGCTCGAGGAGCGCCTGGCCCAGGTGCTGCGCGCCCAGGCCGAGGCCTCCGGCCGGGTCGACGCCATGACCCAGGCGCTGGCCGGCCGCCAGGCCGAGATGGCCCGGGCGGTCAATGAGCGGCTGGATTCGGTGACCCACCGCGTCGGCCAGTCCATGGAACACTCGACCCGCAACACCATGGAGAGCCTGCGGGCGCTGCACGAGCGGCTCGGCATCATCGACAACGCGCACAAGAACCTCACCGACCTCACCACGCAGGTGACCACCTTGCGCGACGTGCTCGCCAACAAGCAGTCGCGCGGCGCCTTCGGCCAGGCGCGCATGGAGGCGATCGTCCAGGACGGTCTGCCGAAAGGGTCTTACGAGTTCCAGTTCACGCTTTCGACCGGCAAGCGCCCGGACTGCGTCGTGTTCCTGCCCGACCAGCGCCCGCTCTGCATCGACGCCAAATTCCCGCTGGAGGCGATGACGGCGCTGCACGATGCCCGCACCGACGAGGAGAAGCGCCTCGCCACGCAGCGGCTGCGCGGCGACGTGATGAAGCATGTCAGCGACATCGCGGAGAAATATCTCGTCGCCGGCGAGACCCAGGAGATGGCGCTGATGTTCGTGCCGTCGGAATCGGTCTACGCCGAGATCCATGACGGTTTCGACGACGTGATCCAGAAGGCCTATCGCGCCCGCGTGGTGCTGGTGTCGCCCTCGCTCCTGATGCTCGCGATCCAGGTGATGCAGCAGATCATGAAGGACGCACGCATGCGCGATGCCGCCGACCTGATCCAAACCGAGGTGATCAAGCTCGGCGACGATCTCGGCCGCCTGCGCGAGCGCGTGCTGAAGCTGCAGAAGCATTTCGCCGACGCCAACGAGGACGTCCGCCAGATCCTGATCTCCGCCGACAAGATCGAGAAGCGGGCGGGGCGAATCGAAGAGCTCGATTTCAGCAAGACCGACGCGCCGGAAAGCCCGCGGCTGGTGGCGACGGGCGCGGGCGAGCTGTTTCCGCGGAAGCTCCAGGCGGGGGAGTAGAATTGTAGTACATTGTCACGCCCCGCGAAGGCGGAGGCATCCAATACGTCGCAGCGATTGTGGTTGAACCGAGACGCTGGTGATTACTGGATCGTCCGCCTTCGCGGACGATGACAGCGCAGTGGGAGGCGGCAGATGGGCACACGCCACTACTACGTCTACTTCCTCGCCAGCGGGATTGGCGGTACGCTGTACATCGGCGTGACCAATGACCTCATCCGCCGCGTAGCGCAGCACAAGTCCAAACTCATTGAGAGCTTCACTGAAAAGTACGACGTCGCCCGGCTTGTCTACTTCGAGCAGTTCGACGATCCCGAAAACGCGATCAAGCGGGAGAAGCGGCTGAAGAAGTGGAACAGGGCCTGGAAGGTCCGATTATCGAGCAGCACAATCCGAATTGGGATGATCTCTATCACGAGATAGCCGGGCCGCCATGACGCTGTCATGCCCCGCGAAGGCGGGGCATCCAGTACGCCGCAGCGGGTGTGATTGAGCCGAAATGCTGGTGATTACTGGATCGTTCGCCTTCGCGGACGATGACAAGAGGGGAGTTAAGAGCTCCCGCCTCACTGACCGCCCCTCCAGAATCTGCTAACACCGCCCCATGACCGCACCCGAGGTGACCTCCCCCGCCGCTAGCCCCGCCCCCGCGACCTCATGGCGCGAGAGCCTGGGCGTGTACCTGCAATCGCGGGTACTGATCGTGCTGTTCCTCGGTTTTTCCTCGGGGCTGCCGCTGGCGCTGTCGGGCTCGACGCTGCTGGTGTGGATGCGCGAGGCCGGGGTCGATCTGGAGACGATCGGAAAACTTGCGCTGGTCGGCACGCCCTACACGCTGAAGTTTCTCTGGGCGCCGCTCGTCGATGCGCTCCATGTTCCGATCTTCACCCGCATCTTCGGGCGACGTCGCGGCTGGCTCCTGTTCTCGCAACTACTGCTGATCGTCTCGATCCTGCTGCTTGCAATGACCGATCCTGCGCGCTCGATCCTACTCGTCGCCCTTGCCGCGCTGCTGGTGGCCATGACGTCTGCAACGCAGGACATCGTCGTCGACGCCTTCCGCGTCGAAAGCCTGCCCGAAAGCGAGCAGGCCGCGGGCATGGCCTCCTATGTGGCGGCCTATCGCATCGGCATGCTGGTCTCGACCGCGGGCGCGCTGTTCATCGTATCCGGCTTCGAAGGCACGGGCATCGGGCGGCCCAGCGCCTGGATGTGGGGCTATATGACCATGGCCGCGCTCGTGCTGATTGGCACCATCACCGCGCTGGCCGCAACCGAGCCGGAACAATCGGTCCGGGCGGAAGCAGCATCGAAGTCGGAAGCCGCTTTCAACCGCGTCCTGCATGCAACGATCGGCGCCTTTTCAGAATTTCTGTCACGCAAGGATGCGCTGGCGGCGCTTGCCTTCGTCGTGCTGTTCAAATTCACCGACGCATTCTCCGGGACCATGACTGCGCCGTTCGTGATCGACCTCGGCTTCACCCGCAACGACTACGCGGCGATCGTAAAGGGCGTCGGGCTGGCCGCGACCCTGATCGGCGGCTTTGCCGGCGGCTTCGTTGCACGTCGCTATTCGCTCGCAACGAGCTTGTGGATCGGCGGGGTGGTGCAGGCGATCGCGAACCTCTCCTTCTCGTGGCTCGCACTTATCGGCACCAACCAATGGGCGCTGGCATTCGCCATTACCTGCGAGAACTTCACCAGCGCGATCGGCACCGTGATTTTCGTCGCGTACCTGTCCGCGCTCTGCCAGAACCCGCTGCACACCGCCACGCAATACGCGCTGCTGACGGCGCTTGCCGCGGTGGGGCGGACTTATCTTTCAGCAGGCGCGGGCTATGTGGCCCATGCGACCGGCTGGGCGCTGTTCTTCGTGATCTGCGTGCTGGTGGCGATCCCGAGCCTGGTGCTGCTGGCCTGGCTGCAGAAGCGCGGGCATTTCGAGGCGCTGGGACCGGTCAGGGTTTAGGCCCATCTCTCTCCTTCGTCATTGCGAGGAGCTCTTGCGACGAAGCAATCCAGACTGTTTCCGCGCAGAAAGTCTGGATTGCTTCGCTTCGCTCGCAATGACGACGGAGAGAGAGAGCAATCGCGCCTCCTACTGCTTCCTGATCAGGCTCCATTTCGTGATCACGGCCTCGCTCATCTGGCCGGGATCGCTGGCGCAAGCGACCTCGTCGACCTTGACCGAGATCTCCTTGCCGACGAACGATTTCAGCTGCGCGGCCTGCGCGTCGCTGGAGGTGACGAGCTGGAAGGTCTCGGGCCCGGTCTCGAGATTGCACAGCCCGCTCGGCGGCGGCAGGCGGCGCGGCTCGGAGGCGATCTGGTACATCGCAACCCGCTTGCCGGCGTTCTTGACGTCGCGCACCTTCAGCGCATTCAGCTCGCCCGAGAGCACGTCGCCATTGTTGATCGGCTTGCCGGGCTTGGTCGGCGGCGGCGCCCCGTCGTCCTGCTGAGCGGAGATAGCGGGGGTCACCACCGTCATCATCATCAGGGCCAAAGCCAGCCGTTTGGCGAATCGTTTCGTCATGTCGTCCGTTCCGTGAACTCTGGATTGTTAGAACAGGGTCCGCTGCCGCATGGCGGCCGATAGCGTACCTTCATCGAGATAATCAAGCTCACCGCCGACCGGCACACCGTGCGCGAGTCGGGTTACTTTGACGTTGGCGTCCTGAAGCAGGTCGGTGATGTAATGCGCCGTGGTCTGGCCGTCGACGGTGGCGTTCAGCGCCAGGATGATCTCGTGCACCTCGGCGGCATGCGCCCGCGCCACCAGCGCGTCGATGGTGAGGTCCTGCGGACCGACGCCGTCGAGCGGCGACAAGGTCGCGCCCAGCACGTGATAGCGGCCTTGGGTCGCATTGGCCCGCTCCAGCGCCCAGAGATCGGCGACATCGGCGACAACGACGATGATGGCAGGATCGCGCTTCGGATCGGTGCAGACGGTGCAGGGATTTTGCGTGTCGATGTTGCCGCAGGTCTTGCAGACCTGGACCTTGTCGAGCGCGACCTGCAAGGCCGAGGACAGCGGCATCATCAGCGCTTCGCGCTTCTTGATCAGATGCAGCGCCGCGCGCCGCGCCGAGCGCGGGCCAAGGCCCGGCAGCCGCGCGAGAAGCTGGACCAGCCGCTCGATCTCGGGACCTGCAACCGCGCCCATCTTACTGACCGAACAGCCCCGGCGGCAGGCCGAGCCCGCCGGTCAGCGCCTGCATCTTCTCCTGCATCGCCGTCTCCGCCTTGCGGCGGGCATCGCCAAAGGCGGTGACGAGCAGGTCTTCCAGCACTTCGCGCTCTTCCGCCTTCATCAGCGAGGGATCGATCTTGACGCCCTTGACGTCCATCTTGGCGGTCATGCGCACGGCGACGAGACCGCCCCCGGAGATGCCCTCCACCTCCACGTTGCCGAGCTGCTCCTGCATCTCCTGCATCTTGGATTGCAGCTGCGCTGCCTGCTTCATCATGCCGAGAAAGTCAGCCATGGGTGCTCGTCCTTGTTGGCGCCATCCATCGTCATCGCGCCCTAGCTTGTTGTTTGAGTATGATCTGGTCGGAAAACCGCTTCGCACTTTGCGTTACGCGGCCCTTCGGGTCCGGATCATGCTCAGAGATCGTCGTCGCCGTCGGAATCGTCGGGCGGATCGTCAGTGCCATAGTCGGCATTAATATTGGATTCCGGCGCCTCGGGGGCAAGCCTGCGGACCTCGACGACTTTCGCGCCGGGAAAACGCGACAGCACCTCCTGCACGCGCGGATCGGCCTCCGCGGTGCGGGCATGCTCCTGCTTAGCGGCCTGGTTTACCGAGCGCAGCGTCGGCTGGCCCTGCTCGTTGGAGACGATCACGGTCCAGCGGCGGCCGGTCCAGAGCTCGAATTTCTTCGCAAGCTCTGAGATCATGGTCTTGGAGGCGTTGGGCTCGAGCGCGACCTCGAGCCGGCCCTCCTCGAAACGAACGAGGCGCATGTCGCCCTCGAGCGCGCCCTTGGTCAGGAGGTCGCGCTTCTGCCCGGCAAGCGCGACGAGCTGGGTGAAGCTGGTGATACGAAGCTGAGGCGCCGCACCTTGCGGATTGGGCGCGGGCGCCGCCATCTGCGGCCGGGCAGCGCCGCCGAATGCGGTCGGCGGTGATGTCGGCATGCGCACCGGCGCCGCTGAGGTCACGGGCGCTGCGGAGGCCATTGGTGCAGCCGGCGCACTGCGCGCGCTACTGCCGCCGCTCGCGACTGGTGAGCCGCCGCCATTCTGCTCCAGCATCCTGATCGCCTCGTCCGGCGTCGGCAGGTCGGCGACATAGGCGATGCGCACCAGCACCATCTCGGCGGCCGCGGCGGGCCGCGTCGCAGCCTGCACCTCGGTGATGCCCTTGAGCAGCATCTGCCACGTCCGCGACAGCACCCGCATCGAGATCTTCGCGGCGAAATCCTTCGCGCGGACGCGCTCGGTCTCGCCATAGGCGACGTTGTCAGCAGTCGCCGGCACGATCTTCACCCGGGTGACGAAGTTCACGAACTCAGCGAGATCGGACAGCACGACGATCGGATCGGCCCCGACATCGTACTGGTCGCGGAACTCCTTGAAAGCCGCGGCGATGTCGCCGCGCACCAGCGAATCGAACAGGTCGATGACGCGGGTGCGGTCGGCAAGGCCCAGCATCTGCCTGACCGCATCGGCCTTCACCTGCCCCGCCGCATGCGCGATCGCCTGGTCGAGCAGCGACAGCGAATCGCGCACCGAGCCTTCCGCGGCGCGCGCGATGATGCCGAGCGCCTCCGGCTCGATCTCGACGCTTTCCTTCGCGGCGATGTTGGCGAGGTGCTTCATCAGCACGTCGGCCTCGACGCGGCGCAGGTCGAAGCGCTGGCAGCGCGACAGCACGGTGACCGGAACCTTGCGGATCTCGGTGGTCGCGAACACGAACTTAGCGTGCTCCGGTGGTTCCTCCAGCGTCTTCAGGAAGGCGTTGAACGCCGCCGTCGACAGCATGTGGACTTCGTCGATGATGTAGACCTTGTAGCGGGCGCTGGCCGGCGCATAGCGCACGCTGTCATTGATCTGGCGGACGTCGTCGACGCCGGTATGCGAGGCCGCGTCCATCTCCAGCACGTCCATGTGCCGGCTTTCCATGATCGCCTGGCAATGCACGCCCAAGATTGGCATGTGGATGGTCGGCCCCTTCACCGAGCCATCCGGCATCTCGTAGTTGAGTGCACGCGCGAGGATGCGCGCGGTGGTGGTCTTGCCGACGCCGCGGACGCCGGTGAGAATCCAAGCCTGCGGAATCCGCCCGGTCTCGAACGCGTTGGAGACGGTCCGGACCACGGCCTCCTGGCCGATCAGATCGTCGAACGAGGAGGGGCGGTATTTGCGCGCCAGCACCCGGTAAGGCGCGTTGCCGGCCGGGCCGGCGCTATCGGGATTGGAAGGGGCGCCAGCGTCGATCATCGGTCGATCCGCAATGAAATGTCTCTCGGCCGGCTTTTGCGGAAAGGAGCGCGCGCTGGCGGGAAGCCCGCCGGCGCAATTCGCTCGGAAAAACAGGTAGGAGACTGACGAGCGACCCGATCCGGACCTCGTTAGGGCTGCTTCCTTCCGGACCTGACCCGGTTGGCGAGTGGCTCGTCCACCGCCAATCTCCCGGTCCCTATTTGGGGCCAAAGGAAGCGGAAAGCAAGCGGGTATCGCCCTGAACCGTCTGGGTTTGCCCAGCATCCGGGCAAATCCGGATCTGCCCAGCCGATAGGCTGTGCTTTCACTGATGGGACCACCTTGCTAAGAACGCTGCCGGAACTCCACCCAACCAGAAAAGCGATTGATCCCAATGGTTACACGTCGTGATGTTGCATCGATTGTCGGACTTGGCGCGGTCACCGCAGCCGCGCTGGCCGCCCCAGCCGTGGCCCAGACCGCGGCCGACCCGAACGAATCGACCTTCGCCCGCATCCGTCGCACCAAGAAGATGCGGATCGGCGCGGTCGGCGGCGGCGCGCCCTATTACATGAAGGACCTCGCCACCGGCCAGTGGAAGGGTTTCTACATCGACATCGCCAAGGGGCTCGCCGACGACATGGAGGCCGAGCTCGAGATCACCGAAACCACCTGGGGCAATTCGGTGCTCGACCTGCAGTCCAACAAGATCGACATCTTCTTCGGCCTCAACCCGACGCCGAAGCGCGCGCTGGTGGTCGATTTCTCGGTGCCGGTCTTCAACAACGCGTTCGGCATCCTCTGCAAGAAGGACTTCAAGCCGAAGAGCTGGGCCGAGCTGAACTCGCCCGACGTCAAGATCGCCGTCGACCAGGGCTCCTCGCACGACCAGGTCGTCAGCCGCCTGACGCCGAAGGCGCAGATCTCGCGGCTGAAGACCGCCGACGATGCCACCGCTGCGCTGCAGACCGGCCGCGTCGACGCGCAGTGCCTGATCACCATGCTGTCGCTGACCGTCTTGAAGAAGAACCCGTCGCTCGGCCAGTTCGTGCTGCCGACGCCGATCTTCGCGACCACGTCCAACGCCGGCTTCCGCCGCGAGAACGACAAGACCTTCCGCGACTACGTCAACACCTGGATCGACTTCAACAAGGGCCTCGGCTTCATCCGCAACGCGATCATCACGAATATGGAGCTGGTGGGCGTGACCGAGGCGGACATCCCGCCGGGCGTGTCGCTGTAACATCAGCACCGTCATTCCGGGGCGATGCGCAGCATCGAACCCGGAATCTCGAGATTTCCGGGTTCGCCCTTCGGGCGCCCCGGAATGACAGTACGCACGACGAGCAAAAACACGCATGTATCAGTGGGACTTCGGCATCCTCTGGAGCTATCGCTGGCTCTTTCTCAACGGGCTTGGCGTCACTGTCGGCTTCACCGTGATCATCGTCGTGTGCGGGCTGCTGTTCGGCCTGCTCGGCGCGTTCGGCAGCCTGTCGCGCTTCAAGGCGGTACGGCTCGTCGCGCTCGCCTTTATCGAGGCGTTCCGCTGCACGCCGATCCTGGTGCAGCTGATCTGGTTCTACTACGCGCTGCCGATCCTCGCCGGGGTCGAGATGACGCCGATCACGGCATCCGCGCTGGCGCTCTCACTCTATGGCGGCTCGTTCTATTCGGAGATCATCCGCGGCGGCATCGTCTCGATCGACAGCGGCCAGTCGGAGGCCGGCGCCGCGCTCGGCATGACGTCGAGCCAGACGATGCGGCGCATCGTGCTGCCGCAGGCGATCAAGCGCATGATCCCGGCGCTGATGAACCAGTCGATCATCCAGTTCAAGAACACCTCGCTGGTCTCGGTGCTCGCGGTGCCTGACCTCGTCTATCAGAGCCAGGTCGCCGCCCACGACAGCTATCGGCCGCTCGAGACCTACACGGCGGTCGCGGTCGCCTATGCGGCGATCCTGATTCCGCTCACCATCATCGTCCGCCGCGGCGAGAAGCGACTGGCGGTGAGCGAATGACCGAGACGCCGAAAATCGAGATCCGGGCCTTACGCAAAAGCTTCGGCAGCAACGAGGTTTTGAAGAACATCAATCTCGACGTCGCCAAGGGCGGCGTCGTGGCGCTGATCGGCCCGTCCGGCTCCGGCAAGTCCACGCTGCTCCGCTGCATCAACCTCCTGGTCGTGCCCGACGGCGGCAGCGTCCGTGTCGGCGAGACGCGCTTTGCGTTCGGCGATGGTTCCAAGCTGCCAGACGTGAAGACGCTGGCAAAATTCCGCGCCACCACAGGCATGGTGTTCCAGCACTTCAACCTGTTCCCGCACATGACGACGCTCCAGAACGTGATGGAGGGGCCGGTCACGGTGCGGCGCATGGCCAAGGCGGATGCCGAGAAGCTCGCGCGTGCTCAGCTTGCAAAAGTTGGCCTTGCCGAGAAGGCCGACCAATATCCGGCGACGCTGTCCGGCGGACAGAAGCAGCGCGTCGCGATCGCGCGTGCGCTGGCGATGGAGCCTGACGTCATGCTGTTCGATGAAGCCACCTCGGCGCTCGATCCCGAGCTCGTCGGCGAGGTGCTCAACGTGATGCAGCGCCTCGCCTCCGAAGGCATGACCATGGTGATCGTGACCCACGAGATCGCCTTTGCCCGCGAGGTCGCCGACCGCCTGATCTTCATGCGCGACGGCATCGTCGTCGAAGAAGGTCCGGCGCGGCAGGTGATCGACAATCCGCAGCAGGCCGCGACGCGCGCCTTCCTCAGCCATTTCCACCGCACCGGCGCGTTGCCGCCGGCCACGCCGGCATCGTGATGCAAAATATCCATCGGGTCTATCTCGTCACCGGCGCCGCCAGCGGCATCGGCCGCGCCACCGCAAGACTGCTCGCTGATCCCGGCATCGCGCTCCTGCTGCACACCCGCTCCAACGCCGAAGGTCTCGACGCCACTGCGGCGGAGGCCGAAGCGAAAGGCGCCCTTGTCGCCAAATGCCTTGGCGATCTCGCCGACGAGACTGCTGCCGCCAACGCCGTCGCCGCTGCGCGCGCCGTTTTCGGCCGGCTCGACGGATTGATCCTGGTCGGCGGCCATGCCCGCCGCGGCAGCGCCATCGGCACGCCGGCGGAAGAGTTTCGTAAGGCGATGGACGAATCTGCGCTGGCGTTCACGCGCATGGTCGAGGCCGCGCTGCCACTGTTACGGGCCGGGCAGGACGCGCGGATCGTGGCGGTGTCGTCCTTTGTCGCACACGCGATCCGGCCCGAATTCGCGCCGTTCGCGGCCACCGCCGCAAGCCGTTCCGCGCTGGAAGCGCTGGTGCGGCTGACTGCGATCGAGCTTGCCAAGGACGGCGTCACCGTCAACGCGGTTTCGCCCGGCCTCATCATCAAGGACAAGCCGAGCGAGAGCCGGCTGTCGCCCGAGCAGATCGCGGCTACCGAAGCGCTGATCCCGATGCGCCGCCGTGGGCGGCCGGAGGAAGTCGCCGAGATCATCGCCTTCCTGGCATCCCCGAAAGCATCCTACGTCACCGGCCAGGTCTGGCACGTCAATGGAGGCCTGACATGACCGAAGCAACCATTGCACGTCTGCGCCTGTTCCTGATCGAGAGCCCGATCAAGATGGCGCGCCTGCAGGGCGTCGGCAACGTCAATGGCACCGTGAAGCGCGTGCTGATCGAACTGACCTCGAGTGACGGCATTGTCGGCTGGGGCGAGGCCGCGCCCTGGGAGGTATTCACGGGAACGCCGGAAGCGGCATTCTCCGCGCTCGACATCTATCTGCGACCGATCTTGCGCGGCAAACCCGTGCGCCGCATCCGCGCGCTGATGGCCGAGCTCGACCGCGCGCTGGTCGGGCACGCGGAAGCAAAAGTCGCGATCGAGATGGCGCTGCTCGACATCCTCGGCAAGGCGTCGGGCCTGTCGGTCGCCGACCTCCTCGGCGGCCGCGTGCGCGACACGATCCCCCTGTCGTTCTCCATTGCTGATCCGGATTTCGCTGCCGATCTCGAACGCATGCGAAAGATGGTTCCTGAAGGCAACGTCATCTACAAGGTCAAGACCGGCGTGAAGCCGCATCGCGAGGACCTCGAGCATCTCGAAGAGATCCGAAATGAGTTCGGTGACAAGGTCGATCTGCGCGTCGACTACAACCAGGCGCTGGCGCCATTCGGCGCGATCAAGATCCTGCGCGATGTCCAGGAATTCGCGCCGACCTTCATCGAGCAGCCGGTGCCGCGCAAATTTCTCGACGTGATGGCGCAGCTCGCCGCGGCGCTGGAAACGCCCGTGCTCGCGGATGAGAGCTGCTTCGACCGCCGCGACATGATGGAGGTGGTGCGCCGCGAGGCCGCCGATGCCGTCTCGATCAAGCTGATGAAGGCCGGCGGCCTGTTCGAGGCGCAGGCCATCATGGCAATCGCCGACATTGCCGGCCTGCCCGGCTATGGCGGCACGCTGTGGGAGGGCGGCATTGGCCTTGCCGCCGGCACGCAGCTGATCGCGGCGACGCCAGGCATCTCGCTCGGCTGCGAGTTCTACATGCCGCATCACGTGCTGACCGAGGATGTGCTGGAAGAGCGCGTCGCCAACCGCGGCGGCCACGTCGTGGTGCCCGAGGGCCCCGGCCTCGGCATCCGCGTCAGCGACGCCTCCATCCGCGCCAATGCGCGGGTGCTTGCGGAGGCGTAAGCCACCGGCGCGGCCACAAACTCGGTTGTCGTCCCCGGGCAAGCGTCAGCGCAGACCGGGGACGACGATCGCGTATGCGGCGGCCGCGTAGCGCAATCCTTCCCCTAACGGACCCCATATCGTATGGTCTGAACCAACCAGCCCGCCCGCGCGGGCCATCCGGAAACGCATATGTCTGATCCCGCCTGGTCGCTGCATTCCCGTCTGAAAGAGGACACCATCGACATCGGCGATCTGCCGCTGTCGAAGGTGCTGGTCATCAAGGACGCGCACTATCCCTGGCTGCTGCTGGTGCCGCGGCGGGTCGATGCGGTCGAGATCATCGATCTCGACGAGGTGCAGCAGGCGCAGCTGATGACCGAAATCTCCCGGGTCTCGCGCGCGCTCAAGGAGATCACCAAATGCGACAAGCTCAATGTCGCAGCGCTCGGCAACCTCGTGCCGCAGCTTCACGTCCACATCATCGCGCGCCGCACCAGTGACGCGGCCTGGCCGCGGCCGGTCTGGGGCGTGATGCCGCCGCTGGCACACGATGCTGCCGAGGTTCAGAATTTCATCAGCGCGCTTCGCCGAAAAATCTGGTTGGGTTGAAAGAATAACAATGTCAGCATTCGACGCATTTCCGCTGGGGCAGCCGGCCTTCGTCACCAATGTCCTTAATCGCGCCGCGCATCTGCGCCGCGACGATGAAAAGCTGTTCGCGCTGGAGCAGAAATCCTCATCGCGTGCCTATGTCGTTTACCGCGACTCGCTGCTGGTGAAGCGCGAGGGTGACAAGGTGCGCGCGCAGCTCGGAATCGACGAGGCGCTGAAATGCGACGCCAATCCCGGCACAATCTTCCTGGGGCTGCGCGATGGCGCCGCGATTTTCGGCATGGGTCTATCGCAGGCCGCCGCAGAGAAGCTGATCGGCCGCGAGGATTACACCGTCACCGAGCTGCGCGGCATGGCGATGCAGGGCGTCATCCCGCCCGACGAGCTCTCGGCGATCGCGATGGCGAAGTCGATGGTCGGCTGGCACCAGCGCCACGGCTATTGTGCCAATTGCGGCGCGCGCAGCGCGATGAAGGAAGGCGGCTGGAAGCGGGATTGCCCTGCTTGCAAGGCCGAGCATTTTCCGCGCACTGACCCGGTCGTGATCATGCTGGTGGCGTCCGGCGACAAATGCCTGCTCGGCCGCCAGAAGCAGTTTCCGCCGGGCATGTTCTCGTGCCTCGCCGGCTTCGTCGAGGCCGCCGAGACGATCGAGGATGCGGTGCGCCGTGAGATCCTCGAAGAATCCGGCATCCGCTGCACCGACGTGCAGTATTACATGACGCAGCCCTGGCCCTATCCGTCGTCGCTTATGATCGGCTGCAGCGCGCGGGCGCTGAACGAGGACATCGTCGTCGATCACTCCGAGCTGGAAGACGCGCGCTGGTTCACGCGCGAGGAAGCGGCCAAGATGCTGACGCGGACCCATCCGGACGGACTCGCCGGGCCACACCCCTTCGCCATCGCCCATCATTTGCTCGGCCGCTGGGTGCACGACAAGAGCTGACCGCCGATGGCGCTACCTGCGACCGCGCCGCGCATCCTCTGCATCGGCACCCGCGGCACGATCTGGCCGAACGAGGCGGGCGCGCTGGAGGAGACACCGGCATTCCCGGTGGAGGCGGTCGATACGCTGGGCGCCGGCGACATCTTCACGGCGCCTTGACGCTTCGCCTCGCCGAGCGGGCCGGCGTGCGGCAGGCGCTGCGATTCGCCGCGGCTGCCGCAGCGCTGAAATGCAGCCGCCATGGCGGTGGCCTGGCTGCCCCACAACGTATTGAAATTGAAGAGGTTTTGCGCCGCCTGCCCTAGAGCAATTCCACTGCTACGCCGAGAATATGGGCTTGCTGTGGAAAGATTTTCTCTATATCAGGGAAATCCGCCCCTGAAATGGAACAAAGTTCTTCAAATGACTGACCTCGCCGTCCACCTGCCCGAGACCAGCCGCCGCCTCGACGCCATCGACCGCAAGATCTTGATGGTACTCCAGGAGGATGCCTCCCTCTCGGTCGCCGAGATTGGCGACCGTGTCGGCCTGTCCTCGACCCCCTGCTGGAAACGCATTCAGCGGCTTGAAGCCGACGGCGTGATCCTGAAGCGGGTTGCCCTCGTCGACCAGAACAAGATCGGGCTCGGCATCTCCGTATTCGTCTCGGTCGAGAGCGCCGATCATTCCGACGCCTGGCTGAAGAAATTCGCCGAAGCCGTCAGCGCCATGCCCGAGGTGATGGAATTCTATCGCATGGCCGGCGACGTCGATTACATGCTGCGCGTCGTGGTCGCGGACATGCAGGCCTATGACGTGTTCTACAAGAAGCTGATCAGCGCCGTGCCGCTGAAGAACGTCACCTCGCGCTTCGCCATGGAGAAGATCAAGTCGGTGACCGCGCTGCCGATCCCGGCGGTCGTGGCGGCGTAGAAAGCTCGCGTATCGCCACAGAGTAAACTGTCATCGCCCGGCTTGACCGGGCGATCCAGTACTCCGTGACGCCAGCAATAATATCGAGAGGCCACGGCGTACTGGATCACCCGCCTTCGCGGGTGATGACAGCAGTGAGTGCGGCGAGCGCGAGCGCTCTCCGCTCCCACCTCAAATCTTCTGATTATACTCGCCAACCTCCGGATGGTTGCGCAGCACGCTGTTCACCATCTCGAACATGTCGTGCATACGCTGCTCGGAGACCGGGCTTTCGACCACGACGACGAGCTCGGGCTTGTTGGAGGAGGCGCGCACAAGGCCCCAGCTGCCGTCCTCGACGGTGACGCGTACGCCGTTGACGGTGACGAGATCGCGGATCGCCTGCCCGCCGATCTTCGCGCCCGTGGTCCGCAGATCCTCGAAGTGCTTCACCACCTTGTCGATGACGCCGTATTTGACCTCGTCGGCGCAATGCGGCGACATGGTCGGCGACGACCAGGTTTTTGGCAGCGCATCCTTCAGATCCGCCATCGACTTGCCGGGGGCGCGGTCGAGCATGTCGCAGATCGCGATCGCCGAGACCAGGCCGTCGTCATAGCCGCGGCCGTAGGGCTTGTTGAAGAAGAAGTGGCCCGACTTCTCGAAACCGGCGAGCGCGCCGGTCTCGTTGGTGCGGCGCTTCATGTAGGAATGGCCGGTCTTCCAATAGGCGGTCTTCGCGCCCTGCTTCTGCAGGATGGGATCGGTGACGAACAGGCCGGTCGACTTCACGTCGACGATGAACTGCGCGTCCTTGTGGATCGCCGACATGTCGCGGGCCAGCATCACGCCGACCTTGTCGGCGAAGATCTCCTCGCCGGTGTTGTCGACGACGCCGCAGCGGTCGCCGTCGCCGTCGAAGCCGAGGCCGACATCGGCCTTGTGATGCAGCACCGCGTCGCGGATCGCGTGCAGCATCTCCATGTCTTCGGGATTCGGATTGTATTTCGGGAAGGTGTGATCGAGCTCGGTGTCGAGCGGGATCACCTCGCAGCCGATCGCCTCCAGCACCTGCGGCGCGAACGCGCCGGCGGTGCCGTTGCCGCAGGCGGCGACGACCTTGAGCTTGCGCGTCAGCTTCGGTCGATTGGTGAGATCGGCGATGTACCGCGCCGGATAGTTTTCGTGGAACCGGTAGGAGCCGCCGTCCCTGTTCTTGAATTCGGCATTGAGCACGATTTCCTTCAGCCGCGTCATCTCGTCGGGACCGAAGGTCAGCGGACGGTTGGCGCCCATCTTCACGCCGGTCCAACCATTGTCGTTGTGCGAGGCCGTGACCATGGCAACGCAAGGCACGTCGAGATCGAACTGCGCGAAATAGGCCATCGGCGTCACCGCGAGGCCGATGTCGTGCACCTTGCAGCCCGCCGCCATCAGGCCGGAGATCAGCGCGTATTTGATCGAGGCCGAATAGCCACGGAAATCATGGCCGGTGACGATCTCCTGGCTGACGCCGAGCTCGGCGATCAGCGCGCCCAAGCCCATGCCCAGCGCCTGCACGCCCATCAGGTTGATTTCCTTCTGAAACAGCCAGCGCGCGTCGTATTCACGAAAGCCGGTCGGCTTCACCATCGGCTCGGATTCGAAGCCGTAGGTATTGGGCAAAAGTACGGATTTCGGCTTGGGAAACATTGAGACAATCTCGCGAAGGGCTAGGATTGCCGCAGCTTTAGCGAATGCCGGGCTGCAGCGGAAGGAGGGAATGGCAGCTTATGGCTGATAATTGCGGCAGTTTGGTCACGGGAAAACCTTACTGCTGCTTGGCGATGCGCACGTCGCACGCAAGAATGGCAGGATTCTGCCATGATCGATCACACCCTCAGATGCGCTGTCGCGCCTCACGGTCTCGGATCGAGGGATCGTATTGAAGCCGACCGGGCCGGCCGCGGATGTCCACTCAGGGTTACTCCACCTCGCCCTCTCATTTATCCGCAATCGCCATGGCGCAGCACGCGGCCTGACTGATCAATTGGATCATTAACGGAAGCCTCGTCTCGAGCTCTCTCCCCACGTTACGCGTAGGAGACAAGCGATGCGCACGGCGTCGATCCTGGTCGCAATCGCGGCCGGCACGGCCTTGTCGATCTGCCAAATGATGGCCGCTCATGCGGCCAACGAGAGGCTGTTGGACCGACCGGCCGGCCCTCCGCCGCAACCCCTCAACATCAGGTTTGGCAATCCGACGCTTGGACCGATGGCCCACACCAAATTCTGCTTGCAATATCCCGACGAATGCCGCGCTCGCCTGCCGTTTCGTGGCGGTCCGGTTCACTTGACTGAAGAGCGATGGGCAGATCTGAAGGAGGTTAACGAGGCCGTGAACAAGGCCATCATCCCCGAGCCGAATGAGCTGGGCCTGGAGGGGGAAGTCTGGCTGATCGATCCCGACCGCGGCGACTGCAACGACTACGCCGTCAGCAAGCGCCACAAGCTACTCAGCCGGGGCTGGCCCCAGCGGGCGCTTCTGCTCAGTGAGGTCGTGAGCGTCTGGGGCAAGCACCATCTGGTTCTGGTCGTTCGAACGCGGAGCGGCGATCTGGTGCTGGACAATCTGACGACGCAGATCAGACCGTGGCTGCGCACGCCCTATCGCTGGATTCGAATCCAATCGCCGAGCGAACCGCGATACTGGAACATCGTCGCGCCGCGCATCGTCTAAAGCGCGATGAGATCAGGATAAATCGTCATCGCGCTTTAGCTCGATGTTTGCGCATGATCTTTTCGGAAAACCGCTGCGCACTTTTCCGGATCATGCTTTAAAGCGCGACGAGACTTGGATCAATCGATGCGCGCTCAGGACACCTCTCCCGTAGGGACAGTGAACTACGGACGGCCCGCCGAACCTAGTTCGTCATGCTCTACTGGGCGCATGACCCGCAAGAGCGTGGAGCGAGGCTATTGCTCCAGCATCATCTGGCCGTTGGCGTATTCGAATCGCTTGAGGCGGGAGAGGAAGGAGAGGCCGAGCAGGTTCTCCGACAGCGCCTCGTCCGGGAGCACCATGGCATCGACGTCGCGCACGACGAGGCCGCCCACATCAAGCATGGCGATGCTGGTGCGCGCGGCCTTGATGGTGCCGTTGGCGGTGGAGACCGTAGCGTTGTACTCGCTGCGCGTCGGGCGGAGGCCGAAGCGCGCGGCGGAGGTCTCGTTGAGCGCGACGACGGAAGCGCCGGTGTCGACCATGAAGCCGATGCGCTGGCCCTCGATGCGCCCCTCGGTCTGGAAATGACCGCGGCCGTCGCGCGGGATGTTGAGCGTGCGGCCGCCGGCCGGCGCCGCGGCCGCAAGAGCGACCGTCGTGCGCGGCGCGGAGGTCGCGGAGGCCATGCTCATCTTGTCCGCCATCTGCGCCATGAAGGTGCCGAGGCCGATCATGACGGCCGCGATGATCACAATGTTACGCATCACACCACTTCCGAGCCGGAAAGCCCGATTTCACCACGCCACACGCCCGCCCGCGAGCGAAGCCGCAGGCAGAACGGTGCCATTTTGGCGAAAAGGATGAGCGAACGGTTAATGCGGTGGTGGCTCGACGCTCTCCCGCAAACGCGGGACGAGGGAGAAGACACATCACGTCCCGCGCGGCTTCGCCCGCCTTGTCGGCGCGGCGCTGGCGGGATCGTCCGGCCAGGGATGGCGCGGGTAGCGGCCGCGCAGATCGGAGCGGACCGCGGCGTAGCTGCCGCGCCAGAAGCCGGGGAGATCGCGCGTCACCTGCACCGGGCGCTGCGCCGGCGACAGCAGCTCCAGCACCAGCGGCACCTTGCCCGCGGCAATCGAGGGATGGGTGTTGAGGCCGAACAACTCCTGCAGCCGCACCGCGATGGTCGGCCCCTGCTCCGCCTCATAGTCGATCGCGAGCACGCTGCCGGTCGGCGCCTCGAAATGCGTCGGCGCTTCGCGGTCGAGCCGCGCGCGCATCTCCCAGGGCAATAGCGCCATCAGCGCGTCGGAGAGATCGCCGGCCGAGATGTCCTTGAGCGCGATCTTGTCGTAGAGCGCCGGCATCAGCCAATCGTCGCGCCGCGCGATCAGTCCGTCGTCGGATAGGTCCGGCCAGCTCTCGCCTTCGGCCTTGCGCAGAAACATCACTCGGTCGCGCCATTGTTTTGCGGCCTTCGACCAGGGCAGCCGGTCGAGGCCGGCGGCGATCAGCCCGTCGGCAAGAATGCGCGCAGTGTCCTCCGAAGGCGACACGGCAAGCATGACCTCGGAGAGCGTGATCGCATGCAGCGCGCGCTTGCGTCGTGCACGCAGCGCCATCGCGCCGCGATCGAACGAGATCTCGTCGACGCTCTCGATGTGCTCGGCGAAATGCTGTTCGATCTCGGCCTGTGTGATCTGCGCGGCGAGCAGGATGCGGCCGCTCGCGGCCGTGCCGGTCATCTCGCCGATCGCGATATAGGGCGCGCGGGCGAGCGACGACGTTTGCTCCACCGCAGCGCCACGGCCATTGGCGAGCAGGAAACTGCCATTGCCGCGGTTGCGCGCGACACGGTCCGGGAAGGCATAGGCGAGCATCAGACCGGTGGAGAGATCAACCTGCTCGCGCGCCTTCTCCGACGCCGCCACCTGCGAGGCCCAGCGCCGCGCGAGATCGCGGGCGCTGGCGGCGCGCGGCGAGCGGTCGCGGCGGAACTGGTCGCGCCGGTGCTCGAGATCGACGCTGTCGCCGCCAAGCCCACGCTCGGTAATGATCGCCGCGATCTCGGCGGCGGCTTCACCGCTGCCTGCGCGATGCGAATCCACGATCATGCGTGCGAGCCGCGGCGGCAGCGCCAGCGCGCGCAGGCTCTTGCCCTCTGCAGTGATGCGGCCGTCGCGATCGAGCGCGTTGAGCTCTTGGAGCAGGCTCCTGGCCTCTTTCCAGGCCGGCTGCGGCGGCGGATCCAGGAATGACAGCGCGGCAGGGTCTGCGACGCCCCATTGCGCGAGGTCGAGCACCAGCGAGGACAGGTCGGCGCTGAGGATCTCCGGCTGGGTGTAGGGCGCGAGCGAAGCCGTCTGCGGCTCGTCCCAAAGCCGATAGCAGACGCCGGGCTCGGTACGGCCGGCGCGGCCGCGGCGTTGGTCCACCGCCGCGCGCGCGGCGCGCACGGTTTCGAGCCTGGTCAGGCCGATGTCCGGCTCGTAGCGGGGCACCCGGGCAAGGCCAGAATCGACCACGATGCGGACGCCTTCGATGGTGAGCGACGTCTCCGCGATGGAGGTCGCCAGCACGACCTTGCGCATGTCCTTCGGCGCTGGCGCAATGGCGCGATCCTGCACGGCGGCGTCGAGCGCGCCGAACAGCGGCACGATCTCGATGCTGGCGTCCTGCACGCGCTCGCTGAGGAAATTCTGGGTGCGACGAATTTCGGCAGCGCCCGGCAGGAAGGCCAGCACCGAGCCGCTGTCGGCGCGGAGCGCGGACGCAATCGCATCCGCCATCTGCCGCTCGATCGGCGCGTCGGCCTTGCGGCCGAGATAGCGCGTCTCGACCGGAAACGCCCGGCCTTCGCTCTCGACGACAGGTGCATCGCCGAGCAGCTTTGCGACCCGGGCGCCGTCGAGCGTCGCCGACATTACGAGGATGCGTAAATCTTCGCGCAAGCCGAGTTGTGCGTCCCGCGCCAAAGCGAGGCCCATGTCGGCGTCGAGCGAGCGCTCGTGGAATTCGTCGAACAGGATGGCGGCGACGCCTGAAAGTTCGGGATCGTGGAGGATTTGGCGGGTGAAGATGCCTTCTGTCACGACCTCAATGCGCGTGGCGCGCGAGATCTTCGAGCCGAAACGAACGCGGTAGCCGACGGTTTCGCCGGCGCGCTCGCCGAGCGACTTGGCCATGCGGTCGGCGCTGGCGCGCGCGGCGATGCGGCGCGGCTCCAGCACGATGATCTTCCTGTCTCTGGCCCAGGGTGCATCGAGCAACGCCAGCGGCACGCGCGTGGTCTTGCCGGCGCCGGGAGGGGCGACCAGCACGGCAGCGTTATGCGCCTCCAGCGTGCGCGAGAGGTCGTCGAGCACGGCGTCGATCGGGAGGGGAGTGTCGAAGCTGCGAGGCAAGAAATCATCCGCTCGTCATGTCCGGGCTTGCCCCGGGGCATCCACGTTCTTGGATTAGAAAACAGACGTGGAAGGCCGGGACAAGCCCGGCCATGACGGAATTATGCACTCTCGTGGAGCGTCAGCCCTGCACCGGCGGGCGCCCGACACTCTCGTAGGTGAAGCCTGCGGCTTCCATCTCTTCCGGGCGGTAGATGTTGCGGAGGTCGACGATGACGGGCTGGGCCATGGCGCTCTTCAGCCGGTCGAGATCGAGCGCGCGGAACTGGACCCATTCGGTGACGATGACGACGGCGTCGGCGCCTTGCGCGCAGGAATAGGCGTCCTCGCAATAGGTGATGCTGGGCAGCTCACCCTTCGCCTGCTCCATGCCGACCGGGTCGAAGGCCTTGACGGTCGCGCCCATGTCGATCAGGCCGGTGACCAGCGGGATCGACGGCGCATCGCGCATGTCGTCGGTGTCGGGCTTGAAGGTGAGGCCGAGCACCGCGATGGTCTTGCCGCGCAAGGAGCCGCCGAGCGCCTGGCTGACCTTCCGCGCCATCGCGCGCTTGCGGTTCTCGTTGACCGCCAGCACGGATTCGACGATGCGCAGCTGCACGTCGTGGTCCTGGGCGATCTTGATCAGCGCCTTGGTGTCCTTGGGAAAGCACGAGCCGCCGAAGCCGGGACCGGCATGCAGGAACTTGGTGCCGATGCGGTTGTCCAGGCCAATGCCGCGGGCGACCTCCTGGACGTTGGCGCCGGCCTTCTCCGAGAGATCGGCGATCTCGTTGATGAAGGTGATCTTGGTCGCGAGGAACGCGTTGGCGGCGTATTTGATCATCTCCGCGGTGCGGCGCGCGGTGAACATCAGCGGTGCCTGGTTCAGCGACAGCGGACGATAGAGGTCGCCCATCACCTTGCGGCCGCGCTCGTCGGAGGTGCCGACCACGATGCGGTCGGGGAACTTGAAGTCGCGAATCGCCGCGCCCTCGCGCAGGAACTCGGGGTTGGAGGCGACGACGACGTCGGCGTTAGGATTGGCCTCGCGGATGATGCGCTCGACCTCGTCGCCGGTGCCGACCGGCACGGTCGACTTGGTCACCACCACGGTGAAGCCGGACAGCGCCTGCGCGATCTCCCTCGCGGCGGCGTAGACATAGGACAGATCGGCGTGGCCGTCGCCGCGGCGCGAGGGCGTGCCGACCGCGATGAACACGGCGTCGGCCTCGGCAACCGGCTTCGACAGATCGGTGGTGAAGTCCAGCCGCTTGGCCTTGACGTTGCTGGCAACCAGCTCATCCAGACCGGGCTCGTAGATCGGGATCTCGCCGCGATGAAGGCTGGCGATCTTCTTCTCGTCCTTGTCGACGCACGTGACCTCGTGACCGAAATCCGCAAAGCAGGCCCCGGACACCAGTCCCACATAACCCGTGCCGATCATCGCGATTCGCATGAAAAACCCTGTTCTGGCTGGTTAACAAAACCCCAACTCGGGGCGGTTTAGCACTTTCCGATGGGGAGGGAACAGCCCGCATGCAAAAACCGGCACGCAGCTTGAACCGGTAAAGAAGTCGGAAACCCACTGGGATCCAAACTGCCCCACGCCCATACGGAGCTGGGCGGAACACGCCTCGAAACGGGACATCATGGCATCATCAGGCACAATCGCAGCAAGCAGGAGCCCGAAGGCCCCGAGGGCCGGGCGTGTCGACTGGGTCGATTACGCCAAAGGCATCTGCATCATCATGGTCGTGATGATGCATTCGGTGCTGGGGGTGGAGCTCGCCGCCGGCAAGACCGGTTTCATACATGTCCTGGTGGCCTTTGCAAAGCCGTTCCGGATGCCCGATTTCTTCCTGATCTCGGGCCTGTTCCTGCCACTGGTGATCGATCGCGACTGGCGAACCTATCTCGACCGCAAGGTGGTGCATTTCGCCTATTTCTATGTCGTCTGGGTGACAATCCAGTTCGGCTTCAAGGCGCCCGCCTTCGCCGCGGAATCGAGCTGGCGTGACGCGGGCCTGTTGTATCTGGAATCCTTCATCGAGCCGTTCGGCACGCTGTGGTTCATCTATCTGCTGCCGGTGTTCTTCGTCGTCACAAAACTGACACGGCGAATCCCTCCGCTTGCGATCTGGATCATTGCCGCCGCGCTGGAGACGGCGCGCATCGCGACCGGCTGGACCGCGATCGACGAATTCTGCGCGCGCTTCGTCTACTTCTATTCGGGCTATCTGTTCGCGCCTTACGTGTTCGCGCTGTCGGACCGCGCGCGAAAACATCCCGCGCTGGCACTCGCCGGGCTCGCGACCTGGGCGCTGGTCAATGCCGGCCTCGTCGCTATTGGCGCGAGCGAGTGGAAGATCGTCTCGCTCGGGCTCGGTTTTGCCGGCGCGTGCGCGATCATCACGATGGGCACACTGCTGGCGCGCGCGCATTGGCTCAATTTCTTCCGCTTCTGCGGCGAGCATTCGATCGTGATCTATCTCGCCTTTTTCCTACCGATGGCGGCGACCCGCACGCTGCTTTTGCGCACTGGCATCATTGCCGACATCGGCACGGTGTCGCTGATCGTGACCATCGTCGGCGTGATTGGATCGCTGGCGATCTGGCGGGCCGCGCTGCGCATGGGCGCCCACTTCCTGTTCGAGCGGCCGGATGCGTTCTGGATCGCGCCGAAGAAGGCGGGGCCGGTGCCGCAGGCGGCGGAGTAGCTGCGCTCACGGTGTCGTGGCCCGGCTTGACCGGGCGACCCAGTACGCCGAGACGTCAGTGATGGAGCCGAGAGGCCGCGGCGTACTGGATTCCCCGCTTTCGCGGGGAATGACAGCGGGGGATAGTCGCGCGACCAGCCCAAAATTCGCGCTTCCGAGGCTGTCAAAACCCGCAAAAATTCATACATTGCGGCCATGCCCAAAACATCCCCGAAAACCACCGCCAAAGCTGACACCAAGGCTGCGCGCAAGACTACGGAAGCCGAGGCTACCGAAGCCAAGACTACGGAAGCCAAAGAGGCCGCCGGCAACAAGCCCGCTGCTGCCAAGGCTGCTGCCAAACCGGTTGCGGCGAAGGCGGTTGGGAAGGGCGACCACGTGTTCCTGGTCGACGGTTCCTCCTACATCTTCCGCGCTTATCACGCGCTGCCGCCGCTGAACCGCAAGTCGGACGGCTTGCAGGTCAATGCCGTGCTCGGCTTCTGCAACATGCTGTGGAAGCTCTTGCGCGACATGCCCGAGGACAACCGGCCGACGCATCTGGCGATCGTGTTCGACAAGTCGGAAATCACCTTCCGCAACAAGATCTATCCCGACTACAAGGCGCACCGGCCGCCGGCGCCTGACGACCTGATCCCGCAATTCGCGCTGATCCGCGAGGCCGTGCGCGCCTTCGACCTGCCCTGCCTGGAGCAGGTCGGCTTCGAGGCCGACGATCTGATTGCGACCTATGTGCGGCAGGCCTGCGAGCGCGGCGCGAGCGCAACCATCGTCTCCTCCGACAAGGACCTGATGCAGCTCGTCACCGACTGCGTCACCATGTACGACACCATGAAGGACCGCCGCATCGGCATCCCCGAGGTGATCGAGAAGTTCGGCGTGCCGCCGGAGAAGGTGGTCGAGGTGCAGGCGCTGGCCGGCGATTCCACAGACAACGTGCCTGGAGTCCCCGGCATCGGCATCAAGACCGCCGCGCAGCTGATCGTCGAATATGGCGATCTCGACCAGCTTCTGTTCCGCGCCGGCGAGATCAAGCAGCCGAAGCGGCGCGAGGCGCTGCTCGAGAATGCCGAGAAGGCGCGGATTTCGCGCAAGCTCGTGCTGCTCGACGACAAGGTCGATCTGGACGTGCCGCTCGACGATCTCGCTGTCCACGAGCCCGACGCGCGCAAGCTGATCGCCTTCCTGAAGGCGATGGAATTTTCCACGCTGACGCGCCGCGTCGCCGACTATTCGCAGATCGATCCCGCCAGTGTCGACGCCGATCCCGGCTATGCGAGCGGCGCCAGCGTGTTCTCGCCGCTGCCGCCTTCGGACGTCGTGCCCGCGCCGGGGTCTGGCGCGGCGCCGCAGGCCCGGCCGAACGAGCCCAACAAATCGGCGAGCAAGGAGGACAAGGCCGCGAGCCCGAAGGGCGGGCCGATCTCGCTCGCCGCGGCGCGCGAAGAGGCGCTACGCAAGCTTCCGGTCGAGCGGGCCAGGTATCAGGCGATCAAGTCGCTGAAGGAGCTCAATGCCTTCGTTGCGCGCATCCATGATACCGGCCATGTCGCGATCGAGATCAAGGCGAACTCCATCGACCCGATGCAGGCCGACTTCTGCGGGATCGCGCTGGCCCTGGCGCCGAACGAAGCCTGCTACTTGCCGCTGGCGCACAAACAGGCCGGCGGCGGCGCCGGCCTGTTCGACGCGGGGCTTGCGCCCGACCAGGTCGGGCATGACGACGCCATCGAGGCGCTGCGGCCGGTGCTGGAATCACCGGGCATCCTCAAGATCGGCTTCGACGCCAAGTTCGCCGCCGTGATGCTGGCGCAGCATGGCATCACTCTGCGCAACATCGACGATGCGCTCCTGATCTCCTACGTGCTCGACGCCGGGCGTGGCTCGCATGCGCTGGAATCGCTGTCCGAGCGCTGGTTCGGCCACGCCATGCTGAAGGAAAGCGAGCTGCTCGGCAGCGGCAAGGGCAAGATCACCTTCGACCAGGTGCCGATCGACAAAGCCGCGCCGCTGTCGGCGGAACGCGCCGACTTGGCGCTGCGCGTGTGGCGCGTGCTGAAGCCGCGCCTCGTCGCCGAGCACATGACCGCCGTCTACGAGACGCTGGAACGGCCGCTGGTCCCGGTGCTCGCGCGCATGGAGCGGCGCGGCATCTCGATCGACCGCCAGGTGCTCTCACGCCTGTCGGGCGAGTTCGCCCAGACCGCCGCGCGCGTCGAGGCCGAGATCCAGAAGATCGCGGGCGAGCCGGTCAATGTCGGCAGCCCCAAACAGATCGGCGACATCTTGTTCGGCAAGATGGGATTGCCAGGCGGCAGCAAGACCAAGACCGGCGCGTGGTCGACCACGGCGCAGGTGCTCGACGATCTCGCCGAGCAGGGCTACGACTTCCCGAAAAAGATATTGGAGTGGCGCCAGGTCTCGAAGCTGAAATCGACCTATACCGACGCGCTGCCGACCTACGTCCATCCGCAGACCCATCGCGTGCACACGACTTACGCGCTGGCCGCGACCACGACGGGCCGGCTGTCGTCGAACGAGCCGAACCTGCAGAACATTCCGGTGCGCACCGAGGACGGGCGAAAGATCCGCCGCGCCTTCATCGCAACGCCGGGGCACAAGCTCGTCTCCGCCGACTATTCGCAGATCGAGCTGCGGCTGCTCGCCGAAATCGCCGATATTCCCGTGCTGAAGCAGGCGTTTCGCGACGGGCTCGACATTCACGCCATGACGGCATCGGAGATGTTCGGCGTGCCGATCGAGGGCATGCCGAGCGAGATCCGCCGCCGCGCCAAGGCGATCAATTTCGGCATCATCTACGGCATCTCGGCGTTCGGTCTCGCCAACCAGCTTGGCATCGCCCGCGAGGAAGCCTCGGCCTACATCAAGAAATATTTCGAGCGCTTCCCCGGCATCCGCGCCTATATGGACGAGACCAAGGAGTTCTGCCGGCAGCACGGCTACGTCACCACGCTGTTCGGCCGCAAGTGCCACTACCCCGACATCAAGGCCTCGAACGCTTCGGTGCGCGCCTTCAACGAGCGCGCTGCGATCAACGCGCGTCTCCAGGGCACCGCGGCCGACATCATACGCCGCGCCATGACGCGGGTTGAAGATGCGCTGGCCCAGAAGAAGCTCTCGGCGCAGATGCTGCTCCAGGTGCATGACGAGCTGATCTTCGAGGTGCCGGATGCCGAGGTCGAGGCGACGCTGCCGGTCGTGCAGCACGTGATGCAGGACGCGCCGTTCCCGGCCGTGCTGCTGTCGGTGCCGCTGCATGTCGATGCGCGCGCGGCAAACAATTGGGATGAAGCGCATTGATCTCTCCTCACCTCTCCCCGTGAGAGCGGGGCGAGGGAGCGCACCGCGCGCGTAGCGCGAAACTCAATTGTCCTCCGTGCAATTGCGCGGTGGCCCCGCGCGCCCGCTCATATTAGAACCGTGCCATCACCCGCACCGGTTCACCATGCCCCACGCCTCCGCTCTGCTCAGCTTCGCGCTCGTCTGCCTTGGTCTCGTGCTCACGCCTGGGCCGAACATGATCTATCTGATCTCGCGCTCGATCACGCAGGGGCCGGCCGCAGGCATCGTCTCGCTCGGCGGGGTGGCGCTGGGCTTCGTGTTCTACATGCTGTGCGCGGCGTTCGGCATCACGGCGCTCTTGCTCGCGATCCCCTTTGCCTATGACGCGCTCCGCTTTGCCGGTGCCGGTTACCTGCTCTGGCTCGCCTGGCAGGCGGTGAAGCCGGGCGGGCGCTCGCCGTTCCAGGTGAAGACGCTTGCCATCGACAGCCCGCGCAAACTGTTCGCGATGGGCTTCGTCACCAACCTGCTCAACCCGAAGATCGCGATGCTGTATCTGGCGCTGCTGCCGCAGTTCATCGACCCGATGGCCGGCAGCGTGCTGACGCAGTCGGTGGTGCTGGGCGCGATCCAGATCGCGATCAGCGTCAGCGTCAATGCGATGATCGCGCTCGCGGCGGGTTCGATCGCGCTATTCCTGGCGAGCCGGCCGAGCTGGCTGCTGATGCAGCGCTGGCTGATGGGCACCGTGCTGGCCGGACTTGCCGTGCGCATGGCGGTGGAAGCGAAGAAGGTGTGAGACCTGTTAACCTCTCCCCGCTTGCGGGAGAGGTCGAATTCGATCGAGATCGAATTCGGGTGAGGGGTACAGGTCTCGCCACCATCTCGCGTAGGGAAAGCGGCCCCGAACCCCAACCCTTTCAGCGCGAGCGAAGCTCGTCGTGGCCCCGTAAGAACGGGGAGAGGGAGAAAATCCACCCTCAATCCAGCTTCGCCTCCATCCCCCGCTTCACGGCAGGGCGCGCCATCAGCGCGTCGTACCAGCGCTTGACGTTGGGGAAATCGGCCAGCTCAACCTTGTGGCGAGGATGGCGCCAGGCCCAGCCCAGGATGGCGAAATCGGCAACGGAGAGGTCGCCGGCGACGAAGTCGCGGCCATCGAGCCGGCGGTCGAGCACGCCATAGAGCCGGCGGGTCTCGGCCATGTAGCGCTTGAGGCCATACGCGCGGTCCTGCTCGTTCTCGAGCGCGATGAAGTGATGCACCTGGCCGGGCATCGGGCCGAAGCCGCCCATCTGCCACATCAGCCATTCATAGACGGGGATGCGCGCACCAAGCGATTTCGGCAGGAATTTGCCGGTCTTTTCGCCGAGATAGAGCAGGATCGCGCCGGACTCGAAGATGCTGACCGGCTTGCCGTCGGGGCCCTCGGGGTCGAGGATCGCGGGGATCTTGTTGTTGGGCGACAGCTTCAGGAAGCTGGGCGCCATCTGCTCGCCCTTGGTGATGTTCACCGGGACCACCTTGTAGGGCAGCCCCATTTCCTCCAGCGCGACCGAGATCTTGCGGCCGTTCGGCGTGTTCCAGGTGTGCAGCTCGATCGTCATGCCCAATGTCCTTGCCTCGTTCCCTTCCCCGAAATGTTCGGCATCCAACTACCTCGGCGCTGGCATCCCCACAACCGGCGGGCCGGGATGGCCGATCCCTGTTGACGGGGGATGCCCCCTCTGGAATGTCGCGGCCGTCGCGGATAAATTCCGCCTCCTCCAAAAACGCTGTTTGAGGGACCGCCGTGTCGAAATCCGCCTCCCGCGCCCGCCTGTTCGAAATCATCCGCCGGCGCTCCTTCGGCCGCGGCGAGGTGACGCTCGCGTCGGGCCGCAAGAGCGATTTCTACTTCAACCTCAAGCCGACCATGCTCGACCCCGAGGGCGCGACGCTGCTCGCCGAGCTCACCTATGAGGCGCTCAAGGACGACCAGCTCGATTTCATCGGCGGGCTCGAGATGGGCGCGGTGCCGCTCGCCGGCGCGCTGGCGCAGATCTCCTGGATCAAGGGCCATCCGATCGCGGCGTTCTTCGTGCGCAAGAAGCCGAAGGAGCACGGCGCAAGACTCGCGATCGAGGGCCTACCCAAGGGCGAGACGCTCGCCGGCAAGCGGGTCGTGATCGTCGAGGACGTCACCACGACCGGCGGCTCGGCGATGAAGGCGGTGGAATCCGTGCGCGAGACCGGCGCCGAAGTCGTGCTGGTGCTGACCATGGTCGACCGTGAGGAAGGCGCCACCGACACGTTCGGCGCAGCCGGCCTACCGTTCCGCTCGCTGTACAAGGCGTCGGAATTTTTGAAGGCGTAAGGCAGCACAACTTTGTCAGCCGTCATGCCCGGGCGTGTCCCGGAAGCAACGGTCGGTCGGAAGCTGTGCCTGGCCTTAAAGAGGCCACCGCCTCGTCTTGAAACCGCCTCCGCTCAACTGCTCATTTACCATCGCGCACTATGGTGAATCATGTGCTGAGATCTCACAAGATCTCGGCCTGTTCAGTAGCGTCGGGTGGAGTGAGCATTGCGTACACACTTGTCCCATGCGCGGCGACAGCGTCGCGCAATGCTTGTAGCCAGCCTCCTTGCGGCTCCAATGCTCGCGGCCCCCGCCCCGGTTTCGGCCGAAGGCCTGTTCGACTTTTTCTTCGGCGGCCTGCAGCAGCAGCGGCCGCAGCGCGAGGTGCCGCAGCAAGGGAACTCCTACGCCGATCCCTTCACCGGCCAGCAGAACGCCGCAACCTCGCAATATGTGCCGCCGACACGCGCGGCCGCGGCCGGCGGCTCCGGCCCGGCGTTCTGCGTGCGCAGCTGCGACGGCAAATATTTTCCGCTGATGCGCGGCCTCGCCTCGCCCGCGCAGATGTGTCAGGCGTTCTGTCCCGCCAGCGCGACCAAGGTGTATTTCGGCTCGTCCATTGACGGGGCCTATTCGCAAACCGGCGAGCGCTACGCCGACAGCGAGAACGCGTTCGCCTACCGCAAGGCGCTGCGGTCGGACTGCACCTGCAACGGCCGCGAACCGGTCGGCCTCGCGCCGGTCGATCTGGCGCTGGACTCCTCGCTGAAAGCCGGCGACGTGATCGCCACCAGTGACGGTCTCGTCGCCTATACCGGCATCCGCGTCGGCAACGACCAGGCCGCGGACTTCACGCCAGTTGCCTCCTATCCCGGTCTCACCGCGCAGGTCCGCGCCCGCCTCGGCGAGATGAAGGTGGCGCCGGTGCGCGCCGAAACGGTGTCGGCGGATGCGCCGGCTCCGGCCGAGATCGTGCGCGAGGCGCTGCCCGACGTGACGGTGCCGAAGACGCCAAAGTCGGCGAAGCGGGCGGGGTTGGATTAAGCCCGACTGCATCCAATTCGTCATTGCGAGCGCAGCGAAGCAATCCAGAAATGTACCCGCGGAGGCATTCTGGATTGCTTCGTCGCTTCGCTCCTCGCAATGACGGAGGTTGCAGCACTACCTCCCGATGATCACCCCGATCACGTTCGGCGCGGCCAGGTATTTCTCCTCGATCGCCGCGCGCGCGGCGGCGCGGTTCTCGGCCGTCAGCAGGCCGCGCTTCTCGGCCAGAATCATCCAGCAGAAGCCCCACCAGTCGGTCAGCATGCCCTGATCGTCGACGAGGTCGTAACCCTGCTCGGCTGCGAAGATGCGTGCATGCGCTTCGTCCAGCGTATCGAGGAACAGATGGTCCTCGGGCGAAAACAGATCGTCGCTGATGTCGTCGATCGTGTAGCCCCAGATCGACTGGCACACGGCGTTGAATTCGCGGTCGAACTGGTCGTCGTCGACGGCAAAGCGCCGCGCTGTCTGATGCAGCCGCGACAGCGAGCGCGCGAAGTCGGCGATGCGGGTGAGAGCAAACTGATCGAAGGCAATGTTGGACATGTAGTCCTCGCAGAGTCTGACAGACGCTAGATATTGTGTCGGCAGCGCGCCGAATCACAATGATATATCAAAGACTTGCCAAAATGTTCTTAATTTGTTCCAGTGCCACCTAAATGCTGTGTGTGGTCGCCCGAAATGCAGGTGCTCAAATCGCCCTCTGCGGATAGCCGGAATCGAAAGGGGCCGCCTTGCGACAGCCCCTTGCCGGTTGCAATTCTTGTTCGGGATGCGAAATTCCAGCCCCGGCGGCAGCCAAGTTAGAGCTCGCAAACGACTTCGGCGACTCCGGATAAATACCGAACGTAGCGCTGTCCCAATTTCGGTTGGCAAACCCCGGGAACTCAATGACAGCGCGAGGCCGCGATCGCATGGACGCGGCGATCGCCGAGCAGATGGGCGACGAAACCGCTCTTTGGAAAAATCTTTGCGAACGCCGCATCGCGGATGCTGAGGCCGCCGGCATAGGCGCCGAAGGCCGGCATCACGGCGCGCATTCCGTCGCTGGCGAAGCAGCGGCGCTCCATCGAACGGCCGCGTGCGGAGACGCGGGCCTTCGGATGCAGATGGCCGGCGATCTCGCCATCCGCGCCGGTCGGCTCGTGGCGGAACGTGATCGGGCCGATCGCGACTTCGTCGGCGATGGTGCCGCCGAGATCGCGCGGCAACATGGGATCGTGATTGCCCGAGATCCAGATCCAGTCGCGGCCGGTCTGGAGCGTGGCGACGGCATCGCGATCGTCAGGCGACAGCCGCTCATGCGCGGTGCGGTCGTGAAAGCTGTCGCCGAGCGCGATGACGGTGCGCGGGTTATGGCGGGAGATGACAGCAGCGAGACGGCTCAGCGTGGCCAGCGTGTCGTAAGGCGGCAGCAGCACGCCGCGCGTGGCGAAGCTGGAGCCTTTTTCCAGATGCAGATCGGAGACGACGAGCAGGCGCTGCTCGTCCCAGAACAGCGCGCCGGAGAGATCGGTGTGGAGCGAGACGCCGGCAACATCCACGTGCCGTGTGTTCGTCACCGAAAATGCGACTTGCTCCGTCATGACCGGGCATAAACGTTCGAAGAACGGCGTCGCTTCCGCTCGCCTACGCCCGGCCATCCACGCTCTTGCCGCAACAAGAAAGACGTGGATGCCCGGGTCAAGCCCGGGCATGACGATGTGGATGGGGTTGCGCGCCTCACTGGCAGAAATTCTCTACGACATCGCCTCTTTGACGAGTTCGTCGGCGGCTTCCGCCAAAAGCTCGTCTGCAGCTTCGCCATAAACTGACTCGCGGCCGATTTCCAGCATCACGGGGACGGCGAGTGGGGAGACGTGGTCGAGTTCCCGGTGGGTGATGCGGCCCTGGATGCGGGCGAGCATGTCGCCGAGGCGGCGCAGGTCGAGCAGGCCCGTGGCGGCATCGGCGCGGGCGGCGCGCAGCAGGACGTGGTCGGCTTGGTGTTTCCGCAAGACGTCGTAGACCAGATCGGTCGAGAACAGCACCTGGCGGCGGCTCTTCTCTTCGCCGGTGTGGCGGCGCGCGATCAGGCCGGAGATGATCGCGCAGTTGCGGAACGTGCGTTTCATCAGCGCGGATTCGGCGAGCCAGGCCTCGAGGTCATCGCCGAGCATATCGGGGGCGAACAGCGCGTTGAGGTTGACCCGGCCGTCGCGAATCATGAAGGAGAGATCGCCAAGCCCCCAGATCGCCACCGCATATTCATTGGCGACGAATCCGAGCGGCCGGGCGCGGGCGCGCTCGAGCCGTCGCGTCAGCAGCATGCCGAGGGTCTGATGCGCGAGCCGACCCTCGAAGGGATAGCAGACGATGTAATGCTTGTTGGCGCGCGGAAAGCTCTCGACCAGGAGCTCGCGCACCGCGGGCACGCGCGAAACATCCTTCTGCAGCGACAGCCAGTCGCGCACCTGCTCCGGCAAGCCTTTCCATGCGCGCCCGTCGTCGAGCAGGCGGCGAACGCGTTCGGCAAGATAGGTCGAGAGCGGGAACTTGCCACCCATATAGGACGGCACTTTCGGATCCTTGTCATGCGCGCGCGAGACATAGACCTGATCCTCAACCAGGGTCTCGTAGCGCACCACCTCGCCGCTGAACACGAAGGTGTCGCCGGGGCTGAGGCCCTCGATGAAGGCCTCCTCGATCTCGCCGAGCAGCCGGCCGCCGCGCGCGATCACGCCGGTCGATCCGCCTGCTTTTCCCTGGCTGCCGCCGCGGGAGCGCACCAGGCGCACTTTCAGCATATCGTCCTCGACGATGGTGCCGACATTCATCCGATAGCTCTGCCGCACTTTCGGGTTAGCAACGCGCCAGCGGCCCTCCTTGTCCTGCTTGATACGGGCGAAGCGCTCATAGGTCTTCAGCGCGTAGCCGCCGGAGGCGACGAAATCGACGACATCGTCGAAATCCTGCCGCGACAGGTTTGCGTAGGGCGCCGCGGTCCGGACCTCGCCATAGAGCTCGTCACTGAAAAACGGTTCGCCACAAGCGCAGCCGAGCACGTGCTGAGCCAGCACGTCGAGCGCGCCGGTGCGCAAGGGCGGCGTGTCCTGCGCATTCTCCGCGATGGCGTCGATGGCGACGCGGCACTCCAACACCTCGAACCGGTTGGCCGGCACCAGCACGGCGCGCGAGGCTTCATCGAGGCGATGGTTGGCGCGGCCGATGCGCTGCATCAAGCGCGACGATCCCTTGGGTGCGCCGATGTTGACGACGAGATCGACGTCGCCCCAGTCGACGCCGAGGTCGAGCGAGGAGGTGCAGACCACGCCGCGCAGGCGCCCTGCCGACATCGCGTCCTCGACCTTGCGGCGCTGCGCAACGTCGAGCGAGCCGTGATGCAGCGCGATCGCAAGGCCGTCGTCATTCATGCTCCAGAGATTCTGGAACAGCATCTCGGCCTGGCTGCGGGTGTTGACGAAGACCAGCGTGGTCTTGTTCGCCTTGATCAGCTCGTAGATTTCCGGAAGCGCGTGGCGCGCGCTGTGGCCGGCCCAGGGCAGGCGCTCGCGCGTATCCAGCATCTCGACCTCCGGCGGAGCGGCGCCGCCAGCGACGACGATGTCGGCGGCGACCTTCCCGCCTTCGGGCTGCGGCACCAGGAAGCGCGCGAGCTGATCCGGCTCCGCCACCGTCGCCGAAAGGCCGATCGCGCGCATCTGCGGCGCAAGCCGCCACAGCCGCGCGAGCCCGAGCGAGAGCAGATCGCCGCGTTTCGACGTCACCAGCGCGTGCAGCTCGTCGAGCACGATGCGCTTGAGCGAGGAGAACAGGAACGGCGCATCGTCAGAGGAGAGCAGCAGCGCTAGCTGCTCGGGTGTCGTGAGCAGGACGTCCGGCGGATAGCGCCGCTGGCGCTGGCGCCGCGACACCGGCGTGTCGCCGGTGCGGGTCTCGACCTTGATCGGGAGGCCCATCTCGGCGATGGGGCGCTCGAGGTTGCGGGCGATGTCGACGGCGAGCGCCTTGAGCGGCGAGATGTAGAGCGTGTGAAGGCCGCTACTGCGCTGCACGGTGCGACCGGTAGAGACGACGGCTTTCGTCGGCGCCGCGAGGGCGGCACTCAGCTCCACCAGCGTCGGCAGGAATCCCGCCAGCGTCTTGCCGGCGCCGGTCGGCGCGATCAAGAGCGCGGAACGGTCCTCGCGCGCCTTCTCTAGCAGTGCGAGCTGATGCTCACGTGGTGACCAGCCCCGGGCCGCGAACCATTGCTGGAAGCGCTCGGGCAGCAGCGCGGAGGGCTCGGCCGGGGATTTGAGGATGCGGGGCGGCACGGCATCACAGGTAAGCCGTAGGGGTGAGTTCGTCGAGGGGGTGGGAGAGCGAGATGCATCTCCGGCGTCATGGCCGGGCTTATGCGGGCTTGTCCCGGCCATCCACGTTCTCACCCGCGGTGACAAAGACGTGGATGCCCGGGACAAGCCCGGGCATGACGAGTTTGTGAAGCCAGCGTGAGTCCAACTGCCTCCGTCCCTGCGGAGGCTCCCGCTCACCCTACCCTCTCCCGCAAGCGGGGAGAGGGGAAGAGAGAGCGGTGCGCCTTCCCTACTCCGACATCGGCTTGTCGGAGATGTCCCAATCCTTGCCGCTGAAGGTGGAGATGAACAGCGTCTTCATCGGCGTGTAGTCCTCGGGCGTGTAGCTGTAGGTGACGCCGTCGAGGAAGTAGGGCGAGTGGAAGCCCGCGAGTGTGGAGGCCTGCTTCAGCACGTTGGCGCGGGTGAGATCGTCGCCGCAGCGGCGCAGGATCTCGCCCATGGTCACGGCCTGGCCGTAGCCGGCAAAGGCGATGGTGTTGTCGGGATCGATGGTCGGCATGTACTTTTTGCGCAGCTCCTCGAACGCCATCACGTCGGGGTCCTTCTCCCATTTGGGCAGGCCGACCTCTTTGTTGTAGCGGATGGCGACGATGCCGGTGGCGTTCTCAAGGCCCGCAGCGTTGAGGATAGAGCGGCCGGTCGAGCCGGCCGACAGCAGCTGCAACGGCTTCCAGCCGAGCTCGGCGACTTTGCGGATCGACTGCGAGGAGGCCTTCCCGGTGGAGATGTTGTAGAAGACGTCCGCGCCCGACTTCGAGAGATTGATCAGTTGGGAATCGACCGTCGGATCGGTGAGATCGTAGGTCTGCTCCATGATCACCTGCGCAGTGCCGCCGGCATCGGCCAGCACCTTCTTGAACGGCCCCAGGAAGTCGCGGCCGAAATCGTCGTTCTGGTAGAGGATGCCGACCTTGGCATTCGGCTTCACGCTGACCACGTGCCGCGCCAGTATGCGCGCCTCGGTCGGGTAGAGCGGCAGGCCGGCCATGGTCCATTTGAACTCTTTCGGATTGTTCCACTTCGACGCGCCGGTGTTGAGCAGCAGCTGCGGTACGCCCTTGGAGTTCAGATATTTGTGCACGGAGGTCTGCGGTGCGGTTCCGAGCGAGCCGTAAAGCGCCAGCACCTCCTCCTGCTCGACCAGGCGCCGCGTCGCCTCGACGCATTTCGGCGCGCTGTAGGCATCGTCCATGGTGAGGAACTTGATCTTGCGTCCGTTGATGCCGCCCTTCTCGTTCAGCATCTGGAAATAGGCTTCGCCGATGCGCCCGAGCACGCCGTAGAGCGAGCCGGGACCGGAATGCGGCACGGTCTGTCCGATCTTGATCTCGGTGTCGCTGGCACCCGCATCGTATTTCTTCTCCGCCGCCCGGACATACGGCGCGGGCAAGGTGGAGGCAGCGATGGTGGCGAGCGCGCCGGCGCTGAAATCGCGCCGCGATGGATTCCTGGTCATTGTTGGCTTCTCCCTGGTGCGTGCATTGTGCTGGGAAGGCAGCATCGCTCGCAAGTGGGAAGTCGTCGCTTTGCGACGCAATGACACTCAAATCATTCGAGTTGCAGCGCCTAGACTCAAGTTTTCTCGGCGACGACGACGAGGCCGCGCACCGGCTCGTTGTTCTCGTTGCGTGGCGAGGCCGGCTCCAGCGTCAGCAGCATGAGGCCGGCTTTCGCAATGGCGCCGCCGACATATTCCGCCGAGTGGGCATAGCGCAGACCTTCGCCGAGCACGATGCCGCTCCCGTCGTGCGTCTCCAGCGTGAAGGCGAGCACGCCGCCGGGTACGAGCACGCGCTTGGCCTCAGTCAGCACGGGCGCGAGATCGGAGAGATAGACGAACGCGTCCGCGGCGACGACGAGATTCGCGCTGGCATCAGGCTTGGTGCGCAGGCCTTCGATCATGTCGGCGACCTCGAGCTCGGCATAGAGCCCGGTGGCGCGCGCCTCCTTGATCATGCCGGGCGAGAGATCAATGCCGATGAAATGGTCGACCTGCTTTGCGAAGGCAGCTGCCGCAAGTCCCGTGCCGCAGCCGAGATCGATGGTGCGCTTGAAGAAGGCCGGCTTCTTGGCGGCGACGCGCGCGGCCAGCACCGCCTTGAAGATCAGTGCAGGGGCGCGATAGCCGAGATCGTTGATCAGCGCGTGCTCGAAGCGAGGCGCATATTGATCGAACAGCGCCTGCACATAGGCCTTCGGCATCTGCGCCATTTCAGTATCGCCGAGCCGCATCAGATGCAGGCCGGCGCCATGCTGATCCTCCGGGTCGGAAGCGCGCGCTTTCCGAAACGCCGCGATCGCCTTGTCGCGCTCGCCGAGCTGCTGACGGATCTCGCCGAGCGTGAACCAGGCCGAGGTAAAATTCGGCGCAAGCTCGATCGCCTGCTCCAGCAGGTCGGCGGCGGCGGGCAGGTCGCCCTTGAGCTGGAGGTCGCGCGCGAACTCGAAACGGCGGTCGGCCATGAGATCGCCGGAGGTCAGGAACAGGCGGAGCGGCATGGGGAACTTGGCTCGTCATTGCCGGGCTTGTCCCGGCAATCCATCAAAAAAGCAACTCTTTAAGAGGATGGACGCGCCGGTCCCGCCTCCGCCAAATGGCTTCGGCGGGCTTTTACACCACCGGGCCGGCGAAGCCTAGCGGACACGGCAAGCCCGCGCATGACGGGTTAATATCGGGACACCGCTGCCTATATCACTTCCATGCGTCCTCAAGAGATCCTGCTGCCAGTTGCTGCCGGGCTGTGCTGCAAGCCCGGCGGCTTCCACATCGATCCTGTCCGTCCCGTGGAGCGGGCCGTCATCACGCACGGCCATTCGGACCACGCCCGTGCCGGCCATGGCGCCGTGCTGGCGACGCAGGAAACGCTGGATATGATGCGGCTGCGCTATGGCGAGAATTTTGCCGGCTCGATCCAAGTCATCCGCTATGGCGAGGAGATCCGGCTCGGCGACGTCCGGGTGAAGTTTCATCCGGCGGGGCATGTGCTGGGCTCGGCGCAGATCGCAGTGACCTGCAAGGACACCTGCATCGTCGCCTCCGGCGACTACAAGGACGCGCCCGACCCGACCTGCGCTTCGTTCGAGCTCGTGCCCTGCGATGTCTTCATCACGGAGGCGACTTTCGGCCTGCCGGTGTTCCGGCACGGCAATGCGGCCGATGAGGTGAAGAAGCTGCTGGCCTCGGTCGCACTGTTTCCGGAGCGTGCGCATCTCGTCGGCGCCTATTCGCTCGGCAAGGCGCAGCGCTTGATCGCGCTGCTGCGGCAGGCCGGCTTTGACGCGCCGATCTACCTGCATGGCGCGATGGAGAAGATCACCGAATACTATCAGAGCCGCGGCATCGAGCTGGGCGAGCTCAGGCCGGTGAAGGGCATGAAGAAGGCGGCGCTCGCCGGCACCATCACGCTGGCGCCGCCCTCGGCGACGTCAGATCTCTGGACGCGCCGCTTCCCCGATCCCGTCACCGCGTTCGCCTCGGGCTGGATGCGCGTGCGCGCCCGCGCGCGGCAGCGCGGCGTCGAGCTGCCGCTGGTGATTTCCGATCACGCCGATTGGGACGGCCTCACCGCGACCATTGCGGCGACCGGCGCGGGCGAAATTTGGGTCACGCACGGGCAGGAAGACGCGCTGGTGCATTGGTGCCAGTCGCAAGGCCTCCGCGCGCGGCCGCTCGATCTCGTCGGCTATGGCGACGAGGAGGAGACCGAGACGCCGCTCACTGACGAGGCCGAGGCATGAACCGCTTCGCCGAATTGCTGGACCGCCTCGCCTACGAGCCCGGCCGCAACAACAAGCTGCGGCTGATCACCAGCTATTTTCGCGAAGTCGGCGATCCCGACCGCGGCTATGCGCTGGCGGCACTGACCGGCGCGCTCAGCTTCAAGCACGCCAAGCCGGCGCTGATCCGCGATCTCATCGCAACGCGCACCGATGAGGTGTTGTTCGGGTTGAGCTACGACTATGTCGGCGATCTTTCGGAGACGGTGGCGCTGATGTGGCCGAAGGCATCGCTGGCCGCTCACAACAACCCGCCTTCGCCGACTCTCGCAGAGGTTGTCACCACGCTGCGCACGCTCGGCAAGACCGAGCTGCCAAAGCAGCTCGAGCGCTGGCTCGACGAGCTGGATGAAACCGGCCGCTGGGCGCTCTTGAAACTCGTCACCGGGGCGCTGCGCATCGGAATTTCCGCGCGGCTGGCGAAGACAGCCGCTGCAGCACTGGGCGACAAGGATCCGCATGAGGTCGAGCTGATCTGGCCGGGGCTCGCGCCGCCCTATCTCGACCTGTTTGCCTGGCTGGAAGGCCGCGCCGACAAGCCGGTCAATCGCGATCCCGCGCCGTTCCGCCCCGTGATGCTGGCACACGCGATCGAGGAGACGGATTTCACGACACTGGATCCCGCCGACTACATTGCCGAATGGAAATGGGACGGCATCCGCGTGCAGGCGGTGGCCGGCCGCGACGAGCGCGGCCACATCACCGCGCGGCTCTACTCGCGCACCGGCGAGGACATCACGGGGAGCTTTCCGGATCTCGTGCCGTCGCTGCGGCTGCCCGGCGCGATCGACGGCGAGCTATTGATCCTGCGCGAGGGCCGCGTCCAGAGTTTCAACGTCCTGCAGCAGCGGCTCAACCGCAAGGTCGTCTCGCCGAAGCTGATCAAGGAGTTTCCGATCCATCTTCGCGCCTATGATCTGCTCGGTGACGACGAGAACGATCTGCGCGAATTGCCGTTCGCAGAGCGGCGCGAACGGCTCGAGACATTCATCGCAAAGCTCCACGATCCCCGCATCGATCTCTCCCCCACCGTCCCCTTCGCAAGCTGGGAGGCGCTGACCGCCGCGCGTGCCGACCCGGCAAGCGCCGGCGCGGGCGAAGACGCGGACGCGGTCGAAGGCGTCATGCTGAAGCGGCGGGACGCGCCTTATCTGCCGGGCCGGCCGAAGGGACAATGGTGGAAGTGGAAGCGCGACCCGCACATCATCGACGCCGTGCTGATGTATGCGCAGCGCGGCCACGGCAAGCGGTCGTCGTATTACTCCGACTACACGTTTGGCGTCTGGACCGAAGGCGAGAGCGGCGACGAGCTGGTGCCGGTCGGCAAAGCCTATTTCGGTTTCACCGACGAGGAGCTCTTGCAGATCGATCGTTTCGTTCGCCGCAACACCACGGAAAAATTCGGCCCCGTCCGCCATGTCGTGCACGAGGCGGACAAGGGCCTGGTGCTGGAGGTCGCTTTCGAGGGCCTGCAGCGTTCGCCGCGGCACAAATCCGGCGTCGCGATGCGCTTTCCCCGCATCAGCCGCCTGCGCTGGGACAAGCCGCCGCGGGAGGCGGATAGGCTGGAGACACTGGAGAGGATGTTGAAGGCGGAGGCGGCGGAGATTGAGGTGTGAGCCGGGCGAGGCTTGAGGCTGGACGCAGCCGCGACGGCAGTACGCCCCTCTCCCGCTTGCTTGCGGGAGAAGTTAAGGAGCCCGCGGCCAGCGGCGTGCCACAACAGAAGCTCTGGCGCGCTTGCCCGAATTAAACTCCCGTAACCCGATTGACGCCCCTTCACGGGTTCCCCATGTCCCCCGCCGTGCCTTATAATGGGATCGAATCCGCCCGAGGAGTTTGCGATGGTCCAAGACGTCAGAGATTTGCCGGCCGGCCGCAGCGACGGCCTGCACCGCTTTCTCGGCGGCTCGCCGCTGGCGGTCGCGTTTCGGCTGGTCCTGCTCTCGATCCTGGTCGGCGTCGTGCTCGCCGCGATCGGTTTCGATCCCTGGAATATCATCTACAGCATTCGCCTCTTGTTCCAGCGGCTCTGGGATCTCGGCTTCGACACTGTCAACTGGCTGTGGCGCTACTTCCTGCTCGGCGCGGTCATCGTGATCCCGATCTGGCTGCTCTCGCGCATCTTCGGCGCCCCGCGCGGCCGGTAACGACTTGCTTCGGGGAGTGCGCAGCCGATGCAACTGCGTTTCGTCGGCTGCGGTGACGCCTTCGGCTCCGGCGGCAGGCTCAACACCTGCTTTCATGTCTCGGGGCGCAGGGCGAACTTTCTGATCGATTGCGGCGCGTCGGCCCTGCCGGCGCTGAAGCGGCTCGCGATCGACCGTAACGAGATCGATCTCATCCTCATCACGCATTTCCACGGCGACCATTTCGCCGGTCTGCCGTTCTTCCTGCTCGACGCACAGTTCTCGCGGCGGACGCGGCCGCTGACGATCGTGGGCCCGCAGGGTCTCGAGACGCGGCTCAGCCAAGTGATGGAAGCGTTGTTCGAGCATTCCTCGAAGACAAGACAGCATTTTGAACTCAAGATCATCGAGCTCGCGCCGAAGCAAAGCCGAAGCTTCGACGCGGTGACGGTGACGCCCTACCCGGTCGTGCATGGCGAATCCGGCGGCCCCTTCCTTGCCTACCGCGTCGAAGCCGAGGGCCGCACGCTCGCCTACAGCGCCGATACCGAATGGACGGAGGCGCTCATTCCGCTGGCGCATGGCGCGGACCTTTTCATCGTCGAAGCGTATATGTACGAGAAGGTGGTCAAGAATCATCTCAGCCTGAAGACATTGGAACAGCACCTGACCGCCATCGGCGCCAAACGTCTGGTCCTCACCCACATGAGCGACGACATGCTGTCGCGCCTGGACGACATCGAGCATCTCGCCGCCGAGGACGGCATGGTGCTCGTGTTCTGACATGCACGCGCCTGTCCCCCTCAAGATCGGCTCCCGTCAGGTGTTCGCCATCGCCGGCCCCGCGATGGTCGCGAACCTGACGACGCCGCTGATCGGCGTGGTCTCGACCACCGCAATCGGACGGCTCGATGATGCCGCCCTGCTCGGCGGCGTCGCGATGGCCTCCGTGATCTTCGACTGCCTGTTCTGGCTGTTCGGCTTCCTGCGCATGAGCACGCTTGCCTTCACCGCGCAGGCGCTCGGTGCGGGCGAGACGCGCGAGCAGACCGTAATCCTGGTGCGCGGCTTCATCGTCGCAGGGCTGATCGGCGCGGCGCTGATCGCACTGCAATTGCCGCTTGCTGGCGTGCTGCTCGACCTGATGGGCGGCAGCGAAGGCGTCACGCGCGCGGCAAAAACCTATTTCACGATCCGGATCTGGTCCTCGCCATTCGCCTTCGCCAATTACGTCATCCTCGGCTGGCTGGTCGGGCAGGCCCGCGCCAATCCGGCGCTCGCGCTCCAGGTCGTCATCAACCTCATCAACATGGCGGCGACGATCCTGCTGGTGCTGGTCTACGACACCGGCATCGCGGGTGCGGCGATCGCTGCGCTGCTGTCGGAGAGCGTCGGCTTCGCGCTCGGCGTCGTGGTTTGCCGGCGCTATGCGCATGGCGGCTTTGCCGTTCCCCGCGCAACGCTGTTCGACCGCGCCAAGCTGATGCGGATGCTGGCGGTGAATTCCGACATCCTGATCCGCACCGCGGCGCTGATCAGCGTGTTCCTGTTCTTCACCGCCAAGGGTGCGCGCGCCGGCGACGTCACGCTGGCCGCGAATTCGGTGCTGAACAACTTCCTGCTGGTCAGCGCCTTCTTCCTCGACGGCCTCGCCAATGCGGCCCAGCAGCTCTGCGGCCGCACCTTTGGCGCGCGCGATGCCAAAGGCTTTGCGGATTCAACCCGGCTGGTGCTCTCGTGGGGCCTCGGCTTCGCGATGATCGTCGCGGTGGTGTTCGCGCTGCTTGGGCCTGATATCATCAACTTCATGACCGCGAGCGAGGACGTCCGCCACGCCGCGCGCGCCTTCCTGCCGTTCATCGTGCTCGCGCCCATCCCCGGCGTGTTCGCCTTCGGCTTCGACGGCATCTATGTCGGCGCGACCTGGGCGCGCGAGATGCGCAACCTGATGCTGGCCTCACTCGCGATCTTCCTCGGCGTCTGGCTGGCGCTGCAATCTCTAGGCAATGCCGGGCTGTGGTGCGCGCTGATCGCATTCTATATCGCCCGCGGCGGCTTGCAGGGCGCAAGATATCCGGCGCTGTTCAGGGCGACGTTTTTAAAGCCGTAGCTCTCGTCTCCCGGACGCGGCGCAGCACGCAGTGATGCGACGCAGAGCCGGGACCCAGCAGCCTTTGGGCCCCGGCTCTGCAGCGCACCGCTGAAGGAGCGCTGCGCTGCGTCCTGGGCACGAGACTGCCTTACATCCCCGGCCAATCTTCCGCCGTGAGCGTCGCCGCATCGGCGCCGACGATCTCCGACAGCGAATCCCGCCCCGTGCGCAGTAGCGTCGAGGTGAGGTCGCGCTTGATCTCGTCGACGAGGCCGAGGCCCTTGTAGACCAGTGACGAATAGAGCTGGATCAGGCTCGCGCCGGCGCGGATCTTCGTCAGCGCGGCACCGCCGGAATCGACGCCGCCGACGCCGACCAGCGGGAAGGCGCCCTCGACCCGCACATAGGTCTCCGCAACCATGCGCGTCGACAGGCGGAACAGCGGCCGGCCGGAAAGACCGCCCTGCTCCTTGGCGCGTATCTCCTCGCGCAGCGTGCTCGGCCGCGCGATGGTGGTGTTGGACACGATCATGCCGTCGACCTTGCGCGAGCGCGCGACCTGCACGACGTCGTCGAGCTGGGCGAGGCTCAAGTCCGGCGCGATCTTGAGCAGCACCGGCGTATCGCCGGCCTTCTGCCGCACCCGCTCGCGCGCGTCGATCACCCGCGCAAGCAGGTCATCGAGCAGCGCGCCCTCCTGGAGATTGCGCAGGCCCGGCGTGTTCGGCGAGGAGACATTGACCGTGAAGTAGCTCGCGACCGGCGCGAAGGTCTCGATCAGCTTGACGTAGTCGCCGACGCGGTCAGGCGAATCCTTGTTGGCCCCGACATTGACGCCGACGATGCCGCCATGCTGCGCGCGCGCAGCGAGCCGGCGCAGCGCAATTTCGGCGCCGTCATTGTTGAAGCCCATCCGGTTGATGACCGCTTCGTCGCGCTCGAGGCGAAACAGCCGCGGCCGCGGATTGCCTCCTTGCGGCTTCGGCGTGACCGAGCCGATCTCGACGAAGCCGAAGCCGAGCCGCAGCAACGCATCCGGCACCTCTGCGCTCTTGTCGAAGCCCGCGGCCATGCCGACCGGATTGGGAAAGTTGAGCCCGAAGGCGCGCACCGCGAGCTTGGCATCGTCAGGACGCGGCTTGACCGGCGGCAGGAAGCGCAGGCCCTGGATGGCGAGGCGATGCGCATCCTCCGGATCGAGCCAGCGCAGCACCGGCAGCGAGAAAGCGTCGAAGGCACGGATCACGGCAGAAGCTCCGGTGTGTCGTGGCCGCCGTCGGAGCGCATGTTGAGGTTCGTCACCGCGATCACGGCGCCGAGATCGAGTTCGCCATAGAGATGCGGAAACAGCTCGTCGTTGCGCGAGCGCTCCCAGCGCAACTCGCTGCCGAGCGCATCGCCGTCGACCTCGATCAGGAACAGCGCGCGCTGGCCGAAATAGTGCTTGCGCAGGGTCTCGGGAACCTGGGAGGCAGTCGAGAAATGGATGAAACCGTCGCGCGCATCGTCCGCGCTGCCCCGGTACACGCCCTGCCGTTCCGCCTCGCGCCAGGCCGAGGCCGGACAGATTTTGTAGATCTTGACCACCGCTTACGCAGCCCTGTTTGCTCTTTGAGTCTTTTGAGTTTTTTTCGTCTGTCGGGGTCGTTCGAAACCCGGCGAGACCGTAAAGGCGGCCCCCTCCGAACTCAAGAGTTAGCCACCGCCTCTTGCGCGAAAAGCGGAAAACCGGTTGATTTGCGGACAGTTTTCCTGGGTTGCGACGGGCTGGACCTTCCATGGTCAGGCAGGCCAAAGCGCAGAGGATACTGACTCACGACCAGATCTGGGTTGCGCTGGATCGGCTGGCGGAGCGCGCCGGCCTGTCGCCGTCGGGCCTCGCCAAACGCGCCGGGCTCGATCCAACCACCTTCAACAGATCGAAGCGCGTCACCTCCGACGGCCGCGAGCGCTGGCCCTCGACCGAATCGATCGCGAAGGCGCTGGCGGCGACCGGATCCTCGATCGACAGCTTCGCCAGGCTGATCGGTGACGAGGCGGGCGAGGACCGCTCCGTTCCGCTGCTCGGCTTCGCGATGGCGGGCGCGAGCGGCGCTTTCGACGAATCAGGTTTTCCGTCCGGCAAGGGCTGGACCGAGGCAGCGCTTCCCAATGCCGAAGACGGCCGCACTTTCGCGCTGGAGATTTCCGGCGATGCGCTTGCACCTGTGTATCGCGACGGCGACATCATCCTGGTCTCGCCCGGCGCGCCGGTCCGCAAGGGCGATCGCGTGGTGGTGAAGACGAGGACGGGCGAGGTGACGGTCGCGACACTGAAGCGTCGCACGGCGAAGGCGCTGGACTTGCAGCCGCTCGAGGCGATGCAGGGCGAGCGCACGCTCGCGACGAGCGATGTGGCGTGGCTCGCGCGGATCGTGTGGGCGAGCCAGTGATGGCGTCGTGACCGCACCATGACACCGGCCGCATCTGCAGCGGCGATCTTGCGACTCACCGCCCCTCTCGCCTAGGTTGCGCACGCATTGCCGATCAAGTTCATCTGAGGGGGAATATGATGAATCGCCGCCACGCATTGAAAGCGCTCGCGGGTCTTGCGCTGTGTCCGCTCTGCAAGCCGGGCTTCGCCGCCGAAGGCGCGCATTGGAGCTACGAGGGCGCCGGCGGTCCGGCCAAATGGGGCGATCTCGACGCGGCCAACAAGGCCTGCGCGGTCGGCCTGCAGCAATCGCCGATCGACATCGAGGCGACGATCAAGTCGCAATTGCCGGCGCTGAAGCTGAACTGGGGCAAGAGCGCCGACACCATCGTCAACAACGGCCATACCATCCAGCTTAATTTCGCCGAAGGCAGCATGCTTCTTCTCGGCGAGGTCAAATACAAGCTGCTCCAGGTCCACTTCCATCGGCCGAGCGAGCACATGATCGGCGGCAAGAATTTTGCGATGGAGGCGCATTTCGTCCACCGCAACGATACCGGCGGCCTCGCCGTGGTCGGAGTCTTGATGACGGAAGGCAAGGCGAATGCCGCCTTCGCCAAGATCGTCAAGACCATGCCGGCGGCGGAAGGCCCCGTGGTGAAAGCGGATGCCGGCATCGATCCGCATGCCATGTTGCCGCCGAAGCTCGGCTATTACCGCTATTCCGGCTCGCTGACGACGCCGCCCTGCTCGGAGGTGGTGGAATGGCTGCTGCTCGCCGACCCCATCCAGGTGTCGGCCGCCGATGTCGCCGCGTTCGCAAAACTCTATCCGATGAACGCGCGGCCCGTGCGGAAGGACAACCGGCGCTTCGTGCTGCGGTCGATTTGAGTTGCGACTCCAATCAACGTCGTCGTCCCGGCGGACGCCGGGACGACGACGAGAATGCATTGTCTACGCGCTGCGCGCCAGCGCACCGTCGATCATGTTGACCGCGTTCTGCACGCCGTAGACCGCGACGAAGGAGCCGAAGCGCGGGCCTTTCTCCTGGCCGAGCAGCACCTGGTAGAGCATGTTGAACCAGTCGAGCGTGACGCCCGGACGGCCATCCTTGCCCTTCTTGATCTGGTCGAGGAACGGCTCGCGGCGGCCGATCTCGTAGACGACGTTCTGGATGTCCTCGGCAGATGCATCCTGCGGCAGCTGCGAGAGCGCATCGCGCAGATCCTGCAGCGCGGCGCGCTCGGTCTCGGTGGGCGTGCGGAACTGCTTCGTCGGCGCGACGAAGTCGCGATAGTAGTTGATGGCGTAGCCGACCATCGCATCGAGCTTCGGATGCGTCTGCGGGGTCACGCCGGGACGATAACGGCCGATGAAACCCCACAGCGTCTCGGCATTCTCCGCATTGGACGACGACACCAGCGTCAGCAGCAGCTGGAAGGTGACGGGCATGTCGCCCTGCGGCGGACGGCCGTTGTGGATGTGCCAGACCGGATTGCCCAGCTGCTGCTTGTCGTCCTGCTTCGGAAAGCCGTCGATGAACTGCTGGTAGTCGTCGACATTGCGCGGGATGACGTCGAAGTACAGACGCTTGGCCGCCTTCGGTTCGCGGTACATGAAGAGCGACAGCGATTCCGGCGAGGCATAGCGCAGCCATTCGTCGATGGTGAGGCCGTTGCCCTTCGACTTCGAGATCTTCTGACCCTTCTCGTCGAGGAAGAGCTCGTAGTTGAAACCTTCGGGCGGCGTGCCGCCGAGCGCCTTCGCGATCGCGCCCGAGAGCTTCACGGAGTCGATCAGGTCCTTGCCGGCCATCTCGTAGTCGACACCGAGCGCGACCCAGCGCATCGCCCAGTCCGCCTTCCACTGGCACTTGACGTTGCCGCCGGTGACTGATGTCTCGACCTCCTGGTTGGTATCAGGATCGACATAAGTCACCGTTCCCGCTGCGACGTCGCGGCGGATCATCGGCACCTGCAGCACCACGCCGGTGGTCTTGCTGATCGGCAGGAACGGCGAATAGGTCGCGCGGCGGTCGGGCCCGAGCGTCGGCAGGATGATCGCCATGATCTTGTCGTAGGCGGCCAGCATCTTGAGCAGCGTCGCGTCGAAGCGGCCGGACGTATAATAGTCCGTCGAACTCGCGAACTCGTAGTCGAAACCGAAATGGTCGAGGAACTTGCATAGGCGTGCATTGTTATGCGCGCCGAAGCTATCATGCGTGCCGAAGGGATCGGGCACGCGCGTCAGCGGCTTGCCGAGATTAGCTTCCAGGGGTGCCCTGTTCTTCACGTTGTCCGGCACCTTGCGCAGGCCGTCCATGTCGTCCGAGAAGGCGAGCAGGCGCGTCTTGATCTTGTCCTCGGTGAGCACGCGGAAGGCATGGCGCACCATAGAGGTGCGCGCGACCTCGCCGAAGGTGCCGATATGCGGCAGGCCGGACGGACCATAGCCGGTCTCGAACAGCACCTCGTCCTTGGGGCTTTTCTTCAGCCGCGCGACAATGGCCTTCGCCTGCTCGAACGGCCAGGCGTTGGATTGTTCGGCGAGCGCACGCAGGTCGCTCGGGTTCGCAGCGAGATCGATAACGGACATCAGGGGGCCTCCGGGCCGCGGAAAATAGCGATTTCCGGGCAGAATGCAAAAATGGTCTTGATCGTCATTCCGGGGCAATGCGTCAGCATCGAACCCGGAATCTCGAGCTTCCGGGTCTGGTCCTTCGGACCATCCCGGAATGACAAGTCAACAATCTCGAGATTCCGGGTTCGCGCTTTGCGCGCCCCGGAATGACGGCGTTGGTTGACTAGAACGGGCTCACCGAGAAATAGCGCAGCCAAAGATCGGTGTAGCGGCCTTTTTCCCAGACGCGGAACAGGGCCCAGTTCAAGGCTTGGCGCAGCACGTCGTTGCCCTTGCGCACAGCAATGCCGATGCCCTCGCCGAAGAAGCGGCTCTCGACGAAGGGGCCGCCGGAGAAGGCGCAGCAATCGCCGGAATCGGTGCCGTTGATCCAGAACGCCAGCGAGATGGCATCGCCGAAGATGAAGTCGACCTCGCCCTTGCGAAGTGCGGCGCGTAAGCTCTCGTCATTGGGATAGCCGTGCAGCTCGGCGTCTGTGAACATCGCCTTCAGATAGGCTTCATGCGCCGAGCCGGCGATGACGCCGACCTTCTTGCCCTCGAGATATTCCGGGCGGATCTCCGGCATCACCGCGTCCTTGCGCGAGACGAAGCGCGCCGGCACGCGGTAATAGGGATCGGTGAAATCGACGCGGGCGCGCAGCTGCGGGCTCACCGCCATCGAGGCGATAATGGCATCGCCCCGGTTGGAGGAGAGCGCGTCGACCAGCGTCTCGAAGCGGCGCATCTGCACCGTGCAGGTGACCTTGATCTCCTCGCACAGGCTGCGTGCAAGGTCGACGTTGAAGCCGGCCGGGTTGCCGTCGGCACCGGTGTAGTTGAAGGGCGGATAGTCGGTCTCGGTCAGAAAGCGGATCACGGTCAGGCGCGACAGGTCCGGCCGCTCCGGCCGGCGCCGCGGGTCCCAGAAGCCGGGAACCGCCTGCGGCGCGGCCTGGGGCGCCGCCGGAGGCTGCTTGGCCGGGGCCTGGGCGTTCGCGCCGGGCAAGCCCGCGAGCAGGCTGACGGCGGCGGCCAGTCCGAGCAGGGCGCGGCGCACGATTTTGGACGGTTTTGCCTGTCGCGACGGGGCCATCGGCGGGAAAGTAATGAATTTCATTGAGATCGGAGGGCCTTATAGACCATCCCGCCGAGAACGCGAGCGCCGATTGTGGCCACTTGGTCGTCTGCCCGGGCCTTGTCCCGGGCACCACGCTCCCTGGCGAGCGCGCGAAGGCGTGAATGGCCGGGTCGAGCCCGGCCATGACGGCTGAATCAAAGATACCGCTTCAAATCGGCCGCGGCCTCTTCCGGGGTCCGTTTCAGATTGAACGGCGAGACGAAGCGGCCGTCGCGGTCCATCAGGTAGACCAGCGCTGTGTGATCCATGGTGTAGTCACCGTCCTTGGTCGGGACCTTCTTGGCGTAGACGCGGTACGAGGTGATCACCTTGGCGGTCTCGGCGGGATCGCCGGACAGACCCTCGAGGTGTGGATCGAAGCTCGACAGATAGTCCTTCATCGTCGCCGGCGTATCGCGCTCGGGATCGACCGAGATGAAAACGGCGTTGACCTTGTCGGCATCCTTGCCCATCGCACGCAGCACTTCCGAGATCTCGAACAGCGAGGTCGGGCAGACGTCGGGGCAATGAGTGTAGCCGAAGAAGATCAGGGTCGGCTTGCCCTTTAGGCTCTTGTCGGTGACGGCCTTGCCGTTCTGGTCGGTGAGCTGGAATGGGCCGCCGATCGCGGCCGGCTGGGCCACCTTGCTGACTCCGCCCATGGCCCAGAACATGATCAGCAGCCCGAGGACGAGGCTTGCGGCGAAGGCGGTCGCGATCACCAGCGGACGGGCGGCGGAGCTCATGAGCGGAAAACTTCCTGTCGCGGATCAGAAGCAGGCGGCAAAGCCAGTCCTGATCATTTCGAAGAACACCTGGCTGCCATAGTGGAACCAGAGCGCCAGCCCGCCGAGCACGACCAGCCCGCCCGCGCCTGCGAACAGCAGCACGGACGGCGTCCGCCCGGCAGTGGGCGAATTGTCCGATACAGGATGCGCGGGGTGCAGCGGTTGAGCCATGACAACGATGGGGGGCGAAGGCCCCCGGTTTCCAGGCCTTCAAATAGGCTTTAGCCCGCCTGCGGGCAAGGCGCGGCCAAGCAGGCAGGGCGCCGCCAAGCAGGTAAGACGCCGCCAAGCAGGTAAGACGCCGCCGGCGAGCCAAACGACCCGTCGTGCCTGTGGTGTCAGTGAAGAAGTTGGCCCCGGGCGGTCTCGACCTGCTCCGGTTGCGGGAGGGACCGGCGTGCCGGCTTGATCGCCAAAGCCTGGGCGTCCATGTAGCAGGGCTTGTACATGGCCTGGAGCTGCTTGCCCCTCAGGAACAGCATGTGCGGGGTCAGGCCGCCGCGCTGCGCGATCCAGCGCTTCACCTGCGACGGATACATCGCATAGAGCATCTGGGTCGCTTCGGGATTGGTGACGGCGCGGCCATTGGCGCCGAAATCCCAGGCGGCGTGGAAGCCGAGCGTCGCACTCGAGGTGACGCAGATGCGGTTATGCGGGATGGCGCCGAGGACGATCGTGCAGGCCGAGGCGCAGAGGCCGTCGATGATGACGGTCTCGCCCGATTGCCTGAGGTCCTGGTATTTGTCGACGTAGGTTCCAATCCGGCCGCCGCGGTCATCCGCGATCCGGACCACCGCGTGAGAAGCCCCCATGCCCGCGATCAAGAGAACCGCCGCAAGCAACCCCGTCAGAAACTTCATTGTCCCCCGCCCCGGTCGAATTCGAATCTGCGTGTCAGGTGGTGATGCAGTGCTAGCGTCCGTCGTAACCAAGGTTTTGTCTAGGCAGGCCGGCTTGATCAAAACAAATTCAAATCCAGTGTTGCGTCCGCGCTGCACCTGGCCGGTCTCTATCCCAAAGTGGAACAAGTTAACGAGGTCTTACGCGCCACGCCCTTGATCTCAGTTACGACCGCTGGCTTCAATCCGGGCAACTACAGGGGGGAACTCTTGGAGGGGGAAAGCATGGCTGAGAAAACAGACATCATCGTGGTCGGCGCGGGACTGTCGGGACTCGTGGCCGCGACCGAGATCGCTGATGCAGGCAAGCGCGTGATTGTCGTCGACCAGGAAGGCGAGCAATCGCTCGGCGGCCAGGCGTTCTGGTCGTTCGGCGGACTGTTCCTGGTCGATTCGCCGGAGCAACGCCGGCTCGGCATCAAGGATTCCTTCGAGCTTGCGATGCAGGACTGGATCGGCACCGCCGGCTTCGACCGCGACGAGGACTACTGGCCGCGCCAATGGGCCGAGGCCTATGTGGCTTTCGCGGCCGGAGAGAAGCGCGCCTGGCTGCGCGCGATGGGCCATCGAATATTCCCAGTCGTCGGCTGGGCCGAACGCGGCGGCTATGACGCGATGAGCCACGGCAATTCGGTGCCGCGCTTCCACGTCACCTGGGGAACCGGGCCCGGCATCGTCGAACCGTTCGAGCGCCGCGCGCGCGAGGCGGCGAAGAGCGGCCGGCTCAGCTTCAAGTTCCGCCATCGCGTCGATGCGCTCTCCATCAGCAACGGCACCGTAGATGGCGTCAGCGGTGTCGTGCTCGCGCCTGACAATGTCGAGCGCGGCAAGAGCTCCTCGCGCAATGTGGTCGGCGAGTTCGCGCTGAAGGCGCAGGCGGTGATCGTGGCTTCCGGCGGCATCGGCGGCAATCATGAGCTGGTACGGCAGAACTGGCCGCAGCGGCTGGGCGAGCCGCCAAAATTCATGATCTCCGGCGTGCCCGAGCACGTCGACGGCCGCATGATCGGCATCACCGAGAAATCAGGGGCGCGGCTGATCAACCGTGACCGCATGTGGCACTATGTCGAAGGCATCCAGAACTGGTCACCGATCTGGCCGCGCCACGGCATCCGCATCCTGCCCGGCCCCTCCTCGATGTGGTTCGACGCAACAGGCACGCGATTGCCGGCGCCGCTCTTCCCGGGCTCCGACACGCTCGGCCAGCTCAAATACATCATGTCGACCGGCTATGATTATTCCTGGTTCATCCTGACCCAGAGCATCATCAAGAAGGAATTCGCGCTGTCGGGCTCAGAGCAGAACCCTGACCTCACCGGCAAGAGCTGGCGCATGACCTTGCGCCGCGCCACCAACAAGGGCGCGCCGGCACCGGTGGAAGCATTCAAGAACCATGGTGTCGACTTCATCGTGCGGGACAAGCTGGATGATCTCGTCGCCGCCATGAACAAGCTCGCGGGCAGCGATCTCCTCAAGCTCGAGCACATCAAGATGCAGATCGAGGCGCGCGACCGCGAGATCGCCAATCCTTACGTCAAGGATGCGCAGGTGATGAACATCCACAATGCGCGGCGCTATATCGGCGACAAGCTGATCCGCACCGCCTCTCCGCACCGCATCCTCGACCCCGCGCAGGGACCGCTGATCGCGGTCAAGCTCAACATCCTGACCCGCAAGACGCTGGGCGGCTTCGAGACCGATCTCGACTCCCGCGTGTTCGGCCAGGAGGGCAGCGTCATTCCCGGTCTTTACGCGGTCGGCGAAGCCGCCGGTTTCGGTGGCGGCGGCGTGCACGGCTATCGTTCGCTGGAGGGCACGTTCCTCGGCGGCTGCCTGTTCTCCGGCCGCAATGCCGGCCGCGCGGCGGCGAAGGCGGTGGGGTAGATGCGGCGGTGGATCCAGATCGGCGCGCTTGTTGCGAGTCTCGCCGCCGGCCCGGCTGCGTTCGCCGACACCATCGACGTCAACGGCGTGATGCGGTCCTACACCGTGCAACTGCCGGCCATACGCGCCGTGCCGCTCGTGATCGTGCTGCACGGCAAGACCCAGCGCGGCGCCGACATGATTTCTCGGACGGCGTGGCCGCAGGTCGCGAAACGTGAAGGCTTTGCCGTGGCGTTTCCTGATGGCCTCAACCATGCCTGGGCCGATGCGAGGACCAAGGCGGGACCCGCGCTTCGTGGTCCGCCGCCCGGCACCGACGACGTCGCCTTCATCGCAAAGCTGGTCGAGAAGCTAGTGGCAAACGGCACGGCTGATCCGAAACGCGTCTACGTCACCGGCATCTCCAATGGCGGCGCCATGGCGATGACGCTCGTTTGCGCCCGCGCCGATCTGTTTGCGGCGGCCGCGAGCGTGGTCATGAATCTCACCGATGAAGCCGCGGTCACCTGCCATCCGTCGCGGCCGCTGCCGATGCTGATCATGAACGGGACGGCCGACCCGCTGGTGCCGTACGAGGGCGGACGTGGATCGAGCTATTTTGCCGCAGACGGGTTCTGGTCGACCGAGGAGACGCTTGCCTTCTGGCGCAAGCTCAATGGCTGCGAGATCGATGATGGCGAAGTAACGGACTTGCCCGACAGGGCGGGCGCGGACCATTCCACTGTGACCCGGATCGCCTCACGCTGTCCCAGGGGACACGATGTCGTGCTCTATCGCGTCAAGGGCGGCGGCCATCGCATGCCTGGCTTCGCTGCGGATGCGCGCTTCCCGAGGGTCGCAACCGGCCTGCTCGGACCGCAGAACGGCGATATCGATGGCGCCGAGACGATCTGGACTTTTTTCAGTCAGTTTCCATGAACGGCGCGTGCGTGTCCGGCAACGCATGCGTGCCGGGCAACGCATGCGTGCCTGGAGTGGCACGCTGCAGGGGGCTGCGCTAGACAGGGCCGCCATTCCCACCAGGAGATTCCAATGAGCATTCAGCGTTTCGAAACCGGCCCGCGCATGAGCCAGGTCGTCGTGCACGGCAACACCGTTTATCTCGCCGGCGTCGTCGCCAGCAAGGCCGCCGGTGAAAGCGTGACAAAGCAGACCCAGGACATCCTGGCCACCATCGACGGCCATCTCGCCAAGGCCGGCACCGACAAGTCGAAACTGCTCTCGGCCACGATCTACATCACCGACATGAAGACGTTTGGCGAGATGAACGCGGTGTGGGATGCCTGGGTCTCGCCCGGCAACACCCCGGCCCGCGCCACGGTCGAAGCCAAGCTGGCCGCGCCGCAATACACCGTCGAGATCATGGTGACTGCGGCGAAGTAATTTTCGCGTTGCGAATTCGCGCGCGCGGATGACCTCCGAGGTAATCGATCGGCGCGCGCAAACCTTCGATAGTGACGGTCAGCCGGACACGGCGTCATCGAAGGAGAGCTACATGACCGACCACACCGCCATCGCCCACTGCTATATCGATCTCTGGAACGAGCGCGCGACGAGCCGCCGTCGCGAGCTGCTGAGCGAGACCTGGACGGCGGATGCGAGCTATGTCGATCCGCTGATGAAGGGCGACGGTCCTGATGGCATCGACGCGCTGATATCAGGCGTGCAGCAGCGCTTTCCCGACTTCAAATTCAAGCTGATCGGCGAGCCCAACGGCTACGGCGACCATCTGCGGTTCTCGTGGGGGCTTGGTCCTGACGGCGTCGACAGCCCGATCAAGGGGACGGATTTCGCTGTGCTGAAGGACGGCCGGATCAGGAGCGTGACCGGATTTCTGGACCAGGTGCCCGCGGGGGCGTGAGGGACACTGCGCGTTACTACGCCCTCTCCCCTTGTGGGAGAGGGCATCACCGCTCGCAGACACTGGCTGACTGGGGTGAGGGGTATCTCTCCGCGCGCGAGTCTTGAGAGGTGAGTTCGCGGAGAGAGAACCCCTCATCCGGCGCTTCGCGCCACCTACTCCCGCAAGGGGGAAGGAAGGAAGAAGCGCATCGACTGCAAATCAAGCCAACCGATACGCCGCCCTCGCATTCAGCCCAAACGCCTTCTCCCGCACATTCGGCCCAAGCTTCGCCAGGCACGCCTCCAGCGCGCCCTTGATCTCGCGATAGCTGCCCGCAAGCAGGCACACCGGCCAGTCGGAGCCGAAGATCAAACGGTCCTCGCCGAAACATGTTGCGGCGTGCGCGACGAACGGGAACAGCCGCTCCGCATCCCAATCGTCCCAGGCCGCTTCGGTCGCGAGGCCCGAGATCTTGCACCAGACATTGCCGCAGGCAGCCAGCGCCTTGATGCGATCGGCCCATTCGTCGCTGCCGCCATCGGCGATCGGCGGCTTGGCGGCGTGGTCGAGCACGAAGCGCGCTTCGGGGAAGGCCTGCGCGGTTGCGATCGCGGCCGGCAATTCGCGGGTGCGGACCAGGAAATCGTAGGTGAGATCGCTCGCGAAGATTGCGGTCAGGCCGCGCTGGACGTCTTCGCGCAACAGCCAATCCGGATCGACCTCGTCATGGACCTGGTGGCGGATGCCGATGAGCTTGTCCCCGCCGGGCAGGGCGCGGAGCCGATCTAGCGTTTCGACGAGATTGCCATCGGTCAAATCGGCCCAGCCGACGACGCCGATCACAGAAGGCGTCGCATGCGCAATGCGCAAGAACTCCTCCGTCTCCTCCAGCGCGGAGCGGCACTGCACCACGATGCTCGCGTCGATGCCGTTTGCCGTCAATAACGGCGCGAGATCGGCCGGGCCGAAGGCGCGGCGGATCGGCGCAAGCTCGGGCCCATCCATCCAGGGATAGTCGGCGCGGGCGGGATCCCAGAAATGCTGGTGCGCGTCGATGATCATGGCTCACGCTCCACCAGGCAGCGGCGCACGTGCGTCGACGAGGTTTCGCGCGCGCAGCTCCTGCCAGAAGGCTTGCGGCACCGCCCGCTCTGACATCGCGATATTGTCGGAAACCTCGGACGCATTGCGTGCCCCCATCACGGCGACCGTGATGGCCGGATGGGCCACGCAGAACTGGAGCGCGGCGGCCTTCAGCTCGGTGCCGTGCTTGCGGCAGAGTTCGTCGAGTTCGAGCGCCCGCGCGACCAGCGACGCATCGGCATCATGATAGTTGAACTTCGCACCCGTGTGCGGATTGGCCAAAATGCCGCTGTTGTAGATGCCGCCGAGCAGGATGCCGACGTTCTTCGCCCGGCAGACCGGAAACAGCGCATCCAGTGCGCCCTGGTCGAGTAGCGTGTAGCGGCCGGCGAGCAGGAAGCAGTCGACCGGCACGGCTTCGGCAAAGCGGACCAGCATTTCCGACTGGTTCATGCCGGCGCCGATCGCCTTGACCGTGCCGTCCTCGCGCAGGCGCTGGAGCGCGCCGAAGGCACCGGTGACGGCGTCGTCATAGTGGTCGTCGGGATCGTGCACGAGCAGGACGTCCACTCGGTCGAGCCCGAGGCGAGCAAGACTCTCCTCCACCGAGCGCATCACGCCATCGTAGCTGAAGTCGAACACCGGCCGCTCGCGCGGCGTGCCCTTGTAGTGCTCGTCCTCGGCGGCGCCGCCTTCAGGGGCACGCAGCAGGCGGCCGACCTTGGTCGAGATGACGTAGGAGTCGCGCGGCTGTTGCCGCAGGAACGCGCCGAGCCGCCGCTCGGCGAGGCCAAAACCGTAGAGCGGCGCGGTGTCGTAGAAGCGGATGCCGGCCGACCAGGCGCGTGCGATCGTCGCCTCTGCATCGGCATCGCTGACGGGGCTGAACAATCCGCCGAGCGGGGCGGAACCGAGACCGAGTGACGTGACGTCGAGCGAACCGAGCCGCGACCGTTTCATTTCAATCTTCCAGTTTTCTTCCGGCAGTGCAAAGATCATCTCCCCCGCCTGCGGAAATCGCAAGCGGGGGAGGCACGCAGGAGCACGGGGCTGGCGACGCTCCTACTTCAGCATCTGCGCGACGTTGTCCTTGGTAACGAGGTCGAGGCCGGTGTAAACGATTTCCGGCACCTTCTCGCCCTTCTTGATGGCCAGCAGCGTGTCCATCGCCTTCTCGCCCATCTCGAACGGACGCTGGCCGACCAGCGCGTTGGCATAGCCGTCGCGCAGCAGCTCGAGCTGCATCTTCAGCGTGTCGGCAACGACCAGCGTGAACTTGCCGCTGTCGATATCCTTTTTGTTCCTGGAGGCGAAGGCCTTGAAGCCCTCGGGGGCGAACATCGGCCAGCCACCAATCGGAACGATCGCGGCGAGGTCAGGCGTTGCGGTGCGCATGTCCGTCATCTGCTGCACCGCCAGTGCCGGATCATCGTTGCAGAACGTCGGCGAGCCCGCGACCTCGGTCCATTTCGACCCCTTCAGCGCCTCGCGCACGCCGTCGACACGCTCGGCGAGATTCTTGGCACCGGGCCCGCCCGAGACCATCGCGTATTTGCCGCCATCGGGCCGAAGCTTAAGCAATTCCTTGCCGAGCGCGACGCCGAATTCCTTGTTGTTGGTGCCGATATAGGCGATGCGCTTGGAGCCGGGGGCATCGGCATCGAAGGTGATGACGGGGATGCCGGCGGCGGTCGCCGCCTCGATCGACTTGGTCATTGCCGCGACGTCGGCGACAGAGATGGCGAGGCCGTCGACCTTCTGGGTGATGAAGTCCTGGATGATCTGCGCCTGCGTCGCCGGCTCATGCTCGACCGGCCCCTTGTAGATGCACTCGATGTTGCCGAGCTCCTTTGCCCGTTTCTCGCAGCCGTCGCGTGCGAAGTCGAAGAACGGATTGTTCATCGCCTTGGGCACGATCACGAAGCGGTAGTTCGCGGCGAATGCCGGGGTCGCCATCATCGCGACCGCAATGCCGGCAAGAAGAAGTTTCCTCATTGTCTCCTCCACCCTTGTTTGATGCCCATCCTCTCGAATTCGTTCGGGAAGCGGATAGGCGGCATTCTCGTTGCCTTCCCGGAACGACGTCACGTCAGGTCATCCGCGAGCGGATGCGATCGACCAACACGGCCAGGATGATGATCACGCCCACCAGCGTCTGCTGCCAGTACGAGCTGACCTGCGCCAATACCAGACCGTTGCGGATCACTTCCAGCAGCACGCAGCCGACGATGGCCCCGAGCGGACCGCCGATGCCGCCGGCGAGGTTGGCGCCGCCGATCACGGCCGCCGCGATCACATTGAGCTCGTAGGAGGTCGCCATGTTGGCGGGCGCCGATCCGAGCCAGCCGGAGATGATGATGCCCTGGAGGCCAGCGGCAAGCGCGCAGATCACGTAGACCTCGATCTTCACCCGCACCACCGGAATGCCGGTCAGCTCCGCCGCCTTCTCGTTGCCGCCGAGCGCGAAGACGTGGCGGCCGAACGACGTGTGATGCAGCACCATCGCCATCGCCAGTGCGAGGATCACGAGATAGATGAACGGCGCCGGCACGCCGAGCACGTCGCCCGAGGTCAGCGCATAGAAATAATCGGCATCCGGCCCACCCGGAAAACTGCCGCGCCCGTTGGAGACGACATAACCGAGCCCGCGCACGATCGAGAGCATGCCGAGCGTGGTGACGAAGGGTGACAGGCCGAGCACGGCGATGCAAAAGCCGTTGACGAGGCCCGCGATCAGCGCAACGCCGAGGCCGGCGAGGATCGACACCAGCAGGATCAGGCCGGGAACGTTGGCCAGCACGGTCTTGCCGTCGGCTGCCATGTGCACCAGCGGCGAGCCGGGGGCCGACAGCTCGGTCATCACCATCGAGGCGATCATGGCGGAAAAGCACATCATCGATCCCACCGACAGATCGATGCCGCCGGTGATGATGACGAAGGTCACGCCGAGGGTGGCGATGGCGATGAAGGAAAAATTCTTCGCCACGTTCTGCATGTTGCCTTCAGTGAAGAAGTACGGGCTGGCGAAATGCATGATCACCAGCAGCACCGCGAGCGCGAGCAGGACGTAGCCGGTCTGGGAGGCGAAGATGCCGCGCTGCCACCACCTGATCTTGCCGACGTTGGAGAACGTGATCGGGGATTCCATAGGCATGGCCATCACGCCGCCTCCTTCGCGCCGGTGATGAGGGCGGTGACTTCCTCAGGGCTGGTCTCCTGGATCGGCTTGTCGGCCCGCTTCTCGCCGCGGCGCATGACGATGACGCGGTCGCACACCGCGAACACGTCGGGCATGCGGTGTGAGATCAGCATCACGGCGACGCCCTGCTCCTTCAGCCGGTGAATCAGGCCGAGCACCTGCTCGACCTGGCGCACCGAGATCGCGGCGGTTGGCTCGTCCATCATCACCAGCCGCGCATTGGAGAGCCGCGTCCGCGCGATCGCGACCGCCTGGCGCTGGCCGCCCGACATCTGTTTGACGAGATCGTCCGGCCGCGTCTCCGAGCGCAGCTCGCCGAACAATTCCAGTGCGCGCGACGCCATGGCCTTGTGGTCGAGCAAGGCGATGGGTCCGAACTTGCGCTTCAGCTCGCGGCCGAGAAACACGTTGGCGGCGGCGGTCAGATTGTCGGCGAGCGCGAGATCCTGATAGACGACCTCGATGCCGACGGCGCGGGCATCGACGGGCCGGTTGAAATGCACCGCACTGCCGGCGAAGCGCATCTCGCCGTGGGTGGGGCGGAAATTGCCGGCGATGATCTTGACCAGCGTCGACTTGCCGGCGCCGTTGTCGCCCATCAGCCCGACCACTTCGCCCGGCAAAACCTGCATGTCGACGTCATGCAGCGCGCGGATCGCGCCGAACTCCTTGCCGATGCCGGAGAGCTCGAGGACCGGTGTCGCGTCAGCCTTGGTCATCAGCAGCCTTCCTCAGACGTAGCGGTTGACGAGAGATTCCAGATATTCCTGCCGGCCCGAGCGCGGCTGCGGATCGAAGCCGGGCCTCATCGCACGGTCGGCGAGATCGGCGAGCGAAAGCTGGCCGCCGAGAATGGCGCGGCCCTCGGGGCCGGCCCATCCCTCATAGCGCGTGGCGATCGGCGTCGTGAGCACGCCGGCATCGAGCATGTCGGCGGCGGCGATGAACGCGCGCGCGCAGGCATCCATCGAGCCGACATGGGCGTGGATGAGATCATCGGGGTCGATCGACTGGCGGCGGATCTTGGCGTCGAAATTCAACCCGCCGGAGGTGAAGCCGCCGCGGTTCAGGATCTCGTGGAACACCAGTGCCAGCTCGCCGACGTTCATCGCGAACTGGTCGGTGTCCCAGCCGAGCAGATCGTCGCCGCGGTTGATATCGAGCGAGCCGAACACGCCAAGCGCCTCGGCCAGCGCGACCTCGTGATGGAAGGAGTGGCCGGCGAGGATGGCGTGGTTCTGCTCGATGTTGAGCTTGACGTCGTTGAGGAGGTCGTAGCGTTCGAGGAAGCCGTAGCAGGTCGCGACGTCGAAATCGTATTGGTGCTTGGTCGGCTCCTTTGGCTTGGGCTCGATCAGGATCGGGCCCTTGAAACCTATTTTGTGCTTGTGCTCGACGACAAGCGAGACGAAGCGGCCGAGCTGGTCGAGCTCGCGCTTGAGATCGGTGTTGAGCAGCGTCTCGTAGCCTTCGCGCCCGCCCCACAGCACATAATTCTGGCCGCCGAGCCGGTGCGTCACCTCCAGCGCGGCGCGGACCTGGCCCGCTGCATAGATGAAGATGTCGGGGTCCGGATTGGTCGCAGCGCCCGCCATGTAGCGGCGATGCGTGAACAGGTTTGCCGTGCCCCAGAGCAGGCGGACTTTCGCCGAGGCCATCTTCTGTTCGAACACATCGGCGATGGCGTTGAGGTTGGCGACGGACTCGCTGAGCGAATCGCCTTCCGGCGCCGCATCGACGTCGTGGAAGGTGAAGAACGGTACATCCAGCAGGCGGAACAACTCGAAGGCGACATCGGCCTTGGCGCGCGCCATGGCCATCGCATCGGTGCCGTGGTGCCAGGGGCGCATAAAGGTCTCGCCGCCGAAGGGATCGCCGCCGGGCCAGCACAGCGAATGCCAGTAGCAGACCGCAAAGCGCAAATGATCCTCGAGCCGGCGACCACGCACGATGCGGTCCTTGTCGTACCAGCGGAAGGCATGCGTGTTCGCCGCATCCTTTCCGGCAAAGGCGACAGGCGTGCTGGCATCGAAGAATCTGGCTGGCGCGTTCACTTAAATCGTCTCCTTCAATACGGGATAAAGCGCGCGCCAGTGGCGATAGGCCTCGTCGTAGGCGGCGGTCACGGATGGGCGGGGTACGAAACTCGCAAGCCGCCGTGGACGTATGCAGACATCGGCCGGAGCTTCACCGGTCGCGGCGAGTCGACCAAGCCGCGCAGCACCGAGCGCCGCACCGACCTCACCTTCCTCGACGCGGTGGACGGGAATGCCGAGCACCTCAGCGCAGATCTGCGCCCACAGCGGCGAGCGCGAGCCGCCGCCGACGAGATCGAGTTCGGTGATCGGCCCGCTCGCCGCGCTCAGCGCCGCCAAATTGTCGCGCGCGGCGAACGCGACGCCCTCGAGCACGGCCTGCACGATCTGGCCGCGCCCGGTCGCAGCCCTCAAGCCGACGAAAGCGCCGCTCGCGGCGGCATCGTTGTGCGGCGTGCGCTCGCCATCCAGATAGGGGAGGAATTTGATCGGGCTTGGCCCGTCGACGTGCTCGCCAAGCGGCGCGAGAAGCGCGGCCGCCGGCGTCTCCATCACGGCGGCGAGCCAGGCGAGCGAAGCCGCCGCCGATAGCATCACGCCCATCTGGTGCCAGAGGCCAGGCAGTGCGTGGCAGAAGGCATGCACGGCCGACGCAGGCGCCGGTGCGAATCGATCCGTGACGCGGAACACGACGCCCGATGTGCCCAGCGACAGGAAGGCGTCGCCGGGCGCGATCGCGCCAAGCCCGATCGCACTCGCCGCGTTGTCGCCGGCACCGCCGGCCACCACGACGTCCTTCGCCATGCCCCAGCGACGCGCGTATTCCGACGCAAGCGTTGCACTGACCGCACTGCCTTCGACGAGGCGGGGCATGTGGTGAAGATCGAGCCCGGTCGCGTGCAGCAGCAGGGCCGACCAGCGGCGCTCGCCGACGTCGAGCCAGAGTGTGCCGGCCGCGTCCGACATGTCCTCGACCATCTCGCCGGTCAGCCGATAGCGCACATAGGCCTTCGGCAGCAGCACCTTTGCGATGCGCGCGAACAACTTCGGCTCATGCCGCGCGACCCAGAGCAGCTTTGGCGCGGTGAAGCCGGGCATGGCCAGATTGCCGGCGATCATGTGCAGCGACGGGCAGCGTCGCTCCAGCGCGGCGCATTCGGCTTGCGAGCGGCCGTCGTTCCAGAGGATGGCGGGGCGCAGCGGCCGTCCGTTCTCGCCAAGCAATGTCGCGCCATGCATCTGGCCCGATAGCCCGATGCCCGCGACCTGCGCGACCTCGCGCGGATGATTGCTCGCGAGGTCGTCGACCGCGCCGATCGCGGCATCGACCCAGGCGTCGGGATCCTGCTCGGACCAGAGCGGCGCCGGGTGCGACAGCGCAAGGTCGCGCGCCGCCGTCGCGACGACCGCGCCGGCTGCGTTCACGAGCACCGCTTTCACACCGGATGTGCCGATGTCTAGTCCGAGATACACGCCATCCTCCCTTCTTGCCTGCCACCGGCCTGCGATCTTGCGTCGCCTTCGCCGCAACGGGCCTTCCTGAAAATCCATCCTGCCGCTACGGCAGATTGTCCCTCATCACGATGTCGATCCTGATCTTCTCCTGCTCGCGCAGGATCGGCTCGCCGCGGGCGAGCGCCAGCAGCACCCGCACGGCGGCGCGCGCCTCATGTCCCGGGTTCTGCGAGATCGCGGCATCCATCACGCCCTGGAGCAGCAGCCGGCGCGTCAGCGCGGTGACGTCGTGCCCGACAAACACGACCTTGTCGCGGCCGGCCTCGCTCAATGCCTTGGCAACGCCGTGTGTGCCGGCGCCGACGTTATAAAGGCCGACAATGTCAGCATGCCTGCCCAACAGCCGCGCCAGCAGCTGCTCCGAACGATCGTCCTCATCGCGCCCTTCCAGCACCGGCAGCACGTTGAGGTCCGGGAATTCCGAGGCCATCACCTGATTGAAGCCAAAAATGCGCTCGGCGTGATCGCGCAGGCCCTGCGAGCCCGCAACGATCGCGACCTTGCCGGACCGCCCGCTGGCCAGCCGCCCGACCAGCGCGCCGGCGGTGCGGCCCGCGGCGATGTTGTCGATGCCGACATAGTGGTGCCGCCGCGACGACGGCACGTCCGAAACCAGGGTGACGACCTTGGTGCCCGCCTCGACGAGGTCGTTGATGGCGGCGCGGACACCGGGATGATCCAGCGCCACCACGGCAACGCCGTCGTAATCGCCGGCCAGCGCCTCCAACGAGGCGGCGAGCACGGAGGGATCGAACACGTCGGTCGCGACCATCTCGACGCTCAGGCGACGGGCCGAGAGCCAGGCCGACATCTCGCCGAGATAGGCCTCGATCTGCTGCATGAACGGGTTCGGCCCCGAGGGCATCACGAAGGCGAAGCGGCGCGCTCGGCCGCGGGCAAGCTCGGCGGCGGCGACATGCGGCTGGAAGGAATTGCGCTCGATCGCCTCCCTGACGCGCCGGACCGTGTCCGGCCGCACGCCGGGCCGGTTGTGCAGCACGCGGTCCACCGTCGCGAGGCTCACGCCCGCCTGCCGGGCGATATCCTTCAGCGTCAGCGCGGTGGCGGTGAGAACGTCTTCAGCCATGGCTGAAGGCTAGCAGAGGTGTTTTGAGGTACGCAACTCATTTTGAGGGACAGGAGTACATTCTCGTGCCGCGGTTGCGTCATGCGGCGCTAGCCGCCGGTCAGGTCGAGTGTCAGGAACAGGCTGTTGGGATCCTCGACATAGCCCTCGAACGGCCCGCAAAGCACAAAACCGTGCGCCCGGTAGAGCGCGTGCGCGGGCTTGAAATAATCCCAGGAGCCGGTCTCGAGGCTGAGCCGCGTCAGGCTGCGGGCGCGGGCTTCCGCGATGATGTGGCGAAGCATCTGGCCCCCAAAGCCGCGCCGCCGGGCGGTCCAGAGCGTGTGCATCGACTTCACCTCGCCATGGTCGGTCGAGAGCATCTTCAGCGCACCGGTGGCAACCAGCGTGTCGTCGTCCCAGCCGGTCCAGAAGGCGACGTCGCTCGCGCGAAGGCCGGAGAGGTCGAGCGCATGCGCGCTGCCGGGCGCCGTGTGCGCCCGCGCCGCCGTAACGTGGTGATCGAGCAACGCAATGACCCGCGGATCGAAGGTGTCCCCGGTGCGGATCTGCATCATTACGGTCTCACGCCGCTTGCGAGCTGCTTCTGCATGAAGACGAGATCGAGCCAGCGGCCGAACTTGCAGCCGACCTCCGGCATGCGGCCGACCTCGGCAAAGCCGAGCGAGGCATGCAGGGCAATCGAAGCGGCATTGGCGGCCTCGATGCCCGCAATCATCGCATGCTTGTTCAGCTCCGTGGCGCGTTCGATCAGCGTCGCCATCAGGCTGCGGCCGACGCCGAGCCGATGGTACCGCTCGCCGACATAGACCGAATTCTCCACGGTATGGCGGTAGCCAGGAAACGGGCGGAAATCGCCGAACGAGGCGAACCCGACGACGTCCCTGCCCTTCATCGCGACCAGCACGGGATAGCCGGCTTCCTGTCGCGCGAAAATCCACGCGCGCCGCGAAGCCAGGTCAGCCGGTCCATCGGTCCAGACCGCCGTGGTGTTGAGCGCGGCATAGTTGTAGATGGCGAGGATGTCCGCAGCATCCTCCAGCGTGGCGTCCCGCACGATCAGCGGCATCACATTTTCCCGTAAGAGGTGCCGCGCCGCGTGATGATGACGTAGCGTGCATCCTGTTTGGTTTCGTTCTCGAAGGTCACGGCCCGCATCACGTCGAAGTCGAGACAGTCGCCATCACGCAGGCGCACGGATTTGGCGTCGATATGCACGCAGACCGCGCCCTCCAGCATCAGGAGTTGCTGGGTGAAGGCGTTGCGGCCCCAGGGGCTGTAGGACACACGCGCGCCGGCCGGCAGGTCGACGACGATGATCTCGATGCCGCTGGCCGCATCCGGCGGCGAGGCATGACGCCGCCGGTAGCCGCTGTCGGGATCACGCCAATGCGGCTGGTCGGCGACGCGCATCAGGCGCTCCGGCGGCTTCTCCGCGAGCGCGACGACGTCGCTGAGCGTGACGTCGAGCGCGGCGCAGAGCTTGTTGAGCAGGGAAGCCGTCGCACTGCTCTGCGCCCGCTCCACCCGCCCGATCATGGCCCGACTGACGCCGGAGCGCGCTGCCAACTCGTTCAACGTCATGCCGCCTTGCGTCCTCAACGTCTTCAAGCGCCGACCGATCGCACGGTCGAGTTTCTGCTGGTCCATTGGTCCTGACCTTCATTGGCAGCATCAGCCGGCGCAAAGGACCGCGTCCGCCGCAGCATGGGGAAGCTTAAGCCGGCGAGCGGCCAATGCCGGGCTCATGAGGCTAATATATTAGAATCTTGGCCCGGTTCACGAGCGTTTTGGCTCGCTCTTGCGCGTTCTGCGCGGCAAAGACGACGCCGCCGAAGGTCTGATTCAAAAGCTTGGATTTCGCCAAAATTCTTTTGACAGATGCCCACGCGGAAAATCACCACGAGACCAATTGCGGTCCATCCAAATTCGCCAGCGCTGAATAGGATACGGCCGCCACCAAGTCTCTGAGCTTTGAAAGCTTTGGAGCGGGCGAAGGGAATCGAACCCTCGTATGCAGCTTGGGAAGCTGCCGTTCTACCATTGAACTACGCCCGCTTATGCGTGTCTTGCGCCCGTCCTGATTAGCCGAGACAACGCCTCCCGCCAAGCGGTTTGGCGCGTCCGACCGGACGCTTCTTAGCGTTTTGGCAAGATTTTGGGTGCGCGCGATTGTGGCGGTGTTATGATCGATCTGTCGGGGGAAGACGTGCATTGATTGGGGCGTGTGCATGGTGGGGCGCGCTTACGCGATATTCGACACGGCGATCGGGCGCTGCTGCCCGTTGCCCCGCCGCGAGCGCCCGGCTAAGGCGCGATCCTGATCGCACCCTAGCTTTGTCTTTTTCGGCATGATCTTGTCGAACAACCGCTACACACCTGTCCGATCATGCCTAGATAGGCGTCATGGACGCCACCACCCTGCTGACGACACGCTCGATGACCGTCTCCGAGTTTCGCTGCGATGCGGGACCGGACGACAAGCCGTTTCCGGAATGCCGCACCGGCCATTCCATCGCCTATGTCCGCTCTGGCAGCTTCGGCTGCCATTGCCGCGCCGGCTTCTTCGAGCTGGTGGCAGGATCGATCCTGGTCGGCGCGCCCGGCGAGGAATACACCTGCACGCATGAGCATGTCTCGGGAGACGTCTGCCTCGGCTTCTTCTTCAGCGAGAGCCTGGTCGACGCGCTCGGCGGACGCCGCGAGACCTGGCAGGTCGGCGCGACGCCGCCACTGCCCGAGCTGATGGTACTTGGCGAGCTCGCCCAGACGGCGGCAGATGGCAACAGTGATTTGGGTCTCGACGAGATCGGCCAGATCCTCGCCGGCCGCTTCGTTGACGTCGTCTCGGGTAAGGCGCGCAAGCCGGCGACGCCGACCGCACGCGACCGACGCCGCGCGGTTGAGGCCGCGCTGTGGATCGACGACAATTCGCATACCGAGGTCGACCTCGAACAGGCCGCGAAGCAGGCGGGCCTCAGCCCGTTCCATTTCCTGCGGCTGTTCTCCGCCGTGCTCGGCGTCACCCCGCATCAATATCTGGTGCGCTCGCGGCTGCGGCATGCGGCGCGGCTGCTCACGGACGAGGACATCACGGTCACGGACGTCGCCTATGACGTCGGCTTCGGTGATCTCTCCAACTTCGTCCGCACGTTTCATCGCGCCGCCGGCGTATCGCCGGCGAAGTTCCGGCAGGCTTCGAAGGGGATGCGCAAGATTCTCCAAGAGCAGCTCGCCCTCAACTGACTAGTTTCGTCTCCGGCGCGCGCCAGTTGCGGCGCGCTTTGCAATGGAGACGACCATGTACGACCACATCGGATTGCGCGTTGCCGATATCGACGCCGCCACGCGCTTCTACAGCGCGGTGCTGGCGCCGCTCGGTTACGTCCTGTGCTCCAGCGGAGACGGCTATGCCGGCTTCGGGCCGAAGGGCGAGCCCGCGCTATGGCTGCATCTGAACAAGGGGCGCAAGGCCGACGGCGCGCATATCGCGTTTCGCGCCAAGGACCACGACGCGGTCAAGGCGTTCCACAGTGAGGGCCTGAAGAGCGGCGGTCGCGACAATGGCGGCGCCGGGCCGCGCAAAGATTACAGCCCGACATATTATGCGGCGTTCTTGATCGACCCTGATGGCAACAATGTCGAGGCGGTTTGTGTGTGAGGCGCGACCAAACGCGCCACCTACGCTGTCGTTCCGGGATGGTGCGTAGCACCAGACCCGGACTCCCGAGATTCCGGGTTCGCGCTTTGCGCGCCCCGGAATGACTCCAGCAAAAATGGGAATCCTCCATGGCCTCCATCCACAACGACATCCCCCTTCCCGCCTCCGCGAACGACGTCTGGGACGCGGTGCGCGATTTCGGCGCGCTGCATCAGCGGCTGGTGCCGGGCTTCGTCACCGCCTGCACGCTCGACGACGATGCACGCATCGTTACCTTCGCCAACGGCTCCGTCGCGCGCGAGGTGCTGGTCGATTGCGACGATGCGCGGCAGCGGCTGGTCTATGCGATCAACAACGAGCGGCTGAAGCATTACAGCGCCTCAGTGCAGGTGATTGCCGAGGGCGACAAGAGCTGCCGCCTGATCTGGATCATCGACATGTTGCCGAACGAGCTTGCACCCTATGTGCAGGGCCAGACCAGAGAGGCGATGGCCGCCATGCACAAGGCGTTTCCGCGCCCCGCCTGAACGCTCTGTGACTTCCGGCACAGAGCCTTCCCCGCGCCGGCCGTAACCATGACCGCGTGCGTCCGGTTGGCTCCGCTCTTCCGGCGGCGCCGCGCACGCGAGGAGCAGGCCATGAGAGGTGCGGACAAGGTGATCTGCCAGGCGGCCGCCGTGATGCTGCTGTTTTCGATTTCGAGCGCGCCGGCAAAGGCGCAGTTCCTCGGCGGCGGTGCCGGCGGCGAGGACATGATGACCCAGATGGCGCCGATGCTGGAGATGATGAAGGCGAAGATGGGCAAGCGCCGCTTCGCCATGCTGATGCAGACCATGGGCCCGATCATGAGCCGCATGATGGAGAACGGCGGCGGGTTCGGCGGCATGATGGGCGGCGGGGGTTTTGGAGGCTTTACCGGCGGCAATCTCGGCGGCGGGTTCGGCGCGCCAAATTATAGCGGTTACACGCCGATGGGCGGCGGCGCCATGCCGGCCGGCTTTGGCGGCATGGGCGGCGGCGATATCATGGGCATGCTCGGCGGCGGCGACATGATGGCAATGATCCCGCAATTGATGCGGCTCGCCAATGCCGGCGGTAGCGGCCATCGCCGCCACAGGCATCGCTAGTCCGCTGCGGCTGACAGCGCCGGCCTGATCGCGGGCTTGCTCTCGCGCGGACCCCAGCGCGTCAGCACGACGCTGGAGCATGACAGCAGGCCGAGCACGACCATCGAGCTTGCGGCCAGCCAGAAGAAACTCTGTGCGGTCGCCTCATGCGTCGACAGCCACCAGCCGGCGGCCGAGATGTAGGTCAACCGCGCAGTCTGCGCCAGTACCGGGCCGATCACCTTCGCCGCGCCTTGCGAGGAGAAATACATCGTCGTTGCAAGGCCGAAGAACGCATAGAACGGCCCGACCGTCGAGAGATATTGATGGCTCGCCGCGCGCACGGCCGCGCTGTCGGTGAAGATGTTGACCCAGAGATCGGGGAAGATCGCAACCAGGCATGCCGGCGTACCGACGGCCATGAAGGCGGCAGCGCTGGCGATCCAGGCGATGCGCCGGGCCCGCGCGATGCGGCCCGCGCCGATCGCCATGCCGACCATCGGCACGCAGGCGATGCCGAACGAGAACGCGATCGAGGTCAGCAAAAATTCCAGCCGCGCGCCGATGCCGTAGCCGGCGAGGATCGCGGTGCCGAACTTCGCCAGCATGTGGGTGAAGATCGAGATCGTCAGCACCGATTGCAGCGGCGAGAAGCAGGCGATGGCGCCGACCTTTAGGATGTCGAAGAACATCGCCCATTGGATGCGCAGGCCGCGCAGCTTTGGTGCGATCCGCGCGCGGCCGGAGAACAGGTACCACCCCATGATGCAGACATTCATGGAATAGGCGATCAGCGCGCCGGCCGCAACGCCGCGCATGCCGAGTTGCGGCACCGGGCCCAGCCCGAGACCGAGCGTGCCGCCGAGCACGATCTGCCAGGCCGCGGAGTTGAGGATGAGGAACGACGGCAGCTTCATGTTGCCGGTGCCGCGCAAGACGCCAGCCATGGTGTTGAGCAGCCAGGGCAGCACGGCGCCGCCGAAGAACACCTGCGTGTAGGCGACCGCATGCGTGAGCACATCGCCGCGGCCGCCGAGCATCTCCAGGACCCTGGGCCCGAAGATCAGCATGCCCAGCATGAAGACCAGGCCGAAGCTGATGCCGATCAGCATCGCATGCACCGCGAGCGTGCCGGCGCGCTCGCGGTCGCCGGCGCCGAGCGCACGCGCGATGGCGGAGGCCACCGCGCCGCCCATGGCGCCGCCGGACATCGTCATGGTCAGGATCACTGTCGGAAACACGAGCGCCATCGCGGCCAGAGCCTCGACGCCAAGCCGGCCGATATAGGAGGTCTCCGCGATCACCGTACAGGTGCCGGCCGATAGTGCGATCACGTTGGGCCAGGCGAGTGCGAGCAGCGTGCGCAGGATCGGCCCGTCGGTCAGCGCACTCTTCACGGGCGGCGAAGGCGACGGCAGCGGGCGCTCTTGCTCATCGACCGGGATTTCGGCGATGTCGGACATGTCCTCTCCCGGGCGCAGGCGCCATTCGCGGCGCGGCAATGAACAGGTGTGCCAATCGATGTCTTCGCGCGGAAGGCGCTGCGGCGGTTGTTAGCACGGTAATGGCCGATTCCTCCTGCGTCAGGTGCAGGCGTGCCCTGCGGCAGCGCATTTCAGCCCGTGGAATTGTGAATCTCAGTTTCCTTGCGGGCGCATCGAACCACGAAGGCAACGCAAGCGCGGCATTACCCAATCGTCCAGATCAGCGATGGACGCCCGCCTGCGGCGGTGCGCAGCCGCACGCCGATGTGCCGGCCGCATCCCGCGGCGAGGCCCTCGAACAATCCTTCGAGCACCTTGGCACAGGCGGGGTGATAGTCGGCGACGTCGTCCATCAGCTTCCAGCTCTGCTGGCGGATTTCGAAGCTGCCTTCGGAGCGGGTCGTCTCGGCCGCATCATCCTGCGCAGCGACCAGCGCATTCAGGAACGATGCGAATTCGCCCGCGTCACCGCGGCTCATCGAGAGCGCGGCCGCGACCTCATCGAAATACTGCATGCCGATCAGCTTGCCCGTGAGATGCAGGAGGTAGCCGGCATCCTCCGGCCCGAACAACTGCACCATCACGGGAGCCGCCGTGCGCACATATTCCATCGCGTAGTTGCGATAGGCTTTTTCAAGCCGCGGCTTTGGCCAGCTCGCGACAGGCAGGGCCGGCGCGGTCCTGGCATCGAACAGCGGCGCGTCCAGATGCCGAGCGAACACGAGGCGCTGGTCGAGCTCGAGCGGATAGTCATACTGATGATAGTAACCTTCGAGCCCGTCTTGGCCGTCGACGCTCTGCTTCGTGCAGACGAAGCCGAGGCGGAGATCGCCGAGCGCGACGCCGTTGTTGGCGTGCCAGCCGCGCAGCATCGCGCGGCTCACCTCGCCCGGCACGCCGCAGATCGCGGTGCCCCTCCAGATCCAGCGCGGCGGCGGATAGCGGATCCAGGCCTTTGTGTCGCTCTCATACATGTATTCGACATGGACGCCGCCGATCCAGTTGGAGAGGTAGTGATATTGCGCGGCACCCACCGCCGGCGGCAGATGATCGATCCCGAGCTTCTTGAGCCCGGGCAGGAAGCGCTCCTGCTGCTGGCGGCGAAACACGCGGAAGACAAACTCCGCCGCATCCGCCGTGCCGCGTCGCGTGACGACGGTGAGGATGAGGCCCGTGAAATAGGCGTGGTAGAGCTCTGCGACCGCGCGCCAGCGCTTCCATTGGGCGTGCTGCGCGGCATCTGATGCGGCGGTCATGTTTCGCTCCCGATCGTTGTTGCGATCGAGTGTGTCACTGCCTCCGGTGACAGACAAGTTCACGCGGATGCAAGGCCCTCTGCGCGACAGCCTGTCAATTCCGCATCACGAATTTTGTACGGCTTTCGCGGCACGCTCGCGCTCGACGCGTTCGGTGACGTCGCGCGCCATTGCCACCGATCCCTGCACCGCACCGCCGGAATCCCGCACCAGCGCGAAGGTCATCTCGATATAGAGCTTGCGCCCGCTCTTGTGCAGCGCGCGAGTCAGCGTCGGCCTGCCCGCAAGCTTCATCGTCCCGCTCGCGAGCGCGGCCTCAAAACCCTTCCAGTGCGCGGCGCGCAGATGCTCGGGAATGATGAGGTCGAGGTTTTGGCCGAGCGCTTCGTCGGCGGAGAAGCCGAACAGCGCGGCCGAAGCGCGATTCCAGCGCATGATCGTGCCGGAGCGATCGGAATAGATCAGCGCGTCCGCGACGTCGTTGAGGATGCTTGTGTCGAGGTGGGATTGATCGCTCATGTGATGTCTTCCCGCCAGCATTCTGCGTCACCGCCCGCCCAGTGCGCAATTGCGCACAGGGGCGGGCGATCCGATACTCCGAGGCGGCAGTGACTGAGCGGACAAGCCGCTGCGTACTAGATGGCCCGGGTCAAGCCGGAGCATGACAGTAGATTGTGGAACTACACCCGAAAATGCTTCGATAGTTTGAGGCCCTGCGCCTGGTAGTTGGAACCGATGCGCTGGCCGTACATCGCATCGGGGCGCGCCAGCATCTTCTCGTAGACGAGGCGGCCGACGATCTGACCGTGCTCCAGAATGAACGGCACTTCGCGCGAGCGCACTTCGAGCACGGCGCGCGCACCCTGCCCGCCGGCGCCGGCGTAACCGAAGCCGGGATCGAAGAAGCCGGCATAGTGCACGCGGAATTCCCCGACCAGCGGATCGAACGGCACCATCTCCGCGGCGTAATCCGGCGGCACCTGCACTGCTTCCTTGGAGGCGAGGATATAGAACTCGCCGGGGTCGAGGATCAGGCTGCCGTCGGGGCGCGCGGAGATCGGCTCCCAGAAATCCTCCACCGCGTAGCCGGCGCGGCGATCGACATCGACGACGCCGGTGTGGCGCTTGGCACGATAGCCGACGAAGCCGCTGGCTTTCTCCCCCGAGAGATCGACCGACAGGGCGACGCCGCCGGAGAGATCGGCATCGTCGATGTCGACGAGGCGCTCGGCGGCATGCAAGCCGTCGAGCTCGTCGGCATTGAGGATGGCGTCACCAGTGCGGAAGCGCACCTGCGACAGGCGCGAGCCTTCGCGCACCAGTACCGGAAACGTCTTCGGGCTGATCTCGGCATAGAGCGGACCATGATAGCCGGCGCCGATCATGTCGAAGCGGCGGGTGCCGTCGGCGATGACTCGGGTGAAGACGTCGAGCCGGCCGGTCGAGCTCTTGGGGTTCGCGGCCGCGACGATCTCCGGCGGCAGCGCCAGGCTTTCCAGCAGCGGCACGATGTAGACGCAGTTGGTCTCCAGCACCGCGCCGTCGGCGAGACTGAACTCGTGCAGCTTCAACTCGTCGATGCGCTCGGCGACGGTGGCGCCGGGGCCGGGCAGGAAGCTGGCGCGGACGCGATAGGCGATGTCACCGAGGCGCAGATCGAGGCTCGCCGGCTGGATCTGGCTTTCGACGAAGTCGTATGCGGGCAGGATGAGGCCCGCCTCCGCCATCGCCGCGATCATGCGGTCGGGCAGGATACCATTGGCGTCGGCGGCAACCGTAAAGCTCAACCGGGGGTCCTCATGAAGGGGCAAACGCATCCGGACATGCCGGAAATACTAGCCTTTTACGGCTATCCGATGGACGCCTTGACGGAAAGGGCATTGCGGAATATGAGCATCACTTATCCCGTGGTGATTTGAGCCGGCCGGCTTGCAGCCACGTTAAATAAGTCGCTAAACAGGCCGGGGACCTCTGTGATCCCGGCCCGTGGAGATATCCAGGCCGGTTTTTTTGTGGCCGTTTTCAACGAGACGGTCATGTCGGAGGGTCCTATGTCGAAGTCGCCTACCACCTACCGCCCCGAAACCCGCCTGGTCCATTCCGGCACCCTGCGTTCGCAATATGGCGAGACGTCGGAGGCGCTGTTCTTGACGCAAGGCTACGTCTACAACAGCGCCGAGGAGTGCGAGGCGCGGTTCAAGGGCGAGGACCCCGGCTTCATCTATTCGCGCTACTCCAACCCGACAATCGCGATGTTCGAGCGCCGCATGATCGAGCTCGAAGGCGCCGAAGCTGCCCGCTCGGCGGCAACCGGCATGGCCGCTGTCACCACCGCGATCCTGGCGCCACTGAAGGCCGGCGATCACGTGGTCGCCTCGCGCGCGCTGTTCGGCTCGTGCCTCTACGTCGTCCAGGACCTGCTGCCACGCTACGGCATCGAGACCACGCTGGTCGACGGCCTCGATCTCGACCAGTGGCAGCGCGCGCTCAAGCCCAACACCAAGACGTTCTTCCTGGAGAGTCCGACCAACCCGACGCTCGACGTACTCGACATTCCCGGCATCGCCGAGATCGCGCACAGGGGCGGCGCGCGGCTTGTGGTCGATAACGTGTTCGCGACCCCGATCTGGCAGAGCCCGCTGGCGCTCGGCGCCGACGTCGTGGTCTACTCCGCGACCAAGCACATCGACGGCCAGGGCCGCTGCCTCGGCGGCATCATCCTGTCGTCGGAAGCGTTCATCGCCGAGCACATCCATAATTTCATGCGCCAGACCGGCCCATCGATCTCGCCGTTCAACGCGTGGGTCCTGCTCAAGGGCCTGGAGACGCTGGGCGTGCGCGTGCGCGCGCAGACCGACACGGCGGCGCGGATCGCCGAGGTGCTGGCGAGCCATCCGAAGATTTCGCGGCTGGTCTATCCCGGTCGCGCCGATCATCCGCAGGCGGCGCTGGTGAAAAAGCAGATGCGCGGCGGCTCGACGCTGATCGGCTTCGAGGTCAAGGGCGGCAAGTCCGCGGCGTTCCGCGTGCTCAACGAGCTCAAACTTGCGAAGATCTCGAACAATCTCGGCGATGCCAAGAGCCTCGTCACGCATCCGGCGACCACGACGCATCAGCGCCTGAAACCGGAAGACCGTGCCGCGCTCGGCATCAGCGAGGGATTCATCCGCTTCTCCGCGGGCCTCGAGCATGCGGACGATCTGATCGAGGATCTGACGGCAGCGCTGGAGAAGGCCTGACGGGCGAATGGCGAATAGTGAGCGGCGAATAGAATCTCTGTTCGCTCCTCGCCATTCCTATTCGCTCTACATCGGCCGGTACGTCCGCACGTCCGCGGGCACGTTCACGCCGATCTTGATCTGGCCGACGGAGCGGATGATGTCGTCGCCGAGCAGCTGGGCGAAGCAGGCATAACCCCAATCGTTCATGTGCAGGCCGTCGGCGATCACGAAGCTCTCGACCGGGATCGACTGCTTCTCGTGCCAGTCGCGCATCACCTCGAAGCGCGGGAAGATGCCGACGTGACGAAGCTCGGCGACCTTGCCGAGCAGCTTCACCATCTTGCCAGCGCTCTCGGCGCGCTGATTCACGGCCGGGGAATATTGCGGATCGACCAGCACGATGTCGGCGCCGCCGGCGGCCTGGATGCGGGCGATGCCGTCCTCCACCATCTTGGCGGTGTCGCCGGGATCGAGATTGCGCAGCACGGCGTTGGTGCCGACCTGCCAGATCACCAGATCCGGATGCACGTCGATCACCTCCTTCTGCAGGCGCTTCATCATCTCGGGCGCATCCTCGCCGCCGACGCCGGCATTGACGACGGTGATGTTGGCGGTCGGATATTGCCGGCGCAGCTGCGCGGCGAGGCGGTTCGGATAGTTGAACTCCGGCGAGCTCGCGCCAAATCCCGCGGTCGACGACGAGCCGAACGCGACGATGAGAACGGGCTGGCCGGCGACGAGCTTGCTTGCGACATGCGGCAGCGAGCCCATCGCCTTCGAGCCGCCCTTCGGCGGCAGGCAAGGCACGCGGCTGAAGATGTCGCTGGCGGATTTCGCCACCTGCTTCACCTTGTCGATGGCGCGCGAGGTGATGCCGCGCTGCTCAGGCGAGGTCGCGCCGACGGTGGTCTGGGCAGGCGATGCGGGAGCGGGATTAGCCGATTGCGCGGGCGTCGCCTGCGCCTGCGCGGCTTGCGCCTGGGCGCGCGTCTGCGAGACCGGGGTCAGCAACAGCAGCGCTGCCGCTAAGGGCGCAGCCAGCGATGCCGTCAGGCAAAAAGGGCGGAAGGTACTCATTAACGCTAGTCCTCAATTCTGCTGCTGGGCAGGCCCCAGATGGGCAGCGTCGATCACGAACTGTGCCAACGCCCGGCCGAGGCAATCATGGACCTGTTTCGCTAGCTCCGGCCCGCGGGACGGGCTGAACAGGTCGAACTGCCCCTGATCATTCCACTGCCGCATGATCGCGAAACGATCGAACAGCGGGATATCATGCTCCTGCGCCACCACCCGCATGTTGTCGAGATATGGCGGCACCGAGATCATGGTTTCAGTACGCGGGCTGTACTGCAAATTCATCAAGACGACGTCAGCCCCTGCATTTTGCAGCGCGGCAACCCCTTCGGTCACAGCGCCGCGGAAATCGTCGGGATCGATGGCTCGGATAGCATCCACGGTCCCGGTCTGCCAGATGACCAAAGTAGGCCTTTTTGCTTCCATCAGCTTAACGAAGGTTCCGGCCGCCTCCTCGGCCGTTTTCTTGCTCTGTATTTCTACGGAGACGTGCACGGCCGCCGACGGCGGGAGCATTTCCTTCAGGATCGCCTGCATGCGCGCCGGATAGGACGCGTCCTCGGAGGCCGGAATGGTGGTCGAACGGCTGCCGATGACCAGGATTTCAAGGGGTTTGCCTGATTTGACGACCTCGGCGACCCTGGGAAGCTGGCTCTCGCTGGTGAGCAGATAGGATGGCAATTCGCAGGCTGCGGGCGCGGCAGGAGCGGCAGCAGGCGCAGCATCGCCCGCGCGCGCGTGGGACGCGGCGAGGCTACCGCATAGCAGGATCAGGCTCAGGAGAACCTTCGCCTTCATCAGCCCCCTCCCGCCAGATCGGCGTTGCCGACGGCGTTTTTGGTTTTCGCACCGCTCTTGTCAGCCACGCGCTTGTACCACGAAATCACCGAAGCCACGCCCCACATGATCAGGATTCCGCAGAGACTAATCAGCGCATGCATGACCGCGCCGCCGGAGACTTCGGCCAGGATGAAATGGCCGGCAAAGGCGAGGAAGACGCCGAGACAGAAGATCTCGAGGGAGTGCTGGCCGCACAGGATCAGCGGGCGCAGCCAGGGCGATCTCAGGCCCGGCCACTCCCGCGGCAGAAAGCGCACGGTGAGCGCCGCCAGCGCCAGGAAATGCGTGAAGCGCAGCACATCGAGATCGGTCTTGTCGATCGGGTACATCCATTGCTCGAGCCGTTTCGGCATGAAATGCGACAGCTGCGGCACGTACCAGGTCAGCGTCACGTAGAACGCCGCGACGATATAGGCGATCGCGATCCACATCGTCACCGGCGAGGCCAGGATACGCGACATGCGCCGCGCACCTCCGAGCGCGCACCATGCGCCGAACACGAACAGCAATTGCCAGGCGAGCGGATTGAACGCCCAGAAGCCGTTCGGATAGGCGGAGAAGTAGAGATCGAATTCCCAGGTCACCGCATAGAGCGCGGCCGAGAGCGCGAGCGTGACGTCGGGCTTCCACTTCATCGACCACAGGATCAGCGGCAACGCCAGCATCAGCACGATATACAGCGGCAGCACGTCCATGTTGACGGGACGGAAGCGCAGCAGCAGCGCCTGCACGATGGTGATGTCGGGCTGCTTGAGAAAGTCCATGATCCCCATTTCTTCGGTGTAGAGCGGGTTCTCGAAGCTGGTCGCCACATAGGAAATCTCGGCGAGGAAGATCGTGAACAGGAAGACGTGGGCGACGTAGATCTGCCAGACGCGCCGCAGGACACGCGCGGTGGCGATGACGACGCCGCTCTCCAGCATCGCCCGGCCGTAGACGAAGGCGGCGGTGTAGCCGGAGATGAAGATGAAGATCTCGGTGGCGTCGCTGAAGCCGTAATTGCGGATCGTGAACCAGGTCAGAAGGCTCGGCGGCAGATGGTCGATGAAAATCAGCCACAACGCGAGGCCGCGGAACAGGTCGAGCCGCAACTCGCGCTCGCCGATGGCGGGCAGCGAGATGGCCGGCGCGGCCGCGCGCGGTTTTGCGGTTCCCGCGATCGATCCCGTCACTTGGTCGGCAATGGTCATTGGGGCCTAGAAACCCTTGCGCAAGTCGCGACGCATGAAGGAGTTTACAGGTCCGGGCATCGTCTCGCAAAGCGGCCGGATCACATTTGGGGTCTACTTCCTTGCGAATTCTGGCGGGACGATGTCGCGAAAACCGCCTCAGGCGTTTGGTTCCGGACCCGGATTTCGTTATGATGGCAGCCATGTACCGCGCCGTGACCCGTCAGATCGAAGTGACCGTCGAGCCGAACTTTGTTCCGGAGCAGTCGTCGGCCGACCGCTCGCGCTTTTTCTGGTCCTACACCATCGTCATCACCAATTCGGGCGACGAGACCGTGCAGCTCAAGACGCGGCACTGGATCATCACCGACGCCTCCGGCCGCCAGCAGGAGGTGAAGGGCGAGGGGGTCGTCGGCGAACAGCCGATCCTGGCTCCTGGCGAGCGCTTCGAATACACCTCGGGCGTCCCGCTCTCGACCGCCTCCGGCTTCATGACCGGCCGCTACCAGATGGTCAGCGAAAGCGGCGAACGCTTCGAGATCGAGGTGCCGACATTCTCGTTGGACAGCCCGGACAGCAAGCGGGTGCTGAACTAGGACGCGCAGTTCGCCGCAACGCTCACAACTGTCATGCCCCGGCTTGACCGGGGGCATCCAGTACGCCGCAGCCTCTCGCTTCCATCACCACCGTCTCGGAGCACTGGGTCGCCTGCCTTCGCGGGCGATGACCCTGAGTGGGTGCAATACGAAAACAACAGACGCCTTACGCGTCCTCCACACCCGCCTCATGCGGCGTGAACTGGTACACCGAGCTGCAGAACTCGCAGGTCACGACGACCTTGTCGTCCTTGACCATCGCGGCGCGATCGTCCGGCGAAAAACTCTTCAGCATGGACGCGACCGCATCTCGCGAGCAGGAGCATTGCGCCTTGAGAGACAACGGCTTGAACACGCGCACGCCGCGCTCGTGGAAGAGGCGGTAAAGCAGCCGCTCGCCGGACAGCTCGGGATCGATCAGCTCGACATCCTCCACGGTCTCGATCAGTGAGCGTGCCTCGACCCAGGCGTCGTCCTCGGCAACGCTGTGCACTTCGGCGCCTTCAGGGGCATCGCCGGGATGCAGGTCGGCCTGCCGCGCGCGCTCCGGGGCTTTCGGCAGAAACTGCATCAGCATGCCGCCGGCGCGCCAGCGATGCTTGCCGCCATCGCTACTGCGCCACTCCTCGCCGACCGCAAGGCGCACCTTGGTCGGGATCTGCTCGGAGCGCAGGAAATATTCGTGAGCGGCGTCTTCCAGACTACCGCCGTCGAGCGCGACCAGACCCTGGTAACGGCTCATGTCGGGACCCTGGTCGATGGTCATGGCGAGATGACCGCGGCCGAGCAGCGTGCCGGAGTCCTTGGCGACACCAAGGCGCGCGGCATCGAAGCGCGCATAGGCGCGCAGGCGATCCGGCGCCTGGTAGTCCACCACCAGGAACGACACCGGACCGTCGGTCTGGGCCTGGAGGATGAAGCGGCCCTCGAATTTCAGCGCCGAGCCGAGCAGCGTCGTCAGCACGATGGCCTCGCCGAGCAGCTTGCCGACCGGCGCCGGATAATCGTGCTTGGTCAGGATCTCATCGAGCGCGGGCCCGAGCCGCACCAGGCGACCGCGCACGTCGAGCGCGTCGACCTCGTAGGGCAGCACGGCGTCATCGATCGGAACCGCTGATGGCGCGCGAACCGGGCCTTCAGGCCCGGTCTTCATGTCAGGGGATTGGAAAACCATGGCGCTTTATCTGGGGTCGGAGGTGGTGGAATGGAAGGGCCGCGAGGGGCGGTGTGTTCCGGATGCAGTCATGATCGCACACGATCCTGCAGATTCGATGTCGTCCCGAGGCGCGCGACTTATCCGCCGAAGCTCGACGAGCGAAGGCGGAAGCGCGAACCCGATACCCATGGCCACAGGCCTGGGTTTGGCGAAGACTGTCGGCCTCTAGCCGTCCGCCGCGCGAGAGATTCCGCGGTATGGATCCCTGCGTTCGCAGGGACAACGATAGTGTGTGAGGCGCCCGCCGGGGCTTCAGCGAGATTACGTCACCGCGTCGAAGCACCAGGCCAGAATGCCCTTCTGCGCGTGCAGGCGGTTTTCAGCCTCGTCGAACACGACCGATTGCGGGCCGTCGATCACGTCATCCGTGACCTCCTCGCCGCGGTGGGCCGGCAGGCAGTGCATGAACAGCGCGTCGGGCTTGGCCAGCGACATCAGCTTGGCATTGACCTGATAGGGCTTGAGCACGTTGTGCCGGTGCTCGCCTTCCTTGTCGCCCATCGACACCCAGGTATCGGTGACGACGCAGTCGGCGCCCTTCACGGCGGCCTCAGGATCGGTGCCGAGCACGATCGGCGCATTCGTCGCCTTGATCCAGTCGCGCATCACCTTCTTCGGCGCGAGCTCCGGGGGCGTTGCGACGTTGAGCTTGAACTTGAAGCGCTCGGCGGCGTGAGCCCAGGACGCCAGCACGTTGTTGTCGTCGCCGGTCCAGGCCACCGTCCGGCCCTCGATCGGGCCCCGATGCTCCTCATATGTCATGAGGTCGGCCATCACCTGGCAGGGATGCGAACGCCGCGTCAGGCCGTTGATGACGGGCACGGTCGCATGTTGCGCAAGCTCCAGCAGCGCCTCGTGGTTGAGGATGCGGATCATGATGGCATCGACATAGCGCGACAGCACGCGCGCAGTGTCGGCGATGGTCTCGCCACGGCCGAGCTGCATCTCGGCTCCGGTGAGCATGATGGGCTCGCCGCCGAGCTGGCGCATGGCGACGTCGAACGAAACGCGGGTGCGAGTCGAGGGACGCTCGAAGATCATGGCCAGCGTCTTGCCTTCGAGCGACTTCACCGGCTGGTGCGCCTTCTGCTTCGCCTTCATCGCGGAGGATGCGGCAAGCATGCGCTTGAGCTCGGTCAGCGGCAGCTCGTTGATGTCGAGGAAATGCTTGGGTGAACTGCTCATCAGCTTGCCGCCCGCTTGTTGCCGGCAAGGGCCGTGCAGGCGCGCTCGAGCCGCACGACGCTATCCTCGATCTCGGCTTCTGTGACGACCAGAGGCGGCAGGAAACGCACGACATTGTCGCCGGCGCCGACGGTCAGCAATTTTTCGTTGCGCAGCGCTGCGACCAGATCGGCGGAGGGCACCACGGCCTTGATGCCGATCAGGAGCCCCTCGCCGCGCACCTCGCTGACGACGTCGGGGTGACGGTCGATCACGGAGGCGAGCTTCTGCTTGAGCAGCAGCGACATCTTCTGCACGTGATCGAAAAAGCCGGGCTTGAGCATGACGTCGAGAACGGCGTTCGCAGCCGAGATCGCGAGCGGATTGCCGCCAAAGGTCGAACCATGCGAGCCGGGGCCCATGCCAGCCGCCGCCACCGCGGTCGCCAGCACTGCGCCAATCGGGAAGCCGCCGCCGAGCGCTTTCGCCAGCGACATCACGTCAGGCGTGACGCCGGTGCGCCGATGCGCGAACAGATCGCCGGTGCGGCCCATTCCGGTCTGCACCTCGTCGAACGCGAGCAGCAGGCCCTTCTCGTCGCAGAGCTGGCGCAACGCCTTGAGGAAGGCGGGCGGCGACGAACGCACGCCGCCCTCCCCCTGGATCGGCTCGATCAGGATGCCGGCGGTCTGCGGACCGATCGCCTTCTTTACGGCCTCGATCTCGCCATGCGGCACCTGGTCGAAACCGTCCATCGGCGGGCCGAAACCTTCGAGATATTTTGCAGCTCCCGTCGCAGCCAGCGTTGCCAGCGTGCGGCCGTGGAAGGCGCCTTCGAAGGTGATGATGCGGTAGCGCTCGGGATGACCCTTCGAGAAGTGATGATGGCGGACCAGCTTGATCACGCCCTCCAGCGCCTCGGCGCCGGAATTGCAGAAGAACACGAAATCCGCAAAGCTCTCGCTGCATAGGCGCGCGGCGAGCTTCTCGCCATCGGGGCTCTGGAACAGGTTCGACATGTGCCAGAGCTTCGTCGCCTGCTCCTGCAGCGCCTTGACCAGCGCGGGATGAGCATGGCCGAGCGCATTCACCGCGACGCCCGATGTGAAGTCGAGATAGCGCTCGCCGTTGGTCGCGATCAGCCAGCAGCCTTCGCCGCGCTCGAAACCGAGGTCGGCCCTGGCGAAAACGGGGAGCAAATGCGGCGCGGCGCTGTTGGTCATGACGATCACTTGGATGTTGCGGACGGCCTGAGTGCGTTGCGCAACGCACCATTGACCGGCCCGGAAAACGAAACGTGCCGCCTTTTAAGGGCGGCACGCACGACTATCTTATGCTTGGTGAGACGGGTGTCAATGCCGCCCGAAAAGCCCCAGGAAACGCTGAATCCGTAGTCTTGCGGTGCCGATTTTGCGGGATTTTTCACCACGGAACATGTGGAAGCGAGTCGGCGGACTCTTGCGCGCGAGTCACGCCATATTGTAGCGTTTGGACTGTCAGATACGACATCTCGTGCAGCAGTTCTGATCCCAAGAGTCCTCATGTACCGGCGTAAACGTTCGGGCGCACCTTGTGTGCCCGGCGAGCCTTAAGGGATTCTGGCGGCACGGGTTTTTCAAGGCTTAGGCATTCGCTGTGAGGCCCCAGGATGGCTGGCCGGCAGCGAGGGAAAGGGTGCAATGACGGTTTTGACCTGGTCCGATGATCGCGTCGAGCAGCTGAAGAAGCTCTGGGAGGCCGGACTTTCGGCCAGCCAGATCGCGGCCGAGCTCGGCAATGTGACCCGCAATGCCGTGATCGGCAAAGTGCACAGGCTCGGCCTGTCCGGCCGCGCCAAGAGCCCCTCGTCGGCCGCGCCCCGGCCGCGCAAGGCGCGTCCCGCGCAGCACATGATGCGCGTGAGCCGCCCGATCTCGCGCGGCAACACCGCGCTGGCGCAGGCCTTCGAGGTCGAGGTGGAGGCCGAGCCGGTCACCTACGACAACGTGGTGCCGATGAGCCAGCGGCTGTCGCTCCTGGAGCTGAACGAGGCGACCTGCCACTGGCCGGTCGGCGATCCATCGAGCCCGGATTTCTTCTTCTGCGGCGGCAAGGCGCTCTCCGGCCTGCCCTATTGCGCGCAGCACTCGCGCGTCGCTTACCAGCCGGCGGCGGATCGCCGCCGCGCGCCCGCGAAGCCGGGCACGCGCTGAGCACTGCTTCAACGACATCGTCCCGGCACGCGGCCGGGACGATCCGAAGCAAAAAAGCGCGCCGCTCGGCACGCTTTTACTTTGCTCGCTTGCAGCCGTTCTTACGTCTGCTCCGCTTTCGCGAAGCGATCGTCCAGCGCGTAGCCGGCGCCGCGGACGGTGCGGATCGGGTCCTGCTCGCGGCCGAGATTGAGCAGCTTGCGCAGACGGCCGATATGCACGTCGACGGTGCGTTCGTCGATGTAGATGTCGCGGCCCCAGACGCTGTCGAGCAGCTGCTCGCGCGAGAACACGCGGCCGGGATGCTCCAGGAAGAACTCCAGCAGGCGATATTCGGTCGGACCGAGATCGATCGGCCGGCCCGAGCGCGCGACGCGACGCTTGTCGCGGTCGAGCTCGATGTCGCCATAGGCGAGCACGGTTGCGAGCCGCTCCGGGCTTGCGCGCCGCAAGAGGCCCTTCACGCGCGCCAGCAGCTCCGGCACGGAGAACGGCTTGACGATGTAATCGTCGGCGCCGGTCGCAAGACCCCGCACCCGCTCGCTCTCCTCGCCGCGCGCGGTCAGCATGATGATCGGAAGCTGCTTGGTCTCCGGGCGGGTGCGCAGCCGTCGGCACAGCTCGATGCCGGAGAGGCCCGGCAGCATCCAGTCGAGCACGATCAGGTCGGGGATGTGCTCCTTGAGACGGGTGTCGGCGTCGTCACCGCGCATCACCGTCTCGACGTCATAGCCATCGCCTTCGAGGTTGTAGCGAAGCAGCTCGGTGAGAGCTTCCTCGTCTTCAACCACCATAATGCGCGCGCCCATGGTGTCGTCGCTCCTTGACTCTTCAGCTATTCGGGATCGTCGTGGCAAAGGTCGTCATGTCACCCTTCGGCCGCTTGTCGGTGATCGCCTGGCCCTCGATCATGTAGAACACGGTCTCGGCGATGTTGGTGGCATGGTCACCGATGCGCTCGATGTTCTTGGCGCAGAACATCAGGTGAATGCAGAACGAGATGTTGCGCGGATCCTCCATCATATAGGTGAGAAGCTCGCGGAACAGAGAGGTGCAGATGGCGTCGACTTCCTCGTCGCCCTTCCACACCGCCATCGCCGCCGGCAGGTCGTGCGCGGCATAGGCGTCCAGCACCGACTTGACCTGCTGCTGCACGAGGTCGGTCATGTGCTCGAGGCCGCGGAACAGCTTCAGCGGATGAAAGTCCGTCTCCAGCGCCGCGACGCGCTTGCCCATGTTCTTGGCGAGATCGCCGATGCGCTCGAGATCGGTGGCGACGCGCATGGCGCCGACGATCTCGCGCAGGTCCACCGCCATCGGCTGGCGGCGGGCGATGGTGAGCACGGCGCGCTCCTCGATCTTCTTCTGGAGCGCGTCGATCTCGGCGTCGGTCGCGACCACGCGCTGGCCGAGCACGACGTCGCGACGGATCAGCGCGTCGACGGAATCGACGATCATGCGCTCGGCGAGGCCGCCCATCTCGGCGACCAGGCGGGTGAGCTCCTGGAGGTCGGTGTCGAAGGCCTTTGCGGTATGTTCAGAACCCATATCCCGTCTCCTCAGCCGAACCGGCCGGTGATGTAATCCTGCGTGCGCCGATCGCTCGGCGAAGTGAATATCTTGCTGGTATCGTCGAACTCGATCAACTCGCCGAGATACATGAAGGCGGTCTTGTCGGAGACGCGGGCCGCCTGCTGCATGTTGTGGGTGACGATCGCGATCGTGTAGTTCTCGGACAGCTCCTGGATCAGCTCTTCGACCTTGGCGGTCGAGATCGGGTCGAGCGCCGAGCAGGGCTCGTCGAACAGGATCACCTCGGGCCGCACCGCGACGGTGCGGGCGATGCAGAGGCGCTGCTGCTGGCCGCCGGAGAGCGAGAGGCCGGACGCATTGAGCTTGTCCTTGACCTCGTTCCACAGCGCGCCGCCGCGCAGCGCCTTCTCGACGCGGTCGTCCATCTCGGACTTCGAGATCTTCTCATAGAGACGGATGCCAAACGCGATGTTCTCGTAGATCGTCATCGGGAACGGCGTCGGCTTCTGGAACACCATGCCGACGCGGGCGCGCAGCAGGTTGAGGTCCAGCTTGGGGTCGAGGATGTTGGTCTGGTCGAGCATCAGCTGGCCGGTGGCGCGCTGGCCCGGGTAGAGGTCGTACATCCGGTTGAAGATGCGCAGTAGGGTCGACTTGCCGCAGCCCGACGGGCCGATGAACGCCGTGACGCGATTGGTGCCGAGCGTCAGGTTGATGTTCTTCAGCGCGTGGTGCTCGCCGTAATAGAAGTTGAGGTTGCGCACCGTCACCTTGGCCGGGGCCTCGGGCAGCGGCTGCGAGCCGTGCTGAACGGGCGTACTGACGGTAACTGACATATCGCTCATTTTGCGGTCCTCTCGGCGCTCAGGATGCGCGCGCCAATGTTCAGGGCAAGCACGGTCAACGTGATCAGCAGGGCGCCGCTCCAGGCGAGCTGCTTCCAGTAGGCATAGGGGCTCTGCACGAAGTTGTTGATGGTCACCGGCAGGTTGGCCATCGTCTTGTTCAGGCTCAGGCTGAAGAACTGGTTCGACAGCGCGGTGAAGAGCAGCGGCGCGGTCTCGCCGGCGACGCGGGCGGTGGCCAGCATCACGCCGGTGATGAGGCCCGAGCGCGCCGCGCGATAGGCGATGCGCTTGATCACCAGCGAGCGCGGCAGACCGAGCGCGGAGGCAGCCTCGCGCAATGCGTTCGGCACCAGCAGCAGCATGTCCTCGGTCGTGCGCAGCACCACCGGAATGACGATCACGGCGAGCGCGAGGCAGCCGGCGATGGCCGAGAAGCCGCGCATCGGCACCACGACCGCGCCGTAGATGAACAGGCCGATGATGATCGAGGGCGCCGACAGCAGGATGTCGTTGATGAAACGGATCACCGAGGTCAGCTTGTCGTTGCGGCCGTACTCGGCGAGATAGGTGCCCGCGAACAGGCCGAGCGGCGCGCCGATGCCGACGCCGAGCGCGGTCATGATCAGCGAGCCGACGATGGCGTTGAGGAGGCCGCCCTCGGTCGAGCCGGGCGGCGGGGTGTTTTCGGTGAAGACCTGGAGGTTGAGCCCGGTCAGGCCGTTGTAGAGCAGCGTCAGCAGGATCAGCGCGAGCCAGGTGACGCCGAAGGCGGCGGCGGCAAGGCAGAGCGCACGGATGACGATGTCCATGCGGCGGCGGCGTGCGTAAATCGGGTTCATGTTACTTCCCCGCCTTCTTTTCGAGACGCAGCAGCATCAGGCGCGCGGCGGCGAGCACGAAGAACGTGAGCACGAACAGCAGGAGGCCGAGAAGGATCAGGCCGGACTGGTGCAGGCCGTCGCTTTCGGCGAACTCGGACGCGATCGCCGCCGAGATCGTGGTGCCCGGGGCGAAGATCGACGAGGAGATGCGGAACGAGTTGCCGATGATGAAGGTCACCGCCATGGTCTCGCCGAGCGCGCGGCCGAGCGCCAGCATGACGCCGCCGATGACGCCGACGCGGGTGTAGGGGATCACCACGCTGCGGACGACTTCCCAGGTGGTGCAGCCGACGCCGTAGGCCGCTTCCTTCAGCACCGGCGGCACCGTCTTGAACACGTCGACCGAGATCGAGGTGATGAAGGGCAGCACCATGATGGCGAGGATCAGCGAGGCATTGAACAGGCTGAGATAGGACGGGGGACCGGCGAAGATCGCGCCGAGCACGGGGATGCCGTCGGAGATCTTGATCATGAACGGCTGGTAGGTGTTGGCCAGGAACGGGCCCAGCACGAAGAAGCCCCACATGCCGTAGATGATCGAGGGGATGCCGGCGAGCAGCTCGATTGCCATGCCGATCGGGCGGCGCGCCCATTGCGGGCACAGCTCGGTGAGGAAGATGGCGATGCCGAGACCGACCGGAATGGCGATCAGCATCGCGATGAACGAGGTGACGAGCGTGCCGTAGATCGGGCCGAGCGCGCCGAGCACGGGGGGATCTGCCGACGGCGCCCAGCGCTGCGTCCACAGGAACGAGAGGCCGTATTCCTTCATCGCCGGGAAGGCACCGACGATCAGCGAAACGATGATGCCGCCGAGGATCAGCAGCACGGAGATCGCGCTGAGCCGCGTGATCCAGTAGAAGGTGAGGTCACCGAGCTTGAACGCGCTCAACGCCTTGGCGCGATCGTACGGTCCGGCGGCATCAACTACATTGCTCTCGACAGCCATCTCTGCCACGCCGATCCCCTGTACCTGTTTATATACGCTTGTTGTCGGTGCTGCGCTCCGGATGCAGCGCGAGGCCGATCCGGAGCGGACGTCTTTGAGGTCCCGGCAATCGAGAGCGCCTTAGCTCTTAATGTCGGCCGACCAGGTCTTCTCGATCAGCTTCACGACGCTCTCGGGCATCGGGATGTAGTCGAGCTCCTCGGCGGCCTTGGCGCCGTTCTTGAACGCCCAGGTGAAGAATTTGATGGCTTCCTTCGACGCCGCCTTATCCGCCGGCTCCTTGTGCATCAGGATGAAGGTCGCCGCGGTGATCGGCCAGGACTTGTCGCCGGGCTGGTCGGTCAGGATGACGTAGTAGCCGGGAGCCTTGGCCCAGTCGGCGTTGGAAGCAGCCGCCTGGAAGGCTTCGACGGTCGGCTGAACCGTCTTGCCGGCCTTGTTGATGAGGGCGGTGTAGGTCAGCTTGTTCTGCTTGGCATAGGCGTACTCGACATAGCCGATCGAGTTCTTGGTCTGGCTGATGTTGCCCGACACGCCTTCGTTGCCCTTGGCGCCGACGCCGACCGGCCACTCGACCGCGGTGCCCTCACCGACCTTGCTCTTCCAGTCCGCGCTGGCCTTGGAGAGATAGTTGGTGAAGTTGAAGGTGGTGCCCGAGCCGTCCGAGCGGCGGACCACGGTGATGGCATCCGACGGCAGCTTCACGTTCGGATTGAGCTTCTTGATCGCGGCGTCGTCCCACTTGGTGATCTTGCCGAGATAGATGTTGGCAAGGGTCTCACCGTCGAACACCAGCTCGCCGGCCTTGACGCCCTCGATATTGACGACGGGAACGATCGCGCCCATCACCATCGGCCACTGGACGAGGCCGTCCTTCTCGAGCTGCTCTGCCTTGAGCGGCGCGTCGCTGGCGCCGAAGGTCACGGTCTTGGCCTGGATCTGCTTGATGCCGCCGCCCGAGCCGATCGACTGATAGTTCAGACCGTTGCCGGTCTCCTTCTTGTAGGCGTCAGCCCATTTCGAATAGATCGGGAACGGGAAGGTCGCACCGGCACCCGTGATGTCGGCAGCAAAGGCTGCCGTCGTCGTTGCGGCGACCAAGCCAGCAGCGACGATAGTTTTGATGAAATTCATGCTGGTCTCCATACAGGGGAACGAAGCGCCATCCGCGCCCGATCGCGCTCCCCGCGCCGCCCCTTTAGGAGCGGTCGGCTGTGCTTTTACGAAGGTTTCGTGACAGTTGGATGACACCACCAAGCGACTGGAATCGCTTTGATTTCAGCTCTGTGTCAGGTTCTTCACCTGAGGAAAACAGGCGGTGAAGGTGGCGCCCTGCCGGGGCACACTTTCGATCAAAAGCCGCCCGCGATGACGGTTAAGAATATGTTTGACCAGCGATAATCCGAGCCCGGTCCCGCCCTGCGAGCGGCTGTCGCCGACGTCGACCCGGTAGAACCGCTCGGTCAGGCGCGGCAGGTGCTCGGGCGCGATGCCGGGACCGAAATCGCGCACAAGGACCCGGATTTCCTGGGTTCCATCCGTGTCTGCCGGAACCGTCAGCGACACGATGACCCGGCCGCCCGAGGCGCCGTATTTGAGCGCGTTCTCGATCAGGTTCTCGAACAGGCGCAGCAGCTCCTCGCGATCGCCCGCGATCATGACGGGGGTCTCCGGCAGATGGGTCTCGACCTCGACCTGGCGCTCCCGCGCCAGCGGCTCCAGCCCGTCGGCGACCTGGAAGATGATCGGCAGCAGGTCGACCAGAGTGTCGGGCCGCACATGGGCCGACAATTCGACCCGCGACAGCGAGAGCAGATCGTCGATCAGGCGCGCCATGCGGGTGGCTTGGTTGTGCATGATGCCGAGAAAGCGCTCGCGTGCTTTCGGATCGTCCTTGGCCTGGCCCTGCAGCGTGTCGATGAAGCCGGACAGCGCGGCCAGCGGTGTGCGCAGCTCGTGGCTGGCATTGGCGACGAAGTCGGCGCGCATCTCCTCGACCCGGCGCAGCGGCGTCTGGTCGTGGAAGGTCATCAGCATGCATTTGTCGGCGCCGCCGAAGGTGGTCGGAACCGGCACCGGGGTGATGATCAGCTCCATCCAGCGATCGACCGGAACGTGGTCGAGGTAGGTGGCGCGCCGTGGCTCGGTGGTCGCGATCGACTCGCGCAGCGCGGTGATGATCTCCGGCGAGCGCAGCGCGAACTGGGCGAGCTCGTTCTTGCGCAGCGCCGGCGCGAGCTGGGCGGCTGCGGCATTGAGATGGATGACGCGGCCGGCGCGGTCGAGCAGCACCGCCGGATCCGGCATGCCGGCGACCACCGCGGCCACCGCCGCGCTTTCGACCGGGTTAACGCGGCGGGTGTCGTCGCGCGAGGCGGCGTTGTCGTGCAGCCGCCAGGGGATCAGCGCCGCAGCGGCGATGCAGAGGAATACTGTCGCGGCGCGGATCACCGACAATTCGCCGAGCGAGACCACGACCGACAGCGCCAGCGCCGCGGCGATCAGGATGACGGTGGAATGGCGCAGCCGGTCGGACCAGGGCTGCGCGGAGGGAGACGATGGGGCGTCGATCGCCATCGGTGCGGGCTTCTCCTAAGGACTCGACGCCGTTCAGGCGCCGCTGTCGCTGCGCTCTCTCACATAGGCGGCTTCGCGCGCCGGGCCGGGGTCGAGCTTGAGCGCCGCCTGCTGCAAACGCTTCGATCGTGCGCCGATTATGACTTCGCGAAACGTCAGCAAGATTACAGATATGACGAAGGGGGACAGATAATAGAGGACGCGGAACAGAAGCATGCCGCCGAGGAGTTCCTCGCGGTCCATCTGCCAGAGGCCGACCAGCATGGCGGCGTCGAACACGCCGAGGCCGCCGGGCGAGTGGCTGGCAAAGCCGAGCAAGGTCGCCGAGACGAAGATCACGGCGACCACGACGAATCCGAGATTGGGCTCGTCCGGGACCAGCACGTACATCGCGAGCGCACAGAAGCCGAGATCGACGATGCCGATCGCGATCTGGAGCAGCGTCAGCGGGCCGCCCGGCAGCACCACGGTCCAGGGACCGCGGCCGACCACCCGCGGCTGGGTCCAGACCCAGACCACATAGGCGACGAGGGCCACGATGATCATCATGGCCAGCGTCCGGTTCAACCAGGCCGGAAGCTGGTCGATCGAGGCGGCAGCCTCCGGATGATAGGAAATGCCGAGGCCGAGCACGGCGGCGTTGCCGAGCCAGAAGGTCAGGCCGGCGAGAAAGCAGATTTTTGCGACGTCGATCGCGTTCAGCCCGTAGGCCGAGTAGATGCGGTAGCGCACTGCGCCGCCGGTGAAGACGCTGGCGCCGACATTGTGCCCGATCGAATAGCTAGTGAAGGCGGCGAGCGCGTTGACGCGATAGGGCACGTGGGAATGACCGATCGCGCGCACCGCGAACAGGTCGTAGAAAGTCAGGGTGAAATAGCCGGCGGCGACGAACAGGGCGGCCATGGCGATCTGGCTCGGCTCGGTGCTTTTGATTGCCTCGAGGACCTCGTTGAAGTCGATGCCGCGCAACATGTGGTAGAGCACATAGCAAGCGATGCCGATGACCGCGACGCTGATCACAACTCCAAGTTTGTGCAGGATTTGCTTCTGGCGCAGAAACGACATCGCCCTGCGTATGGCTTCCAGCATCTAGACCTCGAACAACGCTTCAGCGGCCGGGGTGGCCGGCGAACAGGCGGACGACGCACTGGCACTCAACGAACGCTCGCCGCCGGCTCCGGCATCGCGCATGCCCCCCGCCCCTCCACTAGCGCGTTTTGGGGCCGAGTGGAATTCGACAATTCGAACAAAAACTCGTGCCTTCAATGTTTTAGGCAGGCTGCGGGCTCCGGATGCACGGTTTGGCGCTTTCGGCGGCAAGGCTTGAGGCGAATCTCCATAGCAATCCTGCGCAAGCGCCATGAAGTTTTGATGATTTCAGCCGCACAATGTTCCGTCACGTTTTAAGCCGACGTCAATCTATGGCCCGTGCCCGCCTGTGAAAGAGGGGCCGGCCGACTGTTGTGCCGCGGATTTTTGCGATGGGCTGCAGGCTGTTGGGGTCCTGCCATGGAGGCGAGCTTTCAGACGCGGAGCTACACTAGCTGGCTTCGCAAGCGCACATGACGTCAGAGCTTTCTGGGAGCGCCTATGCTTCCACGGCGTCATGGCCGGGCTTGCCCCGGCCACCCACGCCTGCCTTCGGCGCGAAGAACGTGGATACCCGGGCCTTCGCCTCGCCGAAGCGGCTTCGGCCGCGCAGGCGGGACAAGCCCGGGTATGACGAGCCGCCGCCAAAGCGGCGCGCTTGTCCATCAGTCTAGCCGTAGGGACAGCAGTAGACGTTGGTCACTTCAGGCCTCTCGCCCCTCCCTCAAGCCGCGAGCTGCGGACGCATCGCCTCGATACCGGCGATCCAGCCTGCGACGGAGCGGCCGATCGCCTCGGGGTGATCTTCCTGGAGAAAATGCAATCCCGCGCCCAGCTGGACCAAGGAGCAATGCTTCAACGAGGCCGCAAACCGCTCGGCAAATTCCGGCGCAACGAGCGCACCGGGCTGAGCTGCAAACAGCAGCTTTGGGTATGATGATGCGGCCAGCGCCGCATGCGCGGATTGAAGCGTCGCATAGACATCGGCCGGCTCGCCCGCGATCGGCAGCTCGCGCGGGAAGGCGAGAATGGGGCGGCGGCTTTCCGGCGTCGGGAATGGCGCGCGATAGGGCGCCATTTCGTCCTCGCGCAGCTTGCGCACGATGCCGCCGGGCAGCACGCGCTCGACGAACGCATTGGCCTCGAGGATCATCGCCTCGCCTTCACCGGGCGTCCTGAACTTGCGAAACACGGCCCTCGCCGCCTCCGCATGATCCTGCTCCTCCGGCGCATCGGTGTGGTGGAAATCCTGCCAGGTCGGCATCGGGCGGATGAACTCCATGAAGGCAAGTCCGCGCACGAACTCCGGCCGGCGCGCGGCGAGATGAAATGCGAGCGCGGTGCCCCAGTCCTGCGCGACGAGATAGGCCGAGGAGATGCCGAGCTCGTCGATCAAGGCGTCGAGATAGCGGACGTGATCGGAGAAGCGATAGGCGATGTCGGGCTTGCCGGACTGGCCGAAGCCGATGAGGTCGGGCGCGATGCAATGCGCGAGCGGCGATACCAGCGGCAAAATATTGCGCCAGATGTGCGAGGAGGTGGGATTGCCGTGCAGGAACAGCGCGACCGGCGCGCCTGCCGCGCCTGCCTCGCGATAGGCCATGTTGCTCCCCAGGACGGACGCTGTGCGAATCTCGGTCTGCTTGGTCATGTCAGCTCCTTGAACACGGTTTGGAATGCGATGGTCTTGAATCGCTCGAGCGCTTTGGGATTGCGGTCGACCTTCATGCGCAGAATGGCGCCCTGCCAGGATGCGAGCAGGAAATCGGCAAGCTCTGCGGGCTCGAAATCCGAGGCGATCTCGCCGCTGGTCTGGGCATCCCTGATGCAGGCCGCGAACGGCACGCGCCATTCGGCAAAGATCTCGGCAAGACGAGCGCGTAGCAGCTCGCTGCTGCCGGTCGCCTCCAGGCTGAGATCGCCGATCAGGCAACCGCGGCCGTAGCCGTCGGCCTCGAGCCGGCCGGTGATGATGTCGAGATAGCGCTTCAGCCGCGCGCGCGGAGTCAGCGAGGTGTCCTCGAGCGCCTCGGCGACCAATCCCCTGGTGATGCCGAAATAGCGGTCGAGCACCTCGGAGGCGAATGCCTCCTTCGAGCGGAAATGGTTGGTGAATGATCCCTGCGGCGCGCCCGCCGCAGCGGTGACGTCGCGCACGCTAGTGCCATGATAGCCGGTCCGGAACATGACTTTCAGGCCGGCATCGAGAATGGCGTCTTTGAGTGAAGGCTTCGGCATGGGCCGTATAATACGTACGTACGTATTGTTGTCAAGCGCGAACTTGTCTTTTCGCAGCCCTTGGCGATCAGACCATTATCGGAGTGTGAGATCGGCCCGCTGCCGGACCCGCGGGCTCATCAGGCCGCAGGCATGCTCCGCGACACCACGCGGTCGCGCAGCCAGGCGCCGATGGTGCAGCCGACGAGATAGCAGGCAAACATGATCAGGCCGAGATCGAGCCAATAGCCGAAGCGGCCGGGGACCACATGCGTGAACGAGGCCGCAACCAGGGCTGCGGCAAGCACGGCGAGCCAGCGCGCGGTCACTTTCGAAGTGCCGTTGCCGCGCTGGACCACCGAGATCCAGCCCATGCAAAAGCCGAGCAGCAGCGAGCCGACCAGCCAACCCATGTGGAATGAGACGAGATAGGGCATCGTCACCTCACCAGAAATTCGATGCGGCGGTTCTGCGCCTTGCCGTCGTCGGTGTCGTTGCCGGCAAGGGGCTGCGTGGCGCCATAGCCGACCGCGGTGAAGCGGGTGGCGGGCAGGCCAGCCTTGACCAGATAGTCGATCACTGCCTGCGCGCGCTTCTCCGAGAGAGCCTGGTTGAAGGAATCCTCGCCGTCGGCATCGGTATGCCCGGCGACCTCGATGTCGGTGGTGGGGCAGCGCAGCGCAGTCTCGATGAGGTGATCGAGAATGCCGGCGGAATCCGGATCAATATCGGCGCGCTTCGTGGCGAAACGGATTTTGCCCTTGTTCAGGAGCTCGGTGAACAATTGCTGGCACACGGTGCCATCGACCGGGCCCGCGGCGGGCTTCACGGTGATCTCGGGCTTGTACTGCCAGTTCTTCGGAAAGTCCTTGCCGAGCCCGGCACGGATGTCGTTGGCGGCGCCTTCATAGAGCGCATCCCCCGACAGCTTCACCTCGCGATCGGAGACGACGAGCGTGCCGGTCGACAGCCGCGACAGCGCGCCGAGCGCGGCGACCACGGCAGTGTTGAACGAGCCGGGCGCGCCGATGCTGGCCTTGAGATTGTCGACCACCTTCTCGCCGAAGAATTTGCGCGACGCGCTGGTCGCGATCGCCGCATGCACGTTGTTGTCGGGCACGTAGCCGGTCAGCGTCACGGTCGCTGCGACCGGGTCCTTGTAGGCCTGGAAGATGTAAGGCGGCGCCTTGATATCGTTCGCCGCGACAGAGAAGCCCTCGGGCAGGTTCTTCAGCGCGGCGGCGATCGCCTCGCGGCCGCCGAGCTCGCGCGCCATACCAGACAGGCTGACCTTGGTGTCGGAGATCGTGATCTTGCCGTCCTTGAGCTTGCCGATCTGGTCGAGCAGCAACATCGCGGCCGCCTCGAACCGCGGCGGCGCCCCGCGCGCCAGGGCCATCTGATCGGCGACCTCGACCCCATTGACCTCCTTGCGGGCGGCCTCGGTCAGCCGCTGCTTCATCGACGGCAGCGGCGCGGAGCCCGACAGTGTCACCCGCACCACGTCGCGTTCGGCGTTCCACACGAAGGGCTTTGCTTCGGGAACAAGGCGGGTGAGGTCGTCGACCAGGCGCACGCCGGGAACCATCTCGACCGCCATCACGGCGTCGCGGCGCCCTTCCTCGGAAAACGCTTCCGCAGCCAAGCTGACGTCGCGACCGTCCACCGTGATCCGGGTCTTGTCCAGGACGGTGTCCTTGAGCGCCGCCGAGCTGCGGGACGAGAGGTCCGCCTCGACCGGCAAGGTATTATTCCAGGCCGCAAATCCCCACATGACGGCCAGGGGGATGAGCCCCGGCCACCATTTGCTGGCCCACCTGAAAAGCTTCTGCATTCGACGACCCGAACTCTGGAACCGGAGACAAAACAAACCCTTGGCGGGCTGTCAAACCGGAAATGGCGCCTTTCCGAAGGCCCTGCCGGACAATTGGAATAACTTTTTCTTCAAGGGTCCCACCCTAAGTTGAGGGCGGAATGCCCGGGGGTCGCCCAGCCTGCAATGAAACAACTCCGCAATAACGTCATCCGCGCCGGGCTGGGAGCACTCTATTTCAGCGGGGCGCACCACCTGTTGCGTCCGCTTCTGTCGGGCGTGGGCGCCATATTCATGCTGCACCACGTGCGGCCGGCCCGCGAGGGCGCGTTCCAGCCGAACCGGCATCTCGAAGTCACCCCCGAATTCCTGCGCGCCACGTTGTGCCATCTGCGCTCGCGCGACATCGACATCGTCAGCATGGACGAGCTGCATGAGCGGCTGCGGCAGGGCCGGTTCGACCGCCGCTTCGCCGCCTTCACGCTCGACGACGGCTATCGCGACAATGTGGACTATGCGCTGCCGGTGCTGCGCGAATTTGACGCGCCATTGGCCGTCTATGTCGCCAGCGATTTCGCGGAAGGATTGGGACAGCTGTGGTGGGCGGCGCTGGAGGCCGTCATCGCCAAGGCCGAGCAGATCGACGTCAGAATCGGCAAAGCCGCACTGCGCCTCGATGCGAGCACGCCCGCCGCGAAGCAGGCGGCGTTCGACCGCCTGCATGACTGGCTGCGCGCGCTGCCGGACGAGCACGATCTCAGGCGCGAGATCGAGCAGCTCTGCACGACATACGGCGTCGACATGAAGGCGCTTTGCCGCAGCCTGTGCCTCACCTGGGACGAGGTGAAGGCGTTTGCCGCCGATCCCCTGGTCACGATCGGCGCCCACACCATCAGCCATTGCAATCTCGCCAAGCAGGCAGAGGACCTTGCCGCGCAGGAGATGGCGGTGAGCCGCGCGCGGATCGAGCAGGCCCTGGGGCGCCCCGTGCTGCATTTCGCCTATCCCTATGGCGACCGCGAGGCGGCCGGGATGCGCGAATTCGCCCTTGCCGCATCCGCCGGCTTCAAGACCGCAGTGACGACGCGTCCCGGCATGCTGTTCGCCGAGAACGCCGACCACATGACCGCGCTGCCGCGCGTCTCGCTCAACGGCAATTACCAGGACACGCGGATCCTGCCGGTGCTGACCTCGGGTGCCGCGACCGCGATGTGGAACGGCTTTCGCCGGATCGCGGCGGCGTAGCTGCTCCATTGCGCACTAGGCGGGGACGACACCTAGTGAGTTTGAACCGGCCTCGCGCAACACGCTCAGCTCGGTGTCGCGCCTTTCTTGACTCCCCTCGCCTCCACGCCCACAACGAGCACCAACCCTAGGGAGGCACCATGTTCAACGACCTGTTCTCGCTCAAAGGCCGCATCGCGCTCGTCACCGGCGGCTCGCGCGGCATCGGCAAGATGATTGCGGCGGGCTTTCTCAGCGCCGGCGCGGCGAAGGTCTACATCACCGCGCGCAAGGCCGGGCCTTGCGAGGAGACTGCCAAGGAACTCTCCGCACGCTATGGCGGCGAATGCATCGCGCTGCCGATCGACATCTCGGCGGTCGCCGGCGCCGAGCTGCTCGCCGGCGAATTCAAGAAGCGCGAACCGAAGCTCGACATCCTCGTCAACAATGCCGGTGCCGCCTGGGGCGCCGAGTTCGACGAATTTCCGGAGAGCGGCTGGGACAAGGTGATGAACCTCAACGTCAAGGCGCCGTTCTTCCTGACCAAGGCGCTGGCCGCGCCGTTGCGCGCGGCGGCTTCCGCCGAGCGGCCGGCGAAGGTGATCAACATCGCCTCGATCGACGGCATCTTCGTCAACCCGATGGAGACCTATTCCTACGCCGCAAGCAAGGCCGGGCTGATCCATCTGACCCGGCGCATGGCGGTGAAGCTGATCTCCGACCACGTCGTCGTCACGGCGATCGCGCCCGGCCCCTTCCAGTCTGACATGAACCGCGCCGCGCGCGACCATGGCGACGAGGTCGCAACCCGCGTGCCCGCTGGGCGAATCGGCACCGACGAGGACATGGCGGGCGCCGCGATCTATCTCGCCTCGCGCGCGGGAGATTACGTGGTGGGCGCGACCATCGCGGTCGACGGCGGCATCGTCTATGCCAACCCCGGGATCAAGGGGAGCGGGTGGGATAGCTGAGGGGCTGCGGCATGTGCAGATTCCAGTTGCCGTTCTGGCGCCATCTCGTCATGGCCCGGGCATGACGACACAACGAGAAACTTCGCAGGTGATCAAGCAACAAGCCGGAAGGTCACCCCGCCCAGCAAAAACTCGTTGCCCGCAACGGCGAGCCCCTTCGCCTTGGCCGCATGCAACGCGCTTGCGACGTCGACCACCCGGAACTCCAGCGCGCTCATGATCTCGCTCCCGCCCTTCACGAAGCGAAAGGTGGCGTTGGGCAGCTTCAACTCGGCGTTGCCAGCCGCAACGCCGATGATCTTGCTCCAATGCTCCGCGAGCCCCTGCGGGTCCGGGCTCTGCATCTCCACCGCAGTCAGCGCCTGAGTCACATCCTTGCGGATGAACTTTTGCCAATCCGGCCCGGCGGGCGGGTACGGACCTAGAATGTCGTCGCTGCCTTGGGTGTGGTTGAACTCGATGAAGGCGGCGCGGCAGTCGCGAGGGTGGAGCTGGACGCCGTGATAGGGCGCGTGGTCAATGACGTTTGCGGTGCGCACGCCCATGGCGTTCGCATTGCGGCCGCGCTCATCCGGATCGTCGCAGCAGAAGATCGCCATGTAGCCGCCGCGGCCGCCGGTCTTCTCGATGAAGCGGCCTGCCGCGGTGCCGTTCTTGAACGGCGCCACCACCTCCAGCAGGATCGTGTCGACCGGGAGCAGCGCGTTCTCAAGGCCGTATTTGGCGACGTTGCCGTCGCGATAGCAGACCGAAAGGCCCATGATCTCCGCGATATGGGAGATCACGGGCGCAAGCTGCGGCGCGACCAGGCAGATCTGCCGCAGCCGCATATAGGGCGCCGCGGTCATGCGCCCTTGAAGGTCGGCTTGCGCTTCTCGACGAAGGCCTTTGCGGCCTCCTTGTGATCCTCTGTGTCGCCGCAGCGGGTATGATGGATCGCTTCGCCGTCGAAGCAATCTTCCAGCGCCAGATGCTCGGCATTGTTGATGTTGCGCTTGATGAAGCCGAGCGCGATCGAGGGGCCCTGCGCCAGCGATAACGCGAGCTCGTGCGCCGCCGTGTCGATCTCGGCGTCGGGCACGACCTTCGTCACCATGCCGATCGCATGCGCTTCCTTCGCGGTCAGCACCGGCGACATCAGATAGAGCTCGCGCGCCCGCGCGCTGCCGAGCAACTGGGTCAGGAAATAGGTGCCGCCGTAATCCCCGGAGAAGCCCACCTTTGCAAAGGCCGTCGTGATCTTGCAGGACTCGCTGGCAATGCGCAGGTCGCAGGACAACGCCATCGACAGACCTGCGCCGGCCGCGGCGCCGTCGAGCTGCGCCACCACGGGTTTCGGCATCTGGTGCAGGATGCGCGAGACCTCCATGCCGCGCCGCAGATTCGCCAGCTTCTGCTCGAACGGCAGCGGCGCGCGACCTGCCGCCATCGATTTGACGTCGCCGCCGACGCAGAACGAGCCGCCCGCGCCCTTGAACAGCACCGCACGCACCTCGGGATCATCGGCCGCGCGCCGCGCCGCCTCGACGAGGCCGGCCACCATCTCGGGGTTGAGCGCGTTCTTCCGCTCCGGGCGATTCATCGTGATGGTGAGCAGTCCGCCTTCGAGCTTTTGCAGGACCATGTCGTTCATGGGACGTCTTCCTTGTTGCTATGTACTTCGTTCGGGGGCTCGCGAAGCGAGAACTCTGGTGCGCAATTGCGCACCTGAGAACCTCGAGATCCCGGGCTCGCTCCGCGCCCGGGATGGTGTCGTGACTTACGTCACGCCGTCACTTCTTCACCAGCGGGCAGCGCGACTGCTCCAGCGACTGGAACGCCTCGCTGCCCGGCACGGTGGCGAGCAGCTTGTAATCGTCCCAGCGGCCCTTGGACTCCGACGGCTTCTTCACCTCGAACAGGTACATGTCGTGCACCATGCGGCCGTCCTCGCGGATCTTGCCGTTATGTGCGAAGAAGTCGTTGATCGGCGTCTCCTTCATCACCTTCATGACCGCGGCGGCGTCGGTCGTACCCGCCGCCTTCACCGCCTTCAGATAATGCGTGACGGAGGAATAGACGCCGGCCTGTGCCGAAGTCGGCGGCCGCTTGACGCGCTCTTGAAAGCGTTTCGAGAAAGCGCGCGTCTCGTCGTTCATGTCCCAGTAAAAGGCCTCGGCCAGCAGGAGGCCCTGCGCGGTCTCGAGCCCGATCGAATCGATGTCGGTGACGAAGGCGAGCAGCGGCGACAGTTTCTGGCCGCCCTTGGTTATGCCGAATTCGGCGGCCTGCTTGATCGCGTTGACAGTGTCGCCGCCGGCGTTGGCGAGGCCGATCACCTTGGCCTTGGAGGACTGCGCCTGGAGCAGGAACGACGAGAAGTCCGACGTGTTGAGCGGATGGCGCACGCTGCCGAGCACCTTGCCGCCGGTCTTGGTCACGACGGCGCTGGTGTCCTTCTCCAGGTCCTGACCGAAGGCATAGTCGGCGGTGAGGAAGAACCAGGTGTCGAGGCCCGACTTCACGGTCGCAAGGCCGGTCACATTGGCCTGGCCGAACGTGTCGAACACGTAGTGGATGGTGTACGGACCGCAGGCCTCGTTGGTGAGACGGATCGAGCCGGGGCCGTTGAACATGATGATCTTGCCTCGCGCCTTCGCGATCTCGCCGGCGGCGAGCGCAGTCGCGGAGGCCGCGACGTCGTAGATCATCTCGACGCCCTGATTGTCGATCATGTCGCGCGCGATGTTGGCGGACAGATCGGCCTTGTTGAGATGGTCGGCCGCCAACACCTGGATCTTGCGTCCCAGCACCTCGCCGCCGAAATCCTCCACCGCCATCTTGGCCGCGGTCTCGCTGCCAGGGCCGGTGATGTCGGCATAAAGGCTCGACATATCGAGGATGCCGCCGATCTTGAGCGGGGGCTTGTCCTGGGCTTGCGCGGCGGCGCTCGCACTCAGGGCAAACGCGGCGGCAAAAATGTGCGCCCAAACGTGCTTCATGGAAAGGACCTCCCGTTATCGCGCCGTTGCTCTGATGGCGGCTTGGTTATTGATGTTGCCGCGATCATGCCGCATGCGCGACAGCGCAGCAAGCGCGGCCGCTACGCAGCTTTCGTGACGGCACGCGTTTTCCGCAAAGCGGAATGGTCGGAAGACGCAAGACGTTGCCGCGTTGTTGTTTGCGAGCGAGCGTGAGGCAATGACATAGCATCGCGCGCCTGCCGTAGGGTGAGCAGAGGCGCTCTTCGCGCCGTGCCCACCAAGCGGCGCATCGAACCAAAGACGTGGGCATGCTTCGCTTTGCCCACTCTACGAGTGCCCCTTCGCCATTCACTACGTTTGAGTTAAGGTCACCGCGTAACGCAATCTCTCCGGGTCACGTGACGCGACTGCTTCATCTCATCGTCGCATTTTTTCTCGTCGCGGGTGACACGGCGTTCGCCGCGCCATGCCAATTCGACACGCAGGGCGAGGGCCGCGTCGCGGGAATCACCGATGCACGCAGCGTGCGTCTCGACGACGGACGCGAAGTGCGCCTCACCGGGATCGAGGCGACCGCAACGACCAGGCAGGCGCTGACATCGCTGCTCACCGGCCGCGACGTGATCCTGCGCGGCAGTGACGACACGCCCGACCGCTATGGCCGGCAAGGTGCACTGGTGTTCATCGGCGAGAGCGAGGTCTCCGTGCAGGCCATGCTGCTCGCCCAGGGCGACGCTCTCGTCTCCGGCGAGATCACGGACAAGGACTGCGCGGCGGCCCTGACGGCGTCGGAGGCCGCCGCCCGGCGCCAAAAAATGGGCAGCTGGGCTGACCCGTCGGCCATAAAAAACGCGGAAAGTTCGGACGATATTTTGGCCGGGATCGGGCGCTTTATGGTGGTCGAAGGCAAAGTCCTGTCGGTCCGGCAAGCTGGGGCAATGACCTACCTCAACTTCGGGCGGAACTGGACACGCGGCTTCGCCGTGACTATTTCAAAGCGCGTGTTACCAACCTTTGAGGGCGCGGGGATCTCCCTTAAGTCCCTGGAGAATCGACGGATTCGAGTCAGGGGCTGGATTGAGGGGACGACGGGGCCGCGTATCGATGTGCGTCTCTTGGGACAGGTTGAATTGCTGGGCGCAAACGAGCCTACTGGGGTAAGGCCTTAACGGCCGGGCACGGGTTAATCGACGTGAATGGGGTGCTAGAACGGCACGGACGAGGTGATTGCCGCCGCCTGCGGGCTGCGCCGGCCGCGCTTTGCCTGGCGCTGGGCGGGCTCCTCGCTGGTTGCGGCGACATGAATCGGTTCCAGACCGCAGCCGCGCCGCCGACGGTCGCCCTGCCCAAGCCGAAGCCGGCCGTCGCGCAGACCCCCGCCACCGAGAAGGAGCACGAGCGCATCCTGGCGAGCTATGGCGGCACCTATGACGACCCCAAGCTCGAGGCGCTCGTCAGCAAGACTGTCGACCGGCTGGTCGCGGCGTCCGACCGACCCGACCAGGGCTACAAGGTCACCATCCTCAATTCCGGCGCGGTCAACGCCTTCGCGCTGCCGAACGGACAGCTTTATGTCACGCGCGGCCTGCTTGCGCTTGCGAGCGACACCTCGGAATTGTCCTCCGTGCTCAGCCACGAGATGGCGCATGTGCTGTCCAAGCACGCCGCCATGCGCGAGGACCAGGCGCGCCAGGCCGCGATCGTCACCCGTGTCGTCACCGACATGAGCAACGATCCCGATCTCACCGCGCTCGCCCTCGCCAAGACCAAGCTCACCATGGCGAGCTTCTCGCGCAACCAGGAGTTCGAGGCCGACGGCATCGGCGTCGGCATTTCCGCCAAGGCGCATTTCGATCCCTATGGTGCCGCGCGCTTCCTCTCGGCGATGGAGCGCAATGCCGAGCTGAAGGCCGGCAAGACCTCGCTCGATCCGCGCGCGCAGGATTTCACTTCATCGCATCCGGCTACCCCGGAGCGCGTGCAGAACGCGCAGGCCATCGCGCGGCAATATTCGGCACCCGAGGGCTCCGAGCGCGAGCGCGAGAGCTATCTCGCCGCGATCGACAACCTCGTCTACGGCGAGGACCCGAGCGAAGGCTTCGTTCGCGGCCGCAGATTCCTGCATCCCAAGCTCGGCTTCACCTTCCAGGCGCCTGATAATTTCACGCTCGACAACACCGCGCAGGCGGTGATCGGCGTACGCGACGGCGGCTCGCAGGCGATGCGCTTCGACGTCGTGCGCGTGCCGGCCGAGCAGTCGCTCGGCGACTACCTCAATTCCGGCTGGATGGAGGGCGTCGAGAAGGCTTCGACCGAGGACATCACGATCAACGGTTTTCCGGCCTCCTCCGTCACCGCGAAGGGCGACCAGTGGCAGTTCAAGGTCTACGCACTGCGCTTCGGCAGCGACGTCTACCGCTTCATCTTCGCGGCCCGGCAGAAATCGACCGAGAGCGAGCGCAACGCGCGCGAGACCGTCAACTCATTCCGCCGCCTGACGCTCGACGAGATCCAGGCTGCGCGCCCGCTGCGCATCAAGGTCATCACCGTGCAGCCGGGCGACACCGTGGAATCGCTGTCCCACCGCATGGCCGGCGTCGATCATCCGGCCGAACGCTTCCGCGTGCTGAACGGCCTCGACCGCACCGCGCAGGTGAAGGTCCGCGACCGCGTGAAGATCGTCGCGGATTGACCGGCGCTAAGCGCGCGTCATCTCGGGGCGCGCTACGCGAACCCCGATATCGAGCCACAAGTAGCTATGCGTTCCGCGCGCCGATCAGCGGCCCGCGTCCATATCGCCGGCCTCGCGCTGGCCGCTGAGCCAGAGCGCGAGCAAGGTCCAGAATGCGCCGGACAGCAGATACGCACCCGAGGCGATGACGCCGAGATTGGTGGCGAGCAGCAGCGCGACCAGCGGCGCAAAGCCCGCGCCGAACAGCCAGGCCATATCCGAGGTCAGCGCCGAGGCGGTGTAGCGATAGGCCTGGCGGAAATTCGAGGCGATCGCACCCGAGGACTGGCCGAACGACAGGCCGAGCAGGATGAAGCCGATCACCATGTAGATGGTCTCGCCGAACGCGCCGGCGTCGAGCAGCTGCGGGGCAAAGCCGCTGTAGATCGCGATCGCGATCGCCGAACCCATCAAGAGCGACTTGCGGCCAACACGGTCGGCGATGATGCCGGAGACCACGATCGCGGCGACGCCGAACACGGCGGCGACGATCTCGATGATCAGGAAGCGCACCGGGCTCTCGCGGGTGAACAGGAACACCCAGGACAGCGGAAACACAGTGACCATGTGGAACAGGGCGAAGCTCGCCAGCGGCGCGAAGGCGCCGAGCATGATGTTCTGGCCTTCCCGCGCAAACGTCTCGGAGATGCGCGAGGGCTGCAATTCGCGGGTCTCGAACAGGGAAGCGTATTCTTCCGTCGTCACCATGCGCAGCCGGGCGAACAGCGCCACGACGTTGATGGCGAAGGCAACGAAGAACGGATAGCGCCAGCCCCAGTCGAAGAAATCATCGGCCGAGAGGTTGCCGGCGAAATAGGCGAACAGTGCGCTCGCCACGATCAGCCCGAGCGGTGCGCCGAGCTGCGGCACCATCGCGTACCAGCCGCGCTTCGACGGCGGCGCGTTCAGCGCCAGTAGCGAGGCCATGCCGTCCCAGGCGCCACCCCAGGCCAGACCCTGCGCGATGCGCGCCAGCGCCAGCAGCCAGATCGCGGCGACGCCGATGTCGTGATAGCCGGGCAGGAAAGCGAGCGCCACGGTGGCGGTGCCGAGCAGGAACAACGCCGAGACCAGCTTGGCGGTCTTGCCGTAGCTCCGGTCGATGGTCATGAAAATCACGGTGCCGATCGGCCGGGCCATGAAGGCCAGCGCGAAGATCATGAAGGAATAGAGCGTGCCGGTCAGCTCGCTCGTGAACGGGAAGACCAGGCGCGGGAACACGATCACCGAGGCGATCGCGAACACGAAAAAGTCGAAGAATTCCGAGGTGCGGCCGATGATGACGCCGATGGCGATCTCGCCGGGACTGGCCTGGTCGTGGCCGTGCTCGCCCGAGTGGAGGTCTGCCATTGCGGGGGTCTGTGCCGTCGCCATTCGTGCGCCCTTAACGTCCTGAAAACCAAAGCCGACCGCCCGGCGGACGCCAGGCAATCTGGGCCTGTCTGACCCAACATCCCGCAGTGCAACATTGGACAAATTGTCCAATGTCCGGATTGTTGCGCCGCAGCTACCCGTTGGCCCCGCAAAGGAAACTCATTTTCAAAGGCTCGGCCCGTGTCTCGTCTCAAGATCCTGGCGCTACTACCCCTGGCAGTCGCGCTCAGCGGCTGCAACTATATCGTGCTGGCGCCAGCCGGCGACATCGCTGCCCAGCAGCGCGACCTCGTCATCATCTCCACCGTCCTGATGCTCCTGATCGTCGTCCCCGTGATGGCGCTGACGGTGCTGTTCGCCTGGCGCTACCGCCAGTCCAACACCTCGGCCCGCTATGAGCCGGAATGGGACCACTCGACCAAGCTCGAGCTGGTGATCTGGTCGGCGCCGCTTCTGATCATCGTCTGCCTGGGCGCGCTGACCTGGATGGGCACGCATCTGCTCGACCCCTATCGCACGCTCGGCCGCATCCATGCCGACCGCGCCATCGACCAGTCCAAGGCCCCGCTCGAGGTCGACGTCGTCGCGCTCGACTGGAAGTGGCTCTTCATCTATCCGGACTACGGCATCGCCACCGTCAACGACCTCGCCGCGCCGGTCGATCGTCCGATCAACTTCCGCATCACCGCCTCCTCGGTGATGAACTCGTTCTACATCCCCGCGCTCGCCGGCCAGATCTATGCGATGCCGGGCATGGAGACCAAGCTCCACGCCGTGGTGAATCACGCCGGCACCTACAAGGGCTTTTCCGCCAACTACAGCGGCGCCGGCTTCTCCGGCATGCACTTCAACTTCCAGGGCCTCGACGACAAGGGCTTTGATGCCTGGGTCGCGCAGGCCAGATCGGCCGGCGGCTCGCTCGGCCGCGCCGAATATCTCCAGCTCGAGAAGCCGAGCGAGAACGAGCCGGCGCGCCGCTACGGCACGGTCGATGCCGATCTCTACCGCCTGATCCTCAACATGTGCGTCGAGACCGGCAAGATGTGCCAGAGCGAGATGATGGCGATCGACGCCAAGGGCGGCAACGGCCATGAGGGCCTGAACAACACCCTGCCGCTCACCTACGACAAGTACGCCCGCCGCGGCACTCCGTTCGGACCCGAGCCGACCTTCGTCGCCGGTACCTGCACGCCGGATGCGCCGCAGGGCCAGACCACGGCGGCGATCAAGGCGCCGCTCGACACCGCGCCGCTGCTCGGCGCCGGCCTGAAGCGGCCGACTTTCACGCCGCTGAAGTCCTCGTCCTTCTTCCTCGGACAGCGTCCGAAGTCAGACTCCTAAAGAGATCCAGCATGTCTCCTGATCTTCTCAAGCTCATCTTCGGCCGCCTCGGCTTCGATTCGCTGCCGCTGCACGAGCCGATCCTCGTCGGCACCTTCGCGGTGGTGGCCCTCGGCGGCGTCACGCTGCTCGCCGGCCTGACCTACTTCCGCCTGTGGGGCTATCTGTGGCGTGAGTGGTTCACCACCGTGGACCACAAGCGCATCGGCATCATGTACATGATCCTCGGCATCGTGATGCTGTTGCGCGGTTTCGCAGACGCTCTTATGATGCGTGCGCAGCAGGCGATGGCGTTCGGCGGCTCCGAAGGGTTCCTGCCCGCCCATCACTACGACCAGGTCTTCACCGCCCACGGCGTGATCATGATCTTCTTCGTGGCGATGCCGCTGGTCACCGGCCTGATGAACTACGTCGTGCCGCTTCAGATCGGCGCGCGCGACGTGTCGTTCCCGTTTCTGAACAATTTCAGCTTCTGGATGACGGTCGGCGGCGCGGTGCTGGTGATGGCCTCGCTATTCATCGGCGAGTTCGCCCGCACCGGCTGGCTGGCTTATCCGCCGCTCTCCAACATCGGCTACAGTCCTGACGTCGGCGTCGACTATTACATCTGGGCGCTGCAAGTCGCCGGCGTCGGCACGACGCTATCGGGCATCAACCTGATCTGCACCATCGTCAAGTTGCGCTGCCCCGGCATGACCATGATGAAGATGCCGGTGTTCACCTGGACCTCGCTCTGCACCAACGTCCTGATCGTCGCCTCCTTCCCCGTGCTGACCGTCGTGCTCGCGCTGCTCTCGCTCGACCGCTACGTCGGCACTAACTTCTTCACGAACGATTTCGGCGGCAGCGCGATGATGTACGTGAACCTGATCTGGATCTGGGGTCACCCCGAGGTCTACATCCTGGTTCTCCCCGCCTTCGGCATCTTCTCCGAGGTGACCTCGACCTTCTCCGGCAAGCGCCTGTTCGGCTACACCTCGATGGTCTACGCCACGGTCGTCATCACCATCCTGTCGTACCTGGTCTGGCTTCACCACTTCTTCACGATGGGCTCGGGCGCCAGCGTCAACTCGTTCTTCGGCATCACCACGATGATCATCTCGATCCCGACGGGCGCGAAGATGTTCAACTGGCTGTTCACGATGTATCGCGGCCGCATCCGCTACGAGCTTCCGATGCTCTGGACGATCGCCTTCATGCTGACCTTCGTGATCGGCGGCATGACCGGCGTGCTGCTCGCGGTGCCGCCGGCCGACTTCGTGCTGCATAACAGCCTGTTCCTGATCGCCCACTTCCACAACGTGATCATCGGCGGCGTGGTGTTCGGTGCGTTCGCCGGCATCAACTACTGGTTCCCGAAGGCGTTCGGCTTCAAGCTCGATCCGTTCTGGGGCAAGCTGTCGTTCTGGTTCTGGGTCACCGGCTTCTACCTCGCCTTCATGCCGCTCTATGTGCTCGGCCTGATGGGCGTGACCCGCCGCCTGCGCGTGTTCGACGATCCGTCCCTGCAAATCTGGTTCGTCATCGCCGCGATCGGCGCCGGCCTCGTCTTCCTCGGCATCCTGTCCATGCTGATGCAGTTCGCGGTCAGCCTGCTCAAGCGCGAGCAGCTCAAGGACGTCACCGGCGATCCCTGGGATGCGCGCACGCTGGAATGGGCGACCTCCTCGCCGCCGCCGGACTACAACTTCGCCTTCACCCCCGTCGTTCACGACAATGACGCGTGGTGGGACATGAAGAAGCGCGGCTACCAGCGTCCGCTCTCCGGCTTCAAGCCGATCCATATGCCGAGCAGCACGGGCACCGGCATCATCCTCGCCGGCTTCGCCACCGCGATGGGATTCGGCCTGATCTGGTACATGTGGTGGCTGGCGGCCGCGAGTTTCATCGCGATGCTCGCCGTCGGCATCGGCCATACCTTCAACTACCACCGCGACTTCGACATTCCGGCTGAGGACGTCATCCGGACCGAGGACGCGCGCACCAAACTGCTCGCCGGAGCCAAGTAAATGACCATTGCTGTCAAACCCACCCAATCGGGCGAGCCGCTGTTCTATCTCGCCGACGAACACCCGCATCCGGAAGGCTACAGCACCTCGCTCGGCTTCTGGATCTACCTGATGAGCGACTGCCTCATCTTCGCGATCCTGTTCGCCACCTTCGGCGTGCTCGGCGGCAACTACGCCGCCGGCCCTGCGCCGAAGGACCTGTTCGACCTGAACCTGGTCGCGGTGAACACCTCGATGCTGCTGCTGTCGTCGATCACCTACGGCTTCGCCATGCTGACGATGCAGCAGAACAAGATCGCCCAGACCCAGATGTGGCTGGCGATCACCGGTCTGTTCGGCCTCGCCTTCATCGGCATCGAACTCACCGAGTTCGCCCACATGATCCATGAAGGCGCTACGCCTCAGCGCAGCGCCTTCCTGTCCGCCTTCTTCACCCTGGTCGGCACCCACGGCCTGCACGTCTCCTGCGGCCTGATCTGGCTGGTGACGCTGATGGTGCAGGTCTGGAAGTTCGGCCTGATCGAGGCCAACCGCCGTCGCCTGATGTGCCTGTCGATGTTCTGGCACTTCCTCGACGTGGTCTGGATCGGCGTCTTCACTTTCGTCTATCTCCTGGGAGTTCTGCGATGAGCACCGATACCCACGCAGCCGGCGCGCACGACCATCACCACGGCGACGGCCACGCCCACGGCACGTTCTCTACCTATATGCTCGGCTTCGTGCTCTCGGTCGTGTTGACCGCCATCCCGTTCTGGCTGGTGATGAGCGGTGCGCTGCCGAGCAAGCAAATCACCGCGCTCGTGATCATGGCGTTCGCGGTCGTGCAGATCGTCGTGCACATGATCTACTTCCTGCACATGAACACCACCTCCGAGAACGGCTGGAGCATGATGGCGCTGATCTTCACCATCGTCATGGTGGTGATCGCGCTGTCCGGTTCGCTGTGGGTGATGAACCACCTCAACAGCAACATGATGCCGGTCCACCAGATGACGGGAATGAAGTGAGCGACGCGGGGGCCGTGACGGGCAAGGCAAAGGGGAGGCGCGGCGAGGCTACGCGCCCCTCCCTGTGGCTCACGGCCATCTCGCTCGCGGCTTTCGTCGTTCTGATCGCGCTCGGCGTCTGGCAGGTCGAGCGACGCGCCTGGAAGCTGGCGCTGATCGACCGGGTTGAGCAGCGCGTCCATGCCCCGGTCCAGCCGATCCCCGCGCCGGCGTCATGGTCTGCGGTCACCGCCGCGAAGGACGAATACAGGCACGTCAGCCTTGCCGGCCGCTTCCTGCACGACCGCGAGACGCTGGTTCAGGCCGTGACCGAGGAAGGTCCGGGCTATTGGGTGCTGACGCCGCTTCAGCGCGATGACGGCACGCAGGTCCTGGTCAACCGCGGTTTCGTGCCGACCGAGCGGCGCGACGCATCGACGCGCCAGGCCGGCAATCCCGACGGCGAGGTCGAGATCACCGGCCTCCTGCGCATGACCGAGCCCAAGGGCGGATTCCTCCGAAACAACGTGCCTCAGCACAACCGCTGGTATTCGCGCGATGTCGCGGCGATTGCGGCCGCACGCGGCCTCACCAACGTCGCGCCCTTCTTCGTCGACGCCGACGCCGGATCACAAACCGCTGGCGGGCCGATCGGCGGATTGACCGTGATCCGCTTTCCCAATAACCACCTGATCTACGCGCTGACGTGGTTTGCCCTGGCCTTCATGCTGGCCGGCAAGCTTTTTGTCACATTCGGCGGCGGGCTGTTCCGCCGCAAGCGCTTCGTCCACGAACCGGCTGGCGGCCCCGATGCCGCCGCCCGCAGGACGGGATCAGATGCTGGAACGATCGTCGAACAGGCCTGACGACGGAACAACGCCGACACTTGCCGCTGGCGCCGTCACGCTGCGATCGCAGGCGGACGCGCGCGGCGAGCTGATCGGCGCTGCGCCGACCGATGACGAAACCAACCGCAAGAACATGGCGCTGCTGATCCAGCTGCGCTGGACCGCGGTGATCGGCCAGATCGTGACCATCGGCGGCGTGCATTTCTGGCTCGGCATTCCCCTGCCCCTGGAGCGAATGGGCGCGGTGATCGGTGCGCTGGTGCTGCTCAATGTATCCAGCCTGATCTGGGTGCGCCATCGCGCCGCGATCTCCAGCAACGAGCTGCTGGTCGCCTTGATGCTCGACGTCGCTGCGCTCACCGCGCAGCTCTACCTCAGCGGCGGCGCCACCAATCCTTTCACCTCGCTGTTCCTGCTCCAGGTGACGCTCGGCGCGGTGCTGCTCGATGCGCGTTCGACCTGGTCGCTGGTCGCCCTGACCTGCGCCAGTTTCGTCTGGCTGACGATCGCCTATCGCCCGCTCGACCTGCCGCCAAACCCGCTGAGCGAAACCTATACGCTCACCGTCGCCGGCATGCTGCTGGGCTTCGTGCTCAATGCGGTGTTGCTGGTTGTGTTCGTCACCCGCATCAACAGGAATCTGCGACAACGCGATGCGCATCTGGCGGCGCTCCGCCAGCACGCGGCCGAGCAGGACCACATCGTCCGCATGGGCCTGCTCGCCTCCGGCGCCGCGCATGAGCTCGGTACACCGCTGGCCTCGCTGTCGGTGATCCTCAGCGATTGGCGCCGCATGCCGGATCTTGCCGCCGACCAGGAGCTCGCCGAGGACCTCTCGGAAATGGAGACCTCGCTGCAGCGCTGCAAATCCATCGTCACGGGCATCCTGGTGTCGGCGGGCGAAGCGCGCGGCGAAGGCTCCTCGCCGACCACGGCGACGGCGTTCGTCACCGCGCTGGTCGAAGAATGGCGCGACGCGCGCTCGGCGCGGACGCTCTATTTCGTCAACACCTTCGGCGAGGACGTCGCGATCGTCTCCGACATCGCGCTGAAGCAGGTGATCTTCAACGTGCTCGACAACGCCTATGAGGTCTCGCGCGACTGGGTCGAGCTCGTGGCCGAGCGCGAGGGCGACAATCTGGTGCTGGCAATCAGCGACCGCGGCCCGGGCTTCGCGCCGGAGATGCTGGCGCAGCTCGGCAAGCCCTATCAGTCGAGCAAGGGCCGCGCCGGCGGCGGGCTTGGCCTATTCCTGGTGGTGAACGTCGTACGCAAGCTCGGTGGCACCGTGACCGCCGAGAACCACAGGAAGCGCGGCGCCACCGTGCGCCTGACGCTGCCGCTCGCAACGCTCGCGATCGGAGGCAAGTTTGACGCCTGACCGCTCGCTCATTGTCGTGGAGGATGATGCCGGCTTCGCGCGCACGCTGAAGCGCTCGTTCGAGCGCCGCGGCTACGAGGTTGTGCTGGCGGCATCGATCGAAGAGGTCCGCAAGGTGCTGGAGGAGCGATCCTTCGGCCATGCCGTGGTCGATCTCAAGCTCGGCGGCGCCTCGGGCCTCGCCTGCGTCGAGCTGCTGCATACGCACGATCCGGAGATGCTGATCGTGGTGCTGACAGGCTTTGCCAGCATCTCCACCGCCGTCGAAGCCATCAAGCTCGGGGCCTGCCACTATCTCGCCAAGCCCTCCAATACCGACGACATCGAGGCCGCTTTCAACAGGGCCGAAGGCAACGCCGAAGTCGCGCTGGACACGCGGCCGACCTCGATCAAGACGCTGGAATGGGAGCGCATCCACCAGACCCTGATCGAGACGGATTTTAATATTTCGGAGGCAGCGCGGCGATTGGGGATGCATCGCAGGACGCTGGCGAGGAAGCTCGAGAAGCGGCCGGTGAAATAGGCTATCGCGCAGCGCGGCCGAGCCCAGGATGGGCGAAGCGATATCCGGGCTGCAAAAATGACCGGCCTGCTTCTGCATCTCGCCTCGCGGCGTGACAGTTGAGGTCAACACCGTCCTGATCGAAGCGCGCATTGACCTCGATGCGGCAGAGCTTCACGCGCGAGATCAACTTGGTCATTTGTGCGAGAGCTGCCTTGCGCACCTGCCTTCTCCCGGTTCACGGGGACCGATGATCCCAGGCCGCTCACAAGCAAAAGCCCGGCCGAACGGCCGGGCTTTTGATGTGCTTGCGCGTAACGAAGCTGCTTACGCGGCCTCGTCAGCGACGGTGGTGTCGTCGCCATCGGTATCGTCGGTATCGCCCTCGGCATCCGTATCGGCCTCGCCCTCGGCAGCTTCGGCCTTGGCATTGGCGCGGCGCGGGCTCTTGGCGAGCTGAGCCTCGATCTCCTTGACCGCTTCGGTCTCGGTCGAGTGCTGCACCACCGCGATCTCGCGGGACAGACGGTCGAGCGCCGCTTCATAGAGCTGGCGTTCGCTGTAGGACTGCTCCGGCTGCGACTCCGAGCGGTAGAGGTCGCGCACGACCTCCGCGATCGCGACGATATCGCCCGAATTGATCTTCGCTTCGTATTCCTGGGCGCGGCGCGACCACATGGTGCGCTTGACGCGGGCGCGGCCCTTGAGCGTCTCCAGCGCCTTCTTGACCAGCGCGGGCTCGGACAGCTTGCGCATGCCGACATTGGCGACCTTTGCGGTCGGAACGCGCAGCGTCATCTTGTCCTTGATGAAGTTGATGACGAACAGCTCGAGCTTCGCGCCGGCGATCTCCTGCTCCTCGATGGCCAGGATCTGGCCGACGCCGTGAGCGGGATAGACCACGAATTCGTTGGCCTTGAAGCCCTGACGCTGGGTCACGACCTTCTTTTCCTCGACCTTCGGCGCAGCAGCGGCCTTCACGGGCGGCTTGGCGGCAGCGACCGGAGCCTTGGCAGGCGCAGCAGCAACGGGGGCCTTCGACGCGGCGGGCTTCGCAGCATGAGCCTTAACAGCAGCGGACTTGGCAGCAACAGGCTTGGAAACGGTCGCTTTCGCGGCCGGCTTGGCAGTCTTGTGAGGCATTGCGCTTCTTTTGTTCTTCGAGGACTTTGCAGCCGGCGCCTTCGTCGCGGTCCGACCCTTGGATGCGCTACGGCTGGCCGCGGCGACTTTTTTGGCCTCCTTATGGGAAGCCCTCGCTGAAGTACTCTTTTTACGCGTTTTCTGTGACACAGCCTGCGCGCGGAAACTGCCACGCCCCTGTTCGACATTTTGGTTTCACGGGAACCCAGAGGGGCCAACGGGGCTGACGGGGTTCGGCTCAATGTGCCCAATATAGCACATTTCCCGCAAAAATCAATGATTTAGGGGCTTTTACGACTGGTTTTCGGCGCCGACGAAGGTATTAGGGTTAAGTTTGGCCCTGATTCAGTCTCCGGAGCCGGGGTTCGGAGAAAAATATTTCTCGAACTTGCCATCCATCCCGTCGAACTCCTTGGCGTCGGCGGGTGATTCTTTCTTCTGGGTGATGTTCGGCCAGCTCTTGGCGTATTCGGCGTTGACCTCGAGCCACTTTTCCAGGCCCGGTTCCGTGTCCGGCTTGATGGCGTCGGCGGGGCATTCCGGCTCGCACACGCCACAATCGATGCACTCGTCCGGATGGATGACCAGCATGTTGTCACCCTCGTAAAAACAATCGACCGGGCAGACCTCGACGCAGTCGGTGTACTTGCACTTGATGCAGTTTTCAGTGACGACGTAAGTCATCCAACGCTCCGAAAAGCTCTTTTAAAAGTCGCGGCTTGCCTAGCGCGGATGGCCCGGCGCCGCAAGGTCGGGAAGGCCCGATCATGACCGCTTTATGTGATTGATCGACCAAGAAATGAATTGGGCGGCGCAATTAATTGCGTTTTGCTTCGCTCAGCTCCTCGTAGAGCACGCGCGCCGAGGCGGCATCGCCGCGGCGCTCGTTGAAGGCGATGACCTTCAACACGCGCACGGTGCGATCGAGCGCGATGGTGAGGACATCACCGATCTTGATCGCATGGCCTGGCGATTTTTCGCGCGCGCCATTGACGCGGACGTGGCCGGACTCGACGAGCTCGGCCGCGGAGGTGCGCGCCTTCACCACCCGCGCGTGCCACAGCCATTTGTCGATGCGCTGCCGGTCCGTCGTGGCTCTATTCCTTCTGACGCGCTCTCTTCACGCGAACCGCTCCGCACTTCGCTTGAAAACGCTATGCTACTCCTTCCGCCCCGACAGCTGCTCCTTCAGCGCGGCGAGCTTGGCGAAGGGCGAGTTCGGATCGATGGGACGATCGCGCTCGCGCCGGTCGGCGCTCGAGGCGTAGGGACGCAGCGAGGGACCGGACTCGCGGTCGCGACGATCGCGGCCCTTGTCGCGGTCGCGGCCGCCGCGGTGCTCGCGCTCGCCGGGCTTGCCCTTGTTGCGATCGCGATCCTTGCCCTCGAAGCGGCGGTTGTTGTCGCCCCGCTGCTCGCGGCGCTCGCCGCCCCCTTCGTCGCGGCCCTTGCGGAAATCCCTGCCATCCCGGCGATGACCGCCGTGACGATGACCCGGCTTCGCGCCTTCGGCGGCTCCGCCGGGCGCGGCGCTCGCTGCAGCGGGCGCGCTGCCCGCTTCAGCACCGGCCTGCGGGCGCACCTGGTTGTGGTGACGCTGATGGCGATGGCGCTCGTGGCGCGGCTTGCGATCCTCGTGACGGCCGCCGGGACGCCAGACCTCGACGAGCTCGGGCTCGGCAGGCGCAGCCGCATCTGCAGATGCGGCAGCTTCGGTTGCAGCGGCCTCGGCGGGCGCGGCTTCGAGGCCGCTTGCCTCAGTTGCCTCAGTGGGCGCAACGGCTTCTTCCGCCGGCGGCGCGATGCCCGGAGCGTCTTCGGGCGTGACGGGAGCCTCGGGTGAGGCTTCGACCGCCGGCTCCTCGTGCGCAGGCTCGTCGTGCTGCTCCATGCCGGGCGCGTCTTCAACGGTGACGGCTTCAGCAGAGGGCGTATCAGAGGCGGCTGCCTCGGCCGGCAGACGGGCGACGGCTTCAGCGGCGATCTCGGTCGAGGTCTCCGCGCTGCCTTCACTGGGCGGCGTTTCGGCTGCAACGGTCTCCGCAGCAGGCGCCGCCGGCTTCACCGGCAGCGGCGGGCGCTTCTCCATGCGATAGCCGAGCGCGCGCAGCACGGACGCAAAGTCCTCGCCGGCGGAGCCGGTGAGCGAGGTCATCGCCTGCGTCACCACGAAGCTGCGGCCGTCGAACGCGCCGGCGGGCTTTTCGCCGGGCGAGTTCTCGCGCCAGGCCAGCGCCGGGCGGATCAGATCGGCAAGACGCTCCAGGATGTCGACGCGCACGGCGCGCTCGCCAGCCTGCTTGTACCCGAGCACGCGATAGGCATCGCGCGGCAGAGATTTGTCGACCGGGAACGAGGTGCGGCCGGACGAAGCCAGATGCTGCGCGCCCGAAAGCGAGGACAGATCGACATTGTCCTGCTTCAGCGCCCAGAGCAGCGCGGCGAGCGCACGCGCGGCTGGCTTGAGCAGGCCGGGGAAATAGATGTGATAGGCGCCGAAGCGGACGCCGTATTTACGCAAGGTCGCGCGCGAGGGCTGATCGAGATCCTTCAGCTCGCTCGCGATCTTCGGGCGCTCGAGCACGCCGAGCGCCTCGACCAGCTGATAGGCGATGCCCCGGGCAATGCCGGTGACGTCCTCGGCCTTCGACAGCTCGAACATCGGGCCGAGCAGCTTTTCGATATGCGTCTTGAGCCAGAGCTCGAGCCGGGCCTGCACCTTCTCGCGGGGGCCGCCGGTGAGGCGCTCGTCGGAGATGATGCGGATGCGCGGATGCAGCGCGTCGTCCGCGGCAGACAGCCGCGCCACGGCATCGCCGGTCCAGCGGATGATGCCTTCCGAGGTCAGCACGAATTGGTCATCCGGCGCATTGCCCAATTTCTCGGCGCGCGCATTGATCTCGCCGGCGAGCACCGCTTGCGCTGCAGCCTGCAAGGCTTTCGCATCGGAGCCGGCCTCCGCCGCATCCGGTGCAAAGGTGAAGCCATCGAGGCGGCCGATGACATGGCCTTCGACGATGACTTCGCCGGTCTTGCCGATTTCAGTATTCAAGCTCGTGTTCTCCCGGAGGCGGCGCATCAATACACTGGTCCGGCGATCAACGAAACGCTCAGTCAAGCGTTCATGGAGCGCATCCGATAATTTATTTTCGACCTCCCGCGCGATCCCCTGCCAGCGTTCGGGGTCTTTCAGCCAGTCCGGGCGGTTGGCAACGAAGGTCCAGGTGCGGATCTGCGCGATCCGGGCCGACAGCGTATCGATATCACCGTCGATGCGGTCGGCCTGGTCGACCTGGGCTGCGAACCAGGAATCGGGGATGCAGCCCTTCTGCATCAGGAAGCCGTAGAGCGTCGTCACCAGCTCGGCATGGGCGGCCGGCGACAGCTTTCGGTAATCGGGGACCTGGCAGGCCTCCCAGAGCCGCTCCACGGCGGCCTTGCCATGCGCGATATCGCGCACCTCGACGTCGCGGGCGGCATGGTCGAGCACGCGCATGTCCTCGGCAACAGGGGCGCGCGTCAGCGCGTCATGGCCGGGGGCAAGGTTCAGCGACACCTGGAGCGCGCCGAGCGAGGAGAAATCCAGCTTCGAGTTGCGCCATTGCAGCATCTTCACGACATCGAAGGTGTGGTTCTGGAGCGCGTTGACGAGCTCGGGCTCGAACGGCGCGCAGCGCCCTGTCGTACCAAAGGTGCCGTTGCGCGTGGCGCGGCCGGCGCGGCCGGCGATCTGCGCGAACTCGGCCGGGGTCAGGCGGCGGAACTGGTAGCCGTCGAACTTGCGGTCGGAGGCGAAGGCGACGTGGTCGACGTCGAGATTGAGGCCCATGCCGACCGCGTCGGTGGCGACGAGATAGTCGACATCGCCGTTCTGGAACATCGCCACCTGCGCATTGCGCGTGCGCGGCGAGAGCGAGCCCAGAACGACGGCAGCGCCGCCATGCTGGCGGCGGATCAGCTCGGCGATGGCGTAGACCTCGTCGGCGGAGAAGGCGACGATGGCGGTGCGGCGCGGCTGGCGTGTGATCTTGCGATCGCCGGCGAATTCGAGGCTGGACAGGCGCGGCCGCGTGATCATGGAGGCGCCGGGCAACAGCCGCTCGACGATTGGGCGCATCGTCGCGGCCCCTAACAGCAGCGTCTCGTCGCGGCCGCGGCGATTGAGGATGCGGTCGGTGAAGACGTGGCCGCGTTCGAGATCGGAGGCGATCTGGATCTCGTCGACGGCGAGGAAGGAGACGTCGATGTCGCGCGGCATCGCCTCGACGGTGGAGACCCAATAGCGCGGATTCTTCGGCTTGATCTTCTCCTCGCCCGTGACCAGCGCGACGCTCTCGACACCCGCGCGGTCGGCGATCTTGTTGTAGACCTCGCGCGCCAAGAGGCGCAGCGGCAGCCCGATCATGCCCGAGGGATGCGCCAGCATCCGCTCGATGGCAAGATGGGTCTTGCCGGTGTTGGTCGGCCCGAGCACCGCAGTGACGCCAGCGCCGGGCGCGCGCTCGGAAGCGAAGGGGGAGGAAGAGGAGGCCATGTCTATCGGATTAGGTAATGGCGATTTGGGCGAATGTCAGTGCTGGATGGGGCGAGCTGGGGGCTGATGCCTGTCGGCTACGCCTCCGGTCGCTGCGCTGCTGCGCCACCCTCCGCTGTCATGCCCCGGCTTGACCGGGGCATCCAGCACGCCGCAGCCTGCCCGCTCAATCACATCCGCCTCGGCGGACTGGATCGCCCGGTCAAGCCGGGCGATCACACCGGGCGTGTCGGAGCCGCCTTCCCAAACCTCGCGCAACTGTCTCACTTTGCGACGCTTTTCCCGTTCTCTTTAAGCTTCGGAACGACTCTAGAACGAATCGCGGCCGAATCGCTGACTCCCCGTTGAGTCCTGTTACGTTCACGCAACATGTCGCGGGACTCGTTTTGCGTGTGCACTAGATGGAGTTTTGGTGTGCCGCACAAGCGACGATTTGAGGACGCAAAGGCTTAAGTTGGGGACGGCGCCGAGTCGAATCAGAATCGGGGCGGAGTCAAACGGATTCGCAATTCTCGAGCCCTCGAAACAAAAATCGAAAACAACCCCATGCACAGTAGCCGCGCCTCGCGCCCATCTGGCGGGGTGGCGGCGGTTAAGAGGTTGAGATAGCTGGTGTTCTTACCCTGCCCTGGAGGGGGAGGGTGGGCAGCGGGAACTACTGCGTCTTCGCCACGCGCGGGGGCTGGGGCGAGGTGATGAAGCTGGTGGCTTCCAGCATCGCCGGCCCCAAGGGGGTCGGAACCTTCAGCCAGAACGGGACCAGGATTCGCGTGCCCGCCACCGGGGCGAACGCGATCTCGATATTGCGCTGGGCGGCCAGATATTTGATCACGGGGCGGTCGGGGATGTAGCCGGCGACGGGCACGAAATAGAGCGCGCAGACCACGACGGGGCCCCTGTACCCCTTCTCCGCCTTCACCGTCTCCATGCGCTTGAAATCGAGCTTGAGGTCGTAGCGCATGCGGCCGTCGAACACGGGGGCGGCGTTGTGGCAGGCCTCGGGCGTGACAGGATCGCCGGTGCCGGGCACGCGGAGCAGCGAGGCCGTCATCGGGTCCCAGACGCCGCGGCGATGCGCGTCGGTGACGACGATGCGGTCAGGATCGACCGGCGGCTCCGGCACGATGCCGAACTCCTTCACATTGCCCTTGTCGAGCGTGATGCGGATCTCTTCGGTCTTCTTCGAGGTGGTGGTGGAGGCCTGGTAGCCGGTCGCAACCAGCGCGCCGTTGACGACGCGCCCCTGCGAGGCGCCGGTGCCGGACCCGCCCGCGAACGATTTCAAGAGTCCCGTGGTGCCGCCACTGGCCGCGGCCGCGAACACGTCGTCGCCGATATCGATGTTCCAGGCGCCCTTGCCGACGGGAATGCCCGCCAGCGTCGCCTCATATTGCGCCTCGAGCTTGCCCTGCGCCGCCACCGGCTCGGCGCCCCACGCGAGCGCGAGCCCGCAAAGGGCCGCGAAGGCCAGCCGGCGAGCCGAGCGCGGCCGGGACGCAAGTCGGGGAAGTCTCAGCACGAAACGATCCAATCGGGGCGCGACGGCTGTTACTTAAGCCAAAAACCGCGGCGCACAATGTGTCCGGGCATCTCAAGCCTGGAACTTGAGCCGACTCTTCAAGCCCGATTGCGCCCTTTATGTGATGGTAAGGGGTTTCAATCATTGCCGTTTTGGTGATCGGGGGGGTGGCAAGCTCTTGCCACTTGTTCCCCTGTCATGCCCCGGCTTGACCGGGGCATCCAGTACCCCGCGGGGCCCTCGACTCCAACCACCGCCTCGGAGTACCGGATCGCCCGGTCAAGCCGGGCGATGACACCGAGGCTGGGCATAGTGCGCGCCCCCAAAACCCCGCCCAAAACCTTGACGTCCCGCCCCTTCCCCCCTATACGTCCGCCCGCTCCCTGCAAGGACAGAGAATTTGCCCCTGTGGCGCCCCGAATGGCGGCCGCAACTCATTGGGGGCTCGAACCAAGGATAATGCCATGTCTCGCCGCTGCGAACTGACGGCCAAGGGCCCCCTCGTCGGCCACAAGGTCAGCCACTCCAACATCAAGACCAAGCGCCGCTTCCTGCCGAACCTCGTCAACGTGACGTTCATCTCGGAAGCCCTCGGCCGTAACGTGCGCCTGCGCGTCTCCACCAACGCGGTCAAGAGCGTCGACCACAATGGCGGCCTCGATGCCTATCTGCTCAAGGCCAACACCGATGCGCTCTCCCCGCGCGCGGTCGAGCTGAAGCGCGCCATCCAGAAAAAGGTCGGCGACACTCAGCCTGCGAAGAAGGCCAGCTAAGAATTTTGGAATCGGGCGGGGGCTAAGTTGCGTCGCGTGGCGTAGGCTTAGCCAGTTGAGTTTTGCGTTGCGGCCGGATCGAAAGATCCGGCCGCTTTTGTTTTGGTATCGATAGCTGCGCTGAAAGTTCAATTGCAGATTGAACGATAGATGTCCAAGATGATTGGCAGGGGCTTACGGGCAGAGTTGTTATCGCGCATCGCCATATAAGACAAAGATGCCAAATCTCGATTGCTTCCTGAGCAATCGTAATGCGACGAGTGTTTGACCAGTGAATGCTCGGTGATCGCATAGGAGTGCCTGTAAGCCCCTTCTTATTGGGGGCCGAGTGTCATTACTGCTCAAGCTTAAAACAGCGAAATCATTGGACGATATCGCGAGCCTGTTAGGGTACCAACCGCAGGGGCTCGCCTACATCCTTTACAAGATTCCCGAGTCTGTGAAGTACACGACTTTCACCATAGCGAAGCGCAGCGGAGGGCTGCGCGAGATCAAGGCTCCCATTCCACATCTGAAGATTTTGCAGCGGAGATTGGCCAACCTGCTCAACAGCTGCCTGGGCGAAATAGAGAATGCGGGAGAGCGACGTCGGCCGATTTCGCATGGCTTCGTTCCTTCTCTATCCATCATTACCAATGCATCGGTTCACAAGCGACGTCGCTAAAGCGCAGAAAAGAAGAGGCACTCCACGGCTACGCGAAAGCTTTTTCACAAGTTCTTGTTCTACAAAAATTTCGTCGCTCTCGAAAGGCCGCTCATAATCACCGAAGGGAAGACCGACTCGATTTACTTGAGATGCGCGATACGAAGCCTCTCGTCTTTTCATGGAAAGCTTACAATCGATCGAGGCAGCAAGCCCCGGCTAAGCGTCAGCTTCCTTAACTTCACAAGCACCGTTCACGACGTTCTTCAGCTTGGAGGGGGTACCGGTGATTTCAAATTTCTAATGCTTCGATACAAGCAATTGCTTGATGAGTTCAAACACGCGCCGCTCATTCATCCGGTAATACTCCTGATCGACAACGACGATGGCGCAAGAGAAATCTTTAGCGTTGCGAAGCAACTCGGGGGCGCGGACGTATCCTTGGTATCCAGGGCAGCGTTCTACCGTATTTATGCAAATCTCTATTTGATCAAGACGCCGGAAGGGACCAGTCAAAATCCAAAAACCTGCATTGAAGACCTCTTTGATTTATCCGTTCGCAACACCCTACTCGGCGGAAAGAGCTTCGACCCGGACAAGAAGCACAATGAGGAAGGAAAATACGGCAAGGCTCACTTTGCGGAGAGAGTGATCCGGCCACAATCAACCGATATCGACTTTTCAAAATTCGAAATACTCTTAGACCGCATAGTCGCGGTGATCGAGGACTACGCGTCCGCGAAAGGCATTTGATGCCCAAGGTTTCTTACGTCGCTTACATCGATGAATCAGGAGATGATGGCGTCGCTAGCGTTCGTCCTATTGACCCGACAGGGGCAAGCGAGTGGTTCGTCTTGTCTGCACTAGTAGTTCGAGCAGAAGCACAGCGAGAGACCGTTTGGGTTCGCGATATTCTCAAGCAGATTCGCCTAGAGCAGCGCCGAACTCTACATTTCCAACCGCTTGACGATTGGAGACGTACCTTGGTTTGCGCCAACATCGCGACCTTGCCTGTTCGCTGCTTTGCAGTGATCTCGAACAAGGCCAATATGCATGGCTATCGAAACAAGAAGGCTGAAGCTGCCTCGGCCATTGCTGGCAGAACTTGGTTTTATTGGTGGGTAACGAGGCTGCTGCTCGGGCGCGTAAGCGACTATTGCGAGCGTCGCGCACTGAGAGATTATGGCGAGCCTCGTACCGTTAGGCTCGAGTTCGCCAGACGAAGGGGCTTAAGATACGCTCATCTACGAGCTTATCTTTATTGGCTACGGACGCAGTCCCAAGCAGGAGAGCTTTACCTACAACGTGGCGACCTCAAATGGTCGGTTATCGATCCGATCAACCAAGTTGCCGCCTACGACAGCAGCGAACGCGCAGGATTGCAATTGAGCGATTCAATCGCCTCAGCATTCTATCAATCGGTAAATGGGCCCTCTCCGGATATTTCATACGCACTCGCGCTAAAGCCGCGCATGGCACGTAGACCGGACGGTCAAATATTCGACTATGGGCTCAAGCTAATGCCCAGCGGTTACCTGCGGCGAGCAGGCTTGCAACAACGCAAGATATTCGAACTGTACAAATAGAGAGGCAGGCCCCCGGCCCCTGAGGACACCGCTGGAGTTGCAGACTCACCAGCGTGGTGAGACATCCATGCGGCTGTCACGCGAAGCGTGACTCGGGGTTATTCCGGCATTGCCTGCCAGCGTCTTTTTTAGTCGATTCTATACGCCTTTTTCAAGCACTTAATAACCCGTTGATAAGAAGCATCTTTTACGCACAAACTTAGTCCGAACTTCCCCGCCTTACTCGCTCCGGTAGCATCACCCGGAGGCGCATCCCGCGGAGCACGCGCACGACACTGACCGCAACACCTCACCGAAAAACCTCGTCACCTGCCGCGACGGCACCGGGAACGAGATTTCGGAGAACACCCCCAACGTCCTGAAGCTCCATCGCTGCCTGCGCAAGACCGACAGGACGCAACCGCGGCAGATGGTGTTCTGCGATCCCGGGGTCGACCCGCCGGCGGAGACCCGTAAACACCACCGCGCGCCCGTTAACCGTCCATTAACCAACGCAGCCTAGCCTGCGGTAATCGTCCAGCCATCATTAGCTCGAAATGCCTTCCCGGTTCGCTCCAGGAGAAGTGCCGATGTGCGTTGCGTTGTTGACGTATGCTGATCTCAGTGCCCGCCTGAATATCTCGCGCGAGGCCGCGCGGTCGCTGGCGAGACGCCGCCGGTTGCCGCGCTCGCGGTCGGATGACGGCAAGACGCTGGTGAGCGTCGATCTCGCCGAGCTCCGCTACACGCCCCGCCCGCGCCGGGCCCGCCCGGCGGACCACATCGATGCCTCGATGGCAAAGATCGAGGCGTCACCCGAACCGGTCTCCGCTTCGCTCGAAAACGCTCTAGATTCTTGTTCTGACGCGTTCTCCCTGCGCGAACCCGCCGCCACTTCGCGCGAAAACGCTATGGAGATCGAGGCCCTCAAGGCGGAGGTTGCGCGGCTCGAAGAGGTCGCAACCGCCTACAGGGCCGTGTTCGAGCGCGAGCGTGAGCGCGCCGATCGGCTGGCCGCCGAGCTGATGCAGGCGGCGGCCGAGACGGCGGCAGCCAATGCGTGGGCGGCACGACTGGAAGACGAAGTGGCGGACTTGCGGAGCGGTCGCCGCCCTGGCGGCGGGATCGCGGGACAGGCCGCGCTTCGATTGGGACATCTGGCCGCTGCGATCGTGCAGGCAGACCGCGCGGCTCGCAGGTAGCACTTGAACCTTTACCCATTCCCGGCCGCCGGAGCAAACGCGAGGACAGAATGACTGACATCACCGACATCCGCGAGATGAAGGCCCGCATCGTCGTGTTCGGCGTCGGCGGCGCCGGCGGCAACGCCGTCAACAACATGATCACGGCCGGGCTGCAAGGCGTCGAGTTCGTCGTCGCCAATACCGACGCGCAGGCGCTTGCCATGTCCAAGGCGACGCGCCTGATCCAGCTCGGCACCAATGTCACCGCAGGGCTCGGCGCCGGCTCGCAGCCCGAACTCGGACGCGCCGCGGCCGAGGAGGTCATCGATACGATCCGCGAGCATCTGACCGGCGCGCACATGGTGTTCGTGACGGCCGGCATGGGCGGCGGCACCGGCACCGGGGCCGCGCCGATCATCGCCAGGACCGCGCGCGAGCTCGGCATCCTCACCATCGGCGTCGTCACCAAGCCGTTCTACTTCGAGGGCCAGCGCCGCATGCGCTTTGCCGAAGCCGGCATCGAGGAGCTGCTGAAGACGGTCGACACCCTCCTGATCATCCCGAATCAGAATCTGTTCCGCGTCGCCAGCGCGAAGACGACGTTCGCCGATGCCTTTGCCCTTGCCGACCAGGTGCTCTATTCGGGCGTCGCCTGCATCAGCGACCTCATCGTCAAGGAAGGCCTGATCAACCTCGATTTTGCCGACGTTCTCTGCGTGATGCGCGAGAAGGGCAAGGCCATGATGGGGCGGGGCGAGGCGTCCGGCGAGAAGCGCGTGCTCGCGGCCGCCGTGGCGGCGATCTCCAATCCGCTGATCGAGAACCCCTCGATCAAGCGCGCCAGCGGCCTCATCATCTCCATCACCGGCGGCAAGGATCTCATGCTGTACGAGGTCGACGAAGCCGCCACCCGCATTCGCGACGAGGCCGACCCGGACGCCAACATCATCGTCGGCGCCTCGTTCGACGAAAGCCTCGAAGGCATCGTCCGCGTCTCGGTGGTGGCGACCGGGATCGACAATGTCGACCCGGCGCACGAGGCGCCGGCGGTGGAAACCGCGCTCACGCAGCTTGCCGGCCGGCTGCGCAACGACGGCCGCCGCATCGCCGATCGCATCGAGCGCAGTGCTGGCCTTCCGCACGTGGACAGCCCGCCGCTCCGTCCGCAGCCGCATAACCCAGTGGGGCCACCGGCAAGGCCGAATCCGGACTATGCGCGCCAGGCGACGCCGCAGCCGCTCGATCCTTACGGCCGATCATCCCCGCGCAACATGGCCGACGAAAGCATTCTCGACATCCCGGCCTTCCTGCGCCGCGCCGCCAATTGAGCGTGTCGCTACTAGGCGGCTCCAGAGCGCGATGAGATCAAGTTCGGTCCTCTGTCAGAGGTCCACCTCTGCCAGCGGGGAGAAGTCGGATCGCGCCTAGCGATGCGAAGGGGGCCGCTACGCTCAGTGAGACCGTATCTCTCTCCCGCGGATCGCATCTTTCGATGCGCATCACCCTCTCCCCTTGTGGGAGAGGGTGGCTTCGCGATAGCGAAGCCGGGTGAGGGGTTCTCTCCGCGCGTGAGGCTGTGGGTTCGTGGAGAGATACCCCTCATCCGGCGCCATAGCCGAAGCCTCGCTTCGGCGTTCTTAGGAACGGCGGTCGAAGGCCGCCTATGCCACCTTCTCCCACAAGGGGAGAAGGGAAAGCAGGCCACTCGCCACGTTCACGCGGCCGTGCTGCGCGGGTTCTCCGCGGCTTCCCTTTTTTCCGTCTCCTTGTCGCGAGACAGCCAGGCCGGAAAGCGAAGCAGGCGATCGCCCGCCTCTTTTGGCGGCTCGATGGGCGCCTCACTGGCCGAGCTCGGGAGGTCCAGCACGGCGTGTCCTGTTCGCACGGCGTCCGCCCGCTGGTCCAGCTCACGCAACAGGGGATCGAGCACGGTGTCGATTTCGGTCGCCACCGACACCAGGAAGCTCTTGAGCTCGCCCGCCTCGGGCACCACGGCCGAGGCCTGCTCGATCGCCTTGGAGAGGCCGTCGACGACAGGCGTAAACGCGCCGGCGGCTTGCATGATTCGGGTTTTTATCGCTTCGATTTCGCCGAGGACGCGATCACGCTCCCGCCTGTTCTTCTCCTCCGCAAGGCGGGCTTCGATCTCGGCGATCTGAGCCGTCAAGGTGGTGGCTTCGGATGCGAGTGCATCGCGTCTTGCGCGCGCGCGATCGAGATCGCGGCTGAGATTGTCCACTAGATCGTCCTTCCCGAACATTGCTTTGCTCCGTAGGACAGCCGTGGCGCGAACCGCCAGCCGCTCAAGCGAGCCAAAGGCTGGACCGGCCGAAAAAGGCAGCAATTGCGGTCGCGTCACATGGGCCGACATGGTGACCCCCAGTCGTCCCCATTAGGCGCCGGCATGGTTAATGACTGGTTAATGTCAACAGATGATGCGGGGCGACATGCGGCCCCATTGCCGGCTTCGTCTCCTCGCTGCCATCCAGTTCCGCTATACTCGCCCAGGTCGCATCAGCCGGAGGCGCATCCGATGGACCAGGCGCACGACACCGACCGCAAAGCCGAGCCGAAAAACCTCGTCATCTGCTGTGACGGGACCGGCAACGAGATTTCGGAGAACATCTCCAACGTGCTGAAGCTCTATCGCTGCCTGCGCAAGACCGACAAGACGCAGCCGCGGCAGATGGTGTTTTACGATCCCGGGGTCGGCACGGTGACGGAGCCGACGACCTGGAACCGCTGGAAGGCCAACATCAACCTGGTGCTGGGGCTCGCCACCGGCTACGGGCTCGACGAGAACGTGCTGTCGGCCTATTGCTTCCTGATCGAGCATTACGCGCCGGGCGACCGCATCTATCTGTTCGGCTTCTCGCGCGGCGCCTACACCGTGCGGGTGCTGGCGGGGCTGATTCACAAGATCGGCCTGATCTCGCCGGAGCAGGCGAACCTCGCAGGCTCGGGCCTCGTCGCCTACAAGCAATATTCCGGCACCGGGCGCGGCAACGACATCTCCGACCTGCAGGACGTCACGGTCGACGACCAGGGGCCGCTGCCGAAGGACACGTTCGACCTCGCCGCGCAGTTCGCGCGCATCACCTCGACGCGCTGGCCGACCATCCACTTCATCGGCGTCTGGGACACGGTGGCGAGCGTGATCGTGCCGCGGCGCGACAATTTCTTCTTCGTGTTCAGCTTGGAGGAGCTCGCCTTCACGCTGCGCAATCCCAGCGTCAAGATCTTCCGGCAGGCGATCGCGATCGACGAGCGGCGCTGCATGTTCCGCCTGAAAGAGTACGAGGAGCCGCAGGAGTTCTGGCGCAACCGCTATGTGCCGGACGAGAAGAAGGAGCAGCAGGACATCCTGCAGGTGTGGTTCGCCGGCGTGCATTGCGATGTCGGCGGCGGCTATCCGGAGGCGGAGAGCGCCGAGTCGAAATATCCGCTTGTGTGGATGATCGAGGAGGCGGCGAAAGCGGGCCTGAACTTCAACCCGCGCACCGTGAACCAGCTCGCCTGGGGCGTGCCGCGCAAGAACTCGCCGTTCAAATACGTCGAGCCGGCTTACACCGGCAAGGCGGGCGCGCTGCACAATTCGATGACGGCGGCCTGGCGCGTGCTGGAATATCTGCCGAAGAGCGCGAAGTACAAGGAATGGCCGGAGCGGAAAGTGTTTGCCGGCTTCTACATCCCCGATTGCGAGCCACGCGTCATCCCCGAGGGCGCGCATGTGCATGAGAGTGTGCTGAAGCGGATGGCGGTGGAGCCGGACTACCGCCCGGTGAACCTGCCGAAAGCGTACATCACCGTGCCGATGCCGGTGCCCCCGCATGCGGACGGGGCGGTGCCGGAGCACGTGGCGTGAAGGCTCTTACCCTCCCATGGAGGGGGGAGGGTGCGCACCTCGCTACCGCCGGTTTCTCCATTGGCCGCCACTTTTCGTTAAAATTCTCCGGCCCGCCTTAGCGTCATCGCATCAACTCCTCTGCATCATCCTGCACAGAGCCCGCCTTAAGCAGCGGAATTGGAGGAGATGTGCCAATGCATCCGCGCAAGTTCGTCCGCGTCAAACCCGCAGGCCTCGTGTCCCGCCAGGCCAAGATCATCACCGACCCGCGCGCGCCGGTCATCAACTGCACGCTGATCGACTATTCGCCCGGCGGCGCCTGCGTCGATCTCGGCGGGCAGGTGAAGATCCCCGATAGGTTCGAGCTCTTGCACGTCAACACCAAGAAGCGCTGCCGCATCGCCTGGAAGCGCGGCACGCGGGTGGGTGTGGTGTTTTGAGATAGCGAGCCGCGCCGCTTACCCTCCCCTGGAGGGGGAGGGTCGGTCGCGCGCAGCGCGAGCGGGGTGGGGTGATCTCTCCATTCGGGCAGTCCTCGTGGGGAGAGATCACCCCACCCCGCTGCGCATTCCGCTTCGCTCCATGCCCAGCGACCCTCCCCCTCCAGGGGACGGTAAGTGCCATCTACTTCCGCATCCTCGCCTTCGTGCCCGCCACGATCTGCATGGCGACGCCGGCGATCCAGCCGAGCAGAGCGAGCCAGGTCCAGGCGATGTGGGGCTCGAGCCGCAGCACGATCACGGCGACGGAGGCGAGCGCGGTGATGGTGGCGCAGAGCGTGCCGGCGGCGCTCAAGAATTCCGCGGCGTCGATATGGCTGTGCGCGTCGTCGAAGGGAAGCTGCGGCGTGTCGATACCGAGATAGAAGCCGACGAAGCCCAGCAGCATCATCGTCAGCAGGAAGCCCTGCGTGGTGAGGTGCGCGATCGACGAGCCGACATAGGCGCCGACGAACAGCCCGCACGCCGCGCCTGCCATCGCAAGGCCGACGCGCTCGAACACATGGGCGGTCTTCCGGACACGAAACCGCATGGGCGGGCCTCCGTGATGTCCCCGGTAAGGTTAGGCCAGTTTTGCGGACCGCGAAAGCCGAGGAGTTTTACGGATGCGTGAGGTCGCGAGATGGTGAGGCGGACGACGGGCGCCACATAGTCCGCCGTCGACCCTGCGAAAGCAGGGACCCATAACCACAGGAAGCAGTTTTGCGAGGACTCGAAATGAAGTTGTCAACGCGCGTTTGCGCCTCATCGCGCCTCACTGCGCCTTCACCGCGCCCCGAACGTCGTCCTCCCAAACAGCGCCTTCTGCGTCGAGGGCTGCGAGCGCCAGTATTGCGGCGGGGCTTCGACTTCGCCGCCGAGTTCGGCGGCGGCGTGCCAGCCCCAGCGCGGGTCGTAGAGCATGCCGCGGGCGAGCGCGACCATGTCGGCCTTGCCGCTGGCGACGATGTCCTCGGCCTGCTTCGGGTCGGTGATGAGGCCGACCGCGATGGTCGGCAATCCGGTCTCGCGCTTGATGGCCTCGGCAAACTGCACCTGATAGCCCGGGCCGAGCGGAATCTTCTGTAGCGGCGAGACGCCGCCGGAGGAGGCATCGATCCAGTCGATGCCGCGCGCCTTCAGCGCGCTCGCGAACTCGATGGTCTGACCAAGGTCCCAGCCGCCCTCGACCCAGTCGGTCGACGACACCCGCATGCCGACCGGCTTGTCGTGCGGCACGACGGCGCGCACCGCGTCAAAGACCTCGAGCGGGAAGCGCATGCGGTTCCGCAGGCTGCCGCCGTATTCATCGGCGCGCTTGTTGGAGATCGGCGACAGGAACTGGTGCAGGAGATAGCCGTGCGCGCCGTGCAGCTCGATCGCGTCGATGCCGATACGCATCGCGCGCTTTGCCGAATCGACGAAGGCATCGCGGATACGCTTGAGGCCCGCGGCATCCAGCGCCAAGGGCTCGGCCTCGCCCTCCTTGTGCGGCACCGCTGATGGCGCCACCGTCTGCCAGCCGCCGTGCTCGACCGGGATCAGCTGGCCGCCGTCCCAGGGCCGCGCGCTCGACGCTTTGCGGCCGGCATGGGCGAGCTGCATTGCCACCGCGGTGGAGGAATGCTTGCGCACGGAAGCGAGGATCTGCTTCAGCGCGGCCTCGCAGGCATCGCTGTAGAGCCCGAGGCAGCCCGGCGTGATGCGGCCGATCGCCTCGACATGGGTCGCCTCGATGCAGAACATCGCCGCGCCCGACAGGCTGAGATTGTTGATGTGGGTGAAGTGCCAGTCATTGGCGACGCCGTCATCGGCCGAATATTGGCACATCGGCGACACCACGACGCGGTTCTTCAACGTCAGGCCGCGCAGCTTGATCGGGGAAAACAGGGCGCTCATGCGGGGAGTTCCGGGGGATGGAGGGATGGAAGCGATTGCATGAAGTTTAGTCGGTGGATGGCGAATTGCGAGTTGCGCGGGCGGCATGGCGGCTAGCGGCGGCATGCATTGCGGGTGTCATGTGGTCAATGAGAACACCGTCGCCACAAACTCGGCGCGCCTACTCCACCAGCGTGAACTGCAGCAGCAGTGTCCGTTGCAGCAGCGAGAAATTGTCGTCAGACACCAGCGTCAGCACGGTCTCGCCCTCGGCGGTGACGTGGGTGTCGATGCCTTCCATGTTGTCGATCTCGTGGCCGAGATCGGCGGCGAACAGCGCGGGGCCGTCGACCACCGCGCCAGGCGCGATGGACTTCAAGGGAATCGACCGGATGCGGATGTTCACGCCGGTGAACCAGGAGAATTTGCGCTCGAGGATGAGGAACTCGCCGCTGGGCAGCAGCACGGCATCGCTGATGTCGAACTTGTCGGTGCGGCGCACGCCGAACTGGCCGGGCGTGGGACCGCCGATCAGGAACGCGACCAGATTGCCGTCGGCATCGAGTCCGCGCTCGGAGAAGGCGATCAGGGTGCCGGCCAGCGGCTGGCCTTTCGGCACGAAGACCAAAGCCTCCAGCCCCTTGTTGGTCGGCAGCTTGCGGATCGCCGCCGGCGTCGGCACCACCTCGCCGCGCGCCTGCGTACCGCCCTTGGCGAAGTCGAAGCGCATGATCTGGTTGACGCGCTCGAGCCCGACATAAAAGACACTGCCGTCACGCGCGAGCGACTCGGTGTCGTACCAGTAGCGCGTCTCGGTGATCGGCCTGCCTGCCGCATTCAGCATCGGCGCCGCCTCGACATTGTCGAGCGCGACCATCTTGCCGCTGGAATAACGGATGCTGCCGGTGAACCAGCTGCCCTGGTCGGACAGCGCGAGGAAACGCTCGCCCTTGCTATCGAGAAAACGGAGCGCGGACAGGCCGCCGAAACCGCGATGCGGCGAGGTCAGCACGAGGCCGCTGCGATATTCCAACGATCCGAAGCGCACGCGCGAGCGGTCGCGTGGCTCGAACGAGGGGATCTGCCGCGCATTCACCTCGATGCTGACGGGCGCGGTGACGGCGTGCTCGACTTGCGCCGGGCGAGGCGCCGGCTCGGTCGTGGCCTGCGCCTGCGCCAATCGGGGCAGCGTGAGGATAGAACATCCCGCCGCCGCGTGGCCAAGAAAGCTGCGGCGGGATGGCTGCGTGCTCACGAATGCAATTTGCGTCGCGGGCGACCGGCCGGCTGGGTTGGTGCGGTGTTGGTCTCGCTGAAGAGCTCGGCGAGCTTCTCGGTGATGGCGCCGCCGAGTTCTTCCGCGTCCACGATCGTCACCGCGCGGCGATAGTAGCGCGTGACGTCATGGCCGATGCCGATCGCGATCAGCTCGACCGGCGAGCGGGTCTCGATCTCCTCGATGATGTGGCGCAGGTGCCGCTCGAGATAGTTGCCGGCATTGACCGACAGCGTGGAATCGTCGACCGGCGCGCCGTCCGAGATCATCATCAGGATCTTGCGCTGCTCGGGCCGGCCGAGCAGGCGCTTGTGGGCCCAGTCCAGCGCCTCGCCGTCGATGTTCTCCTTGAGCAGACCCTCGCGCATCATCAAGCCGAGATTCTTGCGTGCACGGCGCCAGGGGGCGTCGGCGGACTTGTAGATGATGTGGCGGAGATCGTTGAGGCGGCCGGGATTGGCCGGCTTGCCGGCGGCAAGCCACGCCTCGCGCGATTGCCCGCCCTTCCAGGCGCGCGTGGTGAAGCCCAAAATCTCGACCTTGACGCCGCAACGCTCCAGCGTGCGCGCCAGAATGTCGGCGCAGGTGGCGGCGACCGTGATCGGGCGTCCGCGCATCGAGCCGGAATTGTCGAGCAGCAGCGTGACGACCGTGTCGCGGAACGTCGCCTCCTTCTCGTGCATGAAGGACAGCGGGTGATAGGGATCGGTGACCACGCGCGACAGGCGCGCGGGATCGAGGATGCCCTCTTCGAGGTCGAACTCCCAGGCGCGGTTCTGCTGCGCCATCAGGCGGCGCTGCAGCCGGTTGGCGAGGCGGGCGACGATGCCCTGCAGATGCGCGAGCTGCTTGTCGAGATAGGCGCGCAGGCGCTCCAGCTCGTCATGGTCGCAGAGGTCTTCGGCGGAGATGACTTCGTCGAATTTCGGCGCGAAGGCGTGGTATTCCGGTCCGCGCGGCTCGTTCCTGCCGTGCGCGTTCGGACGCGTCGCCTCGCCCGGCGTCTCGTCGTCGCCGAGCTCGCCGTCGTCGAAGGTGTCGGAGGTCGAGGCCTGCGCGCTTTCCATCGCGCTCTCGCTCATCTCCTCGCTGGAGGCCTGCGCCTGGTCGGCGCTCATCTCCTGGGCGGCATCGGAATCGGGCGAGCCTTCGGCACCGGACTGATCGTTGTCGCCGTCCTGGTTCTCGTCGTTCTCGTCATTGTCCTCGCTGTCGGCGCTGCGCTCGTCGCCGAGCTCGAGCGCCGAGAGCAGATCGTGCACGGCATCGCCGAACCGGGTCTGGTCCTCGACCACGCCGTCGAGCCGGTCGAGCCGCTTGCCGATCTTGTCCTCGAGGATAGGCCGCCAAAGATCGACCATCTTCTTGGCGGCCGTCGGCGGCGCCATGCCGGTCAGGCGCTCGCGCACCAGCATCGCCAGCGCATCGGCCAGCGGCGCGTCGGCGCGGTCGGTGATCTCGTCGAATTTGCCACGGTGGAAATGGTCGTCGAGCATCGCGGTGAGGTTTTTGGCAACACCGGCCATACGGCGTGCGCCGATCGCCTCGACGCGGGCCTGCTCGACCGCCTCGAACACGCCGCGCGCCTGCGGATTGCCGGGCATCAGCTTGCGGTGCACCTTGGGATCATGACAGGCGAGCTTGAGCGCAATGGAATCGGCGTGGCCGCGCACGATCGCCGCATCGCGCTTGGTCAGTTTCCGCGCCGGCTCCGGCAGCCGCGCCTTGCCGGGGGCAAGGCCGGGGCGCTCGGCGGCGAACGAGACATCGAGCTCGGGCGATTTGGCGATCGCCTTGAGGCAGGAAGCCACCGAGCGCTTGAACGGCTCGGTCGGCGCTTCCTTCGCGTTCCGGAATTTGGAGTTGGAGGTGGTGCTCATCTCGATCTCACCGTCGTCCCAAGCTCACTTGAGCTGTCGTCCCGCGAACGCCGGGACCCATAACCACAGGACGTCGCTTGGCGAAGGGTGGCAACTGATAGCTCGCGCAACAACCACGGCCTGTGCTTCTCGCGACGAGCGCAAGCGCTCGCGCGGGGATCCCGGATCTGCGCTCCGCCCTGGACAACGCTTCGCGTTGCCAAGAGCTGGGCTTGTCCGGGACGACATCTCACACCTCAGCTCAGCGCCACGTTGACTGCCGATTCCGGCAGCTCCGCATTGAAGCAGCGCTGATAGAACTCGGCGACCAGGGGACGCTCGAGCTCGTCGCACTTGTTGAGGAAGGTGACGCGGAACGCGAAGCCGATATCGCCGAAGATGTCGGAGTTTTCCGCCCAGGTGATCACCGTGCGCGGGCTCATCACCGTCGACAGATCGCCATTGGCGAAGGCGTTGCGGGTGAGATCGGCAAGGCGCACCATCTTGTTGACGATGTCGCGGCCTTCCTGGGTGCGATAGTGCTTGGCCTTGGCCAGCACGATCTCGACTTCCTCGTCATGGCTGAGATAGTTCAGCGTGGTGACGATCGACCAGCGGTCCATCTGACCCTGGTTGATCTGCTGGGTGCCGTGATAGAGGCCCGAGGTATCGCCGAGGCCGACCGTGTTGGCGGTCGCAAACAGGCGGAACGCGGGATGCGGCTTGATCACCTTGTTCTGGTCGAGCAGCGTCAGGCGTCCGGAGACTTCGAGCACGCGCTGGATCACGAACATCACGTCCGGGCGGCCGGCGTCGTATTCGTCGAACACCAGTGCGACGTTGTTCTGCAGCGCCCAGGGCAGGATGCCGTCACGGAATTCGGTGACCTGCTTGCCGTCGCGGACGACGATCGAGTCCTTGCCGACGAGGTCGATACGGCTGATGTGGCTGTCGAGGTTGACGCGCACGCAGGGCCAGTTCAGGCGGGCGGCGACCTGCTCGATATGGGTGGATTTACCGGTGCCGTGATAGCCGGTCACCATCACGCGGCGATTGCGGGCAAAGCCGGCGAGAATGGCGAGCGTGGTGGCGCGGTCGAAGCGATAGTCGGAATCGACTTCGGGCACATGAGGATCGACTTCGGAATAGGCCGGCACTTCGAGATCGCTGTCGATCCCGAACACCTGGCGCACCGACACCTTCATGTCGGGCAGACCGGAAACTTCCTCAACTTTGGACATGGCGGCGGTCGTCATCAATCCTCCGAGGTCCCGGGCGGTCCCGAAACCGGTTATTCGCACGTTGGCTGCGGCTGGGTGCTGAAAATCAACCTATCAGAGACAACGAGCCGGCAGAAGCCCGCGCGCCAATCAAAGTTCCGTCGTCTTTTCATTTAGATAGGTCAGGAACGCAGTTTTTGGAGGGCTGCCTTGCGAATCATGCCGAATTTCGCGCCGGGACGGGTGCCATGACCGCGAGAATGGCACTTTTACCACCCGTCCTTACTTGTGTAGGGTCCCGCCCCCCGGGGTGAACCCAAGTCCAACCGACCGCCACAGAGACGACGTGACGTCCTTTCTCGATCCGCTCATCTCCTTCGTCTCAGTCCATGCGTGGCTGGCCTATCTGACCCTGTTCCTGGCGGCGCTGCTGGAAGCCGTGCCGGTGGTGGGATCGGTCATTCCGGGCTCGACCATCATCCTGGCGCTGAGCGCCCTGGTTCCGGGCGGTGAGCTGAAGCTGCAATGGGTGCTGCTGGCGGCCGCGCTCGGCGCCGTGCTGGGCGACGGTTCGGCCTATTGGATCGGGCACCGGCGCCAGCGCGAGATCCTCACCGCCTGGCCGCTGACCAATTACCCGCGCGTCGTCGCCGAGAGCGAAAGCTTCTTCGAGCGCTTCGGCACCTGGGCCGTGTTCTTCGCCCGCTTCGTGCCGCCGATTCGCGCCTTCGTGCCGGTGACCGCCGGTGCGCTCGGCATGGCGCCAGCACGGTTTTACGTGGTGAATATCCCGGCGATCCTGGCCTGGGCCCCGGCGCATGTGCTGCCGGGCGTGCTGGCGGTGTCGGCCTTCCACCAATATTTCGGCGTGCCGCACCACGGGCATCCGTTCAAGCACATGTGGATCTTAACGGTGGTCGGCGTTGCGATCGTGGTGGGCGTGGCGCTGTGGATCTATCGCCGGCGAAATGGTGGCGGTGTCGCGACGGTGAAGCCGCGAGCTTAGATTTTACCCTCCCCTTGAGGGGGAGGGTCGGCGCCCGTTGAGCGCAGCGAAACGGGCGACGGGGTGGGGTGATCTCTCAGCACGGGCAGTCTTCGCGTGGAGAGATCACCCCACCCCGCTCGCGCTTCGCGCGATCGACCCTCCCCCTCCAGGGGAGGGTAAGAGCCGGGCCTGCATGTTCGGGACGCGCGTTGCGCGTTCCTCACCATGAGGGTCTAGCTCTTGGACTCCGCGCCTGCCGCCCGCCTCCCCGGTGCCGGCCCGACATACCTCGCCCTTGGCCTGATCAACTTCCCGAACTGCAATTGCTCGCTGGCATGGGCGATCCAGCCGACGCTTCGCGCCATCGCGAACAGGGCGAGCTCGCTGCCGGCAGGCAGCCGCAGCGCATGCACGAGCACAGCCAACGCGTAATCGATATTCACGAGCTCGCCGGTCGCCTCGATGATCCGCTCCGGCACTTCGCGGGTGAATTTTCGCGGCGCGCCGGCGCGGGCCAGTGCATTCAGCAGCGATTGCGCGCGGGGATCGCCGCGCTTGTAGACGCCGTGGCCGAAGCCGGCAAAGCGCTCGCCGAGCGCGACGCGCTCGCGCACCATGGGCTCGACGTCGCGGTCGATCAGCGTCTTGACGAGCTGCGAGGCCAGCACGCCGGCGCCGCCATGCTTGGGGCCTTTCAGCGCGGCAAGGCCCGCAATCACTGAATCATAGAGGTTGAGGCCCGTGGACGCCGCACAGCGCGCGGTGAAAGTCGAGGCGTTCAATTCGTGATCGGCGAGCAGCACGAGCGCGCGGCGGATCAGATCCGGCGCGTGCTTGTTGTCCGCCGCCCAGGCGCGTCCGACCTGCTGGTGCAGCGGCTCCGCCGACGGCTCGGCATTGAGTATGGTCGCAACCAGCAGCCGGAGGATGCGTGCGCCGACCATGGCGCGGCCATCCGGGGCGCGGGTGAACGCACGAGGATCGGCGCTGGCGGCGAGCGCCAGCACGGCAATGGCGCGATCGATCGGCGCGGCGCGGCGCGCAGCTTCCGCGATCGCGCGCATCTCGTCGGAAATCTCTGGCTGATTGTCCGGCGCGAAGGGATCGACGTCGGAGACGTCCCACAGCAGCGTCGCGGTGTGCTCCAGCGTGTCATTCTCGGCGAGATCGACGCAGTTCACGCCACGGTAGATGGCGCCCTCCTCGGTGATGGTCGATATCTCCGTGTCCATCACCGGCAGATCGGCATCGAAGCTGCGCAGGCCGCGCGGCTCGGGCGATGGCACCCGGCGCTCCTTCAGCGCGCGGACGTCCTCGGCGCGGTAACGGTTCTTGCGCGAGTCTGGCGTCGGCTCGGAGCGGATCAGGCCGCGGCTGACATAGGCGTAGAGCGTGGCTGGCGAGATCGCGAGCTCGGCCGCTGCTTCGCGGGCGGAGAGGTAGAGTTCCCTGGAATTTTTCATATTGATTTATGTAATCAAGATTGATCAATCCGTCGAGGGGCCTGATGTTTTCTTCTGTGCAGCGCAAAAAGGGAGATTTGGGTCATGAACATCCACCTCACCAAAAGTCAGATCGGGCTGGACGGCATTCCTGCGGCCGAGACCGTGCTGAGCCATGTCGATGGCGAGCGGGGCGAGCTGATCATCGCCGGCGAGCATGTCGGCCGCCTCGCCGCCGTCTCGAGCTTCGAGGGCGTCACCGCCCGCCTCTGGAATGGCGCCAGCAAGACCACCCTCACCGAGGCCAATGTGCGGGCGAGCCTGGGCGCGGCGCGCGAGCGCGCCTTCGCACGGCTGCCCCAATTGCTCGCAGCGAGCCAAGGCATGGGCATCGTCGACGGGTTTCGTGCGGCGGTCGCGGGGCTGCGCGCCGAGCCCGGGCTCGAGCACGAGGCCACCATCGTCGGCGCGTTTCCGGTGATCGCGGGCGCGCTGGTCCGGCGCGCGAAAGGGCTCGATCCGGTCGCGCCCGATCCGGACGTGAGCCACGCCGCCGATACGCTGCGCATGTTGCACGGACGCGCGCCTGCCGCGCGGGAGGTCACCGCGCTCGATGCCTATCTCGTCACCGCCAGCGACCACGGCATGAACGCCTCGACCTTCACCGCGCGCGTCGTTGCATCGACGCAGGCCGATCTGTTTGCCGCCGTCACCGCCGGCTATTGCGCGCTGACCGGCCCGCTGCATGGCGGCGCGCCGGAGCCGGTGCTGGAAATGCTGGACGCCATCGGCAGGCGCGAGCGAATCCAGCCCTGGGTGGACGCGGCGCTGGCGCGCGGCGAGCGGATGATGGGCTTTGGTCACCGGATCTATCGCGTGCGCGATCCGCGCGCCGACGTGCTCAAGACCGCGGTCGAGGCGCTGGCGTCCAACGGCACCGATCTGCCGTTCGCCGGCGAGGTCGAGGCCTATATCCGCGCCGCCCTGCGCAAGAAGAATCCGGAGCGGCCGCTGGAGACGAATGTGGAGTTCTTCACCGCGATCCTGCTCGATGCGCTGGCGATCCCACGACAGGCCTTCACGCCGATCTTCGCGGTGGCGCGCAGCGCAGGTTGGACCGCGCATGCGCGGGAGCAGCAGCGCACCGGGCGACTGATCCGGCCGAGTTCGTCCTATGTCGGGGTGATGCCGGAGGCGTGAGACCGCCAGGGAACCAAAAGGAAAGGCGACAGCGGAGCTGCGCTCCGCTGTCGCACCCGAAGTCCTGATCTACGGCAGCTGGAGGAGCCGGTACGTCTCAGACGAGCACCTTGGAACATCCGCGCGTCCAGCGCATTGCCTGATCTGGCCCCGCAGAGGAATGCAATGCTGGACTTGTTTGGACAAGCGGACGAGGCCAGGATTGGCGAGATCGCCGCCGGCCATGCGGCAAGCCGGCTCGAAGCGGGAGCCGATTCCGAGAGGCGGTTCCGGGACCTGCTCCAGGCGCTGCCCGCCGCCATCTACACGACCGACGCGACGGGCCGCATCACTTTCTTCAATCAAGCTTGCATCCACTTTGCCGGACGTACGCCGAAAATCGGCGAGATGTGGTGCGTGACGTGGAAGCTCTATCTCCCCGATGGCACGCCGCTCCCCCACGACGAATGCCCGATGGCCGTCGCGCTCAAGGAGAACCGGCCGGTGCGCGACGTCGAGGCTGTGGCCGAACGGCCGGACGGCTCCCGGATCTGCTTCATGCCATATCCGACGCCGCTGCGCGACGGGCGCGGTCAACTGGTTGGCGCGGTGAACATGCTGGTCGACATCACCGCCCGCAAGGAAGCCGAGCAACGGATGATGCTGCTCACATCCGAGGTCGACCATCGCGCCAACAATCTGCTTGCGGTGTCTCAGGCCATGCTGCGGCTGACCAAGGCCGATACCGCAGAGGAATTTCGGGCCGTCTTTGCGGGCCGGCTCAGCGCCCTTGCCAACGTGCAAAGACTGTTCTCGGCGTCGCGCTGGACCGGCGCTAATCTGAAAACCATCGTGGAAGAGGAGCTCCGGCCGTACGCAAGCCCGGACGGCGAGCGGATCAGCATCGCGGGAGAGGAGGTCCATCTGCCGCCGACGCTGGCGCAGTCGATCGCAGTCGCGCTGCACGAGCTGGCGACCAACGCCGCCAAATATGGCGCGCTGTCGATACCTTCGGGCCGGCTGGAGATCCGCTGGGAGACCACGGGCACAGAATCTCTCGTGCTGCACTGGTCGGAGAGCGGCGGTCCCCGGGTTGACGAGGCGCCGAAGCGCAAGGGCTTCGGAATCGGCGCGGTCGACGGCATCGTCCGGATGTTGCAAGGACGGGTGACCCGGCAGTGGCGCCCGGAAGGACTGGTTTGCGAATTGTCCCTGCCGGAAGCGTCGATGAGAGCGCGATGAGATTGGGATGCAGCGTCGTCGCGCTTCACCTCGTTGCTTGAGCACGATCCTTCCGGAAGACCTCACGGTTTTCCGGATCCCGCCCTACGCCTCGCGCACCACGGTCTTCAGATAATTATACGCCTTGATGATCTCGATCAGGCGATCCTCGGTCGAGCGGTCGCCGCCGTTAGCGTCAGGGTGGTGCTGCTTGACCAGCGCCTTGTACTTGGTCTTGACGTCGGCGAGCGTGGCGTCGGGGCCGAGGCCCATGACCTGGAGCGCCTTGCGCTCGGCGTTCATCACCTTGCGCGTCTCGGCCTTGGGCTGCGCGTCGGGGCCCTTGCGCCAGCTGGCGCGGCCGTTGATCTCGCTGAACATGCTGAATGGATCGAAGGCGCCGTCGATCTCGGCTTCCGATCCCTTCTTGACGCCGCCATTGGCGCCCATCTTCCAGGTCGGGCGGTGGCCGGTCAGCGCATCCTTCTGATAGCGCGCGACCGCGTCAGCATTCATGCCGGAGAAGAAATTGTAGTTCTGGTTGTACTCGCGCACGTGGTCGAGGCAGAAGTGCCAGTACTCGCGCTGGTTCTCGCGCCCCTTCGGCGCACGGTGCGAACCCTTGTTCTGGCATCCGGCCCATTCGCAAGCGACCACGGTCTCGCGCGGCTTCGCTTCCGGCTGCTTGCCGCGCGGCTTGACGCGAATGGAGTCGAAGAACTTTGATGAATCGATCGGCATGGCTGACTTTGACTACGCAATGCAAAAACCTTCAAGTCTTGACATTGCAATTAGGACGAAACCCCGCAGCATTTCGGCGTTTTCAGAACGGCCGCCGGCGGCATTGACGGGGTGCGATCGCGTACCTTAATGGCACTCATGGTCATGAAAGATACTATCAGCAACAAGTTGCAGGAAGCTTTCACGCCGGAAAGCCTGCGGGTCGTCGACGAGTCACATTTGCATGAGGGCCACGCCGGCCATCGGCCAAGCGGCGAGACGCACTTTCGCGTTTATATCGTATCTGAAGCCTTCAAAGGGAAGAGCCGGGTCGACCGCCACCGCATGATAAATTCGGCGCTGGCCGCGGAACTTTCCGGCAGCGTTCACGCGCTCGCGATCCACGCGCAGGCGCCGGGGGAAAATTAGCTCCGTCATTCCGGGGCGGCTCGAAGAGCCGAACCCGGAATGACGATCCAAGAAGGACTTAAAACGACGTCCCCGCCCGCCTCGGCTTCGCCTCTTCCATCTCGGCCTCGCGCGGCACCGGTGAAATACGGAGCGCGGTGATGCGGTTGCGTTCGCGGCGGAGGACGCGGAAACGGAAGCCGTGAAAGGTAAAACTTTGGCCGCGGTCGGGGATCGAGCGCGCCTCATGAATGACGAGGCCGGCAACCGTGGTTGCCTCTTCGTCGGGCAGATGCCAGTCCATGGCGCGGTTGAGATCGCGGATCGGCACCGAGCCGTCGACCACCACCGAACCATCTGGCTGGGCGCGCACGCCGGCGACGACGACGTCGTGCTCATCCGAGATATCGCCGACGATCTCCTCCAGAATGTCTTCCAGCGTTACGAGGCCTTCGACCTCGCCATATTCGTCCACCACGAGCGCGAAATGGGTCTTGCGGCGGCGGAAGGCCTTCAGCTGCTCGGAGACGGGGCGCATCTCCGGCACGAACCAGGGCGGCAGCGCAATGGTGGAGACGTCGATGCGCGAGGTGTCGCCGTCGGAGGCGCGGATCGCACGCAACAGGTCCTTGGCGTGGAGCACGCCGATGATGTTCTCCGGCTTCTCGCGCCACAGCGGGATGCGGGTGTATTCGGTCGCCAGCACCTCGCGTACCAGCTCTTCCGGCGGCAGGTCGGCGTTGATCATCATCATCTCGGTGCGATGGATCATGACGTCGGAGACCTGGAGCTCGCGCAGGTCAAGCAGGCCGCCGAGCATGTCGCGGTCCTGCTTCTCGACCTTGCCCTCGTGATGCAGGAGGTCGACCGCGCCGCGCAGGCGCTCGGTCGGCGACAGGATCGCCTGGTGCTCGCCGGCAAGGCCGAACAGGCGCATCAGGACACGCACGATGACTTCGACGATTCTGAGCAGCGGCCCCAGCACATACATCGTCAGCCGCATCGGGCGCGCGACCGCGAGCGCGATGCGGTCGGGCGCGTTGATGGCGATGGTTTTCGGTAGCACCTCGGCGAAAATCACGACCAGCGCGGTCATGACGCCGGTGGCATAGAGCACGCCGACATCGCCGAACCAGGAGGTGAAGATGCCGGTGGCGAGCGCGGAGGCGCCGATATTGGCGATGTTGTTGCCGAGCAGCAGCGCGCCGATCAGGCGCTCGCGCATGTCGAGCAGCTCAGAGACCACGTCGGCGTCGTGATTGCCCTGCTTGGAGAGCCTGAGCATGCTGGCGCGCGAGGCGCCTGTCAGCGCGGTCTCGCTCGCGGCAAAGAAGCCCGAGACCAGCAGGCAGATGATGACGATGGTGAAGCCGAGCCAGTCCATGCACCACTCGAAAAAATGATCAGCCGCGCATCAAGCCTTTTGCGCGAGCTTGTCCTTGAGGAAGTCGCGCACCGGAGCCGGCTCGACATCCTTGGCGATGACGGCGCGCCCCACGGCCTCGAGCAGGATGAAGGTGAGCTTGCCGCGCTTGACCTTCTTGTCCTGCGCCATCAGCGCCATCAGCGCGTCGGCGTCCGCAAGCCCTTCCTGCGCGAAACCCGCGATGTCCTGCAAGCGCGTCGGCAGGCCCGCCTCGATCAGATGACGCTCGACGCGCGCCGCTTCCGCCTCGCCGATCATGCCGAGCTTCGCCGAGAACTGCGCCGCCAGTGTCATGCCGATGGCGACGCCCTCGCCGTGGAACAGGCGATCGGAGAAGCCGGTCGCGGCTTCCAGCGCGTGACCGAACGTGTGGCCGAGATTGAGCAGCGCGCGCTCGCCGGTCTCGCGCTCGTCGCGCGAGACGATTCCGGCCTTCGCCCGGCAGGAGGTCGCGATCGCATGCTCGCGCGCCGAGCCGCCCTTGAAGATGTCGGAATGGTTCTTCTCCAGCCAGGTGAAGAAGGCCTCATCGCCGAGCACGCCGTATTTTGCGACCTCGGCATAACCGGCGCGGAATTGGCGCGGCGACAGCGTGTCGAGCACGGCGGTGTCGGCGATGACAAGCACCGGCTGGTGGAAGGCGCCGAGCAGGTTCTTGCCCTGCGGCGAGTTGATGCCGGTCTTGCCGCCAACGGAGGAATCGACCTGCGCCAGGAGCGAGGTGGGTACCTGCACGAAATCGACGCCGCGGCGCAGGATCGCCGCGGCAAAGCCGGCGAGATCGCCGACCACGCCGCCGCCGAGCGCGATGACGAGATCGTTGCGCTCGATCCTGGCGGCGATCAAGGATTCGCTGACCTTCTCGAGTCCTGCGTAGGTTTTCGAGATCTCGCCTTCCTCGACCACGATGCGCGAGGTCGGAATGCCGCTGGCCGCGAGCGAGGCTTCGGTCGGCTCGAGCCAGTATTTTGCGACGGTGCGATCGGTGACAACAGCCGTGCGGACACCGGGACGCAACGCGGCAACGCGTTCGCCGAGCGAAGACAGCACGCCGCGGCCGATGACGATGTCATAGGCGCGATCGCCGAGCGCGACGTCAACATTGACAGGGTCGGAGTGTTTCAACGGCGCGGTCATCGTGCGGTACTCGCGACGTCGGCAGGTGGCTGGGCGGACTGCGCCCCGCAGAGATGGGCGTACAGCATCTCGATGGTCTCATCGACGATCTTGTCGTGCGGCACGTCGCGCGAGGCGATGGTGAGGTCGGCATTGCCATAGATCGGCTCGCGCTCGGTGAGCAGACGCGTCACGGTTCCCTCGGGGTCGGGCGTCTGGAGCAGCGGACGGTCGGCGCGGCGGCGGACGCGGCGCATGATCACGTCGTGGTCGGCCTTGAGCCAGATCGAGATCGCTTTGGCCGCGATGCGCTTGCGCGTCTCCTCGCGCATGAAGGCGCCGCCGCCGGTGGCAAGCACCAGCGGTCCACCCTCGAGCAGCCGCGCGATCACGCGGGCCTCGCCGTCGCGGAAATGCGGCTCGCCATGGCGCTCGAAGATCTCGGGTATGGTCATGCCGGCCGCCGCCTCGATCTCGGTGTCGGCATCGACGAAGGGCAGCTTGAGCCTGAGAGCGATGCGGCGGCCGATGGTGGATTTGCCCACCCCCATCATGCCGACGAGCACGATCGAGCGCGCGCCGAGCGCCGACAGGATGCCGGCCTCGGGGGACGCAGGAATCGGCAAGGCGGCGTCGGACATGAATTTCGCTCTGGATCTCGCTCAATCTGCCGCCAAAGGCGGCATGGTTTGGCCACCTATACGACCCCGCAGGGGGCCTCGCCAGAGGACTCTTGCCACGAAACGGCGAACATGTTGGATGATTTCATTGGTTAATTCGCTACGCCCGAGACCCTATCCCGATGCCCAGCCTGTTCCGCTTCCTGACGGTCGTCGCCGTGATCGCCGGCATCGTCTATGGCGTGGTATTCGCGCTGGCGAACTTCGTCAGCCCCAAGTCGCGGGAAATGACGGTGACGATCCCGCCGGATAAGTTTCTCAAGAAATAGGAGCTAGCCTGACGGGCATGCGCGCCAAATCTTCCGCCAGCACGCCCTCAGATGCCAAGCTTACCGGCCTGTTCCTCGACATGCTCGCCGCGGAACAGGGCGCCGGCCCCAATACGCTTGATGCCTACCGCCGCGACCTCACCGATTTCTCGGAATTTCTGGGCCGGATCGGCCACAGTTTCGCGGACGCGGAGACGCAAACGCTGCGCGACTACCTCGCCGACCTCGACACCCGCGGCTTCAAGTCCACCAGCGTTGCCCGGCGGCTGTCGGCGATGCGGCATCTCTATCGCTTCCTGCTGAACGAGCGGATCCGGAGCGACGATCCCGCAGCGATCCTGTCCGGCCCCAAGCGCGGCCGTGGCCTGCCGAAGGTTCTGTCGATATCAGATGTCGACCGCATGCTCCGCCGCGCCAAGGAACTGAGCGAGGCGGCGGAGGCATCGCCCTCGAAACGGCTGCGCGCGTTGCGGCTCTATTGCCTGCTCGAGGTGCTCTACGCCACAGGCCTGCGCGTCTCCGAGTTGATGGCGCTGCCGCGCTCGGCGGCCAAGCGCGACGCCCGCATGATCGTGGTGCGCGGCAAGGGCAACAAGGAACGCTTGGTGCCGCTCAACGAGGCTTCGCGCCAGGCGATGGCGGATTATCTCAGCGCAATGGAAGCTGCCAAGGAAAACAACAAGGGCGCGAAGAAAAAGGACGGCCTCGCCGCCACGAAATGGCTGTTCCCCTCCTCCGGCGAGAGCGGACACCTGACGCGGCAGCATTTTGCCCGCGACCTCAAGGAACTCGCGGTCGCCTCGGGCTTGCAGGCCCGGCTCGTCTCCCCGCACGTGCTGCGCCATGCCTTCGCCAGCCACCTGCTCCACAATGGCGCCGATCTGCGCATCGTGCAGACCCTGCTCGGCCACACCGACATCTCGACCACGCAGATCTACACCCATGTGGTCGAGGAGCGGCTGAAGAGCCTGGTGCGCGATCTGCACCCGCTGGCGGAGAGGTAAAGAGGTCTCGTGCCCCGGACGCGGCGCAGCGCCACTTCGGCGGTACGCTGCAGCGCGTCCCGGACACGAGATCGGGGTCGGGACTGCAACCGAAACCGCCTTGACTTCGGCCACATCTCCGCAGAAAGAGCCGGGGCCTTTCGAGTGATCTGGCGCGTTTCCTGAGCGCACAGGTCAAGCCCTTGAAGAAGCTACACTTCTCTCCTCGAGCTCAAATCCGCTTCGCCGCCTCGCCCGATCCTTCCTATATTGAGTTGATGCAAGACCAGATGCGCAGCTATCTCGATTTCGAAAAGCCCGTCGCCGAGCTCGACTCCAAGGTCGACGAATTGCGCGCGCTCGCCGCCACCGGCACCGATATCAGCGATGAGATCGCGCGGATCGAGGACAAGGCGGCGCAGGCGCTGGCCGACCTCTATCTGAACCTGACGCCGTGGCAGAAGACGCTGGTCGCGCGGCATCCGCAGCGGCCGCATTTCAACGATTTCATCAAGGGCCTGATCACCGAATTCACCCCGCTCGCCGGCGACCGCAAGTTCGGCGAGGACGAGGCGCTGGTCGCCGGCTTCGGCCGCTTCCGCGGCGAGCCGATCTGCGTGATGGGCCAGGAAAAGGGCGATTCCACCGACAGCCGCATCCGGCACAATTTCGGCATGGCGCGGCCTGAGGGTTATCGCAAATGCGTGCGGCTGATGGAGATGGCCGAGCGCTTCGGCCTGCCGGTGCTGTCGCTCGCCGATTCCGCAGGCGCCTATCCCGGCATCGGCGCCGAGGAGCGCGGCCAGGCCGAGGCGATCGCGCGCTCGACCGATGCGTGCCTGGCGCTGACCGTGCCCAACGTCGCGATCATCACCGGCGAGGGCATGTCGGGCGGCGCCATCGCCATCACCACCGCCAACAAGGTGCTGATGCTGGAGCACGCGATCTACAGCGTGATCTCGCCGGAGGCCGCCTCCTCCATCCTTTGGCGCGACGGCACCAAGGCGCAGGAAGCCGCCAACAACATGAAGATCACCGCCCAGGATATGCTCCGCTTCGGGGTGATCGACGCCATCTTGAAGGAGCCGGTCGGCGGCGCCCACCGCGACCCCGCCGCCATGATCGCGACCACGGGCGAGGCGATCGCCAAGGCGTTCGACGAGCTCCGCGGCCTCGATGGCGAGGCGATCCGCAAGCAGCGGCGGCAGAAATTCCTCGATATCGGCCGGAAACTGGGGTGATTTGGCCCGGTTTCGGTGCCGTAGGGGTAGGTAAAGCGACGCGCGCCTACCATTCCACACCATACGAACAGCTCGTGGACTACCGACGCCGTCATTCCGGGGCGCCCGCAGGGCGAACCCGGAATCTCGAGATTCCGGGTTCGGTGCTTCGCACCGCCCCGGAATGACGAGCCCCAGCCCCGGTAACCCCGCGTTAACCCTTTTTTGCCCAAATCGGCGATCTCCGTACCGTTTTGGCCGAAAGGCCCTGTTAAGGCCCAAGGTTGCGTCCATTTAGTTCCTGTTGACCATGCCACTGGGCCAACGGCCTCGTGATCCCGCCTCGGGTTGCGGCCGCATGACCCAGAGGTTAGAATTTTAATCAATGGCTTCAGGGCATAAGCGCTGGAGCGTGGTCTGAACGAGCCCGTCATGGCGGGTCGGTTTCCGGTCAGGTCATGCGCCAGACGAAGTGGGGTTCGCGCTCTCTGCCCGGCACGGTGTGGGGTCCATCTTGATTTCTCGTTCGCTTGCTCGCGCGCTCTTGGCGTCTGTTGCGCTGATGACGGCCGGCGTCCTGCTGACCGGCTGCGATACCGACCAGGTCTCGCTCGCGACCAATGCCAAGGCCAACCAGCCGGTGCCGCCAAAGCTTCTCGCCGCGATGGCCGAGAAGGACATGGATCTGCAATCGCCGATCCTGGTGCGTCTGTTCAAGCAGGAGGCCGAGCTCGAGGTCTGGAAGCAGACCCGCTCCGGCCAGTTCGCGCTGCTCAAGACCTATCCGATCTGCCGCTGGTCGGGTGACCTCGGCCCCAAGGTGCGCGAAGGCGACCGCCAGGCGCCGGAAGGATTCTATTCGATCAATCCGAGCCAGATGAATCCGCAGTCGGCCTATTACCTGTCCTTCAACACGGGTTACCCGAACGCGTTCGACAAGGCGCTGGGCCGCACCGGCTCGCAGCTGATGGTGCATGGCGATTGCTCCTCGCGCGGCTGCTACGCGATGACCGACGAGCAGATCGCCGAGATCTATTCGCTCGGCCGCGAATCCTTCTTCGGCGGCCAGAAGGCGTTCCAGCTGCAGGCCTATCCGTTCAAGATGACGCCGGTGAACATGGCCAAGCACCGGAACAATCCGAACATGCCGTTCTGGAAGATGATCAAGGAAGGCTATGATCATTTCGAGGTGACGCGGCAGGAGCCGAAGGTCGATTTCTGCGAGAAGAAGTACGTGTTCGACGCGGCAAAGCCGGCCGACGCCAAGCGCGATCCGGTGTTCGACGCCTCCGCAAAATGCCCGGCCTATGTGATCCCCGAGGACATCGCCAGCGCGGTGCGCGAGAAGCAGGCCAAGGACGAGGCCGAATACGCGAAGCTGGTTGCCAAGGGCACGCCGGTCGCGCGCATGAACACCGGCATCGACGGCGGCATGAACAAGATCTTTGCCGCCAAGATTCCGGAGGGCTCGACCGGCCTGTCCGAGAGCGCCGAAGGCACCACGCTGCAGATGCTGGCGATGGCAAAGGCGCCCGGCACGATCCCGGGCCACGTCAATCCGCCCAAGCCGAACCTGGATGCGGTCGCAAGCGCGTCGCAGGAGGAGCCAGTCACGGCCAGCAGCGCGCCCGCGGCCAACATGCGCATCGCCGCGGCTCAGCCGGCCGAGAAATCCCAGGAAAAATCCCAGGAAAAATCCCAAGAGAAATCCCAGGAGAAATCCCAAGGCGGCTTCTTCTCCAATCTCGGCCGCAAGATGGGCCTCGGCACCGCCGACACCACGGCGACGACGACGCTTCCGCCGCAGGCCACCGCGTCAGTTGCTCCAGCCGCGACCACCACGACGGCGCCGACCGCAGCGTCCCGGCTGAAAGCCGCAGTGACGAGGTTCGTGCCGGGCCACGACAAGTCCAAGGACGCGGCGAAGGACGCGCCGAAGCCGGCGGTGGCTGCAAAGCCGGCCGAGCCAGCGAAGCCCGACACCCGCCTCGCCGCAACGCGGCCGGAGCTGAAGCCGTCAGTGGCGTCGGACAGCGCGAGTGGCAGCGCGCCGATGATGGCCGGCGCGGCACCGGTGGTGCAGTCGAACTCGTTCGACAGCCGGTTCTCGGCGATGAAGTAGGCAGAGGCGAGATTTACTCGTCCTTCGCGGCGTTCTTCGGCGTGTGCTGCCTTTGGAGAGCGGAGAATACGCGAGCTCGCGCCTACAACCTCGTCATTGCGAGGAGCCCTTGCGACGAGGCAATCCAGAGTCCCGCCGCGGGCGCATTCTGGATTGCTTCGCTGCGCTCGCAATGACGGAGAATGAGGCGACGGTGTCGCGCCTCACTCAAAGCTCTACGCATAGCGCCCGTGGCAGTGCTTGTACTTCTTGCCGCTGCCGCAGGGGCAGTCCTCGTTGCGGCCGACCTTGCCCCAGCTCGCCGGGTTCTTGGGATCGCGCAAGGCTGCGTCGGTGGCCTGCGGGGCGAGGGTGACGCTGGCGAGGGCCATCTCGTCTTCGCCGGTGTTCGGGTCGAACTTGTGCGCTTCCATCGCCGGCAGTACCGGTGCCTCCTGCTCCGGCGGAACGATCTCGACGCGCATCAGCTGCGCCGTGACGGCCTCGCGCAGGTGAGCGCTCATCTCCTGGAAGAGATTGAAGGCTTCGGTCTTGTACTCCTGCAACGGATCGCGCTGGCCGTAGCCGCGCAGGCCGATGACCTGGCGCAGATGATCGAGCATGATCAGATGCTCGCGCCAGAGATGGTCGAGGGTCTGGAGCAGAATGGTCTTCTCGACGTAGCGCATCACGTCGGGGCCCCATTGCGCGACCTTGGCGGCCATGTGCTCGTCGGCCTTGGTCTCGATACGGGTCAGCAGCTCCTCGTCGGCGATGCCCTCTTCCTTGGCCCAGTCGTCGACCGGCAGGTCGAGATCGAGCACGCGCTTTAACTCGTCCTTGAGGCCGGCGACGTCCCACTGCTCGGCATAGGCATGCTCGGGCACGTGCTTGGCGACGAGGTCGTCGATGAAGACGTGACGCATGTCGGTGACGGTCTCGGCGACGCTGTCGTCCTTCATCAGGTCGACGCGCTGGTCGAAGATCACCTTGCGCTGGTCGTTCTGGACGTTGTCGAACTTGAGGAGGTTCTTGCGGATGTCGAAGTTACGCGCCTCGACCTTCTGCTGCGCCTTTTCGAGCGCCTTGTTGATCCAGGGATGGATGATCGCCTCGCCCTCCTGCAGGCCGAGACGCTGCAGCATGCTGTCGAGACGGTCCGAGCCGAAGATGCGCATCAGATCGTCTTCCAGCGACAGGAAGAATTTCGAGCGGCCGGGATCGCCCTGACGGCCGGAACGGCCGCGCAGCTGGTTGTCGATGCGGCGGGATTCGTGGCGCTCGGAGCCGATGATGTAGAGGCCGCCCGGCTTCTTCACGGTCTTGGCGGGTTTGCTACCCTTCGCCGGCTCGATCTCGACGGTCTCCTCGGCCTTCAGCACGATGTCGCGGAAGTGCTCGATGTCGGCCTTGATCTGCTCGATCTTCTTGGCCTTCTCGGCCTCGTCCGTGATGCCGACCGTCTCCTGCTGGATGCGCATTTCGAGCGAGCCACCGAGCTTGATGTCGGTACCGCGGCCGGCCATGTTGGTTGCGATGGTGATCGCGCCGGGCACGCCGGCTTCCGCGACGATATAGGCTTCCTGCTCGTGGAAGCGCGCGTTCAGCACTGCGAACAGTTTTGCCGGCTTGCCGGCACGGGCGGCGGCATAGAGCTTGTCGAGCGCGTGCTCCTTGCCGAAATCGATCTGCTTGTAGCCGTTCTGCTTCAGGAATTCGGCGAGCACTTCCGATTTCTCGATCGAGGCCGTGCCGACCAGCACGGGCTGGAGCCGTGCGTTGGCGCGCTCGATCTCGGCGAGGATCGCCTGGTATTTTTCCTTCTGGGTCCGGTAGACCTCGTCGTCCTCGTCGAGGCGCGCGATCGGCAGATTGGTCGGGATCTCCACGACCTCGAGCTTGTAGATGTCGAACAGCTCGTCCGCTTCGGTCGCGGCCGTGCCGGTCATGCCGGCCAGCTTCTCGTACATGCGGAAGTAGTTCTGGAAGGTGATCGAGGCCAGCGTCTGGTTCTCGGGCTGGACCTGGACGTGCTCCTTGGCCTCCAGCGCCTGGTGCAGGCCTTCCGAATAGCGGCGGCCCGGCATCATGCGGCCGGTGAACTCGTCGATGATGACGACCTCGTTGTCGCGGACGATGTAGTCCTTGTCGCGCGTGAACAGCGTGTGGGCGCGCAGCGCCTGGTTGATGTGGTGCACGACGGAGACGTTCTCGACATCGTAGAGCGACTCGCCCTTGAGCTGGCCGGCATCGCGCAGCAGCGTCTCGATCTTCTCCATGCCGGCTTCGGTCAGCGTCACCGTGCGCTGCTTCTCGTCGACCTCGTAGTCGGTCTTGTCGAGCTTGGGCAGGAAGCCGTCGATGGTGTTGTAGAAGTCGGAGCGGTCGTCGAGCGGGCCGGAGATGATCAGCGGCGTGCGCGCCTCGTCGATCAGGATGGAGTCGACCTCGTCGACGATGGCGAAGAAGTGCGGCCGCTGGACCATGTCCTCGAGCCGGTACTTCATGTTGTCGCGCAGATAATCGAAGCCGTATTCGTTGTTGGTGCCGTAGGTGATGTCGCAGGCATAGGCCGCCTTGCGCTCGGCATCATCGAGGCCGTGCACGATCACGCCGGTGGTCAGGCCGAGGAAGCTGTAGATCTGGCCCATCCAGCCGGAGTCGCGGCGGGCGAGGTAGTCGTTGACCGTGACGACGTGGACGCCTTTGCCGGCGAGCGCGTTGAGGTAGACCGCGAGCGTTGCGACCAGCGTCTTGCCTTCGCCGGTCTTCATCTCGGCGATGTCGCCCTCGTGCAGCACCATGCCGCCGATCAGCTGGACGTCGAAATGGCGCTGGCCGAGCGTGCGCTTGGCCGCCTCGCGCACGGTGGCGAAGGCGGGCACCAGGATGTCGTCGAGCGTCTTGCCTTCGGCGAGCTGCTTCTTGAACTCGGCAGTGCGGGCCTTGAGCTCGTCATCCGAGAGCTTGATGAGCTCGGGCTCCAGCGCGTTGATCGCGTTGACGCGGGACTGGTACCCCTTCACCCGCCTGTCGTTGGAGGAGCCGAAAAACTTGCGGGCGAGCGCGCCGATCATGACCAGTTCCTGTGTTCGCGATTTAACCGCGTGGCAGCCGAAAGGTTGTCACCCACCTGCCTATCAACTCACCGTGACGCCTGATGGCGTCAGAGCCCGGACTGCGGGGGTCGTCCGCCATATGGGTGGGAATTGGGCAAGTCAGGGTTCAACGGCCAAAAACGCAGCAAAATAAACGCCATCGCCATGGACGCGACCGGGCAGAGATATGGCCGGGTCAGAGCCTTGTCAACGGCGGCCGCATTGCGGCTAATTCATCAAATTGACAGACTTTTCGCGTTGCAAAGCCCCCCTGAATTGGGCGAGTGTCCGCCCCGCTCGAGCAGCCCCCTGCTTCAACAAAAGGATTTTCCATGACCACCTCGTACCCGGTAACCACCGGCCAGCGTTTGCGCCTTGCCTCCGCCCTGGCTGGCAGCCTCACTCTGGCGCTGACCCTGGCGTTCGCGGGCCCGCTCCGGGCCGCCGACGATCCGGTGCTGGCGAAGGTCAATGGCGCCGAGATCAAGAAGAGCGACGTCGCCATGGCCGAGGAGGAACTCGGAGCGAGCCTCGCCCAGATGGACCCGGCGACCAAGGACGAGAACGTCCTGTCGTTCCTGATCGACATGAAGATCGTCGCCAAGGCCGCCGACGACAAGAAGATCGGCGACAGCGATGAGTTCAAGAAGCGCCTGGCGTTCGCCCGCAACCGCCTGCTGATGGACAGCCTGCTCGCCGGCGAGGGCAAGGCCGCCACCACCCCGGACGCGATGAAGAAGGTCTATGAGGAGGCCTCCAAGCAGATCACCGGCGAGCAGGAGGTGCGCGCCCGTCACATCCTGGTCGAGACCGAGGACGAGGCCAAGGCGGTGAAGGCCGAGCTCGACAAGGGCGCCGATTTCGCCGAGCTCGCCAAGAAGAAGTCGAAGGATCCGGGCTCCGCCGACGGCGGCGACCTCGGCTTCTTCACCAAGGAGCAGATGGTGCCGGAATTCTCGGCGGTGGCGTTCGCGCTGGAGCCCGGCAAGATCTCCGACCCCGTGAAGTCGCAGTTCGGCTGGCACATCATCAAGGTCGAGGAAAAGCGCAACCGCAAGGCGCCGGATTTCGACCAGGTCAAGGCCCAGATCGAGAACTACGTCACCCGCAAGGCCCAGGCCGACTACGTCGCCAAGCTGCGCAGCGAAGCCAAGGTCGAGCGGATGGACCAGGCCGACGCGTCCAAGGACGCCAAGCCAGCCGACGCGGCCAAGCCGTCCGACAGCAAGATGGCGCCCCCCGCCAAGAAGTAAGAATTTGCTGTCACTTCGGTGACGTGAAGAGTATCTAAGCCTTCATGATGCCCGGCCCCAAGCGCGAAGCGCGTCTTCGCACAGAGGGGCCGGGCATCATCATATCCAGACCCACCAAGGCGCCCCGCGATGTCCTCCTCCGTCTCTCCCCTCGCCCCGAAGAACGTCCCTGATTTGCCCGTGATCGCGGGGGTCCGTCTTGCGACGGCCGAGGCCGGCATCCGCTACAAGAACCGCACCGACGTCCTGCTGGCGGTGATGGACAAGGGCACCGCCGTCGCGGGCGTCTTCACCAAGTCGAAGTGCCCGTCGGCGCCGGTGGAATGGTGTCGCGCCAAGCTGAAGGGCGGCAAGGCCCGCGCCCTCGTCGTCAATTCCGGCAATGCCAATGCCTTCACCGGCAAGACCGGCCGAGCCTCCACCGCACTGACCGCCAAGATCGCGGCCAAGGCGGTCGGATGCAGCGAAAGCGAGATCTTCCTGGCTTCGACCGGCGTGATCGGCGAGCCGCTGGACGCAACCAAGTTCGACGGCGTGCTGGGACGCCTCGCCGAGACCGCCGAGCCCGGCGACTACCTCGCCGCGGCCAAGGCGATCATGACGACCGACACCTTCCCCAAGGTCGCGACCGCGACGGTCAAGCTCGGCAAGGCCAAGGTCACCATCAACGGAATGGCCAAGGGCGCCGGCATGATCGCGCCCGACATGGCGACGATGCTGTCCTTCATCTTCACCGATGCTCCGATCGCGCCGGCCGCGCTCCAGGCCCTGCTCAAGGCCGGCGTCGAGGACACCTTTAACGCCGTGACGATCGACGGCGACACCTCGACCTCCGACACGCTGCTGGCCTTCGCCACCGGTGCTGCCGCTGCGCAGGGCGCGCCCAAGATCAGCCGCGCCAGCGATCCGCGCCTGAAGGCGTTCGTCAAGGCGTTCAACCAGATCCTTGCCAACCTGTCCGAACAGGTCGCCCGTGACGGCGAAGGCGCGCGCAAGCTGGTCGACATCACCGTCGAAGGCGCCAAGACCAAGGCCTCGGCGCGCAAGATCGCGATGTCGATCGCCAACTCGCCACTGGTCAAGACCGCGATCGCCGGCGAGGACGCCAATTGGGGCCGCGTGGTGATGGCGGTCGGCAAGGCCGGCGAGCCCGCCGATCGCGACAAGCTTTCCATTTCTTTCAACGGCATCCGCGTCGCCAAGAGCGGCGCGCGCGACCCCGATTACGACGAGGCCCAGGTATCGGAAGCGATGAAGGCGCCGGAGATCGCGATCAAGGTCTCGCTCGGCCTCGGCAAGGGCCGCGACCGCGTCATGACCTGCGACCTGACCAAGGAGTATGTGGCGATCAACGGGGATTACAGGTCGTAAGGCAGCCGTCATTCCGGGGCACGCGAAGCGAGAACCCGGAATCTCGAGATTCTCAGATGCGCGATTGCGCACCATAGCTGGATGCTGGCGCATCCCCCGGGAATGACGCCTCTGACATCACCCCGAAATCCGCGCGTCGGCGACGTCCTTCTTGAACAGCGCGGTCATGGCGTCCGAGATGCCTTGGGTCGGGCTCACCTCGAAATAAAGGCCGGGCGAGGCGCAGCTCTGCTTGATGGCGGTGCAGAGCGACACGTCGATTGGCGACTGGCAGCGGCCGTCGGCTTGGCGCAGCCAGCGGTGTACTCGTCGGCGACGCCGTCCGAGACGAAGAACAGATATTTCATCGGCGCGGCCTAGGAACCGACGATTAGATATGACTTATGAGGTTCCCGGAAATCCGGCCGCGGCGCAGTTAACGAAACGCTCCGGATCATCTTCAACGAGCAGTATTTTTGGCATGGCAGATCTCAAGCTGACATTGGTGGTGGCCTGTGCGCTGGTCGACGCCGACAAGCGCGTCCTGATCGCGCGGCGCCCCGAGGGCAAGGCGCTGGCGGGCCTCTGGGAATTTCCCGGCGGCAAGCTCGAGCCTGGCGAGCGGCCGGAGCAGAGCCTGATCCGTGAGCTCCACGAAGAGCTCGGCATCACCGTGGCCGAGCCGTGCCTGGCCCCGCTGACGTTTGCGAGCTACGGCTACGAGACGTTTCACCTCTTGATGCCGCTCTACATCTGCCGGCGCTGGGAAGGGATGGTCACCGCACGCGAAGGCCAGAACCTCGCCTGGGTCCGCGCCAACAGTCTGCGCGACTATCCGATGCCGCCCGCGGACATTCCGCTGATTCCCCATTTGATCGATTTGCTGATGTGACGATGCCCTTGCATCGTCATTCCCGGGCTCGCGAAGCGAGAACTATGGTGCGCAATTGCGCACCTGGGAACCTCGAGATTCCGGGTTCGGTCCTGCGGACCGCCCCGGAATGACGGCATCTGCGGCCTACCTTTCCCCCGCCTTCTTCACCGCCTCCGCCAGGCTCGCTTTCGCCGACCCGGGCTTGAGCGGCTGCTGCTGGCTCGCATGCGGGGTCCAGCCGGACAGCCAGATGATGTCGAACGTCGCCCGGATGCGGCCGTCGGCATCGGCGAAGCGCTCGGCGTAGATCTCGGCCATCCGCAGCAGCGTGGCTCGCCGGCTCGGCGCGCGGCGGCGCTCGATCAGCACATTGGCCGCGCCCATGCGGCGCAGGTCCTGCATCAGCGCGAACGCGTTGGCATAGCGCACCACGACGCGATCGACATCGGTCACCGGCAGCGCAAAGCCCACCCGCTGCAACAGCGCGCCGATGTCGCGCAAGTCCGCGAACGGCGCCACGCGCGGCGACACGCCGCCCTCGCATTCCGCTTCGGCGGCAGCCAAGGCCTGCCGCAGCTCGGTCAGGCTGTCGCCCCCGATCATCGCGGCGAGCAGCAGCCCGTCCGGCTTCAGCGCGCGGCGGATTTGCGCCAGCACGCCCGGCAGATCGTTGACGAATTGCAGCGCCAGCGCCGAGACCACGAGATCGAGGCTTTCCGGCGCGAAGGGTAATTTCTCCGAGCCCGCCGCATCGAGCGCAATCCGCTCGATGGAAGGAAGCCGCGCCCGCAGCCCCGCCAGCCCCTCACCGGGTGTCCAGAGATCGACGGGGGCGTGAAACTCGCGCATCACTGCGGTCAGCCGGTCGGACATGTCCTCGGCAACACGATCGAGCAGGAATGTGACGCCGCCTTGCGCCTGTGCCCGCCGCTGCCGCGCATGCAGCAAGGCGCGATCGAACAGAGCGGGTGGGGTTTGCGGGGTCTGGGCCATGTCGCTGGTTACGCCGATCACGCTGGCCATGGCAATCATTCTCGTGTCCCGGACGCGCTGCAGCGCTCTTAGCGCTGCTGCGCAGAGCCGGGACCCCAAAGGCAACGTCGTATGATGCGGTGGGATGGGCCCCGGCTCTGCAGCGCGCTGCCGAAGTGGCGCGGCGCGCTGCGTCCGGGGCGCGAGAGAGCGGCTTGAGCACGGTCCAGCTGAACGCTAGCCTCCTCTCATGGAAGCCGAAAGTGCCCCTTCCCGTTCCATCGCCGCGCCGCTGCGAACCGCATGGTCGGCTGGCCGCACCGTGCTGGCGCGGGCGGCCCGGCTCGCGCTCGACATCGCGCTGCCGACGCTGTGCGTCTCCTGCCGCGAGCCGGTCGACGGTGAGGGCGTCTGCGCGGCCTGCTGGGCGAGGCTGTCGTTCATCGAACGGCCCTATTGTCCCCGCCTCGGCATTCCCTTCGTCTATGACCCCGGCCCCGAGATGCTGTCGATGGAGGCCATCGCGAACCCGCCGGCCTACCAGCGGGCGCGCGCCGCCGTGCGCTATGACGACGTCGCCCGAACCCTGGTGCACGCGCTGAAATACCAGGACCGCACCGATCTGGCTCCGGCCATGGGCCGCTGGATGGCGCGCGCGGGCGGCGAACTGCTCGCTGAGGCCGACATGCTGGTGCCGGTGCCCCTGCATTGGCGGCGCGCCTGGCGCCGCCGCTACAACCAGTCCGGCGCGCTGGCGCGCATCATCGAGCGGCAGAGCGGGGTGAAAATGAAGGCTGAGGTGCTGCGCCGGGTGCGTGCCACCGAGCAGCAGATCGGCCTGTCGCGGGCCCAGCGCACCACCAATGTGCAGGGCGCATTTCAGGTATCCCCTGACCATCGGGCCGAAATCCAGGGCCGCCGCATCATCCTGATCGACGACGTCCTGACCACGGGTGCGACGCTGGACGCCTGTGCGCGGGCCCTGCTCCGCGCCAAGGCGGCCCAGGTCGACGTGCTGGTCTTCGCCCGGGTTGTCGAGAGCGCCCCCCGTCCCATATAATTCAATGAATTCTGACATGAAAGCGCTGGACGAGATGACCGTTGCTGTCGAGATCTACACCAGGCCGGGTTGCGGCTATTGTTCCGCCGCGAGGTCCCTGCTGACCCGCAAGAAGGCGACCTTCGCGGAATTCGATGTCGCCAAGAACCCGTCCTGGCGCCAGGAGATGTACGACCGCGCCGGCGAGGGCTCGACTTTCCCGCAGATCTGGATCGGCGGAACCCATGTCGGAGGCTGCGACGAGCTCTACGCGCTCGATCGCGAGGGCAAGCTCGACGGCCTGCTCGAGAGCGTGAAGGCCGTCTCATGAGTGATAACAGGACCTTCACCGCCGCGATGGTGCAGATGCGCACCGGCCTGATGCCCGGACCGAGCCTCGAACAGGCCACCAAGCTGATCCGGCAGGCGGCGGCCAATGGCGCCGACTACGTGCAGACGCCCGAAGTCAGCAACATGATGCAGCTGAACCGCAAGGCGCTGTTCGAACACCTGCAGACCGAGGAGAACGACACCTCGCTGAGGGCCTACCGCGCGCTCGCGGCAGAGCTCGGGATTCACATCCATGTCGGCTCGCTGGCGCTGCGCTTCTCGCCGGAGAAAGCGGTCAACCGCTCGTTCCTGATCGGGCCCGAGGGCAACGTGCTCGCGAGCTACGACAAGATCCACATGTTCGACATCGAGCTGCCGGACGGCGAGAGCTATCGCGAATCCGCCAATTACCAGCCGGGCGAGACCGCCGTGATCTCCGATCTGCCGTGGGGCCGCGTTGGCTTGACGATCTGCTACGACGTGCGGTTCCCCGCGCTTTACCGTGCGCTCGCCGAGAGCGGCGCCCATTTCATCACGGTACCATCGGCCTTCACCCGCAAAACCGGGGAAGCGCATTGGCACGTGCTGCTGCGCGCGCGCGCGATCGAGACCGGCTGCTTCATCTTCGCCGCTGCGCAGGCCGGCCTGCATGAGAACAAGCGCGAGACCTACGGCCATTCGCTGATCGTCGATCCCTGGGGCGAGATCCTCGCTGAGGGCGATGTCGAGCCCGGCATCATCATGGCGAAGATCGACCCGGCCAGGGTCGAGACCGCCCGCCGCGCGATCCCCTCGCTCCAGCACGGCCGCCGCTTTGGCGTCACCGATCCCAAGGCGGGGCCGGATCACCTGCACCTCGTGCGGGGATCGGCATGATCCGCTACGCACTGCACTGCGACCGCGGCCACGACTTCGAAAGCTGGTTCCAGAGTTCTTCGGCCTATGATTCCCAGGTGAAGCGCAAGCTCGTGACCTGCCCGATCTGCGGCTCGGCCAAGGTCGACAAGGCGATCATGGCCCCGCGCATCGTCGGCAAGAAGGGCCGCGGCCGTGCAGCCCCGCCGGAACCCGTGGCTGCCGCCACGCCCGAGGCTACTCCGTCAGGACCGACATCGCTGCTGATGGCCCAGGAGCGCGAGCTGCGCGCCAAGCTGAAAGAGCTGCGCGACCATATCGTCAAGAACGCCGACAATGTCGGCGAGCGCTTTGCGAATGAAGCCCGCGCCATGCATTACGGCGACAAGGAGCACCGCCCGATCTACGGCGAGGCCTCGCCGGAAGAGGCGAAGTCGTTGATCGACGAAGGCATCGAGGTCTCGCCGCTGCCGACGCTGCCGGAAGACAGGAACTGACGCACGAAGCGCGTCATCCCGGGATGGTCCGAAGGACCAGACCCCAGATGCGCAATTGCGCATCGGGGGATCTCGAGATTCCGGGTTCCCCCTTCGGGCGTCCCGGAATGACGGCCAGTTACACGCCCACCAGCAGCGCAACGCCCCCTACGATCAGCAGGATACCGAATATCTCGCGCGGTGCGATCGGCTGCTTGAACGAGTAGTAGGCTACGCCTTGCGCGAACAGCACCTCGATCAGCGCAAGCGTGCGGACATTGGCAGCGGCCGTCAGCGCAAACGCGAGAAACCAGAATTGCGAGGCGAAGGCGCCCATGAAGCCGGCGAGCAGCGACGGCTTCCATAGCCCCAGGATCGATTGCAGCACCTTTGGCGCACGCCAGAGCAGATAGATCGTCAGGATCAGCGTCTGCACGAACAGCCCGAGCACCAGCGTGCACGACGACGCCGTCACGAACGATACGTTGGGCACGGTGATGATGGCGCCACGAAAACCGACCGCAGAGAGCGCGAACGCCGCCGCGGCGACGAGGCCGGTGATCGTCGGCTTCAGCTCCGCAAAACTCTTCTCGCCGCCGGGCCGGAGCGCCGTGATGACGACGCCGACCGTCGCGATCACGATCGCCAGCACCTTCAGCCAGGTCAGGCGATCGCCGAGGAAGACGAAGCCGAAGATCGCGGTCTGGATCGCCTCGGTCTTCAGGTAGGCCGTCGTCACCACGAAGGAGCGATCGTTCATCGCGAGCAGCATCAATCCGGTGGCAACGATCTGGCTGAGTGCGCCAAGCAGGAGCCACGGCCAGAACGCGGACGGCGGCATGCCGAGGTGATCGCCGGTGATGATCAGCACCACGCCCAGGAACAGCAGCGAGAACGGGAAGCCGAACAGGAAGCGGATGTTGGTCGCGCCCCATGTCCCCAGCGGCTTCGTCAGCGACCTTTGCATCGCATTGCGCGCGACCTGCCCGAGCGCAGCGATGATCGTGAAGGGAATCCAGAGGCTGGTGACGGCGAGCATTGGGGGGGTGGCTAATACAGGAAGTGTGGGGCCAACCTGCAAGCTGGGACGCATGCGGTCAACCGCGGGGATGTCATGGGAGCGATGCTCTCGCAACAAACACACTGTCGTCCCTGCGCACGCACTGCGTTCGCAGCGACGACACCGCCCAGGAAGCGACAGCACGGGTCCTATTCACGACCTCACACCATGCCTTCCGCCACCACCATGTAGTTCACGTCCATGTCCGAGGAGAGGGACCATTTGTCGGCGAAGGGGGAGTAGACGACGCCGGTCTGCTCGGTGATGACGAGGCGGTTGTCGAGGAGATATTTGGTCAGCTCGTCCGGCGTGACGAACTTATTCCATTCGTGGGTGCCGCGCGGCAGCCAGCGCAGGACATATTCGGCGCCGACGATGGCCAGCGCGAAGCTCTTCCAGTTCCGGTTCAGGGTCGAGACCACCATCAACCCGTTCGGCTTCAGCATCGCGGCGCAGCGCTTGAGGAAAACGCCGACATCGACGACGTGCTCGATCACCTCCATCGCCAGCACGATGTCGAAGCGCTCGCGCGGGTCGATCTCCTCGACCGTGGTGCAGCGATAGTCGATCGCAAGGTGGCTCTTGTCGGCATGCAGCTTGGCAGCCGCAATGTTGCTCGCCGACGGATCGATGCCGATGACCTGCGCGCCGAGACGCGCCAGCGGTTCGCATAACAGGCCGGCGCCGCAGCCGATGTCGAGCACGCGCAAGGACCCGAGGCAGTTGAGGCTGCGCACATTGCGCTCGAACTTGCGGCAGGCGGCGTCGCGGATATAGCCGAGCCGCAGTGGGTTGATCCGGTGCAGCGGCGCCATCTTGCCCTTGGGGTCCCACCACTCGGCGGAGAGTTTTGAGAATTTCGCGATCTCGGCGGCGTCGACGGTCGAGCCGGGCTGGGCGGCTGCGGTGGCGGAAGTATTTTGCTGCATGCTCATGGTTACGCGCGGTCCTACCGCGTGGTGATCGAACTACGGAAGGCGAGCGGCGAGGCGATGGTTTTGATCGTCTCGATCCCCTCGCCGACGCCGCGAATGGTCACGTCGCCGTAGTTGAGAATTCGTCCAAGAATGGTCTGATCAACGTCGACACTCTCGACCTTATCCAGCGCCATTTCAAAGGTGCGGCGCTTGATGAACCCGGTCTTGTGCACAACCCTGAGATTGGTGACGTCGGTCTCGGTGGTGAAGCGGTGGAACCAGCCCTTCACGGTCCAGAACAGGGCCGCCAAGGCCACCACGCCCGCAGCGATGAGACAGAGGATCACGAGCCCGTCGCTCGCGGTCTGCCGCGACAGGATCAGCAGGCCCAAGGCCACGACCCAGGCCACAATCGCCGGAAAATAGAAGATCCAGTGCGCGTTGGTCGAATACAGCACCCGCTCGCCGGGCTGCAGGATTTCGTCAATATAGCGCGCCATGACCTCGGTTAACCCATTGTCCGGATTGGCCCCCGCAGGAACCCGCTTGCCCCCGGCCCCGCCCCTCTGTATACGCGCGGTCGGTATCCCCTGGCATCCGTCCAGCGCGGGTCACCATACTGATCCTTATGAAGGAATGCACGCGTCGTCATGAGCCGCCTCGTGATGAAATTCGGCGGCACGTCCGTCGCCAACATCGAACGTATCCGCAACGTCGCGCGCCATGTGAAGCGTGAGGTCGACGCCGGCCATGAGGTCGCGGTGGTCGTCTCGGCGATGTCCGGCAAGACCAACGAGCTGGTGGCCTGGTGCTCCGAGGCCTCGCCAATGCACGACGCGCGCGAATACGACGCCGTGGTCGCGTCCGGCGAGCAGGTGACGTCGGGCCTGCTTGCCATCGTGCTGCAGAGCATGGGCATCCAGGCCCGCTCATGGCAGGGCTGGCAGATCCCGATCAAGACCAGCGACGCCCATGCCTCGGCCCGGATCGAGGACATCGACGGCGGCGAGATCATCAAGCGCTTCCAGGAGCGCAAGGAGGTCGCGGTCATCGCCGGCTTCCAGGGCATCAACCCCGACACCAATCGAATCACCACGCTCGGCCGCGGCGGCTCCGACACCTCGGCGGTGGCTGTTGCCGCGGCCGTCAAGGCCGACCGCTGCGACATCTACACCGATGTCGACGGCGTCTACACCACCGACCCGCGAATCGTGCCGAAGGCCAAAAACTCGACAAGATCGCATTCGAGGACATGCTGGAACTGGCGTCCCAGGGCGCCAAAGTGCTCCAGGTCCGCTCGGTGGAACTCGGCATGGTCCACAACATGCCGATCTTCGTCCGCTCGAGCTTCGACAAGCCAGAGGATATCGACCCGCATGCCAACCAGCCGCCCGGCACGCTGATCTGCAGCGAGGAGGAGATCATGGAAAGCCACGTCGTCACCGGCATCGCCTTCTCGAAGGACGAGGCCCAGATCTCGGTGCGCCAGATCGAGGACAAGCCGGGCGTTGCCGCCTCGATCTTTGGTCCGCTGGCGGAAGCCAACATCAATGTCGACATGATCGTGCAGAACGTGTCCGAAGACGGCAAGACCACCGATCTCACCTTCACGGTGCCGGCCGCCGACTACACCCGCGCCAAGGACACCATCACCGCCGCTAGGGCCAAGATCGGTTATGCACGGCTGGATACAGCTACCGACGTCGCAAAGATCTCGGTGATCGGCAGCGGCATGCGCAGCCATGCCGGTGTCGCCGCCCAGGCGTTCTCGGCCCTTGCGGGCCGGAATATCAACATCCGGGCCATCACAACCTCCGAGATCAAATTCTCGGTCTTGATCGACACGGCGTACACCGAGCTTGCGGTGCGCACCCTGCACACGCTCTACGGCCTCGATCAGACCTGAAGCGCCACCTCGTCGCGCGTCAGAATGTCGTTTAAGCATGGTCCGGAAAGCCGCTTCGCACTTTTCCGGACCGTGCTTAGGCTAATTTTCTCTTAGCGGTCGCAGCAAACGCGAGGGTGTACACACCTTCGCGTTTGGCAGGCGTTTTGCTTGGCAAAACAAGCGTCAATTCGCTATACGGCGAACAGGGTGGGCTGCCGCAGACTGGGTCCCAGTTCAGGCTGCTGATTCGGTGCAAGCGAGGGCTTGCGCCAGCGCCGGACAAACAATTTGGTTGTTTTTCTGGAATTTTAGGCCAGCCGCCGGCCGACACCGCCGGGCCCGGCAGACGGAGGAGATTGACGGTTCATGCGGAGCGCGTCGGGAGGTCCCCGCGTCTTGTTGAGACGGCTCCGCGAAACCATGGCGGAGCAGGTCTCGGCCCAGGAGCGGCTGGACAAGATCGTGGTGCTGATCGCCGCCAATATGGTGGCCGAGGTGTGCTCGGTGTATGTGCTGCGCATCGACAACACGCTCGAGCTCTACGCCACCGAAGGCCTCAACCGCGAGGCGGTGCACCACACCGTGCTCAGCGCCCATGAGGGTCTGGTCGGCCTCGTCGCCAGCGAGGCGACCCCGCTCAACCTGAGCGATGCGCAGAGCCACCCGGCCTTCTCGTTCCGCCCCGAGACCGGCGAAGAAATCTATCACTCGTTCCTCGGCGTGCCGATCCTGCGGGCCGGCAACACGCTCGGCGTGCTCGTCGTGCAGAACCGCGCCAAGCGCAACTATGTCGAGGAGGAGCTCGAGGCGCTTCAGACCACCGCGATGGTGCTGGCGGAGCTGATCGCCTCCGGCGAGCTGTCCGCACTCGCCCCGCCGGGCATGGAGCCTGCGGCGCGCCATTCCGCGCAGAAGGTCGGCGCCATCCTGTCGGAGGGTATCGCGCTCGGCCATGTCGTGCTGCACGAGCCGCGCGTCGTGATCAAGGATTACATCGCCGAAGACCTGCCGAAGGAAATCAAGCGGCTCGACACTGCGCTTGCCAAGCTGCGCGCCGATCTCGACCGCATGCTGGAGCGCGGCGACGTCGCGGAAGGAGGCGAGCACCGCGAGGTGCTGGAAGCCTACCGCATGTTCGCCAACGACCAGGGCTGGTCGCACAAGCTGCACGAGGCGGTCGCGACCGGCCTCACTGCGGAAGCCGCCGTCGAGCGCGTGCAGTCCGACACCCGCGCGCGCATGCTGCGCTCGACCGATCCGTATTTGCGCGACCGGCTGCATGATCTCGAGGACCTCGGCTACCGCCTGATGCGGCAGCTGGTCGGCCAGGACCACGCGCCCTCGCGCGAACAACTGCCCGACAACGCCATCGTCATCGCGCGCGCGATGGGTCCCGCCGCGCTGCTCGACTACGACCGCAAGCGGCTGCGCGGCATCGTGCTGGAGGAAGGCACCGCCAACTCCCACGTCTCGATCGTGGCGCGCGCGCTCGGCATTCCCGCCGTCGGCGAGGTGCCGAATGCGCCGGGTATAGCCGATCCCGGCGATCCCATCATCGTCGACGGCACGTCTGGGTCGATCTATGTGCGTCCGTCGCAGGAGATCGAGGCTGCCTTTGCCGAGCGCGTGCGCTTCCGCGCCCGCCGCCAGGCACAATATCTGGCGCTGCGCGATCGTCCCTGCGTCACCAAGGACGGGCAGAAGGTCGAGCTGATGATCAATGCAGGTCTTGCGATCGACCTGCCGCATATCGAGGATACCGGCAGCGCCGGCATCGGCCTGTTCCGCACCGAGCTCCAGTTCATGGTGGGCCAGAGCCTGCCGCGCACCAGCGACCAGCTCGCGCTCTATCGGACCGTGCTGGATGCGGCCGGCACCAAGCCTGTCACCTTCCGCACCCTCGACATCGGCGGCGACAAGGCGCTGCCCTATATGGAAGCGGTGATCGAGGAAAATCCCGCGCTCGGCTGGCGCGCGATCCGGCTTGGGCTTGATCGTCCCGGCCTGCTCCGCGGCCAGATCCGTGCGCTGCTGCGCGCGGGCGGCGGCCGCGCGCTGCGCATCATGTTCCCGATGATCTCGGAGGTTGCCGAATTCGACGCCGCCAAGGCGCTGGTCGAGCGCGAGCTCACTTATCTGCGCCAGCACGGCCACACGCTGCCTGAAAGAATCGACATCGGCACCATGGTCGAGGTGCCCGCGCTACTCTACCAGCTCGACGAGCTGCTGAAGAAGGTGGACTTCATCTCGGTCGGCTCCAACGATCTGTTCCAGTTCCTGTTCGCGGTCGACCGCGGCAATGCCAAGGTATCCGAGCGCTTCGACACCATGTCGGCGCCGATCCTGCGCGCGCTTCGCGAGATCGCGCGCAAGGCGAACGAGGCGAAGAAGTCGCTCTCGCTCTGCGGCGAGATGGCCTCCAAGCCGATCGGCGCGCTGGCGCTGATCGCGCTCGGCTATCGCTCGCTGTCGCTCTCGGCGACCGCGCTCGGCCCGGTCAAGGCGATGGTGCTCGATCTCGACGCGAAGAAGGCCGAAGCGGTGCTCGGCCCGCTCGTCGACGCGCCTGCGGGCAGCGTCTCGATCCGGCAGAAGCTGACGGAATTTGCCGAGGCCGAAGGCCTGGCCTTGTAGCGGGCCTGTCGCCGCTTTCCGCCGCCCGCCCGCCGCTTTCCGCCATTTGAGACTGAACCGATGTCGTCACTCCCTGAAGCCAAACTGGACGTCCTGCTCGCGCATCATGCTTCGCTCGAGGCTGAATCGCTCGGCCAGCTCGCCTCCGACCGCTATGTCCAGATCACCCGCGAGCTCGCCGAGATCACGCCGCTGGTCGTGGCCGTGAAGGCCTATCGGTCTGCAGTCAAAGAGCTCGCCGACACCGAGGCGCTGATCGCCGACCCCGCAACCGATGCCGAAATGCGCAGCATGGCCGAAGCCGAGCGCGACGAGCTGACGCCGAGGATCGATGAGCTGGTCCAGAAGATCCGCGTGGCGCTGCTGCCCAAGGACGCCATGGACGAGCGCAACGTCGTGCTGGAAATCCGCGCCGGCACCGGCGGCGACGAGGCCTCGCTGTTCGCCGGCGATCTGTTCCGCATGTACGAGCGCTTCGCCAGCTTGCAGGGTTGGAAGGTCGAGGTGATCTCGGCGAGCGAAGGCACTGTCGGCGGCTACAAGGAAATCATCGCGGAGGTGCAGGGCCGCGGCGCCTTCTCCAAGCTCAAATTCGAATCCGGCGTGCACCGGGTGCAGCGCGTGCCCGACACCGAGACGCAAGGGCGCATCCACACCTCGGCGGCAACGGTCGCGGTTCTGCCGGAGGTCGAGGATGTCGATGTCGACATCAAGAACGAGGACCTGCGCATCGAGACCATGCGCGCGCAAGGCGCGGGCGGCCAGCACGTCAACAAGACGGAATCGGCGATCCGCATCACCCACATCCCGACCGGCATCGTGGTGATGATGCAGGACTCGCGGTCGCAGCACAAGAACCGCGCCTCGGCCATGAACATCCTGCGCTCGCGCATCTACGATGCCGAGCGCCAGCGTGTCGATGCCGCGCGCTCGGCCGAGCGCAAGGAGAAGGTCGGCTCCGGCGACCGCTCCGAGCGCATCCGCACCTACAACTTCCCGCAAGGCCGCGTCACCGACCACCGCATCAACCTGACGCTCTACAAGCTGCCGCAGGTGATTGCGGGCGAAGCGCTCGGCGAATTGATCGACGCGCTGACGACCGAGCACCAGGCCGCACAGCTCGCGGCGCAAGGCGCTGCGGCATAAGCTCGCGCCTCAGCGCGCTTTGGCCTGGAACGAGCGCAGGATCTTGCCCAAAGCGGGCGCGGCGACGCTCAGCTCGTCCAGATGAATGCGCGAGAGCGATCGCAGCTTCTGCTCGCCTTTGGCCGTCAGCTTGACCAGGACGCGACGCGCGTCCTCGGGATCGGCTTGCCGGCCAATCAGCTTCAGCTTCGCCATCCGATCCACCAGCTCCACTGCGGTGTGGTGCCGGATCAGGAGAAAGCGCGCGATATCGCCGACGCTGGCGCCGTCGGACTCAGCCAATCCCTTGATCGCCAGCAGCGCCTGGTGCTGCTGCGCCGTCAATCCCGCGTTCTGGGCCGCGGCTTCGCTGAAGGCCAGGAAGGTTCGAAGCTGATAGCGGAATTGCGCCAGCGCCGTGTAATCGGAGTCGCGCATCGTCCGGTTGCTTGAAGACCGTGCAGGCTTCGCCGCCGTCGAGCGTTGCGCCTTCTTCGCCTGAACCATGCCGTTCTGATCGTCATAGGCCGCCATGGATGCCTCCCTCGGCACGCGGCGCGATCAAACGCGCTCCTTTCCGTTGACGCAAGCAAGTCCGCCGATCTATCCACGATGCCAGGCAGGATGGTTCCATTGGCGACAGATTCCAGACACAGCATCGAGAGCGCACGGCGCGCGCTTGCCGCACGACTGCAAGCGGCGGGCATCGAGGAGCCCGGTCTCGACGCCCGCCTGCTCGTCGGCGCCGCAGTGGAGCTCGATCTCACCGCGATGGTGACGCAGGCGGCGCGAGGGCTGACGCAAGACGAGATCGCGCGGCTCGAAGCCTATGCGCAGCGCAGGCTCGCGCATGAGCCGGTCGCCCGCATTCTCGGCACGCGGGAGTTCTGGGGCCTGCCGTTCCGACTGTCGGAGGCAACGCTGGTGCCGCGGCCGGACACAGAGACTGTGGTCGAGCTGGCGCTCGAGATTTTTCGCGAGTTCAGGGGTTCGGGGCGACGCCCGCGAATCGCCGACATCGGCACGGGATCCGGCGCCATCCTGCTCGCTTTGCTGCACGAGATTCCGGAGGCGTTCGGCGTCGGCACCGATGTCAGCCTGACCGCGCTCCACACCGCGCGGGATAATGCCGCGGCACTCGGCCTGTCCGGCCGCGCCGCCTTCGTCGCCTGCTCCTACGCGGCGGCGCTTCAAGGCCCGTTCGACCTCATCGTGTCGAACCCACCCTATATTCCCTCGGCTGAAATTCCGAAGTTGAGCATCGAAGTGCGCGAGCACGATCCGCATCTGGCGCTCGACGGCGGCAATGACGGTTATGATGCCTACCGCGCCTTGATCCCGCAGGCGGCCGAGCGCCTTGCCGCAGGCGGGGCGGTGATCGTCGAGGCCGGTCAGGGTCAGGCCCGGAATATTGAAACCTTGATGGGGGCCGCGGCGTTATCGGTGGACAGGCCACCCAAGGCCGACCTGGGAGGCGTTCTCCGAGCCGTATCGGCCCGAAAAATGCCCCCATAAAAAGCCCGATTGGCCAGCAAAAAGCTCTTGGAATATCCCTTGGGAACGACTACGTTCCGCTCAACACATCGGTGCCGGCCCCGTAGACCTACGGGCGAAAGCCGGGGCTCTCGGGCGAGAGCGTTACTGATTATAGGTTCCAAGCCGCAGGTCCTGTTGAGCGCGATCGCCAGTGGAGCTGCGCTGCTCTCCGACCGCAACGTGAACGAAAGCCAGATATTGCGCTTGAAGACTTACGCAAGAAAGCTGGGCTTGTTTCGGCAGGCGAAATGAATGGGTTCGCTGGCGATGGATGCTGGCGAGTGGGGAACGCGTCTTTGTTGAACGCGACGGTCGACGAACATCGGCAGGGTTCGATCCGCTCTTGCGCGCGGCGCGCGCGAGACGTCTGAACCACTGTCAGCAGGTCACTCCTAGCAATCGGTAATGCGTGCAACCTTTAGGGCTGGAATTAAAGGCAGGACATGAGAAACGGTCAGAACAAGCAGCGGATGCGCAACCGCAACAACAATAACAACAACAACCGGCGCGGCCAGAACCCGATGACCCGGGTCTACGAGTCCAACGGACCCGACATCAAGATCCGCGGCACGGCCTCGCACATCGCTGAAAAGTATCTCCAGCTCGCGCGCGACGCGCGCTCCTCCGGCGACCCCGTTGCAGCCGAGAACTACTATCAGCATGCCGAGCATTATTTCCGCCTGATCGCGGCGGCCCAGGAACAGTTCCGCCAGAACCAGCAGCAGCCGCGCGGCGACGAGCCGATCAGCACCAGCGAGGACGGCGAGGACGACGGCGAGAATTTCTCGAATTTCGGCCAGGAGCCAGGCTTCGTCCCGCAGCCGCCACTGCAGCAGCCCTACATGCGCGAAGGCCAGCGCGATCATCACCAGCGCGATCACCAGAGCCGCGACAACCAGCAGCCCTATCAGCGCGACAACCAGCAGCCGCGCGAGCACCGCGAACGCGATCATCGCCCGCAACCGCAATATCAGCCGCAGCCGCAACCTGCGAACCAGCCGCAGCCCGTCATCGCCGATGCCGGCAGCGTCGACCGCCTGCCCTCCTTCATCACCGGCGCACAGCCGCAGGTGAATGGCGGCCAGGGCGGCTTTGAGGGCGGCGGTGGCGGCGAGCGCTATCCGCGCCGCCGGCGCCGGCCGCATGGCCCGCGCCCCGAGCGCGAGGCTGCTCCCGCCGGCCCGAGCGATGATCTCGCGCCCGGCGAGTAAGCTTTTCCGAAAATCTGAATGAGAATCGTCCCGGCTCGCCGGGACGATTTGTTTTTGACGGTGCGCGTTGGCTGAAGCGGTGAGGGCCGGATCACCTCTGGGGAGGTGAATTCAAGTGCGCGTCACCGTCGTGGAGGAAGGCACCAGCACCGGCTTGGTCAGCGCGGGAATGAGGCGTGCCCGCTCGCGCTTGGCGGGGATCGCGCGGTAGACCTGCTTGGTAGCTTCGACGATATGCACGCCGGCAAAGGGCAGCGACAGCGCCGCGCCGGCACGCTCCCACATCTGCGCCGATTTCAGCACCCAGCCGCCGGCATAGGGCGGCATGAACAGCGCCTCGCCCCAGGCGGTCGGTGTGAACCAGGTCTGGCGCAGCAGTTCGGTGATTTGCGAGCGCGAATACGGCCGGCCGTGGCCGAACGGCGTGTTGTCGGTGCGGGTCCACACACCGCGCCGGTTCGGGATCACCGCGATGACGCGCCCAGACGGCGACAGCACCCGCCACACTTCGCGGAGCAGCGCAGCCGGATCGTCCGACATCTCCAGCGCGTGGACCAGCAGGATGCGATCGACCGCGGCCTCGGGCAGCGGCAGGGTGAATTCATCCACCAGCGAGGCCAGCGCGGGCCGCCCCGTGGGCCACTTCAGCACGCCCTGGGCCGCCGGCATGAAGGCGATGCAGCGCTCGGCATCCTCGCGAAACAGCCCGAGATAGGGCGTCGGATAGCCGATCCCGAGCACGCGCTGTCCCTTGGCATTCGGCCAGCGCTCCCTGATGCCGCGATTGATCATTTGCCGCGCCACGATCCCGAGGCGGCGGGAATAGAACTCGCGAAGATCGACGACATCCATGCTCATGACGGCAATGTAACATGCAGAAGGGCGCTGCCGCGCGCGGAATATTGCATTGCCTGCGCAACGTTAACGCCATATTTGTCTGGCGGGGCTGAGCGCGATGGAGATGTCATGGCCGCCGAAATTCGTACTTTCAACTGTTTAAACGACAATTTCGGTTATCTGATCCACGATACGGAAACCAAGGCAACCGCGTCGATCGACGCGCCGGAGGCCGGCCCCATCCTTGCGGCGCTGGAGCGCGAGGGCTGGCAGCTCACCGACATCCTGATCACCCATCATCATGGCGATCATGTCGGCGGCGTCGCCGAACTCAAGCAGAAATACAATTGCCGCGTCGTCGCGCCGCACGACAAGACGACGAAGATTGCGAATGTCGATCTGCGTGTCGCCAACGCCGACGTGGTCAAGGTCGGCAATCTGCTGGCGCGCGTCGTGGAGACGCCCGGCCACACTCTCGACCACATCTCCTACGTGTTCGACAACGAGAAGACGGTGTTCGCCGCCGACACGCTGTTCTCGATCGGCTGCGGCCGCGTGTTCGAGGGCACCTATCCGATGATGTGGGATTCGCTGTTGAAGCTGCGGGCCCTGCCCGACGATTTCAAGCTCTATTGCGGCCACGAATACACCACTTCCAACGTCAAATTCGCCCTCACCGTCGAGCCCGACAACGCGGCGCTCCAGGCGCGCGCGGCGGAGGTGGCGAAGCTGCGTGCCGAGAACAAGCCGACAATTCCCTCACTGCTTGGTGATGAGAAGCGAGCAAACGTGTTCCTGCGGGCTGATGCGCCCGAGGTCGCAGCCAAGCTACACATGAAGGGCGCGGATGCCGCCGCGGTGTTCGGCGAGTTGCGCGAGCGCAAAAACAAGTCCTGAACACGCAAGCCCTGACTGGATCGATGCCGACCGCAGCCGAGATCATCGCACGCCTCGAACTCCGCCCGCATCCCGAGGGCGGGCATTATCGCGAGACGTTTCGCGACCAGGACACGGATGCCAATGGCCGTTCGCGCTCGACCCTCATCTACTTCCTGCTTGCGCGCGGCGAGCGCTCGCACTGGCATCGCATCGATGCAGTCGAGATTTGGCATTACTATGCCGGCAGCCCCTTGATGCTGCGCATCGCGCATGAGGGCTGCTCGCAGCACGAGGTGCGCCTCGGCACGGATCTCGTGAGCGGCGAGCGGCCGCAGGCAATCGTGCCGGCTGATGCCTGGCAGATGGCGGAGAGCACCGGCGAATGGACGCTGGTCGGCTGCACGGTGGCGCCCGCGTTCGAATTCGCGAAATTCGAGCTCGCGCCGACGGGCTGGGAGCCGTAGCCACCTACTGTCATCCGGGGCGCCGCGCGGCGGCGAGCTATGATGCGCAATTGCGCATCTGAGAATCCATTTCACCTTCATTGACGCGGACAGATGGATTCCGGGCTCGCGCTTCGCGCGCCCCGGAACGACGATCATCGCTTCCTCAGCACCATGTCTTTGGCCGCGATCAGGCCGCCGCCGGCGATCAGGATCGCAGCGATGGCGATGTTGGCGCTGGCCTTGGCAAAGCCGGCGGCGATGAGGAAGCCGGTCGAGAGCAGCGGCGTCGCGTAGGAGGCGGCGCCAAGCACGCGGATGTCGCCGCGCTTCATGCCGACGTCCCAGGCGTAGAAGGCGGCGCCGACCGGGCCGATGCCGAGCCCGATCACGGCGAGCCATTGCACCGCGGTCTCCGGCCACACCGTGTATTCCAGCACGCCATGCATCAGCGCGGCGAGCAGAGATGTGGCGAGGCAGAAGCCCGCGACCGCATCGGTCGGCACCGCCTTGAGCCGGCGCGACAGCACCGAGTAGGTCGCCCACACGAAGGCGGCGATGAACGCCGCAATCAATCCCGGCACCGCCCCCGGCGCAAAACCGCTGGTGTTGCCGGCGAACAGCAACACGGTGCCCACGAGGCCGAGCACGGCGCCGATGACGTGATGCACGGCAAGCCGCTCGCCCGGCAGGAAGGACGAGAACAACACGATCAAGAGCGGCCACATGTAATTCAGAAGGCCAGCTTCCGCCGGCGGCGCGAAGCGCAGCGCCAGGAAATACAGCGCGTGATAGCCGAACAGGCCGCCAACGCCGACGACCCACACGACCAGCGGCTGGCGCAGGCTTGTGGCGGTATCGCTGCGGCCGATCCAGGTCAAAAGGCCGACGAGACCGCCGATCGCAAAGGTCATCGCAGCGAGCTGGAACGCCGGGATCTTTCCGGTCGCGACCGTCATCACTGACAGCAGCGACCACATCAGGATCGCGGTCAGTCCGATCAGTGTGGCTGTGCGGGGGGTCATCGATCAAACGGCTATGAGGACGTTTATGCCCGGCGCGAGGCCGGGCATTTCGTCTTCACTATCGCCTTGTCGGGCCTGATGCTACAGGCATTTAGCCCATGGGCGTGCCGCCGTGTCAGGCCTGATACTGACCGCCATTGATGGTCATGGTCGATCCCGTGATGAAGCCGGCCTCGTCGGCCGCGAGGAACACGACCGCGCGCGCGATCTCCTCGGGCTCGCCGAGCCGGCTGACCGGGATCTGTGGAATCACGCTCTTCTCCAGAACGTCCTTCGGCACCGCCTGCACCATTTCGGTGTTGATATAACCGGGGCAGATCGCATTCACGGTGATGCCACCCTTGGCGTTCTCCAGCGCGAGCGCCTTGGTGAAGCCGATGTCGCCGGCCTTCGCCGCGGAATAGTTGACCTGGCCGAACTGTCCCTTCTGTCCGTTGATCGATGAGATCGAGATGATGCGGCCGAACTTGCGCGCGCGCATGCCCTCGATCACCTGCCGCGTCATGTTGAACAGCGAGCCGAGATTGGTGTTGATGACGGCATTCCACTGCTCGAGCGTCATCTTGTGGAAGGCAGTGTCGCGGGTGATGCCGGCATTGTTGACGAGCACCTCGATCGGCCCGAGATCGGCCTCGACCTTCTTCACCCCTTCGGCACACGCGTCGAAGCTGCTGACGTCCCACTTATAGACGGCGATACCGGTCTCAGCCTTGAACTTCTCCGCCGCCGCATCGTTGCCGGCGTAGCTCGCCGCGACCTTGTAGCCGGCCGCCTTCAGCGCCTTGCTGATCGCAGCTCCGATGCCCCGTGTACCACCCGTCACCAATGCAACACGTGCCATGTCGTATTCCTTCCCTTGGACTCTTCGGACGTTTCTGAGTGATCGTTTTTAACGGTGGATTATGCGGCTGGTTTGACGGACATCAAGAACAAAACGCCCGGCGTTGAGCCGGGCGTTCGTATTTAGTCGAGGCCTGCGCAGTTGCGAAGAATATTTGATTTGCACTCGCCGCCTTTTTAGTCGCGTGCAACGCACTCAATCAGGTGTGCGGCGCACGCGTCAGTTTCACGCCGGCGACGTTCAGTCGCGCGCCACACACATCGCGATACCCATGCCGCCGCCGATGCACAGCGTGGCGAGGCCCTTCTTCGCATCGCGCTTCTGCATCTCATGCAGCAGGGTCACCAGCACGCGCGCGCCGGAGGCGCCGACCGGATGGCCGATCGCGATCGCGCCGCCATTGACGTTGACCTTCGAGGTATCCCAGCCGAGGTCCTTGTTGACGGCGCAGGCTTGCGCCGCGAAGGCCTCGTTGGCCTCGATCAGGTCGAGATCGCCGACGCTCCAGCCGGCCTTCTTCAGTGCGGCGCGCGAGGCCGGGATCGGGCCCGAGCCCATGATCTTCGGATCGACGCCGGCCTGCGCCCAGGACACGATGCGCGCGAGCGGCTTCTTGCCTTCCTTGGCCGCCTGCTTGGCGGTCATCAGCACCACGGCGGCAGCGCCGTCATTGATGCCCGAGGCCGAGCCTGCGGTGACCGTGCCGTCCTTCTCGAAGGCGGGCTTGAGCTTGGCCATGGCATCGAGCGTTGCGCCATGGCGCGGATATTCGTCGTCGCTGACAACGACGTCGCCCTTGCGGGTCTTGATGGTGACGGGGACGATCTCGTCCTTGAACTTGCCGGCCTTCTGCGCGGCCTCGGCCTTCTGCTGCGAGGCGACGGCGAACTCGTCCTGCTGGGCACGGGTGATCTGCCACTGCCGCGCGACGTTCTCGGCGGTGTTGCCCATGTGGTAGCCGTTGAAGGCATCCCACAGGCCGTCCTTGATCATGGTGTCGACCAGCTCGAGGCCGCCCATCTTGACGCCGCCGCGCAGGTGCTGGGCGTGCGGGGCCATGCTCATGGATTCCTGGCCGCCGGCAACCACGATCTCCGAATCGCCATTGAGCAGCGCCTGGTAGCCCAGCGCAACGGTGCGCAGGCCGGAGCCGCAAAGCTGGTTCACGCCCCAGGCCGGGCTTTCGACCGGAATGCCGGCCATGATCGAGGCCTGGCGGGCGGGGTTCTGGCCCTGAGCCGCGGTCAGGATCTGGCCCATGATGACTTCCGAGACCCGGCCGGGCTCGATGCCACCACGCTCCAGCGCGGCCTTGATGGCAATGGCGCCGAGGTCATGAGCGGGAAGGGTCGCGAAGGCTCCGTTGAAGCTTCCGACCGGGGTGCGGGCGGCGCTGACGATGACGACATCGTCTGACATGGGCATCTCCTGGGGCTTGAGGTTTTCGAAAAAGGGGCAGGCGGGCGGTTGGAAAAAGGCCCGTCAGTCTCGTCAGGCATCCTGTTAACGTCGTTGAGGCATGTCAATCGGCCGGCGACCGAATTCATGCCGCAGCGCATTCAAAATAGCGTTCTTGGCGCTTTCGCAAGCACGTTTTTGCCGCCCGATTAACCGTGGCGCACAAAACGGTAGCGTGACCCCTTTGAAAATGCTTATTTTGTTGCGTTGCGTACTCTTCCCGCCCTGCGGCATAGCCGCCGGGTTCCCGTTCTCAGCGTTTGCAAGTGAGAGCCCATGGCGAAATCAGACCAACCCACCACCATCAAGAAATACGCGAACCGCCGGCTCTATAACACCGGAACGAGCACCTATGTGACGCTGGAAGACCTCGCCGCCATGGTCAAGGACGGCGAAGATTTCCTGGTCTACGACGCCAAGACCGGCGACGACATCACCCGCTCCGTGCTGGCCCAGATCATCTTCGAGCAGGAGAACAAGGCCGGCCAGAATCTGCTGCCGACAACCTTCCTGCGCCAGCTGATCCGCTTCTACGGCGACAGCATGCAGATGGTGGTGCCGAAATATCTGGAGCAGTCGATCGCGACGCTGACTCAGGAGCAGGAGAAATTCCGCAAGCAGATCGCCAACACGCTGTCCGGCACGCCGTTCGCACCGCTGGAAGAGCAGGTCCGCCGCAACATGGAACTGTTCCAGCAGACCTTCTCGATGTTCAAGCCGTTCGCCGCACCCCGCCCGGCAGCGAGCCCCGAGCCGGAGCCCGATGCCAACGCCGAGGCGCCGAAGGACAGCAACATCGACGATCTGCGCCAGCAGATGAAGGAAATGCAGGAGCGCCTCGAGCGGATGTCGAAGAAGGACGAGTAGCCCTTCGTTCGCGCCGGCGCGTCCGCACTCGGCGGACGCGCGAATTGCCACTTAATCACGGCAGCGCCGCTTACGCGCTGCTGTCCCGCGGCCGAGGCCGGAGCCGCCATGTCTGACCGCACCACGCACTGGCAGAACGTCTACGCCACCAAGGGCGAGGCAGAGGTCAGCTGGTTTCAGGCCAGCCCAACGATCTCGCTCGATATGATTCGCGCGGCCCGTCCGGACCATGACGCGGCCATCATCGATATCGGCGGCGGAGCCTCACGGCTGGCCGATGCGCTACTGCGAGACGGATACCGTGATCTCGCTGTGCTGGATCTGTCCACCAATGCGCTTGACGCGGCCAAGAAGCGCATCGGCGCCGTCGCTTCAACGGTCGACTGGATCGTCGCCGATGCCACGACGTGGCGCCCCGCGAAGACCTACGATGTCTGGCACGATCGCGCGGCGTTTCACTTCCTGACCGATCCGAACGACAGGGCTGCTTATGTCGAACGCCTGCGGACGGCAGTCAAACCAGGCGGGCACGTCATCATCGCGACGTTTGCGCCCGATGGTCCGGAGAAATGCAGCGGCCTGCCGGTGCAGCGGCACGACAGTGCGAGCCTCGCCGCGGAGCTCGGGCCGGAGTTCGCGCTGGTCGAGACGCGCCGCGAGACGCATCACACCCCGTGGGAATCGACACAGGCGTTTCAGTTCAGCCGGTTTCGGCGACAGGCTTAGCTCTGTCTTGGCCGGGCTTGTCCCCGGCGATCCACGCATACGCGAAGAAGAACGTGGATGCCGGGACAAGCCCGGGCATGACGGCGGAACGCACAGATCAAGCCGCGAGCTTCACCGCATGCGCAAAGTCCCAATAGAGTTTGCGCGCCTTGGCGTAGAGCGGCCCGGGCTTCAGCTCGCGCTCGTCGATGCGGATCACCGGCGCGACTTTTGCAAAGTTGCCGGTGGAGAAGATCTCGTCGGCGGCGAGGAAGTCGGCATAGCGCAGCGTCTTCTCGACCACGGTGACACCGTCGCCGCGGAGCAGGCTGATGACGCGCTGGCGCGTGATGCCGTTGAGGAAGGTGCCGTTCGGCACCGGCGTGAACACCACGCCGTCTTTCGCCATGAACACGTTGGAATTGCCGAACTCGGCGACGTTGCCGAGCATGTCGAGCATCAGCGCGTTCTGGAAGCCGCGGGAAGCGGCCTCCGCCAGTGCTCGCGAATTGTTCGGATAGAGGCAGGCCGCCTTCGCCTCCAGCGGGGCGCATTCGGCGGTCGGCCTGCGGAACGGCGATAGCGTGATGGCGTTGCCGACGGGCTTTGGCATCGGCGCCTCGTAGATGCACAGGCACCAATCGGTGGTCTCGGGGTCGAACAGCACGCCGCCGCCCGAGCCGTTCTGCGCCCAATACATCGGACGGATGTAAAGCTCGGCATTTGGCGCAAAGCGCGCGATGCCTTCATTGGCGAGCGAGAGCCAGGTGCCAGTGTCGACCATCGGCTTCAGGCCGAAATTGATCGCGGATTGGTTGGCGCGGGCGACGTGACGGTCGAGATCGGGCGCGACGCCCTCGAACGCGCGCGCGCCGTCGAACACGACCGAGCCGAGCCAGGCCGCATGCGTGCGGGGGCCCATGATCGGCACATTGCCGTCGTGCCATTTGCCCTCGAAGAAGGTCCAGCTCGGCGAATATTCGATGGGTTTCTTGATCTCGGCCATGGTTGGCCTCCCGTGGAAGTGTTCCGGCACTATTGTCCCAATTTCTAAACGATTTGCTGCGGGGACTCGACCCCTCCAGGGGAGGGGAAGTCAGAGCAAAACCGGCATATAATATCGGCCACGTCACGGAGACTCCCATGCCGCTCGATCCGCTCGCCAAGCGATTGTTGACCATGATGGCTGCGGCTGGACCGCAAGCAAGGAGCCGGCCGAGCGTCGAGGCGCGGCGGCAGTCGCTGGCAAAGCTGATGCAATTCGCGCGCGCTGACGCGCCTGACGTGACGACGTCCGACGGCACTCTCCCCGGCCCCGGCGGAGCGCTGCCCTATCGGCTCTATTCGCCCGCTTCTGCCGGCGAGCGCGCGCCGGGTTTCGTGTTCTTTCATGGCGGCGGGCTCGTCGCCGGCAGCATTGCCACGCATGACCGCATCGCCGCGGCGCTGGCGCATGCGACCGGCTGCCGCCTCGTTTCGGTCGACTACCGGCTCGCGCCCGAACATCAATTCCCAGCCGCCGTGGACGATGCGATCGCCGCCACCGAATGGGCCGCGCGCGAAGCAGCTTCGCTCGGAATCGACGCCGAGCGGCTGGTGGTCGGCGGCGATTCCGCCGGCGCCACGTTGGCTGCGATCGTGTGCCAGGAGGCCGCGCAAAGCGCCGGCCTCAGCATCGTCGCGCAATGCCTGATCTGCCCGGTGCTGGATTTCGAAGAGACCTCGCCTTCGCGCGAGGAATTCGCCGAAGGCCATCTGATCGATCGGGTCACGATCGAGGCCGATCTCGCCGACTATCTTCCCGAAGGCCAGGATGCCGCCGATCCCCGTATCTCGCCGCTGCGCGCGACACGGCTCGCGGGCCTGCCGACCGCGATCATCCACACCGCCGAGTTCGATCCGATGCGCGACGAGGGCAATGCCTACGCCCGCAAGCTGCTCGCCGCCGGCGTCGCCGTCGAGCACGTCTGCCACGACGGCATGGTCCACAATTTCCACGCCATGGGCGCGATCCTGCCGCAGGCCCAGCTCGTACTGTCGCAGATCGGCGAGCAGGTCAGGCGCGCGGTGGAGAAATAAAGGCGCGAATCACACGCGCACGCCGATCACAGCACGCGCCGCTACAACATATTCCGGCCAATGCGCGTCCGCATAACGCTCGGCCTGACGCGCGCAATTGATATCGGGCGCATGCGCAGCGGCGATCGTGCGGGCGAAGCGCTCTTCGGCAACCGTCACCTCGCCGGGCTCGGGCGACGGCACGGCAGCGGCGACAGCAGTCGGAGCAACAGCGAGCCCCGCCAGACCAGTGAGCAAAATGCGGCGTGACGTGTTCATGTCTGTCGTCCTTCCATTGTCCGGCCGCACTCTGGCCGGCGAGTGTGTCAGAGCAATCAGGGGAGGGTAACCGCGCACATCCGCCTCGTCCACCGCTAGCGGATAGCGCTTGACCGGGTGAATGATCACGTTCCATCTAAAACACGATTCCGTCATCAGAGCGCCACGCGCCGGATTGTCACGTGCCCCACCGAGCCGATCATACCGTCCGGCTCTGCCCGTCGTGATCGGGCTGCTTGGCCTGACGATTTCGGCAGGCGCCGCCTTCGCCGCCGGCGACGAAGAGGACGAGCCCGCAAAGCCGACTGTCCCGAACATCTATCTCGATCTCCGCACCATCTATGCAACGATTCCCGCAGGCGCGCTCGGGCTCGGCTTCGGCAACACGTCCTTGTCGGCCGCGTTCGAGGCGCTGGCGGCACAACGCGGAGCGGCACTGCCGAACGGCTTGCCGGCGGCGAAATCGATCGCCCTCGACCTGCCGCTGACGGTCGACGTCAGCGATCGGGTCTCGCCGCATGCAATCGTTCGGCGGCGCACAGCTCGCAGGCCGGACCCTGGCGGAGTCCTTCACCCAGCCGATCCTGCGGCTCGATCTCGACCGCATAGACGATAACGACAACCGCATGTTCGGCATCACCGCACAGATCGCGTGGATGCCGAAGCCGTCCTATCAGCTGACCTTGCGCACGCCGGTCTACGCCGTACGTAACTAGTCAGGCACCGGCACGTCGAAGGTGTTGAGCGTGACCGAGACCATGCAATAGACGCCGACGAGATAGGACAGCTCGGCCGCACCGTGCTCGCCGAACTCCTTCACCGCCGCCCGATAAGTCAGCTCCGGCAGCACGCCACCACTCACCAGCGCAGATGCCATGTCGTAGGCGACCGCTTCCTGCTTGGTGAGATCGACCGGCCGCTGGCCGGCGACGATGGTCGCGAGCTTCTCGTCGGAGAGGCCGCGTTGCTCGGCGACCAGCACGTGGGCATAGAGCTCATAGCCGGAGCGGAAATGCGAGCCGGTGACGAGGATCGCGACCTCGCGCACCGGCGCCGGCAGCAGCGGATTCGATGCGATCGCCTTGACCAAGTCCCACACCGGCCTGCCAAAGCGCGGCTCGCGAATCCAGGGGTTCCAGGGCCCGAGCAGCGCGCCGTCATCGCGCATGTTCACGAAGCCCTTGAAGTGGTCCGTGATGCCGGCTCGCATGTCGTCATAGAGCGGCTTCTGTTCGGCGGTCAGATCCTTCGGATCGAGAATGGGAAGGCGCACGGCAGGATCTCCTCGTTGAGAAGCGCCGAGGCTCGCCCGCATGTGCCTGCGTGGCAAGTGAAGTTGCCGTGACGACCGTGCGATTCGAAAAGTGGCGTCGGAGCATCGGCTCCGCTCAAAACTCCAGGGGCGCGTTGTCGACGACTTCCTTCATCACGAAGAAGGTGCGAGTCTGGCGCACGCCGGGCAGCGCGATGAGCTGCTCGCCGTGGATGCGGTTGAAATCCTCCATGTCGCCGACGCGGATTTTCAGGAAATAGTCGAAGTCGCCGGCGACGAGGTGGCAGTCGAGCACGAATTTCAGTTTTGCAACGGCCTGCTCGAAGGTCGCAAAACTCTCCGGCGTCGAGCGATCGAGCACGACGCCGACCATCACCAGGGTCCCCTTCGCCACCTTCTTCGGCGCCACCATGGCCCGCACAGTCGCGATGAAACCGTCCTCGAACAGGCGCTGGGTGCGGCGATGGCAGGTGGCGGGGCTGATCGCAACGGTTTCGGCCAGCTCCGCATTGCTGAGCCGGCCGTTATTCTGCAGCAATCTCAGGATCTTAAGGTCGGTGCGGTCGAGACGCGCGGCCATGGAAGAAGCTTCCACATATCCTCGTAAATTCGGAAGGAGTGTGCCGAAGTGGCTCCAACTCCGCAAGATCTGGCGCAATATGGCTGCAAAATTCGAGAGCACATTTTGCCGGGTTGATGCTAGCGACGTCCCCAGACCTCAACGCCAACCGGGATCTCCCATGAAGCTCGACAAATTTCCGCGCTATCCGCTGACCTTCGGCCCGACGCCCATCGAGAAGCTGGAGCGGCTGTCAAAGCATCTCGGCGGCAAGGTCGAGATCTATGCCAAGCGCGAGGACTGCAATTCCGGCCTCGCCTATGGCGGTAACAAGCTGCGCAAGCTCGAATACATCATCCCCGATGCGATCGCCTCCAACGCCGACACGCTGGTGTCGATCGGCGGCGTGCAGTCGAACCACACCCGCATGATCGCCGCGGTGGCCGCCAAGATCGGCATGAAGTGCCGCCTGGTGCAGGAGGCCTGGGTGCCGCACGAGGACGCGGTCTATGATCGCGTCGGCAACATCATGCTCTCGCGCATCATGGGCGCCGACGTGCGCCTGGTCGATGACGGGTTCGACATCGGCATCCGCAAGAGCTGGGAGCAGGCGATCGAAGAGGTGAAGGCGGCGGGCGGCAAGCCCTACGCGATCCCCGCCGGCGCCTCCGTGCACAAATATGGCGGGCTCGGCTATGTCGGCTTCGCCGAGGAGGTCCGCAAGCAGGAGAAGGAACTCGGCTTCAAGTTCGACTACATCATCGTTTGCACCGTCACCGGCTCCACCCATGCCGGCATGCTGGTCGGCTTTGCGGCCGATGGCCGTGCGCGCAAAGTGATCGGCATCGATGCGTCGTTCACGCCGGCGCAGACCAAGGCGCAGGTGCTCGAGATCGCGCAGAACACCGCAAAACTGGTCGAGCTCGGCAAGGAGCTCGTCGCCGATGACCTCGTGCTGATCGAGGACTACGCCTATCCCGCCTATGGCGTGCCGTCCGAAGAGACCAAGGAGGCGATCCGCCTCACCGCGCGGCTCGAAGGCATGATCACCGACCCCGTCTATGAGGGCAAGTCGATGCAGGGCCTGATCGATCTGGTGCAGAAGGATCATTTCGAGAAGGGCGCGAAGATTTTGTACGCACATCTCGGCGGCGCGCCGGCACTGAACGGCTATGCTTATGCGTTCAGGAATGGGTGAGTGAGGCGGCGGCGCGCCTCCCCTCCGCTGTCGTCCCTGCGAAAGCAGGGACCCATAACCACAGGGAGCAGTGAGGCGGAGGCTGGCAACTCCGAGTCTTCGCCAAACCACTCCATGTGGTTATGGATGCCGGATCGGCGCTTCGCTTGTCCGGGATGACGATTTGCGGCCTTCCGTCATCCGAATTGTCGAGGCGGCAAGCGGCCTTACGGGTTGCCTCGTTTTATGCGCGTCGCTATCGTCCTGACAAACAGGCCGAAAAGGCCCAAAAGAACTAATGTCCAGGGAGGACGAGGATGCGGAGCGTGCGGGCGCTTGCCGCGACGGCGGCGCTATCTTGGCTGGCGTTTTCGACCATTGCAGTCGCCGGCGAGCCCAAACAGGGCGGAATCCTGCGGATGTATCACCGCGACAGCCCTGGCAACGCCTCCATCCATGAAGGCGCGACCTATTCGCTCAATGTTCCCTTCATGCCCGTGTTCAACAACCTCGTCATCTACAAGCAGGACGAGCCCCAGAACAGGATGGATAACATCGTGCCCGAGCTCGCGGAGAGCTGGGCCTGGGTGAACGACAATAGGACATTGACCTTCAAGCTGCGCCAGGGCGTGAAATGGCATGACGGCAAGCCATTCAGCTCGGCCGACGTCAAATGCACCTTCGACATGCTGATGGGCAAGGCGCAGCAGAAGTTCCGCCAGAATCCACGCAAGAGCTGGTACGAGCAGGTCAACGACGTCTCGACCAATGGCGATTTCGAGGTCTCCTTCAACCTGAAGCGGCCGCAGCCTTCACTGCTGGCGCTGCTCGCCTCGGGCTACACGCCGGTCTATCCCTGCCACGTCTCGCCCGGCGACATGCGCACGCATCCGATCGGCACCGGCCCATTCAAGTTCGTCGAGTTCAAGGCCAATGAATCGATCAAGCTGACGCGCAACACCGATTATTGGCGCAAGGGCCGGCCCTATCTCGACGGCATCGAGTTCACCATCATCCCGAACCGCTCGACCGCCATCCTCGCCTTCGTCGCCGGCAAGTTCGACATGACGTTCCCGACCGAGGTCAGCATTCCGCTGCTCAAGGACGTCAAATCGCAGGATCCGAGCGCGGTGTGCGTCGTCGAGCCCAACAACGTCGCCACCAACATCATCGTCAACTCGACCGCCGCGCCGTTCGACAATGCCGACATCCGCAAGGCGATGGCGCTGGCGCTCGACCGCAAGGCCTTCATCAACATCATGTTCGAGGGTCAGGGCGACATCGGCGGCACCATGGAACCTGCGCCGGCGGGGCTTTGGGCGATGCCGAAGGAGATGCTGGAGAGCATTCCCGGTTACGGCCCCGACGTGAACGCCAATCGTGAGCAAGCCAGAAAGCTGATGCAAAAGGCCGGTTACGGACCGGACAAGCATCTCGCGGTGAAGATCTCGACCCGCAACATCCCGGTCTACCGCGATCCCGCAGTGATCCTGATCGACCAGCTCAAGAGCATCTATATCGACGGCGAGCTCGACGTGGTCGAGACCGCGAACTGGTTCCCGAAGGTCGCGCGCAAGGACTACATGCTGGGCCTGAACCTCACCGGCAATGCCGTCGACGACCCGGACCAGTCCTTCTACGAGAACTATTCCTGCGGCTCGGAGCGCAACTACACCAATTATTGCAACAAGGAGATCGAGAAGCTGTTCGACGTGCAGTCGCAGGAGACCGATATCACCAAGCGCAAGAAGCTGGTGTGGGAGATCGACAAGAAGTTGCAGGAGGACGTCGCCCGTCCGATCATCTTCCACGCGCGCACCGGCACGTGCTGGAAGCCCTACGTCAAGGGCGTGACGGTAATGTCGAACAGCTCCTATAATGGATACCGCTACGAAGACGTGTGGATGGACAAGTAGCGGCGGGCGGCTGACGGGTTCAGCAGGAGGCGATGCATGTTTGCCTATCTGGTGCGGCGCCTGTTCCTGATGCTCGTGACCCTGTTCGGGATCTCGGTCGTCATCTTCTTCCTGCTGCGGATCGTGCCCGGCAACATCGTCGACATCCTGTTCGCCGCCGCCGGCTATGTCGATCCCGCCGACAAGGCCAATCTGGAGAAGGAGCTCGGCATCGACCAACCGATGGTCGTGCAGTATTGGCATTGGATCAGCGGATTCCTGCGCGGCGACTTTGGCTACTCCTACGTCTCCGAGAAGCCGGCTCTCCAGGAGATATTGCCACGGATTCCGATCACGGCGCGGCTCGCCGGCCTTGCGCTGTTGTTCTCGGCATCGATCGGCGTCCCGCTCGGCGTCATCAGCGCGGTGAAGCAGGGCACGCGGCTCGACTACGCCTTGCGCGTCGTCAGCCTCAGCGGCCTGTCACTGCCCTCGTTCTGGCTTGGCCTTCTCATTCTCACCGCGTCGGTGGCGATGTTCGGCCAAATGCCGATCTTCAATCCCAATCCGCAGACCTGGCTCGAGGCGTTCGCGACCTACGCCGTGCCGGCCGCCGCCGTCGGATTTCGCAGCGCGGCGCTGACCATGCGCATCACGCGGTCTTCCATGCTGGAGGTGCTGCGGCAGGACTATATCCGCACCGCGCGCGCCAAGGGCGCCTCCGACGCCGCCGTGAACTATCACCATGCGCTGAAGAACGCGATTCTGCCCGTCATCACCGTGATCGGCATCGAAGCGGCGTTCCTGATCGGCGGCCTGATCGTCACCGAGACCGTGTTCAATATCCCCGGCGTCGCGCGTTTCCTGGTCGAGGCGATCCGCTGGCGCGATTATCCGATCGTGCAGAACCTCGTGATGTTCATCGCTGTCGTCGTCGTGTTCGCCAACTTCACCGTCGACATGCTCTACGCGGTGTTCGATCCGCGGATCAGGTACACGGATTAGGAGAGCTGTTTGGCCGCGATCGACTATGACGTTGAGCTGAGACGCGCCGGGGCGCATGCGACCGCGGGCTGGCGGCGCGTGCTGTTCATGGCGCAGCGGCACGTGCTGGGCGCGGCCGGGCTCGTCATCATGACGGTGTTCGTGCTGACCGCGATCTTCGCCGACTTCATCGCGCGCTACGATCCCCTAACGGTCGACGCCGCGCGCGCGCTGGCGCGGCCGAGCTGGGCGCACTGGATGGGGACGGATTCGTTCGGCCGCGACGTGTTCAGCCGCATCATCCATGGCGCGCGGATCTCGCTCGCGGTCGGCATCGGCTCGACCGCGCTCGGCGGCACCATCGGCGTCGTCGTCGGCCTCACCTCCGGCTATCTCTCCGGCTGGGTCGATCTCGTGTTCCAGCGCGTTTCCGACGTCCTTCAGGCGCTGCCGCTGCTGGTGCTCGCCTTGATCATGACGGCGGCGCTCGGCCCGTCGCTGCCGAACGTCATCATCGCCATCGCCATTCCGCTGATCCCGACCGTGTCGCGCGTCATCCGCGCCAACACGCTGGCGCTGCGCGAGCAGCCCTTCGTCGAAGCCGCCAAATCGATCGGCATGAGCGAGGTGCGCATCGCGCTGCGCCACGTGCTGCTGAACACGCTGGCGCCGCTGATCGTGCTCGCCACCGCCCAGCTCGGCTCGACCATTCTCACCGAGGCTTCCCTCTCCTTCCTCGGCCTCGGCATTCCCGAGCCTTATCCGTCATGGGGCCGCATGCTCTCCGAGTCCGCCGCCGAATATGTCCGCACCGCGCCGTGGCTGGTGATCTTCCCAGGCATCGCGATCAGCCTCGCCGTCTTCGGCGCTAATTTGTTCGGTGACGCCCTGCGCGACATCCTCGATCCCCGGCAGCGCGGCTGATGGCGAAAGAATCCGACCTCGTGCTCGATGTGAGGAACCTGAGGACGGTGTTCTTCACCAATTCGGGTCTCTTCAAGGCCGTCGACGACGTCTCCTTCACGGTGAAGCGCGGCGAGACGCTGGCGATCGTCGGCGAATCCGGCTGCGGCAAGAGCGTCACCGCGTTGTCCCTGATGCGGCTGGTGCCAGATCCGCCCGGCCGCATCGTCGGCGGCTCCGTCTCGCTGGAGGGCACCGATCTGCTGGCACTGGACGAAGCCGAGATGCGCAAGATCCGCGGAAATCGCATCTCCATGATCTTCCAGGAGCCGATGACCTCGCTCAATCCGGTGATGCGGATCGGTGACCAGATCGCCGAAGCGGTGCGGCTGCACCGGAACATCACGGCCAAGGAGGCCCAGAACATCGCGGTCGAGATGCTGCGGCTGGTGCGCATCCCCGAGCCGGAGCGGCGGGCGAAGGAGTATCCGCACCAGCTCTCCGGCGGCATGCGTCAGCGCGCGATGATCGCGATGGCGCTGGCCTGCCGGCCGGCCCTGCTGATCGCGGACGAGCCGACCACCGCGCTCGACGTCACCATACAGGCGCAGATCCTTGCCCTGATCCTCGACCTCCAGAAGGAGCTCGGCACCGGGCTCGTGCTGATCACGCACGATCTCGGCGTCGTCGCGCAGACCGCGCAGCGCGTGATCGTGATGTATGCGGGCAGGAAGGTCGAGGAAGCCAGTGTCGAAGCGCTGTTCGCCGCACCGAAGCATCCCTATACGCGCGGGCTGATGGCCTCGATCCCGGCCGTACCCGCATCCGGCGTCGCCGCGCAGGCGCGGCTGAACGAGATTCCCGGCACGGTGCCGTCGCTGGTCCGGTTGCCGAAAGGCTGCGCCTTCGCGCCGCGCTGCAAGCTCGCGATCAAGCGCTGCGAAGCCGAATATCCGCCGCTGGCGGACTGGGGCGGCGGCCATCTCGCGGCGTGCTGGCGCGCGGCTGAAGTTGCGGAGGTGGCATGAGCCGGGCTTTGCTCGAGGTCACCGACCTCAAGAAATATTATCCGGTGCGCGCCGGGGTGCTGCGCCGGCAGGTGGGCACCGTACACTCGGTCGACGGCGTCTCGTTCTCGCTTGGCGCCGGCGAGACGCTCGGCCTCGTCGGCGAATCCGGCTGCGGCAAGTCGACGGTGGCGCGCAGCGTGCTGCGGCTGGTCGAGCCGACCTCGGGCCAGATCCGTCTCGAAGGCGAGGACATCACGCATCTGTCCAAGACCGCGCTGCGCCAGCATCGCCGTTCGATGCAGATCGTGTTCCAGGACCCCTTTGCCTCGCTCAATCCGCGCATGACCGCGGGCGACATCGTCGGCGAGCCGCTCGCCGTGCACGGCCTCGCGAGCGGCAAGGCGCTGGAGGCGCGCGTCGCAAAACTGTTCGAGCAGGTGGGCCTGCGGCCGGACCAAATGCGCAATTTCCCGCACCAATTCTCCGGCGGCCAGCGCCAGCGCATCTGCATCGCGCGGGCACTCGCGCTCGAGCCGCGGCTGATCGTCTGCGACGAGCCGGTCTCCGCGCTCGACGTCTCGATCCAGGCGCAGGTAATCAATCTGTTGATCGACCTGCAACGCCAGCACGGCTTCTCCTATCTCTTCATCGCGCACGACCTCGCCGTGGTCGCCCATATCAGCCACCGCGTCGCGGTGATGTATCTCGGCCGCATCGTCGAGATCGCCGACAAGGACGAGCTGTTCAGGAATCCGCGCCATCCCTACACGCAGGCGCTGCTTGCCTCCGTGCCAGTCGCCAATCCGCTCGCGAAGAGGCTCGTGCCGCTGGTCGATGGCGACGTGCCGAGCCCGGTCACTCCGCCGCCCGGCTGCGCGTTTCACACGCGCTGCCGGTTTGCGATGGAGCGGTGCAAGACCGAGCGGCCGGCGCTGATGGATGCGGGCGACGGACACCAGGTGGCATGTCTGCTCAACGAGGGGACGGGGCGGCCAGCGTAGGTCTCGTGGCCCCGCGAAAGCGGGGACCCAGTGCCGCTCGTATGCTCGAAGACATGGGTCCCGGCTCGCGCTTCGCGCGTCCGGGACACGAGGCTATGCCCCGATCTCCGCCACGATCCTGCCCGTGGTCACCTGCTCGCCCTCGGTGACGTCGATTGCCGAAACCACGCCGTCGATGCCGGCCTTGTGGACGTGCTCCATCTTCATCGCTTCCAGCGTCATCACCGGCTGGCCGGCGGTGACGCGGTCGCCCGGCTTGACCAGCACCGCGACGACGCGGCCATTCATGGCGGCGCGGACCCTTCCGTCGCCGCCGTTGCTCGCACTGGCCTTCGGTGCGGCGAGGGTGAGGTCGGTGACCGCGAGCGGAATGCCGCGGTGCTGAACGAACAGGCGATCGCCATCGCGCAGGAATTTTGCGCTATCCATCACGCCGTCATGGCGGAAGCGGATCGCGTCGGCATAGAGCTGGTCGATCTCGAACTTGTCCTGGCGACCTTCGGCGGCGACACTATAGCTGCCATCGCGCTCGCGCGTGATTTCGAGGTCATGCGCCTGGCCGGCGATCTCGATTTTTGCCGGCAGCGGGAACGGCGCCGCGAGGCTTCGCCCGCTTTGCCACGACGGCGCCCGCGGATTGGTGACGTAGAGCAGCAGGCCCGCGAGCGCGGTATCGAATGCGGCGTTCGAGCGTGGTGTCAGCAGCTCGCCCCGATGCGCGCCGATGAACGCCGTCGTCGCCTCGCCCTTGACGAAGCCGGGATGACGCAGGCACGACATCAGGAAGGCCTGGTTAGTGGTCACGCCGAACGCCGTGAGTTGCTCGAGGCCAACGATCAGCCGCCCCCTCGCCTCCTCGCGCGTCGCGCCGTGGCCAATGATCTTGGCGATCATGGAATCGTAGAACGGCGGGATCTCCGAACCCGATTGCAGCGCGTGCTCGAAACGGACGCCGTCAGGCACCTGCCAGCGCGCCATGCGGCCGGACTGCGGCATGAAATCATGCGCGGCATCTTCCGAGCACAGCCGCACCTCGATGGCGTGGCCTGTGAAGCGGATGTCCTGCTGTTTCACCGGCAGCGCCTCGCCGCGCGCGATGCGCAGCTGCAGCTCGACGAGATCGAGCCCGGTGATCGCCTCGGTGACGGGATGCTCGACCTGGAGGCGCGTGTTCATCTCCATAAAGTAGAACGCGCCGCTGGCATCGAGCAGGAATTCCAGGGTGCCCGCCCCCTCATAGCGCAGTGCTTTCACTGCGGCGACCGCAACCTCGCCCATTTTCGCGCGCAGCTCGGGCGTCACCGCTGGCGACGGCGCCTCCTCGATCAGCTTCTGGTGGCGCCGCTGTACCGAGCAATCGCGCTCGCCGAGATGAATGGCGTTGCCATGGCTGTCGCCGAACACCTGGATCTCGATGTGGCGCGGATTCTGGATGGCGCGTTCGAGAATAACGGTGGGATCACCGAACGCGGCCTTCGCTTCGGAACGCGCGCTGCGTAGCGCATCGGGGAAAGACGCGGCATCGGTCACAAGTCGCATGCCACGTCCGCCGCCGCCGGCGACGGCCTTGATCATGACGGGGAAGCCGATCCTTTTGGCCTCCGCGAACATGATCTCGTCGCCCTGCTCCGTGCCCTGATAGCCGGGCACGACGGGCACGCCGGCCTTCTTCATGATCTCCTTGGCGCCGGCCTTATTGCCCATCGCCTCGATCGCCTGGGGCGACGGGCCGATGAAGACGAGGCCTGCATCCTTGCAGGCTCGCGCGAAATCTTCGTTCTCGGCGAGGAAGCCATAGCCGGGGTGAACGGCATCGGCGCCACTCGCCCTGGCGGCCGCGATGATCGCGGGGATGTTGAGATAGGATTGCGCCGGCAAGGCTTCGCCAATGCGCACGGCCTGGTCGGCCTGACGCACATGGAGCGCGTCACGATCGGCATCCGAATAGACCGCGACGACGCCGAGGCCCAGCCGTCGCGCGCTACGCATCACGCGCAGTGCGATCTCGCCGCGATTGGCGACCAGAACCCTATAGAACGGCCGGTGCTGCACTGATCCGTTCCTCATGGGCGGGCCACCGAGAACTGCATGCGCTGGGGCGTCCGCCGATCGCCCTCGCGGCAGATCGCGAGCACTTCGGACAGCACCGCGCGGGTGTCGCGCGGATCGATCACGCCGTCGTCGAGCACGCGGGCGCTGGTCGAGAACACGTCCATCTGGCCGTCGAACACGCCGACGATGTGCGCCTTCATGGCCTCCAACTTGTCCTTCTCGATCGGCTTGCCGCGGCGGGCGGCAGCGGCTTCGGTCACGATCGCCATGGTCTCGGCGGCCTGCTCGCCGCCCATCACGGCGGTCTTGGCGTTCGGCCAGGAGAAGCAAAAGCGCGGATGGAAGCCGCGGCCGCACATGCCGTAATTGCCGGCGCCGAACGAGGCGCCGCAATAGATGGTGATCTGCGGCACCGTCGCCGAGGTCACCGCCTGGATCATCTTGGAGCCGTGCTTGATCATGCCGGCTTCTTCATAGGCCTTGCCGACCATGTAGCCCGTGGTGTTGTTGAGATAGAGCAGCGGCGTGCGGGTCTGGCAGCAGGCCTGGATGAAATGCGTCGCCTTGTTGGCGCCGGCGGGATCGAGCGGACCGTTGTTGGTGATGATGCCGATGGCCTGGCCCTCGATGCGGGCATGGCCGCAGACGGTGGCAGGGCCATAGTTCGGTGCCATCTCGGTGAAATCGGAATCGTCGATGATGCGCGCGATCACCTGCTTCATGTCCACAGGGCGCTTGTGGTCCATCGGCATAATGCCGAGCAGCTCGTCCTGGTCGTAGCGCGGCGGCTTGAACTCCGATGCGGCGCGGCCCGGCCGCTCCCATTCCAATGCCGCCATGATCTCGCGCGCGATGCGCAATGCATCGCGGTCGTCCTCGGCGAGATAATCGCCGAGGCCGGAGATTTGCGTGTGCATCTCGGCGCCCCCGAGCTCCTCCTCGGTCGCGATCTCGCCAGTTGCGGCCTTCAGGAGCGGCGGACCGGCGAGGAAGGCGCGGGTGCGGCCGCGGACCATGACGATGTAGTCGGACAGGCCCGTTTGATAGGCGCCACCCGCGGTGGAGGAGCCGTGCGTCACGGTGACGACCGGCAAGCCGGCGGCCGAGAGCCGCGCCAGATTGCGAAAGATGTTGCCGCCGCGGACAAAGTCCTCGACGCGGTAGCGCAGCAGGTTGGCGCCAGCGCTCTCGACGAGCTGCACATAAGGCAGCTTGTTCTCCAGCGCGAGCTCCTGCACCCGCAGTGTCTTGTCGAGGCCGTAGGGCTGCAGCGCACCGGCATCGATGCCTGAATCGCTGGCGCTGACCATGCAGCGGATGCCGGAGACGAAACCGATGCCGGCGATGACGCCGCCGCCCGGCACGCTCTTGGCCGCATCCGGCACGTCGAACATATAGCCGGCGAGGGTCGACAGCTCGATGAAGGGCGCGCCGGGATCGAGCACCAGCGCGACGCGCTCGCGCGGCAGCAATTGTCCACGCTTGTGGAAGCGATCTTTTGCGGCAGCGGACGCGGCGCGCGTGCGCTCTTCCAATGCGCGCATGCGGTCGATCAGCGCGAGCATGCCGTCGCGGTTGGCGTGGTAGGCGGCGCTGCCGGGGGAAATGGTGTTTTCGAGAATGGACATAATAGACCCTGGTCGTCATTCCGCGGCACGCGCAGCGTGAACCCGGAATCTCGAGGTTCCGGGTTCGATGCTACGCATCGCCCCGGAACGACGGAGATGTTCAGCGATTCGTCCCAAAGATCTTCCGCGCCTCGGCCGGGCTCGCGATCTCGCGGCCGGCGCGGCGGGCACAGGCGGCGATGGCCTCGATCAGCTGGCCGTTCGACGTCACCTTCTTGCCGTCGGCGAGATAAAACGTGTCCTCGAGACCGGTGCGCAAGTGGCCGCCGAGCTCGGCGCAGCGCTGATGCAGCGGCCAGATCTCCTCACGGCCGATCGCCGTGACCTGCCAATGCGCTTCGGGACGCTTCAGCTTGATCAGGATCGGTAGCAGCTCGGGATCAGCGGGCATGCCGGAGGCGACACCCATGACGAAATTATACTCGAGCGGGCCCTTGTACATGCCGACCTGGTGATACATGCCGACACAGCGGACGATGCCGACGTCGAAGCATTCGAACTCGGGGATGGTGCCGACTTCGTTCATAACGTCGAGATAGTCCTTCACCTTCTCGACCGCGTTGTCGAACATCATCGGCGGCCAGGCCCACGTGTTGTCAGCCTTGACCTTCAAATAATTCAGCGAGCCGGCGTTGCAGGCGGCGATCTCTGGCCTGGTCTGGCGGATGCAGTCGAGCGCACCAGAGTAGTTCGGCCCTGACACGCCCGAGGTGTGGTTGATGACGACACCCGGGCAGGCTTCGCGGATCGCCTGCTGGATCTCCTTGGAGACACTGACTTCCCACGACGGAAGATGCCCTTTATCCGGCGCCTGCTGGCGCAGATGGATGTGCATGATGGAGGCGCCGGCATCGAACGCAGCCTTGGCCTCGCGCGCCATCTGCTCGGGCGTCACGGGCACGTTGTGCTGCTTCGGGTCGGTGAGCACGCCGTTCAGCGCGCAGGTGATGACGGCCTTGTCGCTCATGCCAAAAATGTCTCGCACGTTGAGAATTCAACGTTTGCGATCATGTGATGCGGGGCATGAGGCTTCTTGCGCGGAGAAGCTAGCCAAAGACGAGCTGTCGTAGGGTGGGCAAAGGCGCTCTTGCGCCGTGCCCACCACATTTCCGCATTGAGAAAGATCGTGGGCACGCTTCGCTTTGCCCACCCTACGAGAGCCGTGCTAGCCCGCCTCCGCGAGCCGCACCGTCTCGGTGCTGCGATAGATCGCGAGATCACGCGAGCCGACGAAGATCGCACGCGGCTTCAATCCATAGAAACGACGGATCGAATGGCTGAAATGGGTGCTGTCGGGATAGCCGATATCCTGCGCGAGATGGGCGAGGTTGAGATCCTGGTTGGCGAAGTGCAAGAGATACCGCGCGCGTTTCCAGGCACGGAAGGAGCGGAACGAGATGCCGGTCTCTTCCTTGAACAGATGCAGGAAGCGCGAGGCAGAGAGGCCGGCTTCAGCCGCACATGTATCGGCCGTCACCGGCTCGCCGGAGAAACGCTCGATGCGGGCGACCGCGCGCATCACGCGCGGGTCCAGCACGCGGCGCGGCAGGGCCTCGCCAAAACACATCTCGTCGAATTCGGCGGTGGTGATGTCGCCGTAGCGGCGCTGGCGCAGCAGCGCGTACGCAGCCAGGATCTTGCGGGCATAGACCGCCCGGTCCGGCCCCATCAGCCGCTGGGCCAGCGCTTCCAGCACGCCATCGGGCATGCTCTCAGGCTCCAGCGTGACGCTGATTGCGGTGCGGTAGTCACTGGCGATCGAATGGCGCTGGTTCGGCAGCGTGACGAACAATTCGCCGGTGGCGAGAGCGTCGTCGATGGTCAGGTGGAGATTGCCCTTCACGGCCACATAGACATGGCAGCAGCCCGGAGTCCGCTTCCGGGGCCTGCCGAGCAGGCCGGCGTAAAAGACTCGCTCGGGCGTGATCAGCATCAGATGGTCGGATTCGCGACCGCTATAATCCATTGGGCATCCTCCTCGCACGGCTCTTTGGCCGCTGCGGACGGAGGTCACCTTAGCGGAAATTTGGGCGCTGTCACGACGGGATAGCGCTGTCATGAAAACATGCGCCGTCGTTCCGGGGGCGGTCCCACCCGGTCCGCCAAAGCGCGGCAGATGTCGGCACGGCATTCCGCTTCGCGCTCTTTGCGCGGCCCGGAATGACAGCTTCCCTTACGCCCTCACGCGCGGCGCAACATTCTGCTCAAGGCCGGCCTTCTGCTCCGCAGCAACCGCGCGCTTGAAACCATTGCGCTGCTGCAGGCGCGCCCAATAGGCTGCGACATTTGGCCCGAAGTCCTTGGCGAGCTCGATATTGTCGGCGAGGCGGAGCGCATAACCGATGACAATGTCAGCGGCGGTGAAACGGCCCGCGCACAATGTTTCGGCATCGGCCGTCGCTGCCTCGACGGCGCGCAGCCTGCCCAGAAACCATTTGGCGTAATCGGTGGCGACCTGCGGAACGCGGCGCTCTTCCGGTTCGAGCTGGGTGTATCGGAGCACCAGCGTTTGCGGGAAGGTTAACGTGGCATCGCTAAAATACATCCAGTTCAGGAACGCGCCATAGGAGGGATCTTCGGAGCCGACCATCAGCGGCGTCGGGCCGTATTTGATGCCGAGGTAATGGCAGATGCCGGACGATTCGGTCATCCGCGTCTCGCCGTCGATCAGATAAGGGATGGTGCCGAGCGGATTGATGCCGAGATAGTCCTTGGCAAACACCCGCGGCGGGAACGGCAGCATCTTCAATTCATAGGGCAGCCCCATCTCCTCCAGCATCCAGAGCGGACGGAACGAGCGCGCGGCGTCGCAATGATAGAGCGTGATCATCAGGCGTTCCCCCTCAGAGCATGATCGGTGTGAAGCGGTTTTCCGACAAGATCATGCTCAAACTCAATGACTTCCCGGCAGCGTGCCCATCATCTTGCACAGCACCATCAGCATCACCTCGTCGGCGCCGCCGCCGATCGAGGTCAGGCGGCTGTCGCGATAGGCACGGCTGACCGGCGTTTCGTTGGTAAAGCCCATTCCGCCCCAATATTGCAAGCAGGCATCAGTGATGCTCGCGGCTGAGCCGGCCGGCTTTCAGCTTGGCCATGGTCGCAAGCCGCGTCACATCTTCGCCGGCGACCAGCTGCTCGGCGGCGCGATAGATCAGCGCGCGCAGCAGCTCGACCTCAGTCTGCATCTCCGCAAGCTTGAAATGGACGACCTGATTATCGAGGATCGACTTCCCGAAGGCCTTGCGATTGCGCGTGTACCCGATGGTCTGATCGATAATGTATTCGTGCGCCTTCAAACAGGCCGCCGCGCCCCACAGCCGCTCCTCCTGGAACTGGATCATCTGGTAGGTAAAACCCTTGCCCTCCTCACCGATCCGGTTGCGCTTGGGCACGCGGACATTGTCGAAAAAGATCTGCGCGGTGTCCGACGAGCGCATTCCCATCTTGTCGAGCTTGCGGGCAACCGTGACGCCCTTGCTCTTCATGGGAACGCAGATCAGCGACTTGTTGCGGTGAACGGGGCCATCGCCGGTGTTGGCGAGCAGGCAGATCCAGTCCGCCTGGGTGCCGTTGGTGATCCACATCTTGCCGCCATCGATGACGTAGTCGTCGCCATCGGAGCGCGCATTGGTCTTGATTGAAGCGACGTCGGAGCCCGCGCCGGGCTCGGAGACGCCGATGCAGGCGACGTAATCGCCTGATATCGATGGGCTGAGGAATTCGCGCCGCACCTCGTCCGAGCCGAACCGCGCCAGCGCCGGCGTTGCCATGTCGGTCTGCACCCCGATCGCCATCGGCACGCCGCCGCAGGTGATTGCGCCAAGCTCCTCCGCCATCATCACTGCATAGGAATAGTCGAGGCCCGAGCCGCCGAACTCGACCGGCTTGTTCAGCCCGAGGAAGCCGAGGCTGCCCATCTTCTTGAACAGCTCATGCGCCGGGAAGATGTCGGCCTTCTCCCATTCATCGACATGAGGATTGATCTCGTGCGCGATAAATTTTTGCAAGGAGCGGCGAATGTCGTCGTGGTCGGCGGTGAATAGCATTTTTTCCCTTTTGTCATTCCGGGGCGCGCATAGCGCGAACCCGGAATCCAGAGATGAGTCCTATAATATCCAGATTCCGGGTTCGACGCTTCGCCTCGCCCCGGAATGACGGTGAGTTCACAACCCCATCTGCCGCGACGCCAGATCCTTCATGATCTCCTCGGTGCCGCCGCCGATGGCGTTGACCTTGACCTCGCGGTAAATCCGCTCGGCCTTGATGCCGCGCATGAAGCCAGCGCCGCCGAAGATCTGCACGGCTTCCGAGGCGCAGAACGCCATGGTCTGGGTCGCCTGGTTCTTCATCATGCAGATCTCGGCGACCGGGCTCTCGCCCTGCTCCAGCCGCCAGGCCAGCATCTCCAGCATCGCCTGGCTTGCCGCAACCTTCTGTGCCATGTCGACGATCTTGTGGCGGATGACCTGGTGCTGGGCGAGCGGCTTGCCGAAGGTCTTGCGCTCCTTGGCGTAGGCGATCGCCTCGTCGAGACAGACGCGGGCGAAGGCGGTGCAACTCGCCGCCATGCCCATCCGCTCGCTGTTGAAGTTTTGCATGATGATCTTGAAGCCCTGGCCCTCCTCGCCGATCAGGTTCTCGGCCGGCACCCGGCACGCGTCGAAATGCAGCGTAGCGGTGTCGGAGGCCCACCAGCCCATCTTCTTCAGCTTGGTGCGCGACAGGCCGGGCGTATCGCCCTCGACCAGGAGCAGGCTGACGCCGCCCGCGCCCTCGCCGCCGGTGCGCACCGCAACGGTCAGATAGTCGGCGCGTACGCCTGACGTGATGAAAGTCTTCTCGCCGCTCACGACGTAGTGATCCCCGTCGCGCCGCGCCCGGGTGCGGAGGTTCGCGACATCAGACAGCCGCCGCCCGGCTCGGTGATCGCGAGCGCGGAGATCTTCTCGCCGGCCAGCACCTGCGGCAGCACCCTCGCCTTCACCTCGGGCCGCGCGGCCCGCGCGATCGGCGGCGCGCCGATGGTGTGGCTCATCAGGCTGGCGCTGACGCCGCCGGCCCCGGCGCGCGCCAATTCCTGGCTCGCGACGATCTTCATGAACTGGTCGGCGGCGATCCCGCCATATTCCTCGGGGAAACCGAGCCCAAGAAGGCCGATCTCGGCCGCCTTGCGATAGAGCGTACGGGGGAATTCGCCGGCCTCGTCCCATTCATGGGCGAACGGGGCGACCTCCTTCTCGACGAAGCGGCGCATGACCTCGCGGAAGGCGTCGTGCTCGGCGGTATAGAACGGACTCTTCATCACAACTCTCGCCCTGCTGGCGGATTCGGCTCATTCACCATGGCCGGAACATTTGCCGTTCACTTGCGCAGAGTGGCTGACCGGAGGAACCGCTCCACCGCACCCATGGCCTAGCAACTCAACGCAAGACGATTTTCACCCCTCGCAGGCCAACTCCGGATCAAAAAAGACTGCTGCACAGACTCCGGCTGGCCCCAGGCCATGCCGGGCATGGTGCACGGAACCAGCGACGCGAGGCGGCACAGGACGCCCAGGGAGGGATTTTTGGCCGTTCGTTATTACGACTGGATCGCCCACCATGGCCGCCGGACGCCAAACAAGGTTGCGGTGATCGACCTCGCCAGCGAGCGCCGCTTCACCTATTCGCAGCTCGATGGCCGCGTCTCGCGCCTCGCTTCGTTCTTCCGTGACACGTTGAAGGTCTCGCGCGGCGATCGCGTCGCCGTGCTGGCAATGAACACGACCGATACGCTCGAGGTGCAGTTCGCCTGCGGCCGGCTCGGTGCCATCTTCGTGCCGCTCAACACCCGCCTCACCGTTCCCGAACTCCAGTTCATCACCGGTGACTGTGCGCCGAAGGTGATGATCCACGACACCGATCTGGCCGAAACCGCGCTCGCCGTCGCCAAGCTTTGCGGCGTCGCGACCAGCCTGCTGCTCGGCCCCGGCGGCGCCTACGAGGCCGGCATCGCCGCCGCAAAGCCGCTCGACCGCGCCGAGGAGGTCACGCTCGATGACGTCTCGACCATCATGTACACGTCGGGCACCACGGGGCATCCGAAAGGCGCGACTATCACCCATGGCATGACCTTCTGGAATTGCGTCAATCTCGGCGGCCCCGCCTGCATCGGGCCGTCTTCGGTGTTGCTCACCGTGCTGCCGCTGTTCCACACCGGTGGTCTCAATTGCTACACGAATCCGGTGCTGCATGCCGGCGGCACCGTGATGATCATGCGCGCCTTCGATCCCGGCACGGCGCTCGGCCTGATCGATGATCCCGCGCAGGGCATCAACGTGTTCTTCGGCGTGCCCGCGATCTACCAGTTCATGGCGCAGCATCCGGCCTTCGCAACGACCGACCTGTCCCGGCTGATCGTCGGCGGTGTCGGCGGCGCGCCGATGCCGGTGCCGCTCTTGAAAGTGTGGGAGGCGCGCGGCGTCGCGCTCCAGCAGGGCTACGGCATGACCGAGACCTCGCCGGCCGTGTTGGTGCTCGATCGCGAGGATGCGGCGCGCAAGGCGGGCTCCGCCGGCAAGCCCGTGCTGCACACTGAGGTGCGCATCGTGCGGCCCGACGGCAGCGATGCAGATGTCGGCGAGCTCGGTGAGCTCTGGGTGAAAGGCCCCAACATCACGCCCGGCTATTGGAACAGGCCGGAGGCCAACAAGACCTCCTTCACCGACGGCTGGCTGCACACGGGCGACGCAACACGCGTCGACGACGAAGGCTTCTACTACATCGTCGACCGTTGGAAGGACATGTACATCTCCGGCGGCGAGAACGTCTATCCGGCCGAGGTCGAGAACGTCCTGCATCAGCTTTCCGCGATCGCCGAAGCCGCGGTGATCGGCATTCCCGATGCGCAATGGGGCGAGGTGGGCCTTGCCATCATCGCGGTCAAACCGGGCCAGCGGCTGAGCGAAGCCGAGGTCTTCGCGCATTGCGCGGCGAACCTCGCGCGCTTCAAATGCCCGCGCCAGGTCCGCTTCGTCGATGCACTGCCGCGCAACGCCACCGGCAAGATCCACAAGCCGACCTTGCGCAAGGAATTCTCGGTGGCCTCCGAAGTCGACAAGAAAGCCGCCAATGCCTGACCGAAGCGCCCCTCGCGGGCGCTTTTATGTTTTGAAAGTGCCTGCTCCACCCCAAGAGACGTCGAAGGAATTTCCATGAAGAACAAGAAACTCTCCCTGCTCGCCGCGGCAACGGCCCTGACATTGCTCTCGGCTCACGGCGCTTACGCGCAGAAGAAATACGACACCGGCGTCACCGACACCGAGATCAAGATCGGCAATGTCGAGGCCTATTCCGGTCCCGCCTCCGCTTACGGCATCATCGGCAAGACCGAGGAAGCCTATTTCAAGATGGTCAACGACCAGGGCGGTATCAACGGCCGCAAGATCAACTGGATCTCCTATGACGACGGCTATTCGCCGCCGAAGACGGTGGAGCAGATCCGCAAGCTGATCGAGAGCGACGAGGTGTTTCTCGTGTTCAACGCGCTGGGCACGCCGACCCAGACCGCCGTGCAGAAATATCACAACGCCAAGAAAGTGCCACAGCTGTTCCTTGCCACCGGCGCCAGCAAGTGGAACGACCCGAAGAACTTTCCATGGACCATGGGCTTCCAGCCCAGCTACCGGGTCGAGGCCCAGATCTTCGCAAAATACATTCTGAAGGAGAAGCCGGACGCGAAAGTCGCGATCTTCTATGCCAATGACGATTTCGGCAAAGACTACCTCGCCGGCATCAAGGACATTTTCGGCGACAAGGCGTCGAAGCTGATCGTGGCCGAAGAGAGCTACGAGACCTCGGAACCGTCGATCGACGCCCACATCGTCAAGCTCAAGGGCACCGGCGCCGATGTCTTCGTCAACATCGCGACCCCGAAATTCGCGGCTCAAGCCATCAAGAAGATCGCGGAGCTGGAGTGGAAGCCGATGCACCTGATGACCGACGTCTCGGTCTCGATCGGCGCGGTGATGAAGCCGGCAGGCCTCGATGCCTCCGAAGGCGTGCTGTCGGCCGGCTATCTGAAGGATGCGTCGGATCCGCAATGGAAGGACGACGAGGGCATGAAGAGGTTCATGAGCTTCATCGACAAGTACATGCCGGGCGCCAACATCTCGGACGCCAATCTGGTCTACGCTTACGCTGCGGCCCAGACCATGGTGCAGGTGCTGAAGCAGTCGGGCGACAATCTGACCCGCGAGAACGTGATGAAGCAGGCCGCAAGCCTGAAGGACTTCGTGCCCGACACGCTGATCCCCGGCATCAAGATCAACACGTCCTCCACGGACTTCGCGCCGATCGAGCAGCTCAAGATGTGGCGGTTCAAGAAGGGCCAATGGGAGCTGTTCGGCGACATCATCAGCGCCGAAACGGGCGGCTAAAGCATGATCCGGAAAAGTGCGAAGCGCTTTTCCAGAAAGATCATGCGTGAACAACAACCTGAAGCGCGATGACTATTCTCCAAATCTCACCGCGCTTTAACCTCTCATCACGGCGGCGGATGCGCAGCCGGTGCCGGACCTATTTCTTGCCAATCATACCGACAGAAACACTGCGAACGGCTCTTCCACCGCGCGCCGCAGATGCTTTCGGTACAATGCATGGTTGCCATCGTCGGGACCGACCCGTCCCAGGGACGGCTTCGGGACGTTCCGGAGCGGCACGTAGGCGATCGGGGCCGCGACCGGCGTGAGCTGCGAGCCGGGGCCGGCGCGGAGCGTCGAGATGATGCCGTACATCTCGCCATTCACCGTCGGCCGCGACACCGTGATCACCCGGTGCTGACCGTGCTTGATGATGACGAGATAGATGAAGCCGGACTGATGCGGCACCGCGACCTCGCCGGTATGCTCATAGGCGGCATCGGTCCGCTCACCCTCGCGAAAAACCAAGGAGGAGATCTTCGGCTCCCAGACGATCTCGGTGCGATAGGCAAAGATCGCGTTCTGGTCGCCGAACGACGGCCGCAGCGTGATGTAGACGTCCTCGAGCCAGGTCACCGCGCGATGCGCATAGGAGCCGAGGCTGTCGGGCGCGACATCGTTTGCGGCCGCGGGCGCCACCACGACGGCATTTTTGCGCAGGGAGACGCCCAGGGCCTGCTCCAGCCGCACGGTCGTCGCCAGCGTAAACGGCCGGCGACCGCCGAGCACCTTCTCCAGGGTCGACAGGCTGAGCTTGGCCTGCTCGGCCAGCGCCTGGCGGGAGATCCGGCGTCTCGCCAGCTCCTCGCGAATGGTCTCTGCGATCTCGCGGCTCTGCTCGTCCGAAAGCTGCCTGTCGTTGAGTTTGTCCTGCGTCTGCATCGTGGCCCTGCTCCAGGAGACCTATTCTAGCAGGGCGGACAAACCAGCACAAAACCGCACATGGCGACCCCGGCGGCGGCCGGGCCGGGCCGGCCGCGGCGGAACATTGCCGATCATTCTGCTCGCGACATCAGCGCCTCCGGCAGATGCTTTGGGCCAGCGAACATGCTTCGGGAGCAGGCCAAATGGACACCTACGACACCGCCGACAGCGACGATCACCCCATGCTCGGCCGGTTGATCAAGCTCGGATTGTTTCTCCTCGTGCAGGGCATCGCGGTGATGCTGGTGGCCTTCGTGGCCCTGCTGGTGAGCTTTGAGCCCGGATGGTCGGCGACGACGCAGCAGGCCAGCTTGCTCCAACCTGGCGCCAAATCTGGCACGCTCCTGCTGAAGGAGGATGGCGCCTATAGCGAAGCGATCCGCCTCGGCACCGATGTCGACATCACGGTATCAGGTCCGACGCTGCGCGCCCGCATCACCCAAATCTTCCGCAACCCGACGAAGGATTGGGTGGAGGCGACCTATGTCTATCCGCTCGCGACCGGCGGCGCCGTCGATACGCTGAAGATGGCGGTCGGCGACCGCGTCATCGTCGGCGACATCAAGGAACGGCAGCAAGCTCGCATCATCTACGAGCAGGCGCGCCGCGCCGGCCAGAAGGCTGCGTTGACCGAGCTGGAGCGGCCGAACATCTTCACCAACTCGGTCGCCAATATCGGTCCCGGCGAAACCGTGCTGGTGCAGATCGAATATCAGGAGCCGGTGCACCAATCCGGCAACGAATATTCGTTGCGCGTGCCGCTGGTGGTCGCGCCGCGCTACAATCCGGCGCCGATCGTGCAGAGCGTCGACTTCCGACAGGACGGCTCGGGCTGGGGCGCGACCAGCTCGGATCCGGTGCCGGACCGCGAGCACATTTCCCCGCCCGTGCTGAATCCTGCGAACAATGCGCCGGTCAATCCGACCAGCATCACGGTGCGCCTGAAGGCCGGCTTCGCGCTCGGCGAGGTCAAAAGCCACCACCACCACGTCAAGGTCGAGGGCCCGGATACCAAGACGCGTGTCGTCACGCTCGCTGATGGTGCTGTGCCTGCCGACCGCGATTTCGAGCTGACCTGGAAGCCGGCCGCGGAGAAGGCACCCTCGGTTGGCCTGTTCCGTGAACGTGTCGGCGACGCCGACTATTTGCTCGCCTTCGTCACCCCGCCCAGCGCCGAGCAGGCAATGCAGAAACCACTGCCGCGCGAGGTCGTGTTCGTGATCGACAATTCCGGCTCGATGGGCGGCACCTCCATCGTTCAAGCCAAGGCGAGCCTGCTCTACGCGCTCGGCCGCCTCCAGCCCAATGACCGCTTCAACGTGATCCGCTTCGACGACACCATGGACGTGCTGTTCTCAACCTCTGTGCCGGCCGATCCCGCGCATCTCGGCGAAGCACTCGCCTTCGTGAATGGATTGCAGGCGCGCGGCGGCACCGAGATGGTGCCGGCCATGCGCGCCGCGCTGGCCGACAAGCTCGGCGACACCAACATGGTCCGCCAGGTCGTGTTCCTGACCGACGGCGCGATCGGCAACGAGCAGCAATTGTTCGAAACCATCGCGGCGATGCGCGGCCGCTCGCGCGTGTTCATGGTCGGCATCGGGTCCGCGCCCAACACCTATTTGATGACGCGCGCCGCCGAGCTCGGCCGTGGCGCCTTTACCCATATCGGCTCGGTGGAGCAGGTCGAGGAGCGCATGCGCGGCCTGTTCGCCAAGCTGGAGAATCCGGCCGTGACCGGCCTCAGCGCAAAATTCTCCGACGCCAAGGCCGATGTGACGCCGGCGATCATTCCCGACGTCTATCGCGACGAGCCGCTGGTGCTGGCGGCAAGACTCGACAAGCTCGCGGGCTCGCTCGAGATCAAGGGCCGTGTCGGCGACCGGCCGTGGTCGGTGACGCTGCCGCTGCAAAACGCCGCCGAAGGCAAGGGCCTGTCGAAGGTCTGGGCGAGGCGCAAGATCGGCGATGCCGAAGTCGCACGCACCCTGCGCGAGATGACGCCCGAAGACTCCGACAAGGCGATCCTCGCGCTGGCGCTCGAGCACCAGATCGTCACGCGCCTGACCAGCCTCGTTGCCGTCGACAAGACGCCGAGCCGTCCCGAAGGCGAGCCGCTCAAGCTGAGCGAGCTGCCGATCAACCTGCCGGCCGGCTGGGATTTCGAGAAGATCTTCGGCGAGCGTCCGCATCTGACGCCGACGCAGCTGCGCGAGCGCCACGCAGATGCGCGCAACCAGCCTTCGGCAAGGCGGCCGACCCCCGCCGCGCCCGATGCGATCCGCCTGCCCAAGACTGCAACCTCGGCCGAGCTGAAGATAATCGCAGGCTTCATCCTGATCATGCTCGCCCTGATCCTGTTCGTGTTCAACCGGCGTCGGCCCTTGCTCACCGACGCTGTTTGAGAGAGGAGCCCCCCGACCTCCTCTGTTAGCGCGCGCGGTCGCCCGTCCCGTAACCAACGGCCGCGCGCGCCTTTTTCTGACGAGCATGAAAACAATGCCCCGCCTCATCTCTCCTGTGGTCTTGGCGCTAATCGGCCTCATCCTGTTCGGCGACGGCGCCTACATCCACGCCAAGGCATGGCTCGCGCAGGTGCTGCTGGAGCGGGCGTTCGAACGAAGCATTGCGGCGGGCCAGGCGGTGAAGCCCTGGTCGTGGGCCGACACCTGGCCGGTCGCGCGGATCGAGGTCAAACGGATCGGCGCCAGCGCCATCGTGTTGGAAGGCGCGAGCGGACAGGCTCTCGCTTTCGGACCCGGCCATATCCAGCACACGGCTGACGCGGGCGAGCGCGGGATTGCGGTCTATGCCGCGCATCGCGACACGCATTTTCGCTTCCTGCGCAATGTTGCGATGGATGACATCATCGATGTCAGGCGCAGCGACGGCCAACATTTTCGCTATCGCGCAGATTCCTCGGCCGTGGTCCGTTTCGATGAATCGGGTATCGACGCGACGGCACAAGGATTCGAGCTCATTCTCGCAACCTGCTGGCCTCTCGACGCAGTCACCTCCGGACCCGAGCGTTACATCCTGCATGCAACATTGATTGGAGCCGACAGATAGATCGCCCACCGGGCTGGCGACACGCACTGATACGAACTTCATTCCACCACACGGCATGAAACCCACATGGTTGCCACTGCGAAGGACTGGCCGTAGAACAGAGTGATGCGCCACCAAATAAGAACAACAGGTGAGGTCACGCCATGGAAGCCCATGTGTCTGCTGCGTCCGCATCCCGCCCATGGTCTCCGCCACCCGATGCAAGCGATGTCGTCAAAGGCATCCACGCCATGCTGCACCCGCACAACATCGTGCTGGTGGGCGCCACCGACAAGCCGGGCAATTACGCCGAACGCATCTGGAACAATCTGGTCAAATACGGCTTCGAGGGCGGGCTCTATCCGGTCAATGCCAAGCGCGAGACCATCTGGGGCGTGCCCTGCTACAAGGACTTTGCGAGCCTCCCGGAAAAGCCCGACCACGTGCTCGTGCTGGTGCCGGCGCGCTTTGCCGTGCAGGTGATCCGCGATGCGGCTGCGGCTGGCGCGCGCTCGGCCACCATCGTCACCTCGGGATTCAGCGAATTGCAGGATGCGGAGAGCCAGAAGCTCGCTTCTGAACTGCAGGCGGCCGTGCGCGAGACCGGCCTGGCGGTCACAGGCCCGAACTGCCTTGGTAATCTGAGCGCCGGCGAAAAGCTGTTCACCAATATCGACGACCGCATCGTCACCATGGAACAGGGCGCGGTGGCGATCGCCGGACAGTCCGGGGCGATCGTCATGGCGATCCGGCAGGCGCTGGAAGATCGCGGCGTCGGTGTCGGCTACATGGTGACGACAGGCAACGAGACCGGGCTCGAGACGCCGGATCTGATGCGCTATTTCGCCGAGGATCCGAGCATCAGGGTGATCGTCGTCTACCTCGAAGGCGTGCGCAACACCAAGGCGTTTCGCGATGCCTGCAAGGCGGCGCGTGCCGCCAGCAAGCCGGTGATCGCGCTCAAGCTCGGTTCGTCAGAGGGCGGCCGCGCCGCGGCGATGGCGCATACCGGCGCGCTTGCCGGCTCGATCGAGACCTTCGATGCCATTGCGACGCGCGAAGGCGTGATCCGGGTTGGCGGGCTCGACGAGCTGATCGAGACCACCGAATGCTTCGTCCACTCAGTCGTGCCCAAGGGCGACCGGCTCGCTGCGGTCACGCTATCCGGCGGCAAGCGCGGCATGCTGATCGACGCCTTCTATGCCGAGGGCCTGAACTTTGCTCCGCTCAGTCCACATGTCAGTGCGGAGCTGGCAAGAATGCTCGGGCCGGGATCGATCGTCGGCAACCCGCTCGACGCCGGCTTTGCCGCGGTGGTCGATCCCTCCGTCTACATGAAGTCGATCAAGCTGATGATCGATGATCCCGATATCGACATCGTCATCATCGATGCCGAGCTGCCCAAGGCGCCACACGAGCAGCGCGAGCGCAATTTGCGCATCGTCAACGAGATGGCGAGCCGGGCTTCGAAGCCCGTAATCTACATCAGCGCGATGTCGATCGGCTTCACCGAGTTCACCAAGGGCTTGAGCAAATCGCTGCCGCATCTCGCGGTGATGCAGGGCATGGACCGCGCGGTGACCGCGATCAAGTCGTTGCTCGCTTATTCGAAGCTGCGCAAGGAGGTGCCCGACATCGTCTCCAGCTCCAAGCCTGCCGCACGCGCGATGCTGGAGAAGGCGTTGAAAGCGACGAACGGCGCCGCACTCGACGAGGTCGCCTCGAAGAAGCTGCTGAAGGCCTATGGCATCCCGATCTCCAAGGAAGCCATCGCGCAGACCGCGGCGGAGGCTGCGAAGATCGCGAAGCAAATCGGTTTTCCGGTCGTGGCGAAGGTCGTCAGCGCCGAGATCCTGCACAAATCCGACATCGGCGGCGTGGTGTTGAACCTCAACAGTGCAGCCGAGGTCAAGAAGGCTTTCGCCGACATTACTGCGCGGGTGGCGAAGCTGAAGGGCAAGCCGAAGCTCGACGGCATTTTGATCGCGCAGCAGGTTAAGGCAGACCTGGAGCTCGTGGTCGGCGCCTCGCTCGATGCCGAGATGGGACCTGTGGTGCTGTTCGGCACGGGCGGCATCGACATCGAGCTGATGAAGGACGTCGCGCTTGCCGGCGCGCCGCTGGACGAGGCCGAGGCGCGGCTGCTGATCGGCCGCACCAAGGCCGGCATCAAGATGCGCGGCTATCGCGGCAGGCCGGCCCTGCAGGAGGCTTCCGCGGTGAAGGCGCTGGTCGGACTGTCCAACCTGATCACGGATGCCGGCGACCGGATCGCCTCGATCGACATCAATCCGTTCCTGATCAATGCGAAGACGGGCGTGGCGGTAGATGCCCTGATTGTGCTGAACAATGCCGTGGCGAAACGCGCGGCCGGACACTGATGCCATTGGGCGGATTAGTCGTTAACCCGTCCCGCGTATCATTGCGGCCTTCTTCCAACCTCCTCGTTTTGGCCGTAAAATCTCCCGCATGGCACGCGCGAGCAATCTGGTCGTCGGAACCGCGACGCTGGCGGTGATCGCCGTGGCGTTCGGCGGCCTGCTGGGCGTGCAGAAATGGCGCACGATCCAGAGCCGCAGCCAGCTGCGCGTGGTGTTCGAGGGCGGTTCTGCCAGCGGCCTGCGCCGCGGCGGGCCGGTGAATTTCGACGGCGTGCCCGCGGGCCAGATCCTGTCGATCAAGCTGGACAGTCCGCGCCGGATCGTGGCGCTGGTGACGCTCGACAACACGGCGCCGATCCGCAAGGACACCGTCGCGGGCATCGAGTTCCAGGGCCTCACCGGCGTTGCCGCGATCTCGCTGATCGGAGGCGCGCCCTCCGCGCCGCCGGTGCCGCTGGACTCGGACGGCATTCCCGTGCTGACGGCCGATCTCAGCGATGCCGAATCTATCGTCGACACCCTGCACAGCGTCGACCGCACCATCGTGAGCAACGCCCCCGCGATCAAGGAGGGCCTGCGCACATTCGAGAGCACCACCGCCGACCTCCGCAGCAAGGGCGGCGAGATCGATGCCGTGATGGCCAAGGTCGACAGCGCCTTTGCGGGATTCGATAAAGCCGTCACCAAGATTGAGAGCGTGGTGCCCGGCTTCGCCGACGGCAAGGCCGACGAGCTGTTCGAGAAGGTGCAGGGATTGCGTGAGCTCGCGGACACCATGCGGAAGAAGTCGGCGAGCTACATCGAGGACGTCCGCCGCTCGCTGCTCGACATCAGCGAGGCCGCCAACAAGATGGCCGGCACCCCCATCGCGCCGCGCCCCCCGCGCCGGCCCGAGCAGCAGAAGCGGTGATTCCCCTTACCCTCCCCTGGAGGACGGCGCCATTCAGCGTGGTCTGCGATCCGTTGAAGAATTGCTGCGCGCCGGCGGGACTCGCCGCCGCCGCCGCGCTGAAGGCCAGAACGACCCAGAATGCCGCGCGAACTGCAGTTGCAGTCCGGCGCGTGCAATCCCGCCCGATCGATGGCAGCCCACCCACCCCCAGCGCCCTCAACGGCGCTCCCGGCGGCGCCGCCGGCAAATTAGGCGACCGGGTCCCTACGTGGAACTACGGAAGCGGCGGAATCGCCGGACGGCGCCACAACCGGAGTTCATTCAGCGGACCATGCTGCAACTACACCACGCTTTGCCGCGCAGAATGATCAATCCGCCCATGTGCAGCGTGTGCCATCCTGTTCCAGAGTTGACCGCCGTTCACATGAACGTCGACGGTGTGTGGCGCTCGCCAGCGCACCTCACCCGTACACAAATGCCTTGTCGTCCAGATTCGTCTTCGGAATCTCATCCTTCTCGGTCCAGTAATCCTGGCTGTGCTGCCATTCGGGCTTGTCGCCGCGCTTCGGCAGCAGGTTCATGTTGCGCATGATGTAGCCGGGGTTGAAGTTTTCCGGATCGATCCAGGGCAGGATCGGCATGTTGTGGTCTTCGGGGCGCAACCTCACCTCGACCTTCTTCGCACCCTTCGCCTTCATGTGGCCGAGTAGCCGGCAGACGAAATCGGCGACGAGATCGACGCGCAGCGTCCAGCTGGCGCGGAAATAGCCGAACACCCAGGCCATGTTCGGCACGCCCGTGAACATCATGCCACGATAGGTCACGGTCTCGCCGAATGCGAGCGGCTTGCCGTCGACCTCGAAGGCGATGTCGCCGAGCGCCGAAAGATTGAAGCCGGTCGCCGTGATGATGATATCGGCCTCGAGCAGCCTGCCAGACTTGAGCTGGATACCGTTCTCGACGAAGCACTCGATCTCGTCCGTGACGACGGACGCCTTGCCGCTGGCGATGCCCTTGAACAGATCGGCATCCGGCACGAAGGCGATGCGCTGGCGCCACGGCCGATAGCTCGGCGTGAAATGCGTCTCGACGTCGTAGTCGGGGCCGAGCACTGCGCTGATCTGGCCGATCAGCTCCTTCTTCACCTGCTCGGGCTTGGCGATGCAGAGCTTCGTGAACGCATCCTGTTCGAACAATATTTTGCGCCGGACGATCTCATGAATCCAGGTTTCGTCGACCTGAAGCCGGCGCAGCTCCTCGGCGATCTCGATGGCGTTGCGGCCCAGCCGGAAATAGGTCGGCGAGCGCTGCAGCATGGTGACATGCGCGCATGTGTCTGCGATGTTCGGCACCAGTGTCGCCGCGGTCGCACCCGAGCCGATCACGATCACTTTCTTGTTCGCGAGATCGATATCGTCAGGCCAGGTCTGCGGATGGACGATGCGGCCCTTGAAGCGATCCATGCCCTTCCATTCCGGCGTGTAGCCTTCCGAATGGCGATAATAGCCCTGGCACATCCAGAGGAAGTTTGCCGTGAAAGTCTTCGCCTCGCCGGTGTCCGTCGTCACCGCCTCGATGGTCCAGAGGTTTTGTTCGCTCAACCAACTCGCCGAGTTGATCTTGTGCTTGTAGCGGATATGCCGGGCGATATCGTTGTCGTCGATCACCTCTTTCATGTAGGTGAGGATTTCTTCCGCGGTCGCGATCGGCGGCCCGACCCAGGGCTTGAAGCTGTAGCCGAAGGTATGGAGATCGCTGTCGGAGCGAATGCCGGGATAGCGATGCGTCGACCAGGTGCCGCCGAACGTCGCCTGGGTTTCCAAGATGACGTAGCTCGTGCCCGGCAGCTGCTTGGTGATGTGATAGGCGCTGCCGATGCCGGAGATGCCGGCACCGACGATGAGCACGTCGAAATGTTCAGAAGCCTGTTTGGCGGTGGCGTGACTGCGAACAGCGACATTCATTGTTGCTTCTATGCCTTGTCTTTTTCAGGCCGCCTTATTGGCGGCGCGTTTCCTCCGCGACGGGCATGGTCGCCCATCGCGCTTCCCTCGCAAAATGACATAGATCAAGTCGCGATCAAGCTACAACGCCGCGCCCCAGCTCCGCGCGGTCTGCAATATCCAGTCGCGATAGAGCGTGAGCGGCGTGACGCCGGTCAAGCCGCCGCAGCCGGCGGCGCCATTCGGTCCCGTGGACCAGCTGATGAGACCCACAAGCACGGGACCACTCGGCTTGTCCTCGAACACGGGCCCGCCGGAATCACCAGTGCAGGCGCCGATTCCGTCGCGAACACCGTTGGTTACGGGATCGACCAGCCGGATCTGGAGCGTGCCGGGCTGCCCCGTCGCGACGAGACCGGCAACGCGCGTGGTGCCGCCGCTCTTGCCATCACCGCGCACGGTGACGCCGATGCCGGCGACGACGAAGCGGCCGCCGACCTGGATCGGAATAGTCGGAGCGCCGACCACGACCGTCGATTTTCCCTTGAATGGAATATCGAGCTGCAGCAGCGCCACGTCGGCGGTGGCACGATGGGCCTGCATCGCCTGCATGTTGAAATTCGGATGGATCGCGACGGAGCGCACGTTCAGCAATTGCGGCTGACCGTCGGTGCCGCGATCGACGATCTTGTAGTCGGCGCCGGGTTGTACGCAATGGGCAACCGTCAGCACGATTTTCGGCGCGATCAGGCTGCCGGTGCAGAAATTGCCGCGCGAGCCCACGATGGTGACGACCGCGCGCGCAACGCCATCAGCCTGCGGCGTGCCGCCGCCGACGATGGCGTAAGCGGGTGTGGCGAGCAGAGCGGCAATGATTGGGGTTGCGAGCTTCATCATGGGAACACGTATTGGAGCGGCATCGATGCGGGCGCGGATGCTTCGGACTGGTCCTTGCCGATAGCGCATGCTAGCGCTCTTGGAAAGGAATTGACGAGGGCAGGACAGTGGCGGTCCAGGCTGTGATCTTTGATTTTGGCGGCGTCTTGACCAGTTCGCCGTTCGAGGCGTTCACGCGGTTCGAGACGGAGCGCGGCTTGCCTGCCGACATCATCCGCCGCACCAACGCTGCCAATCATCTGGAGAACGCCTGGGCCAAGTTCGAGCGGGCCGAGGTCGATATCGACACCTTCGATGCCTTGTTCGCGGAGGAGTCACGCGCACTCGGCGCCGAGGTGCGCGGCCGCGACGTGCTGCCGCTGCTCCAGGGCGATCTGCGTCCCGACATGGTGGAGGCGTTGAAGCGCATCAAGACGCAGTTCAAGACGGGCTGCATCACCAACAATCTGCCCGCCAACGCGATCGGCAGCATGACCGGGCGCACGCTCTACGTTGCGGAGGTCATGGCGTTGTTCGATCACGTCATCGAGTCCGCCAAAATCGGATTACGCAAGCCCGACCCACGCATCTACCAGATGATGGTCGAGACCCTGAAGGTGGATCCGAAGCATTGCGTCTATCTCGACGATCTCGGCGTCAACCTGAAGCCGGCGCGTCAGATGGGCATGACTACGATCAAGGTGACGAGCGGCGCGCAGGCGATCGCGGAGCTCGAGAAGGCGACGGGACTGGAGCTGAGCTAGCGCGTCATTCTCGGTCATTGCCGCAGCCGTGGCGAGATCTCGTCCAACCAAGACTACTTCGCCGCAGCAGAGATCCGTTCCGGAAACGCCGCCGCCAGCGAGTCACGATCCGGCTTCAGCACGCCGCGCTCGGTGATCAGGCCGGTGACGAGGCGCGCGGGCGTGACGTCGAAGGCATAATTCGCGACCGGCGAGCCCTCGGGCACGATGCGGACCGTCTCCAGCCTTCCATCTACGGTGCGGCCGGTCATGTCGGTAACCTCCGTGCCGCTGCGCTGCTCGATCGGGATGTCGCGGATGCCGTCATCAACGGCAAAGTCGATCGTCGGCGATGGCAGCGCGACATAGAACGGCACGCCATTGTCGTGCGCGGCGAGCGCCTTCAGATAGGTGCCGATCTTGTTGCAGACATCGCCGTTGGCGGCGACGCGGTCGGTACCGACGATCGCGAGGTCGACCATGCCGTGCTGCATCAGGTGCCCGCCGGTGTTGTCCGGGATGACCGTGTGCGCCACGCCATGATGGCCGAGTTCCCACGCGGTCAGCGAGGCGCCCTGGTTGCGCGGGCGGGTTTCGTCGACCCAGACATGGATCTTGATGCCCCGCTCATGTGCAAGATAGATCGGCGCGGTCGCGGTGCCCCAGTCGACGGTGGCGAGCCAGCCGGCATTGCAGTGGGTCAGCACATTGATCGCCTTGCCCGGCTTCTTTGCCGCGATCGCCTCGATCAGCGCAAGGCCATTGCCGGCGATGCCGCGGTTGATCTCGACGTCCTGCTCGACGATCTCGTCGGCGCGCGCATAGGCGGCTTCCGCCCGTTCAACGGGATCGATCGGCGCTAGCGTCGCGCGCATCTCATCCAGCGCCCATTTCAGATTGATCGCGGTCGGCCGCGCCATGATCAGCGTCTCATAGGCGCGCTTCAGGCCAGCATCGGAGGCATCCTCGCGCATCGCGAGCGCCATGCCATAGGCCGCGGTGGCGCCGATCAGCGGCGCACCGCGCACCAGCATGTCGCGGATAGCGATCGCCGCATCCTCGCACGAGGTCAGCTTCGCAATGACGAACTCGTGCGGCAGCCGGCGCTGGTCGATCGCGCCGACCGACCAGCCGTCGCGCTCGCGCCAGATGCTGCGAAAATGCTTGCCGTCGACCTTCATGGCGTTCTGCCTTTTCGTTCTTCTTGTGTCTCACCCGCGCAGGATGCGCCCGGCCACCGCATCGAGCTTCTTCAGAAGCTCGGGATCGCGGGCCTCGGGCGCGGTGATCAGCGCGGTGTCGAGCGCGCGGTCCGAGCCGATCGGGCACGGCTCGTGCTCGCGGGGAAACTCCTTTGCCAGCCGTGCCACCAGCGCCTTGGCCTTGTCGGCGTTCGAGTTCAGCACGCGAATGATGTCCTGCACGGTGACTGCATCGTGATCGGGATGCCAGCAGTCGAAATCCGTCACCATCGCGACGGTGGCGTAACAGATCTCCGCCTCGCGAGCGAGTTTCGCTTCCGGCATGTTGGTCATGCCAATCACGGAATAGCCCAGCGTCTTGTAGGTCGTGCTCTCCGCATAGGTGGAGAATTGCGGTCCCTCCATGCAGACATAGGTGCCGCCGCGCGCGATCGCGATGCCCTCGGCTTCAGCCGCCGCGGCAAGATGGATGCGCAGGCGCGGCGAGACCGGATGCGCCATCGACACATGCGCGACGCAGCCGCGGCCGAAGAACGAACTCTCGCGCTTATGGGTGCGGTCGACGAATTGATCGACGAGAACGAACGTGCCCGGCGGCAGTTCCTCCTTGAACGAGCCGCAGGCCGACAGCGAGATCAGGTCGGTGACGCCGGCGCGCTTCAGCACGTCGATATTGGCGCGGTAGTTGATGTCGGAGGGCGAGAGACGGTGGCCCTTGTCATGCCGCGGCAGGAATACGATCGGCAGGCCGGCGATGGAGCCGCGACGGAGCGGAGCCGACGGCTTGCCCCAGGGGCTCTTGATCACCTCTTCGTGCGCGCCTTCGAGGCCCGGCAGATCGTAGATGCCGGAGCCGCCGATGATGCCCAATACCGCCTGCGCCATGCCTGCTCCACCCTGTCCGCCAAATGCGACATGGTTAAGCTATGCCAGTTTTGCGGCGGTTTTGGAACGGGGATGGTGGGGCGGATAGCGGCCCTGTGTGAGGGCGAGGCAGCGCCTCATATTCAGTATCGTCCCTGCCTAGTGCGCAATTGCGCACGGGCGCGGGGACCCATCACCACACGCAGTTATTCGCGAAGACGAGTGGTTCCGTACTGCGACCGTCAGCCGTCGAAAGATCTCGCGGTATGGTCCCTGCGTTCGCAGGAACGACACCAAGGAGGTGGTGGCGTCTGTGACTTACGCCGCCGTCGCGAGCTTTAGCTGGGCCGCGACCATCCGCTCCAGCGTCTCAACCGACTGGAAATTCTCGGGCGTGATCTCGGATTGCGGGATGGTGAAGTCGAACTCGGCTTCGACGCCCAGCATCAGGTTGACCATGTCCATCGAGGTCAGGCCGACGTCGACGAGCTTGGCCTTGGGCGTGACAGTGGCGCTGAGCGAATTCTGCTCGAGGATGCCCTTCACCAGCTTGATGATGCGGTTGCGCAATTCGGTGTCGAAGGACTGCATCGGTAAATTCCCATCTGTCATCAAGGTCGGATCGCTCGCCGGCTACGATGGGCAGGGACGGCCGATCCCGCAATGGGCGTCACCATTACTTCGCGTTTCTTAGTAAACGATGACTCAGATTGTCTGGAATTCGCCCTTTTTCCAGAACCCTAACGCGGCCTTCGAATTTCCGGCGATGCAAACAACCGGACCTTAACTGTCCATTCGGAATTGGGCTTCGTTTACCCTCTATTTCATCGACGAATTTGAATTAAATCCGTAGCCTCGTCCCACAAGCAAAGATGGTCGGGGGATTGCTCTACACGGCGTCGCGAATGATGCCGGCGATCCTGAACGGCAAACCGGAGGCGGACGAGTATGAACGTGCGTGAAGCGGTCCTCACTGTCGACGATACACGAACGGGTTTTCTCGAACAGGGTCCTTCCCTGATCGAGCGCGCCGCCCGGACCGCCGCAGCGGCGGCGGCCGACGCAGACGAGGTCGATCGCGACGCCCGGTTCCCTCACAAGGCATTCGACGTCGCGCGCGAGCAGAAGCTGCTCGGCGCCATGATCCCGGTCGAGTTCGGCGGCTTCGGCGCCTCGATCCACGACGTCACCGACATCTGCTACACGCTCGGACGCGCCTGTGCCTCGACCGCGATGATCTACGCGATGCACACGACGAAAGTCGCCTGCGTCACCAGGCATGGCCACGGCATTCCCTGGATGGAAACCATGATGCGCCGGGTTGCGCGCGACCAGTGGCTGCTCGCTTCCTCCACGACCGAAGGCCAGAACGGTGGCAACATCCGCGCCAGCGCGGCGGCGGTCGATCACGCCGGCGACACCATCTCGCTGGTGCGCGACGCCACCGTGATCTCCTACGGCGCCGAGGCCGATGGTCTCGTCACCATCGCCCGCCGCGCCACCAACGCCGCGGCTTCCGATCAGGTGCTGCTGGCGCTCGCCAAGGACGACTATTCGCTGAAGCAGACGCAGGGCTGGGAAACGCTCGGCATGCGCGGCACCTGCTCGATGGGCTTCGAACTGAAGGTCGATTGCCCCGCCGACCGCGTCTTCCCCGAGGCCTACGACAAGATCCACGCCCAGACCATGACGCCGTTCGCGCATCTGTGCTGGTCGTCGGCCTGGGCCGGCATTGCCGCCGCCGCCGTCACGCGCGCGCAGGCCTTCATCCGCAAGGCGGCGCGCTCGTCCGGCGGTCAGATGCCGCCCGCCGCCGCCCATTTCACCGCTGCAAAGATGTCTCTGGCAAAGCTGCGCGCGCTGATCGCGGCCAATATCGATGCCTTTGCTCGCGCCGAGCACGACGAGCGTGCGCTCGGATCGCTCGACTTCCAGTCCTCGATCACGCTGCTCAAAGTGCAGGCCTCCGAGCTCGCGGTCGAGACCGTGATGCATGCGATGCGCACCGCCGGCCTCTCCGGCTATCGCAATGACGGCGAGTTCACCATGGGCCGTCACCTCCGCGACGTGCTGTCATCGCCGATCATGATCAACAACGACCGCATTCTGGCCAACGCCGCGACATCGACGCTCATGAGCGGCGTGCCCACAAGTCTTCATGACTGAAAACAACAAGAACAATTTTAAGATAGCAGGACATCATCCCATGAACATTGCCGTCCTTCCCAACTCGCCCGAGACCGCGCCCGAGATCACCGATCCGCTCGATCATCTCGCCGACAAGCTGTTCCACCGCATGGGCTCGGACGGCGTCTATGCCCGCACCGCGCTCTATGAGGGCGTCGTCGAGAAGCTCGCCGCGCTGATCACTCGGCATCGCGAGGCCGGCACCGAAGCGCTGCGCTTTCCGCCGGTGATGAGCCGGGCCCAGTTGGAGAAGTCCGGCTATCTCAAGAGCTTTCCGAACCTGCTCGGCTGCGTCTGCGGCCTGCACGGCACCGAACGCGAGATCAACGCCGCGGTGAGCCGCTTCGATGCTGGCGGCGACTGGACCACCTCGCTCTCGCCGGCCGACCTCGTGCTCTCGCCTGCCGCCTGTTATCCGGTCTATCCGATCGCGGCGAGCCGCGGACCTTTGCCGAAAGGGGGCCTGCGCTTCGACGTCGCCGCCGACTGCTTCCGCCGCGAGCCGTCAAAGCACCTCGACCGGTTGCAATCGTTCCGGATGCGCGAATATGTCTGCATCGGCACGCCCGATGACGTCGCCGATTTCCGCGAGCGCTGGATGGTGCGCGCGCAGAAAATCGCGACCGACCTCGGCCTGACCTTCCGCGTCGACTATGCCAGCGACCCGTTTTTCGGCCGCGTCGGCCAGATGAAGGCGGTGAGCCAGAAACAGCAGCAGCTCAAGTTCGAGCTCTTGATCCCGCTCCGCTCGGAAGAGCAGCCGACCGCATGCATGAGCTTCAATTATCACCGCGAACATTTCGGCACGACCTGGGGCATCCAGGACGCCAATGGCGAGCCTGCGCACACCGGCTGCGTCGCCTTCGGCATGGATCGCCTGGCCGTCGCCATGTTCCACACCCATGGCACCGACCTTTCCGCGTGGCCCGCCACGGTGCGGGAGATCATGGGCATGCAGCCGCAGATCGCGGCTGAAGCCCATGGCGAAGGCTGGCGCTAACCAAACTCACGAGGCCTCCCATTTCCACGGGCAAGACGAGCGTGATCCACACCAAGGTCCGATGCCGCGAGATCACCGAAGCCGACGTCGAGGCGGTCGCGGACCTGTTGACGCGCGGCTTCGTCGGCCGCTCGTACAACTATTGGATCCAGGGCCTGCGCCGACAGGCCTTCCGGCCCGTGCCAGAGGGCTACCCCCGCTTCGGCTATATGCTCGACAATGACGGCACGCCGGTCGGCGTGCTGCTGCTGATCTACACGGCGCGGAAGGTCGGCGAGGAGACCGCCATCCAGTGCAATTTGTCGAGCTGGTATGTCGATCCGGCCTACCGCAACTATGCGCCGCTGCTGACCAAGATCGCGCAGCGGCACAAGGAAGTCACCTATCTCAATATCAGCCCGGCGCCGTGGACCTGGCCGATCATCGAGACCCAGGGCTTTCGCGCCTATTGCCGCGGCATCTTCTTCTCCGTGCCGGCGCTCTCGCGCGCCCCGCGCTGGAGCGAGATCGAGGTCATTCCGCAGCACGCCAAGACCATCGAGGGACTTTCCGCCGAGGAGACCGAGCTGTTGACGCGGCATGCGCGCTACAATTGCCTCAGCCTGGCCGTCCGCACGCCTGACGGAACGTTCCCGTTCATCCTGCAACCGGTGCGCATCCGCCGTGGCTTCATCGCGCCGCCCGCGATGAAGCTGATCTATTGCCGCAGCGCCGCCGAATACGCCGCCTGCGCCGGCCGCATCGGCCGGCTCTTGCTGCGGCTCGGCAAGATCTCGGTCGCGATCGATGCCAACGGCCCAATCCCCGGCCTTGCCGGCATTTATACGGAGCGGCGTGGCCGCAAATATTTCAAGGGCCCGCATCGCCCGCAGCTCGGCGACCTGACCGGTACCGAGCTCGTTCTGTACGGGCCGTAGTGGACGCGCCGACTGCGCACTCTCGGGCCAGCTCTGGCTCGCGGGCTCCTCCAGATTCGCCTGCCGGCACACGCCTTTTCCTATCGCCAGTCACCCTCCGTAAACTACTGCGCTTAAGGGAATTTTCCCGCCTGTTCGCTAGCCTCGGCGTCCGAATTGCGCTGCGTTAAGTCTATTGCCCGCCGAGATCCCGCCGATCCCATGACGTCGACCCGCGACAACGAGCTTGGTGCACGCCGCGAGCAGGGCCCGGAGGCGCTGGTTGCGCTGAGCCAGCTTGCGCTCGACCACATGGAGCAGGGCGTCTGCGTCTACGACGCCGACAACCGGATCGTGCTGGTCAATCAGCGCTACCTCGGCCTGTTCGACATGTCGGCCGACATCGTGCGGGTGGGCACGAGCTACCGCGAGGTGCTTGCGCACAGCGCGAGCCGCGGCAACTTTCCCGAGAACGAGCTCGACGCACTCTATTCGGCGCGGATTGCCCAGATCGCAGCGGGCAAGCCGTTCCGGACCGAGCAGCGGCTTGCGAGTGGCCTTGTCATGTCGCTCGAGCTGAAGCCGCTCCCCGGCGGCGGCTGGATGACGATCTGCGACGATGTCAGCCGCCTCGCCCGGCTCGAAGCAGAGCTGCGCGTGCAGACTGAGCGTAGCGAGCACGCGCTCGCCAACATGTCGCACGGCCTGATCATGTATGATGCCGACAGCCGCGTCGTGGTCTGCAACGAACGTTTCCTGAACCTCTACAATCTCGATCCCGACGTCGTGAAACCGGGTGTCGCGCATAGCACGGCCATCGACCACTGGCTCTCGCGCGGCAACCTGCCGGGCATGTCGGCCGACGAATTCCACCAGACCCGCCTTGAGGACGTGCGCGGCCGGAAGGCAAAGACCTTGCTGGTGATGCGCTATGACGGACGGATGGTGCAGGCCGTCTCGCGCTTTCTCCCCGACGGCGGCTGGGTCACCGTGCACGAGGACGTCACCGAGCGGCTGCAATACGAGGAGACGCTGCGGCAGCAGAATTTCATGCTCGATGCGGCCCTGGAGAACATGGCGCACGGACTCGCCTTCTACGACAGCGACATGCGCCTGCGCGTCTGCAACAACACTTACCGCACCATCTATCGGCTGTCGCCGGAGGAGACCAGGCCCGGCACGCATCTCGGCGAGCTGATCGAACGATCGATGGTGAACGGCGCGTTCTCCTCGGAATACAGCCCGCAGCAGATCCTCGAAGCGGCCCGCGCCCGGATCGCCAGCCGCGACTCCTCGCCGATGCGCCGGAGCATGTCGAACAACACCGTGATCTCGGTGCGCTATTGCGCGTTGGCCGAGGGCGGCTTCGTCGCCACCTACGAGGACATCACCGAGCGCGAGCGTGCGGTCGAGGAGCTGAGCGAGCAATATCGCCGCTTCGACGCGGCGCTGAACAACATGAGCCAGGGCCTGTGCATGCTCGATGCCAGCCTGCGTATCATCGTGTGCAACCGCCGCTATATCGAGATGTACGGCCTCTCCCCCGACGTGGTGAAGCCCGGCGTCTCGATGCGCGAGATCATGGAGCACAGCTGCGATCTCGGCATCCATCCGAATACGACCGCGGCCAAGCTCTATGCCGATTATGTCGAGCGGCTGCGCGAGGGCGAGCACACGCTGCACCGCCATTTGAGCGACGGCCGCATCATCAAGCTCAACCACAAGCGGATGGAGCATGGCGGCTGGGTCGTCACCTATGAGGACGTCACCGAGCGCCACAAGGCGCAGGCGCGGGTGGCACACATGGCGCGCCACGACTCCCTGACTGACTTGCCCAACCGCACTCTGTTCCGCGAGAAGATGGGCGAGGGGTTGAACCAGGTGGCGATCGCCGGCGGTGCGATGGCGGTGCTGTGCTTCGACCTCGACAATTTCAAGACCGTCAACGACCGCCTCGGCCATGCCGCCGGCGACCGGCTGTTGCGCTGGGTGGCGGGGCGACTGAAGGAGAATGTCGGCGAGCACGACACCGTCGCGCGCCTCGGCGGCGACGAGTTCGCCGTGCTCCAGCGCGGACCGCAGCCGGAATCGGCCGAAAAGCTCGCGCGCCACCTGGTCGAGATCATCGGTCATCCGCCGGCGCTGGAAAGCCAGTCGATCCATGTCGGCGTCTCCGTCGGCATCGCGATCGCGCCCGATCACGGGCTCGATGCCGACGAGCTGATGAAGTGCGCCGACCTCGCGCTGTACCAGGCCAAGGCCAAGGGCCGTGGCGCCTATCAACTGTTCGAGCCCGAGATGGAAGAGCAGGCGCGCAGCCGCCACGCGCTGGAGCACGATCTGCGCGCGGCGCTGGAACGGCGCGAATTCCACCTGGTGTTCCAGCCGCAGGTGCGGCTCGACACCACCGAGCTCACCGGCTTCGAAGCCCTGCTGCGCTGGAAACATCCCTCGCGCGGCTTCGTCTCGCCGGCCGAGTTCATTCCGATCGCGGAAGAGAACGGGCTGATCGTCCAGATCGGCGAATGGGTGCTGCGCACGGCGTGCGCCACGGCCGCCTCATGGCCCGATGTCACCGTCGCGGTCAATCTGTCACCGGTGCAGTTCCGCTCGCGCGGATTAGTGGCGATGGTCACGAGCGCGCTGGCGGAGGCCGGCCTGGCACCGCAGCGGCTCGAGCTCGAGGTCACCGAGACGGCGCTGCTCGACGACAGCGAGGCGACGATCGAGATCCTGCATCAGCTTCGTGCGCTGGGCGTACGCGTCAGCCTCGACGATTTCGGCGTCGGCTATTCCTCGCTCAGTTACTTGCGCAAATTTCCGTTCGACCGCATCAAGATCGACCGCTCCTTCGTCGGCACGCTCGGCGAAAGCCCGGAGAGCGTCGCCATCGTCCGCACCATCGCCAGCCTCGGCTCCGTGCTCGGCGTCGAGACCACCGCGGAGGGCGTCGAGACCATCGAGCAGCTCGACTTCGTGCGCGAATGCGGCTGCACCGCGGTGCAGGGATATTATTTCGGCAAGCCCTGCCCGGCGGCCGAAGTCGGACGTACCATCGAAACGCTGAACGCGGTTCGGCGCGTGGCGTAAAGCGCGCGACGCAATCAGCTTTCGCCGGCTTCCTTGAGCCGGTCGCGCAGGACGCCGATCACGCGGCGGGCCGTCTCGATCTCCTTCACCGACAATCCATCCGACAGGCCATTCACCCACGGGACCTGCAAGCGGCCGGCAGCATCATAGATCTGCCTGCCCCTGTCGGTGAGCACCACAAGCTGCGCGCGGCGGTGATGCGGGTTGGTCTCGAACACGACGAGACCATCCCGCTCCAGATCGTTGACGATGCGCTGCACGTTCTGGCGATTGGCGCCGAGATTGCGTGCCAGCCAGGCGACCGGCTCAGGCCGCTCGGCATCGACGATCGCCCCGAGGATCTGCCAGCGCGCGCTGGTGAGGCCGAGCGAGGCCACCAGCCGGTCACCTGCGGTCAGAAGCAGGCCGTTGGCCCGGAACAGGTCGAGGATCAGGTCGGTCAGGGCATCGCCCGCCGGGGTCCGCTTGGGCTCGGTCATTTGTAACGATTGATCCGTATTGACATCATTATGTCAAATGTCTATGTCGTAACTCACCGAATTGACATGATGGTACCAAATTAGACGGAGCGATGCCATGCCGCAGATGCGCCCTCTCGACCCCACCTTCCCGATCGACCGCCAGATCGCGCTTGATGCCGGCCCCGTGGTGCTGGTCAATCTGTTCACGCTCGATGCCGCCGATGAACAGGGTTTTCTGACGAGCTGGCAGGACGATGCCGCTTTCATGAAGCGGCAGCCGGGTTTCATCTCGACCCAGCTCCACCGCGCCGTCGGCGACAATCCGACCTATCTCAATTACGCGGTGTGGGAATCCAACGCGCATTTCCGCGCGGCGTTCACCAACCCGGAATTTCGCGCCAAGATCGCGGACTACCCGGCGTCAGCCGTGGCCAGCCCACATCTGTTCCAGAAGGTCGCGGTGCCGGGCATCTGCGTGGCGTAGCTGCGCTCGCAATGACGCGGGAAAGAGTAGATCTTACGGGCGCAATCGTAGGATAGGCAAAGGCGCGCTAAAGCGCGATGAGATTGGGATGAATCGTCATCGCGCTTTAGGTTGTTGTTTGCGCATGATCTGCTTCGCACTTTTCCGGATCATGCTTTACCGCCGTGCCCACCATCTCGCGACGAATGCAACGGTTGTGGGCACGCTTCGCTTTGCCCAGCCTACGGCAGCTCAGCTTGCCGCGGGCAGCGCGCTGTCCGGCGGCGCGCCCCACGGGCGCTCGGCTGAGGCGAGGCCGATCAGGCGGCCCTGGATGTAGTCGCAGCCCCAGTCGCGCAGCATGTTCGCGGCCTCTTCGTCCTGCACCCATTCGGCCACGGTCTTGATGTCGAGCCGGCGGGCGAGGTCGATCAGGGTCTGCACGAAGGCGCGGTCGTCGGCGGAATGGGTGATGTTCTGTACGAAGGCGCCGTCGATTTTCACGATGTCGACGCCGAGCTTGCGCAGGTTGCGGAACGAGGTGTAGCCGGCGCCGAAATCGTCGATGGCGATGCGGCTGCCGAAATGCTTGAGACGGCCGACAAAAGCGCGGACGTCGTCGATGTCCTGGATCGCGACCGTCTCGGTGATCTCGACGATCAGCCGCTCCGCAACGCCGGGATGGGCCTGCATCAGCGATTCGATTCCCGCCCACCAGTCCGGATCCATCGTCGTATCCGGCGAGATGTTGAGGCTGAGGCAGATGCCGGGCGCGGCGGCGAGCTCGGCGACCACGAGCTCAAGCACGCGGTGATCGACCAGGCGGATCAGGCCGAGCCGCTCCGCCACCGGCACGATGTCGGGCGCGAGCAGCACCTGGCCGTCGCCCTGATCCATCCGCACCAGGCATTCGTGGAACGCGCGCTCGCGCGAGGCGGCCGCGACCACCGGCTCATAGGCGAGCTTGATGCGGCGCTCGTTCAGCGCGGTGACGATCTCGTCGGTGACGCGGATGTTGACGCGGCGCTGCGCATCCCGCGCGGCATCGGGGCGCCAGGCCGCGAACGAGCCGGCGCGGCGACGCTTGGCGGCATCCAGCGTCTCGTGGGCGCGATTGACCGCCTCGTCGGTGCTGCGGGCATAACGCGGCACGCTGACCGCGCCGATCGAGGCCGTGACCGAAACCGGGCCGGATTTGGTCGGCACCACCTCGTCGCGGATACCGGCGAGAAAGCGTTCAGCGGCAACATTCATGTCGTCGACCGTGCAGTTCTTCAGGATCAGGCCGAACTTGTTGCCGGAGAAGCGCCCGAGCACGTCGCCGCCGCGCAGCCGCGCGCGGATGCGCCTGGCGACGTCGAGGATCACGGCATCGGCGACGTCGAAGCCGAAGGCGTCGTTGACGCGGGCGAGATGATCGATGCCGACCAGCATGAAGGCCGCGGTCGATCGGAAGCGGGTCGTCTCCTCGATCGACTCGGCCAGCGCCGCGATCAGGTGGGAGCGGTTCAGCTCGCCGGTCAGCGGATCGAGCCGGGCGAGCTTGGCCAGCTCCTCGTCGCGGGCGTGGCGCTCATTGTTGATGCGGATAGAGCCGATCGCCCGCGTGGGGCGGCCATCGGGGCCGGCGAACCAGCGCCCGGTCTCCTCGATCCAGATCACGGGATCGGCGGCGCTCATGCGCACGCCGTACTCGACCCGGTAAGGCGTGCCATCGGCGCCGTGCACGGCGGAGGTCTGCGCCAGCGCGGCGCTCCGCAGCGATTGCGAAGGCTCGATCAGCTTGGCGAATTCGGCGCCGGTGGCGAGCCGCTCAGCGGGGATACCGGGGAAGACGGCGCTGACCTGCTCCCCCCAGACGATCACATCGCTGGCGATGTCCCAGGCGAAAACGGCCTGACCGAGCGCGGCCAGGATGTCGGAGGCTTGCGGCAATGCGGGGGTCAAAATCGCCTCGTTTCGGGACAGCGGGGAGTCCAGAGCCGGCACAGGATAGAGCCAGATTCGTCCCCGACCCTAGGCAAAGTTGATAAACAATTTGGAAACCACGTTTCCGCGTGCGGCGGAACCAAACCGGCCTGCCCGGCATAGGCCTTGCGAGTACTGACACGCACCCGGCGCCAGCGTCTCGAAACGCGACATCTTGGCCGGATCAACGGTGATTGCGATGTTGGGTACTGATCGATCGAACGTAGTGGAAGCCGGCACGGGCACGGCCCTGGTGCCGGTCATGCCTACACTTGCGTGGGTCCTCAAGGCGCCGCTGCCGCGCCCCGATCCGAGCTTCGTCACCCAGCTCATCGCCAATGCCGAGCACCTGCCCCAGACCACCCGGCTGCGCCGCGCCTCCTCCGAAGACGCGCGCATGGCCTATGGCAGCAAGCGCCCGCTCGGAAGCGTCACCGCACGCACGCGGCAGGTGGCTTGATCGGATCGAATTTTTCGAAGCGAGGCCGTCGTCCTTCACCTCTCCCCGCGAAGGGCGGGGCGAGGGAGCGCACCGACATTGCGGTGGGACTAAGCCAAACTCAGAGAAATCAGCGCGGAGCGTCGGGAGACGACGGCGTGCCGTTGCCCAGCTGCAGATGCGGCGAGGGGATTTCCGGCGAGGGCGGAATGCTCTGGGCCGGCTTCGGCGCGGGATGATCCATCAGCACGGATTCGGCTACCGACTGGGCCGAGGGCGCGGGCGGCACGACAGGCGCTGCTTGGGGCGCGGGCGCCGGCTCGAATTTGGGCTCGGGCAACTTTGGCTCGGGCGAGGCTTCGTCCGCCAGCGGCTCGGCCTGGCGCTTGCCCCTGCGCGCAGCGGGCACTGTTGTCTCAGCGACATAGGTGACGCGGCGGCGCGTGCGCTGGGCGACGCCGCCGAGGAAATCGGCCATCGCGAGCAGCACCAGCAGGAAAAAAGTGGAGTTGCCGAATTTGGGCCACATCACGAATTCGGCGGCGGCCGCGCCGAAGATGATCAACGACAGCAGATGATCCATCAGGAATTTCGAGCCGGGCCGCGCGCCTTTGACCACTTCGAGCAGCAGCAGCAGCACGCCCAGCGCGAGCAAGAGATCGGCGAGCGTCACCGGCCAGGTCTCGCCCGTGATCATCGGCACCTTGAACAGCACGTCCGTGAAGGACACGCTCGGCATCAGGAAGGCGATGATGTTGTAGACCGCGAGCGGAATCAGGAGCAGCGGGAAACCGACCATCGGCGAAATGCCTTCTCGATCAAGATATCCAGACAGGACAATGCGGCGGCGAAGCATTGGCTCCGCCGCCGTCACTGTCATATCTCATGGGTTGGCCGAAATCAGGCAGGTCAAATCGTCCTGCCCAAGAAAGGTCCTTAGGACTCTTTCTTCTTCAGGACCTGACGGCCCTTGTACATGCCGGTCTTGAGGTCGAGATGGTGCGGACGACGGAGCTCGCCAGAGTCCTTGTCTTCCACATAGGTCGGCTTCTTGATCGCGTCTGCCGAGCGGCGCATGCCACGGCGCGACGGCGAGGTTTTTCTTCTCGGAACGGCCATTTCAATATCCTCTAGGGATTGGTGTCATCAGGGCATCGTCCGCGAGGGGACGGCTCAGCACCCGCAATACGAGGCGAGCTGAATGCCGATCAAGGCCGCGCTTATAGAGGAAGGCTGGCCGTAAAGCTAGGCTCCTGGGCCGGAAAATATGCCCCAAATGGGCCCGAAATCAGCGATTTTCGCGCCAGCACGTCACGAGCGAGCTCGCCTGTCCCCGCGCCATGTAGGTCGCAGCCAGCCGCCTGACACCGGGGCCGGGGGTCCGAGCACTACGTTTGACCGGGTTCGGCAGGATCGAGGCCAGCAGGGCGGCTTCCCGGGGCGAGAGGTTCTCGGCCGATTTGCCGAAGGCATAGGCGCTGGCCGCCTCCACCCCGAACTGGCCCTGCGGGCCGAGCTCGGCAATGTTGAGGTAAATCTCAAGGATCCGCGCCTTGGGCAACACGAAGTCGATCCACAGCGCCAGCGGAAATTCCAGCGCCTTGCGGACGAAATCCCGGCCCTGCCAGAGGAAAAGGTTTTTCGCCACCTGCTGGGTGATGGTGGAGGCGCCCCGGAAAGCGGTGCCGTCCTCCCTGGCGTCGTCGATCGCCTCGCGCAGCGCGCCCCAGTCGATGCCGTGATGCTTGCAGAAATGCGCGTCCTCGGCCGCCACCACCGCGCGCGGCAGATAGGGCGACATATCAACCAGATCGATCCACTCCCGCTGCATCGGCGCGCCGCGCAAGCTGCGCCAGGCCATCAGCGTCGAAACCGGATGGCCAATGCGATAGAACGGCGCGATCAAATAGGGCGTGAGAACCACGATCGCGAGCAGCGCCAGCAGGATTTTAACGATGCGCAAATCGATCTTTCCGGCGGAAAACGAAACGCGGCCACGAGCCCGGCATTAAGTCTGTGATAATTCGGGCCTTTTCCAGCACTTTTTACGCCTTCCAAACGATTGACTGGGGCTGGCGCATAAAGGATTGTCCGGCCGAAATTTAGTTCTGGAGCCCTTCTTGATGACCGGCACGTCCCCGTCCGATTTCGCCAAGCGTCTGGACAAGACCGCTGATGATACCGAGGCCCTGCTCGGGCGCCTCTTGTCGGACGACATCCTGCACGATGAAATCGCCCGGCCAAAGCGACTGATGGACGCAATGCGCTATTCGAGCCTCAACGGCGGCAAGCGCCTGCGGCCGTTCCTGGTGGTCGAGAGCGCCGCCGTGTTCGGCGTTCCGCGCGAGGCCGCGCTGCTCGCCGGCGCCGCGCTCGAATGCATCCATTGCTATTCGCTGATCCACGACGACCTGCCGGCGATGGACAATTCGGACCTGCGCCGCGGCCGCCCGACCCTGCACAAGAAGACCGATGACGCCACCGCGATCCTCGCCGGTGACGGTCTCCTGACGCTCGCCTTCGACATCATCACCCGGGACGAGATCCATCGCGACGCCAATGTGCGCCTGCTCTTGACCCGCGCGCTGGCGCGCTGCGCCGGCATCGGCGGCATGGTCGGCGGCCAGATCCTCGATCTCGCCGGCGAAGGCCGCTTTGGCGGCAACGAGCCGATCGATGTCGCCCGTATCCAGCAGATGAAGACCGGCGCGCTGTTGCGCTACGGCTGCATCGCCGGCGCGATCCTCGGCCAGGCATCGAGTGCGGAATATCAGGCGCTCGACGATTACGGCCGCGCGCTCGGCGAAGCGTTCCAGATCGCCGACGATCTGCTCGACGTCGAAGGCGATGCGGCTGCGCTCGGCAAGCCGGCCGGCGCCGATGCCGCGCTCGGCAAGACCACCTTCGTTACCCAGCTCGGCATTGAGGGTGCCAAGCAGCGCGTACGCGACCTGCTCGCGCGGGCCGACAGCGCGGTCTCGATCTTCGGCGATCGCGCCGCCGTGCTGCAGGCTGCCGCACGGTTTGTCGCCGAGCGGAAGAGCTGACGCGAGCGTACGATCTTCGCCTCGCCCCGCCTGCGCGGAGAGGCCGGAATCTGCGACAGCAAATTCGGGTGAGGAGGACTCTCCGCGAGTCCAACTCTCACCGTCTTTGCGGAGGCTACCCCTTGCCCCAACCCTCTCCACGCAAGCGGGGCGAGGGAGCAGACCGCCGCCGCAGCAACAGTGAGAGAGCCATCATCATGGCCACCGACAAAGAAGATCCCGCCCTCGCCCGCTTCCGCCAGATGTCGCGGCCGGTGCGGCTGATCTATGCGCGGCCGCGGACCTTCATCTCGCTTGGCGTCGGTGTTCTCGTCTGCCTGCTGCTGCCGGGCTCGCACCGGCTGGTGACGCGGCTGTTGTTCGGCTGGGATGCGCTGATCGCGGTCTATCTCGCGCTGGTTTACACCATGATGCTCTGCAACGATCATCACCACATTCGTCGCGCGGCTGCGATGCAGGACGACGGTCGCTTCGTGATCCTGCTGGTGACGGCGATCGGTGCGTTCGCCAGCATTGCCGCGATCCTTTCGGAGCTCGGCACGGCGCATCGCGGCGCGGCCGAGCTGACTATCGCGATTACCACCATCGCGCTGTCATGGGCCGCCGTGCACACCACCTTCGCGCTGCATTACGCACATGATTACTACCGGAACGCCAAGCCGGGCGGCCTGCAGTTTCCGAGCGGTGACAAGGAAGACCACGCCGACTATTGGGACTTCGTCTATTTCTCGTTCGTGATCGGCATGACCGCACAGGTCTCCGACGTTGGCATCACCGACAAGACCATCCGCCGCACCGCCACCGCGCACGGCATCGTGTCCTTCATCTACAACACGGCCTTGCTGGCGCTGACGGTGAACATCGCGGCGAGCGCGATCTCGAACTGATCTGCCGTTCCTGCGTTTCGCGGGGACGACAGGGAGAGGCTTCTCACCCTAAAGCGCGATGAGATTTGGATGAATCGTCATCGCGCTTTAGGTTGTTGTTTACGCATGATCTTTCCGGAAAACCGCCTCGCACTTTTCCGGATCATGCTTTAGTGACACACTTCGGCATTGGCATCGTTGCCGGGGCCGCCACCGCCGCGATATTCGAGATGACAGCCGCGGTTGACCGGACGGCAGCCGCCGCTGTTGCAGAACACCTGCCCGCCACCCGAAGGGCGGCTGGCACCGGCGGCAGCGGCAATGCCGGCAGCAGCACCATAGCCGCCCGCGGCGCCGGCAGCCTGACGACGCTGCCGTGCGGGACGCTCCTCGCTGTCGTCGCGTTTGGCGGACGAGGGGTTGGCCGGCTTGGCGGCACGCTGCTTCTCGCATTCGTTGTCGTCGTTGACGGCATAGCCCTCACGGCAGACGATCTTGGTGCATTTGTCGCCGTCGGCCTTGAAGCCGTGCTCACAGACCAGCGGGCAGACGCGCGACTGCTTGGCCTTGACGGTATCGAGCGCGTCGGTACTTGCCACCTTCACGTCGAGCTTGGTGCCGGCATAACGGTTGAACTGCGATAGCGATCGCTGCGAGGACGTGTTCCAGTTCCCGTCGGCCTGTCCGGAGAAGCAGCCGACGCGGCCGAGCTCGGTCTGCACCGAGCGGGTGAGATCGGCTGCCGGCGCCGCCGGCGCCAGCGAGGCGACGTTGGTGCCACCAGGGCTTGCGGTAGTGGCCGGCGCAGCGCTCGCCGCTGTCGCGGCGAGGTTGACGCGCTGCTGCTCGGCGGCGGCCGCCTGCTGCTGCGCCTGTTCTTTGGCTTTTTGCGCCGCGATCTGCGCCTGCTCGGCCGCCTTGGCGTCAGCCGCGGCCTTGGCCTGGGCTTCCTTCTGCGCACCGAGGGCCGCAAGACGATCGCGCTCGGCCTCGGCCTGCTTCGCCTTCTCGGTCGCCGCCGCATGAGCCTGCTCGGCGTCGATTTTCTCGAGCTGGAGCTTGGCTAGGCTCGCATAGAAGCCGTCGGGATGCTGGGCGAGAAACGCTTCCCATGCCGCCCGGTTGCCGACCTGGAGCGAGAGTTCATAGTCGCGGCGAATATCGGCCTGCGGGTTCGGCGCAGGCACCGCCGGCCCCGCCGCCACCACCTTAACCGGCACCAGCGGCACGTCATCGCCGCCGAGCGAGCCGTACACGAACGGCTCCTGCTTGTTGCCGGTCGACTTGAGCACGTCATCGCGCACGAAGCCGAAGGCGCGGCGGACATCGAGGCCTGGCGTCGTCAGATGCTTCGAGAGCGCGACCGTGAACGGGCTGTTGGCGCCATCGCCGTCTTGCGCGATGAAACCGGCCTTGGCCGAGTAGGCGATCAGCGTGTTCGGGCTGGTCGGCTCGACCTGGGCAAGGCCGCGGCCGATGCCGCGCGTTGCAATCGTACGCTTCATGGTCTTGCCGAACGGATTGTCGCGGCAGGCATCCAGGATCACCAGGCGCAGCTGCTTGGCGGGCTCGACGGCGACCAGGACACGGTCGAGCGACAGCGCCTCGTCGTACACGTCGGTATCGCGCTCGAGCTTGGCGTCGACAGGGATCAGATAGTTGGAGCCTTCGACCTCGATGCCGTGACCGGCATAATAGACCACAGCGATGTCGGCATCGCGGGTTGCATCGGCAAAGTCGCGCAGCACGCGCCGCGTGTCGAGCGCCGAGAGGTCGTGACGGGACTCGACGACGTCGAAGCCCGCCTCCCTCAGTGTCTTCGCCATCACCGCACCGTCATTGACGGGGTTCGCCAGCGAGGGCGCATGCTGGTAGGCCGAGTTGGCGAGCACCAGCGCGACGCGCTTTCCGGCAAAAGCGGGCCCGGCGCCGAACAGCAGCGCGGCGGCGAGCAGAAGCGGGCATAGTCTGAGCAGATTGCGCATGACACGACTTCCGAAGTTCAGAGGCGGTTCGAGCCCCTTTGGGACCGTTTTAGCAGGACCTGCTGCTGGCGCTTGTGATGGAGGTCACGAAGACGCCGGCGGCGGGCCGAAAGACCCTTTATGTTTGTCGCGCCAGTGCGGTCGGGGTTCGCCGACAAAGTTCGCTCGCCCGGTTCCCCTAGCCCTCTCCAAGGTGCCCCCGATATTGCGGCAGATTGTCCGTAATCTCGTGCCAGGGCGCCTTCGAGCCGACGAAGATGTGGGCGGTCGGCCGGATCGAGGGGGCGTCGACCAGGGTTCCCATGGCGACATGGACCCATTTCCCCTCACGCACCCGGGAATAAAGCAGCGAGCCGCAGCGCGCGCAGTGGGCGTCGTGGGTGATGTCGTCACCATAGATGAGGCGCTGGTCTGCGCCTTGGACAAGGCGGAGCTTGTGCTGCTCGATCCCGGCGAACGGCTTGAAGGCGGAGCCGGTGGTGCGGCGGCAGTTCGAGCAGTGGCAGTTCATCGCGTAGGCGAACGCGTCCGCCACCTCGAAGCGTACACTGCGGCAATAGCATTCGCCGGTGAGGATGCGAGCGTTCGAGTTTTCTGATCCGGTCATGACAACGTCTTCGCGCAAATCGGCTGACACACCCATAGCGCATTCTGATGTGTACGAGTAAGTTCCTCGCAAGACATCATGCAAAAGGATGACCCATGAGCCAGAACCGCTCGAGCGTCGAAGCCGTCGTGCAATCGTATTTCGATGGGCTCTATGAGGGGGACGCCGACAAGCTCGGTGCCATCTTCCACCCCTCCGCCGATTTGCGCTGGGTCGAGAACGGCGAATTGCAGGTGCTGACCGTGCCCGACTGGCTCGACCGCGTGCGGAAGCGTCCCTCCGGCAAGGCCGAAGGCAAGCCGCGTGAGGATTTCATCGTCACCATCGACCGCTCCGACGACAAGACCGCCTTCATCAAGGTCCGCTGCCAGCTGCCGCCGCGCTACTTCACGGACTATCTGGTCGCAATGAAGCTCGCCGACGGCTGGCAAATCGTGTCGAAGTCGTACCGGTATGATCTGAGAGAGTGAGGGCTTCTCTCAATCGACCTTTCACTGCCCAGAATCTGACGTGCTCGTCCGCCATTCTCCATCATTGCGAGCGCAGCGAAGCAATCCAGAGTCTCTCCGCGGTGATAGACTGGATTGCTTCGCTGCGCTCGCAATGACGGTGTGGAAACATCGTTCGCCTTTCCTCGCTCCTCCCCAATTGTCCAAAAGGCCCCCATGCTGCTCGATCGCCGTTCCCTGCTCGCCTCTCTCTGCTGGATGGCCGCTGCGCCCGCTTTTGCCGCGAAGGCGCCGCCTGAGCTCGAATCCTATGAGCGCGCAAGCGGCGGAAAGATCGGGGTCTATGCGGAGAATCTCGCCACAGGCGCAAAACTCGCCTGGCGCGCCGACGAACGCTTCGTGGTGTGCTCGACATTCAAGGCCTCGCTCGCGGCCTGCGTGCTGGCGCGGGTCGATCGCGGCGAGGAGCAGCTTGCGGCCATGATCCCTTACGGCCAAGATGACCTGCTCGACTACGCGCCCGTCGCCAAGCAAAACCTCGCCGCCGGCAAGATGTCGGTCGCTGACATGTGCAAGGCGATCGTCGAGCTCAGCGACAACACCTGTGCCAATCTGCTGCTGGCGCGGGTCGGCGGGCCCACCGCACTCACCGCGTTCTGGCGATTGCTCGGCGATGCCACCTCGCGGCTTGACCACAACGAGCCCGAGCTCAACCGCTCCCCGCCCGGCGATCCCCGCGACACCACGACGCCGGTGGCGATGGCCGGCAATCTGAAGCGGCTGATCGTGGGCGAGGCGCTGTCGCCGGCCTCTCGCGCACAGCTCACCGAGTGGATGGTGAACTGCAAGACCGGCGCGAACCGGCTGCGCGGCGGCCTGCCCGCGGACTGGAAGATCGGCGACAAGACCGGATACAACGGCAAGGATGCCGCAGGCGACATCGCCGTCGTCTGGCCCAAGCCTGACAGCAAGCCGGACATGCCGATCCTGATCGCGGCCTACACCCAGGGCGGCGCGCCGAACGCCGCCCAAATCCAAGCCGTATTTGCACGCATCGGGCGCATGGTGGCAGAGCAGCTGGTGTGAGCCGCGCCGCATTGACCTTGCGATTGCTTCCGGGCCAAGACAGGCCATGATCGCAGCGAAATTCCAGACCTTTCTCATCCTGCTCGCGGTGCTGGCGGGCACCGCGCTGGTCGCCCGTCGCTTCAACATCGCGCCCGCCATTTTGCTGATGCTCTCCGGCGTCGGCCTCGCCTTCGTGCCGGGCATGCCGCCGGTGGAGCTGCCGCCGGAACTGGTGCTGCTGATGGTGCTGCCGCCGCTGATCTACTCGGCGAGCGTTGCGATGAGCTGGCGCGAGTTCAGGAACAATCTGCGCCCGATCGTGCTGCTCGCGGTCGGCGCAGTGATCTTCACGGCGGCCATGGTGGCCGCCGCCACGCACTATCTGATCGGCCTGCCCTGGACGATCGGATTCCTGCTCGGGGCGATCGTCGCGCCGCCCGACGTGGTGGCACCGCTCGCGATCGCGCGCCGCCTGAACCTGCCGCGCCGGCTCGTGGTTATTCTCGAGGGCGAAGGGCTCGCCAACGATGCCACCGCATTGATCCTCTACCGCTTCGCGCTCGCCGCCATCATAGTCGGCCACTTCTCGCTGCCGCTGGCGGCCGGCGAATTCGCCCTTATCGTCACCGGCGAGATCGCATTCGGCATCGGCGTCGGCTGGCTCTCCCTGCGTTTCCGCAAATGGTCCAGGGACCCGCAGGTCGAGCTGACGCTGTCGCTGATCACGCCCTACGTCTCCTACTGGCTGCCCGAGCATGTCGGCGGCTCGGGCGTGATCGCCACGGTCGCCTGCGGCCTCTATGTCAGCTGGAACGGCCCGCTGCTGATCTCGTCGGCGACGCGCCTGCAGGGCATCTTCTTCTGGGATCTCATCATTTACCTGATCGAGGGCCTGCTGTTCCTGCTCACCGGCTTCCAGATGCGCGCCCTCTATGAGAAATCGAAGACGTTCCCGCTCGACGACATTCTGATCGCGACCGCCGTGGTCCTGATGATCATCGTGATCGCGCGCTTCGCCTGGCTCTATCCCGCGACCTATCTGCCGAGAATCCTCTCGAAGTCGCTGCGCGAGCGCGATCCCTCGCCGCCATGGCAATGGCCGTTCGTGCTCGCCTTCACCGGCGTGCGCGGCGCCGTGTCGCTCGCGGCCGCGCTGGCGCTGCCGTTCACGCTGCCCGAAGGCGATGCCTTCCCCTATCGCGACCTGATCCTGTTCGTCGCCTTCGGCGTCATCTTCGTCACGCTGATCGGCGTCGGTCTGACGCTGCCGCCGCTGGTGCGCTGGCTCGGCGTCGCCGAGGCCGGCCGCAGCGAGCACGTCGCCGCCCACGAGGCCGAGATCGCGGCGCGCCGCCAAGCGCTCGATGCCGCGCTGAAATCGCTGGACGCGCTGACCGCGGAGAAGGAGGTGTCCGAGGAGGTGATGCGGCTCCTGCGCGCGCGTCACGAGATTCGCCTCAACCAGCTCCCCGATGCGCTCGATCCCACTCAGCACGACGTCTCCGCCGCCGGCACCGCGCTGACCCGCGAGCTGATCGCCGCCGAACGCAAGTTCATCCACGAACTCCTGCGCGACGGCCAGATCACCGACGAGACCAGACGGCGGATCGAGCGCGATCTGGACTTGGAGGAGGCGAGCCTGGCGAACCGGGAATATCGGGGAGGGCCGCTGTAGCAGCCTGTCGTTGCGAGCGTAGCGAAGCATTTCCGCGGCGGCAGTCTGGGTTGCTCTGCTGCGCTCGCAATGACGGTTGTTGAGACAGCGGAGCGATCTACCGCTTCTCGCAGAAATCCCTGACCCCGGCCGCAACGGCCCTCGCAATCATCTCCTGCCGCTCAGACGAGTTGAGCTCCATCTCCTCGTCGCGGTTGATGATCGAGCCGGCCTCGAGCAGCACGGCAGCACTCCTCGTCCGCGACAGCACGATGAGCCCATCATAGCGGTATACGCCGACATCCTTGTCGAGCAACTGATGCCGGTAACGGCCCATCAGTGGCAGCGTGTACTGGCCGGCGTAATGCAGGCCCTGCTCCTTGAGCTGCCTGCCGATCATCCGCGCCAGCAGCAGGCTGGTGGCAAAATGCGGATTCTGCTTCGACACGAACAGCGAGTGACCCGAGAAGCGGTCGCTGAAATAGCTCTTCGCGCCGTCGAATTCCCAGGTCTCGAGCAATTTATCCGGCACCGAATCGTGATGGATCGACAGGAAGAGATCGGTCCGGCTGTCATTGGCGGCACTGACCCGTTTGAATAGGCTCGGCCGCGCCTTGCCATCCGTGACGAGCAGGCGGGTGGCGGCAAAGCCTTCGGACCTGAGCTTTGCCGTGATGAGTTTTGCGAGAACGAAGTTGAAGCCGAACTCCGGATCATTGCGCGCGCTGAGCGCGCCATAGGATTCCGGTGTGTGTCCGACGTCGACGACAATCCGGAATCTCCGCGGCTCGCATGTCTCCGGCGCAGACGTTTTCGGTTTCGCCTTTGCAGCCTTCCGCGCCGCGGCCGCCTGGCCATGATCAACTGGCGACAGCAAAAGCGGGATCAGCGCAAACGCGACAGCGACGATGGCGCGCCACGGCTTGCTCACACCGGCCTTTCCCCCTTCACCGTCACCCGTGTGCCGGAGCGCGTGTGCGGCCAGTAGTCCCACATCGCGCGATGCTGGGTGCAGCGGTTGTCCCAGAACGCGATGGCGTTCTCGGTCCAGCGGAAGCGGCACTGGAACAGCGGGTTCTCGGCATGCTGGTAGAGATAGGCCAGCATGGCGTCGCTCTCGTCGCGCGGGATGCCATTGATGTGGCGGGTGAAGCCGCGATTGACGTAGAGCGCCTTCTTGCCCGTGACCGGATGCGTGCGCACCACCGGGTGCTCGGCGTGGGGATAGGAGGGACGGTCGGCGACGCCATAGTTCGCGTAGAGCCCGCGATAGATCGGCTCGCCGTCGTGCAGCGCGGTGAGGCCGTCGAGATAGGCCTTCATGCGATCCGACAGCGCCTCATAAGCGGCGTACATGTTGGCGAACAGCGTGTCGCCGCCGCGCGGCGGGCACTGCTTGATGTAGAGGATCGAGCCCATCGGCGGTTCGAGATCGCAGGACACGTCGGAGTGCCAGCCCTCGCCATTGGCGCGCGGCGAGTTCTTGTCGGCGTAGATCTTCATCAAGGCCGGATCTTCGTCCTCGTGCGGCGCGGCCGGATGGAAATGCAGCTCGCCGAACTTGCGGCCGAAGGCGAGATGCTGCTTCGGCGTGATGTGCTGGTCGCGGAAGAAGATCACGAGGTTTTCGGCGAGCGCGCGATGGATCTCGTCCATCTGCCGGTTGGAGCGCGCGTCTCCCTCGACGAGCTGGCCGATATCGACGCCGGAGATTTCCGCGCCGATGATGGGCGTGAGCTTTTCGACCGCAATGGTCTCGTAAGCAGCGCCTTCGTCCGCGCTGTGGCGATAGCGCGGGCCCTGCTTGCCGGCGAGTGAGCTCATGGGTGTTGCTCCCAATCATTGTTGATTGGGAGCCATCGTAGCGTGCGGCAATAGATACGCAATCTGCACCGCAAACTCAGCTGTCGTCCCTGCGAAAGCAGGGACCCATAGCCACAGGATTGAATTTGGCGAAGACTCGGAGTGACAGTCTGCCCAACCACGACGCCCTGTGGTTATGGGTCCCTGCTTTCGCAGGGACGACAGCGGAGTGTGGGGTGCTAGCGAGCGAGTGAAATCACTCCGCCGCGGTCACCGGGACCTTGGCGCCCTGGCCGTAGCGCTGGTCGATGTAGTCGATCACCAGTGCCTTGAAGTCGGCGGCGATGCCGGGGCCGCGCAGCGTGCGGAACTTCTTGCCGTCGACGAACACTGGCGCGGCCGGCGCTTCGCCGGTGCCGGGCAGCGAGATGCCGATATTGGCGTGCTTGGATTCGCCGGGGCCGTTGACGATGCAGCCCATCACCGCGACGTTGAGCTGCTCGACTCCGGGATATTTCGTCTTCCAGGTCGGCATCTCGTCGCGGATGAAATCCTGGATCGAGCGCGCCAGCTCCTGGAACGTCGTCGAGGTGGTGCGGCCGCAGCCGGGGCACGCCGCAACCAGTGGCACGAAGGTGCGGAAGCCCATGGTCTGGAGCAGCTCCTGACCGACCTGCACCTCGCGGGTGCGGTCGCCGCCGGGCTCCGGCGTCAGTGAGATGCGGATGGTGTCGCCGATGCCCTGCTGCAGCAGGATGCCGAGCGCGGCCGACGAGGCGACGATGCCCTTCGAGCCCATGCCGGCCTCGGTGAGGCCGAGATGGATGGCGTAATCCGAGCGCGCCGCGAGGTCCTGATAGACCGCGATCAGATCCTGCACGGCCGAGACCTTGGCCGAGAGGATGATGCGGTCCTTCGGCATGCCGAGCTCCTGGGCCCGCGCTGCCGAGAGCAGCGCCGACTGCACCATCGCTTCACGCGTCACCGCGCGCACATCGCGCGGATTCGGCGACGCGGCGTTCTCGTCCATCAGCTTGGTCAGCAGCTCCTGATCGAGCGAGCCCCAATTGGCGCCGATGCGCACCGGCTTGTTGTTCTTGTTGGCGATCTCGATGATGTCGGCGAACTGGGTGTCGCGCTTGTCCTTGAAGCCGACATTGCCGGGATTGATGCGGTACTTGGCGAGCGCCTCGGCGCAGGCCGGATGCTCGGCGAGCAGCTTGTGGCCGATATAGTGGAAGTCGCCGATCAGCGGCGTGGTGATGCCGCGCTTGAGAAGGCCGTCGCGAATGTGCGGAACCGCGGCTGCGGCCTCCTCGCGGTCCACGGTGATGCGGACCATTTCGGAGCCGGCGCGCGCCAGCGCTGCAACCTGGGCGATGGTGCCGTCGATGTCGGCAGTATCGGTGTTGGTCATCGACTGCACGACGATCGGCGCACCGCCGCCAACAGTGACGTCGCCGACCTTCACCTGGGTGGTCTGGTGCCGGGGCGCCGGGCCCGCGAGGTCGGAATCGATGGAGTTTTCGAGCTTGTTCATGGGGTCCAAATATCAGGTTTGGGTGGCATTCAGCAATGCATCAGCCGGCGCCGCAGCCGTTTGGCGGTATCCCTTTGAGTTCGAAGTTCCCTCACTCGCGGCGCCTCTGAGCGAACTTCGAATTCAAAGGGATACCAAGAACTTATGAATCGAGTGCGGCCTCCGGTTCAGGAGCTCCCTTATGGGCTCGCGGCACCGGGAGAGGGAGCTCCTGAACGGCCGCACTCGGACGGTTAACGAGGAAAAGCCCAGCAATTACAAGGACGGCGGCCGCCCCGAAAGCCAGGCTCAGGGTATCGTGCATGATGAAATAGCTACCCACCACGCCAAACAAAGGGGTGATGAAGGTAAAAGCAGACAATTTGCTGGCCGAATAGGCCTTCACCAGCGCGAACCAAAGCGTGAACGTGGTTCCCACCACCCAGATCGCCTGGAAGGCCATCAGGCCGAGCGACAGCGGCGACGGTGTGTGGGTGACGGTCTCCCCGAACAGATACGCCGCCAGCCCCAAAATCGGGATCGAGGTCGCGACCTGGTAGCCGAGCGCCTTCTCGGGAGCCGCGAAGCGCAGCCTTGTGCCCTTGGCGACCAGTGTGGTCGCCGCCCAGAGCGCCGCGCCGCCGACGATCAGGAGATCGCCGAGCAGGACATGCGCGTCCACATTGGGTTGCGGAACGCCGATCGCGAGCGCAACGCCGGCAAAGCTGATGGCGAGGCCGAGCCATTGCGCAGCCCCGAGCCGCTCGCCGAGCACCTGATAGGAGCCGAGCGCCACGAAGAACGGCGCGGTGTAGAGGAACACCACCGCGCGCGAGGCAGAGGTCAGACGCAGGCCCTGGAAGATCAGCACGAACTCGATGCCGAACATCAGTCCTGCGATCAGGCCAGGCTTCCAGGTGCCGTCGCGCTCGAAGAACTTCACGCCCCGCAACCTGCCGATGATGAACAGCACCGGCAGCGCGCCCATGGAGCGGATCATCGCCTGCAGCATCGGCGGGATGTCCGGCAGCACCAGCTTCACCGCGATCTGGTTGAAACCCCAGGTCAGGCACAGCATGAGCATCAGGGCAATGGCGCCGGCACTGAGGGGACGACCGGCAGACGGGATGGCTTGAGGTGCGGACATGTCTTCCTGTGATCCGGCTTTGCGCCGTTGTTGGTTTATGCAGCTTTCTGACAATGGGTGCAGACGCCCGTGATCTCCACCACGGACAATTTGGGCGCAAAGCCCGAGCCGCGCGCCGCGGCGTTGATATCCCCGGCGAAGGATGCCGAGGGTATCTCGCCGACGAGGCCGCAGCGCTCGCAGATCAGGAACGCCACCGCCGAGGTTGAATCGTGGTCGTGGGCGGCGCAGGCGAGATAGGCGTTGCGGCTTTCTATGCGGTGCACGAGGCCGTTGGCCATCAGGAAATCGAGCGCCCGGTAGACCGTGATCGGCGCAGGCCGCGCCATCGACTTGGCGAGCTCGTCGATCACCTCATAGGCGCCGAGCGGGCGATGGCTGGAAAGCAAAGCTCCCAGCACCTGACGGCGGATCGGTGTGAATTTCTGCGCACGCAGCTTGCAAACGGCCTCGGCATGCGCCAGCGCGTCCGCAGTGCAGCGGCCGTGATCGTGGTCGGGCGCAGGAAAGGCCGGCTTTGCGAGGGTCATGTCGGCAGCGTTCTAGCATTTCGGGGAGGGAACCCAAAGCGCGACGCGGAATGCGGCTGCCCGCCATGCTCTTGCCGCGGGACAGCCTCCCGGCGATCCGCCATGAAATAATCATAAGCTTGCTTATTATATCCCAAGCTTATTGGAGGCCAAGCTTATGAGCCGCGGGTCGGTTGACCAGAATTTCCTTTTCACGCTCGGCGAGCTCTACCGTCTGCTGCGTGTCTATGCCGACAAAGAGGCCTCTCGCTTCGGCATCACCCGCGCGCAATGGGCCGTGCTGACCAAGGTCGAGCGCAGCGAGGGCATGAAGCAGTCGGAACTCGCTGAGCTGCTGGAGATGCAGCCGATCACGCTGACGCGGCTGATCGACAAGCTGTGCGACAACGATTGGATCGAGCGTCGCAGCGATGCCTCGGACCGCCGCGTCAAGCGCCTTTATCTGAAGAAAGCCGGGCGGCAACTGCTCGGACGGATGAGCGGGCTGAAGTCCGAGCTCACGGCCAATGCCCTCGACGGCATCAACCCGGCGGACGCCCACCGCCTTCTCACCCAACTCGAAACAATCAAGGAAAACGTGCGTAACGCGATCCAGAGTAGCGGAGCGGAACAGGCGCGTAAGGAGCAGCGCTATGGCTGATCAGGTCCTCAAATTCCAGCCCGAGCAGAAGATCGACGGCGGCAAGCCGACCAAGAAGGCCGGCACCGATCCGCGGCGCCGCTTCATGGCCGGCCTGCGCCGCTATCGGCGCTTCCTGCTGATGGTCGTGCTGCCTGTTGTGGTCGCCATCGGCGGCCTCACCTTCTATCTCAATGGCGGCCGCTATGTCGGCACTGACGATGCCTATGTCGGCGCGCAGAAGGTTCTGGTGACGCCTGACATCTCCGGCAAGATCGATAAGGTCGTGGTCAGGGAAGGCCAGCTCGTCCAGCAGGGCGACGTGCTGTTCGAGATCGACCCCGTGCCGTTTCGCCTCGCGGTGGATGAGGCCAAGGCGCAGCTGATGCAGGCGCAGACCACGTACGACAATCTTCGCGCCAACATCAAGATCTACGGCGATATGCTCAACCTCGCCCAGCAGGGCGTCGACCTCAAGCAGCGCGACGTCGAGCGCAAGCAGGCGCTGGTGAAGAACAGTTACGGCTCGCAGCTCGACCTCGACAACGCCGCGAACGCGCTGGTCACGTCGGGGTCGATCGCACAATACGTCAAGCAGCAGATCTCGACGGCCAAGACGCAACTGCTCGGTGACACCGACCTGCCGCTGGAAAAGTTCCCGCCCTATGCGCAGGCCAAGGCCAAGCTCGACAATGCCGAGCGCAATCTCGATCACGCCGTGGTGCGCGCGCCGATGAGCGGCGTGGCGACGCAGGTCGAGCAGATCCAGCTCGGCCGCTACGTCAGCGCCGGCACGGCGGTGTTCTCCATCATCGATGTCGCTCATCCCTGGGTCGACGCCAACCCGAAGGAGAGCGACCTCACCTATGTCACCGAGGGGCAGCCTGTGACCCTCGAGGTCGACGCGTTCCCGAACCACGTGTTCAAAGGCAAGATCGGCTCGCTCTCGCCCGGCACCGGCGCGCAATTCGCGATCCTGCCGCCGCAGAACGCCACCGGCAACTTCGTCAAGGTGGTGCAGCGCGTGCCGATCCGAATCTATTTCGACGAGACCGACAAATATGTCAGGAAGCTGAAGGCCGGCATGAGCGTCTATGCCACCATCGACACCGGCCACAAGCGCTCGCTCGCCGGACTGTTCGGCCTGTCGGCGACGGCAAGCCAGGATAAAGACCACGACAAGGACTGATCCGATGTCCGGCCCCAATGCCAGCCTGATGGTCCCCGGCCTGCGCCGGAACATGGTGACGATCTGCGCCATGACTGCGACCATCATGCAGGCGCTGGACACCACCATCGCCAACGTCGCCCTGCCCTACATGCAGGGCACGCTGTCGGCCTCGCAGGACCAGATCAACTGGGTGCTGACCTCCTACATCGTCGCCGCCGCAATCATGACGGCGCCGGTGGGCTGGATCGCCAACCGCTACGGCCGCAAGCGCATCTTCATCATCTGCTCGGCCGGCTTCACCATTGCCTCCGTGCTGTGCGGCCTCGCGCAAGACATCAACCAGATGGTGCTGTTCCGCCTGCTGCAGGGCGTGTTCGGCGCCGCGCTGGTGCCGCTGTCGCAATCGGTGATGCTTGACTACTACACGCTGCAGGAACGCGCCAAGGCGATGTCGATCTGGGGCATGGGCGTGATGATGGGCCCGATCATGGGCCCCTCGCTCGGTGCCTGGCTCACCGAGACCTATTCCTGGCACTGGGTGTTCTTCGTCAATCTGCCGTTCGGCGCGATCACCGTGATCGGGCTGATCGTCTTCATGGATGAGACCAAGAAGGATCTCACTCTCAAGTTCGACTGGCTCGGCTTCGCCGCGCTGGCGATCGCGATCGGCGCCCTCCAGCTCGCGCTGGACCGCGGCGAGCAACTGGGCTGGCTCGAGTCGAACGAGATCATCGCGGAATTCATCGTCTCGGCCGTCGCCTTCTACTTCTTCCTGGCGCACTCCTTCACGACCTCGACGCCGTTCATCCGCTTCGCGCTGTTCCGGGATCGCAACTTCGTCACCGGCTGCATGTTCATGATCGTGATGGGCCTCGTGCTGTTCTCGACCATGGCGCTGGCTTCGCCCTACATGCAGAACGTGATCGGCTATCCCATCATCACCGCCGGCCTGCTGCTGGCAAGCCGCGGCTTCGGCACTTTCTTCGCCATGATGCTGGTCGGCCGCATGATGCGCTATTTCGAGGCGCGCACGCTGATCATCACGGGCCTGACGCTGACCGCGGGCTCGCTGTTCCAGATGACCGGCTGGACCGACCTGACCCAGGTGCCGGAGATCGTGACCGTCAGCGTGGTCCAGGGCTTCGGCTTCGGCCTCGTGTTCGTGCCGCTCTCGACCGTGTCGTTCCTGACGCTGTCGAACGACCTGCGCACCGACGGCACCGCGATGCTGACCCTGATGCGCAACGTCGCGAGCTCGGTCGGCATTTCCGTCGTCATCGCCGAGCTGACGCAAGGAACGCGGCGAACCTATGCGATCCTGTCCGAGCACATCAACCCGTTCAACCACGCGCTGCAGATGCCTGACGTGCGCGGCATGATCAACCTGTCCACCGACGCCGGCCGCGCCATGGCCGACAGGATGGTCGGCGTGCAGGCGCAGATCATCGCCTTCGCCCACGACTACCAGCTGGTGATGTTCTTCATTCTCTGCACCATCCCGCTCGCCCTGCTGATCGGCTCCACCAAGGCCGCGCTGCGCAAGCAGGCCGCGGGGCCGGAGCATGCGGTGATGGAGTAGGACGCGCGCCAGTCTCGTGCCCCGGACGCAGCGCAGCGCTGCTTCAGCGTTGCGCTGCTGAGCCGGGGCCCATGCGGCGCCATGCTGGGGTCCCGGTTCTGCGGCGCACCGCTGCGCGCTGCACCGCGCCTGGGACAAGCAGCCGCTACAACAACTCCTCGCAGCCCAAATCCTCGACCGCCATCATCACCCGCTCAAGGTTGTTCCACCAGATCAGCGGCGGGATGTTGATGCTCCATTGCCAGACCGGCTTGGTGATCTGCCAGAGCACCGACAGACGATAGTCCTGATCGAGCGCGCCGCGTGTGTAGCCGGTGACGCCATTGGCCATCAGCGTCTCGTGATAATGATTGAGCAGCGGCCGCTCGAGCGCCTGCCTGCGGTCCGGATACCATTGGATCGCCATCATGTAGGCGAGGTCGGTCGTCGGCACGTTGACGCGCCACTGGTCGAAATCGAAGATGCGCACGGTGTCTGCGATACCGGGGCGCGGCAGCAGGAAATTCCAGATATGGGCATCGCCATGGGCAATGCTGATATGACGCCGTGACTGATAGCGCTGGGACAGCCGGGCCGAATGCTCGATCAGGCGGCGATAGAGGGTGCGGCGCTCTTCGCCGAGACGGTCGCCGAGGAGATCGGCAAAACGGTCGTAATGACCGGCGAAGGTCTCCATGTGCTGCGCGCGCTCCTCAGCGCTCGCCCAGCTGCCGACGGTGTCACCAAGACCGGGATGGTCCCACCATGCCGCATGCCAGCGCGCCAGGGTCGTGACGATGGCCATCGCCTGCTCGCGCGTCGGCGGCAGAGGCCATTGGGTCGCGATCACATGGCTGTCGGTGAGATCCTCGAGCAGAAGGTGCCAGGCCTGGCTCTCCTCGTCGAAGCTCCCGTCGAAGCAGCGCGGCGCGAGCCCCCGCGGCATGCTCGGCGCAAGCTGCGTGTAGAAAGCCACCTCGTGCCGACCGGCATCGGCAAGTGATTTCGCGAAGGCGGCATGCGCGGTCTTCAGGATCAGCGATTGCGGCGCGCCGCCGGCTTCACCGACATAGCGCAGGCCGAGGCGGATGATGTGCGACACAACGGTGTCGCGCTGGTGCAGCACCTTCACCTCGCGCACGGCGCCGGCGTCCAGCGCACCCGCCTTGCGCAGGGCAGCCGTCAGATAGCTGGGCTCCGTGACCGCCGGCAGTGGTGAGGATGTCATGAATCGCGCCCCCCGGTGCTGCAGCCATACTGCATGATCACCCGGGGAAGCGCCAGCGCGCGTCGGCTGCCTTCACAGGAAGGCGGCGAGACGTCACACGTCGAAGAACACCGTCTCGTTGTCGCCCTGGAGCCGCAGGTCAAGCCGGTAGACCGGCTTCCCGGCTTCGCGCACCGCGGTCAGCGTGGCGCGGCGATCGGCCGGCACCAGCGCCAGCACGGGATCGGCGGCGTTGCCGGCCTCGTCGCTGAAATAGATCCGGGTGTAGAGATGCCGCAGCATGCCGCGTCCGAACACCGCTAGCAGGACATGCGGTGCCTGCGGCTTGCCATCGGGATCCGGCACCACACCCGGCTTGATGGTGTCGAAGGAATAATTGCCGTCCTTGTCGGTGCCGCAGCGGGCAAAGCCACGGAAGCTGGCGTTCGGCAATGCGCGCTTGTCCTGCGGGTCGGCAAAGCGTCCCTGCGCATCCGCCTGCCAGATCTCCAGCATGACATCGGGCACGGCGACGCCGTCGCCGTCATACACCCGGCCCTCGATGCGGATGCGATCGCCCGTGACGTCGGGCGTCAGCGTCGAGTTGGTGAACGCGTCGTTCCAGGCGTACTCGCCGTTCGGCGTCAGGCCGTATTTGAAGAACGGACCGACGGTCTGCGATGGGGTGATCCCGTTGGGCTTCACAGAATCCTGCACTAGTGATTCTCCATAGGCGTGGCGTTCTTGCCGCGCAGCACGATGTCAAAGCGGTAGCACAGCGCCCATTCGGGCTGGGTGTTCTCGAGGTCGAACGACGATACCATCCGCGCCCGCGCCTTCTCGTCCGGCACCGAGTTGAAGATCGGATCGAATGGGAACAGCGGATCGTTCGGGAAATACATCTGCGTGACGAGGCGCGTGACGAAGGAATGGCCGAACACCGACAGATGGATGTGCGCGGGACGCCAGGCGTTGTGATGGTTGCCCCAGGGATAGGCGCCGGGCTTGATGGTGACGAAGCGGTAATAGCCGTCGGCATCGCTCACGGTGCGGCCCGCACCGGTGAAATTCGGATCGAGCGGCGCCGGATGCTGGTCGCGGACATGGACGTAGCGGCCGCAGGAATTGGCCTGCCAGATCTCGACCAGCGAGTTCGGCACGCCGCGGCCGTCCTCGTCGCGGACATGGCCGTGCACGATGATGCGCTCGCCGATCGGCTCGCCCGCATGCTGAGTGGTGAGGTCATTGTCGCCCTGGCGCACCGTCTCGTGGCCGTAGACCGGGCCGGTGAGTTCCGACAGGGTGTGGCGCATCGGGATCAAGGGCTTGTTCGGCGCGCGCTTGATCGAGCTCTTGTACTCGGGCGACAGCGGCAGCGGATGCGCCCTGTTGCTGTCGGTGGGATAGATGAATGTCATTGGCGAACTCCTCCCCGGCCATTTTGGTCCTGCCGGTCAACGCTTCCGCCAATCATTATAGGACATAACTAATTTGGGGAAGCGGGTTTCGGCGGCTTCCTTGCAGCTGTCATTCCGGGGCAGCCCGTCAGGGCTGAACCCGGAATCTCGAGATCCTCAGGTGCGCAACTGCGCACCATAGTTCAGGTGCAAGTGCACCGCCCCGGGATGACGAACGCTGCGTTTCATCAATTCAGCTTCTCGATCGCGACCGCGACACCCTGGCCGACGCCGACGCACATGGTGGCGAGCGCGAGCTTGCCGCCGCGCTTCTCCATGCCGTGCACGGCGGTGAGCGCGAGGCGCGCGCCGCTCATGCCGAGCGGATGGCCGAGTGCGATGGCGCCGCCATGCGGATTGACGTAGTCGGCATCGTCGGCGACGCCGAGCTGGCGCATGCAGGCGATGCCCTGCGAGGCAAAAGCCTCGTTGAGCTCGATCAGGTCGAAATCGTTGATCTTCTTGCCGAGCCGCTCCATCAGCTTGCGGGTCGCGGGCACGGGGCCGATGCCCATGATGCGCGGCGGCACGCCGGCCGAGGCGAGGCCGAGGATGCGGGCGCGCGGCGTCAGGCCGTGCTTCTTCACCGCGGCTTCCGAGGCCAGGATCATCGCGGCGGCGCCGTCGTTGACGCCGGAGGCGTTGCCAGCGGTCACCGTGCCGGGATTGCGCACGATCGGCTTCAGTTTTGCCAAGCCTTCCAGCGTGGTCTCGGGGCGCGGATGCTCGTCCTTGTCCACGGTGATGGGGCCGGACTTGCCGCCGGGAATGGTGATCGGCGTGATTTCTTCGGCGAAATAGCCGGCCGCGATCGCCTTGCCCGCGCGCTGCTGCGAGCGGATCGCGAAGGCGTCCTGGTCGGCGCGCGAGACCTGGAATTCCTCGGCGACGTTCTCGCCGGTCTCCGGCATCGCATCGACGCCATACTGTGCCTTCAGAAGCGGATTGATGAAGCGCCAGCCGATCGTGGTGTCGAAGATCTCGGCGGAGCGTGAGAATGCTTCCTGCGCCTTGCCCATCACGAAGGGCGCGCGTGTCATGGATTCGACGCCGCCGGCGATCGCAAGCTCGATCTCGCCGGAACGGATGGCGCGGCCCGCAGCGCCGACCGCGTCGAGGCCGGAGGCGCAGAGGCGGTTGAGCGTCTGGCCGGGAACCGAATCCGGCAGGCCTGCCAGCAGCAGCGCCATGCGCGCGACGTTGCGGTTGTCCTCGCCGGCCTGGTTGGCGCAGCCGAAGAACACTTCGTCCACTTGCGCCCAGTCGAGATTGGAGTGCTTGGCCATCAGCGCCTTGATCGGGGCGGCGGCGAGGTCGTCGGCGCGCACCTTGGCGAGCGAGCCGCCGAAGCGGCCGATCGGGGTCCGCACGGCATCGCAGATAAAGACGTCACGCATCGTTGTTCTCCCTGAATGCCGCGATCCGGCCAAATTCTTCAATGTCGGCGGAGTTTTAGGAGGGTGCCCGCGGCAGGTCAATTGACGGTTTCGCGGGTGGCATATTCGAAACTCTCCGTCATTCGGGGCGCCCCGAGGGCGAGCTATGGTGCGCAATTGCGCACCTGAGAATCCATAACCACGAGCCGGCGGTATTCCGGGCCTGCGCTGTCGGCGCATCCCGGAATGACGATGAGAATGTGGCAGCTCCTCGCCTGATGCGGACAACGTGGAAAACCTCCCCTCTCCGGCCAAACCGATAGGAGCAGGTGCCGAAATTTTGTAGGTTGCGCCGCCCATGACCATGCAACAACCGATACCCGTACTGCCGCCCGACGAAGCGCCTGCGCCACACGCCGAAGCCGCTGCGCGCGTCACGCCGATGATGGAACAGTACCTTGAGATCAAGGCGGCGCATCAGGGCCTCCTGCTGTTCTACCGGATGGGCGATTTCTACGAGCTGTTCTTCGAGGACGCCGAAATCGCCTCCAGGACGCTCGGCATCGTGCTGACCAAGCGCGGCAAGCATCAGGGCAACGACATCCCGATGTGCGGCGTGCCGGTGGAGCGCTCCGAGGATTATCTGCACCGCCTGATCTCGGCCGGCCACCGAGTCGCGGTCTGCGAGCAGACCGAGGACCCTGCGGCGGCGAAAGCGCGCGGCAACAAGAGCGTCGTGCGCCGCGGCGTGGTTAGGCTGGTCACGCCGGGCACGTTGACCGAGGACACGCTGCTCGATGCGCGTGCCAACAACTACCTGCTCGCGATCGCGCGGGCGCGTTCGTCCGCCGGCGGCGACCGCTTCGGCCTCGCCTGGATCGACATCTCGACTGCCGAATTCATGGTGACGGAGGTTTCCGGCGGCGAGCTGGCGGCGACGCTGGCGCGCATCAACCCGAACGAGGCGATCGTCACCGACGCGCTCTATAACGACAGCGAGCTCGGCCAGACCCTGCGTGAGCTCCCGGCAGTGACGCCGCTGACCCGCGACGTCTTCGACGGCGCCACCGCCGAGAAGCGCCTCTGCGACTATTTTGCGGTCGCGACCATGGACGGCCTCGCGCAGCTGACGCGGCTGGAAGCCACGGCAGCTGCCGCCGCGGTCACCTATGTCGACCGCACCCAGGTCGGCAAGCACCCGCCGCTGTCGCCGCCCGCGCGCGAAGCCTCGGGCGCGACCATGGCGATCGATCCGGCGACGCGCGCCAATCTCGAGCTGACGCGGACGCTCGCCGGCGAGCGTCGCGGCTCGCTGCTCGATGCCATCGACTGCACCGTGACCTCCGCCGGCTCGCGTCTGCTGGGGCAGCGCCTCGCCGCACCGCTGACCGATGCGACGGCAATCGCGCGGCGGCTCGATGCGGTCGGCACCTTCGTTGCCGATTCTGCTGCGCGCGAGGACATCCGCAGCATCCTGCGCGGCGCACCCGACATGTCGCGCGCGCTGGCGCGCCTGTCGGTCGGCCGCGGCGGCCCGCGCGACCTCGCGGGCTTGCGCGACGGCATCATCGCCGCCGATCAGGCGCTGACGCGGCTCTCGGAACTCGAGCAACCGCCGCAGGAGATCGCGGCGGTGATGGCCGCCTTGCAGCGACCGTCGCGGGAACTCGCAGCCGAATTTGCCCGTGCCCTCGAGGAGCAATTGCCGCTGATCAAACGTGACGGCGGCTTCATTCGCGCGGGCTACGAGCCTGCGCTGGATGAAGCGCGAAACCTGCGCGATGCCTCGCGCCTCGTGGTCGCCTCGATGCAGGCGCGCTACGCCGACGACACCGGGGTCAAAGCGCTCAAGATCCGCCACAACAACGTGCTCGGCTATTTCGTCGAGGTGACCGCGCAGCACGGCGACAAGCTGATGTCGGCGCCGCTGAATGCGACCTTCATCCACCGCCAGACCCTGGCGGGGCAGGTGCGCTTCACCACGTCGGAGCTCGGCGAGATCGAAGCCAAGATCGCCAATGCCGGCGACCGCGCACTCGGCCTCGAGCTCGAGATCTTCGAGCGGCTCTGCGCCAAGGCGCTCGCGATCAGCGACGATCTGCGCGCGGCGGCGCAAGGCTTTGCGCTGCTCGACGTCGCGACGTCACTGGCGAAGCTCGCCGTCGACGAAAACTATGTGCGGCCAGAGGTGGACTCGTCGCTTGCCTTCGCGATCGAAGCCGGCCGCCACCCTGTGGTCGAGCAGGCGTTGAAGCGCAACGGCGAGCCGTTCATCGCCAATGCCTGCGATCTGTCACCTAGCCCTGCGCAAAAGTCCGGCCAGCTCTGGCTGCTCACCGGTCCGAACATGGCGGGTAAATCCACTTTCCTGCGCCAGAACGCGCTGATTGCCTTGATGGCGCAGATCGGCAGCTTCGTGCCGGCGACGCGCGCGCGGATCGGCATCATCGACCGTCTGTTCTCGCGCGTCGGCGCCGCCGACGATCTCGCCCGCGGCCGTTCCACCTTCATGGTGGAGATGGTCGAGACCGCGGCGATCCTCAACCAGGCCGGCGAGCGCTCGTTGGTGATCCTGGACGAGATCGGCCGCGGCACCGCGACCTTCGACGGTCTTTCGATCGCCTGGGCCGCGATCGAGCACCTGCATGAGAGCAACCGCTGCCGCACGCTGTTCGCGACGCATTATCACGAGCTGACCGCGCTCTCGGCAAAACTGCCGCGCATGTTCAACGCCACGGTGCGCGTGAAGGAATGGCAGGGCAACGTCGTGTTCCTGCACGAGGTGCTGCCGGGCTCGGCCGACCGCTCCTATGGCATCCAGGTCGCAAAACTCGCCGGCCTGCCGCCGGCCGTGATCACGCGCGCCAAATCCGTGCTCTCCAAGCTGGAAGCGCAGGACCGCGGCCAGACCGCGCGGGCGCTGGTGGACGACCTGCCGCTGTTCGCCGTCCCCTCCCGCGCCGCCGCGGAAGCTGCGCCGCCGAGCGAGGCCGAGCTGCTGATGGACGCCGTGAAGGCGCTGCACCCGGACGAGATGTCCCCGCGCGAGGCGCTCGAAGCGCTCTATGCGTTGAAGGCCAAGCTGCCGAAGCAGTGAAAAGTGCCGCAGGGTGGGCGAAGCGCAGCGTGCCCACCCTGTCATAGCCAAGACTGAAAGGAGATGGTGGGCACGGCGCGAAGAGCGCGCCTTCTGCCCACCCTACGAAACTGCCGCCAGCCGCTTCCGTCGTCCGTTCCACCACAGTGTCAAATTCCAGCCGATGCAGGTGGCGAGCCCCATGGTGAGGCCGATCGCGGAGCCAAAGTTTGCGGCACCGACATGCAGCACCGCAATCGCCATGCCGAATCCGAGCAGGCCCCACGCGGAGTTGGCGAGCACGGCGGCGGTCGGCGGACCGCCGATGCGCGGATGCAGGATCACCATGATGCTGGTGAACACGATCGGGTAGAGCGCGATAACGCCGCTCACCCGCGGGCCGACCCAGCCCGAGGTCGAGACCACGATGGCGACCAGCGTCGCCACCAGCGAGGCGCGGAACGGAATGTCGTACCAGCGGCGCGTCACCAGCGGCATCTTCGCATGGCGGTAGTTTGCCAGCAGGGGAATGCAGATGCCGAAGGCGACCAGGTTCACCGCAAGGCCGGCCGTCAGACTCCAGTCGAACAGGCGGATGATGGAGGCGAGCACGATCCACACCGCGACGGCGCTTCCACAACTCACCAGCAGATTGTTCCGCTGCGCCAGCACGACGTAGGTGAGCCCGAGGACGATCGTCGCAGCGTTGACCGGAAGGCTCGCCAGCGCGCCTTGCGCAATGAAGGCGGCGTCGTGGTCGATGGCGAGGAAGACGTAGGACGGACCGGCCGAGATCGGCAGCGTCGCCACCAGCGCGCCGATCACCGGGCCGGAGCGTTCAGTGATGATCGACGCCGACACCACGAACGCCGCCGCGATCGCCATGCGCAGGACAAGGAGGAGAATGAAGTGGAACTCGGGAGGCATTTTTTGTTTGTCATCCCGGACAAGCGCAGCGCAGATCCGAGACCCATGGCCACAGGCTTCGCTGTGTTAGACGATTGTAGTGATCAGTTCGGCAATACAATCGGCGTTTGGGATTATAGGTCCCGGCGTTCGCCGGGACGACACCAATTGTGGAGTAGCGGCTTTCGCTCCTCACATCCGCTGCATCGACACCGAAACCTTCGGGCCGTTCTTGATGGTCTGATAGACCACGCAATAGCGCTCGGTGAGCTTGAGCAGCAGATCAAGCTTGTCCTCCGGCGCGTCGGTGTCGACCTCGAAGCGGAGACGGATCTCGGCGAAGCCGACCGGGGTCTCCTTGTCGACGCCGAGCGTTCCGCGGAAATCGAGATCGCCCTCGACATAGACGTTGCCGGTCTTCAGCGGCACCTCGATCGCGGTCGCGACCGATTTCAGCGTGACGCCGGCGCAGGCGACGAGCGCTTCCAGCAGCATGTCTCCGGAGCAGAGCTCGAGGCCGGAGCCGCCCGTGGCGGGATGCAGGCCGGCCATCGCGATGGCGCGACCGGTCTCGACTTTGCAGGCGATGCCTTCGCTGTCGGTGGAGCCCTTGGCCTTCAGCGTGATCATCGCGGCCTTGGGATCGGTCTTGTAGCGTTCCTTGATCGGGGCCTGCATCTGGCGCAGTTCGGCAGCGTCCATGTTGTTCTCTCCCGGAAAATACGCCTGCCGATGTACCGGCTTAAGGAGCGAATGTCACCACCACATGGCCTCACCGGGACCCTGGGTTGCGTCACGGTCGGGCACGCTGCGGTCCAGCGAGCGGTCGAGTGACGTCAGCACACTGCGCTTGAAATTCTCGAACAGCGGCGAGTTGCGATCCCGCGGCCGGCCGAGATTGATCTCGATCTGGTCGAACAGCCGGCCGGGCCGTGGCCGCATCACCAGCACGCGGTCGGCCAGCACCACAGCTTCGTCGACGTCATGCGTGACGAGGATCAAGGTCGGGCGCGTGTCGGCCCAGAGGTCGAGCAGGTGATCCTGCAGATCCCTGCGGGTGAAGGCGTCCAGTGCGGAGAACGGCTCGTCGAGCAGCAGCACCTCGGGCTGCGGCACCAGCGCCCGTGCGATCGCGACGCGCTGCGCCTGCCCTCCCGAGAGCTCGCGTGGCCAGGCTTGTGCCTTGTCGGCGAGCCCGACGCGCTCGAGCGCACGCGCGACCTTCTCACGGCGTTCGGCAGCCGGCAGGTCGGCAAGGCCGAAACCGATATTGTCGGCGACGCTGAGCCAAGGGAGAAGCCGCGGCTCCTGGAAGATGATGCCGATGTTGGCATGCGGCGAAGAGATTGCCTCACTGTCGAGCGTCACTGTGCCCGAGCTGGCGCGCTCGAGGCCGGCGATGGCGCGGAGCAATGTCGACTTGCCGCAGCCGGAGCCGCCAATGATGGCGATGATCTCGCCCTGCCCGATCTCTGCGGAGAAGCGCGCCAGCGCCTGGACGCCATTCGGATAGGTTTTGCTGACCCGGTCGAGCGCCAGCATCGCGTTACGCTCCCTTCGCGCGGGAGAAGGCGTCCTGCCAGCGCAAGAACGGCGCGGCGGCGACCTCGATCAGCCAGTCGGTGAGCTTGCCCAGGGCGGCGAAGATTACGATGGCGGCCAAAATCTGCGCGGGCTTGCCGAGCTGCTGGCCGTCGAGCAGGAGATAGCCGAGGCCTTCGGAGGCGCCGATCAGTTCGGCCGCCACCACGAACATCCAACCCAGACCGAGGCCGACGCGCAAGGACACGATGTAAGCCGGCAGCACCGCCGGGAGCAGGATGCGGCGGATCATCGCGAAGGCGGAAAGGCGGAAAGTGCGGCCGACCTCGACGATCTTGCGATCGACCGAGAGGATCGCGCCCATCACGCCGAGATAGACCGGGAAGAACACGCCGACCGCGATCAGCGCGATCTTCGAGGTCTCGAAGATGCCGAGCCAGAGGATGAAGAGCGGCACCCAAGCGAGCGAGGGAATCGCGCGCAGCGCCTGCACGGTCGGATCGAGCAGCCGCCGCGCCAGCGACCAGTAGCCGGAGATGGCGCCGAGCAACGTTCCCGCGACAACGCCGAAGGCGAAGCCGAGCCCAACCCGCCACAGCGTTGCGGCGATGTGGCGGACCAACTCGCCGGAGCGGGCGAGCTCGGTGATGGTGGCGAAGACGCGCGAGGGCGGCGGCACCAGGCGCCCGTTGGACCAGCCGAGAAACACCACGAGCTCCCAGCCGAGCGCGAGGGTCAGCGGCAGCAATAGTCCCAGCATCGGCCGCCCATAGCGCGACAGCCGCGAAGGCGCGGCAGCGCGTTCGGCTGGTTCCGAGGTTTGTTGCAGGACTGGCGCGTCGGAGATCATGTCCGGTAGGAAGCGCGTCTCGTGGGGGAATGCAAGGGCGCCTCTTACCCTCCCCCCTCCAGGGCAGGGCTATCGCATATGGATTTCACGGGGATTGTCTGCAGGCTTGCTCCGCCTCTCCCGCTTGCGGAGAGGCCGACGCGCTCGCAGAGCGCGGCGGGTGAGGGCTCTTTCCTCTTGGGGATTATCCCGTTGTGGAGACACCCTCTCCCCAACCCTCTCCCGCAAGCAAGCGGGAGAGGGAGCCCAGTGCCGATGCCGCCGCATCGTGCAAGCCATATGCGATTGCCCTGCCCTCCAGGGTAGGAGCGCACTAGTTCGTCGGCAGCGGGACCTGGTCGTCGATCAGGGCATCGAGCGTAGCCTTCACGTCGACCTTGGCGTCGACGACGCCGGCTTGCTGGAGCGCGAGGCCCGCGGCGAGGATCGCCTCGCGCTGGAGCGCGCCGATGCGGCTGTGGGTGAGCTCGGTGCGCTCCTTGAGCTGCTTGTCGACGACCGCCTCGGGCAGTTTCGTGGCTGCAATGAAGGTCTTCTTCAGCTCGTCGTAATTGGCCAGCGAATATTTTCGCGCCTCCTCATACACCGCAAGCACGCGGCGGGCAGCATCCGGATAGTCCTTCAAGAACTGCTCGCGCACATTGAGGATGCCCCAGGTGTTGGCGTCGGCCTTGCGGTAGAACAGCTTGGCGCCTTCCTCGACCTCGGCCTGCGCCATCATGGGATCGAGACCGGCCCAGGCGTCGACGTCGCCGCGGATCAGCGCGGTCTTGCCGTCGGCATGCTGGAGCAGCACCGGCGTGATGTCCTTTTCGGTGAGACCAGCACCAAGCAGCGCGCGCACCAGGAAGATGTGCGGATCGGTGCCGCGCGTCACCGCGACGCGCTTGCCCTTCAGATCAGCGACGCTTGCGATCTTGGAATCCTTGCCCGTGACCAGCGCGGTCCACTCGGGGCGCGAATAGACATAGATGGACTTGATCGGATTGCCGTTGATGCGCGCGACCAGCGCCGCCGAGCCCGCGGTCGAGCCGAAATCGATCGAGCCGGCGTTGAGGAATTCGAGCGCCTTGTTCGAGCCGGCCGACTGCACCCAGGTGATGGTGATGCCGTCCTTGGCGAACTCCTTCTCGAGCAGCCCCTTCTGCTTCAGGACCATCGACACTGGATTGTAGGTCGCCCAATCGATGCGGATCTCCTTGAGCGGATCGGCGGCCTTTGCCGCGGGGGTCACGGCGAGCGCAATGGCTCCCGCAAGCAGAATGCGTCGTGTCATCCAGGTCATACCCAGGCTCCTCCAAAACTTCATTGTTTTTCAGTGAGTTATATCTAGAGGTCAACGAGAAAATCCGCCCCATGAAACGTACTGGCCGAGAACAGATTTGCCCAAAGCCGCACCTTTCCAGCATGGAACGACTATTGCCTGAGAATGGCGGGTGACAGCGCCCGCCACCTCTTATATCCGATGAGAATCTATATTCGGTGAGACATGGATAGCGTCGCGACTGAGCAGAAGCCTGAGGTGGACGATCGCTTCGACACCGCGCGGATCACCGCCGCGGTCGACGCGCTTGCCGAAAAGCATGAGGGGCGCGAGGACGCGTTCCGCACCGCGGTCGCGCAACTGCTCAAGGCCGAGCTGATTGCGGCGCGCGCGGCGGCCCAGGCGATCTTGCTGAAGGACCGTCACGGCCGCCGCTGCGCCGAGCGTCTGTGCCATGTCCAGGACGAGATCATCCGCATCCTCTATTCGGCGGCGACGCGTCATCTCTATCGTTCGCCGATCCCGAGCGGGGCCGAGCGGATGGCGGTGGTAGCGACCGGCGGCTATGGCCGCGGCCTGATGGCGCCCGAATCCGACATCGATCTCTTGTTCATCCTGCCCTACAAGCAGACCGCCTGGGGCGAGCAGGTCGCCGAAGCCATTCTCTATTGCCTGTGGGACATGGGGCTGAAGGTCGGCCATGCCACGCGCTCGGTTGATGAATCGATCCGGCAGGCGCGCGGCGACATGACCATCCGCACCGCGATCCTGGAGACGCGCTTCCTCACTGGCGATCAGCCGCTCTATGACGAGCTGGTCGAACGCTTCGACAAGGAAGTGGTGCAAGGCACCGCGTCCGAGTTCGTCACCGCCAAGCTCGCCGAGCGCGAGGAGCGGCACCGCCGCGGCGGCCAGTCGCGCTATCTGGTCGAGCCGAACGTCAAGGACGGCAAGGGCGCGCTGCGCGACCTGCACACGCTGTTCTGGATCGCCAAATACGTCTATCGCGTACGCGACACCGACGAGCTGGTCGAGCGCGGCGTGTTCGACGCGCAGGAGTACCGCACCTTCCGCCGCTGCGCCGATTTCCTCTGGTCGGTGCGCTGCAATCTGCATTTCTACTGCGGCCGCGCCGAGGAGCGCCTCTCCTTCGACCTCCAGCGCGAGATCGCGATCCGGCTCGGATACACCTCGCATCCCGGCATGCAGGATGTCGAGCGCTTCATGAAGCACTACTTCCTGGTTGCCAAGGAAGTCGGCAACCTCACCGCCATCCTCTGCGCCAAGCTCGAGGACCAGCAAGCCAAGCCCGCGCCGGTCTTGAGCCGGATGATGGCGCGGCTGCGCCCGGCGCCGGCGAAGCGGCGCGTGCCTGACAGCGACGACTTCATCGTCGACAACAACCGCATCAACGTCGCCGCGCCCGATATTTTCAAGCACGATCCGGTCAATCTGATCCGCATCTTCCGCCTCGCGCAGAAGAACAACCTCGCCTTCCATCCGGACGCGATGCGCGACGTGACGCGCTCACTCGGGCTGATCAACGCGCAGCTGCGCGAGAACCCCGAGGCCAACCGGCTGTTCATGGAGATCCTGACCTCAGACAATGCCGAGATCGTGCTGCGCAGGATGAACGAGACCGGCGTCCTCGGCCATTTCATCCGAGCCTTCGGCAAGATCGTCTCGATGATGCAGTTCAACATGTATCATCACTACACCGTCGACGAGCACCTGATCCGCTGCATCGGCTTCCTCCAGGACATCGAGCGCGGCGGCATCGAGGAGTTCACGCTCGCCAGCGATCTGATGCGCAAGACCCGGCCCGAGCACCGCGCGGTGATCTACATCGCCACGCTGCTGCACGACGTCGCCAAGGGCCGGCCCGAGGACCACTCGATCGCCGGCGCCAAGGTGGCGCGCCGGCTGTGCCCGCGGCTCGGCTTCAGCCCGGCCGACACCGAGCTCGTAGCCTGGCTGATCGAAGAGCACCTCACCATGTCGACGGTTGCCCAGTCGCGCGATCTCTCGGATCGCAAGACCATCGAGAATTTCGCCGCCGTGGTGCAGTCGGTCGAGCAGATGAAGCTGCTGACGATCCTGACCACTGCCGACATCCGCGGCGTCGGTCCGGGCGTCTGGAACGGCTGGAAGGCGCAGCTCTTGCGCTCGCTTTACTACGAGACCGAGCCGGTGCTCACCGGCGGCTTCTCGGAAGTCGACCGGGGAAAACGCCTTGCCGCCGCGCATGCCGAATTCCGCATGGCTTTCGCCGAATGGCCGAAGGAAGAGCTCGATGCCTATATCGCCCGGCACTATCCGGCCTATTGGCTCAAGGTCGAGCTGCCGCGAAAGATCCGCCACGCCCGCTTCGTCCGTTCCAGCGAGCAGGCCGGCCACAAGCTCGCGATCAATGTCGGCTTCGACGAGATGCGCGGCGTCACCGAGCTGACGATCTTCGCCGCCGACCATCCCTGGCTGCTCTCGATCATCGCGGGAGCCTGCGCCTCTGCCGGCGCCAACATCGTCGACGCCCAGATCTACACCACGACCGATGGCCGCGCGCTCGACACCATCTCGATCTCCAGGGAATACGACCGCGACGAGGACGAGGGCCGGCGCGCCACCCGGATCGGCGAGATGATCGAGGACGTGCTGGAAGGCAAGCTGCGCCTGCCTGAAGTGGTGGCGCGGCGCACAGTGCGCAGCAAGGCGCGCCCCTTCGTGATCGAGCCGGAAGTGACCATCAACAACCAATGGTCCGACCGCTACACCGTGATCGAGGTCTCCGGCCTCGACCGGCCCGGCCTGCTTTACGAGCTCACCACCGCGATCTCGAAGCTCAACCTCAACATCGCATCCGCTCATGTCGCGACCTTCGGCGAGCGCGCGCGCGACGTGTTCTACGTCACCGACCTCCTCGGCGCGCAGATCAACGCGCCGACGCGGCAGTCCGCGATCAAGAGCGCGCTGACGCATGTGATGGCCGGCGACAAGGCGGTTCAGCCGGCGGCGTGATTTTCTCCCGTCATTCCGGGGCGCCCGCAGGGCGAACCCGGAATCTCGAGATTTCCAGGTGCGCAATTGCGCACCATGGTTGGATGCTTCGCATCGCCCCGGAACGACGGAGTTCTCAGACCTCCACCCCTTCATGCCTGAGCAGCCACCTCTTCCGCTCCAGCCCGCCGCCATACTTCACCAACGAACCATCCGCGCCGATCAAGCGGTGGCAGGGCAGCACGACGCTAATCGGGTTGGAGCCGTTGGCGTGGCCGACGGCGCGAATGGCCTTCGGCATCTCGATCCTGGCGGCCATCGCGCCGTAGCTCATTGTCGTGCCGACGGGGATCTTTGCCAGCGCGGTCCAGACCTTCTGCTGGAACGGCGTGCCGGCGATGCGCCACGCGATTCCCGAGAGCTGGGCGAGATCACCTTCGAAATAGCGCGACAGCGCCGTCCGCGTCTGCGCGGGCGCCGGCTGATCGGTCATAGCCACCGCGCCGTAATGCAGGCGCAGCAGCTCGCGCATCCGGTGCTCGTAATCCTCCCAGTCGAGCGCGCGAAGATTGCCCTCGGCATCGGTGACGAGCAGCGCGATCCCGATCGGCGTCGGCAGGCGATCGAGGCGGAAGCTTACAGACGGTCTGGTTGATCGGGCGGCCATTGCGGCACCATTGCGTCGAAACACACATCGCGTTTGCCACGGCGGCCATGCTAGCGTCCACCCGAAAGCTGACGCTTTGGGGGAGCTCAACTTGATCCTGATCGCCAATGTCCTGGTGGTGCTGGTCGCCGCACTGCACGCTTATTTCATGGTCCTGGAGATGTTCCTCTGGACCAAGCCGACGGGTTTGAAGGTGTTTCGCAATACGCCCGAGAAGGCCGAGGTCACGAAGGTGCTCGCCGCCAACCAGGGACTTTATAACGGCTTTCTCGTCGCCGGCCTGATCTGGGGTCTGGTCCACGGCAATCCAGCGTTCGCATTCCAGATCAAGGTGTTCTTCCTCCTCTGCGTGATCGCGGCGGGCGTCTATGGTGCCGCGACCGTCAGCACGCGCATCATGATCGTGCAGGCGCTGCCGGCGGTGGTCGCGCTGGCTGCATTGTTCCTCGCTCAATAGTCCCGACCTGAGACGCTACAACGCAGCGCCGCGATCCTTGCGCGGCACCTCGCGTTCCTCCACACTCTCCCGCAGCGATGGCGACCGTTGCAATCAACGGAAAAAGACCATCGGCCGAAAATTCCGTCTGGAGGAACAACCCAACATGAAGACTCGCAGAGCCTATCTAGCTGCCACGGCGGCGCTCGCCTTGGCGTTCTCCGCCAGCCAAGCCTTCCTGAGTGAAGCCGTCGCACAGAAGAAGTACGATACCGGTGCGAGCGACACCGAGATCAAGATCGGCCAGACCGTGCCGTTCTCCGGCCCCTACTCCGTCTACGCCAATATCGGCAAGACGCAGGCCGCCTACTTCAACATGATCAACGATCAGGGCGGCATCAACGGCCGCAAGATCAATCTGATCCAGTATGACGACGCCTATTCGCCGCCGAAGACCGTCGAGCAGGTGCGCAAGCTCGTCGAGGGCGACGAAGTGCTGTTCACCTTCCAGATCATCGGCACCGCCGCCAACGCCGCCGTGCAGAAATATCTCAACGGCAAGAAGATCCCGCAGCTGCTCGCCTCGACCGGCGCTGCCCGCTTCAACGACCCGCAGAACTATCCCTGGACCATTGCCTATAATCCCAACTACGTGTCCGAGGGACGGATCTACGCCAAGTACATTCTCAAGGAGCATCCCAACGCCAAGATCGGCGTGCTCTACCAGAACGACGACATGGGCCGCGATTATCTCGCGGGGCTGAAGAGCGGCCTCGGTGATAAGGCCGCCAGCATGATCGTCGGCGAGGTCTCCTACGAGGTCACCGATCCGACGGTGGACTCGCAAGTCGTGAAACTGAAGTCGATGGGCGCCGACCTTTTCTACGATGCCTCGACACCGAAGTTCGCGGCGCAAGCCATCAAGAAGGTGGCCGAGCTCGGCTGGAACCCCGTGCATATCCTCGACATCAATGCGAGCCCGATCTCGGCGACCCTGAAGCCGGCCGGCCTCGACATCTCCAAGGGCATCATCTCGACCCAATACGGCAAGGAGCCCAGCGATCCCCAGTGGAAGGACGATCCGGGCGTGAAAGCGTTCTTCGCCTTCATGGACAAGTATTTCCCTGAGGGAGACAAGCTCAACACGGTCAACACCTATGCCTATTCGGTCGCCGAGCTGCTGACCCAGGTGCTGAAGCAATGCGGCGACGACCTCACGCGCGAGAACGTGATGAAGCAGGTCGCCAGCATCAAGGACTTCACTCCGAGCCTGGCGCTGCCCGGCATCAAGATCAATACCGGGCCGAACGACTACCGCGTCAACAAGCAGATGCAGTTGATGAAGTTCAACGGCGAGCGCTGGGAGCTGTTCGGACCGATCATCGAGGACACCGGACCGTCGGGTTAGGTCTCTCGCTGTTATTCCGGGGCGATGCGACAGCATCCAACCATGGTGCGCAATTGCGCACCTGGAAATCTCGAGATTCCGGGTTCGGCTCTCCGAGCCGCCCCGGAATGACTGAAAACGAAGGCGTGGATGGCCGGGTCAAGCCCCGGCCATGACGGTAGAGAGCGATTCGCTCCACCGCCATCAAGTCGGTATCTCGCCAAAATTCTTCCCGATCGGCAGCACGGCGTGGCGGATCAGCCGCGAATCCTCCACCGCGGCCTGCCGGTGCCTGACCGCCTCGCGGTAGACGGGATCGCGGATCATCTCGACGAAGGCGGCGACACTCGGATATTCGGCGATGAAGCAATGGTCCCAGCGTTCCTCTTGCGGGCCGATCAGCATCAGCTCGAACCTACCCTGCCAGACGATGCGGCCGCCGACGCGCTCGAACACCGGGCCGCTCTCGCGGCCATAGGCCGCGTAGGCTTCCGCGCCGCTCGCCTTGCGGCCGTCGGGGTAGGCCGCCTCTTTGCGCAGGCGCACCAAATTGAGCATGTGGATCGGACCCGGGCGGTCGTTGTCCCGGAATCGCGCGAAGATCTCCTTGGTCGGATCGATGTGGCCCATGCGAACTCCCTCTTCTTTATGCAGGCGATCCTAACTCCCGCGCCTGGGAAGCGGAACGGCGGTGGGCGAATGCCGCATCTCCTAATCGCGCGTTAACGCCAGGGTAACCGGGCCTTAAACAGCGACCGCTAGCGTGCGGCGGGGCGGGCTGACCGGGCGTTTCGCGTATGGCGTGGGGAAAGAAGAAGAGTGGGCGGAAAGAGCCGTTGTTCGGCTTGCCTGCTGCGCTCGCCGATCTGCGCCTCACGGCCGCGGACCGCATCCCCGGCGGCGACGACGCGCCGAAGAAGTCCACGAAATCATCCGCCAAGCGCAAAGCCGAGGAGCCGGACGAGGAGCCGCCGCCGCGCGAACGCAAGGCGCCGGTCGGCCGTAGCGGCGCCAAGCGCCGGTCGAAGTCGCGTGGCGGATTCGGCCTCGGCCGCCTGGTCTATTGGGGCGCGGTGCTGAGCCTGTGGGGCGTGATCGCCGTGATCGGCGTCGTGATCTATGTCGGCGCTCATCTGCCGCCGATCCAGTCGCTGGAAATCCCCAAGCGCCCGCCGACAATCCAGATCGTCGGCATCGACGGCAGCATGCTGGCGCAGCGCGGCGAGATGGCCGGCGCCAATGTCGCGCTGAAGGATCTGCCGCCGTATCTGCCGAAGGCGTTCATCGCCATCGAGGACCGCCGCTTCTATTCGCATTTCGGCATCGACCCGATCGGCATCCTGCGCGCCCTCGTCACCAATGTGCTGCATCGCGGCGTGTCGCAGGGCGGCTCGACCCTGACGCAGCAGCTGGCGAAGAACCTGTTCCTGACCCAGGAGCGCACCATGCAGCGCAAGCTGCAGGAGGCGGAGCTGGCGATCTGGCTGGAGCGCAAGCACTCCAAGAACGAGATTCTGGAGCTTTATCTGAACCGCGTCTATTTCGGCTCCGGCGCCTACGGCGTCGAAGCCGCCGCGCAGAAATATTTCGGCAAGTCGGCCAAGAACGTCACGGTCGCGGAAGCCGCGATGCTGGCGGGCCTCGTCAAATCGCCCTCGCGCCTCGCCCCGAACCGCAACCCCGAAGGCGCCGAAGCGCGCGCGCAAGTCGTGCTCGCGGCGATGGCGGATGCGAAATTCATCACCGACGCGCAGGCGCAGGCCTCGATCGGCCATCCCTCCTACAACGTGAAGCCGGCCGGCGCCGGTACGGTCAATTACGTCGCCGACTGGATCGGCGAGGTGCTGGACGACCTCGTCGGCCAGATCGACGAGAGCATCAAGGTCGAGACCACGATCGATCCGAAGCTGCAGAGCATCGCGGAGGCCGCCATCATCGACGAGCTCGCGGCCAAGAGCGTGAAGTTCAATGTCAGCCAGGGCGCGCTGGTGGCGATGACGCCTGACGGCGCGGTGCGCGCCATGGTCGGCGGGCGGAACTATTCCGAGAGCCAGTACAACCGCGCGGTCACGGCCAGGCGCCAGCCGGGCTCCTCGTTCAAGCCGTTCGTGTATCTGACCGCGCTCGAGCAGGGCCTGACGCCCGACACCGTCCGCCAGGACGCGCCGATCGAGGTCAAGGGCTGGAAGCCCGAGAACTACACCCATGAATATTTCGGCGCGGTGACGCTGACCCAGGCGCTGGCGATGTCGCTCAACACGGTCGCGATCCGCCTCGGCCTCGAGGTCGGGCCGAAGAATGTGGTGCGCACCGCGCACCGGCTCGGCATCTCCTCGAAGCTCGAGCCCAACGCCTCGATCGCGCTCGGCACCTCCGAAGTCTCGGTGGTCGAGCTGGTCGGAGCCTATGCGCCCTTCGCCAATGGCGGCTTCGCGGTGACGCCGCATGTCGTGACGCGGATCAGGACGCTCAGCGGCAAGCTGCTCTACATGCGCCAGCCGGACGAGCGCAACCAGGTGATCGATCCCCGCTATGTCGGCATGATGAATGCGATGATGCGGGAGACGCTGATATCGGGCACCGCCAAGAAGGCGGAAATCCCGGGCTGGCCGGCGGCCGGCAAGACCGGCACCAGCCAGGATTATCGCGACGCCTGGTTCATCGGCTACACCGCCAGCCTCGTCACCGGCGTCTGGCTCGGCAATGACGACAACTCGCCGACCAAGAAGGCGACCGGCGGCGGTCTGCCGGTGGAAGTCTGGTCGCGCTTCATGAAGACCGCGCATGAGGGTGTGCCGGTGGCGAACCTGCCGAGCTCACCAGGCGGCTGGGGCCTGTCGAACCTCGCGCAGGCGGCTTCGCAGATCTCGGCGCCGACACCGGCCACGCCTGGACCTGCACCGGCGCAGGTCGGCAATGGCGGCTATCGCCCGCCACCGCCGACGCGCGCCAATGTGCGGCCGGAAGCCGCCGCGGGGCTGGATGGCTGGCTGATGGACCGACTGTTTGGCGGGAATCGCTAGCTTCGGCTTGAGGTCATCGCGGCCTTAAAACACAAACTGCGAAAACAACCCCATGCACAGTAGCCGGTGATATCAGGCACTGTGCGCGGTGAATGGCGCGAAGCGCTTGACGCGGCGGGGTAAATCACGCGTCTTGCGCAATCATCGCGGAGTGTGGCGAGAATCGAGCAAGGCGCGCCGATGTTGCCGCGCCCTCTGGTGTCATTCCCCGCCACCGGGTCTCGCCTTCGGCGAGCCCGATGACAGGCTCCGGCGGGGAATCCGGTAGGCCACAGCTTCTCGATTCGATTACTGGCGTCGCGGAATACTGGATCGCCCGCCTTCGCGGGCGATGACGGTGTTTGCTGGGCTGGCAGTGGACGACACCGAGTGCGTGGTCAGAAGTCCGCCCTAATCCTCGACCCCATACCGGTGCAGATCATTGCCGTAGGTGTCGAGCCACTTCTTGGCACGCTCCATTGACGGGCAGATCTTGCCGCAGACGCGCCAGAACCGCGCCGAGTGGTTCATCTCGACGAGATGGGCGACCTCATGGGCGGCGAGATAGTCGAGCACGAAGGGCGGGGCGAGGATCAGGCGCCAGGAGAAGGACAGCGAGCCCGCCGAGGTGCAGGAGCCCCAGCGGCTGGACTGATCGCGGATCGAGAGCCGCTTCACCCTGACACCGAGCTCGGCAGCATAGGCTTCCGCCGAGCGCTGCAGGTCGCGGCGCGCCTCGCGCTTGAGGAAGTCGCTGACGCGGCGATCGACATGCTCGAGCCCGCCGGCGACGCAGAGAATCTTCTCGCCGCTATCGCGAATCTCGGTCCACACCGTGCCACGCTGGCCGGCGCGATGAACAATGCGATGCGGCGTGCCGCGAAGCGGTATCACTGTGCCAGGCTGAAACGGCGCAGCCTTCGGCAGACGGCCGAGACGAGCCGCGATCCACGCGCCGTGACGCTGCGCGAAGTCTTTTGCTTCGGCGAGCGTGCCGCGCGGCGGCATGGTGAGGATGGCTTCGCGATCGCTCGGATGAATTCTGAGCGTGTAGCGGCGCGCTCGGCGATGTCTGCGCAGGCGAATCGCAAAGAATTGCGATCCATGGGTGATAACGAGGGTCTTTGGTTCGTGGGGCCGCCGATAAAGGAGCGCGCGTGTGGCCATGTCTGTGAGTCCGGGGAGCAGGAGTTCGCCCGGATTCTGCCATAACCGCCGCCAGGGAAAGCGCTCGGCGCAAAAACAAATCATTTGCCCAATATACAGGGGTCTGACGTCCGGGAGACCCTACAGACTGGGGTTGGAACCCGCTTTTTTCGCCCCCGCTGGCCGCATGCGACACCCCCAAGGAGTGAGGTCAGACTCACTCCTAGAACGCTACCTAAATACCCCGAATCTGACGGGAACCCGACCGCTCCCGGAGCCTCCCGAGGGGCCCGAAATTTCGACGGGAAAGCCGAAATTCGCAACTTAGCCGTCCCGATGTAGTCGGAACGGCTCTCGTTTCTTCCTTTGCCGCGTTTTCTTTACGTGAACCGGCCGCCACTTCGCTCGAAAACGCTCTTACTCGGCCGCGAGAGCCTGCAACGAGGTCGGATTCGCCGCCGAGACCATGAAGTCATGGATGCGCGGCACAATCTCCGACTTGAATCGCGATCCGTTGAACACGCCGTAATGACCGACGCCCTTCTGGACATAATGAACGCGGCGATGATCGGGGATCGAGCTGCACAAAGTGTGCGTCGCTTCGGTCTGACCGAGGCCGGAGATGTCGTCGTTCTCGCCTTCGACCGTCATCAACGCGACTCGAGTGACCTTGGAGGGATCGACACGCGTTCCACGATGGGTCATCTCGCCCTTCGGCAGCGAGTGTTTCACGAACACGGTGTCGACGGTCTGGAGGTAATACTCGGCGGAGAGGTCCATCACCGCGAGATATTCGTCGTAGAAGTCGCGATGCTTGTCGACGAGGTCGCCGTCGCCTTTCACCAGATTGGCGAACAGGCGCTTGTGGGCGTCCATGTGGCGGTCGAGGTTCATGCTGATGAACCCGTTGAGCTGGAGGAAGCCCGGATAGACATCACGCATCATGCCCGGATGCGGGAACGGAACCTTGGTGATGACGGTGTTGCGGAACCAGTCGATGCCGCGCTCCTGCGCGAGCTTGTTCACCGCAGTCGGATTGCGACGGGTGTCGATCGGACCGCCCATCAGCGTCATCGAGGTCGGCACGAACGGATCGCGCCGCGCTTCCATGATCGAGACGGCCGCGACGACAGGCACGGAGGGCTGGCACACCGCCATGACATGGGTGTTGCCGCCGAGGACGTGCAGCATCTCGATGACGTAGTCGATGTAGTCGTCGAGATCGAAGCGGCCCTCGCTGAGCGGCACCATGCGTGCATCGGCCCAATCGGTGATGTAAACTTCATGCGCCGGCAGGAAGGCCTCGACCGTGCCCCGCAGCAGCGTGGCATAGTGGCCGGACATCGGCGCGACGATCAGCACGCGCGGCTGCGGGCTGCGCAGCGGACGGGCGAACTTGCGATCGAAGTAGAGCAGCTTGCAGAACGGCTTTTCCCAGACCGAGCGGACCTCGACGGGGACGCGGATGCCGTTGACCTCGGTGTCGTCGAGACCCCACTCCGGCTTGCCGTAACGGCGCGTGGTGCGCTCGAACAGTTCGCAGGCGGCGGCGACCGACTTGCCGACCTCGGTGCGCGCCCAGGGATTGAGGGGATTTTGAAACAGCAGCTTGGTCGCATCGGTGACCGCACGCGCCGGATTGAGAGAGGCCTGTGCCATCTCGTACATCCAGTACATCGGCGTCGTCAGGACCGGACTGCCTTCTGCAGCCAGGGGCGGCGCGCCGCCGAACTCACCAATAGGCATCGTCAAATTCCTCTTCGCATCGCAGCATACTGCCGAATGCGTAATATTGCGTCAATCCATGGTTCCGTACATCTACGTAGCCGATCACGTTAAATCGGCATGAATCCACGAGAAAGTGACGTTATTCACCGCCCGAGAGCAGCGAGCCGTGCTTTTTGGCGCTGCGCAAAAGGGCAAGGAATGCCCCAAAAGAAGCGACCAGAAGTACCGCATTGATGAGCAACGCATCCAGCATCAGATCGCTCCTAAAGGTGTTCTCGATCAGCAGCGCGCGCATCCCTTCGAACACGTAGGTCGGCGGCAGCGCCCAGGCGACATATTGCAGCCAGACAGGGAGCACGCTGACCGGATAGTAGATGCAGGCGAGCGGCATGATCGCGAACATCAGCGTCCAGACGATGCTCTCGGCGCCGAGGCCGTTCCGCAACACCAGGCCCGAGACGAAGATTCCGACCGACCAGCTCGTGAAGATCAGATTGCAGAAGAACGCGATCAGCGGCAGGCCGAGGGCATAGACGTTGAAGTGAAACAGGAACAGCGCCAGCAGCGTCATCGGGATGACGCCGATGGCGAGCCGGATCAGGCTCATGATCATCAGCGACAGCAGAAACTCGATGGGCTTGAGCGGGCTCATCATGAGGTTGCCGAGGTTTCGCGCCCACATCTCTTCCAGGAAGGAGATGGAGAAGCCGAGCTGGCCGCGGAACAGGATGTCCCAGAGGATGACGGCGCCGATCAGCGTGCCGCCGGCGCGCGCGAAGAAATTGGCGTTTTGCGCGATGTAGAGCTGGAGGAAGCCCCAGGTGATGACCTGCAGCGCCGGCCAGTACAGCAGCTCGAGCAGCCTGGGCCAGGACGACAGCAGCAGGTACCAATAGCGCAGGATCATCGCGCCGATGCGGTGCGGGGAGATGCCGCGGTGGAGGGAGATGTCGGTCATGGCATGCTCCCGCACAGGGATAGAAATGCCGCCCACGGTCTATCCAAGGCGTCATTGCGAGGAGCTCGCGACAAAATTGCGAAGCAATTTTGCGCCGATGCGACGAAGCAATCCAGAGTCCTTCCGCGGAACGATTCTGGATTGCTTCGCTTCGCTCGCAATGACGAAAGGAGCACCCGCTTCCCCGTCATCTCGCCGCCTCCTTTGTGCCGTTCACCCGGCCGCGCGCGACGTCCAGGAACACCTCCTCCAGCGTGGTGCGGTTGTAGCGGGCCATGATGGCTTCCGGCGTGTCGTCGTCCTCGATGCGGCCGCGCTTCATGATGATGACGCGGTCGCAGAGCCGCTCGACCTCGAGCATATTGTGGGAGGCCAAGAGGATGGTGGCGTTGTTCTCCTTCCGATAGCTCATCAGATGCGCCCGCACCCAGTCGGCGGTATCAGGATCGAGCGAGGCGGTCGGCTCGTCCAGCAGCAGCAATTCGGGCTGGTTGATGAGCGCCTTCGCCAGCGCGACGCGGGTCTTCTGCCCGGCGGAGAGCTTGCCGTTGGCGCGATCGATGAAATCGGTGAGGTCGAGATCGTCGGCGAGTTTGGCGATGCGGTCGGAGAGATGCTTGACGGCGTACAGCTTGCCGAAAACTGTCAGGTTCTGGCGCACCGTGAGCCGCATCGGCATGTCGACATAGGGGCTCTCGAAATTCATCCGCCCCAGCACGGCAGCGCTCTGCTCGGGCATCTCATGACCGAGCACCTGGACGCGGCCGGAGGTCGGCAGCACCAGGCCCATGATCATGGCGATGGTCGTGGTCTTGCCGGCGCCGTTGCCGCCGAGCAGCCCGGTGATGCTGCCGCGCGGCAGCGCAAACGAGATGCCGTCGACGGCGCGGGTCTGCTTGTAGACCTTGACCAGATGATCGACCGCAATCGCCGGGGAGCTGTGCTCCGCGACAGTCGGCCGACTTGAAGCCTTGCCATTCTCGGTCATGCTGGCCGTTCTTCTGCTATTGCAGCGGATAGCGCAAGGCTTGTAATCCGGTGGTTCCGCCAGCCCCGCGCTTGTGATCGAGAAGGCACCGCCACATTGGCCGATATGACCGAAATCGCCGCTTCCGGCTTCCGCCCCGCGCAGCGGCATATCCGGCTCGACACGATCCTGCGGCTGCGCTGGCTCGCGGTGCTCGGCCAGCTCGCCGCGATCTTCATCGTAGCGCAGGGGCTGGAGTTCAACGTCGAGATCGTCCCCTGCGTCAGCATCATCGCCCTGTCGGCGGCGCTGAATCTGGGACTCCAGACCGCGGCGAATCCGATGCAGCGGCTGGAGCCGATGCAGGCGGCGGGGCTGCTCGCGCTGAACATCGTGGAGCTGGCCGGGCTGTTGTTCTTCACCGGCGGACTGCAGAACCCGTTCTCGTTCCTGTTCCTCGCGCCGGTGCTGATCTCGGCGACCGCGCTGCCGGCCCGCTTCACCTTCGGCCTCGGCCTCCTGGCCGTTGCCTGCGCATCGATCCTGTTCTTCTTCCATTTTCCGCTGCCATGGGATTCCGACGATCCCTTGGTGCTGCCGCCGATCTATCTCGTCGGCGTCTGGCTCTCCATCGTGCTCGCGATCGGCGTGACCAGCCTCTACTCGTTCCAGGTGACCGAGGAGGCGCGCAAGCTTGCGGACGCGCTGGCCGCGACCGAGCTGGTGCTGACGCGCGAGCAGCATCTGACCCAGCTCGACGGCCTCGCCGCCGCCGCCGCGCACGAGCTCGGCACGCCGCTCGCGACCATCTTCCTGATCTCGCGCGAGCTGGAAAAGACCGTGAAGGATCCGGGCTTTGCCGCCGATTTGAAGACGCTGCGCGAGCAGACCCAGCGCTGCCGCGACATATTGAGCAAGATCACGCAGCTCTCCTCCACCGGTGCGCCGTTCGATCGCATGAAGCTGTCGGAGCTGATCGAGGAGGTGGTGGCGCCGCACCGCGATTTCGGCGTCGAGATCAAGGTGCGGATCGCGGTGACGGCCGCCGCCGAGCCGGTCGGCTCGCGCAATCCGGCGATCCTTTACGGCGTCGGCAACATCATCGAGAACGCGGTCGATTTCGCCCACACCACCGTCGAGGTGAACGCGTGGTGGAACAAGGACGCGATCGAGCTCGTGATCTCCGACGACGGCCCCGGCATTCCGCCCGATATCCTTAACCGGATCGGCGAGCCCTATCTGTCGCGGCGGCGCACCCAGGATGCCGGCGGCGGCCTCGGGCTCGGCGTGTTCATCGCGCGCACCTTGCTGGAGCGCACCGGCGCCAAGGTCTCGTTTACCAACCGTACATTCCCGGAACACGGCGCGGTGGTGCAGGTCACGTGGCCGCGAGAGCGATTTGAGGCTATCGAGACGCTCGAAGAAACAATAGGATAGACCGCGACCTTGCGTCGCACAGCAGGGCCGCTCGACTATCGGCGGCCTTGGCACCGCCCGATTGCGACGCCATATGTCAACGCGCTGGAGAGAGGACAACACCTTGAACGCCATCGCCGAACTGAACGAACAGACCGACCGCTCGCTGCTCATCGTGGAAGACGACAAGCCGTTCCTGGAGCGGTTGTCGCGCGCGATGGAGACACGCGGCTTTGCGGTGACCTCGTGCGACACGGTCTCCGACGGTCTTGCCCAGATCGGCAAGGCGGCACCGGCATTCGCCGTCGTCGATCTCAGATTAGGTGACGGCAACGGCCTCGACGTGGTCTCGGCGCTGAAGAAGAAGCGTCCCGATGCGCGCGCCATCGTGCTGACCGGCTATGGCAACATCGCCACCGCCGTGACCGCGGTGAAGATGGGCGCGATCGATTATCTCTCCAAGCCGGCGGATGCCGACGACGTCGTCGCCGCGCTGCTCTCGACCAGCGCCGAGAAATCCGAGCTGCCGACCAACCCGATGTCGGCCGACCGCGTCCGCTGGGAGCACATCCAGCGCATCTACGAGATGTGCAACCGCAACGTCTCGGAAACGGCGCGCCGGCTCAACATGCACCGGCGTACGCTGCAGCGGATCCTGGCCAAGCGCGCGCCGCGGTAAGCTTCCGCCTCAAGCAATCTATCACCCACACCCCGAGGTGGCCGCGTCTTCAGCGGCCCTCGAATGGCGACGGCCCGGCTGTATCGGGGCCGTGCATCCTTCGAGGCTCCCCATGGGACGCCTTGCGTCCCATGCCTCGCACCTCAGGATGACGGGTCAGTAGCTCTGCTCGTTGCTACTCCCAAAAATCCGCGTGGCCTTGCGGGTCGACGAGGCGGTTGATCCGCAACGCCGCCGCCATCGCAAAGCGCACTGTCATCTGCTTGCGCGTGGCCGCAGCAAGCTTGTGCTCGGGCGCCTCGCACTGCATGTGCGCGCCATAGGCGTCGGCGATGATCAGGCCGGTATCTTCAGGAAAGATCTCGCAGGGCAGATCCTGCGTGAAGGCGAAGAACAGCCGGTCGCAATGGGCGCGGTATTCGTGCCATTTCTGATCGGCGCGCAAGTCCTCGACCGACGATTTGATCTCGACGATCCAGATCTCGCCGCGCTCGTTCAGGGCCACGAGATCGGCGCGCCGGCCCGAGGGCAGCGGCAATTCGCTGATGCAGGAGAAGCCGAGCGAACGGAGCAGTCGGGACGTGCCGCGCGCAATCGCGAGCGCCGTCTCGGACTGGCGGCGATCCGGCGGCGGCACGAGGGTGATGCGGGCCGTGTTGTCCATGGCCGGGAGGATAGCCGATTCCATAAAGGGCGGACACCGTCTCGCGCACCCCGGGACGACAGTGAGCATGCGGACACGCGCGGAACCTCACCTCCCCCACGCACTTATCACGCAGCCGCCGCATCCGGGCGGAACCAGCCAGGCTGCACGCATGATCGACGATCTCTGGTACAAGAACGGCGTGATCTATTGCCTGTCCGTCGGCACCTATATGGATGCGAACGGCGACGGCATCGGCGATTTCAAGGGCCTGCTCCGCCGGCTCGACTACCTGCACGGGCTCGGCATCACCACGATTTGGCTGATGCCGTTCCAGACCTCGCCGGGCCGCGACGACGGCTATGACATCGCCGACTATTACAGTGTCGATTCCCGCTACGGCACGCTCGGCGATTTCGTCGAGTTCACCCATGGCTGCCAGCAGCGCGGCATCCGAATCATCATCGACCTCGTCGTCAACCACACCTCGGACCAGCATCCCTGGTTCAAGGAGGCGCGGCGCGACAAGAGCTCTCCCTATCGCGACTGGTATGTGTGGTCCGACAAGAAGCCGGCCAATGCCAAGAAGGGCATGGTGTTTCCCGGCGTGCAGAAATCGACCTGGACGCGCGACGAGGAAGCCGGCGCGTACTACTTCCATCGCTTCTACGATTTCCAGCCCGACCTCAACACCTCGAACCCGCGCGTGCAGGCCGAGATCCTGAAGATCATGGGCTTCTGGATCCAGCTCGGCGTCTCCGGCTTCCGCATGGACGCGGTGCCCTTCGTGATCGCGACCAAGGGTGCAAAGGTAAAGAAGCCGGTCGAGCAATACGACATGCTGCGCACATTCCGCGAATTCCTGCAATGGCGGCAGGGCGACGCCATCATCCTCGCCGAAGCCAACGTGCTGCCGGAAACCGACCTTGAGTATTTCGGCCGCGATGCCGACCGCATGCACATGATGTTCAACTTCCAGGTCAACCAGCATCTGTTCTATGCGCTGGCATCCGCCGATTCCCGCCCGCTGGCCAAGGCGCTGAAAGCAACGAAGCCGCGGCCGGCTTCGGCGCAATGGGGCATGTTCCTGCGCAATCACGACGAGCTCGATCTCGGGCGGCTGACGAAAGCGCAGCGCGAGGCCGTGTTCAAAAGCTTCGGCCCTGACAAGGACATGCAGCTCTACGACCGCGGCATCCGCCGGCGCCTTGCGCCGATGCTCGGCGGCGACCGCAGGCGGCTCGAGCTCGCCTACAGCCTGATGTGCACGCTGCCGGGAACGCCCGTGATCCGCTACGGCGACGAGATCGCGATGGGCGACGATCTCTCGCTGCCCGAGCGCAATTGCGCGCGCACGCCGATGCAATGGTCGACCGAGCCGCATGGCGGCTTCACCAAGAGCGACAAGCCGGCGATCCCCGTCATCGACGAGGGACCTTACGGCTACCCGCACCTCAATGTCGCAAAGCAGCGGCGCGATCCGAACTCGATGCTGAACTGGACCGAGCGCATCCTGCGCATGCGCAAGGAGGTGCCGGAGATCGGCTGGGGCGATTTCACGGTGATTCCGACGCGCGATCCCGCCATCTTCATCATCCGCTACGACTGGCGCAGCAACTCGGTGCTGTTCGTGCATAATCTCGACGAGAAGCCGCGCGAGATCGCGTTCTCGGCCGGGCTGCCGGATGACGCCGGCAAGCTGCTGATCAACCTGCTCGCGGAAGACCACAGCCACGCCGACAAGCGCGGCCAGCACCGCGTCGTGCTGGAGCCCTATGGCTATCGCTGGTACCGCGTCGGCGGGCTGGACTATCTCTTGAAGCGCGATGATATCGACGAGCATATGGTGCGGGGGAAGAAGCATTCGGGATGATGTAGGCTTGCCGTCGTTTGCTCCGCCGTCTCAACGCTCGTCATTGCGAGCGCTTCGCGCCCCGGGACGACAGTAGCTACGGCGGCGCGACGATCACACCCTCATTGCCGCGCAAATCCAGCACGCCTTCGAGCCGCTCACCCTCGCGATCCAGGAACGTCGACAGCAATATCTCGCTGCCAAACCGGATCGCGCTGGTCGTCACCGCGATCGGCTCGCGACCGAGATTGAGCGCCACGATGATCGACCTGTCCTCGGCCTCGCGGCGATAGATCAGGAGATCGCCTTGCGCGGAGATCGGGTGATAGTCGCCCAAGACCAGCTGCGGACTTGTGCGCCGCAAGGCGATCAGGCGCCGGTACAGGCTGAGGATCGAACGCGGATCGGCGTCGAGATTGACGACGTTCTCGCGGATGTGATCCTCAGGCAGCGGCAGCCACGGCCTTGCTTCCGAGAAGCCGGCGTAATTCGACGCGTCCCACTGCATCGGCGTGCGGCAGCCATCGCGGCCCACCCCGAGGCCGGGCACGTTCTTCTCGAAGGGATCGCGCACATCCTCGGGCGCGATCGCGAGCTGATGCATGCCGATCTCGTCGCCGTAGTAGAGCGTCGGCGTGCCGCGCAGGGTCAAGAGCAGCATGGCGGCGACGCGGGCCTGCTCCGGCCCGACGCGGCTCGCGACACGCGGACGATCGTGATTGCCGAGCACCCAGTTCGGCCAGGCGCCCTTCGGCAGCGCCTTCTCGTAATCCTCGACGATCTTCTCGATCGAGCGCGCGCTCCAGAAGGTCGAGAGCAGCGCGAAGTTGAACGGCATCTGCGCGCCGGTGAGGTCGTTGCCGTAATAGGCCATCAGGCGGTGCAGCGGCAGGTAGATCTCGCCGATCAGCACGCGCGCTGCATATGCATCGGTGACGCGCCGCATCTGCGCGATCACCTCATGCACCTCCGGCTGGTCGGTGGAATATTGGGTCAGGATTCTCTCGTTCGGCGGCCTGCCCTCGACGTAATGCGGGTTGGGTGGATTGTCGCGGAATTCGGCGTCCTTGATCAGGTGCCAGATCACGTCGACGCGAAAACCGTCGACACCCTTCTCCAGCCAGAACCGCATCACGTCGTAGATCGCCGTGCGTACCTCGGGATTGCGCCAGTTGAGGTCCGGCTGCTGGGCGAGGAAGGCGTGGTAGTAATATTGACCCGTGGTCTCGTCGAACTGCCAGGCGCTGCCGCCGAATTCGGAGAGCCAGTTGTTCGGCACGCCGCCGTCCGGTTTCGGGTCGCGCCAGATGTACCAGTCACGCTTGGGATTGTCGCGCGAGGACCGGCTCTCGATGAACCAGGGATGCTGGTCGGAGGTGTGGTTCGGCACGAGGTCGAGGATCAGCTTCAAGCCGTTGTCATGCGCGGCGGCGAGCAGCGCATCGAAATCCGCCATCGTGCCGAACAGCGGCTCGATGCCGGTATAGTCGGAGATGTCGTAACCGAAATCGGCCATCGGCGAGGGGAAGATCGGCGACAGCCAGATCGCGTCGACGCCGAGCGATTTGACATAAGCAAGCCGGCGCAAAATGCCGGCGAGATCGCCGACGCCGTCGCCGTTGCTATCCTGAAACGAGCGCGGATAGATCTGATAGAAGATGCCGTCGCGCCACCAATTGTCGCCGTCCTGTGCCATGCCGGAGGTACCCTGAAAATCCGTGTCTTGCGCGGGAGAACGCGAAAGCAGCGCCCCGGTTCAGATTGGCGGGGCAATTGGGACGGCCATGTGACGGCGGTTGCGCCTGTTCCCGGGGCGGCGCGAATCTTTTGCTTGGCGGCATGGCAAAAATCGGCATTGTGAGGCCATGACCGAGCAAAATGACACCCAAGAATCCTCGCGAGCGAAGGCGGGCGCGATCATCGTCCCCGTGACGCTGTTCGAGCAGAACTGCACCATCATCTGGGACGAGCCCGGCAAGAAGGCCGTGGTGATCGATCCCGGCGGCGATGTGCCGAAGATCCTGGATGCAATCAAGCAGACCGGCGTCACCGTGGAGAAGATCTGGCTGACCCACGGCCATATCGACCATGTCGGCGGCGCGGCGGACTTGCGCGACGCGCTGAAGGTGCCGATCGAAGGCCCGCATGTCGCGGACAAGTTCCTGCTCGACAATGTCGTCGAGAGCGGCGCGCGCTTCGGCATGACCGGCGTGCGTAATTTCGCGCCGGACCGCTGGCTCGAAGAAGGCGATACAGTCTCGATCGGCGGCCTGTCGTTCGAGATTTTCCACTGCCCGGGTCATTCACCCGGCAGCGTGGTGTTCTTCAACAAGGAGATGCGCTTTGCCCATGTCGGCGACGTCTTGTTCGCGGGCTCGGTCGGACGCACCGATCTGCCCGGCGGCAGTCACGCCACGCTGATCAACTCGATCAAGACCAAGCTGTTGCCGCTCGGCGACGATGTCGGCTTCATCTGCGGCCATGGCGCCGGCTCCAGCATCGGCCAGGAGCGGATGACCAATCCGTTCATCACCGGCGAGATGTGAGATATTTCCCGTTGTTCGGCACATCGACCGTCCGCGATCGATAGATCATAAAGTATGGTCCCTGCGTTCGCAGGGACGACAGCGGGGCTGGCCTACTTCATCAGCCCCGCGGCTGTCAGCGCGCGGGTGATGATCTGGCCGAGATCGAAGCTGCGGGATTTCTCGCGCTTCGGCGTGGGTTGCTCGGCGACGGCGGCGCGGATCGAGCGGGCGAGATGGGGCGCGGGAGGCAGCGCCGGCTTTGCCTCCGCTTTCTTCGCGGCGTCCGGAATCCAGCCGGTCAGGCCGAAGAATTTTGCGATGTGATAGGACGAGGAAATGCCGGCCTCGATCAGGAACGCGCCCTCCATGCCATAGCGCTGGTCGTTGTCGGCCAGCCCAAGCGGCGTGCCGTGCGCCATGTCGGTGATGGCGTAGGACTCGACCAGCGTCTCGCCGTCCTTGTTCCACCAGGCCTGGCGCGGATAGCCGTCGACATTCGTCTCGGCCATCGGCACCGCGGGCAGGTCATGCAGATCGAGCCACTGCTTGACGATCTCGCTGGCATTGCCGGGATTGACGGTGCGGTCGGCGCTGCCGTGCCACACCGAGACCTTTGGCCAGGGCCCGCGATGATCCGAGGCATTGCGGACGAGATCGCCGAGCTCGCGTGCGGACCGCACCGGCGAATGAAACATGCCGTCGAGCGCCTCGCGCAAATTCGAGGCGATGCCGTAGGGAAGTCCCGCGATGATGGCGCCGGCCGCAAAAACTTCCGGATAGGTCGCGAGCATCACCGAGGTCATGCCGCCGCCCGCGGAAAGACCGGTGATGAAGACGCGCCTGGCATCGATGCGATGCGTCGCGGCCATATGAGCGATCATCTCGCGGATCGAACGCGCCTCGCCGCTGTCCCGCGCGGTATCTTCCGGATTGAACCAGTTGAAGCAGGTGTTGGCATTGTTGACGCGCTGCTGCTCGGGCATCAGCAGCGCGAAGCCGTAATGCTTCGCGAGCGTCGACCAGCCCGCGCCAAGATCGTAGCCGGCAGCGGTCTGGCCGCAGCCATGCAGTACGACGACCAGCGCGCGCGGCTTCTGCAGCTGCGCCGGCACGAACGCGAACATGCGCAAGTTTCCGGGATTGGCGCCGAAGTCCGTGACCTCTTGCAAAGGACTGGATGAATCAGCGCTGCGGCCGAACTCGGCAAAGCGCAGACCGTCCAGCTTCGGCAGACGTCTCAACAGATCGACATTTCTAGCTAGCGACACGGCAACTTCCTGGTGGGCGACTTTCAACGTTCACCCAAACCAAATAGTTGCTGCAGCGCAAAATAAAAAGGCCGTGTGCTGTCAATCACCCGAAATCACGCAAAAACTCGCAGGAATCACCTCGTGTCGGCCGCACTGCCTCAACTTCATGCAGGTGCGCGGCGCATCCACGACAGGAATGCGGCGCAGATCAGGATTAACGTCACAAACAACGCGAGCGAAACGAGAAATCCTGCGCGCGCTGATTGCAGCGCCTCGATCGCGAAGAACACCGCACCGATAGCGGCCACTCCGGCCGCATTTCCGATCTGCGCCGTCGTGCCGTACGCGCCGGAGGCGGAGCCTGCCGCGACAGGCTTGACGGTCGACAGCACCGCGCCTGAGAGCGGCGCCATCACAAGTCCCTGACCGTAGCCGAAGACGATCATGGTGAGGGCGAGCGTGATTGCCGTCGGCGATTCCATCGCGCCCGCAACGAGCGCGAGCGCGGCGAGGCCCGCGATCTGCAATGCGCAGCCCTCGATCAACACTTTGGTGCCGCGATGGCGCGCCCGCACGCCGCTGTGGCGCGAGGCAACGACGAAGGCGAGCGCGAGCGGAATGAAGGCCGTGCCGGCTTCGAGCGGCGGGATTCTGAGCCCGCGCTGCATGTACAGCGTCATGACCAGATAGAAGGAGAGATTGGCGACGAAGAAGAAGAAGGCGGCGCCGAGCCCGCGCAGGAAGGCGGCATCCGCGAGCAGAGTGAGATCGACGAGCGGCATGCCGCCGGCGTGCGCGACAGCGTGCTCGAGCTTCAGGAACGCCAGGAGGATCACGCCGCCGAGTGCCATCACCACCCACAGCCACGGCGCCCAGCCGACGTCGTGGCCGAACAGCAGCGGCCCGATCAGGCAGAGCAGGCCCGCGAACAGGACGACGCTGCCCTTGACGTCGAGCCTCGTGCCTGATCGCCGCGGTGCCGAGGGCATGATCTGCCAGGCTGCAAGCGCGATGAGGAGGCCGCATGGAACGTTGACGAAGAACACCGAGCGCCAGCCCGTGTGCGCGAGGTCGATCGTGACGAGGAGACCACCGAGCAGAAAGCCGGCGGCACCCGCGAGCCCCAGCACGATGCCGTAGATGGCGAAGGCGCGGCTGCGCGTCTCGTCGGTGAACAGCAGATGCAGCGTCGCCAGCACCTGCGGCACCATCAGCGCCGCGGTCGCGCCCTGCGCCAGCCGTGCAATGATCAGCTCGACGCCGGATTGCGCAAGACCGCACCAGAGCGAAGTCAGGGTGAAGCCAAGCACGCCGGCCAGGAAGACGTTCTTGGTGCCATGAATGTCGCCGAGCCGGCCACCGGTGACGACCAGCGTCGCATAGGCGATCAGATAGATCGCGATCACAGATTCGATCTGCGCCGGCGTCGCGTGCAGATCGACTGCAATGGTGGGGATCGCGACGTTCACAACGAACGCGTCGACGCCGAACATGAACTGGGCGGCGACGACGATCGTCAGCACCCACCAGCGGCGGGTCGAATCGATCGGCTTTGTGATGATTTGATGCATTGGCGGGCGGGCTTTCGGAAATCTATTTGCACGCGATGCTCGCAGATCGGCGTCAACTGCGCGATTACCTCAGAGGTAAGGCTTGTTCTCCCCGTGCCGCACCGGCGCGATTGCTGCATGTCGGTTCCCGCTGATTTTGCAAGGGTTCGGAAGTCTCCCGCCCTGATCGAGCCGCGGCCGGCCTTCCTCGCTTTCATCGACAAGGAATTGATCGACGTTCATGCACGAATTGCCCGACCGCAATGTCGCGCTGCGGCTCGGCCAGGCCGTGCTGAACCTCAAAGGCGGCATCGACTACTCTATCCAGAACACGTTCAACTATCCGACGCTGGCCGAGGCGTCGAGATCGCTGAGCTCGATGCGTGGAACAGGATGACGCGGTAACTTCACTCACTTCTGGTCATGGCCGGGCTTGTCCCGGTCATGACGGCTGTGGGAGCGTGTGCGCGCAATAAACCGGGAGAAGCGGAGAAGAGAGCGGTCTACGCCACGCATGCCTCCATTCCGTCGCGCGGGACATCACGCGATTGCGTTCGCTTCCGCCACCACGTAGCCTCATCACTTCAACAACCAGAAAATTCAGCCGGAGAGAACGCCATGGCGCGCCTGAAGTTCGGAGCCTTTCTTGCCCCGCATCATCCGATCGGGGAACATCCGATGCTCCAGTTCCGGCGCGATCTCGACCTGGTCGAGCAGCTCGACGCGCTCGGCTATGACGAGTTCTGGTGCGGCGAACACCATTCCTCCGGCTGGGAGATGATCGCCTCGCCCGAGATGTTCCTGGCTGCGGCGGGCGAGCGCACCAAGCGGATCAGGCTCGGCACCGGCGTGATCTCGCTGCCCTATCATCATCCCTTCAACGTCGCCCAGCGCATCGTGCAGCTCGATCACATGACCGGCGGCCGCGCCATCTTCGGCTCCGGCCCCGGCGCGCTGGCGTCGGATGCACATACGCTCGGCATCGACCCGATGACGCAGCGCGACCGCCAGGACGAGGCGATCGGCATCATCCGCCGCCTCTTCAACGGCGAACGCGTCACCGCCAAGACTGACTGGTTCACCATGAACGACGCCGCGCTGCAGATCCTGCCGTTGCAGGAGGAGATGCCGTTCGTGGTGGCCTCGCAGATCTCGCCGTCAGGCATGACCCTCGCCGGCAAATACGGCATCGGCATCATCTCGCTGGGCTCGATGACGACGCAGGGGCTGATGTCCTTGCAGCAGCAATGGCAGTTCGCCGAGGATGCCGCCAAGAAGCACGGCACAACGGTGAACCGCGCCGACTGGCGCGTGCTGCTGACCTTCCACATCGCCGAGAGCCGCGAGCAGGCCCGCCGCGAAGCCGCCGCCGGGCTGATGCGCTGGCACAACGAATATAATGTCGGCACGCTGCAGCGGCCCGGCCTCACCGCATTCTCCTCGCCCGACGAGGCCGTGGACAAGACTGCTTTCGTCGAGGGCGCGGCCTCCACCATCGGCACGCCCGACGATCTCGTCAAAACCATCAAGAACGTGATGCAGGTGTCCGGCGGCGTCGGCGCCATTATCGGCTTCGTGCACGACTGGGCCAATCCGGAAGCCACGCGCCGGAGCTGGGACATGGTGGCGCGCTATGTCGTGCCGGAGATCAACGGCTATATCGACGGCCTGCGCAAGTCGCAAAAATTCGTGATCGAGAACCGCGCGATCTTCGAGCGCGCGGGACAGGCCGTGATGGCCAAGATCATGGAGAACGAAAAGGCCGCCGAGGCGCTGAAGGTGACCGGCCCCGGCCGCGTCGCGATTCCCGCCGTCAACGCACCTGATCTGCAGAAGGAAGCGGCGAAGCGCTAGGCCAAGTTGGCGTTACGATCGTAACCTCGTTCACGCGCAAGACATATTGGCCTGTGCTATGCTGACCTCTCAGCTTGGCGCAGGCCGCAATGTTGCCGCGGTCGCGCGATGTCTATTCGGTCCGCCAACCGGAGCAAGCGTCATGTCGATCCAGAATGTGGCCACGCCCGCGCTCCAGTACACGGCGCCCAGACGCAACGAGCTGACGCATATCCCTGGCGACGAAGGCTGGCCGATCATCGGCATGACCTTCAAGGTGCTCGCCGACCCCAAGGGGCATATCGAGCGCAACGGTGCCAAATATGGCCCCGTCTATCGCACCCACATTTTCGGCGAGACCAACGTCGTGCTGCTCGGCCCCGAGGCCAACGAGCTGGTGCTGTTCGACCAGCACAAGCTGTTCTCGTCGACGCACGGCTGGAACAAGGTGCTTGGCCTGTTGTTTCCACGCGGCTTGATGCTGCTCGATTTCGACGAGCACCGGTTGCATCGCAAGGCGCTGTCGGTCGCGTTCAAGTCCGGGCCGATGAAGTCCTACCTGTCCGATCTCGATCGCGGCATCTCCGCGCGCGTCGCGCAGTGGAAGGCCAATCCCGGCGAGATGCAGCTCTATCCGGCGATGAAGCAGCTGACGCTCGATCTGGCCGCCGCATCCTTCCTTGGCGCCGGGATCGGGCCGGAAGTCAACGAGATCAACCGCGCCTTCGTCGACATGGTCGCGGCCGCCGTCGCGCCGATCCGTCGGCCCCTGCCCGGCACGCAGATGGCGCGCGGGGTGAAGGGCCGCAGGCGCATCGTCGCCTATTTCCGCGAGCAGATTCCGCTGCGACGCGGCAACCACGGCGGCGACGATCTGTTCTCGCAGCTCTGCCGCGCCACACATGAGGACGGTGCGCTGCTCTCCGAGCAGGACATCATCGATCATATGAGCTTCCTGATGATGGCGGCGCACGACACGCTGACTTCGTCGCTGACCTCCTTCCTCGGCGAGCTCGCCGCCAATCCGGACTGGCAGGAGAAGCTGCGGGCCGAGGTTCTGGCACTCCGGCTCGCGCCGGACGCACCGAGCAGCTTCGACGATCTCGACAAGATGAAGCTGACGGAGATGGCCTTCAAGGAAGCGCTGCGGATCAAGCCGCCGGTGCCCTCGATGCCGCGCCGCGCGATGCGCGATTTCAGCTTCAAGGGCTACAGGATTCCAGCCGGCACCGCGGTCGGCGTCAATCCGCTCTACACCCATCATATGAAGGAACTCTGGCCGGAGCCGGATCGGTTCGATCCCATGCGCTTTACCGAAGAGGCCCAGCGCAACCGCCATCGCTTCGCCTTCGTGCCGTTCGGCGGCGGCGCGCATATGTGCCTCGGCCTGCACTTCGCCTACATGCAGGCAAAGTGCTTCGCGCGGCACTTCCTGCAGAACATCGAGGTGTCGCTGGATGAGGGCTACAAGCCGGACTGGCAGATGTGGCCGATCCCGAAGCCGAAGGATGGGCTGAGGGTGAGGATGAGGGCGGTGTGAAGTCAGCACGACGTCATTCCGGGGCGCACGAAGTGCGGACCCGGAATCTCGAGATTCTCAGGTGCGCAACTGCGCACCATAGTTCGATGCTCCGCATCGCCCCGGAATGACAGCGGATATCGCAGGTGGCCAAAGGCGCGTAGCGCCGTGCCCACGATCTTTCACATGGGGACATTTGGTGGGCACGGCGCGCGAAGGGCGCGCCTTTGCCCACCCTACGGCAGCGTCGCCGGAGCCGTTACGCCCCGTCGTCAAACGCCTTGCGCAACGCGCTCAAGCCCTGCTGTTGCTGGCTCCAGTTGCGGCCGCCGGTCATGGCGCCGTCGATGACGAGGTCGTGCCCGTTGATGAAGCTGGATTCGTCGCTGGCCAGGAACACCGCGGCCTGGGCGATGTCGTCAGGCAGGCCCGCGCGCGGGATCGGCTGCGCGGTCTTGTAGACCTCGCGCATCACGGCCGGCGTCTTCTCGGCGGCATCAGTCGATAGCCCCAGCGCCTTGCCGAAAATGCCGGTCGCGATCGCGCCGGGCGAGATCGAGTTGACGCGGACGTTGGACTCGCCGAGCTCCATCGCCACGCATTTGGTGAGATGGATCACCGCCGCCTTGGCCGCGCCATAGACGAGCGACGAGGAGAAGCCCGCGAGGCGGCCGGCGATGCTGCCATTGTTGATGATGCTGCCGGAACCCTGCTTCTTCATGTAGGGCGCGGCATGCTTCATGCCGAGCATGACGCTGCGCACCAGGGTCGCCATCGCCGCGTCGAAACGCTCGACCTCGAGGCCCTCGATGCCCCCGGTCTGCGCCGGGCCGCCGGCATTGTTGAAGAGACAGTCGATCCGGCCGAATTTTTCCACCGCGAGCGCGATCAGCGCCTGCATCTGCGCTTCGACCGTTACGTCCGTTTGGCGGAAGATGCAGTTTGCCCCGAGCCGCGTTGCCAGCGCCTCGCCTTCCGGTATACGCCGCCCCGCGATCACAATTTTGGCACCTTCGGCAACGAAGACTTCCGCAGTCCGCAAGCCGATGCCGCTCGTCGCGCCCGTGATCACCGCCACCTTGCCGTCCAGCCTGGCCATGGAATGTCCCCGTTTTTGAACGTTTTGATGCCAAATGGCGGACACCGCGCATGACGGCTCCGCGATGGTCACTATTCCTGCCGGCTTTCGCCAAGGCAAGCTTTGCTTGCGCTGGCGACATGCGTAACATTCGCACCGAATGCACATCGCGACCGGGCCGCGCATGGAGAAGCTGATCGACGAATTCCGCAAGGGCTGGCTGGGCATCGCACCGCCATCGCTCGGCCTGAGCCTTGCCTTTGCGGTTGCCTGCGTGCTGGTTGCGACGCTGGCGCGCTGGGGCCTCGCGCAAGTGCGGCCCGACGTCTACTTCACCCCCTACTTTCCTGCCGTGTTCTTTGCCACCGCTTTCGGCGGCTTCCGGATCGGCATCTTGACGGCGATCGTCGGCGGCGTGCTCGGCGTCGTCGTGAATTTCGGCGATGCCTTTGCCGATCGTGCGCGATTTGCCCTCCTGGCGCTGTATTGGGCCGTCTGCGCGCTCACCATCTGGGGCGTCGAGCACTATCGCTCGCTTCTGGTCGAGCAGCGCCGGATTTCCAGGCGCCTGATCGAGGAGGAAGAGTATCGCAAGCTCCTGGTCGAGGAGCTCCAGCACCGGCTGAAGAACAAGCTGTCGACCGTGCATGCCGTGATGCACCAGGTGCTGCACGACCAGCCGCAGATCTGGGCCCGGATCGATCCGCGGCTGCGGTCGCTGGCCGCGACCGACGATCTGATCTCGCGGGTCGACAAGGGTGGCTGCGACATCCGCGATCTGCTGATCGCGGAGCTCGGACCTTACGGCCATGTCCGCTTCACGCTCAACGGCGACCGGCTGTTCCTGCCGCCGAAACTCGCAGTCACGCTGTCACTGATGTTTCACGAGCTCGCCACCAACGCCGGCAAATATGGCGCGTTCTCCTCGCCGCGCGGCTTGTTGCAGGTCTCGTGGACCGTCAACGGCGATCGCCTGACCATCACCTGGGATGAAACCGAAGGGCCGAGCATCGGCGAGGTCTCGGCGCCGGGCTTCGGCACCAGATTGCTGAAGTCGGCCCTGTCCGCCTTCGAGGGCAAGACCGAGATCTCGTATCTTCAGACCGGCCTGCATTGCATCATGCAATGCCGCATCCCGAAGAGCGGCTAGGCGGATAGCGAACGTTATCGACTCACCGAACCATCCACAGCGTCATGGCCGGGCTCGTCCCGGGCACCCACGCCTCGCCACGCGGCTGGATGCCCGGGCATGACAAGCTCTGATCACGCAACGAGACTCGATCCAGGCGAAAGCGATCCGCGCACACCACACGCGCTTTCGCAAGTGACATTGACGCTCTGTTAATGACGATCGACAGCGTGTGTCGCATCGCTGCAAGTTTCCTCGAAAACACCCACGTATTTCTGCGGATCCCTTAACCAAACCTAAGAGGGAACCACGCAAGATCGCGGCCATTGCAAAGGCGCGCTGAAACAACAAGATTCATGACTTCTATGAACGACAAAGAATATTCCGGCGTGAGCGAAGCCGAGCTCGGATTTCTCAAGGAAATCGTTAGAATGCTTCCTGCCGGCCTGACCGTGCAGGACGCCGAAGGCAGGCTTCTGCTGGTCAACGATGCCGCAGCCGCCCAGCTCGGCATGGACGGCAGCCGTCCCTCGCCCGATCTTTCGCCACGCCGCGAAGCCTGCCGTCAGGCGCTGAGCGCCGGCCAATGCGTCGTCACGGAGGAAGCGCTGCACGAGGGCGCCGCGCGCCAGGTGCTGCTCACGACCCATCGCCCCGTGCGCCTCGCCGGACGCGAGCTCCTGATCTCGGCCTCCTCCGACATCACCGAGCAGAAGAATTTCGAGGACCAGCTGTTTCGCTCGGCCTATTTCGACGAGCTGACCGGCCTGCCCTCGCGGCGTGTGATCGAGCATCGCGCCAACAGCCTTCTGGCGCGCGATCGCGCTGGCGAGCCCTTTGCGCTCGCCTTTCTCGACGTCGACAATTTCAAGCACATCAACGACTATTACGGCCACGCCGTCGGCGACGCGCTGCTGGTCGAGCTGTCGAAGCGGCTCGGGCGCGACTTGCGCGATTCCGACATGCTCTCGCGCATCTCCGGCGACGAGTTCCTGCTGCTGCTCGCCCCAATCCAGAGCCAGGAGGAAGTCGCCGAATTCATCCAATCGACGCTGGAGCGGCTGACCGCACCGTTCTTCATCGACAATTCGGAAGTCTTCGCCTCGACCTCGGTCGGCATCAGCCTCTATCCCGACCATGGACGCAATTTCGAGACGCTGCGCCAGAACGCCGACATCGCGATGTACCGCATCAAGAACGATGGCAAGGGATCGGCCGCCTTCTTCGATTCCAGCATGGAGCGCGAGGCGCTGGCGCGGATGAAGATCGAGCAGTCGTTGCGGCTCGCCATCCTCGAAAAGCGTTTCTGCTGCGCGTTCCAGTCCAAGGTCGACATCCGCACCCAGGCCGTAAAGGGCATCGAGGCATTGGTGCGCCTGCGCGACGACGAGGGCGTGATCCAGGCGCCGGGCTCGTTCATCAACCTCGCCAGCGAGCTCGGGCTGATCGACGAGCTGACCCATCTGGTGCTGGCCGAGATCGTCAAGTCGATCGACCTGATCAACGATACGTTCGGCCCCGAAGCGACCATCAGCATCAACGTCGCGGCCAGGCAGGCCGGCAATCCCGAATTCATGCGCAGCTTCGCGCAGGCGCTCGACGACACCGGATTTCCCAAGCGGTTCATGATCGAGGTGACGGAAGACGCCTTCGTCACCAAGAACCATTTCCAGGCCGAGATCCTGCCGATGTTCCGCAAGCTCGGCGTCGGCATCTCGATCGACGATTTCGGCACCGGCTATTCCTCGCTGTCGGCGCTGGCCGACATCACCGCCGACGAGATCAAGATCGACCGCTCCTTCATCACCGACATCCATAAGCGTCCGCGCAGCCAGGGCATCCTGCGCGCGATCGAATCCTTGAGCGAGGCACTCGGCATGACCGTGGTCGCCGAAGGCCTCGAATCCTACGAGGAGCTCGCCTATCTCCAGGCCGCGACCAAGATCCGCTACGCCCAGGGCTATTACTTCTCGCGGCCGATCTTCCTGGAGGAGCTGAAGCTCGCAACGCCGCTCTCCAGTGAGGCGCGCGTCAACGTGGCGAGCCGCCCGATGCAGCAGAACCGCCAGGGCTATTCGCGGGCGGGCGGTTACCGAAGGTAGGCCGACAGCGGGCTGCGCCTGCCCGGGACGACGGCGGAGATTCGACCGTGCTCCAATCACCATTTCCCCCTTTGAAATTGCTGCGCTTTTGCTAATACACAGGCGGACCTCCCCTGGGATATGTCATGTCCGCCTCGTCCTCCGTCAGCGACCCCGCCTATCTTCGTGCGCGCGCGATGGAGACGCTGTTCGAGCGGCTGGAGAAGCTCTGCGAGGGCGCCATCGCGATCGATCGCGGCGGGCGGGTGGTCTACGTCAACGAGAAATATCTTGCGGCGCTCGGCCTCAAGCATACGTCCGAGGCGATGGGACGGCCGATCGAGGAGGTCATTCCGAACAGCCTGATGCGGAAGGTCGCCGAGACCGGCGAGCCGATCCTGCTCGACATCATGGAGCTCGGCGGCGAGCAGCTGGTCGTCACCCGGATGCCGATCGAGGACGAGACCGGCAAGGTGATCGGCGCGATCGGCTTCGTGCTCTACGACCATCTCGAAAGCCTCAAACCCCTGCTCGCCCGCGTCGCCCAGCTCGAGAGCGATCTGCGGCTGGCGCGGCGGCAATTGTCCAACGCCCGCGCGGCGCGCTTCACCTTCGCCGACTTCGTCGGCACGACGCCGGCGATCGCGCAGGCCAAGCAGCTCGCAAGCCGCGCCGCGCGGCAGAACGTGACCGTGCTGCTCACCGGCGAGACCGGAACCGGCAAGGAGATGCTGGCGCAGGCCATTCACAATGCCTCCTCGCGCGCCGAGAAGCCCTTCGTCAGCGTCAATGTCGCGGCCATTCCCGACACGCTGATCGAATCGGAGTTCTTCGGCACGGCGCCGGGCGCCTATACCGGCGCCGACCGCCGGGGGCGCGAGGGAAAGTTCCGCATCGCCGACGGCGGCACGCTGTTCCTCGACGAGATCGGCGAGATGCCGCTGCAATTGCAGGCCAAGCTCCTGCGCGTGCTGCAGGAGCGCGAGATCGAGCCGCTCGGCTCGGACAAGATCTCCAAGGTCGATGTGCGTGTCGTCGCCGCCACCAATGTCAATTTGCGCAAGCGCGTCAGCGACGGCGCGTTCCGGCCCGATCTCTACTATCGCCTCAACGTGCTCTCGATCGATTTGCCGCCGCTGCGGCAGTGCCTGGACGATCTGCCCGACATCTGCGCCCGGCTGATCGAGGACATCAGCGCATCCGGCGACTACGTCAACGCCAGGATCACGCCGAGCGCGCTCGCAGCGCTCGCGCGCTACGACTGGCCCGGCAATGTCCGCGAGCTCCGCAACATCCTGGAGCGCGCGCTGATCCTGAGCGATTCCGGGCGGCTGACCGGCGACGATGTCGCGCGCATCCTTCCCCTCGGCGCCGAGGTCAGGCTCGCGGCGCCTTCGCGCCCGACCGGGCGCGTGGTGCCCTATGCCGAAGCCGAGGCCGAGTTCGAGAAGCACACGCTCGAACAGGCGCTCGCCGCCAGCAACGGCCAGATCGCCGAGGCCGCGCGGATGCTGCGGATCTCGCGCGCGACCTTCTACAAGAAGCTGGCCAAGTTCGGCCTCGCCTCGGGCCCCGCCTCCGTCTGAGTTTCGAGACTCAGTGTGTCCGGAGTCTCGGATTCCGGACAGGGCGATTTACACCTTCAGTTCGGCACGGGCGCTGAATCTGCTGGATTTTCCGGCATTTTGCCCAGGTCCTCGGCATCTGGCGCGACGTTTGCTCTTTGCTTTGCACAATGACGCATGCCGCACATGCGCATTCGCAAAACCAGGGAGGACGCCAGATGAGTGGAGCGATCACCGTCAATGAACTCGGGGCAAAGCAACCCTCGCACGTCACGGTCGCCACCGCGAGCCTGATCGGCACGGCCATCGAGTGGTACGACTTCTTCCTCTACGGCACCGCCGCGGCGCTGATCTTCAACAAGCTGTTCTTTCCGACCTTCGACCCGATGATGGGAACGCTGCTGGCGTTCGCGACTTACGCGCTCGGCTTCATCGCGCGCCCGCTCGGCGGCGTCGTGTTCGGGCATTACGGCGACAAGATCGGCCGCAAGACCATGCTCTACCTGACGCTGCTGATCATGGGCGCGGCGACCGCGGCGATCGGCTTCCTGCCGACCTACGAGACCGCCGGCATCTGGGCCGCGATCCTGCTGGTGGCGTGCCGGCTGATCCAGGGCTTTGGCCTAGGGGGCGAATGGGGCGGCGCGGTGCTGATGGCAGTGGAGCATGCGCCCGCGGACAAGAAGGGTTTCTATGGCAGCTGGCCGCAGCTCGGGGCGCCGCTCGGCCTCGTGCTCGGCACGCTGGTGTTCTCGGTGGTGTCGGCGCTGCTGACCGACGCCCAGCTCTATGCCTGGGGTTGGCGCATCCCGTTCCTGTTCTCGATCGCGCTGGTGCTGGTCGGCCTGTGGATCCGCTTCACCATCGCGGAATCGCCGGAGTTCCAGAAGGTCAAGGACACCAAGCAGGAGGTGAAGATGCCGATCCTGGAGGCGATCAGGATGTACCCGAAGAACATCCTGCTCGCGATGGGCGCGCGCTTTGCCGAGAACGGCTTCTTCTACATCTACGCCACCTTCGTGCTCGCCTATGCCACGCAATCGCTCGGCATGAACAAGCAGGACATGCTCAACGGCGTGCTGATCGGCGCCGCGATCGAGACCTTCACCATTCCCGCCTTCGGCGCGCTCTCCGATCGCGTCGGGCGGCGGCCGATCTACATCTTCGGCGCGGTGTTCTCGGCGCTGATGTCGTTCCCGCTGTTCATGCTGCTTGCGACCAAGAACCCGCAATATGCCTGGATCGCGATCGTGCTCGGCCTCGCTGTCGGCCATGCCGCGATGTACGGCCCACAAGCGAGCTTCCTGTCCGAGCTGTTCGGCACCAAGGTGCGCTATAGCGGCGTCTCGCTCGGCTATAATCTCGCCTCGATCTTCGCCGGCGCGCTGTCGCCGCTGATCGCGACGGGACTGATGACGGCCTACGCGCCGGCGACCTGGCCGATCTCGCTCTACATGATCGCGCTCGCGATCATCACGGTCGTGTCGGTCTATTTCGCCACCGAGACGCGCAAGACGGCTCAGCCCTGAATGGGCTGAGCGCGGCCCCCCGCGAGGCCGGAGCGGCTGGTCGCCAGCCGCTCCACGCGCTACGAATAGAGGCAAGCGAGAAGAACGGGCATGCGGTCCGCGACTGACATGGGAGGTAATGCCATGAGCCAGCATCCTGCCTTGCCCTATTTGCGCAACGCCGAGAAGGGCAAAGTCGTCAGCGCGGCGGAAGCGGTCATGCTGATCCGCGACGGCGACACCGTGGCGACCGGCGGCTTCGTCGGCATCGGTTTTGCCGAGGAGATCGCGATCGCGCTGGAGGAGCTCTATCTCTCCAACGAGGGTGACGCGCCCTATACGCAAGGCAAGCCGCGCAATCTGACGCTGGTCTATGCCGCGGGTCAGGGCGACGGCAAGCATCGCGGCCTCAACCATTTCGCGCATGAGGGCCTGGTCCGCCGCGTGATCGGCGGGCACTGGGGCCTTGCGCCAAAGCTGCAGCAGCTTGCGATCGCCAATCAGATCGAGGCCTATAACCTGCCGCAGGGCGTGATCACGCACCTGTTCCGCGACATCGCGGCCCACCGGCCCGGCCACATCAGCCGCGTCGGCATGGGCACCTTCGTCGACCCCCGGCACGGCGGCGGCAAGCTCAATGCGCGCACCACCGAAGAGCTGGTGGAGCTGATCCGGATCGGCGGCGAGGACTGCCTGCTGTACAAGACGTTTCCGATTCATGTCGGCATCATCCGCGCCACCACCGGCGACGCCGACGGCAACCTCACCATGGAGAAGGAGGCGCTGACGCTGGAAGCGCTCGCCATCGCCATGGCCGCGCATAATTCCGGCGGCATCGTCATCGCCCAGGTCGAACGCGTCGCCGAGAGCGGCAGCCTCAATCCGCGCCAGGTCAAGATCCCCGGCGTTTTGGTCGACTGCGTCGTCGTGGCGAAGCCTGAAAACCATTGGCAGACCTTCGGCACGCCCTACAATCCGGCCTATTCGAGCGAGATCCGCGTCCGCGCCGCCTCGCTGCCGGTGATGCCGGTCAGCGAGCGCAAGATCATCGCGCGGCGCGCCGCGCTCGAGCTGAAGGCGAACAGCGTCGTCAATCTCGGCATCGGCATGCCGGAGGGGATCGCCTCGGTCGCCAATGAAGAGCGGATCATCGATCTGATCACGCTGACGGCGGAACCCGGCGTGATCGGCGGCATTCCGGCGAGCGGCATCGATTTCGGCGCGGCGATCAACACCCAGTCGGTGATCGACCAGCCCTACCAGTTCGACTTCTACGACGGCGGCGGCCTCGACGCCGCCTTCCTTGGCTTGGCGCAAGTCGACCGCGCCGGCAACCTGAATGTCAGCAAGTTCGGCCCGAAGCTCGCGGGCGCGGGCGGCTTCATCAATATCAGCCAGAACGCCAAGGAGGTCGTCTTCGTCGGCACTTTCGGCGCAGGCCGGCAACGCATCGCGGTGAACGACGGCAGGTTGTCGATCCTCGAGGAAGCCAGCTCACGCAAATTCGTCGATCATGTCGAGCACGTCACCTTCAGCGGCGCCGTCTCGGCGGCGCGCGGGCAACGCGTGATCTATGTCACCGAGCGCTGCGTCTTCGTGTTGCGCCCGGACGGAATCGAGCTCTCGGAAGTCGCGCCGGGCATCGACATCGAGCGCGACATCCTGCGCCTGATGGACTTCAAGCCGCTGATCCCGCGCGATCCCGCGCTGATGGACGAGCGGATCTTTCGCGATGGCCTGATGGAGCTGCGCGAGCGGTTGCTCACCGTCCCGCTCGACCAGCGCTTCACGCTGGACGAGCAGCAGAACCTGTTCTTCGTCAATCTGGAACGCTATCCGCTGCGCAGCCGGGCCGAGATCGACACCATCGCTGATATCGTCGAGGCGAGGCTCGCGCCGCTCGGCCGCCGGGTCTACGCCATCGTCAATTATGACAACTTTTCCATCCTGCCGGAGCTGATGGACGATTATTCGGCCATGGTCCGCAGCCTCGTCGATCGCTTCTATTCCGGCGTGTCGCGCTACACCACGTCGGGGTTCCTGCGCATCAAGCTCGGCGAAGCGCTGGAGCGGCGCGGCGTTGCGCCGCATATTTTCGAGAGTGCGGACGAGGCGCAGTCGGATCGGCGTCAAGCCGAGGGAGCTGCCGCCGCCGGCGCATCCCACGCCCTGCGGCAGGCTCAAAAATGATGCAGGCTCGTAGGCCGACGCGCTTCGCCGGAAGGTGCAATTGCAATATCTGCGAGCTTGTGCAAATCGCTGTTGCCGAGAAACTTTGAATCAGGAGGGACCATCGTGCGTCGATCGCTCATCATAACAACAACCATTCTAGCCCTCGCTGCGGGCACCTCCGCACGGGCCGACGACCTCAAGGTCGCGCTGATCTACGGCAAGACCGGTCCGCTGGAGGCCTATGCCAAGCAGACCGAGACTGGGCTGCAAATGGGTTTTGAATACGCTACCAAGGGCACCATGACGATCGACGGCCGCAAGATCGTCGTCATCACCAAGGACGATCAGGGCAAGCCGGACCTGTCCAAGGCCGCGCTCGCCGAAGCCTATCAGGACGACAAGGCCGATATCGCGATCGGCACGACCTCGTCGGCCGCCGCGCTCGCCATTCTCCCCGTCGCCGAGGAGAACAAGAAGATCCTGATCGTCGAGCCCGCTGTCGCGGACCAGATTACCGGCGAGAAGTGGAATCGCTACATCTTCCGCACCGCGCGCAACTCCTCGCAGGACGCGATCTCGAACGCGGTCGCGATCGGCAAGCAGGGCGTCACCGTTGCGACGCTGGCGCAGGACTACGCGTTCGGCCGCGACGGCGTTGCCGCCTTCAAGGAGGCGCTGGCCAAGACCGGCGCGACGCTCGCCGCCGAAGAATATGCTCCGACCACGACCACGGACTTCACCGCGGTCGGCCAGCGTCTGTTCGACGCGCTGAAGGACAAGCCGGGCCGCAAGATCATCTGGGTGATCTGGGCCGGCGCCGGCAATCCGCTGGCCAAGCTCCAGGACATGGATCCGAAGCGCTACGGCATCGAGCTCTCCACCGGCGGCAATATCCTGCCGGCGCTCGCCGCCTATAAGGGCCTGCCCGGCATGGAAGGCGCCACCTATTACTACTACGACATCCCGAAGAACCCGGTGAACGACTGGCTCGTCGCCGAGCACCAGAAGCGCTTCAACGCGCCGCCGGACTTCTTCACCGCCGGTGGGTTCGCCGCCGCGATGTCTGTCGTCGCCGCCGTCACCAAGGCGAAGTCGACCGACACCGAGAAGCTGATCACGGCGATGGAGGGCATGGAGTTCGACACGCCGAAGGGCAAGATGGTGTTCCGGAAGGAAGACCATCAGGCGCTGCAGAGCATGTACCACTTCAAGGTCAAGGTCGATCCGAACGTCGCCTGGGCCGTGCTTGAGCCGGTGCGCGAGCTGAAGATCGAAGACATGGACGTTCCGGTGAAGAACAAGCGCTGAGCTTTCTTTCTTCACCTCCCTGCGGGGGAGGCCGGGAGAGGGCTCTCACCTCTTGGGAGTCCTCGCCTCGCGGAAACACCCTCTCCCCACCCCCCGCAAGCGGGGGAGGGAGCCCACCGAGATCGCGGACATATCTTCATTCTGTCACTTGCAAAATCTCAATGCCCCTCACCCTCGAAACCCGCGACCTCACCATCCGCTTCGGCGGCCATGTCGCGGTCAACAGCGTCACCTGCACGTTCCGCCCGGGCGAGTTGACCGCCATCGTCGGGCCGAACGGTGCCGGCAAGACCACCTATTTCAATCTGATCTCGGGCCAGCTGCGCGCATCGAGCGGCAGCATCCTGTTCGACGGCACCGACATCACCCAGCATTCCGCGCCGCTGCGGACCCGTGCGGGTCTCGGCCGAGCGTTTCAGCTGACCAATCTGTTCCCGAACCTGTCAGTGGAAGAGAATGTCCGCCTCGCAGTGCAGGCGGCCAACGGCACCCATTACGACATGCTGCGGCCCTGGATGGTGCGCCGCGACCTGATCGCGCGCGCCGATGCCATCCTCGACCAGGTCGCGCTCGGCAATCGCCGCGGCGTCGCCGCGACCGCGCTGTCGCATGGCGATCAGCGCAAGCTCGAGGTCGCCCTGATGATCGCGCTGGAGCCGAAAGTCTTCATGTTCGACGAGCCGACCGCCGGCATGAGCATCGACGAGGTGCCCGTTGTCCTCAACCTGATCGCACAGCTCAAGCAGGACAAGAGCAAGATCATCCTGCTGGTCGAGCACAAGATGGACGTGGTGCGCTCGCTCGCCGATCGCATCATCGTGCTGCATAACGGGCAGCTTGTCGCCGATGGCCCGCCAGCCGAAGTGATCGCCTCGCCGATCGTGCAGGAAGCCTATCTCGGCGTCGCCCCGAAGAGTGCCGCATGACCGACCTTCTCAAACTTGCCAGCGTGCACACCCATATCGGGCGCTACCACATCCTCCAGGGCATCGATCTCGCCGTCCCGCAAGGACAGGTCACGATGCTGCTCGGCCGCAACGGCGCCGGCAAGACCACGACGCTTCGCACCATCATGGGCCTGTGGCAGGCCTCCGCCGGCGTGATCACCCTCGCCGGCGAGCGCATCGAGAGCCGCGCCACGCCCGACATCGCGCGGCTCGGCGTCGGCTATGTGCCCGAGAGCATGGCGGTGTTCTCCGATCTCACGGTGAAGGAAAATCTCGTCCTCGCGGCGCGCGACGCGCCGATGGACGACAGGCAGCTGGAATGGATCTTTGGCTTCTTCCCGGCGCTGCGCCGGTTCTGGCTGTCGCGGGCGGGAAGCCTGTCAGGCGGGCAAAAGCAAATGTTGTCCATCGCACGCGCCATCATCGAGCCCCGGAAGCTGCTGCTGATCGACGAGCCGACCAAGGGCCTTGCGCCCGCCATCGTCATGGCGCTGATCGAGTGCCTGAAGGAGATCAAGCGCAAAGGCGCGACGATTCTCCTGGTCGAACAGAATTTCTTCGCCGCCCGCGAGCTCGGCGACAGCGTGCTGGTGATGGACAACGGCACCATCGTCCATCGCGGCGAGATGGCGGCGCTCGCCGCCGACGTGCCGCTGCAGGAGCGGCTGCTCGGCCTGAGCCTGGAGGCGCATCAGTGACCGACCTTGCCGCGACCGACCCGCTGCCGAAGCCGAAGCGCGACATCGCGCCGATCCTGCTGCCGGTCGCGCTCGCGCTTCTGGTGATCCCGCTGATCGGATCGACCTCGTCCTGGCTGACACTGACCGCGGCGAGCCTCGCGATGGGCATGATGATCTTCATCATGGCCTCCGGGCTTACTCTCGTTTTCGGCCTGATGGACGTGCTCAATTTCGGCCACGGCGCCTTCATCGCCGTCGGCGCTTATATCGCAACGCTGGTGCTGGCGCCGTTCGCCGCCTCCATCCAAGCGGATTCGCTCTGGATCAACCTGGCGGTGCTCGCCCCGGCCGCGCTGCTCTCGATGGCGGTCTCCGGCGCGCTCGGCCTCGTCGTCGAGCGCGTGCTGATCCTGCCGGTCTATGGCCAGCACCTGAAGCAGATCCTGATGACCACGGGCGGCCTCATTGTTGCAGAACAGACGCTCTATGCGCTGTGGGGACCGCAGATCATTCCGATGCCGCTGCCGGCCTCGCTGCGCGGCTCCTTCATCCTGGGCGACGTCGCGATCGCCAAATACCGCGTACTGGCGATGCTGATCGGCCTCGCCGTCTTCATCGCGATCCAGCTCGTGCTCAACCGCACCAAGCTCGGCCTACTGATCCGCGCCGGCGTCGAGAACCGCGAGATGGTCGAGGCGCTCGGCTATCGCATCCGCCGCCTGTTCCTCGGCGTGTTCATGACCGGATCGGCGCTTGCCGGCCTCGGCGGCGTGATGTGGGCGCTCTACCGCGAGCAGGTCCACGCCTCCATGAGCGACGATCTTACCGTTCTGATCTTCATCGTCGTGATCATCGGCGGTCTGGGCTCGATCGGCGGCTGCTTCATCGGTGCGATCCTGGTCGCCATGGTCGCCAATTACGGCGGCTTTTTGGTGCCGAAACTCGCCCTCGTCTCCAACATCCTGCTGATGGTCGCCATTCTGATGTGGCGTCCGCGCGGCCTCTATGCGGTGACCAGCCGATGATGATTCTTTCCGGCGATCCGCCGCGCAGCCGCATCCTCACGCTCGTCCTCGTCGTCATCATCCTGGCGCTGGCGGCGACGCCGTTCCTGTTTCCAGGTGCCAAGGCGCTGAATGTGGCGGCCAAGATCTGCGTCTTCGCCGCGCTGGTCGCGTCCTACGATCTGCTGCTCGGCTATACCGGCTCGGTGTCGTTCGCCCATACCATGTTCTACGGCATCGGCAGCTACGCCATTGCCATCGCACTGTATGGCATGGGTCCCAATTGGGCGGCGGTCGCCACCGGCATCGTCACGGGCCTGCCGCTGGCCGCACTGCTCGCACTCGCGATCGGCCTGTTCTCGCTGCGGGTCGCCGCGATCTTCTTTGCCATGATCACGCTCGCGGTCGCCTCCGCCTTCCAGGTGCTGGCCTCGCAGCTGTCCTGGCTGACCGGCGGCGAGGACGGGCGCAGCTTCCAGCTGCCCGAACTGCTCCGCCCGGGCACGGTGCTGATCTCCAAGAGCCTGTTCGGCTTCGAGATCAACGGCCGTATCCTGACTTTCTATCTGGTGTTCGCGATATCGGCCCTGATGATCCTCGCGCTGCTGCGGGTGGTGAACTCGCCGTTCGGACGCGTGCTGCAAGCCATCCGCGAGAATCGTTTCCGCGCCGAGGCGCTCGGCTTCCGCACCGTCTTCCACCTCACCTATGCCAACTGCCTCGCGGCGCTGGTTGCCGCCAGCGCCGGCATTTTGAACGCGCTGTGGCTGCGCTATGCCGGCCCCGACACCTCGCTCAGCTTCTCGATCATGCTGGACATCCTGCTGATGGTCGTGATCGGCGGCATGGGCACGATCTACGGCGCCATCATCGGCGCCACCATCTTCATCCTTGCGCAGAACTATCTGCAATCGCTGATGGGCGTTGCCTCCAAGGCGGCGTCGGAAGCCGGCCTGCCGCTGCTGCCGGGCCTGTTGCATCCCGACCGCTGGCTGCTGTGGCTGGGGCTGCTGTTCATCGCCAGCGTCTATTTCTTCCCGACCGGCGTGGTCGGACGTCTCCGCAGTGGCGGCGGCGATAAGAGCACCGGCGCCCCGCATTAGGCCGCGATTAATGATGCAGCGCAGCGGTTGGTGTGCGCCTCGCACAACCGCCGCGTGATTCCCGTCCCGCTGCATCAGAGCGCGTCGGCGCAACCGGATTAATGCTTAGGTAACTGGCTTTCCTAATGTTTGCGCCATTTGTGCGGTGTATTTCTGTCCCTCCAGGGAGGGGGAATGCACCAGGTCTTTGCACGGATGACAGCCGGAATGTCCTTAGCCGCTCGGCGCGGCTGGGAGGCAGCGCTTCGGCGCGGACCGGTGCTGTGGCTGACCCTGTGCGGCGTGTTGCTGGTCGCGGGGATTTTCGCCGTCACGGCCATGGCTGTCGGCGAATTCCGCGAACGGACCTTGGTCAATCGCGAGCGCGAGCTGGAAAACACCGTGCAGCTGATCGCGCGCCACTTCGATCAGCAATTCGAGGATTCCGACGTGGTTGCCGCCGATCTGATCGGGCAGATGAACCTGCCGGAGATCAATTCAGCCGCCATGTTCCGCGAGCGCATGTCGGGACCGGCCGCGAACCGGATGCTGCGCAGCAAGATCAACTCGGTCTCCTATCTCGGCGACATCGCGATCTACGACGCCGACGGCGAGCTGATCAACTGGTCGCGAAGCCAGCCGCTGCCCAAGATCAACATCTCCTCGCGCGCCTATTTCCAGACCTTCAAGTCGGATCCGATGTCCGAGCCGGTCATCCTGGAATCGGTCCGCAGCTTCATCATCGGCAAATGGACCACGATCGTGGCGCGCCGGCTGCACGGGATCGATGGCACCTTCTTCGGCGCGATGGTCCGCCGGATCGACCCGGACACCTACCAGAACTATTTCGCGTCGGTTGCGCTGGCCGAAGGCACGGCGATCGCGCTGTTCGATCGTGAAGGCAAGATGCTGGCGCGCTATCCGCATGCCGAGGAGCTGATCGGCAGGAGCTTCAAGACCGCACCGCTGATGCAGAAGGTGTTGACCAGGGGTGGCCAGCAAACGCTTCGCGTCAGGAGCCCCCTCGACGGCGAGGAGCGGCTCGGCTCGGCCGCCTCGCTGAACCATTTTCCGCTGGTCATCGTCGCCACCAACACCATGAGCGCCGCGCTTGCGGACTGGCGGCAGCAGACGGGCTTCATGGTCACGACCGCGACGCTCTCGGCCGCCGTGATCGCGATGATCCTCTATCTGATCATCCGCCAGATCAACCGGCAGAACCGAGACGCCCAGGCACGGATCGAAGCGGAGCGGCAGCGGCTCGACACCGCTCTCAACAACATGTCGCAAGGGCTGATCCTGTACGACGCCAACGGCTACATCGTCATCTGCAACCGCCGCTATGCCGACATGTTCGGCCTCTCCCACGACGTCATCAAGCCCGGCTGTCACATTCTCGAGGCGATGCATCACCGCAAGGAGCGCGGCGCGTTCGATGGCGACGTCGAGGCATTCTGCGCCGACGTGATGCGGGTCGTCGCCGAAGGCACGGTCTCCGCGCGAACCCATCATCTGCCGAACGGCTGCGCCTTCCACGTCATCAACACCCCGCTCGCGCAAGGCGGTTGGGTCGCCACGATCGAGGAGATCACGGACCGGCGCAATCTGGAGCAGGAGCGCGACCGCAACTACACGTTCCTGCGCGAGATCATCGACCATATCCCCTCGCAGATCACGGTGAAGGACGCCCGGACGCGGCAATATCTGCTGGTCAACCGGACCGCCGAGGAGCAGTTCGGCCGATCGCGCGAGGCCATCGTCGGCAAGACTCCCCTCGACGTCTACCCCGAGGAGACGGCAAGGCGCGTCACAGAGGACGACAGCGAGGCGCTGCAAGGCGCCGACACCGGATTGTTCAAGGACGAGCATCCCTGGCCGAGCCTGACCAAGGGGATGCGCTACATCACCTCGACGCGGATCAGCATCCGCGATGATTCCGGCGAACCGCGCTACCTCATCAGCGTGGTCGAGGACGTCACCGAGCGACGGCGCGCCCACGACAAGATCGCGCACATGGCGCATTACGATGCGCTCACCGACCTGCCGAACCGCACACTGTTCCGCGAGCAGATCGAGCGCGAATTGGCCAAGGTGGCGGAGGGCTGCCAGTTCGCGCTGCTCTATATCGATGTCGACGAATTCAAGGGCATCAACGATTCGCTCGGCCATCATGTCGGCGACGGGCTGCTCAAGGCGATCGCGACCCGCCTGCGCGGCTGCCTCAAGAAGGATGATCTGATCGCGCGGCTCGGCGGCGACGAATTCGCCGTCATCCAGACGGGGATCCAGTCCTCCGCGGAGGTGCTGTCCTTCGTGACGCGGATCTACGAGGCGATCCGCCAGCCCTATCACTGCCTCGGCCATCAGCTCTCCACCGATGCCAGCATCGGCATCGCGCTGGCGCCGCAGGACGGGACCGACCTCGACCAGCTCATCAAGAACGCCGACCTTGCGATGTACGGTGCCAAGGCCGAGGGACGCCGCACCCACCGCTTCTTCGAACCGGAGATGGATGCGAGCGCCAAGGCGCGCCTGGCCATGGAGCAGGATCTGCGCTGGGCGCTGGTTAATGGCGGCTTCGAGATCCACTACCAGCCGCTGGTCGATCTGCGCTCGGGCGAGGTCTCGGGCTGCGAGGCGCTGCTGCGCTGGCGGCATTCCGAGCGCGGCATGGTCTCGCCGGCGGAGTTCATTCCGGTGGCCGAGGACACCGGCCTCATCAACGAGCTCGGCGACTGGGTGCTGCGCACCGCCTGCAATGAGGCCGCGACCTGGCCGGCGCATGTGCGCGTCGCGGTCAACGTCTCGCCGGTGCAGCTCAAATGCGACACGCTGGCGCTGCGGATCGCCGGCGCCCTCGCCGCCTCCGGGCTGGACCCGCGCCGGCTCGAGCTCGAGATCACCGAGGCCGTGCTGATCCGCGACGACGAGGCCGCGCTCTCGATCCTGCATCAGCTCCGTTCGATCGGCGTGCGCATCGCGCTCGACGATTTCGGCACCGGCTATTCCTCGCTGAGCTATCTGAAGCGCTTCCCGTTCGACAAGATCAAGATCGACCGCTGCTTCGTCGCCGACATCGCGGAGACCAGCGGCGCGCCCGTCATCGTGCAGGCGGTGGTGAACATCGCCGCCGCCAGCAACATGACCACGGTCGCCGAGGGCGTCGAGACCGAGGCCCAGCGCGAGATGCTGCGTAACCTCGGCTGCACGGAGATGCAGGGCTACCTGTTCAGCGCGCCGAAACCGGCCGCTGACGTGCGCAAGCTGTTCGGCCCAGGCGTCGCCTCGCCCAAAGCCTTGCCGGTGGCGGCGGTGGCCTGATGACAAAATCGCGCAAGATGGTCGACGATGCCGATTCCTACGCCGTCCGGCTGATGCAACAACTGGTAGTGCCGGCCGTCCCTCAGTGCCGGCGTCGCCAGCCACATTCCGGGCGAAGCCGACGGCGGCCCGGACCGGGTGCTGCGCCGCCGACGAGGCGCTACATGCGAACAAACGGCTCGGCCGCAACCGCGTCATCGGCGCCGACCGCCTGCTCGCCGAATTCGTCGGCCTCCGCCGCGCGGGGCGCGCCAGTTCCGGCCCCGGCGCGACGCAGATCGGCCTGAGATGCAGATCGGCCTGAGATGATGTCGGCGAGAAGCGGTTGCCCGCTTCCCGCCAATCGGCTAATGAGGCCCGATCAGCACCCGTAGCTCAGCTGGATAGAGCGTTGCCCTCCGAAGGCAAAGGTCACACGTTCGAATCGTGTCGGGTGCGCCAATAAAATCAGCAAGATACGCGACATTCGCCGTTCTTGGCGTCCCGCCGGGTAAGCACTAGGTAAGCAGTCCGACTTCAGCCACCTGTGTTTTCTCACAAGCTTTTCCGGAATATTGTGCGTCAACTCGGACGAGAGGCGCTGAGCCGGGCCGTCCTTCCGCAGAGAATTTCTCATTCCTCGATCGGACGTTTAGATTTCCGAAGCGGCGAGCATCGTACTGTTGCATCAGCTGGAAAGTCCCGCCACGTAGGCATCTGGCAATCCCATCTTCCGTGCGACGCCTTGCAAGGCAGCAACATATTCGGGATTCCCGCTCGTCCGCTGCGGCGAAGACGGCAAGTTGAAACAAAGGGCGAGTTCGGCCGTGCCGTCCGCCAACTGCGCCAGCACCGGCTCCGGCCGGTAGGCAGCGACACTAGGATCTGAATATAATTGGTCGACCTCGGCGTGAGTAAGCCGCATTGTCGTGCCGTAGACTCGACCGTGTCCGCTCGCGACCAGCGTGGCACGCGCACCAAGCTTCAACGCAAAACCCTCGACAAACGCCTGCCTGACTTGGCGCGGCCGCAGCCCCTTAGCTTCGAGAGCGTCGGGATCCATAAACAACCCATAGAAGAAGATTGTAACCTGCTCCGCCATGCTTGCCCCAGAAAGATGGTTTGCCCCCGCGACCCGTCCAGAGGCAGGTCCTGTGGCCGGTGCCGCGCCCTTCCTGACGGATAGCACGGCAGGCAAAGGCTAGCATAAGCGCAGCCGCATGGGATCACTTGCTTGGTTGCTTAGCCGCAGGCCCGCTCTTGTTGCCTGGCAGTCCTTTGATATTAGAAGTGTCTTGCTGCGAGGTCGTCGGATTCTGCTGAGTGCTAGAGGAGCCAACGGTATCGCCTGGCTTCAACGCTGGGCCATTTTTGTTGCCTGGCTGGCCGGCTATCCCTGCGCCGGAGTTTTGGGCGCTCGGAGCGCTGGAGACGTTCGGTTGAGTAGTTTGTGCGGTCGCCGCGCTGGCCGAAAGAGCGAATGCGATAGCAATGGTGCTCACGGTGCATTTCATGACGCTTCCTCCTAATTTTTGGCGCGCAGGCAGAGCCTGCCGCGAGCAAACAACATCGGGCTGTGGCGCACGTTCCTTTTGGCTCCAGGAGTTTGTCGGAACCCCCTTTTTTCGGCGGCTGTTGTCGCGCGAAGAGCTAAATGTCACTCGCGACCTCGAACGACAAACCTGCTCCCCCTATTATTTGGGCGATAACTGGCAAGGAACCTGTCCTAACGCGAGTCCGCCAATTGAGACCGCCTTACCCAATCGGCATGATTAGGAGAGTGCTCAAGGCAACGGCGGTCAATCCCGAAATCAGCGTGTGCACCATCCATCCAAGCGCGACGCGATGCGCTACCACGAAAGCTCGCAGCGTGAACCAGCGCCGCTCGCTGGTGCCATGGTGGATTCACATTTGTGGTCGCGGGAACCTCACGCAGCGGGAAGATTCGGCAAACCGGGGCTGGCTCCATAGTTCACCTAGATCGTTTTCACCCGGTTCATTGACCTTGCGCGGGCCGCAGCGATTGAGTTCGCTGCGGCCTTTGTCTTCAAGTGTCTCCGCGAAAAAAACGGCCGGCCAAGCCCAATCTGAGCGGCCTTATGGGCCACGAGAATCTCCACCAGGAAGCTGCTTTCGGTGTCCCGGCCCTGAGGGCCACGCCCAAGGAGGTATTGATGAGCGTTTGTCCTATTTGCGGATCTGATGCAGGAGAGCTTCCGAGAACCGGCGATGCCGAAGGGTTCGATCGTCACCAGCATGGACCGTTCAAGGTCTCCCTTGTCCGAGAACGATCCCCTCCTTACCGTTGAGGCCAGTCCCGCGGCTAGGCGAGGCGCAACTTCGCTGACGAACCGAGGCGTATGAACTGGGGCACAACAGTTATTTGCGGGATGTCATCCGACATTTGACTGATTATTACACGAGCACATGAAACTCTTGCCATGTACTCCACGACACGCCGTCGCTGGCTCTCACCCAGAGATCGTCCGACACCGTGCCGCTTTGGAAACTCGTCGCGGCGAGCTGAGCTGCATTGACGTTGATTGCAGTGTTCACTGGCTGGACGGTCCCGGATATGGCCCAGTGGCCGCTAGAGACTGAGGCTGTGGAATCCCAGAACTGGTATTGCGTGATACTGTCCCCATCGGGATCGGAAACCGAGAAGAGCGATGATGCCGCAATGCTCTGGCTGGGTGCGGCATGGTAGTCCGGTGCGGTAACGACGGGCGCCCTATCCAAGGGAGCATTGACGTGAAACTCCTTCCACGGCCCCCAGGCAAAGCCGTCGTAAGCGCGAGCCCAGAGATCATCTGCGCCTGATCCACTCTGGAAGGTCGTGGTCGAGAGCTGCGCTGACGTGACACCGATAGCGACGTTCGCGGCCTGCGCAACGCCCCCGACCACCCAATGCCCGCTGCTCGGGTCAGTCGTCGAGTCCCACAGTTGATAATTCGTGACAGTGTCTCCATCCGCATCAGAGGCCGAGAGCAGAGCTGAAGCGGCGACATTCTGATTGTGGGTCGCTGTGAAATCCGCTGCGGTCACGACGGGAGGATTGTCCAGCGGAGCGTTGACGTGAAACTCCTTCCAGCTGCTCCAGCTCGTGCCGTCGAAGGCGCGAACCCACAGGTCATCCGATCCTGATCCACTCTGGAATGACGCATTCGCCAGCTGGGCGGCGCTGACATCAATGCTCTGGTTCGAAGGCTGTGCAGCGCCAGCGACCACGAAATGCCCGCTCGCGGAATCGGCGGTCGAATCCCAAAACTGGTAGCCGGTGATCGCGTCGTGATCAGCATCGCTAGCCGTGAACAGGGTACCAGCAGCGATGTTCTGTCCATGGATAGCGTTCACATCGGATGCATTGACCACAGGAGCGTTGTCGATCGGAGCATTGACGTGGAACTCCTTCCACGCGCCCCATAGCGTGCCATCATTGGCCCGCACCCACAAATCATCGGATCCGGAGCCGCTCTGGAACGTCGTCGTTGCCAGCTGCGCAGCGCTTACGTCGATGGCGACATTCGACCCCTGCGAAACGCCGCCGACAACCCAATGACCGCTGGAAGGATCCGTTGTCGAGTCCCAGAGCTGGTAGTTGGTTATCGTGTCCCCATCCACATCAGTTGCAGTGAACAGGCCGGAGGCCGCGATGTTCTGGTTGTGGGTCGCGGCAAAATCACTCGCGCCGACTACGGGAGCATGGTCTGCGAAGGGGGTCGCCGTAAACGGTACCCAAGCTCCCCATACGATTCCGTCATTGGCTCTGACCCAGAGCTGGTCCGCCGCAGAACCGAATTGGTAGCTGGTTTGCGCGAGCTGAGCGGCAGTGATGTCGATCTCCGTATTGGAGGCCTGGACTGCTCCATTGACGACCCAATGGCCGTTGCCGTTGCTGTCCCACAGCGCATATTGCGTGATTGTATCGCCGTCGGCATCGCTCACGCTGAAGAGGGTCGTAGCAGCAGCCGATGTCTCGCCGCGGATCGCGGCCACGTTCGAAGCCGAAACGACTGGAGGTTTATCGGTCGGCACCGAAACCGTGAAAGATTGCCATTTGCCCCATATGACGCCATCGAAAGCCCTGATCCAAAGTTGATCAGAGGCCGCACCGGCCTGGTAAGTGGTGTTTGCAAGTTGGGCTGCGCTAATGTCGATCTCTACGTTCGTTGCTTGCGGAACGCCGTTGACGATCCAGTGGCCGTTGCCGTTCGTGTCCCACAGCGCGTATTCGGTGATCGAATCCCCGGCGGCCGTACTCGCGGTGAATAGTGACGACGCTGCAAAACTCTGGTAGCGCGTGGCACTAATATCGTGCGCGGCGACGATCGGTGCGGTACGGATATTGTAGCCGATATCCTTCAGCACCCCCAGATCCAGCGCGGAGATGGCGTATTGGTAGTCGTAATAGAAAACGATGCCGTTCATGAGATCCAATGTAAGCGGGTCCTGAACGGTAGATGGCGTGGCATTCAAGTCGGATTGCTGGTTTCCAAAGTGATAGTAATTTTCGCCTGCCGTGCTGTTGCTCGTAGTCGGCACGGGACCGCCGTAAGCGGCTTCAGCATTCGCACCGGTAAAATAGACTTGTCCTGATGCCGTTTTCGAAAGGAACGTGTCGAACGTAGACTCGTAGTTGCCGGGCAGCGCACCTGACTGATTGTACCAGCCAGACATGCCAGGTGCATCAACTCGTGCAAAAAGACGACAATGGGATTGTACTCGTTGCTCGGTACTTGGCTGCCGTATGTAAGCCCTGAGGCGAGATCGAGGTACTTGAAATATCCAGGATCGATCGTGATCGTTATGTCGCTCGTCGTACCGCTTACATGATGACCGGTTGTGAGCTCGTAGAGAGCGGACGATTCATAGACCGACAGACCTTGAGCCGTGGTCCCCGTATATGCGGACGAGGTAGGCCCTCCCGCCTCTCGTCCCTCCTGAGTAGCAGCCACATTTAGCGCGACCACCAGGGTGCCCGTTCCCAAAATATATTGGGACCAGACTCCAAGCGCCTGCTCGATGTCGTAAATCAAAATGGGGTCTGCGGAGCCGCCGGCGTTGGACGGATCGCTCAATTGGACAGAGTAGTTCCAGGACATGGCTCGGCACCCAATCGGACAAAGGAGTCCTACAATCCAAGCCTGTTATGGCCCATAAGGTCAACTATCCAGGTTATGAAGCATGTTTTTTACGGGAAATTGACCGCACCGGCCTTCGCCGTCACCTCCGGTGCTTCCGCGGCACCGCCGCTTGATGCAGTCGCGGGCGCGTTTGGAGGCTGACGAAGGTGGCGCCGACGCAAAGAAAGAGGATGCGAGCCAGCGTTCGCGGCGGAAAGGGAGCGGGTCTCGGTATGTGTCCTCCGTCACGGCAACGCGACCGACGTAACCGCACTCTCCTCGCGTCGCGCGCGGAACCGCCTTGACCCCAGAGCGACGATCGCGACACCGGACGAGGGCCGGGCGCGGCCCTCGTCCTCGCTGAACTCAATGCCTTACATGCTCGAACACCACGATCACGCCGGTCGGCTCGGGCTCATGGGCCATCAGGCGCGTCAGGTCGGCATCGCCCCAATCGGCGAGGCTGACGACTTCGCCGCTCTCGCGTTCCGTGCCCAGCGACGGGGTGGGCTCGAGCACCTTGAGGCCCATCTCGTCGACGAAGAAGGTGTGCTCGCCGAACATGCTGTTGAGCTGGGGCATGGCGGGATGCTCGTCGGGCAGCACCTGAGCGCCGAGTTGGTTGACGGTCTGCTTGACCTGTTCGGACGTTAGCTTCATCGGGGCTGCTCCGTGTCTGTCGTGTCCGGTTTCGTCGGCTCGGGCCTAAGGTCCGGGCCGGAGCAGGCGTTCCCTGCGTCGTGGCCGCCTAGCTCAACTGCCGAACAGGCACTGGGCACAAACGTTCCTGCGAAATGCAATTCGTGATCGCGGGTTTCATCGGCCGCGCCCGCGGCACAGAGGCGCCACACGATGTGCACGATCCGGCTAGAGCGCGATGAGATTGGGATGAATCGTCACCGCACTCTCGGTGTCGTTTGAGCGCGATCTTTTCGGAAAACCGCTGCGCACGTTTCCGGATCATGCTTTAGCGCAAGCGAAAAACGCTACGCGCTGTGGTTCTCGCCGACCGAGAGCGCGCAGATGCGTGACAGATATGTATAGGGCAGGCCGGTCTCCTCGGCCCAGGCGTTGAACTGCGCCTGCACCTTGGCGAGATCGCCTTTCGACTTCACCTCTTCGGCGATGTCGAGCCCGGCCTCGCGCAGGCAGGCGACGACGTCCTTTGATGTCACGAAGCCATCCCAGCCGACGAAGCGCAGCAGCATCTGGCCGGTGTTGCCGCCGAGCCGGCTGCCGCGCTTGGCGAGGAGATCGAGCAGGCCGACCTCGTTCGACGGCGGCCACTTCGCCAGGAACTTGCCGAAGCTGCCGTGCTCCTTCGCGATCTCCTGCACGAAGGCGGCGTTCTCCCGCACCGACATGATCTTGGCGCCGTTGCGCACAATGCGCGCGTCGCGCAAGAGGCCCTCCCAATAATCCTCGGGCTGGAAGCTCAGCTTGGCCGGCTGGAAATGCAGGAAGGCCTCTTCAAAGCCGTCCCATTTCGAGTGGATCACACTCCAGGCAAAGCCCGCGCAAAACACCCGCTTCGTCATCTCGGCGAGGATACGGTCGTCGCCGAGCTTTGCGAGACCCTTCAGGTCGGGCTTGTCAGGCATCAGCTTTTCGAGCGCCTTGGGCCCGCCCTTGCGCGTCTCGGCGCGGGCACGAATGGTCTTGAAGGAGGTCATGCGGACGCCCGTGTTGAGGGTGCGCCACGACATCAGAATTCGGCGATCCGGTCCAGCCCTGCGCCGGCAGGCCCCTTGCGCGCTGCAGCGCGCCGCAGCATGCTCCCGCTCATTGGACTGACCGGAAGGAGCGGCCGTGCTGGTCTGCTTCTTGCTTTATGACGTTTGGAATTCCCAGACATTTTCAATCGCGAACGGATTTTCGATGCGCTGCCTGGTCGTGGCCGACCTGCACTATTCGCTGCCGCAGCTCGACTGGCTGGTCAGCGCGGCCCAGGAGTTCGACCTCGTGATCTTCGCCGGCGATGCGCTCGACATCGGCTCGATGGTGGATTTCCGCGCGCAGATCGTGGTGGTGAAGAAGTACCTCTCGCTGCTCGCGGCGAAGACCCGCGTCATCCTCTGCTCCGGCAATCACGATCTCGACGAGCGCAATGCGGAAGGCGAAAAGATCTCGCGCTGGATATCCGAGGTGCGCGAGCTCGGGATTGCCTGCGACGGCGACAGCCTCACCATCGGCGACACCCTGTTCACGGTATGCCCGTGGTGGGACGGGCCGCTGGTCAGGCAAGGCATCGTCGAGCAGCTGCGGGAGGCCGCGGCCAATCGGCCGCCGCACTGGATCTGGGCGCATCATGCGCCGCCGGCGAACTCACCGACGAGCTGGGGCGGCAAGCGCTTCTTCGGCGACGTCGAGCTGGTGCAATGGATCATGCAGTATCAGCCGTCGATGGTGATCTCGGGCCATGTGCATCAATCGCCCTTCATCACCGATGGCTCGTGGTTCGACCGGCTGGGCCAGACCTGGGTGTTCAATGCCGGCCTGCAGCCGGGCCGGCCGCCGACGCATATCGTGCTCGATCTCGATGCGGACAAGGCGTTCTGGCTGGCGGCGGGCGAAGCGCAGTGGATCGACCTGAACGCACCGCTGCAGCGGCCCGCCAACTCGATCGAGGAGCCGCCGGACTGGCTTACATTCTTGGATCGGATTGCCGATCCGAGCCTGGCGAAACCTCGAGCGGCGGCAGGTTGATCATGCTCTGGAGCACCTCGCCGACCATGGCCAGATGAGTGCCGTGGCCGGCATATTGCCGCTTGAGATCGGCGAGATAGGTGTTGGCGGCGTTGAGCCGCTGCGCCAGCATCTTTGCGATCAGCAGCGCCACCTCGGGGGTCTGCTTCAGGAACGAGGCCGCATCCTCGAACTCGTAGACGACCGCGTCGGAGCAGGCCCGCACCGTCGCGGTGTGCGGCAGACCCAGCAGCACGGACATCTCGCCGAGCACCGCGCCGGGCTCGGTGACGGTGGCAACCACCATCTCGCCCTTGAGCACTTCGAGCTTGCCCTGCATCAGCACATAGAGATGGCCGGAGGCGCCGCCCTCGGTCACAAGGTGCGTGCCGGCCGCGACCTGCCGCTCGGTCCCGCCGGTGCAATAATCCAGAATTGCGCGCATCCTGCAAAACTCCCGTCAAGTGGGCAGTAGAGCACGATCCGCGCCGCAGGCTTGCTCAAATTTCCGGCATGGCTTGAGGCTATGTTTGCGCACGATCTTTCCGGAATGGCGCTGCGCTCCGGATCAGAGCTAAAGCGCGATGAGATCAGGATGAATCGTCATCGCGCTTTAGCTTGTTGTTTGCGCATGATCTTTTCGGAAACCGCTGCGCACTTTTCCGGATCATGCTTAGCGCGACAGGCGCTTGGCGAAGTGGTCGACTGCCAGTCGCCGAGGCCGGTGGCTGGGACTTGCAGATCTAGCCGAGACGGTGCACGCGCGGCTTGGACATGGCTGCCAAAGTTGCGGCCGAAACGACCCGCGCGTTGCCCTGTGCCGCGCGTCACACACGGCGCATCGGTGTCATCGTCCGTCCCGCTTCTATGAAGAATCCCAATCCCCCGACTGAACTTGAAACTATCGTGCGTGACTTGCTGCGGTGCCTCTTGCTCGGCGCCGTTTCACGATCACGCCCGAGAGAGCGAGGGCACCTCCTCCGGCAAAATGGCTTGGAGGCCACCGAAGCGGCGCTCGCGGCCATGGAAGGAGGCCAACGCCGCGGCGAGATCGCCGGCGTCGAATTCGGGCCACATCCGCTCGGTGAAGTGCAGCTCGGCATAGGCGCCTTCCCAGAGCAGGAAGTCGGACAGGCGCTTCTCGCCCGAGGTGCGGATGATGAGATCGACGTCGCGAAGGCCGGCTTCGCCCGTGACCAGCTGTGAAAAGGCTTCACGGGTGAGGCTGGTCAGCGCCGCCGCCTTGGCCGCGGCGTTGAGTATGGCCTCGCGCGCGGAATAGTCGACGGCGATGCGCAAGTGAAGCGTGGTGCCGTGGGCGGTTGCGGCCTCGGCGCGCGTGATCGCGTTGGCGATCCCGTCAGGCAGGCGGTCGCGGCGGCCGATCACGGTGAGACGCACGCCGTTCCTGACCAGGCTCTGCACCTCGTTGGCGAGATAAAGCCGCAGCAAGGTCATCAGCGCGGCGACTTCCGCCTTGGGTCTTCGCCAATTGTCGGTGGAGAAGGCATAGAGGGTCAGCGTGCCGATGCCCTGCTTGGGCGCGGCCTCGACGATGCGGCGGATGGTCTCGACGCCGGCTTCATGGCCGCGTACCCGCGACAGTCCGCGCCGCGTTGCCCATCGGCCGTTGCCGTCCATGATGATGCCGACGTGTAGCTTCTCGTTGCGAGAGGTCATGTTGCTGGACGTCTTGTCACTTTGCATTGCAAAGTCTCCGGTCAAAAAGGAGAGGATCAGGTCGAGACCATGCCGAGGTGGCCGAGCGGCGGCGCCTCGCGGCCAGCGGCCCTGGCGGCGTCGCGCACCAGGCGCTCGAGCACGGCGAGATAGTCGAGAAAGCGGCGGCGGCCGGCCTTGGTCAGCCGGCAGGTCGTGTGCGGGCGATTGCCCTCATAGCCCTTGGTGACCTCGACGAGCCCGGCCTCCTGGAGCACGGCGAGATGCCGGCTGAGATTGCCGTCGGTGAGGCCGCAAAGCTGCTTGAGATCAGCAAACGCCAGTCCCTTGGGATGGGCCATCAGCGAGGTCAGAAGCCCGAGCCTCGCCTTCTCGTGGATCACGCGGTCCAGCCCTTCATAGGAGAAGGGCGCGTTGTCAGTCTTCGACATCATGGTCTCCGGACGCGAAATACAGGATGGCCGCCATTACGGATTGCCCGATCACGAAGGGCAGGCCCATCGTCCATGGCGACAGCGTGTGGGTCCGGCTCGCGAGCACCACGACCGCAAAGCCGGAGATGAAATACCAGGCGCCCGCGAGCGCGACGGTGCGCGGCAGCGAACGGACCGAGGCGAAGATGCCAAGCGACACCAGGATCTGCCACAGGCCCGGCAGCAGCCACAGGCTCTCGCTCGCGAACTTCCACATCACGACGGCTAGCAGGATGCCGGCGACGGCCGCGGGCAGGAACTGCTCGACCGCCTGATGGATCATGGCGTCGGCCAGACCCGAATGATGACGGCGCGAGCGCGCCCGCATCTCGATGCCGATGATCAGGACGGAGAGCGTGGCGGCGATGAACCAGCCGAAAAAGAAACCGATCGGCTCACTTGTGGGATCACCGAGCAGCCAGAATTGCAGGATTGCTGTGATCAGTGCGACGGCGCCGGTGGCAGCCATCGTCGCCGGGCCATAGCCGCGGAACGCAGTGCCCGCCGCGATCTGGCTGCGGATCGCCACGATGTCGGCCAGTGCCTTGTCGAGATCGCGCATCGGCAACGCCAAACCTCGCTCCACCCGTGCTGGTCGGGATTGCTGCCCCGTTACTTTGTATCGCAAAGTATATAGCAGTGCAAAGTAAATGCAAGGGCGCGATCATTCGAATGAGACCTGACCCGGGGCAGACAACCGCCGGTTGCGCGCCCCTGCCCCGGCCGCTAAGATGTTCCCATAATGTTCCTGGGGGAAGAGTATGTGGCTTAAGTCATTTGTCGTTGCGTCTTGCCTGCAACTCAGTGTCGTCGGCATGGCGCAGGCGGCGGGGCCGTTCGGCTCAGTCAATGTGGGCAACTGGATCGGCGGCGCCTTCAGCAATGACGAGACGGGCGCCTTCTCCCATTGCGCGGCTACCGCGCCTTACGCCAATGGGGTGAGTCTCGTCGTCGCGCAGAATGCGGCCGGCTCCTGGCTTCTGAGCTTTGCCAGCCCCGGCTTTCACTTCAACAAGGGCGATACCGCGCCGGTCGACTTCATCTTCGACGGCCAGGAGCAGGCTAGATTGTTCGCGACCGCCAACGCTCCCAACATGGTGACGACCATCCTGCCCCTCAACGTCGCTCGCACCTTCCAGAAGGCAAGCCTGATGGTGGTGGCGACCAACGGCAGCAAGCCGCTCCAATTCGTGTTGACGTCGACAGCGCCCGTGGTCGCAGCGCTGGCAAATTGCGTCACACGGGTGAAAGCGGACGGGCTCAGCAAGGCCGGGGATTTCGCCAAGGGTGCCGCGAAGCCAGCGGTCACGGCGGATAAGCAGGCCTCACCGCCGGCCGGCAAGTCCGCCAAGTCCAAGACCGGCACCGGCTTCGTGGTCAGCGCCAATGGGCACATCGTCACGAACAACCATGTGATCGAGGGCTGCAGCGACCTCAAGGGCAATCTCACGGGCGAGGCCGCGATGGCGTTGCGCGTCGTATCGAGTGATGCAAACAACGATCTCGCCCTTTTGCAGGCGCCGCCGACAGCGACGTTCAAGGAGTTTGCCCGGATCCGCGACCGCTCGATCCGCTCCGGCGATTCCGTGGTCGCGATCGGCTTTCCCTACCACGGGCTGCTAAGCTCGGACTTCACCGTGACCACCGGCATCGTGAGTTCGCTCAGCGGCATGCGCAACGATTCGCGTTTCCTGCAGATCAGTGCCCCCGTACAGCCCGGCAACAGCGGAGGCCCGTTGTTCGACACGACGGGGCAGATCGTGGGCGTGGTCACGGGAAAGCTCGACACTCTGCGGATCGCGGTCGCAACCGGCAACATTCCCGAGAACATCAACTTCGCCATCAAGACCGGCGCGCTGCGCGACTTCCTCGATAATTCCGTGGTGCCCTACCAGACCGCCGAACCCAAGGGCGAGCTCAAGACCACCGACATCGCCGGCATCGCGCGGCCCTATACGATGCTGATCTCGTGCAATGCCACGGAGCAGGCCGACGCGAAGCGGTGAAGCTGGTCAAACAACGAGCCCTTGTCATCCTGAGGTGCGAGCGGCGCGATGCCAAGCATCGCGCCGGGAGCCTCGAAGGATGAACGGCCCGGATACGACTGGGCCGTCGCCCTTCGAGGCTCGTCCTGCGGCGCACCGCAGGACGAGCACCTCAGGGTGACGGTGATAGATTAGAGTTCGCGGCAGCAACCCGCTCTCTCACCCGTGGCAGCACGCCGCCTTCGCGGCTTGCGGCTCGTATTGGTCGCGCAGGCGGACCCAGTCCATCGGATAGGGCAGGCCGTCCTCGTGGCGGCCGAGCGGGGTGAGGTCGAGGTACTGATAGGCGGCGTTCATCATGTCGAGGCCGCGGGCGAAGCACGAATAGGTGTGAAAGACCTCACCGGCGTCGTTCCGGAAGAACACGCTGATGCCGGGGAGTTCGGGGCCATAGAACGGCGTGGTGCCGAAATTGTATTTCAGGACACCCTTGTCGATCTCTTCGCGCGTGAACGAGACCCCGTAATCGCGATTGAAGTCGCACCCGCCTGACGAGACCCAATCGAACGTCCAGCCCATCCGCCTCTTGAAGGCTTCGAGCTTTGCGACCGGTGCCAGCGAGATCGCCACCACGGTGGTATCGCGCGCGGCCAGATGCGGCGCCATGCGATCGAGGCCGTCGGCCCAGAAGGAGCAGCTCTTGCAGGCCGCGTCCCAGTCGGGTGCGAACATCACGTGCTGGACCACAAGCTGCGGACGGCCCTTGAACAGATCGCCGAGCCTCACCCTGCCGGTGGGAGCCTCGAACACGTAGTCCTTGTCGACCCTGACCCAGGGCAACGCACGGCGCTCCTCGGCAAGGCGCTCGCGGGCCTGGCTAAGCTCCTTCTCATGCGCGAGATGAGCCTTGCGCGCTGCGATCCATTGTTCGCGCGAGACGATCTGATGAGGCTGCATGGCATTCTCCTCTGAGGGACTTCAGGTAACAAAGGCATCGAGCTTGTCGAAGAACGAGCTCCAGCCGCGCTGGTGGTTGTCGCGTGCGGTCTCGTCGAAGAACTGGGCGTGATGGAAGACCATCAGCGTACCGGCGCTATCCGGCTTGAACGTGATCGTCACCAGGGATTCGCGTTCAGGGGTCGAGTGCCAGGCCCAAGTGAAGACCAGGCGCTCGTTCGGCACGACCTCGCGATAGATGCCGCTCGCTTCGAAATATTCGCCGTCATCGCGTGTAAAGCTGATGCGAAAGCGGCCACCGGTGCGGACGTCGAGCTCGGCCTCAAGCGTCGCCGGCTTCATGTTCGGCGGCCCGAACCATTGCGCTAGCTGCGCGGCTTGCGTCCAGGCGGCGTAGACTTTTTCCGGCCGCGCGCGGAGCCGGCGCGTGAGCGTGAGGCTTGGTCGTTCGGTGGGGCGAGCGGCCGGGCGGGGATCGGCGTCGACGGCTGCGTTGGCCATGTGTCTTCCTCCACGAAAGCGGCAAGGCGGTCGAACGACTCCGACCAGAACTGTGCGTAGCGATTGAGCCAGTTCATCGCCTGCTCCATCGGCTGCGCCGTGAGCCGGCACGACACCGTGCGCCCGGTCTTCTCCCGCACGATCAGGCCTGCATCCGTGAGCACATCGAGATGCTTCATGATCGCCGGCAGCGAGACCGGAAACGGTGCGGCGAGCTCGCTCACTGACAGGCCGTCCTGCTCGCCGAGGCGCGCCAGCAATGCGCGGCGCGTCGGGTCAGAGAGCGCGGCAAAGGTGCGGTCCAGTCCGTCGTCCTGATACTTAACCATGTGGTTTAGTATAGGCACGAGCAAAGATGCGTCAAGTGGAAACCGGCGGGCGCCGGTCCGCACGACTGCGTGATCGGGCGGCGATCCGTGCGAAGCGCGATCAGTACGGCGCCACGGGCCTCATGCGACGCTGCAGCCGCGGTTGGGGGAGCGGTTGCTGGCCATAGGCAAAGCGGGGGTTGCGGTCGCAATACAGCAGCCGGCCGGACACACTGGCGAGGCATTGCTCATAGGAGCTGTAGGCGCATTCGCCGGGATAATCATACTCGCCGCCCTGCGCGCACCAGGGATAGTCGCGGGCGGCGGCCGGCGCCGCCGTGACGAAGCCGGCAAGAACGGTCGCGCCCAACGTCAGCAGTGCCAATTGCGTCTTGCGCATGATCCCAACTCCTCTCCTCGCGGCATGAGATGCGCGCCTTTCTCTCATCAGGTCTCGCGGCGCCGCCTTATTCCGCCGCAACAGAACAAGATACGCAAGAAAAAGCCCTGCCGAACGGCAGGGCTCCATTCTCGGTCATCACAAGACCGCTACTCGACCTTGAGGCCGGCGAACTCGACGACCTTCTTCCACTTCTCGGTCTCGGCCTTGATCTCCTCGCCGAACGCCTCCGGCGTCTGCACCCGCGGCTCGCCGCCGAGCTCCACCAGGCGCTTGGTCATGTCGGGCTCCTTCATCAGCGTGTTGATCTCGCTGTTGAGCTTGGCGATGATCTCCTTCGGCGTGTTCTTCGGCGCGCCCATGCCGAACAGCGCGCTGGCCTCGTAGTCCTTCACGGTCTCGGCGATCGCCTGCACGTCCGGCAGCTGCGGCGAGCGCTGCGCGGTGGTGACGCCGATCGCGCGCAGCGAGCCGGAGCGGATGTGCTGGATGATCGAGGGCATGTTATCGAAGATCACCTGCACCTGGCCGCCCAGCATGTCGGTGATCGCGGGCGCGGCGCCGCGATAGGGCACGTGCTGCATCTTGCAGCCGGTCATCGCCATGAACATCTCGCCGGACAGATGCACCGAGGTGCCGTTGCCGGACGAGGCCATATTCACCTTGCCGGGATTGGCCTTCACATATTCGATGAACTCGGCGACGTTCTTGGCCGGCACGTCCTTGTTGACGGTCATCACGTTCGGCACGCGCTGGAACGAGGCGACCGGCGCGATGTCGCGCACGAAGTTGAACTTGAGGTTGGCGTAGAGCGAGGCGTTGATGTAGTTGGCCGGATTGACCAGCTGCAGCGTGTAGCCGTCGGGCTCGGCATTGACGACCGATTCGGTACCGATGTTGTTGCCGGCGCCCGGCTTGTTCTCGATCACGAATTGCTGGCCGAGCTTCTCCGACAGCCGCTGGCCGATCAGCCGCGCCAGGATGTCGGTGGCCCCGCCCGGCGGATAGCCGACCACCCATTTCACGGGCCGGGACGGATAATCCGCGGCAAGGGCCTTCGACAGCGGGCTGGCTGCAAGAGGCGTGGCGGCAAGCAGACCCAGCGCGGTACGGCGAGTGATCATCTCAAGGGTTCTCCCAGGTGGTATTCTTCAAAGCGTGTTGTTCTTCAAAGAGCGTTGTTCTTGAAGGCCGGATATCTTGAAAGTGTCGTCGATGCGGTTGTAACAAAGCTTACCGCAGGCGGAAAGTGCACCTGGCGCATCACGACGAAAGGATAAGGCATGACAGTCAAGGTCGAAGCCCTCGATCATCTCGTGATCAACGTCGCCGACGTCGCGGTGACCGCCGAGTGGTATCGCAAGATCCTCGGCATGGAAGTCAAGCTGTTCGACCCTGGCGGCGGCAAAGCGCCGCGGACATCGTTGGAATTCGGTAACCAGAAGATCAACGTCCGGCCGCGCGATGCCGACAAGGTCGAGTGGTTCGCCGCCGAGCACCAGACCGCGGGCAGCGACGATCTGTGCTTCCTCACCTCCGCTGCGCCCGACGACGTCGTGGCGCATTTGCAGGCGAACGGCGTCGCGATCGAGGAAGGCCCGGGCCCGAGGCAAGGCGCCCGCGGCACGCTGCGCTCGGTCTATTGCCGCGATCCGGACGGGAACCTGATCGAGATTTCGTCGTACGAGGATTGAGGCTGATAGGGCTCCCCTGCCGACCCTCACCGCCGTCATTGCGAGCCAACGGGTCCGCGCGAAGCGCGGCCCGATGACAGGCTCCGCGAAGCAATCCAGAATCCCTCCGCGGAGAGACTTGGATTGCTTCGTCGCAAGGGCTCCTCGCAATGACGGGGAGAGAGCGCGGGCCACCTCGAGCATCTCCTCCGATTTGCTCCCCGCGTCATCCAATGGCAGAAAGACGCAATAATCCAAAGAAAGCCGCCAGCAAGATGCAGGCTGCACGGGAGGAGCCATGGCCATTCAACAGACCGCAGCCGGAATCGTGGGGCCATTCGACGGGCTCGACGTGCCCTGGCTGCTCAAGCTGCGCGCGGAGGTACGTCGCGATCACCCGTTCCTGATCTGGGCGCCGTTCGATGCGCCGGCGCGGCGCTGGAGCTATGGCGAGTTTCACGAGCGGGTCGGCGCGCTCGCCGCGGGGCTGGCGAAGCGCGGCGTGACATCGGGCGAATATGTGCTCATTCACCTCGACAATTGCATCGAGGCGATGCTGGCCTGGTTTGCCTGTGTCGAGCTGGGCGCCATCGCAGTCACCACCAACACCCGCTCGGCGCCGGCCGAGATCGAATATTTCGCCGATCATTGCGGCGCGGTCGCCGCGATCACGCAGCCGGCCTATGCGGAGATCGTCGCGCGGAATTGCCGCAACATCCGCTGGATGGCCGTGACCTCGCATGATGCCGGCGCGGCGTCTGTGCAGGCGGTGTCGCGCACCGACAGCTTTGAATCGCTGTTCGCCGACAGTGCCGACCGTCCCAAACGTGCGACCGACCCGCTCGCGCCGTGCAGCGTGCAGTACACCTCGGGCACGACGTCGCGGCCGAAGGCGGTGCTGTGGACCCACGCCAACGCGCTGTGGGGCGCAAAGATGAACGCCGCGCATGAGGACCTTCACGCCGGCGACGTGCACCAGGCATACTTGCCGCTATTCCACACCAACGCCCTCGCCTACTCCATGCTGGCGACGCTGTGGGTCGGCGCCACCTGCGTGATCCAGCCGCGCTTCTCCGCGAGCCGGTTCTGGAACGTCGCGCGCGAGCACGGCGCGACCTGGACCTCGACGATTCCGTTCTGCATGAAGGCGCTGCTCGAGCAGGAGATCCCGAAAGACCACAAATTCCGTTTGTGGGGCACCGCGATCAACGAGCCGCCGGCCTTCGCCGCCTTCGGCGTCAAGATGATCGGCTGGTGGGGCATGACCGAGACCATCACCCATGGCATCCTCGGCGAGGTCGACCAGCCCAACATCCCGATGTCGATCGGCCGCGCCGCGCCGGAATATCAGATCCGCATCACAGATGATGACGGACGGCCGACCGCCGTCGGCGACACCGGCAATCTCGCGATCAAGGGCATCCCCGGCCTGTCGCTGTTCGCCGAATATCTGCACAACGAGAAAGCCACGCGCGAGAGTTTTGACGAGCACGGCTTCTTCCTCACCGGCGACCGCGTCGAGCGGCTGGAGCACGGCTTCATCAAGTTCGGCGACCGCGCCAAGGACATGCTGAAGGTCGGCGGCGAGAATGTCGCGGCTTCCGAGATCGAGCAGGTGATCGCGCTCGTGCCGGGCGTGCGCGAGGCCGCCGTGGTGGCGAAGAAACATCCGATGCTGGACGAGGTGCCGGTCGTGTTCATCATCCCGCAGGGCGGCGTCGCGGGTGCCGCGCCCGATCTGCAGGACCGCGTGATGGAGGCCTGCCGCAAGAGCCTCGCCGACTTCAAAGTGCCGCGCGAGATCAGGCTCGTCGACGACATGCCGCGCTCGACGCTGGAGAAGGTGGCGAAGGCTGAGCTGCGGAAGATGGTGGGGTGACCACACTCGTTCCGAGCGGTGCGAAGCACAGAACTATGGTGCGCAGTTGCGCACCTGAGAATCTCGAGATTCCGGGCTCGCGCTTCGCGCGCCCCGGAACGCCTCGTCAAAAAATCAGAACGACCCCAGCGCCACCGGGCGGAACGCCTGCAGCAATTGCTGGTCCAGCTTGCCGCCCATGCTTTCCATCATCGCAAAGGCGCGCGAATGGGTGAAGGGCATGCGGTAGGCCCGTTTCTCCACCAGCGCCGCGTAGATATCGACGATCGTCGTCAGACGCACGATGTCGCTGATCTGGTTCGACGACAGGCCGTTGGGATAGCCGCTGCCATCGAGGAATTCGTGGTGATGCAGGATCACGTCGAGCATCTCCGGCGGAAAGCCGCCTTGCGCGGCGAGCGCGTCATAGCCGCGGCGCGGATGCTGGCGGACCTCGGCCATCTCCTCGTCGGTGAGCTTGCCGGGCTTGTCGAGCAGGTTGGACGGAACGAAAGCCTTGCCGACGTCGTGCAGCAGCGCGGCACGGGTCAGGCGACGCTGGTCGTCCTCGCGCATGCCGAGATGCTGTGCGAAGGCAACCGCAAAGCCGGTGACGAACAGGCAGTGGCGATAGCTGCCGACATGGTGGCAGCCGACGGTGGTGAGCCATTCGCGCAATGACGAGTGCTTGATCGCCTTCAGGATCTTGCTTTCGGCTGCGATCACGTCGTCGAAGGTCAGGGGCACGCCGAGCGGCAGCTTCTCGAACATCTTTGCCAGCACCGCATGCGCGGCCTCGACGCCGCGGTTGAGCGTCTTGCCGCGGTCGGTCGCGTCGTAGACGGCGGTGTCGGGAAAAGCGGCGCGAATGCGCTGGAGAATGGCTTCCGACTGCAGCGGCCGCGAGATGGTATCAGTCGCGCCGAGCGCCCAGGCCTGCATGGTGCCGTGATGCAGGGCATCGGCCAGCACGAACAGCCTCGGCATCGAACGATAGGCATCACCGCGCAGCTTGTTGCGCACCCGCTGCACGCTCTCGGGCGAGCGCAGATTGATGTCGACGACGAGACCGGAGAGATCGCGCGAGGGCTGCTCGGGAATGCCCTCCGTCGTCACCGTCGAGACATCGCCCACCGCCTTCAGGATGCTGGCGAGCTCGGTGCTTTCGTCGCTCCGGTCGGAGGCGAGCAGAAGCCGGCGTTTGGCGGCGGGTTTGGCTGAGGCGGTCATGGCTTCCCCAAAGCACGGGACTGGATTTGGCGTCAGCCTAAGCCGGATCAGGTTCTCCGCCCCTTAAGAGGCGTGCTCAATGGAACCCTGAGGCATTGCCCGCAATTTTAGGGAACTGGGCGAAAAACAACCCCATGCACAGTAGAACGGGCATTGATGGATAAGGAAAATTTTTTGCGGCGCTGTCCGCCTACCCTCCGCCGTCATCACCCGGCTTGACCGGGCCGATCCAAAGCGAGCCCTTCCCTGAAGGGTGAAGTACTGTGTCGCGGTGAGAAAAAAGAAAGGGCGGAAACAATGCCGAAGATCGATCGGGACGGCGTCGGTATCTACTATGAGGTTCATGGCGACGGGCCGCCGCTGCTGCTCACCCACGGCTATTCCTCGACCTCGGCGATGTGGCATGGGCAGATCGATGCGCTGGCGAAAGACCACCAGCTGATCCTGTGGGACATGCGCGGCCATGGCCAGTCCGATTATCCCGACGATCCCAACGCCTATAGCGAAGCGCTGACGGTCGGCGACATCGCGGCGATCCTTGATGCCGTTGGCGCGGAGCGCGCCATCATCGGCGGGCTCTCGCTCGGCGGCTACATGTCGCTGGCGTTCTATCGCACGCATCCGGAACGCACCCGCGCGCTGCTGATCATCGACACCGGCCCCGGTTTCAAGAAAGATGACGCGCGCGAGGCCTGGAATGCGCGGGCGCTCGCCACCGCGGACAAGCTCGATCAGGAGGGGCTTGCGGTGCTGAAATCGGCGACGCGCGAGCGCGCCACCGCGAACCATCGCGACACCAGCGGCCTCGCCCTTGCGGCGCGGGGCATGCTGACTCAGCGCGATGCCCGCGTCATCGAGCTGTTGCCCGAGATCAAGGTACCCAGCCTGATCGTGGTCGGCGCCGACGACACGCCGTTCCTGGCGGCGTCGGACTACATGGCGGCGAAAATTCCCGGCGCACAAAAGGTCGTGATCCCCGCCGCCGGACATGCCGTCAACATCGATCAGCCCAAGGCTTTTGTTGACGCCGTGATGCCTTTCCTGAAGAACTTGCCGGCATAGACCCTCGGACAGGAACACAGGCAATGAAGCGGGCGATGTTGGCAGCCAGCGCGATGTTGCTCTCGATATCGGCGCAGGCCGAGCCGTTCGGCGGCGTGCGCCAGCCCTTCGTCACGACCTTGTCGAACAACATCCCGCTCGCCTTCGGCATGGACGCCGGGCAGACCGCGCGCGCGCTCGGGCAGCCGCTGCAATATGTGCGGGGACGGCCCGGGAACGAGATCTACCTTGCGCTGCGCAACATCGGCGGCAGCGGCCTGGTCCCCTACCGCCACCGCCTATTCCTGCAATTTCGTCATGGACGGCTGGCAGGATGGAAGGAGGACTACGGCGAGAACTGGATGTGGGAGTGAGGTGTCTCCTCATCCTGAGGAGCTTGCGCAGCAAGCGTCTCGAAGGATGAAGGCCCCCGCTGCTGCATCCGGGCCATTCATGCTTCGAGACGCGCTGACGCGCTCCTCAGGATGAGGAGCGGGCGCTGAAATTTCGGATCGAACCATCAAGAAGGACAATTCGCGTGGGACAGGACATCAAACTGACGGCCTCCGACAATTTCCAGCTCGGCGCCTATCGCGCTGACCCTTCCGGCACGCCGAAGGGCGCGGTGGTGGTGATCCAGGAGATCTTTGGCGTCAATCACCACATCCGCTCGGTCTGCGACCGTCTCGCGGGCGAAGGCTATGTCGCGATCGCGCCGTCGATCTTCGACCGCACCTCGCCGGGCTTCCAGTCCGGCTACACGCCCGACGAGATCGCTGAAGCGCGCAAGTTCGTGGCAAATCCCGATTGGGAGGCGATGCTGCGCGACACCCAGGCCGCGATCGATGCCGTGAAAAGCGTCGGCCCCGTCGGCATCATCGGCTTCTGCCTCGGCGGCAGCATCGCCTTTGTCGCGGCGACGCGATTGTCCGGCCTCAAGGCTGCGATCGGGTATTACGGCGGCGCCGTCGTGCGCTTTGCCGACGAGAAGCCGAAGGTTCCGACGCAGCTGCATTTCGGCGAGAAGGACTCCGGCATCCCGCTGACCGATGTCGAGACCGTCAAGGCAAAGCGGCCGGATGTGGAGGTGTTCATCTATCCGGGCGCCCAGCACGGTTTCCATTGCGACGAGCGGCCGAGCTACGACAAGGCGAGCTCGGAGATCGCCTGGCCGCGCAGCATGGAATTCTTCGCGAGGCATTTGAAGTAGCGCCACTCGTCATGCGCGGGCTTGACCCGCACATCCATCAGGCAAGTCTTTTTTGCCAAGCCAATGGATTGCCGGGTCAAGCCCGACAACGACGTCCTCAGCAGAAATCGGGTGGCTGCATGCTGCCGCCCGGCGATAGAGCTGGCCGATCACGCCAACTGACGCCGGGAACCCATCATGCAGCAGGCCAACACGAACATCGTCATCCGCAATCCGTTCGGCACCATGGACGTGCCCGCGCCTGATGATCGCGAGGTCATGGACTATGCCGCGAGCGCGGCACTTGCCGGCGATGCGGGCGACGTCAATGCGGCGGCATGGGCGTCCATTGTCGCGCCCTCCGATCCGCTCGAAGGCGTCTGGGCGAGCCGCTGGAACGGCGGCGCCGATCCGACCATTGCGGGCGACACGCCGGAGAAGTGGAAAGAGGGGCGCGCGGAAGTGCGCGTCATCGGCGAGCGCATCTATCTGCGCTTCGACTGGGATCGTGGCCGCCGGCACGGACTGATCGATGCTGCGCGCGAGGGTCCGCGGCTGGTCGGGAAGTACATCAACCTCACCAACCCGGCGATCACGCGGCCGTGGGTCGGGCTCGTGGTCGATGATACGCGGATCGACGGATGCTTTCCGAACGGGCGGCTGGATTTCAGGCGGTGAGGACACAGCGCGCTCGTCTATCCCTCCGTCATTCCGGGGCGCGCGGAGCGCGAGCCCGGAATCTCGAGCGTCAGAACCAGCGCTCGCCGACGAACACGGTGTCGCCCGGCGCGAGCGGCGTGCCGAGCGGGACGACGGCGCGCATGGCGCCGCCGGCTTCGGTGTGCGTGACGGTGACCATATCGCGCTTGGCGCGCGGCGAGAAGCCGCCGGCGATCGCGACGGCGCTTTCGACCGTCATGTTCGGCACATAGGGATACTGGCCGGGCGCGGAGACTTCGCCAAGAATGAAGAACGGACGATAGGCGTCGATCTCGACGGCGACCGAGGGCTCGCGGATGTAGCCGTTGCGCAGGCGCGCGGCGATCTCGCCGGCGAGCCCCGCGGTGGTGCGGCCACGCGCCGGCACGGCGCCGATCAGCGGCATGGTGATGGAGCCGCCGGCATCGATGGCGTAGCTGTTGGTGAGACCTTCCTGGCCGTAGACCACGACGCGCAGCTTGTCGCCGGCGTCGAGATGGTAGGAGGTGTCGTAGCGGACGGGCGCCGCCACCGGCGCGGCATAGCCGAGGGGCATCGGCGCAGGCGAGGAGGCAAAGGAATTGCTGAGCGCGGCGATGGCGCCGCCGCCGTTGTTGGCAACGACGACCGGTTGCGGAGCGCCATAGGCCATGGCGTCGAGATCGGGGCGCGGCTGGACGTATGCGACAGGACCGGTTGTCTGCATGCAGCCGCCAAGGGCCAGCGCGGCGGACGCTGCCCAACAGGCTGTCAGGATCGACCATCGAAACGCGCGTGCAACCGGCACCGGACCTATCCCTCGAAACGAGACGGCTCCACTGATGCACCGGCTATGGTTAATAAAGCGTTGAGCGGGGTGGTTGCGGCGCTACCGCGCTGTCATTCCGGGCCGTCGCGCCGGCGACGAACCCGGAATCCAGAGGTTGTGGCGCGAGATTCCGGGTTCGCGCTGACGCGCGCCCCGGAATGACGGCACAGACTACGACTTACACGCGCACACCAACCCCGATCGGGCAGGACACGCCGGTACCGCCGAGGCCACAATAGCCGGCGGGGTTCTTCGCCAGATATTGCTGATGATAATCTTCGGCGAAATAGAATTCGCCGGCGGGCGCGATCTCGGTGGTGATGGCACCGAGACCTTTCGCGGCGAGCGCCTTCTGATAGAGCGCCTTCGACTCGTCAGCCGCTTTCTTTTGCGCATCGGAATAGGTGTAGATCGCGCTTCGGTACTGCGTGCCGATGTCGTTGCCCTGGCGCATGCCCTGCGTTGGGTTGTGGTTCTCCCAGAACGTCTTCAGCAGCTTCTCGTAAGGGATCTTGTTCGGATCGAACACGACCAGCACCACTTCGGTGTGGCCGGTGCGTCCCGAGCAGGTCTCTTCATAGGTCGGGTTCGGCGTGTGGCCGCCGGCATAGCCGACGGCGGTGGTGTAGATGCCCTCGCCGAGCTCCCAGAATTTGCGCTCGGCGCCCCAGAAGCAGCCGAGACCGAACACGGCCTGCTCGAGGCCGGCCGGATAAGGCGGCTTGAGCTTGCTGCCGTTGACGAAATGCGTGGTTGCAGTCGGGATGGCCTGGGCACGGCCGGGCAGCGCCTCGGCTGCGCTCGGCAATGCGGTGCTCTTGCGCATGAACAGCATGATTGAGTCTCCGGAACGAGCGTCCGTCGCGCGAGCCAGATGCTCGGGCGGCGTGCTCGCCATCAGGTGGGAATATAGGTGTCTACGTCAGCGAGGGCAGCGTTGTTACGCCGCGCCTTCGCGCGGTTCAGCCACGCGGGAATTGAAGATCAATCCCGGGAATATCCGATCAGCGGCTTGCGCGGCCGGAACAGGATCATCAGCAAGATGCCCAAAATGCCGAGCACGGCGAAGACCGGCTGATCCAGCACCAGGCGGATCACGGAGGTCCAGAGCCAGGGCGCCTTGGCTTCGACCCAGGTCCGGAAGGCGGACTGGCTGGCCTGGTTGATGTCGTTCCAGAACTGGCCGAAACGGGTGAAGCGCAGGGTCTGGTCGGCCACCCAGCGGGCGCCGTCATAGACCATAAAGATGAACCCGCCGGCGAGCAGCAACAGCCCAATCAGTCGGAAAAAGCCGCGGATCATGCCTCACCCCAGATGGTCGTCCGATCGGTCGACCCGTATACCGCCCGCCAGCCAATAGCCAAGCGACGGCAGAAATTCAACCGCTTCAGGGCGTTACACCCTTCCTGGAGCGCCCAGAAGCGCCGTTTTCCGGCCCCGGAAAGCGTTGACGGTGCCGCAGACCCCCTCTATAAGGGCGCCAACTGGCGGCGGGCGCAATCCCGCCGCCGCTGTTCTTTGAGCAGTTGCAGGCTCTCTGAGGCCTCATGTTCCGGGAACGGCCCAGCAACCGAACACCCTAAATCCGAGCGTCGATTCCGCGGTCAAGCAGCCGGCGCTACCCGACCAAGACGCGACCGGTACCGCAAAGGATATTGAGACCATGGCCAATACCACTTCCGCCAAGAAAGCGACGCGCAAGATCGCCCGCCGCACTGCCGTCAACAAGTCGCGCCGCACTCAGATGCGCGGCGCAGTTCGCACCGTCGAGGAAGCCATCAAGACCGGCGACCGCGCCGCTGCCGTGAAGGCGCTGGCGACTGCCGAGCCCGCCCTGATGCGCGCCGCGCAGCGCAATATCATTCACAAGAACAACGCCAGCCGCAAAGTCTCGCGCCTCACCGCGCAGATCGCCAAGCTCGCCAAGTAAGGCGGCCGAGCACGCCGAGCGAGTCGTTCGATCGGTTGAAGCGACATCGCGTTCGTCACATCAGCCCGGCCTCGTGCCGGGCTTTTCGTTCTGTCACAATTCACGCAAGCAGTCGCTCGACCAACGATCGACGTTGCGAGCTTCATCTCGACGGCAGGATGATACGTCCGTAGTTTTACCGCGGACGATTTTGCAACAGCGGAAACTTTCACCGCGCTGCGAAAAACCCTTGCGGGACGGGCTTAAGTTGAATTCGCTCGCGCGCGAGTTCTGCACACCGTAGATTCACAGGAGTGGATCCATCGGTGGAGTTACCCTGTGAAACGCGACTCAAAAAACGATGTTTCGCGAACAACTTATCAACATAGTGACAGCAAGCATTTGGAAAACGCCCCGGCGAAGTCGGCGCGTGAAGGTTTTTTGAATTTTTTTTGGCCGCTGTACGCGGATTGTCACACAACGCGTCTCGTCTTCGATTCTCCACGCGGATTCAAACTCTTGGTCTCAGACCTGTGAACAACTCGCGCGCCGCGTTAACGCTGGTCAAGATTTTAGATGCCTCAAGTGTGAATCAATTCCGTTGCGAGTCTTTCCGCTTAGTGTATTCCTTAAGTCGTCAGCGGCGCCCACGATCTTGAGACCAGCGCGGTATCGGAAACGGGGCGAGCGTGCAAATCGGCGGCGGTGGGCACGTTGGCAACGCATCAACAAGCGATAGTCGGTTCAAACCCACAGCACTGTGGGAACGGTAGCTCTTTGTCTGAATGTCTCCAAGCAGGATTTCGTCCTGCTCGCGCCAAGCGCAAATGAGAGATGTCGTAAAGCTACTCCGGCGCGCATGAGGCGAAGTCGAGCGGACAACTAGTACTCGGGCAGGCATCCGCGACACCATTGCGCCGCGGTTGTCTATTGGACACGTAGGACCTTGCCGTGAGCAATCACGGCAGGACGGGGAGGTATCATGTTTTACGGACGCAACGCGGTATTGAAACACGTTTCCTATTCCTATTCCAATGATGCCGGTTTAGATCAGTCCGACCTCCAGCCCCCCGCCTGCGACGGAGCGCCGAGTACGCGCTGACCTCGCGAACCCTCCATCTCTGACATCGCTGACCGGACGCGGCGTTCACGCCGAACGGTCGAGCCATGCCCGAGGCTGGACTCGCTCTGAGGTCGCGCCATGACAGAACCCCTGATGGCAGGAACTCTGCATGGCGCTCACCACGCAACTAAATCTCCCAAGAGAAGTTTTTTGACG